>NZ_JBTJCF010000002.1:0-160481 GCF_054439475.1 Yoonia sp. MH D7
GTTCAACAAACGGTCGTTTTTGACACCCCTTGCACGCAAAAAAACCCGCCCCCGTGCTACACAGCACAGGGGCGGGTTATCGCTGTTTAGTGTCCGGCAGGTGGTAACCTGCCGGTGGACCTTACCTTACCACTGAATGCGGAGGCCTGCAGAGGCCGAGAAAGTATCGCTGTCAGAACTGTCGAAAGACTGAGCGTAGGAGACTTCACCGTAAAGGGTCTTGCTCTCATCCCAAGCCATGGAGCCACCAACCCCGATCTCACCCCAAGTTTGGCTAGCGTCGGACGTGAGGGTTGCTCCAGCAACATCAACCGAATTGGAGGCGTCGAAGTCATGTATGATGTTGGCGATAGCATACAGCTTCTGGCTGTTGCCACCTGCCGTCAGGCTATCAGCCTCATAGGCCAAACCAAGACGACCAACGAAGCGGTCATTGGATCCGAGATCCACTGCGTTGCCTGCACTGTCGGTGAAGTTTCCAGCATCAACCTGACCCCAAACGAGCTGAGCTTGCGGGATCCATGTTCCAGTCTCGCTCACCTTAAACCTATGGCCGACTTCAGCACTTAGCGCATAAGCTGTGGAGTCTTCATCTGTGGCCAGCGATCCACCGGTCGAGGAGGACAGATCACTGCTGATCCAGTTGACCTGGCCTTGAGCATCAAAATAGGTGCCGTTGTTGCCATACCAAGTCGCGGTTAGGCCTAAGCCGTAGCCTTCGGAGTCGATATCACCAAAGCCAAGTGCGTTCGCCACAGAGGCGTTAGAGCTGCCATATTGACCTGTAACACCCAGAACCCAATGGCCTGCCTCGCCTTCTTCAACATTGAAGTCGATACCGGCTTGCAGACCCCAGGTATCGATAGAGCTGGTTGTGCCTGTATCAGCCTCAAGGTTTGTGCTGTTGCCTTGCAGTCTGACCCATGATCCTGATGGTTGGGCATCTCCAGTGGTTGCATCACCTAAAGCCCACTGACGTTGGCCGACACGCTGTTCCAGTGTCGACATATGGTTAAAGCCACCGAGAATAGCCGGAAGCGCCTCATAGACCGCCCCCGTGCCATTCACACCTTGTGATCGCAAAACAAAGGCACCGGGTTCATATTCAAGGTCATAGTCAAGCGCGCCAACTGCCAGAGGACCGCCCGCCAAGACAAAGTCGCTGGCAGCAGATGTGCCGGCGACAGTGATGATCGGGATGTCGTTCCCTGTCGCCACGCCAGTCGTAACGTCTGAGACACCGAGCTGCGTCGTGCCAGTGGCATTGCCTTCGATAACAAGCTTGTCAAACGTATCGGATGCAAAGTCGGCATCCACCAAAAGTGTACCTGTGCCGGTGTAGTCGCCGGAAACCGTGATCACATCGCCAACCGCGTCGTCTTGCGTTGTGATGATGCCATTGTTCACAACTGATCCACTCACAGAGTAGATACCAGCACCAGCACCAGTGCCATCAAAGGTCCCACCAGCAGATGTTGCGAGATTGCCCGTCAGCGCCAGAGCTGTACCAGCATTAAAAACACCCGCGTTGGTCAGGACAAGACCAGTGCCCGCATCATCGCCAACAGTCAGATCACCATCGGTGATATCCAAGGAGCCGCCGTCAACGGTTATGTTCTCCCAGTTGGTTAAAAATGTACCGGTCTGGCTCAAAGTCTGGCCCTGCAGGGTCAGAGCATCAATGTAGGTATCCGCTACCGCGGTGTCATCACCGCCATCTAGGAGTGTAACACCCGTGATGTCAGCTCCGGTCGCGATAACCAATGTATCAGAGCCGTCGCCAAGAGAAACCGTGCCTGCAACCGATGCGCCTGCATTTACAACCGTGGTGCTGTCCCCAACATTGTTGAGAATACCCAAGCCCGCGGCTGAGCCTACGGCCGCGCCTGCATTGAGCGTAAGGACCGTATTGGCCCCCGCAATCGTGCTGGTGTTGATGCCGTAACCAGTGCCGCCGTTAACCGCTTTGTTGACAGTGATGCTGATATCGCCGCTGCCTGCATTGGTTGCCAGGATACCGTTGTCTCCGCCTGTAATGATGCCATCACGCGCAATGGTGATATCAGCAGTCGCCGCGCCGCCAGTAATATTGGTTTCGATACCATTGCCAATAAGACCGGTCACATTGCCGATCCCGCCAATGCCAATCGAGCCAAGAGCGCTGTTAGCTACAATGCCGGGATCTCCAGTGATTGTTCCGTTGACGTCAATGTTAACCGCGCCTTGCGCCTCTACATCAATGCCGTCGTCACCCACATCGTCGCCGCCGGCGATGTTGCCATTCCCAGTAATAGTTACCAGGCCGCTTGAGGCCGAACGTACATTGATACCGTCGCCGCCTGCCGTGATGTCGTTGCCAATGGTAATCGTGGTCGTGCCGATGTTGTCTACATCTGCATTAAGATTCTCAGTCGTAATGCCGTGTGCTTCCGCACCTGTAGTCAAAATTGTGCCCATCCCAACAGTAGAGACCTCGATGTTACCCAAGCCCGAATGCTTTACAAGGATGGCATGGCTGCCATCCCCTGTGGTCTTGACTTCCCCCGCTGTCAGTACTGCTGTCGCAGTTGCCATCGAGGTCACGTTCTTAATCTCGGAAAACAACCCGTGAGAGCCGGTTCTTGTTGTGATCACGGTGCCGCCGTCCATTTGCACTAAGGCTGCGCCGAGGCCATTGTTAAGCGCATAGAGACCATAGGAACCCTCTCCAGCGGTCACTATCTCGCCAGTCATCAAGGTTGCCCTTGCCACCGCCGTGCTGTCTGCGTTGGATATCAGGGAAAGTAGCCCATGGGAATCTTTGCCACTTGTGGAGATAGAGCCAGCATCCATCCGTGTCGTCACATTACCAAAGCCTATTGTTTCGGCACCCACACCCGAAGAAGTCTGACCTGCCGTAGCAATATCACCGTCGATAAGTGTGGCGGTCGCATCGGCCAAATTTCCTGAATTGGTTATATTAGAATAGAGACCGTCAGAATATAATCCGGTTGTACTAATAATGCCATTAGACATCTCCGAAGTTGCCGAACCAAGGCCCTCGTTGTATGCGTAAATGGCCCCGCTGGCGTAGCCAGTCGTTTCAATTGAACCGCCATTCATTATGGCGGATACATTTCCGTAGTTTGATAAATTTTCGATTTGGGCAAGAATGCCGTAAGCAAAATCTCCAGTAGATTGAAAGCTCCCTGCGGCTTCAGACATACTTGCATACGCATCGCCAGCAGGGCCAAAATTTGAGGCCCAAATCCCCCTGCCACTTTTCCCAGTTGTGGAAATTGAGGAAAATCGTTCCCCTACAACGACAATATCACCGGTATTCTGTCCCGTGGAATAAACTCGGATACCATTCCCAGAAAGCGTGGCATCAGCATCATTTAGAGTTAATGTTAAACTATCTTGATTCTGATAAATAATACCCGTTGGGTAATTTGGATAGGTACCGCTAGCTGCATAGTGTCCGTCGTCAGGGTTTTTGGCACCAAAGGCGGCCTAGACTAAGAGAGAGTTCGGCTCATCTGGTTGGTTGCATTATGCGGCGTGTTGTCTGTGATGCAAGCGTCGCGTTTCGAGCGTCTTACGTTTGATCCTTTCCCGTTGCTGTAGAATGGCTTTGTCGCGTCCGAAGTATACGTCGGCGGGTGTAACGTTGTTCAGGCTCTCGTGGTAACGCTGGTGATTGTAGTGGTCTACGAAGGCTTCGATCTGAGCCTCAAGATCGCCGGGTAGGAAGTAGTTTTCCAGCAGGATGCGGTTCTTCAAGGTCTGATGCCACCGCTCGATCTTGCCCTGCGTTTGAGGATGATAGGGCGCGCCACGGCTGTGCTTCATATCCTTGTCTTTCAACCATTCCGCCAGCTCCCCCGAGACGTAGCTGGAGCCGTTATCACTCAGCAGGCGAGGTTTGTGGACGACATGAACTTGGTCACATCCCGACGCTGCCAAAGCCAAGTCCAATGTGTCCGTCACGTCTTGGGTTCTCATGTTGGTGCAAAGTTTCCACGAGATTATATATCGGCTGTAGTCATCGAGGATCGTGCTGAGATAAAACCAGCCCCATCCGATGATCTTCAGATATGTGAAGTCCGTCTGCCACAACTGATTGATGCCCGTGGTTTTGTCTTTGAACTCGCTCGCCGCCTTTATAACGATAAACGCTGGGCTGGTGATCAGATCGTGCGCCTTCAAAATCCGATACGTCGAAGCCTCTGATACGAAATAGCTTTCTCGATCCGTGAACGTCACGGCCAGTTCACGTGGCGACAACTCGGTTTCTTTCAGCGCCAACTTCACGACCTTGCGCCGCACCTCGTCAGGAATGCGGTTCCAGACGTGTTTGGGCTTCGGCGATTGATCCTGCAGTCCAACTTCGCCACGCCGCAAATATCGATCATACCAACGGTAGAATGTGGTGCGGGGAATGCCCAGCTTTGCCAACGTGAGCCGTGCTGACAGGTGGCTTTCCTCGACCAGCCGGATGATCTCCAGTTTCTCAGATGCAGGATATCTCATTCGTGGTTGCCCCCATCGCCCAGCATGCTTTTTTTAAGCAAACGGAGTTCCAGTGTTTGTTCCGCCACAACTTCCTTGAGATCACGGGCCTCACGGCGCAGATCCTTCACCTCGTCAGTGTTCGCCGCACGTGCCGTATCGCCCGCAAGGCGCCGCTTTCCGGCTTCCATGAAGTCCTTGGACCATTTGTAGTAAATGCCCTGAGAGATACCCTCACGGCGGCACAGCTCTGCAATGCTGTCTTCACCACGCAGACCATCCAGAACGATCCTGATCTTCTCTTCGGATGAGTAATGCTTGCGCGTGGCGCGTTTGATGTCTTTGACGATCTTCTCGCCAGGGCTCGTCGTTGTTTGTCTCATCTTCCACTCCTCAGTGGTGACGATGAGCCAGAAACACTCTCTTATCAAATAACGCTATTTGGTCCCATAGGCGCTGACGTCAGACAGCTGCATAGTTCGCAGGCCCGCAAATAATAGCTGTAGGCCCAGCACCGTTTGGGCCACATTCATTTTCGGCAATAGCGGTACCTACAGATAGGCCGGTGAATACAGTTGCTATGCCCACAACGTTAGCAATTGAAGCAACATTCCCCTTCCATTTTGTTAAACGGCCCCCACGTAACGTACGGATTTTAGTAAACGGACTTACTTTATCGAGAGATTGTTGGTTCATAGCGGGATATTTAACTTTCTATTTCTGATCTAAAACTCATTAATTAATTACTTATCAATATCGACTCGCGCTGACCAGATTCATTCTAAAATTCAGTGTTTTAGGATTGTCGGTCATGCGGCGATCTGACTTGGTTCGGGTGATTCATCACGATATTTCTGAGTAAATACGGTCAGATCTTATGCTGAGGATGTTTCTCGCTGGTGTTGGGGTGTCATGGGATTACACGTGGAAGGATCACAACGACCAAGAGCACCCCGTGCAGGTCAGCCCCTGTTGTGAGAAAAAGGAATGGGAGGAAGAAGCCAGGCGCTTTGTTCAACAAACGCTCGTTTTTGCCTCTTTCGTGACAGCATACATCCATGCATCACGCAATCTGGGCTTACTGTCGACATTAGATCGTTTGCGGCATTTGTGGCTTTGACCTCACATTGAACGGCTGCTTTCTCCAAATCGCCCAAAGGCCCGCGCACTTGCAGCGAAAGACCGCTTCCCGCCCCTTCCACCTTACCGTTCCCAATCCATACCCTTAATTCTCGGATCAAGATCAAAACCATCGCGGCCAAATTCCACCCCTAGACGAGGATAGTCTCTAATAGCTTGCGCCCCGGAAGAATTAATGCGGATACGCCAATTTTGCCGGCTCACAGGGGCGGAATCCCGAAATGCGCCACAGGTCAGCACGGCCAGATTAGCACCTCCTGCAGGATCCCGAACGGATTGAAAACGAATGATTTCAACTCCAACTTCACGTGCAGTGTCAGCCAGATCCTGGCAGGCTACGTAATCTAATGGGTCTGTCCATATCTCGCGACTATCGTCAAGCGCGCCAGCCGTTAAATCCAGCGCGGATGCTGTTCCCACACCGACTGAAAACGCCGTGTAATCAGCTGGGTGGTCCGGGAAAGGCGTGTCCGGACTTTCTGCGTAAAACAGAAAACGATAGAACACCATTTCGGCCACCGCCGTTTCCGGCTGCTCGGCACCGTACCAAACCCCAGGCGTCAGGCCAGGCTTGCGAAAACGAGATCCATAGGGGTACGGGCGATACCGAAAGGGCGTGCTAAGAAGGTAATCAAGGTGCTGGCAGTCCACAGGAACAGGCGGCTTGGTCTCCTCCAGAATATCCTCAAGCAAGGTTTGCTCTTCAAGGTTATCGACGAGACTTAGGGTTGAAACCACGTGCTGTGCTTCAACCAAACGCCATGCAGGTACTTGTAAGTGGCTTAGCTCAGATCGGAGCGCGTCTTGCGTCCAAGTATGTAACGACATCTGCAAGTCCCTGTACTGAAATCATTCTATCTATTGGACGCCCATTCAAGGCGGTATTCTGTGACGTCATCCACAGCTTAATGGCACGCTCGTCTCCACCCACGATCGCATCAAGGGATCGGAACACACGCACTAGCAAAGCGGACAGCTCAAAGGGCTTACTGGCCTCTGATAAAGCGGCCTCACCATTCTTCATGCGTGAAATTTGTGCTGCAGACAGGCCGATCACGTCAGACAACTGCTTTCCCGACATCCCAAGTCGGTCAGCGGCGCGCATCATTGCTTTGGTCAGCACAACGCCTCGGGTCAGCGCAACCTCATTTGATTGTAGGTTTTTCATCTTTCTCTCCATTTCCTGAAGGAATAATACAGGAAAATTATTCCATATGAAAGAAATTTCTGTAAACGAGTCGCGCGATGCGAATACAGGATGCTTTGACGTTGCATGGCTCCCAAGGGCGGCAACCTTACAAAGGTAGATATCTGCGTCGTAAAAGGCTGCTTTTGCCTTTGTGAGAAGATGCCTTCGCGTCTGCAGCGAAGGTCCGCAATCGCCTTTGCTGCTTTTCGCTGCGTTAGCATCCGTGTTCAAGCGGCCGTTGGCTTCGAAGGGGCCTCGGCCCCTTTTTTTATTTTTGTCTTAAACGAGCTACGCGCTCAGAGGCCCGATTGATCTGCGCCGCTCGATGTTCAACACCAGCACGAAGATTTCCATTTAAGTTGGCAGCGGAGACAGCCGACGCGGCGTTTCTTATCCCACCACCAAGAGCGTTCCCTGCGCGACTGGATCGACTTGCACCATCAACGACCTCACGGCCTCTCGCGCCACCCACAAGCCCACTTGTCGCAGCGCCAACTGACCTACCGCTAGATCGTGTAGTCCCACCAAGTTTGCTACTTAGAACGGCTGTAACAGCACCTAAGGCAAAGTCGCCTGTTACCAATGTGACGATGAGTGGACTGAGAACAACAAGGAAACTTGCCAACACAAGAACCGTCAAAATCGGCGCCACTTGACCAATTGTGGTGATGTTGTCCGGGTCAATACTTGAGATTGTTGCATTACCCATACCGAGTATTGTTGCGAATATCCCAATGAGAATGAGTGGAAACATCAACACTTTTATGACTCCAGTTAGCCATGTGTCAAAATACCCCTTCGTTTGGTTAGTCAGTGTCGCCAAGATTGCAAACGGCGCAATGCCGATAAGCACCGCAAGAACGACTCGTGAAGCAACCATCGCCAAGGTGGCAAGCGCGCCAAAAATAGAGATAGCAAGAAACATCAAGGCATTGATCATGCCCCCCAAAATGTTCAATCGACCTGCCGTCACATTTGCGTAGGTGCCGATAGTTTCGGAAAGATTGTCCAGCTCTTGCGGAAAACTTGCTGTCGTTTGGCCATTGCCGATCCCGCCCGCCAGTAAGGCGTGACCAATCGCTTCGAAGCCGGTTTCAACAGCGTTGAAAACAGCGTTGAAATCCGTCCAACTTTTCATAAAGAGAGCGACGAGGGCGAGCTTGAAGATCAACCATATCGAAGTGCCTGCTTCCATAGGGCGAAACTGCAGAGACATGTTGATAAGGACTAAAACGACCATCAGCGCTGACAGGATTTGAGCGGTGCCGCCAAGTTGGGAGGCGACTGCTTCGAACTGGCTTTGGCCCAATGAATCGAGCAATAACATTGTTCTGGTGTAGGTGGCCTCGATGAAACCCATTATCTTACTCCACGTTTTTGCAAAGCCTGGAAACCTCAGTAACCAATGGACTGCTATATTCCGCCAAGTTATTTCGTGCCGTCTCGAATTGGGATCGGGTGCCTGCGTTCCAAACGTACTGAGAGTCACGGCTGACACCGTTCCAGATTTCTTCTAAATCAGCGCGAAACGCGTCCCAATCGGGATACAACATATCGCAGTTGCAGGTCTGCGCGCCCGTGACCATCATCGCCCGTTGTGAGCTGCGAAACTTATTCGCAAGATCTAAACGCCACTCGAAACCGAGTGGCTGTACCATCATCCATGCAGGACGGCCGGGATGATTTAAGCACCGATTGCGGTTGCTAATTTCCGGATCGACATACCCGCTATCGGAAACGGCGGCGACGTTCGCATCCGGTAAGGCGCTCACTGAACTTTGATTGTCCGCAGTTGCTTTTTGAGCGCCAACACTCAATCCGACAACCAAGAATATCTTCGCGGCATGATTAAGCTTCATCGACAATCTCCTGAGGTGCATCATAGCGACTGGGCAAAAACACTTCTAAGACACCACGCTTTCCGTTGCGTTTTTCCACATGAACTATGACGTCGATTGAGCGGATCACATAAGCTATCATGTCTTCGTAGGTCATTTTTCCATCAGCTTCTAATGCGGTTTGAGCCATCCTCTCCACGGCTAATTCTGCCGTCTCTGCATGGATAGTTGTGATCGACCCACCATGACCTGTGTTGATTGCTTTTAGGAATGTGTACGCATCTGATCCTGTGACTTCCGAAAGAATAATCCTGTCTGGACGCATCCGCAGTGAAGATTGAAGCAACGCGTCCGGGCTGCGAATTGGATCAAGGCGATTTGATACCATCATAACCTTGTTTGGCTGGCGTGGCATCAAATCGGGAATGTCCTCGATGGTCAGGATGCGTTCTTTTTGATCGACTTGAGCGACTAACCATCGCGCGATCGACGTCTTGCCTGAACTGGTGCCGCCGCTAACGACGAGATTTAGTTTTTCGGTAACACACATTTTGAGCGCATCTGTCAGGTTGCCTTCTGCCAAACCCCAGACTTTATTGGTCAGCTCGCGCCGCGCGACACTCGCGCTTTCTGGACCATCGCCAAGGTATGCCGGCTCAAACATTTCGGTATCCGCTTGGAAAAACCTCATCGCCAAGGCATCGCCCCCGCGCACGACAGGGTGTTGAACCATCTGAGCGCGAATGAGCCAGTCGCGATAGTTGATCGACACACTGCCAACAGGGTTTTTCTCGGAAAGCCGAATATTGCCTTCCGCAGCGATTTGCATGCCTGCGTCCCGGACGTCTTCAGGGCTAAGTCTTATCTGCGAAAGCTGCATTGATGGATCGCCACGGTTTTCAAACCAAACCTGCCCATCCGGATTTACGCAAATTTCGACAAGATCGTTTTTCAACAGGGCGCGTAGCTGACCAAAAGCTTTATCAACGTAGGTTTCATCCATTAGAAGATTTCCAAATCTCGATCAACGATGATTGTGACCGACGTCCCTTGACGGACATAAATGGTGGGAGGGAGGGTTAGGTACTGACCAATGGCGCTATCAGTAGCTTCGCTGAAATCGTCACCTATGTCCTCGACTGCACGAGCAACCGCCACATTGTCTTGCTGGTTTGCAATAATGGCGGGGGTCGCACCAATAATGGAAATGGCCGCCGCGCCTGCGAACCGCGTTCCAAACCGGGTATCCACAGCTCCACCAGTACCGCTACGACCGAGCCTGTCAGCGCCATAGGAGGCGATGCTGATAGAGCGGTTGCTAGGTGTTAAGATGCGTGTCCAAACGATCAGGATACGTTTCTGCCCAAGCGCGATACCGCTACTATATTCTCCAAACACTTTTGATCCGGCTGGAATCAAGATGGCAGAACCGTCCATACTGTGAACGTCTTCTGACACAACACCGCGGATCGGACCGGGCAGGGTGCTATCCACCGCTGTTTCGAGAGACGCCTGTATGATCGTTCCTTGCGGTACGGTCGCATGGGGTGCACTTATTTGTAATGCGCGCGAAACCGCGACAGGGCCTACACTGCGCTGCACAAAGGATTGGTTGCCGCTGAGGTCCCGACCTTCTGCCGCTCCTGCTTCTGATGCACCAGAGTTGTTGACCGCAATCATGCTCGACTCTGCCCGTGTTCTTTCGTCAGCAGCACGTTCAGCACGTAATTCTTCAAGCCGTTGTCGATCCTCGGCCTCCCGGGCCAACCTTTCTTGTTCTAAACGCATTCGATCTTGCTCCAAAGGATCAACTGCGCGCGCTTCACGAAGTTGAAGCTGGAAATTTTCTGCTTGCGCGAGCAACGCTTGCTGCGACCGGGTTTGCTCTGCCGCAATATCCCTTTGGCTGTCCGACAAATCTATCCGCAGAGCAGATACCGCACCTTGCAACTGTTCCATTGTGTCGCGAGCGCGATCCTGATCATTTTCTGCTGTGCTGCGCAGGGCGGCAATATCGGCTGCAAACTTGTCACGTTCACGTTCGAGTTCTTCTCTTAGCGCACGTTGCTGTTCCGTTTCGTCTTCACGCGCCGCCGCCAGCGACCTCGCCGCTGCAAGGTCCGCTTCCAGATCAGCCAAGCGCGCCAGAGTGGCGCTATCTGTCTGTGTCGTAAAAACGGGTCGATCAACGAACACAGGATCGGGAGGGGAGGGCATCGCAAGACTATCGCTTGCACCTCTGTCTTCCGGATACTCTTGCGTATCACTCGAGGGGATAGCCACGGTCTGCTCCGAAGGCTGCGAAACCGCATCGACAATCGCATACCCGCCAAACCCAATAACGAGGGCCGCAACAGCTGCTCCCGCAACTTTTGCAACAGCACCGCGATTGCCTGACTGAGTGACACGGTTTTCGATTTCTGCCATCCGGGTGGCAAGGTCACTTTCAACATCCGGCTTTTTACCGTTTTCATTCGTCATTCGAACACCTCCGCAATACAAATTTCCTGTTCACCAAGGCGCAACGCCCACTGCTGGGACGTACCACTCACGCGCACAACCCGACCCTGCGTGACTTGCGAGTTGACGCTCCGTTCAAGACCATTTGTGACCTTGAAAACCGCAGGGATCGGGGCGTTTTCACGGAACTGAAAATAGGTGAACGCGCCGTCGTCCCAAATTGAAATAGGCGTGATTTCACTCTGCGCACTTACGCCGTAGTTTGCATTTTGCGCTGTTCGAACTGGCTGCGTTCCCGCGCTCTGAGTGGCGCGCGCAGGATAGCTAAAGCGAACGACATAAAACGGGTTCGAGCTTTCCTGCAATGTGAAGTAGTAGCTTCGCCTGTCCGTGTAGACCGTTACGTTGGTCTGGACACCCCGTGCTGTCGGTTTGATTGCGAAGACACGATCACCTGGAATCGACTGAAACTGAAAAGACGCAGTATCGCCAGCGACGATTGAAACAATCCTTTCGCCTTGCTCAAACTCGATCGTCGTTGCGCGCGTCATTGTGGTATTGATCGCATAAACTTGACCATCAACATGACGTGTCACACGTACGCGGCTATCATGTGATCCACGCGGCGGCGTCGCCTCAGCAAAAGCCGATGTGCCGATACAAAAGAGCAATACAACACTCAAAATTCGCTTACGCATCACTCTCTCCGATCCTGATAAAGCTGATACTCTGTGACAGTAAAACCAAGTGGATTTCTCCAAACCGCTTCCAGCGTTGGTTGCTCTGACGTTTCGAATTGAAACCCGATCACAGCGGTAAAATTACCGAACGTCGCACCATCTGGGTTCGTCAGGCGTTTACGCATCCTGACCTGCACACGGTCTTCATCGAGCAATGTGATACCCGTCACGGCCACATCGACTTGTGTTCTGTCGCCATACCGGGTGGGTAGGTAGTCATCACTGCCCGAGTCCCAAAGAGAGATTAGCCCGCGACGGGCGTTGCCTTCGGTACGGGCCAATGATCGATTGATCCGAATGTCGTTGTCGATCTGATTGTAGTTTTCACGGTCGATAACATATTGGTAGATAAGCGACTGAACGACCGCGGTTCGCTCGCTCAAGGTGACTGATTGGACACTTGCGTTTGGCACGGCCATACCGGTTTCGGGATCAAAAGGGACTACGATTGGCGCGAGGGGCTTATGCCATACCATCACCGCCGCTGAGGCGCACACTGCAACAACCGTTGCAAATGTCATGCCTGCGAAAGCTATCTTCCATAGCTTTTCACGCTGCATGGCACCGTAAATAACTTCCGTTTCGAGAATGGTTTGTGGAATTTGTGACATTATTCAAAATCCGGCTGTGAGAAGTCTGTGAATTTTTCAATGTCCGCCAATGTCGCAGCGTCGAGAACGCCGTTCATCCCTACGTTCATTGTCTGGACGGATTCCAGCTGCCACATCGCAGCCATAGCAATGGCCAGTTCCGCAGTGACACGGGTGTTGTGATCAACGGACGCCTTCAAGGAGTCCAAATTTTGTATTTCACCAACCATAACACCGACACGCTCAACCGATTGTGCCGCTTCGACATAGGCGACTTCGGCAGCAGCCGATGTAGCAGCACCAGTTGCAGTAGCCGTTGCGTTGCGTTCAGCTTCGGGCACGCCGGAATTGGCCATTGCCGTGATCTGGGTTTGCGACGTGCCACCACCTTCAAGAGCCGTCGCAATACGGTCCTTGAACGCACCTGCGCCTTCACCTTGTAAACCACTCCAATCACCCCGCGCGCCCGACATAAGAGTGCCGACCATATCAAGGTCAAACTCACCTTCGAGGATTCCGTCAAGGTCACCACCAAGTGCAAGTTCGAGAACAGCAGTAGGATCGCTAAGAAGGTCTTCTATTTCTTGCAACTGACTCAGTTGCTGTTCCAGCAACCCAATCTGCTCGATCAATTTTGCGATTTGGTCTTCTTGCAAGCCCATATCAACCAAAAGCTGTTGGAAGGTTTGAAGCTGTTGAAGAAGGTTGCGGCTGTCAATAACCGGCACGCCTTGCGCGTAAGTTGACGTAGGCGCTAGAGCGACCACTGCACTCACCGAGACGCTGGTAACTGGCGCCAACGCAAAGATCGAAGCGGTCGCGAGGGATTTTAAGAAATGCGGATTTTTCAAGTCGGTCTCCAATCAAAGGTCCGGTTGTGTGAAATCAAGAAAGGCCAACGGCCCCCTTTGCCGCGCCAGTTGAGCCGCGTTTTGTGCATATTCAGCTTGAGTGCGAGCCGCTTCGGTTTCGATCCGAGCACTGAGGATTAAAATGAGTTCTGCCCTCATCATCGTGTTGAGGTCATAGGCCTCTTTTGGATCGGTCGTATTTCTGATTTGCACGACGAGATTGCGAACGCGGATCAGCGCCATTTGCGCGTTGTTCATCGCGTATTCGGCAAAATGCAGTGATCCGGACGACAAGAGACTCGCGCCAGAAGCAGCATAAAGGGCGGGATCAATCGTACCCTGCGCCTCGACACCCCCGATGGTCAGTAAATAGCTGTTATATTTTGCGGGGATCACCTGCACGTAGTGCTGCGTTTCTGCAAATGGAGGTACGCCGCCATATTCGTGGATGCGACCTGGCCCCGCATTGTAAGCACCCAACGCGAAGATGATATTGCCATCAAACGTGTGGAGCTGGGTTGCCAAATACCGCGCACCACCAACAATTTGTAGATAGGGGTCGTTATAGTATTCTGGGTAGATCCCCAAATCCTGAGCTGTGCCCGGAATGATTTGCGTCAGGCCATAGGCCGCCGCTGGGGAACGTGCGCCGACTTTGAAGCGGCTTTCTTGCCAAATCAAAGCTTGCATTAGACAACGCCATTGAAGCGGTGAGAGGCCAGCCGCCGCTACGCCGGGAAGGCCATAGGTATCTTGCGCCCCACGAATGATCAGGTCTTCGATGTTTTCACGCGCATCACCAAAGACAAAGCGGCCCGCAGGGTTCGCTAACGGTCCATAGACCTCTTGAACGCCGCCCATGTCAGCGTCTCCACCCATGAAAGTAGTCTGGTAGGTGGACACTGAACTAAAGGCCGTGATCATCCGATCCAGACTGGCAATCTGTTGGTTTTCAAACGCGCGGATTTCTGCACGGTTTGTTGCTTTTTCGACCTGTGTATCTTCGTCCGTTTCCAGATGCAGATACCCGTGCAGCCGCTCTGCAAGGGTCTGCCCGTCGATAACCGGCACACCCTGCGCAAAGGCAGTTGATTCCAAAAGACCAACGACCAGCGCCGCGCCAGCTATGCGCTTTGAGACCCTTAATTGATCAGCCACCACACAACTCCTTACGGATTGCGTTCTCTTCCGGCGTGGCGTGGCGAGGGGAAGGGGCCTCAACAGCCATGAAGCTAAACACCGCAGGCTGACCGGGCAAACGTGCAAAATCGCACGAACCACTCGCAGAACCGTCGCTGTTGAAGCACGCGCATTTAGCCTCGCGCTGGTCCATCGTTGTGCAACCCGCGATGCTCAAAAGGCCAACTGTGATAATTGCATATTTGATCATGTCGCTCTTCTCCAAAAATCTGGCGTTTCTCTAAAATCTTGGCCGGCGATTGACAGTCCTGCCGATCCGCCGCCCAAAAGATGAAGATGATCACCAAGGGCGGACATATCGCCGTTCAGCACCACCGAGTTTTCATCGTCACGAAGCAGAAAGTTTCTGCCTGACGCACGAGACGTAACGATATCCAGCTCCGCCGGATTTAGACGCAGAGCGTCGTAGTCTTCGTAAGAAGACTTGCCATCGGGAAAGAGGATTTGAGTTGGAAAAAAGGAGAACACTCTCTCTCCGACCTTAGAGCGCGAGAGCTGAGACGCATTTTGCGTCAGCATCACCACAACTGCATTTTGCTTTCGTAGCGTCGCTAACCAGCCCTCGATAACCTTAGCAAAGTAAGGATTGTCGATGGCCTTCCATGCTTCATCGATTAAGACGATGGTGCGCTTTCGATCACGCATTTTCCGTTCGATCCGGCGGAAAATATAACTCAGAACCGCTGTGCGTTCACGATCGGATTGAGCGTCAAGGATTTGGGTCAGATCAAACCCGACGACATCTCCATCGAGAGAAAATGTGTCCTCTACTGTTTCACCAAAGACCCATCCAAAACGGCCTCCTTTCGCCCATTCGGAGACGCGGGTTTGAACAAGCCCTTCATCATCGGTAGACGCAAATTGCTTCGCAAAGGTGTCCCACCTGCGTAGCGATGGCGCAGCGGAGGCGTTGCGCCGCACATTTTCCAAAATTGAGCGCGTCTGCAATGGCGACAGTTCGTCGTTGGGAGACAAGATATTTGCCAACCAATCTGTCAACCAGGCGGTACCTTCGTCGTCAGTTTCAACCCACAATGGGTTGAGACCCGTCGGCATGCCGCTTTCGATAGTGGAGTATGAGCCGCCCATCGCGCGCGTAGCAATTTCAAGTCCGCGTCGATAATCGAAAACAAAAATGCGAGTGTCCGCACGCCGCGCTTGCGCCAATAGGAACGCAGCCAAAACGCTTTTTCCGGACCCTGTTTCGCCAAGTACAAGCGTGTGACCCGCTGGCGGTTCCCCGTCACCAGTACCGCGCCTATGGAAATTGAAACGGTATGATGATCCATGCGCTGTTGGAAATACCGCGATGGGTGTTTTCCAGGGCACCTCGTCACCCGTTTTACCAAGCGGCGTTCTATGCAAGGACGCATAATCAGCAAAATGGACGTTCGTAATGACGTTCCGCCGTGCCCTATGCGCAATATTGCCGGGAAATTGTGCAAAGTAATGGGCGCGCTTCACAAAGTTATCTTTGATCAGAATTGCGCCAACATTAGTCGCGACGCCTGCGAGTTCAGACATGACATCGCGTACCCGTGTTTCACTGGGGTCAATAATTGAAATCGTCAGTTGGTGTTTGCCAAGCGAAAGCTCTTGAACGAGCACACCCTCTTGCAAAGCGCCCATAGCTTCCCTTGCATTTGCCCGACGGTCCGCAGTGGAAGACATGATCCGTTGTTTTCGCTCGATCAGGTCTGCCGCCTCGTTATTCCCCATTGGAGAAAAACTTTGCGAAATCACATAGTCACAAGGCAGGGCAAAATCATCGAAGATCGTCACCCAAGATTGCGACGGATAGGATTTTAAAGCGAGGATTTGACCATACCGATCACCAAACGGGCCGTCCGACAACTCAAACCCGTCTGTGGTGAACGTAACGCGATCCGATAGCACATCATCGGCCACGACCGTCAAGGCACCGCTGGGATAAATGGGGCGTTCGTTTGCGGTCTGCACTGACCCCAAGAAGCCCAAAAGGTCGCCAGTCGATGCCTTGAGAAGACGTGTTGCGTCGCCGCCAATCGCAGTCCGCATGAAGCGGCAAACTTCTTCGAGAAGGTCCAAATCCCTCGCATCGCCAGACCCTTCGATAAGGTTGCTCGCACGCCGGAATAAGCCAGCGGTTTTTTTGAGACGACCCGTTCGCACAATCGAAATCGTCAATCTCGTATCGCGTAGCTCACCTTCGGCCAAACCTTCCCGCCACCGCTGGTCCACAGCAGCCGCGAAATCGTTATTTTTGAGAGGTTCAAGATTTTCCGTAAGATCGACTTTGCGGCTGATCTTGTGTGTATAGACCGTGAAGTTTTGCCCCATCTGAGCGATGACACCCGCAAAGGCGTTCTTCATGCCGTCCAGATCGCTATCGGACGTCGTGGCGGCGTTCAGGCCATCAACACGGATACACGACATAAACGAGTTGTCACGAAGACGAACTGTGTGATCGTTCACCAGCGTCACATAGGGAACGTGCATAAAACCGTTTTTCAACACGTTCCGCTGAGCAACGATGCTCGCTGCGACGGCTGTAAGATCAAGCGCCATAGCTATCACCCCCAAACATTTTTCGCGTCCGCGTTCCCGGGACGACCCGCGCTCCAGTAAGCAAAACCTCTACGATTTTTTCGTCTTTTTCCGCGGCCCAACGACACAGGCCGTACACAAGCGCACACCAAACAACCGTGAAGACACTCACTGACCAAATGAGCGGAATAACGGTCCCCCCATAAAGGGTAACGCAAAGCCATACGGGAGGCCGAACAGCTTGGAGGATTGCGTTAGCGCAATATAAAAGGGGGTCCGTTCTTGCATTTTAGGTGGTGCCCCAAATTGACTGGATCACTGTTGGGATCACGCCGATGATCACGATGATCATCAGGAGCGTGAAAACACGCGCCCAATCAATGAAGTTGAACGCGCCGCCCAAGAGGACAAACACGGCTACAATTGTCATGACGGTACGACCTGTTACGCCTGTCAAAGCATCCAGGATTGAATCAAGTAATGAGTGACCGCACTCAGGTCGATAGCTTGTGCAAGTGCAGGTTGTGACCACAGTAGGGTCGCGACCGCTGCCATTGCGATGGTTTTTCTGTCCATTGGATGGGTCTCCTAGTTTCCCAAAGTTGCGTTAAAAACAGCCATCACTTTTTGTACGTGACCCTGTGTTTCTCGATACGGTGGGATACCCCCGTGTCGATCGACTGCATCCGGTCCCGCGTTGTACGCGGCAAGTGCGAGTTCGCTGGAACCAAATTGGCGAAGCATCGCTAAGAGGTAGCGTGCTGATCCGTCGAGATTTGCGTGCATGTTGTGGGGATCGACGCCTAGATCACGCGCCGTACCCGGCATGAGTTGACCCAGACCGATTGCGCCCACATGCGAACGCGCGTTCGGGTTGAACGCACTCTCAATTTGAATATTTGAACGAAAAAGCGTGACCCACTGCGTTGCCGTCAATCCGCCATTTGCTACGGCGCGATCACCTGCGTACCGAAAACCGATTGTGTGAATGGCATCAAGGATTTCGGCGCGGGGTGTAATCACGCGGGGCGGGGGCGCGACACTTCTTGTCGCAACCGATGCATTGAGGACTGGGACAACGGGTCGTGGTCCAAAGACCACCAATGCGCTACCCTGATCGTAAGAGGTAAAGGCGCCATCCGATATGATCAACACCTCAGCTTGGACTGGTGCTGCAAGGGATAGAGCAACCACATTTGCGACAAGCGACAGGGCAATTTTTAGCGCTCGTCTTTCTCGCATAAGAACTGTTATTTTAAAAACTTGCTTCATAGGCTTCCCCCCATGAAAAAATTTCGAGCTGGTTTTGATGGGTCACGCGTCCAAACGCCTACGTCTCCGTCGCGCAGTGGAAACACTGGCAGGCGAATATCCAGCGTCAGAGCCAGAGCCGTCAGACCAGTAATCGTTGTGATTTTCTTTGCTTCGAGAGTGCGCCAGACGACGACCCGCGATCTATGAACATCGGTCCCGTTCACCGGCGTCGCCAGACTAAACGTCCACTCGCCGCACATTACTGATCCAGACTTTGAAGCTGCTTTGGAACATTCGACTTCCAACCAGCTCACATCATTCAGCTCTTTGTTTACGGTCGCCAAAACCAGTAATGCAGACTTATTTATCATAATCCGTCCGTTTGTTAATTGAGTGAGCGCAAGAGTCAGCAGAGGGTTGCCGCGAGCGGCAATATTGTTGATAACTCTTTATCGGGGGTAATAATTAGTTTGTATGTTAAAACATACCTTACGCCAACATAAAGCCACTTACAACCCGCAAGCCGCTAAATTCCTACCGCGCCGAAAGGCAACGTAAGTATCTTTAAAATATGGGGATTGTCTTAGATGAGGGGAAAATGGAGCAGCGCGAGTCTCAAATACATGACGCCACGCATCCCTGTTCTGGGAGCTTTTCTCGTCGCAGTTGGCACACTAACCGGGTCAGGGATGAATGCGGAGGGCGAGACGAATACAATGTTCTGCGTTCCACCACTCTTGCCGGTCGTACCCGAAAATACGGCACTCCAAATAGAGTTTCGCGACATTCTATCTGCGGAGTTCAGCAACTACTTTGATGAGTCTGGGCGATACTTGACTTGTCTAAACAACGCAGCGACGGCCACCCGTTCTGAGACAAAAATGGCCATAGAGACATACACACGCTTACTTAATTTGCCGCGTCAATAATGACGAGGACTTGTGTCATAGTGAGGAACGTCGCGCATCTTTGACTCGATGGCCAATTTTTTTTGAATCCTGTCAACGTGCCGCGTCACGCAATACTAACCCAAACGTCAAGCATTTCTGCCCCAGACCAGACCTTCATCGTTCCAAGGATCAAGTCGCGGACAGCCATCTTTTACAGACGTCGCTATTGCTGACGCAGCATTCTCTCGCATGTGCAGCATGTTTATCGCGGCTATGCAGCGCACATCACCGAAGCAGCCATTGAAATTCGAGATCAGGTGCCAAATCCAAACCACCCTTTCGCTGCTCGCTGGTCCAACAATCGCTTGGCTGGACAAAGCAGGCCTTGCTTAGATTTGAACCAAAGACTGCTTTTGAAAATACCGCGCCAAAAATGGTCGCTTTTGATTTAGGTCTAAAATTCAGTCAAGATGCTTTAGACTGACTTAAAAGATCATCTATCATTGGCAATAAGGATTTCTTCTGGTTTACTATTTCTGTGTGATACAATGATCGGGATAACGGTCGGGTATATCTAGATGAATTGCCTGAACTAAAAATTATCTCCGATGAATCGAGTTTAGCAACTACGAACAAAACCGGAGGTTTTAAAATGACAGATATGACACGCCGAAATTTGTTAACAATGATCGGGACTGCTGCTGGTAGCAGCGCCATGTATTTTGCAATGACGTCAATGGGCCATGCGATGCCGTCGAACTATACTGGTCCCATCAAGCTTGAAGGCGACCCGCAGGGCAAAAAGATTCTCATACTTGGCGCAGGTCTCGCAGGCATGACTGCAGCGCTTGAAATGCGTGCAGTTGGCTATGAAGTCGAAGTGCTGGAATTTCGCGAAAAAGCAGGGGGTCGCTGTTGGACGCTACGGTCTGGCGATACCTATACGGAACTTGGCGGCGCCACGCAGAAAGTCGATTTTGCCGAAGGCAACTATATCAACCCCGGACCATGGCGCATCCCGCACAACCACTATGCGCTCATGGATTACTGCCGTCGCCTGGACGTGAAGCTGGAGCCGTTTATCCAGACCAATTATAACGCTTATGTCCATCGTAGCGACGCTTACGACGGCAAACCTATGCGCATGAAAGAAATTCTGACCGACTATCGCGGCCATATTTCCGAACTGCTTGCGAAGGCTGTCAATCAGGACCGGCTGGATGATCTTGTCACCGAAGAAGATAAAGAGGTTTTGCTCGAAAGCCTGAAAGCCTTTGGCGTTCTCGATGACCAGAATGAATATGTAAAAAGCTTGGAGACCAGCAATTACCGCGGTTACGAAAAACAGCCTGGTGGTGGTGAGGGTGCTGCGCCAATCGCGTCCGATTTGCTGGATCCGTCCGAAGTCATCCAATCACGCTTGTGGACGTATCTTGCGACCCACGAGAGCATGAACCACCATGCGCCTATGTTCCAGCCTATCGGCGGCATGGACGGCGTTGCGCAGGGGTTTGAGCGCCAAGTCGGTGATCTAATCACCTACAACGCCAAGGTGACGTCACTTCAGCAAGACGAAAACGGTGTCACCGTTGAATGGGAAGACACCAACGGCGGTGGCACCCAGACAAGTACCGGGGACTATTGCGTCTGCACCATTCCATTTTCTGTCTTAGGACAGATTGATCACAACCTGTCGAGCGATCTATCAGCTATCATTGGCGAAATGCCTTATAATGGCTCCACCAAAGTGGGCTTGGAATTTAAACGTCGATTCTGGGAGCAGGACGAAGATATCTTCGGCGGTATTACCTACACTGATCAAGCGATTTCGCAGATTAGCTATCCATCTACCGGCTATATGTCAGATGGACCGGCTGTGCTTTTGGGTGCCTACACTTGGCGCGGCCCGAACACCTTCAAGTTCAACGCCATGCAACCCGAAGAGCGGATCGAAATAGCGCTACAAATGGGCGAAAAAATTCACCCGCAATATCGTGATGAGTACAAAGCGGGGGTCAGCGTTTCGTGGCACAAAGTGCCTTGGGTGCTTGGATGTTCAGGTATCTGGAAAGATCAGGAACGCGATTACGAAACAGCGATCAAGATCGATAATCGTGTGGTCTGCGCAGGCGAACACCTGTCCTATATGTCCGCCTGGATGGAAGGCGCGATCCTTTCGTCTCTCGACGCAGTTTCGCGTCTTCATGCCAAAATCATCAAAGGGGAATGATATGAAAACCACATTTATCTCAGCCTTGTCTTTCAGCGCGCTTACCGCCATTTCCGCTCATGCCCAAACCTCAACGCCGGCAACCGATGCGTTCACCGCCGGGGCTTACACATCAACTGATGGCGAAGAAATCTACCAGTCATTTTGTGCTGGTTGTCATATGCCGGACGGGGCCGGGGCGACAGGTGCAGGCGTATATCCTGCGCTCGCTGGAAACCCTAACCTCGAATTTTCCTCGTATGCAGCATACCTTATCATAAACGGTCAGGCGGCGATGCCTGAGCTTGGATCGTTCCTGAATGATGAACAAATGGTTGAACTTTTGACTTTTCTCCAAACCAACCTTGGTAATGACTACACACCGGATGCGACAGTAGAGATGGTTGCTGACACGCGACCGGAAGTTGCTCAGGACGAACTTGCTGAACATGAAAATCGTGCGATGGATGCGACTGGTGACTCGATGAGAGGCGGCGTCGTGCGCCATCCTATTGCAGGTTCCGACTTTCCAATCCTGACGGCGGTCGAGGTTCCAAGTGATGCGACACTTGTTTATCTGAGTGGCACGGTGCCGCAGGTGATCGATGACAGTGCGGAACAGGGGTCACTTGAACGTTACGGTAATACCGCTGAGCAAACTTCCAGTACCTTGGCGTCAATTGAAGCTAAGCTGGAGTCGATCGATCTTGTCATGAGTGACATTATCAAGATGCAGGTCTATCTGGTTGCACCTGACGGCAGTGAATCGATGGACTTTAGCGGCTTTATGGAAGGCTATGTTCAGTATTTCGGCACAGACGCACAACCCAATTTGCCCACACGGTCCGTGTTTGAAGTCGCCGGGCTTGCCAACTCCTCCTGGCTCGTTGAAATTGAAGTTGTAGCGGTTCGCCCATAAACTTCTCGGCGCAATCAGAAAATTGATATAGGGCACCTCTGAATTCTAAGGGGTGCCCTACCTAATTTAACAGTGCCCAATAACGGTGGTTTTTGGAAGGCAGTGAATACACTGGACGTTTATTTTGGAGCCCATCCTGCTCAAAGCAGGCCGAGCACGACGCCGCCGGATGCCATCAACACAACGATGATCCACGGCGGCGCCTTCCAGACAGTGAGCAGGATGAAGCCTGACAGGCCGAGCGCGAAATCATAGGGCGTCAGAATGGCACTTGTCCAAACGGGGTCATAGAGTGCGGCTCCAAGAATTCCCACTACGGCGGCGTTTGCGCCGCGCATCGCGGCCTGTGCGATAGGACGCGACCGGAAGGCATCCCAGAAGGGCAGTGTGCCTACCAGAAGTAGAAAGCCTGGAAGGAAAATCGCGACAAGTGCGATGGCTGCCCCTATGAAACCGTTTGGAATAGGTTTCATGACCGCACCGAGATAGGCGGCGAAGGTGAATAGCGGTCCCGGCACGGCCTGCGCTACGCCGTATCCGGACAGGAAAGCGTCATTGTTGACCGCGCCTGACGTCACAACTTCAGCCTGCAAAAGCGGCAGCACTACATGACCGCCACCGAAAACAAGCGACCCTGCTCGGTAGAAGGAGTCAAACAGGGCAAGGCCCTGCGTCACCCCGGCAGTAAAGGGCAAAAGAAGCAGGAGCAGGGCAAAGAGCACCAGCGACATCGACCCCACTCGTTTTGATACGCGAAACGTCAGGTGTCCGACTACGGGACCTGGGGCAGCACGGCATAGCCAGAGACCTGCTATGCCGCCAATGAGGATAGCGGCTACTTGCCCAATAGACCCAGCCACGAAGATCACGATCAGAACGGCTCCGAGAGCGATGCTTGCCCGCTCGCGATCGGGCGCAAGGTTTCGCGCCATCCCCCAGACGGCTTGTGCCACAACGGCAACGGCCACCATTCTGCTTCATAGTCGCGCTGTTGTGAATGGAACACAGTAAATGCTATCAAAGGAGCGGCATCAAACCGCGACAGGTCCATTGATTATTCAAGCCAGAACAAGACGGTTGCTACGGCTAACAGGAAGACCATCGGGCATGTACCATAAACGGTTTCTACCTTGAGAGCTTATCAAAGGCGCCGCAAACGCATTGGGATTGCACGGATATCTTGTGGTTGAGACGGGGCAAGTAACGCTGGATATAAGCGTGCGGGATGCCCCGTCTCTAGAGGTCATGACCGATCCCAATAGTGTTTGAAGTTGTGACTCAACCATTGGCAACTCTGCGAAACTTGGCGATCAAAGAATCGCCCCGCGCGTACCGGCGTGTCTACATTTTCTACGCAGCTTTTTCTTTACGACCGTTGCGCAACCACTGCAGGACTGCTTCGGGCGTTGAGGCTTCGTAGGGATCGCTCGCCGCGTTGTCACAAATGCCAGCCTCTTCAAACCAGCCTTCGACGAGACTGTCTGCAATCACCGCAGCATAACGCCATGAGCGTAGCCCAAATCCCAAATTGTCCTTGCGGACCAGCATGCCAAGACGGCGCGTAAAGTCCCCAGAACCATCAGGGATCATCTTAATGTTTTTAAGTTTTAGGTGATCCGCCCATTGCTTCATCACGAAGGCATCGTTGACGGATACGCAATAGATTGCGTCAATTCCCTGCTCTTTGAAGGTCTCGTCCAGCTCATCAAAAGCGGGCAACTGACGGTTCGAGCATGTTGGCGTAAATGCGCCGGGCAATCCGATTAACAACACGCGCTTTCCCGAGAACAAATCTTGGGACGTCCGGTCACTCCAGCGATAGGGGTTTTCGCCACCAATCGCCTCATCGCGCACGCGTGTTTTGAAGGTTGCGTTTGGAAGAGGTGTGCCCGTTTTCATATCATATTTCCTTAAAGTCTTGTTGCGCTTAGCAGCCTGCTGCTGCAAGCAGATGTGATCGGTTGGGGGGGGACCGGATTAATCCTATCCAATGCCAGCCTCTACTTATTCCAGACCGGTGGGTCAAGGATACGGATCAGTGCCTTTTTCCAACCGCGCAAGACAAAGTTGTCAACCGGACCGTACAAAGGCATGATGCGGCTGTGCATCACCGAGAGGGCGCCATTTGAGTGGCAACATGTCGGGCAAACTGAAGCCACCCGCTCGGATCGTGCGCCACGTTGTCGTGCCCTATTATCGGCCTCCCGAGCAAGCTTTTCTTCATCCATGCTGCTTACAAGTTCTCCCAGATGTCCCAGCAAGCCCAGTTGATCAAACGACCTTAGCGCATTGTAGAGAGCCACGAGCGAAGCTTTTGAGGTAAAAGTTTCAGTTTTTCCATGCAAGCTGGAAGTGTCGATGCGAAGCTCAGTTTCTGCAAGCTGCGTTTCAGCGATGGCGCATCATGTTACCATTGCAAACTATGGGCTAACGGTGTCCTGAACCCGCTGCATAGAGGTACGACGCGTGATGAACTGGCGTCGGATAAAGGCAGCTATAAACAATGCTGTCATAATGAGAATAATCGTTGGCGCAGGCGCACTGTCGAGAAAGAAACTGGCATAAGTTCCCAATAGCATCGACGCCATACACACGATTACGGACACCCATAACATCGTAGAAAATTTGCGCACGACTAAAAACGCAATGGCCCCCGGTGCAATCAGCAAGCCGATTGCAAGGATCAGACCCGCTGCCGACAGCGTCGCCACTATGGTTAAAGAAAGTGCCGCCAGCATCCCGTAATGCAACCAGTTGACCCACAGCCCCGACGCGCGTGCCTGCGCGGGATCAAAGCTATGGAGCAACCAGTCTTTCCATTTGAGTGCCAGCATCAAACCAACTCCAAGCGATATAATCCCTGATGTCCACATCTCAGTAGGCTCAACACCCAGCATATTACCAAAGAGGATGTGATCAAGGTGCATGTTCGTTTCAACAGATACATAAAGCACGATGCCCACGCCGAACATGCCCGAAAATACGACCCCCATCACAGTATCCTGTTTCACACGGCTGTTGCTCGACAAATAGCCGGTCGCTAAGGAGCAGGTCATACCTGCTGCGAACGCCCCAATGATCAAGGGAACACCGATAATATAGGCCAGAACGATCCCTGGCAGAACTGCGTGGCTGACCGCGTCGCCCATCAACGCCCAGCCTTTCATCACCAAAAAGCACGATAGCAATGCAGTTGGCACCGATACAATCATAGAGATCAGAAATGCATTTTGCATGAATGGAAACTGGAACGGTAGCATCAGGTTTTCAATACTCATTATTTGAACTCCGCGGCAAGATCGTCTGAACTTCGATTTAGTGCCTGTTTTGCCTTACGTTTTGCAGCCAAGAGCCCGTATTTCGGGGCAAATACGAAGGCGCTAAGAAAAATGACGGTTTGTAACGTGACGATGATGCCGCCCGTTGCACCATCCAGAAAATAGCTAATGTAGGCACCTAGAAAGCTGGTGATCGACCCGATTGCGACGGATACGATGATCAAACGGGGGAACCTGTCACACAGCAAATAGGCAGTCGCACCGGGGGTCACGACCAAGGCGATTACCAAAAATGCACCGACAGTTTGCATGGCGGCGACAACACATCCCGACAATAGAATGAAGAATATCGCTTTCAACAACCCCGGACGCAACCCGATGGTCCGTGCGTGGTTTTCATCAAAAAATGTAACCATCAGATCTTTCCATTTTGCCGCTAAGATAGCCAGCGAAACGAAACCAATGATCGCCAGTTGCAGTGTGTCTTCAGGTGTGATCGCAAGGATATTGCCCATTGTGATGGTCTGGATCGACACGGACATCGGATTGATCGACACGATAAACAAGCCCAAGCCAAAGAAGGACGTGAAAATCAGGCCGATGATCACGTCGACCTTTAGGCCTGAACGTTCAGAAAGGAACAACATCGCACCAGCGGCCAGCCCGCCCGCGATAAATGCCCCCAAAGCAAACGGCAAACCAAGGATATACGCGCCTGCGACCCCCGGTACGACCGAATGGGACAATGCATCACCAATCAACGACCAACCTTTTAGCATCAAGTAGCACGATAAAAATGCACAAACGCCGCCTACAAGGGCTGACACCCACATGGCGTTGATCATGTAGTTATAGCCAAACGGCTCTATCAGATGTTCCATTACTTACTCCGCTTCGTGCGCTGGGTCTTATCGCCATATTGCACAAGTGGGCGTTCATCATCGGTAAAGATCGTAACTGATCGCACATCTTTATCATCGTGCAACGCCTCGCCACCCAGCGTGAAATGCCGCAGTACGCCGCCAAAAGCATTTTCGAGATTTTCACGGGTAAATGTAGTTTCGGTTGGTCCGTGGGAGAGGACGGTCCCTTTGACCAGTACTGTGCGATCACAAAATTCCGGCACTGAACCAAGATTGTGGGTAGAGACCAGCATCACACGGCCTTCGGCACGCAATTCGCGCAGCAGAACGATAATTTGTTCTTCGGTTTTGACATCGACACCAGTGAATGGCTCGTCCAGGAGGATAACTTGACCGTCTTGTGCCAGTGACCGCGCAAGAAACACGCGTTTACGTTGGCCGCCAGAAAGCTCACCAATCTGACGAGTTCTGAAATCTTGCATGCTGACTCGGCGCAAGGCCTCGTCAACAGCTTCATAGTCAACTTTTTTAGGGCGACGCAAAAAACCCATGTGGCCATAGCGACCCATCATGACGACGTCTTCAACTAAAACGGGGAAAGCCCAGTCGACATCTTCCGATTGCGGAACATACGCGACCAAATTCTTAGCTAACGCGTCTTTCACATCAAGACCAAGAATTTTAATCGCTCCTTTGGCGATAGGCACAAAACCCATGATGGCCTTAAATAATGTAGACTTGCCAGAACCGTTTACGCCCACCAATGCGGTTACAGTGCCGCGTGGGACTTCAAAACTGGCATTCCAAAGGGCAGTATGGCCATTGCGGTAGGTTACCGTGACATCGCACGCCGAAATGCCGACGCTCGTTTTGATATCTTGATGTTCGGATAGAGTGTTTTCGTCACGCATATCGTTTCCTTTGGCGGGTTCTGCCGTTGTCGCTTAACGCAAGCAACCTGCAGCAAGGGCGCCACAGGTCACTTGCAGATATTATTCTATCTTAGTTCATTGCAGACGTCAGACCATCGGCCACTGTACGCGATGTTACACGCAATAAATCAAGGTAAGTAGGCACTTCGCCATCTGGTTCGCTTAGGCTATCGACATAGAGTACACCGCCGTAAGCCACACCAGTTTCGCGTGCTACCTGTTCGGCGGGAGCCGTGTTGACCGTACTTTCGCAAAAGACAACAGGAATGTCATTGTCCCGAACACCATCAATAACGGCGCGCACCTGTTGCGGCGTGCCGACTTGATCTGCGTTCATGGGCCAAAGATACAATTCCTTCATGCCAAAATCACGCGCGAGATAGCTAAATGCACCTTCGCAAGTCACCAACCAACGGCGCTCTTCGGGGATTTCTGCAATGGCAGCACGCAGTGGTTCAATTGTGACGCGAAGCTCCTCTTTATAAGCCTCAGCATTGGCGATATATATTTCGGCATTTTCGGGGTCTTGTGTGACAAAAGCCATGACGATATTATCGATATAAACCAGCGAGTTATCTAATCCCATCCAAGCATGCGGATTGGGCATGCCCTGATAGCTGCCCGAAGAAATAGAAATTGGGTCGATCCCATCTGTTAGCGTGGCGGACGGCACATCTTTCATGTTGGTTAGGAACTGTTCGAACCAGAGCTCCAAATTCATACCATTCCACAAGATCAAGTCGGCATCAGACGCCCGGACGATATCCTGCGGTGTCGGCTCGTAACCGTGAATTTCAGCACCCGGTTTGGTAATGGACACCACGTCTGCGGCATCGCCTGCTACATTCGCAGCCATATCTGCAAGGACTGTGAAGGTCGTGACAACTTTCATACGGTCATCTGCAACAGCATTAGTCGCAGATGTCATTGTGATAGCCGCAACAGATGTCGTTTTAAGAAATAGAGATAGCATTCAGTTCTCCTTTATAAATTTCTCTATATGTAAATGCAAATCATTCGCATCTGTCAACTGCTTTTGCGAATTAATTGCAAAAACACTTTCCGTCAGTTATGAATTATTCAGAAGTTTAGGATCAAAAGATGAATGCTCTGCATGATAAAATAGATGAAATGCTACGCGATGCAGGCATCCGTGTGACGCAACAGAGGCGAACAGTTCTCGCGACATTGGTGCAAAGCCACGACCATCCAAGCGCTCAAAACGTTTATACGCGCTCCAAATTGATAGACAGCAGTGTGTCTTTCGCAACTGTCTACCGCGCGCTATCTACTCTGGCAGATGCCGGTATTGTCCAGCGTGTTGCTGTCGACGATGGTCCGGCACGGTTTGAAATGGCGACGAAAACAGAGCATGATCATCTGGTTGATGTTGACAGTGGTGAGGTCCTCGAGCTGGTATCTAAAGAGCTGTACGCACTCAGATCACGTCTGGCAGCTGAGCTAGGATATGAAATCCTTTGCCAGCATTCGGTTCTTAGGGTGCGTAAGCTAAAAGCACCTTGAGCCTCTCGGAACCTTGCACTTTCACGCATGTTCAAATTCAACAAATTCTGCCTCTCGACCAATCACTATCGGTTTCACCATTTGAACAGAGGTGGTCGCATGATTTCGGGCCAGTAGTTAAGGTGGATCAACTTGTGAAAGTGAAGTGGTCCTGCTTTTTCGGACAGTTTTGGGTGTTGGGCTTTCGACGCTGAACAAATGGGTTCAACAGCATCAACACGATAGCGACGGCCCATTGCTGACCTTCACCCACCCTCGGTTATGCCGCGGTGCGGCCCGTTAGACCAGACTTTCGCTGCAGCCGCGAAATATGATACTTGGTGAACTCACACTTCGCGGACAAAGCGGCCTTATGCACGCGCAGCTATTGCTAACGCAGCATTTGCTTGCTGGTGCAGCACGTCACTTTCTACAGGACTTCGTCCGTCACTGAAGCGGCCATTCCAACCAGCTATATGGGCCAATGCAAACCGCCCTTTCCCTGCAAGAAACACCAACGGGTAATCATGCAAGGTGCGAATAGAAACATCCGGGAATTGGGACGCTAGGCAAAATAATAATGCTAGTACCGCGCACGATTTATCGCAGGGATTTTTGTCAAATTTCGGCAGTATCGATTACCCTTTTTTTATGCCGGAAGAACCACGACGCTGCCTGTTCTGGGGTGACGTTGCACCAACATGTCAACGCCATAGACGTTGAAAATACGCGCCGCCGTCAGCACCTTCTCGGGCGGGCCTGTTGCAACAATACGCCCCCCGTCTACCAAACAAATTCGGTCACAGAACATTGCCGCAAGATTGAGGTCGTGAAGGGCTGCAACGACCGTAAGCCCAAGGTCGCGCACGAAGGTCAGCAAGGACAGTTGATAGCGGATATCAAGGTGGTTTGTCGGCTCGTCCAACACCAATACACCGGGTTGCTGCACCAGCGCACGGGCCAGTAGCGCGCGTTGCCGTTCGCCGCCCGACAGCGTCCGAAAGGCACGGTCTTTCAGAGTGCTGAGGCGTTGTAATTCCAGGGCAGCGTCGATCAGTGCAGCATCGTGGGGGGAGTCGGGTTCAAGCAGGCCCTTGTGCGCCGATCGGCCCATGGCCACCACGTCGCGCACTGTCAGAGGGAAATCGGTGGGCATATCTTGCAACACCGCACCGACGTTTTTCGCCACCCATGCCGCGCTGTGGCGTTGCACGTCCTCGCCGTTTACTAAAACGCGGCCTGCTGAGGGCCGCGTCACACCATAAATCGTGCGCAGAACAGTGGATTTACCCGCGCCATTGGGCCCGAGAATGCCAAGCATCTCTCCCCGCGTCACATCAAAGCTGATGTCCTCAACTATCCGCTTGCCCGACACCTCGACGGTGATGCCCTCCAGGGCCAATGTGCCCGCTGTAAGCGTCATCGCGTGACCCCCAGGCTACGTGCGTCACGTCGCAAAAGCCACATGAAAAACGGCCCCCCCACAAGCGCGGTGATGATGCCTACAGGCAACTCCAGTGGTGCGATAATTGAGCGCGCTACCAGATCCGCCATGATGGTGAAACTCGCCCCCAAAAGCGCCACCGCGGGCAGCGCCCGGCGGTGATCCGCGCCGACCAAATGTCGCACGATGTGGGGCATGATCAGCCCGACAAAACCAATGACACCGGACACGGCCACGGTAATCCCCGTAAGCCCCGCCGTGAGAACAAACATCGTGCGTCGAAACCGTTCGACGTCGAGGCCGAGGGCCACAGCGCTTTCATCGCCCGCCATCAACAGGTTTAGGTGGCGCGCCTGAATCAGCATGAATCCAAGCCCAAGGGCCAGCGCGCTAACCGGGATCGGCAGCAGCTTCCACTGCGCTGTGCCAAAGCCACCGAGCGTCCAGAACAAAACCCGCGCGGCCAATTGCGGGTCCGGCGAGGTCAAAACCAGCAAGCTAGTGAACGCCGATAGTACGGCGCCCACGGCGATGCCTGCCAACACCAGTCGTGTCGGGGTCATATTTCCCCCTGTGCGCGCGATCCAGAACACCAATGACAAAGCCGCGAGGCCTCCGACAAAGGCGGCGATGTGCAAGGTAAATGCACCGAAAATGATTAGGCCAAAGCGCATAACCAGCACCGCCCCCGTAGCAGCGCCAGAGGACACGCCCAGAATGGAAGGCCCCGCCAGCGGGTTGCGCACGATGGCCTGGATCACCATGCCCGCAACGCCAAGGCTGGCCCCCACGACGCCCGCGAGGATAACACGGGGAATGCGGGTTTGGACGATGATGATCTCGTGGGCCGTGCGCCAATTGGGCTCGATCAACCAGCCTCCTGACAGCCAGTGAATCAGTATCCGTGCTGACGTGAGCGGTGGTATCGTAACGGATCCGATCATGAGCCCGAGAAGCCCCGCCGCCGCGATGAGGGCTACCATGCCGGACACAACCGCAAGATAGCTCATGCGTCCGGCGTGCAACGGTGCAGCGGGCACACGACCGCCCCGCACACGCACAGGCGGCGGGGTTTGGCGCAGAACGTCGAGCAAGGCGCGATCTCTTGATGTGCCTTGCTGTTCAAGTTGGTCCGGCGTGGTCAATGACCCGCTGCCGGATTGTCTGACGTCATTGCGTGAACACGTCCGGGTGGAATGCGCGCGCCAGGGTTTCCAGCGCATCGGCCGAGCTTGGTCCCGGTTGGCCGATGCCCGACACAATCAGTACATAGTTGTTCTGTTCGACGGCGGGTACATCCGCGATGATCGGGTTGGCCTCCAGCGTGGCGATGCGGGCACGGCCGATGGCGGTCTCGGGATCTTCCACGATCTGACCGCTTTGTGTGCCAGAGTAGAACACCACGATATGTTCCGGAGCCTGATCAACCAACTGTTCCCACGACGTGCTGCCGTAACGGTTTTCTATGTCGCCCAAGATGTTCACACCTCCCGCCCGTTCGACCACATGGCTCAGCATGGTGTGGCCCAACACGGCGCGTGGCGTGTCTTCGCCGCCGTTGTAGATGAAGACCGACACAGGCTCGACGCCCTCCAACCGCGCTTCCACATCAGACACGATGGCCTGCATATCGGCAATCAGCGCCTCGCCGCGCTCGGACACGCCGAAGATGCCCGCGACAGAGCGGATCTCGGCATACAGTTCGTCAAAGCCATAGCGGCCCAGATTGCACCCTTCGGTGTTGAGCCGCGTGGTCATGCCCAGATCGTGCAACTGTTCACGCGTATGACGGCTCTCGGAAAAGCCGTCGGGGTAGCCTGCGTAGATGAAATCTGCTTCTACATCGATCAATTGCTCGGTTGTGGCCACTAGCGGAGACAGGATCGGAACCGATTGATACGCCTCCTCATATTGCGGGCTGATCGCCATGTCCGCCATGTAGGATGTGCCTGCCATACGGTCCTCCAAACCCAGCGCTAGCATCAGCTCGGTCGCGTTGTTCGATAGGGTCACGGCGCGCTCCGGGGCTGCGTCGTAGGTGAACGTGTGGCCGCAGTTTTCGTCAACGAACGGAAAACCGTCCTGCGCATAGGCAGGCAGAGCGAGAGCCAACAAGCTGGCGGTGACGATTAGTTTGAGATGCCTCATGGGAGGGTTCCTTTAGGTCTGATGTTTGGGAGAGGTGGCGCGGGCAGGTCTGCGCAAATTGGCAAAACCTCGGTTCCGAAAAGTTCCATCGAGGCGGATGCCTTATCGAGTGGAATGGTGCCGTTGGCGGAGAACAGGCAGCGCATATTGCGAATACCCGTGGATCGAGTCAGGTGCTTAATCTGGGCGCGGCATGCCTCGGGCGTCCCGGCAATGGTGTATCCCGCCAGCATATCGGCGGGCGTACGCGGCGCGGGTGGCGGTTTGCCGAAGGTGTTTGCACGGGCGATGCGGGCCTTGTTAAGCGCATCGGTGAACCGATCAAGCGCGGCCTCGGCCTTGGCTTGGGTCGCTTCCACAATCACGTAGCGCGCCAGCGAAGAGGCCGCCAAAGGCTCTGAACTTGCACCTGCGCGCGCGAGTTGGTCACGGAACACGCCAATCTGACGGGTCTCGTTCGGCTCAAGGCTCAGAAGCAGCGGGAAACGGTGCCGCGCGGCGATGGCCAGCGTATCCGGTGACGCGGCCCCGACATGGATCGGCGGGTGCGGTCGCTGGATCGGCGGCGGGCCTACAGTCACGTCGGAGAATGTCCATGTCGGGCCGTCCGACGACACGATCGGTTTCGTCAACGCGGCAAGGATCACGCCAAGCGCCTCGGCAAACCGTGCAGGGGCTTGAGCGGGATCAAGGCCAAGCGCGTGGAATGTCTCGGGCGAGGTACCGCGTCCGACGCCCACATCCAGCCGCCCCCCGCTTTGACGATCCAGTTGCGCGATCTGCTCGGCCAGCAGCAGCGGATGGTACAGCGGCAGCACAAGGATCGAGGTGCCAAAGCGCAATCGTTGCGTCCGCGCAAGGATCGCCGCCCCCAGAAGCAGCGTCGATGGATAGGGTAGCGTGGTGCGGGAGAAGTGGAACTCATTAAACCAGATGCCGCCAAACCCAAGGACATCGGCCCGCTCTGCGACCCGCATCAGCCCGTCGTGGTCGCCGAGACTGCCATCGCGCGCGTAGCCCGTCAGATCGAAGCGTAGTTTTTCCTTCGCGGAGCTCATGACCGTAGCCGTTGCTTGGTCTTTTGAGGGCGATAGGCCAAGTCCTCCACAGGCGTGCCGCCCTGAATATGCTCTGCCAGAATCCGATCGAGCGCTGTTTCGTCCACCCCGCAATAGGTCGTCCCCTCTGGCCAGACCTGCACCACGGGCGCAAGATTGCACGGGCCGAGGCAGCTCGTCTTGCAGCTCATCATCCCCTCGCCATTATCCCGCAGACCCAACCGATCTTGCTCAGCACGCAAGTGTTGCCACAACAGACCAGACGCGGCGTCATTGCACGGCCCGCCCATACACAGCAAAACCCGACGCTTTGGGCCTTGGATCACCGAAGCGTCGGGGATCGGGGTCGCAGATTGTGTCACATCCTCGTGGCCCGCCCGCGCTACGGCGGAGGACAGGATCGCTGGCATATCGCTTGACGCGACTAGTGGGGGAGGCGCGATGGTGATCTTGGGCAGCGGCAAAGACTGTGTTTTCATCCAGCGATTCACTGCCCGGCGGATCCATGCCGGAAACCCCGGCTCCATCGGTAGCATCGCCGGGACAATGATAACCTTGGACACGCCCGACGCGGCAATCTCGCTCAGGCGCTCCCGCAGGCTGGGGCTGCCTTGCTCCGAGAAGGCGTAAGTGGCGTTATGGCCGGGGCTGTGCGCGGCCACCGCTTCGGCCAGCGCAGCCATTTCCGCACGTGGTGCTGCCGCAATTGCGGCCTTGGCCAGAACGAGAATCATGGGCCGCATCAGACAAGCCCTTTGTCTGATGGACAGCGGCACGGCCTGCGATGTCGAAAGTGGGATCTGAACAAAACACGGCCTTTGTCGTGCGAGAGACCACAAGAAGAAGGCCGATTGACTGATCCCCCCGCAAAGCGGTGGAGGCTATTTAGTCATCATTCCCCCTCCAGGACACCCCGCCTGGGTTGAATACACGTTTACGGCAGGTCTCCTGACTTACGGGTCGTCACGTCCCTCGGCCTTCCCGGACGCGAGTCCAGTGGCGTGTTCGAGGTCGCTCGCCGCTTACAGTTGCGGGGGCAGTTCTGGCATTGCCACGGTCATACCGTCGCGCACCAAATTCCCATTTGATCCCTCTCGGGAACCGATAACTATTTCATTAAATACCTAGCCCAGCAGGGCGTCAAGTATCAACGCAGTCCGATAGAAACCACTGAAGGTATCTTCAATGGAATTGTTTTTTGTGCGCCAAGGCTAGCGTCAGGAGTTATAGCCATTAAATCACGGTGACTGCGAGTGCGATGGAATATATAAAACACTTTCGAATAATTTTGTAATCGAAGGGAACGTCGGCGTTCCGCCCTTGCTGTTTTTTCCGGCAGAGAAGCAGCCGTTCGTTTAAAATAGCTCACCCTCGGCTTCGACCCGCAATCTGTGAATTGCTGTCCATATCCTCGCCGCATTAAGATCGAATGGCCGCGATCTCTGTCGCAGCGCAGAGTCTCAGGTCAAGCATCTGCAGCAACTTTCGTGCTCCATGCGCACGCAGCGAGAAATAGCAATGACTGCCTCGGGCTCTTCGGTAGCCTTCGCTGCGATTTAAGTGAAGGTCCGGATTTGGGCCATCAATGGCAGTTGGGGCTAACTCATCTTGATCTATGTTTGTCTATTTTCTGGCGAGACTGGTCAGTTTATTTTGGACCAACGACTTTGTAGGCTATCTAGCGATCCCAATTCAAATGGGTGTTTATGGATGTTGAATTGAATTGACGATTGGGTGTAAATGGGTATTCATATGGGTATGTTGAACACCTCGTCACTCGTTATCACGCCTAAAATCCTCGCCAAGGTTTCTGAAATCGACGAATTTAAGGGGGCTTGGCGCGCCCTTGGGTCGCTTGCGCCGGAGCGATTGTCTTCGCTGAGACGCGTGGCGACCATTGAAAGTATTGGCTCATCAACACGGATTGAAGGAAGCAAGCTTTCAGACCAAGACGTGCAACGGCTTTTGTCCAATCTAGAAATCAAATCCTTTGAAACCCGTGACGAACAAGAGGTTGCTGGCTACGCTGAAGTGATGGAGATGGTCTTTGGGTCGTGGGAAAACATCACGATAACAGAGAACCATATCCAACAACTGCATAGGGACCTGTTAAAGTATAGCAACAAAGACGAACGCCATCGGGGGGCCTATAAGACCTCCAGCAATAGCGTCGCGGCTTTCGACGAGACGGGTGCTCAGATTGGAATCGTCTTCGAGACGGCCTCGCCGTTCGACACGCCACGACTAATGCAAGAGTTGGTGACGTGGTATCAAGGCGCGGTTAAAGATCCCGATATGCACCCATTAATGGCCGTCGGGATATTCGTTGTTGTGTTGTTGGAAATACACCCGTTTCAAGATGGCAACGGCAGACTTAGCCGCGTTCTTACAACACTACTGCTGCTCAGGGCAGGGTATGCTTATGTGACATACAGTTCGCTTGAAAGCGTGATCGAACAGAGTAAGGAAGCCTATTATCTCGCGCTGAGGCAAACCCAGGGCACGATTCAGGAGGCCAAATCCCGAGTGGACTCCGTGGCTAGAATTCTTCCTCAGTGCGTTGCAACGCCAGATGCAAAGGCTCAAGACACGGGTTGAGCGGGAAAAATTGATGATTGGCGCAATGCCTGAACTCGCCGCGAAAATTGTCGAGCTCACACGTGAACAAGGGCGTCTCACAATGGCAGATGCCGTGAAGCTGACAGGTGCCAACCGGAACACCCTCAAGCAACACTTCAAAACATTGGTGAACGATGGTCACCTCGCACTGCACGGTCAAGCGCGGGGGGCTTGGTATTCGATCCGATAATACATGTTATGTTAAAAAATAGCTTCATAGGCTTCCCCCCATGGAACGATTTCGAGCTGGTTTTGATGGGTCACGCGTCCAAACGCCTACGTCTCCGTCGCGCAGTGGAAACACTGGCAGGCGAATATCCAGCGTCAGCGCCAGAGCCGTCAGCCCGGTAATTGTTGTGATTTTTTTTGCTTCGAGAGTGCGCCAGACGACGACCCGCGATCTATGAACATCGTTCCCGTTCATCGGCGTCGCCAGACTAAACGTCCACTCGCCGCACATTACTGATCCAGACTTTGAAGCTGCTTTGGAACATTCGACTTCCAACCAGCTCACATCATCCAGCTCTTTGTTTACGGCCGCCAAAACCAGTAATGCAGACTTATTCTTCATAATCCGTCCGTTTGTGAGTTGAGTGAGCGCAAGAGTCAGCGGAGGGTTGCCGCGAGCGGCAATATTGTTGAAAACCCTTTAGTGGTGGTAATAATTAGTTTGTATGTTAAAAAATACCTTACGCAAACAAAAAGCTACTTACAACCCATTCAGCCGCAAAATTCCTACCGCGCCGATAGGAGACGTAAGTATCTTTAAAGTAGAGGGATTATCCTAAATGAGGGGAAAATGGAGCAGCGCGAGCCTCAAATACGTGATGCCACGCATCCCTGTTCTGGGTGCTTTGCTAGTCGCAGTTGGCACAATAACCGGGTCAGGGATAAAGGCGGAGGGCGAGACGAGTACAATGTTTTGCGTTCCACCACTCTTGCCGGTCGTACCCGAAAACACGGCACTCCAAATAGAGTTTCGCGACATTCTATCTGCGGAGTTCAGCAACTACTTTGATGAGTCCGGGCGATACTTGACCTGTCTAAACAACGCAGCTACGGCCACCCGTTCTGAGACGAAGACGGCCATAGAGACATACACACGCTTACTTAATTTGCCGCGTCAATAACGACGAGGACTTGTGTCATAGTGAGGAACGTCGCGCACCTTTGACTCGATGGCCAATTTTTTTTGAATCCTATCAACGTGCCGCGTCACGCAATACTAACCCAAACGTCAAGCATTTCTGCCCCAGACCAGACCTTCATCGTTGGTTAGGCCAAGGATCAAGTCGCGGACTAAGCGGCCTTGTGCCCGCGCGGATATTGCTCACGCAGCATTTCCTCGCAGTTGCAGCATATTTCGTGCTGCGATGCAGCCCAAGTCGCGGAAACGGCCATTAAATGATACCAACGTCAGTGGATTTCAGACCGACAAACCGCGGTCCAAACAGGGCATCCAACTTGGACTATAATTCTGCACCGCAGCCCATTAAAATTGCCTTTGGTCCCTGTTGTTCTGCTACCGGCCAAAAGACAAAATACAACCATTGGCGAAGCGTTTAAATGAGCATTTAGTGCATCCCAAGCTGGCGGTAGACCCGTTTAACATATTCGCCAAACGCATCAGTCGTTTTAATGTCGAGTGTTCGCGGATGAGGCAGGTCGATCTTGAAATGATCCGCCATACGTGCGGGACCGGCCGAGAGCACTGCGCAATGAGATCCAAGGAAAATCGCTTCTTGAATACCGTGCGTAATGAAGGCGATTGTTTTCTGACTTTCTTGCCAAATCCGCAGCATTTCGAGGTTCATCTTTTCGCGCGTCATAGCATCAAGCGCCCCAAAAGGTTCATCCATTAGGACTAGTTTTGGATCATGGATCAGCGCACGTGCAATTGCGGCGCGTTGCTGCATGCCGCCCGAGAGTTCAAACGGATATTTTTTGCCCGCATGGCCTAACCCGACCATCTGCAACAAATCTTGTGCGCGCTCCCGCGCCGCCTTCATTGGCAGGCCGAGGATTTGAGCTGGCAGCAATACATTTTCGGAAATTGTGCGCCACTTGAGGAGCATGGGTTGTTGAAACACCATGCCGACGTCACGCCCCTCTTCAAAATTGGCCACACTTGAACCAATCTTTACTGTGCCACCATCAGTCTCGTGCAATCCCGCGAGGATTTTAAGCATCGTCGTCTTGCCGCAGCCCGACGGCCCGACTACTGAGAGCAATTCACCATCATTGATATTAAGCGTCACATCGGACACCGCTACATGCTCTGTAGTGCCAGTCCGGTAAACTTTGCGCACGTTTTGCATTTGGACTTGTCACGGTTTAGTTCCGGTCTCTTTCGAGCAATGTTTGCTATGAAGGAGATAGAGAATGGCAAAGAGATACACAGACGAGTTTCGGCGTGATGCGGTGCGCATGGCGATGAGCAGTGGCCTAACGCGGCCTTAACTTTCATCGGATTTAGGGGTTGGGCTTTCGACGCTGAACAAATGGGTTCAGCAACATCAGCATGACGATCTGATGTCAGGACCGCATGAAGACGTCGAAAAGGAGAACACGCGGCTTCGCAAAGAAGTCCGCCTACTGCGTGAGGAGAGGGAAGTGCTAAAAAAGGCGGCAATCTTCTTTGCAGGTCACATCGCGTGGGTTCCGTGCTTGGCGGGTGCGTCCGATGAGCCAGAGCCAGCGGGATGATATGGTATTTCTGGCCCATATCCGCGAACAACATCGGTTAAGCCTAGAAAGCTATGGGCGACCCCGCATGACTGAAGAATTGCAGGAGCTAGGGCTGAAGATCGGACACCGGCGCGTAGGGCGTTTGATGCGTGAGAATGGCATCAAGATCATAAGAACCCAGAAATACAAGGCGACGACGGACAGTAACCACACGTTCAACATCGCACCCAATCTGTTGGATCAAGATTTCTCAGCGACTGGCCCCAACCAAAAATGGGCAGGTGACATCAGTTACATATGGACCAGTGAAGGGTGGCTGTATCTCGCCGTCATCCTTTATCTGTATTCTCGCCGTGTCATCGGTTGGGCTGTCAGCAACCGCATGAAGAAGGATCTAGCGATCCGGGCGTTAGATATGGCCGTTGCTTTGCGACAACCGCCGAAAGACTGCATTCACCATACGGATCGCGGGTCGCAATATTGTTCATCAGCTTCATCTCCTATCGCTCAGAGACAGGTAACTTCTGGGATATTTACACGCTTTTCCTGCTCTACCTTGCCGTCACCGGGGGCATCCTAGCATTCATTGGCGAAACTCTCTGGAAAATCCTTATCAAAAACAGCGACGTTTCACGCCGCAAATTCTATTTTTATGATGAAGAATGATAGGCAGACCTTGTTGGTAGCCAAGCCTTAGCGCGACGCCTCCTCAGCGGGCTATTCGCCTGCATAGCTGTCCTTCTCGGAGAATGCAGCGAAGGCCTCAAGAGAGCACACTTTACCGAATGCTGCATCGCACTCGAATGGCCGCTCTGCGCAGGAATCGGAGATTGCGAAGTCATGAAACTGCCCTCGCCACGCCGCTCTGCCGCGAGGAAACCGATCATTGGCGAGCACTGCGGAAACAACCTCTGACGGTAGCCGTGAACGAGACCGCAGGTATATCGACCGAAGGGTAGGCCCACGCTCTTAGCGCAGGCCTTTACAGTTCTAGAAGGCACTAGAACCCGATTTCGTAGGTCCCGCCCAATGTTACTGAGCCTTTAGTACTCATGGTCGCATCTCCACTAAACGTCCCCAGCCCGATCTGTCGACCGACGCTAGCTGTGAAAGAGCCGAGAGTGTAGTCCTGACCCCATTCACCGTCGATTTCGAACGAATAGGTAAGATTACTGTCTTCGTCGGTGTTCTCGATACCGATGGAGCCACCTATGCCACAAACTCCGTCAAGACTGCCGAGGGACTGATAGCAAGCCAAACGCGGGTTGAACCATAGGTTCGCCCGACCTTGGTCGACAAGATGATCCATGCGCACCTCGGCAAACACGCGTCCGCCAGAGATCGCATCCAATTCAAGGCCACCTACCTCTGACAGGCTACCAAACTCTGCAACCACATCCACATCGGCACCGGGCGTATAGACATAGTCGAAGCCAATGCGCGGTGTGAGAGTGGTGCCACCGACCTCCACTTCGCCCGAAATTGCTGCTCCAGCAAAGCCTGCGATATACTGATAGTTGCCACTTGCATCGATCGTCCCGATGTCTCGCGCGAAGGCCAGATCAAACTCATGACGGCCTGCAGCTGCACCGAGGTAGTAGTCGAGGTATAGCTCGTTATCCAGCCGGTTGGCACCATAGACGCCGGCGTTCAGACCAAAGCCTCTGATTTCACCATTGGCCAGACGTGTCACGTCTGACTGAGACCCATAGAGGCCAACGAAGTATCCAAAGACACTGTCGCTGCCACGATACTGTTCGCGACGATAGGATAGGTTAATCGCGCTTTGCGTCTGTCCCTGCCCAGTATCGCTATAGCTGAGTGACCCTTCAAAGACTTCACGACGGTCTGTGAGACAATCGTGCTGATCTCTCACAAACTGCCCATCAGCAATCATCCCATCGTCGTTCGCGTTTGCATTCAAGCTCCGTTCAAGGCTGAAGCTGTTATCACATGGGCCTTGATAACTATCTGCATCGTCCAATGTCTGAAACTCCACGCGACGGTTCTGGGCTTTACCCTCTTCCGTTGCGTTGCTTGCGATTGGCAGGCTTTCACCGTAGCCGCGTGCAATATAACCTGTCGTATCTACACCGCGCTGTGCAAGGGCTTGGCGAACGGCCACGACGCGGCGCTGACTCAGGTCGACGTTATACTCATCAGAAGCATCACTGTCCGTATGGCCCGCGATCTCAAAAGCACTGCTAGGGCAGCTCATCAGGATTGCCGCGATATCATCAAGCGTCCGGTCGCTTTCCGGCTTGATGATGGCCTTGTCTGTATCAAATAGGATGTTCTCAACAGCGAGGCGCGCGTTTGCGTCAGCACGACACTCATCATGGCTCCGCATGCGAAGACGGTCCAAAGCGTCAGCGGAATAGCCGCTGATCTGGTTGCTCTGCATGGTCAGAGTGTTGGCGAGGTCTTCTTCCAATATGGTCTCGAGTTCGTCCTCAATTCTTAGAATTAGATTAAGCGGATCAACTACTATCGTCACCCTCGCAGTGTCGCAATTGATCGGGTTGAGCATTTCGCAGATCTCATAGGTATAGATATAAGTTCCGGCGGTTGTTCCGGCAGAAACCGCCACAACACCGGTGCTCGTGTCCATTGTTATCCCGCCTAAGGCAGGCGTCACATCGATGCCTAGAACGGTACCGCTATTGGCAATGCCGCTTCCGTTCACGATGACATCGACACCGATCGTTGGGTTTGCTGCACCGTTCAACCTATCATTTGTCACAACGTTTGGAATGGTTCCCCCTGTTGCGCCATCCACAAGTGCCGGTGTGTCATCAACCGCCTCGATCGGGGTGGCACCAACCGTCACTGTCACCGTTGCGGTTTCGCAATTGGCAGGTGTGCCGAGATCGCAGAGTTCGTAATCCATCGTGTAAGCGCCCGGCAGCACAGAGGTGCCGTCGTACTCAACCGCGCCCGTCGTCGTGTTCAGGCTGAAGCCCGTAGGCCAGGTGCCGTCTTCGGAGATCGTCGCATTACCGCCGACAGTCAGATCAGCCGCCGCGCCATTCACCGTGTCCGTCGCCGTCACATTCGCAACCGGCGTCGAGACCGTGCCGGACACAGCTGTCCCGCTGTCATCGTCAGGCACGATGTCCGCACCAACCGTCACTGTCACCGTTGCGGTTTCGCAATTGGCAGGTGTGCCGAGATCGCAGAGTTCGTAATCCATCGTGTAAGCGCCCGGCAGCACAGAGGTGCCGTCGTACTCAACCGCGCCCGTCGTCGTGTTCAGGCTGAAGCCCGTAGGCCAGGTGCCGTCTTCGGAGATCGTCGCATTACCGCCGACAGTCAGATCAACCGCCGCGCCATTCACCGTGTCCGTCGCCGTCACATTCGCAACCGGCGTCGAGACCGTGCCGGACACAGCTGTCCCGCTGTCATCGTCAGGCACGATGTCCGCACCAACCGTCACTGTCACCGTTGCGGTTTCGCAATTGGCAGGTGTGCCGAGATCGCAGAGTTCGTAATCCATCGTGTAAGCGCCCGGCAGCACAGAGGTGCCGTCGTACTCAACCGCGCCCGTCGTCGTGTTCAGGCTGAAGCCCGTAGGCCAGGTGCCGTCTTCGGAGATCGTCGCATTACCGCCGACAGTCAGATCAGCCGCCGCGCCATTCACCGTGTCCGTCGCCGTCACATTCGCAACCGGCGTCGAGACCGTGCCGGACACAGCTGTCCCGCTGTCATCGTCAGGCACGATGTCCGCACCAACCGTCACTGTCACCGTTGCGGTTTCGCAATTGGCAGGTGTGCCGAGATCGCAGAGTTCGTAATCCATCGTGTAAGCGCCCGGCAGCACAGAGGTGCCGTCGTACTCAACCGCGCCCGTCGTCGTGTTCAGGCTGAAGCCCGTAGGCCAGGTGCCGTCTTCGGAGATCGTCGCATTACCGCCGACAGTCAGATCAACCGCCGCGCCATTCACCGTGTCCGTCGCCGTCACATTCGCAACCGGCGTCGAGACCGTGCCGGACACAGCTGTCCCGCTGTCATCGTCAGGCACGATGTCCGCACCAACCGTCACTGTCACCGTTGCGGTTTCGCAATTGGCAGGTGTGCCGAGATCGCAGAGTTCGTAATCCATCGTGTAAGCGCCCGGCAGCACAGAGGTGCCGTCGTACTCAACCGCGCCCGTCGTCGTGTTCAGGCTGAAGCCCGTAGGCCAGGTGCCGTCTTCGGAGATCGTCGCATTACCGCCGACAGTCAGATCAACCGCCGCGCCATTCACCGTGTCCGTCGCCGTCACATTCGCAACCGGCGTCGAGACCGTGCCGGACACAGCTGTCCCGCTGTCATCGTCAGGCACGATGTCCGCACCAACCGTCACTGTCACCGTTGCGGTTTCGCAATTGGCAGGTGTGCCGAGATCGCAGAGTTCGTAATCCATCGTGTAAGCGCCCGGCAGCACAGAGGTGCCGTCGTACTCAACCGCGCCCGTCGTCGTGTTCAGGCTGAAGCCCGTAGGCCAGGTGCCGTCTTCGGAGATCGTCGCATTACCGCCGACAGTCAGATCAACCGCCGCGCCATTCACCGTGTCCGTCGCCGTCACATTCGCAACCGGCGTCGAGACCGTGCCGGACACAGCTGTCCCGCTGTCATCGTCAGGCACGATGTCCGCACCAACCGTCACTGTCACCGTTGCGGTTTCGCAATTGGCAGGTGTGCCGAGATCGCAGAGTTCGTAATCCATCGTGTAAGCGCCCGGCAGCACAGAGGTGCCGTCGTACTCAACCGCGCCCGTCGTCGTGTTCAGGCTGAAGCCCGTAGGCCAGGTGCCGTCTTCGGAGATCGTCGCATTACCGCCGACAGTCAGATCAGCCGCCGCGCCATTCACCGTGTCCGTCGCCGTCACATTCGCAACCGGCGTCGAGACCGTGCCGGACACAGCTGTCCCGCTGTCATCGTCAGGCACGATGTCCGCACCAACCGTCACTGTCACCGTTGCGGTTTCGCAATTGGCAGGTGTGCCGAGATCGCAGAGTTCGTAATCCATCGTGTAAGCGCCCGGCAGCACAGAGGTGCCGTCGTACTCAACCGCGCCCGTCGTCGTGTTCAGGCTGAAGCCCGTAGGCCAGGTGCCGTCTTCGGAGATCGTCGCATTACCGCCGACAGTCAGATCAACCGCCGCGCCATTCACCGTGTCCGTCGCCGTCATATTCGCAACCGGCGTCGAGACCGTGCCGGACACAGCTGTCCCGCTGTCATCGTCAGGCACGATGTCCGCACCAACCGTCACTGTCACCGTTGCGGTTTCGCAATTGGCAGGTGTGCCGAGATCGCAGAGTTCGTAATCCATCGTGTAAGCGCCCGGCAGCACAGAGGTGCCGTCGTACTCAACCGCGCCCGTCGTCGTGTTCAGGCTGAAGCCCGTAGGCCAGGTGCCGTCTTCGGAGATCGTCGCATTACCGCCGACAGTCAGATCAGCCGCCGCGCCATTCACCGTGTCCGTCGCCGTCACATTCGCAACCGGCGTCGAGACCGTGCCGGACACAGCTGTCCCGCTGTCATCGTCAGGCACGATGTCCGCACCAACCGTCACTGTCACCGTTGCGGTTTCGCAATTGGCAGGTGTGCCGAGATCGCAGAGTTCGTAATCCATCGTGTAAGCGCCCGGCAGCACAGAGGTGCCGTCGTACTCAACCGCGCCCGTCGTCGTGTTCAGGCTGAAGCCCGTAGGCCAGGTGCCGTCTTCGGAGATCGTCGCATTACCGCCGACAGTCAGATCAACCGCCACGCCATTCACCGTGTCCGTCGCCGTCACATTCGCAACCGGCGTCGAGACCGTGCCGGACACAGCTGTCCCGCTGTCATCGTCAGGCACGATGTCCGCACCAACCGTCACTGTCACCGTTGCGGTTTCGCAATTGGCAGGTGTGCCGAGATCGCAGAGTTCGTAATCCATCGTGTAAGCGCCCGGCAGCACAGAGGTGCCGTCGTACTCAACCGCGCCCGTCGTCGTGTTCAGGCTGAAGCCCGTAGGCCAGGTGCCGTCTTCGGAGATCGTCGCATTACCGCCGACAGTCAGATCAACCGCCGCGCCATTCACCGTGTCCGTCGCCGTCACATTCGCAACCGGCGTCGAGACCGTGCCGGACACAGCTGTCCCGCTGTCATCGTCAGGCACGATGTCCGCACCAACCGTCACTGTCACCGTTGCGGTTTCGCAATTGGCAGGTGTGCCGAGATCGCAGAGTTCGTAATCCATCGTGTAAGCGCCCGGCAGCACAGAGGTGCCGTCGTACTCAACCGCGCCCGTCGTCGTGTTCAGGCTGAAGCCCGTAGGCCAGGTGCCGTCTTCGGAGATCGTCGCATTACCGCCGACAGTCAGATCAGCCGCCGCGCCATTCACCGTGTCCGTCGCCGTCACATTCGCAACCGGCGTCGAGACCGTGCCGGACACAGCTGTCCCGCTGTCATCGTCAGGCACGATGTCCGCACCAACCGTCACTGTCACCGTTGCGGTTTCGCAATTGGCAGGTGTGCCGAGATCGCAGAGTTCGTAATCCATCGTGTAAGCGCCCGGCAGCACAGAGGTGCCGTCGTACTCAACCGCGCCCGTCGTCGTGTTCAGGCTGAAGCCCGTAGGCCAGGTGCCGTCTTCGGAGATCGTCGCATTACCGCCGACAGTCAGATCAACCGCCGCGCCATTCACCGTGTCCGTCGCCGTCACATTCGCAACCGGCGTCGAGACCGTGCCGGACACAGCTGTCCCGCTGTCATCGTCAGGCACGATGTCCGCACCAACCGTCACTGTCACCGTTGCGGTTTCGCAATTGGCAGGTGTGCCGAGATCGCAGAGTTCGTAATCCATCGTGTAAGCGCCCGGCAGCACAGAGGTGCCGTCGTACTCAACCGCGCCCGTCGTCGTGTTCAGGCTGAAGCCCGTAGGCCAGGTGCCGTCTTCGGAGATCGTCGCATTACCGCCGACAGTCAGATCAACCGCCGCGCCATTCACCGTGTCCGTCGCCGTCACATTCGCAACCGGCGTCGAGACCGTGCCGGACACAGCTGTCCCGCTGTCATCGTCAGGCACGATGTCCGCACCAACCGTCACTGTCACCGTTGCGGTTTCGCAATTGGCAGGTGTGCCGAGATCGCAGAGTTCGTAATCCATCGTGTAAGCGCCCGGCAGCACAGAGGTGCCGTCGTACTCAACCGCGCCCGTCGTCGTGTTCAGGCTGAAGCCCGTAGGCCAGGTGCCGTCTTCGGAGATCGTCGCATTACCGCCGACAGTCAGATCAACCGCCGCGCCATTCACCGTGTCCGTCGCCGTCACATTCGCAACCGGCGTCGAGACCGTGCCGGACACAGCTGTCCCGCTGTCATCGTCAGGCACGATGTCCGCACCAACCGTCACTGTCACCGTTGCGGTTTCGCAATTGGCAGGTGTGCCGAGATCGCAGAGTTCGTAATCCATCGTGTAAGCGCCCGGCAGCACAGAGGTGCCGTCGTACTCAACCGCGCCCGTCGTCGTGTTCAGGCTGAAGCCCGTAGGCCAGGTGCCGTCTTCGGAGATCGTCGCATTACCGCCGACAGTCAGATCAACCGCCGCGCCATTCACCGTGTCCGTCGCCGTCACATTCGCAACCGGCGTCGAGACCGTGCCGGACACAGCTGTCCCGCTGTCATCGTCAGGCACGATGTCCGCACCAACCGTCACTGTCACCGTTGCGGTTTCGCAATTGGCAGGTGTGCCGAGATCGCAGAGTTCGTAATCCATCGTGTAAGCGCCCGGCAGCACAGAGGTGCCGTCGTACTCAACCGCGCCCGTCGTCGTGTTCAGGCTGAAGCCCGTAGGCCAGGTGCCGTCTTCGGAGATCGTCGCATTACCGCCGACAGTCAGATCAACCGCCGCGCCATTCACCGTGTCCGTCGCCGTCACATTCGCAACCGGCGTCGAGACCGTGCCGGACACAGCTGTCCCGCTGTCATCGTCAGGCACGATGTCCGCACCAACCGTCACTGTCACCGTTGCGGTTTCGCAATTGGCAGGTGTGCCGAGATCGCAGAGTTCGTAATCCATCGTGTAAGCGCCCGGCAGCACAGAGGTGCCGTCGTACTCAACCGCGCCCGTCGTCGTGTTCAGGCTGAAGCCCGTAGGCCAGGTGCCGTCTTCGGAGATCGTCGCATTACCGCCGACAGTCAGATCAGCCGCCGCGCCATTCACCGTGTCCGTCGCCGTCACATTCGCAACCGGCGTCGAGACCGTGCCGGACACAGCTGTCCCGCTGTCATCGTCAGGCACGATGTCCGCACCAACCGTCACTGTCACCGTTGCGGTTTCGCAATTGGCAGGTGTGCCGAGATCGCAGAGTTCGTAATCCATCGTGTAAGCGCCCGGCAGCACAGAGGTGCCGTCGTACTCAACCGCGCCCGTCGTCGTGTTCAGGCTGAAGCCCGTAGGCCAGGTGCCGTCTTCGGAGATCGTCGCATTACCGCCGACAGTCAGATCAACCGCCGCGCCATTCACCGTGTCCGTCGCCGTCACATTCGCAACCGGCGTCGAGACCGTGCCGGACACAGCTGTCCCGCTGTCATCGTCAGGCACGATGTCCGCACCAACCGTCACTGTCACCGTTGCGGTTTCGCAATTGGCAGGTGTGCCGAGATCGCAGAGTTCGTAATCCATCGTGTAAGCGCCCGGCAGCACAGAGGTGCCGTCGTACTCAACCGCGCCCGTCGTCGTGTTCAGGCTGAAGCCCGTAGGCCAGGTGCCGTCTTCGGAGATCGTCGCATTACCGCCGACAGTCAGATCAGCCGCCGCGCCATTCACCGTGTCCGTCGCCGTCACATTCGCAACCGGCGTCGAGACCGTGCCGGACACAGCTGTCCCGCTGTCATCGTCAGGCACGATGTCCGCACCAACCGTCACTGTCACCGTTGCGGTTTCGCAATTGGCAGGTGTGCCGAGATCGCAGAGTTCGTAATCCATCGTGTAAGCGCCCGGCAGCACAGAGGTGCCGTCGTACTCAACCGCGCCCGTCGTCGTGTTCAGGCTGAAGCCCGTAGGCCAGGTGCCGTCTTCGGAGATCGTCGCATTACCGCCGACAGTCAGATCAGCCGCCGCGCCATTCACCGTGTCCGTCGCCGTCACATTCGCAACCGGCGTCGAGACCGTGCCGGACACAGCTGTCCCGCTGTCATCGTCAGGCACGATGTCCGCACCAACCGTCACTGTCACCGTTGCGGTTTCGCAATTGGCAGGTGTGCCGAGATCGCAGAGTTCGTAATCCATCGTGTAAGCGCCCGGCAGCACAGAGGTGCCGTCGTACTCAACCGCGCCCGTCGTCGTGTTCAGGCTGAAGCCCGTAGGCCAGGTGCCGTCTTCGGAGATCGTCGCATTACCGCCGACAGTCAGATCAACCGCCGCGCCATTCACCGTGTCCGTCGCCGTCACATTCGCAACCGGCGTCGAGACCGTGCCGGACACAGCTGTCCCGCTGTCATCGTCAGGCACGATGTCCGCACCAACCGTCACTGTCACCGTTGCGGTTTCGCAATTGGCAGGTGTGCCGAGATCGCAGAGTTCGTAATCCATCGTGTAAGCGCCCGGCAGCACAGAGGTGCCGTCGTACTCAACCGCGCCCGTCGTCGTGTTCAGGCTGAAGCCCGTAGGCCAGGTGCCGTCTTCGGAGATCGTCGCATTACCGCCGACAGTCAGATCAACCGCCGCGCCATTCACCGTGTCCGTCGCCGTCACATTCGCAACCGGCGTCGAGACCGTGCCGGACACAGCTGTCCCGCTGTCATCGTCAGGCACGATGTCCGCACCAACCGTCACTGTCACCGTTGCGGTTTCGCAATTGGCAGGTGTGCCGAGATCGCAGAGTTCGTAATCCATCGTGTAAGCGCCCGGCAGCACAGAGGTGCCGTCGTACTCAACCGCGCCCGTCGTCGTGTTCAGGCTGAAGCCCGTAGGCCAGGTGCCGTCTTCGGAGATCGTCGCATTACCGCCGACAGTCAGATCAACCGCCGCGCCATTCACCGTGTCCGTCGCCGTCACATTCGCAACCGGCGTCGAGACCGTGCCGGACACAGCTGTCCCGCTGTCATCGTCAGGCACGATGTCCGCACCAACCGTCACTGTCACCGTTGCGGTTTCGCAATTGGCAGGTGTGCCGAGATCGCAGAGTTCGTAATCCATCGTGTAAGCGCCCGGCAGCACAGAGGTGCCGTCGTACTCAACCGCGCCCGTCGTCGTGTTCAGGCTGAAGCCCGTAGGCCAGGTGCCGTCTTCGGAGATCGTCGCATTACCGCCGACAGTCAGATCAACCGCCGCGCCATTCACCGTGTCCGTCGCCGTCACATTCGCAACCGGCGTCGAGACCGTGCCGGACACAGCTGTCCCGCTGTCATCGTCAGGCACGATGTCCGCACCAACCGTCACTGTCACCGTTGCGGTTTCGCAATTGGCAGGTGTGCCGAGATCGCAGAGTTCGTAATCCATCGTGTAAGCGCCCGGCAGCACAGAGGTGCCGTCGTACTCAACCGCGCCCGTCGTCGTGTTCAGGCTGAAGCCCGTAGGCCAGGTGCCGTCTTCGGAGATCGTCGCATTACCGCCGACAGTCAGATCAGCCGCCGCGCCATTCACCGTGTCCGTCGCCGTCACATTCGCAACCGGCGTCGAGACCGTGCCGGACACAGCTGTCCCGCTGTCATCGTCAGGCACGATGTCCGCACCAACCGTCACTGTCACCGTTGCGGTTTCGCAATTGGCAGGTGTGCCGAGATCGCAGAGTTCGTAATCCATCGTGTAAGCGCCCGGCAGCACAGAGGTGCCGTCGTACTCAACCGCGCCCGTCGTCGTGTTCAGGCTGAAGCCCGTAGGCCAGGTGCCGTCTTCGGAGATCGTCGCATTACCGCCGACAGTCAGATCAGCCGCCGCGCCATTCACCGTGTCCGTCGCCGTCACATTCGCAACCGGCGTCGAGACCGTGCCGGACACAGCTGTCCCGCTGTCATCGTCAGGCACGATGTCCGCACCAACCGTCACTGTCACCGTTGCGGTTTCGCAATTGGCAGGTGTGCCGAGATCGCAGAGTTCGTAATCCATCGTGTAAGCGCCCGGCAGCACAGAGGTGCCGTCGTACTCAACCGCGCCCGTCGTCGTGTTCAGGCTGAAGCCCGTAGGCCAGGTGCCGTCTTCGGAGATCGTCGCATTACCGCCGACAGTCAGATCAACCGCCGCGCCATTCACCGTGTCCGTCGCCGTCACATTCGCAACCGGCGTCGAGACCGTGCCGGACACAGCTGTCCCGCTGTCATCGTCAGGCACGATGTCCGCACCAACCGTCACTGTCACCGTTGCGGTTTCGCAATTGGCAGGTGTGCCGAGATCGCAGAGTTCGTAATCCATCGTGTAAGCGCCCGGCAGCACAGAGGTGCCGTCGTACTCAACCGCGCCCGTCGTCGTGTTCAGGCTGAAGCCCGTAGGCCAGGTGCCGTCTTCGGAGATCGTCGCATTACCGCCGACAGTCAGATCAACCGCCGCGCCATTCACCGTGTCCGTCGCCGTCACATTCGCAACCGGCGTCGAGACCGTGCCGGACACAGCTGTCCCGCTGTCATCGTCAGGCACGATGTCCGCACCAACCGTCACTGTCACCGTTGCGGTTTCGCAATTGGCAGGTGTGCCGAGATCGCAGAGTTCGTAATCCATCGTGTAAGCGCCCGGCAGCACAGAGGTGCCGTCGTACTCAACCGCGCCCGTCGTCGTGTTCAGGCTGAAGCCCGTAGGCCAGGTGCCGTCTTCGGAGATCGTCGCATTACCGCCGACAGTCAGATCAACCGCCGCGCCATTCACCGTGTCCGTCGCCGTCACATTCGCAACCGGCGTCGAGACCGTGCCGGACACAGCTGTCCCGCTGTCATCGTCAGGCACGATGTCCGCACCAACCGTCACTGTCACCGTTGCGGTTTCGCAATTGGCAGGTGTGCCGAGATCGCAGAGTTCGTAATCCATCGTGTAAGCGCCCGGCAGCACAGAGGTGCCGTCGTACTCAACCGCGCCCGTCGTCGTGTTCAGGCTGAAGCCCGTAGGCCAGGTGCCGTCTTCGGAGATCGTCGCATTACCGCCGACAGTCAGATCAGCCGCCGCGCCATTCACCGTGTCCGTCGCCGTCACATTCGCAACCGGCGTCGAGACCGTGCCGGACACAGCTGTCCCGCTGTCATCGTCAGGCACGATGTCCGCACCAACCGTCACTGTCACCGTTGCGGTTTCGCAATTGGCAGGTGTGCCGAGATCGCAGAGTTCGTAATCCATCGTGTAAGCGCCCGGCAGCACAGAGGTGCCGTCGTACTCAACCGCGCCCGTCGTCGTGTTCAGGCTGAAGCCCGTAGGCCAGGTGCCGTCTTCGGAGATCGTCGCATTACCGCCGACAGTCAGATCAGCCGCCGCGCCATTCACCGTGTCCGTCGCCGTCACATTCGCAACCGGCGTCGAGACCGTGCCGGACACAGCTGTCCCGCTGTCATCGTCAGGCACGATGTCCGCACCAACCGTCACTGTCACCGTTGCGGTTTCGCAATTGGCAGGTGTGCCGAGATCGCAGAGTTCGTAATCCATCGTGTAAGCGCCCGGCAGCACAGAGGTGCCGTCGTACTCAACCGCGCCCGTCGTCGTGTTCAGGCTGAAGCCCGTAGGCCAGGTGCCGTCTTCGGAGATCGTCGCATTACCGCCGACAGTCAGATCAACCGCCGCGCCATTCACCGTGTCCGTCGCCGTCACATTCGCAACCGGCGTCGAGACCGTGCCGGACACAGCTGTCCCGCTGTCATCGTCAGGCACGATGTCCGCACCAACCGTCACTGTCACCGTTGCGGTTTCGCAATTGGCAGGTGTGCCGAGATCGCAGAGTTCGTAATCCATCGTGTAAGCGCCCGGCAGCACAGAGGTGCCGTCGTACTCAACCGCGCCCGTCGTCGTGTTCAGGCTGAAGCCCGTAGGCCAGGTGCCGTCTTCGGAGATCGTCGCATTACCGCCGACAGTCAGATCAGCCGCCGCGCCATTCACCGTGTCCGTCGCCGTCACATTCGCAACCGGCGTCGAGACCGTGCCGGACACAGCTGTCCCGCTGTCATCGTCAGGCACGATGTCCGCACCAACCGTCACTGTCACCGTTGCGGTTTCGCAATTGGCAGGTGTGCCGAGATCGCAGAGTTCGTAATCCATCGTGTAAGCGCCCGGCAGCACAGAGGTGCCGTCGTACTCAACCGCGCCCGTCGTCGTGTTCAGGCTGAAGCCCGTAGGCCAGGTGCCGTCTTCGGAGATCGTCGCATTACCGCCGACAGTCAGATCAGCCGCCGCGCCATTCACCGTGTCCGTCGCCGTCACATTCGCAACCGGCGTCGAGACCGTGCCGGACACAGCTGTCCCGCTGTCATCGTCAGGCACGATGTCCGCACCAACCGTCACTGTCACCGTTGCGGTTTCGCAATTGGCAGGTGTGCCGAGATCGCAGAGTTCGTAATCCATCGTGTAAGCGCCCGGCAGCACAGAGGTGCCGTCGTACTCAACCGCGCCCGTCGTCGTGTTCAGGCTGAAGCCCGTAGGCCAGGTGCCGTCTTCGGAGATCGTCGCATTACCGCCGACAGTCAGATCAACCGCCGCGCCATTCACCGTGTCCGTCGCCGTCACATTCGCAACCGGCGTCGAGACCGTGCCGGACACAGCTGTCCCGCTGTCATCGTCAGGCACGATGTCCGCACCAACCGTCACTGTCACCGTTGCGGTTTCGCAATTGGCAGGTGTGCCGAGATCGCAGAGTTCGTAATCCATCGTGTAAGCGCCCGGCAGCACAGAGGTGCCGTCGTACTCAACCGCGCCCGTCGTCGTGTTCAGGCTGAAGCCCGTAGGCCAGGTGCCGTCTTCGGAGATCGTCGCATTACCGCCGACAGTCAGATCAGCCGCCGCGCCATTCACCGTGTCCGTCGCCGTCACATTCGCAACCGGCGTCGAGACCGTGCCGGACACAGCTGTCCCGCTGTCATCGTCAGGCACAAGAACGTTGTCTACAACAACGCTTTCAGTCAAGTCATCGCCAGTGGTCGACGGGTCGTCAACGTCGGAGGTTGCAGCAGTCGTCGTGTTAGTAATCGTTGCGCCACCTTGATCTGCGTTAACGGTGCCTTCGATGGTTAACGTCGCGCTCGCGCCATTTATAAGCGACGGGATGGTCCAAATCCCGGTACCAGGCACATAGGTGCCAGCCGTGACATTGCCATTGTTGCCAGTAACAGAAAGCCCCGATGGAATGCTATCAGTCAGGGTAACATTGGTTGCGTCATCCGGACCATCATTCGTCACAGTTATCGAGAACGTAACAGTGTCTCCAGCCGCGGGGGTCGCGTCGGCTGAGGCCAGTGTCTTTTCAGTCCTCAGGTCCGCCTCAACAACTTCAACCAATTCTAACCCATCAACAAAAGCCCATGTCAAATCGCATCCGGTGTTCGTTACACCAAGATAAACGCTGTAGTTTCCTGGCGCCGTAATCCCGTGATCAGATGGCTTGAAAGCCCCAGTCGTACCCAAGACCCAAGAACCTTCGCCAGACGCCCCTACGGATGGGATAGTGTGGACTCGTTCTCCGCTGTTAAAGCTTGTTGAATTAATTCTAAATTCTACGTTAGGCGTACACCGTGCCAAGGTAGGAACCGTGTACTCGGTGTACTGATAGAGCCACTCAAGTTCCAGCGTCGGATCCGAGATATTGACCGTCTGATAAATCCCCTCTGCCGAGGATGTATTCAGACTCCTGAAGCCTTGAAAGCACCCACCGTTCGGCGACTGGTCAAAGGTATTGCCCAATACGCTAAGTAAAGTCGACCGATCCTGGTAGAAAGTGTGGAACGCAATCCATTCCGCTGTAGAGAAATCCGGAGTGCCTCTCTGTTGCCAAGGAGACGGCGCGAAGACAGCTTGAGCATTGTTTAAAAGTGGATCAGCGTTACATGAAATCGAGTGACCGGTTTCGAAAAAGCCGTTTGTCAGCCCTTGAGCAAAAGCAACCTGAGGCGCCAAAAACTGGAAGGCCGAGAACATGTAAACGGCAAGCCCTAGCAAATTTACACGTCTTAGCGCATTTCCAAATTTACTGCGGATCACTGTTACGATGGAGCAAAATCCAAAAAATAACGTCGAAACAGTCCCCAAAACCATCAACCTCAACAGAAAAATTACATTCTTGAAAGATTGGCTCACGTCTATGGCTAACTCAAGCTAAGATTGTGTTCATTCTTTGAAATGGCCCCACTTAAACTTAATTGTTGCAATTATGTATGCAGCCACCTGCAACCTCAAACAGCCATCAGTTGCACGAATATGACGCAATTGTATGTAATCCAGCATGGTTCCGCTGTCATAAGCACACTCCCAAGTAGGTACCTCTGGGTTTTCTTATAAAGTGAAAGTGGTGCCGGGTAATCCTCCCCAAAACTAAGGGGATGCGGAAGTAGAATTTTCTCGGCAAGAATGCATGAGGAGATTTTGATGAAGATGACGAGATATAGCGAACCCCAAATCCTTGCGATCCTGCGCCAAGCCGAAGGCGGTGTGCCTGTCTCTGAGCTGTGCCGCGAGCACGGCATGAGCAACGCGTCATTCTACAAATGGAGGTCGAAGTATGGCGGGATGGACGCATCGATGATTAGCCAGATGAAGGCCCTTGAAGACGAGAACCGGCGTCTCAAGAAGATGTATGCCGAGATGAGCATGCAAGCTGAGTTACTGAAGGAAGCCCTTGGAAAAAAGTGATCCGGCCAGCCCTGCGTCGGGGTCTGGCCGAGAAAGCTGTGGCGCGACACGGTGTCAGCATTGCGCTGGCCTGCCGCACCTTTGGCGTGAGTGAGACCTGCTATCGTTACAGCCCGCTCTTGAGCGACGAGAACGAAGAGGTCGCCGATCTGCTGGTTGGGCTAACGACCGCCCGGAAGACGTGGGGGTTTGGGCTATGTTTCCTGCATCTACGCAATGTGCAGGGCCATCCGTGGAACCACAAACGCGTTTACCGCATCTACTGCGAACTGGAACTGAACTTGCGGATCAAACCTCGGAAACGGTTAAAGCGGGACAAACCCGATGCGCTGGCAGTGCCGGACGCACCAAACGTGACCTGGTCGATGGACTTCATGGCGGATCGCCTCGGGGATGGCCGGGCGTTTCGGCTTTTGAACGTGCTGGATGATTTTAACCGCGAGGGTTTGGGCATCGAGGTTGATTTTTCTTTGCCAGCCGAACGGGTTATTCGCAGCCTCAACCGGATCATCGAATGGCGCGGCAAACCAGAAACTATTCGGGTTGATAATGGCCCAGAATATATCAGTGGCAAGCTGTTAGAATGGGCTGAAAAACAAGGTATTAGCATCCAGCATATCCAACCCGGAAAGCCGCAGCAGAACGCTTACATCGAGCGCTACAATCGCACGGTCAGGCATGAATGGTTGGACCAACACATCATTGAAAACATCGAGGAGGCGCAAGACTTCGCCACACAATGGCTTGTCTTATAATGAACTTGGCTCCTGCTTTATAATGGGGCCACTGCCCGCCACGTCATTTGTGACAGGCAGTGGCGGCGGTTGGATCGTAAATGGCTGGGTCATGATGGACCGCTCCAGAGTTTGATCAACCGCCGTCTTCCCCAAAGGCCTGAACGGATACGCGTGCAACAAGTCACGTATGACAAGCATAGGATATGGAGAATATGACAGATCATAACATTGGCGTGGACATTTCTAAATCCCATCTGGACGTGTTTCGATTGGAAGACGACATGGCTAAACGCTTCGATAATTCAATCACAGGCTTCCGTGCTCTTATCAGATGGTTGGGCAAGGCGACCCGTGTAGCGAGGGTCGTTTACGAGCCGACAGGATCGTATCACAAAGCCTTTGAAGCGACACTTGGGAAGGTGTTACCATTGGTCAAGGTAAATCCTTTGCAGGCGCGCCGTTTTGCGCAGGCCCATGGTACGAGAGCTAAGACTGATGCAGTCGATGCTCGAATGTTGGCGCTTATGGGCGCGGCATTTAATCTTGAACCACAAGTGCCTCTCCCGAAAGAAGCAATTGACCTCAAAGACTTGCATGTTGCGCGGGCTGGGTTGGTCAAGGATCGCACCAGATTGCGCAACCGTGCTCAAATTCAGGGGTTATCTCTCCTGAAACGCCAAACCAAAGCGCGTCTCACGCTAGTGGAACGCCAGATCGTTGAGTTGGACGCCGAGATAGCAGCGCTGATCCAGGCGCGGGAGAGCACCGCACGTACGCATGATATTTTGCGTTCCATGCCCGGTGTCGGCGCTGTTTCTGCTGCCGCAATATTGACCCTGATGCCCGAACTCGGCACGCTAGATCGCAAACAAGTGGCCAGCCTGGCTGGTCTCGCCCCCATCACACGCCAGTCTGGATTATGGCAGGGCAAAGCGTCCATCGGAAGCGGGCGCAAGCCCTTGCGCGATGCCCTTTACATGCCCGCATTAGTCGCCATGCGCTGGAACCCAGACCTCAAAGCAAAATACGAACACCTACGAGACGTGGGAAAACCCGCCAAGGTCGCAATTGTCGCTATAATGCGGAAGCTAATCGAAATCGCAAATGCACTTGTCAAAGCTAATCGCAAATGGACACCAAAAACCGCTTGATCAAGACGGATACTCTCGACTTACAACAATGACCGCCCGAATATGGGCATCGGCGGCATAACACCCGCACAGAAACTAAAAATGGCCGCGTAAGTTCTACAGCCGCACCCCGTTAAAAATGGGGGGATTACCGTATGGAACGGGCTAACCATGCAGCCGACACAGACCATCCTGTGCGTCATGAAAACCTTTATTGTCTCTGGCCATAAGGTCATTAACTTGTCTAACGTCAAATCGGGGTCTTAAATACTAGCTTTGCTCATAGCGAAGGTTTCTCCTTTAAAGATAGGCTCTATCAACTTTCCGTCGCCTTGAGGTTGTGCTACCGTAAACTTTACGTCTTTTCATTTTGGGGCGCGACCAGTGCCTCGACACAAAAATATTCCAAATACCTTTTATTAGAGCAAATATTAAACGCCCGCCAAGTTTTACAGATCACGGCGTGCTCGAGAAAATGTGGATTTCAAATACGCAGGATCCCGTTTCTTCAAGGGCTTATTCGCACATTGTGTCGCGCTTCCGCCACATGCGGTAACGAAGAAAATTAGAATAAACGAAGCCGAAACACTCAGTCGTTCAGAACGACAGATTGGCGTTGGCCTCTCCGTTGGATTGGCGATTCTTGGTTATCTGATAGCGGCAAGTGCGCATCATGGTGTGATAGCTGATGAAGCCGCGTATTTAGTGGACAGACACGCTGTTGGAAGTTCTCTGAAGCTAGTGCAGGTATCTTGGCGGCAGAAGGATATAACGCGGTTTGGGCAAATGCTCTTTGGTCTTCTTTGAGTACACCCGCTTTATTGTTTTTAATAACTTTTTCCCTTGTCTGCCGATCCGGTGCGTCTGTGTGGCTTGTTGCATGGTTGTTCTTGTCAGAAGCAGTACCTGTACTTTTACAAGCATTGAAAACGCGGCTGGCGGTGTCCTGATTTTTCTTCTTTCGACAGTGTTTATTGTGGTACTCATTGTCACGAGCGCCTTAGCTTTTTTGATTAGGTCTGGCGAAATTCGCAAGCCATAGTCAGACGTGCATTTAAAGCAGGCGCGATATTGCCTGAGAAGTAGTCTGGGTTCTCTGTGGCCATTCGATCGGTTGCAGCATGTTCGCATCAGGGCGCACCAACACTGGCAAGGACGGCCCTTTGCTGCCTTTCGCCCACCCTCGGTCTGAAGGGCCAAATCACATTCTTCGGACAAAGCGACATTGAGACCCGTACTCAAATGCAATTACATCGGCATGCATTTGAGCACAGTTTGTCAGGTCAATCTTTGTTTGCATTGAAAAATGCCACGGTTGCACCAATTAGGGAATCGAGGGTTTCAGTCTCTGCGAAAACATTGAACGAGTGATCCATCTCAGCGGACCAAAGTTGTTCTGGGCCTTCATGTGCAGCAATAAATGCCGCAGCTACCGCAGGCACAACCGTGGTGTCGGCCATTCCTTGAGACACGAAAAGCGGCCCTGAATAGGCTGCAATTTCAACCATTGGATCAAAAGTTTCGATTCCATCAAAGAACGCCCCATTCAGCATTACTTCTGCACCCCATGGCAACGTTGTGGTGACTGTCTGATCCGGCGCAGCGGCTTTGCCCGCGTTTAGCGTTTCAGCACTCAATAGCCCGCCATAAGTGGCATCGGCGTCGCCAACAGCCTGCCAAAGCGCGACGGCGTCGAGATTGCCGCTTCGACCTGCAACAGCCGAAGCTACAAGCCCACCCTGACTCCAGCCGATCACATGGATATCGTCCCCATTGACCTTGTCCGACGCCATAAGGTGTGCCGCAGCCGTCATGGCATCAGCGACTTGGCCCTCAAAGGTTGTCGCTTCATATGTGAAATCTGATGTACTCTCACCTGAGCCACGAAAATCAATACGCAAGCTTGCATAGCCATTTGTCGCAAGGCTGTTGGCTGTGTGAACAAACACTCCCTGCTCAGTGCTTGGAATGGTCAATTCGTCCCTTGATCCGGTGAACCCGTGAAGAAGCAATACAACCGGTGCCGGATCGCCGCTGGGGAGCATCAATGTGCCAACGAAATCTTGCCCTTCAGATTGCAATGTGACGACTTCTTGCGCGTGTTGTGCAGCAGCTATAGCTGGCAGAGTCGCTGCAAACAAAGATATAGAAATATATTTTCGCATGTTATGATGTCTCCGTTGTTTGAGTTATCAGGATATTAGGTCGAAAAATTCTTGGAACAACGAAAGAATTTCAGATTTCGGACAAATATCGTAACACCGATACTCGAGCTTCCCATCTGATCTGCAGTTCGTTGATGTTGGGCACTATGAGCTCGCAACCGCCGTTAGATCTATCGCAGCATTTCGCCCGTCAACTTCCGCAGCCGCAGTAGGGATGGCCCTTTGCGGACATTAACCGGTGATCTTGATTGCTGCGGCGCGGCCCGTGAGACCGGACATTCGCTGCGCTTGCAAAATCGAGGGGGCGGGATCCGACCTGCTGATCGTACACGGTCACGATGTGCTTTGAGCCTTATTGAACGGGAAGAAGTTTCCCGAGGGCTTGTCGCCGAACAGTCATTTCGTTCAATCGCGCAACACCTGAACCGGTCGCCTTCGACAATCAGCCGAGAGGTTCGCAGAAATGGCGGACGCCTAGCCTATCGCGCGACCCACTCAGACCAGCGCGCTTGGGACTGCGCAACACGGCCCAAGTTGTGTAAGCTCTCATTCAACGATCCTTTGTGCCAGTTGATAGCGCGCAAGCTGCGACGGAAATTGTCACCGCAGCCAAATCGCAGGCTGGCTCAAACGAAGATACCCTGATGAAGAGCAAAATCGCGTGTCACACGAAACGATATATCGCAGCCTTTATGTTCAAACCCGAGGGTTTTTGAAGCAAGAATTGCAGGAATGCTTGCGCAGTCGACGTGCGATACGACGCTCCAGGCATGCCACCCAAAAGGGCCTTGAATTACGTAAAATCAAGAATGCTGTTTTGATCAGCGAACGTCCAGCTGAGGTCGAAAATCGTGCCATTCCGGGCCATTGGGAGGGCGATTTGATTGCGGGCTCGAACAACAGTTACATCGCCACGCTGGTTGAGCGTCATTCCCGTTTTGTGATGCTGGCGAAAGTTGCGAACAAAGACACCCAGAGTGTGACCACAGCCCTGATCAAACAGGCACGAAAGCTTCCCAAGGAGCTCTACAAATCCCTGACGTGGGACCGCGGGTCTGAAATGTCGGGGCATCAAAAGTTCACCATAGCCACAAATATCGATGTCTACTTCTGTGACCCACAATCTCCGTGGCAACGTGGGAGCAATGAAAACACCAACCGCCTTCTCAGGCAGTACTTTCCAAAAGGCACTGATATATCAGGGTTCAGTCAAGCCAAATTTAGCGCAGTCGCACGCCAGCTAAACGAGCTGCCAAGAAAAACCTTGCGATACCAGACACCAGCAGAGAAATTTGAAGCCTGTGTTGCAGCGACCCGTTGAAACCGCACCTCAAACCACACTTTCCCTGCGCAATTTAACAACAATAAAGTCGCGGGCCAAATCGACCTTGGATGTTCCACCTCGCTCACGCGGTATAATTTTGCGCCTGTGGAGACCACTTCGCTGTACTTTGGTCGAAGCAGCAATCCGCGGATGGCATACAAATAGCTGTGTTCGGAGGCACGACAATTCAGATTGATTGCCGTTCTGCGTTTTTTTGTAAAAATTAGTAATTATTTAAATCAAAATTAACGCTTTTTTAGCAATCTTGATCAATACAATTTACAAATATTGACATATATGCCGTTATCAGGTTACTGAAGGTTCAATAACTTGGAGGGTTATATTGGGTATATTCGGAAGGTCTGAGATTGGCGTGGTATCGCTGCGACGGGCTGGAGGAGAGATTTACAAAGCATACCTTCATCCAAGACTGCAAAACGCAAAACCATAGGAAAAAATGATGAACGAATATATCCTGTCCGACGAGACGCGCGACAAATTGCGCAAGGTGTCCACGGCATCTGTGGCCACTGCTCTTTACAAAAGAGGATTGCGCAACCAGTTCGTGCAAGGTGTTACGCCGGTCGAGCGCAAGGCTGTGATCATGGTCGGTCAAGCCTATACACTGCGTTATATTCCGGCGCGCGAAGATCGCAACCCGATCACCGTCTTCCGCAACCGCGATCACAAACAGCGCGTCGCTGTCGAGTCCTGCCCCAAGGGTCACGTTTTGGTGATGGACGCGCGCAAAGACTGCCGAGCCGCAACAGCCGGATCGATCCTTATTACCCGGCTGCAAGAGCGCGGTGTGGAAGGTGTGGTCTCCGATGGCGGTGTAAGAGACGCTGCGGGCATTGGCGCGCTTGACATGCCTGCCTATTTCGCACGTCCATCTGCCCTTACGAACCTGACCTTGCACGAGGCAATCGACATTAATGTGCCGATTTCCTGCGGCGATGCGGCGGTGTTTCCCGGCGATGTCATGCTGGGCGATGGCGATGGCGTTATGGTCATTCCGGCACATCTTGCGGACGAGATCGCGGGGGAGTGCTTGGAAATGGAAGTCTATGAGGACTTCGTGCTCGAGCAGGTCAAAGATGGCGCGGGAATTATTGGTCTCTACCCGGGAACAGATGATGAAAGTATCGTGAAATTCAATACATGGCGCGAAAAGACAGGACGTTAAACATGACTTATACCCCACACGGCGCACATCTGATTGCTGGCAAGCGCGTGAGTGCCGATGCAAAGTTTACTTCTTCTCCTGCTAGCGGGACCGCCTTTGAGTTCTCAGCTGGTTCGCCTGATTTGGTTTCCCAAGCATGCGCCGCAGCGCATGCAGCATTCCCTCGCTTTGCAGCCTCCTCGCGCGAAGAACGCGCGGTGCTGTTGGAAACCATCGCTGATGAGCTCGACGCTCGTGGCGACCAGATCACCGAAATTGGTACATCTGAGACTGGTCTGCCCGGAGCGCGACTTCAGGGCGAGCGTGGCCGTACGACAGGTCAGTTGCGTCTTTTTGCAACACATATTCGTGAGGGAGCTTATCTTGATCGCCGCCACGATACTGCGTTGCCCGACCGCATGCCTTTGCCGCGCCCCGATCTTCGGACGATGCAGCGACCCGTCGGTCCGGTTGCAGTGTTTGGTGCTTCGAACTTCCCGCTCGCCTTTTCCACCGCTGGTGGCGACACTGCCGCGGCGCTCGCGGCTGGCTGTCCGGTTGTGGTCAAAGGTCACGGCGCACACCCTGGCACGGGTGAAATTGTCGGCGATGCCATCGTTGCGTCGCTAGATAAGCTAGGCATGGATGGCGGTATTTTCAGCCTCGTGCAAGGCGGCACCCGTCAGGTCGGCGAAGCGCTCGTCACCGATTCCCGCATCAAGGCGGTCGGCTTCACCGGCAGTCTTGGCGGCGGTCGGGCGCTGTTTGACCTTTGCGCCAAGCGCCCAGAGCCGATCCCGTTCTTTGGCGAACTTGGGAGTGTAAACCCGATGTTCATACTGCCAGAAGCCGCCGCTGCGCGCAGCGCTGATCTTGGCGCAGGTTGGGCCGGAAGCCTGACCATGGGCGTTGGTCAATTCTGCACCAACCCCGGGATCGCCATTATCGTGGACGGGCCCGAGGCAGATGCATTTGTGAATGCCGCCAGCGAAGGTCTTAAAGCGGTTGCCGCACAGACCATGTTGACCGATGGTATGGCTGACGCTTACCGAGACGGTGCGCGACGCGTTTCAGAGGGCGCAGGCGTGAAGTCGTTACTGACCAGCACTTGCGAAGGTCGCTCTGCTGCGCCGTATCTGTTTGACGTTTCCGCCAAGGACTGGATGGCAAACGAAGAGCTGGCGGAGGAAGTATTTGGTCCACTGGGTCTGGTCGTCCGTGTTAAAGACGCAGAGCAGTTGCAGGCCGTTGCTGCAAACTTCAAAGGTCAGTTGACCGCGACGTTACATATGGACGATGGCGACATCGATCTTGCGCGCGCACTTTTGCCCACCCTTGAGCAGATGGCCGGACGTGTATTGGCCAATGGCTTCCCCACCGGTGTCGAAGTGGCTGACACGATGGTCCATGGTGGGCCTTATCCGGCATCGACTAACTTCGGTGCTACGTCGGTCGGAACTCTATCCATTCGGCGGTTCCTGCGACCTGTCTGCTATCAGAACTTGCCCGAGGCGCTGTTGCCTGCCGATCTTCGAGCAAGTTAACGGTTCTATTGCCAAAACAGCCTGCCGTCTCTGAGATGGCGGGCTGATCGTGCCAGTTTCAGGCCGTTAGGTTCACCACTATTGCGGAGCGCGCCGACGGCGCGGCGGCATAACCGCTTTTCTCAAGATGTGTATTATTTAATTACAAATAGTGAGTTTCCCGAGAGATTAAATCATCTTATTAGCTATATTTGAGCTGATTTATAAAATTATTCTGCCTAATGTGATTGAACCTGCATAGACCTTGCCGCGACTGGTCAGCGCCCGTGACGCAATATTTGAGGCGGGAGATGAAGGCCGTATCAGATGCGGCGAAGGCACAACTTACCGCGATTTCAAGCGCAAGGCAGAGCTGGGGTTAGGTGCATATCGCGTACACAACCATTGGTACCTGCGACGAACATGCATCACCAAGCCTGTCTTGGCTGATGGTGCAACCTACCTACGATAACGCGACCAACAATCACAACGTCGAGCCGATAAAATACCACTTTTCGGAATCACTCGGCAAACGGTGGACGCCAGACCTGTCTGGCATACGGCATCTGTATAGGAGGAACAGAAACTATGTTTTATACAAAATTGAACTCCACACTTGGCCTTGCACTTTGCGCGGCTGTCCTTGGGACATCTGTTATCGCGGAGGATTTCCCAACTCGTGACATTCGCCTGATCGTGCCTTGGTTCGCTGGTGGCGGCGCGGACGCAATCTCACGCAAAATCAGCAATATCGCAGAACAAGACCTGCCAAAGTCCATCTATGTGGAAAATATTGCCGGTGCGGTCACCGCGACTGGGCTGATGCAGATATCCAGCGCGCGTCCCGATGGGCACACAGTCGGCGTGCTGACCTATGACAGCGTTATCACCCAAGATGATGCCTGGCTATTCGCTCGACAACATGAAGCTGATAGCGCGCATCACGTCTGAGGCCGATGCGATTGTTGTCTCCAAGATTTCTTGCATCGAAAGCTTCGAAGAGCTGATTGCACTTGCCAAAGAAAACCCGGGTCAAGTACGTGTCGGCGTGGCACCCAAGGGCTCTGGTCCCTACCTGTCCGTGTTGCAGTTGGAAACGCTTCTAGACGTGGCCTTCAACGTCATCACCTACGCGGGCTCGTCTAACGCCGAAGCCGAAGCGCTGCTTTCAGGCGAATTGGATGCGGCAATCTCAAGCCTTGGTGACTTCAGCGGCATTCTGGCCTCGGGCGATGCCAAGGGCGTAGTCGAACTGACCTTTGTACAAAATGCTACCTACACTGACGTCCCTACTTTGCGAACTAAAGGTCACGACCTGCAGACAGGCAGCTTCATCGTGCTCGCGGCTCCGGTCGACACGCCAGACGATGTGGTCGCTACACTAGAGGCCACATTCAAAACGGCTTACGATAGCGCCGAGTTCCAAGACTGGTTAGCCCAAATCGGTGTGACCGCTGATTGGCTCGGGTCTGGTGACGTGGTCGCATGGACCGATGAATTGCAAACCAAGACGTTTGCACTGATGGATGAACTGGACCTGTAATCCGGTTCACATCCGCAATGACTTCGGTCTAAGGCGCCAGCGGCGCAACTCCCGGCGCCGCTGGACTACTACCGGTTTTACGCGATGTATGGTTCAATACGCGGTCATCCGCTGCAACCGACCGCCGCAATTCGTAGCCGCGCCCGATCGCACTCATTCGGCTCAGGAGAAGAAGATGCTCTTAAAATGACAAGTGGTATTTCTGTATGTCACCCTTGCGGTGTCTGGTGGTTATTTAATCACTGCCCTAAATTTGGGTCCCCCGATTGTCGAGAACGGGCTGACGCCAGCCTTCTTTCCAATCCTTGTAGGTGGTGCGGCGATTGTCTTTTGCAGCATCTTGATTGTGCAAGCGCTGCGAGCCCAGCCAAAGGTCGCGCCAGTGGACGAGGGGCGAAGCTATACTCATGTATGGGTGGTGGTTGCGATCTTCGTTTACATCGCAGCATTTAATACGCTGGGCTATTTCCTGTCGTCCGGCCTATTCGTCTTTGTGTTGATTTTGCTGTTTTCAAGGTTCGAAAATCTGGTTCTCAAGGCGATCATCTCGGTCACAATCGTTGAGGTTACCTTCGTCATGTTTCAACAATTGTTCGGGTTCCGACTACCGACGCTGTGGGGTTAAGTCTTGGATTTCATCATCCTCGTTTTAGCAGTTTTTCGCTGCTAGCCGATCCGGTCAACTTCACTTATGTGATCCTCGGGTTCGTGAGAGGCACGCTTTTTGCCGCCATTCCGGGCCTGACTGCGACCTTGGCAATGGCGCTACTTTTACCGCTGACATACTTACTTAGCGTCGAAACCGCGCTGATGGCCTGTGCAAGCATCTATATGGCCGGCATGTGTGGCGGGTCAATCACGGCCACAATGATCAACATTCCTGGCGCACCATCTTCTATGATGACCGCGCTTGAGCTGCAAGGCAAGGGCGCACAGGCGCTTGGTCATGCGGCGATTGACTCTATGTTCGGCGGTGCGTTGGGCGCGCTACTGTTGATTGCGGTCGCATTCCGCAGGCTGGACTTGCCGCCTGTAATGGACTGATGCTGGCCACTATCGGGCTTGACGCAATGGAGCCCATTACTCGCTTCACTTATGGTTATGCCAGCCTGACCGCTGGGATCGACCTGATGCCGGTTATCATCGGCACCTTTGCTATTGCCGAAGTACTGACGCAAGCAAGCACACGCATAGATATTTGCGCCGTTGCCGCTGCTGCCAACAAGGTCAAAATTCGCCGCCGCGACTTCCTGCCGCCGTTGTCTGATATGCGCAAAATCGGCTTTGGCGATTATTTCAAGTCCTGCCTGATCGGCTATTTTGTCGGCACATTGCCGGGCGCGGGCGGCTCGATGGGGTCGTTCCTAGCTTATACTGAAACGGTGCGCACTTCGGACGAGCCCGAAACCTTCGGTAAGGGCAACCCCAAAGGCATCGCCGCTTCTGAAAGTGCCAACAATGCGGTCTGTGGTGGGGCCATGGTCCCAATGCTGACCTTTGGTATTCCCGGAGATCCGATCACCGCGATTATGCTGTGATCGCGCTTTTAGCGGTCGTGGGGAGCTACGTTGCAACCTATTCTACTTTCCAAATGTTCATGACGTTAAGGATGGGAGTTTTTGCCTTCTACTTGCGACGCAACGGCTTTCCCCTGATTACTATGTTGCTAGGCTATATACTTGGGCCAAATCTGGAAGAGTTTATGCGGCGTTCTCTCGCATTGTCGAACGGAGATCCAATGACCTTTTTCACCAATCCCGATAGCCTGTTCTTTGTTGCGCTGAAGCTTGTGTTCGTCTACTTTTTGGTTATCCCCAAACCAGTAAAGACGCCTGTAGCTATCAAAACTAAATAGGTCGCAGCTCTCTGGCCATCCCTTCCTAAAGGGGCGGTTGTACATATTGTAAGCACGCGCGCAACGGCCCTGTCTTTTATTGCCGAATAGGGTCTATAAGGACTTTTACGCGCCCGCTCAGCTCACAAGCAAGGAGATCACATTGTCAGAGACAAAGCGGCCCTTACTGGCAGATCAGGTATACGATCAGCTCCTGACCAAGATCCTTGAAGAAGAATATCCAGTACACAGCCGATTGCCCACTGAAGAAGTTTTGGCTGACAGCTTTGGCGTCTCGCGGCCGATCGTTCGTGGGGCACTTTCGCGGTTACGTAACGATGGCATTGTGCAATCTCGCCAAGGCTCAGGTAGCTATGTGCTACGCCGGCCCGACCGTCAATTGATCAGTTTCGTACCCATTGAATCTGTCTCGGATGTACAGCGTTGCTACGAGTTTCGCGTAGATGTCGAAGGCGCGGCAGCGGCTTGGGCGGCAATGAGGCGCGATGACAACGACCTGGCCGAGATGGATGCAGCCTATCAGTTGATGGAGCAGACTTATCAACAAAACGCCCTTGGGGTCGACGCCGATCAGCGCCTGCACCTGACCGTGGCTCGCGCGGCAAAGAATCCGCTTTTCTCATCGGTGCTAGAATCCCTAAGTACGCAAATTGCCTATGGCGTTAAACTATCGCGCTCGCTGACCCTACTTGATGTGCCCGACCGACAAGAGCTGGTGCTGGCAGAGCACCGCGCTGTGTTGGATGCGATCCGCCAGAAACAACCCGAGGTGGCACAAGCGACGATGCGCCACCATATTACGGCGGCGAAGGACCGGATGTTCTTAGGTACGCAGGATGACTGACGCCAGTGCGCATCGCCTGGTCAATGCAAAAGTGACATTAGTTTTTTGCCAGGCGGATAAAAAATTCACTGCTGATCTTTCGAATGAGTGCTTTCTTAGATGCCGCACAGCACACACAGTTGCGCAGCGGCGGCAACTTTTATGCTGCGAGCGCTCGTAGCACAAAAATCAAATTCACATCTGAGGATGCTTCCATTAATGCAAGTTACTTTTGAATGTTATAGAAATGTGCACGGATGCAGTCATCTGTCAGGCCTGTTGATGTGGCGTTTCAGATGCCGCTGGTAGGTATGGAGATACGCGGTTCAGTTCCAAATAAGAGTGGCGGATTGATTATCCCGCTGTGAATTTCTATTTTTACCAATCCCGATCTTTCCGATCATTTATCCTTAAAGTCAAAGACTTCCTTTTGAGCATTCTTTGGAGCCACGATCCTTCCGAGGCACTGACCTGAGCCCCAAGTCCCCTCCAGCTTTGCGCGGAATCCTTGGGAATACGGACAGTCATATAATGATAACCAGTTCTCGGGTGGTTTGACTCAAACACTGATCGACCGTTCTCTGTGTTGGTGCCGCTTGGGTCACCACTTTGACCGAGGCGGGCGTCAAAATATTGATGGACGGCAGGGCGCACTACTTGGACAACATCTTCATCGAACTGCTGTGGTGGTCACTGAAGCAGGAGGCCGTTTACCTGCATGAAATTAACGATGGTTTCCAAGCAAAACGGATCATTGATAACTGGATCGAGTTCTACAACTCAGAGTGCCCTCACACGGCCCTTGATAAGCGCACGCCCGACACGGCATACTTCACCCAAGCGGACATACGAAAAGCGGCATGAACACAAACCAGATGCATCTTAGCCAAGCCGCAAAACTGTCTTAAAAAGCAGGACCGCTTCAGTATCGCCAGCACGAGATATTTGCGCGTATGGGGGCCGACATTCCCGAAAGCACGCTGGTCGGCTGTTGCAGAAGCGCGATGAGGGCCCTGTTGCCACTTATCGAGCGGATCGAGATCGACGTCACGGCAAGTGATCGACTCCATGCAGATGACACGCCGATCCGGGTGCTGGACCGCTCAAGGCGCGATAAGGGACTTGGCAAGGGGGTCAAGCAAGGCCGGATCTGGGCCTATGTGCGTGATCAGCGGCCCTGGGGGGGCAGCACCACCAGGTGCTGTCTATCGGTTTGCGCCAGACTGGAAGGAGGAGCATGTCCTGAGCCATTTGGCCAATGCTCGTGGCATCCTTCAGGCGGATGGATACAAAGGCTATGCCAACACTATTAGCCTGAACCGGGTGGCGTGCAGCGTTTGCGCGAAGCCGCCTGTTGGGCGCATCTGCGGCGCGACTTCCACGACTTCTGGGCATCAACCAATTCCGAGATCGCCCGCGAGGCGCTCGACGGGATCGGCAAGCTTTACGACATTGAGCACGACATCAATGGTCACCCCCGCTGATGTCCGCCATGCCGCGCGTCAAAAGCTGAGCCAGTCAAAGGTCGAGGCCTTCTTTGTCTGGCCCGAACAGCAGCTGTCGCCATCGACAACAGTCCAGCCGAGCGCGCCTTGCGCCCGATCGGCATCGGAAAAAAACTGGCTGTTTGCTGAGGCGGACACCGGTGCGGACACACTTGCACGCGTCATGACGATCATTGAAACTGCCAAGCTGAACGACCTCGATCCCCAGGCCTATCTCGCTGACATCCTCGACCGCATCCATGACCACAAGATCAACCGCTTGGACGAATTGCTGCCGTGGAATTGGGTACCGATAGTTGCTGCTCACTCAGCGGCTGCCGGATGTCCGCAGTCATCCAAGTCTGCACCATCGACTACGTTGCCAAAATGTTGAATGAGGGTTTCAAGCTTCTCGATGCCATCGTCTACAATAAAGACAACATGTCATACGGAAGCATTATAAGCGTTTACGTCGACCCCGACGAAACGATCACGGCCCTGACCGTCGACGGCATCGAAGAACTAACTGATCTGATCAAAGCCGCCCGCCTCACCACCAATACTTGGCATGAATTCCTTGATAACTTCGTGGACGACACCGAGCTCGCGCTGCGGATCAAGGCGAAATTACCGCGGTAACAATGGAGCGGTTACGTTCTGCCAGCAGCTTCTTCAGCTTTCCATTCTCGTCTTCATGCGCCCGCAATGCGCTTCGCATCAGACGGCTCCATGCCGCCATACTTAGATTTGTATTTGTAGAATGTCGCCGAACCCCCTCTCGGGCATTGCTGCGCAATACCCTGCCGGTCAATGGGTCCCGTGCCGCCGACATACATATGCAGTCTTCTCGCCAGCTTCCTGTTCCTTGATCATCGCTATAATCTGTTCGTCCGTAAATCGTGCCTTCATTTGTCCGTACTTTTGTTGGCAGACTTTACACAAATTTGGAGGAGTTTTAGGGGCTCAGGTCAGTCGTGTCATTTTTGAGTTTATCACCCGTTATTGGAAAGACTCTGGCATGAGCAATTGAGGCAACCACAGAGCGATTTGGGGAAATACAATGATCAGCAACAAGATGAGCAACATCGGCAACAAAATGATCGCCACGTCGCGCATAACCTGCACCACATTCATACCACCTATCGACGCAGATATTAGTAAACATAATCCGTAGGGCGGCGTGACCAATCCGAAAGCCAATGAGACGATCCCAATGATCGCAAACGCGATCGGGTGGATATCTGCCGCTTCCGCAACAGGCATCAAGACCGTGCCCAAAATGATGATTGTCGGAATTGCATCAATGAACAAACCAAAAAACAAGAACAGCCCCGCGATAACCAACGCCGTTCCAAATGGGCCGAACTCCATCGCAGTCATAAAGTCCACGATCAGGCGCGGCACGCTGTAGAAGGCCAACAACCAGCCAAATGCAGTCGCTGTGCCGATGGCAAAAAGCGATATAGATGCAAAACGACCGGTTTCATAAAAGATACTGCCAAGATCACGCACACTCACTGTGCGATAGACAAACATCCCTAAGATAAGCGAATAGAGCGCGGCGATAATAGCACTTTCTGTTGGTGTTACGATGCCCCCAACGATCCCGCCCACCACAAGCACAGGTGTCAGCATTGCAAGTGCGGATCCTTTGAATGCTACCAGCACTTCGCGAAAAGTCGGTGTGCCGATGATCGGATAGTTATACACTTTGGCATAGCCGTAAACTGTCGCCATCAATGCAAGACCGATCATGATGCCGGGGATTGCGCCCGCAAGGAACAACGCGCCCACGGATGTTTGCATCACCCCCCCCCAGACAACCATCAAAATGCTCGGCGGGATAATTACGCCCATAACCGACGAACATGCGGTGATGGCAATGGCGAAACGTCTATCATACCCTTCGTTCACCATAGCGGGGATAAGGATTTTGCCGCAACCTGCCGCGTCTGCCGTCGAAGAACCAGAAATACCGGCGAACAACATGGAAACGGCCACGTTCACATGGCCCAACCCACCGGGCATCCACCCGGTCAGTACCCGCGCGAGGTCAATTAGCTTATCTGTGATTTTACCTGAGTTCATCAGGTTCGCAGCCAGCAAGAAGAACGGCACAGCCAGAAGAATGAACGAGCTATATGACTGGAACATCCGGTCCAGAACGATAAAGGGTGTAAGCCGTAATTCAAGCATCACGAGTGGAATGGTCGCAAGGCCAAGCGCGAAAGCCACAGGCACGCGCAGTATAACAAGTAGGATGAAGCCACCAACGAGGATAGCACAGGCAAGGCCAGTTGTTACAATCATCTCAAAGCACTCCGGGCTGATTGGTATACGACAAAGTCTTCATAAAACCGATAGCCGGAAAACAAGGCCCAGAAGGCTCCGGCGATGGGTACAGAGATAAATGTGACGAGCATGTTGGCACGCATCATCATCGAATTCTGGATGGTGCCGAATTCAGCGTACTCCAGCCCGTACCAAAAGAAGATCAGGCCGAAGCCAAGGATCAGAACATGGACAAGGCCGCTTTGTAGCAAGCGCAAAAGCGGGCTTTGAGCGTCTGGAATGACGCGCACATCGAAATGTTCACCGTCCCAAACCGCCACCATCGAACCGATCATGACAACCCAAACAAAAATAAATCCGGCAAGTTCTTCGGTCCAGAGGTAACCGGGGATAATGCCAGTGTACCGGGCAATAACCTGCATAGTAACAGGTATTGTAAGCGCAGCCACAAGGCAGGCAAGAAGCACCCGGAAAACATTACATATTAAATCTAAAATTCGTTTTACCATTGTCGGCCTCCCAACCCGATGATCCAACCCCGCCGCCATCACTTAACCGCGGCGGAATTGACATTCGCACGCGATCACTTAGCGCGGATCGCCTCAAGAAGTTCAACTGCACCAATTTCGGCTGCATAGGCATCCTGAACCGGAACAACGAGTTCGAGCAACATATCGCGATCTACAAACTCAACGAGGTTGATCTGACCTACATCAGCCATTTGCTTTAGTATGACGCTATCTTGGCTGCTTTCCAGATCACGTCCGAAGGCTGCTGCTTCCTCGCCGGCCTTGAGAACCGCCGCCTGCAAATCTTCAGGTAGATTGCGGAATGTTTTTCCACTCATCACGATAGGACGTACCGTAATTGTATGCTGTGTCAAAGACACATACGGTGCCACTTCGTAAAACTTGAGATTTTCAACACCTGCCGCTTCGTTCTCAAGACCGGAAATCACACCAGTCTGAATAGCATTGTACACTTCGTTATAGGCGATTGCAGCTGGTGACGCTTTAAAAGCAGAAAAGACCTGTGCTTGAATAGGAGCACCCATTACGCGCATTTTGTGGCCTTCAAGATCTGACATGTTCGCGATTGGTTTATCTGATACCAAATTACGTACACCACCACCCGTATAGCCAATAATCTTAATGTCGGCACGTTCCATCAGCTCGTCTTCGAGGGAAGTAAGCGTGTCGCTAGATAGCACCGCGTTCCAGTGATCTAGGTCGCGAAACAGGAATGGCATGTCCATTATTGGTATAGAAGGTGCCATAATTGCCATATTGGAGGGCGCCAGTATTGTATAATCGATCGCTACACCTTGCTGCAAGAATGTAACATAATCCTTCTCGACGCCAAGTTCGCCGTTCAAACGTAAGTCAAAAACAACATCGCCGTCGTAGTATTCTTCAACAAGGCCCTCAAATTCACGAAAGGTTTTGGTGAACGTGTGGTTCTCGTCAAACATGCTCGCGCCACGCAGGGTGATTGTGTCCGCGGCCACCGCACCAATTGTCAGAGATGTCGCACAGATCGCGCCCAAAACCAGTTTGGTTGTCATTGTATAAAATGTCATTTCATTCCTCCCGTGATGGCCCTTACGTATTCAATCTGAATTGCGAAGAGCCGTTTTGATAAAAGATACAACCCATAACAATTCATTTGCTATGCGCTTTCGTTGAAAATTTAGCCCCTAGCTAAAATGTTCAACTAAAAATCCACCACCGTCATAAACGTGATTTCCCGCGTAGATTAAGCTGCAGTGACCGCGGAAAACCTCCCCTCCCCGATCACCCCCTGAGGCCCAGGCGTTAACTAAATAGCATCCCACCGTTTATGTCGAAATTTGCTCCTGTGACGAACGAAGATTGATCGCTTGCAAGAAACCAAACCATGTTAGCCACATCCACAGGTAAGCCCTGCCGCTTAACAGGAGATGCAAACTCTACGTTTTTGCGCACTTCAGGTTTCGTAAAAATATTATGAAAATCTGTATCAATCATACCTGGACATAGCGCATTGACGCGAATATTTGGCCCTAATTCTTTAGCTAATCCTCGTGTCATCGTGATGATCGCACCCTTGGCAGTGGCATAAGCAACAGCACCCGGTCCACCACCATCTCGCCCCGCCTGACTTGCAACGTTCACAATTGCCCCCGATTTCATGTGCTCAAGAACGGCCTTAGTCATCATAAAGGTGCTGGTAACGTTCAGATCCATGACCTCAAGCCAATGTTCAACCTGCATTTCAGAAATAGTTTTGCGTGCAATCAAACCGCCTGAGTTGTTCACAAGAATATCAATTCCACCGAACGCTTTGACCGTGGCCGAAACCAATGCGTCGACGCCCTCGGCGTTGCAAAGATCGCCCTGCACTGCAATTGCTTTACCGCCCGCATTTGAGATCTCGTCAACCGTCGCCTTGGCGCTGTCTGCACTGGCAAAATAGTTTATCGCGACATTCGCTCCCTCACCTGCCAAACGTATGGCACATGCGCGCCCAATGTCTCTTCCACCGCCCGTAACGATTGCTGTTTTGCCTTGTAAATTCAATTGATGTCCCTCCAATTAATCACATGCGCCAATAAAAGGGGGCACATGCTTTTTGATGCTGTTTGCATGTCTACTCCGATCTAGTATACTAGTTTAATATCTGGGATGCTAGATAAATATTTACTGTATAATGAGGAGCTATGACTGAATCTGGTGTTTGGGCGGTTTGAAGGTTGGCGGCGTATCTGGTTGATTTGTTGTTGCGAGGGGCTTTGTTGCACAAATCGGTTGAAGGGATTCACTGTACGAATCCAGCGTGATAGCTGAAGGCATGAGTAGTTGGGCCCCTACGAAGTACAAGACCAAGAATTGGTCGTCTTACAATAACAGCTTGAAGCGGCGCGGATCGTTGTCGATCTGGTTTGATCCAGAGATGGTTTGGACACCGCCACCGAATGGCAAGCGGGGTCGCCAGCGGCAATTCAGTGACGCTGCCATTCAGACGTGTCTGACATTGAAGGTCTTGTTCGGCATGCCGCTTCGCCAGACAACCGGGTTCGTTCAGAGCCTGTTGCAGCTGGTTGGCCTGGACTGGTCTGCCCCGGATTTCAGCACCTTATGTCGGCGTCAGAAAACACTGAACGTGGGCCTGCCTTATCGTGGATCCAAGGGACCACTGAACCTTCTAATAGACAGCACGGGGATCAAAGCCGAAGGTGAAGGCGAGTGGAATGCCCGCAAGCATGGCGGTTCAAAACGCCGTATTTGGCGTAAGATACATTTAGGAATCGACGAGGAAACGCTGGAGGTACGGGCCGTCGAGGTAACCGGCAGCAACATCGGGGATGCTCCCGTGTTGCCAGAGCTTCTGAACCAAATCCCTATTGATCAAGACATCGGTAGTGTCACCGCAGACGGGGCATATGATACGCGTAAATGCTACGAGGCGATTGCCGCCAGAGATGCCCATGCGGTGATCCCGCCACGCAAGAATGCAAAGCCTTGGAAGCCGACGAGCGCCGGAGCAATTGCCCGCAACGATGCCGTCAATGCGCAACGATATCTGGGCCGCACCCTGTGGCGACGGTGGAGCGGATATCACCGCCGAAGCCGCGTCGAAACGAAGATGCATTGTATGAAACTGCTTGGCCAATCGTTGATGGCGAGGGACTTTGAAAGGCAGGTTGCCGAGATCCAAATCCGTATCGCTGTCCTCAACCGCTACACGGCTCTTGGCATACCTATCACTGAGCCCGTAGGATAAGTGCGTCTGGGGTAAAGCGGGAGAACGTCCTACACCCGATTTGTGCAACAAAGCCCCGCGAAGAACTCATGGCATTCTTCGACTTCCCCGCCCAACATTGGCACAGTATCCGCACCAGAAAACCAATTGAACCGGCCTTCGCCACGATCCGACATCGCACCAAGCGCTCAAAGGGCTGCCTGTCGCGCGATGGCATGCTGCACATGATGTTCAAGCTGGGACAATGCGCTGAACAAAACTGGAGGAAGCTACGCGGCTTTGATTACCTGGCCAAAGTCATCACAGGCGTCACGTTCAAAGACGGAATAGAAACCACCAACCACAGCCAGATCGCCGCATGACCGACAACCCTCAAACACATGGTGTGAGTGCGGCGACCGCACTCCAATGGCGGACGAGATCTTGTATATTGACCTTATAGTGTAGCATGAGGAGAACGACCATGAAATATTATGCAGGCCTTGACATGTCTCTGAGAGAGATTTCCGTGTGTGTTATCGACGGTGATGGAAAGATCAAAGCCAAGGGCACCACACCCGCGGATCCCATGGCAGTGGAAAGTTGGTTCAAAAACCGCTCGCTCAAACCAGAAACCATCGTGCACGAAAGCGGTCAGATGTCCATTTGGCTGCAACGTGGCTTTCTCGAACTCGGCCTTCCAGCTGTTTGCATTGATGCCCGACGGGCTCATAAAAGCCTGTCAGCCCGGCTCAATAAGTCAGATGCATCTGATGCCGAAGGGTTGGCTCAACTTGCTCGAACCGGATGGTTCACTCCAGTTTTTGTCCGCAGTGTAGAAGCGGACCGGTTGCGGGCGCTGGTGGGTGCAAGGGAACGAATGATACGATTGCGCAAGGATCTCGAGGGGCACATTCGAGGTGTTTTAAAGACGTTTGGCATTCGCATGACCGGAGTGACCCAGGGGAAGTTGCGCCAACAATTCCGCGATCAGTTGGCCGCTGTGGAAGAAACTGATCCTGTGTTGCGTATCATGGCCGACGCCTTCATCGAGATCCATGTAATGCTTTGTAAAGCTGCCGCTGACCTCGGAAAGGCTCTGAAAACTATGGCCGAAACGCATCCGGTCGCCAAACGACTGATGTCGATCCCAGGCGTTGGTCCCATTGTATCGCTCAGTTTTATTGCCTTGATCGAAGATCCCAACAGGTTCACGAAACCCTCCGATGTGGGTGCCTACCTTGGCCTGACTCCCAAGCGATACCAATCAGGAGAAATTGACTGGTCAGGGCGTATCTCAAAGCGGGGTGATAAGGCCATGCGGTCGTTGCTCGTCGAGTCTGCGTCCACTTTAATCCGAAACGTCAAAAGATTTTCTGCCCTCAAATCGTGGGCAATCCGATTGGCTGGTCGAAAAGGTTTCCGTAAAGCAGCCATCGCGACCGCAAGGAAGATCGCCGTTTTGATGCTCACACTTTGGAAGACTGAAGTGGTCCTGCTTTTTAGGACAGGTTTGGGGTTGAGCTAAGATGTAATCGGGTTGGTGTCATGCGGCTTTTCTTATTTCCGCTTGGGTGAAGTATGCTGTGTCCGGCGTGCGCTTATCAAGGGCGGTGTGAGGGCGCTCGGAGTTGTAGAACCCGATCCAGTTATCGATGATCCGTTTGGCTTGGAACCCGTCCTGTAATTCGTGCAGATAAACGGCCTCCTGTTTGAGTGACCGCCACAACCGTTCGATGAAGATGTTATCGAGATAACGACCTCGACCATCCATTGAGATTTTGACATCTGCCTCGGTCAAGGTGGTGATCCAGGCTGCACCCGTGAACTGCGATCCTTGGACCCCCTTCTAAGTGTCAAGCGGCGATCTGAGCCTGATTGATCTGTTTGTGGCGGCGCGCGATGATGTTAAAGACCTCACGCGCAATGTATCGTTTGACACATCGGATTGCCTCCAGTTTGGAATGCCCCTCTGCTATACGCCGCGCCACATATTCCTGGGTCTTCGGATCAAGGCGCAACCTTCCGATTGCGATGATGTGGAGCGCGCTGTTGGCCGCGCGGTCGCCACCTCTGTTCAATCGGTGGCGCGTTGTTTTGCCTGATGAGGCTGGCACTGGACTAACACCGCATAGGGCAGCAAAACTGGCTTCAGATCTGAGGCGCTCTGGATTATCGCCTGCAGTGAGCAACAACTGTGCGGCGCTGTTCAGGCCCACGCCGTTACGTGCAATCAACTCCGGAGCCAAGTCTGTGACGATAGCTTCGATCATATCATCAAGGTCAGCGACTTCATCATGCAGTTCGAGATAACGACGTGCCAATGATTTGAGCGCAATCTTGTAGGCTTCTTCCACATCCCGATAGCCCGTTAAATCGGGCCGCCAAGCTGCCAAGGTTCGTATCAACTTCATGCGGGTCATGTTGCGCAAAAGGTCACGCAGCCGGTCAGGGGCACAAACAATTGTCGTCTGAATGATCTGCAATGCAATCCTTCGGGCCTGAACGGCAGTTTTGCGGCAAACCTTTAATACACGCAAGGATTCCACCATTCCATCTCGGCTGCGCGGGGTGACCGTGCGCCGCCTCGTAAAGGCAGCATGGGCAGCACTTTGTGCATCGAAGTCATCGTTTTTGCCGCGACGTCTTCTATCCTGCTTGTCCGGCGCGATCACTTCAAGGATCTCTACATTAGCGACCTGCATATATCGCAAAAGACCTGCGCCATAGCTGCCGGTGCATTCAACCCCAATCCGCTGCAAGTCTCTGAATGAGCGCATCCATATCAGCATCAGCTTGTAACCTTGCCGCGTTGTGGCAAAGCTCTGCGTTCCCAGCACCTGATCGTTGTCGTCCACGATTGCGGCTACGTGAAGGTCTTTGTGTGTATCAACCCCGCCAACAACTGGGGTGGTTTGTTTTGATTTGGCCATAGGATCATCCTTTCCGGCAGTGTCAAACTTGCTTTGTCGACAAAAATGCACGGACAGGACAGTCATGAGACCAAATGGTCAGGCCCTTCTTGGGTCACGCGGCATCTTCGAGACAAAGCCTCACCGCAAGGCGTTCCCGGGCGGTCGACAGGTCCAGGGAAAGACACGTGTCAGGTCGATCGGAATGTGGGTCAAACCAAACCGGAAAGCCAAGCGGCACCAACCCAGAGAACGGTCGATCAGTGTTTGAGTCAAACCACCCGAGAACTGGTTACCATTATATGACTGTCCGTATTCATGATCTCGGGCTTGCCGTATTTTGCGATGGCCTCGTTCAAGGCTTCGACACAAAAACTGGCATCCAGCGTGTTCGATAACCGCCACGCCAAGACCTTGCGGGTCGCCCAATCCATGATGGCGACCAGATACAAGAACCCACGCCGCACAGGGATGTAGGTGATGTCACTGCACCAAACGTGGTTCGGTCGCGTGATTGGTAGCTTCCTCAGTAGGTATGGGTAAATCCGGTGCTGTGGGTGCTTCTTGCTGGTGTTTGGGCCTTTGTAGATGGCCTGGAGTCCCATCAAACCCATCAACCTGCGCACACGGTGGCGACCGGCACGAAAACCATTTCTCGGCAAGTAGGCCGCGATCTGGCGGCTGCCGAAGAACGGATACTTCGTGAACACACGGTCGATCTCGTTCATCAATTCCAGCGTCTCAGCATTCACACCAACCGACGTATAATACAGCGACGACCGGCTGATCTTCAGCAGTTTGCATTGGCTGGTCAGGCTCAGATCCGTATGATCCCGATTGATCATCGCTTTGCGTTCGTTCGGGCTCATCGCTTCAGCCCTTGTGACAAAAAATTATTTTCAACCGCCAGTTTGCCAATCTTCGCATGAAGCTCTTTGACTTCGGCTTCGTTATCTTCAGCCTTCCTGACCTTGTCGGAGAACACGCCCGTCAGGCCATCAATTGCCTGCCGTTTCCATGTCGTCACCTGCGTCGGGTGGATCTTGTGTTTGGCTGCAATCTCTTGCGCCGTCTTGTCTCCGCGAAGCGCCTCAAGCGCTACCGTGGCCTTAAACTTATCTGAAAAACTGCGTCTCTTCGTCATTTCTGTATCCTGTCTTCAAGGTTGGATACATGTGTGGATGCCCCGTTTTACGCAAGGAATTTTTGAACACTTCGGAAGGTATGATCGGGTGCAGTCATGTGTTCGGCCTCAGATTGCAGCCTTACATTTGCTGCGGGCCTTTATGGAGATACGCGGGTCAGGTCCAAATCATCTTAACGGGCTTTTTGCGCCGCGTATCCAACTGGTTTTCCTGAGCCTCTCTCGTCGATCGTGTTTCCGTAATGTCTTCTGAACTCCTCACATACCCGTCGTCATCCAAGTCTTGATGGTATTACGCCACCAGGATTGGAATTTCATAGACCTCTTTCTTAACGCACATCGCCCAGAGACGCCGAGCCATTTTGTTCGCTAAGGCTACGGCAACCACCATTGTGGGCTTGCTCTCCAGTAGACCCATAAGCCAAGAGTCTCGGCTCCCCTTTCGGCTGGCCCAGTTTACGATGGACATGGCTCCGATGATCAGAATCCTGCGAATGTCGCGCTGTCCCATTTTGGAAATGCGCCCTAACCGGTCCTTGCCTCCACTCGAGCGTTGGCGCGGAACCAAGCCCAGCCATGCCGCAAAGTCCCGACCACGGGCAAAGTTTTCCAGCGGTGGTGCAAATGCCTGAATGACTGCGGCACTGATCGGACCGATCCCAGGCATGGTTTGCAAGAGTGTTGCCTGACCATCACGGGCGGTCTCACGCCTTAGTGCTATTTTCAACTCAGTAACCTTCTCTGTCAACGCTGCTATTTGCTCAAAATACACCCCACTGATCGACAGAACGGTCTTGGGAAGCCTTGTGCCATGATCAAGAAGCGCTTGTTGAAAAACCTTTACGTTTCTAACCCCGATGGCGACGACAATTCCATATTCGGCCAAATGCCCGCGCAAAGCATTAATTAATTGAGTTCTTTGGCGCACAAAAAGCTCTCATGTGCGAAACAGTAGCCCGAGGGATTGCTGATCGGCACTCTTCACTTCGACAAACCGCATGGTTGGCCGTAGTGCCGCTTCCACAATCGCTTCCGCGTCAGCAGCATCATTCTTTTGCCGCTTAACAAAAGGTTTGACATAAATCGGTGGAATAAGGCGCACCTCATGGCCAGATCCGAGCGCCTCCCGTCCCCAATAATGGGCCGTCGCACAAGCCTCCATTGCAATCAGGCAAGGTGGTTGTTCTGCAAGAAACTTCATAAACTGCGAGCGGGATAATTTCTTGCGAAAGGCGACGTTGCCATCTGGCAACGCGCCATGAACTTGAAAAACCCGCTTTGCAAGGTCTACCCCTATAATGCTAACTTCGGACATGGATGCTTTCTCCTTGTTGTGGCTTTGAACAAAACCACTGTGGCACATTACGATGCCGACAGGAGGGGCATCCAACCCATCATCTTAGCACGTTGTCCGAATTTGCCGGACCACTTCAGACCGAGACCGACTTCCAATGGACCACGGAGGCAAAAGCTTAACCCGAATTTCACTCGTAAAAGAGCGGAAAGCCAAGTCCCAACAGGACGGAGGTTGATTGATCTCGTAAATCTGGTTGAGGCCAAAACCTCGCCAAACACATCTGGTGACGATCTGCCCCCGAAAGCCATCATGAAGCGTCCATGCGACGACTTCGGAGAGAACCATGACCCCGGACGGACACCCAACTTACCCACTTGACACAAGGCGCACTCAGAGAACCAGATTTGACAATAACTCTATAATGAGGTAGCGGATCTGCATCTCGAAGGGCTTAGATGCGGGGTAAATTGCTATTTTAGACAGAAATGTTTAGAGGAAATTACGGAAAGCCAGTCAGTTTACCTTGTTCAGCGCAACCCAGTTTTCAGAAGTGACCCAAGTGCAGAACGCAGCAACAGTTTTTATTCGCTTATTGGCTTTTGGAAGAACGAGGTAAAAACCGGCGATATCCGCATGGGGCATGTCGCTTAAGGCATCCCTGCCGAGCGGTGCAACCAGCCTACCGGATTTGAGATCTTCAATCGCATCGATGCGCGAGATAAGACCAATCCCCAGCCTTGAGATTGTTGCACGCCGCAGTGTCGCGGCATCCTGAAACGCGATTTCGCCTTTGATCTCACCGGACGAGGCACCCAGATGGGAAAGCACACGTTGCCAATGAACGCGGCCTAACACCGGATGAAGCAGGGTATGTTTGGTCAGGTCTTCCGGCCTTTTAACCGTTTCAGCAAGTTCAGGAGCACAGCAGATAACTTTCGGATCCTGCACAAGAAGGGTGACATCTAGGTTTTTCCACTCACCAAATCCCCACTGAATCGAAACATCCACCTCGTCATTGTCAAAATCCGGCAGTTTTACCATCGTCGTCAAACGCAAATCAGCGGTCGGTTCCCGTTCGCGGAAACTTTCCAACCTTTCCATCAAATACCGGGTCGCAAAATATGGGCTGACGTTAATATTGATGCGATTTCGGTACGTGGTATTCGCGACGTGTCGAACGCCGTTCGTGAACTCGTCAAAACCCGCCTGCACAAAATGCGAAAGCAGGATCGCCGATTCCGTCGGTTCGATCATACGACCCTTGCGCAAAAATAGGTCAACCTGAAGCATGTCTTCCAAAAGCTTTATTTGCTGGCTAACTGCTTGCGGTGTCACCAGAAGAACTTCGGAAGCCGCTCGAAAACTTCCGTGTTTCATTACCTCGGAAAACACCCGTAGCGAGTTTAAAGGCGGAAGGCGTATTGAAGGAGTTCTCATAGGGCCGCGTCCTTTACAGATCGTATGTCTAAAACTTTAAACCAATACACAAATTTACAGACGCCTCGCTTTGAAGTTAAACCGTCAGGCGAGTGCATCATCAGGTCCCTCCAAGAGCCGACCTATTTCCGTTTCCCGATCAGGCGGGGAGCTCGTCCTCAACTTCGAAAAAATGCGCATTTCGTGTTTTGATCAGCTCAATGGTGGAATCGAGCCGACTAAGGTGAAGCATCCCTTCAGTAACCGCATTCTCGGCATCGCCAGCCTTGACCAAAGCAGCAATGCGCTCATGATCCTTGATAAGCTCGGGCATCCGGTCCTCTTTGGACAAACTCAAAGCGCAGAGCCGGTCAACCTTTGCCTTCTCACTAGAGATAACTTCAAACGCATAATCGACCCTTCCGATGTTGCACAGTAGTTGGTGAAATTCGTAATCAAGTGGACCGAAATCGCCTGGAGTATGGGTTGTCAGAAGTGCGCGTTGCCGATTCATGCTAGCATCCAGCGCCTCCGCACCCTCATTGTCGCAATGTTCAGCGGCTCTGCGCAGAACTTCCGTCTCGACAGCCATGCGCACAAAACGTGCCTTCTCAATCGCTCTCGCCGAAAACCGCTTTACCTCGGTTGCCTTCTGAGGCCTTATTACCAACAGGTCCAAATTTGAAAGTCGGCTGAATGCTTCGCGTACCGGCTGCCGCGAAACCCCAAAACGCGCTGCAATTTCTACTTCCGACATTTTAGTGCCAGGAAGCAAGCGCAACGAAATTATGTCGTCGTAGAGGCTGTTTGCAACTTCATCGACGCCGGTTCGCCCGTACCACTTTGGTGTAGTTTCTTTCGTATTCATATGTCGAACCCAAATATTTTCAGATCAGCCACCCCCTAAAATGATTAGACGGCATCCAGTGGTAAACAGTATTGATGCAGGTTTCGCGCGAGCTTCGCGTGGCTACGTTTCGGTCAAACAAACGTTTTTTGCAAGCTTTCGCTGAAACGTTATGTTCGATTACCTGCTGATTTATACACTAAATCTAAGTTAATTATGGACATGAAGAATAAAAATGGGAAGCAATATTGCATATCACCGCATGGATGGCAGAAACGTCCAAGCCATTTGGTGGCCTTGCTATCCTTACCAGCAAGCTCCCATAAATCAATTGGTTGGAGGGCAAATGGCGCGAGTTTAAAATTTACATTTCAGAAAATGCACATGGCCAAAACAGGGAGAATTGCACCAACGCAATACATATGAACGTGCGCGTCAATGTCCAGATCGCTAGTATCATTTTGGCAAGATGAAATATCCATCTCATTCTAGCATCCACGATTTCGAAACGTTATATAATACTCAGCACAAAATAATAGCATACATTCCCAAAAATGTCGTGGAATTTGGGTACTCTTTGTATTGGGAGGATTGATGCCACCCCGATACATTATAAAGCTTCTGACTATTTAGCTTTAAGCCACTCATCAAATTTTTTTGGCTTTCGTCTTTGGTGCAAGGATACAGCCCAATGATCGGCGATCCTGCGAGTACCTCCTCCAGAACAAATGCTTCAAACTCTTCCATTCCCGAGCAGACTTCGGCAATTTCTTCAGCCAGATGGGCGGGGATCACCATCATCCCCTGAATTGGTATCAGCGGTGATTTCAGTAAAGACACGACGCACGCGCCGTATCCTTAAAGCCACCCCCGAGCGGGGCAATAGTAAGTTAAAATGTAGATTATTTTGCGACTTCGTCATCTGGATGACCAAGATTAACAAACCAGCCGCCGATGCGATGACTAGCCGGATCCTTGGGGTCCACCGGGTCGCTTTTCGTCTCAAGTGCCGCACGGTAAGGTTCGGAACTGTCCTGCGGGTGAAAGCCGATATGGCTACCATTGCTCATGTTAACCGGCTTGACCTTATTATCGGATATGCCTGCCGTAATCGTAAACCCGAGATGTGGAGCGGTTAAACTTGCAGTGACAAGTCTAATACAATCATCAAATGACAGCCACGACCAAAGCATCCGCCTGTCTGCTGGTTCGGGGAAGGAAGAAAATATGCGCAAACATGCGGACTCAATTCCGAACTTATCCCAATAAAGGCTCGCAAGTCCCTCAACAAAGCATTTTGAGACGCCGTAAAGGCTGTCAGGTCTAGGTTTTGCGTCACAATCGATGCCGTCATTAATGCCGTGATACCCGATGGCGTGAACTGAAGAAGAATAGACCACGCGTTTGACGCCATGTTTTCGCGCGCCTTCATAGATATGATAGGATCCGCGGATGCTGCTATTGAGAATATCCTCCCAAGGGCTTTCTTGGGGGGAACCACCGAGGTGAACGATGGCATCGCAGCCTTTCGTCGCGGCAATGGTCGCAGCCTCGTCAGAGAGATCAAAGATCAGCTGTTCTTCGTACGTGGCCACATTTATGCAGCCAACGCGGTCCGCCAAGACCAGCTTGTCCGCCAAAGGCAAAAGCCCACGACGCATTTCGGTTCCAAGACGTCCGGCTGCGCCGGTAATGAGGATTCTTTTGAATGGTTTTTTCATGCTGTTTCCTTGTCTCAGCGTTTAAGTTTTGCCACTGCGTGGCTAATGCGTGTCACTGCTTCGGTCAGTTCTTCTTCCGACGTGGCCGTCGAGATACGGAAATAGGGCGACGCGCCATAAGCCGAGCCCGGCACTGCCGCAACGTGACCTTCATTCAGTAGATAATTTGCAATTGCAACATCATCATCCAGCCGTACTCCAGCTGGAGTTTCGGCCCCAATCAAGTCCGCGCAACTGATATAAGCATAAAACGCGCCTTCGGGTGCATCAAGGGTCAGACCGTCGACCTTGCGAATGCCATCGACAACAAGGTCACGGCGTTTTTCATAGGCTGCGCAGAAGAGCGGAATGTTGTCCTGAGGCCCTTCGAGAGCAGCCAGTGCAGCATGCTGTGCCGGTGCGCTGACGGACGTGCAGGATTGACTCTGCACGGTGCCCATCGCCTTAATCAGGTTACGCGGCCCTGCGGCGAAACCAACGCGCCAGCCGGTCATAGCGTAGGCTTTGGAAACACCATTTACGATTAGCATGCGCTCTCTAAGCTGCGGGCAGGCTGCCCCAAATGAGATAAATTCCCGTCCGTCAAATATGATATGTTCATAGACTTCATCCGACAGGATCATCACATGCGGGTGGCGATCCAGCACGCCACCTAGTTCTTCAAGTTGTGCGCGGGTGTAAAGTGTACCGGAAGGATTGCCCGGCATGTTCAGGAATAGCCAGCGGGTTTTTGCGGTGATTGCCGCCTCCAGCATTTCGGGCGTCAAACGAAAGGCTGATTCAACCGAGCCTTCCGGTGTTACCGGCACGCCGCCAAATAGCTTTGCCATCTCTGGATAGGAGACGAAATAAGGCGCGGGAAAGATCAGTTCGTCTCCTTGTTCGACCGTCGCAAGCAGCGCATTAAAAATGATCTGCTTGGCACCGTTACCTACCGCGATTTCATCAATTTCGTAATCCAAACCGTTCTCGCGTTTAAACTTTGCACGGATCGCTTCGCGTAATTCCGGCGTGCCCAACGGTGCAGTATAAAGCATCCGCTTGGCGCTCGCCGCTGCAAACGCGGCATCAGTAATATGCGCGGGTGTCGCAAAGTCAGGTTCGCCCTGTCCCAGATCAATTACATCAACACCGGTCGCGGCAAGCTTCTTTGCTGCCTGGCTCGCCAGCATCGATGCCGAGGCTTTTACAGCAGCCATGCGGTTAGCAATATGTGTCATTTCAAACCTCCCGTAACATAACCTTTGAGTTCATCAACCTTGCGCGCTTCAGCTTCGCGGGCTTCTGGTGGACCAAAGCCACCACCGCCCGGCAATTCGAGAATAAGCCTTTTGCCTGCTGGAACATGCTGCCAGCCTTTTGGCCGGAGTTTCGTACCATCGTCCAACATTACAGAACCCAATGCCCCGTCGTTGCCACCGTCACGGCCACGCGCCGCCTGTGTAATACGGTCAAACATCGCGGAAAAGTCAAACTCATGCCCTTCAAGTACGCTGACCTCCATAACTTGGCCAAGGCCTCCGCGGTACTGTCCGTCACCGCCCGATCCGGGGCGCAATTCCTTGCGCCATATAACAACAGGACCAGTGTGCTCTGTCGCTTCAATCGGCATTGTATGCACCCCCGAAGGGAAAGCCGTAGCGGCAAGGCCGTCAAGTCCAGGCCGTGCGCCCATGCCGCCAGAGTTAAACATCAATACTTCTGCGTGTTGACCATCGTGCCCCTTCAGCGGACGGGCGGATATATGGATATTCCAGAGCGCCCCTGCGCCTTCCGCAAGGATCTTTCCCGGCATTGCCTTGGCTAGAGCCCCAAATACTAGATCGGGAATCATATGCCCGATGATGTGGCGTAAAGACACTGGCGCCGGTCGTTCAGCATTCACGATATTGCTAGGCGAAGACACGTCAAAAGCCGCAAGCGATGCTGCGTTGTTTGGAATGTCCGGCGCCACAACACATTTCAGGGCGTATGACGCATAGGCGCGTGTATAAGTCAGCGGTACGTTGATGCCCCACGGACTCATCGCGTCGGTACCGGTAAAATCAACGTTTACTTTGCCTTCTGTAATCTGGACCTCTGCGACCAATTTGATCGGGGAGTCATACCCGTCCGTCAACATATCGTTAGACCAGCTGCCATTTGGGAGGTCCGCAACCCGTGCCATCATCGCATTATGCGTTCGCGACAGGATAAATTCACCCAAAACGTCTAGATTGTCATATCCGGCCTCGTCCATCATCTCCATCAGGCGCATGTGACCCACGTCATTACACGCGGCAAGCGAATAGAAATCACCGATCACCTGATTTGGTTCGCGCACGTTGGCACGGATCAACGCAACCAAAGCCCGGTCCACCTCGCCGCGTTCGGCAAACTTCATGATCGGAATCTGGATGCCTTCTTCGTAAATTGATTTACCATCAGCGCCAAAACCACGTCCGCCAACATCAACCACATGTGCGGTACAGGCGAAAAACCCGACCAATTCATCTCCTTTAAACGAGGGTGAAACCATGGTGATGTCATGCAGATGGCCAGTGCCTTTCCATGGGTCGTTGGTGACATAAGTGTCGCCTGGATACATCTGGTCACGCGGAATTTCATTTGCGAAGTGCTTTACCGCTTCGGCCATGCTGTTCACGTGACCTGGAGTACCAGTTACAGCCTGTGCAAGCATCCGGCATTGTGGATCAAACACACCAGCGGACAAATCCCCGGCCTCGCGAACCGAAGTCGAAAACGCAGTGCGCAACAACGTCAGCGCCTGTTCTTCCACGATCGAAATGAGGCGATTCCATGCAACCTGCATGCGAATTTCAACAATCTGGCTCATGATAATTTTCCTTTTCTCACGAGGAGGATTGTTCCGTCCCCTTGGATTACGGCGTCGAAAGGTGATGTCACGATCGTCGACGTTTCGGGTTCAGAAATCACCACGGGACCAACAACGCGATCCCCTGGTGCCAAATCATCCCGCGCAACCATTCCTGTCACCAGATCCGTTCCGGTGGTCGGATCAAAAACATGGCGGGTTGTTGCAATGTCACGCACCACACCATCAGTTTGAAGATTGACACCTTCGGGTGCTTCCATGACGTCCTGCGCCTTGACCGAGAATGTCACAAATTCAATTTCCGGACCGACAACAGCGCGACCAAAAAAGTGCGAATATCGCTCTTTGAATGTCGCTTCTATTTCGTTTCGGTCCGCGTTTGTAAAATCACGGTCAGGTAGGATAACCGGAATTTCCCATCCCTGTCCTGCATAACGCATAAAGGCAGTCACCTCGCGCTCCATTTTGTTTTTGGTTCCGGCACGGACAAAGCTTTCGGCGGTATGTTTCAGGTCACCCAACAAAGCGTTGAGCGTGGCGTGGTCAAATTTCCTAAGCGGCATAATTTTTGATGCAAGCGCCTCATAGCCGAACGGAGCCCTGAGAAAGCCGATAGCAGAGCCAACCCCTGCTCCTCTCGGGATCAGACACTGTTGCACACCCAGCTTTTCGCAAAGGCGTGCGGCATGCAGCGGTGCAGCACCGCCAAACGCGATCATCACATTGTTATTAATGTTCTTCCCGTTCTCCACTGCATGCACGCGTGCGGCATTCGCCATGTTCTCGTCGACAACTTCTACAACGCCAAACGCCGCAGCTTGTGCGTCAATCTTGAGCTTATCTCCCACATCACGTGCAATCGCCGCGACGGCGTTGTCGATAGATAGTTTGATCTTGCCGTTCGCGAAATTATCCGGATCTAATTTGCCCAATACAAGGTCGGCATCCGTAACTGTAGGTCGTGTGCCGCCGTTTTGATAACATGCCGGTCCCGGCTCTGAACCGGCGCTTTCGGGTCCCGTTTCGATACGACCCATCGCGTCCACCCATGCAATTGAGCCCCCGCCCGCTCCAATCTCAATCATCTCGATCACGGGGATCGAGATCGGCATACCTGAACCTTTGGAAAAACGGTAGGTGCGTGCTACCTCAAAGCTGCGCGCGGTCTGTGGCTGATAGTCATCAATCAAACAAATTTTAGCGGTAGTGCCGCCCATGTCATAACTTATCACGTGTTCAAGGTTAAACCGTTTTGCGACATCCGCCGCAAATATCGCACCGCCAGCAGGGCCGGATTCAATCAGACGCACTGGAAACTCAGCCGCTGTCTCGACAGAAATCAAACCACCGCCGGAATGGATAATAAACACAGAGCAGGTCACGCCTAAATCTCGCAAGCGACCCTCAAGGCGGCTCAAATAATTCGACATTTGCGGACGGACATAAGCGTTTGCGCATACCGTATTGAAGCGCTCGAACTCGCGCATCTGGGGCGAAACCTCGGCAGAAATCGATATCGGCACATCCAGCTTGCGCGAAATGATTTCCCGCGCCCGTTCTTCATGTGACGGATTCAGGTAGGAATGAATAAAGCCGATCGCTACCGCCTCAAAACCTTTGTCCACCAGCGTGTCCGCTAGGGCTTCCAATGCTTGTTCATCGAGCGGTTGCAACTCCTCGCCTTTAGCGCTTATGCGCCCTTTGACGGTATAGCGGTCTTCTCGCGGAATTAGCGGCAATGGAAGTTTCAGGTTGAGATCATATTGTTCGAACCGGTTTTCTGTTCGCATCTCAATGACGTCACGAAACCCGTCAGTTGTTACCAGCGCTGTGCGCGCACCGCGCCGTTCGATCAAGGCGTTGGTAGCAAGCGTGGTGCCATGAATAACAATGCCAATTTCGCTTACGTCAATCCCGGCGTCTTTGGCCACAATTTTCATCCCGTCGAGAATGGATTGCTCTGGATTGGTATAATTCGTCAACAACTTGGTTGAATAAATGGTCTTGCCGACCTCCAGCGCAATGTCGGTAAAAGTACCACCAATGTCGGCGCCGAGGCGAATATCGGATCTAGTCATGTGGGTTTCCTCCCAGCGAATAATGCAGCGTCAAATGTGTACTTACCGGTACTTCGTTTGATCTGATGTAGACTGTTTTCATCGTCAGTTCCCTTTTTCCCGTTAACAGTCAACCTGAACGCTGAATGGTCATAAAGAAATCAAGAAAATGTGAATAATAGCAAGTTTTACTTGTCTACTGAAGTCTAGAAGTTTCAAATCAAGAATGTAACAATGACACAGAAACCCCCTTATATTTTCCAATGGAGCAGACTTATGAAACTATATTACGCCAACACAACCGTAGCAATATCCGTCGTTATTGCTTTAAAAGAGACAGATTTACTTTACGATCTCATCAACATCGACTTTGGCTTAAATATGCAAACAACACCCGAATATATGGAAATAAATCCAAAAGGTAGGGTGCCTGCGTTGGTAACTGACCAAGGTATTCTTACTGAAACAGGTGCGCTACTGGATTACATTCACGCGCTTGCGCCCGAGGCAAGCCTCGTGCCGGACGATCCGTTTGAGGCCGGAAAAATGCGCGAAATGATGTATTATCTTGCTTCCACTTGGCATGTGAACCACGCACATAAAGTACATGGTGAACGCTGGGCAAACAATAAGGATAGCCATAAGGATATGCGCCTCAAAGCTCCAGAAACTATGAAAGCATGTTGCACCTACATTGAGGCCAACCTCCTTAAGGGGCCGTTCTTATTGGGTGAAAGTTTTAGTCTGGCGGATGCGTATCTTTATGTCGTGAGCGGATGGCTGAAAGGTGACGGCGTTGATGTTTCCAATTATCCAAAGCTGTCTGAATTCCGACGTTGCATGGAAAAACGACCTTCGGTTCAGGCCGTCCTTGATGCTGGTATGATGTAGAATAAATCGCGCGCATGAGGGCGATCCTCCATGCGCGCGACGTGGTCAGGCGAGAGCGGCAGGCAAAATATTTGCGGGAGAACTCTGATAACAGACCGGCCACAAAAAATGCCTGATCGAGATCGTGCCAATAGAGGTTGCACCGAAATTTGTTGAGGCAGAGTAAGGGCCACCTTGGATCATGATGTCCGCACCCTCAACCCCTGTAGGGAATCGATTGACCAAAAGACGCACAGCCTTACGCTTCAAGATCGACGGCAAGCGGCGCGCCTGTTCACTATCATTTTCGTCCACGTGGATAGCAGAGGTCAGTTCAACCTTTGAATCCATTCACCAGTACTTCCATCTCATTTTCGCTCTCGACTTAGACGATCATCCCGATAAGACCTTTACCAAAACCATGATCCTGTAGGTAATTCGCTGCGACCGTCGCACTAGATTAGGGGACGCCGCGCGAGCTTCATCAGTATTCGGCAACAGTGGCCGAACGGCATTGCGTCCATTAAAGTGGGCCTTGCCATCATGATAGGCGATTGCGGTCCAGTGGCCGCCAGACCTTCTTTGGTCGCTTCAACAAAGGCATCGCCTTCCGGTCCTCCTGCAACGACCGCAATAGCGGGTGGGCTCAACAGGTCGACGCAACACTTTAATCTTTAGTAAAAGATGGAGTGTTAAAAATGAAGTATCGCCGCCGCATTTACTATTCATCCGAACAGCGTGCTGAGATTTGGGATCGTTGGCAACGCGGAGAATCGATGGGTTCGATTGGTCGAGTGTTTGAGCGACAATCGTCCTCATGGAAACAAGCCGTGAGGAGAACGACCATGACTTATTATGCAGGATTAGACGTTTCGCTCAAAGAAGTTTCGATTTGTGTCATCGATGACGATGGGCAGGTTGTGACGCAGGGCACCGCACCAGCCGATCCCGAAGGGGCCGCTGGCTGGTTCATGAACAGATCTTTGACCCCAAAGCGGATAGTGCATGAAAGCGGGCAGCTTTCGATCTGGTTGCAACGCGGAATGGTCCAACTGGGTTTACCTGCGATCTGCATTGATGCCCGTAAGGCCCATAAAAGCCTGTCTGCGCGGTTGAACAAATCCGATAGCGCCGACGCAGAAGGTCTGGCCCAGCTCGCACGGATGAACTGGTTCACCCCGGTTCACATCCGCAGCGAAGAGTCGGATCGGTTGCGAGTATTGGTCGGAGGGAGAGAGCGTATGATCCGTTTGCGCAAGGATCTGGAAGGCCACATTCGTGGCGTTCTGAAGGCCTTTGGTATCCGCATGACGGGGGTAGGTCAGGCGCAGCAAAGGCAAGGGTTCCGTGGTCAACTGGCCGCAGCTGGCTAGACCGATCCAGTGCTGCGCACTATCGCAGACGGGTTCATCGCCGCCCACATCACGCTGTGTAAGGCGACCGCCGACTTTGATGCCGCATTGAGAGCGAAGTCGAAACGCAATCCCATCACGCGCCGGTTGATGACCATTCCTGGTGTTGGGCCCATCGTCTCACTCAGTTTTGTCGCACTTGTCGATGATCCAAATCGGTTCAGTAAAACCTCGGACGTGGGTGCGTTTCTCGGTATGACGCCGAGGCGGCACCAATCGGGTGAAATGGATTGGTCAGGTCGTGTCTCAAAGTGTGGGGATGCTGCAATGCGCGGGCTTCTATTTGAAGCGGCGTCCTGCGTCATCAGGCAAGTGAAGCGCTTCTCGGCGTTGAAGTCTTGGGCCGTTCGACTAGCTGGGCGACGAGGCTTCCGCAAGGCTGCAGTTGCCACCGCGCGTAAGATTGCGGTGTTGATGCTGACCCTCTGGAAATCAGGAGCCGACTATCAATGGACACAGGAAGACCGCCTAAACTGAATTCTCGCCCGACGGGCGGGAAGCGAAGTCCCGACGGGACGGAGGTTGATCGATCTCGTAAAAACGGTTGGAACGCGGCAAATGCCACGGAATCCGCAAACGACATTGGAGACGATCCACCACCGAAAACCATCATAAGGCGCATCGCGACCTCGGAGAGAACCATGACCCCGGATGGACATATCGCTAACCCGCTTGACAAGGCCGCAAACAGAGAACCAGATTTGACAATAACTCGTCACAATCGGCCGTAGTGATACCGCTTTAGGAGCATTCTATCGACGTTTAGCTGCAAGGGCAGGTAAAGCAAAAGCTGTCACAGCCACCGCCCGTAAGATCGCCGTCTTGTTCTACAACACCTTACGATATGGCATGACCTACAAGGACCCCGGCGCGTCACACTATGAGGAACGATATCGCAACCGCGTCCTCGGTAATCTCAAGCGCCGCGCCAAGTCACTGGGCTATGATTTACAAGAGCTGCCTACGGAGGCCGACATGGCTGTTTCTTAGGAAGCGCACTAATGTCCCTGCTCCGGGTAAAAAGCCATGGAAGGAAACCGGACACACCGCCCGAACTGACTTCTGATTATATCAAGTTCACGTGACAAGCGCCGTGAACACCTCTATATTGACGGTATTCTGTTTGTGGTATTAATAAAATTTAAGGTTAATTTATGATCGAGAGCTGGCGTTGGTACGGAAACCTTGACCCCATAAGCTTGTCAGATATTGCCCAGACTGGGGCGTCTGGAATCGTTACTGCGCTACACGATATTCCCTATGGCGAAATTTGGTCGCCCGATGCTATCACCACGCGAAAGGCACAGGTTTCATCGGCAGGGTTTTCTTGGGTAGCAGTCGAAAGCCTGCCTGTTCACGAGCGCATCAAGAAAGCTGAAGGTGACCTGTCGGAGTTGTTTGCCAATTATCGGCAATCGATGGCCAATCTGGCAGAGCAGGGCATCACCACAATCTGTTACAATTTCATGCCGTTGCTGGACTGGACTCGTACTGATCTTACTGCCCCCGTGATGGGCGGCGCCACGTGTTTACGATTCGAAGCCGTGCGAATGGCCGCGTTTGAAATTCACATGCTCGGCCGACAAGCAGCGGAAGATGACTACCCCGAAGTAGTCATCCAAAAAGCTGCCGCGTGGTTTCAACAAGCGAGCGAGACTGATCGTGACGCCCTTTTTGCTGCAGTTATGGCAGGTATGCCCGGGGCTTTTGACCGCTATGACATGGATGGTCTGCGCGTTGCTTTGAAGGGATACGAGGACATTCACCGCAATGAGTTGCGTGCCAATTATAAACGGTTTCTGGACGAAGTCGTCCCTACCGCCGAGGATCTTGGTGTTCGGCTTTGTGTGCATCCGGATGATCCGCCGCGTGATATTTTAGGTCTACCTCGCATTGTTTCGTCGGGCAGTGACTTGGCTTGGCTGCTGGCTGCGCATGACAGTTCGGCCAACGGGGTTACTTTTTGTTCCGGCTCGTTAGGAGCAAATCCGACCAATGACGTACCCGCAATCGCCGCGCAAGTTGCTGACCGCATCCACTTTGCTCATTTGCGCAATGTTAGAAAAGACCCCGATGGGTCATTTGAAGAAGCGCCGCATCTGGAGGGTGACACCGACATGGTGGCGATCATTCGCGTTTTGTTGAATGAAGAGAACCGTCGCCTCGAGACAGGTCGGGTTGATCATACGATCCCGTTCCGCCCTGATCACGGGCACCATATGCTTTCTGATCTCGGGCGCGAACTGATTCCCGGCTATCCATTGATCGGGCGTCTCAGGGGCTTGGCCGAACTCCGTGGCGTAATCCGCGGTGTTTCTCATATCAGCCCCTAGGATTAATTAAGGTCAATCAGCGCGCCACGGCCTGCAATCACCTTTCCTGCAACTCGGTTTCCGCTAACGATGGCCGCGTCAATATCATCTCCGTTCTGCCATGCCGTCAGGAAACCCGCATTAAAGCTGTCGCCTGCAGCAGTTGAATCAATCACCTGAACTGCCGGTGGCGCAGGCACTTCGCTCATTTTTCCGTTATGAGCCCAGTATACTTTACCACCACTGTTTTTGATCACGACTGTCCGCACGCCAGCGGCCAGATACCGGTCGCGCGTCGCATGTGGCGACGTGTCGCCAAAATACGCCGCTTCGTCATCATACGAAGGCAACACCACGTCAGCCACCGCTGCCGCAGCCATTACTCCAGCGCGCATCGCTTCAATATCGGCCCAAAGACGAGGACGCAAATTGGTGTCAAAGACGATTTTGTGGCCAATAGCACGCGCGCGCGCAAGAGCATCCAGCAGGATTTGCTTCCCATCACCCTCCAGAATGGCCAATGTAATTGCGGAAAAGTAGATCATTTTGGCCTCTTTCATGCCTGCGTCTAATAGCATGCGGTCTTGCGCCAGTTGCCTTGCCGCAGACTCGCCGCGCCAATAACTGAAATGTCTTTCGCCATCGATCAGGTCAATCAGATACAGCCCCACCGACCTTTGTGCGTCACGCGCCACATGCGCAGTGCCGATCCCCGCGTCATCTATAAACGCAAGCATTCGATCCGATACCGCGTCCTGTCCGATCCGCGTCATATAATCGACCCGCCAGTCAGGGCGCATCTTGCGAACATACCAAGCGGTATTCAGGGTATCACCTGCGAATGCCATTTGAAGTGTTCCAGTCTGCGCCAGCGGGGCCAGTTCAACCATACATTCACCAATGGCAAGGAAATCGGATGTCATTCTATGTTTATCTCCTGCATTCCGCCCCTCAGTTTGAGGGTACTTGAACTGGCATACTAGATTTATAAAGCACTGCAAGGGCCACGCCAATGACAAAGCGCAATCAGGTTGAAGTATCATAGGACTTTAGTGCAAACTAAACTAACAAAAACACACTAGAGGACGCCATGACCGAATTTCCAATTGTTGATGCTGGGCCCAACATAACCCGACAAGTGCTGGCGGATCACCCTGAATTAATGGTCGTCAAGGTCGATTTTACTAAGGCCGGAGCATTTGGTACGCTACACAGTCACCTACATGTACAGTCTATTTTGGTGCAATCGGGTCGATTTAAATTCAGCGTTGACGGGCAAGCAAAAGAGGTCGGACAAGGCGACTGCTTTGTCGTTCCTTCGAATACTGAACATGGTTGTATCTGTCTTGAGGCGGGAACTTTAATTGATGTCTTCACCCCCCGCCGTGACGATTTTCTTTAAGGAGGACGCTTTGCGATGAATCCATTTTCTTTGAATGGCAAAACAGCGTTGGTGACAGGTGCCAATACCGGTATTGGGCAAGCGATTGCCGTGGCGTTGGGCTACGCAGGGGCACATGTAATTTGTGCCGGACGGTCCAACTGTGACGCAACAGTGGACATGATTGCCAGCGCCGAGAGTTTTGCTCTCGATTTCGCCGATCCAGTAGCCGCGCGGGACGTCTTCGCTGACAGATCGGTTGATATTCTGGTGAATAACGCCGGAATCATCCGACGTTCCGATAGTGTGGAATTTTCGGAGACTGATTGGAATGACGTGATCGACGTCAATCTCAAGGCCGTATTCTTTACCTGTCAGGCCTTTGGCCGTGCCGTGTTTGAACGCAAGGCGCTTGGGCGTATCGTCAACATTGCATCGCTGCTTTCGCATCAGGGTGGTGTGCGCGTGCCTGCTTATACAGCGTCTAAACACGGGGTTGCCGGTTTGACCAAATCGCTGGCAAACGAATGGGCCGCCAAGGGAATTAACGTCAACGCTATCGCGCCGGGCTATATCAGAACGAACAACACCGAAGCGCTGCGCGCTGATCCCGACCGCTGCCGCGCGATCATGGAGCGGATACCGGCTGGACGCTGGGGCGAGCCAGGCGACATAGCACAAGCAGCGGTGTTTCTGTCGGCACCTGCGTCGGGTTATATTCATGGCACGGTTCTGGATGTCGATGGTGGTTGGCTGGCGCGCTAGGTCGGTGTAAAAACGGCACGGATTGCCGCTGACAGCTTGGCCGACCACCGAGCATGGGCCAATGCCTTGCAATATTGATTTAGAATTCGTGGCGATCCGTTAGTGTGGAGTCCCCCATCGGGTGGTCCAGTTTGAATGTTAATGCATTGTCGGCATCTGGTCTATCGGCATCATGCTTTCTGGCGCGAGCGGACGATAGCGCAGCGCGCTATGCGGTCTGACTGTGTTGAAGTGACACCACCAACGCTCGATAAGGATCTGAGCTTCGAGCAACGTAATAGAGAGGTGGTCCTAGTATTTCGACCAGTCTGCAGCCAACTTAAGGTGGATCAGGGTTTGATTTAGGCTGCTGATCTCATTGGTTCCATTTTCCAATCATAGGCTTCATCTGTAGTCACTATTCCGTGCGTGGAATGTGGCCGTTCTGCGTTGTAGTAGGTCATCCATTTTCCAATCCCAGCGCGTTTTTCTGAACCGGTTTCAAATGCATTGAGGTAGATGCATTCATATTTCAGGGAGCGCAAAGTCGTTCGATCATCCGGTTGTTGATCCAGCGACCTTTACCGTCCATGGATATCTTTACGTCCGCATCCTTCAGCGCATTTATCCACTCAAAGCCAGTGAACTGACTGCCCTGACCGCTGTTCATTATCGCTGGTTTCCCATATTTTACTATGGCTTCAATGCAAAAGCCAGCCTCATTCGACCATTGTCCTCGGACCAATGGCGGACAAGGTCTCATTGTTTGACAAACGCCAACTGAGAACTTTACGACTGTACCAATCCATGATCGCGACCAGATGCAAAAATCCGCGCCGCATAGGGATGTAGGTAATATCAACGCACCAGACCTGATTTGGCCGATCAATCGTCAGTCCCCCGAGCAGGTAAGGGTAAATCTTATGCAGGGAGTGTTTCTTGCTCATGTTTGGCGTCTGGTAAATAGGAACCAAACGCATAAGACGCATTCGGCGGCGAATACGATGGCGACCGCATTTGTGACCATGACGCTGCATGTGTCGTGCCATTTGCCGAGATCCATACCATGGTGCTTCCAAGAACTGCGTATTGATCAATTCCATGAACCGCAGGTTCTCGGCACTCTCGCCTTTTGGAGCGTAATACAAATTTGAACGTGCCAGCGACAACATCTGGCATTGCCGCCGCACGCTGACCTTCGGATGGTTCCGTTCAATGCACGTCTGCCTGCGATCCTTGCTCAATGATCCCAGGCGCGTTTAAAAAAATCGCGCTCCACCCCAGCTGACCGATCTTGGAATGAAGCTTGTCTATTGTAGCATCGTCGACCTGTGCAGGATCGCTGCCTCGCTTGGAAAATCCTGCGGCCATATTCTTAATTGCGGATCGTTTCCAAGTCCCAATCTGCGTGGGATGCACGCCATACTTCTTCGATAACTCCGCCAGTGTCATTTCTTCACGGATCGCTTCAAACGCAACTTTGGCCTTGAAATCAGGCGAATGGTTCTTTCGTTTCGTCATTTTGGATCATCTCTCTCGCAAGTTGATCCACCTTAACTACTGGTCCGAATCCCGCGACCAACTCTGCGGCGTCAGGCTCATCACACATGGACGCCTCGGAGAGGCTTGCGTGATGCAAAGGCCTGACAAAAAATAACATTTTTGAAGAAATATCAATCTCGCCAAAGCATCTGATCTTTTCGGGCATAGGAGCTATGCGCCTGTATGCCTTGTTAGTGTTACCATGATATCCTATCTCCGCACTGCAGCGGCAAAGAAGGAGCGATTATGATCGCATACAGACAAACCGAAGCGTCAATACTCATTTGGACAGTAGTTTTGTCTAGTTCCACCAAAATTTTGACGAGGCGAAACACACTTTGATCCGAGGCAATAATTATCACAAGAAGTTTGACGAAATATAACCAACTATATTCTAGATGATTTGGGCATTTCGCAAATAATATTAACATATTGGCACTGGAGACTACTCATGGCTACTAATATTCAAACCCGAATAACTGGCGACAAAAATACGGTCGGTGTTCCAGAATGGATCGTTGCATCAGCGAAATTCCTGCAACGTACTGGCTCCAGCTTTATGCGCGGATTGAGCCGCTACATTTATGCTGTTCAGGTCTCTCAGACGCAAAGGGCACTATCCCGGATGAGTGACGCCCAACTGACAACGATTGGTATCAAACGGTACGCCATACCCCGGCACGCCGCGTCTTTGATTGTGGATGACGCTCAGGTGAACGCATAAGACCAACTGGCCAAAGCTGCTTAATTTTATGACCGAGCGTTTGTTCGACTGAGTTTGTGAAGATTCATTTTCCCCCGAAGGATTCCGTGTGCGTGGCGCCGACAGGCCTTCGGGGGTATACGCAACGGGTGCTCTACTTCACCCTCGCTCATTTTCTAAAAGTGCGATCCAAACTAATAAACCTGTTCGCCAGCAACCATGAACTGTCTCAGCGTTTAGAAACACCCGAGGTGGTTCTGAGAGGGTCTTGCTGATTTTACCGTTTTACACTTATGGAGCTTTGAACTTAAAGGGAATTCTCATTTGATTTTACGCTGAAGTGGACCGGCGCCAAGCTGGTACGCTTTATCTTTTTGGCGCAAAGTAAATCAACCCAGCGGTGGTAAAAACTCCAGTAATGAGAGCCAATATGAATGATAGAGCCGGTCCAAACGGCTCCAACAGAACAGCAAGCACAAACGTGAAAGCAACTGGGCTAATCACCCCTAGAATGACACTCCGCAAAGTCATTATTACCATATCCGCACCCGAGCGTTGATGTATCGTCATCGAAATCACGGTAAGACCTATTGGATATGAAATAAGCAACCCTGCCCAGACAGGTCCCAGCTTCCACGAGGCTGCAGTGACCCCTGCTACCAACAGACCTGCGGCCAAGCCTCGTATAATCAGCAAGACTAAAGTCCCTGTTGCGCGGCCTGGCGCAAAGGGTCTTACGAAACGTTGCGAACAGATATGGACAGCAATCATTGTTGGTAAGAAAATCAACAATCCGGTCCACGGAGACGGCGGAACCCATGAAAGAATCCAGGCGCACATCACCCAAGCCAGAGTAGCTGTTATAATTGCCCCCCGCGACTTTGCTGCGAAAGCTATATATCCAAATAGAAATGCCTGTGTCGCAGTAAGAGATATCAGGGAGGCGGCAGCTGTATTGGCACTGAATACGACACTCTGATCTCGCACTATAAAGAAAAAAGCAGGCCCGATGACGATGGGCAAGCCTGCCAGTGCGCCGCCGATTTTCGGACCAAGTCGCTCAACCGCCAGCGTTACGCCTATAACGATACCAGCTGTCGAAAGAACACGAACCAAAAGTTCGATGGCTAGGTCAGAAGACATTTTGTCAAATCCTCGTTGGGAAGCGTGGGGCTTGTCACATTCTAGAAACTTTAGTTGCGGACAAACTCTTTGGCCGGCAGTAGAATCATCTTCGGACCCACACTTAGATTTTCTTTGCTCAAACGAGATATCGACCACCTCAGCTCAAGTCTCTGGTTAATCGGTCTCATTAAGATAGCGATCATTGTTTGTCGTGCCAGGCTAAGGTCCATCATCGATTGCTCTAACCTTATTTCGTGACTGACTGACAATAATTATAATACCGGCCGAGATTAACAACCCAGCACCGTAGTAGGTGCGAACCGCTGGATAATCGCCGAAAAGTAGAATGCCGATGATGCTCGCCCATATCATTTGTGAATAAAGAAAGGGTGAAACCATAGATGCTTCCGCGAAGCGCATCGCCATGATCAGCGAAAAATGACCCGCCGCACCCAATGTACCAAGTGCGACAAAAAGCCAAATGTCTCTTATCTCGATCGGCGCCCAGAAAAAAGGCAAAAGCAATGTACTGACGACTGCGCCTACGGAAGCACTATATAACAGCGAGGTCAACGCTGGATCATTGCGTCCATAGTGTCTCGTGGCGATCTGATACATTGCAAAACAAACCGCCATGCCTGCGGGCAGAAGTAGAGCAGAATCCGACGCAATTTGTTGCGGCCCTAGGGCGATCAATACGCCGGTAAAGCCGATGCAAATGGCTAATGCCCGTGTGCCGCTAATTCTTTCTCCAAGCAATGGTATTGCAAGTAGCGTAACAATAAGTGGTGAGGTGAAATTGATGACGTAGACCTGCACAAGCGGCAATTTAGTCACTGCAAAATAGCCAAAAATGGTACTTAAGAATAGTAACAACCCCCGCAAGATTTGCCCAAATGGTGCGCTGCTTACCAGGTATAATCGCCCCGCCTTTCCCATCGCAGCGACATACGTCAATATGAGGAGCATATGCACACCATAACGTGCCCACACCAGCTGCGGCACGGCATAGGTCTCTCCGAGAAACTTGGCTAAGGAGTCCATGGCGACAAATAAGAATGCGGCGAGGAGCATACAGCAGATACCCGCGATCGGCCAATCGACGGCGGCATTCCCGGTTTTTTCGGCCGCATTCACACCGTTGTCTCGTGGGTCAGGTATTGCCCAAAGACACTCCCAAATCGACGTCGCAAAAAGGATTTACCCGAAAGCGAGATTTTGCACTGCGATGGCCGCAGTAGACCAGATTTAAGAGCGCTAAATACGGTTACTTCCAAAATGAACTCCAACGTCAGTTATCTAATAGTTGCCATTTACGTTTCAGAAAGTTGTTTAAGTTCCACAAGAAGTTCTTTTGAGATTAAAAGACCATCTTTGTTCGAACGCTGTTTTGCTGTACGCCTACGTTGCGATGGCAAGCGAGCACCTTGGGCAACGATCTCTTGGAAAAGGCCCTCGGCGGCTTCAAAAGAGACTCCGAAGTGGTCAGGATCAATGGCGATAATCAGTTCGCCATGGACGATACCCTTATTTTCGGTGTTGTTCACTGGTCCTGTTTGATAGCTTAATAGATCACCGATCAGAGGACCGGCCAGTAGTTCTACCATGATCGAAATCGCCGACCCCTTGTGTTTACCGAACGGTAGCAACGCCCCTGACATGGCAATTTCGGCATCTGTTGTCGGCTGACCTTCATTGTCGATTGCCCATTCGGATGGCAGGATCTCTCCTCTTCGGCGCCGGATTTCGACTTCGCCGCGAGCCGCGGCGCTGGTGGCAAAATCGAAGGTATAAGGATCATTGCCTGGACGCGGCCATGCGAAGGCTATCGGATTGGTGCCCAGCAACGGTTTGGTGCCGCCGTAAGGCGCAACGAAAGGCATCGTTGGGGACATTGCTATCGCGACCAAACCCAATTTCGAAATCAGTTCAACCTCCCACCAAAGCGCCGAATAATGAAAGGTGTTATTTATCGCGAGTGCTGCAATGCCAGTTGCTTTGGCTTTTTGCGAAAGCAACTGCAACCCATTTTTAAGGGCCAGCAGGGAGTTTCCCCCGCACGCATCAACTTTGACCACACTCGCAGCATGATCTGTCACGATTGGGTCCGCGGTAAGGTTAACCATGCCAGCGTTCGCGACGTTTGTACAATCAATCAGGCGATACAGGCCGTGAGAGTGGCACTCCTGGGCCTGTGCTTCGACCATATTTTCTATCATGCTTGAGGCGTGTGCAGCGGAGTATCCGGCCTTGGCCAGAATTTTGGTCGCTAACTTTACACCGCGCGCGTGCGAGATGCGCTCATAACTTTTCTCTTCCATTAAATGGCCCTCTAATTTTATCATATTTTGCGATCCAGGCTTTCATTTCATGCACCCGGAACGCGTCAGTCGTGTCATTTTTGAGTTTATCACCCGTTATTGGAAAGACTCTGGCATGAGCAATTGAGGCAACCACAGAGCGATTTGGGGAAATACAATGATCAGCAACAAGATGAGCAACATCGGCAACAAAATGATCGCCACGTCGCGCATAACCTGCACCACATTCATACCACCTATCGACGCAGATATTAGTAAACATAATCCGTAGGGCGGCGTGACCAATCCGAAAGCCAATGAGACGATCCCAATGATCGCAAACGCGATCGGGTGGATATCTGCCGCTTCCGCAACAGGCATCAAGACCGTGCCCAAAATGATGATTGTCGGAATTGCATCAATGAACAAACCAAAAAACAAGAACAGCCCCGCGATAACCAACGCCGTTCCAAATGGGCCGAACTCCATCGCAGTCATAAAGTCCACGATCAGGCGCGGCACGCTGTAGAAGGCCAACAACCAGCCAAATGCAGTCGCTGTGCCGATGGCAAAAAGCGATATAGATGCAAAACGACCGGTTTCATAAAAGATACTGCCAAGATCACGCACACTCACTGTGCGATAGACAAACATCCCTAAGATAAGCGAATAGAGCGCGGCGATAATAGCACTTTCTGTTGGTGTTACGATGCCCCCAACGATCCCGCCCACCACAAGCACAGGTGTCAGCATTGCAAGTGCGGATCCTTTGAATGCTACCAGCACTTCGCGAAAAGTCGGTGTGCCGATGATCGGATAGTTATACACTTTGGCATAGCCGTAAACTGTCGCCATCAATGCAAGACCGATCATGATGCCGGGGATTGCGCCCGCAAGGAACAACGCGCCCACGGATGTTTGCATCACCCCCCCCCAGACAACCATCAAAATGCTCGGCGGGATAATTACGCCCATAACCGACGAACATGCGGTGATGGCAATGGCGAAACGTCTATCATACCCTTCGTTCACCATAGCGGGGATAAGGATTTTGCCGCAACCTGCCGCGTCTGCCGTCGAAGAACCAGAAATACCGGCGAACAACATGGAAACGGCCACGTTCACATGGCCCAACCCACCGGGCATCCACCCGGTCAGTACCCGCGCGAGGTCAATTAGCTTATCTGTGATTTTACCTGAGTTCATCAGGTTCGCAGCCAGCAAGAAGAACGGCACAGCCAGAAGAATGAACGAGCTATATGACTGGAACATCCGGTCCAGAACGATAAAGGGTGTAAGCCGTAATTCAAGCATCACGAGTGGAATGGTCGCAAGGCCAAGCGCGAAAGCCACAGGCACGCGCAGTATAACAAGTAGGATGAAGCCACCAACGAGGATAGCACAGGCAAGGCCAGTTGTTACAATCATCTCAAAGCACTCCGGGCTGATTGGTATACGACAAAGTCTTCATAAAACCGATAGCCGGAAAACAAGGCCCAGAAGGCTCCGGCGATGGGTACAGAGATAAATGTGACGAGCATGTTGGCACGCATCATCATCGAATTCTGGATGGTGCCGAATTCAGCGTACTCCAGCCCGTACCAAAAGAAGATCAGGCCGAAGCCAAGGATCAGAACATGGACAAGGCCGCTTTGTAGCAAGCGCAAAAGCGGGCTTTGAGCGTCTGGAATGACGCGCACATCGAAATGTTCACCGTCCCAAACCGCCACCATCGAACCGATCATGACAACCCAAACAAAAATAAATCCGGCAAGTTCTTCGGTCCAGAGGTAACCGGGGATAATGCCAGTGTACCGGGCAATAACCTGCATAGTAACAGGTATTGTAAGCGCAGCCACAAGGCAGGCAAGAAGCACCCGGAAAACATTACATATTAAATCTAAAATTCGTTTTACCATTGTCGGCCTCCCAACCCGATGATCCAACCCCGCCGCCATCACTTAACCGCGGCGGAATTGACATTCGCACGCGATCACTTAGCGCGGATCGCCTCAAGAAGTTCAACTGCACCAATTTCGGCTGCATAGGCATCCTGAACCGGAACAACGAGTTCGAGCAACATATCGCGATCTACAAACTCAACGAGGTTGATCTGACCTACATCAGCCATTTGCTTTAGTATGACGCTATCTTGGCTGCTTTCCAGATCACGTCCGAAGGCTGCTGCTTCCTCGCCGGCCTTGAGAACCGCCGCCTGCAAATCTTCAGGTAGATTGCGGAATGTTTTTCCACTCATCACGATAGGACGTACCGTAATTGTATGCTGTGTCAAAGACACATACGGTGCCACTTCGTAAAACTTGAGATTTTCAACACCTGCCGCTTCGTTCTCAAGACCGGAAATCACACCAGTCTGAATAGCATTGTACACTTCGTTATAGGCGATTGCAGCTGGTGACGCTTTAAAAGCAGAAAAGACCTGTGCTTGAATAGGAGCACCCATTACGCGCATTTTGTGGCCTTCAAGATCTGACATGTTCGCGATTGGTTTATCTGATACCAAATTACGTACACCACCACCCGTATAGCCAATAATCTTAATGTCGGCACGTTCCATCAGCTCGTCTTCGAGGGAAGTAAGCGTGTCGCTAGATAGCACCGCGTTCCAGTGATCTAGGTCGCGAAACAGGAATGGCATGTCCATTATTGGTATAGAAGGTGCCATAATTGCCATATTGGAGGGCGCCAGTATTGTATAATCGATCGCTACACCTTGCTGCAAGAATGTAACATAATCCTTCTCGACGCCAAGTTCGCCGTTCAAACGTAAGTCAAAAACAACATCGCCGTCGTAGTATTCTTCAACAAGGCCCTCAAATTCACGAAAGGTTTTGGTGAACGTGTGGTTCTCGTCAAACATGCTCGCGCCACGCAGGGTGATTGTGTCCGCGGCCACCGCACCAATTGTCAGAGATGTCGCACAGATCGCGCCCAAAACCAGTTTGGTTGTCATTGTATAAAATGTCATTTCATTCCTCCCGTGATGGCCCTTACGTATTCAATCTGAATTGCGAAGAGCCGTTTTGATAAAAGATACAACCCATAACAATTCATTTGCTATGCGCTTTCGTTGAAAATTTAGCCCCTAGCTAAAATGTTCAACTAAAAATCCACCACCGTCATAAACGTGATTTCCCGCGTAGATTAAGCTGCAGTGACCGCGGAAAACCTCCCCTCCCCGATCACCCCCTGAGGCCCAGGCGTTAACTAAATAGCATCCCACCGTTTATGTCGAAATTTGCTCCTGTGACGAACGAAGATTGATCGCTTGCAAGAAACCAAACCATGTTAGCCACATCCACAGGTAAGCCCTGCCGCTTAACAGGAGATGCAAACTCTACGTTTTTTATGTTCTTTCTATTTTCTACAGAATTCACCCGTGCGGCGTTGGTCATATTTTCATTAATCGTTTCCACAACGCCGAACGCAGAAGCCTGCTCCTCGGCGTAATTTTTTGGCATCAGCATATGCCATCAGACCCGCAACTCCCTGTTAAAATCAGAATGTACTTGGCATGGGAGTAAGAAAATCAACAAATTATGAATATAGGTAAGTTTTACTTGTCATTCATCATGTGATTCTCAACTGATAGACAGAGTTGGTCGCGGGACTTCGGACCAGTAATTGAGGTGGATCAACTTGCGAGAGAGATGATCCAAAATGACGAAACGAAAGAACCATTCGCCTGATTTCAAGGCCAAAGTTGCGCTTGAAGCGATCCGTGAAGAAATGACACTGGCGGAGTTATCGAAGAAGTATGGCGTGCATCCCACGCAGATTGGGACTTGGAAACGATCCGCAATTAAGAATATGGCCGCAGGATTTTCCAAGCGAGGCAGCGATCCTGCACAGGTCGACGAATAACCTCAACAAAAGTGGGGCCACCACATTTGGCAACCGTTTTATTGACCCATTTAGAAACCAGCGATTGATTTGCTCTTATTTCGTGCGCGATATCCGTAGCTTTTCGACCTGCAGCTATTTCCTCGAGCGCTTTTACCTTGATCGCTTCTGGCCATCTATTTCGGCCTGATGGAGAGGTTGGGATGGGTATTCCTCAAACCTCAATCGGTTTATATCTGTGTTCATTCGGCATTATCATCTCCTCATTTCTGGTGATGTCAATATCGCAAATCCCTTGTTTTATTGAAACATGGGGTCTTTGCAACGCTTACAATGCATCTATCTCAATGCATTTGAAACCGGTTCAGAAATACGCGCTGGGATTGGAAAATGGAACCAATGAGATCAGCAACCTAAATCAAACCCTGATCTACCTTAAGTTGGCTGCAGACTGGTCGAAATACTAGGACCACCTCTATGGCCGTTCGCATTGATGGTTTGATCCACATTTATTTTAATTTGGCCCAAAACGATGTTTTACGATCATGAGCCTTGCGAAGCGTTTCAAAATAGTCGGCGTGGGATTGGAATGTGCCATAGTCCTGGATGGCATCTTCAAGGGATGAACAGTCCATCAGATGATCCGCCGCATGACCGTAGCGTGACGAACGTCCCTCACCTAAGGCATAGTCGATCATCGCACGCCACAACAGAACCGCAGATAGCGGGTGGCGTTCTCGCAGAGCTTCGGCAGCAGGCGTCAATATATCATAGCGATTACCGTCTATCTCATCCGATCGGCTTTCAATCAGTTGGGCAGCAGACAGTAGGTCGGGCCATTCTAGAAAAAAGGACAATGCTGTGGAAAAACTCGAATAGCCCAGAACGTGTGCTGTTGCCTTTTCTTCTGCCTCAACATCCTCAAAGTCGGGAAGACCTTTAATATAGATACGCAAATGAAGTTGATCGAGCGTCTTTATAAAGCAAGACCAGCGGTATGCTTGCGCATCTTTGGTACGCCCCAATGCTTCGAGAGTGGCGAGGTAACTGTGGTTCCACGCCTCTTGCAAGAAGTCCCGCCCGTCTTGTTCCACATCACCCAAAAGCGCCAATGCGTCATCAGTGCGGCCCTCTTTAATAAATAGCAGTGCGACCTCGGCAGCGATATCTTTGCGTTTTAAATCCTCTGGCGTGTATTGCGCGACGTAGGCGTGCGTATCGCCTGCCGCCGCTGCGATTTCCTGAAGGCAGGATTGAACGAACCGTTCTTTACGCTCAGCGGAATAATCAGTATGCCCCCGCGCAACTCCCGCAAGAACAAGATTGAATCGTGCTGTTCCGCTTCAACATCAATTGGCCGAGCCGCGAAATCTTCGACGTGCTGCCTTAGCTGATCTAAGCCGCTTACCCCAAGCGTGTCCGAGAGAATCCCAATGATCCCGTCCCACTCCCCGTACCCGTTGTCTTGGATGACATTCCAAACCTTCGCAGCCAGAGCATCAACGCTCAACAACGCCAAAGGGGCGATAGCTTCAAAATGCAAGATAGCGGATTGAAAAACATCGCCAACATCGCCCCGGCTATCATCGACGCGCTCATAGATAGATGGGGCAATCTCGATAAATTGCCAAAGCAACTCAAACGCAGAGGACGGGTCCTCTGGCGCAATTTTTCCTACGATCATTATGACTTGTGTATCAATATCTTTGATCAGAGCTTTACGTTTGCGCCAGCCTACAAAACTGTTCGATTTTCGCAATGTCACAAGGCGTTTCCGAATTGCATGTACAAGCTCTGACGCACCCAGATTGTGGCTTAATTCTAATCGCAGACGACGTTTGATGTCCGCACTACCAGTGCTCACCTCAATCAAGAGGTCCGCCAATTTTTTCGCACCAAGAGCTTCAAGGTTATCTGTGTTCAAAGTCTTTTTTGACATGGTTTGAACTTGGCAGTTTGAGTGAGCGAAAGAAAGTACCCTTCAGAACGTTTTAATGGTCACGTTACTTTGCAGACGCGGCGAAAGTCTGGTCTAACGGGACGCACCGCAGCATGCCCAACGACTGGACTTGTCACAGTTTAGTTCCGGTCTCTTTCGAGCAATGTTTGCTATGAAGGAGATAGAGAATGGCAAAGAGATACACAGACGAGTTTCGGCGTGATGCGGTGCGCATGGCGATGAGCAGTGGCCTAACGCGGCCTCAACTTTCATCGGATTTAGGGGTTGGGCTTTCGACGCTGAACAAATGGGTTCAGCAACATCAGCATGACGATCTGATGTCAGGACCGCATGAAGACGTCGAAAAGGAGAACACGCGGCTTCGCAAAGAAGTCCGCCTACTGCGTGAGGAGAGGGAAGTGCTAAAAAAGGCGGCAATCTTCTTTGCAGGCCAAAGCCGGTGAGATTTGCTTTCATCGACGCCTGGAAAGAAGTTTGGTCCGTGGAATTTCTCTGCCGTATCATGCAGGTCACATCGCGTGGGTTCCGTGCTTGGCGGGTGCGTCCGATGAGCCAGAGCCAGCGGGATGATATGGTATTTCTGGCCCATATCCGCGAACAACATCGGTTAAGCCTAGAAAGCTATGGGCGACCCCGCATGACTGAAGAATTGCAGGAGCTAGGGCTGAAGATCGGACACCGGCGCGTAGGGCGTTTGATGCGTGAGAATGGCATCAAGATCATAAGAACCCAGAAATACAAGGCGACGACGGACAGTAACCACACGTTCAACATCGCACCCAATCTGTTGGGTCAAGATTTCTCAGCGACTGGCCCCAACCAAAAATGGGCAGGTGACATCAGTTACATATGGACCAGTGAAGGGTGGCTGTATCTCGCCGTCATCCTTTATCTGTATTCTCGCCGTGTCATCGGTTGGGCTGTCAGCAACCGCATGAAGAAGGATCTAGCGATCCGGGCGTTAGATATGGCCGTTGCTTTGCGACAACCGCCGAAAGACTGCATTCACCATACGGATCGCGTGTCGCAATATTGTTCAAACGAGTATCAGAGGCGCCTGAAGCTGCACGGCTTCAAGGTCTCAATGAGCAGCAAAGGTAACTGCTACGACAATTCCATGGTTGAAACGTTCTTCAAATCCATCAAGGCTGAGCTGATCTGGCGCAACAAATGGGACACACGCCGTCAGGCAGAAGGTGCGATCTTCCAGTATATCAATGGTTTTTACAATCCACGCCGCCGTCACTCATCGCTGGGTGGCAAAAGCCCCTTGGCCTTCGAACGAAAGGCTGCATAAATGAGTTAGGAGACCGGAACGTAAGCGGGACAAGACCAGATGCTGACATGCCATCGTTCGGTCCGTCCAAACGGTTGGATATTGAGCTGGAATTGGGCGCAATCGTCGGCACATCGTCCGAACTCGGCGCGCCAATCACCGTGGATCAGGCCGATGCGATGATTTTTGGTTATGTGTTGCTTAACGACTGGTCCGCGCGCGATATTCAGGGCTGGGAATATCAGCCGCTTGGCCCATTTCAAGGTAAGGCATTCGGCACATCGATTTCCCCATGGATCGTCACCACGGCAGCGTTGGAACCTTTCCGCACAGCCACACCTGTGCGCGAAAAGGAATTGCTGCTGTATCTCGACAGCACAGTTGAAGGGTTGTTCGACATCCAACTCGAGGTGTTGATGCAACCCGAGGGCGCGGCCAAGGCCACGTCACTTTCCAAAACGAATTACAGTCGCATGTATTATTCCGCCGGCGAACAGCTGTGCCATCACGCGAGCGGTGGCTGCGGCATGAACTCTGGTGATTTGCTTGGGTCAGGGACGATTTCAGGACCAAACAAATCCGAATATGGCTCCCTAATGGAGCTGAGCTGGGCAGGGCGCGAACCCTTCACGCTCGACACTGGTGAAACCCGCACATTTATCGAAGACGGCGACACGCTGATCCTGCGCGGCGCAGCTGTTGGCGACGGTTATCAAATCGGGTTTGGAACGTGTGTTGGCACCATCCTTCCCGCAGTGAAGTTCCCAGTATGAAGGACCAAGACATGGCATATAGTCTGGCAGACTATACGCGTATTCCTGAAATATGAGCCTTTGCGCAGCCAAACCCGACGTAAGCCCAATCCACTCACTTGGCAGAACGACTATCGCTATCAACCAATGGTCGTTCTACCCAGATGTCGCGGTCAATTTCCCTTAGAACATACCATTAGAATTCCCGGCGGGAATATTGGGAGCCATCCATGCTGCCGCGTCTTCGCTACCCCCAACGATTTGCAAAGCATCCCAGTGTTCAATCGGGGTGCCGTCTTCTGCAATTCTAAAGATGTCTACACCGGCGATACCTGCATCATCTGGGTCATTGTTGAGCATGTTAATGAAATTGACGTGCATCCAGACGTAATCATCAAAGGCGATGACGCGGTGAACGACGACACGAAAATCTTTTTGCTGGGTCGTAATCGCATCAAATGTAAGGCCGAGCGCAATCGCGCCGTCAGGAATTGCGGGGCTGTGCTGAATATAATCTGACGTTAGATACCTATTGGTCGCTTCAATTGCGTCTTTTTGGTTGATCATCATTTCATAAAGACCAAGCACATTGTTGATATTGCGTACAATCTGGCTGTCTGTTGTATCGGCAATCACAACCATAGGATCGGAGGGATCATTGGTCGAAAGAGCCTCAATCTTTAGATTGGTGTCCGTGCTCTCAGCCTGTGCCGCGAGAGCAATAAAGCCTGTCGCAACTGCTGCAAGTGTGGTGTTCGCAATTTTTCCAATTACATAGTTCATAGCGTTTTCCTTTAGATGGAAGATGTTTTCTCTACCGTTAATGTCGATTTTTGACGTGTTAGCCCCGAGCAACTTTTGTCGCATTGGCCCACCAAACGATATCGTCCAGAAGCGCAGTTGCGCCGTTTTTCAGGTGATCTTCGATGGTCGCCATCTCGCCGTTTGACCCCAACGGATGAACCGCCATAAAATCGCCACCGGCGATATGCACTGCGCCATGCACAGGCACCATTTTCAGCTCTACCGCGATGTTGCGCAGGTGTTCGACTGCACGTGCAGCGCCAACTCCGCCATAACCGATGGCACCCATCGGCTTGCGGTTCCACTCGTTGTACGCTTGATCCAGCGCATTTTTTAGTGCGCCGGTGATAGAGTGGTTGTATTCCGCCGTCACGAAAATATACCCGTCAAATTCGCCGATCTTTTCTTGCCATGCTACAGCTTTAGGGTCGCTTGACGGCATCCACATGTTCGACGCCGGTTCATCAAACAACGGCAAATCGAAATCGCGCAAATCGACCAGCTCGACAGACATGTCATCGCGCGCTTTGGCTTGCTCTAGCATCCATTGGGCTGGTTTGTCGGCAAAACGGGTTGCGCGTGTTGATCCGATGATAATTGCGATTTTTGGCTTGTTGGACATGATATCTCTCCTGAGAATTTAAGTATTGTTTGTTGAGGTTTAGCTTAATTTTAGTTTCGAAAACTACGCGCTTTCCGTATGGTGGATCGCACCGAACTTACCGCTGCGAAAATCACGCATCGCATCTTTGATTTCGGCTTCTGTGTTCATCACGAATGGCCCTTTTGTCACCACTGGCTCATCGATTGGAACGCCGCTCAGAACCAACAGTTTCGCGTCAGCTTGGGCTTTGACACTCACGCCGCCGCCTTCGCGACCAAGTAAAACCGTTTGCGCTGCGCGGGCGACCTCTTGTCCGTTCACTTCAACCGTACCCGACAGCACCAGCACCGAAAGTGTATGCCCTTCGGGAACATCGAGGTTCACGGTTTTGTTTTGCGTAATTCGCACATCCCAGATGTTCATCGGAGTGAACGTGCGCGCAGGGCCACTGTCATTGCCGAATTCACCTGCAATGATCCGCACAGAGCCAGCGCCATTTGGCAAAGCGACTTCAGGGATGTCCGCATCGTGAAGTTTCTGGTAACCGGGCCTAGCGAATTTATCTTTTGCGGGAAGATTCACCCAGAGTTGCACCATCTCGAACTCACCGCCTTTGGCGGCAAATTCGTGCGAGTGATACTCCTCATGCAGAATGCCCGATGCAGCGGTCATCCATTGCACGTCGCCGGGGCCGATCACGCCACCCGCTCCGGTCGAGTCACGATGTTCCACTTCGCCTTTATAAACGATCGTTACGGTCTCGAACCCTTTGTGTGGGTGCACGCCAACACCGCGACGCTTATCAGTTGGCGTAAAACGTCTGGGGCCAGCGTGATCAAGCAAAATGAACGGGCTAACATGCTGCCCCTGATCGTGGTGCGACAACATCGTGCGAACGGGAAATCCATCGCCAACCCACTTTTGATCAGGCGCGCTGTAAATTCCGAGTATCTGTCTCATTGCGTTGACTCCTTTGGAGGACCAGTCGTTCCAATCCTGTTGCAACCGAAGATATCAACGATACAATAAAGCGGTAGGCGGCAAATATTGTTCACTCCGTCCTATATATGGGACGATGGAATATGCAGGACCTCAACGATCTCTATTACTTTGTGCAGGTGGTGGACCACGGCAGCTATGCGGAAGCGGCGCGCTCGCTTGGCATTCCAAAGTCCAAGCTAAGCCGCCGCGTTATCGCTTTGGAAGAACGCCTTGGTGTGAGGTTGATGCAGCGTTCCACACGGAAGCTGACGATAACCGAAATCGGTCAAAAATATTATCATCATTGCGTTGCGATGTTGGTAGAAGCCAGATCTGCACAGGAAGCCATCGATCTGACGCGATCCGAGCCACAGGGTCTGATCCGGATCAGCGCGCCGCCTGCTCTCGTATGTTATGAGGTTGGGCCGATGATCGCGCGTTACATGATGGCCAATCCACTGGTAACGGTTGAACTCGACTCAACAGCCCGCCGCGTTGACGTCATCGGCGAAGGCATCGATGTGGCCCTGCGCGTGCGCTTTCCGCCACTCGAAGATTCTGATCTTGCCCTGCGCGTTCTGGGCGACCGCGAACAACGCATTGTCGCAAGTCCGGGTTTGATCGAAAATATATCGCGCCCGATTAGCCCCGCAGATCTATCTGTTCTGCCAAGCCTCGATATGGGGCCCGCAAGCAAAGGGCATTTTTGGGATTTGATCGGACCCGGCGAGGGCAATGTGCGTATCCCGCATAACCCGCGCCTTGTAACAGATGACATGTCGCAGTTGCTTCACGCAGCAATCGAGGGCGTCGGCGTAGTACAGCTACCAAGCATGGTTGTTGATGACATGCTGTCTGCCGGAAAGATTGTGGATTTGCTCCCCAGATGGACTGCTGCAGCTGGACAGGTCCACGCGATCTTTGCGTCGCGACGCGGCCTTCTGCCGTCCGTCCGCAGCTTTATCGATTTTATGGTCGCAGAGTACCAAGCAGAACAATCGGCTTCGAAAATTTTGCGCGGACAGACGTGATCAAATCAAGGTACTTTTCTTCCCATTACATCACCGATGACTAATTGCTGAACTTCAATCGCGCCGCCTAGTAACTATCGATCACTCCAACGAGTCACCATACCTGTCGCGGTTTGGTTCTGCTCCTTTGAAAGCAAAATATGCCGAGAATTCTGCTTATCCAAACAATAACCTCCTGGACGCTTTAGCTAATGCCAGCCAAGCGATGATATCAGGTCCACTAGCATGTGCATTGGTATCAGATTAGCGGTGGCTTGCCAAAGCAGCTGTTGCGCTGTGGCAGCGACCCGTTGAAACCGCAACTTTAATCAGTTGAAGATGATACTGGCAAATACCCTCGCGTGCGGCGTCGGCACCGTGCTTAAGCTTGCGCCCTGAGCCCCCCCTACCCTGTTTTCCCTGTGGCCTGATGCGTTGAAATCCGTCTCTATGAGCCAAATTGAAACGCGGTCACATGGTCTATCAGGGCAGCGCGCCTTCGCCCTACGGGTAACAGTCACTTTTGCAATTGGGTCAGTTGATGACGCAAAGGTCAAAGTCGTGTGACGTGGCACACATAGGAAGGCGTCAGCTATCGGCAGTTGCTTTTGCCTTCCAGACCCCTACTTCGCCCTCGAACAAAGGGACTTCTGGCAGGTGAATGCCCAAATCAATTGCTAGTGCAGTCAAACCCACGATTGTCGATATGGTCTTTTGTTCAAGAGTTCGCCAAGTGACGACTTGGGATTTGTGAACCTCTGTGCCGTCCAGTGGTGTAATGACGTCAAAGGACCATTCACCTCGCATGACGGTTCCTATCTTCGCAGCAGATTCCAAACAGCTAACTTCAAGCCAACTACCCTCCGCGATCAATAGTTTTACTTTGCCCAGAACGGTCACAGGTCTAAGTTTCTTCTCCATGGGCGCTCCGCTATTTAAAGTTGCCAAGCATTAGCAACCTATTGGAAATCGCGCCACCATGTCAGTACTAATAAGTAATAAATGACATTATAAAACCTCTAACGACTTCATTAAGTGCTTCGCAAGGAAAGTAAACTACGCGGCGGCCGCTTTCCCTACATCTTCAAGCAGCAGGATATGTGACTCTACGACTGATTCCGGCACACACCAAATCACAGTCTTATCTCCACCAGCGCCAATCCAGCGCCGCCCCGCAAGCTGTTTGGAAGAGTCAACTTCGATCCAGACAAGTGCATCGAGAACAGCGCCTTTCTGTTCATTCAATTTGTCCTGCCCGAAACTCTCAGGTTCATTCGCGTTGGTCGGGTTCAGGGTAGTCGGTTCCGCGTGCATCACAATTCAGTCCTTACCTTGCTCTAAAATGGTCTGGCCCTCCGCTTTCGCGGCTCAAGCTCAACTTATAGTTGCACTAGGACTAATCGTTAATGCACGATAGACTACGCAAGATAACGAAACGAAGTGAAACGGAAGCGCACAAACCCATGATTAAGAATGGAAAACTTTTTGTCGCGCCACCGGATGATGGAAGCGATATTAAGCAGATTTTCGCTCATCTGGCCGCAGTAGGGGCAGGCCGTCAGGTTGATAAAGATGGCTATTCGGCTGGTCCCTGGACACCTGAGCTTCTTACGAATGCTGTCTCTAATGTAGAGGGCAATAACGACGGGATCGACCTAAGAACCGTACAGCTTTGGTTTCAAGAAAATGAAAATGGTGTCAGCACGACCAATATTCGATGGCTGGCTAGGGTCTTTGGGTGCGACGATGTGGCAGCAACAAGCGCTTGGCAAAAAGAGCTTAGCGCTGCGCAATCACGACTGACCGCCAAGAGGCGAAACCGTAAAAAAGTGAACAACCGGGATGCTATGGCGCTTGAGGATGACGCCGTTGAAGACACTGACCCGCCCACGCTACGTTCCAGTTTAGCGCAAAGATCGGAAGCGCTTTTTAGTCGGGGCTCTCCTTTGGATTTACCTGCCGTTGTATTCGCGGGTGCCGTCGCTCTCGGATTTGCATCGTTTCTCATTGGGATTCACAGCGCGACTTACGAACGAGTAGATGGGATAGTCAAGCAAGTCGGGTTCATTTGGGCACCTAATTGGACAGTGCTATTCATGGTGTTCATGCCTTTGTTTTTTGCCTTTGTAGTAGAGTTAGTAGTTTTCTGGAAGGATCAGAGACGAACCATACTCAATGCAGAGGACGATGAAGGTTGGAACCGATGTGTTTTATCTTCCTCATATACATATTGGGCAGTCTTAATCATCTGCGTGCCGATTGCGGGTCTGTTTCAATGGTTCAGTGTGAGCTTGATGCCGTTGATCGAGGGAGTTCGTCGTACCGCGACAGACTGGGGTTCATTGGCAATTTTGCACCCCGAAATTGTATCCGTACCGGAAGCGATCGTGTTCACAGGCATCGCTTATCTATATATGTGTCTATGCTTTTATCTTTTCTTTGTTGGTCTCATCCTGCTTTACACTTTGGCCCATGACCTTTGCGAGATTGGGAAGAGATCACAGAACGACTTGGAAACGGAAAATCGACGAAAACTTAATGCCGCCGGACTTCGCGTGATGCAGGGAATATTTCGATGCACCATTCTTGGGGTTTTGATCGCTGTTTGCACGAAGGTTCAGAGCTTATATCTGACATCGAGCGCTACGAATGTTTGGTCTTGGTTGCTCATAGATGCGTCTTCATTTTTTCAGGGCTTAAGCGGTGGCAGTGACGGCATAACCTACGGTATGCCCACACATTATAGCAGTCTTATAATCGCATTCGCGACATGTGTTGTCTTTATGTATGGTTCCGTCCGTTTAGGATTTAGAAGCTCGTTTCACTTGTCTCTAAGTGCAATGACGGCGGTATTGTTAGCGCTTGTGTCCGGCTACTTGTTTATCGGCTCATTTACTGGATTTTCGTTGTTTCTAGGCGTTGGGTGTGTGTTCGGGATCTATGGCCTGTTCGATCCGACTTTTGGGGCTAAGCAAGCAGATAATCTTAAGGAAGATCAAAATGTATCATAGGTGGCTCGACCGAAGGGATGAACAGCACGCAAATCGTGGGGATCAACCCAAACGAAAAGCAGATTTTGCGCTTGGCGCTGATCTAGCGTTTTCAAATGCAGGCAAGGTTTCGGGTATCGCTGATTTCTGTCGCCTTGCTGAGAAGGCCGCGAATGATCCCTCTTTCTATGATGATCCAAACGAAACCTTGGCTGGCATTGAAGTGGCCGATGGATGGATCAAATTTTCTTCTGGCATTGTCACTGATTGCGAAAAGAACAACGTCGTCTGGGCTAAGATCACCGAAAGCGGCTCTCTTGATCACGCGCTAGTGGTTTTCCATCACTGGAACGCAACCAAGCGCAATCGTCAGATAGCTAGTTTTTTTTCTAAACGCGGCATAACTGTCGTTGAGATAGCACTTCCATATCACTTTGAACGAAGTCGTCCTGGCTCAATGCACGCCGACTTCATGCTTAGCTCAAATCTAGGGTGTACCATCCAGTCCACTCGGCAAGCGGTCTGGGATGCCCGAAAGCTCATTCATTGGTTGAAAAGTGAAGGATATGGTCAAATTTCCGTTCTCGGCATGAGTTTAGGATCATGGGTGGCTGGATTGGTTGCAGCACACGAGCCAGCCGTTTCAAAGGCATCCTTATTTCTAACTGCTGGAAGCCTCGCGGATATGGTATGGACCGGTCGCGCGACACTCTTGATACGCGAAAGCCTGGAACCATACATCGAGTTGACCGATCTGAATCGGGCATGGCACGTTCTGAACTTAGAAACCTATGCTGAGAAGCTATCGCGGCCTGACCTCGATCTTCAAATAGTTTTAGCTAAAAGAGATACGGTGGTGCTGCCAGAGCTGTCGGAACGGCTATTGGGAAGCTTGAAAAAAGCTGGGGCAAAACCGGATATTTTGAACCTGAATTGCGGACATTACTCCCTGTCATTACCGCCCCACATCATCTTCGCGGGCTGGCGGTTGAAGCGCTTATTGGGTCGATGACCCAGCGCTTTTGTAGCTGTCTGCCCAATAACGTGGTCATGACAAAGCCAGCAAATACCCACCTACCGCTGTCGTTAAATATCTAACAACATCAAAAAACACTTGCCACTGGCGTCTAACCCGTGTTTTTAGGGGCGAGAAGCAATTGGAGTTAGATCATGCGCTATGTTCAAACAATCAAAACCGCAGCCGCCGCTGTCTGCACAGTAGTTGCGTCTACTTCAATGCCTACAGTTGCAAAAGCATATCAGGTAGACTGCGCCATTTTGCTTTGTCTATCTGGTGGATGGCCTGCTTCAGTCGAGTGCGCCCACGCACGCACTGTATTTATCAGGCGGATCACGCCTTGGCCCGTTGAACCTCCACTTCAAATTTGGCGCTGTCCAATGGGCATTGCCGCTGGCGACGTATCCTCACCATCACAACGACTGCTGGATTTTGCGTTTCAGGGCGCGCCCCCCATTAGTCAAAGCTATCCCGACGATGACTATTATTTTGATACAGCCGGCCAAAACCGTTTTAACAATCCGCAGGACGCTTCTGCCTCCGTTGACGCTTCCATAACGCAATTACTGATGGCGGATATTCGCACCGAAAGCGACCAAATTGACGCCCTAAACTTCTTGCACCCTGCACAAGTTGAGAGCTCCGATATTGATATTAGCGGTGCTGAATTTGACGTCATTCGTTCCATTCGAGTCTTTGACGTTCACATTGACGATGATCGCGATCCTTCGTCTGAAGGGGGCAGTTGTAGTCGTTACCACAGGATCCGCGAGGGGAGCTATGGAACCCAAGGTGACTTTGGATGGCAGAGCGCTGGCCGCGACGATGTTCCGCATGCTTTCGGCCCAACAACAAGCGGCTGTCGCCTTCAAGCACGAGCCGTTTTCGTTGAATGGAGAGACTATGAGGGCCATTACGGCTTTGAGCGTGTCGGTTACTAAAGTTGTGTCGCTAGAGCGGCAAAATACAAATTTTCCTATCCCGACTATGACTTACTTTACGGTAAAAGTGATCATTAAAGGATCATAAAGAGGAGCAGACACGACCCCACGAAAAGCGAAACCCCCGCAAGGTGTAAACCTAAACGGGGGGCTTTAGAAACAAGGATTGGTGTCCTTGAAGAAACTCTAATCAAGTTCTTTTCTACGGCCTCCCTTACATGCAATCAAGCAAAAACCGCATTTGTGCGTATAAAGTTTTTTTGCCTAAACACCTTGCCTCAGATTTTAGAGGCCATCATGACTAGTAAAGAACAAACCAAAACCAAACTACCAACACCATCAACCGCACAGTTCGCCAAATTCATTCATACGGTCGCCAAACCAGCACTCTTCAAAGCGTATGGCCGCGAGTATGCCAATCAGCTCATAAATCTGATCCACTATCTTGAACATAAGCGTTATGATTTCAGCAAGGATCGCGCCTACCAGACGCGCCCGCTGTGCATCAACGAGTTGGCCGAATACTGGGGCGTGTCACATCGCAGCGTACAACGCTGGCTTGCTGCCCTCGAAAGCCATGGCATCCTTGAACGCGAGTATCGCAAAGACCCCCAAAGCCGTTTTCGTAACAAGTTCAGCCGTATCGCCTTCCCCGCATTCAAGAAATGGTTTTGCACTGTCCTAAAAGCTGCCCATGACGCACTGCGTCACCCTCCTGAGAAAGCTATCTTAGATAGCAATCTTAGCACTGAAAATTGTAGAGAGAAAAAAGAAGCCCCTGAAGCCTTTCCTGACAGCGGCGGCGTAAAATACAGCCCCTATTGGCTAAAACTCGCTATGGAAAACTTGCCCGGCGGTTCAAAACGTCCTTGTTCGACAATGGTTGCAGAACGGTTCAGGGCAAATCTAAAGCAGTATGAAGTTTCACTGAGCCATCCAAGTCTGACCGCCCGATGGATTTCTTTCTGTAAGCGCGCAAAACCCGCTTTTTGATGAGAGGCCGAGATAGGTTTTGAGCGAACAGGGTCGATCCCAACCTGAGCTGCTTCCCGATCGGTCGCTTTTGCGACGAATCGATCCCAGCATTAACATGCGGCGGTTTTATTACATGACAATCCAACCCACTCTTCTTGGTGGTGTTGATATAATATTTGAGTGGGGCCGTTTAGGATCACCGGGGAAAATCTTGCCCTTACCCCATGCTGATGAAGGACAGGCAATTGACGCGCTTAAAACTATTTCTGCCACCCAAGTCTTTTTGACTTATATGTCAGTGACGCTTAACTATCTGGCTCCTGCCCGCCCGTTGGGCGTGTCACCGCGCACTAGTGTTAAGCCGGCGCTGCGCTGCGGCTGAACACCAGACGTCGCGATCATGGTCGAACTGCGTCAATGGTCGCTCTGGCGTCTCTCCGAGCCACCACACTCCCTTTCCACATGCCCGCCCAGGATCACGCCGATCTGCCCTTTGGGTAACGATCGCTGGTGCGCCCTTGGGGTTCGGAAAATCCGAACGCCACTGCGAGTAGAAAGATAGGGGCCTGTTCCTGCCCCCATTTTCGCAAAAAATAGACAAGTCCGAGTTGTCGGCTGCGCCTCCTGCCCGCACCAACCTTGTCGATTTTCCGCTCCAATTTCCCCGACCCTGTTCGCCACATGGCAAGTTTTAGAGACGAGCGCCCTTTCAGGGCTTCGCTCAAAACCAGACCAATTAAGGGGCAAAAAGCCTCAGAGGTCGCACCACAAAGGAACCGAAGATATGAACCAAGTTTTATATTTGTCAGATGATGAACAAGCGGCGCGTGACCGTAACATTTTGATCGCAAAACAGAACGACCGTTTCCGTTCGACATGGGGCGCAGATTTTACTGTGGCAGGTCAGATCGTAATGACCCGCAGCGTTGCGGAAATGCCCCCGTCAACACAAGCCCAAATCATGACAGCGGTGCAGGGTTTCGACACCTTCAATGAAGATAACGACCCGTATCTTGACCATACTTTTGGGACGTTTGAAGTCACCAAAGAAGGCGAAGAAATCAAGTTGATTTGGAAAATCGACCTTTACGACACCGCCTACGTTTACGGAAGCGAAGAACCCGAAAACCCCGAAGTTACCCGCCGCGTTCTGACCATCTTGCAACCGTCAGAATACTAATCAGCCCCGCCCCACGAAGGGGCGGGCTACTCAAATCAATCACCACAAATCAAGGAATTACCCAATGACCAAAGAAACAAAAATCACCGCTTCGTTCCAGCAAGTTAACTTTTCCGATACCTATGTATCCAAGTTGAATCCGCGCAAAGTTATAAATGATGAAAGCATTGCGGCGCTGGCTGGAAATATTCGTGAGGTTGGCTTAATCCACCCGCTTTCTGGATTGGCGGACACGGACAGCCGTGTTGGCATTGTTGCAGGTGGACGACGCCACCGCGCCCTTGCATTGTTGCAAGACGATCCGAGGTTTCAAACAATCCCCGTTCACATGGCACCCGACGAGTTTACTGCACGTGCATGGGCCGCGAGCGAGAACAATGTTCGGGAGGACTTGACCCCAGCCGATGAAATTCGGGCGTTTGGTGATATGCACGAACACTGCATCCCTATCCCTTCCATTGCTGTGGCGTTTGGGGTGACGGAGGCCCACGTTTATCGCCGCTTGGCATTGGCAAATCTACCCGCCGCCGTGCTGGACGCCTTGCAGGCGGGTCAGATCAATATCGGCCACGCCAAGGCGTTTACCGTCAGCGACGACGAGGCTTTGACCCTTGAGGTTTTGCAGATTGCTATTGAGCAGAACGAGCGCGGTTACGGCATGAGCGATCACAATATCAAAAGCCGTTTGAAGCCAGACAGCGTGAGCAGCACAGACCGTCGCGCCGTGTTTGTGACATTGGGCACCTACAAAGAGGCAGGTGGCAACGTCAGCAGCGATCTTTTTGCGGACCACAGTCTTTTAAATGACCCCGCCTTGCTGGACACACTTTTCGCGGAAAAGCTGGAACTTGTCCGCCAAGGGTATGCAGCCCAAAACGGCTGGAAATGGGCCGACGCGGTTCAGGACACCCATATTCCGTGGGACTACACCGACAACGCCAATATGGGCCGCATCTACCCTGTTGAGGGCGTATTGTCCGAGGCCGAAGCGGAGCGTTACGACGAACTGGCAGACCTCGCGAATGGTGACGTGCTGGACGACGAAGGCCAAGCCGAACTGGACGCATTGGAGGCCAGACAGGAAGGCGATTACACGCAGGAGCAGCGCGCCCTTGCAGGTGTGATCTTGACCGTAGACCGTGAGGGCCAGCTACAGGAAAGCAACGGCATGGTGCGCGGCGATGATCGCGCAGAGGCGGAGGCCGCAGGGATCATTGCGCCGAACCATCACCAGCCAGCTGATAAGGCACCAAAGGCCGCTATTTCCGAAAAACTACGGATGAACTTGCGCCGCATCGAAACGGGCGCACGGCAGAACGCCATGCTAGACGATCCAAAACTTGTGCTTCACCTTCTGGCCTTCCAACTTTGCGGCAAGATGGGCTACGACAGCGCCTATGGAATTCGCATGGACGATGTGCCGAATGTTCCAGAAACTGAAACTGGCTACACGCTCGACAAGCGGTTGACTACACCGGAGCGTGACGACCGCAACCCGTTTGATCGTGACCACGCCGCCGACTTCGCCAAATTCCGCAAGCGCGGCGATGCAAGGATCATGGACGTGTTGAACCGCTTTCTGGTCAGCCAGCTTTCAGTAGGAGACGCCGACCTTGGCGCGATGATCGACAAGATTACGAGCAAGCAAACCCGCGAAACATTCACGCCGACCGCTGAAAACTTTTTCGGGCGCGTGGCTGGCCCCTACCTTGTCACCCTTTGGGGCGACTTTCTGGGGCTTGCCATGGATCACCCGACCGTCACCAGCTTTGAAAAGCTGAAAAAGGGCGATAAGGCTGAAAAGTTGGAAAGTCTGTTTGCCGACGAAGCCACCCGCAGCGCACTTGGACTGACCGACGATCAATGCGCCCATATCGCGGCATGGTTGCCCGAAGGCATGGCCTAGAAAACGTGGCAGGGCGCTTAATCGCCCAGCCCTTTCTTGTCCCAAATATAGCTTTCTTACAATCGACACGCGTTTGGTTTTTGCAGTAAACTAATCGCGTGTCAGTCAGTCGTTTTGAAAAGGCGCAGCACTATGAATTTTATCTACCATCGCGTTTATCTTGCTGGGCCCCACGGCTGGATAATGCCAAAAAAGTTTAAACGCGTGATTGCCGGTTCGGAATTTCATCGGGCTTGGTTTTTGGGTCGCGCTGGTTTTTTTGAACAAGATGGAATCAAATATGGCCTCGCAAGCCCTTATGATTTGCCACAGGCTTAAATAGGCTGAGACACAAGGTTTTGGTCTCTCTTTTTCCAATTTCCTTATGGTGAGGATGATACCTGGCCGCCGCTTCGGCGGAGTCTTTTTTGTCTGATGTTGAGAGGGCAGTTATGATCGAGCATGGAGGGACTTCGCCCTGCCCTGCCCGATCCGGCACTATTCGCGCGAACCCGCATGTCATTGCCATTCCAGCGGGGGCATTATTGACCAAACGACGTATCTACTGTTCATTTGAAGTATGTGTAATCTTTATTCCAACACCACTGCTAATCAGGCAATGCGTCAATTATTTGACGTTGAGGCAAAGAATGATCATTTGGGGAACGCCGAACCGCTCGACGCAATTTGGCCGAAATATCCGGGCCACGTTGTTCGGTGTAACGATGAAGGCGAGCGCGAGTTGGTCAGCTTGTCGTGGGGGTTTCGCACGACTAAGACCAGCAAGAAAACTGGCAAAACACTTCAACCTACCGCGTGGAACAATGCCAGAGACGATAGCCTTCAAAATTCTGGGCTTTGGAAAAGCAGCTTTCACAAACGAAGGTGCTTGATCCCCGCCACTTCATTTTGCGAGGCCAAAGGTCGCCGACCCGCGACCTATTACTGGTTTGGCCTCAAGGGCGAAGATGAGCGGCCACCGTTTGCTTTTGCAGGGATATGGACCGTTTCATACTTTGAGGGGCCAGACGGCAAAGAGGACTGTCCTGCCTACACAATGATAACAACTACCTCTAACGAGATTGTGCGGCCGATCCATCCAGAACGTATGCCCCTGATCTTAGCACCAGAAACCTATGACCAATGGCTGACAGGTTCAGTCGATGATGCCACACATCTCTTAAGCCCATATCCGGCCGAGAAAATGCAGATTTTCAAGTTTGGCGAACATGAAAGGTCAGATGCAGTGCAACGCTAGTCGTTATGCAAATGTTGCGAGGCCATCAGATAGTCGTGGGCCGACCATAAATCACCATCTTCAGATTCAATATTCCACTCATCTTGTTGCCGAGGCCGAAAGCACTGTCGGCTATCCGTGACATATCGTTCTGGTCGAAGCCGTGACGAGTCTGCACTGTCGGGAGCTGTCAAAGCCGTTCCTCAAATCCCATCATTTTCGAATTTCCCACGGTTTAGATGGGTAAAGTATAGTCCGCCAAAGAAGTCCGTTCCTCTTTCTTGTGTTTCTGAGTGATGAACATAGCGAACGGGTTCTGTGAGACACTGCGCTTCAAACACTACTTTCCCCTGACCTTCGGCCATTCCGCTCGAACAAAGTAGCATTTGACACACGCCACCCGTTCACTTCGGCATGTCCATCGAAACACCCAAAAAGGAACGGAACAATGGCTAACCAAACACTTAAACTCCGCGTCAAAACCGAAGGCAAAGACGGCAAAAACTACTGGGATAACTGCGGCGTCCTTTTCATCAACACCGACGACAGCGGCGCGATCACGTCAATCACCGTCAAACACAATATGTTCCCCACCGTCGAAATGGCCGCTTTCCCGCCTCGCGACAAAGATGAAGAAGGCTCATAAGCCTTCGGCGGGCCTTATGGCCCGCCACAACCTCGATTTAACGGTATCGTCTGGCGGGTGCTGATTCAACAAAGACAGCTAGTTTGGTCGGGTTTGTAAGGGTTTTAAGATGGCTTACTTCAAGGCCCCTGCCCCGCCCGTTGGGCGTGTCACCGCGCACTAGTGTTAAGCTGGCGCTGCGCTGCGGCTGAACACCAGAACGTCTCGATCATGGACGAGCTGCGTCAATGGTCGCTCTGGCGTCTCTCCGAGCCACCACACTCCCTTTCCACAAGCTCGCCCACGATCACGCCGATCTGCCCTTTGGGTAACGATCACTGGTGCACCCTTGGGGTTCGGTAAACCGAACGCCGCTGCGAGTAGAAAGATAGGGGCCTGTTCCTGCCCCCATTTTCGAAAAAAATAGTCAGGTCCGAGTTGTCGGCTGCGCCTCCTGCCCGCACCAACCTTGTCGATTTTCCACTCCAATTTCCCCGACCCTGTTCGCCACATGGCAAGTTTTAGAGACGGACGCCCTTTCAGGGCTTCGCTCAAAACCAGACCAATTAAGGGGCAAAAAGCCTCATAGGTCACGCCACAAAGGAACCGAAGATATGGGAACGACCATTTTTACCACTGACAAGGCACGTCAAGAAGTGATTGCACGAGAATTTGCGCCCTTGGAAATTGTTGCAACATCGTTTGGCGATACGTCAGCAGTTGCCGCTGTTCGCATTCCGTTGAACGACGAGAACACCGAACAGTTGCGGCGTGTATATGAGTTGGCCGAGAGTGATGAAACCGTAGTGGTCGCTATTGTTATCAAACACGAAGGCACCTTGAACGGCACTGGTCGCCGCAATGTTTCTTGGAAAGATATGCCCGAAGATATGAACCCCTACTACTCGGGCGGCGCGACCAAATCCCTGCTAAATGCGCTAACACCCCTTTTTCCATGTCCTCCAGACGGCAATACTGGCGCGCTTCCTTTGCATTGGGCGCACGACTGGCGCACCGCAGCGGAGGCAGCAACATGAGCGCCGACGCCCAAAAACTGGCAATTTTGGCGAAGTCGGAAGGCTTTGCTCAAGTCGAAGATTTTCTCAATCGCTGGGAAATGCTCGATAGCCTCGTTCCCGCAATTTGCATGAATGAAGACTGCAATTTGTTCGAAGAATATGAGCCGGATCAAACGCTGGGTTTTTGCCATGACTGCGGCACCAAAAGCATGAAATCCGCCCTCGTTCTTGCTGGCATGATCTAAGGAAAAAACAATGACACTTGAAGCAGCACAGGCGACAGCCGAGAAGATCAGCACAGATCGTTTAATCAACGTCACGGCCTTGGGTCAGGGAGGCGGTTATATTGCCCGTTTCCAGACTGACCAAGGCTTGCGCGGTTTTGGTCAGGTCTTGATCACTCATGGTAACAATTCTTTTGGCCTGTTGATCCTTGAGGATGGCAGCATCCCGCGAGAACGCGAGGCTCGCACCGTCTTGCAGCCACACCTTGCCGAGCGCGAGGAAGTTGTTGCGACCGTCCAACTTACCTTTGATTGCCCGCGAGAACCAAAATTGTCGGATCAAGCCCATATGATCAACACCGACCTTTTGCGGTTGTTGGATGAAGACAGCACCATAGACGTTTCTTGTGTCACAATTTCCATCCACCACCTTTCCCCTGAAGCTGAAACCTACGGGAATGTGGAACCGTCGAACGTGGCCGCGATCCAAGCCGACGCAATGGGCGAAGCACTTGCCGCTCAATACCCAGATATTGAATTGAATGGTGAAAAACTACGCGCCGCCCTTTGCGATCTGCGCCATTTTGCAGACGCGCCCGGGCTTGATTTTTCCCGATGGGACAAATCCGCACTGCAGCATTATCAGGCGGAGGCGGATCAATGAAAACGCTTCGTTTAGTGCCTTACAGATCTCATATGGAATACACGCACGTTGATAATATTGACGGCATGGCAATGACCACAGGCGCCTATGAACGGCGGTGGCCCCGCTATGACCGTTTCTCGACAACAGCGCGGGGTTGCGCGACACGCGCCGCCAGCATGATTAGAGCCGGTTTCGTGATGCACGATCCTTTCGACAGCTGTTTCAAAATGGGCCACGGTTACGAAGTGATGGCCTTGCTCATCAATGACGCTTTTGGCGACGACAAGCTGCGCGAGGCATGGACCCCGTGCAAATATTATTTGGGAACCTTCGAAGACGCTTACACCGATTATCGTAAGCGATTGGGCCAGCCTGTTTCTCCGAACTGGCAGATGAAGATGGCCCTTTAATCAACGGTTAATGGCCTTTTTTTCCTTAGAGAAAGACACATGAAATGCTAGGATTGTCACAAACAAACCAACAACAGAAAGCCCGGTCCATGACCCTGCCTGTCTCATCAATTCGTAAAGTTTGGAAATCGGCCGAGCTGCTGATTGTCCGTCGTCAGGGTTTTTGGCACCAAAGGCGGCCTAGACTAAGAGAGAGTTCGGCTCATCTGGTTGGTTGCATTATGCGGCGTGTTGTCTGTGATGCAAGCGTCGCGTTTCGAGCGTCTTACGTTTGATCCTTTCCCGTTGCTGTAGAATGGCTTTGTCGCGTCCGAAGTATACGTCGGCGGGTGTAACGTTGTTCAGGCTCTCGTGGTAACGCTGGTGATTGTAGTGGTCTACGAAGGCTTCGATCTGAGCCTCAAGATCGCCGGGTAGGAAGTAGTTTTCCAGCAGGATGCGGTTCTTCAAGGTCTGATGCCACCGCTCGATCTTGCCCTGCGTTTGAGGATGATAGGGCGCGCCACGGCTGTGCTTCATATCCTTGTCTTTCAACCATTCCGCCAGCTCCCCCGAGACGTAGCTGGAGCCGTTATCACTCAGCAGGCGAGGTTTGTGGACGACATGAACTTGGTCACATCCCGACGCTGCCAAAGCCAAGTCCAATGTGTCCGTCACGTCTTGGGTTCTCATGTTGGTGCAAAGTTTCCACGAGATTATATATCGGCTGTAGTCATCGAGGATCGTGCTGAGATAAAACCAGCCCCATCCGATGATCTTCAGATATGTGAAGTCCGTCTGCCACAACTGATTGATGCCCGTGGTTTTGTCTTTGAACTCGCTCGCCGCCTTTATAACGATAAACGCTGGGCTGGTGATCAGATCGTGCGCCTTCAAAATCCGATACGTCGAAGCCTCTGATACGAAATAGCTTTCTCGATCCGTGAACGTCACGGCCAGTTCACGTGGCGACAACTCGGTTTCTTTCAGCGCCAACTTCACGACCTTGCGCCGCACCTCGTCAGGAATGCGGTTCCAGACGTGTTTGGGCTTCGGCGATTGATCCTGCAGTCCAACTTCGCCACGCCGCAAATATCGATCATACCAACGGTAGAATGTGGTGCGGGGAATGCCCAGCTTTGCCAACGTGAGCCGTGCTGACAGGTGGCTTTCCTCGACCAGCCGGATGATCTCCAGTTTCTCAGATGCAGGATATCTCATTCGTGGTTGCCCCCATCGCCCAGCATGCTTTTTTTAAGCAAACGGAGTTCGAGCGTTTGTTCCGCCACAACTTCCTTGAGATCATGGGCCTCACGGCGCAGATCCTTCACCTCGTCAGTGTTCGCCGCACGTGCCGTATCGCCCGCAAGGCGCCGCTTTCCGGCTTCCATGAAGTCCTTGGACCATTTGTAGTAAATGCCCTGAGAGATACCCTCACGGCGGCACAGCTCTGCAATGCTGTCTTCACCACGCAGACCATCCAGAACGATCCTGATCTTCTCTTCGGATGAGTAATGCTTGCGCGTGGCGCGTTTGATGTCTTTGACGATCTTCTCGCCAGGGCTCGTCGTTGTTTGTCTCATCTTCCACTCCTCAGTGGTGACGATGAGCCAGAAACACTCTCTTATCAAATAACGCTATTTGGTCCCATAGGCGCTGACGTCAGACACTTCCTTGATTCTCAAAAACGACGAAGATTGGAAAAAGAATGGCATCTGTCCGGAATGAGGCCAAGAGATCGGGCTGCCCACAAGCGAGCAATTAAAAACATCGTCCGTAAACCAAAAAAATATAATCTTGAACGTGCCAAACTCACAAAAGGTGATCTGGTGCTTCTCCTTCGCGGCCGTAGATCATCTGACCTTCTGGATCATATGTACCCACAAAGGAATATACCTGGAAAATGGCTAAAGTTCGAAGAGCGAGCTGCCAACAGCAGCGGACAGCCATCAGAAATTGATCTTCGGTCTTTCAGCTTCTTGGATTCGCCAGAGAATTGCTTGACCGGTTTGGTCCGAATTGCCGCTTACGAGGCAACTAAGTCCGCTGTCCGCATAAATTTCAAAGATAAATATTGTCTGGATGTCGTACCCTACATGCTTCTCACAGAATTTTGGAGCGAGTTGCTTCCAGTTTTCAAAGGCGGGGAGATGGATATTCCCTTACAAAAAGTGCTCGCAGCCATCGGTATTGAGGAAGACCTTAAAGTCGGCTTCAGGGGAATAGAGGACTTTGACGATGTTTGGGCATTTCCACTTACTCGTAGGCGTAAAACTGGAGATAGTCGTTCAAGAAGTATTTATTTTGATGTCCCAAGCCGTGACCATGCGTCGGATCGTTTTTGTGACGCGCTAGACGAATGGCTTACCCGACCAGAAATACAGCTTGAACTAACCCAAAGTGGTAGAGGTAACATAAAGGAGCTTTTGGGAGAGCTTTTAGAAAATGCCGAGCGTCACTCTGACGGCAACCGTCGGGACGGAGCTTGGACTGTAGCCGGATTCTTGGCAAAACGTGACGTTGAGGGAAGCTCTAGATTCATTGCACATATAGGAATTGTGTCGGTGGGAGACACATTCGCAAAAAGCTTAGAGAGAGCAACGGACGAACAGCAGGCAGATCTGGAAGGCTACACAACCAAGATGAAAAGCCTCAACGCGCCTCAATCAGTTGAAACGCTTAAAACGCTTGCGGCAATGCAAGATGGTGTAACGTGTGTTCCTGAGGCTGACAAAGACGGACGGGGCGGCTATGGACTTATGCAAATGTTGCAACTTACGAACGTATTGGGAGCGACGGACAACGCTAAATTGACGCCCGAGATCACGATCATATCAGGCCGTTCTTGCATTCAGCTAAAAAGTCCATATTTTAGCTGTCATAACATAGGAGCGGAGACAGCTCGTGTGCAATGGTGCAATCCCGATAACTCTGCTATGGTAATCCCCGATGAAAACCACGTATTCGACTTGCAAAAAGGCCTTCCTGGCACAGCCATTAGTATTCGGTTCACACTTGACCCGCAATATCTGCAAAAAATCATGGATGGAATGAGAGATGATTGAACTTAACATTGATTCGTTCTTGCACGGTAAATCTGTAAGGAATCTGTCTGGTCATGAGCGGGGTGTGGTTGCTCGGGAGTTCTATGGTCTGGATGAGTTGGATGAGGCAGAAGAGGGTGTGTTGTTCGTCATTCCGTCCGAAGTTGACGCAATTGCAAATTCCTTCTTTCAAGGAATGTTTTCAAAGAGCGTTCGCGGCTTCAATTCTGATGAAGAATTCTTAAAACACTACAGTTTTCAGGCAAACCCAACCGTTTTTCGCCAGATAGAACAAGGGTTACGGCGCATTCGGACGAAGCGGGGCTCCGCCTTTGCGTACTGAATCTTGCTGATATTCTCCTAATGGGTTGGGCCTGACGCTTGGAAACTTGGAAGATACTAACCATTGGGCTGACCTCTGTGTCTTTGCTTTGGAATGTCGCAAACACTTTTTACACGGCTAATTCAAACCAAAAGAACACAAGAAGGCTGGTGAACCTGGAGGAATTCAGGTCTAGGGTCCGTGATCCATTGGAGGATGCGCTAAGGCGATCCGAAGCTGTTGTTCGGGAGTTGTATCAGGTTTCTACGCAACCTAGCTTTCCGGCCGAAACTGAAGAACAATTGCTTACGAAAAACCGCGTATTAATGGGTCTGATGTCCGAAATTCAAGATCGTCTAATGGATGCCGATGAAAGCAAGTTCTCTTCTGACTTCGACTGGTTGGACATGTTTGATCCAGCTGAGGATCAAATCATGAGTCTCATGAATGATGTTCTTGACGACGACAGTGACCCTGACAAAAGAGTGGGTAGCATGAGGCGTTGTAGATCTGAGTTTCGGAAGTTTAAAAAGGCAACGACAAGCAAAATTGAACTACAAGTTTCAAATCTCGCTTCTTAACAACCACTCTGTGCGCCTATCTTTAATGAATTCATTTTGTTGACGATTTATGACATCTGATCGAGTTGCCAATCTAAAGAGGTCTGCGCAAAAAAATGTACGTCCACTTTGGTGATGCAGCAAGGTAAGACAAGATCAACGGGTAAACGTCCGGTTTGGGCCGGCTCGATCAAAAGAGCTTCCCACCTTTGCCAGCCGTGAATGCCCCAATCAGGTCGACGTCGGAACGATTGCTGCCTCCGCCTGACGCGAATGAGTAGCCTTGGCGACCGAGGCCCATGATCTCTCGAAGCACTTCGTCTGCTGATCTCACCACATGACCCGCACCAGTGCCGATTAGGCGGATGTTCTCAAAGAGATCATCGCAGGCCATCCCGTCGGCGAATTGCGCGATCTCCATCGGTATGCTTCCAATCTCCGAAAGGAAACCAGGTGAGGGCAGGCAGATACGCACTCTTGCCTTGCCCATGATCGAACCCTTTGACGAGTTAATCGAAACGAAGGCGCGAAATTCGTCGTCTGGAGACCGCACGATTAGTCTGTCGATACTCAGGTGCGGTAGATCATCGTCGGCCAAACCGTTCTGTTTCAATGCACGTGTCAGCTTGCCGTTAGCGTTTGCGACGAAATCGAACTCACTATCGAAAATGCTCTTGGCCTCGTTCTTGATGAAGCTGCTGAGCATAAAAGGCTCGCTCATGTCGAGGTGCCCGTCGGCTATCATTTGCTGGAAAACGCGAGCATGGAATACCAGCTCCACCAAGTAACGCGTTAACGTCATTGCGTTGATATCGCGCACTTCCTGAAACCCGTAGATGCGAAACAACGGTAGGTTTGCCTGATTGCAAATCGAATTCTTCTTCTCGTCGTTGGACGTACTGTGTCCTGGCCCATCAAATTCGATGGCGACGACGGCATGTTGGTTTGCGTCGACCAAAACAAAATCGAAATGGGACTGCAACGCGTATGTGCCTAGCTCGCGTCGATCTAGCATGTCGATATTTACGATGTCTGCGACACGCACCTTTTCATGCAGTTCAGCGCCGTGACGCCCTATCACTGCGCGGATTTGCTGTTGAATGCGATCTTCACTGAAGTTTCTGAATTTGCGTAGCATTACTCATCTCTAGCACGGGAGCGGCCTGAACGGTAGCAAAGTCCCGCGAACTGTGAATTCAATTTTGCCTAGTTTCGCGGTTGCGGCGAATGACGGCAATGCGGGCTGCGATCGCAGCATTGCCTAGGGTAGGCCAACGGCTGCTTCTCTAATTGGGCGTTTGGGTCAAGCTCATTTTCCTTCTTTCTTTCTTCCGGGTCTTTGTCACTCATCCGGGTCACGCTTCTCTTCGCAGTCTGGTTGATGCCGTGATGGCACCGCTGCACGCATATGTCGGATCGGACGTGGAGAGCCTTGCTTTGGGACGCGCTTCACGTTGCGCAGCAGACATTTTCGGCTTCTTCCACGAACCTCGTCCGGTGAGGGACGACCCCGTTAGGATTGGTGTTTGGGCTTTAGGTCATGCCTTGCCCCCCACTTGGTCCTGACGGAATTCTGTGCCATCTATCCACATCCGGTGGAGCAAGACGGCGAGTTTACGTGCGACAGCTACAACGGCGCGACGACGACCCTTGGTGCGCATTAGCCGCATACCCCAAGATTTGATCTGCGATCCGGCCATCGTCCGCATCAGCAAAGCGTTTGCAGCTGCATACAAAGTTGCGCGAACGTCTCTGTCCCCCGCTTTCGATATACGACCAGGATTGTCGTGCTCACCTGACTGATATCGTCGCGGTGTTAGCCCAAAATGCGCGCCTACAGTTCGTGACCGTTTGAAGCGCGTAGGATCGTCCACAGCGGCTTTGAAGGTCAATGATGCAATCGGTCCAACACCCGGAACGGTCATCATTCGCATACAAACCTCATCCTGGCTGGCGGCGCGTTTGACACGCCGATCCAGTTCCAGAAAGTGCTGATACAACACAACACGTGCATCTAATAGTGGCACCAAGGCATGGGCCAGAACGTCATCCATCTCGATCATCGGTCGGACAACACCATCGAAACTGCCGTGCTGCACAGTCTTGGGCAGACGAATGCCAAATATCTTTAATAAACCGCGCACTTCATTGGCTAGATCCATTGTCTTCTTTAGCAATGCCTTGCGCGTGCTAAGCAAGGCACGGACGCCATGGGCCTCTCGGCTCTTCATATGTACCGGGCTGAACCAGCCCGTGCGTAGCACTTGAGCTATCCCGCGAGCATCATTCTTGTCAGTTTTATTCCGCATTGCTGATAGCGCCGCATTGACCTGTCGCGCCTCCATGCAAACCACATCGAAGCCTTCTGCTGTCAAACCGAAGTACAGGTGCTGGCTCATCGTGCCCGCTTCAAAGCCCACCCGTTCAATCGGATGTGCGAACTCAGCAAGGTACTTAGTGATATCGCTGATCTCGCAGGGCAGCTCTCGTTCAAGAAGCACTTTTCCTCTGCCATCAACAATGCAAAGCGCACAGGATCGAAGCGATACGTCTATTCCGGCAAAATATTCCATCTTCTTTCTCCCTTGTTCACAGTCATCCTGTGATCTTATCGGGAGCTCGACCTCAGAACAGAGGGTAGCCCAATTACGCATGCTATGGGCCGTAGTTGCTTTAACTGTCACCTATTTAGACAACTCTATTCGCAAATGTTCTCGTCGATGAAGCAATTCGAACCGATGCAGCCGTCCCAACCCTCGTTTTTAACGGATTGTGACCTCTCGCCAAACGTACCTTCAGCGGTTTTTACCGATTGTATTTTGTCAAAACGAAAAATACGTTCGGACTCGTAGTCTCGCCCATTCGTGCATCCACGGGTTTGCCAACCATGCAAGTATAGCCGTCCGTTGTTACCAATTGCGACTTGGTGAACGTCTATCAGTCTTGGCAAGCAATCCTTGCTGGCATCTTCATGATACACGAGTTCGACAACACCCCCTGTCTTTGCCGCTTCACACAGCTGGGATTCGAAAGCCGATTGCGCGTGCGCTGGCAGAGAACAGGTAGCGGCAGCTAGTGTTGCTGCTAATTTAGTCACTCTCTTCACGCGTAGCCTCCCAATTGAATTCGAAATGAACAATAGCTTCGTCAGTCATGACATAACAATCAAGAGATTAGTCAAAGTCCGCCTGAGGGTGCCACACTGGGGTCTGATGGTTGAACATACCGCGACCGATCAAATGGTCGCAGAGAGCCCCCTTTACCGAATTTCTGCAGCGCAGTTGATATCTGCTATCAAGACAGGTGGTTTGGCCTCAGCCTTCACGTTCAGCCTTTTTACGTGCGAGTTTACGCTGACGGCTAATGGCTTCTTTTTTCTCGCGCGCCTTCTGAACTGACGGCTTCTCGAAATGTTCTTTGAGCCTCATTTCGCGGAATACACCTTCACGCTGTAGCTTTTTTTGAGCGCCCGAAGCGCCTGATCCACGTTGTTATCACGAACACTTACTTGCATTTTAGTTCCGCTATTTTTCCAAGAATAATTAAATACGACTTGCCATCAAATATTGGCATTATCAAACAAAAAATATTCTCATTGAAAACCAGGTTGTCGTGACCCGCTACGCTTTTTGCTCGGCATATTCCTCAGCAGAAAAATCATAACGCGGTCCAGAGAGCATTTCGTTTTTTCTCGGGCCGTGTCCCATGCCCGCTATCGGTAAGCTGTGCTGGAGCGTCGCTAACCTCGCCCAAAGTCTGCATTGGGCCGTCCTTACTAGGAGTGGCGGAAAACCAAATGGTAAAAATGCTGCGACCGATCTAACGGCGGCTGGGAACCCTGAGGTGGAGCAACCACTTTCCTGTCATGCATCCTATGAAAGCGCATCTGGGATTTTGTCAGCTTCTCATTCATTTCCGAACCCTGTATTGAACTCTGCTATTACGGCCATGGTCGCAAACAATCGGATTTCTTTAAAGCCGACTGCTTATTTACCGAACAACAGGGAGATCCAATAGCCGTGTGGTGTATCGTGGGCTGCGATGACCCGCACGAAGTTGCCAAGGCCGCTTCATGCCCTCACTTGCCAGCACCATTGTCTTTTTCCCGAACCTGTCATTGATTTGATCGAGCGCTTTCATAGCTGCGCTTTCCTTACCGCGTGGCGCATCAAAGAGTGTTCGAGGCTGATCTTCTGTCGGCAGAAGATCATCAAGCATCACCCCCGCTTTGGTGAACCCGAAATTTGCCGCCTGTCCTTTCGGCCAGGCGGCTTCAGCACATCGCCGCGCCGCCTGTACCAGCTCGAAAGTGTTTGAGGACATAGGCATAATCCGCGTTGAGCGAGAACCGGCATATTGCGGCCTGTCTTTTCTGTGGCGGTTGGTGTGGAAAAACACAGTTAGCGTTCCCGCGACAAGCCCGTGTTGACGCAGTTTTTCCGCTGCGCGGGTCACATGCGCCGACACCGCCTGAAACACAGTGTCAAAGTCCATCATCGGCTGGCCCGCCGATCGTGTGACAGCCATGCCCTTGCGTTGCGGTTCAACGTCATCGAAGGCTAGGCACGGTTCACCCTGTAATTCCAATACTGTTCTTTCTAGAACAACCGTGCCTACAGCCCTCGCTTGTTTCGTGGGCATGGCCCGAAGGTCCGCAGCCGTGATAATGCCAAGCCTTTTCAGCTTGGCATCTGTCTTGCGGCCAATGCCCCAAATATCGCCAACTGGCAACATCGGTAAAAGCCAATCGGCCAGCGTGTCGTCCATCATATCCATGACGCCGCCAAATATCGGATTTTTCTTGGCTATGTCGTTTGCGCATTTTGCCAGCGTTTTTGTCGGCCCGATCCCGACGCGCACAGGCACTCCGATCCTATGCAGGACTTCGCGCCGCATAGTCCGAGCGTGCGCGTCTCTGTCTTTGAACCCGCCGAAGTCCAAGAAACACTCATCTATAGAATAAATTTCCACATTTGGCGTGAAATCCTCGTAAACCTCGACAATGCGACGGCTTATGTCGCCGTAAAGCGTGTAATTCGATGAAAACACGCGTACGCCATGCGCTTTAATTTTATCGCGCAAGAGATGCAATGGTGCCCCCATCGGGATTCCGAGCGCCTTAGCTTCGTCGGAACGGGCGACGGCGCAACCATCATTATTCGACAAGACAATGACTGGGACGTTCTTCAATGTGGGGTCAAATATCCGTTCTGCAGACACATAGAAATTTGCGCTATCGGAAATCGCGATAGGCCGCTTCATTCCAGATCGTAACGCCGCACAATTCCCGCGATTACACCCCAAATTTCGCTGTCCTCTGTCAGCTCAATATCAGGGAAATGTTCGTTAGAATTTGCAGGGGCCAGAAAATATCTCCCATCCCGCTTGCGCAGAATTTTGGCGGTTACTGCCCCCTCAACAACAGCGAGAACGGCGCGACCGATTCGGCGCTTGCCAGCGCGATCTACTGCGATCAAATCCCCGTCGCGGATTCCTGCGTCCCAAAGGCAATCGCCCTCGACACGCCACCAAAACGTAGAGGTCGGATGCCGCACAACCCATGAAATCGGATCAATCTCGTCTTCAAGATCATCGCCTGCTGGGGAGAGAAAGCCAGCACTCGCAGGACTTCCCACCAATCTTAGGGGCATACCATTGGCGACGACTGGCGTTTCTACCGGAAAAACAGGCATCCAAACCTCTCCTATGTTCTTGTAATGTTCTAAATCTGCGATTTAGTGTCCAAGTGTCAAGTGGAGTTCGCAATACTAAGGAGATTTACGTCTTACCCCGCCTTTGCTGCCATGGCTAAGGTAACTGCGATAGTGAACATACTGAGGGCCATTAGTGTCGATACGCCCCAAACAAATGCTGTTTTCCCCCAACCTTGTAGGTTCGGAAAGACCAACATTGCAAATCTCACAATACCGATAATCATCTGCCATGCGCCTATGCTGAAAAGCTATAAACTTGCGGTTACAACAACTGTCGCAAAGAACGCTCCAAACTTGGCGGGGGCGATTGTGAGTGCGATCTCATCTTTTGGGATATTTTCAGTCTTCAGATGTAAATTACCCACAAAGCAAATATGGTTAGGCCCCTGCCCCGCCCGACGTGGGCGTGTCACCGCGCTCTAGTGTAAAGCCGGCGCTGCGCTGCGGCTGAACACCAGACGTCGTGATCATGTACGAGCTGCGTCAATGGTCGCTCTGGCGTCTCTCTGAGCCACCACACTCCCTTTCCACATGCCCGCCCAGGATCACGCCAATCTGCCCTATGGGTAACGATCACTGGTGCGTCCCTTGGGGTTCGGTAAACCGAACGCCGCTTCGGGCAGAAAGATAGGGTGGAGGCGCGGCCTCCCCCCTCGGACAAGACAAACAGACAGGGCCGTGTCCTCGCTGCGCTGCGGGCCGCACCAACCCTGTCGGTTTATCTTGTCTCGCCCCCCACCGCGTTCGCCACGTGTCAAGTTTTAGAGCCGACGCCGTAAAGGGCTTTGGTCGAAAACCCGCACAATTAAGGGGCGCAAAGCCTCAAATGTGCCACCACAAAGGAACGTCGGATCATGGCTAAGATTGATATTCACCAGCACGTCACGGACACCATTATCGCCCAGATCGAAGCAGGGACACCACCTTGGCGCAAGCCGTGGACAGGTGACAAAGGGGGGGCATCTTTCCCGTTGCGTCACAACGGCGAAGCCTACAACGGGATCAACATTTTGATGTTGTGGGCGACAGCCGCAGACCGTGGCTATAATTCAGCTCACTGGATGACTTTCAATCAGGCGGCAGAGCTTGGCGGGAAAGTTAAGAAAGGCGAAAAATGCGCCCGTAGTGTTTTCTATGGCAGCTTTGAAAAAGAAGGCGAGCAGACCGAAGGTAACAGCGAAGGCGAGGGCAAAACCCGCATTGCATACGCAAAGACAAACAATGTCTTCAACGCTGATCAGATCGAAGACCTACCCGCAGAATACTATGTCACACCAGCACCAGCCGAAAACCTTGGAACCGAGGCAAACCCGCGCCTTGATGCTTTCTTTGCAGCGACAGGCGCGGACATTATCAGCAGCGATGAACCCCGCGCATATTACAGCCCCGCGAAAGATCAAATTCACATGCCCCCAATTGGCACTTTCTTCGATGTGAACGGGTTTTTTTCTACCCTTGCCCACGAAACTTGCCATTGGACAGGTCACAGAAACCGCCTTGATCGTTTTGAAAAGTTTCAGGACCGCGCAGCTTATGCGTTTGAAGAACTCGTGGCTGAATTGGGGAACGCTATGCTTTGTCTTCACATCGGCGTCACACCTGATTTTGAGCAAACCGCGGCCTATATCGAAGGATGGTTGAAAGCGTTAAAAGACGACAAAAACTTGATTTTCAAAGCCGCTTCCCAAGCACAAAAGGCAGTGGATTTTATTCTTGCCGCAGCCGAGGCAGAACAGCAAGGAGAGGCCGCATGAACACTTTTTTACATGGGCGTCAGATCACCCAACTTTTTGCATATTCTCTTGATAACAACCCAGACCCAGAAAAAGACCTTTTGGGGCTACTTGCCACGGACGAAAAGCTGCGGGCGGTTTATCGTGTCCCAAACGACATTCCAGGTTACGGATCAGCAAGCGCATTTCGGGATCATCTGGATTCTATGCGCTTCACTTGTGATCGTGTTGCGACGGGGGATTCTTTAGGGTTTGCCGTTAGAATGAGTGACGGGGAAATTATCGCACTGACACCAGAATACGAAAACGAAATTACTGACTAGCAAGGAATTTTCTGTTAGTGTCGGAACACTCCCTGTTGGTCAATTAGACCGCATTGCCCTCGCTTAGCTAGCGGGGGCTTTTATTTATCTAGGGTTTTGGTGACGCGGCAGGAGACGAGCTGCGCCCGCCCCCTGCCCCGCCTTGCGCTTCGCGCTAAGTCAGCCTGACGGACCGCAATCACGCCTTCAACGCCAATCTCGGCAAAGCCGCGAGCCAGAATCACAAGTCCCTGCAAGCCATCATCCCTTGGGGCCCTAAAGACGCCGCATAAACCCTGTTCTTAGTCGGCCCTTAGGGTTGGCCAAGAGCATTAAAGGTCAACTATTTCGATTAAGCCGTGTCAGTAATCAAAGAGAATCGGTCCGCGATAATTTTGCGATGCGCACTGTTAGGCGAGTCTTGTTTTCACTCACGCGAAGTATTTGAAACTCAAGTTCGTGCAATAGTCCGAAGCTGAACACTGCTCGTCTGCAAGGGCGCAACGTTTTAAGTATCCACTCTACCGTAGTGACTAACGCCGTCAATTTGACAGCCGTGCAGACCTAGAATTAACGTTTGTATATAAACAGTTAAGTCATTTGGCCTTGGCGAAATTTGGCGCGCAGAGCGTGCCAGTCCAACAGCTGAGGCGAAAAATTGCGCCACTGAGTTGGGGTACCACAAGATGTGGGGCTCCCGCCGAAAATCTAAAGGCATAATTACCTTTGTGGAAAACATGTTGCCCGACTCGCCGTTCCACGTTAATGACACTTACATAAGAGAAATCGCGCTAAAAGCGATATTTGATGAGAGCGGGCGGTGACTATGAAGGAATTTGAGAACAACGGGGCCACTATACCCTTCGACGAGATCATTCTTCAACAGGGGGAATTGATTTCTGACAGACTCAATATGTTGCGCATGGAGCAGTATCCTCCCGACGCTCAGAAGGGTCTACGCCAGTTCAGCTTGGCCGAAGTGGCGTACTTTCTCGGGGTAACCCAATCCAACATCAAGAAATTGCATCTTGAGGGCAAAGGCCCTGAGCCAACAACTTCATCCTCAGGGCGGCGTAGTTATTCAGGGGAGCAGATGCTGGAGCTAAGGGCCTACCTTGATAAGCACGGTCGTTCTGGGAAGAAGCGATATGTGCCGCATCGGCAAGAAGGTGAAGACCTCCACGTCATATCGGTTGTGAACTTCAAGGGTGGCTCGGGAAAGACGACAACCGCAGCCCACCTCGCCCAGCACCTTGCGCTGCGCGGTCATAGAGTTCTCGCGATCGACTTGGACCCACAAGCATCGCTAACAGCGCTTCATGGAATTCAGCCAGAGTTGGATGAGGTGCCCTCCCTATACGAGACATTGCGTTACGATGAAGAACGGAAATCTATAACTGAAGTAATCCGTAAGACGAACATTCCAAACCTCGATATCATTCCTGCAAGTCTGGATCTTCAAGAGTACGAGTACGATACGCCGGTCGCCTTAACGAGCAAGGATCCGCAGGCTGGCCGCGCGTTCTTTACACGCATCTCAGAGGCGTTGAAAGAGGTCGACGATCGCTACGATATCGTTGTAATCGATTGCCCCCCGCAACTCGGATATTTGACCTTAACAGCGCTTACAGCGTCGAGTTCAGTCCTGATCACCGTGCACCCCCAGATGTTGGACGTAATGTCGATGAGCCAGTTTCTTCTCATGTTGGGCGGCATAATGAAGACAATCCGCGATGCGGGTGCTCAGATGAACCTTAAATGGTTTCGCTATCTTGTGACCCGCTTTGAGCCAACAGATAGCCCGCAAAAGCAAATGGTAGGCTTCATGCAAGCCATGTTCCCCGGCCAAATGCTGCAATCTCATATGGTCAAATCCACGGCAATTTCTGATGCAGGCATTACAAAGCAAACATTGTATGAAGTCGAGCGCGCCCAATTTGTCCGCGCCACCTATGACCGTGCAATGGACTCACTTAACGCCGTGAACGATGAAATTACTGACCTCATTCATGAAGCTTGGGGACGCTGAATATGACAGTTTTTGACAGCCGTGCAGATTTAGAAGTTAGGACTAAGAAAATCCACGTCGCAGCTCGTTTGGAGGACCATCATGGCACGTAAAGACCTCTTGAAAAGCGTGATGGCACCAGCCGCCGATAAGGCATCTGATGGTGGGCGAACAAACTACGCAATGCGCGGCGCATCTAAGTCCATGAAGGTTTCTATCGACAGCCTTGCCGAAGATGCACGCCGCATGATGGACGGCGAAACGGTTGTTGAAATATCACCAGACCTTATCGACAGCTCCTTTGTCAGCGACAGGCTCGGGCTAGATGACGACGCGTTTCAAGAGCTCAAGACCTCAATCGAAACCGGGCAACAAGATACACCGGTATTGTTGCGACCTCACCCTGAAACATCTGGGCGCTTCATGGTGGTTTTTGGACATAGGCGTGTGCGTGTAGCCGCCGAGTTGGGGCGTATGGTTCGCGCCGTCGTTAAATCCATGGACGACGTTGCTCATATTCTTGCACAGGGTCATGAGAACACAGCGCGAGCTGACCTGTCGTTTATTGAGAAAGCGGTCTTTGCGAGAAATCTCGCAGACATTGGGCAGCCTAAAGATGTCATCATGTCTGCGCTCACAGTGGATGGAACACTTCTGTCGCGGATGCTGTCGGTCGCACAACAAGTTCCACGCGACATCATTGACGCTGTCGGTCCCGCGAAACAAATTGGCCGGGATCGCTGGGAAGGCTTCAAGAAGCTGATGACGGTACCAGCAAACGTAAAGTTGGCGCAGCAATTGGCGACTGACCAAAGCTTTGCGGATCTGCGAAGTGACGCAAGATTCGAGCTGCTTCTGAGCAAGCTTTCTGAAAAGGGCAGGGCGCTTCGTAAGAAGACGAAACGTGCGACCCCAGAAAAGCGCACTTGGACCGCCAATGGCGGACGGATCAAAGGTGTTGTTGGGAAGTCTGGCAAAGCGTTCAGCGTCTCACTGACATCAACAGACGCCTCGGAGTTCGGTAACTATCTCGCCGAGAACCTTGATGGCCTCTATGAAGCATTTCTCTCGTCAAAGCAGGAGAAGACCAAGTGAATTAACGGCAAAAGAAAAGCCCCCAAACCAAGCGGCCTGAGAGCTGATCTAATCAATCTGAACACCTGATAGATACCTCTCCCGCGAATCGCTGTCAACAAAGCAACACCGATTTGGTGAACGGATTTCTTTTGCCTCCACATAAAACGGAGGTGGAATACAGGCATGAAACAATCAGGTTGGCGCAAGCCGACACCGGGTCTTGGCATTGCTGAACAGCTTGCCCAAGCCGGTGAAAGATTAACTATACCCAAAAATAAGGCACTTCTTGCCTGCAAACGCGTGGCCGCGCACATCGGGCTTAAGGCCAGCGATATGATGCTGCTCGATACATTTGGGGCATTTACCCAGCCACAGGACTGGGAAGAGGGCAGGCGGCCCATCGTCTGGGCTTCTAACGCCTATTTGATGGAACAGACGGGGTTTTCCCTCTCAGCGCTCAAACGGCACGCCAGGCGGCTCGTTGACGCCGGTGTTATTGCGTTCAAGGACAGCCCTAATGGTAAGCGTTGGGGTCACAGGGACGCTGAAGGACATATCATCGAGGCCTATGGTTATGATTTGGCCCCATTGGCTGCGCGCGCCGAAGAATTCGAGATCCTGTTTGGGCATCTGAAAGCTGAGCGACAACTCTGCGCGCGTGCAAAGCGTCAGATTACGATCACACGCCGCACCATCCGCGCAAAGATCGAGATCGCTATGGAGCTAGCTCTTAGCGGCCCCTGGGCTGCCTTCACAGATGCCTTCCAGTCGTTGTTAGACCGTCTCCCAAAGCGCTCGGCCAATTCTGACTGGCTGTTCGGGCTTCTTGAACGCTTCATTGCCTTGAAAGACAAGATCGACTCTCTGTTTGCGGATCGCGACGAAGTTGTTGAAATTCCTGTGGAAAACATAGAGACTATCGCAGCCCAGTCTTCCAAGAATACTAAAGAAATGAACCCCAAGGGGTCCAATTATGAACCTCATATACAATATACAAATCAACTTAATCCTGTAATTAGTAATTCCTCTGAAGAAGAGAAAGAAACGGATGTGGCGCCCAGAGAGGCAACCGAACCGCGTGTTGAAACGAAGCAGGATAATTGGAGCACAATCGCCAAGAAACCACGGGGTACGGTGTTGGATTTGGGAACGGTGATGCAGGCATGCCCTGGATTTACCCAAATGGCCCATGATCTGGGCGGCTACATCGAAAACTGGAGTGAAATGCACCGTGTTGCGGGGCAAGTCCGACCGATGGTCGGTGTGTCGGAACACGCTTGGGCCGTCGCGCAAGAACGATTGGGCCCGCAGGCGGCCGCTGCGGCCATGGCGCTTATTTTTGAGAAGTTCAGCGATGGCGAAGTGGCTTCACCAGGCGGATATCTGCGAGGCATGGTCGAGAAAGCCGGGGCAGGGGAGTTGCATCTGGAACGGAGTTTCTACGGACGTTTGAGCGGGAAGGCGGCGTGATGCGTCTTGCGCAATCACAACTCGGCAATTTTGGTCAAATTCACGCGGAACCTATTTCTGCGGAGGTGTGGCCGAGTTGTTTCTGGATGAAACGCTCATCGACCTCAGCGCTAGAGACAAGGCTAGCCCGCAGGGAATGACCGGAGAACTACGCAAGACGCTTGCCTTTTCTGGCAGGTTGCTCCGAACGCCTGCGCCGCTAACTAGCTGTCATAAAAGCAAGAAATACCAAGTTTGACTTAAGTATCTGCAAGTGGGGCACAACGACACCTGCCTTGCGCTTCGCGCAAAACCCTTCGGGCCAGATCAACTTACATCTTTTTATGTTTTTTCAGATGTTCAGTAAGGAGTTTGCTAATTTCGCGATCATAGGCGTTCATAAAGTCGAGCAAGATTTTTGTTGGGCTTGCCACGTCCATTCCTGCGAGGTGATTGATCCGATCAACCTCACCCGTCACCCTTTCAAACATTTCGGAGTCGCGATTTAGGGAGAAGCGAACCTGCGGAAATCGCTTTTTTGACGGTTCTTGCACAACAATTTCGGAATTTGTTGGAGCTGTCTCTTTCGCAACTTCTGGTTTGGGAGCGCCTTTCAATGCGGCGCTTACCTGTCGTGCTGCGCCAGGATCAATTTTTCTAGGCATTGATTATCTCCGTCAAGTTACCTGTAAGTTGGTCGATCAACTCTTTTGAACGCTCAGCCTGCTTGATCGACATACCAAGCTGTTTCTTGTCCGACTTACTGTCGAACATCGCCATGAGTTGGTTTGGGGTGACACCCGTTTTCATCCAATCTGCTAACACTGGATTTCGCGGAAGTCCCGCCCTTACGAAAAACGTCTCCGCCAAAGTCTGCAGTGCGACAGTGCGTTCGTTGCTGATAAACGAATTCTCTTTGACGTAGAGCAAGCAGAAATTGTTGAAGCCCTCTTGCTCGGCGTTCATGGACTCTAGCCCCGCCAAAAGCAATGCATGGGTCCGGTGCACGCCCCTGATATCTGGATCAGTGAGCATGAACGGAATGAATACGACGTCGCTTGTGATCAGCGCTGCGGTTAGTCCTGTCGTGGCGTTGCCGGGGGTATCGGCAATGACAAAATCAACGTCTTTGCATTGCTCTAGGATCGCGTCATGCGCATCCGTCAATTCCATGTCTTTCAGGTCGAGATACCTGACGGAGAGTTGATCGTTTTTTTCAGCAGCGGCCATGGCCCAGCTTTCCGCCGTACCTTGTTCGTCAAGTTCAAGGATCAAAACCGATTTGCCTTGTTCAAGTAAGCCGGCCGCCAGCGCTGCTGCATGCGTGCTTTTCGTAGCCCCACCTTTGAGATTGGCAAACGTTATGAGTTTCGTCTCCATCTTTCACCGCCCCTTTCTTTTTTCACTCTACCCAACCCTTTCTAGGATTCGGGACCGTGGATAACGGATTGATCCATTAGGATTAAGGGTTAAGGATTTTGACTTATGGTTAAAGGATTCAGGATGCAGGATCAAGTCACACGGATTATGGATTAATCCTCAATCCTTATGGCTTTTACCTTTGGGATAGAGGATCAAGGATTTATCCACTTGGATTGAAGCTGGTGGATTAAGGATCAATCCTCGTTATTGGAGCTTCGTTTTGATTTGGCCCCTTGTAAGCGCTTGGAGAGGGCCTTTGAGGGCCGCAGGGGCACGCAGCGGCCACGGAAGCGATCAACGCGCTGTAGCCCTCCTCTGGGGCGCTGCTAAGAATATTGAAGGTCGCATGGGCGACCCATTCTTCAATACCTTACGCCCTCAGCTCTGCGATCTTCGGGAAGAAAATTGACAAACGCTCCTCTATTCGAGGTGGCCGTTCCTTTTCGACGCTTGCAGCATCGACGTATTGCGAAAGAGGGCACCTCGGAGTACCGTTTGAGTTGTAGGATATGTGTAATGTATACCAAACTTGCATTTTGGAGACATGTTTGAGCGCTTTTGAACGTAATAATCAGATTAAAACCCTCCTTTCGCAGGGCGTTTCCGCTGCGCGGATCGCCGAAGAGGTTGGCGTAGCGCACTCCACGGTTCATCGGATTAAGAACAAATTCGGGCCCAGAAAAGGGAACCGCGCGGCTTACAAGACGGTCAGTGCCAAGCTCACAGACCAAGAATGTGCTGTGCTGGATGGTCTGGTTAAGGCGGGAATTGCGGCTAATCGGTCGGCATTGCTACGGAAAATGACAAGAGCGATAGCTGGTTTTTACGATCCATCGCCTGATGAAGAACAATTTCTGCGCAAGGCGGATCGCGACTTATCGGGTTTGAGTACAAATTTTAACCAATTAACCACCGCGCTAAACACATCGGTCAAGCGTATGGGGCATGCAAGTCCCACCCCAGCCCAGATCGAAAGGGTTAGGGAAGCCAACGACGACGTGAAGCAGATCAGAAAAGTGATCGGCATGATGTTGAATAATATGCAGGTGAAAAGCGCATCGTTGAAAGACAGGATTGCGACGAAACAGGACGAGGACGCCGACGATGAGTAGGCAAAATAGTGCGATTGATCGGTTAATAGGGCGGATTTTTGATCGTGGCCCGGACGAGCAGAAGGGTGGGTCGATTGCCGGACGAAAGGGCAGGGGGGCCCGAGCAAGCGCGTCGAAGGTGTCGACAAGCCGCATGTCGCGTGTTGGCGCAAGGCACGGGCAGGCCATTTTCAAGCTCATCACAAGTGGCGGAACGACCTCGCGGAGCGGATTGAAAGGTCAATTAAACTACATCTGTCGCGACGATAAGGCCGCGCGAATAATTGATCCAAGCGACAATATTCAATCAAGCGCGTTGGTTACAAACAAGCAGTTGGACCGCATCACCAAAGATTGGGAGTTGGATTGGTGGAAAGGTACGCGAAACGGGCAAACGTCCCACATGATCCTTAGCTTTCCGCGTGGTATATCTATTGATGACGTCACAAGTATTACCCGCGACCTGTGCGAAGAAAAATTCAACAGCGGTGATGCCCGTTTTAAGTATCTAGCGGCAGTACACGATGATCAAGAAAACCACCCCCATGCCCATATCGTGGTGAACCGTCGCGCCAGTGATAACAGCCTTTTTCACATGCGGCCAAACACCGAGCATAGCTACGAAGGGTTCCGTGAGGCGATGGCTGCGCACGCCGGGCGAAGAGGTATACACCTTGATCCCACATCGCGATTTGAGCGTGGCATTACCGATAAACAGCCAACCCGTACAGAGCAGCGCGTCGCGCAGAAAGAGGGCCGTGCCCCGCAACAGCGCGCCCGAACTGGAGCGGATTTACAGTTTGCCAAAGATCAGATCAGCCTCGCGAGGGTTGGTTATGAGGCAATGGCGGTTGTGGCTGTGAACGCAGACTGCGCGCGCCTTGAACGCGCATTTACCGAAATAGCGCGCACTCTTGAAACCTACAAAGGAGACTTTGAAATGCCCGAATTAAGTGCGGACGAATTAGAAAAATTTGACCAATATACGTCGTTATTGAACGACTCTCTGCATAAAACTCAGGCATTGCTTGAAACGAAGTCGCCCGCTGAGCGTGTGCCGCTGGAAGTCCGCCTGACCAAAACAATGGCGGCTTTCACAGCTCTGAACCCCAACGCTAACTATGCCAAAACCCTGCACGATGAACCCAAAGCCAATTCCATCTACATGCACGCATTTGCTGGCGATGGTGTGCGATGGGATCACGCGCAGAACAACATCGAGACGCTCTGCAATGAGTATGGTTTGGACGCTAAGGCCGTCGTGGCACGCTTAGAGACAGGGGCTAATAGCCAGTATCTTGAGCATATGTGGATACAGGATGATTTGCGGCGTGTTGCGAAAGCGACCGATCTCAATCTTGAAAACCCATCCGAGCGCCATGAAGCCGTAAGTCACCTTACGAATGCTTATCAAGACATAAGGCAAGACCTTGTTGCGCGACACGTATTGCGACCCGTTCCGGAGCTGGAACCCGACTACTTTGATGGAACCGGTCAGCCCCAGGTCACACAAGCTGAGCGAAACGAGATTGAAGACAGTTTCCGTAGGGTGGACTTCAACTACGGATATGCCGACGATAGTGCTGCGCGCGAAGCAGGCAAACAGTCGGTTCAGGACGCTGGGGAACGCTTCACGGAGTTTGCCAGTCGATCCCACGGCCACACGGTTTTTGTATCGGAATTGTGGGACAAATCTACCGACGTTATGCGACCACCAGTAGGTTACTTGCCAGTTGGCGCGCGTGAGAGAGAGCAGCCCAAGGAGTTGGAACGGGCAGGGGGCGACCTTGCAGCGTGGGAGGATCGTAGCGCTGATGCCTATAGCCTGACTGTCGGTTTCGACGAACACCAAGACATCATTCGGCTACTCAAGCAGACCATGACCGACCAGCAGTACAATCGTTTCCGTGAGGGAGACCTGTCGGCTATAGAACACGTCACCGACAATAAGGTATTTGCGCGTCAGCTCATGGCCGAGGTCGAAGTGAACGATCGCGCGCACGGCTACGAAATGACAGCTGAAGCCGAACTGCGTATGATCGAAAACCGGGAGGTTTTGGCCGCGAACTTTGAGAGCGACCATAACCGCGACCGTGGAAATGAGAGGTAATGACGATGCCGAGACAACTCTCATCAGGAATGTTCTTCGCACTTGGCGGCCTCACCGTGGCCTACATATTCGCAACGCGATGGCTCGACTATCAGCTCTTTGCAACGATCGGATATGACTATCTTGTAACCCACCTGTTTGAACTGCAACGCCTTAATGGAGAGCTCTTCACCCAAGTTTGTATGATATTTCTCGTTATGGCACTCGGCGGCTTTGCGTTTGGAGCCAACTCTGCGTCCGAAGGCTTGACCAAAGAAGGCAAGTCAAGTTGGCAGTCGAAAACCCAAATGCGGCGAAACAAACTCCTGGGGACGCCGGGAACCGGCTTTATCCTCGCAAAAACGTCGTCACCGCGTAAATCCGGGCGCTTCATCACATCTGACAAACACCCAAACTGTCTTATCGTCGCCCCGACAGGCGCAGGTAAGGGTATTGGTTTTGTGTATCCCAATTTGCTGACTTTTGAGGGGTCGACGGTCACGCTCGATATCAAAGGTGAAAACTATGAAACCACCGCGCGATGGAGAGCGGCGATGGGCGATAAGGTGTTCAAGTTTGCACCCGCACAATTTGGCGAATGTTCGCACCGCTACAATCCGCTAGAACGTATTGGAAAGCTGAACGACTACGCACAAATCAATTTTGAACTCCGTAAAATCGCCAAGCTTTTTCTTCAGGCCGACGGGGCAGGGGAGTGGTTAAATGGTGCAATTCAGCTGTTCGTCGCAATGGGCGGGATCGCTTACGAACGGAACACTTTTACGCTTGGCGGAATTTATAGCGTTTTGGCCGAAGGCGACAAAGATCTACCTACCCACATTGCAGACTTACAAAAGAACGCCAAGCAACCCGCTTTGCAAAAAGAACTTGCTGCACTCGCCAAACTAGAAGCGCGCACACTCTCATCCTACCTGTCCGTTTTGAGCAATGCCGGTTTTGATGAATGGTCGAACTCCCATATTGCCGACATGACCTCTAAAAGCGACTTCAGCTTTGCCGATATTCGCCGAAAGAAAATATCGATCTATTTTGTCGTAGCCGATGGCGATCTTGGCCCAATGGCTGGTTTGGTTCGGCTGTTTTTCAACGAGTTGGTGGCAACGATCCAATCACATAAGCCGGGCAAGGATGAACCTTACCCCGTGATGATCATTCTTGATGAATTTCACCTGCTTGGTAAAATGTCGAAGGTCGCGGATGCAATGACCACCATTCGCGGTTTCAACGGTCGCATCGCGATAATTACGCAAACCATACCGAAGCTGGACGCGATCTATTCTTATGAAGAACGGTTATCTATTCAAGGTGGCGCGGGTCTGAAGCTCTACATGACACCTGTCTGACGTCAGCGCCTATGGGACCAAATAGCGTTATTTGATAAGAGAGTGTTTCTGGCTCATCGTCACCACTGAGGAGTGGAAGATGAGACAAACAACGACGAGCCCTGGCGAGAAGATCGTCAAAGACATCAAACGCGCCACGCGCAAGCATTACTCATCCGAAGAGAAGATCAGGATCGTTCTGGATGGTCTGCGTGGTGAAGACAGCATTGCAGAGCTGTGCCGCCGTGAGGGTATCTCTCAGGGCATTTACTACAAATGGTCCAAGGACTTCATGGAAGCCGGAAAGCGGCGCCTTGCGGGCGATACGGCACGTGCGGCGAACACTGACGAGGTGAAGGATCTGCGCCGTGAGGCCCGTGATCTCAAGGAAGTTGTGGCGGAACAAACACTGGAACTCCGTTTGCTTAAAAAAAGCATGCTGGGCGATGGGGGCAACCACGAATGAGATATCCTGCATCTGAGAAACTGGAGATCATCCGGCTGGTCGAGGAAAGCCACCTGTCAGCACGGCTCACGTTGGCAAAGCTGGGCATTCCCCGCACCACATTCTACCGTTGGTATGATCGATATTTGCGGCGTGGCGAAGTTGGACTGCAGGATCAATCGCCGAAGCCCAAACACGTCTGGAACCGCATTCCTGACGAGGTGCGGCGCAAGGTCGTGAAGTTGGCGCTGAAAGAAACCGAGTTGTCGCCACGTGAACTGGCCGTGACGTTCACGGATCGAGAAAGCTATTTCGTATCAGAGGCTTCGACGTATCGGATTTTGAAGGCGCACGATCTGATCACCAGCCCAGCGTTTATCGTTATAAAGGCGGCGAGCGAGTTCAAAGACAAAACCACGGGCATCAATCAGTTGTGGCAGACGGACTTCACATATCTGAAGATCATCGGATGGGGCTGGTTTTATCTCAGCACGATCCTCGATGACTACAGCCGATATATAATCTCGTGGAAACTTTGCACCAACATGAGAACCCAAGACGTGACGGACACATTGGACTTGGCTTTGGCAGCGTCGGGATGTGACCAAGTTCATGTCGTCCACAAACCTCGCCTGCTGAGTGATAACGGCTCCAGCTACGTCTCGGGGGAGCTGGCGGAATGGTTGAAAGACAAGGATATGAAGCACAGCCGTGGCGCGCCCTATCATCCTCAAACGCAGGGCAAGATCGAGCGGTGGCATCAGACCTTGAAGAACCGCATCCTGCTGGAAAACTACTTCCTACCCGGCGATCTTGAGGCTCAGATCGAAGCCTTCGTAGACCACTACAATCACCAGCGTTACCACGAGAGCCTGAACAACGTTACACCCGCCGACGTATACTTCGGACGCGACAAAGCCATTCTACAGCAACGGGAAAGGATCAAACGTAAGACGCTCGAAACGCGACGCTTGCATCACAGACAACACGCCGCATAATGCAACCAACCAGATGAGCCGAACTCTCTCTTAGTCTAGGCCGCCTTTGGTGCCAAAAACCCTGACGACGGACAATGACACCATCAGAAGAAATGACCATTGAAGACCTATCTAACGCTTGTGGCATGACGACTAAACGGACGATCACTAAGACGCGGGCTACTGGCCTCGGCGAACGCACATCAATATCCGAAAAAACTGATGAACGACCTTTATTGCCACCAGACGAAGCGCGCCGGCTACCGGAGGATGTGAGCATTATCATCGTCAAAGGGGCGCAGCCTTTGAAGGTGAAAACAATCCATCATTTTGAGGACGCCCATTTCAAAGAGATACTTGCCAAACAGGCTCTTTTGAGCTGGGATTTGGTCGACGGTTCCGATCAACGTCGCCGCCTCAATGAACTTGAAAACATCGTAACCAAAGCAAGTAAAATCACGGCGCGGCGCGAGGGGCGTACAGACGTTGATCTAACCTCGATCCGGAAGATGGCGGCAGACCTTATGGCGATAGACGACCAAGCGCGAAAACTGGCTGATGCGCAAGAGGTCATGCCTAAGACGAAAGTGAAGAAGAAATCGATAAATCCCGCACAGAAGAAACTTGATTTGGGGGAGCAACTCATTCCGCCTAACGACGAAGCTGCGTGAGGGGGTCGTTTGCGGTAAGGGCGAAATGACATCCTAAGGAAACAGGGGCCGTTTGTGGGAGAGTTTAAAATCCTGCGTTAGCGTAGCGGCCGTTCGTGCAGCGCGCGGCGAACGACGCGAAGGAGCCCAGAGTCTCCGATGCTGCGGCACTCTCAAACGTCCGTTTTGGAATCCCATCAAAAATGACTTCGAAATTTTGGCCCTGACTGGTCGTTCGCCATACGAGCCGGCGCTGCGGTGCGGCTTCCCCAAAACCTGACGTTCGTTCAGAGCGCAACGTGTTGTCCGGCTGAAAAGTCAGTCAGCCGGACAAGGCCGTGTTTTTGCCACCGCAAACAAGGATTGCGCGAACCTATACCGAGCTTATAGGTCGTGGATCGCAGGCAAAGACCACGGACCTAAAAGGGAAGCGACAATTGCACGGGTTTGAACCGCATCACATGTGTTGCCGCTAATCTGGGCGATGTCATTTGTGCCCTCAGCACGACCATGGCTGCTGCGCGGGCGTCTTCACCTGCGTCGTGGTGATGGAAATCGAGGTTCAGCACCTGTTTCAGGTTGGCAAGACCGTGGCCGCCGTTGCCTTTTAGCTCGGGCCATGCCGCCCGCGCGATTGTCACGCTGTCGTGCCACGTCAGGCGTGGGCGCAACAGGCCGTGCGCTTTGCATGCGGCATTGATTGCCTTTTCATCAAACCTGCTGTGCTGCACCATTGGGTGACGGGACAGCAGCGGCAGCATGTCGGGCCAGATCTGCGCAAAGTTAGCCGCGTTTCGCACGGTCTCAGGACCGATCCCGTGTAGATCGATGTTAAACGGCGCAAAGGGCATTTGCGGATCAACATATGTAGACCACGTGCGAATGCTCTCATCATACCCGACACAGGCAATCCCGATCTGGCAGATGCTCGCGCTGTCACCACATGCGGTTTCGACATCCAGTGCGATGAACTGGAACTCTCCATCTGGCAGGGGCAACGTCACTGCGGTGACCCGCGCAAACGGTTTTTCAAAATCGTGATGAGCATGTCAGAGACTGCGCGCAACTCCGCAACGTCCCCTGTCAGTCGTGAATAGGACCAGAGGCCCTGCACCGTGATCATGGTGTAGTGTGCAAGGTCGCCAATTTCGTCTTGGGTGAGCAGGCCATGTCCACCGTTTTCATGGGTCAGCACCTTATGAAAGCCAGCAGTAAGACGGTCGCAATGGGCGCGCAGCTTTTGTCGGGTCTCCAGCGCATCTTCGGGGATCTGGGTTAGCGTGTTTCCCACGAGACATCCCCTTCCCAAACCACCCATATCTTCGAAGCGCATCAATAGACTATTCAGGTAGCCCTCAATGCCTTCGATTCCCGCGGCCTCTGCCTCGACTGGGGCAAAGGCAGGGGTCACGACAATCTCTTGATACCTGTCGAGACAGGCATGGAACAGATCTTCCTTGCCGTCAAAATCGCTATAAATTCCTGCGCGGCTGACGCCTGTTTCACGCACCAGATCACCCATGGAAACAACATGATACCCGATCTTCCAAAAGGTATTGAGGGCAGCGTCCAACAGGTTTTCGCGGGAATGGGATTTCGCTCTGGGCATTTTAGACCTTGTTTAAGAATGATCGTTCTCATACACCTAACGCGACTCAATCACAAGCCCAAGGTGCCCAACATGACGACGTCTTTCCGCGACAAAAAGAAATTTGCCACCGTCCATGGCAAGCAGATGGCCTATATCGAGGAAGGCACTGGCGACCCTATTGTGTTCCTGCACGGCAACCCGACATCGTCCTATCTATGGCGCAATATAATGCCGTATCTGGCGGGGAAAGGGCGGCTCATCGCGCCCGACCTGATCGGCATGGGCGATAGTGACAAACTCGATAATTCCGGCCCTGACAGCTATACCTATGTGGAACAGCGTAAATACTTGTTCTCGCTGTTGGAGCAACTGGGAGTCACCAAAAACGTGACACTGGTCATCCACGACTGGGGTTCTGGCCTTGGCTTTCACTGGGCGCATACGCACGCCGACGCAGTCAAAGGCATTGCATTCATGGAGGCCATTGTCGCCCCTGTGCCAAGCATGGACAGCTTTCCCGAAAAAAGCCGTGCGGTGTTTGAAGGGCTGCGGTCACCTGCGGGCGACGAGATGGTTTTGCAGAACAACATGTTTGTGGAAAACATTCTGCCCGCGTCGATCCTGCGTGATCTGAGCGAAGAAGAGATGAACGAATACCGCCGCCCCTTTGCCAATGCCGGTGAGGATCGTCGTCCGACCCTGACATGGCCACGCCAGATCCCGATTGGCGGGGACCCCGCAGATGTGGTTGAAATCGTCGGTGCCTATTCGGAATGGCTGACGCAGACGCCCATCCCCAAGCTGTTCGTCAATGCAGAACCCGGCGTGATGATCGCGGGCCCCGTGCGCGACTACGTTCGCAGCTGGCCGAACCTGACCGAGGTGACTGTGCCAGGGCTACACTTCATGCAAGAAGACTCGCCCGATGAAATCGGCGCGGCAGTGCGTGACTGGCATGCGCAGCTGTAGATAGCGAGGACCCCTAATGGCGACTAAAATAGCGGCGTTTGAGCCGGTTCCAGACATGCCGGGCCTATACACGGCCATCAAGAACAACCTGCGCTGCACGGCTATCGTCTTGCAGAGCGGGGAGGTCTGCCTGTTCAGTCCGGTTTCAGGTTTGAGCGACTTGGCCAGAGCCAGCCTTGCGGAAATTGGTAAGGTAGCCTTTCTCCTCGCGCCGAACGGTTATCACAATGGCGGTATGGCCGAGTATGCAACGGCCTTTCCTGATGCTGCAATTGTCGCATCGCCCGACATGCACGAACGGCTTCACGACCGTACCGGGCTGACATTTGCTGGGCTGGAGACACTGCGTGCCGCATTGCCCGATGGAACGCGCTTGGAATGTCCGGCAGGGCTCAAGAACGGTGAGACATGGCTGATTGCGCAAAGCGGCGAACGTTGCCTTTGGCATGTGGTTGATGCCTTCGGTGCGCAGAAAAATAGTGAGGGAAGGATTGGTAACAAGATCCGCGCAGTCAAAGTCTTTCCCAGTTTTGCGATCAAAGACCGCGCGGAGTATCTCGTCAGCCTGAAAGCGCTTATCGCGTCTGACCCACCGGACATTTTGCTACCCTGTCACGGAGCGATAGCGATCGCTGCAAATCTGCCAGAGCAGATGCAGGGTATTTACCCCGAACTAAGTGAAAAATAGGAATAGAAGAATGTTGAAGAAATTCGTCGTAGTCACAGCGCTCCTCAACTTTCTTTTTGCGCCGATGGTCATCGTGCAGGCCGTCCAGACTCCTGATCCTGCGAACTTTGTATTTTCGTTCACAATCGCAGGTTTTTTCCTAATGGCGGCCTCGCTCTTGATTTGGGCATCCCGCGACCTGACCGCCCGCGCGCCCGTTCTGTTTTGGAGCGCGGTGTCTCGGCTGATCGCAATCACGACAGTTGTTTATGCGGTACCTGTTGGGCTGGCGGATCCGTCGCAATATGCATTTGTTGTGTTCGATGGCTTTATCGCAGTGGTCTACATCCTTGGTGCATTGCGCGTCACCGGGCGGTCGTTTCTGGATTTCCTGTTGTGGCGCGTTGCGTAGGGCCGTTGGATTTTAGACGAGGCAGCGCCAACTCTTGACGATTGTCTGCGCCACTTTGCGCAGGCCCTCTGAGGCAGAAACATCACCTTGGTCACGATTGATCAACGCCGATGCCATCATCATGCCTTTGACAAATTCACCTGCGTCTTTGGCATCCACATCTGCGCGGACCTCACCTTTCGCCTTAGCGCGCTCAGACGGCTACCTATCCGCAGCGAACGGAGCTTCCCGCCCTTGATGTTTTTCGCTGCGTTAGCATCCGTACGAAAGCAGTCGTTGGCTTCGGAAGGGTCAAGGTCGGCTTGGTCCTGCACTCTGTGAGTCCAGAGATGGTGCAGCGAAGGTCTCCATTGACGACAGCTTCAAATGAGACTTCATCACAGCATGTTCAATTGCTGTATAAATGCGCGTCGACACTCGGCCCATTGCTGCCGTTCGCGAGGGTACTCGAATGCCGCGCCAGCAACCCGTATTGCGGACATTCGTGCAGGGCGCAGCATTTCAGTCGACTTGAACTCACAGCGTGCGGGACAAAGTGTGCTTTCGCTGCGGTTGCGCCAATGGCTGGCTTCAGCGCTTACAGCGAATCGCTATTTGTGCTAAAATTGGTAAGGTCGAAAATGATATTTGCCAAAACATTGTATTTGAAAGTGAACATGAACATGAAATTTTCCCTGAAGACCCTATTACTTTTTGGTTTTGTCGCGTCCCTCAGCGCTTGTGAAATGCCTGCCCAAGAAGAAAGCCAGAGTGCGGCGGCTGAGGCGGCGGCTGGAGCAGTTTGCGCCAACTGCTAATGACGTAAACGGCAATGCGAATGTTTGGCAGGCAAGGAACTGCATATTTGCATGTTAACTATGAATGGCACCGGCGATCAAAGCCGGCTTTGGCCGCGATGCAGGAAATGTGCAGAAAGGCTTATTAAGTCAATTTTGGCGCGAAGTGGTCAGATTTCAACAACCTCAAGTGGGGCATAATAGAAGGAGCAACCGTTGTGTTGCCTAGTCAATAAATAGATGTTTTCAAAAAACCTTATACGGACAACGATCACAATTCTTAGCATTTCATCGACAGCTTTCGCTGACCAGCCTGCATCACTCTGCGGGGTCACAGATACAGCGGCTCTTGACTTGTACGCAGAACTTTTAGAGGGGCAGTGGACATCGCATTTCCAGGCCGGTTACGTTATGCTCGGAGGTATGGCAATGACACATGGCGAGGCGCCATCGCCAGAAACTGGACGGTTCGAGGTTCAAGGGGGCCGCTTGACGATCATCCCTGATAGTTCGGAGGGTATGAACATTAGTTTTGACTGGGAAACAGGAGTTGATTGGAGTTTTGACAACCAACCTTCAATACCTGAATTTGCCCCTGGAAGCGTGCCTCCGATGGGGATCAGCGACAGTCAGCTTGGTGCTTATGCCGGGTGTGACGTGAACGATTTGCCACGTTTGGTTGGCGCTGCGTCAATTCCCATTGAAGGCGGACAGATGACATTTATACTCAGGCTTATAGTTGTGAATTCTGAAATGATCTATGGATTTCAACAAGTCCATGGGCTGGTGAACGGGCAGTCTATGGTGGAGCGTCGTCCATTCTTAATGACCAGATAAACCAACCTCCTGTTTAGCCTTTGATATATATTTCGGCGAGCACGTTACTCTGAGCCGAATGCCTTTGAAATACCTGATCCCTTCGAAACAAAAGCATAGATTTAGGACTATTTTTTATGTCAAATAAAAATCAACTTAGTGCCGGCACAACGACACTTATTGCTTTCGTAGTTGGGCTGGTTTTTATAGCAGTCGGTGCTAGTATGACTTACTCTTCGTATACGTTCACACGCACTGCCATAACAACAAATGGTACGGTGACCTATGTAAAGGAAAGTCGGTCTTCAAATAGTAACGGCTCCATAAAAGATAACTATATGCCCACAATATCTTTTTTTGATGATCAGGGCAGGCCTCAAAGTGCTCAAACGCCAGTTTCTAATCAGGACTACAATTTTCCTCTCGGGACGGAATTGAGCATTCTCTATAGTCGAGACAACCCAAGCCAAATCAAGTTAAACAAGTGGTTTGAACTTTGGGGTTTCGGCACGGTTTTTCTGGCAACGGGCTTCGGTATCCTCGCGTACATCATTTTTGCCTGGCAAGAGAGCAAAAAGCCGAGCGTTGCGCAAAAAAAACAAGAAAATTCAATTGACGATCTTAATGAGGCGGTCAAGCATCTACGCATGATGGGGCGTGATGCAGAAGCGGATGAAGTTGTCAAAAGAATGCAGTCTACCAATGTGGGTACCAGCGATCTAGACTAATAAATCCAAGCCTATCCACGGTCACGGTAAGGCGACATTGATGCTCTGTGCAGCATGGGGGACTCTGGGCTCACTGCCGCCATTAGATCGGTCGCAGCATTTTCGCATCAAGGGCGTACCGTCACCGACAAGGACGGCCCAAAGCCGCCGTCCGTGACATGGTTAACATGCTGCGGCGCGGCCCTCTAAACCGGCCATTCGCTGCAACAGCAATATCTGCTCTGCTAGCGCGAGCCGCTTTGCTGGCTGGCAGGGCGTCCCCTGCTTTATTTTGTATTACACTAGAAGAAAAGGAGGCGCACTCTCTGGATTGTTGCTGATAGCTTGCTGCGTTAAGGTATTTCTGCACCCGATAAACAAGACCATGTGGAGCGCGTAAGCTTGGGCAAAAGCAATAAGAGACCTTCAATTTCAGGACGGGCTGTAAATGCTACCGGGCGTTCAACGCTATTCTTGACTAAGTTAGTTGGAAAAGCAGGCTGGGCAATTGCCAAACCCGTGGGAAGGCAGACAGGAAAATTAGCTGCAAAAGGGGGTAAGGCCGTCAAGGATCATGCGGTTGTAAAATATGCAGAGTATGAATTGAGGCATGCTGAATATACTCAGAAAAACTTTTACGAAAAAGGTGCGACCGCTTTAGAAGACCTCGTCGATGCATTGTTAATCGAGAAACGCGGAACTTCGGCAAGGATCGTCAGAGCAGTTTCTGTAAAGCTCGCTGCCGCAGGAACAACAGCAGGGTTATTCTCTATCGCATCCATCCTTGGGACGGCCAGTACAGGAACCGCGATCTCGTCACTCTCTGGCGCAGCCTTTAACAGCGCCGCGCTGGCCTGGATCGGTGGAGGCGTTGTGACTGGTGGGTGGATTGTTCTGGGTGCAGCCGCCGCCGGGGGAGCGGTGGCATACTTTGGGTCTCGCACACTAATCAGCAAATGGACAGGGAAACGACGCAGGAAAAAGTCCTTGGATCCTCAAGAAATGCAATTTGTTGAAACCTGTTTGATGTTGGCAACCGCCTTTCGGGAACGTGTCGGTCAGAGCGCCGTTTTGGATCCCATCACCGCTGAAGCATTACAGCAAAACCTAGAGAACGATCTCCTCAAACAGCTGGATGTCTGCATCGCCAAAGTTACAGACTGGCCAGATATTCCGCTCATGCGGCTTGAAGATCGCAAGGTGGATCTAGAGGGTTTATTTAACTCCCTACCAACGATTCACTGTCGACAATCGCCAATCAGAAAGAAATTATCAGCGGCAGCGCCCGTAGTTACTGGTGTCGTGTCTGCGACGATATTGAAATTGATGTCGGAAAGCCTGCCTTCGTTTACTGACGATGAGGAATTGGTTCTTCAAGCGCTACGTCGGTCGAACAATGACCTTACCGATGCCAGTGAACTCGAACTATCAGAATACGTACAATCACTGTCCATTGAGCAAATTGCAGGGCTCAAAAACAACGTGAAGGGCATCTACCATGAACTAGCCTTTCAGCAACGAGAGAACCTTGACGGTGACGAATACATCGTTGAGCTCTTCGGCGACACGAACCATGCTGGGGCAGATGTCAGAATTATCAATATTGAAACCGGCGACGTTTCAGAGATTCAGCTCAAGGCGACAAATTACGCATCCTATGTCCGCGAACACAACGAAAAATACGAAAATATCGAAGTCCTGACGACCAGTGAAGTTGCGGAAAACTCTCCGGACTGGGCTTCTTCGGATTTCAGCAACGTAGGCCTCACAGAGGACACGACTTTAGCTCTACAAAAGCTGGGCCACGGTGCCGACGCTGAAATTATCGACAGTATGGGTGTTGCCGCGATGGTGACACTTGCGGCCAATGCTAAGTCTATGTTGAAGGGCGAAGCTCTTTCTACTGAGGCAAAACAGAAAATTGTCCAAAATGGAGTTGTTACGGCAAGCGTTGCTGGCTTGGTGCAGCTAATTATCTAGAAGCAAAATGCTCTGTGTATTAACTATACAATAGAAACCGAATGCCCTTAGCGGCAGCTGCGCGACGATCGAGCCAAAACAAGGGCGGTGGTGAGCTCAACTGATCGGCGGACCAACGGCCCTTTGCGGACATTAACCGGTGATCTGGATTGCTGCGGTGCGACCCGTGAGACCGGACATTCGCTGCGCTTGCAATATCGAGGGGCGAACTCACAGAATGCGGAAGAAGCAGCTCTTCGGTGCACCAATTAAAGAGGAAATTCGGCTTTCACGACCAAGCCAGTTTCTTCCCAGTGAAGCTCAATTGAGCCGTTAGCAGCCGCAATCAAATTCTGGATGAGTTTGGAACCGCTACTTCGTTTTGGCGTGAAAACTTTTGGGCCACCCGTTTCAGACCACTGGAAAATAAACTTGCTACTATCGTCTGTTTTTCTAATCTCCCAACCGACATTGATCAGGCCCTTCTCGGCACCTAGTGAACCATGCTTTACTGAATTAGTGGCTAATTCGTGCAGACTAAGGGCAACACAAGAAAGCAAATGACCGGGAAGAACAAAGTCGAGTCCGTTGAGGTGAAACTGTTGTGTACCTTTCGGTGCATAAGCGGCCAAGATCGTTTGTGCTAGTTTCTCGAAAGTCAGGTTCTGGCCTTCTGACCCACCGATCGTCTCAAAATGTGCATCACTTAACGCTCTGAGCCGTTCATCCACGATCGCAGCAAGTGCTTTGGCATCACCTTCCTCACGCGCCGTCATGCGGATGACAACACTCATCACATTAACAATATTGCGCAGCCTGTGGATAAGCTCGTCATCAGCAAGCTTGCGAGCCTTACGTTCCGCATTCCGCTTTTCTGTAACGTCGAGTTGGGAACCGAAGTAGAACACCAATTTGCCGTCGTTATCAAGAATTGGGCCGATTTGAAGAGCGTTTATAAAGCTGGTTCCGTCTTTTCGATAATTGATTATTTCTACCGTTTCGACCCGTTGTTCGTTGATTGCTGACCGTACTGCGTTGACGCTGTCTACTGTCGTTTCTGGCCCTTGCAATATCCTGCAATTCTTGCCTACAACTTCTTTTTCCGAATAGCCCACCAAATCAAGAAAAGCGGCATTAACGAAGACGATAGGGTTATCAGGGACATTAGGGTCCGAAATGCAAAGAGGGATTCGGGCGTGTCTGACTGCCTCTGTCATCGCTTTGTCATCGGTGAGGTCCCAACGCGAACGGCCTTTTGCTACATTCAAGTTGCGCTCCAATTTCTCAGTAAAGTCCAAGTCAACAGTATCCCAAACTTAATCGCCCCAATTCGAGATGTCACGTTAGCTTTACCAAGAGCTAACCTGTGAGGATGGCGACCTGATAGTAACTATGGGCTCACTGCCGCCATTAGATCGGGCACAGCATTTTCTCATCAGTTGCCTTGGCCCCCAGTAGGGACGGCCCAAAGCATGCGTAATTGGGCTACCCTCTGTTCTGAGGTCGAGCTCCCGATAAGATCACAGGATGACTGTGAACAAGGGAGAAGGAAGATGGAATATTTTGCCGGAATAGACGTATCGCTTCGATCCTGTGCGCTTTGCATTGTTGATGGCAGAGGAAAAGTGCTTCTTGAACGAGAGCTGCCCTGCGAGATCAGCGATATCACTAAGTACCTTGCTGAGTTCGCACATCCGATTGAACGGGTGGGCTTTGAAGCGGGCACGATGAGCCAGCACCTGTACTTCGGTTTGACAGCAGAAGGCTTCGATGTGGTTTGCATGGAGGCGCGACAGGTCAATGCGGCGCTATCAGCAATGCGGAATAAAACTGACAAGAATGATGCTCGCGGGATAGCTCAAGTGCTACGCACGGGCTGGTTCAGCCCGGTACATATGAAGAGCCGAGAGGCCCATGGCGTCCGTGCCTTGCTTAGCACGCGCAAGGCATTGCTAAAGAAGACAATGGATCTAGCCAATGAAGTGCGCGGTTTATTAAAGATATTTGGCATTCGTCTGCCCAAGACTGTGCAGCACGGCAGTTTCGATGGTGTTGTCCGACCGATGATCGAGATGGATGACGTTCTGGCCCATGCCTTGGTGCCACTATTAGATGCACGTGTTGTGTTGTATCAGCACTTTCTGGAACTGGATCGGCGTGTCAAACGCGCCGCCAGCCAGGATGAGGTTTGTATGCGAATGATGACCGTTCCGGGTGTTGGACCGATTGCATCATTGACCTTCAAAGCCGCTGTGGACGATCCTACGCGCTTCAAACGGTCACGAACTGTAGGCGCGCATTTTGGGCTAACACCGCGACGATATCAGTCAGGTGAGCACGACAATCCTGGTCGTATATCGAAAGCGGGGGACAGAGACGTTCGCGCAACTTTGTATGCAGCTGCAAACGCTTTGCTGATGCGGACGATGGCCGGATCGCAGATCAAATCTTGGGGTATGCGGCTAATGCGCACCAAGGGTCGTCGTCGCGCCGTTGTAGCTGTCGCACGTAAACTCGCCGTCTTGCTCCACCGGATGTGGATAGATGGCACAGAATTCCGTCAGGACCAAGTGGGGGGCAAGGCATGACCTAAAGCCCAAACACCAATCCTAACGGGGTCGTCCCTCACCGGACGAGGTTCGTGGAAGAAGCCGAAAATGTCTGCTGCGCAACGTGAAGCGCGTCCCAAAGCAAGGCTCTCCACGTCCGATCCGACATATGCGTGCAGCGGTGCCATCACGGCATCAACCAGACTGCGAAGAGAAGCGTGACCCGGATGAGTGACAAAGACCCGGAAGAAAGAAAGAAGGAAAATGAGCTTGACCCAAACGCCCAATTAGAGAAGGCGACTTTAAGCGGCCCACAACTATGCTGCGGTGCGGCCCATGGAAGGAGACATTCGCTGCGCCTGCTAAACTAGGTGATCAGCAAATTCACACTGTGTGGACTTAGCCGACAATTGCAGCACGTGCGTTAATGTCGGGTTAGTCGGGCCG
>NZ_JBTJCF010000001.1:0-3294065 GCF_054439475.1 Yoonia sp. MH D7
AAACGGTCGTTTTTGACACCCCTTGCACGCAAAAAAACCCGCCCCCGTGCTACACAGCACAGGGGCGGGTTATCGCTGTTTAGTGTCCGGCAGGTGGTAACCTGCCGGTGGACCTTACCTTACCACTGAATGCGGAGGCCTGCAGAGGCCGAGAAAGTATCGCTGTCAGAACTGTCGAAAGACTGAGCGTAGGAGACTTCACCGTAAAGGGTCTTGCTCTCATCCCAAGCCATGGAGCCACCAACCCCGATCTCACCCCAAGTTTGGCTAGCGTCGGACGTGAGGGTTGCTCCAGCAACATCAACCGAATTGGAGGCGTCGAAGTCATGTATGATGTTGGCGATAGCATACAGCTTCTGGCTGTTGCCACCTGCCGTCAGGCTATCAGCCTCATAGGCCAAACCAAGACGACCAACGAAGCGGTCATTGGATCCGAGATCCACTGCGTTGCCTGCACTGTCGGTGAAGTTTCCAGCATCAACCTGACCCCAAACGAGCTGAGCTTGCGGGATCCATGTTCCAGTCTCGCTCACCTTAAACCTATGGCCGACTTCAGCACTTAGCGCATAAGCTGTGGAGTCTTCATCTGTGGCCAGCGATCCACCGGTCGAGGAGGACAGATCACTGCTGATCCAGTTGACCTGGCCTTGAGCATCAAAATAGGTGCCGTTGTTGCCATACCAAGTCGCGGTTAGGCCTAAGCCGTAGCCTTCGGAGTCGATATCACCAAAGCCAAGTGCGTTCGCCACAGAGGCGTTAGAGCTGCCATATTGACCTGTAACACCCAGAACCCAATGGCCTGCCTCGCCTTCTTCAACATTGAAGTCGATACCGGCTTGCAGACCCCAGGTATCGATAGAGCTGGTTGTGCCTGTATCAGCCTCAAGGTTTGTGCTGTTGCCTTGCAGTCTGACCCATGATCCTGATGGTTGGGCATCTCCAGTGGTTGCATCACCTAAAGCCCACTGACGTTGGCCGACACGCTGTTCCAGTGTCGACATATGGTTAAAGCCACCGAGAATAGCCGGAAGCGCCTCATAGACCGCCCCCGTGCCATTCACACCTTGTGATCGCAAAACAAAGGCACCGGGTTCATATTCAAGGTCATAGTCAAGCGCGCCAACTGCCAGAGGACCGCCCGCCAAGACAAAGTCGCTGGCAGCAGATGTGCCGGCGACAGTGATGATCGGGATGTCGTTCCCTGTCGCCACGCCAGTCGTAACGTCTGAGACACCGAGCTGCGTCGTGCCAGTGGCATTGCCTTCGATAACAAGCTTGTCAAACGTATCGGATGCAAAGTCGGCATCCACCAAAAGTGTACCTGTGCCGGTGTAGTCGCCGGAAACCGTGATCACATCGCCAACCGCGTCGTCTTGCGTTGTGATGATGCCATTGTTCACAACTGATCCACTCACCGAGTAGATACCAGCACCAGCACCAGTGCCATCAAAGGTCCCACCAGCAGATGTTGCGAGATTGCCCGTCAGCGCCAGAGCTGTACCAGCATTAAAAACACCCGCGTTGGTCAGGACAAGACCAGTGCCCGCATCATCGCCAACAGTCAGATCACCATCGGTGATATCCAAGGAGCCGCCGTCAACGGTTATGTTCTCCCAGTTGGTTAAAAATGTACCGGTCTGGCTCAAAGTCTGGCCCTGCAGGGTCAGAGCATCAATGTAGGTATCCGCTACCGCGGTGTCATCACCGCCATCTAGGAGTGTAACACCCGTGATGTCAGCTCCGGTCGCGATAACCAATGTATCAGAGCCGTCGCCAAGAGAAACCGTGCCTGCAACCGATGCGCCTGCATTTACAACCGTGGTGCTGTCCCCAACATTGTTGAGAATACCCAAGCCCGCGGCTGAGCCTACGGCCGCGCCTGCATTGAGCGTAAGGACCGTATTGGCCCCCGCAATCGTGCTGGTGTTGATGCCGTAACCAGTGCCGCCGTTAACCGCTTTGTTGACAGTGATGCTGATATCGCCGCTGCCTGCATTGGTTGCCAGGATACCGTTGTCTCCGCCTGTAATGATGCCATCACGCGCAATGGTGATATCAGCAGTCGCCGCGCCGCCAGTAATATTGGTTTCGATACCATTGCCAATAAGACCGGTCACATTGCCGATCCCGCCAATGCCAATCGAGCCAAGAGCGCTGTTAGCTACAATGCCGGGATCTCCAGTGATTGTTCCGTTGACGTCAATGTTAACCGCGCCTTGCGCCTCTACATCAATGCCGTCGTCACCCACATCGTCGCCGCCGGCGATGTTGCCATTCCCAGTAATAGTTACCAGGCCGCTTGAGGCCGAACGTACATTGATACCGTCGCCGCCTGCCGTGATGTCGTTGCCAATGGTAATCGTGGTCGTGCCGATGTTGTCTACATCTGCATTAAGATTCTCAGTCGTAATGCCGTGTGCTTCCGCACCTGTAGTCAAAATTGTGCCCATCCCAACAGTAGAGACCTCGATGTTACCCAAGCCCGAATGCTTTACAAGGATGGCATGGCTGCCATCCCCTGTGGTCTTGACTTCCCCCGCTGTCAGTACTGCTGTCGCAGTTGCCATCGAGGTCACGTTCTTAATCTCGGAAAACAACCCGTGAGAGCCGGTTCTTGTTGTGATCACGGTGCCGCCGTCCATTTGCACTAAGGCTGCGCCGAGGCCATTGTTAAGCGCATAGAGACCATAGGAACCCTCTCCAGCGGTCACTATCTCGCCAGTCATCAAGGTTGCCCTTGCCACCGCCGTGCTGTCTGCGTTGGATATCAGGGAAAGTAGCCCATGGGAATCTTTGCCACTTGTGGAGATAGAGCCAGCATCCATCCGTGTCGTCACATTACCAAAGCCTATTGTTTCGGCACCCACACCCGAAGAAGTCTGACCTGCCGTAGCAATATCACCGTCGATAAGTGTGGCGGTCGCATCGGCCAAATTTCCTGAATTGGTTATATTAGAATAGAGACCGTCAGAATATAATCCGGTTGTACTAATAATGCCATTAGACATCTCCGAAGTTGCCGAACCAAGGCCCTCGTTGTATGCGTAAATGGCCCCGCTGGCGTAGCCAGTCGTTTCAATTGAACCGCCATTCATTATGGCGGATACATTTCCGTAGTTTGATAAATTTTCGATTTGGGCAAGAATGCCGTAAGCAAAATCTCCAGTAGATTGAAAGCTCCCTGCGGCTTCAGACATACTTGCATACGCATCGCCAGCAGGGCCAAAATTTGAGGCCCAAATCCCCCTGCCACTTTTCCCAGTTGTGGAAATTGAGGAAAATCGTTCCCCTACAACGACAATATCACCGGTATTCTGTCCCGTGGAATAAACTCGGATACCATTCCCAGAAAGCGTGGCATCAGCATCATTTAGAGTTAATGTTAAACTATCTTGATTCTGATAAATAATACCCGTTGGGTAATTTGGATAGGTACCGCTAGCTGCATAGTTCGCAGGCCCGCAAATAATAGCTGTAGGCCCAGCACCGTTTGGGCCACATTCATTTTCGGCAATAGCGGTACCTACAGATAGGCCGGTGAATACAGTTGCTATGCCCACAACGTTAGCAATTGAAGCAACATTCCCCTTCCATTTTGTTAAACGGCCCCCACGTAACGTACGGATTTTAGTAAACGGACTTACTTTATCGAGAGATTGTTGGTTCATAGCGGGATATTTAACTTTCTATTTCTGATCTAAAACTCATTAATTAATTACTTATCAATATCGACTCGCGCTGACCAGATTCATTCTAAAATTCAGTGTTTTAGGATTGTCGGTCATGCGGCGATCTGACTTGGTTCGGGTGATTCATCACGATATTTCTGAGTAAATACGGTCAGATCTTATGCTGAGGATGTTTCTCGCTGGTGTTGGGGTGTCATGGGATTACACGTGGAAGGATCACAACGACCAAGAGCACCCCGTGCAGGTCAGCCCCTGTTGTGAGAAAAAGGAATGGGAGGAAGAAGCCAGGCGCTTTGTTCAACAAACGCTCGTTTTTGCCTCTTTCGTGACAGCATACATCCATGCATCACGCAATCTGGGCTTACTGTCGACATTAGATCGTTTGCGGCATTTGTGGCTTTGACCTCACATTGAACGGCTGCTTTCTCCAAATCGCCCAAAGGCCCGCGCACTTGCAGCGAAAGACCGCTTCCCGCCCGTGATGTTCTTCGCTGCGGATGCAGCATTTGAAATGTGGCGGCTCGAAACGACGGGGCAAGGTCGACTTCGCATTGCAGAGCAGGCCTCTAGCGTTGGCGCCTGTCGATGCGATTGTACCAGATCATAAAGTCGACGTATTCATCAACCTCGACCCAATCCTGATCAAAGCATCGAAGAACATACTCCCCACTTCCAACGTATTACGGACGATATCCGGCAGAAAATTCGCAACGGGACGTTTGCTGAACATGCTGCTTTGCCGACCGAACGTGCGATTGGAGAACTCTTTAAAGTCAGTAGGATGACTGCCCGCCGCGCGTTGGTGGCCATCGAAATAGAGGGGCTCGCCTATAGCTCGGGTAGAAAAGGTCGGTTCGTTTCTCCCAAGCGGTTGAGATATGACATCGGCAGTATGGTCAGCTTTTCAGCCACCGCGGAAACAGATGATATCGGACTAACGATCAGGTTGATTGATGCTGCTGTGATCAAGGCCGATTCGACGCTTGCGGCGGCATTAGCCGTAGAGCCGGGATCTGATATTTTCAAATATACTCGGCTCTTTTTGATCCATAATCATCCGACGTTTGTCGAAGTTGAATATGCTATTGCCGAACGGTTTCCCGGGTTTATGGATCTGGACCTGCAGCAATCAACGATGATTTTGTTCAAAAAACACTACAACACAACCGGGACAACGGGTGAAATAGTCATCCGCATGCGATCCATTCAGGAGTATGAAGCCAAGCTTCTCGGGCTTGCGTCCTATAATGCGGGTATCGAACTGGAGCAGATCACCTATGATCAAGACGGGCGGCCCTTTTGCTTTGATACCCAGATCTGGCGGGGAGAGTTGGCCGAGTTTACCGCGCTGGCAGTTGCGATTGATCCAAAGGGGTGATGCGAGGAATGCAAATGTCATGGAGCTCAAGCGGTGGGTCGGTTATCATGATTAGCCGTTGGCGGCCTGTCAGAAAATTGAGCATCTTGCGCGGCTGGGTTTCCATCTCGCGTACGTAGCAATATTTCGTCCCTAAGTGGGCTAAGGCTAAACAATATGCTGTCTCAATGCGGTTAAGGGAAAAGGTCAAAATCATCTTCGCCCATCTCAAACGCATCTTCGGGCTGAGACGGCTCCGACCGCGCGGTTCGAACTGTGCGAAAGACGAATTTTTACCCGCCCCAACCGCTCAAAACCTCCGCAAACTCGCCAAGGTTCGTCCTTCATCGCGGCAAATGCAAAGAGCTTGATAAGAAAAGCGCTTGCTCCGAATTGAAAGCCGGAATTGCTGCGACCGCAATACGGCGTTTTCCACAAAATCGGCTCGAATATGCCGCCCGTTTCATTGCAGCACACGCGTCCTCGTCTTTATCAAGCGACTATTCATTAAATGTCATGAAGTAACGTGCAATTGTAAGGCATTACAATCAATCTTAGTTAGTGTTAATCTGAAAACTAAAGTTGCACTATGGGGTGGAATTCACTTGGAGAGTGGGTCGTATCGACTGCTTAAATCTCCATTTATACGGGCGCGCTTGCATTCCGTAAAATAGCTATGAATGAGGAAGCTTTAGCTAATGAAGCAACCTCACATCCCGCGTGGGTTAGGTTGAGAGTTTGATTGAATGATTTCAAACCTTGAAAGAGATGGGACCAAGATGGACGAACTACCAATCATAAATGCATTCAAGCATATTCAGATTCCAGTACTGATATTCGGGCTGGATGGCGCGATTCTCCATTGCAATAGCGCTGCTCACCGATTGTTAGGGTATCCGGACGATGAACTGATCGGGCGGCCTGTCAGTGACATTTTGTTAGTCGACTCCCTCGAGGAGCTGACCGGACATATCAAACCGCCCGCCATCGACGCTATTATCAAGGGCTTAATGGGACGGCGCGAGACCGGAAAATTTATCCCGCTCGTGCTTCAGTTGTCGGAATGGCACGATGCCAACAGTGGCCGGCAACACGTTCTCGTTCTGCGCGACATTACCGACGATATGAAAGAGGCCCGCTTGGCCAAGAATGAACTGGCTCGCGCCAACAGTGCGATCACAGGCGCGCATATTGGAGTGTTCGAATACAATCCCGTTGACGATACAGTGATCGTTTCAGACATCTGGCGACAACTGTTGGAACTGGACTCTTCGGATACCTTCGATGTGCAGGTAGAATGGCGCGGGCGTGTCCATCCCGAAGATCTTGAAACGGCGCTGGAACCCATTCGAATCTGTGCAGAAAAAAGAGGAGAACGCGCCAATTGCGAGTACCGGATACGCTCAAGAGACGGATCGCGGTGGCTTTGGATGCGGACGGATGCAGCTGTCGCCAGCCGGGACCGGGACGGCAATGTGATCCGCGTCATTGGCGCGATGACGGACATCACAGAGCAGAAAACGACTGAAAATGATCTGCGCAGGAGTGTATCACAATTCCGGTCCACTTTTGACAATGCGCCGATCGGCATGGCTATTATGTGTCTTGACGGTCGTTGGCTAGGTGTGAACCCGGCTCTTTGCGATCTGCTTGGGTATACCGAAGAAGAATTGTTGACCTCGAGTTTTCAATCAATGACGCACTCGGATGATCTGGATGCGGAAACTCATCACTTCGAGTTGTTGAAAGCCAATAGTATTACTTCCTATCAGGTCGAGAAACGCTACATCCGAGCCAGCGGAGAGGTCATGTGGGGGTTGCTGAGCGTCAGCATTGTGAAAGACGCTGATGGAAATCCAGATCACTTCATATCCCAGATTGTTGATGTGACCGAACCGCGGCGATTAAACGACGTAAAGAGCGAGTTTGTTGCAACAGTAAGTCATGAATTGCGGACACCGCTAACATCTGTACTCGGGTCATTGACGCTCCTTTCGTCGATGGAGGACGAACCGTTTTCCGACGAGGCCCAGCGCTTACTTTTCATTGCCCAAGAGAATGGCAAACGTCTTCATGCGCTCGTCAACGATATCTTGGATTTCGAGAAATTCTCGGCACGCCGTATGTCGTTTGAGCCGACATCAAACCGGATCATCGGTTTGATCGAAGAGGCCGTATTGGCGAACATGGCCTATGCAGATAAATATGGTGTTCTATTTGATATTGAGTGCAAAGACAGATCAGTAACAGGATGTGTCGATCCGAAACGCTTTCATCAAGTGATGGCGAACTTTTTGACCAACGCGGCTAAGTTTGCTGAAACTGGCAGCCGAATCAAAGTGTTGGTGGAACGGGTTGAAAAGGCAATCAAGGTGTCAGTTATGAACTCGGGCGCTGGCATACCGGATGCTTTCCGCGACCAGATATTCAAACCATTCTCGCAGGCTCAAAATTCGTCGACTCGTGCCAGAGGAGGAACCGGTCTTGGGCTGAATATTGCCAAGCAGATAGTAGAGCAGACCGGCGGTTCCATCGGTTTTGACAGCGAGAATGCCGGCAATACTACCTTCTGGTTCACCATTCCTACCAAATCTACCGACTGACAATCAGCCGTTCCGACTTGATCCCAAAGGTGATCCCGTCGGAACGGCAGTGACTACAGCCTGATTACCGAACGACCCGACGAATGTTTATCTGGCGTGGCTTGCTACCCTTTTTGAGCGAACGGTTTTCAGCACGCGCGATCGCACGCTGGAAGGTCTTTCGAATACCTTGGGTCTGACTTGCGTTGGGCCGTATTGGATTTCCGATGGAGACATCTATATCTAACGGATCTCCGCTATCGTATTCGGTATTTTTCTCGTCGAGAATACTCTGGATTTCCGTCTCCAGGTCGCCAGACGGTTCAAGAGTTGCCCTGTTGGTTATCGCGACGAACGCTCCGTTTCCGGCGTATGTCATCATATAGCCGTTTGGTCGCAGCACCTGACCGATAGCATCCGCGACTTCGGTGAGTGTGTACAGAAACTCCTCGACCGAAGCTCGGGCATGGATCGCCTCTATCCGGTCGACTTTAACCGCTAGAACCTGTGATCCGCCAAGACTGGAACGTGACAGTTGTAATAGATAATTGCCCAAGGCATCATATTCGACGAGATTCTCGATTTCATCCATCTGGATTCGATCGAATAGAAGGGGTCCGTGTTTATTTGCATCATCGGAACCATATGCGCCTATCTCCGATAAAGCTGCTGCCGCTTCTTGTCGTGCAATAAACAGTTCTTCGGCCATGCGTAGGCGGGCGGTGAGATCAGCGATTTCAAATGGCTTGTTTATAAAGTCGGATGCACCCGCTTGAAACGCGCGGTCAATATAATCCTTCTCAGACATAGCAGTCAGCATCAGAATTGGCGTCTTGCGATACGCGGGCAGAGTTCGGACTAATTTACAAAGCTCGATCCCGTCAATGCCGGGCATATTAATGTCAAGCAACAGGCAGTCGTAAACGACATCGCCTTGGTTCAGGATTTTGAGCGCAATTTCCCCAGACAGCGCAGTAGTAAAGTCCGTAAAACCAGAGCGACCTGCAAGCACGGTCAAGATTTCGAGAATATAATCATCGTCATCGACAGCTAAAATCTTCATAATCACCTCGAAATTTTCGGTTTGACGAACGTATACAACCAAAACGTGCATGTGCAATGGTTACTGAGTATGAAATAAACTCACGTTACCTATATAAAGTCCTCAAGGCTGTAAAAGTTCCATACTTTGTGAGTTACAGTGACCACCTGTTGCCTAATTTGTCTAAAATAAGGCGAATGTGAGTGATTCAATTGGCATTATATCAATTTTGGAAGAACGCAGTAGTGCGCTCTAGTCGCGGAATTCAACAAAAACTACGCGGCGAATTGATGAATGAAGAGTAGTTATCCCGTCTCAGCGACACTATCCAAAACAGGCGCTCTGGCGATACGGTTACTGACACGTGAGGGCGTATTCACGAAACGAAAGACCCGCTCATGTGCGACGAGCGGCTACGCATTTAAAGGGTCTGCAAGCCACGCACCTTCTCTTCGTTTCCCCTGCCTATTATTCCATTTAGCGAAATGCCGGTCGATCCGTGAGTGGTCGCCATGACTGGCTGCGTCACATTGACGCGCCGACGTCGGCGTCCGCTTTGGGGGGTATGTGTAAAGGTGCGGTTAGTCGTGAGACTTTCCTTGTATAAAATTCAGTCGTCTTCTGGTCATTCCACGCGACCGGATAATCGCGCAGATATAAGGCCTCTGCTTCTAAACCAAACCTCTGTGCGATGGCGTGCATCTTACCAGCGCTTTGAGATGCGTAAGGAAGCTGCGTCGCCTCGGTCGTTGGCAGCGCGTCCATGTCTGCACGAAGCCCAATTGTCGGGCCCGCATTCCTGCCTCTAATCACAGCGACAACACCGCTGCGCCCGATACCTTCGACGACTTCATCGCATCCCCAACCCCGCAGGGTTTGGGCTACGATCCCTGCGGTTCGTGCGAGGTCAAACAACAGTTCCGGGTGGCGATGTAGGTCTTGCCGCAAGGCCACAGCATCAGCGATCCAGTCTGCAGGAAGGTCGTCCATCCGTTATCCTTTCCGGCGTACGAGAAACTTGCTGATCCGCCCAAGGCCTTCTTTCAGATCCTCCACAGGGTTGGTAAACCCGATGCGCAGCCAGCCCTCCATGGCCATTACGCTGCCCGGGGTGAGCATAACGCCTTCCTCTTCCAATAGTGCCACACACAGATCACGCGAGGGTATTTGCAAATCGTAACGCAGCAGCGCTGTTGTGCCTGACTGGGGTTCAACCCAGCTGATCAGAGATTCACCATTTACCCAATCGCGTAGGATGGCCAGGTTATTGCGCGTGATATTTTGTGATCGTGCGATAATCGCACCTTTGTTCTCAAGCGCAATCGCGGCAAAATGTTCGTCAATACGACCGACTGAGATCGTATTGTAATCGCGGTGGATCATGACGTCTTCCAGGAATTCGCGTGGACCAGCGATCCAGCCGATACGCAATCCCGCGAGCGAATATGCCTTGGACATGCCAGCTGTGCTGATGCCCTTCTCATAGATGTCCGCGACAGAAGCGGTATAGCCATCGCCAACCTGATCGGTCCCACGGTAAACTTCGTCGCAAAGCAACCAAGCGCCGACCTCACGTGCAATTGCTGCAATCTCCCCGAGCAGCGCAGCATCCATCAAGGCCCCTGTCGGGTTGTTAGGGTTGTTGATCGCGATTAGCTTGGTGTCCGCCCGCATCATCGCGCGCAACGCGTCGAGGTCTGGTAGGAAGTTGTTTTCAGCACGCAGGTGCAAAAGCTCGATTTCAGCACCGATGCTTTCAGGGATTGAGTAATGCTGCTGATAGGTTGGTATCACCGAAATCACGTGATCGCCTCGGCTGATCAATGTCTGGTGAACAAGCGCGTTCGCCCCAATTGTTCCATGGGTCGTGATGATATTCTCGCGGCTTTGATTTTCATAAAGACCGCCGATGGCATCGCGCAACCGGTCGCTTCCTTCGATAGCACCATAAGACATCTTCATGCCTGACAGATCGTCGAGGACAGTATCGCGAATTCCTGCAATATCGATCAGCTCACCAAGCGTGATGGAGGCCACGCAGGTCTCTGCAAGGTTGAGCTCGCAGGTATTTTCGAACTCATTCATCCAGATTTCGACGCCGAAAGGTTGAATATTCATTTGACTATCCCTCTTAGGTTTTCAGCACGTTGCTGCGTTGTAGATTGCATGAGCCATGAAGATGTCTTCAAGCCCCAAGCCAATGGAACGGAAAAAGACTGGACGGTCGCCCGTTGGCGCAGGGCAACGCGAACAGACCAGCCCAGCAAGATCACCGCGGATACTGTCAGGGGACCACCCCGCTTGCGCCGCCAGCTTCATCTCGCCCGCTGATGAGGGCGTTGTAGTGCTGTAATCGCAATAGACGTCTGCCTGCATAAGGAATTTCGGATCAATCTCATGCGCATTAGCAACGTTGGTGCTGATGGAGGTCACGAGCGCGTTGGGTGCGACGGCTTCAATCTTGAGAACTGGTGTGCCGGAAGAGGTGCAAAGCATAACGACATCGGCCCCCTTGGCGGCATCCTCGGCACTGTCTTCAACGCGGATACGGTCATCCAGCGCGGTCCATTTTGCGCCCGCATCTTCGTTTGTCAGGCTCGGTGCAAATACTCGGATTTCATCCCAGCCGCGCAGACCTTTCACCTGTTCCAGATGCGCCCGCGCGACAGATCCTGCACCAATGATGGCAAGTGTTTTTGCCTGTGCAGGAGCCAATAGGTCGACAGCGAGAGCAGTGGTTGCCGCGGTGCGTAGCGTCGTCAACTTGCCCGAGTCACACAGCATCAGAGGGCGTCCGGTCTTTGCAGACATCAGGAGCGTCCATGCAGTGATGATTGGGCCGTCCGGTTGCGGCAGATAGGGCGACAGCTTGGCACCAAAGATATTCGGTTCTGCACTGGCACCCAGATACGTGATAAAATCCCCGCTATCGCCGGGTAAAAGGGTGACTGTCTGCGCCGGCTGAACGGCCCTGTCCTGACCGAGGTTGGTAAAGAGCGCCCGCATGGCGCCGAGCGCGTCGACCTTTGAAAGGTGATCTCGTACGTCCTGCGCTTCCAGTACGATGGGGGCTTGAATGGCTTTGGTCATGTCTTGTCTCCGAAACTTTCAGTGATGTTTGATGCGATTGAGGAAGGCCCGCGTGCGGGTTTCTGCTGGATTTTCGAAAAACTCGGTCGGGGTATTTTCTTCAAAGATGCTGCCACCATCCATGAAGATGACCCTGTCTGCGACTGACCGCCTGAAAGTTGGCCCGGGTAATAGTGGGCGCGATCGGTCATCTGGACCCGTTCCAGTAACGACATTGCGCAATCATGAGCCTCGGATTTCGGCAACTTGAAGGTCGATGCCGTCCATAACCAGATATGAGCCATAGGATTTCCGCAAGCCTGTGGCAGATATCAGAAGAGTGTCTTTCGTCATTTTTTTCCTTCTATTTGCTGCTTATCAACGGTGAAGCCCGGGAACTGCCACCTGCCGCTCCAGTGCGCCAAATATTATGGTCAGAACCAGACCAAAGAGAAGATAGCAAACACCCTGCCGCTGCAAAGACCTCGAAGGGCGCATACGTGCGGGCGGCGAAGGCGCGGGCAGCGCCAGCCATTTCACCACGGTAACGGCGCTTGCGAGCGAGCTGGCCTTCATTACAAGAACGATTTCGTTGCCGAGCACTGGCGGCCCGCCGCGATAGACCTGAGGTAATGTGATATGGCGCACAAGATCGCGCAATGCAGGGCTTTGGATATATGAGAGTCGTGAATACGCTTTGGAGAAACGCGTTCATTACAGCCTACCCTGTGGGCTTGACCTTCGGGCGTCCACTGACGACCACAGTCCGGCCCTGGCTACTTGCGATGCTTCGTGCTTGAGCTCGCCACTCACTATTGAGTGATCGCTCAAATAACACCTTGAGTGATCACTCAATCCTACCTATATCAGTTTCATCGAACACAGAACTTCGCTCCTTGAAAGGACACACCATGGCTAACTTCCCGATCCATACAGTCGAATCCGCACCTGAGGCCGGCAAGCCGCTCTTGGAAACTTCACTCAAAGCCAACGGCCGCATTCCGGGCCTGCACGGCACTATGGCCGCAGCCCCACCGTTGTTGGCCGCGTATAACTTTGCCCACCAGCAGTTCATGGCGACATCCATGACCGACGAAGAAAAAACCGTCGTTTGGCAGACAATCAACGTCGAAAGCAACTGCCACTACTGTGTCCCAGCTCACACCGGCATCGCCAAAATGATGAAAATTGACGATGCGATCACTGAAGCATTGCGCAACGAAACACCGCTGCCGACTGCGAAACTTGAAGCTCTCCGCACCTTCACTTTGGCGTTGGTACGCGATCGTGGATTTGTTGCCGATGCTGACACACAGGCGTTCTTGGACGCAGGCTTTACCGAGACGAACATCTTGGAGATCATTCTGGGCGCTGCGCAAAAACTGATGTCAAACTACACCAACCACTTTGCAAAAACCCCTGTTGACCAAGTGTTCCAAAAGTTTGCTTGGGAAAAGAAGGCAGCCGTCGCTGCTGAATAATTCCGCCAGCCGGCACCTCAAGTGCCGGTGTTAGACGAACAGCGGCGCGTTCCTTGACAGAACGTGCCGCCCCCGCAAACGATGCCCAACGGCAGATAGTGACAAACGAAATGAATACGAAACCAGCGGTGCCATTGCTTAAATCGCTCGCCACATTGCCGATGTGGGTCAAAGTTTGGCTCGTTGCACTTGGACTCACCAATGTCGCCAGCCTCGCGTTCCTGAGTCAACCCTCTGGTGTTGTGGTGGCGATACTGGCCTTTTCGGGCATTGTCCTGAGCAAGGTTGCGGTCTCCTACGCCGGAGGGCTGACACGTTTGGTGAGTGTCGGACACATTGTTGGCTGGGTGCCTCTTGTTTTGATGCTTTTGTTTGCACGACCTTTTGCAGATGGCGCATATGACACCTATCTAACGATCTTGTTGATCATGAATACGATTTCGATCTTGTTCGACCTAAATGACTTTCGTCTTTGGCTATCGGGCGATCGCGACGTGATAATCTGAGGAAGAAAAATGACTTTTACGACGACGCCCCTCCGTATCGATATAATATCTGATGTCATGTGCCCTTGGTGCATCATCGGGTATCGCCAACTGGCAAACGCGCTGGACGCCGCTGGCACCGACCACGAAATCCATTGGCATCCGTTTGAATTGAACCCGCAAATGCCGCCCGAAGGCCAGAACACCCGCGAGCACATTACGGAAAAGTACGGCAGCACGCCCGAACAATCCGAGCAATCGCGCCAGCAGATGAAAGCACTGGCGGCCGATCTCGGATTTGATTTCGAGTGGACCAAAGACTCGCGCATGCACAACACATTCGACACTCATCAACTTCTGCATTGGGCGAACACCCAAGGCCGCATGCATGATCTGAAAATGGCGCTATTCACCGCCCATTTCACTGATCAACGCGACTTATCTGACAATGCAGTACTGGCGGATATTACCGCCGAAATCGGGCTGGACCGTGTTGAAGCCGCCGCCGTGCTTGACGATCAGCGCTTTGCCAATGACGTCCGCAGCGCTGAACAGTTCTGGCAACAACAAGGCATTTCCGGCGTGCCTGCCATGGTGTTTAACCGCAAACATCTTGTTACAGGGGCGCAGGGCGTAGAAAACTACACCAATATTCTGTCGCAACTTGCCGAAATGAAAGGATAAGCTATGGCCCGCGCCGAAAATTATGATCGTGACGCCGCACTTGATGCGGCCATGACCTTGTTTTGGCGCAAGGGCTATCACGCAACATCGCTCAAGGATCTGGAAGTGGCGCTGCACATGAAACCCGGCAGCATTTATGCCGCGTTTGACAGCAAGCAAAACCTCTACCTTCTGGCAATCGAGCGCTACTTTGAAGCATCTCGCACTGGCTTTCGTGCCCAAATGGCCAAGGCTGCAACACCGCTTACTGGGTTAGCTGCGCAGTTTCAAAACTACGCAGATCTTGCGCAGGACGATCCTGCGCGGCGGGCCTGTATGTTGATGAAAACGATTGTTGATACCACATCAACCGATCCCAAAATCGCTGACGCATCAAAGCAATACCTTGATCAAATGTGCGTTGAATTCTCCGAGAGTTTCGAGGCAGCCCGTGCCTCGGGTGAACTACCATCAACTGCGGACCCAAAGCGCCTCGCGCTGCGATATCAAGCCAATATATCCGCGTTGCGCGTCGAATTGCTTCGCGGAACGCCTCGAGGCGATATCTTGAAACTCGCGGCTGATATGGCACAAGAGACCATGCAACTCGGCACCTCAGCATAAAGCTTAGTGCCTATCGAGGAAAAGCCAGTTGTAGCTTTAGCATTGTGTTAGGCTGCTCGGGGCAATTGCATCATGTGACAGGTTCTGATGACCCCCTATCAATCTCCGAATACAGTCCTTTTTCTTAATAATTATGACCTGTTTCTGGTAGGGAGGGTAGAATCCCTATGCAAAAAGGCGCGGACTGATATACCGCAGATTTCTCTTATCTTAATGTATCGCCATCGAGGCAGGCTTAGACACCAATAACGATTTTACCGACTGCCTTCCCGCTGGAATGGTGCGCATAGGCATCGGCCTCCTCAGCAAACCCAAAGGTTTTCGAATCTATTTCGCCACATGGGGGCATGAGACATGCTCGTCATAAAAATGTGCGGACAGGACTGTCATGAGATCAAGCGGCCAAGTTCTTCTCGGGCTTGCCATATTTGGCGATGGCGTCTTCCAGTGCATCACCTCGAAAGCTGGCGTCCAGCGTTTTTGACAGCCACCGATACACCTCTTTGTGCGTCGCCCAATTCTTGATCTAGACCAAATATAGGAAACCTTTTTTCACTGGAATGTAGGTGATGTCGCTGCACCAAACTTCATTGGCCGCGTGATCGGCAGCTTTTGCAGTAGATAACGCCAGATCTTAAGCTGCTCCATGATACCCATCAGTCGCCGCACCGGTGGCATCGTGCCGAGGACCAGCATCGAGGCCTGCGGGCGCGTAGTAGGTAAAGGACCGCCAACTGGCCGATCTCGACGCAAATATCATTATCTCGCCGTCCTTGTTCTCAGCTTTCTGAACCTTGTCAGAGAAAATTTCTGCCAAGCCTTTAATCACTTGCCGCGTCCAAGTGCTCACCTGCGTCGGATGTAGCTGGTGCTCGTCTAGACCTCCTGCATAGTCCTTTCACCGCGCAACGCATCAAGCTGTCCAAATCTGCCGGTCCACTTCACTTTTAGTAATGCGGCTCGCGTCTGCGAAAAGTCGCCTGTTTTCAAGCAATTCGACACATTTATCTGGCAGAGAAGTCAAACGCGGGGTAATGGCTATTTAAAATGGATCTGCCTCGTGAATGAGTCGCCTGTGCGGTAAACCGCAATTCAGAAGAATATTGAGTTTAATGCCTGTAAAATCTCAGCTCATCAAAACGGGCCAATACCGTCTTAGCCGCCGCTCCCTCCTGAATACGCTTAGCAGTTCAGTGGCTGTTATCGCTTTCGGGCGTAGCGCGTTCGCGCAGGACGTTGTGGCACCTCTCTCGACGACCGAAATTGATCCCAACGGGCGTGAGGCTCTGCCGGCAGCACCCCTTACTCCTCAACAATTTTCATTTGACTGGCTCGACGCACGCATGCACGAGGCCGCTAAAGTCGACTATGTTGCACCGGTTGACGCGCCTGACGTCATTTCGAACCTTGATTACGACGGCTATCGCAAAATTCAATTTAACCCCAAACGTGCCCGTTGGGAGGGCGACGATGTTTTGTTCCGCTTGCATGCCTTTCATCCAGGCTGGCTATACACACAAACCGTCGCAATACATGAGGTCGTTGACGGGTTTCAGACGCCGATGGTTTTTACCACGGACGATTTCCTTTATTACGGTGACCTCGCCCTTCAAGTGCGCGAGCATACCGAGCTGCCTGGTGTGGCAGGCTTCCGTCTAAACACACCGCTCAATCGAGCCGATGCGTTCGATGAACTCGTCTCCTTTGTCGGTGCATCCTATTTCCGGGCATTGGCCCGCGATAATAGCTATGGCCTGTCGGCGCGTGGCCTTGCGATCAACACGGGTCTTAGTGGTGAAGAAGAATTCCCACGTTTCTCAGATTTCTGGCTGGAACGTCCCAAAGCGGGTCAAGAAGGCGTAGTTCTTTTTGCGGCACTTGATAGCCCGTCGTGCACTGGCGCTTACCGCTTTGTCATTCGTCCGGGTGCAGAAACGACCATTGATGTGACTGCAAAACTGCACTTCCGCCGTGATGTGGAGCAGTTGGGCGTGGCCGCATTAACGTCCATGTTTTTATTCGACGAGAAAAATAGTAACTCCTATGACGATTATCGCCCTCAGGTTCACGATAGTAACGCTTTGATGGTGGTGCGTACTGATGGGGATGTGTTGTGGCGTCCGCTCAATAACCCGCCGCGTCTGGCCAGCACTTATCTCAATGAACCGAATCTAAAATCCTTTGGCTTGATCCAACGGGACCGTGATTTTAGTGACTATCAGGATGCTGGCGCTCATTATCACGATCGCCCGTCGGTCTTGGTTGAACCACAGGGTAACTGGGGTGAAGGCGCTATCCGCTTGGTTGAGATTCCGTCTGATCTTGAAGGAAACGACAACATTGTCAGCTTTTGGGTGCCCGCAGAAAAACCGCGTGCTGGCGAAAGCCGCGAGTATTCTTACCGCTTGCGTTGGGGTGCGCTTGGCACCGATCGCGACGGCGACCGCGCTTGGATTGTCAACACACTTGCGGGGCAGGGCGGCACCTCTGGCGTCTCTGACATCAAGTCTTCGCTGCGCAAGTTTGTGATCGACTTTGATGGTGGTCTTATGGCTGAACTACCCGATGACGCAGAGATGGAGCCTATCGTCACTTTATCATCCGGCAAAATTGAACACATCGCCTTATCAAGAATCCAAGACACCACGAAGTGGCGTCTAGTCATTGATGTCGACGGTAAAGAAGAACGCATTGTGGAACTCGTCGCGCATGTCGCGGGTTATGGACGCAAGCTGACAGAAACTTGGATTTACCAATGGATACGCGAATGAACGTTCAAAGTTCTTCTTTTATGACGGATGCATCTGCGTTCGAAACACGCAAAGCACTGATTTTACGCGACGGCTCTTTGCCGGACGCGCCCTTAGCGATGCCACGGCAGATACTAGAAGTGCCGCGCACCAAAGCAAACGATTCCGCGGCAAGCGGCATTAACCGTCTGCTCGGCTTACTGAGCCTCGGCATCTTTGGCCAAGGGGCGGGCGGGCGCTAACTGATGACCCGTAAAAACTTCTCCGGCGGCGTGCTTTCGGCGCGTGCTTTTGCATTGGTAGTAAGCATTGGTCTTGGGGCTGGCGCTGCCGCGTTGTTTTTACAATTTGGTGCAGCTGACGGTTATCAATGGGTGGACGGTGTGCGGGCCATTTTGGTGTTTATCACCACTTTCTGGTTGGCTTGGGGTGCGATGCAGTCAGTCGAGGGGTTGATTTCAGCCCGCAAACCCGCCGCGTTAATGACAAGCTCTATCACTGCCCGCACAGTCATTTTGATGCCTGTCTACAATGAAGATCCCAGCGCTGTTTTCGCCCGCGTTGCGGCCATGGACAACGCGATAGCGCAATATGGCATGACCGATCACTTTGACTTTGCCATCCTGTCCGACACGCAAGATGACCAACTGGGTGCTGAAGAAGAACGCTGGTTTGTTCACTTGTGGGACAATCGCCAGCAAGACGCGCGCAAGGCTGCGGGCAAAGCGCCACGGTTTTATTACCGCCGCCGCCGCCGCAATATCGGGCGCAAAGCGGGCAATATCCAAGACTTTTTTGAAACCTCGGGCGCTAACTATGACTTCGCTCTAATTCTGGATGCCGATAGCTTGATGGACGGGGCCACCATCCTAGAGATGGTGCGCCGCATGCAGTCAGAGCCTAAATTGGGTCTCTTGCAAACCTTGCCACGCGTCACAGCTGCGCGGTCACGGTTTGGCCGCGCTATGCAGTTCGCAGCGGGGTTCTACTCACCTGTATTTGCCCAAGGTCAGGCCGCAATGCAGGGCGTCACCGGGCCCTTCTGGGGCCACAATGCACTCGTTCGTGTCCGCGCTTTCGCAGAAAGCTGTGCGCTGCCCGAACTATCTGGTCCGCCGCCTTTTGGCGGCCATATCCTCAGCCATGACTACGTCGAAGCCGTGCTTTTGGCGCGTGCCGGCTGGTCGGTACGTGTTGATCCTGACCTCGGCGGATCGTTTGAGGAGGGCCCTGAAAACATGATCGACTTTGCCAAACGCGACCGACGTTGGTGTCAGGGAAACCTCCAACACATCCGCGTCATTTCCGCACCGGGCCTCAAGGCGTGGTCACGGTTTGGGCTTTTCCAAGGAATCCTGAGCTATATCGCTCCTGTGTTTTGGTTGATGTTTCTCGCATCCAATCTCTATGCATCAGCGACTGCGCCAGAGCCTGATTTCTTTCCTGAGCCGTTCCAGCTTTTCCCTGTTTTTCCATCCGACCAGACCTCTAAGGCTGTTGGCGTCGCGGTCGGTGTGTTCGGCCTTTTGGTGCTTCCCAAGGTGCTCATCTTGTTAGATGCGGTACTACGGGGACGGGTCGCACAATTCGGCGGCGCGTTTACGTCGCTGCGCAGTATGTTGTACGAACTTGCGTTGTCATCAATTAATGCGCCAGTCATGCTGATGTGGCAAACGCGCGCCGTGCTTCAGGTTCTCAGCGGACGCGATAGCGGCTGGCCTGCGCAGACACGCGGCGATGGACGGCTTACGTTCTCCGAAGCATTTGCCGCAGGATGGTGGATACAACTTTGTGGCATCGCGGTGATTTTCCTCACGCATAACCTCGCGCCTAGCCTCATGTTTTGGGTCCTGCCGATCGGGGTGCCACTTGTTTTGGCACCACTGACGATTTGGTTCACATCATTGCCATCAAAGCCCTCGATCTTTACCACCCCGGAAGAGTCTGCGGTGCCTGCGGTCATTACGGACTACCGACAGCTGGCGGCCCAATGGGCAGACATCACCGCCACACCCAACGCCAGTACGGCAGGAAAAATAGCCTAATATGTCCGAAACGTCGCCCCCAATCACTCCAGCTGCCTCAATACGCGATCCGCGTCTCGATTTCTTTCGCGGGCTTGCGCTGGTGATGATCTTTATCAACCATGTCCCGGGCAACCCGCTTGAGATGTTCACAAACCGCAATTTCGGTTTCTCGGACGCTGCCGAGGGTTTTGTGTTCATGTCAGGGATGGCTGCGGGCATGGCCTACCCGATGGCCTTTGTGCGCTTGCCGCTTTGGCGTGCGGTTCTGAAATGTTGGGGCAGGGCGTGGACGCTTTATTCGGTGCATGTTGGTATCACTATGATCAGTTTGACGATCATGTTGGGCGCAGCCTTTTGGTTTGGTGCCGACAAAATGTGGCAGATCAATAACGTCGGCCCATGGATGAAAGCGCCGGTTCAGGCGACTATCGGGATCGCCACCTTGGGGCATCAATTCGGCTACCTCAATATCTTACCGATGTATTCGGTGTTGCTGTTGATGACGCCAGTTTTGATTGTGGTGGCGCATCGTAACATCTGGGTAATGCTCGGCGGTTCTTTTCTTTTGTGGGTCTTCACAGGCGAAACTCGCTTGAATATCCCCGCGTTTCCCAACGACGGCGGCTGGTTCTTTAATCCATTCGCTTGGCAATTTTTGTTTGCGATAGGTTTGGCCGCAGGCATGCGCTTGAAATCGGGTGAACGCCTTGTGCCCAACGTGCCTTGGCTGAAATGGACAGCTTTGGTAATCTTGGTTCTTGTTCTTGCATGGATGAAGATTGGCTTTGTTCAAAGCACTGGACGCGCAGGCCTGTCATTCTTGCGCGACCTCGGCTTTCCGTTTTACGTCACGAATTTCGACAAAACTTTCCTTGCCCTACCGCGGTTATTGCACATTCTGGCACTAGTTTATTTCCTTTCCACTCAAAACTGGGTGACCCACCTTTCCGCGAGCAACTGGGTCTGGCCTATCGCATTGATGGGGCGGTTTGGCCTAGCTTGTTTTGCACTCGGCACCGTATTGTCGATCCTTGGGCAATCGATCAAGGCCTCATTGATTTACGATCCTTGGATTTTTGACATGGGCTACGTCTTCTTAGGTCTCGCGCTTCAAATGGGGCTCGCGCGCATTAAATGGCAATTGGCGCAAAGGTTTTAAGTGATAAATCAACTTGCGATCTTGTTCCACTTACGTTCCGGTTTCTCGCTTCATTTATGCGGCCATTCGTTCGAAAGCCGAGGGGCTATTGCCTCCGAGCGATGAGTGGCGACTGCGTGGATTTTGAAAACCGTTAATAGCGGAGTATCGCGCCTTCAGCCTGACGGCGTGTTTTCCTACGATGCCGCCAGATCAGTTCCGCCTGAATGGATATGAAGAGTTGAGCGCTGTCGCCCATGCCCTGAACACCAGGCCACGCAAAGCGCTCGACTGGCAAACGCCTGCAGAGGCACTCGACCGGCTGCTCAAACAGGATATAAACGAAGGTGTTGCGACGTCCGGTTGAATCCGCCGTGCAGTTCTTCAGCCATTCGGGGCCGCCCGTAGCTTTGTAAACTAAGCCGATGCTGTTCACGAATGTGGGCTAACAGCACTACATCATCCTTTGCAAAGCGATCGGCCGACAGGGGCGCTGTCGGTGGCGCATTGGACGTATCCGCCGCGCACGGAACCCACGAGATGTAACTTGCATGATATGGTAGAGAGATTTTACGGGCCAAACTTGTTTCTAGGCACCGATGAAGGCAAACCTCACCGGCTTTGGCCTGCAAAGAAACCTCTCGGGATCATGTTTTGTATAACACTGACGGTCAACGGATCGCCGCCCGTTTTAACACTTCCTGCTTGTCGTATAGAGAGCCTGGCTCTTGTTTTATACAGGAACCGTCGTCCGGCACTGCATTTATGCTGGGTGACGGCGATGATCGGATCGTTTCCCGCTCGGTCGTGATGGACCGTAGAGGAGTAAGGTCGTCCTCGTCTTTCCTATGACCTGAACGGATACTTGGGCTTAGGGCTCTTATGACAAGACAAGGTGGAAAAGAATAAAAAAAGTGAACGTGCTTGTCGTCGCAATGGCTCAGCACCATCGGTGCAACCGTCATGCTGATTGGTGGGCTGACTACCCAAACAAAATGCATTAAACTGATGTTCCGGGCTACAGCCGTGTCCCGCAACACCAGCTGCGATGATCAGCAACAGACCATTTTGACTCATATCTCAAAAGGAGACGAACATGCTTCGCAAGATTGCGCTACTGCTGATCGGAGCGGTGATAATCGCTTGCTACGCTGTGCCATACCTTTTTGTCGGACAGATTGCTGCCTGGACTGGCAGTTTCCTGTTCTGGTGCGTCGCTGGCATCGCCATCATCCTTTTTAATGCCGCCGCCATGGCGGGCTTTACCGAGGATGACAGATGAACACCTCTTATGTCGTGACCGGCATCTTCATCTATATCGTCATTTCGCTGGGTGTCGCCTGGATCTCGCGGCAGGGAAAAGCGACCTCGATGTCGGGCTACTTTCTTGGTGACCGGTCGATGGGCGGAATTATATCAGCCCTCAGCTATTCGGCCACAACCTATTCCGCCTTCATGATGATCGGCCTCGCCGGTTTGACCTATCGCGGTGGCGTCGGCGCATTGGGTTTCGAGATTGTTTATTTCGCCGGCGTCTCGTTGGTCGCCATCTTCGGGCCGCGGTTCTGGCGGGCGGGCAAAAAGTACGGCTACGTCACTCCGTCAGAGATGCTGGGCCACCGCTATGGCTCGCGCAGCGTCGCGATTGCAGCGGGGATCACCAGCCTTGTTTTCCTGATCCCCTATTCCGCCGTGCAGTTGTCGGGTGTTGGGTATCTCCTGTCGGGCATGACCGATGGCAGTATTTCTTTCATGACGGGCATCGTAATTGCGACCGCGCTGGCGATCGTTTTTTCTTATATTGCCGGCATCCGATCCGTCATGTGGACCGACAGCCTCCAAGCTTTGGTGATGATTGTCGCCTCGGTCATGGTGGCGGTTCTGGTCGTACAGGGACTGGGTGGCTTCACCGTCATGTTTGGCACGATCGCCGAAACGGCGCCGGAAATGTTGCAGGTCCCCGGGCCGGGCCTTTTCAGCTTCAAGACCTTCTTAGGTCTGACCCTCCCTTGGTTCTTCTTTTCTATTTCGAACCCGCAGGTCAGCCAACGCCTGTTCATGCCGGCAAACCTTGTGGCGCTGCGCCGGATGCTGCTGATATTTTTGTGCTTCGGTCTGATCTACACCATCGTGTCGGTGATCTGGGGCTTTGCCGCCTTCGTCGCCTTCCCAACGCTACAGCAGCCTGACCTCGCGACCGCGACCCTGCTGGCGTCAGACTATGTCCCGCCGGTTTTGGGTGTGATTGTGATGGTGGGCATTCTGGCCGCCGCCGTCTCGACCATCGACTCAATCCTGCTGACGCTGTCGTCGATTTTTGCTCGCGACGTTTATGGCAACATGGGCGGGTCTCAGGACGACCGCCATCAGCTGATGATCGGCAAGTTCGTGATTCCGGTGATCTCGATCCTTGCATTGATCTTCGCGGCAGCCGAATTCTCCATGATCGCGGTACTCTCGGTCGCAGCCTCAGCCGGTCTGGTAGTCGTGGTACCCGCGATTGTCGGTGCCTTTTTCTGGAGGGGCGGCACGGCCATGGGTGCGTTGGCATCTATCCTGGGGGGCGCCGTCTTCGTTATCTCGATGTATCTGACCGGCAACAACCTGTTTGGCCTGAATGCCGGCGTGCTTGGCCTGCCAGTCTCGACACTATTGTTCATTGTAATCAGCCTTGTCACCAAGCCGACTGCCGCATCCGTCACTGACGGGTTCGTCGACGGGACACCTGATCCTGTGCGGGCACTCGACCCTAAGTTGGAAGCATTAAAATAGATCACGAAAGCTATTGAATAGGTCAGATTTCAGCAACAATAGCACTATCGGCGACGCGCAAAGTATTCGCGCCAAACAATCCTATGTGCTTCCCTACAATTCTGCTCAAGTTTTGTTGGCTTTCACATTGGCCATTTCCAGAATGGAGCCTGCGTAAATTAGCTCTGGGCGAAGGGCATCGCGTACTTATAGATCAATCCGGCGTCGGACTTGCCGCTGTTCGGTTCGAGGACTTCTGCCGGTCACGCCAATTGCAATTTCATGATCCCTTTGTTTCGCGTGCGTGGCATCGAGAGAGGAGGGCGGGAAGTGTAAAAAGTGTTGTGTATTATTTCGAGATATCTGGTGATGGTCGCTTCAAGACATATCATCTATAAAAGCAAAACTGTTACAGGTGTAAATATATTGTACTCCGAAGTAGCCATGGTAGGTATAGTGAAATTGGGGGGCGATCACGTTGACTAAACCACGTATCAATACAATGCTGGAACTTTCAGATGCGATCAGTGTGTCGCGTCCAACATTGTCACGATATTTTCAAGATCCGAGCCGAGTTAAACCCAAGACTGTTGCCAAGATAGAAAGAGGTTTGGCGCGGGTTGAGTATGTCCCGAATTTCTTTGCGACACGGATGAACCGTAAGACCACGGGCATCATTGGTGTGATTATTCCATACCTAAACGATCTATTTTTTACCAAGCTTTTGCAGTCGATCGAGTTTGCTGCGATGGAAGCGGGGATGACCGTCATTACCCAATGTTCGCACTCCGATCCGGCAATTGAGGCCCGTGCAGCTGAAACGTTTATGTCGATGAATGTGGATGGAGTAATAGTGTCGCCATTAGGTGATCATAGCGATATGGCAGTCTATTCGCGGCTCAAATCACGCCTTCCATTTGTTTTGATGGATTCGCGTCCCAAGGTCATGCCAGATGTGGACTTTGTGGGAACGAACCATACACAAAGCACAGGGTTAATAACTGAGTATCTGTGCCGTATGGGGCAGCCGCCTGTGTTTCTTGCAATGCCCCGTGTGAATTTTAACGCCTTGGAGCGCGAAACCGCGTATGTGAGTGCGATGCAGAGTCTGGGCCACAAGCCCGAGATTATTGGCACCCAATCTATCGGGCAGACAGGTTACTTTGAAGATCACGGCGAGGCCGTTCTTAACGATGTGTTTGCGCAGGGGCGGCTGATGGACAGATCGATTCTATGCGTAAATGACCGTGTTGCCATCGGCGCCATTCGTGCCGCATCGCGGCATGGGCTGGTGCCTGGGCGCGCATCGAAGGGTGGGTTGCGCATTGCTGGACATGACGATTACCCTTTGTGTTCTTACTTGAACCCGTCTTTGACAACTGTCGCGCAAAACACAGATGCCATTGGCAAGAAAGCAGTTTCCCGTCTGCTTGAAATCATTCGCGGCGATGTGATTGACGATACGCCGCAAATTACTCTTTTTGATGGGTATCTCAAACTGCGTGAATCCGCGTAAAGCCACGCAACGCCGCAATGCAGAAAATTCATGCGTTAATTTTTTTGTTGACTTAAGTTTGCCTTCGCCTCAATCTTTACACACGTAAAAAAGGGAGGATACCGAATGTCTATTAAGAGAGTTTTACTCACGAGTGTGGCCGGCTTTGGCCTAACAGCTGGCATCGCAGCCGCTGAGAGCCATGCAACTTCAATTACAATCGCGACCGTAAACAACGGCGATATGGTCCGGATGCAGGGACTGACTGACGCGTTCAACGAGCAGCATCCCGACATCATGGTTGAGTGGGTCACGCTGGAAGAGAACGTGCTGCGTCAAAACCTGACGACGGATATTTCCACTGGCGGCGGCGCGTATGACGTCATGACAATCGGCACGTATGAAGTTCCTATCTGGGCTAAAAACGGCTGGCTCGTTTCGCTGAACGAAGGCATGGCGGATGATTACAACGCCGATGATCTACTGCCCGCCATTTCTGGTGGCCTTACGGTAGACGGTGAGCTTTATGCATCACCTTTCTACGGTGAATCGTCGATGGTTATGTATCGCACCGACCTTATGGAAGCGGCTGGCTTGGAGATGCCGGATGCACCGACGTGGACATTTATCCGCGAAGCAGCCGCCGCGATGACCGACCGCGAGAATGACATCAACGGCATCTGCGTGCGCGGCAAAGCGGGCTGGGGCGAAAACATGGCGTTCCTCACCGCGATGTCCAATTCGTTCGGCGCGCGTTGGTTCGACGAAGAATGGAATGCACAGTTCGATAGCCCGGAGTGGGCCGAGACGATCAATTTCTACCTCGACATGATGAGCGAATCCGGTCCCGCTGGTGCGGCGAACAACGGTTTCAACGAAAACCTGACATTGTTTCAGCAGGGTAAGTGCGGCATGTGGATCGACGCGACCGTCGCGGCATCTTTCGTAACGGGTGCGGATTCAACTGTTGCGGACAAAGTCGGCTTTGCTCTGGCACCAGACAATGGTTTGGGCAAGCGCGGCAACTGGTTGTGGGCATGGTCATTGGCGATCCCGACATCCTCCGAAAAACAGGATGCAGCCAAGACGTTCATCTCATGGGCCACTGGTCCAGGCTATGCCGGGCTGGTCGCTGGCAACGAAGGCTGGGCGAACGTGCCTCCCGGGACACGGACATCGCTATATGAAAACCAAGATTATCTTGATGCAGCACCTTTTGCAAAGATGACACTGGAATCTATTCTGTCGGCTGACCCGACGAACCCGTCGATCCAGCCGGTGCCCTATACTGGCGTCCAGTTTGTCGCGATCCCTGAATTTGCTGGTATCGCCAACCAAGCCGGTCAACAGTTTTCGGATGCGCTTGCCGGCAACCAGACAGCCGAAGAGGCACTTGCAAAAGCGCAAGAGCTAACTGTCGAAGAAATGGAAGTGGCTGGGTACTAACCTAGCACTTTTTCAGGTGGCGTTTTCACGCCACCTGATCCCCCCATACGATTGCTGGAATTTACGCAAACACCACAAGTTGACGTTTCCGCAAGTTTGGCACTCAAACCCGAAATAAGAGGTTCACAATGGCAACAGCACAGTCACGATCTGCCGCCCGCATTATGATCGCACCAGCCGTTTTCGTGCTGCTCGTGTGGATGCTGGTCCCACTTTGTATGACACTTTACTTTTCGTTTTCAGAATATTTGCCGATGCGCAGCGACAAACCGTTCGATGCATGGATAGGATTCGACAACTACGCATCGTTTCTGACTTCATCCTCTTTCTTGTCGTCGCTCTTTACGACTTTGTGGATGGTGGGAGGCATTTTGCTGATCACGATTATCGGCGGCGTCTTGATGGCCCTCCTGCTGGACCGGCCGATGTTTGGCCAAGGTATCGTGCGCATTTTAGTCATCGCGCCATTCTTTGTGATGCCAACAGTGTCGGCGCTGGTCTGGAAAAACATGTTTTTTAACGTCGATAACGGGCTGTTTTCATATGGATACAAGTTTTTTGGACTGCAACCCTATGACTTTTTAAGTCAGTCGCCACTCTTGTCGATCATCATCATTGTGGCATGGCAATGGCTTCCATTTGCAACGCTGATCCTATTGACGGCTGTGCAGTCTCTGGACAGTGAACAATTAGAGGCATCGGAAATGGACGGCGCTCCAATTCTATCACGGTTCCGGTTTATCATTCTGCCGCACCTTAGCCGTGCAATCACGGTCGTGATCCTGATCCAGACGATTTTTCTGCTATCTATTTTTGCTGAAATCTTCGTCACGACCAATGGCGCATTCGGCACCCGCACGCTGACCTACCTGGTTTATCAGCGCGTATTGGAAAGCCAGAATATCGGGCTGGGGTCCGCCGGCGGTATCGTTGCCGTCATCCTTGCAAACATCATCGCGATTTTCCTGATGCGGATTGTCGGTAAGAACCTCGATAACTGAGGGGGGAGGAACTATTATGGCACGTGCAATTCCAACGCGGCAAAAAATCATGTGGACGGCCCTGGCGTGGACGTTTGGGTTATTGATGTTTTTCCCGATTATGTGGACGTTTCTGACGTCGTTCAAAACAGAAGCCACAGCAATCGCAGATCCCCCCGTCTGGTTCTTTTTTGACTGGACCCTCGAAAATTACACCGCCGTTCAGGAACGCTCAAACTATCCCAAGGCGCTCATGAATTCTATTATCATCGCTGTGGGGTCCACGTTGCTGGGTATCCTGATCGCGGTTCCTGCTGCATGGGCAATGGCGTTCGTGCCGGGAAACCGTACCAAGGATGTGTTGCTGTGGATGCTGTCGACCAAAATGCTGCCAGCGGTTGGCGTGCTTTATCCACTGGTTTTATTGGCAAAATACTTTGACGTCATGGACAGCCGAATTTTGTTAATTGTGGTCTTGATGCTTATCAACCTGCCGATCATCGTTTGGATGCTTTACACTTATTTCCGTGAAATTCCGGGTGAAATCTTAGAGGCTGCACGGATGGACGGGGCTAATTTGAAATCGGAAATCCTGTATGTTCTGACACCGATGGCATTGCCGGGTATCGCATCAACCATCCTGCTCAACATCATTTTGGCATGGAACGAAGCGTTCTGGACTATTTTGCTGACCACGGTTGATGCAGCACCTTTGACCAAATTCATTGCCAGCTTTTCTGCACCGGAGGGTTTGTTTTACGCAAAACTTTCGGCTGCATCGATACTGGCCATCGCGCCGATCCTCGTCATGGGTTGGTTTTCACAAAAGCAGCTCGTGCGCGGGCTTACATTCGGAGCGGTAAAATAATGGGCCAGATCAAACTCAACCAAGTCACCAAGAGCTTTGGCGATGTCCAAGTTATTCCGCCACTGGACCTTGAAATCAACGAAGGTGAATTCGTGGTCTTTGTCGGGCCGTCGGGTTGCGGTAAATCCACGCTTTTGCGGCTTATCGCGGGGCTTGAGGATACGACGTCGGGTCATATCAGCATCGACGATAAGGATGCGACCCAGCTGGCCCCCGCGAAACGCGGATTGGCGATGGTTTTCCAATCGTACGCATTGTATCCGCATATGACCGTGCGCAAAAATATTGCGTTTCCAATGCGGATGGCAGGGCTTGATCAGGCCACCCAAGATGCCAAAATTGACGCTGCGGCCAGTGCGCTGAACCTGACAGATTACCTTGACCGCAAGCCCGGACAATTGTCAGGTGGTCAGCGTCAGCGCGTGGCTATTGGCCGTGCAATTGTGCGCGAACCGGCGGCGTTCCTGTTTGACGAACCCCTATCGAACCTTGATGCCGCGTTACGCGTCGGCATGCGACTTGAGATTATGGAGCTGCATGAGAAACTAAAGACAACAATGGTCTATGTAACTCATGATCAGGTCGAGGCTATGACCATGGCTGACAAAATTGTCGTGCTGCAAGCTGGTGTGATCGAACAGGTCGGCAGCCCGCTGGATCTGTATCACGCCCCAAGGAACAAGTTCGTCGCCGGTTTTATCGGATCACCTAAGATGAACTTGATCGAAGGTGCAGAGGCGCAAAAACACGGGGCCACGACCATTGGTGTGAGGCCCGAACATATCAGCGTGTCCAAGTCCGAGGGCATGTGGAAAGGCACAGTTGGTGTGGCTGAACATCTGGGTTCTGACACGTTTATCCACGTTCATGAAACCGGCCTTATGGATATGATGACCGTGCGCATTTCCGGCGACATTGCGGCGCGACATGGCGACATCATCTATCTGACACCCGATATGACCAAGATGCATAAATTCGACGCACAAGGACTGCGTCAGGTATGAAAAAACTTGATGGAAAATCTGCCCTGATTACAGGGGCGGCACGCGGTATCGGGCGCGGATTTGCGGAACGGTACCTGTCCGAAGGAGCTATCGTGGCAATCGCAGATATCAATCTCGAAGCTGCGACTGAGACGGCGCAAGAATTGGGCGATGGCGCCTATCCAGTCCAGATAGATGTGTCAGATCAAGCCAGCATTGATGCCGCGATTACATCCGTTGTGTCGCACGCGGGAAAAATCGATATCGTCGTTAACAACGCGGCGTTGTTCGATGCGTCAGAAACGGTCGACATCACCCGTGAAAGTTTCGACAGGCTATATGCCGTCAACGTGGCAGGCACTTTGTTCACCTTGCAAGCGGCAGCAAAGCAGATGATCGCGCAGGGCCATGGCGGCAAAATTATCAATATGGCATCGCAGGCCGGCAGACGGGGCGAACCGTTGGTGCTGGTGTATTGTTCGACCAAAGCAGCCGTTATTTCCATGACCCAATCGGCGGGGCTGAACTTGATCAGACACGGTATCAACGTCAACGCCATCGCACCGGGCGTAGTTGACGGCGATCATTGGGATCACGTCGATGCGATGTTTGCCAAGCTAGAAGGCAAAAAACCCGGACAGAAAAAAGCAGAAGTCGCAGCCTCCGTGCCAGCGGGCCGATTTGCGGTGCCCGCTGACCTGACAGGCATGGCCGTGTTTCTCGCCTCGTCTGACTCTGATTATATCGTGTCACAGACGTATAACGTCGATGGCGGACAGTGGATGAACTGATGAAATTGACCCTGCAAAACCTGTCTAATTTGCACGATGATGTGCGTGTGCCAGCCTATGCGCATGATGAACTGTCGGCAGGGATCGTGCATATCGGGCTGGGCAATTTTCACCGCGCCCATCAAGCATGGTATTTGCATCGCCTGATGGATCTCGGCCTTGCCCACGATTGGGCTATCCTGGGCGCGGGTGTGCGCCCCGCAGATGCACTGCAACGCGAAAAAATTCTCGCGCAAGATTGCCTTACGACGCTAATTGAACTTGGCCCTGATGAAAAATCAGCCGAAGTCACAGGTGCGATGATCGGCTTTATTCCTGTTGCCACCGACAACGCACCGCTGATCGCCCATATATCAGAACCAGCCATTCGTATCGTGGCACTGACAGTGACCGAAGGCGGTTATTACCAATCAATATCGGGTGGATTCGACGCAGATCATCCCGATATAGCGTTTGATACGGCCAATCCACGAACCCCTAAAACCGCCTTTGGTGCGATTGTCGCAGCGCTGCGTATGCGCCGCGATAACGGGGTTGCGCCCTTCACCTGTCAAAGCTGCGACAACGTGCAAGGCAACGGCGATGTATTGCGCCAAACAGTCGTGGGACTCGCCCGTCTGTCCGATCCCGACTTGGCTGCGTGGATTGACGAACACGCTACGTTCCCCAATTCTATGGTCGATTGCATCGTTCCCGCAACCGGACCCAAAGAACTGGCGCTGGCCCGCGAGTTCGGCATCGAAGATGCCGCGCCCGTCACACACGAAAACTTTCGCCAATGGGTCATCGAGGATAAATTCTGCGCCGGACGTCCGGATTGGGACAAAGCAGGTGCGACCTTCACCGATGACGTCCACCCATATGAAACGATGAAGCTGCGCATTTTGAACGCCGGTCACCAGATCATTGCGACACCAGGTGAATTGATGTCGATTGATACAATCGCAGGTACGATGGCGAACCCGCTAATAAGGGGTCTATTCCGCAAAATAGAAATTGAAGAAATCGTACCACATGTGGGCGGCGTGCCGGATATGTCACCGGAGGCCTATGTCGATCTAATCGAAACCCGCCTTGCAAACCCTGAAATCCACGACACTACGCGCCGTGTGGCGTTTGATGGATCATCGCGTCATCCAGGATTCTTGCATCCGATTATACGCGATGCGATTGCGCATGACACACCGCTAGACGGCGTAGCGCTCATTGAAGCGCTTTGGGCGCGGATGTGTTTTGGCACCCGCGAGGATGCAAGTGCGATCGCACCCAACGACCCGTTTTGGGACGCGCTAACAGCAACTGCGAAAACCGCAAAGCGTGACCCGCAAACATGGCTCGATCAACACCAGTTTTACGGCGACCTAGCCCAGAATTCGCGATTTTCCAACAGCTTTACGCGCTGGTTGCACCTGATCTGGGCAGATGGAACAGAGGCTGCGCTGCGTAAATATCTGGCCGATTGATCCGTATTTGCACATTTATGTTGGGTAAATAGTTGCCAATGATGCGTTCTTTCCAAAGCGACGGAGAGATCGCTCCAAGCCAGAAAAATATGCCGAGTTTAACCGCTGACCTTTGGAGCACGCGCTGCCGCAATCACCGTGTCACGCGCAGGAGCGAGCTCGCCATGGTTGAATGTTTCGAGGGACCGCGTTCGACAAGAAAACGATCCGTCGGATCGTTTTCAGAAACTGTCTCACTGCGCCAAACCTGCTGGATCGAAACTTCACTGCAAGCGAACCAAACCAAAAGTAGGCAGCTGACATTAGCTATATCTGGATGCGCAAAGGGTGCTTGTATCTGGCTGTGATCTTAGATTTGATCCTCGCCGCGTCATCGGCTAGGCGGTGAGTAACCGCATCAAGCGTGATCTGGCGATCTCAGCGCTGGTCATTGCATTCAGGTCACTACCCAAAGGCTGCAATAACCACACGGACCGCGGATCGTAACGCTGTTCAAGATCTTGCGCCAGCGCGGCTTCAAGGTATCGATGAGTGGAAAAGGCAACTGCTATGATTGTGAGTATGGTATTGTGGCTTGATGGCCTGACCCATGCTACGATTGACTGCGTGTCATTGCGTTGACGTGTCGACCGTCAAGTCGCCCCGGCAACGGGCGAGATGTGACTTTATAGGAGCCTGACGGTCAGCGTACCATCACAGTCCTGTCCCCTCGGATCGGTGCCTGGGCATTCTTAGCAATGAGGGCATCATGAAGACTACACATCCAATCATTATTGGCATCGACACACACAAAGCAACACATGTTGCCGTCGCAATCGATACGCAAGGCACCCGTTTGGCCGCATTATCTATACCCACCAATCCCAAAGGGTATTTGGAGCTGGAACGCTGGTCACAGTCTTTTGGGGGCGTTCTAGCATTCGGAATCGAAGGGACTGGTTCGTATGGTGCGGGCCTATCCCGGTCTTTGTTGGCTCAAGGCCACAATGTCATTGAGGTCACACGACCAAACCGACAGCTGCGATACACGCAAGGTAAAACAGACAGTTTGGACGCAGAGGGCGCTGCACGATCCGTTCTTTCTGGGCAGGCAACAGCGCGACCCAAGACACAAACAGGGTCATCCGAAATGATCAGACATTTGAAGATTGCACGCGATACTGGCGTTAAATCACGCTCACAGGCGATGGTAACGCTGAAGACGTTGATCATTAATGCACCTGCTGATCTTCGGGAAACACTGGATCCAATTCGAGGGAAAGTCGCGTTGATCCGGCATATTGCGGCCTTTCGGCCTGGCGATATCGACACGCCATTGGCCTCAGCAAAAGCCGCCATGCGGGCATTGGCGCGCCGGTGGCTGTGGCTGCATGAAGAAATTATTGCCCACGACAAGGAACTGGAACGCCTTGTCACCGAACGCGCACCAGACCTGATGGCATCTCATGGGATAGCAACACTGACAATCGCAGAGATGCTAATCCTCGTTGGCGACGACCCAACGCGCATCCGTTCGGAAGCAGCATTGGCAAAGCTCTGCGGTGTTTGCCCAATCCCAGCTTCCAGCGGCAAAACACACCGCTTCCGGTTAAACAGAGGCGGCAATCGACAGGCCAACGCAGCACTCTATCGTGTTGCTATCGTTAGAATGCGAAGCCACCAACCGACACTTGCATATGTCAAGAAACGCACGAAAGACGGGAAGAGCAAAAGCGAGATAATTCGATGCCTGAAACGCTACATCGTCCGCGAAATCTACAGCCAGCTCTGTGTATCGAAAACAGATCAAATCGCAACTTGACGAATATAGGAGCTTCAATGCGGCCGTTGAAACGTTCTTCAAAACCATCAAAGCGGAATTGATCTGGCGCGATACATGGGAAACCCGCAGGAAGGCAGAGATGGCAATCTTCGGATACATCAACAGCTTCTACAATCCGCGACGACATCACTCAGCACTGGACTGTAAAGGCCCGGTCTCTTTCAAACGGATGGTAGCTTAAACGAGCGCCAGAGGCGGCACACAACCGTGACAGGTCCAATTTGGCTTCATAGGCGCCTACGTCAGACAAGAGGCACTGGCGAAGCCGTTCTTCGATAAGAACCGCGAAATGAAGTAGAAAGTGTAAATTGAATTCATGTGTTGTCACGATAATAGTTAGCATGCTAATCGACGGCAAAGTCAGTTAACAATACTAGATAATATGCAATCAACTCCAATAGGACGCGACAAATGACAAATACGCAAACGAACGCCCCGCACCACGATAACACAGGTACTTCCACTCATTTCGGAAAGATAGCGCTGAGTGCTGCGATCTTGGCTGTCGCGGCTGAGCTACTCATTGTTTTCGGCGCACGGCTTGGGCTTTGGGCACCTATTCAAGGGTTCGGCTTTTATCGCAGTTATTTTACCTGATTGCGTTCATCGCGGTAGGCGTTGGCTTTTTGGCCCTCATTGTTCACATTGTCAGAAAAGAACGCTGTGGCATCCTGCAATCCGGCACCGCATTCGTCATGGGCGCGGCTTTGCTTGTGCCATGGATCGGGGCGACACTTGATCCGCCCGTTCGCGCCGCGCCTATTCACGATATCACGACAGATATGCAGAACCCTCCGAAATTTATGGTGCTGGATGACACGCGTCCGGACGCAACAAACAGCCTCGTCTATGGCGGCCAAGAAATTGCCGGAATTCAGCAAAGCGCCTATCCAGACATAGCCCCAATTGTAACGGATATGTCGGCTGAGGATGCGTTTAGTCGTGCCCTAATTATTGCCGAAGACATGGGGTGGCATATTGCGTCGTCCGCGCCCGAAAGCCTAAGGTTCGAGGCAACGGCCCGCACAGAACTGTTTTATTTCGCTGATGACATTGTTCTGGTTGTAACACCCCAAGCCGACGGCAGCCGCGTCGATCTGCGCAGTGTGTCCCGTGTCGGGCGCAGTGATCAAGGCGTGAACGCCGCACGCATTCGCACGTTCATCGAAGCGTTTTTAGGGTAAATTATTTCAAGGCCGACGACGATGCTGTTCGAAATCACAAGGCAGCATATGTCGAGCACCATATCGTGTGTCCAATGCGGCAAGGGTCTACAGATCAACTATAATGGAGAGTTTTGTGACCAACCTATACGATAACTCGATCCGTTATGGCCTGGTCAGCCGAACCCTACATTGGGGGATGGCAGCGCTGTTCGCCGCGCAACTTCTATCTGCGGGTCCACATTGGGCGCTACCACGTGAAAATACACTGCGTGATGCCCTATGGAGTTCTTATGCGACGTTGGGAACGACGCTTTTCTTGTTGGTTTTGCTGCATGGTATCTGGGGCTTGATAAACATGTCGCGCCGACCTCCCCAGTCGGGCAGATTGGGTCGCGCTGGATTAGTGGTCACGTTGGACTTTACCTGTTGATGGTTGCAGTTCCTGCGATCATGCTTATTGCATCAGCAGGCGGAACGCGCGGTTTCAGTTATCTTCGGATACAAATCTTCCCTGCGCGAGAAACAGCGATCGCTTTGACTAAAACTCTTGAGGACTGGCACGGCACAATGACATGGACGCTTGCCCTTTTGGTTGCTGGACATATCGCTATGGCGCTCGTTTGGCACCATCTGATTAAACATGATGACGCCCTGCCGCGCATGGGTGGGTGATGCATCGGCCCCATATAATGGATCATGAATTTTAGATATCTGGCACAATATCCGGCCAGCACGACAGGACATAGACGATGAACGTTGAACAGCCCAACCTTGGTAAGAAAGGCATGCTCTTTCTATTGATTGTCCTCGGGGCATTTCCGCCGTTGACGATGGACCTTTACCTACCTGCTTTGCCCCAAATGACCGAGACATTTTCGACCAATCGCAGCTTGATCAACCTTACCCTTGGAGCCTACTTGATCGCCTTTGCCATCGGTATGTTGTTTTGGGGGCCACTCAGTGAACGAGCGGGCCGTAAACCGATCCTATTTGCCGCCCTTGGGATTTACGTCACCGCCAGCTTGCTTTGCGCGGCGTCTTTCAATGTCGAAACGCTTATCTCCGCCAGAATTCCGCAAGGGTTCGCTGGCGGGGGCATCACGGTTGTCGGAACATCTATTGTGAAGGATCTTTTCGATGGTCGTGAACGCGAGCGTGTTATGGCAACCGTCATGTCACTGGTGCTTATCGCACCCATGGTTGCGCCGATCTTGGGGGCGTTTCTGCTCAAAATAGCATCCTGGCACATGATGTTTGTGGCCTTGGCTGTGTTCGGCGGTTTCGTGACTGTGCTTGTCACGCAATACCGCGAGACACTTGAAAAAAAATCAACAGGGTCGTTCCTCAAATCATGGAATCGGCTGGGGGTGGTGTTGGTCAACCCAAAGTTCGCTTACCTATTGGTTGTCTTTTCCGCAGCGCCGATGTGCCTTCTGTCCTTCATCGGGATTGCGGCCTACGTCTATGTCGACGGGTTCGGTATGTCGGAACAGATGTTCAGCTTTATGTTCGCTTTCAACGCGGCCTGCGCGATGATTGGACCTGTATTATACTTGCGACTTTCTCGGGTAATTGCGGTGCAAACTGTTATTCTTGGGTGCTTCGGGGTCATCGTTCTGGGTGGTGTCGCAATGCTGTCATTCGCGGACATATCGCCCTTCATTTTCGCCGCTGTCGCCGCGACAACAACAATTGCGGTGATCGTTGTGCGCGTTCCGGGGGCCAATTTGTTGCTTGACCAACAGGAGCATGACACTGGGTCTGCGGCCGCCCTAATTCAGTTCAGTGGAACCCTCATGGGGGCCGTTGGAATTCAAATCGTGACGTATAATTCGCACGAACTCATTCGGAACTACGGCGTTCTACTGGTCGTGATAGGTACAATCTGTGTAATCTTGTGGCTGACCGTTAGAAATCGCACCTTCGTGACTGATAACGTATCCCGCCCCGTCGACTGACCTGTGCCCCAAGCGCCCTCCAGTGTTGCAGGGGCCTTGAGGTTAAATCTGTGAGCACATGCGCCCATCTCGCGGGTTGGTGAGGGCAGTTTGCCCGCCGTCCTGCGGCCCAGCTGGGCTTCCTTCGTTCATCCCCTCCGCTCCGTGTCCGAAGCAGGTATATTATTTTTGAAGCGTTGCTTGTCGTGGGTCGGATTGTGTTGGTTCGCTGTGCTCGTGCCAGAACAATTCTACGCCGTGAGAATAATTATTATTGTTGACCCAAGGCTGCGATCAAGCCAAGCTTGCGCGTAGGGCTGCACAAGCATGTCCTTGGGGGGCTTAAGTGTCAGAAAACGTCACGCACACGATTGCGCCGGAAACGGCTGACGGGCTGGGTGTCCGTATGCGCAAGCTGCGCCATCGTTTGTCGATGACGCTTCAGCAATTGTCGACGACTTCTAGCGTTTCGGTGGGCTACCTTAGTCAGGTCGAGCGCGGAAATGCGATACCCACTCTAGGCACGTTAAGCCAGATCGCCGAAGCCTTGGATGTTGATGCCGGCTACTTTATTCACACTGCCCGCGCCGTGGATAGTTTGACCCGTGGTGGCGCACGTCCCAAGTTTGCGGTCACCGGCTCTTCGATACAATACGAGCAGATCGGTGCGGAGCATGCGGGTCACGAGTTGACGTCGTTTGTGATTAACGTGCCTTCTGGTTACGCGTCCGAGGTGGTGCATCATGTCGGTGAAGAGATCATCTATATTCTAGAGGGTGAAATTTCACAGGTCGTTGGCGAACGTGAATACCTGATGGGTCCGGGCGATAGTCTACACTATTTAGGCACGACCCCGCATTGCTGGTCCAACAAGACGGCAGCACCTGCGCGTATCTTATGGGTTGGCCGCATGCACTACGATAAATCGGGCGATATTGCGTTGGCAGGTGCCGCCTCTATTGCTGAATCAAATGAAATGCTGCCACTTCGGCGCTGATACCCGTTCACTGCAACGGCGCACGATTAACCGTTGCAGATTAACACACGTTCACAAGGAGAGAACTGATTATGTCTATCAAAAAAATCATGACCACCGGCATGCTACTTAGCACGCTCGGCGTTGCAGCTCAGGCGCAATCGCTGGTTTATTGCTCGGAAGGTTCGCCTGAAGGGTTTGACCCTGCGCTTTATACGTCAGGAACCACATTTGACGCATCAAGCCACCCGGTTTACAACCGTTTGTCCGAGTTCAAAACCGGCACAACAGAGACTATTCCAGGTCTCGCAGAAAGCTGGGACGTGTCCGAGGACGGCATGACCGTGACGTTCAATCTACGTCAAGGCGTCAGCTTTCACTCAAATGAACAGTTTACGCCGACACGCGATTTCAACGCGGACGACGTAATTTTCAGCTTTGATCGTCAGGGCAATTCCGAGAACCCTTACTTTGAGGTTTCCGGCGGCACCTATGAATATTATGGCAGCATGTCGATGCCAGAGCTGATCGAGAGCATTGAAAAGGTTGACGATTACACCGTTGTGTTCAACCTGACTCGTCCAGAAGCACCGATCATTGCCAACATGGCGATGGATTTTGCGTCTATCGTGTCCAAGGAATATGCTGACGCGATGATGGAAGCCGGCACACCTGAAATGTTGAACCAAGCGCCAATCGGCACTGGTCCGTTCACGTTCCAAGCCTACCAAAAAGACGCGGTCATTCGCTATCTGCGTAACGACAACTATTGGGGTGATGCAGCCAAGGTCGAGAGCCTGATCTTTGCGATCACGCCCGATGCTTCTGTGCGCTATCAGAAGGTGCAGGCTGGTGAATGTCATGTAATGGCATATCCAAGCCCGGCAGATGTTCAGGCGATGAAAGACGCCGAAGACGTTGTCGTCATGGAGCAGGAAGGCCTGAATGTCGGCTACCTTGCGTATAACACCCAAGTCGCACCTTTCGACAACGCCAACGTGCGTAAAGCACTGAACATGGCAATCGACAAACAGGCGATCATTGACGTGGTTTTCCAAGGCTCTGGCGAAATCGCCAAGAACCCGATCCCGCCAACAATGTGGTCTTACGATGAAAACACCGTTGACGACGCTTACGATCCGGAAGCCGCAAAAGCCGCGCTTGAGGCTGAAGGCGTTACCGATCTGACGTTGAAAATCTGGGCAATGCCTGTGCAGCGTCCATACAACCCCAACGCACGCCGTATGGCCGAATTGATGCAGGAAGATTTCTCTAAGGTTGGCGTCACAGTCGAGATCGTATCCTACGAGTGGGGCGAGTATCTGTCCCGTTCTAGCGAGCTGGATCGTGACGGTGCCGTGCTGCTTGGTTGGACAGGTGACAACGGTGATCCCGATAACTTCCTTGCAGTTCTTTTGGGCTGTGATTCGGTTGGTGCTGCCAACCGTGCGCAATGGTGTAACGAAGAGTTCGACGCGCTGATCCAGCAAGCCAAGGTTCTGCCAACGCAAGCTGAGCGTACTGCACTTTACGAAGAAGCGCAGGCAATCTTCAAGGATCAGGCGCCTTGGGCAACGATTGCACATTCGGTCGTTTACATGACCATGCGTCCGGAAGTTGAAGGCTATGTTGTTCACCCGCTGGGTGGCCATATCTTCAATCAGGTTGGCCTGTCGCAATAAGCGGCTGGTAAATTCGAGGGCGGCGTGTCATGCGCCGCCCTCACCTGTTTTGAAATCCGAATGGAGCCGATGCCCGTGTCAAAGTCATTAAATGATCGTCTGTCCGACTATGCCCGTGTGGCCGTTGATTTGGGTATTGATGCCGTAGCACTGGTGCCCGGTCCGAATTTCACCCGTGCCATTGAACATAATTTCATGAGCCACGAGCGTCCGTTTCTGCTGGTTGTGCCTGCGGATGGCCCTGCGGCGGCACTGGTGCCGAACCTTGAATTGGGCAGTTGGGATACAGTCGGTTTTGACGGTGCTGTTTTCGACTGGCGCGATCAGACCGGGTATGCCGATGCCTTTGCGGCGCTGATGGATCATTTAGGCATTGCCTCGTTGGGCGTCGAGGGTCAGGTCATGCGCGTATTTGTGCACCACGCCTTGTTGGCGGCCCAACCGTCGCTGAAAATTACCGACGCAGAACGCGAAATTTCCGGCCTGCGCATGATCAAGACCGGCGCCGATATTGCCGCGATGCAAGAGGCCATAGATATTTCCGAACGCGCGTTGCACCGCACGTTAGCCAGCGTCAAACTCGGCCAAACTGAAACGCAGATCGAGCAAATGCTGATCAAGACGCTATTTGACGAGGGCGCGGACGGCTTGGCTTTCTCGCCGATTGTCGTGGCGGGTGATGCCTCTGCGATGCCCCATGCCCATGCGCGACCAGACTATCATGTCAAAGCAGGCGATGCGTTGCTGGTTGATTTCGGCGCGCGAAAGAACGGCTTTGCCGCTGATATTACCCGCACGGTTTTTCTGGGCCATGTGACAGACGAAGGTCGCGCAGTTTACAAGACCGTGCTCGCCGCCAATATGGCAGGCTTGGCCGTGACCCGTGCCGGTGTGACCGCCCATAAGATTGATGATGTTGTGACGTCGGTGCTAGAGGCCTCGCCCTTTGCCGACCGCATTCGCACCAAAACCGGGCACGGATTGGGCCGCGATGTGCATGAGGCCCCGTATATCGTGCGCGGCAATCACATGCCGCTGCCCGCTGGCACCGTCTACACCAACGAGCCGGGCCTATATGAAATAGGTAATTTCGGCGTGCGAATCGAAGACGATGTGTTAGTTACAGAAAATGGGTACGAGACACTGACCCATTTCCCTAAGGAGCTTATGATCCTCTCATGCTGAATTATGTCCTAAGCCGCTTGCTGACCTTCATCCCGACATTCGTCGGGGTTACGTTAATTTCGTTTAGTTTTATCCGCGCACTGCCCGGTGATCCTATTCAAGTCATGGCCGGCGAACGCGGTGTATCACCAGAACGCTACGCCGAGCTGACCGCGCAGTTTGGCTATGACCGGCCGATTTATGTGCAGTTTTGGGATTATCTCACAGGGGTGCTGCAAGGCGACCTTGGCACGTCGTTTGTCACTAAGCGCCCTGTTTGGGACGAGTTTTTCGCCCTATTCCCTGCGACGCTTGAGCTGTCGATTTGTGCGATGATTTTTGCGGTGGTGCTAGGTTTGCCTGCTGGCGTGATCGCGGCCGTCAACCGTGGCAAATTCGCAGATCGCGCGTTGATGTCGACGGCCCTGATCGGGTATTCGATGCCAATTTTCTGGTGGGCGCTTTTGCTGATCATCGTTTTCTCAGGCAACCTGCAATGGACACCAGTGTCGGGTCGCATTGACCTGATTTACTATTTCCCAAATGCGACTGGCTTCATGCTCATCGACAGTATTGCCTCGGGGCAAAAGGGTGCATTTATCTCGGCTGTCCGGCATCTGATTTTGCCAACGATTGTACTTGGCACGATTCCCTTGGCGGTGATCGCGCGTCAGACCCGTTCTGCGATGCTAGAGGTTTTGGGCGAGGATTACATCCGTACCGCCCGCGCCAAAGGCATGTCGCCCACTCGCATCAATGGCGTGCACGCGCTGCGCAATGCGCTGATCCCTGTTATTACAGTGATTGGCCTGTCGGTTGGCACATTGCTGGCTGGCGCGATCCTGACCGAGACTATTTTCAGCTGGCCAGGCATTGGCAAATGGATGGTCGACAGTATTTTCCGCCGCGATTACCCCGTTGTGCAAGGCGGCTTGCTCTTGATTGCCGTGATGGTGATGGTCGTGAACCTTACCGTTGATATGCTTTACGGTGTCATCAACCCCAAGATCAGGAAGCGTTAGAATGACCGATATTGACCAAACACCTGACATTCACGCGCGGCCCGGTCGCCTAAGTGAGTTCTGGTTTTATTTCCGCGAAAACCGCGGTGCGGTAATCGGATTGTGGATCTTTGCAATTTTCACTTTCCTTGCATTTTTCGGCCCTTGGGTTGCACCACATGATGCGACGACGCAGTTCCGCAGTGCCACGTTGCAGCCGCCGGTTTGGCAAGAGGGCGGGTCGTGGACCCATATTCTAGGCACCGATCCGCTGGGCCGCGATATGCTGTCACGGTTGATTGTTGGCGCGCGCTATTCGTTCTTTGTTGGCGTGGTTGTGGTCAGCATTGCGGCGACAGGCGGGATTATTATCGGTCTGATCGCGGGCTTTGCACCACGTTGGCTTGATAGCATCATCATGCGGATCATGGATATTGTGCTGGCGTTTCCATCGCTATTGCTCGCGCTGGTCCTGGTCGCGATTTTAGGCCCGTCATTGACCAACGCGATGATCGCCATCGCGATTGTGTTGCAACCACATTACGTGCGCTTGACCCGCGCCAGCGTGCTATCCGAGCGTCAGAAAGACTATGTCACCTCTGCCCGCGTGGCGGGGTCTGGCGTTATCCGTTTGATGTTTGTCACCGTGCTGCCCAACTGTCTGGCGCCGATTATCGTGCAGGCTGCCCTGTCGTTTTCGACCGCGATTTTGGACGCGGCGGCTCTTGGGTTTCTTGGCATGGGCGCGCAGCCGCCGACACCTGAATGGGGCACAATGCTGGCCGAAGCCCGCGAATTCATCCTGCGTGCTTGGTGGGTCGTTACATTCCCCGGTATTGCCATTCTGGTAACAGTGCTGGCGATTAACCTGATGGGTGACGGGCTGCGCGACGCGCTTGATCCGAAACTGAAGCGGAGCTAGTTCATGACCCTATTACGCATCCGAAACCTAAGTGTTGATTTCGCCACCGCGTCCGGCAAATTCCGTGCCGTGGATAGTGTTGATCAAGACGTGAACAACGGCGAAATTCTGGCAATTGTGGGCGAAAGTGGCTCTGGCAAATCCGTATCGATGCTCGCCTTGATGGGCCTCTTGCCATGGACTGCCACGGTGACTGCCGACGAGTTGATGTTTGACGGGCATGACCTGCTGACAATCAGCCCGCAAGCCCGCCGCAAGATTATCGGCAACGATCTGGCAATGATCTTTCAAGAGCCAATGTCGTCGCTCAACCCATGCTTTACCGTGGGCTGGCAAATTCGCGAGGCGCTGCGTGTGCAACTGGGTATGGGGCGGCGCGAACGGCACGCGCGCGCAATCGAGTTGTTTGAACAGGTCGGTATCCCCGACCCGGAAAAACGGCTGTCAGCGTTTCCGCACCAGATGTCAGGCGGCATGAACCAGCGCGTGATGATCGCCATGGCGATTGCCTGCAAGCCCAAGTTGTTGATTGCGGACGAACCCACGACTGCGCTTGATGTGACTATTCAGGCGCAAATTCTTGACCTGTTGGCATCCTTGCGCGATGAGACTGGCATGGGCCTTGTGCTGATCACGCACGACATGGGCGTTGTGGCCGAAACCGCCGAACGTGTCAGCGTGCAATATGCGGGACAAAAGATCGAAGAACAGCCGGTTGTGCCGTTGTTCGAGACACCACATCACCCCTATACCTCTGCGCTATTGGACGCCCTGCCGGAACGCGCAACAGAGCGCCGCTTGCCCACGATCCCCGGTGTTGTGCCGGGCCAATTTGACCGTCCTGCCGGATGCCTGTTCTCGCCGCGTTGCCAGTTTGCTGATGCCAGATGCAAGGCTGAAGCCCCGCCGCCATTGCGCGGCGACACCGATGAGGCGCGGTGCTTTTATCCGCTCAATATGAATAAGAGGGCTGCGTCATGACAGATCCAGTAATGACAGCAACAGCACTCGAGCGACATTATGCCGTCAGCGGCGGATTGTTCCGCAAGGCGCGCACGCTCAAGGCCGTCGCGGGGGTGGATTTCAACCTCTATCCCGGCAAAACCCTTGCCGTTGTGGGCGAAAGCGGCTGCGGAAAATCCACGCTGGCGCGATTGGTCACGATGATCGAAGAACCGACAGCAGGGTCGATCACCTTGGATGGGAAACCGGTTGTGCCGGAGGACTGGGCGTCATTGCGCAAATCGGTGCAGATCGTTTTCCAGGACCCTTACGGATCGCTGAATCCGCGCCAACGGGTCGGGACCATTCTGGAAGAACCGCTAAAGATCAATCGCCCCGATATGAGCAGCGGCGAGCGCACGGCGAAAGCCCGCGAGATGTTGGGGTTGGTCGGGTTGCGGCCCGAGCATTTCGAGCGCTACCCACATATGTTTTCGGGCGGGCAACGCCAACGGATCGCCATCGCCCGCGCGCTGATGCTGGACCCCAAAGTACTGGTGCTGGACGAACCTGTGTCGGCGCTAGACCTGTCGATCCAGAGTTCGGTGTTGAACCTGCTGCTTGACCTGCAAGAGCGGCTGCAACTGGCCTATTTGTTTATTTCGCACGACCTAAGCGTCGTCCGCCATGTCGCTGACGAGGTGATTGTGATGTATCTGGGCCGTGCAGTCGAGCGCGGTAGTCGCGATGCAATTTTCAGTGCGCCGTTCCACCCATATACCAAGGCATTGTTATCTGCGACGCCGCAGGCGGATCCACGTAAAAAGAAAGAGCGGATCAAGCTGGAAGGCGAATTGCCCTCGCCGCTGGCTATTCCTGACGGCTGCCCGTTTGCACCGCGCTGTTGGAAAGTGCAGGATAAATGCCGCAAAATGCGTCCCGATCTAGCACCTGACACCCATTCTGCCGCATGCTTTTTCCCCGAAAACGGTGGCACCCCGTCATAAGGTGTGTCGAGCAGTAATGACTGCGGCGACCTTTCGTAAAGGGAAACAAAAGAAACCTAACGCGGGGTCGCCAAACATACCGATAGCGTATCAACCGCGTTTTCACGCCTCGATCGCCCTACAACGCATCAAATCCGACGGCGCACGCATTTTCAGATCGTCAGCAAACCAAGGCGGGCGTGCAGCAAAAGTGGGAAACACAGATCGGGATGCTCGGCCGAGGGGCATGTAAATCTATCCACTGCTGCACCGGTCAATCTTGGTCTCACATTATTGGCAAATTGAGCTCCCTTTTAAAAACAAACCTCGACAGGTAAGGCGGAAAAGTCTTACCAACGACGGAAGCAATGTCAGTCGGGTGCCACGTGTCAGACCATATCTCACCACTCAAATTATTCAAAAATCAAACATTTCGATCGCTTTGGATCGCCGCTTTGGTGTCGAACTTTGGCGGCTTGGTGCAAGCGGTTGGTGCGGCATGGTTGATGACATCACTGTCGGATTCGCAAAATATGGTCGCATTGGTGCAAGGGTCTGTTGCTCTGCCTATTATGATTTTCTCGCTTTTGGCGGGTGTGTTTGCGGACAATTTTGACCGGCGGCGGGTGATGCTGATCGCACAGGTGTTTATGTTTGTGGTGTCCGTAGTCCTGACAATCATGGCATTCACAGGCTGGCTTTCGCCGTGGCTATTGCTGGCGTTTACGTTCCTTATTGGTTGCGGCACTGCCCTACATAACCCGTCATGGCAGGCGACGATGGGCGATATTGTATCACGCGAGGAATTGCCCTCGGCAGTATCGCTGAACAGCATGGGATTTAACCTGATGCGTAGTATCGGCCCCGCGGCAGGTGGTGCAATCGTGGCAATTGCGGGTGCTGCAGCGGCGTTTGCGGTTAACACGGTAAGTTATATCGCGATTATTTTTGTCTTATTACGTTGGAAATCGCCACCGCTGGACACCCATTTGCCACGCGAACCTTTTGGCTCTGCGTTCTCGGCGGGCCTGCGATACGTTGCGATGTCGCCAAACCTGCTGCGGGTCATCCTGCGCGGTTTCTGGTTTGGCCTGTGCGCCATCGTCCTGTTGGCGCTGTTGCCAGTTGTCGTTCGCGAAACCCTTAATTCAACCGCTTTTGTCTATGGGATTATGCTCGGCTGCTTTGGACTGGGGGCGGTCGGTGGTGCGCTCATGAACGCAGGCCTGCGAAGCAGGTTTAACAACGAGATTATCGCCAGGGGCGCCTTCACGCTTTTTGCCGCGTCATGTTTGACGCTTGCCCTCAGCACACAAGTCGCAATTTCGGGCATTGCCCTGATGGTGTCAGGTGGGTGCTGGGTGCTGGCCTTATCAATGTTCAACGTAACTATCCAGCTTTCGACGCCGCGTTGGGTGGTTGGGCGCGCGCTCGCACTTTATCAAACCGGTGCATTTGGCGGCATGGCAATGGGCAGTCTGATTTGGGGCTCGATTGCACAAACTGCTGGCGCAGATACCGCCTTAATGATTGCCGCAGGTCTGCTCGTTATTGGTGCGTTGATCGGGCTCCGGCTGCCGTTACCAGAGTTTGCTGGTCTTGATCTTGACCCCTCAAACAGGTTCAAAGAGCCACCAACCAACTTTGATTTAAAATACCGAAGCGGCCCGGTGCTCGTCATGGTCGATTATGAAATCGCCCAATCTGATGTTCCTGAATTTTTGACGGTGATGAGCCAGCGCAGACGGGTGCGTATCCGCGACGGGGCGCAGCGATGGGCCCTGTTGCGCGACCTCCATAATCCCGAGCATTGGAGCGAGAGCTATCACGTCCCTACATGGGGCGAATATGTGCGTCACAATGAACGACGCACAAACGCGGACACAGCCCTTGGGGAACGTCTGAGGGCTCTGCATCGCGGAGAGGGCGCCCCTTTAGTTCACCGCATGATTGAACGCCAGACCGTCCCGCAACGAGATGACCTGTCCGTCAAGATAGCGAAGGAGGCGGATATTATCTGAGCGGAACGTACAGAATACCTCGCCGTTGAGCAGTTCATCTCCAAGTCTGGAACTGAAGCTTCCACAATAGCCGTTTTCCCACGGTGAACCCGGGGCGATGAGCGCAGCTTTAGCCCCGACTGTTGTCCGGCAGGCGAATTGCAGGGCAATTCTGTCGAGAGGGACCCCCTATCCCTCTACGCGATAAATTTCACGCCATTGGCCGATCTTTTGAACGCAGACAGGCCGCAGATAATGAAGAGGTGGTCAAAGCATCGAGCACATCCATTGAACTGAGCCTGCGTTTGACCGTGACTATCAGCACCTCTCTTTCTGCTTCGATGGTGGCGTCCGTGTCCGTGCAAATTTTGTTGCTTACACTTTTTAAAGACTTGGAAACTAAAGTGTAAACAAATCGCAGCAGAAGGCGCGGAATCATGTTTGGCATTCGAGTTTTTAAGATCCAATTTTGGGCGTCGGTAAGGCGACAAGTTATCCGAAATGCAAATGGCATTGGCCTAAATGGCATTTCACTTTGACAAAAAACGCCTTCGGACAAATTTTTCAGCCAACGATCCTGCTTGCTCTGGCGCTGATGGCGATCATCGTCATGATGATTTTACCTGTTCCATCGTGGGTTTTGGATATCGGCCTCGCCGCGTCTTTTGCTTTGGCAATTTTGATGTTCACGGTGACACTATTTATTGAGCGGCCGTTAGATTTCTCGGCCTTTCCAACGGTCCTTTTGGCCTCGTTGATGTTAAGGCTGTCGCTTAATGTTTCATCGACAAAGTTAATTATTGGTGACGGACATACAGGCACAGGTGCGGCTGGTGACGTCATCGAAGGTTTCGCAATGTTTGTCATGGGCGGCAATGTTTTGCTTGGCTTGGTGGTATTTTGTGTCTTGTTGATCGTAAACTTTGTTGTGATCAACAAAGGTGCCACGCGCATGGCAGAGGTCGGTGCACGATTTGCGCTAGATGCTATGCCTGGAAAGCAATTGGCGATTGATGCGGATATGTCCGCAGGGGCAATTGACCATGCCGAAGCAAAACGCCGGCGCGAAACCGAACAAGCGGAAACAACGTTTTTCGGCTCGCTGGATGGTGCATCAAAATTTGTAAAAGGTGATGCAATTGCAGGATTGCTGATTACGGCCCTAAATTTGATTATGGGCTTGATAATCGGGGTGACGATGCATGGCATGCCAATTGGCCAAGCATTTGAAACCTATGCGGTTTTAACCGTCGGGGATGGGCTTGTTTCCCAAATTCCCGCGGTCATCATTTCAATTGCATCTGCTTTGTTATTGGCGCGTGGCGGTGCAACCGGCGCTACGGACCTGGCGCTTGTTGCTCAACTCGGCAGACATCCAGCCGCGTTATCAACCGTCGCGATTTTAATGGGTCTTTTTGCCTTAGTGCCCGGCCTTCCGTTTCTACCCTTCATGTTGGGCGCGTTAACGCTGGGTGGTTGCGCGTATGCGGCGAGTAATGCGACCAAGCGAGACGCCGCCGCGACAGCCATAGAGAACGCACCCAAGGCTGCCCAGCCCGTAAAAACGTCAATGGGTGATATGCTGGATCTGGATGATATTCATGTTGAATTTGCACCGGATCTGGTGGAAATGGTGCTTGATCCAGGCACCGGATTGGACGCTAGGGTTGCAAATATGCGCAACCATGTTGCAATCGCTTTTGGGGTTTTGTTGCCCGAATACGTCTCACCGATAACGCCACATTGCCGCCGGGGCATTATGTCGTGCGGGTCCATGGGGTAGAGCAAGTACGGGATCGTTTGATGCCAGAACGAATTCTGGTCCTGCTGAGTGACGATTCAACGCTAGACTTGCCCGGTGACAACGTAAACGAGCCTGTTTATGGCGCGCCAGCGCGTCGGATTCCTTCATCTGCTCAAGAATCTGCGGCAATTGCAGGTCTCACGACAGTGCAACCAGCAGAAGTCCTTGCAACACATCTTTTAGAAGTGGTGAAACGAAATTTCCCCAGATTGATGACCCATAAAGCGTTGCGTCGCAGGCTAGACGAGATGACAAACCTGTCGGACCCTGATCGGGCAGAAGCAAATCGAAAACTGCTGGATGAATTGATTCCGGACAAAGTGCCAGTTGATGTCTTGTTAGCTGTTTTGAGGTTACTTCTGGAAGAACGCGTTTCCGTGCGTAATATGGCGTTGATTTTAGAGGCAACCGCTGAAGGTCGCCAGTTACATCAAAACGTGGACGGCATTACCGAGCACGTTCGCCAGCGTTTGGGTTTTCAACTTGTTGCTGAAATGCGTCGTGCTGATGGAACAATTCCTTTGGTACAACTTGCGCCGGAGTGGGAAGATACATTCTCTACTTATGAAATTCGATCTGATCGGGGTGGCGGCGATGTCGCACTTCCCCCTGATAGGTTTAACGAACTTGCTGACGGAATCGCCGCCAAACTTGGGCAGGCGGCAAGTGCTGGCACATACGCTGCCGTTGTCACGTCCATGCGTCGGCGTAGATTTTTACGAACCGTTATGACTGCCAAAGGCATCATGAACCCCGTGTTATCGTTTGAGGAAATCGGCATCGACGCAAGGCCCGCGCTGGTCGGGCTGGTGCCGGCGGCATGATATCAGACCTCGCAAGCATCGTGCCATTGACCCAAGCGACATTATGGCTTGGTCTGGCTGTCTTTGTCCGAATTGGCGCCATGATGGCAGTTTTGCCCGTTTTTGGTGAACAATCAGTTCCGTTAAGACTTCGGTTGGGGATTACTTTCGCGTTTACGATGATTGTTGCACCCGCAATGGATATCGAGGTTGGGATGCGGCCCGACAGTCTATTTGCCTATCTTCAGTTGCTTGGACCCGAAGTTATTGCTGGACTGTTTTTTGGGCTTGGCTTGCGGTTTTTTGTTTTTGCATTGCAAATAGCTGGCAGTGTTGCTGCGCAATCGACATCGTTGTCGCAAATTTTTGGCGGCACCGCGGGCGTCGATCCGCAACCAGCGATGGGTCGGATTTTGGTGGTTGGTGGACTGGCGCTTGCAACATTACTGGGACTACACGTTCAATTTGCCGCCTATATGCTTGAAAGCTACCGCATGCTGCCGTTTGGTATTTTGCTAGAGCCAGAGTTGATGATGACTGTTGGTGTGCAGGAGGTATCGCGCACCTTTGCTTTGGGATTCACGCTTGCCGGACCATTTGTGGTGGCATCTTTGATCTATAATGTGACGCTTGGTGTGATCAATAAGGCAATGCCACAGTTGATGGTTTCATTTGTTGGCGCACCCGCAATTACCGCAGGGGGGCTATTGTTGATGTTGATTGCGTCGCCAGTCTTGTTGTCGATCTGGATGGAGGCGCTAAGCGGATTTATTGTCGCCCCATTTGAGGCAGGCTGATGAGCGAAGAAGCAGATGATGACAAGCAATTTGAAGCCAGCCAAAAGAAATTGGATGACGCCCGTAAAAAGGGTGAAACAGCCAAGTCCAATGACCTGACAACCGCCGCAAGTTATGGAGGAATGGTTATTGCTGTAGCTGCATTGGGGGGGGGGACACTGATTGCAACGGGTTCTGCGCTCAAAACACTTCTGGATCAAGCAGACGCAATTGCCCTATCAATGTTTTCGGGAAACCCAGGCCCGCTTCTGATTGGAATCATGGCTTCGGTTGCCATGAATATGGCGCCATGGTTTGTAATTCCCGCTTTGCTTGCTTTGCTCAGTCTGATCGCGCGACGCGCAATCATCTTTGCGCCGGATAAAATTGTTCCAAAGCTTTCGCGGATTTCACCAATATCGGGGTTTAAAAACAAATTTGGGCGGCAGGGCCTTTTTGAATTTGTGAAAAGTTTTGCCAAACTCGTGATTTATGGTGTCGTTCTTGGGATCTACCTTTCAGGTCAGATGGACAGGATTATTGCGACAATGCACCTCGCGCCAGGCATGATTGTTGTCGAGTTGGGGCGACTTACAGTCGGGCTGATGCTTATCGTTTTGGCCGTCTCAGCCACCATCGGCATTATAGATTACGTTTGGCAGTTTGCAGAGCATCAACGCAAACATCGGATGTCGCGAAAAGAGATGATGGACGAGATGAAGCAGTCCGAGGGCGATCCCATGTTTAAACAACAAAGGCGCCAGAAAGGTATCGAGCTTGCCATGAACAAAATGCTTGCGGATGTGCCGACAGCAGATGTTGTGATTGTGAACCCGACACATTACGCAGTTGCGTTGAAATGGGATAGAAACAGTATCGGCGCGCCACTTTGTGTTGCAAAAGGTGTGGACGAGATCGCGGCGCGTATTCGTGAAACTGCGATGCAGCATGGTGTTACAATTCACTCTGATCCTCCTACGGCAAGATCACTATATGCCACCGTTGATATCGGTTCAGAGATTGCGCCGGACGATTACGCTGCGGTTGCAGCCGCCATCCGGTTTGCAGAAAGCATGCGTGAAAAGGCGCGGCACATATGACAATGAAGAAGGATCTGGCACAGCTGTCGCGCTTGACCTCGGTCGCCTTGCTTGCCGCACAGAGCGAAATGGCTGTGGCTAAAGCCCGCGAAACAGAGTTGCGAGCGACGCTGAAATCTCTTTATTTGTCTCGAAATGCGCGGGCTGTTGCCACCCTTGGTCTGGCTGACACCTCTCTGGTCGCAGGTGCAGACAGTCAGTGGCTCATATGGGTCGAGCAACGCAGGCGGCTTATCAACTCGGAATTGGCTCGTTGTTTAGTCGTACAAGATCGCTGCCTTCAGGCGGTAAGACGTGCGTTTGGGCGGGATCAGGCCGTCGCTGCGTTGGAGCGTGCACGCAAGGCGGGCGCGAAGAAAGACGCGGCCCGCCGTGCCGATTATACATCCTGACGCACTATATCCATGATCAACACGTCTTTTGCGATACCGGGAATAATCGACTTTGCGCGCCGCACAAGGTCTTCGCGTAACGGGCGAAGATTTTGCGCGCTTGTAAAGTTTCCTGAAAATCCGCCGATGTTTGCATGATCAAACATTGCCTGAAGAAATGCATCGCGTAATTTAGGTTCCGCCAAGAATACGTCTTCTTTCTGACCTGGTCCGACTTCGACACTTAATGCGATCACAACGAGTGAGCTAACGGCTCCGTCATCTACGATTGGGATGATGAATTGATTGTTCAGTTTGGCATACTCATTCACGATTGGGTCACCATGATTATCAACCGCAGCTGCACTTACTGGCCTTGCGTGACCGTCTTGTGGTGCTTCACCACATGGATTTGCCGCAAGTGTTTCGGTCGGACCAGCCTCATCAGGCAAGAGAAACAAACCTGCGCCGACGCCCCCGCCGACACCGACGAGCAGTAATACGAGAGGTAATAGAATTTTCTTCATCGTGGTGACCCTTTGTTTTATTAGAACGGAAGCATAGCTTCGACCGCTTGCTGTCCGTAACGCGGCTGTTGCATGTCAGTTATTTGACCGCGGCCACCATAAGAAATTCGCGCAGACGCTATCTTGTCATAAGTGATTTCGTTTTGTCGCGTGACATCTGCTGGGCGGACAAAGCCGCTAACCAAGAGTTCCCTTAGCTCAAAGTTGACGCGCACTTCCTGTTGCCCTGCAATGGACATGACACCATTTGGCAAGACGTCCATGATCGTTGCAGCAACACGTAGCGTCAGTTTTTCGTTGCGCCGCACTGATCCGTTGCCTTCAGAAGAACTGCTTGAATTGAGTTCAACCGCTGTGGACATGCTTGCTCCGTCAGGCAAACGAGCATCGGCGCGCTGTGGGATGCCTAATAACTGTGGTACTGCCATCGATTGACTGGCCGTTCGCCCCCTATCGCTGGAGTTTGAAATTTCAGCCTTGTCGTCAATTTCGATGACGACGGTCAAAATGTCACCTCGCTGCATCGCCCGCCTATCGCCAAGCAATGAAGCGCGACCACGCGTCCAAAGCGAAGATGACGCCGAAATCGGTAAGCCCGATGTCTCAACTCGGTCGGGCAAACCGTATGTGATCATTGCCGCGCGGTCTGCGGTTGCCTCGATCGGCGTCATTTCCGGCGGCCGACCTATCGGTGTGCTTGAGCAAGCGGAAAGAAAGAGGCTTGAAATCAATGCAATATAGCGCATGAGAAATCCTTACTGAAATACATAGGCAATACCGTCGGCGCCGATACGCGCGCTTACGGTAGTTCGTGATTCAAGGTTCATTACTCGCACGATTTCGCCGGGCCCTGCGCGCCCTAGTGACCGACCTTCGGTCGCAATCCTGAGGCCACTGTTTTGAAATATCAAAGGCACGATTTGATTGCGTTCTATCACGGCTGGAAAACCGACGTCCGCTGCTCTGATAGGTCGACCAGCATATAGGGCAACGCGGGATTCCATGCCGACAAACAAAAGCGGATCAGCCTCGCCGCCTGCAATTGTCCCTTCTCGTACGACGATATCTTCGGGCGAAATGATTGTTTGGGCCGGAATAGTGCGCGCGGCAACAACCGTGTCGGCGACCGCAGTCGAGCCTAAAAAGACGAGGACGAAAATAATGCGGATCATCGGATTTGCACCATAGAGCTGAGCATTTGATCGGCGGCGGTGATGACTTTTGAGTTTAGCTCATAACCGCGCTGGGCCTCGATCAGGTCGGTGACTTCACGCACCGGATCGACCGAGCTATCCTCTAAGTAACCTTGCCGCAAAACGCCAAGACCATCCTGACCCGGCGTTGCTACCACGGACGGTCCCGATGCCGGCGTTTCAAGGAAAAGGTTGGAACCAATCGCCTCTAACCCTTTGGGGTTGGTAAAGCCTGAAAGCGTGAATTGTCCCAAGAGTTCGGGCTGCACGCGGTCGGTGAAATATGCATAGACTTCGCCTTCGGCGTTGATCGAAATAGAGCGTGCATCGTTCGGGATAGTGATGTCAGGCACGACAGGGAAACCGTCAGATGTCACAATTAACCCGTCACCAGTTCGTTTGAGGCCGCCGTCACGAGTGAACGCGGCAGAGCCATTGGGAAGTGTCACTTCGAGATAACCTTGCCCTTCAATTGCCAGATCCAGATCGCCACCTGTTTGGCCGAGCGAGCCTTGGCCTAACATAACGGAAACCGAGCTGGCCCGAACACCGAGGCCTAGCTGAACACCTGTTTGTAAAACCGTCCCGTCCGATGCGTTTATCGTGCCGGAACGGGCGAGTTGCTGGTAGTGTAGATCCGCAAATTCGGCGCGTCGGGGATTGTAGCCGGTCGTGTTCATGTTCGCGAGGTTGTTCGCGATAACCTCGACCCGCATCTGTTGTGCAGTCATACCTGCCGCTGCGATTTTTAAAGCACGCATAGAGATTTCTCCTGTTGGTTAACGGCCGACGGCCTGAATGACGCCGCGAATACGCTCGTCTTCATTTTCCATAAAACTTTGACCAAGTTCATAAGCGCGCTGCACTTCAATCATGCGGCTGATTTGGGTGATTGGATTGACGTTCGATTCTTCGAGGAAGCCTTGCATCATGCGACCGTCGATTGCGGCGTCATAGTCCCCTTGCGGGTTAAACATGGTGCCACCTTCACGGATCATTTTAAGTGGATCAGTAGGGACAACGAGGCCGATTTGACCTATCGGGTTACCGCCCGCGCTAATGGTTCCGTCGGGCGCAATCCCGATTGCGCCGGCTCCTTGCGGAATGAAAACCGGTGCACCACCCGCGTCCAAAACCGGATGGCCATCCATTGTGACCAAATCGCCATTTCCGCTGGGCGTGAAAGCGCCCGCGCGCGTGAGGCGTTCACCGTTTGGCGTGTCGATAAGAAAAAACCCTTCGCCCTCAATAGCAAGGTCAAACGGACCACCAGTTTGGGCCAAACCACCTTGTGACAGGACGGTATTTCGGACATTCGCTGTCGCCATCGAAAGTGACGCGTGGTCGCCACCAAGACGGCTGACGTGTTCTGAAAATACGACCTCTTCGGCCTTGAACCCAGTGGTGGACGCGTTTGCAATATTGTTGGCAATTGTACGCATTTCAGACATCAGACCGTGTTGGCGGGTGATTCCAGCGTAGGTGGCATTTTCCATCGTTTACCCTCCAGCGATGAGTGGAATAAGCGTGTTCTGAAAGAACCCGACAAGCGTTTCGGACATGAAGCCCATTGTGATCCAGAAAATTCCGATAATTGATGCCAGTTTTGGCACGAATGTGAGTGTCATTTCCTGCACCGACGTCAGCGCCTGAAACAGGCCGATCGTGAGGCCCGTAATCAAAGCGACAGTCAAAATCGGAATTGATACGACAAAAGCAATCCAAAGCCCTTGCCGCATCACGTCATAAAATTCGGATTCTGACATTAGACTGGCATACGCAGAATTTCCTGATAGGCCTCGACGACCTTATCGCGCACTGTCACCGCAGTCTGAACAGCCAGTTCCGTTTGTGCCAATGCCTGCACTAACGCATGCGGATCAGCGCCTGATGTCATTGCAGACATTGCTGTCTTTTCAGATGCTTGCAGCGTTGACAGAAAATCTTGGGCGACATTCAGGAATCCGTTTCCAGAGGCCTCTGTCGGCGCAATCGCCATTTTTCCAGCCGCATAGTTCTGTGCGACAAGGTTGGTTTGAATATCCATTCTAGTTATCCTTTATTTTCTAAGTAAATCCATCAGGGCAGTCGACATTTGCCTGATTTGATCGAACATCTTGAGGTTTGCTTCATAACTGCGTTGCGCTTCACGGGCGTCGGCGACTTCGACGAGAAGTTTCACGTTTGATCCGTTGTAGTGACCGGTGCCGTCGGCAAGCGGGTTTGACGGGTCGTAAATTTCCGAAAGCGATGATTGATCCAGATGCACGCGACCTGTTTTAACGGCTCCACTTTGGTCGCCTTGTTTGACGATTTCGCTAAAGGAGATCGTTTTGCGCCGGTAACCGGGGGTGTCGCTGTTTGCGATGTTTTCAGAGACATGCCGCAAACGGGCTGACTGGGCTTTCATACCGCTGGTGGCGACTGTCATTGCATTGCTGAAATCTGACATATTAACGTCCCAATGCTGTGCGGATGACGTTAAGCCCGTGCCGGTAAATCGCTAAAGCCCGATCATGCTCTCGCGATACAGAGACAGCGTTAAGCAGTTCTTCTTCAATCGAAACCGAATTTCCGTTTGGGGCCGGTTCGGCAGTAGAATATGTGATGGCGCGCTGTGTCGCTGCATTTGTGTCCTGAGCAAGGTGCCCTGCACGCGTCGCTTTTACACCTGTCTCAAGCCCGCCGTTATAAGTCGTGGCGAAATTTTCAATTGTGCGCGCGCGATACCCAGGGGTGTCAGCATTTGCGATGTTGCTCGCAATAACGGCTTGCCGCGCGCCGGCATGTTTCGCCATGGAAACAGATGTCTGAAAAATATTTATATTTTGGTACATTTCGGGGTCTTCCTCATCGGCTTCAACAAAGCATTAAGGGTGATTCCTTAAGAAGAGGTTGTAGTTAACCAAGTCAGGGCAAAAATGATTCAAAATATTAGTGAATGCGCGGCACAACACATCTCTCGCCAGAGCGTTGTTTTTGAGATGGGGCGTGTCGTCGAGATTTCTGGCGGTACGGTCGAAGTCACGGGTTTGGCGGGCGCTACGAGTCTAGGGAGCCGTGTCGTCGTGCAAACATCCCAAGGTGCGCAAATCGGCCAAGTTGTAAAATTGAACAGAAATTCGGTGTTTGTTCTTATAGAGTTAGGTGCAACGGGAGTTTCCATTGGCGATAGGGTTCGCACCGATGGAGACGAGTTTTTTGCACCCAACGACTCGTGGCTTGGGCGAGTGATCGATCCAAATGGAAATGCCTTAGATGGTCGCGCATTATTGCCTGGCTTAACCCGGGTTCGCGTAGAGACGGCCGCGCCGCCAGCGCACGCGCGTCGAAAATTGGGAAAGCGTTTGGAAACCGGCCTCGCTGTGTTCAATACGTTTTTGCCAATTGTGAGGGGGCAAAGAATCGGTCTTTTCGCTGGTTCGGGTGTCGGGAAGTCAACTTTATTGGGAAATCTTGCTCAAACGGTGCAGGCAGATGTCATTGTCGTTGCGCTTGTTGGTGAGCGGGGGCGCGAGCTTCAACATTTTGTCACGGAAATTCTGGGCGTGGATGGCATGTCTCGCACTGTCGTTGTTGCCGCAACGTCCGATCAGGCGCCGCAAGTGCGGCGGCGTTGTGCATCTAGTGCAATGGCCGTTGCAGAGTATTTTCGGGATCAGGGCCAGCAGGTGCTATTGCTCGTGGATTCGGTCACGCGATTTTGTGAGGCCCATCGGGAACTGGCTGTGGCCGGTGGGGAGAATGCAAACCTGCGTGGCTACCCTGCGTCTACGGGGCCAGCGATTGCAGCGCTTTGTGAACGTGCAGGTCCGGGGGCTGGTGATGCGGGGGATATCACCGCCGTGTTCTGTGTATTGGTGGCCGGTTCGGATATGGATGAGCCGGTAGCAGATATGCTGCGTGGCGTTTTGGATGGCCATATTGTTCTGGATCGGGAAATTGCGGAGCGTGGGCGTTTTCCGGCGATTGATTTGCTGCGGTCTGTGTCCAGATCACTGCCGGAAGCAGCAAGTGATCTGGAAAACGGATTGATTGCGCAGGGCAGGCATCTTTTGGGGCAATATGATCGCGCGTCATTGATGGTGAAATCGGGACTATATGTCGCCGGGAGTGATGCTGATACCGACAAAGCAATCGCGAGTTTTCCAGCGTTAGATGCGTTTTTGGCAATGCGCGATTCTCGCGGGACGACAGCGCATTTCGCCAAGCTGCGCCAAGCAATCGCTAACCAGCGGCCGCCTGAATAAGCTGTTGTCTCGGGCACGTTGATACCGGATTTGTCATCAATGAAAGTGAGGTGAGAAAACCTTATCCGTGGATAAGGTTTTGTGCGGGACAGAGCATTGGCGATGTCTGGTGCGGATATTTTCTTGCAGTGGGCAAGGTTTTCACCAACACTTGGAGATACGCAAAAGATTATCGGCTCTGCGGCGAGTGCGCGGGGGAGAGTAGGGATTGGACGACGCATTGGGCGCGCAATATCATTGATGTTTTCTGCTGTTAACGCTAACATTTTTGCGCGAGACGTTAACGAGAGGTTAAGGGGAGGCGCGAGATGGTTAAGGCACCAGTGACGACAACGGCTCTTCCTGCGTTTTTGACGGTGGATGCAATTCAAATGTTGAATGCTGGCAATCATCCTGATCCGTTTGGCGTGCTAGGGGCGCATGAAAGCGGCGGCCGGCGCTGGGTTACGACATTGCAACCTGATGCTGTTGATGTGGTCGCGATTGTGGGCGACACGGAGGCACCTTTGACACGTATCGAGGGTGACGTTTTTGCGGCTGAAATTCCAGACGGGTCGTATGTTTTGTCCACGCGATACGCCAATGATTATACCCATGTTGCGGCTGATCCTTTTGCGTTTTCGTCCGTTTTGTCGGATTTTGACAGTTATCTGTTAGGGCAGGGCACGCACCGCGAACTTTGGCGTGTTTTGGGCGCGCATGTTTGTGAGCATCAGGGTGTTGCTGGCACTCATTTTGCGGTCTGGGCGCCAAATGCGCAGCGCGTATCTGTTGTTGGCGAATTTAATGTCTGGGATGGCCGCAGGCATCCGATGCGCCGCGTGCAAGAGACGGGTGTGTGGGATATTTTCATGCCTGATGTTGGTGAGGGTGCGCTATATAAATATGAGGTGATTGGCGCTGATGGGGCGCGTGGCCTGAAGGCTGATCCGGTTGGTTACGGGTCGCAGCATCCGCCTGAAAAGGCGTCGATTGTGCGCGATATCTCCGGTTATGGCTGGAAGGACGCGGAGTGGATGAACGCGCGTGCGGTTCATAACAATCGCAATGCGCCGATCTCGATTTACGAGGTGCATTTGGGGTCGTGGCGGCGCAAGTGGGATGATGCGGGGCGTCCGCTGTCGTATAAAGAACTGGCGGCTGATTTGGTGGGGTATGTGAAGCATATGGGCTTTACGCATATCGAATTGCTGCCGGTGTCCGAGTTTCCGTTTGACGGATCTTGGGGGTATCAGCCGGTCGGGCTATTTGCGCCGACGATCCGTTTTGGCCCGCCACACGAGTTTCGTGATTTTGTTGATGCGGCGCATGAGGCGGGATTGGGTGTTTTGCTGGATTGGGTGCCGGGTCATTTTCCGTCCGATGCGCATGGTTTGGCACGATTTGATGGCACGGCGCTATATGAGCACGCGGACAAGCGCGAGGGGTTCCATCAGGATTGGAATACACTGATTTTCAATTACGGGCGTGTGGAGGTTAAGAATTACCTCGTGTCTAACGCCTTGTATTGGATGGAGGAATATCACCTCGACGGGTTGCGTGTGGATGCGGTGGCGTCGATGTTATACCGCAATTATTCGCGTGAAGACGGGCAATGGATACCCAACGAGGATGGCGGCGCCGAGAATTATGAAGCGATTGCGTTTCTGCGCGAGATGAACACGGCTGTTTATGCCGCCGACCCCTCTGTTATGACTGTGGCCGAGGAAAGCACCTCGTTTCCTGACGTGTCGCAGCCTGTGGATGCGGGCGGCTTGGGCTTTGGCTATAAGTGGAACATGGGCTGGATGAACGACACGTTAAGCTACATGGAGCGTGATCCGGTTCACCGCAAATACCATCAAGACGAAATGACGTTTGGTCTACATTACGCGTTTACCGAGAATTTCGTGCTACCGATCAGTCATGATGAAGTGGTGCATGGTAAAGGTTCTATGATCGAAAAGATGCCGGGTAATGCGGATGAAAAGTTCGCTAATCTGCGCGCCTATTATGCGTTTATGTGGATGCATCCGGGTAAGAAGCTGTTGTTCATGGGCTGTGAATTTGCCCAGCCCGAGGAGTGGAATTATAACAGCGATCTGAATTGGGATGCGGCGGAGCGGTCTGCCAATAAAGGCGTTCAGACCCTCGTGCGGGATTTGAACAGGCTTTATGTCAGTACTCCGTCTTTGTATAAATATGACTGTGAGGCGCGCGGGTTTAGCTGGATGAATAGCGATGCGGAGGCCTCTACAATGGGGTTTGCGCGTCATGGTGACGAGGATGATGCGCCGGTTGTTGTGATGTGTAATTTCACCCCGGTGTTGCACACAGGTTTGCGGGTCGGTGTGCCGTGTGCGGGCTTGTGGGACGAGGTTCTGAACACGGATTCACACGCATATGGTGGTGGGAATCGCGGGAACCTTGGGGGTGTGGTGGCCAGTTTATTACCCTGCGATGGTCATGAGGCGTCTATTGAGATGACCTTGCCGCCGTTGTCCGCAGTGGTTTTCCGGTTAAAGTCGTAGGTATCATTCTGGGAGGAGAATACCCGTGGAGCAGAAAAGATTAACGCATAGATCAATGGTTTTTGTGCTGGCCGGAGGGCGCGGTTCGCGATTGAACGAGTTGACGGACAGGCGCGTGAAGCCTGCGGTTTACTTTGGCGGGAAGACGCGGATTATCGATTTTGCGCTGTCAAATGCGCTTAATTCGGGCATTCGCAAGATGGCTGTGGCGACCCAGTACAAGGCGCATAGCCTGATCCGTCATTTGCAACGCGGCTGGAGTTTCTTTCGTGCCGAGCGGAATGAATTTTTGGATATTCTGCCTGCCTCGCAGCGCTCTAATACCGAAAGCTGGTATAAAGGGACCGCTGACGCCGTGACCCAGAACATCGATATTGTTGATAGCTACGGTGTTGATTATGTTATTATTTTAGCGGGTGATCATATTTATAAGATGGATTACGAGCTGATGCTGCGACAGCATGTGGAGAGCGGTGCGGATGTGACGGTGGGCTGTTTGACGGTGCCGCGCGAGGATGCAACGGCTTTTGGCGTGATGGCTACGGACGAGACAGGGCGGATTACGTCGTTTCTGGAAAAACCAGCCGATCCGCCAGCGACACCGGAGGACCCGAGCAAGGCATTGGCGTCGATGGGTATTTATGTTTTTGACTGGAAGTTTCTGCGTAATTTGTTGTTGGACGATGCGGCTAATCCAGAATCGACCAACGATTTTGGTCACGACCTGATCCCGCATGTCGTGAAGCACGGCAAGGCTGTGGCCCACCGTTTTGATGAAAGCTGTGTTCGCGCCGAGGGTGCGCCGGTATATTGGAAAGACGTCGGCACGATTGACGCGTTTTGGGAAAGCAACATTGACTTGACCAGCTTTACCCCTGATCTGGATTTGTGGGATAAAAACTGGCCGATCTGGACTTATTCCGAGAGCACGCCGCCTGCGAAATTCATTCATGACGAGCGTGACAGGCGCGGGATGGCGATATCATCTATGATCTCTGGGGGCTGCATTATTTCAGGCACAGAAGTGCGCAATTCGTGTTTGTTCACCGGGGTGCATACCAATTCCTATGCTGTTCTGGATCAAGCGGTCGTGCTGCCCAATGTGGTGGTGAACCGCTCGGCGCGGTTGCGTCGTGTGGTGATTGATAAGGGTGTGATTATTCCCGAGGGGCTGGTTGTCGGCGAGGATGCGACGGAGGATGCCCGCTGGTTTAACGTCACGGAGCGCGGCACCACGTTGATTACGCAGCCTATGCTCGACAGGCGAGCCAGCACGCTATGACCCGTATTTTGTCAGTTGCTTCGGAATGTGTGCCATTCGTGAAAACGGGGGGGCTTGCGGATGTTGTGGGGGCTTTGCCTGCGGCGTTGGGTGCGATCGGTGTTGAGGTTAGAACTCTTATCCCAGGGTATCCGACAGTGATGGAGAAGATCGGGAAGACCGAAACGGTTATTGTGTTTGATGATCTGTTTGGTGGACCTGCGGCGGTGGTTTCGGCCAGAGTTGATGGTCTGGACCTGTTCGTGTTGGACGCCAAGCACTTGTATCAACGTGCGGGCGGGATTTATTTGGATGCCGAAGGCCATGACTGGCAAGACAATGCGGAACGTTTTGCCGCGTTAAGTTATGCCGCTGCTTATATTGCGATGTATGGCGCGGCGGAGTGGACGCCGGAGGTTGTACACGGTCATGACTGGCAGGCGGGTTTGACGCCCGAGTATTTGCACGGGCTTGGTGCGCAGGTGCCGTTTGTGTTTACGGTGCATAACATTGCGTTTCACGGTAATGTTGCGGGTGACAGGGTGGTGGATTTGCGGCTCGATCCGTGGCGGTTCACGCCTGCGCATTACGAATTTTGGGGGCAGGTTTCGGCGATGAAAGCCGGGCTCATGGGCGCGGCGAAGATCACCACTGTGTCGCAAACCTATGCTGAGGAACTGATGACGCCTGAGTTTGGTATGGGCATGGAGGGGGTTTTGCGCGCTCGTCATGCGGACCTGACGGGGATTGTGAACGGAATTGATACGACGGTTTGGAATCCTGAGACGGACCCTGATATTATTCCCTACAAGGATCCGGACGGTAAAGCGGCGAACAAAGCGGCGCTGCGCAAAGAGTTCGGATTGCCGCCTGCGGAGGGGCCGCTGTGTGTTTTAGTATCGCGGTTGAGCGGGCAAAAGGGTATCGATTTGTTGCTGGAAGCCTTGCCCGCGCTGTTGGAGCGTGGGGGGCAATTGGCGCTGCTTGGCTCTGGTGATGCGGGGTTGGAAGCGAAGTTGATGGAATTGGCATCAACCGACCCGAATGTGGGCGTGCAGATCGGCTATAACGAGGCATTGGCACACCGTTTGATTGCGGGCGGTGATGCGATTTTGGTGCCGTCACGGTTCGAGCCTTGTGGCCTGACGCAGCTATACGGTTTGCGCTATGGGACAGTGCCGTTTGTGACGTTGACGGGGGGATTGGCGGATACGGTGATTAACGCCTCGCCCGCAGCGCTTGCGAGCGGAGTGGCCACGGGGGTGCAGGTGTATCCGGTGACAGCGGGGGCGATTGCAAACGGGTTTGCGCGGCTTTGTGCGCTATTTGCCGACCCTGCGGTCTGGGGTGTTTTGCAGCGCAATGCGATGCGTCAGCCTGTCGGGTGGGAAACCTCGGCTGCGGCGTATCACGCGTTATACGCTGATGTCACGCGTAAGGCTGGTTGATGGAACGTAACTTTCCGGTCCTTGCGGGTCATGCTTATCCGCTAGGCGCGACGTTTGATGGTGATGGTGTGAATTTTGCGGTGTTTTCGCAGCATGCCACCCAGGTGACGTTATGTTTGTTTGATCACGAGGGCCGCGAGACGCAGTTGATTGCGCTGCCAGAGCGGGAAGGTAATGTGTGGCACGGTTATATTCCGGGAATGCGTGCGGGACAGCAATATGGATTTCGGATGCACGGGCCTTATTTGCCGCGCGAGGGTCACCGGTTTAACCACCACAAGCTGTTGATTGATCCCTATGCAAAGCGTCTGACGGGGCATCCGGTTTGGAATGATGCGTTGTTTGGCTATGATGTGGATCATGCTGATCTGGATCTGAGTTTTGACACCCGCGACAGTGCGCCGTTTATGCCGCGCAGTGTGGTTGTGGATCCGTCGTTTACATGGGGCAACAAGCCTGCACCGGACCATGATCTGGGAGATACGATCATTTATGAGGCGCATGTGAAGGGGTTGACGGCGGGTCGTAAGGACATTGAAAACGCAGGAACTTATCTGGCGATAGCATCGGATCCGATGTTGGATCATCTAAATCAGCTGGGCGTCACGGCGATTGAGTTGCTGCCGGTGCAGGCGTTTTTGGACGACAAGTTTCTGGTTGATCGCGGGCTGACGAATTACTGGGGCTATATGACCTACGGGTTCTTTGCGCCTGATCCGCGCTATATGCAAACAGGCGAGATTGCCGAGTTTCAACAGATGGTCGCGCGGTTCCATAGTGCGGGGATCGAAGTGATTTTGGACGTGGTTTATAATCACAGCGCCGAAGGGTCCGAGTTGGGACCGACACTGGCGTTTCGCGGCTTGGACAATGCCAGTTATTACCGATTGTCTGACAATCCGCGCTATTATGCCAATGATACGGGCTGCGGCAATGTGCTGGATATGGACAACCCGTTTGCGCTGCGGCTTGTGATGGACAGTCTGCGTTATTGGGTTGAGGTCATGCATGTGGACGGGTTCCGGTTTGATCTGTGTTCCACGCTGGGGCGTACGCAGGGCGGGTTTGACCGAGACGGTCCGTTTTTCCGCTCGATCCGTCAGGATCCTGTGTTGAACAAGTGCAAACTGATTGCAGAGCCTTGGGATTTAGGTCCCGGTGGCTATCAGCTGGGGGCCTGTCCCGCGCCATTCGCCGAGTGGAACGACCAGTATCGTGACGATACGCGTCGGTTCTGGCGTGGTGATCGAGGACTGGTGGCGGGTATGTCGGCGCGGCTGACGGGCTCTGCGCAGTTTTTTGATCATGAGGGGCGTGCGGCGACGTCTTCGGTTAATTTTATCACGGCCCATGATGGTTTTACGCTCAGTGATACGGTGAGTTATGCGGTCAAGCATAACGAGGCCAATGGCGAGGATAACCGCGACGGTCATGCAGGGAATTATTCGGATAATTTTGGTGTTGAAGGGCCTACGGATGATGCTGGGATTATTGCTGCGCGCACGCGGCGTCGTCGCAATATGATCGCCAGCTTGCTGTTGTCGCAAGGCACGCCGATGTTGCTTGCGGGGGACGAGATTGGTAACGGTCAGGAAGGCAATAACAACGCGTATTGTCAGGATAGCCCGCTGGGCTGGGTCGATTGGGCAGGGCGTGATGATGCGTTTTTTGCGTTTTGCAGGCAGGCGATTGCGTTTCGCAAGGCACATCCGATTTTGCGCCAGCGCCGGTTCTTGCACTCGCGCGAGCGGTTGATTGATGGTGAAAGCGATTTGTTCTGGCGTCGCGAAGACGGTCACGCCATGCAGCAAAGTGATTGGGATGATCCTGACCGAAAGGTGATTATTGCCGAGTTGCGTATGGCGTCTGGCACGCCGGAATATGTCGAGCGTGAAGGCGCGTTGCTGATTGTTTTGAACACGGGTGGCGCGATAGATGTGGCGGTGCCGGAAACACGTGACGGTATGGTCTGGGTGCGCGGGTTTGATACGGCGCAGGACGGCGAGGCGCGTAATTTGGGCCATTGGACGATTGAAAATGAAAGTGTGGTTGTTTTTGTGCTATGCGCGCAAAACGCCGGTATTAAGGAATGAACCGCATGCAGATTGAAGCAGTTAAGACACAGCCGATTGAGGGTCAGAAACCCGGAACGAGCGGTCTGCGCAAGAAGACCAAGGTATTTATGGGGCCGCATTACCTAGAGAATTATGTGCAGGCAACGTTTGACGGGATTGGCGGTGTTGCAGGGTGCACACTGGTGGTCGGTGGAGATGGCCGGTATTTTAACGATCGTGCGATTCAGGTGATTTTGCGCATGGCGGCGGCGAACGGGGCTGCGCGTTGTATCGTCGGGCAGGGCGGGATTCTATCGACGCCCGCTGCGAGCCATTTGATCCGGTTGCGTGGTGCTGAGGGCGGATTGATTCTTTCGGCTAGTCATAACCCTGGCGGTCCTGACGAGGATTTTGGTTTAAAGTATAACGGACCCAATGGTGGTCCTGCGACTGAAGGTGTGACGGATAAGATTTTCGCGCGGACCAAGGTGATTGACAGCTATAAAATTACGGTCGCTGCTGACGTTGACCTGGATATGCTCGGCGTCACGCAGTTGGGTGGCTTGACTGTTGAGGTCGTTGATCCTGTTGTGGACTATGCCGCGTTGATGGAGACGCTGTTTGATTTCGGGAAAATTCGTACGTTGTTTGCAGGCGGGTTCACCATGCGTTTTGATGCGATGCATGCGGTGACGGGGCCATATGCAAAAGCGATTTTGGAAGGGGCCTTGGGGGCGCCAAAGGGGACTGTGGTGAACGGCGTGCCGTTGACTGATTTTGGTGGCGGGCATCCTGATCCGAACCCGATATGGGCCAAGCCGTTGATGGACGAGATGTATAGCACTGATGCGCCTGACTTTGGCGCGGCCTCGGATGGCGATGGGGATCGCAATATGATTGTGGGCAAAAATGCCTATGTCACGCCGTCTGATAGTCTGGCGTTACTTGCCGCTAAGGCGCATCTGGCACCGGGCTATGCGGGGGGGCTGGCTGGGGTCGCGCGGTCTATGCCGACATCTGGTGCAGTGGACCGTGTGGCAGAAAAACTGGGGATTGCCTGTTATGAGACGCCTACAGGGTGGAAATTTTTCGGCAATCTGCTGGATGCTGGCATGGCCACGTTATGTGGCGAGGAGAGTGCGGGTACCGGGTCGAGCCATGTGCGTGAAAAAGACGGGCTGTGGGCGGTTTTGTTGTGGCTGAACATTCTGGCCGAGACCAAGCAATCGGTTGCCGAATTGATGACGGGGCTGTGGGCAGAATATGGCCGCTGCTATTATTCGCGCCATGATTATGAGGATGTAGAGGCTGCAAAGGCGGAAGGCATGATAGCGGAACTGCGTGCCAAGTTACCTGATCTGGCGGGGACCAAAGTAGGTGATTTGACCGTCTCTTACGCCGACGAGTTTGCCTATGATGATCCAGTTGACGGTTCGCATGCGGCGGGGCAGGGGCTTCGGATCGGGTTTGAAGGTGGCGGGCGTGCTGTGTTTCGCTTGTCTGGCACTGGCACGGTTGGGGCAACGATCCGCGTTTACTTGGAACAGTTGGAGACCGATCCAAGTGCGTTTGATAAGCCCGCAGAGGTTGCCTTGGCGCGGGTTTTGGCAGCGGCCCTAAAGTTGTCTGACCTCAAACGTCACACGGGGCGCGATGGCCCGCATGTGATCACCTGAAATCCGCAGGGGCCGCTTTTCTTTTAAAGGTTTGGCTCGTATGACGCCAGCCAAACCGAGAGAGTGAAAAGCGATGGATACGATAACGAGCCTGAAGGTCACCAAGGACGCGTTGCGCGAGAGTATTCACCGTCATCTGACTTATACCATTGGTAAGGATAAGCCGCACGCAAGCATCTATGACTGGCGGATGGCTGTCAGCTTTAGCGTGCGTGATTTGATTGTGGATGCGTGGTTTAAGGCGACCCGCCGCACTTATGAGCAGCAGGGCAAGCGGGTTTATTATCTGTCGATGGAGTTTTTGATTGGTCGTATTTTAGAGGATGCGGTGATCAATCTCGGGCTGCATCAGCAGATTGAAGATGTGCTGCAAGAAGACGGAATTTCGCTAATTGATGTGGCCGAGGACGAGCCTGATGCGGCGCTGGGCAATGGCGGGCTTGGTCGCTTGGCTGCGTGTTTCATGGAATCGATGTCGACGCTTGGATGTCCTGCGTTCGGCTATGGTATTCGTTACGAGCATGGACTGTTTCGCCAGCGTTTTGAGGGTGGGCGTCAGGTTGAAACGCCAGAGGATTGGTTGAACCAGCCCCATCCGTGGGAATTTGAGCGGCCCGAGGCGCATTATACTATTCCGTTTAAGGGCTTCGTTGAGGTGGTGGGTGGCTGTGCCGTCTGGCAAGCGGGTGAAACTGTTTTGGCCCGTGCCTATGATACGCCTGTCGTGGGTTGGCAGGGTCAGTGGTCGAATACATTGCGTTTGTGGGGGGCGTTGCCGACCGAGACGTTCGATTTGGAACGCTTTAATGCCGGTGATTTTGCTGCAGCGGCCGAGCCAGAGGCGTTGGCGCGCACGTTGAGCCGTGTTTTGTATCCGGAGGATGCCACCGAGGGCGGCAAAGAGTTGCGCCTGAAGCAGGAGTTTTTCCTGACCTCGGCGTCGTTGCAGGATATTTTGCGCCGGTTTTTAAGCGAGTATGATGACTTGGCTTTGTTGCCCGATAAAGTCGCGATCCAGATGAATGACACGCATCCTGCATTGGCAGGACCGGAGTTGATGCGTTTGTTGGTCGATGTGCATGGCATGGACTGGGATGCGGCCAAAGCGGTTGCTGGCAAGTGTCTGAATTACACCAATCATACCTTGCTGCCAGAAGCATTGGAGCGCTGGTCGACGTGGTTGATGGGACGCGTTTTGCCGCGTCACATGCAGATCATCGAGCGCATTGATGCGGAGCATGTGGCGGCAACGCGTTGTGAGCCTGCGTTGAAGATTGTCTATCAGGATCAGGTGCATATGGGCACGCTGGCCTTTGTGATGGCGGCGCATGTGAATGGGGTGTCGGCGCTGCATACGGGTCTGATGCGCGAGACAGTTTTTGCGGATCTGGACCGGCTATATCCACACCGCATTCTTAACCAGACCAATGGTGTGACGCCGCGCCGTTGGCTGCGCTTATCCAACCCTGCACTATCGCGGGTAATTACAGAAGCGATTGGTGCGGGGTGGGAAAGTGATTTGGACCGTCTAGCAGAGTTGCGTGAGTTTGAAGATGATGCGCAGATGTTGGGGCAAATACGTACAGCCAAACATGGAAATAAGGTGGCGTTTTCAAATTGGGTGCAGGCAAATATGGGTATCTCTATTGATCCCAATGCGATGTTTGATGTGCAGATCAAGCGGATCCATGAATACAAACGTCAGTTGCTCAATGTGTTTGAGACGATTGCCCGCTGGAAGGCTATTCGTGAAAACCCGACAGGTGATTGGGTCCCGCGCGTCAAGATTTTTGGTGGGAAGGCAGCACCCGGTTACCATACGGCCAAGGAAATTATTCGCCTGATCAATGATGTGGCTGTGGTTGTGAACAGTGATCCTTTGACGCGTGATCTGTTGAAGGTGGTTTATCCCGCCAATTATAATGTCTCGATGGCGCAACGGCTTATTCCTGCGGCGGATTTGTCCGAGCAGATATCAACTGCGGGCAAAGAGGCCTCTGGCACAGGCAACATGAAATTCACGATGAATGGTGCGCTGACGATTGGCACGCTGGATGGTGCAAATGTCGAAATTCGTGACCATGTGGGGGCAGAGAATTTCTTTCTATTCGGCATGACGGCGGCGCAGGTTCAGGAGCGTTATAAGGTGCCGGACCATGCACGGCGCGCGATCCTTGCCAGTCAGGGCTTGCAAGACGTGTTGCAGATGATCGCGGAGGGCTGGTTCAGTCCTGATGAGCCGGATCGATATGGCAACTTGATTGAACAAACATGGACCCATGATCCGTTTTTGGTCGCTTCTGATTATGACAGTTATATAGCGGCGCAGGCGCAGGTGGATGATGCTTACCGTGATGGGGCCGCGTGGGACCGTTTGGCATTGCGCAATATTGCGGGGGCCGGGTATTTCTCGTCGGACCGGACCATTCGCGGTTATATGACTGAGGTTTGGGATGTGCAGAGTTTGTTGCCCGTGCCTTAACCCATTGGTAATTCTGCGGGTGATAGGGTGTGACCTGGGCGCTATAGCGTTGCGATTATGGTAAATTTCACATTTTACTAAACGATGTCGCGCGCTATCGAGGTGGGGTTCGGGGGCGTAAACTTGGGATTTGTTATGCGGCTATTATTACTTGTTTTGCTAGCGTTTTCGACATTTTCCGCACCTTTATGGGCAGAGGGTCGCGAGGTGATTGGCGTCGGACGTTTGTTCACCAATGACTATTTTGGCGACGGGCATGATCGCTGGCGTACGGGGTCATCTGTGGTGTCTGTTGTGACCGGACGGGAGGATTATACCGGTCTGGAGGGGTTTGGTGATCTCATCGAATACCGGATTGGCGGGCAAATCATTTCTGGCACGCGCGGCAGTGGGGCGCCGGGTGACCGGCCCTATGTTGGCGCGATTTCATTGGGTGTGCATACACATTTCGATTTTGGTGGCACAGATTTAAGCATGGGCGGTGAGGTGATGGCGATCGGACCGCAAACCGGTCTATCCGATTTCCAGCGTAAATTTCATAACAAGTTTGATATTCCGCTGCCGCCCCATGTCGATCAACAGCTGGGCAACGTGTTTTTCTTTAACAGCACATTTGAGGCGTCGCGCGATGTAATGCTATCGGACCGTGTTATGCTGCGCCCTTTTGTTGAAGGATTGGCAGGGGTTGAAGACCTAGTTCGGGTTGGTGGCGATGTGGTTATCGGGGCGCAGCCGCATGACGATATGATGCTGCGCGATGTGGTAACGGGGCAACTCTATCGTGCGACGCAAAGCCCTAAGTCGGGTCTGACATTTACGTTTGGTGGTGATTTGGCCTCGGTTTTCGGGTCGGCCTATCTGCCCGAGGATCAGGGGTATGTCGTATCCGAGACCCGCGCACGCGCTAGGGCTGGTGTGCTATTCAACTTGGGGCGCGACAAGACGTTGTTTTACGGGGCGACCTACCTGTCCGAAGAGTTCGAGGGTCAGGGTGAGGGACAGGTGGTCGGATCGCTGAGGCTGAATTTCAATTTCTAGATATTAGTAACGCCGTTTGTGAAAACGGGTTGATCAAAAACGTCTGCGCTTGCTAAGTTTGATGCAGAATTCCGCGCGTTTAATGACGCGGATATAGTTGAGGCAAGGAACAGGCATGAAAACGGGCTTTAATGGCACGTTTGTCATCTCTTGGTCACAGACACAAATCGACGGGCAGCGTGCAACGCCTGTGTCGCATTTATCTGTTGGCGCCGCGTGGTCATGGGGTGGCCATGCGACACGTGTGGACGGACCAAATGGTATTTTGCCGCTTGGGCCAGCCGCGGGAGAGGCGGACATTCGCAAACGGGCAGCACTGACAGTGCGTCGCCTTTTGACGTCGACACAGATTGATGCGGGCAGGATGGATTCTGTGGCGTATCTGGATCCGTTGTTTCGTGACAGTTTTCGAGTCACAAACGGGTATGATGTCTGGACGATCACGGTGCTTGAAACGGGTCCCGCCAGCGAGCCGCTATGCATGTTCATGAATGAAATTCCGCCTCAGGATTGCGAGCTATGGGTTGTGGATCATCATACGCGCACCCCGTTGCGCGTCGCGGATGAGGCCATTTCGGGCGGTGTGATCTGTTTCACGCCTGGCACGATGATTAGGACACCTGACGGTGCGCGTGATGTTGCAAGCCTGTCGGAGGGTGATTTTGTGCAGACGGCTGACAATGGCCGTGCGGAGGTTTTATGGCTCGGTGGTCGCAATGTGAGTGGTGCGCGCATGCGGGCGATTCCATCGTTGATGCCGGTGCGTTTGCGGCCCGGTGCATTGGATAGGGATGTGCCCGATGCGGGGCTTTTGGTGTCGCCGGATCACCGAATCGTGCTGCGCGGCCCGCAGGCGCGTGCATTGTATAATTGCGACGAGGTGTTGGTAACGGCGCGTGATTTGATCAACGATCATTCGATTATCCGCGATCATTCATTGCGTAACGTCCGCTATATTCACATGATGCTGCCGCAGCATGAGGTCGTGTTTGCTAATGGTGTGGCGACCGAGAGTTTTCATCCTGCTGCCGCAGAGCTATCTGCGATGGACGAGATCGAAGAGGGCCGTTTATATGACCGTTTGCCAGAATTGCGTGGTGATATGGGCAATTACGGCAACTATGCACGGCGGGTTTTGTCCGGCAGTGAAGCAGCGATGATGCAATATGACGGCATGCGGCATTAGTTTGATGTTGAGGCTTTTGCGGTATGTTTTGGCAGGATGCCTGTGTGGCACACCACTGCATACGAAAGTCCTTGCAGGCAATTCAATGTCGCAATAACATTCGGTCAACTCGATGGGAGAACCGCAATATGCGGTGCCGAAGGAGCAACCGCCCCGGAAACTCTCAGGCCCAAGGACCGTCGAGCGACAATAAGACTCTGGAGAGAGGTGCGAAATGCATCCGCCGAAGGGATAACGATCTCAGGCGCAACGGACAGAGGGGGCATCACGCGACGGGGGCAACCTCGCGCTCAATTGATGCTAAGGGGGGTCTGATGACCGACTTACTGCACACGCCGCTACACGCATTCCATGTCGCGCATGGCGCGAAAATGGTGCCTTTTGCCGGCTATGACATGCCGGTTCAATATCCGCTTGGCGTGATGAAAGAGCATATTCACACACGCGAGAATGCCGGATTATTTGATGTCAGTCACATGGGGCAGGTGGTGGTGCGAGGCCCCGATTATGCCAGTGCGGCGCTCGCGCTAGAGGCATTGATTCCCGTTGATATTCTGGATTTGGGGCAGGACCGCCAGCGCTATGGGTATTTCACCAATGCGCAGGGCGGCATTATGGATGATTTGATGCTGGCGAACCGTGGCGATCATGTTTTTGTGGTGGTAAATGCGGGTTGCAAGCGGGCAGATATTGCGCATTTGGCAGCAAATATGCCGGACGGTGTGACGGTGAACGAAGTGACAGACCGTGCGCTGTTGGCGTTGCAGGGGCCGCGCGCCGAGGCAGTGTTGGCAAGCCTTTGCCCTGCTGTGGTTGAGATGCAGTTTATGGATGTTGCCACGCTGACGCTGAATGGCGCCGAATGCTGGGTGTCGCGGTCGGGCTATACCGGCGAGGATGGTTACGAGATTTCGGTGCCAAATGATGCTGCTGTTGCCCTTGCCGAGGTGCTGTTGGCGCATGAGGCGGTTGCGTTGATCGGTCTTGGTGCGCGCGATAGTTTGCGGCTGGAGGCGGGGTTGTGTCTTTACGGGCATGACGTCGATGTGGATGTGACGCCGTCGCAAGCTGGCCTCACGTGGGCCATTCAAAAAGTGCGCCGCAGTGATGGTGCGCGTGCTGGAGGTTTTCCGGGCGCGGATGTCATCTTGGATCAGATTGCCAATGGTGCGCCGCAGAAACGTGTTGGTTTGCTGCCCGAGGGGCGGGCACCGATGCGCGAAGGTGTTGAATTATTCGGCGACGAAGCATCGAGTGCGCCAATTGGGAAAATCACCTCTGGCGGGTTTGGCCCCACTGTTGGATACCCTATTGCCATGGGCTATTTGCCTGCAAACTACGACGGGCCGGTGTTCGGTGAATTGCGCGGCAAGCGCTTGCCGCTGACACGGGCCAAAATGCCGTTTACACCCGCTAACTTCAAACGATAAGCAAAGGATCTGACATGAAATTTACCGAAGAACACGAATGGCTGCGCATGGAAGGCGACATCGTTGTCGTTGGCATTACCGAGCATGCCGCGACGCAATTGGGCGACATTGTATTTGTCGAGCTGCCTGACGTTGGCATGACTGTTACAAAAGACGATGAAGTTGTGGTTATCGAGAGCGTGAAAGCCGCCTCCGATATTCTGGCCCCGATTGATGGCGAGATTGTTGAAGTGAATGATCTGCTGACCGATAATCCTGCCACCGTGAACGATGATGCGATCGGCAACGGCTGGATGTTCAAAATTGCGCCGTCCGACCCGTCCCAGATGGACGAGTATATGGATGAAGCTGCTTACAAAAAATACGTCGGATAAGGACACGCGCCAATGCCATATGCACCTACATCTTACCTGCCTTACGATTTTGCGAACCGCCGCCATATCGGCCCGTCTGTAGCGGAAATGGAGGAGATGCTAAAGGTTGTTGGCGCGCCCTCGTTACATGCCTTGATCGACGATACGATGCCTGCGAAAATTCGTCAGAAAAAGCCGCTGGATTTTGGCAAACCGAAGTCCGAGCGTGAGCTTTTGCACCATATGAAGCTGGTCGCCAAGAAGAACAAAGTACTGACTTCGCTGATTGGTCAGGGTTATCACGGCACGATCACGCCGCCGGCGATCCAGCGCAATATCTTTGAGAACCCTGCGTGGTATACGGCCTATACGCCCTATCAGCCCGAGATTTCACAGGGTCGTTTAGAGGCGTTGTTGAATTTCCAGACAATGGTGTCGGATCTGACCGGGCTGGAGATTGCCAACGCATCGTTGCTGGATGAGGCGACGGCTTGTGCCGAGGCGATGACCATGGCGCAGCGTGTTGCCAAGGTGAAGGCGACAGCGTTTTTTGTGGACGAGAATTGCCACCCGCAGAATATCGCGGTTATGAAGACCCGCGCCGCGCCTTTGGGTATCGACGTGATTGTTGGCTGCCCTGATGATATGGATGCAACAGCAGTTTTTGGTGCGATTTTCCAATTCCCCGGGACGACCGGGCATTTGCGCGATTTCACGGATCAGATTGCGGCGCTGCACGAGAATAAAGCGATTGGCGTGATCACGGCTGACCCGCTGTCGTTGACGTTGTTCAAGGAACCAGGCGCGATGGGCGCTGATATCGCGGTAGGGTCTACCCAGCGGTTTGGCGTGCCGGTCGGGTACGGTGGCCCGCACGCCGCCTATATGGCGACCAAAGCTGCGTATGCACGAAATATGCCCGGCCGGTTGGTCGGGGTGTCGATTGATGCCCATGGCAACAAGGCGTATCGTTTGTCGTTGCAGACCCGCGAGCAGCATATTCGCCGTGAAAAGGCGACGTCGAATGTTTGCACGGCACAGGCGTTACTGGCGGTTATGGCAGGATTTTATGCGGTGTTTCATGGACCGGAAGGGCTGCGTGCGATTGCGCAGCGGATCCACCGCAAGACTGTGCGTTTGGTTGAAGGGTTGGAGGCTGGCGGCTTTGCTGTCGAGCAGGATACTTTCTTTGATACTGTGACCCTTGAAGTGGGCGCAAAACGTGATGCGATTATGGCCGCAGCGGTCGAGAATGGTGTGAACCTGCGGGCCTTGGGCGAGACGCGTGTCGGGATTACTTTGGATGAATTGACCCGCCGTGATGTGACCGAGGCGGTTTGGCGTGCGTTTGGCATTGAAACGGAAGATGATGCGCATGAAGTGACGTATCGTTTGCCGGAAAACCTCGTGCGTGAGACAGACTATCTGACCCATCCGGTGTTTCATATGAACCGCGCCGAGACCGAGATGATGCGGTATATGCGCCGTTTGGCCGACCGCGATCTGGCGCTGGATCGCGCGATGATTCCGCTGGGGTCTTGCACCATGAAGCTGAACTCTGCGGCGGAAATGATGCCTGTGTCTTGGCCGGAATTTTCCTTGCTACATCCGTTCTGTCCTGAGGATCAGGCGCTGGGCTATAAAGACATGATCGACGATCTGTCGGCCAAGTTATGTGACGTTACCGGATATGACGCGATTTCGATGCAGCCCAATTCGGGTGCGCAGGGTGAATATGCGGGGCTTTTGACGATTGCTGCCTATCATCGCGAGCAAGGTCAGGGGCATCGCAACATCTGCCTTATTCCGATGTCGGCGCATGGGACCAATCCTGCGTCGGCGCAGATGGTTGGCTGGAACGTTGTTGTGATCAAGTCGGCTGCCAATGGCGACATTGATGTGGTGGATTTTGCTGCCAAGGTTGCGCAGCACAAGGATAACCTTGCGGCGTGTATGATTACTTATCCGTCTACGCACGGTGTGTTTGAGGAAACCGTGATCGACGTGTGCAAGATGACCCATGATGCGGGTGGTCAGGTTTATATCGACGGCGCGAATATGAATGCGATGGTGGGGCTTTCGCGGCCCGGTGATTTGGGTGGTGATGTAAGCCATTTGAACCTGCACAAGACGTTTTGTATTCCTCACGGTGGTGGTGGTCCCGGCATGGGGCCGATTGGCGTAAAGACACATTTGATTGCGCATTTACCCGGTGATCCCAATGGTGGCGTCGGGCCGGTTTCTTCGGCGCCTTATGGCTCGCCGAGTTTGTTGCCGATTTCATGGGCCTATGTGTTGATGATGGGCGGCGAGGGGCTAACGCAAGCGACCCGCGTCGCGATTTTGAACGCCAACTATATCGCCAAGCGGTTGGAGGGGGCATTTGAGGTGCTATATAAAGGCCCGACCGGTCGTGTGGCACATGAGTGCATTATTGATACGCGTCCTTTTGCCGAGAGTGCGCATGTGACGGTGGACGATATTGCCAAACGTTTGATGGATGCTGGGTTTCATGCGCCGACAATGTCTTGGCCTGTGGCTGGTACATTGATGGTTGAGCCGACCGAGAGCGAGACCAAGGCCGAGCTGGACCGTTTTTGCGATGCGATGCTGGCGATCCGCGAGGAAATCCGTGCAATTGAAAATGGTGATATGCCTGCCGAGAATAACGCGCTGAAGAATGCGCCGCATACGGTCGAGGATCTGGTGTCCGATTGGGACCGTCCTTATACCCGCGAGCAGGGTTGTTTTCCCAAAGGGGCGTTTCGCGTTGATAAGTATTGGCCGCCGGTGAACCGCGTAGACAATGTTTATGGTGACAGGCATCTGATTTGCACCTGTCCGCCGATGGAAGACTATCTGGACGCGGCGGAGTAAACCACCTCAAGTCATCTTGTGTGTGACATGGCGCGATAGGTCCTTGCATTATCGCGCCATGGATGGTGACATTCGTTCAGGCGAAACTCACTCGCGCACCGGTTAATGCACCGGTGCCGCGGATATTATCAATGGCGCAGCATAATGACCCAAGCACCTAAAGCAAATTCGTATGATGTCATCATCGTCGGTGGGGCCATGTATGGGTCGTCGATTGCGTGGTGGCTATCAGAGCACAAGGATTTCAACGGCTCTGTTCTGGTGGTCGAGCGTGATCCGACTTATGAATGGACGTCGACCGCACATACCAACTCGTGCATGCGGCAGCAGTTTTCCGAGCCGATCAACATCAAGATCAGTCAGTTTGGCGCGGATTATGTCAAGAATTTCCGAAGCTATATGGGCGGTGATGTGCAGGTGCCTGCGGTCACGTTGCAATCGTTTGGATACATGTATCTGGCGGATAGTCAGGCGGCGGCCGATGGCTTGCAAGCGACCCAAGCTGTGCAGGCTGCCAACGGGGCCGGCACCAAGCATTTGAGCGCAGCGCAGATCAAGGATGCCTATCCGTTTTATAATGTGGACGACATTGTTGCGGGTAATCACAACCTGATCGACGAGGGCTATTTTGACGGCAATACACTGTTTGACTGGTGGAAGCGGTCGGCGCGGGCGCGTGGTGTAGAGTATGTTCATAACACGGTTATTGCCATGACCAAAAATGCGGCTGGCAGTCTGGTTGAGAGTGTCACGCTTGCGACTGGCGAGGTTATTGCATGCGGCACGGTTGTGAATGCTTCTGGTCCGCGTGCCAATCTGACTAGTCAGATGGCGGGTCTGGAGATTCCGGTAGAGCCGCGCAAGCGCTATACCTTTATTTTTGCCGCAGCAGAGCCGCTGGACCGTGATCTGCCGCTGACGATCGACCCTGTTGGCGTGCATGTTCGCAGCGATGGAAAGTATTATATGGCCGGGTGTCCGCCCGATATTGACGAGCCTGTGGACCCTGCGGATTTTGAGGCTGACCATAGTATTTGGGAAGAAAAGGTATGGCCTGCCATCGCCCACCGTGTGCCTGCGTTTGAGCGGGTCAAGTTGATCCGGTCTTGGGTTGGTCATTACGCCTATAACACGCTGGATCAGAACGCGATTATCGGAGCGCATGATGTGGTGACGAACTTCATCTTTTCAAACGGGTTTTCGGGGCATGGTTTCCAGCAATCGCCAGCAATCGGGCGCGGTATTGCCGAATTGATTGCTACGGGCGCCTACCAGACCCTTGATTTGACCCCATTTGGTTGCGACCGTATCAAGAGCGGTGAAAAATTTGTAGAACAAGCGGTTATCTGAGCCGCAAAAGGAGACTTCATGAAAAAACTCGTCCTTACTGGCGCTGCTGGCGCGCTTGGCTCGCAATTGCGTGCGCCTTTGGCTGCGATGTGCGCGGAATTGGTCTCATCGGATCTGGTTGATGATCTGCCTGAAATGGGTGCAAACGAGCGGTATGTAAAAGCCGATGTCTCTGATCTAGCCGCGATGGAGGATCTGCTGAAGGGTGCCGATATGGTCATCCATTTTGGTGCGATTGCCGACGAGGCCCCGTGGGATGACATTCTGCAATCCAATATCGTTGGTGCGTATAATGTTTGGGAAGCGGCGTATCGCAACGGTGTGAAGCGCGTCGTTTATGCGTCTTCCGTTCACGCGGTTGGGATGCACTTGAAAACCGACACTATCGGACTGGACGCGCCGCACAGACCCGACACGTATTACGGATTGGCTAAGTGTTTCGCCGAAGATCTGGCCTCGCTGTATTGGGACAAACGTGGGGTTGAGGCGGTTTGTTTACGGATTTTCTCAGCGGGACCACCGTCCAATGCGCGGGCGATTGGCACCTGGTTGTCGACCCCAGATATGATCCAACTGGTTGAACGTGCGATTGATAGTCCAGTTGTAGGGTTCACAACGATTTTTGGTTTGTCCAACAATGACCGTGCGGTGGTAGATAATAGTAAGGCGGGGCATTTGGGCTACCGTCCAAAAGACAACGCCGAGGATTACGCAAAAGACGTGTTTGCAAAATCGCCCGTCGTTAACAACAAAGATCCAATGCATCTGTGTATTGGTGGGCCATTTGCGTCGATTGATCTGGGAGAATCTGGTGTCGCTCAAATCAAGAAGATGAACACATAATGTCTGCATTATTCACACCGCTGAAAATTAAAGATGTCACCCTGCGCAACCGGCTTGGGGTCGCGCCAATGTGTCAATATTCATCCGTGGATGGGGTCGCGCAGTCGTGGCATATGGCGCATATCGGTGCGCGTGCTGCTGGCGGGGCCGGTTTGATTATTGCCGAGGCCACGGCGATTTCACCCGAGGGCCGGATCACGCCTGCATGTGCCGGGCTGTGGAATGACGCGCAGGTAGAGGCATTGATCCCGATCAACAGGTTTGCCCGCGACCAAGGGACGGTGATTGGGGTGCAGATTGGTCATGCGGGTCGCAAGGCGTCGTCAGCGCGTCCGTGGCATGGCGGCGCGCATTTGCCCGATGATGCCGGTGGTTGGCCGATTGTCGGGCCGACGGACGAGGCATTCGACAGTGATAGCACCCGTTTGTTTAAAGCGCCAAGTGCGCTATCCGTTGACGACATTCAGGCCGTGCAGGCCGATTTTGTCGCTTGTGCAAAGCGGGCATTGGACGCGGGCTATCAATTGTTGGAAATCCATGGAGCGCATGGTTATTTGATGCACAGCTTTTTCACGCCTTTGGTGAATACCCGCACAGATGCTTATGGCGGTGATTTTGCTGGCCGTAGTCGCATGATGATCGAGACTGTAACCGCTGTGCGTGAGGTTTGGCCGGAAAACCTGCCGCTCGCGGTGCGCCTGTCGGTGACTGATTGGATTGATGGTGGTTTGACGATTGAGGATAACATCCAGCTTGCCGCGCTTTTGCGTGATCTGGGAATTGATATCGTTGACTGTTCTGGCGGCGGGGCGACGCCTGCTGCGCGTGCATCGATTGGCACACGCACGGCGGAGCAAATTGATATGGCAGCAAAAATGCGCGCTGAGACCGGGCTGATCACTGCGGCGGTTGGTTGCATCACAACAGCACCCCAAGCCGAAGAGATCATCGCGTCAGGGAAAGCTGACATTGCGTTGATGGCAAGGCAGTATTTGCGTAATCCCTTTGCGACGATGCATTTTGCGCAGGAATTAGGTGTGGATGCAAAAACTCAGGTTTCGGTGCCTGTCGGACATTTTGTCGGTTGAGATTTTTCTTTGGCGGCGCGTGTCACCCACATGCCGCCAATGATGAGCGCGACGCCAATAACACGCGCTATGGGATTACCTTCAATGCCCCTCGCCATATCAAGTAGGACGCCAGAGATCATCTGGCCCGAGATAATCAGCATCGCGGTTTGCGCCGCGCCGATCCGTCCAATCGCCCAACTGCCAGTCGCGATAAACACAAACCCGATCGGTCCGCCAAGATAGGCCCACCAAGGGGCATCAAATGGTGCGCCTTGGAACATGCCGCCGATGCCAAGCGCAAGCAGACTGACAAAAACGAAGCCCACAATGTGGTTCCAGAATGACGACTCCATTGCGTTGGTGGACATTGAAAGCCGTCCGTTCAGCTGGCGGCTCAAGCCTACGAGCAGACCGCCAATTACGGCAACGATACCAAAAAAAATCACGCTGCACCTCCGAAGAAGATCAGGATAAGGGCGCCTGCTATGATCAGGCCAAGCCCCGCAAAGTCCCGCCATACCGGTGTGCGCTTTGGCAATCCAAACAAACCACGCACATCGGCAAATAATGAAAAGACGATCTGTCCGGCAAGGCCCAAGGCAATTGTGCCCGATAAGGCAAGCGCAGAGTTCATCGCCGCCGAGGTCGCCACAACAGTCAACCCGCCTGCGACACCGCCCAAGTAGGCCCAATTCGGCGGCCGTATGGTGCTGGCGCGTGCTGGCCGTAGGATAAGCAGGATGACAATTGCCAAAATAGTACCGGTGAGGTGGGGCACCCAGCTCGCAAACAGCAAGCTACCGTATTGCGCGAGCGTCCCATTTGCCAGCAAGGCCAGCGAGATCAATGCGCCGGCGCCGAATGCGCCAAGGAAGTGAATAAAACGGGGAGGGGGATTGTGTGTCATGGCGCTTGTTTGGGCCTCTCGCGGCGACTTTGCAAGCGACGTGTTGACTCTGCGCCGCGCAGGCGTATAAACCGCGAATTCATTGGTGTTGGTGGACCGTGCAAGCGGAACCCTGTCAGGCTTCGGCCAGAGGACAACGCCCTTCATATCCCACTCTCGGGATGAACTTAGACGAAGGAGATCAGCGTATGACTAAACGTACCGCTGCCAAATACAAATTAGACCGCCGTATGGGCGAAAACATCTGGGGCCGCGCTAAATCCCCAGTAAATCGCCGTGAATACGGCCCAGGCCAGCACGGTCAGCGCCGTAAAGGCAAATTGTCCGACTTCGGTCTGCAGTTGCGTGCAAAGCAGAAACTTAAAGGTTACTATGGCGACCTGACAGAGAAGCAATTCCGTCGCATCTACGGCGAAGCTGAGCGCGTAAAAGGTGATACAGGCGAGAACCTGATTGGTTTGCTTGAGCGCCGCTTGGACGCAGTTGTTTATCGCGCCAAGTTCGTACCAACTGTTTTTGCTGCACGTCAGTTCGTAAACCACGGCCACGTGGAAGTGAACGGCAAGAAAGTGAACATTCCTTCTTACCGCGTGAAAGAAGGCGACATCATTTCCGTGCGTCAGAAGTCCAAGCAAATGGAATTGGTTTTGGTGGCTACACAGCTTCCAGAGCGCGACGTGCCTGACTACATGGATGTTGATCATTCCAAGTTGACTGCAACGTTCACACGTACACCAACACTCGGCGACGTTCCTTACGCAGTTGCGATGGAGCCAAACCTCGTAGTCGAATTCTACGCTAAGAACTAATCGTTCTTAATCATGTCGATCTGAAAGGGCTGCACCTCGGTGCGGCCCTTTTGCGTTTTTGGAAGGCTAGCTCGGCGCGAGGGGGCTAGCAGAGATCTTCCTTGTCTTTAGGACGTCTCCCAAATTTTCCAAGCGTAAAGCCAGATAGGCGGAGGTTTCTAAAGCGGGTGCTGGATGCGTTACGCGCTCCAACGCACACGTCTTGTATCTACAGTATATACGCACATCCATTTCGTGCAGTGAATGTGATGAGGTGGATCGGGACAATAAAGGTAATCAGGCATCTGTATGAATAGAGCCGACTCGCAAATACGATTGCATAAGGCCCGCTGAGCGCAGGATGAGAATCAATTCGCGCGACTCGCCTGAGATTGTCATTGAGACGAGTCGCGATTCAGGGGAATCCCTGCGGTCATAGGTTTAACCACAGTAAAATCCCGAAAAAATCGTCAAAACTGAATGGCCCCATGTCGGGTATCTCGCTTCTCGCAAAATGAGTTGGTTGCGAAACGCCTTAAAAATAAAGGATTTAAGAGTGAGTGCGAGATGAAGTTAGGAAAAATAGCATTAGATCAATTTAGGGGTTGCGGGTAATGATTACTAACCTTAGAACCCCCCTTACCGGAGAGACACACAGTCAGACACGGGGCGCCAGACGGGCGGGACGGAACGGAAGCGGGACTGGAAACGGGAAGCTTTGGGACTGAACTGCTAGCGAGACGCGAGACGATATTTGGAGATACTATTGGCGGGGCGCGCTGAGTAATTAGCGCATCTTGTTAGTTTTTGTCTCCACGCTTTTTGAAATTGATATATCTGAAGAGATATGTGGGCGGTTTGGTTCAGTTCGATGGATCAGACGTCTGTATATCAACGCTACTAGGATTTAGGTCCGATGATGTAGTGTCAGCTTCACTGTTTGTATGGCTCTTGGTTAACTTTGTTAACTGAAAGTACATCAAACAGAATTAAGACGCCATGTGATTTCAGTAAGATCATGTGGTGGATGTGCAGAGGTTCGAACGTCAAGGACAGCAACGTAAGTTGCTTTCAACTTGAGAGTTTGATCCTGGCTCAGAACGAACGCTGGCGGCAGGCCTAACACATGCAAGTCGAGCGCTTACCTTCGGGTAGGAGCGGCGGACGGGTTAGTAACGCGTGGGAATATACCCTTCTCTATGGAATAGTCTCGGGAAACTGGGGGTAATACCATATACGCCCTTCGGGGGAAAGATTTATCGGAGAAGGATTAGCCCGCGTAAGATTAGATAGTTGGTGGGGTAATGGCCTACCAAGTCTACGATCTTTAGCTGGTTTGAGAGGATGATCAGCAACACTGGGACTGAGACACGGCCCAGACTCCTACGGGAGGCAGCAGTGGGGAATCTTAGACAATGGGCGCAAGCCTGATCTAGCCATGCCGCGTGAGTGACGAAGGTCTTAGGATCGTAAAGCTCTTTCGCCAGAGATGATAATGACAGTATCTGGTAAAGAAACCCCGGCTAACTCCGTGCCAGCAGCCGCGGTAATACGGAGGGGGTTAGCGTTGTTCGGAATTACTGGGCGTAAAGCGTACGTAGGCGGATTAGCAAGTAGGGGGTGAAATCCCAGGGCTCAACCCTGGAACTGCCTCCTAAACTGTTAGTCTAGAGTTCGAGAGAGGTGAGTGGAATTCCAAGTGTAGAGGTGAAATTCGTAGATATTTGGAGGAACACCAGTGGCGAAGGCGGCTCACTGGCTCGATACTGACGCTGAGGTACGAAAGTGTGGGGAGCAAACAGGATTAGATACCCTGGTAGTCCACACCGTAAACGATGAATGCCAGTCGTCGGGTTGCTTGCAACTCGGTGACACACCTAACGGATTAAGCATTCCGCCTGGGGAGTACGGTCGCAAGATTAAAACTCAAAGGAATTGACGGGGGCCCGCACAAGCGGTGGAGCATGTGGTTTAATTCGAAGCAACGCGCAGAACCTTACCAACCCTTGACATCCTTGGACCGCTAGAGAGATCTAGTTTTCTCGTAAGAGACCAAGTGACAGGTGCTGCATGGCTGTCGTCAGCTCGTGTCGTGAGATGTTCGGTTAAGTCCGGCAACGAGCGCAACCCACATCTTTAGTTGCCAGCAGGTTAAGCTGGGCACTCTAGAGAAACTGCCCGTGATAAGCGGGAGGAAGGTGTGGATGACGTCAAGTCCTCATGGCCCTTACGGGTTGGGCTACACACGTGCTACAATGGCATCAACAATGGGTTAATCCCTAAAAGATGTCTCAGTTCGGATTGGGGTCTGCAACTCGACCCCATGAAGTCGGAATCGCTAGTAATCGCGTAACAGCATGACGCGGTGAATACGTTCCCGGGCCTTGTACACACCGCCCGTCACACCATGGGAGTTGGATCTACCCGACGGCCGTGCGCTAACCTGCTTGCAGGAGGCAGCGGACCACGGTAGGCTCAGCGACTGGGGTGAAGTCGTAACAAGGTAGCCGTAGGGGAACCTGCGGCTGGATCACCTCCTTTCTAAGGATGTTTCTAGCAGTTTGAACTTGTTCTTACTCGTGAAACACTTAGCAGTGTCTGCAAACAAAGCAGACCAAATCAGGCACATCGTTTTCCTTCGATGTGACCTAGAGCCAGGCCGTCCTCATATCTCTTCAGTCTTTGTTCCCACCAAATGGAACATAACCTAATGGGGCGTTAGCTCAGCTGGGAGAGCACCTGCTTTGCAAGCAGGGGGTCATCGGTTCGATCCCGATACGCTCCACCAAGTTGGGTCGGTAGCTCAGGTGGTTAGAGCGCACGCCTGATAAGCGTGAGGTCGGAGGTTCAAGTCCTCCTCGACCCACCACGACGTTTGTTTGCAAACGGCGACGGGTGGCAGGTGAATGCGTCGCAATCACCGAGAGCCCTACAACGCGTCTTCAGGTAGAACAGAAAAACAAAAAGCATACAATTTGACCGTTAAGCAGCATCGCTGCTTTGCCGTCCAATTGGACGTTTTGATCTTCGGATCAAGTGACATCGTAAAGAGAGATACAACATCAGAATAGAGGCGCTCCGCGTTAGGAGTTAGCCAGATCTGGGGAGGGATCCGCATGGACCCCAATGATCCTTTGAAAATCTATTTTGTTCAAGTCAAGTACACTAACCGGAATGAGAGTAATCTCATTCGAATATTGACGGATACTGAACCAGTGGCCGTCAATACAATGTATGCATTTTTGATTAATGGGTCCTTTTACGTACAAAAGGGAGGACCCGCAGAAGAAGTCTGACTTTTTCTGGATCAAATCAAGCGCGAAAAGGGCGTTTGGTGGATGCCTTGGCAGTAAGAGGCGATGAAAGACGTGATACTCTGCGATAAGCCATGGGGAGCTGAGAATAAGCTTTGATCCATGGATTTCTGAATGGGGCAACCCACCTAATACTTTGTTATTATTGCAGCTCGCTGCACTTAATAACTTGGTAAACTAGGTATTTTTAACCTGAATACATAGGGTTAAAAAAGCAAACCCGGGGAACTGAAACATCTAAGTACCCGGAGGAAAGGAAATCAATAGATACTCCCCTAGTAGCGGCGAGCGAACGGGGACCAGCCGAGCCATGAGTGTGAATAGAATGTGTTGGAAAGCACAGCCATAGTGGGTGACAGCCCCGTATATGAAGCATGATTGGACGTATTAAGTAGGGCGGAACACGTGAAATTCTGTCTGAACATCGGAGGACCACCTTCGAAGGCTAAGTACTCCTTACTGACCGATAGCGAACCAGTACCGTGAGGGAAAGGTGAAAAGCACCCCGACGAGGGGAGTGAAACAGTTCCTGAAACCGAACGCCTACAAACAGTTGGAGGGTCCATGAGACCTGACAGCGTACCTTTTGTATAATGGGTCATCGACTTGGTCTCACAAGCAAGCTTAAGCCGTTAGGTGTAGGCGCAGCGAAAGCGAGTCTTAATAGGGCGAATGAGTTTGTGGGATCAGACCCGAAACCGAGTGATCTAGGCATGTCCAGGATGAAGGTAAGGTAACACTTACTGGAGGTCCGAACCCACACCTGTTGAAAAAGGTCGGGATGAGGTGTGCCTAGGGGTGAAAGGCCAATCAAACTCGGAGATAGCTGGTTCTCTGCGAAATCTATTTAGGTAGAGCGTCGGACGAATACCCTCGGGGGTAGAGCACTGAATGGGTAATGGGGGCCCACAGCCTTACTGATCCTAATCAAACTCCGAATACCGAGGAGTAATATCCGGCAGACACACAGCGGGTGCTAACGTCCGTTGTGGAGAGGGAAACAACCCTGACCTACGACTAAGGCCCCTAATTCATGGCTAAGTGGGAAAGCAGGTGGGACGACCAAAACAACCAGGAGGTTGGCTTAGAAGCAGCCATCCTTTAAAGATAGCGTAACAGCTCACTGGTCTAAATAAGTTGTCCTGCGGCGAAGATGTAACGGGGCTCAAGCCATGAGCCGAAGTCTAGGATGCAATTTATTGCATGGTAGCAGAGCGTAGTGTGACATAGTTCCATGCGTCTTTAGCCTTCTTCGGAAGGTGTTGGACGCAAGGAGCTTTCTGTGAAGCCGGCCTGTGAGGGATCCGGTGGAGAGATCACTAGTGAGAATGATGACATGAGTAGCGACAAAGGGAGTGAGAGACTCCCTCGCCGAAAATCCAAGGGTTCCTGCTTAAAGCTAATCTGAGCAGGGTGAGCCGACCCCTAAGGCGAGGCCGAAAGGCGTAGTCGATGGGAACCAGGTTAATATTCCTGGGCCATGGAGTGGTGACGGATCCCGGAAGTAGTTCATCCTTATTGGATTGAATGGGCTGCCAAGGGGTTCCTGGAAATAGCCCTCCTATAAGATCGTACCCTAAACCGACACAGGTGGATAGGTAGAGAATACCAAGGCGCTTGAGAGAACCACATTTAAGGAACTCGGCAAAATACCTCCGTAAGTTCGCGAGAAGGAGGCCCGGTAGATACGCAAGTGTTTGCCGGGGGCACAAACCAGGGGGTGGCGACTGTTTACTAAAAACACAGGGCTCTGCGAAGTCGTAAGACGACGTATAGGGTCTGACGCCTGCCCGGTGCCTGAAGGTTAAAAGGAGGAGTGCAAGCTCCGAATTGAAGCCCAGGTAAACGGCGGCCGTAACTATAACGGTCCTAAGGTAGCGAAATTCCTTGTCGGGTAAGTTCCGACCTGCACGAATGGCGTAACGACTTCCCCGCTGTCTCAAATGTGGACTCAGCGAAATTGAATTACCGGTCAAGATGCCGGTTACCCGCGGTTAGACGGAAAGACCCCATGCACCTTTACTATAGCTTCGCATTGGCATCAGACACAGTATGTGCAGGATAGGTGGTAGGCTTTGAAGCGGGAACGCCAGTTTCCGTGGAGCCACCCTTGAGATACCACCCTTATTCTGTTTGATGTCTAACCGCGGTCCGTTATCCGGATCCGGGACCCTGCGTGGTGGGTAGTTTGACTGGGGCGGTCGCCTCCTAAATTGTAACGGAGGCGCGCGAAGGTTGGCTCAGAGCGGTCGGAAATCGCTCGTTGAGTGCAATGGCAGAAGCCAGCCTGACTGCGAGACTGACAAGTCGAGCAGAGTCGAAAGACGGCCATAGTGATCCGGTGGTCCCGAGTGGAAGGGCCATCGCTCAACGGATAAAAGGTACGCTGGGGATAACAGGCTGATGGTGCCCAAGAGTCCATATCGACGGCACCGTTTGGCACCTCGATGTCGGCTCATCTCATCCTGGGGCTGGAGCAGGTCCCAAGGGTACGGCTGTTCGCCGTTTAAAGAGGTACGTGAGCTGGGTTTAGAACGTCGTGAGACAGTTCGGTCCCTATCTTCCGTGGGTGTAGGATACTTGAGAAGAGTTGCCCCTAGTACGAGAGGACCGGGGTGAACGATCCACTGGTGGATCTGTTGTCGCGCCAGCGGCAGTGCAGAGTAGCTATGATCGGACAGGATAACCGCTGAAGGCATCTAAGCGGGAAGCCCCCTTCAAAACAAGGTATCCCTGAGAGCCGAGGTAGACCACCTCGTCGATAGGCCAGAGATGTAAGCGCTGTAAGGCGTTCAGTTGACTGGTACTAATGGCTCGATAGGCTTGATTTGATCCAGTAAAAGTAAGACTTACTTTTGCTAGAACAAAGATACATACACACACAACACCATAAGCGTGTTTGACTTGAACAACGTTGTCCTCCCCTGCATAAGGGAGGGCGGCACTCTGATGTTGGCTTCTTTTTTGGTGTGGTGATCATAGCGCGAGCAAAACACCCGATCCCATCCCGAACTCGGCAGTTAAGTGCCGCTGCGCTGATGGTACTGCGTCTTAAGGCGTGGGAGAGTAAGTCATTGCCACACCTAATAAGAAGCCAAAACGTATCTCTCTACGATGAAAACAATACCTCTGTCGCGGGATGGAGCAGCCCGGTAGCTCGTCAGGCTCATAACCTGAAGGTCGTAGGTTCAAATCCTACTCCCGCAACCAATAAAAACCCAGTAATATCAACTAGTTACACGCCACCTTCGGGTGGCTTTTTGCGTTCCAGAAAAGCGCGGTGCTACGCTGGTGCTACGTTTGGAAGCATAGTGGAAGCAGTAGAGCGATGTTTGAAGGGCGGGGCGGAAAGCAGAAGTTCGCTGCGGCGGCGCATGAGAGTGTGCAAACGTTATTTGGGCGAACTGCTCTGCTGCTTTGTCAGTAATCAAAGCGACTGAACCCTTTTGACTCTCGGCGGGGTTTCCCCCAGTTGAAACCATCTTAAGGAGACTAGGGCGTTGGAGGCTAAATATGTGCTGACCGCAGCATCACTCAGGGTTGCATATGTCACTGCGATCAGCTTGATTGGCTTAATTAGTAACGAGACTAATATCTCCCAGAAGTCTAAATGAAATCTTACCCGCGCGTACGTATTGGTGAAAGAATGACAGAAAACCTTATAGAACTCTGTAGAAAGCTTCGTAATGGCGACGCAAACGAGGCCCAGACACGTCACGAAGTGATTGACACTGTCTTGCACGACATACTTGCTTGGCCCAGAGCTTTAACAAAAGTTGAGGATTACATTGCGCCAGGATTCTCGGATTATGTCCTTACCAAGCCAAACGGTGACCTTCTTTTCTTTGTCGAGGCTAAAAGAGCGGGCAAACAGTTCACTTTACCATTTCCACACAAAAAGGGCGAAACTCACTGCTATATGCCGATCAAAACGCTTCTCTCGGACGAAACTATCTGTTCTGTGATGAAGCAAGTTCGTGGATATTGCATGGATACAGGTTGCGAGTACGGTGCGGTAACGAACGGCAATGAATGGGTATGCTTCAAATGTTTTGAAAAAGGGAAACGGTGGGATCAACTAAAGGCACTTGTGATCCGTGGGCCAGATTTTTTCATCGATGATGAGATCAAGTCAAAAAACGTCTTTTCCTATATTGCCATAACAGAACACTCGTCCCTATCAACGCACTTGGCGAGCGCACCTCCGAAAGATCGACAAGTTTACGTCGCCAAAGATCGTATTGCAGCACACTCCCACCCCATCAACTCGAATAGACTTGCGACAACGTTACGCCCAATCGCCAATAGTAATTTTGGCGTGATCGAAGATCATCAAATCGAGCTAATGGATCGATGCTATGTGGCTGATCGTGGCTTTACGCAGGTCTTGACTGGAATGAGGTCAATTATCAGAGATTCCCTGACACCTTATTTTCAAGAATATGGTGTTGAGCAGTTAGAGGACACGGGAAAAGGCGGGGCATTTGGTGGCCGTCTTACAAAGAATATAAAAAATGTCAGAGGTGGAGAGGTTCTAATACTATTTGGTGGCAAAGGCGCTGGCAAGTCGACTTTCATCCGTCGTCTTCTTCGGCATACACCGCCGAAATGGTTGAAAGAAAACTCCGTTGCAGCTGTTGTCGATCTGTTGAACGTACCGGAGGAGAGGAGTAAGGTCTATTTCGAGATTTGGCGTCGCTTGGTCTCTGATCTAGATACCGAACAGCTCTTAAACGCCCCACGCGACACACTGCTTAACCATCTTTTCCAAGATCGTTTCGCCATAGCTTCTAAGCAAGAGTTATCAGGTCTCCCAAAAGCCGGTGAGTTGTACAATGATCGCCTTAATAGCTTAGTGTCGGAATGGAAAAAAGATCACAAATACTGCGCAGAGCGCCTTGCCGTGAATTGTATCGAAAACGGAAAGGGTGTGATTGTAGTTATTGACAACACGGATCAATACGGCGGTGAAATTCAAGATTACTGCTTCACAACGGCCCAAGAAATAGCTCGCAGTCTGTCGTGTGTAACCATTATTTCTATGCGCGAAGAGCGCTTCCATAACTCTAAGATTCACGGCGTACTTGATGCATTTCAGAACTCTGGGTTTCACTTAAGTTCACCAAAGCCATCAACCGTTTTTCTAAAGCGCCTCGAGTACACTATCGACATTTTGGAAAACCCTGCCCGAAGAGGGGAAATGACCTACGTTACCGATGAAGGCACAATCGCAGATTGCTGCTCCTATCTTCGCATTGTGGCTGATGGCATAAGAAAACCCAATTCTCCTCTGAATGCCTTTCTTACAGCTTGCGGGCATGGTGATATTCGCCTCACACTTGATTTATTCCGCTCCTTTCTTTTGTCAGGTTACACAAATGTACAAGAAATGTTGGATGCGGGGAGCTGGGTTTTTCAAATACACCAAGTGATTAAACCTGTAATGATCCCATCGAGATACTTTTACGATGAACAACTTAGTGACATCCCCAATATTTTTCAGGCGAGAGATAGCCGTCTGTCATCACACTTTACAAGCCTTAGAATTCTGCGCCGTCTTTCGAAAAATATTGGTGCAGGTTCTACGGAATTTATCGCCATGGCCGAGCTTCGCGCGTATTTCTCAGAAAAATTCAGAATGGTCTCTGACTTTAATCTATGCCTAGATATTCTTTTGCGACATGGGTTCATCGAAGCAAACAATCGCCTTGATTATTTTGATGAAAGTGTTGATCGCGTAAGAGTGACGAATTACGGCATCTATATGTTGTCAGATTTGGCTTTCAGCTTCACATATCTAGACCTTGTTTGCATCGACTGCAACTATTTCGATGAAGAGGCATGTAACAGCGTAGTTGGATTGGCAAACGAAGAATACAAGTTATTTTCGGACAGGAAAAGAACTGATCGAGTACGTGTTCGCTTGCGTAGGGCCGAAGCTTTTTTGAAATACCTCGTAGAGGAAGAGCAGCGAGAGATGGAAATATTCGACTTAAAAATCCCTGACGGGGAAAGTTTCGGCGAAAGGCTATCTGCCTTATTTGAGGTTGAAAAGCTACGAATTCTAGCCAGCGCAGAGAAGCAAAAATATATTCGAGGGAATTAGAAGGGAATTTTTGTTGTGATCTTCTAGCTTGAAAACTGGCCTATCTAAAGCAGGTAAGCGGTATTTTGTTGCAGTAGCTTTTCTCGTTCTTTGAATATCCATAGATGGCATACTGCAATGCAGCAGCGCCTAAGAAGTGAACGGCAGCTTAGGGCCGTAAGTCCCAAACACCAAATTCTATCGTCAGCATCGTCAGCATCGTCAGCGCTGACGGTTGCTGACGATGCTGACGATGCTGACGATCAATTATGCTCTTTCTATTCTGAGGATGCGTTCGCCGGAATGACCGCGACGGTCAAAGCTGATCTCGACCCCCATGCGTCGCAGGGGCGGGATAATCCTACGGATCGCGGCTGAGAGTTTGTTCTCTTGGCGCGGGAAGCTGTAGGGATCATCAGTGAGAAGCGGATAACGATTGCGCAGGGTGGTTTTTAACTCGGTCATAGTGCCGGACCAGCGCACGTCATCTTGCACTAGCTTTTGAATAGCCAAGCCAACGGGGTTGCCTTCAACCGTGGCGCGGTCGCCCGTTTCCCTATTTTCCGCGTAAGCCGCCAGAAACGCCCCCTGAGTCCATCCTAGGGCGGGTTCGGCTGCAGATACCCATTTGGCAAAGTCGGCCATCCTAGGCCGCTCTGAGAGTCGCACAGAGGCAAGGTTGGCCAGCGCCGTTGATACCGCGTCCAGTAAGCCCGCCAAAATGCGCGGCATGGCAGCGTCTAGGGCTTTGTTGAACTCGCCTTCAAAAGCGCGATCCGTGGGCGCAATGACGGGCAGGGTGACGACGATGGCGCGATCTGCCAGATCAGGGCGCCCCGCCAAGTCTGGAATACCGTTGAGCAAGCAAGGCCGCGTGGCGCTGAACAACATTTCATCTGCGTCCGTGTGCAGCTTGCGCGTCCCAAATCCGCCGCCCGTTGCAATCCGGCAAAACGCGTCTGCCATCATTGGTTTGATGGTCGAGAGATTATCAAAGGCCAGCACATGATTGTGCTTTGCTGCGATCACCAAATCTTGCTCTGAATTTGGCGCGCTACGGGCAACCGGATTGGCGGGGTCGATAAGATTACGTAGGACGCGCGCCGTTGTACTTTTAGCGCTGCCTTGCTCCCCGTTCAGGATCAAAATGGGATACGGGCCTTTGGGGTGGAAACAGCCAATCAGCCACGCAATCAGCATTTGGAAGTCAGCTTCATTGGCAGTGTTCAAGAATGGGCGCAGCAAGTTGATATCGCCGCCGCTCATGGCTGGGTGTGGCAGTGGTTGCATCGACCTTGCGCGGGTAAAACGGGCAGGGGGGTGATGAATGATCTGCCAGCCCTCGCTATTGATCGCGATAGCTTTCCAATCGTCGCAGCCGAGGTCTACGTAAAGCGTACGGCCCAAAGTTCCAATGCGGTTGAATACGGGATGCGTGTCACTGCCAAACAGCGCTTGGCCCTCGTAGGTCCGGCGCTGATCGTCGAGCGCGGATTGTGACAACATCTTTTCCGTGGCTTGGTAGTGCTGGAATGACAGGTATTTTTTGAATGTCGGTGACGCAATCGGCCAGTGTTCAAAATGGCCATCCAAGCGCAGCGTTGCATAGGGTTCACCGTCCGGTGTTTTCCAAACCTCAATATCTGCCAAATCAGATGCCGCTGGTGACGCCGTGTTGTTCGTGTCGGTTGGCGCGGTATTAGCGTTGGCCGCGTCCAGCGGTGCAGCGTAAGATAACAGGCGATCAATGAGCGCATTGCCCCAGCCTTCAGCAATCGCATCAGCGGCGTCCCAGCCTTTACAGTACATAGGGGAAGTGGCGGGTAAATTGCCCCCGCTATCTATCATTACATTACATAGGAGCGTTTCAGTGATCGGAACGACCTTTGGGACCGCCTCAAAATCCCTATGTAATGTAAGCGCGGCTTTTCCTACGTAAGATAAGCCAGGCGCGTCCAAATCGGGCCATAACATTACAGTACGTCTACATAGGGGAGACAGGTCCGCTTTACGCAACGCATTGCAGCCGCCGTAGGTCGTCGTGGCAAGGTATCCAAGCGCCGTTAAAGCGTCGGCGCATTTCTCGCCTTCGACCAAAACAACAGGTTCCGCCGGATCGGCTTGCATGAGCCTGTCGAGATTGTAGAGCGGTCGTGTCTCCGGTGCTTTCCACTCATTGCGGGTCACATCAAACGGCACAAAGAACTTGCCCCCGTCCGGCTTGTTAAACCGATTGGCGATCAAGACGGGTTCACCGTCCTGATTGCGGTAAATGTAGCTGGTATCAGGCTTGCCAGCTTTGGGGTGTGTGAGCGTTGCAAAAGTGTTGGTCATGCGGCAACTCCTAAAGATGCTGCAAGCTCTCGTGCAGCGGCAACTTGGGACAAACGGTTGAGATATGCGTATAGGCTGATCGGATCGCCCCCACGGTCATCAGTTGCAAAATCGGCCCAAAGCCCGTTCTCCACATTGATGCGGAAAGAGCCAGCGTGGCGATCTGCGCGGGTGGGGTTCAAAGCGACCCAATCATGCCCCTGCAAGCGACCTTCCGGCAACCACTGCGCAACAAGACTTGGCAAGCGCGGCAAGCAAACGGCGTTCACAGCGGCAAATTTAACATGTGTCCAATTGCGGCTCATGACAAATCCCCCTGTAGGCGGGACGTCACAAAAGTCGTTACGTCTTCGGGGCGGTAGCGCACCAAGCGCCCCGTTTTGACGTAGGGCAGGTTGTAGCGCTTTGTGCAGCGCCAAACATTCAGCGTTTCTTTTGAAACACCCAAATATGCCGCAACTTCGTCGGGCGTCATCAGGTGAGGTGTTTGTAGTTTAGCCATGTTAAATAATCTCCATTATGGTTGGTTTATGGAGATTATTGTGAATGTTTTGATGCGTTTAAGCCAACAAACCTGATCGCAAAAGTGGGGCGTCAAACCGCTCCCGACTCCTGCGATACATTACGCAAAACGGAAAACGCCGCATGCGTTACGTCATTTTCCTGAGTGCTGTTACAATCCGTTGCCGCGTCACGTCACCGTCGAAAGGGCGCAATACAAGTTCCACAACATCAACAGCATTTGAGATGGTTTGGCCCTGATCGCGATGGTGCATCCCCTCTGTAAATGGATGCGGTGAGGCTTGCTGCCAGTATTCTTTGAACGTGGTTAGGAACTGTTGCAGAGCATGGTCCTTTGGTATCCGCCGTTCCGCTGATCGCTTGCGGTACTCCAGCATGTTTTCTGCCAGTTCTTCATCAGTATCGAGGCGAATATCGGGTTCATCACCGATATCTTCTAAAATATAGGGCTTCGGCTTGCGTAAAATTGCATCTTCAACGCCGATTTGCAGATCAACGAGCAATTCGCAGAAATGACCAAACGAGCGGCGATCATTTCCAACAAGGTCGGCAAGCGTGTCACCTTTGGGTAAGTTGTGAAGCGCCCCTAAATTCCTCACAGCCTTTTGCACACGTCCAACAAGGGCAGGGTGGTCCATCACATCAAACAATGCGTCATAAAGCGCCTGTGCTTTGTTCGTAACCGCATCCAAGGCACGATTGTCCTCTTTCTCGGATTTCTGGAGCATGCGCTCTAATGCACCGTCGATGTAAGCATCTAACGCATCGCAAAGCGCGAGTTTCAGGGTTTCAATATCCACATTCTGAGGCACGACTTGAATGAGCGCCGCAATCGCATCTAGTGGCAATCGCTCTACAAAAGCTGATATTTGCGGGGCGGCTGCATCGTTAAAATCAAAGTTAAGCAATGGATAATGGGCATTATTCAGCACTGTCAGAGTCTCCGTCTTGATCGCCGCGATATCCAAACATCGCTTCAGTGGCTTTGTTGACGCTTTCGCGCACCGGATCAAGATTTAGACGGGCGTAAATCGCGGTCGATTGTTGGCTGCGATGCCCAAGCGATTTGCCAATGATATATCCATTGGCTCCGGTCGCCGCCTGATAGCTGCCCAACGTCCGGCGCAGATCGTGGATGCGCAGGTTTTCAATACCAGCCTCGGTCAAGATGCGCTCCCATGCCTTTTTAGGATCGGCCAAGTGTCCGCTTTTGCCGGACCCTTCAAACACCCAAGGGCTTTCCGATACCAGCTTACGGGCGGTCAAAATGTCCATTGCCTCTTTTGGCAGGTGGATGGTTTGCGCGTCACCATTCTTGGTCATTTCAATGCGCCACGTTTCAGCGGCAAAATTGATATCTCGCCAGCACATCGCAAGCGTGTTGGATTTACGCGCCCCCGTCAAAAGCGAGATCATAAAGAAATCACGTGCCGCCGCGTTTGGCTCATTGGCCAGCGCCGCAAAGAAGCGGGGCAACTCGTCGGGTTGTAAAAACCTATCGCGGCTTTGCTCTTTGAATTTCTTGATGCCAACAGCGGGATTTTGCCCCTGCCAGCCCCATTCAATAGCCTTGTTAAAGATCGACCGTATCCGCTCCAGCAAGCGGTTGGCCTGATACAAGCCATTCTCTTTGCCGATCTTGGCGTGCAGCCGTTCAATTTCAGCGCGGTCAAACGATGATATCTTGCGCTTAAACCAGCGCGATAAAAACTTGTTCACCTCGCGTTCGTCGTAAGCCCACGACCGTTTATGCACCTTTGAATACTTTTCCAGATATTCGGTAAACAGCGCCCCAAAAGTCATTTCATCGCGGATTGCGCGTTTGTCTTTCTGCGGGTTGGCTCCGGTGGCGATATCACCTTTCGCAGCCGTCGCCAGCTTACGGGCGTTTTCAATGCTGATATCGGGGAAGCGTCCCAACAAGAGCCGCTCCGGTCGCCCTTCAATCCGTTTGTAGAGATAGAAGGTTTTGGTCCCAGCGGGTGTGACCGCCAACAACAAGCCTTTCTCGCGCTCGTCGTAGTAATAATCCTTCACCCCTTTCTTGGCAGCTGGAGCCTTCAACAAAGCGGCTTTCGTGAAGTTCAAATGATGACTGGCCAAACCGCTCTCCTAAATCCGGTGCTACACTGGTGCTACGCTGGTGCTACACTTTGGAGCAATTTTGGGCAATGTCGGACAACGTAGAGAGTGTTTATATGTCTCTTAACATATTGATAAATATACAAAGAAATACGTTCAGCAATTTACGTCAATGAGTGGCCGGTGAGGCTCATAACCTGAAGGTCGTAGGTTCAAATCCTACTCCCGCAACCAAATTGTATCAAATAATATCAATACGTTACACGCCACCGCAAGGTGGCTTTTTGCGTTCCCTGTCTGACGTCAGCGCCTATGGGACCAAATAGCGTTATTTGATAAGAGAGTGTTTCTGGCTCATCGTCACCACTGAGGAGTGGAAGATGAGACAAACAACGACGAGCCCTGGCGAGAAGATCGTCAAAGACATCAAACGCGCCACGCGCAAGCATTACTCATCCGAAGAGAAGATCAGGATCGTTCTGGATGGTCTGCGTGGTGAAGACAGCATTGCAGAGCTGTGCCGCCGTGAGGGTATCTCTCAGGGCATTTACTACAAATGGTCCAAGGACTTCATGGAAGCCGGAAAGCGGCGCCTTGCGGGCGATACGGCACGTGCGGCGAACACTGACGAGGTGAAGGATCTGCGCCGTGAGGCCCATGATCTCAAGGAAGTTGTGGCGGAACAAACGCTCGAACTCCGTTTGCTTAAAAAAAGCATGCTGGGCGATGGGGGCAACCACGAATGAGATATCCTGCATCTGAGAAACTGGAGATCATCCGGCTGGTCGAGGAAAGCCACCTGTCAGCACGGCTCACGTTGGCAAAGCTGGGCATTCCCCGCACCACATTCTACCGTTGGTATGATCGATATTTGCGGCGTGGCGAAGTTGGACTGCAGGATCAATCGCCGAAGCCCAAACACGTCTGGAACCGCATTCCTGACGAGGTGCGGCGCAAGGTCGTGAAGTTGGCGCTGAAAGAAACCGAGTTGTCGCCACGTGAACTGGCCGTGACGTTCACGGATCGAGAAAGCTATTTCGTATCAGAGGCTTCGACGTATCGGATTTTGAAGGCGCACGATCTGATCACCAGCCCAGCGTTTATCGTTATAAAGGCGGCGAGCGAGTTCAAAGACAAAACCACGGGCATCAATCAGTTGTGGCAGACGGACTTCACATATCTGAAGATCATCGGATGGGGCTGGTTTTATCTCAGCACGATCCTCGATGACTACAGCCGATATATAATCTCGTGGAAACTTTGCACCAACATGAGAACCCAAGACGTGACGGACACATTGGACTTGGCTTTGGCAGCGTCGGGATGTGACCAAGTTCATGTCGTCCACAAACCTCGCCTGCTGAGTGATAACGGCTCCAGCTACGTCTCGGGGGAGCTGGCGGAATGGTTGAAAGACAAGGATATGAAGCACAGCCGTGGCGCGCCCTATCATCCTCAAACGCAGGGCAAGATCGAGCGGTGGCATCAGACCTTGAAGAACCGCATCCTGCTGGAAAACTACTTCCTACCCGGCGATCTTGAGGCTCAGATCGAAGCCTTCGTAGACCACTACAATCACCAGCGTTACCACGAGAGCCTGAACAACGTTACACCCGCCGACGTATACTTCGGACGCGACAAAGCCATTCTACAGCAACGGGAAAGGATCAAACGTAAGACGCTCGAAACGCGACGCTTGCATCACAGACAACACGCCGCATAATGCAACCAACCAGATGAGCCGAACTCTCTCTTAGTCTAGGCCGCCTTTGGTGCCAAAAACCCTGACGACGGACAACCAAAGTTACGCGCACCAGCAGCTCCCTTATCGCCTTTGTTTGTTACTACCTTTAAGCGGGCATCAGTAAACTTGTTTCGCAAGGCATCCTCAGCGGTATCAGACCTATCATCCACTACAATCACCTCGCCGTCATAGGGGCATGCAGTAAGTGCAGATTGAGGTGCCCCTAACTTCCTAGACGCCTGCCTCGTTCATTTTCTGCTGTTTCATTTCATAGTCAACCGGTGACAGCATGCCGTTGTTCGTGTGCTTGCGTGTAGGGTTGTAGAACATCTCGATGTAATCGAACACATCCTGCCTTGCGGCGTCGCGTGTGAGGTATGTTCGCCGCCTAATGCGCTCCCGCTTCAAAAGCTGGAAGAAGCTTTCTGCGACCGCGTTGTCATGACAATTCCCACGTCTGCTCATGCTGGCAACCAGATTGTGTTTGCTAAGGAACGACTGCCACTCTTTGCCAGTGAACTGTGAACCTTGGTCTGAATGGATCATGACTTTTTGCTTTGGTTTGCGCCGCCAAACAGCAGCCAACAAGGCTTGCAAGGCCAGGTCAGTTGTCATGCGAGATTGCATCGACCAACCAACGACACGTCGTGAAAACAGATCGATGACCACAGCGAGATATGACCAGCCTTCATGGGTTCTGATGTAGGTAATGTCGGTCACCCAAACCGCGTCAGGTGCCGCAACCTCAAACTGTCTGTCCAGCGTGTTGTCAGCGACAACAGCAGGTTTGCCGCCATAGCGACTAGGCCGACGCTTGTACCGATCTGTGCTGTGATGCCCGCAAGGCTAGCCAATCGTGCCACACGGTTCTCGGAGCAGGTCTCGCCAGCATCACGTAGATCATCGGCCAGCTTCCGATAGCCATAGACCTTCCCGCTATCTGTCCATGCTTGGTGGATCAGCTCTGTCTGCCGCGCATCTTCAAGCGCGCGTACGCTTAACGGTTCTTTAAGCCATGCATAGAACCCGCTGAAATGCACAGCCAGCACACGACACATCGACCGCACCGAAAACTCCGCACGATGACCCTCAATAAACGCGTACCTCACTGAGACTCTCGCGCGAAGTACGCGGTCGCCTTTTTTAAGATTGTGCGTTCCTCGGTGACGCGGGCCAGCTCTCGCTTCAACCGTCTGATCTCAGCAGCCTGCTCCGCAACCTCCGATCTGACATGGCGACTTCGCAAATTGCGCCTTCCAAGTGTACAGCGACTTGGTGCTTATCCCTAGCCGCTCGGCGACTTCGCTGACCGCATATCCACGCTCAACAACCTGCGCCACAGCGTCCTGTTTGAACTCGTCTGTAAACCGTATTCCTTTGGTCATATCCGTCTCTCCTTGGTTCCAAAATTACCAAGCAAAGCGTCTACAAATCTAGGGGCACCTCAGATTGAACGGCTCGGCCTAAAAGCAGGGGGCGGTTATATGTTGGAATAATGATAGATATCATACGTAAAATATTTCCTCTCGTGGCATCGTATTCATCTGGCCTAACTGACATTGACCTATTTGGGCTCACAGTTCTAGAGCATTAGTAATCCCAAGCTTATCTGCACATTTCGGGGCCAAAAAGGACTGGACCTGTCGCGGTTTGATGCCGCTCCTTTGATAGCATTTACTGCAATAAAGGAGATTGACTATGGGACTGAAACGGACGGACGAATTCCGCCAAGATGCGGTGCGCATCGCGCTGACCAGTGGGCTGACACGCAAGCAAGTGGCTGGCGATCTTAGCGTCGGGATGTCGACGCTGAACAAATGGATCACGGCACATCGAGACAAAGAGGTGGTGTCGAAAGAAGATTTGGGACTGGCTCAAGAGAATGACCGCCTCCGGCGCGAGAACCGTATTCTCAAGGAGGAGCGGTAAATCTTAAAAAAGGCCACGGTGCGCCGACCGCAGGGTATTGCGCAGCAATGTCCCGAGAGGGATCTTTGCAAGCCAAAAGCCGTGAGGTTTAAGTTTATCGAAGAACACCGATTTGCATTTTCTATCGGACGCATGTGTCGCGTGATGGATGTGAGTCCACGCGGTTTGCGTGCGTTCCGTAGTTGCCCTGCCAGCCGCCGCCAACGATCCGATCTTGTCACGCTGGCCCATATTAAGGAACAGTCGCGTCTCAGTCTGGGCAGTTACGGACGTCCACGAATGACAGAGGAGCTGAAGGAGATCGGCCTGAATGTCGGCCACCGTTGCGTAGGGCGTTTAATGCGCCAGAACGGCATTGCCGTTGTTAGAACGCGCAAACACAAGGCGATAACCACTGCCCGGCAGGCGATTGCAAAGCAATCTGCCGAGAGGGGGACAGCAATCATAAGTTCAACATTGCGCCAAACCTGCTGGATCGTAACTTCACGGCTGATCAACCAAACCAGAAATGGGCCGGTGACATCACGTATATCCGGACGCGCGAAGGATGGCTGTATCTCGCTGTAATACTGGACCTGCATTCAAGGCGCGTGATCGGTTGGGCGGTGAGCAACAGGATGAAGCGGGACCTGGCGATCCGGGCATTGAACATGGCCATCGCCTTCCGAGCGCCGCCAAAGGGCTGCATCCATCACACGGATCGCGGGTCGCAATACTGTTCGCACGACTATCAAAAAATCCTGAGACAGCACGGCTTCAAAGTGTCCATGAGTGGAAAGGGAAATTGCTATGACTGTGAGTATGGTATTGCGGCTTGATGGCCTGACCCATGCTACGATTGACTGCGTGTCATTGCGTTGACGTGTCGACCGTCAAGTCGCCCCGGCAACGGGCGAGATGTGACTTTATAGGAGCCTGACGGTCAGCGTACCATCACAGTCCTGTCCCCTCGGATCGGTGCCTGGGCATTCTTAGCAATGAGGGCATCATGAAGACTACACATCCAATCATTATTGGCATCGACACACACAAAGCAACACATGTTGCCGTCGCAATCGATACGCAAGGCACCCGTTTGGCCGCATTATCTATACCCACCAATCCCAAAGGGTATTTGGAGCTGGAACGCTGGTCGCAGTCTTTTGGGGACGTTCTAGCATTCGGAATCGAAGGGACTGGTTCGTATGGTGCGGGCCTATCCCGGTCTTTGTTGGCTCAAGGCCACAATGTCATTGAGGTCACACGACCAAACCGACAGCTGCGATACACGCAAGGTAAAACAGACAGTTTGGACGCAGAGGGCGCTGCACGATCCGTTCTTTCTGGGCAGGCAACAGCGCGACCCAAGACACAAACAGGGTCATCCGAAATGATCAGACATTTGAAGATTGCACGCGATACTGGCGTTAAATCACGCTCACAGGCGATGGTAACGCTGAAGACGTTGATCATTAATGCACCTGCTGATCTTCGGGAGGCACTGGATCCAATTCGAGGGAAAGTCGCGTTGATCCGGCATATTGCGGCCTTTCGGCCTGGCGATATCGACACGCCATTGGCCTCAGCAAAAGCCGCCATGCGGGCATTGGCGCGCCGGTGGCTGTGGCTGCATGAAGAAATTATTGCCCACGACAAGGAACTGGAACGCCTTGTCACCGAACGCGCACCAGACCTGATGGCATCTCATGGGATAGCAACACTGACAATCGCAGAGATGCTAATCCTCGTTGGCGACGACCCAACGCGCATCCGTTCGGAAGCAGCATTGGCAAAGCTCTGCGGTGTTTGCCCAATCCCAGCTTCCAGCGGCAAAACACACCGCTTCCGGTTAAACAGAGGCGGCAATCGACAGGCCAACGCAGCACTCAATCGTGTTGCTATCGTTAGAATGCGAAGCCACCAACCGAAACTTGCATATGTCAAGAAACGCACGAAAGACGGGAAGAGCAAAAGCGAGATAATTCGATGCCTGAAACGCTACATCGTCCGCGAAATCTACAGCCAGCTCTGTGTATCGAAAACAGATCAAATCGCAACTTGACGAATATAGGAGCTTCAATGCGGTTGTCGAAACGTTCTTCAAAACCATCAAAGCGGAATTGATCTGGCGCGATACATGGGAAACCCGCAGAAAGGCTGAGATGCCATCTTCGAATACATCAACGGGTTCTACAATCCGCGACGCCGCCACTCAGCATTGGGTTGGAAAAGCCCGGTCGCCTTCGAACGCAAGGTGGCTTAAACGAGCACTTGGGGCGGCACGAAAGCGCGACAGCTCCATCCCTAGCGAATTACGTAGACGACCATTGTACTCGGCCAATGGCGGAAATTGGTCTCATCGTTTTTTAGTATGTCACGCTCATCGGAAACCCGGGCGAGTTCCTTCTTTAAGCGCCTAATCTCTTCAGCTTAGTCGGCGGTCTCGATGATCTGCTTGCGCGGTTGCGAAAACTGGCCCTTCCACGTGTAAAGTGACTTGGTGCTGACACCTAATCGCTCCGAAACGTCGCTAGGTGCGGGAATGATAAATTAAAGGCGTCAGCACCCGTAGGGTAGATTTGATAATTTGAATAAGGGAGAGTTTCTGGTTCATCTTTTCGATTAGACGATAGATCAGGAGCAACCGGCGCAAGACCGCTAGGCCTATTCAACGGAGAGAAAAATCCGCATTGTTTTGGCGGGTCTGCGCGGTGAGGAGAGCATCGCGGTTCTGTGCCGTCCTGCCTCCTCGTCGCGTTGGCCGGCCCCATACTGGAGCATAAAACACGATCGAGATAGTCCGGATCACCAAGTTTTATGATGGAAAACGCGTGGTGGCTCCGGTCTTTATGACTGTGAAAACCGCCACGATTAAGGCGATTGTCGGCAAGGTAGGATCGGGCAATACTAGACTTCTGCGCTAGGTCGCGGCAATCACTTGAAGTGAAGCAAGCCTTGATTTCCGCAATATTCGCTTTTTCCGTTAAAGCTCTGCGGTGCTTTCCCACCAATCCTCATCAATTTCGGGGAGTGGGATTGCGGCCAGAAGTGTTTTTGTAATTGCAGATTTTGGGGATACGAACACTTTATCAACGGGACCTTTATCCACGATAACACCATGATTCAACACGATTACGTCGTCGCATAAGTAACGAATAACCGAGAGGTCGTGACTAATAAACGCGACAGTGAGGTCCATGTCCCTTGCCAAATCGCGCAAGAGTGTAAGGATTTGGGCTTGGCTCGATACATCCAGACCCGAGACGATTTCGTCGGCCAAGATGAAGCGCGGCTCAAGCGCGATGGCGCGCGCAATACCCACCCGCTGGCGCTGACCGCCGGACAGCTCATGCGGGTAGCGATCGCCAAAGTCTGGCGTGAGTCCAACCTTTTTAAGCGCCGCCAAGGCATCGGCGCGTGTGCCGCCTCGGCCATATCGCTTCATCGGCTGGGCAATAATGCGCCAAACCTTGTGGCGTGGATTGAGCGAAGACATCGGGTCTTGAAAAATCATCTGAAGGTCGCGACGCAAAGGGCGCAACGCTACTTCGTCTAACGTGCTGATGTCTATACCGTCAAAGATAACTTGCCCAGAGTCAGGCTGCAGAAGACGAACAAATATCCGACCCAAAGTGGATTTTCCAGATCCGGATTCCCCGACGATTCCGGTGATCTTTCCCTTTGCAATATCAAGGTCTAGGTTTTTGAGCACCTCAATGCGCGGAGCCGGACCGAGAAGCGGTTTATGGGCGCGGTCTGGAAAGGACAAACAGAGGTTGTGAATAGAAAGCAAAGCGGTGTTTTGCGTTTGGGTCATGTCCGATCTCCCTTGGCGTAAGCGGCGTCGATCTGGGCAATGTCGCTATGAAGTTGAGCGATCAATTCCGCAGGCACAGGGGAAAAGGATTTCGCGGTTGATTTGGTCGTGGGCGTCGCCTCGATCAAGGCTTTTGTATAGGCATGGCTTGGGTTTTCAAAAATGTCGCGCGTCACCGCATCCTCCATCACGCGGCCAGCAAACAGAACGGTCACTTTCTGGCTGATTTTGGCGACGACGCCCATGTCGTGGGTCACAAACAGGACAGCGGTTCCTGTTTCGTGTTGCAGCTCGCGGATTAGTTTGAGGATTTGTTTTTGCACAGTGACGTCAAGCGCGGTTGTCGGCTCATCCGCCACAATCAAACGCGGCGAAGGCGCAAAAGCCGCCGCAATCAAAACCCGCTGCCGCATCCCACCGGATAATTCATGCGGATAGCTAGCCATCACGCGTTCGGGCGCTTGAATATGTACACGGTCCAAAAGCTCACGGGCTCGCGCCAAGGCGCGGTCGGTGCTCCAGCCATGAATGCGGGTCAATGTGTCGGTGATTTGTGGGCCGATTTTGCGCACAGGGTTGAGGGCTGTGAGGGGATCTTGGGGTATCAGCGCCGACATTTTTGCTACGGTTTGCCGGCGCGTTTTGGCGGACATGGCATTTAAATGTGCGCCCTCCAGCAGGATTTCGCCCTCGGTCACTTGAACCTTATTGGGCAGAATTCCAAGTACGGCTTTGCCTATCATCGACTTGCCCGCGCCGCTTTCGCCGACCAATGCGCGCACTTCGCCAGGCTTTAGGTCGAGAGAGACGTCACGCAACAGGCGTCGGCCGCTGGGGAGGGCGATATTGAGCTTGATGATGTCCAGAGTTTTGGCGTGAGGGGAGGGTGTGGTCATTGGAGCACCGGATCAAATTGTTGTTTGAGGCCTTCTCCGAGGGTCGAGAAACTCAGGACGGACAAGAAAAGGGTGATAAGCGGAAACAGCAGAACCCACCACGCGAAATGAATAGAGCCACGGCCCTCGGCGATCATGCTGCCCCAAGTCGGGTCATCTGACGAGATCGAAAGATTGACGAAGCTCAGGATGGCCTCGACGATCACTGCAATTCCCATTTCCAGCATCAGAAGCGCAATAATGGAAGGCAGGACATTGGGTAGGATTTCACTAAACAAGGTCGCAGCCCGACGTGCGCCGCCGATCCGTGCGCTGTCGACGTAATCCATCTGGGCCTGCACCATGGTTTCGGCGCGAATAACACGGGCGAAACGTGTCCAGTCTATAAGGGCGATGGCCGCAATGACGGAACCAAGACCAGTGCCGATGACGGCCACCAGAAGCACCGCAAAAAGTACGGGGGAAAGGCCATCCAAATGTCCACAAGCCGTGAAATGATGCGATCCGGCCAGCCGCCATAATATCCTGCGATCAGGCCCAAAGTGGAGCCAAAAATACAGGTTGTTGTTGCCGCGACGACGCTGACGAAAAGAGCGATGCGCGCGCCGTAAATGATCCGCGAGAGAACATCACGCCCAAGGCTATCTGTACCCAGCCAATGACCAGCCTCGGCGCCCTCCATGAAAAAGGGGGGAAGACGTTCGAGCATGAGGTCTTGAGAGAGGGGGTCATGAGGTGCAATCAGCGGTGCAAAAAGCGCGGCGATCACAACAATCATGATCCACGTCAGCGGCAACCACAGCCGTAAATTTACATCCGCTCGATACGCGCGGACGGTTGGTGTCGTGACATCAGCCATGCCGGAACCTCGGATTTAAAAGAGTGTAAGAGAGATCGACCAACAGGTTGATCACGGTGAAAAGGGCCGCAAATAAAAGCACAATGCCCTGTACCAATGGGAGGTCGCGATTGATCACGGCATCAATGGCCATGTTGCCAAGGCCTTCGTAGGCAAAGAGGCGCTCGACGATCACAGTACCGCCAATGAGAAAGGTAAACTGCACCCCGATCAGCGCAATTGTTGGCAGCGCAGCATTGCGAAGAGCCTCGCGCATGATCACCGAGGTTTCGCTAAAACCACGGACGCGGGCAAGGGTTGTGTAATCCTGAAGCAGGATTTCCTTGAGGTTTTGTTTCAGGAGCAGGGCGATCATCGCGGCCAACGGAAGCGCCAAGGACGTGGCGGGCATCAACATGTGCGAAAGAGTGGATCCGACCACATCAAAGCGGCCACGCAGTAAGCCCTCGATCAGGTAGAAATTTGTAGTGAAATCTATGTCGATCCGTGGATCAACCCGCCCCGAAATGGACAGCACAGGCCAGAGAACGCCGAACAGGAGAACAAATATCAAACCCCACAGAAAATCAGGGATCGACAGGACCGCGCCGCTGGCCAAATCAAGACCGGTTTCAACGCCGGTTCCCCGTTTGCGCGCGCCGATAGTTGCGATCAAGCCGCCAAGGAACACCGCAATCAAAAGCGCCATCACCGAGAGTTCCAACGTGGCGGGCAGCCGTCCAAGGACGAGGCCTGCGACCGGTTGGCGCAGGGTAATTGAGGTGCCAAAGTCACCATGCAGCACCCCCCCCATCCAGATAAAAAATTGTTCAGGCAAGCTTTTGTCAAAGCCATACAGCGCCGTCAGATTTGCGATGTCTTGATCCGTCGCCCCCGGCGGTAGCATCATCGAAATCGGGTTTCCGGGTGCGACGCGCACCAGAACGAACACAACAACGGCCACGCCGAATAGTGTGACCATGGTGCTGAGCAGCCGGATAAGAATGGTTTTCAAAAGCATAGAAGCCTCATTAGGATAAGGTTTCGGACCGCGTATGTATTGCGGTCCGAGGTATCATTGATGGGCAAGTATGATTAGTTTTTGCTCACGGCTTGCGGCAGAAGATCGCCAGACGCGAAAGGTTCAACATCAATGTTCGAGTTGAAAACAATCGGTGTCACATATTGCAAAAGCGGAATGACGTAGCCCTCTTCGGCGATGTAACGCGACACGGCTTTGTAGCCCGCGATCCGTTTTTCTTCGTCAGCTTCGACAAATAGTGGACCGATTTTTTCAACGAGATCTGGTGTATCCCAAACCGCGTGGGGGGAAGGGCCAAACATCGAGAAGCCTGTGGATGTGGACGGGTCGCCAATCGAGTTGCCCCAATTGTAGAAGGCCGCGGGAGCGAGCGTGTCTGTCGCGCGCAATTCATAGTGTTTTGCGATCTCGTAGACTTCGATTTCGGCCTCAATCCCCACTTTGCGCCACATGCCAACGATGGCTTGGATCATTTCGTAGTCTTTGGGCTTAAAGCCGCGCGTGGTCTGGATTGTGAACTTCACTGGATTGTCAGTGGAGTACCCTGATGCCGCCAAAAGCTCGATCGATTTTTCTGGGTCATAAGCAACTTCGATGCTGTCGTCATAGGCCGCATAACCGGGGGCTTCGAGTGTCGAAAGCGGGACACCATAGCCGTGCAAAAGACGGTCGATGAGAAGTTGTTTATTGATCGCGTGGTGGGCCGCAAGACGCACGTTCTTATCCGTCATGACGTCAATATCGTTGAGAAAAATCATGCCGATATCGGTGATCGGTATCGCCTTGCCAGAGAGGCCGTCTTTGGCGATCAGGCGGTCATATTCTTCATATGGAATGTTGGTTGTGATATCGGCATTGCCCGACTCTATTTCCGCCACGCGCGAGGCCGCATCAGTTACGAATTTGATCGTTACGGATTTGAATTCTGGCGCACCGCCCCAATAGTCTTCAAACGCTTTTAGGCGTACATAGGCACCTGGCTCGAATGCGTCGACCATATAAGGCCCCGACCCAATGGGGGCTTGTTCAAATCCTTCAGAGCCAACTTCTTCGTAATAATCTTTCGGTAGGATAAAGGCCGTCAAGAAGGCCATCCATTTGAAAAGTGCGGGTTCAAATTCAAACACATCGGCGGTGACTGTGTTGCCCTCAACCGTGAAATTCCCGATCTTGGACCAAACAAATTGCATGGGGTTGCCGGTTTGTGGATTTGCTGCGCGCGTGAGGGACCAAACCACATCTTCTGGCGTCAGGTCGTCACCATTGTGCCATTTGACACCTTCGCGGACGGTCATAGTCACTTTGGTCTTGTCGTCGTTAAAGCCCCAGTCCGTCAAAAGGCCAGGCCCGAACGAAAGGTCCGGCGCTTGGTTGATGTAACGGTCGAAAACCGCAAGATACACGGATTGCAGCGCGGGGTTTACGGCGGCTGGACCGGTGGTTGGGTCCCAGCTTTGAACGGAGGTATTATAGGCGATTGTCAAGGTGTCGGCGTCTTGGGCAAAGACTGGTACGTTCGTGGCTAATAATGCGGCGAGCGCGGTAGACGCGCCCACAAAGCCACGTCTTGTAAGGTGTGTTTTTTTCATCATTTTTTAACTCCCGTTGGTTGATAAGGGCCCTTTGTAGGGCTCTTGGTCCGATTTTAGGCGTTTACTTATTCTTGGATATTAGTTTGAGCCTAAAAATTTTATAATTAAAGTAATATTTCGCAAACGGCTCAATTTTCTGGTTTCCGAGGCTATTTAATCATTTGAGACACAAAAGTGCCCGATCCTGCGCCGGTTCCTGCACCGGGCCAACATGAGGCTCCGATCATGAACAACCCGTTCAGCGGTGTGCGTCCATCAGCAAAACCACGCACGGGACGGAAAAGGAAGTTTTGGTTGAGGTGATGAGAGCCGCAGATTTGATCTCCACCAACAAGGTTAGGGTTCTCTTTTTCCAGATCAAGTGGGGACGCAACGGATTGCGCCAAGATGGTTTTGCGAAAGCCGGGAGCTTGCTCCTCGATCAAGTCGAGCGCCCGTTCCGCCATTGGTATTTTCGCTTTATCCCAGTATTTTGCTGATATTTGGCCCGCAGAATCGCCTTTTATGTCGGAGGGAACCATGCGTACCTGCACCCAAAGAACGTGTTTCCCTTCGGGCGCACGACTGGTGTCAAAGGCTGTGGGTTGTCCGACGACAAGTAAGGGAGTTTCAGGAAGAAGGCCTGCCGATGCCTGCGCATATGCGAAGGAAGCCGTCTCCATTGTGCGCCCGATGTGCACATAGGCAAATGCCCTGAGAGCGTCGGCTTGCCATGGGACGGGACCATTCAGCGCGAGGTGAATCATCATCGTCCCTGGCGCATGTTTGAACTTTTTAAGTCCATTGTTAAAGCGGGTATTTCCAGAGTCTTCGCCGATCAAACGAAGCAAGTGTTTCGGGGCAAGTCCGGCCAGTATAGTTGAAGCTTCTATTTCTTTTCCGTTAATACGCACACCCGTGACAACGCCATCTTTGTGCAAAATCTCGTCGACTTCGGCATTGCAGGTGATCGTGCCACCATGGCTCTCGATCATTGAAACCAGCGCGCGGGTGACAGTATCGGCGCCGCCTTTGCCGATCACCATTCCCATGGCCTGACCGCCCATGGCTTCGAGGTAGGGAAAGATTGCGCCGCCAGCGATATCGGGCGCAAAATCGAGGTGCATACCCCATGTGGACAAGGCCGTGTGCAGGCGCGGATCGGTGAAGTTTTCTTCAAGCCAAGCACGAGGCGAGGTCAGCAAAAACTGCGCAATCTCAAGGCTTTTCGCGGTGCCCAGCACACGCCATGTTTTCCAGAAAAACTTTAGCAACGGACCTGGCCGCATGGGGGTGCCTAGCAGGCCACCCACAACACTGGCCCGCTGAGGGAAAGCTTCCATCAAATTGCGCCATGTCTCTTTATCTGCGTCAGAGTGAAAGGTCGAAAGCGTTTCGTCGACATCCGTTGTCACGCCTAAATGGTCACCCGGCGCCAAGGCTTGTGCGAAGGGGCGGGTGATGGGCACGAATTCGACGCCGTGTTTAGCAAGTTCCGCGCCATGTTTGGACATGAACGCAGAACCCGCAAACATCGACAGGTTCATCGCCGCGACGTCGTGGCGAAAACCTGGCACGGTGAGTTCTTCCGTGCGAACCGCGCCGCCCGGAGTGGGGCCGCGCTCAAAGATGTGCACGGATTTCCCGCGCGCTGCGAGGTCCGCAGCGGCGACGAGCGCGTTGATGCCCGCGCCGATGATAACAATGGGTGCAGGCATATCACTTACCTCGCAAAGCTTTTGACGGTTTCGAGCGCGCCGTCGAGTTTGTCGCCCTCGACATCATCAAGCGCCGCAGTCCGTAGACGGCGCATCCAATCTGCGGCATCCGCGCGTCCGTTGAGCAGGTCAACCGCGCTCATAACGCGGGCAAATTTGGACATGCCGCGAACATGTGTATCCGAATAGCCTTTGATGAGCCGGTAATTGGCAAGGGTTTCGCTCGCAAGCGCGGTGTCCGTTTCGGCAATATTTAGAACGGTGGCGAACCACATGTTCATATGCGCCATTTCGCTGTCGTGGCGCAAAAGGCTCCGGCGGATCGGGCGCAGAGAGGACACAAACCAAAGGGACAGATAGCCAAACAAGCTGTCGGTGCGAATACGTCGGCCCTTGTCAAAGTGCTTGAAATAAAAGGCGTCGATACCTTTACGGCGTTGCATAAACCGACCAAGAGCGCGTGGAAGGGTTGTGGTAAACTCCTCATAACGCGGGTGAAAATATTCGGTGAGGTGTAGCACTTGATCGTCCTTGACGATGACCTCGTCCTTTACGCGCTCAAATCTGGAGGCGCGCGTTTTAATATCGGCAACCCGCAATAGATCATCATAAACCAGAGCGCGCGCGCAATATTTGGCGGCATTGTTACTCATATCGAAAGGGCTCGCATCAAGTGCGGCAACTTTCTCGACCATATCAAGATACTGATGGCCATAGCGGATATCTTGGAAATCGACGACTTTTTTAATGCCAAGCCCAGTCATCACTTGGATCTCGCCTGGCAAAGCCAGCAGGCGCTTTTCGAGTGAGCCCCAAGCCTTCTTGAGGGAGTTTGGCACATTCAAAACGGCAACGGGTAGGGCCGCGGCGACCTCTGGTTCCGGTGCGGGTTTGTCGCCCTTGGCGATGTCATAAGCGTCGCCGAACGCACGCAAGGACGCCTCGACGCCTCGGCCAGACGCGCGGATTACCTCTTCGTAACTGGAACGCTCAAACGGCAATGCGCCCGATCCCGCCAATGCGCCCAAAAGTGATGACGAGATCACCGATCCTGCTCGCTTGGCCACAGTTTCCATGTCGAAGGCCACGACGTGATCCGCCGCAATGCCCATGGCTTCAATGACGTCGGCGCCATCGACACGGCCGTCACCCGGTGCGATTTTTTCCGAAACCGCAGCGATCCGGTGGGTGGATGTGATCAACGTCGTGCGACCGGGGGTTACAAATCCCCGCATGATTGCACGGCCGCCTTCCATCAATTCTGATGCCATCAAAATGTCGACGTCGCCGATCGATGGCGAGAGCGAAAACACGGGCATGCGCCCTGTATCGCGGCACATTTCGATATAGTAGATCGTTGCACCTGTGCGCTGTGCGACGCCCGCGACGGAAGTGGATTGTGCGCGGTAACCGCTGGCTTCGGCGACGGCCACGATCCAATTTGTAAGGACGCCACCACCCTGACCCCCAACGGCCAAAGCCGCCAGCGTGATGATTTTTTCGCCAGTGGAACCGGGGGAACGACGGGCGACAATCGGTTTATTTTGAATGTTCATTGTTCAGTTCCTTAGGCAAATGTGACGCGCTTGGCGTCTCGGCGTGTTTGAAGCCACGCGATAACTTTGCCCGTGCCTTTGGCGCGACGTTTTTCACGCGCACTTGGATTTGTGATGATTTCCGCTTGGAAGAATGACGGACAAAGGACCGCCGCATCCGCCACTTCGCCACAGTTGCCACAGCCAACGCATGTCTGGTCAATCGCGGCCACGGGATCGTCGCGCAAAGGGTCGCCTGTGTCTTTAACCGACAGGGACGGACAACCAGACAGGCGCATGCAGGCGTGATCGCCGGTACAAATATCTTCGTCGACTCCAAAGCGCGGACGCACAACGCGTTTGCCTTCTTTGGCGGCTTTGGCCATCTGGGGTTTGACGCGGCGTTGTTTGTTGAGCATGCATTCTGACGAGGCAACAATGACCTTTGGCCCCTCGGCATCCGTGGTCAGTGCCTCCTTCAAAGTGTCGCGCATTTTTGTCACGTCATAGGTGTTGTCCAACTGACGGATCCATTTGACGCCCATCCCCTTACAGGCAGAAACGATGGAGTTCTGGGTCTGTTTGGTTTTGTTATCCGCGCGGGAAGACAAGTTATCTTGGCCGCCCGTCGCCGCAGAATAGAAGTTGTCGACGATAACAATCACGTTGTCGTTCTTGTTGAAAACCGCGTTACCGACTGATGAGGTCAGGCCGTTGTGCCAAAATCCACCATCGCCCACGAAGGAAATTGAGCGACGCCCAGATTTATTTACGTTCTGAAGGGCAGACGCCGAAGCGGGGCCGAGACCATAGCCCATGGTTGTCGCGCCGAGGTCAAACGGCGGCATGATCGAGAACAGGTGACAACCAATGTCGGACGCAATGTGATGCTCGCCAAGCTCTTCTTCAACCAGCTTCGTTGCGGCAAAGATCGGGCGCTCTGGACAGCCCGTGCAAAATCCGGGCGGGCGCGAGGGCAAGCTTTTGGAGAGATCGGGGATCGCTACAGGCTCTTCGTTGCTCATGACTTTGGCGGTTGGCACCATATTTGGTGCGTGTTGAGAGAAGAAAGTTCCAAGCCCTTTGACCATCACTTGGCCGGTGTATTCGCCGCCCATTGGCAGAACGCCTTTGCCCTCTAATTTGAGAGTTTTTCCGTTTTGATAGAGCATATGTGCGATTTGTTGCTCGACATAGTTAGGCTGGCCCTCTTCAACAATCAAAACGGCGTCCTTGCCCTCACAGAAGTCTAGAATCTGATCGGGAACCAGCGGGTAAACACAGTTGAGCACCAACATATCCACATCGGTATCGCCATATATATCGGCCATTTCAAGACGGTTTAAGGCACGGATAACTGTGTTATACGTCCCGCCTTGCAGGATGATGCCGACCTTACTGCTGTCTTTGCCAAACCGCTCGTTGATTTCATTGTCGATAATAAATTTTTGCGCGGCAGGGAGCCGTTTGGTGAGCTTTTCTTCCTCGTGGATATAGGTTGCAGGGGGCAAAACGATGCGGTCGAGATTACGCTGCGGGTTTTCCAAAGCGTCCGAGACCGTCACTTTTGGCGGCTTGTTGTCCTCGGCAATAAAGTGGCCGTGGACGTGACAGGAGCGAATGCCAACTTGGAGCATCACGGGGGTATTTGAAATTTCCGACAGTTCAAACCCGTCGCCTACAGCTTTAACGATGGAGGGTAGGTTGGGGCGTGGATCAAGCATCCAAACCTGTGATTTCATCGCGAACGCATAGGTGCGCTCTTGCATGATGGAGGAGCCTTCGCCGTAGTCTTCGCCGACGATAATCAACGCGCCACCGGTCACGCCGCCAGAGGCGAGGTTCGATAATGCATCGGAGGCCACATTGGTGCCAACAACGGATTTATAGGTAACCGCTCCGCGAATGGGATAGTGCACGGACGCGGCGAGCATTGCAGTCGCGGTAGCCTCAGAAGCGGAAGCCTCAAAATGTACGCCAAGCTCGCTTAGGATCTCTTGAGAATCCGCGAGGACGTCCATCAGATGCGAAATCGGGGAGCCTTGATAGCCACCGACATAGCCGACGCCATTTTGCAAAAGGGCCTTGGTGATGGCGAGAATGCCTTCGCCTGTAAAGGTTTCACCCTCTCCCTTTTTTAGTTTCTGAACTTCCTTGGCGAATGAGCGTTCTGCCATGATTTACTCCTCTAAAAGTCGTGATGGCGGATGTCGTAGAAGATCCGCACAAGAAATGTGTTGAAGGTTTCGCGCTCGTCTGGGCTTAGGGAGGCCAGCATCGTGTCGCGCATTGTTTGCATTGAAGGCCACGCGGCGTCATGCACGGCGCGGCCTTCTGTGGTTAGGCTGATGAGGCGGTAACGGCTGTCTGTTTCAGGCGCTTCGCGTGAAACCAGGCCCGCGTTTTCCATCGTGTCGAGTGTCCGAGAGAGCGTAGATTGTTTGATAACAGTCAACACTGACAGCGCATTGATGGTGCAGGGGCCGTTTTCCGCCAGAGACGCTAATGTCCGCATTTGAGCGACTGAAACACCAGCCTCCTTAAGGGCGGATTCGACGCCTTTATTGTAACGCGCGGCGATGCGGTTCATCAGATAGGGGGTGAATTTTTCGAGAGACTCAGAGGGATTGCTCATGCGCCGAGCTCCTTGGCCGTTAAAAAGCCTGATCCCCCCGAGAGGCCCGGACCAGGATGCGTTGACGCCCCGATATGATAGAGGCCTTTGATGCCCGTTTCGTGCCGTACGCTGTCTTTGAAGGGCCGCCACAGGAAAAACTGCTCAACCGAGCACGCGCCGCCATACGGATCGCCGCCGACAAGGTTCATATTATATGTTTGTAAATCCGCAGGAGAGATGGCGCGGCGAGTCAGGATACGTGCGTCGAGGTTTTCGATGTGTTGAGAAAGGATTGCTTGAATGCGGTCGGCGTAGGCCTCGCGCAATTCCTCGTTCCATTTCCCATCGGCGGGAACTTCGATCTCGCCTTTCGCATCACCCTTAATAAAACGTGGCGCTTCAGGCATTTGCAACCAGAGCACAGTTTGGCCCTCGGGCGCGCGACTAGGATCAGCGGCACAAGGTTGGCCAACGCAGATGGTCGGAAGCTCTGGCAGCATCCCGCGCTCGGCCTCATTGCCAGCCTTTGAGACAGCATCAATGCCGGCCGTTAAATGCAGCAGTTGGACGTTTTCCAGACCATCGGTTTTCCAATTTACGGGGCCATCGAGAAGATAATGCAGTTGAAAATTACCCTTGCCATAGCGATACTTGCGAAGGTCTTCTTGTTTCTCTGGCGTGGGGTGCAATGTTTCGAACAGCTGGTTTGGCGTGGTTGAGGCTAACACCGTTTTGGCGGAAACTTCTTCACCTGAGGCCAGTTTAACGCCTGTTGCTTTGCCGTTTTCTGTTGTGATTTTTGCGACTTCGGCGGAGGTTCGAACGGTTCCGCCATGTTCTTCGATGACAGCGATCAGGCCGCGCACCATTTCTGCGGCGCCTCCTTTGACAATTGGGGCACCCGCCGCTTCAAGAGCGAAACCAATGACTTGGCCCATTTGCCCAGAGAATGTAGCCTCGGGGCTAAGTCCTGCATGAAGGCACCATGGCGCCCAAAGTGCACGTGTGAGATCGCCGTCAAAGGAGGTCTCAAGCCAGCCACGCATGGAGATTAGTGTATCGCCCATCGTTGCGGCGAGGCCGCGGGGGGTTCGTTTCCAAGTCTCTTTGGCCATGAGTTTGGCTGTCGATCTTGACCATGGATCACCACCCATAAGGCCAAACAGCAGCTCTGCATTCTCGCCAAAAGCGTCAAGGTCAGCCGCGAGTTGTATACCGTCGCCGGTCTGTGCAGCATTGAAAGCCGCCACATTACTCGCGCGATCGGTTTTATACGTCAACGCCCGTCCGTCGGGCATCAAAACCCCCGTCGGTGTATCGGTCGCGCAAAATTCAACGCCGTGCCGCGCGAGGTCTGCGCCCAATGCGCCATGCGCCGCGCCAGTGACCCAAAGCACAAATGTTGTGGCGAGGGGATCATACGTCACCCCCTCGGCCAGATTTTCGGACCGCATGCAACCGCCGGCAATCGCTTCGCGCTCAAAAAGCATGACGCATTTGCCGGATTTCGCGAGCATAGCCCCCGCAACCAAAGCATTGATCCCGGAGCCGATGATGGCGATGTCAGTTGATGTGGTCATTGCGCGTTCCTATGCGTTTGGAACGAGGGCAAGTGCGCGAATTGGCGAGCCTGTCCCTTTGACAATTTTAAGCGGTGCCGCGATGAGGATCGCACCTTTTGGAGGCAATTCACTCAGGTTTGTCAAGGACGCGAGGCCATAGCGGTTGAACTTGTGGAGTAAATTATGTGCGGGGAAAGGGATGTCAAATCCAAGTGCCGCACCGGCATCCGTACCAATGCACTGTGTGCCCCAGCCAAGCGCCTTTTTCTCTTCCATAAGATACATGATCACTTCAGCGTTCGGGCCGGGTGTATGCGGGCCATTTTCGTCAGCATTCAGGAACTTGCCTGCGTCTGTATTGTATTGATCCCAGTCCGTGCGCATCAGGACCCACTCGCCTTCTTTGATCTCTCCATGTTCCGCTTCCCATGCCTTGAGGTGCTCGAGGGTGAGCAGGAAGTCGGGGTCCGCTGCGGCCTCTTTTGAGCAATCGATCACATTGGCGGGGGCGACGAAATTCTGTGGCGCGATAGTGTCTACGGAGCCATCGGGATAGTCTTTGCCGGTGATCCAGTGGTGTGGCGCGTCATAGTGGGTGCCGGAGTGTTCGCCTAGTTTGAGCCAGTTCCATGCCCACCAAGGACCGCGATCACTGTATTTGGAAATCTTGTGGATTTCGATGGTCGGCGTATTATCAGCAAAATCTTCGGGCAGCTTCAACAAGGGTGTGTCCGGGCCGAGGGGCGCGGTGCAATCGACGACCTTAACTGAGCCATCTAGCAGGCCCGAAGCGACCTCGGCGAGTAGGTTTGTAGCGTTCATTAGGGGGAATCCTCCGTTGGTTTTATTTTGTATTGTTTAGGTGTATGCAAATGCATGTAGATATATTCTTCAAGAGCAAAATTTATTTTTGGTGATATTTTTTGTAATTCTACATGACAAGATGTGGTTAGGTTGCACTCTTTGATTAGAGTTGCGGCTGTAATGTCGCGATAAAAAGCAATAATTGCGCAGTATTGAGCTTTTTATCTTATGTAGAAGGAATGGCGTTTGCGTGCGTATAATCCAAGGTTCGCAATAAATTACTTGAAGTCTAAAATTAATGATGGCACGTTCACTCGCATCTAACTGAATAATTATATTGCCTTAGGAGGAGTTCTTATGACTGAACAAGTTGTACCCGTTGTTACACGTGCAGCCGAGCTTGATGATGGAACGTCGCAGTCTGGTGATTGCGTTCGTAAATCCGGCGTAAGCCCACAACATACGCCTGCAACCAAAATCTGGTTTGGCCGAGTTTCCAACGAGCCCGGGCACCGCTCCCCCCCACATCACCACGACGAATGCGAAACAGGCGGGTACGTTCTAAAGGGCCACGGCCGCATCTATTTTGGTGAGGGCTATAAAGAATACACAGACTTGCATGAAGGCGACTTTGTATTTGTTCCGCCCTACATGCCGCATGTCGAAGTCAATATGAGCACCACAGAAGAGCTGGTCTGGCTCACATGTCGGACGCCTGACAACCTTGTCGTCAACCTTCCCGATGTGCCCGATGAAGCCCTCGAAGGCTACCGTCGTCCATAATTGAAGACTGCGCCTTTATTTTGCCGTGTGGCAAGGTGAGGGTGCCATACAAAAGGAACTTTCATGAAGCTTCTCCGCTATGGGCCTATTGGCGCCGAACGCCCCGCAATTCTTGATTCTGAAGGTAAAATGCGCGATCTGGCGAATGTTATTTCGGATATTAATGGCGACGCATTGTCCCCTGAAGGGTTGGCCAAGATCGCAGGCCTCGATCTCGCGAGCCTGCCTGTCGTGCAGGGCTCGTCACGGATCGGTTCCGCAATCGCACGGCCTGGAAAATTTATTTGTGTCGGCCTGAATTATGCAGATCACGCCCGCGAAACCGGCAAAGAGCCCCCCGCAGAACCCGTCCTGTTTGCAAAGGCAACGACTTCGCTTTGCGGTCCCAATGATGACGTCGAAATTCCACGCGGTTCTGATCGTACGGACTGGGAAGTCGAATTGGGCATTGTGATCGGTCGTCGTGCCAAATACGTCGATGAGACCGATGCGCTGGATTATGTTGCCGGTTATGCACTGGTCAATGATGTGTCCGAGCGTCGTTTTCAATCCGAGCGAGGCGGTCAATGGATTAAGGGCAAAAGCCATGATACCTTTGGGCCTGTTGGACCTTGGATGGTGACGAAAGACGAGTTTGTAGATATTCAAAACGTTGATCTTTGGTTGGATGTGAATGGCCAGCGCCGCCAAACGGGTAACACCAAAACAATGATCTTTGGTGTGGCTCATCTTGTCCATTACATCTCGCAATTCATGACCTTGGAAGCGGGCGACATTATCGCCACAGGCACACCTCCGGGTGTGGGTTTGGGAATGAAGCCGCCGATCTTTTTAAAGGCAGGAGATGTAATCACTCTGGGCGCTGCGGGCCTTGGGGAGCAACGTCAACGGATGGTACAAGCATGAGTTTAGATTTTGACAAAGTGAAATCGGCACTTACGGACCTGAACGGTAAAACCGCGATTGTTACGGGGGGGGCACGGGGACAAGGCGCGATCGAGGCGGAACTGCTTGCGCATGCAGGGGCCAGCGTTTTGATCTGCGATGTCCTTGAGGACGACGGCATTGCCTTGGCAAAGCGCCTTTCCGATTCCGGCAAAGATGTGCGCTTTCAAACGCTAGATGTGACGTCTGAAACTGCATGGGCGAAAGCGCTAAGTGTTATTCTTTCGTGGACGGGTCGCCTTGATATTCTTGTCAACAACGCAGGGATCATCAGCCGCAAAATCATTCGCGACATGTCGGTCGAGGAATGGCGCAAAGTGCTCGACGTAAACGCAACGGGTGCTTTCATCGGCACCAAGCTTTGCGCGCCGATGATGGCGGAAACGGGTGGCGGAAGTATTGTTAACATTTCCTCCAACAGCGCATTTTCCGGCCATTATGATGCGGCCTATACCTCGTCCAAATGGGCGTTGCGCGGTCTTACACGCTCTGCGGCAATGGAGTATGCGCAAGAGGGTGTTCGGGTGAATGCGATCTGTCCTGGGTTGATTGTCACCGACCTTAACCGCGGCTCACCCCACCTTGCGCCGATGATCGACATGACGCCGATGCAGCGTTCGGGCGAGGCGGATGAAGTCGCGCAGCTAGTGCTTTTCTTGGCTTCCGAGGGATCGGCCTTTATCACGGGCGAAGATTTTGTGATTGATGGTGGTTTTACAGCAGGTGCTGGCTATCGTCGCGTCGCGAAAGAAACTGGCATTCTTTAGAAGTTCAAAAAAGTCGCCGGCCTTATGGGGGGCGGCGACGTCTCTAGTGCTTGTTACGCACGTCGAGCATGATGGAAATGCCACGTGCTGCGTCTGTTTCTGGAACGTTGGCGAACATCTCGTCGATCCAGTTGAGGTGGTCGGCGGTCATTACATCCAACAGTTTGCTGCCCTTTTCAGTAATTTTTACCAAAAAGGCGCGGCGATCACTCGCCATATTTTCGCGCACGGTCAGACCTTCGTTAACAAGGCGCTCAACAACGCCCGTTACGTTACCATTTGAGACCACCAAATGTTGCGATAACTCGCTCATTTTCATGCCTTCTGGATTGGCGTAAAGCGCAGCCAAGACATCAAAGCGGGGTAGGGTTGTATCGTATCCAGAGCGCAATTTATCGCGCAAGGTGCCCTCGACATGGCGCACGGCCTTAAGCATCTGAAGCCAAAGCCGCAGACGCTGACGTGCGAGTGCTTCGTCATCGATCTCGTGTTGGTTATCTGTGGTCATAGTTGGCCCCTAAATGCCTGTAGTTAACAGACACTCTTCTATATCAGCGGAAGCACCCTTGGGTAAAGCGAAAGGTTCAAGGTTCAAGCGTCAGGAAGTTTTCGCGATTTTCCCTCGGCGTCAACGGCCACCAACAACACATCGGCCGTCATGATGCGCCTACATGCCGTTTCTGGTTCGGCCCACCCTGATATTGCGAGATTAAAGGAGCTGTTTCCGCGGCGTGTGAGTTCGGCGTAAACGGCGAACTCTTCTCCAGCGGCCAAAGCGGCATGAAAATTCAGCTCTTTGATGCTGGCGATCACTGCATTGCCGTTGCTAATTTTGCGCCCCGCCAGACCCGCAGTGTGATCCAGTTGCGACATAATCCAGCCACCAAAAATCGCGCCACTTGGCGTCGCCTCATTATAGGGCGCTACCGTGATCAATGTCGCCGGCGTTGTGGGGCGTTGCACGACGTCATTCATGTGGAACAACCGCCGTCGCTTCGATCTCGATGCGCGCTTCATCTTCCATTAATCCAGCCACTTGAACAACGGCCATCGCAGGGAAATGACGCCCAATGACATCACGGTAAGCTGCACCAAAGGCACGCATATTTTCATTATATTCTTGTTTGTCAGTGATATACCACGTCAAGCGAACCAAGTGTTCTGGGCCAGCATTAGCCTCTGCGAGCACCGCAATGATGTTTTCGAGTGTCTGGCGGAACTGCCCCGCCATATCGGTGTGCTCCCATTCTTGCTGCCCATTCCAACCAACAAGCCCGCCTGTGAAAACCATCCGGCCCTCGGCCAATACGCCATTGGAATAGCCTTTTGCAGGCGCCCAGCCGTCGGGTTGGAGAAATACGTGTGGTGTAATGGTAGTCATATTGAAACTTTCTAATTAAGTCGTAGGCGAAATGAGGTAGGCGGACATTTCTGTCCGCAATAGAGCAGGCCACGGTGTGGATTTGGTGGTTGACGTGTCGACGTAGACAACGGTCGTAGATCCTTCAAAACGGGTTTCACCGTCGCTGGAACACTTCAAATCAAAGGACGCAGAAGAGGTGCCAATGCGCGTCACAATCAGCGAAAATTCCAGCCAATCACCAAGCTTGGAAGGGGCGCGAAACCGCATGTCGATGCTGCCTGTTGGGGTGCCCATGCCGTCGCCTGTCTGAAGCATTTGCGCCCAACTGGTCCCAACCGCATCGCCGAAAAAGCGCTCGACCAAGGCAGATACCATCTCGAAATAGCGCGGATAGAACACGATACCTGCTGGATCACAGTGATTGAATTCGACCTGTCGTTTGAGGGTGAAAACCTTATTCATGTCTCGCCTCCAGAGACGGAAATGCTTTGCCCAGTGACCATGTCCGAGCCATCGCCGCAGAGCCACAGAACGATTTTCGCAACATCTTCGGGTGGCACAAGCTTGTTCATCGGGTTGGTCGCTTCCAACGAGGCGCGGGCCTCTTCGGGAGAGCGACCCGTTTTCTCTACAATATTCGCGATGGAGCGTTCGGTCATTTCGGTATCTAGAAAACCCGGGCAAATCGCATTCACAGTGATGCCCTTGCGTGCCAGTTCAAGGGCGACAGATTTCACCATGCCAATCACGCCATGTTTCGCGGCCGCATATGGCGCGACATAGGGATAGCCCTTGATCCCAGCGGTCGAAGCAATCGCGATCATACGCCCCCAAGGTTTGTCTTTCAGGGCTTTCGTGGCTTCGCGCAGGGTTAAAAAAGTTCCTGTCAAATTGACGGACATCATGCGTTCAAAAGCGGCGAGTTCAGTGCGCGCAAACGGCGCACTTTCGGATGCCCCCGCATTTGCAATTACGATATCTGGCGCGGTATTTGCCATAACGCTGGAAATCGCGGATTCATCTGTGATGTCACAAACAACCGCCGTTATATTGCTGTGTTTCGCAGCGACCGCTTGCAAGGGCTCAAGCCGACGCCCACAGATCGTGACCATTGCACCAGCCTCGGCCAGCGTTAGCGCAATGACAGCGCCAACGCCTGAACCACCGCCGGTAACGAAGGCTGTTTTTCCGGCTACGCTCATGATGTCATCGCTTTCGCACGCTCCGCCAAAGAATTCGCTTGGCGACGGCCGCCTTCATAGGGCGCGGGCCATTCTTGCTCGGTGTCGCCAAGTTCGACAGCTGCGTGCAGCGTCCAATAGGGATCCGTCAAATGCGGACGCGCCAACAGAACCAGATCCGCACGGCCCGCCATCAAGGTTGAGTTGACGTGATCAGGTTCGTAAATGTTGCCCGCAACCAAGGTTGGAATGCCAACTTCGTTGCGCACTCGATCCGAGAACGGCACTTGAAACATGCGGCCATAAATCGGCTTCTCGGCTTTGTCCGTCTGTCCAGAGGATATGTTCATCGCCGAGGCGCCCGCGTCTTTGAACATCTGCGCAATGGCAACGGAATCCTCTGGGTTGACGCCGTCGTCCCCCATCCAGTCATGCGCCGAAATGCGGACAGTCATCGGTTTTTCCGCAGGCCAAGTTTCGCGCATGGCATGGAAAATTTCGAGAGGGTAGCGCATGCGGTTCTCAAGGTTTCCGCCGTATTCATCGCTGCGCTTGTTGGTAATGGGCGAGATGTAGGACGCCAGTAAATAACCGTGCGCGCCGTGCATTTCGATCATGTCAAATCCAGCAGCATCGGCGGCTTTGACCGCGTCAACAAACTGGGCTTTGACCATGTCCATGTCATCGCGGTCCATCTCTTTGGGGACAACATTCCCCTCCATCAACGGGATTGCCGAAGCCGACAAAAGTTCCCAGTTTTCACCTTCGGGCAGGGGCATATCAATCCCGTCCCACGCCAAACGTGTAGAGCCTTTGCGCCCCGCGTGACCAATCTGCGCACATATTTTCGCTTTGGTTTCCGTATGTGCAAAGTCGACCAAGCGCTTCCACGCAGGGACTTGTTCGTCAGAAATGCAAGGGCAACCAGGCGTGATGCGCCCTTGCTTACTCACACAGAGCATCTCGGTAAATACAAGGCCTGCGCCGCCTTTGGCGCGTTCAGCATAGTGTACGAAATGCCAGTCAGTCGGCATCCCATCCTTGGCTTTATACTGCGCCATCGGAGAAACGACGACGCGGTTCTCAAGCCCCATATTGCCCAGTTTAAACGGTGCGAACATGGGGCTGCGCGTGGAGTCACTGCCAGCTTGCGCCTGAAACCACGCTTCCGCAGAGGCAAGCCATTTCGGGTCGCGCATCCGTAGGTTTTCGTGGCTGATACGCTGGGACCGTGTGAGCATACCATAGTTAAGCTGCATCATATCCAGCCCGAGATAGCGCTCCACGTCTTCGAACCATTCGGTTGAATTGCGTGCGGCCGAGGTGACGCGCAACACCTGTAGTTTGCGTTCATCTTGATAGGTTTGCAGCGCTTCAGAGAGGGGCTTGTCAGAGCTAAGTTCGTCCGCAAGCATGATCGCGCTTTCCATGCCAAGTTTAGTGCCGGATCCAATTGAGAAATGCGCGGTCGCCGAAGCATCGCCCAAGAGCACAACATTATCGAAATACCAATTTTCACAAGTGACGCGCGGGAATTGAATCCATGCGGAGCCACGAATGTGATTGGCATTGGTCATCAGTGAGTGACCGCCTAAATGCTTGGCGAAAATCTTCTCGCAAAGGGCAATGCTGTCGTGTTGATCAAGGGTGTCAAAACCAAAAGATTTATAGGTTTCCGGCCCACATTCCACGATGAACGTCGCGGTGTCATCGTCGAACTGATAGGCGTGCGCCCAAATCCAGCCATGCTCGGTTTCTTCGAAAATGAAGGTAAAAGCATCGTCGAATTTTTGATGTGTGCCAAGCCAGACAAAGTGATTGCGGCGCATATCAATTTCCGGCTGGAACTTATCTTCATAAATTCCGCGCATCATTGAATTTAGGCCATCCGACGCCACAACAATATCAAAGTCTTCTTTGATTTCCTTTATACTTTCGGGCGTAATATTCGTCTCGAACTCAAGCTTTACGCCCAATTGGCGTGCGCGTTCTTGCAGTAAGAGAAGCAGTTTTTTGCGCCCAATGCCGCAAAAGCCGTGCCCGCTTGACGTCATGCTTTCGTCACCGCGTACGACTTTCACGTCATCCCAATACGCAAAACTGTCACGGATCATTTTCTCAGAGACGGGATCGTTTACTTCGAAGTTGGACATGGTCTCGTCGGAAAGGACGACGCCCCAGCCAAATGTATCATCCGCTTTGTTGCGTTCGAAAACGGTAATGTCGTGGCTGCTGTCGCGCAACATCATTGAAATTGCAAAGTATAGGCCTGCTGGGCCGCCTCCGAGAATCGCTGTCTTCATCTTGGTATCCTTATACGGGTGGAGCCTTTGCCGCCCTATTATCGAAGGCTTGGCTTGAACTAGACAATTTGCTTTAGATATAAAGTTAAATTCCAATGGCGCGTCTGTCAACGAACTTTGTGCATAAAGAATAGATTCCGAGTTTATGGCATTCTGTTTGAGCTAGATAGTAGATAATTATCTATGGTTTAAACACTGATCGGTGCACCTGAAGATCGCAGTAGAGGAGTGCGGCATGACAGGGTAGGCTTGACGATCACACGAACTTTAAGCATAAACTATATTGACCCATGTGTCGCCGCGAAAAATACCGCAGTAGCTGAAGGATAAAACATGCCATTTGAAATTTCAAAACCGATGCGTTTTGGCGATTGCGACCTGACCGGAATTGCCTATCACCCCGCCTATTTGTCCTATCTGGTGGATGTAAATGAGGCCATGTTTGCCTCTTTTGGGGTTCCGTGGAAAGAGTTGATGTTTGAACGGCACCTTGGTCTCCCGAGCGTGAAAATGAATATCGTTTTCAAAAAACCAGCGGTCTACGGCGATACCTTGAAGTTTGCAGTGCATGTAAAACGCATCGGCCGTTCGTCGGTAGAGCTCTATACCGTGGTGACCGTTGACGATTATGTCATTTGGACCATTGAGCAACTCATTGTCATGACCTCGACCAAGGATCACAAATCCCACCCATGGCCTGATGACTGCCGTGTGGGTCTTGAGAGATATTTACATCCTGAATTGAATGATGCACCGGCCTAGGCCAAACGTTTAAAACTCGCCCGATTTCACCCCCGCGCGCGCGGGGGGGGCGCATTGCGAAACCGGCGAGACCCCTACTTGCAAGTTAAGCGTATCGCAAGAGCTATGTAGATTTCCAAATTTTAATCCTTGACTAATTGAAACCTAAAGTACTTTATTGAGGGTAGTTCATATAGGATAGGGAAAAATTACTTTGAATCCAAAGTTAAATACACTTTTTTCAATTTCTGGAGCCATAGCTGGGACGGGTTTTGGTCTGCTTGCGCTAATCGTTACGGCAGACATTCTTATACGGAACTTGGGTTTGGCCAAATGGCCTTGGCTTAATGAGCTAACTGAATATCTATTGACCATTTCAACCTTTGGTGGCGCGCCGTGGGTGCTGCGTCAGGCAGGGCATGTCAATGTTGATATCCTGTTGCGTGTGGTGCCTGCGTCCATTGCCAACCTTTTATTGCGTGCTTCTTATGCGTTGGGTCTGGTTATTTCCGTCATCATTACATGGCTGGCAGTTTCTGCCGCTCGCGATAGCTTTAGCTCCGGTTCAATCGTTTTCAAGAACCTCGTCTTCCCCGAATGGTGGATGATGGTCCCTGTAATCTGGTGTTTTGCGTTATGCAGTCTTGAATTTCTGATGCGCTTCACTTCGGGAGAAGACCAATGATCTGGTCGCAAATCCTTTTGATGATGATCTGCCTGCTCGCGATACAATTCGCAATCGGATTACCAGTGGCATTCGCCTTTCTTGGCGCCAACCTTATCGGTGCCTGGATATTCCTCGGGGGTGAAGCCGGGCTTGTGCAACTGGTGCGCAACGCATCCGGTTCTGTCAATTCTTTCGCATTGGCGCCCATTCCACTATTCGTTTTGATGGGTGAACTGTTGTTTCACACGGGCCTAGCATACAAAGCGATTGACGCTGTAGAAAAGTTGCTGGTGCGCCTACCCGCCCGGTTGGCCTGTGTGACCGTCGTGGGCGGAACCACGTTTGCTGCGCTTTCGGGATCTTCCATCGCCAATACAGCCATGTTGGGCGGAACGCTATCGCAAGACATGTTGCGCCGTGGCTATTCACCCACGCTGACCTTCGGACCTGCCATGGCAGTTGGTGGAATTGCCGTCCTAATCCCACCTTCGGCTCTCGCCGTCATGTTGGGATCATTGTCAGGCATATCAATATCACAACTGCTGATTGGTGGCCTCCTTCCCGGTTTGCTTATGGCGGTATCGTTTCTAGTATTCGTTATCCTGACGGCAATCTTATCACCGTCCAGTGCCCCGCGCGAGGACAAGACAGTGGTTCTCAGCAAGCGGGAGCGCTATGTCCCGTTCCTCAGGGACGTCGTGCCATTATCCGGGATCTTTTTCGCTGTGATCGGTGGCATGCTGTCGGGTATTGCCACGCCAACCGAAGCGGCTGCACTTGGATCCGTTGCGGCACTGATTGCGACGATAGCCTACCGCAAGCTCAACTTAAGAAATCTCGTAAAATCGTTGATGGAAACAGCCAAGGTTTCAATTTCAATCCTTTTCATCATCGTCGCGTCGATGACGTTCTCACAGATTTTGTCCTTCTCAGGTGCCACGTCGGGCTTTATGCAAGTCATCCGCGATGTCGATCCCACACCAATGGTCCTAGTTCTCACAATGTTGGGCATTATCTTGGTCATGGGATGCCTGATCGACCAGATTTCTATCATGATGATAACCTTACCATTCTTTATGCCAATCGCCCAATCTGCTGGGATTGATCTTGTCTGGTTGGGGTTGATGATGTTGGTTGCTATCGAACTAGGCCTTTTAACGCCGCCCTTTGGGTTGCTGCTGATGGTCATGCAAGGTTCCAGCCGACAAACGCCGCTTTTGCAAATCTACAAAGCGGCAGTGCCTTTCATTTTGATCGAATTGGCTGTGTTGGCATTAATGTTTCTCGTGCCTGCATTAACGATGTTCTTGCCCTCTCTGCTCAATTGACCACCACAGCAAACCAACGGAGACAAACAATGACTTTCAAGACAAAAACATTTGTACTTGCCACAACGATGGCAATATCAGGTATCTGCGGAACGGCCCAAGCGGAGGAAGTAGTCCTTCGAGCGGTATCAGCATTCCAGCTCGGCACCGTTTTCTATGAACCTTTTGAAAACTTCATAGACCGTGTGAACGAGAACGGCAAAGGTATCGTGCAGATCGAAGTCATCGGTGGACCGGAAGCAATGCCACCTTTCGAAGTGGGTAACGCGCTCCGCGGTGGGATCATTGATCTTGCCAACACAACAGCTGTGTTTCACGCGAACCTCGTTCCCGAGGGGCTGGCCATGACATTGACAAATATGTCGATGCAAGAGCTACGTGAAAACGGCGGGTACGATCTGCTTGATCAGCTGCACCGGGATAAAGCCAAAATTCACTGGTTGGGGCGCCTCACACAGAATATCCAGTATTACATCTATTTGTCGGAGCAACCCGATGGAGTCGATTTTGAGGCATTGAAAATCCGTTCTGTACCGGTTTACCAGTCATTCTTTTCTGCACTCGGGATCACGCCGGTACAAACTGCCCCAGGCGAAGTCTTCACTGCACTGGAGCGCGGCACAATTGACGGATACGCTTGGCCGTCGCTGGGTGTATTTGACCTTGGCTGGCAGGAAAAAACTGCTGCACGGATCGAACCCGGCTTCAACCAGGTCGAAACAGGGGTCTATTTCAGCGATGCTAGCTGGAATGAACTGTCCCAAGAGCAGCAAGACTTCCTAACCGAGCAGATGGTCGCATTCGAAGGCGAGGCGGATCGTTACACCGCGCTTGCCGATGCAGAATTTGCACATCAGGCCGAGTATGGCATCGCGACTATCCAGTTAGAAGGCGAGCAGCTGGACGCGTTCGTCAAGATGTCCAACGAAGAGGGCTGGAAACCTGTCATGGCAGCTAGCCCAGACGCTGGCGAAAGACTTCGCGAACTTCTGGTAAAGTAAGCAACTGGTGGTGTGGCTCCGGTCGCACTACCTTTCACGCAATCGTCCACTACTGTCGAAATCAGTCTTGGCAATGCGGAATTCACGGCCGCACGCAAGTGTTAGCAACCGGATCGGGTTGCGTGAAGGACAGGCGTGGCAGCGCTTCAATAAGCTTAAGTGAGAAAACGTCATGCAAAATCCGGTTAGCACTCATGATTATCGCAAACTCGCACAACGACGGTTGCCGCGCATGGTTTTCGACTTTCTGGAAGGCGGTGCCGAAGACGAGCGTGGACCGGTCCGCAACCAGACATCCTTTGACCGATTACAGTTCTTACCACGGCGACTTGTCGATGTGAGTCAACGCAGCCTTCAGGCAACATTGTTCGGTCAAAGCCATGCTATGCCACTCTATCTTTCGCCCACTGGGTTAAATGGTATTCTGCGGCCTGGGGCAGATGCAATGTTGGCGCGGGCAGCAGCGGCCAAGAGTATTCCTTTCGCGCTTTCCACAGCGTCCAATATGTCAATTGAAGAAATCGCAAGGGCGGGAGATGGCGAAAAGTGGTTCCAACTCTATGTGATGGACCGCGAAACCGCCAAAGTTATGTGCCGTCGCGCACTTGATGCAGATTATTCCGCGCTAATCCTAACAGTGGACGTACCTGTCAATGGCTACCGGGAGCGTGACATGAGGTCACGCTTTGGTGTGCCGCCATCCTATAATCTCCGGACGTTGATCGATGGGGCACTCCATCCACTGTGGTCTTTTGATCTTTTGAGAAATGGCATTCCTAAGCTTGCAAACTTTGAGACCTTAGAGACGCCTACGCCGGAGCAACAAGCCGCACTCTTGCAGCGGAAGATGGACGCCAGTTTCGATTGGGATGCGCTGATTGCCTTGCGTGATATGTGGCCAAGACGTCTTATCGTAAAAGGCCTCATGCGCATAGAGGATGTCCAACGCTGCGCAGCACTGGGGATTGACGCAGTAATTTTGTCGAACCACGGCGGGCGGCAAATCGACAGTTGTGCTGCACCAGTCGATGTCTTGGGCGACATTTGCGAGGCGGTTGATATGCCGGTTCTGATCGATAGTGGTGTCCGGCGGGGTGCTGACGCGATCAAATGCCTATGTCAGGGTGCGGCGATGGTCGGAATTGGGCGCGCGATCCTATACGCCGTAGCTGCGCGTGGACAGCCGGGAGTTGAGCATCTGATTGATATCTTTACGGACGAAATGGACCGGACGCTCGCGCTAACTGGTGCGCAAAACCTATCCGCCTTAACGCCCGACCTTCTGACCGACGCGGCTTTGTCTCACAAAACTGTTTAGTGTTGTTGCTCCCCTTTCCCCGCACGGGCTTAGGCGATTATTTCAACACGTCATTTACTAGCGTTTGGTCCACATGATTCAAGCCGCTTATCTGTCCACGGCCTTTGTCATTTGAGCGGCCTTTGCAAACGCTTGCCATCGAACAGCTTGCCGCACGGGCGCTTTTCATCTTGTTCGGCGTTGCGGGGCTGATGTTTTGACGCAGCTTCCGCGCATTCAAAACATGGTCTTGTTGCCCATACAGCGAAAGGACTAGAGTAGCCCATGGTCGAAAAAACTCCCAATAAGACATGTGCGATTTGCGGAAAACCTTTTCATGCGAGCGACTTGCGCCCCTATGAAGTTATTCGTCCAAGTTTGAACCGAATGATTTCAAATTATTTACCAAATTGGGGACCATGCGCATCGATTTGCCAGTCCGACCTGCGCGAGATGCGTGCGCGCTATGTCGAAAGTATAATGGAAGTCGAGCGGGGCGAGTTATCGGAGCTTGACCGCGAAGTGATCGAAAGCTTGGCGAAGGGCGACGTGATCACGCAATCACTCTCCGAAAATATTGTCGAAAACGCAACCTTCGGAGAGCGCGCGGCCGACAGGGTCGCGACGTTCGGTGGGAGTCTGTTCTTCTGGATCGCTTTGAACATCACGGGTCTGCTGTTTAAAGTAATTGACCCTTATCCGTTCATCCTGCCGAACCTTGCCCTTTCGAGTTTGGCGGCTGTGCAAGCACCTGTCATTATGATGAGCCAGCGCCGGCAGGAGACAAAAGATCGCCTGAGGTCAGAGAACGATTACCGGATCAATCTTAAGGCAGAGCTGGAAATTAGGCAATTGCACGAAAAGACCGATCACCAAATGGTACACCAGTGGAACAAGTTGGCGGAACTTCAGCAAATCCAAATCGACCTGTTAGAGGACACCGCCCGTGCAAACTACTAGCGCTGAAGCCCACCATATGCGACGCATCCTGACGCATCCTGCGTGGCGCATCGCAATCCCTGTTTTCATCTCGGTCTTGGCGCTTTATGTGATGCATCGCATGTCGGCTGATATCAATTTGGCAGCGGTAAAAAGGGAAGCTGGATCATATCCGCTTTATGTTCTTGGCCTCTCGTTTGGGGCGACTTGCCTTAGTTACCTTTCCCTCTCACTTTATGATGTCTTTATCTTGCGGCAGGTGTCCGAGGTTCGGCGGCCGCTTGGGGTCACTATGATGACAGGGGCCAGTAGCATGGCAGTGTCTAACATGCTTGGCTTGTCGTGGCTGACGGGTGGTGCCTTAAAGTATCGCGTCTATTCCGCATTTGGCGTAGATATCGGCGCGGTTACGCGGTTGATCTCGACCTCTTGGATCGCTTTGTTCGTGGGCGTTTTGATGATCGTGAGCATTTTGATGATTGCGCATCCGATTGGCTTGTCCGAAGTGATGTCGATGCCCAAATCCCTTGAGGTGGCCATTGGTATTGCGGCTTTAGCCGCGATCTGCGGATATTTCATCTGGACAGAAAAAGCGCCCCGTACGATCGTTTTTGGCGCTATGAACATGCCTTTACCGATAGTGAGCGTCGGGGCAAAAATCGCGGCTATTTCTATCGTTGATTTGGTCGCAACAGCAGTGACGCTATATGTCTTGATGCCCTCGGACCTTTCACAAAATTTCGTTTTGTTTTTTATCATTTTCGTCGCAGCTTTGGCCTTGGGAATCTTAAGCAAATCTCCTGGTGGGCTCGGTGTGTTTGAGGCCACGATCATTGCAGGAACCGGGGCGGCGGGACGCGCTGACGTCTTGGCAGCACTCGTGATGTATCGCGTCATCTATTCCATCTTGCCGTTTGTTATTGCTGTCGTCGGGCTTGCTGTCGCTTGGGTCTTGGCGAACCGGCAACAAGCGAGCGCCACATCACGCGTGGTATTCTCTGCTATTCAGCCGATTGTTCCGCTCGCCGCCGCCAGTCTTGCGATGCTGTCTGGTGCGGTCTTGTTGGCCTCTGGGAACCTGCCATCCGATCCAAGCCGCCTCGGCTTCTTGCAAGGAATTCTCCCCCTTCAATTGGTTGAAACGTCCCACCTGTTGGGAAGCGTCAATGGCGTGCTCCTGTTGGTTGTTTCTCGTGGGTTGTATCGTCGGATGGCTCGCGCTTGGCTTGTGGCAATGGTGCTACTTAGTTTGGGTCTTCTTTTCTCGATGCTCAAAGGGTTCGATTGGGAAGAAGCCGTCGCAATGGCGAGTTCTGCACTGGTTCTTTGGGTATTTCGGGCTGCGTTTTACCGCGCTGAAGTCGTCGGTGGGCTACGATTGAATTGGAAATGGCTGCTGAGCGTTTCGCTGCTTGTGGGGGCCATTAGCTGGATTGGTCTATTCGCATACTCCAACGTCCAATACTCGGATGCTTTGTGGTGGCAATTCGCGTGGAAGGGTGACGCCTCGCGCTTCTTACGCGCAACATTTTCCGTAGCGGTGGTATTGGCGGCTCTGATGCTGAACTCACTGCTGACCAAGCAAACAACACGGCTTCGGTGCGAACCTATCCCTGATGTCGTGCGTCGTTTAACTGCAGAGGCTACAAATGCAACGGCGGGGACGTCTCTGAGCGGTGACAAACGATTTATCGTGACCGTAGATGAGCGCGCCTATATTTCTTATGCCGATACTGGCAATACACTGGTGTCCAAAGGGGACCCTGTAGGCGAGAAGGCGGCATGCGTTTCTGCAATTTGGCAGTTGCGTGAACTGGCCGATCTTATGGGGCGGCGATGCGCATTCTATGCTGTGTCAGAACGGTTTTTGCCAACCTATCTGGATCTGGGTTTACAGGTGTTGAAAATCGGGGAGGTTGCCCGCGTTGATCTGCGTGATTTTACCCTCGACGGGGCGCGCCGCAAATATTGGCGGCAAGCAAAGGCACGTATCGGGCGCGATGGCTATGTATTTGAGGTGATCAAAGCTGCCGATCTGGGCCCCGAAATCGAGAACCTGCATGCTGTGTCAGATGCATGGCTGGCGCACAAAAACAGCGACGAAAAAGGATTCTCTTTGGGCTGGTTCCACCCTGACTATATCAAGAACTTTGACCATGCCGTTTTGCGTAATATCAAGACGGGAAAGATCACCGCTTTCGCCAACCTCATGCAGGCGGGTGATAAATCAGAGTTAACTCTCGACCTGATGCGCTATGACCCGACAGGCCCCGCCATGGCGATGGATGCCCTTTTTGCCGAGATGATGCTTTGGGGCCAAGATCAGGGGTTCTCTTGGTTTTCGCTCGGTTCGGCGCCGCTCTCGGGCTTCGAGAACCGCAAACTGGCGCCCGCGTGGCACCGCGTTGGCAGCTTCCTTTACGAGCACGGAAACCAGTTTTACCACTTCGAGGGCCTGCGCAGTTTCAAGCAGAAATTTGGCCCCGTATGGTCACCACAATATTTGGCAAGTTCAGGTCGTCTAGATGCGGCGCGCGTCCTGTATGAAACAAGCCTTTTGGTGTCACGCGGGGTGAAGGGCATGAAAAAGGGTGGAGAAGAGACATGATCGCCAACGACGCGGATCACTCTTCAAATGAGCGCACTTTTCTCGCTTGGGTTCGTACCGCAATTGCCGTGGTTGAGTTTGGCATCGGTGCGACACGCATTGGATCATACGCAGGTATCGGGTTGGTCAGAAGCGGCGCCTTTGCTCAGCGGTGGGATCGTGATCATCATTACCTACATTCGTTTGAGCAAGGTGCGGGCTTGGATCAAGGCGCAAGAGGTATTTGGCGACGATCCGACGGTTGCTGATGGCTTGTTACCTTGTCTGGTATGCTGGTCATTTTTACCAGTCATATCAGTTAAGTCGCTTGATTGATCGGGATACTGTCTGGCACGATAAGCGGTTGGTTTAGGCTCGCCGCTCTAACCTGATGGGGTGGATGGCTCTTGCTCCAACCGGCGTCGTAATGCGCTATACTGCAAGTGTCGAAATCTGCATAGAGAGGAGCCACCCCATGGAAGTTACCACAATCGGCCTAGATTTGGCCAAGAACATTTTTCAAGTTCACGGGATCACTAAAGACGAAGAGGTCGCCTTCAACAGGCCTTTGAGACGGGCACAGTTGTTACCGTTTCTCTCCAAGCTTGCACCCTGCCTGATTGGTATGGAGGCTTGTAGCAGTGCGCATCATTGGGGGCGCGAGCTAACAGCGTTGGGCCATGATGTCCGGCTGATCCCACCGATTTATGTCAAACCATATGTCAAACGCGGAAAGTCTGACGCCATTGATGCCGAAGCCATTTGTGAAGCGGTAACGCGTCCTACGATGAGGTTTGTTGCGATAAAAACCGTTAAACAACAAGCTTTGTTGTCGCTCCATCGCGCACGGAGTCTGCTCATGCGCCAACGCACACAGCTGATCAATGGCTTGCGTGGCATGGTCGCTGAGTTCGGGGTTTACATCGCGAGGGGCCTCGCGCGGGTCATTGGGTTTGCTGAGGATATTTTGATGGGTGAAGTACTGGACTTGCCCGAGATCGCCAATGAGGTGATCCATAACCTTTGCGAACATCTCATGGCGCTTCACACGCGGATCCGATGGTATGAAAACCGGCTCAAGTTGGTCGCCAAAGAAGATGCGCGGGTCCGTTTGTTGCGCACTATTCCCGGTGTTGGCGCTGTGACCGCCTCGGCAATCATCGCCAGCATTGGTGATGGCCATCAGTTCAGCAATGGCCGCGAGTTTGCAGCGTCGTGCTGAAAGCACGCCTTTGGCGTGACGCTGGGACTGACGCCCGCGAACAAATCCAGCGGCGGCAAAGAGAAGCTCGGGCGTATTACTAAAATGGGCGATCAATATTTACGATCATTGTTGGTCGTTGGCATGACATCGCTTGTCCGACAGACCAAATCGCACCCGGAGCGCGCAAGTAAGTGGCTGATATCGCTGCTGGAGCGAAAACCCGCACGCTTGGCGACTGTCGCCATGGCCAACAAGACCGCTCGGATCGTCTGGGCCGTTCTGACCCGCAACGAACCATATACACCGCACACGGTCTAAAGGAGGAAGAACAACGAGTTAGCAAGACCCGCGAGATGATGGTGCATAAGTCTGCCGCCAAAACCAAGACACCCCGTCGAATGTCCCGGGCGCAATTGCCCGCTAAGCTGTAAGGGACTTGGTTTGCGGAACCCATCAGGGCCAGCGGTCAAAACCGCGCAAACAGGCCGGACACATGACTGCTTCTGACTAATGCACAAATCGGATCAAATATGTCTTGCTATGCAAGAGCCATCCACACACGACCTTCGCTGCGGGAACCACCACTGGGCCGTTCCTACCATTGCTCGAAATGTGCAGCTGCGCCACCGTTCCAATTCGAACTTCGGTCAAACCTGTGAAATAGTGTCCAAGTCGAGCTCCCGCAACGAACGCCAATGTTTAGACAGCGCGAGTAGCTTTCTGCTTTGTTAATAGCGTGGATGATGAATTCCGTTCAGGCAACTAATAGTAGCCTTGCCGTACAGCGGGAAAGTGCCTCGACAGCGGCCCAGAGACACAGTGAAAGGCAGGCAAGCATAAGAAGGGCGGCAAACATCAGTGCGGTTTGACCGCGGCCGTTCGACATGAGCATGAGATGCCCCAAGCCTTGGGATGATCCGACCCATTCACCGATCAGCACGGCCAGTGGGCCGTAGACTACCGCCAACCTGAGCCCCGATAGAAGGCCCGGGATTGCGTGGGGCAGGCGCAAAAACCGCATCTCGCGCCAACGGTTTGCACCTGACAGGTGTGACAGATCGCTTAGTCCCGCAGGCAGCGCCATCAACCTGTCAAAAAGTGCAGATGCGATGGGAAAATAGGTAACAAGGGCGATTGTTACGACTTTGGACGGCATACCATACCCGAGCCACAGGGTAATCACCGGGGCAAGCGCAAAGACTGGCACCGCTTGGGCCACTACCAACATCGGGCGCAATAACCACCGTGCGCGCTGTGACAAGGCCAATAGCAGTGCGGTTTCGATACCCAGAATTATGCCGGTGGCGAGTCCTAAGCCCAAATTTCCCGCCGACCATAGGGTGTTTCGCCATAAGAGCCCTGCGTTATCCCACAGCGCTTGGGCCACCAAGATTGGACCGGGCAGTATAAATCGTGGCACACCGCTTAGGCTGACTGCCGCCTGCCAGATTGACAGAAACACTAGCAGGACAAAAAGGCCGCGCAATAGGGGACGTGTAGCGTTCAGCATCACGCGACACCCTTTACAGTAATCTGACGCATACGCTGTAGGAGTGCCGCTTGTGCCGAAAGCGTGCAGGCAGCGTCGGGCGCGCGCGGTGGTGCTGTGGGCGGAAGCGTGCAGGGCGAAATACCGGTTTGCGTGACAATCCACGCAGCATCTGCCAGCCGCACCGCCTCAGACGGGTCATGGGTGATCAAAAAAACGGTGCGCTCTGCAAGTAATTCAGTCGCTAAATCTTGCGCTGCGTAGCGGGTCATTACATCCAGCGCCGAAAACGGCTCGTCGAGCAGAACGATGGCGCGATTCTCATATAGTGTGCGGGCAAGCGCCACGCGTTGACGTTGCCCGGCAGACATTTGTGCAGGTTTGCGGCGTTCAAAACCGGCAAGTCCCACATCTGCCAGCAGCCCCGCGGCGCGATCCTGTTGTACGCCTTCACCTCTCAGACGCGCGCAGATCATGATGTTATCCAGCGTGCTCGCCCATGGGAGCAGCTGATCATCCTGCGCCATCATTGCCACGCGGGGGCCGATTGGCGCGCCGTCGCCTGCCTTAATATACCCGTCCAGATGGGCCGCGCAGGGCAGTCCTGCAATCAATCGGAGAAGCGAAGTCTTTCCGACGCCGGAAGGGCCTAATAGGGCGCTCCACCCTCCGGCGATCAGGGTGATGTCGAACCTGTCGATCAGCAGGTTCTGCGCCACATGCAGCGCCCCGCGAATGTGGATAGCAGGTGCGGTCATGCGCTGGGCGGGCTTTGCGCCATGTCCCAGAACCCGATTTCCAGCTGTGTAGCTGTGGTAAAACGCGATTGCAGCGTTTTGGCGCGTGGCAATTGGTGCCAATCCGGCCCCAGCCGACGCAAGAGCGCACTGTCCAAAAGCGCGCCGACACTTTTGCACAGCCCTTGGAATTCATGCCCCGCGTACATATCACACCAAGGCGCGTACGGGCCGGTATTGCCTGACAACCGAAGGCCGATTTCGCCGTACCCCAACACGCAAGGCGCAAGCGCCGCCAGAAGATCCAACAGATCGCCGGAATATCCCGCCTCAAGGACATAGCGCGTATAGGCCAGATTTCCTGGCTCTTCGGCGGTGGCCTCAAGGGCGTCGCGGTCAATGCCTTGCGCTGCACATGTTTCTACATGCAGCGGCATTTCCACATGCACCAAGGCATGTACAGTGGCACTGGCCGCAGCCATTTCATCCAACGTTTCTGCCTTTGCCGTCGCCAGCGCCCACGCGCGGGCAAAGTGGATCAGAAATACATAGTCCTGTCGTAGATAGTGCAGATAACTTTCTTGCGGAAGCGATCCGTCGGCCAAGGCTTCGACAAAGGCGTGGCGCGTATAGTTATCCCAATCGCGTGCTGCACCTGTGCGCCATAGCGCAAAGGCGTGGCCATAGTCGGGGGCGCTCACGGTGTCACCTCGGCGGTGACATCAACCACCAGATCGGCGGCAGGGATGGCCGTGTCTACAGCGCCTTGCGCGATCAGGAACGCCTCGAAGCGGTCATAGCGTCCTTGGTCGACTGCTGCAGGGCGGGTGGCAAAACGCGGCCATGTATCGCCCCATGCACGCGTGTTGAGTTCGTTACGCAACTCGGCGTCAGAGGCAAAAAACACCTCGCCTGTCGCTTGTGGGTCATTCAGGATGTCGGTGGCTGCGCGTTCGGTGGCCAACAGAAAACGTGAGATCTTGTCACGGTTCAGATCCTGCGCGTGGGCCACATAGATCAATTCGTCATAGGATGGGACGCCTTCGGCTTCGGGATAGAAACAGCGCCCTGCAATTCCTTCGATATCCATCTGGTTCAATTCGAAATTCCGGAATGCACCGATGACGCCATCCACCTGACCAGACATCAGGGCAGGCGAAATGGACCAGCCGATATTGATTTGTTCCACGTCTTTCAGGGGGACATTACTGTTGGTCAGCATTGCCTTGAGCAGCATCTCTTGAACACCTGCTACGGCAAAGCCGACCTTGCGCCCCGCCAGATCGGCGATAGATTTCACAGGACCATCCGCGCGCACGACAAGACAGGTCAACGGGGTTTCAATCAAGGTGCCAACGCGCACCAGATCAAGCCCTTCGCGGCGATTCAGGTGCAGTTCGGCTTGATAGCTTACCGCCAGATCGACGCGACCTGCCGCCACCATACGCGGAGGGTCATTGGGGTCAGCTGGGGTGACAAGCTCTACCTCCAGACCGGCGTCTTCGAAATAGCCCAACTCTTGGGCCAGAATGATCGGCCCGTGATCGGGGTTGATGAACCAGTCCAGCATGACGGTCAGACGGTCTTGGGCAATTGCAGGTGTTGCCAAGAAGGCAAGGGCGATGGGAATGAGAAGATGTTTCACGAATGGCTCCAGATGGGGTTCAGGTTAAAGATCAGTGATCGCCAGCAAGGCAATCTGCCCCGCCCAGCGATTGCGTAAGGCCGTGCTGGCATGATGCGCTCGTAATCCGGTGCGGCAGGCCAGTACGATCCGTGTCTCGGACGTTGGTAGTGCGTATTCCGCGAAAGCATCGGACGACAGATGCAGGGCGGATGCGCGGAACGGGGCGGCGGCTTCGGTTCGAAGGTCAATCACAAGATCATCTGGTGTGATCTGACCTTCTGCGATGAAGGGCGCGGGATGCTCAGGCTCGGTTGCTGTGTCAAAGCGAAAACCCGACATGCGCCAGCGTGCTGCGTCCAGTATCATCATTTGGCCCAGCGGTGTGGGCGACAGATCAAGCAGAACGGCCAAAGCCATTTGCGCCTGCATGGCCCCAATCATGGCAACCACTGGCCCCAAGACACCTGCGGTTTCACAGGTTGCGGCGCTGCGGGGCAGGTCAGGAAACACCGCCCGCAAGGATGGAGCCGTGGCGCAAAATCCGCCCACATAACCAGTCATTCCCAAGGCCGAGGCCGAGATCAGGGGTTTGGCAGTGGCAAAAGCCGTGTCAGATAAGGTGAAGCTTGCCGCAAAGGTATCGGCGCAATCAAGAACCACATCAGCCGCCGCCACAAAGTCCGGCGCATTCGCGGGCGTCAACCAGTCCACAAGCGGGCGCAGGGAGACATCGGGGTTCAGGGCTGCCAGCGTTGCGGCGGCGGCTTGCGCCTTGGGTTGGCCGATGTCCTGCATCCGGTACAGCGGCTGACGGTGCAGATTGCTCTCGCCCACGGTGTCGCCGTCAATCACCGTGATTGTGCCCACACCGGCCCCCACAAGATATTGCAGCACCGGCACGCCGAGCCCGCCGGCTCCGAGCACCAGAACATGGGCACCGCGAAAGCAATCCTGTCCTTCGGGACCCACGTCAGGCAATACAATCTGACGGGCATAGCGGTTCATTGCGTTACCTCAAGCCATGCGCGGAGGCGGGCGTCAGGATCAGGGTTCAGCGTGATATCCGTCACGGCGGCCACCGTGTCGGCCCCCGCGTCAAAGGCTCCGGGCGCGCGTTCGACTGACATGCCGCCGATGGCGCATAGTGGAATATCCCCGATTACGGCTTTCCATTCGGTCAATCGGTGAAGACCTTGCTCGGTCCATTTCATTTTCTTTAGGATGGTCGGATAGACTGGCCCTAGGGCGATATAGTTAGGGTTTAGTGCCAGTGCGCGGTCCAGCTCTGCGCGGTCATGCGTCGAAATTCCCAATTTCAGACCAGCGCGGCGTATAGCTGTCAAATCAGCGCTATCCAGATCCTCTTGCCCCAGATGCAACCAGTCGGCCCCCAGCTCCATCGCGAGTTGCCAATGATCATTGACCACCAGCGTCGCGCCATAGCGGCGGCACAGGGCTAGCGCAGCGGTGATTTCTTGACGTAGCTCCGGCTCTGGCTGCTCCTTGATACGCAGTTGCACCAGTCGCACGCCCAACTTGACGGCTCTGCCGACCCAGTCCGCACTGTCAAATACAGGGTAAAAGCGGGGTAAGTTCATAGCCATGCCTTTCCAATCAAAGGGGTGGAGGGGACCGCCATGTCACGTTGACCCATCGGACCTGATACAGCCGCCAAGGCACCCGCCTGCGCCGCCAATGCAAAGGCGCGGGCCATTTCGGCGGGGTCGTTGGCCTCTGCAACCGCAGTGTTGAGCAGGATAGCGTCAAACCCCAATTCCATCGCCTGAGCGGCGTGACTAGGAAGGCCAAGTCCTGCGTCAATTACCATCGGGATATCGGGAAATGCTGCGCGCAGCGTGCGCAAGCCGTGGATGTTGTTCAGGCCCATCCCCGATCCGATAGGCGCGCCCCAGGGCATCAGCACACGGCAGCCCGCATCAATCAATTTGGCCGCCAGAACTTGGTCTTCGGTGGTGTAGGGGAACACCTTGAAACCGTCGGCGCATAATGCCTCTGCCGCCTCCAACAATCCGAACGGATCAGGTTGCAAAGTGTCGGCATGGCCGATCACCTCAAGTTTAATCCAGTCGGTCTGGAAATACTCCCGCGCCATTTGTGCCGTGGTGATCGCCTCGCGAGCGGAATGACATCCGGCGGTGTTGGGTAAGAGGTGTACGCCAAGTCCGCGCACCATATCCCAGAACGCTTGCCCTGCGCCGCGCTGGCGCCGTAGCGATACCGTTGCAACCGACGCGCCGCTGCTGCGGAACGCCGCTTCCATCACGGTGGGCGAGGGATAGCGCGCAGAGCCCAACATCATGGGGGTTGTCAGTGCCACGCCATAGAAATCACGCATGGTTCACCCCCCCTGCATTGCGGTCAAAACCTCAAGCTGGTCGCCAGATGAAAGCGGTGTGCCATCGCGCGCAGCTGAGGGAATAAAAGTGCCGTTAAGGGCGGTCGCCACCCGCGCGTCGCCCCAGCCCAATTCGACCAACGCGGTATCCAGATGCGTAGCAGTCACTTCGTGCTGGTCGCCGTTTACCTCAATCTTCATGGATCAAATCCCCCATATTGCCTGTTAAAAGAAACTCTGCCGCCTGTTCTGCCAATGCGGGAGCCATCAGAAATCCGTGTCGGAACAGTCCGTTAAGATGCAAAATACGCCCTCGCCGAATGATGCGCGGCACATGATCGGGAAAGGCGGGGCGCAGGTCCGCTCCTGTTTCGACGATCTCGGCCTCGGCAAAGCGCGGGTCGAGCGCATAGGCGACTGACAGCAGTTCCAAAGCCGAGCGGACGGTCACGGGGCCGCGCGCTGCACTTTCGATTTGTGTTGCGCCCAGCATGAACAAGCCCCCCTTGCGGGGCACGACATAAAGCGGATGGCGTGGATGCAGCAGGCGGATGGGCCGCGACAAGGTGATCTCGTCCGAGCGCAGAATGATCATTTCACCGCGCACCCCGCGCAGGCCGGGCAGATCACCCTGTGCAGCTAAACCACGACAGTCGATCACGGGCCCTTCCAGATCGTCGGGCGTGACTGTGCCAGTTTCGACACTTACGCCTGATGTGGTGAGCATGTGTGTCAGGTCTGACAACGCCTGTCGCGGGTCCAGATGCGCCTCTTGCTCAAAGAACAGACCGCGCCGGTGGAGCCCTTCAAGGTCAGGCTCAAGCGCGGAAATTGCCTCGCTGTCGCAGGTGATGTGCCCGTGGGTGCGCGCGGCAAAACGGTCCAGTTCGGCGTGGTCACGCGCAGGTGTCAGCACCAATGTGCCTTGGGCGGTGACGCGGGTGACTTCCTGCCACAGGGCTGCTGCCTTGCGTCCATATGTGATCACGGGCAGCTCCGAAGTCGCGCCTTCGCACTCCGCAGCCAGCATACCGCCCGCCCACCACGAACACCCATGCGGCCCCGGCAAGCCGGTGCGATCGATGACACGCGGGCGTAGGCCACGCTTTAGACAGGAATGCGCGGCCCAAAGACCTGCAACGCCTGCGCCAATAATCGTGACATCACTCATCGCGCCACACCGCGTGGAAATGGTGGACGGGGCCGTTGCCGCTACCGATGTTCAGCTGGTCTGCGGCTGCTATAGCGTTCTGCAGATAGGCATGAGCGGCCTGCACTGCCTCGGGCAACAGCATGCCGCGGGCCAACTTTGCCGCAATGGCTGCTGACAGCGTACATCCGGTGCCGTGGGTGTTGTGCGTCGGATGGCGCGGCGCAGACAGTCGCAGCACATCTTGCGCGGTGATCAATAGATCAACGCATTCAGTGCCAGACGCGTGTCCACCTTTCATCAAAACGGCACGCGGCCCTAATGCCAGCAGGGCGCGGCCTTGCTCAAGCATCTCGGCCTCACTCGCGGCCTCCGGTGCGTCTAGCAACTGTGCAGCTTCTGGTAAGTTGGGGGTCACAAGGTCTGCCAGTGGCAACATCCGTGTGCGCAGTGCCACAACTGCAGCATCCGCCAACAACACGTCGCCCGATTTAGCCACCATCACCGGATCGAGCACCACCGGGACCGCGCAGCGCACCAAACCGTTTGCGACCGCGTTTATCGTTTCGGCGCTGCCCAACATGCCAACTTTGATCGCGTTGATCGTCAGATCGTCAAAGACAGCATCCATCTGGGCGCGGACCATTGCAGGGGTGAGTATCTCCACCGCCATCACCGCACGGGTGTTCTGCGCGGTGATCGCGGTTATGACGCTAGCACCATAAACGCCCAATGCGCTGAATGTTTTGAGATCAGCCTGAATCCCCGCGCCACCGCCACTGTCGGATCCTGCAATCGTCAACGCTTGAAAAACCATAGATAGCCCCATTCAAAAAAAGGGCCAAAGCATAGAAAAACGGAGGGTATACGGCTGTAAGGGTTCACAGCTTTTTCTCCGTTCCCTACGCCGGAATGACCCGGATCAGGTTCGATGGGTCAGCTTTCGCCTCTCAGCCATAATGGCACCCCAACGGATGACTAAGAGCTAGCTGCGAATCTAAACTATGTCAAATCGGGTGGCGGGAGTAACTGTGAGTTGCGATGGATTACTGCTGTGGTTAACCTAAATGAGACAATGCAGATCAGGTAGGTCACGGCGGTTGCGTTCGCTTGCAGCCGACAACCTATAAATACAATCAACAGGTTAACAGGTCCTCTCGGGTGGTTTTTTGCGTTCCAGAAAAAACGGCGCTACGGTGGTGCAACGTTTTGAACGCACTGCGGAACCCATGAAAAGTGAAATGGGAGCCCAACATGAAACTGTAGTTGCTGATCAGCGTAGATGAGGGCGGATTGCGGACTTTCGCCTCAAGTGCAAAACTTAGATTTACCTTTAGAAAAGCAGACGTGCGACGTTGCCACGCTTTATAAACGAAACGTGGCTCACTAGAACGCAGCGCGAGAATAGAATACGCGGCAAGCCAAGCTAAGATGGGCCGAGCTGCAGTCTTTCCATCAGAGCGATCAGGTACGAGGGTAATATCTGGGGCAGGCTTTCGCGGAGTGAATCGTAGCCTTTCCGAAAGCCAGTCAAAACACGCAGGTTTCACTAAAGTTGAACAAACCTGACGATAAAGTGCGATTCGAAAGCGTCTCCAACATGCGCAGCCATGTCAGGTGCGTTGTGGAGCTTGGCAGTTTGCCGTCACGCGAAATGTCAGACGGAATGCCCCACTTGATCATAAACATCTCTGGCGTGTGACCTTAATCCCTATTGTTTGAAAAATCCGATGACAACGCACTTTAGGTTGTTTGAGGGTTTTGAAACTACTACAGGTTGAAATCAGCAATATTTTGTGACCTCACTTGAAATTCCGCGACTAGGGTGTGTCAGTCCACTATTAAAAATTTAACCTTCGATACCCGCAACGACATCGAATTTAACATGGCAGCTGCGACTGGTCCAATGCTCACTGGATAGGGTCGAGCTGATTGTATCAGGTGCCGGGTTAATTGTGAAAATACCTGTATCGGGTGGCCCTCTGCTTTCTACCACACATGAGTCGTACGCATGTTCCAGCGAACCCTCGTGCCATACAGCACTAACACTCGCCGCCGGCGATCCAACCCATTTGCGGCCAAGCACGTGTTTTTCCAAATCACTTCGACGGAAATCCAGACCCTCTCTGTATAATACTCGACCCCAGCATTTAGGGGCAGAAAGAACATGAGGCAAATATGAACACGACTTTTTCTAAAAACCTGATCCTCGGATTCACATTTACTGCTCTCGTCCTCCCAATGGCGGCAATCGCGCAAAGCGGTCCACCTCCAGGCCTTCCCGTCGTAGACATTGCCGCCGCACTTGGCGTCTCCGAGGCAGCGCTGAAGTCCTGTATGCCAGAGCCCACCCAGGGTGCGCGCCCGGAACGGCCAGATGTGGCAGCAATCACATTTTGTCTGCGAACGGAAAATCCAGCGATCACGCAGGACTTTGTTGGTCAGACGCTGGAAAATTTTGCGCCTGCGCAAGCACGACCATCAAACTAAGCGACGTGATCAAACACGCACAGGCCACGAATTAAAGGCGACCCAACTCATGCAGTCGAACACGCACACCATCCCAAGCCTCACCAGAAGGCGCATGCTACTTGGCTTGACTGCCGCCTCTGTACTTCCAGCCTGCGCGAGTCAACCAACCGACGTCGTTGCCACAGTATCGTCGCCTCCCGTGGCGGATCCCCTCGTCGGCTTTCGCTTCTTTGCCGATGCCGATGTGGTGACTTGGGCGCAACACCTGAACCTATCGCGCCTTACAGAAAAGCCTCAAATACTGGCGCTATCTGGTGGCGGCGAAGACGGAGCCTTCGGCGCTGGCGCTCTTTCAGGTTGGTCCAAAACGGGAAAACGGCCTGATTTCGACATTGTAACCGGGGTCTCGACAGGTGCGCTAATTGCGCCAATGGCCTTTGCCGGAGCGGAAGGCGATGATGCGTTACAGCATATGTTTCTCGACAATGACGCCAGCGACCTTATGAAGGTGCGTTGGTTTTCGGCCGTCACAGGCGATAGCGTTTACGATACCGAACCCCTTGCAGATCTGATCGCATTTTATGCCCCTAACAGGTTTTTGGATAGGGTTGGCCAAAAGCATGCTGCTGGTGGCAGGCTCTTTGTGGTCACAGCGAACTTAGGAAACTCGGAGGCTGTCGTTTGGAACATGGGGGCCATTGCACAGGCCAGACAATACGATCTGTTCCGCGCCGTGATCCGTGCGTCAGGTGCCCTGCCTGGGCTGTTCCCACCTGTCAAAATCAGCTTCGCAGCGGGGGAAGGAACCACTACAGAAACACATGTTGATGGCGGCGTGCAAATGCAGTTTCTGGCAACACCCCCAGCCGCCTTTACGGTCAACTCGGATGCGGCGCGCGACGGGCATGCCTATGTGATCGTGAACAATACCCTCGATCCCGCACCGCAAGAGAGTTCGGACACGGTGCTGGGGATTTCACAGCAGGCGATGACGGCGATGGTCCGCTCTAACGCGGCCTCGTCGGTTAATATCGCACGCCTTCTTGCGCAAAGCCATGGACTTGGTTTTTCAGTCACCAGCGTGAGTACCGACAGTGGCATCATTTACGAGCCAAGTGACCGGTTTTCAGCCACCTATATGGCCGCGATGTATGCGCATGGCCAAGAGCGCGCTTTGTCCGGTTTATTGTGGGGTGGTTAAGGCGACGCGCGGCCAGATAAGTGGAGTACTTCTCGCATAAGGCAGGCGGCAATACTCTACATCTTATACATAGCGGACACGGTCCGTGCCGGACATCCAGGCTGCTTGGCGCGATACGGTAGTGCTAATCGTCGAACGGATCAGTGCGACGGAAACCGATGTATTGGCACGTATATGAGTTAGGTGCCGGCCTTGGTGGTCGCTCGCCTAGCACCAACACCTTATCGACAGGAAAAGACACTGCATGACCCCGATTGTCGAAAAGCGTCGGTGAGCTTCTAAACGTGCATTAACGCCACGGATCACTCCCAATCAAGTTCGATGGTTGCCCAATGAACCATTCAAAAACACACCAAAGGGTCAATAAAAATGACATATTTACGCAACGCCGCCATCATGTCGGCGCTTTTGGCATCGCCGTTGCCTGCATTTGCACACCACGGTAGCGGCGGGCAGTTTGACACCAGCACAACAATTGAGCTTTCAGGTGAAATTACGCGTGTCCGCCTCGTGAATCCGCACGCCTACGTGTATTTCGATTCAACGGATGCCAACGGCGAGGTCCTGAACCTGCGGTGCGAATTGCAATCAGGTTCTTTGCTCAAGCGTAACGGATGGACCACCGATATGTTTGAAATCGGCAATAAAATTTCGATTACTGGTTCACCTGATCGCACAGATCCGACCACTTGCTATATGAGCGAGATCACATTTGAAAATGGCGTTGTGGCTTCGCGCCACAGCACCTTTGACGATAGCGGTGTGATTGAGCTAGAGCACCGCCAAACAGAGCGTACTGCCCGGCAGGCGATTGCAAAGCAATCTGCCGAGAGGGGGACAGCAATCATAAGTTCAACATTGCGCCAAACCTGCTGGATCGTAACTTCACGGCTGATCAACCAAACCAGAAATGGGCCGGTGACATCACGTATATCCGGACGCGCGAAGGATGGCTGTATCTCGCTGTAATACTGGACCTGCATTCAAGGCGCGTGATCGGTTGGGCGGTGAGCAACAGGATGAAGCGGGACCTGGCGATCCGGGCATTGAACATGGCCATCGCCTTCCGAGCGCCGCCAAAGGGCTGCATCCATCACACGGATCGCGGGTCGCAATACTGTTCGCACGACTATCAAAAAATCCTGAGACAGCACGGCTTCAAAGTGTCCATGAGTGGAAAGGGAAATTGCTATGACTGTGAGTATGGTATTGCGGCTTGATGGCCTGACCCATGCTACGATTGACTGCGTGTCATTGCGTTGACGTGTCGACCGTCAAGTCGCCCCGGCAACGGGCGAGATGTGACTTTATAGGAGCCTGACGGTCAGCGTACCATCACAGTCCTGTCCCCTCGGATCGGTGCCTGGGCATTCTTAGCAATGAGGGCATCATGAAGACTACACATCCAATCATTATTGGCATCGACACACACAAAGCAACACATGTTGCCGTCGCAATCGATACGCAAGGCACCCGTTTGGCCGCATTATCTATACCCACCAATCCCAAAGGGTATTTGGAGCTGGAACGCTGGTCACAGTCTTTTGGGGGCGTTCTAGCATTCGGAATCGAAGGGACTGGTTCGTATGGTGCGGGCCTATCCCGGTCTTTGTTGGCTCAAGGCCACAATGTCATTGAGGTCACACGACCAAACCGACAGCTGCGATACACGCAAGGTAAAACAGACAGTTTGGACGCAGAGGGCGCTGCACGATCCGTTCTTTCTGGGCAGGCAACAGCGCGACCCAAGACACAAACAGGGTCATCCGAAATGATCAGACATTTGAAGATTGCACGCGATACTGGCGTTAAATCACGCTCACAGGCGATGGTAACGCTGAAGACGTTGATCATTAATGCACCTGCTGATCTTCGGGAAACACTGGATCCAATTCGAGGGAAAGTCGCGTTGATCCGGCATATTGCGGCCTTTCGGCCTGGCGATATCGACACGCCATTGGCCTCAGCAAAAGCCGCCATGCGGGCATTGGCGCGCCGGTGGCTGTGGCTGCATGAAGAAATTATTGCCCACGACAAGGAACTGGAACGCCTTGTCACCGAACGCACACCAGACCTGATGGTATCTCATGGGATAGCAACACTGACAATCGCAGAGATGCTAATCCTCGTTGGCGGCGACCCAACGCGCATCCGTTCGGAAGCAGCATTGGCAAAGCTCTGCGGTGTTTGCCCAATCCCAGCTTCCAGCGGCAAAACACACCGCTTCCGGTTAAACAGAGGCGGCAATCGACAGGCCAACGCAGCACTCTATCGTGTTGCTATCGTTAGAATGCGAAGCCACCAACCGACACTTGCATATGTCAAGAAACGCACGAAAGACGGGAAGAGCAAAAGCGAGATAATTCGATGCCTGAAACGCTACATCGTCCGCGAAATCTACAGCCAGCTCTGTGTATCGAAAACAGATCAAATCGCAACTTGACGAATATAGGAGCTTCAATGCGGCTGTTGAGACGTTCTTCAAAACCATCAAAGCGGAATTGATCTGGCGCGATACATGGGAAACCCGCAGAAAGGCTGAGATGCCATCTTCGAATACATCAATGGCTTCTACAATCCGCGACGCCGCCACTCAGCATTGGGTTGGAAAAGCCCGGTCGCCTTCGAACGCAAGGTGGCTTAAACGAGCACTTGGGGTGGTAATCCCCCCATTTTTAACGGGGTGCGGCTGTAGAACTTACGCGGCCATTTTTAGTTTCTGTGCGGGTGTGATGCCGCCGATGCCCATATTCGGGCGGTCATTGTTGTAAGTCGAGAGTATCCGTCTTGATCAAGCGGTTTTTGGTGTCCATTTGCGATTAGCTTTGACAAGTGCATTTGCGATTTCGATTAGCTTCCGCATTATAGCGACAATTGCGACCTTGGCGGGTTTTCCCACGTCTCGTAGGTGTTCGTATTTTGCTTTGAGGTCTGGGTTCCAGCGCATGGCGACTAATGCGGGCATGTAAAGGGCATCGCGCAAGGGCTTGCGCCCGCTTCCGATGGACGCTTTGCCCTGCCATAATCCAGACTGGCGTGTGATGGGGGCGAGACCAGCCAGGCTGGCCACTTGTTTGCGATCTAGCGTGCCGAGTTCGGGCATCAGGGTCAATATTGCGGCAGCAGAAACAGCGCCGACACCGGGCATGGAACGCAAAATATCATGCGTACGTGCGGTGCTCTCCCGCGCCTGGATCAGCGCTGCTATCTCGGCGTCCAACTCAACGATCTGGCGTTCCACTAGCGTGAGACGCGCTTTGGTTTGGCGTTTCAGGAGAGATAACCCCTGAATTTGAGCACGGTTGCGCAATCTGGTGCGATCCTTGACCAACCCAGCCCGCGCAACATGCAAGTCTTTGAGGTCAATTGCTTCTTTCGGGAGAGGCACTTGTGGTTCAAGATTAAATGCCGCGCCCATAAGCGCCAACATTCGAGCATCGACTGCATCAGTCTTAGCTCTCGTACCATGGGCCTGCGCAAAACGGCGCGCCTGCAAAGGATTTACCTTGACCAATGGTAACACCTTCCCAAGTGTCGCTTCAAAGGCTTTGTGATACGATCCTGTCGGCTCGTAAACGACCCTCGCTACACGGGTCGCCTTGCCCAACCATCTGATAAGAGCACGGAAGCCTGTGATTGAATTATCGAAGCGTTTAGCCATGTCGTCTTCCAATCGAAACACGTCCAGATGGGATTTAGAAATGTCCACGCCAATGTTATGATCTGTCATATTCTCCATATCCTATGCTTGTCATACGTGACTTGTTGCACGCGTATCCGTTCAGGCCTTTGGGGAAGACGGCGGTTGATCAAACTCTGGAGCGGTCCATCATGACCCAGCCATTTACGATCCAACCGCCGCCACTGCCTGTCACAAATGACGTGGCGGGCAGTGGCCCCATTATAAAGCAGGAGCCAAGTTCATTATAAGACAAGCCATTGTGTGGCGAAGTCTTGCGCCTCCTCGATGTTTTCAATGATGTGTTGGTCCAACCATTCATGCCTGACCGTGCGATTGTAGCGCTCGATGTAAGCGTTCTGCTGCGGCTTTCCGGGTTGGATATGCTGGATGCTAATACCTTGTTTTTCAGCCCATTCTAACAGCTTGCCACTGATATATTCTGGGCCATTATCAACCCGAATAGTTTCTGGTTTGCCGCGCCATTCGATGATCCGGTTGAGGCTGCGAATAACCCGTTCGGCTGGCAAAGAAAAATCAACCTCGATGCCCAAACCCTCGCGGTTAAAATCATCCAGCACGTTCAAAAGCCGAAACGCCCGGCCATCCCCGAGGCGATCCGCCATGAAGTCCATCGACCAGGTCACGTTTGGTGCGTCCGGCACTGCCAGCGCATCGGGTTTGTCCCGCTTTAACCGTTTCCGAGGTTTGATCCGCAAGTTCAGTTCCAGTTCGCAGTAGATGCGGTAAACGCGTTTGTGGTTCCACGGATGGCCCTGCACATTGCGTAGATGCAGGAAACATAGCCCAAACCCCCACGTCTTCCGGGCGGTCGTCAGCCCAACCAGCAGATCGGCGATCTCTTCGTTCCCGTCGCTCAAGAGCGGGCTGTAACGATAGCAGGTCTCACTCACGCCAAAGGTGCGGCAGGCCAGCGCAATGCTGACACCGTGTCGCGCCACAGCTTTCTCGGCCAGACCCCGACGCAGGGCTGGCCGGATCACTTTTTTCCAAGGGCTTCCTTCAGTAACTCAGCTTGCATGCTCATCTCGGCATACATCTTCTTGAGACGCCGGTTCTCGTCTTCAAGGGCCTTCATCTGGCTAATCATCGATGCGTCCATCCCGCCATACTTCGACCTCCATTTGTAGAATGACGCGTTGCTCATGCCGTGCTCGCGGCACAGCTCAGAGACAGGCACACCGCCTTCGGCTTGGCGCAGGATCGCAAGGATTTGGGGTTCGCTATATCTCGTCATCTTCATCAAAATCTCCTCAGATATCTTGCCGAGAAAATTCTACTTCCGCATCCCCTTAGTTTTGGGGAGGATTACCCAGCACCGGCGGATCCAGTTGAGACTCCTCCATCGATCGCAAATTCGTCAAGCACGGGCTATCGCTATGTCGTGACCGGTAAAGGTGGCAGCAACGGGCGCGCTGGTGCGCTGTTTGTGTCGGCGCATGCCGGCGGTGGTGGGCAGACTAAACCGACAGCGCCAAACGTTGCCGTAGTTCAAGGGAATTATAACACGACAAACATCGGTGTTGAAGTTGCCAATATTGGCGGCAATGGTGGCAACGGTGGTAACGGCTATGTTGGTGCGGGCGGTGCGAACGGCGGCAATGGCGGCGCAGGTGGCGTGGTGGACCTGTCATTTAGCGGGAACGTCACAACGACGGGCGACGCAAAGCACGGAATTTATGCGCTAAGCCGCTCTGGATCGGGAGGCAACGCGGGTACGGGATATCTGTCGTTTGGCGCGGGGTCTGGCAACGGTGGTCCGGGCTCTGACGGCGGCGCGGTCACAGTCTTTACAAGTGGCACAACCAGTATTGCGACCAATGGTATCGGTGCGCATGGTATTTACGGCTTAAGCGTTGGTGCGAATGGCGGCACGGGTGGGTCTAGCTTTGGCATCGTCGGCAATGGCGGCACGGGTGGGTCTAGCTTTGGCATCGTCGGCAATGGCGGCAGCGGTGGTGTCGGCGGCAAGGGCGGTGTTGTATCGGTGACGAACAATGGGGACATCGTGACCAACGGCGTTGGCTCTCATGGTATTTTGGCCCAGTCGATTGGCGGCGGTGGTGGCGATGCGGGCACTGCAGGCGGTATTGTTGCCTTTGCGGACGTAGGTAATGCGGGCGGATCGGGCCGCAATGCAAGCGGGTCTAACAGTGGCGCTATTCGGACCAATGCCAATTTTTCACGCGGGATTTTTGTACAGTCGATTGGCGGCGGCGGCGGTTCTGGCGGCTTTGGCGGAGGTATTTTTGCCTTGGGTGGCACTGGTGCGGGTGGAGGCGAGGCTGGCACGGCAACAGCGACCAATTCTGGAACCATCAACACGTTTGGCGTCGGGTCAGACGGGATCATGGTGCAATCAATTGCGGGATCTGGGGGTGCTGGCGGTGGCAGTGGCGGCTTGGTGGCGATTGGCGGTAGCGGCGATGCGGGCGGCGACGGCGATACGGTTTCAGCAACAAACAGTGGGACCATCACGACAAGGAATTTTGGCGCACGCGGGATTGTGGCGCAGTCGATTGGCGGCGGTGGCGGCAATGGCGGGTCGACGGGGGGAATGGTGTCCGTTGGCGGTAGCGGTTCTGTCGGTGGCGCTGGCGGAAATGTAACCGTGCGCAACGACGGACAAATTACGACACGGCAAGCGGATTCAACCGCACTGATGGCGCAATCCATTGGTGGTGGTGGTGGTAACGGCGGATCGGCCACGTCGGTTGGCATTTTTGCGGCTGTTGGCATTGGCGGCGATGGTGGCGCGGGCGGCGCGGGCGGCGTTGTTGATTTGACGCTGTCGGACACCGATGTCGGCACGCAGTCGCGGATATTTACCGAAGGTGACCGGTCGTTTGGTGTCTTGGCGCAGTCGATTGGCGGCGGCGGCGGTAATGGCGGTGGTGCGACTTCGGTTGCTCTAGGTTTTGGCGGTGCTTTGGCTGTCAGCATTGGCGGTAATGCAGGTGTGGCTGGCGACGGTGGTGTAGTGACTTTGAACGGGTCCGGTTCTGCGGATGTCGAGACACGCGGTGCAGATTCTACAGGAGTCTTGTTGCAATCGGTTGGCGGCGGCGGCGGCAACGGCGGGTTTGCGATCTCTGTTGCGGCAGCGGCGGGTCCCGTAGCAGGCGGTATTTCGGTCGGCTTGGGGGGCGACGGCGGTGCGGGAGGTGCGGGTGGCACGGTCACAAATAGCGGTTACGACGGTAAGATTATCACGCGCGGGACACGGTCCAACGGCATGGTCATGCAATCGATTGGTGGCGGGGGCGGCAATGGCGGTTTGTCTGTCACGGCTGCGGCGGCTTTAAGCATTGGCGCATCTGGCAGTGTCACAGTCGGTGTGGGTGGTGAGGGCGCTAGCGGTGGTGCTGGTGGCACGGTGAATGCGACCAACACTGCGGATGTCGAGACCTTTGGCACGTTTTCTGATGCGATGGTTGTACAGTCGATTGGTGGCGGTGGCGGGAACGGTGGCGGCGCGATTTCTGCTTCTATCGGGTTCAGTGGTGGTGCGTCTGCGGGGATTAACGTGGGTGTTGGCGGCAATGGTGGTGCGGCAAGCGCAGGCGGGTCGGTCACATTGGTTACAAACGGTGATTTAATCCGCACGGCGGAACGTGGATCGCAGGGCGTTGTGGTCCAGTCAATCGGCGGCGGCGGCGGTAACGGTGGTTACGCGATTGCGGCAGGTGCAAATTTTGCCGCAGGTGCGGCGGCAACGGTGACGGTAGGGCTTGGTGGGAAAGCCGGCGGTGGCGGTGTTGGCGGCACGGTGTCGGCTGTGATTGGTGCGGACGTGCTAACGGGTACTGACGCTACCTCGACAGATTCGGGCGGTGTTGTTATCCAATCCATCGGTGGTGGCGGTGGCACGGGCGGTTTCTCTGTTTCAGCAGGGATTTCGGGTGCTGGCGGGGCTGCTGGTGGCGTGAATGTCGGTCTTGGCGGATCGGGCGGATCAGGTGGCAGCGGGGGGTTGATTAGCCGCGCAGAAGTGAATGGCGATGTGACGACGCTGGGCGATCGCTCAGGCGGTGTCTTGGTGCAGTCGATTGGCGGCGGCGGCGGGAATGGCGGCTTTAGTGTTAGTGCAACGGTTGCGGGTGCTGGTGCTGCGGCAGGCACAATTGGTGTTGGTCTTGGTGGTCGTGGCGGCGCGGGCGGTGCTGGTGGCGTGGTCAATGCAAACATCAACGGCGATGTGTCGACTAGCGGCGCGCAGTCGGCAGGGGTTGTGACCCAATCGATTGGCGGCGGCGGCGGTAACGGCGGGTTCAATGTGACCGCCAATGCGGCAGGTGCGGGCACCGGTGCGGCGGCAATCGGCGTTGGTCTAGGCGGCCAAGGCGGTGGCGCGGGCAACGGCAACACTGTTGATGCGATTGTGACGGGCACTGTGACTACACGTGGTGACGCGGCAACTGGTATTTTGGCGCAGTCGATTGGCGGATCTGGCGGCAGCGGTGGCTTTAACGTCACAGCGTCGCTTTCGGGTGCTGGCACGGGAGCTGTGGCTGTCGGTGTTGGGCTGGGTGGTAATGGCGGCGTTGCGGCGAATGCGGCAAAAGTCACATTGCGCAGTGATGAAACGGTTATGACGCAAGGGCATAGTGCGTCGGGTGTTGTTGCGCAGTCCATTGGCGGCGGCGGCGGTGCTGGCGGGTTTAACGTGACGGCCAACCTGGGCGCTGCGGGGACTGGTGCGGGTGCGATTGGTGTAGGCCTTGGCGGCAATGGTGCTGGCGGCGGTCAAGCGGGAGACGTTGACGCAACTTCGAACGGTCGTATTTTCACCGATGGCATTGCGTCGTCTGGTTTTGTAGCCCAGTCCATTGGCGGCGGCGGCGGGAATGGCGGCTTCAATGTCACGGCCACGTTGGCTGCTGGCGGCAAGGGTGCTGTGGGTGTTGGAGTCGGTTTAGGCGGTCAAGGTGCTGGTGGCGGCAATGGTGCGCGTGTTGATGCGGCTGTGAATGCAACTGTTTTGACGCTGCAAGATCAGTCCACTGCTGTGCTTGCGCAGTCTGTTGGCGGCGGCGGCGGTAACGGCGGATTCAACGTCACGGCCACGTTGGCTGGTGGCGGCACGGGTGCTGGAGCGCTTGGTGTTGGACTTGGTGGCTCGGGTGCCGGTGGCGGCGATGGTGGGATCGTTAACCTGATCATGACCGATGACATTGAGACGCGCGGCAATAATTCTTCCGGTGCGATTGCGCAGTCTATCGGCGGCGGTGGCGGCAACGGTGGCTTCAACGTCACGGCGACCTTGGCTGGTGGTGGCAAGGGTGCAATTTCAGCCGCTGTTGGTTTGGGCGGCACTGGCGCTGGTGGTGGTAATGCGGACGATGTGACCAACGTGGCGCAGAGCAATATTATGACCGCGGGCGATACGTCGACAGGATTGCTGGTGCAGTCTGTTGGTGGCGGTGGCGGTAATGGCGGCCTGAATGTGTCTGCCAATATCACGGTGGCTGGCAAAGGTGGCGGCGGTGCTGCTGTTGGTCTTGGCGGCTCTGCGGGCGTTGGTGGTTACGCGGGTAATGTGCGGTCCACATTGACGGGTGACGTCGATACAACAGGCACGGATTCTAGCGGTGTGATCGTGCAGTCGCTTGGCGGCGGCGGCGGCAACGGCGGCTTGAACATCTCGGCAAGTATCACGGCCTCTGGCAAGTTCGGCGGCAGTGCTGCTGTTGGCCTAGGTGGCAGCGGCTCTGGCGGTGTGAATGTCAGTGCGGCGGTGAATCTGTCTGCTGATGCTGGCGGCGCGATTGCTGTGGGACTTGGTGGCGCCGGTGGATCCGGTGGTGACGGTGAAACTGCGACAAGTATCGTCGTGGGCGACATCACAACGCTGGGCAACAATGCCGCTGGTCTGACGGTTCAGTCGCTTGGCGGCGGCGGCGGCAACGGCGGTTTGAACATCGCGGGGGCTGTGAACATCACGGGTAAAACAGGCGGCGCGATATCTGTGGGAGTTGGTGGTTTTGGCGGCGGCGGCGGTATGGCTGATGAGGTCAATAGCGATTTCACCGGCAATGCGCAGACGACAGGCAACAACGCCGCTGCGCTGATCGCGCAGTCGCTTGGTGGCGGCGGTGGTAACGGTGCGACAAACGTATCGGGTGCGATTTCCGTGGCAAAAGACAAAGGTGGTGCAATTGGCGTCGGCGTTGGTGGCTTTGGCGGCGGTGGCGGCCAAGCGGGCAGCGTAAGGCAAGCGGCGACAGGTCAGTTCCTGACGCGCGGCAACGATTCAACCGGTATCTTTACCCAGTCGCTTGGCGGCGGCGGTGGGTCGGGCGGCACGAACATTTCGGCAGCACTGAATATTAGCCGCGACACGGGCGGTGCGATTGGCATCGGTGTTGGCGGGTTTGGTGGCGGTGGCCAGAATGCGGGTGATTTGACACAATCGAATGTTATCGGTGGTGTGACTACATTGGGCGCAAGAAGCACGGCGATTTTGACGCAAAGCATTGGCGGCGGCGGCGGGGCAGGCGGGACGAATGTTTCGGCAGCCGTGAACCTGACGCAGAACAATGGCGGTGCGATCGGGCTTGGGCTTGGCGGTTTTGGCGGCAGTGGCGGAAACGGCAAGGTTGTCGTCAGTACGCTGCGGTCTTCGATGCTTGCGAGCGGTGAACAGTCGGTAATCGATACGGTTGGGGCAGACTCTATCGGGGTGCTTGCGCAATCGGTTGGCGGCGGCGGCGGTGCTGGTGGTTTGAACGTCAGCGCAAGCGTAAGCTTGTCTGGAAAATCTGGTGCGGCGATCAGTTTGGGCCTCGGCGGCTTTGGCGGCGGCGGCGGTGATGCGGGTGATGTGACGCTTGATGCGATCAGTACGATCACCACGCGTGGCAATGGTGCGGACGGCATTTTTGCGCAGTCTCTTGGCGGCGGCGGCGGTGTTGGCGGCACAAATATTTCGGGCTCTTTGGCGCTGACGAAACCTTCGGGTAGCGATACTATTCTGTCGATTTCTGCTGGTGTTGGCGGCTTCGGCGGCGGCGGCGGTGATGCAGGGGACGTGTCCGTTTCATATGATGGTTTGCTGACGGCTGTGCCGTTGACCGAACTTCCAGACGGTAGTTTTGTGCCTGATTTAACGTCGGGTGCCAACGGTCTTGTGGCGCAGTCCATCGGCGGCGGCGGTGGCAACGGCGGGACAAACGTGTCTGCTGGTCTTGCAATTTCTAGCAAGCCAGGTGCGGGTCAAACGGATCGCAGCAAATCCTACGGGCTGTTAGTTGGCGTCGGCGGCTTTGGTGGCACGGGTGGCAATGCAGGCAATGTCGCGGTGAATGTCGCGGCAGGTAGCGAGATTGTGGCACACGGCACTGGTAAATCTGGTTTGCTGGCACAATCTGTTGGCGGCGGTGGCGGCAATGGCGGGTTGAACGTCTCTGCGGGTATCGTGTCTGATACGTCGCTTATTGTTGGGGTCGGTGGTTTTGGTGGCAATGCGGGCACGGGCGGTGACGTTAACGTTGTTTCGGTTGCAGATATAATTGTAACCACGAACCCGACCGATCTGGCCGAGCCTTCAGATGAAGATTTCATCAGCGGGCTGACGGATATTGTTGGCGCAGATGTTGTTGAAACAATTGTATCTCAGATCGAAAGCAAGGGTTTGCGCCGGTTGTTCATCGATGTGGGCTTGTTCAAGGAAGACTCCAACGAGACTGAAGGGTCTGCGGGTCTGCTGGCGCAGTCCATCGGCGGCGGTGGCGGTAATGGCGGCCTGAATGTGTCGGGTGGTATTGCGCTATCCAAAGACGAGAAAATTCCATCGGTGACGTTTGGTGTTGGTGGCTTTGGCGGTGCGGGTAACGTGTCGGGCGACGTGTCTGCGGATCACACCGGGACCATCACAGTCGAAGGCAATTGGAAGCACGGTATTTTCGCGCAATCAATCGCTGGCGGTGGCGGTAATGGCGGGATGAACGTGACCGGTCAGGTGAATTACGCGAAGTCCGAACAAGATCGCGGTGCAACTGATTTTAGTGTTGTTGGCGGTCTTGGTGGTCATGGTGGTGCGGGCGCGGATGCAGGCAATGTGCTTGTTGTTGCGGACGGCAATATATCGACCACAGGCTATCATGCGCGCGGTATTTTCGCGCAGTCGATTGGCGGCGGTGGCGGAACAGGCGGGATGAATATCTCGGCAGTTGCGACGCAAAATAGCCAACCTATTGCGATGGGCATTGGTGGGTTCGGGTCTGGTGGCGGCCATGCTGGTACCGTGACGGTCCAGCGCGGCAGTACTTTGTCGGCTGATGCAATGATCGTCACAAATGGCACAGGCGGACACGGCATCGAAGCGTCAAGTATCGGTGGTGGTGGCGGTGACGCTGGCATTAATGCGGTTCTGGGCTTTAGCAAGACGACCGGACAAGAAAGCGATAGTGGAAATGCAGGTGATCCTGACCGCAAAGTGCCAGCGCATACTGGCGTAGATGCGTCGGTCATTCCTAATTACAACGCCGTCCTTGACGAGTTGGAGGGGAAATCAAGCGCTCCCGAAGCCGTGCCCGCATCAACGCAAAAAACGACCTATTCTGGCGTGATTGCCGTGGGTGGTAGCGCGGGTAGTGCTGGCAATGCAGGAGACGTTGACGTTGACCATTTCGGCCTGATTTTGACGCAGGGTGGCGCAAGTCACGGCATCATGGGGCAATCCATCGGTGGCGGTGGTGGTAATGCCGCGCTGAATGTCGGGCAGATGTTTAACAAAGGGGCTGCGTCCAAAGTGCGCGGGTTTGCTGTGGGCATTGGCGGCGGAACAGGTGATGGCGGAAACGGTGCTGGCGTCGATGTGCGCAACACTGGCGTCGTGACAACACTAGGCGACGTGTCTTACGGTATTTTCGCGCAGTCGATCGGTGGTGGTGGTGGTAACGTTGGCTACGACTCGGTCTCAAATAAAGCTGAAAACGGGAATATCTCAGTCAATATCGGCCGGACGGGTGGCAGTGGTGGCACGGGCGGTAATGTATTTGCGAGCTCTGACGGGACCGTGACCACGCTAGGTGATGGGTCGCACGGTATATTTGCACAATCCATCGGCAACGGCGGTGGTAACTCTTCTAGCACATCGATTAGCCTATCGACGCCAGGTGAAGGTGACGAGCCTGGCAACAGCTATCAAATGTCCATGGGTCTTGAGGGCGGTGTCGGCGGCAAAGCTGGCACAGTCGGTGTTGACGCTAGCGGGCAAGTGACGACCGACGGTACGGCAGCGCACGGCATCTTTGCACAGTCCGTCGGTGGCGGCGGTGGCACAGGTGGTGGTGTTTCCAGTTCAACAGGTGAAGGCATGGCCGTAGCAATCAGTCTGGGTGGATCTGGCGGCACTGGTGGCACCGGCGACGCTGTGACTGTAACCTCGGATGCGCTAATTCAGACCCTTGGCGATGGTGCTATCGGGATCATGGCGCAGTCCATCGGTGGCTCGGGCGGCACTGGCGGTCTTGTGAAGGGTGGCCCAACTGCGTTTAGCGCTGTGACGGGCTTGAAAAGCACAAAAGATATTGGTGAATCTTATAACCTGAGCCTTGGTGGCGACGGTGGTGTTGGTATGGCGTCGGGCACGGTGAGTGTGACGACGACGGGTACCATTTTGACCGACGGCGTCGCGTCGCACGGTGTCTTTGCGCAATCTGTTGGCGGGGGCGGCGGCATGGGCGGCCTTGTGACCACGGGTGTGATGAACCTGCGCGCGGAAATCGCTAGCCAGAACACGCTATCGATTGGCGGTGATGGCGGGACGGGTGCTGTGTCTGGCGCGGTCACGGTGGCAAACGACAATAGTATTACCATCTTGGACGAGCGGGCCGTAGGCATCTTTGCGCAAAGCATTGGTGGCGGTGGCGGTGATGCGCAGAATGTGTCGAATATCATTCTGGGCAAGGCGGCCGCAGAAGCGGCAAACAATAGCATTCTGATCGGAGGCAAGGGTGGCGAGGGAGCCAAAGGCGCTGACGTCGCGGTAACGAATGGCGTAAACGGGGCGATCGCAACCTTGGGCATCGATGGCTACGGTATTCTGGCGCAATCGATTGGCGGCGGTGGTGGCACTGGTGGATCAACGAAAAACGTTGTGGCGGACACTGGCAAAAGCGGTGGATCATCGACCGAAGGCTTTAACATTGGCTTGGGCGGCTCTGGCGGCGAAGGCGGAAGCGGCGGCGCTGTGACTGTCGCAAACGCGGGCACGGTTACCACATTTGGTGACAACGCTCACGGCATCATCGCGCAATCAGTTGGCGGTGGCGGCGGAATCGGTGGCAGCGTGACGCGCGGCGATCTGGCGCTAGCGCAGGGAAGCACCAGTGCGCCTTCATTGGCGATCAGTCTTGGTGGCTCGGCTGGCAACGGTGGTGTTGGCGGCGCTGTGACCGTGGAAAATTCGGGCACGATTTCTGTCAACGGTGACAGCGCGTACGGTATCTTTGCGCAGTCAATCGGCGTCGGCGGCGGCAACGGCGGCATGGTTGTTGACCTGTCATCATCGGCGGCAACCGCGCCTTCCGGCGCACAGACATTGACGCAAATGGCTCTTGGTGGCAGCGCCGGTAACGGCAACGATAGTGGTGACGTCTTGGTCAACCATACTGGTACGATTGTAGTCAATAGTGCCAACGGGTACGGCATTTTCGCGCAGTCTGTTAGTGGCGGCGGCGGCAACGCAGGCCTGACTTTGACGTCATCTGCGGCAACAATTGCGGATCTGGTGTTTTCGACGGCACTGGGCGCGCGTGACGGCGCCAACGGGAATGTTGGCACGGTTACCGTCAACAGCACGGGCGACATCATCTTGAACGGCGTGAACAGCCAAGCCATCCTGAGCCAATCGATTGCAGGTGGTGGCGGGTCCACCGCCACGGCAATCGCGCTTATCAGTGCTGGTAATATTTTGGTATCCGGTGACGGGTCTGTCGGTGTTCTGGCGCAAAGCCTTGGCGGCGGCGGCGGTGCAGTTGATGCCATGTTCTTTGGCTCGGCAGGCGGCGCCGGCGCTAGCGGTTCTATCAATCTGGCGGTTCAGGGCAATATCCTTGCCACAGGTGTCGGCGGCATTGCGGTGTTGGCACAGTCCGAGGGAAAAGACGGCGCGGGCGATATCGAAATTGTGCTTGACGGCGTGATCATGGGCGGCAGTGGTCCAAGTGACGACAGCGCAGCGATCATGATCGACGGTGGCAATGCCAATAACGTCAATCTATCGACCGATAGCTTCTTGATGGCCGCAAATAACCAGATTTTGCGCACCGGAGCGGGTGACGAAACAGTCAATTTGCAAGGGCAGGCCTTAGGTAATGTCGATCTAGGTGCGGGTCAAAATAAACTTACGATTGATCCTGGTGCGACATTCTATGCGCAGGATACTGTTGATCTGGGTGCGTCTGGCGAGATGAATGTGGACGGGTTCTTAGTGCTGGGTGGCGAGGTCAGCATGACCGTAAACCCTGCAACAGATGCGATACCATCGCTGACATATGACGTGAGCGCGGGCGCATTTGGCGTTGCTCCATTGGTTTACCAGACCACGAAAGTGAATGGTAACCTGACGCTGGGTGCGACTGCTGATTACATCGTTGACGCGTCATTTAGGCAGGACGGCCAAGCTGGGGTTGGCAGCGATCTTATTGATGTCACTGGCGACGCCATCGTCAACGGCACGATCCGTCCAGTGCTGCACAAGTTGGAGCGGGCATTACCTCTCGTGATCGTCGATGTGGATGGTCTTGGATTCGACGCTGGCGCCTACGTGATCGACACAGCACTTATTGATTACAGTATTGGGTTGAATGGCAGCTCAGGTGACGGCAGCAGCATTGATCTGGTCGCTGACGTTAACTTTTCAACGGCAAACATGAACCTAAACCAAACCAATGTGGGGCTATATATCAACGATGTTTTGAACGGCGAAGGCTCCGCAAAATTGGGTGACTTGTTTGCGGTCATGGCGAACTTCGAAACTGAAGAAGAAGTGATTCAGTTGATGAGCCAACTGACCACCGGCGATTATGCGTCTAACCAGATTAGCGCACAACGCGGTGCTCTAGGTTTTGCGCAAGCACTGCAAACTTGCGATCGTCCAACGACCGCGCTATCCACACTTGAGGATACACGGTGTCATTGGCTGCAAGTCTCGGGCACGAAATATACCCGTGATGCAACTGATAATGCGCTGAACTTCTCGTCTTTTGATGACGGTTTGAACGGTGGTTTCCGCTTCCCGCTGGATGGTCAGACGTTCGTCACCTTCGGCGGTAGCCACGAGACGATTACGGTAAACAACGGAACTACGTTCTCGGCCAATGGCAGCCGCAATCAGTTCGGTGTTGCTCTTCAAACATCGCGCGGTCCTTGGGAATTTAGCGGTAGCCTATCTACAGGTCGCAGCACTTATAATGCCAACCGCCTGATTAACATCGAGGGCGCTTTGCCTGATGGTACGCAACTGGACGCCACAAGCATTGCAACCACGACCCAGATCGTTTCGCACACCAACCTACGGTTTGGGGCGGGGTATCGTCATGTCTTCGCAGGAGAACAGTTCTATATCCGTCCGGGTATTGATGTTGACGCGACGCGCCTACGGTCATGGTCCGCGCAGGAAATTGGAAACCGCTTCGGCGTCAGTTTGCAAGACACCACACAGTGGGCTACAACCGTAACCGCTTCGCTGGAAATGGGTGCGGATACGGATCTTGGACAAGGCGTCAAAATGCGCGGCTTTCTGCGCGGCGAGGCTATCTTTGGCGATACGGATAATCTGTACGTCGACGCCCGTTTGCCCGGCACGAGTGCCAATGATGGATCGTTCCGCAACTATGCGGACGTTGATTCCAGATCGACACGCCTAACTGTTGGTGCGACCTTTACGAACACGCGCAACAACACATTTGCGGATGTGACATACGAACGCCAAAAAGGCGACCGTTCACGGTCTTCTACGCTTGGTGTTAAACTTGGTATCAACTTCTAACGAGCACTAAAGGAAAACGATTTTGGATTTAAAACTAAGAATGCGCGCCACAGGTTTGCCTATGGCACTAGCGACTTTGATCACCCTAGCAGGGCCCTTATCTGCGCAAGAAAGCGCAACGGCAGAGGCGAACACGACCGAGGAAATTTCGGAAACGCTGACAGCAACCCCTGCAGAACCGCGCGCACCTTGGTTGCTAAGCTGTTCCAATCAAATGGACGTTGCCGTTTTGCAATGCGAAACCTCTCAAAGCATTGTCACTGGACCACAAAATCAGCGTCTTGCGACAGTATCGTTGTTGCGCTCGGTCGGTAACGATGCGGCGTCAGGGGTGTTTACGTTGCCGATCGGGCTTAATCTGCCCGAAGGTCTGACTTTGGCGGTGGATGAAACCGAGTTGATGAATATTCCGTTCCAATCTTGCGATGCGCAGGGCTGCTATGCGATCACGCCACTGGAAGCAGGCCAAATTACTGCGATGAAAGACGGCGCAGAACTAGTGCTGACCGTTGAAAGCCAAGCCAAAGAATCTATTCGGATCTCGTTTGAGTTGCGCGGATTTAGCGATTCTTGGTCGCTTGTCCCTTAGATACAGCGCGACTTGCGGCTCGGCGCAATGGATAATCGCGCGCCGGGCCGACGCCCGGTAGACGCGATTATCTCGGGCGGCACATAGTTTTGCCTTCGGGCAACTGATCTTGTCCCAGCTTAGTTCCAGTCTCTTTCGAGCAATGTTTGCTATGAAGGATATTGAAGATAGCAACGAGATACGTAGACGAGGCTCAAAGTGATGCAGTGCGCATGGCAACGACTAATGGATTGACACGATCACAAGCGGCCTCTGATTTGGGGGGCTTTTGACGCTGAACAAGTGGGTCCAAAAGCATCAGCATGATGACCTGATGTAGGGCCTTCACGAAGACGTCGATAAAAAGAGCGAGTGTTGAAAAAAAGCCACTATTTCTTCAGGGCAAAACCGACGAGGTTCGCCTTCATTGTTGCCTGGAAAGAAGAGTGGTCGGTGGAATTTCCCCGCCCCATATCCGAGAACAACATCGGCTGAGCCTGCCTAGATATGGTCGACCACGTATGACCGAAAAATTGCAAGAGATGGGGCTGAGTGTTGGGTACGGCCGGATTGGCCGCCTGATGCGCATGAACTGCATCAAGACCGTCAGGACCCAGAAACACAAGGTGACCACGGACAGTAACCATGCGTTCAACATCGCGCGCGACTTGCTGGATCAGAACTTTTCTGTCGATGGTTCAAATCAAAAATGCCTTCTCATGGTTTGCAGGCAAACCATTGCTGGGTAACAGGCGGTTGATATCTCGCACATCTGGACCCGCGAGGGTTGGCTTTATCTGGCGGTGATCTTGGATCTCTATTCTCGACGCGTCATCGGCGGTGCTGTCAGTAATCGTATGAAGCGAGATCTGGCGGTCCGGGCGTCGGACATCACCATGGCCGTGCGACAACCTCCCAAGGGCTGCATTCACCACACAGAAGGAGAGATATTCATGGGTTCTATAAACCAAGACGGCGTCATTCATAGCTGGGTGGCAAAAGCCCCTTGGGCTTCGAATGAGAGGCTGCCTAAATGAGGCGAGACACCGGAACGTAAGCGGGACAAGACCAGGGCGCTAGTGTTCGTCGGTGGGCCTATTCAAGCTGAATTTTATCCTAGGGAGGTTTTCAATGGAAATCGCGACTGGGGAATAATCTTTTCACCTGTTCTCGTGAGTGATTTGCATTTGTCTTATAGTTTATGTTTGCCCGCGACCTATCATCGGCGGGTGCATCGGTTGGGTGGCTGAGGGAGGTCAGTAGATGCGACATATCTTCAACCCGCTCGGCGATCAGGTGGGTGGTGGGGCCGTCGCGTTGGATGCGGCCGGTGACGCGGATTAGGCGACCTGCGATGACGGCTTTTCGGAAGGCTTGATAAACCTTTTTCCAGACGATGATATTGGCGGTGCCGCTTTCATCCTCCAATGTCAGAAAAATCACGCCAGATGCGGTGCCGGGGCGTTGGCGGGTGATGACAAGGCCAGTGACAGTGGCGCGAGTTTGGGTATGACCAAGGCGGTTGTGCGGGATGGAGTCCGGCAGGTGGGGGCGCAGCAATTCCATCGGGTGGGCACGCAGGGACAGACGCAGTGCGACGTAATCTTCGACGACTTCTTGGCCTAGCGTCATTTGCGGCAGAGCGACCTGCGGTTCAATCCCGCCCTCGCCATCTGTGCCAAACAACGGCAGGGGCGCAGGCGCCTTGAGTGACTTGGCAGCCCAAAGTGCATCGCGACGGGTGAGGTTGAGAACGGCAAAAGCATCGGCTTCGGCCAGCCGTTCCAATGTGTCGGGCTTCACGCCCGCGCGGCGCCATAGGCTTTCGACGTCGGGGTAACCATTGCCACGTGCCGCGACAATCCAATGGGCGTCATGCTCGCGCATACCCTTGATTTGACGAAACCCCAGCCGCAGGGCGAGGGTGCCATCGGAGCGGGGCTCCAGCGTGCAATCCCAATTGGAATGATTGACGGAGATGGGGCGCACCTCGACCCCGCGATCACGGGCATCGCGCACCAACTGGGCAGGGGCGTAAAACCCCATGGGCTGGCTGTTCAGCAATGCACAGGTGAACACGGCCTGATGATGGCATTTCAACCATGCGGAAATATAAACGAGCCGCGCAAAACTGGCGGCGTGGCTTTCGGGGAAACCATAAGAGCCAAATCCCTCAATCTGTGCAAAACAGCGGGTCGCGAAATCCGCATCATACCCCCGTGCCAACATGCCCGAGATGAAGCGGTCGCGAAAACCGCCAATGGTGCCCATGCGTTTGAAAGTGGCGAGGCTGCGGCGCAAGCGGTCGGCCTCAGAAGGGGTAAACCCTGCGGCGACCACGGCGATTTGCATCGCCTGTTCCTGAAACAGCGGCACGCCATAGGTGCGGCCTAGCACCTCCATCATCGCGGGGCCAAGGTCTTCAACCGGTTCGCGGCCCATACGGCGGTTGATGAAAGGATGTACCATACCGCCTTGGATCGGGCCGGGGCGGACGATGGCGACCTCACAGACGAGATCATAAAATTTGCGCGGGCGCATGCGGGGTAGAAAATTCAACTGCGCGCGGCTTTCGACCTGAAACACCCCGATGGCATCGGCACGGCAGAGCATATCGTAAACCGGCGGATTTTCGGGCGGCACATTCGCCAGCGTCAGCGTTTGGCCGCGGTGTTGGGCCAAAAGGCTGAACGCCTTGCGGATACAGGTGAGCATACCGAGCGCGAGAATGTCGACCTTGAGGAGCCCCAGCGCGTCAATATCATCCTTGTCCCATTCGATGATGGTGCGGTCGTCCATCGATGCGTTCTCAATCGGGCACAGCTCGTCCAGCCGTCCATGCGTAATGACAAAGCCGCCAACATGCTGCGACAGGTGGCGTGGGAAACCGATGATCTCACCAATCAGTTTCGTAGCTAGCATGACGCGGCTATCTGAAGGGTTCAGGCCGGCGTCGCGCATGCGATCAGCGTCGGGGGCGGCGGCAGACCAGCCCCAGATTTGGCCCGAAAGCCGCGCGACCACGTCTTGAGACAGGCCCATGACCTTGCCCACCTCGCGGATGGCCGCGCGGCTGCGAAAGTGGATGACGGTTGCGGTCAGCCCCGCACGTTCGCGGCCATAGCGGGCGTAAATCCATTGGATCACCTCTTCACGGCGCTCATGTTCGAAATCCACATCGATATCCGGCGGCTCGTCGCGTTCTTTGGAAATGAAGCGCTCAAAGATCAGGGTGATGCTTTCGGGCGGTACCTCGGTGATGCCTAAAAGGTAGCAGACCACTGAATTGGCGGCCGAGCCACGGCCTTGGCACAGGATGCCTTTGGAGCGCGCGAATTGCACGATGTCATGCACGGTTAGGAAATAGGGGGCGTATTTCACCTCGCGGATCAGGGTCAGTTCCGTTTCCACGCGGTGGATGATTTTGGGCGGTGGGCCAGCGGGATAGCGCCAGTTCAGACCCGCGCGGGTTAGGCGTTCAAGCCGATCTTGTGCGGGCTCGCCGTCCTTAGCTTCGTCGGGGTATTGGTAGCTCAGCTCATTCAATTGAAAGGCGCAGCGGTCGGCAATCTCGACCGTGCGGCGGATTGCGGCAGGGTGGCGGTGAAACAGGCGGGCCATCTCGGCCCCTGTCTTCAGGCGGCGTTCGCCGTTTGCAAGGCGGTTCGCGCCGATAGCGTCGATTGTGCAACCCAGCCGCAGGCAGGTCAGCACATCGGCCAAAGGACGGCGGGCGGCGCGGTGCATCAACGCATCACCAACCGCGACCATCGGCAGGTTTGTGTTTTGCGCCATCATCGCCAGTTGGTCGAGGCGGGTTTGGTCGCGTCCGTCATAGCGCGGCGCCGCGCCCAGAAAACACTGGCCGGGAAAGGCGCGGGCCACAGCCAGCAGGTCACTGCGGGGGCAGGCGGCCTCCATCGGGTCGGGCGGCAGAGCGATCAGGATCATGCCTGCGCCCCACACGCCCAGATCGGCACGGGTCAGGTGGCATTCGCCTTTAGGTGCGCGGCGTTTACCAAGCGAGAGAAGCCGTGTCAGGCGTGACCACGCGGCGATATCGGTCGGCAGGGCCAACCATTCCACAGCAGAGTCGGTCAGCACCAACCGCGCGCCCGCGATCAGTTTTGGTAGCGGGGCATTGGGGTTGATTTGGCTGTTGTCAGGGGTGCTGATTATGGTTTGGCGGCTGGAATGATCGGTGACGCAGCGTGACCGGATGGCAGGGCCGCCTTGTGCCTCGTCACTTTGCCCCGCTTCATCGCGCAGGCGGGCCAGCTCTTTCAACGCCGAAAACGCCCGTACCACACCCGCGACCGAATTGCGGTCGGTGATAGCGATAGAGGTCAGGCCAAGCTCGGCCGCGCGGATGATCAGTTCCTCGGGGTGCGAGGCCCCTTGCAGAAACGTGAAATTGGAGGTGGTGCCAAGTTCGGCATAGCGCTGTTGGGCGGTCATACGAATTCCCCCTGCACATACCAGTTTTTGCCCCTTGCCGGGGCGGGCCAGTCCCCTCCCCCTGCGGAACTGGGCCAATCGGGGCTATGCGCTTGCGGTGTCACAAACAGCCATAGGCGCGGGCCTTCTTGGGTTTCTACGCGCCAGTAATCGCGCAGGCCCGACCGCCATGCGGGGTCATCAAACCACCACTCCGGCGTAATGCGTTCCGGCCCCATCGCGCGCAGGGTGTTAAACCGCATCCGCCGCCAGCGGAAATGGTTGGGCGGGTGGCCCGAGGCGGCGGTGACGGGTTCGGGCGCAAACAGGGTGATCGGGCGGCTGGGGCCGTGGCGTTTCGGAGCAGGAGCGGGGGCACTATAGGCTGCCGCGGCAAGGATTTGGCTGCGCTCGGGGATCAGACTGTCGGCAGGCATCAGCCGCAACACTCGGTCAAACCCGATGCGATTGCCCAGCGATGAGAGAAGATCGGCCATCACATCCTCTTGCCGGACGCCAGTGTCCCCTATTTGTTCGGGAGCCAGAGGCTCGACTAGAGGGGCGGTCAGCCGCAGGGCGTCGATGCCAAAACCTGCGTCGATATCATCCACACCCTTGGCAAACAGCGCAGCAATGCGGGCGGGGTCGCGCATCGGGCGGGCAAGGCCGATGTCCACCAACACCACGCCTTTATCCACACGGCGGAGTTCCAGCCGCACACGCCGCGCACCCATGCGGGTTGCGGCCAGCTTGGCGCAAAGCCGGTCCAGCAAGCGTTCCAACCCCGCCATCACGTCTGATTGCAGGCCGATCGGGTCGGGTAAGGTCATCCGCACGCCGAAATGCGGGACGTCAGCTTCGGCGGCAACGGGCTCGGCATGTTGCCCCAAAGCCTGATCCAGCCGCATCACCAAGCCTTGGCCAAACCGGCGGGCAAGGGGCGCGCGGGGCAGGGGGAGGAGGTCACGAATGCGGGTCAGGCCAACACGTGCCAACCCTGCCGCCGTGTCATGATCAATGCGCAGCGCGGTGATCGGCAGGCGGCCAAGCCCCTGTTGCAACTGCCCGTCAGGGATAATCCCACCACCGTGACGGGCGAGCGCATGGGCCGCGCCGCGTGTGCCGGCAATGGCGCTGGTGGCGGCCAAACCGGCGCGTTCCAGCCGCGCCTGCAAATCATCGCGCAGATCGGTCTCACCGCCAAATAGATGCGGCACGCCGGAAATATCGGCCATCAATCCGTCCGGCCCATCGCTTGCCACCATCGGTGCATAACGGCTGGCCCAGCGGCGCAGGCTGGCCAGTGCGGCGACTTCCCGCGCCAGATCGGCGGGGCGGGTGGCAAGATCGAGGCAAATCGCGCGGGCATCGGCAAGGGACATACCACGCGCAAGGCCTTGGGCAATGGCAGCAGGGTTAACGCAATGCAGGTGATCGGAATTACCCGACCGCAGGGTCAGGGCAAAAGGCCCCTCAACGGGCCTGTCCCGCAGGCTGGTGTCGCTCGCCAGCCTCGGAAACCATATGGAAAGCAGTCGTCGCGCCATTCCAGTTTAACACCCAATTCCCTAAAGTTCCTCTTTTGTTCTTTTTAAGAGTCCAGTGATGCAGAGTCGAGTCTGCATCACTAGCTTGCGGTTCACATTTCCAACGGCTCTCGGTGGCATTGCTGCCCGCATCGGTTTGGATCAGCATCAGGCCCGTGGTGCCGCCCGCCTCAGCGGCCAGTTGAAAGCGCCTGCCGGCGGTCAACGACAAAGGTTGCGACGGCTCGGCAATCACCAAACCAACTGGGGTCGCGCGCAAGGTTTCTTCAATGCACCACAGCAGGTCGGCCTCACTTGTTGGGCGCAGCAGGTGCAGCCGTTCGCCCACGCCCTGCGGCAGGCCACGCAGCATTGGCGTTTCAGGCGAATGGGTGGGCAGTATCCAGACCAGAGGGCCGGGATGACGGGCGGCTTGAAATCCCGCAAAGGCACGTCGACCACGACTCTCAGCCTCATGCACGCGGCATTTTAAAAGGGAGAAGCTGTCACCCGAAGAGGTTTCAAAGTGCATCTGCCCGTCCCCCCTCTGCGACGATACGCAAGATGCCATCGGGCAGGGGGCGTTGCAAATGTAGGGCCTCTGCTGTGGGGGGGGGCGGGGCCACATCGGCATTGAGGGCGCAGGTGAGGAAGCCAAATAGATCAGCCGTTACTTCTCCCTCCTTCAGTTTGCACACAGAGGTCCATTCGGTGTGAAGGCCTGAAAAGAAGGCCAAGGGGCAGTCCGGCCCAAGGACAAACCAGATGGGGTGATTGCGCGGGCTGCCTGCGCGGGTGTCAATCTCGGAAAAGCTGAAGAAGGGGACAAGGCAGCAATTCTCTCCCCCTAGCCAGCGCCGCCAATTGGGCGAAGCGGTGTTGTGGATAATGGTCACGCCAGGGTCTGAGCGCTTGCCTTCGAGAAACGTCGCGGACGTGGGCATTCCCCAACGCGCAATGGCCATTTGCCAGCTGTCTTTTGGCCCGTGCCGAATGACCGGCGCCGTATCATCGGGGTAAATGCCTGTTAGATCTTCAAACGTCTCATCCCCGATCAGCAAATCATCAAACACATGCCGCATCGCATCTTGGCTTTTGGTATGGGAATAAAAATTGCACATGGGTATATCCGGAATCATGGGTTAATCTAGAACTTTACGGGAACATGCTTTGAAAATAAATGGCTCCGTTTGCGATGAAGGCAGCAGAATAAAGATATGTGGTGCAATGTGAGGGGTTAACATTTTCTGATCTGGAGCGTTTTTGGATGGGTAAGTTTTGATTCTCTGAGCGACCTTCATAAGATTCTCAAGCGGTTTCCGAGGACTTCAATGGACGAATTCTGGAACGTCGGCAAAATAGATGCGAAAAGGCCAAGAAGAATGCCAACCACGGATGAAAATATTAGCGCCGACAGTACCAAAAGGAGAGCCCGCAGCAGATTGAGCAAAGGCCACTAAAACTGGTGCATCTTGTGCAATTAGAATCTCGATCATAGTCGGTCTCCTTTGCAGTATGGTTTATTGCAAAAACCACTGTAGGGACCTGAGGCGAGGCTATGACTCCTTGCTGCGCTATTTCAGGGCTGCGCAGGCGATCATAGCCTCTCAACCAGCATCATTCCGAAGGTGTTATGACGTGGAATTTATCAGCGGAAAGTTGACGGAATATGCTGAGAAGCAGGGCAGGATGCTTACACCGAGAGATATACCTGCACCGTTCGCAGCGAATGGGTGAGCCAATACATATTTGAAACCATCGCAGCGGTGCAGAACCAAGCGAACGAACGGCTTGTCTTATAATGAACTTGGCTCCTGCTTTATAATGGGGCCACTGCCCGCCACGTCATTTGTGACAGGCAGTGGCGGCGGTTGGATCGTAAATGGCTGGGTCATGATGGACCGCTCCAGAGTTTGATCAACCGCCGTCTTCCCCAAAGGCCTGAACGGATACGCGTGCAACAAGTCACGTATGACAAGCATAGGATATGGAGAATATGACAGATCATAACATTGGCGTGGACATTTCTAAATCCCATCTGGACGTGTTTCGATTGGAAGACGACATGGCTAAACGCTTCGATAATTCAATCACAGGCTTCCGTGCTCTTATCAGATGGTTGGGCAAGGCGACCCGTGTAGCGAGGGTCGTTTACGAGCCGACAGGATCGTATCACAAAGCCTTTGAAGCGACACTTGGGAAGGTGTTACCATTGGTCAAGGTAAATCCTTTGCAGGCGCGCCGTTTTGCGCAGGCCCATGGTACGAGAGCTAAGACTGATGCAGTCGATGCTCGAATGTTGGCGCTTATGGGCGCGGCATTTAATCTTGAACCACAAGTGCCTCTCCCGAAAGAAGCAATTGACCTCAAAGACTTGCATGTTGCGCGGGCTGGGTTGGTCAAGGATCGCACCAGATTGCGCAACCGTGCTCAAATTCAGGGGTTATCTCTCCTGAAACGCCAAACCAAAGCGCGTCTCACGCTAGTGGAACGCCAGATCGTTGAGTTGGACGCCGAGATAGCAGCGCTGATCCAGGCGCGGGAGAGCACCGCACGTACGCATGATATTTTGCGTTCCATGCCCGGTGTCGGCGCTGTTTCTGCTGCCGCAATATTGACCCTGATGCCCGAACTCGGCACGCTAGATCGCAAACAAGTGGCCAGCCTGGCTGGTCTCGCCCCCATCACACGCCAGTCTGGATTATGGCAGGGCAAAGCGTCCATCGGAAGCGGGCGCAAGCCCTTGCGCGATGCCCTTTACATGCCCGCATTAGTCGCCATGCGCTGGAACCCAGACCTCAAAGCAAAATACGAACACCTACGAGACGTGGGAAAACCCGCCAAGGTCGCAATTGTCGCTATAATGCGGAAGCTAATCGAAATCGCAAATGCACTTGTCAAAGCTAATCGCAAATGGACACCAAAAACCGCTTGATCAAGACGGATACTCTGGACTCACAGCCACATGTGACCAACACGGAAATTGACGGCATCCCCACCCGCTATATAGCTGCAAACAGTCGCCTGAATTTTGCAGCTGAACCCCATTAAAATGGAGGGGACTGCTTCCGGATTGCGCGTGCGGGACATCTAGCTGCAACAATTTACAGTGTGGCTTTTAGTTGTACTGAGTCACGCGACAACTCCACATGCAGATAAGGTGCAGAAATATGCTGCCAGCTTCGTAGAGTGGCAGCATATCTCTGAGGGTCAGGCTTAAATGGCGTGAGTGCCGCGGATCGGATAATCCTTTTTACGAATGAACGTCAGGCCATCAAGCAGACCTTTCAAAGCGGGGCGTGAGAAAGGGGCATTGGAAAGGTCTATAATCTGGAGCTTGCCGTCGCCGCGCACAACGAATGTTGCGGGCTCGGCAAAAGGGCGGTCAGTTTCTTCCGGACTGCGTGGGTCAGAGATGTAAACTCCAAGCTTGGCCATCTGCTCTAAGCTAAGGTCATAACCAATCGTGCCATTGTAACCGATTTCACTGGCGGAAGCTTTTGCCTTCTCCTTCGGATCCGCAGAGATAGCAAGAATGTCGACGTTAATCGCAGCGAAATCGTCTAACATCCCGTTCAACTCAGTCAGATATGACTTGCAAATGGGGCAATGTTTCCCGCGATAGACGATGACCAGTTGCCAATCGCCGCGGTCAGGATTTGGTTGGCCGATCTTAACTTTTGTATTGCTGAGGGTGTTTATAGTAAGGTCTGGGAATGTGGCGTCAGGTGTGAGTGTATTTGGCATATCAAATTCTCTTTCTATTTTATATCACTTACACAACGTCCCACCACGCTGCTTAGTTCCATTTTCGGCTGAGTTCGGCTCCTGGAGTACCCCCATCGTGTGGTCCAGTTTGAATGTTAATGCATGGTCAGTCACTGATTTATCGGCACCCACGCCTTCTGACGCGGGCGGGCGGTAGCGCAAAGCGCTGTGCGGCCTGACTGTGTTGTCTTTTGTCTCCAGCGCTCGATCAGGATCCGGGCCTCGGGTAAAGTGTAGAACACCTCGGCATTGAGCAGTTCATCTGTTGGTCGGCAGGCGAATTGCAGGGCAATTCTGCCGAGAGGGGGCCCCTATTCAAGCACGCGTCTTCTTGGCGATAATTTCCGCGCCATAACACCTTCGGAATGATGCTGGTTGAAAGGCTGTGACCGCCTGCGCAGCCCCGAAATAGCGCAGCAGGTAGTCATAGCCTCGCCTCAGGTCCCTACAGTGGTTTTTGCAACAAACCACACTGCAAAGGAGACCGACTATAACCGAGATTGTTATTGCACAAGATGCACCAGTTTTAGTGGCCATCGACATCGCCAAAGCATCTGTGGGGCTGCCTGTTGCCCCCGATTCTGACGCAATCGGCATGTTCCGTTTGGTTCTCGGTGAAGGTCGCAATCTCATCGCGCAACGCAATCAGATTGAGGATCGTGCCGTGGCGCTTCTCAAAGATCTGCCTGATTATCAATCGCCGCCAAGATGGCCCGTACTGTTCATGGGGTCATTAAACAGGGCGAACCCTATCGCCCCTTCTTTGAGGGGTGATCGATCGCAGAAGGACCTTTCTCTGTAAGGGCCGTGGAGGCAGGCAACTGACCTCGTAGATAATGCTCAGGCCTTCTGTGTTAGCGACCCGATGATCTCGTCTTAAAAACGGTGAGAGCCGCAAAAGCGTACTCTTTATTTGTTATGGAAGAGACTGTCGTTGACCAAAAAGCTGAACTAAGTCATGCTTTGAACGTGTCGAGACGCCTCGACACGACAATGACCTGATGCCAAATCAGCCAAGTATTCCGCGCATAGGACGTTGTCGACGCGAACATTACTCTTGTCCCGCTTACGTTCTGGTCTACCAACTCATTTTATGCGGCCTTTCGCGCGAAAGCCAAGGGGCTTTTGTCTTCGAGTGGTGAGTGGCGACGGCGTGGGTTATAAAGGTCGTCAGTGTAGTGGAATATCGCGCCTTCGACCTGACGGCGCGTTTCCCAACGGTGCCGCCAAATCAGCTCAGCCTTAATGGACTTGAGGAACGTTTCCACCATCCGCACTGCACCACCCCAAACCGCGATAAGACCATTAAATTTTATTCCCAAATAGTGTGCGTTTTATTCGACCTCGCGGTGCTCTTTTTGGAGTTCGTGCAGCTTTCATCTTCTTTGGTTAGTGGCGCAGTAGCGTTGCTCGCATGTGGCATGTTGGCCCGTGAAAAGATGTTCGTCATGCTCGGATTTTCTCTCTATCTGGGTCCTGTTTGGTAGGTGTTTTACGTAACTTGATTTCGTAAAGTATTTATTACGAAAGAAAGGCATATAGGGAACGATTCCGATGGGATATGTCGCTTGCTGCGCCTTCGACACCTTCCGAAAATTACCGTTTATTGAGCGGGTCAAACTGAACGCAAACGTTGGGTCGAATTCGGCCAATGGTCACTAGGCCCGCAAAACGGCGTTGCGTGAGTAATATTATTAATATACGAACTGTTCGTATGGTAACTGATAAATTTCAACTTCACCTTCTGCTTCATTCCGCCGATCTGGTGGAGAATGAGCTACGTCGCCGACTGGCCTTGATAGACGTGCGCCCACGTCAGGCGCGCATCCTTGATGCGCTTTCGCGTATGGAACCCGCATCGCAGATCGGCGTTGCACGCGCGTTCAACCTGACTCCAGCCAGTATGAGTACGATGACAGCACGGCTAATTGATGCCGGGTTCATCAACCGTGAAATTGATCCATCTGAGGCCCGCAGTAATTTGCTGCGTCTCACTGATCGCGGGCGTAGTAAATTGCACGACATTCACAAGGCATGGCGCGAGGTCGATGCCATAATTGCAGACACGATCGGCGCCGAGAACGCCGCAACACTCGCCAAGCTGACCCGAGAACTGCGCGATGGTTTGGGTGGGAATGTACCTGGTTAAATCCCGACGCCCCCCCCTCCACTGGAACAATTGGATGGCGAACCCCATGAATTCAACGATTCACCTGAAAGGTCAAAAGCAATGAGCAACAAAGTATTATATGGAACGGCAGCAACCTGCGCGTTAGTCGCAGTTCTTGCCCTGAATAGCGCGTCGTTTCTGACCCCAACAAGCGCAAACGCGCAAGAGGCTGGGACGGCTCTCACGAACACAGCATCGGCAGTTGCGGCGGCGAATTGGTCAGATAACGTCACCATAACTATCGACGAGGACGCGAACACATTCCGGTTTGAGTCCGATGGCGTCCCCAGCCACGGTTTCGCAGAGCAATACCTGATCCCATCAGACCCGACAGACCAACCGTTCGCAGATAAGCCAGCCGAGTTCTTCAATGTCGAGAATTCAGCGGACTATTTTACGGTATCGGATATCGACACGACGATCACCACGCTGCCGATCTATTCGGATGAGGTGACGGACACGTCACTGGGTCGTATTGGCATTGCCCTAAGCGGAGCGCAAATATTTAACGATTACGAAGATATGGCCCGCACCGTCACCGCGATAGATGATCAGGTTGTTCATGATCACGTTGCCTTTCTTGATAACTGCAATGGGCATACGCTCGTCGATGGAACCTCGTACCACTACCATGGTATTCCTGTTTGCATCGCCGAAGCAACGGCGCAGGCAGGTGAGCATTCGATTATGATCGGTGTGCTGGCAGATGGATTTCCTGTGTATAGCAATTTTGACGTCGGCGGGATCGTCGTGACGAACGACGAGCTGGACGAATGCGGCGGCCAGTTTGGTCCGACACCGGAATTTCCGGATGGAATCTATCACTACCATCTCACCGCAGATGAAGCGCCTTACATGATCGATTGCTACCACGGCGAAATCGAAGTTACGTCTGGTATGGGTGGCCCTGACTTTGCTGCAGCGGCCGAGACCCTTGGCATTTCTGAGGCTGACTTGATGGATGCGCTTGGCACATCAAATCCACCAAACTTTGACGCAGCAGCCGAAGCGCTTGGTATCAGTGTCGATGATGTCCGCGCCGCATTGCCTGCACCCGGACAATAAGGGCGTCGCGCATGGAAAAGTTTGCATATGTCGTAATCGGCGGGGCCATTGGCGTGGTCCTGACCGTCGCTTTACAAACGACAAACGCAATTGACCATTCCGCTATGACGGGGATGGATATGGGCAATGCAGCCATGGCCGACATGTCAGATATGGACATGTTGGCTGCGGGTGCTGCGCATCAGCATCCGCCACGAAACGTCACCCTCGATGCACCGATGCCCGGCGTGACCCACCTTGTGTTTCCCGACACGATGGATGGTTACAATGTGCAGATCATGCCTCGCAACTTTACGTTCACACCCGCAGCAATTAACCGCGAGGTTCATGACAACGAAGGCCACGCGCATATCTATGTCAACGGCGTGAAAATCTCGCGTGTTTACGGGAACTGGTTTCACCTGCCATCCACAATATTCCAGCCCGGTGAAAATAAGGTGCGTGTCACCTTGAATGCCAACGATCACAGCGAATGGGCGACCAATGGCGAACCCATTTCATCGACTGTGAAGGTCGTAAGGCCAGAATAATCACCTTAACCGAACACCAAAGATAACATCCGTGAAAGGACATCACGTGCACTTGAAACAAAATCTACTACCCGCGTTAGGGCTGGCCGCGTCTCTGGTTATGCCGACCATACTCAGCGCCCATGCCGACGAAAATTCAGTTCAAGACGCGGCACTCGCTTCCCCCTCAGCGATCGTGGAATGTACGCTGGAGAATGGCGATGCAGCGAAATGCGCAAACTACGTTGTGAAATACCTGCCTGACAATCTTGAGATTGGCCCATTTTGCCCAGCGACATTGGATGATGTTGGCGGCATTTGGCACTGGGATGGTGTCGACGCTGGATTGTATCGGATCGACGGCGATTTCCTACGGATGTTGGACGAGCAAGGGTATACTTTTTTCAATAAAGCAGGTGAGGTCTATTCCTTCGACATTCGTGTCGAGGGACCAACCGAAGCAAACGAATGCATCTCAGGATCGGTTGATCCCGCGGTGGAAATGACTGTCCTCATCCCAGCGAAACCCGTGATGGCAGATGAACCAACCAGCCTTGGTACGGTGTCTAAAGTTGGGATTGGGCTGGATGGCGTTCCGATCTTTGGCGATGCTCCGTCAGTTTTAGACACAGGGCATATGCCAGCACTTGATGTCTGTGGCGGCCATGTCGACCCCGGCGGATGGTACCACTGGCACGCGACAGCCACGGATGTGAATGGGGTTTTCGAGACCGAAGGTGTTGACGCTGAATGTGTGAACGTCGAGCAGGATCAAACTGCCCAATTCGGCTACGCATTTGATGGGTTCGCGATGTTCGGAACGTTGAACTACGATGGGTCTGTTCCTGATAATTTGGATGAATGCGGTGGCCACATTGGCCTCACAGAGGACGGCGGAGAACCTGTCTACCACTACCATTCAGGCGCAAGCTTTCCCAATTTTCCAGCCTGTTTGGTGGGTGTTGTTGCGATAGACAATTTCTCGACCAACGCAGCCGGTGGTATTGGCTCAACGAATGGTCAAGGGGGGCCTGGCGGCGGTGCGCCTGACTTTGACGCGATTGCCGAAACCTTGGGTGTGGATGCAGGCCTTCTACGTCAAACCCTCGAAGACGCCGGTGGTCGAAATGCAGATCTAAGTAAGGTCGCAACCACCCTCGGCATCACTATCGATGCTCTACAAAACGCTATGCCCGCACTGGGTCGTTAACCGCTAAAAGCATAGCCCCGCAGTCTACCGAAACCTGACGGTACCGGTAGACAGCCCATGCTAGTAAAGCGGTCATTGGCACAATCGCAACGAAGGGCAATTTCGTTCGCATTGTAGTCAACGGTGCAAAGTGCGGTGAAAGACTCTTTCGAGCCCAGAGTGAAGGATGCCCTACGGTGCACTAACGGCCGTATTTAGCTTATGCCAATCTGTCCGAGAATATGCGCTTTATGAATGACTTCCATATTAACAAGGCCCCAAGATCGCTCTCGTCGAGACAAAATTCGTTTCTTAGAAATCCAGAACCTTCAGGTGAACGAGAAACCTACAACGTTGAGTGCCATTTTTGAGGGGATTGTTGCCCAAGTAAGAAAATTTGAGCGTGTTCCAAAAACGAGTGTTTTTGGTGTTCCTGAATTCTCCCAATCAAATCGTTGCCAAAAATGATCGTTTCGACGAAACTTCAGATCATGACTGACCTGATTTCCATAGAGCGGATTGTAGCCACACCAAACACTTCAGCGGTTAATGGAGAAATTGTTTTCTCGCCTTTTAAGTCAGTGTGGCTGATTGGGCATGCGATATTGGGGCTGATAGGAATTGTACTTTACCCCCAATACGATGCATTTTTGGTTTTCGTTTTACTGACGGCGGTTACAGTCTTCATGGGGTCCGCTCCGGTAGAGGGCAGAATAGTACGTTAAGCTCCTCGGTCACTGTTTTGCCGCTGCGAAAATATTGTTTTCAAACGGACCCTTAATGCGATCATGGAGGTTTACGCCGTCGGAATAGGTATCCGGGCTTGATGACATCCAGATGGATTTCTTGATCGAGGAACAAGCAACTTTTGCATTGCTGACAAAAACAAAAGGATAATGTTCAGGAAAATACAGTGACTGCTTTAGCTTGGCTTCGATGTTTGATATTTTTTAACTGTATGAAGAGTGCTCAATTTTCGGCTCTACTTTGTATTTTAGGTTTTTGGTCCGGACAAACGTACAATGCCTTCTGTGTTACGCAAAAGTCACTTGTTTACAATAAGATTTGTCTTTTGAAAGTTGCGCGGCCCGGGCAAAACCAAACGACCAGACGTCAACGTCTATCAGTAACCAAGTTGCCAAAAACATAAAGAACAAGATCACCAGCCGTGGTGATGATCCGTAAAATCAATGCCGCGATCAAAATCGCGTCGCCCGACGCCACATGCGCAAGCAGATTGATCAACAGCGCCTCGCGCACCGCAATCCCCCCGGGGCGCCGGGGGTCAGAAAACCGATTAACCAAGCTAAAATTGCCGCAGGGATCGCAACGGCGATAAAGCTGCCTGACACGGCATACAGCACAACCGCAAATATACCCCCCTGACACACCATAAATCCCACCGCCCGAAACAAGACAATTGTGGCGGGCAAATGCCAGGATCTTTGGGTACGCCAGATAACCAAAGCGGACAGGCCCACAGCCACAAAAAAGAATAATGGTGGCAACGACCCCGATGTCCCAAATACCCGATAGCCCATGCTTGTATCATCGATAAAAGACCCAGCAAGACAGATGGCGATAACTGCCGCAAACGGTAAGCTGACAAGTTCCAGCAAAGATGCAGTGGCAAGGGGCCGGTGATCCAGCCCCAGATGCTTAAGATGCATGTGACGGCTGACAAGATGTACAATATTTCCCGGGACGTATTTGGCGATTTGCGTTTTGGTATAGGACAGAAAAATCACGGCCCGTGGCGGTGATTGCGGCATCAATGTTTGCACGATTGTGACCCAGTTATATGCCAAAAGCATCAAGGCGGCACTGTAACCCAGCGTCAGCATGGCAAATAACGCAACCTGACCGACGGTTGGTTGCCAGTCGATAATGTTGGACCATTGCCGGTATAGCGCCAATGTCAAAAACAAAAGCGCCGCTACGGTGATCAGTTGCCCGATCCGCCGTGCGGCCAGTTTCGGTATTGCAACCCTGTCAGGCATTGCGACCGTCGGTGGGTGTTTGCCGCAAAAGAGTTGTCTTGTCTGGATAGGGCAACGACGGCGTCATACCCGAAAGATGGGTCGCATGAAGATCGCTTTTGCGGATAGCGGTGTCATACCGTTGACGTTTGGTATTATCAAAAACAATCATGCCACCCTTGGCCAAACAGCTTTGTGCGACATGCAGACACGCGGGGCGGGCACGACCGTCGATAATAATAAGATCATATGTCCGGCCCGTTTGGGCAATCGTTTTGACGTACTGTTCAAAACTGCGGTCCGCATAATCTTCTTTTTGGGAATGATATAGCGGGTCTTTGCTTTGTCCGGTATCGGGGGGCACATGTGTCAGCTGAATATTATCATACGGTGCAATCCGGCTTTGCATAAGATCAAACCAGTCTTTGTCATGTTCGACGCTGTGAACAGGTCCGGCACGACGGGCCAGCCAGACGGTGCTGGCGCCGCTGCCAAATTCAAACACCGCCGCCTGCGGGTGTGACTGTAGAAACTGATCGACCGCATCAATCGCACGGTACGTCCACCACGGCACATCCAGTGCGATCATTTGGTCCACATCATAAATGGCAAAAAGCGCGCGCACCCAATGAAATCCACGCCGGTCCTGCCGACGGTCCAACCAGCCAAGAACACCGATGCGTTGTGCGACGGCACCCAAACCGTGCACCGTTTTCACATAAGACCGTTTTGCTGTCGCCTTTATCATATCTACGCTTCAATCTTTGCTGCGCTGTTCAAAAACGCTTTGGGGGTCAACACATAGTTGCGCCAGTCTCTCGGGCGAAAATGCATGTCTTGCAAGCCGGGTAAGACACATATCGACATCCCATGCTTCATATGTATGCCCCGGTGCTTTTTGATAGCTCAGCTTTAGCGGAACAGCGACGCGGGCCGATAAAAAAACACCGCAAAGAAGGACAATCACACTTAACGATAAAACACGGGCATTTTGCAGAATTTCCGGACCAAACCGGCGAATCAGACCTGGAAGGCTTAGCAAACACAACGCCATAACCAAGGGCCAGACGTCAAATCTGTACCGCAGGGTAACCGTTGGATAACTCAGCATTAAACCCGCAGCGATACCTGTCGTCAGCAAAAGAGGTATGGCGCGATAGCCACCCGATAGACGCGGTCGTCCCATGCTTAGCCCAACCACCATAAGTGTGATCCATGCCGTCCAAAGTATCAGCATCCCGAAACGCGGTGTTTCGACAAAGCCGTAACCAGAGATGTCTTCGGTTGCCTTTCGGTGCAGGGTTGCACTTTGCACGATGGCGACAGGCGCATCGAATATGTAAATCAATGCGTTGGGTAAAATACGCCACGGATGAAACCGGCCATGCTCGGCAAAGACAACACCGCGTCCACTGATCGCATAATCGCTTCCGAAAAATACAGGGCCGTATTGGACCTGGCTTTGCGCGTCGGGGCCTTCAATCTGGCCGTGTGCAGCAGTTGCAGATCCAAAACGCGCTGTATTAAGTTGCAAAAAAAGCGTTCCCGCAAACCCAAGAATGACAAGACTGACAATTGCGGGAACAAGCATACGTTTTGTGTCTTGCCAAAGGGCCATGGCAATCATCGCCGAAATTCCGACATAAAGACCGACTGCCAGATGTGGGCGTGCATGCAATAATATCCCCGCCATAAACGCCGCCGGAATTATGACATAGCGCCACGGCATCCCAAACAGCGCACAGCGTAACATAAGATAAAAAGCGACAGCCATCGCGGCATACGAAATACTGATTGGTTCATGATAAAGCACCGGATTGGTGCTTAGCAGGAAACCGGGGCTACAAATCCAGATCGCCAACCCTGTCATGACAACCCATGCCAAGGATATCCCGCCGATATATTTGCGGATCACCTGAAAAAGCGCGAGATGATAAAGCCCCGTGCCAATGGCCGCCCAAAGCCAGATGGAAAATTGCGCCGTTGGAAATTGATTAAGCACGACAAACGGATGCAGCGCCGCACGTGTCAAAAGCGGCGATATCCCGTGATATAAAATACCCGTGCCATCTGCGCTATAATGCCCTTCAAGCGTCAGCATACGCAAAGGCAGATCAAAGCGACCTTCAAGCAAACGGTAAAAATAGGCGTTATAGATATCCGTGCCAAAATAGGGATAAGGCTGCGGCATAATGATCCCAAAGGCCAACAAAGCATAGACCGACACGCCGATCAACGCGCAAAGACATGCGCAAAGAACCGTTTTATCTTGTGTCATGACTGTCTGCTTTGCGCTTTTACAGAGCGGTTTTCCAGCGGTGCATTGGTCGTCTCTGCCTGCGCCATCTCGATGTCGCGCACGCGCCGCAATATCCTTTCAAGCAGTTGTCGGTTTGTCGCGATTGTATCACTCAAAAGCGCCAGAATAACCGTGATATACCCCGCCAAAAGAAACACACCACCCAAAACAAGCGACTGGATATTGCCATCGCCATTGCCTGCCATGAAAAAATAAAGAAACCGCAAGACAGGCAATAACCCGATCACGATCATCACCGCGCCCAGGCTCATGAATGCGTTCAGCGGGCGGTACATCACATAGCTACGCAAAATAGTCGCCGCCTGTTTCCCGACAAATGACCACATCGACCCGAACAAACGCGAGGGCCGGCTGGTCGGATTGGTCTTGATCACAACAGATGTGATTTTGAACCCTTGTTGGCCGGCGTGGATCAGGGTTTCGGTCGTATAGCTGAAACGGGTCATCACATTGATGCTTAACGCCGCGTTACGCGAATAGGCCCGAAAACCCGATACCGCGTCGGAAATATCCACTTGTGCCAGATTGCTGACCACCGCGCTGCCTGTTTTTTGCAACAGGCGTTTAAGTGGTGAAAACTTGGTATTTTGGGCCGGTTGCCGATCACCAAGCACGATATCGGCTTTGTTTTCAACGATTGGCTTGACCAGATCGGTGATGCTGGCACTGTCATATTGATGATCGCCATCGGTGTTCACAATAATATCGGCACCGTTACGAAGCGCGTTTTCAATCCCCACTTGAAAACTATAGGCAAGCCCGCGATTGGTGTGATTGCGGAGGACATGGGTCACGTTCATCTGTTTGGCGATCTCGACTGTCCGGTCGCTTGAACCGTCATCGATGATCTGTGTTTCGATCACAGTGATTCCGGGAATTTCCCTGGGGATACGTTCCAGAACCTGCGCAAGATTTTCTTCTTCGTTCAGGCACGGGATCTGTACGACTAATTTCATTAACAGGGCTTTCTAAAAACATACAATCTATCTTTAACACGAACTCGCCCCTTCCTAGAAAGGGAATAAATGTAAAGGCGCTTTGCAGTATCATTTTTACGATATCTGTGCGGCCCACAGCGGTCGGTAGAACCGGCTTGCATATCAAATGTCTGGATGTCGTTGGCCTTAGACCGTCGTCAGCTTGGATAACCAGCCTGTATCATGAAGTTGCCGGATAACATGCTCACCGTATTTGGGGGGCGCATGAACACCGTCTTCACCGTTTGTCGAACGCATCTAAATGCTACTCTGCTTGAGGTTTTGAGCGATGATTAAGGTGCTGAGTCCAGCTAAGGCAAAAATGGTCGAATTTCTCATGTAATCTATTCCCGTATTAAGCGGGGCATTTCACCCCATAGTTGAGTTCTACATTGATTTTTAAAATGAGAATAAACGTAATAAAAGAGAAAATACATTGTAACGCTTTGGCACCACGTTGAAATCAATACTAAAATTAGCGCAATTTAACGTCTGCACAAGTACGCCAAAAACGACCATTTTTGGAGCGAGTCACAAAAGCGAACATTAGGACACTTGCGGCAAAGGTCTGAAAAGTCCGCACAGCAGCATGCGGTTCAATGAGGCAACGGCCGGTTAGGGCCGCCAACTACGGGCGACTTCTCGAAGAGCCGGCGGCACTCGCCTGAGCAGAGGGGAGATGAACTGCATGGAAACGACCCGTACCGATCGCTTCAAGACCGCGGGCACATAAACAGAAAGCCGCAGTTCTTCAGGAACGCCGCGTCTACCGATGTTGAATGGTAGTTCGGTAAGTAGGGTATTGAATTGCTAATAGCAGCCTAATTGTCTGATCGCCCGTTTACGTCATGGGCCTGCGGGAGCCACGTCTGGGAAATCCTTAGCATATGCGCCACTACGCATCCTCGCGAATTAATTGTCTTTGTGGCTGCACAACCCGTATGACAGCGTTTACTGGCAACCGGAGGACCAATCATGATATCTGACTTATACATTTCTGTTCCAGCATTCGGGTGGATATTGTGAAAAAGCTGTTCGCCGTAGATCGTGCGATGTTGTTGACGGGCCTGACGATCCTCGGGATGCTACTGGCGGCTCTCGCTCTGTGGCCACTGGAGGACATCGCAGCCCAACGCACTTCCATGGCCAGTCTGCTGCTCGTATATCTGGCCGGGGGGGTGCCCGCAGCGTGGCGGGCGCTTGTAGCTCTGTGGGAAGACCATATTCTGGATATCGATCTGCTGATGGTTGTCGCGGCCATTGCCGCCGCCGCCGTCGGTGCACCCTTTGAAGGTGCGGTGCTGTTGACGCTGTTCAGCGTTTCGACAACCCTGGAAGATCGCGCACTTGGACGCGCGCGCCGAGCTGTTGAGGCCCTGATGTCGCTGCGCCCCGAGACCGCGCTGCGAAAGGCACCCGATGGCACAGTCACGGAAATTTCCGCCGCCGATCTGAAGGTCGATGACATCTTCGTTCTGCGGCCTGGCGCGCGCGTACCTACCGACGGGGTGATCACCACTGGCCGTGGTGCGCTGGACGAGGCAAATATCACGGGTGAATCCATGCCCGTCAGCAAGCAGCAGGGCGAAAAGGTGTTCGAGGCAACGGTCAACCTTGACGGAGTGCTGGAAGTCGCGGTTACGAAAACGGTCGAGGAAAGCACTGTCGCGCAAATGATCGCTCTGGTGACCGAAGCGCAGGCGGAAAAGGCGCCGTCCGAACGTTTCAGCGAATGGTTTGGACAGCGGTATACGATTGCGGTTCTACTCGGCGCCATCCTTGCCTTTGCCATCTTCATCTGGCTTGAGAATGACTGGCACAAGGCGCTCTATCGCGCGGCTGTTCTGCTGGTTGCGGCAAGCCCCTGCGCCATCGTGATTTCGGTTCCCGCCGCAATTCTGTCCGCACTCTCGGCGGCGGCACGGGGGGGCGTGCTGTTCAAGGGAGGGGCTGCGCTCGAAACGCTCGCCGCGGTCGATACCTTTGCTTTCGATAAGACCGGCACGCTGACCACAGGCAAGGCATCGGTCACCAAGGTCGTTGCGCTTGATGGCAATGAGGAGAAATTCCTGTCCCTTCTGGCTGGGCTCGAGGCCCAGTCGGAACACCACAGCGGCGCGGCGATCCGGCAGGAAACGGCCGATCGCGGGATCACTCCGGCGCAGGTGGAGAATGTCGTCGCGCTGCCGAGCGAGGGTATCACCGGCGACAGGGCAGGTGTAACGTTGTGGGCCGGCAATCCGCGCATGGCGGCGCGAATGGGAGCCGGGATCGAACATGCGTCCCTGACGATGCTGGCCGAGGACACACAGACGGTCATCTATTTTGGCCAGGATGCCCGGCTTCTCGGTGCCGTCAGCCTCGCGGATCAGACCCGCCCGAGTTCCAGACCGGCACTTGCGGCGCTTCGTGAGAGCGGCGTCAAAAAGATCATCATGATGACGGGCGATAGACGGCCGGTGGCTTTGCGCATAGGCGGCGAACTCGGCTTCCAGCCCGGCGAGATCCACTCCGACATGCTCCCCGAGGACAAGCTTCGTATGATCGGCGCGCTGGCTGCCGAGGGCAGGGTCGCTTTCGTCGGAGACGGCGTTAATGACGCAGCAGCGCTCGCGCTGACGTGGGAATTGCCATGGGCGCGGCGGGGTCGGAGGTCGCGCTTCAGGCCGCCGATGTTGCGCTCTTGTCAGAAGATATGGGGCAGCTTGCGGAGGCACATAGACTGGCGCGGCGGACCGCCAAAATCATCCGTCAGAACCTGATCTTTGCTATGGGTGCTATGGGCGTACTTGTCTTGGGCGGACTGTTCTTCGATCTCCCTTTGCCTGTGGCAGTGATCGGCCATGAAGGGGGTACGGTCCTTGTTGTGCTTAATGGCCTGCGGTTGCTCCGCAGGCCGCGTCGGAACAGCGACACGAGAGTTTCTGCGAATGTCAAAGCGGTCGCCTCTTAAAATTTCAGCAGGCGCTCTCAGCAACGCATTTGATGTTTAATGTTCAAAAAAATGTTTTGGAGTGGAGATGGGGTGGATACCACTTTCCCCAGACGGCATCGCATTGTGCCACACTTGCGGTGTTGAAAGCAGAAGTGAAGGTGAGGACATCCATGGCGCAACCAGACATGGTCGCCAAGATGTGTTTCCTTCACCTGACGATGCAGACCCTGTAAGTGCAGATGTAGGAAGTGAAGGGCAATATGCCCCTTGGCTGTACGTGAGAAACGCTGACAACCCAGTTGAAGAAGAAAAGCGTTTCCCAAGTGACGAGATCGTGACATTTCGCGCGCAAGTGATGCGTGGCTTGGCCACTTATTTCCCGGTGCATTTGCAAACGCTGCGGCTATAAGTGGAACCAGCTATTCTCGGCTTGAGTTCCGCCTCCGCCGGAGCAGTGCTTGGTCCAGGCCCGCAAATATCGGATACGGGCTCAGCTATGCGTTCCCATTGGTAGTGGCTCTTTTATCTGCGCATAAAGGCCAAGTAGTAGTCATCGACAGCCCTGAGGTGCACCTTCATCCACGCGCTCAATCTCGAATGGGCGAGATGTTGGCTCGGTTTGCGAACGCCGGCATTCAGGTTTTGGTTGAAACACATAGTGATCACGCGCTCTCAGGTGCGCGCTTGGCTGTTCAGAAAAACTCGTTGAGAGCAGAAGATCTATAGGGTTGCAGATAGTAGCGGTTCTGGACACGCAAAACGTTTTAAAGGCGCTTTCGCTGTGAGGGAAATTGACCAAATGTTTCCCAAACTGGGTGCCATTCAGTGCCTCACAGTGCCATTTTGAGGGATTTTCCTCCCATGTAGGAAATTTGAAAAATGGGAATTTTAGCCTTGTAACCCTTATGTTTACTTGGCTATACGCGTCGGTGGAGATGTGGCCGAGTGGTCGAAGGCGCTCCCCTGCTAAGGGAGTAACGGGGTAACTCGTTCGAGGGTTCGAATCCCTTCGTCTCCGCCACAATCCTCTATTTTATCATTAATTAACAATAACTTAGGGTGATTGTGACTTAATTCGTCCCTCATTTTGTCCCCCATTCTCAATTTGATGACCTTGTGATTTTGAACCGTGCCATTAGCCAACAAAATTTGACCACTCTGCCAACGTTGAACTTATAGAGACCCAATCCCCTCATCAAAGGTGGCAACAAGTTTCATTAGTTTTGCCGCGATACGTTCGACGATAGATTTGCGCTCAAGGATTTTTGGCGGGGCGGGCATAGCTTTCACAATATCACCTTGCAGAGGCTTTTTCCCTGAGAAGTGATATTGCTCAATCATCGCTTTGAACGCTGCGGGGTCGAGTTTTTCGGTTACGCAAATCTCGGTGATGGCTTTTGATTTTTCAGCGTCCCAAAATCCGTTAAACGCCTCACTGACAGGCTGGCCTGTTGGAATCATTGGCATGTGCTGGTCGATGAACTTCTCGATGAGGTCACGTTTACTGCGCAGGTGCCGCTCGGACCCCAGCAGGTCATAGGCCATCTTTTTCTTGGCCTTGGACGCATCCCTGATTTTGGGGTCTTCGCTGTCTTGGTCTGCGAGCGCATCTGCAAGAAGCGCTAGTATGTAGGCCACATTAATCTCGTCGCGCTGGATCAGCTCTAACTCGAAGTCGACCTCATCAATGATAGATACGGCATCGTCAGGTTTGTCGGACTTCACCTTGTCGTGGATGTCGAGGTATTTGCTTTTGTAGTCCTCAAAGGTCTGTGCATCAATATCCAGTTCGCTTGGGTCGTATTCGGTGAAGCTGGTCAACACGTTTCGCAGGCGGATCAGGTCGCGGAAAGCTTGGACAAAGGCCAGCTGATCCTCTTCCGACTTTAGGTCGTTCACGCTGTCTGGATCGGGTGCGATTGCGTGCAATGCTTCAACCGCCGCGTTGAACCGCTCATGGTAGTCGCCGTAAGGGGCCATCAGGATGGTCTCAATGGCTTCTTTGTTGGAGAAAAGTGTAATCGCCTGATCAGTGTTTGGTTTCAGATTGCGGAAACAGACGATGTTACCTTGTGATTTGAGTTGCCCCAAAATCCGGTTGGTCCGTGAGAACGCTTGGATCAATCCGTGATATTTCAGGTTCTTGTCCACATAGAGCGTGTTCAACTTTTTCGCATCGAAGCCCGTCAGGAACATATTGACCACCAGCAAAATATCGAGCCGATCCTTGTCGAGCGCTTCTTTCTTGTCGCGGTTCTTTAGGCGTTGATTGAGATGGTTATAGTAGGTGTAAAATCCCGTGCTATCCTTCACGGTCTCCTTGGTTTGATACATCGCGTTGTAGTCGGCCACGAAGGATTCGAGGCGGTCACGTTTATGCACATCGACGGCAACATCGGCCATATTCAGGTCGGGATCGCCAATCAGACCATCCGCGTCAGGATCAGCCTCGTTGGGGCCATAGGTGAAGATCGTGGCGACGCGTAGGTGGTGTTCGCCAGCCTCTTTTTTGCGCCGAAACGTCTCGTAATAGGTGATCAGCGCATCGACGGAGCTGACGCACAACATGGCACTGAATTGCTTTTTATGGGTCTTGTTGTCGTGGTTCTGGATGATCCAATCGACAACGCCCTCGATACGCTCGGGGCTGTCAAAGAACTCGCGCACGTTGATCGCAGGCACGTCCTCGTCGATCAGACTGCCGTCTTTGCGCTTCAGCTTGCCCCAATACTCGACCGAGAACCTCAGCACGTTTTCATCGGCAATCGCATCGGTGATGACATATTTATGCAGGCATTGATCAAACAGGTCTTTGGTCGTGCGTTTGCCCACGGCGTTATCGGCAAAGATCGGTGTGCCAGTAAACCCGAACATCTGCGCTTTACTGAAAAAACTGACGATGCGTTTGTGCGTGTCACCAAATTGCGAGCGGTGGCATTCGTCGAAAATGAAAACGACGCGACTGTCTTTCACGGCCTCCAGACTGCCCTCGTAGCGGTCGCGCGAAATCGCGGTGTTCAGCTTCTGGATCGTGGTGACGATCAGCTTTGTATCGCCGCCCAACTGCCCGACAAGCGCGTGGGTGTTGGTCGTGCCGTCCACAGAGCCGTCAGAGAAGTGGTTGAACTCCTTGGTCGTCTGATAATCCAGATCGGCGCGGTCCACCACAAACACGACCTTATCCACCTTGAGATTATCGATCAGCACTTGCGCGGCCTTAAAGCTGGTCAGGGTCTTGCCCGACCCCGTCGTGTGCCAGATATAGCCGTTCTTGCGACCTGCCTTGACCCGCGCGTCAATCGCCTCGACGGCGTAGTATTGATAGGGGCGCAGGACCATCAAGATCTTGTCGCTCTCGTGCAGCACGATGTATTTGCTGATCATCTTGCTGACGTGGCATTTTTCCAAAAACACATCGGCAAAGGCATCCAGTTGGGTAATCAGGCTATTATCTTCCTTGGCCCAAAAGAACGTCTGTTTGAAATCATGATTGCGATTGTTGGCGTAGTATTTGGTGTTCACGCCGTTACTGATCACAAACAACTGCACGTAGTTGAACAAGCCACTCTCGGCCCAATAGCTGTGCCTCTGATAGCGGTTGATCTGGTTAAACGCCTCTTTCAACTCGATGCCGCGCCGTTTCACCTCGATCTGCACCAGCGGCAATCCGTTGACCAGCAAGGTCACATCAAAGCGGGTTTTGTGGTGGCCTGTGACGGTCACTTGGGTGGTGACCTGATATTGGTTCTGACACCATTCATCGGTGTTCAGAAAGCGCAGGTAAAACGGCGTGCCGTCGTCGCGGGTGAGTTGCATACGGCCACGCAAGATCTTGGCGCGCTCGAACACGTTGCCTTTGTCGAGGTGGTTGAGGACACGGGCAAACTCGGCGTCCGTCAGGGCCACACCGTTCTGGATACCAATCTGTTTGCGCAGGTTGGCATGCATCGCCGCCATATCGGGCAGGCTAACGGGGGCATAGCCAAGCCCGTTTGTCAGCCGCTTGACCAGCCCCGCCTCTAACTCCGCCTCGGATTGATACGCGCCCATAACGTGGCCCCTTTACACAAACATCTGTTGGAGAAGGCCCTTTTTAAAGGCCTCCATTTTGGTGATCTGATCCGACACAGCGGCAATCTTCGCGTCCATCGCTTGCAGAGCGTTCGCAATTAGGCGTTGTTCGTCGCGCGAAACTGGTAAGATCAGCTTGTTCGATAAGAAGCCGCTATTGGTTACGTTGATTGTGTTCTTTGCGCCCTTTTGAACAATGGGGCTGAGATAGTTCGAGACAGAAATGGGAGTTTCGAAGTGGACATGAAGTAAGTAACCAAGCGAAGGCGTTTCAGGAGTAAATACCCCGTAAAGTGGTGACACGATAACATCCTCGGCGATATGCGCCTGCTTAATAATACCGAGTGGAAAGTCGCCTGTCGGGCTTTTTGTATAAACGATATCATTCGGTTTGACGCGATTGTAATGCCCTGTATCCGCAGCGGAGAAACTGCGCCCTAAGTGTTCGATTTGATTGATTAGCCCCTTATGAACCGACACCGAAAAGACTTGTTCGGTGCGGGCGCTTTTGAGCTTATGCTCATGCAAAACAGCCCCCAACCGCTTTTCTTCCCAATCGGGAAAGGCGGAGCCGTCGGGTTTGGTGAAGCGCAGGGTTTGGGCAAAGAGGGCTTGCATCAACCCGCGCTTATAGTCCTGCAACCCCGTCCGCACCCGCCCCAACGCCCCCAGCTTTGCATCCACCACCCCCAGAAAATCCGCGATTTTCTTTTGTTCGGGGAGGGAGGGCCGATCAAACGCCATTGCCTTTAGTTCATCTGTATCCAACTTACCCGCGCCAATACCCGTGCCCGTAACCATCGCTAACAGCTTGGATTCTTTAGCGCGAATGTATGCCATCAAAAAATGAGGCGTTTCCCCGCCTTTTGGTGTTAGTGCTTTCACATCTTGATTGTAGGTCACAGTATTTTTGCAGATCCCAGCAGGGATACGATTGTAAAGCATGCTCCCCCTTACAAGCATAAGGACTGTATTTTCGGGGGCTAAACGTGTTCCGTTCTGCGCGCCTAATTCTGAAACAGTCCGCTCGGAAGTTGTGATAATGTCGCTATGCATTGAGGCGGCACTGATCCAAGGAATTTCACCGCCCCAGTAAGCATCAACTGCCTTTGAGGGAGTGCCGCCACTGGAAAATGACACAACGTCCCCAAACTCAACTTCGCCCCACTCCCCTTCAAACTCAGGAAACCGCAGCGCTGGCACGTTCATAGCGGGGCCTCGATGCCCAGCTCAGCGCAGAAGGCTGCGATTTTTGTGTCGAGGTCGCTCATGCTTGCCGTGACCGCTTTCAACTCTGCCGCCACAGCCCCCAGATCAATCGGTTTTTCGGCCTCAAAGGTGTCCACATAGCGGGGGATGTTGAGGTTATAGTCGTTCTCGGCCACTTCCGTCAGCGCCGCGCGGTGGCTGAACTTTTTCTCCACCCCGCGCCGTTGATACATGCCCACGATTTTGTCGATGTCCTCTGGGCGCAGATAGTTCTGGTTCTTGGCCTTCTCGAAACAGGTGGAGGCGTCGATGAACAAAATATCCTCGGGGTGTTCGCGGCATTTCTTGAACACAAGGATACAGGTCGGGATCGAGGTGCCGTAAAAGATATTCGCAGGCAGCCCGATCACCGCGTCCAGCCAGTTGCGTTCCTTGATGATATATTCGCGGATATGCCCCTCGGCGGCCCCACGAAACAGCACCCCATGCGGCAGGATTACGGCCATCGTGCCGTTGTCATCCAACTGGTGCAGCATATGTTGCACAAACGCAAAATCCGCCTTGGACGCTGGGGCCATCCGCCCGTATTGCGCATAGCGGTCGTCATTCAGCAGCAGCGGATTGGCGGACCATTTGGCAGAGAAGGGCGGGTTAGCAACCACCGCCTCGAACCGTTTCTCGGCGTGCTGCGGATGCTCTAACGTGTCTTCTTGTTTCAGATCAAAATTGCGGTAATGCACCCCGTGCAAAATCATGTTCATCCGCGCAAGGTTATAGGTGGTGCGGTTCATCTCTTGGCCGTTGAAGTCACCCACCTCGACCTCTTTTGCGACGCGCAAGAGTAGGGAACCCGACCCACATGTCGGATCATAAACCGATTTGATCCGCGTTTTGCCCGTGGTGACGATCTTGGCAAGGATCGTGGAAACCTCTTGCGGCGTATAAAACTCGCCCGCCTTCTTACCCGCGCCCGAGGCAAACTGCCCGATCAGGTATTCATAAGCATCACCCAGCACATCGCTGTCGGCATTCTCTAGCTCAAAATCGATCTCGTCGAGGTGGGTAAGTACCTTTGCAATCAGCGTATTCTTGGCCTCTTCAGTGCGGCCCAGCTTGTTCGACGTCAGGTCCATGTCCGAGAACAGATCGTCGAAATCATCCTCGGATTCCGTGCCCATCGTGGAGCGTTCGATATTGTTGAGGATACGCGCGAGGTCTTCGATAATGAAGTTCCCCGCCTTGCTGCCACGTTTGGCCACGGCGCGGAATAGCTCGGAGGGTTTTAGGAAAAACCCCAGCTCATCAATCGCCGCCTCTGACACCGCAGCAAGGTAGGCTTTACCGTTATTGGTATTCTCGTCAATCTGCGCAAAGTCGATGCCATCGGACGCCAGAACCGAGTTCGCATAGAGATTGAGCCGTTCGGACAGGTATTTATAAAAGATGAAGCCAAGGATGTAGTCACGAAACTCATCCGCATTCATTTTGCCGCGCAACGTGTTGGCAATATCCCAGAGCTTTTGTTCCAGCTTCTTTTTTTGTTCTTCGGTCATATTTGTCATCCATGAGTTGCGCAAATGATTGATGACGGATTTGAAGAAGATGGGAAAGGCTTAAGCACAACCACTACGCCCATAACAGGGGCACATAAGGTCGATGTTGAGGCCTTTGTGCCATCCACGACCATCTCTGGCCGAGATCGACCGTGCATTGCTGCTGTGCGGCTAAAAGGACGGTAATCCTACATTTATAAAAGTGTTCCGCCTCAAATCACACTCTACTTCATTCGGCTTCATAGCTGGTGTGATGCCGCCGGTGCTAATGTTGGGTCGCTCGTGGTTTTAAGTCCAGCACCAATGAGGGGGGAAGTCCACCAAGCGGGCACAGGCCTCTATCTGCAGCCCAGTAATTGAATTTCATCAGCCTTAACGTAGTTATCTTTTGGAGCCGTTGGCTTTCCTGATGACGGAAAACGGTTGGTCAAACGTGACGCGGCTTAACCACCCCAAGCGTGACATTAATTACTTCAATTGCCTGAAGCGCTTTGCCTCTCAGCACGTGCTAGTTCGGCGTCCAGATCAAAGGTGCCACGTCTTGCCAGCGTTTCAGCCATATAGGCGTAACTGTCAGGCGTAACCGTCACTACATTTCCACGCAGGCTTTCTGTCCCTTTAGCGCCCTTCTTATCTAATAAGACAGCCCCTAAAGGGACAGTCCGCTTGCGCTGCAAGCTGACCGCCAACCCACACCTTTGAAAAATGTCTTTTAGTTCTTGGCTTGGCTTCTGAGGACGCTTTACGTGATTAGAAACATCGTTATTCCCCCGAAAACTCGCCCTATATTTAGGCCCGACGATTTCCACAGCGGCATAGGCCTCTGGCTGCTTCATGATTCTGTTTATGATCATTTCAGCTATGTCCGAGGTAATTGGCTGTATCAGGTCAATGCCCTCAAAGAGAGTGGCGTAAAGGCGGCGGCGGGCGATCCTAAAGGGGCGCTGTGTCAAAAATCCACTCTCAAAAAATGATTCAGTTTCGCACTGCATCAGATCAACATAATGAGCAAGCTTTTCACTCCCCCGTCCACCATCCCAAAACGTCACGTCTTGTTCTGTCAGGTCCAGCTTGCCTAACTGAAGCCTCATAGTGTGGGCAAGCCATCGCGTTTCTTGTTCGGTATTTCGCGCCATGCCTTCGATTAACATAGCTTGGTGGCTGTCCATCGGGGCGGCGTTTAGAATATCGGCAATGCGGGCGGCTTTGTGTTCTGCTGTGATATTGCGCATTTCTTCGCGTGCAGCCCTGCTATCTATGATCGGTGGGCGTTCTAGGGTCCACCCATCCGCTTCTAGAAGAAACCATAGGCCAGCGCCAAAATCAGCGCGGGCGTTTGCTGCATCGACTTTAATCTGTGCAACATAATCGTCAAAGCCCGTCCACGATACGTCCAAGCCCTCGATCTCGGCGGCCCTTTCTGACCCCTTGCGAGTTGCTTTGACGGTCTGCCCGCCTGTGAAGTTTAATAGCTCTAAACCGATTGCAAAACGGGTCAGATAGCGGACACGGCCAAGCTGCTGTTTTGCATCCTCTGGTCGCGTCACTGTGCCAGCGCCAATATATGCCCCCAGCGTGAAATGAGGGTCGCCCTTGTGTTCAATACTTAGGCCCGATGAAATGGCGGGGGACGCAATCACAATGTCATAGAGGCGCGATTGGGCATCTGCGTTTTGCAAAAAAGCCCGTTGCTCTGTATTAAATTTTGTCTCTGCGCTTATGCAAATCACCTTATACCCGCGCTTCGCATATGACGCGGCCAAGGCGGCGGCCTTCTTTGCCCCCTCACAAGCAAGCCACACTTTGCCACCTGCTACCAATTCAATCGATATTTCGGTTAAAACTACAGCGCCCTTTGCATACACAACGGCCTTTTTACCACTTGGCGTCGCTTTCATTTCAATGACCTTAAATCTTTCGTTTGGTCGACATTGTTCTAAGAAGAGGATTGTCCGCATATCTAAACCGGCATCAGTGACCACAACAGTTTCGGCCAGTCTCACAATTTCTTGCAGTCGCCCGTAAACTTCGTAGTTTGTGCCACCACCTGATCGACATAACTTTTCCTCTGCTAAAAACTGCAAAACTTGCGCGACTTCATCAATAAAGACAAAGCGTGGGGCGGGCATCAGCCGCTGAATATCGTGGCGAGTTATCGATGGAAGGCAGACTGCCACCCCGCCGACCTCTTCGATTTCGTCTTGGATTGATTTGTTTTGATAGTGGGGAAGGACTAAGCGGTGCGCTAGTTCGTCGATCAAGGTGGTGCGGTGCGCTATTGCCATAACCCCGCCACCCGCTGTTTTTGAGGCTGTGATGAACGGGCGGCCTACGCGTTGCGTTTTGCCTGCACCAATAGGAGCCTTGATCAAAACAACCCCTTTTAGCGCGGGCAAGTCAATTTGGTCTAAGCCCGTGATCGTCACCATTTCGTGACGCTTTGCGGTGTTCTCGTCGATCGTGGTGCGGGCTAGTATGGCTTGACGGCGCTGGCCTTGCATCCATGCTACGCGGCCTTCTATGGCGCTAATTTCGGCCTCCGACAGCCTGTCGCCCATATGGTCCTTAATAATGGCTGCGATGCTTCGGGAGGTATGTTCAACGGGTGCCCGGAATTGCATCGTTTGCGCTACGGCCACGGCCACGGCTAACGCGTTATCTTGGGTGGTCTCGCGCATTGCAACCAACAGTGTTTCTTTCCGTCGGTCTGGCAATTTTGCGGCTTTGGGCAGTTTGACATTGTAAATGGTCGGCTGCTCGCGCTGAGGTCTTGCTTCAAGGGCGGAGGCGATGGCATTAGACACGGCGGCGTTGCCTGCGCGTTGCAAAGTGTCGTTTAGATCGCGCTTGCTGCCCTCTGGCTCTGGTGCGGGCGCGATCCAAATATCACGGCCTTCCGCCATGTGGTGTTTTACGGCTGCCGCGAATTGCCGCCCTGCAGGGCTGTCTGGAGCGTCTTGGTCTGGGCAAAGGATCACCTTGCGATCAGGCGGTAACGGCGCACCTTTGAAACCGGAAACGCCGAATACCGCCCATGTCTCAAAGCCTGTAGCCTGCCAGATGGACAGGGCGCTTTCTGGACCCTCAGCTACGCAAAGAGGGCCACCTAACGCTCGAGCCGTGAAACGGGCAGGATTGCCCTGTATGGCTCCGAAAGACGCCTTGTGGGTATTTTCTGGGGCTTTACTGCCATCCGGCATGATCAGGACGCGCTGCCCGCCACTGACCTTTCCGTTTTCGTCTATGCCCCAGACACACAAAGCGGCACGGTGAGGATGCAAAATTCCCCGAATGGTAGGATAAGACATTGCTGGGAGGTAGGCTAGGGCCGTATCGGGTAGGCTCACAATGCCACGGCTTGCCAGATAGACGGCAACTGGGCTGCCTTTGATTGGTTGTGCCTTCGCCTGCAGGTCTGTGATCAGACTAACTCGGTGGGCGACTTGTACTGCCTCTGCTTTGGCCGCTTGCCTTGCACGAGTTTTATGCTGGGCTTGCAGCTCGCTTAGATCAATCGGTTGATCCTTTGATATGCCGACCCAACCCGCTGCAGCGTCTAATGTCTTGGGGAAGTTTACGGCGGCGTTGGCCAGCCCGCACAATTTAATCGCGATCAAGTCAAAAAGGTCGCCGCCTTCACCACTGCTGTAGTCTTTCCAAAGCCCGCGATTCGGTCCACCCATTGCCATTGAAAAGCTTGATCGCCCTTTTGCTCGCCAATCTTGCGAATTTGCTTTGGCGGGTTCACCGATGAACTCTCGGAAAAGGGTTTCTGCTCGCGACAGCAGTTCCTCTTTAACGGCGGCTTTGATGCTGTCGCGGTTCACGATGCAATACGGCGTGAAATTGTGGACGTGCAGGATTGTTCCCCGCAACTGGTGAGGTTGAGGCCCATTCAATGAACTCTCTATAATTTGGGCACAAAGCGACTGTGGGCTTGCGGGGCAAACCCAAGCGCTTCTGCAATTATTTGATTATTGTCGGGGCTGCCTTACTTGGCAGGCGGCGCCGCTAACGGCCGTTTGGCAAGCCACGCATTCACAGCGGTTTCGGGCCATGCAACGGCGCGGCGGCCAATGCGGATCGGGCGGGGAAATTCGCCACGGTCCATCATGTCATAAATTGTTGAGCGGCTGAGGCCAGTTGCGGCTTCAACGGCGGAACGGCGTAGGTGGTTGTCGATCATTTTGCGTCCATTCAGTTCATTAGGGTACTGTCAGGACTTATGAATAATCTCTTAGTTAAGAGCAGGTCGGTTAATCCAGATAGTTTACCCGACCCGTGGACCGCTTCCTATAATCCGTTTGATTTCTCGAAAAGATTGGGGTGTGAAGCGAAGAGCTGCCATTGCTTCCGCTACAATGTCACAGGCGCTATTTTTATGGTTCGTGTCATCGTTTCGGGTTGGCTTGAAGCCTTCACTTTCGAGTTCAGCGACTGCAAGACGAAGAACCGCATGCTGGTAATTTTTTGCAGCTTTTTTGCTACGCCTCCCTAGTTTGGTGGGGACTTTTTTTACCCCTATAAGGTGTGAGATTAAAAACTTTTCGACGTCTCGATTTGGTATCGATCTCGTGACTAATAGCTGTGCCGCAGACCACGCAATTAACGCGTTATAGGCAACCGTTGAGGTTTCGACCTCTTTCAGAAGGTCGCATACATGTTGTGGATTTTCTGGAGATATTGATATCGATATCAAATCACCGTCATCATCGAAATACGGTATAAAACCTTGGGGAAACGCGACTGATAGGCTTCCCATGGTAACGTCAGATTTCTTGGCGATTCGATACTCATCTCTAAGATGCGCAGTCGTTTGCGTTAAAGCCTGTGCGCGTGAAATCCGTTCGTTCATTGAAGCTTTCCGATAGATACAATTTTCGACCCTTTTGAAGTGGCTAAGTGCACCGACCAGCTTGTCATCAACTTTCGCCGTTTCTCAAAAAAGTCTGAGCGCGCATAAGCCGCCTCTGCCTTATTCTGAATTGTATGCGCCAACGCTGCCTCGGATACCTCGCGTGGTGTGTTTGTCCGTTCCTGACACCACATCTTAAATGATGTGCGGAATCCATGGACATCGGCATCAAAACCTAATTCTTTAACCAGCTTAGAAAGGGTCATATCCGAAAGCGCCTTGCCCGTGGTTGGGCTTGGGAACACAAGGTCCTTCCCATTCCCCAGCGTCTTGGCTGCGTTTAATATCTCAACAGCGCGGCCAGACAGCGGAATCAGATGTTCCTTACCAGCTTTCATGCGCTGGGCGGGGATGGTCCACACGGCCTTGTCCAAGTTGATTTCAGACCACTCCGCTAAGCGTACCTCACCAGAGCGGCACGCGGTAAGTACAACCAACTCCAACGCCAGCTTAGTTGCCATGGCTGCACCCGATGCCCTGACCGTCTCCAGACAACCTGCTACTTCGTCGTAGGGCAGAGCCTTCCTGTGGTTCACTCCCTTAGCTTGTTTGGGTAGAGCTTGGCTGATTGCATCGGTTGGATTGTCCTGCCTCCACCCCTTGGCGATGGCCCATTTCAATACGGTGCCAATCCGCTGTCTGACCCGCTTCGCCGTTTCTGGCTTCTCCAGCCAAATAGGTTGCAACACGGCTAGAACGTCCGATGTGTCGATATCTGTGACGCGTTGGTTGCCCAGACGCGGGAAGGCATAGGTTTCTAACGTAGAGATGAATTGAGCCGCGTGTTTTTGGTTGCGCCACGTCGGCTTGTGGATTTCGTGAACCCTTCGGGCAGCGTCTTCAAAAGTCAGAATAGCCTCTGCCTCGCGCTTTGCTTTCAATGGGTCGCCGCCTTGCCGTGCCAACTTGCGGTTTGCCAATGCGATTTCCCGCGCCTCGGCAAGTCCAACCAGTGATGCGGGCCCGATGCCCATTTCCGTCCGTTTACCACGAATGGCGATGCGTTGGACCCAACGCCGCGCACCGGATGGGTCCACCTTCAAGAACAGGCCTTGGCCGTCGGTATATTTACCAGCTTTAGTCACGGTGCGGACAAATGCAGCTGATAACGCTTTGTCGGGGTGCTTGCCTGACTTGTTGGTTCGATCGTTTGAATTTTCGTCCGCCATCCCGTCCCCCATTATTAACTGGAATATGGGGGATAGTACTGGAACAATCAAGACCTATAAGTTCTTTAACTAATTGATTTTAAGTACTTATTGGAACTCACTGGAACATGGTATGGCGGACTTCGTCTCCGCCATTACGGCTCTGTCCGTGCGGAATTTTTTATCATAAAATCAATACGATAGACCGAAAAGTCAAGGTGAGCCCCCCTTTTTTGCTACACATCTTGCTACACATTTCCTCTTGTGGAGGGTGTTTGAAGGCGGCGCGCTGACATCTGTAGCAGCAGAAGGTTCGTCAGCGCGCCTGACGCGGGGTGTCTATATCCCGCGTGTCTCGGGGATCAGAGCGTTTGGCGCAGCTCTGATGGAGCCGTCTCCGCGTGCATCAGGTCGTGCACAGCCATCAGCGTCTCATGCAAATCCAGTAAGATGAAAAACGCCCTCGCGCAGTCCTGCGCTCGTTGGGTTTGGCGTGCTTCATTCCAGCAGGCGGGAGCTGACACATTGCATTCGTCGTAGTCCACGTGTGAGAGCACTGTCGTGCCGGCTTCGATATGGCGCGACAGGACGTCGATTTGCACATCGAGTTCGTCCACCATTGCCTGGGTGAAGATTTTACGGTTCTCGATCGCATCGACAAGCCGCTGAAACCCGACGCGTTCCATTGGATTGATGTTGTGCAAGATGTCCAGCTGGATTGCCGTGAGGCAGTCACGGGACTTTGCAAAGGCTGATGCTGCGAGGGCGTCAATGTTGTCGTAGGTGATGGGAAGAAGTTGGGTCATGAAAGACCTCCTTTGAGTTTTGGTGGGGTGGCTGCGCGAGATGCGCGGTTCCGCAAAAGGAAACCGTGCTCTTCGCGCTGCCAGCGCTCTCGTTCTTCTCTTTGCTCCCGCAGGGCCTCGGCGTGGATATCTGCCTCGGCCTGGATGCGCGCGCGCACATCATTCATGCGTTCGATCAGCGGTGGATCAAGGCGGCCGATGAGTGTGCCGCGATCGCCGCCGCCGTCGAAACCCGAATGGTTCACGCTAACGATGATGCGGCGTGCACAGACAAAGCGTGAGGGGCGATCAAGGCCTGCGGCATGGCACGAGGGCGTCTGGTTTATCCGGACCTCATAGCCGCGGTTGGCCTTTGTTGGTGCTGATGTGCCGTAAGCGAGTTCGACGAACGTGATGCCATTAAGATCGAAGACGTCGAGCACCAGGCAGGGGCGCCGCTTTGGCGGCTCGGCTGGGGCATCAGCGTCGTCGTTGACCGGAAAGCGAAACAGCACGACATCGCCACGCTCGATAAGGTCTTGCCAGTCAAATACCGGCACAAAGGATTGGGGGGAGTGATACATCTGGGGTCTCCTGTGATGCGATTGAAAATCAACACCAGCTTTGGAAACCTAAAGGGCCTCCAGTTTTGCTGCGCGTCACAAAGACCGCGCAGCAAAACTGGAGGTGAAAAATGAAAGAACGGCCTAAGAAAGGCGGACAACTCAAGGCATTATTATGGGAAGAGCGGTCTATGGTGGACGAAATGCGGGCATTCTGTTCACGGCAATTTTACTGTGGGATATCGAAAGGGCCGCTATCTAGCATCTACATGGATCACCGCAGTTACTACGGTGTAAATGTGGTCACGCTTTTCAGGAGCTCTAAGGCCAAATACTTGATGTCATTATGTGTGACGATGTGAAATTCGGCGTTCAGTGCTACCGCAATGGAATTGGCATGTGCACGTGAAGCAAGCTGATGCCGAGACAATGTTTCTTGATCACAAGCCGGTCGACGTCTTGAGGTGTCGTTGGAACGGTTGGTGCTTATAAGTGAAGGTTCGGCTTCAAGGTGGACCATTTTTTCGATGCCGAGTGCTCGAAAAACGTCGGTAGGTAGTTCCTGTAGTCTGGCACCTGTATCAATTACAACGTGACCGTCCATTATGACAAGCGGCACAGACGGATCGCGAGCCATCGCAAAACCATCAATCAATAGCCGTTGGTTTTCATCGAGATCGGCATAGCGCATCCCGTCTCTCTCGAAGGGGCGTGCATCGCGTGCAGCGGCAATAAGACTTCCTCCGGCGAGATGTTGGAACGGGATCTGGTCGGCTAAATGCCGAAGAAAAGTCGTTTTTCAGACCCCGGACAGCCCAGTTAATGCAATAACCTTCTGGATCATACGTCAAACTCCAAGTTCGACCGCTTAACGAGCTCAGCCATCAGATCAAGGCTTAGCTTGTAGACGGATTGTTGTGGATGCCCGTTTATGATGCCCATGGTTTCCAGCTCATCCTTTGACACCGGCGGGTCGATGTATGCGACCAACAGATAATTGATTACCTTGACGGGTTTGTCCGGTGTCGCCTTCCAAGCATCCAGCTGTTCTTCACTATAGACAGAGCGACCACCAGTCATCTGCATAAGTTCCTTCGTGGATCGTGCCAGTGTCATGCCGTCGAGAATACCAAGTGCAGTGATCGCTTGTGAGGGCGGGTAGAGGTGGTCGCGGATTTTCGGACCAGTTGTTAAGGTGGATCGCATGACGAAAGAAGTGATCCCAAATGACAAAACGAAAGAACCATTCGCCCGATTTCAAAGCCAAGGTTGCGCTTGAAGCAATCCGCGAGGAGATGTCGATGGCGGAACTGTCCAAAAAATATGGCGTTCATCCGACCCAGATAGGGACTTGGAAACGGGCGGCGATAGAGAATATGGCGACGGCATTTACGCGCAAAGGTTCAGCGCCCGATGGGGTAAGTGCCGTTGACGTCGACAAGCTGCATTCCAAGATAGGTCAGCTTGTTGTGGAGCGAGATTTTTTGGCGGATGCCTCGCAGCAGTTGCTCGGGATGCGAGGCAAAAAATGGTGAGCCGAGATCATAAGTTAAGCATGCGTAAACAGTGCGAACTATTGCAGTTGTCGCGTTCGCGGCTTTACTACCAGCCCGTCGGCGAGAGCGCTGAGAACCTGCGGTTCATGGAAATCATCGACAAACAGTTCCTGGAAACGCCTTGGTATGGATCGCGTCAGATGGCCCGGTACATGAAGCGCAACAATCACCAATGTGGCCGCCACCGGATCCGGCGCTTGATGCGGCTTATGCGTCTGGTTCCGATCTATCAGGAGCCCAACACAAGTAAAAAGCATCCGCATCACAAGATCTGGCCTTACTTGCTGAGGAATGCGGCAATTGACCGCCCAAATCAGGTTTGGTGCGCAGATATTACCTACATACCGATGCGACGCGGCTTCCTGTATCTCGTGGCGATCATGGATTGGCACAGCCGCAAAGTGCTTTCGTGGCGGCTGTCCAACAGTATGGATGCAGACTTTTGCGTCGAGGCTTTGAAAGAGGCGCTCGCCAAGCACGGCACGCCGGAAATCTTCAACACCGATCAGGGCAGCCAATTTACCAGCGGCGCTTGGATCGACGTGCTGGTCGACGCAGACATCAAGATCAGCATGGACGGAAAAGGCGCATGGCGCGACAATCGCATGATCGAAAGGCTCTGGCGATCGTTGAAGTATGAATGCGTCTATTTGAATGCCTTTGAGACAGGCTCGGAAATGCGGGCTGGGATCGGCAAATGGCTGACGTATTACAACTCTGAGCGCCCGCATTCAACTCACGGCATATTGACCCCAGATGAGGCCTATGTCAGCAAAACAGAACCAATGAGATTAGCAGCCTAAATAAAACCCAGATCCACCTTAACAAGGATGTAAACTGGTCTAAAATCTAGGACCACCTCTGGTCTTTGGCAACTCCCTTGTAGAAAAATAGAATCGATCCTGGAGGGCCAAGCTTCGATTTTGCTCGACATAGATAGACCTTGCGGATCGTATTCCCCGGGCGCGTAATTGTCTCGGCACGTGAGGTTCCGGCGAAGAGATCGCGCTGCCGTGGTTGCCAGAGATCGGGATATAGGGTGTCATGATATGTTTCTTTGATCGGAATGCCAAACCCAAGGGTTTCTGCGTCAAGCACGAACCGCGGATAGTTCTCGCGAGCCAAATCAAACGGTGTTTTATCTTCCGCCGGGACCAGTGCCTCAGTTGAAAACCGTCGTTCATAGATGTATTCACCGTTAGCGTTTTCACCAGCGCTCTGAAAACCATAGTATTCCAGAAGATCCATCAGCGAGACTTGATCCTCATAGGTAGTCAGATAGGTCAAGTCGTATCCGTTGGTTTGAGCATACCATAGGACCTGCTTTAGCAGCAACTCGCCAAGCTTTACGCCTCGGCTTTCAGGTGCGACCTTAAAGGTGCAAATTTTGAGAATTTTCTTTGCTGGTGTGATCGCATCGGTATCATGTGCAGACTCGTCCTTGCGGACGATCAAGCCAGCGAGATGGCCGTCGTCATATACGACCCAACATGAGCGATGTTGCTTGACGCATTTCGTTCGCCACCATTCGTCAAACTCGGGATATCCATCCCGCAAGCTGTCAAAAAACTGGTCCTTATTATTGATTTCATTAGCCTTGGCCTCCACCACATGGCGGATGGGAACTTCTTTCGGTTCATAGGTCTGGATCAGCAGTTCGGTCGCATCACCGATAAACAATACCCGTCGAGCGAGGTCGGGTGAATGCTTCTGCGCACGCTTGTGAAGCCCTTTGTCTTGGGTGACGAGAAAATCGGTGGCTCCGGCCTTTAATGCATGGAGAAGCGTCGCGTCTACGACATCATTAGGTTTTTTGAGCGGGCCGAAGTCCGCATCTAAGTCAGCCTCAGATAGCCCGCGCTGTTTTTTAATAACACGGTACTTTGCAATCTTGCTGAGTGAGATTGCCCGACGTCCTTGTCTCTTGCGTTGTCATCCTTGGAGGCTTCATGCACATAAATGTCGACCTTGTGAGCCGACGCGAGAGCGTGGAATTTAGAATAAGACGCTTCGACTGTGTGGTTATCTTCCAGCCCAATCAGGATGTTCGTATCAATGAGATACGATTGCTGGTTCATCTTGAAGGGCCTTTCTCAAGTTACGTTTGGCGTAAAGAAAGGATTGAGGCGGCTCAAAACCAAATTTTTCGCGGAGTTCGCTCAACGGCAAAGGCCGCGAGAAGGATTTCACGTCATCAAACACCAGCGCGAACCCATGATCGAGACCATCAAAATACTTATCGAAATGGGCGCGTTCAATGAAGGCCGTACTCTCGAACTCAGCCCAAATCTGCTCCACGGGGAGTTTAAGAACATCTCGGATCGAGGCCGTTCCGACCATCGCTTTAACCGGAGATGTCGAGTAGATATATGCCAGTGCACCACTTGGCGCAGATACTGGGAAACGGCGTCGCAGCTCTACCGTCTTATGACCCGCGAGGATTTTTTCCGAATACATTGGCTTGATCGACAGGACGACATCACGTTGCGGCTTGAACGGCTCATCTCCCAGCAACGGGAGGACAAGCTGGTCATCGTGCCCTTGCTCCATATCGAAGGCTTCACAAAGCCGAAGAGACAGCGGTGCATCTGTCGGGAAGTGCGCGTTCAGACGTAGTGATGCACCCAGCGCTTCGACATAACGCTGCACCGTGCTAAGGTATACTTCTCCACCCTTTTCGATTTTCGATATAGCGGCTTGCTGTACATCCATGCGTGCTGCAAATTGCTCTTGGGTTAGACCGGCGAGTAGTCGCAGCCTGCGCAGCTCTGGGCCGACCATGGCTGTGCCATTGGCCTCTGGAAGGGCCCGTGCTTCGACGATTGTTCCTGTGAGTTTGCCCATCTTGACTGGTCTTGTCCCGGTTTAGTTCCGGTCTCTTTCGAGCAATGTTTGCTATGAAGGAGACAAGAAATGGCAACGAGATACACAGACGAGTTTCGACGTGATGCGGTACGCATCGCCACGACCAGCGGCTTAACACGCCCTCAGGTTTCATCTGATTTGGGTGTTGGGCTTTCGACCCTGAACAAATGGGTTCAGAAACACCAGCATGATGATTTGATGTCGGGTCCTCATGAAGATGTGGAGCGGGAGAACGAACGCCTTCGCAAGGAAGTCCGCGTGCTGCGAGAGGAGAGGGAAGTGTTAAAAAAAGCGGCGATCTTCTTTGCAGGCCAAAGTCGGTGAGGTTTGCCTTCATTGACGCCTGGAGAGAAGAATGGCCGGTTGAGTTTCTGTGCTGGGTTATGCAGGTCACATCACGTGGGTATCGTGCGTGGCGGGTCCGCCCAATGTGTCAGCGACAGCGTGATGATATGGTGATCTTAGCTCATATTCGTGCCCAACACCGTCTCAGCCTGCAAAGCTACGGCCGCCCCCGGATGACTGAAGAGTTACAGGAACTGGGGCTGGCGGTAGGCCACCGGCGTGTGGGGCGCTTGATGCGAGACAACAGCATAAAGATTGTCAAAACTCGTAAATTCAAGGCTACAACCGACAGCAATCACACCTTTAACATCGCCCCCAATCTGTTGGATCAGGATTTTTCTGCTGATGCTCCAAACCAGAAATGGGCAGGCGACATTTCATATATCTGGACCAGTGAAGGCTGGCTGTATCTGGCGGTCATTCTCGACCTATACTCCCGACGCGTCATCGGTTGGGCGGTCAGCAATCGTATGAAGAGGGACCTGGCAATCCGGGCATTGGATATGGCTGTCGCGCTGCGACAGCCGCCTAAGGGCTGCATTCATCATACGGATCGCGGGTCGCAATATTGTTCAGGCGACTATCAGAAGCGCCTGAACAAACGTGGCTTCGAAGTATCGATGAGCGGAAAAGGCAATTGTTACGACAATTCCATGGTTGAAACGTTCTTCAAATCCCTCAAGGCTGAGCTGATCTGGCGCAACCGTTGGGAAACCAGACGTCAAGCCGAAGGGGCGATATTTCAGTATATCAATGGGTTCTACAATCCACGACGCCGGCACTCGTCGTTAGGAGGTAAAAGCCCCTTGGCCTTCGAACGAAAGGCTGCCTAAATGAACTGAGAGACCGGAACGTAAACGCGACAAGACCAGACCTCTTTCTCTTTTCTTTAGGTCTTATATCAATGTAATATTCCATGCAAGGAATGTTGAACCAGATCATGCGTTTTTGTGTGAGCCGAAGTCGTGCCTAAGGCGACGTTTGTTAAACGGGTTCGCGTCCACGCGCAGCATCGTAATCGTCGAACATATGCCGCGAGAGCGATTACGAAAAGATTGCCTAATCTTCCGTCGGAGACGCCTGAGAGGGTGCAGGGACAGACGGCGAGTGGTCCTTGGCTTGGAGTGTCCAGAGAGGGAAGTCCCCTCTTTGGTCCCAGACGGACAGGCTGCCAGGGGGTGCAGGGGGAGTGGCGAACGACGACCCTGCGAGTGGGGATGAAAGGGGTGGGCGACACCTCCCTTTCTCGGGCTGAAAGCCCCGTGCGGGTTTGGGAGAGTTGGACGTCTCCCAAGGTCGCCGCAGGCGGGCGGGGTCCAGGGGCGTGCCCCTGGCGAATGGCAGGCCGAACAGAGGTGCCGTAGGCGCCGGAGTGCGGGCTGTTTAGTGAGTAATCTTCCTCCACCCTCGCTCATCTTTCTGCTCCGGATTCCTCACGACGCTCGAACCATCGACCGATGTTCTGATCTCATAGCCTGGAGATCAAAGAATGACGTCGAAACAACACCCCATCGTGCTGCGCTTAGCAGGAATGCATCCGAGCGATATCAGTGGATACGAGGCTCACCGCTATCGCAAGTATGGGGATCTGGGGCACATTGATCGCGACAAGCCAAAGCCGCGATGTCTGATCGGAACAGAAACTTGGGCGGAGGAAGCCCTGGCCGAAATCAAGCTGATCAAGATTGAAACCTTTGCTGCAGAGCTCACCGAACTGGACCGCCGCAACCGCCGCAAGGATCTGAAAAGACGCCGTATTGAAGGGCCGCGTGATCCTTGGCGCGCGTCCCGGCATGGCCCGTTGCGAGAAGTCTTGCTGACGGCCAATAAGGACTGGTTTGAAGAAACCCAAGGCAACGATGAGCTGTTCAACACAGCCCGCGAAGAGCAGTTTGAGGAGCACGCTGTCGCGTGGCTCAAAGAGAACTTCGGCGATGACGTCATCCACGCCCGCGCGGATACAGATGAGCAGACGTATCACATCCATGCGGTGATTATGCCACGTGCGATCGAGCACAAATACGGGGTGGCGTGCGATGTGCTCCAGCCCTCTATTCATCCGCTGATCAAGGACTACGAGGCGGCACAAGACAGTGTTGGCGAATGGTTCAGTGAAATCGGTCTTGTGCGCGGTGAAGCCCGCAAACAAGCGATCCGTGATGCCCTGAACAATGGCAAAGCCCCACCTGAAAAGCGGCGTCATGTGCGGCCGGCAGAATGGCGCGCGAAGGAAGAGCTGCGATTGGCGAAAGAGGCGGCCAATCTCGAAACGCGCCGCCGTGAGGTGGTTGAGCGTGAAGATATCGCCGAAGATGTGATCGCTTACGCTGAAGCCGTCTCCGTTGGCGATATCGACGAGGATGGTAAGTCGATCACGTCATCGAAAACGACCAGATCACCAATCACACCCGCCGGCAGGACCAGGTTCGGGTTTGTGAAAGCCCGAAAGGCATTCCAAGCCGTCGCAAAGAGGCTGGCGCTGAGAGCGGCCATAAAAGCGAAACAAGCCGCGGAGGCGCGGGTTGCGGCTGAGGTTTCCGAGATCAAGAAAGCCGACGACACCATTCTGGAAATCGCACGGCTGCTGCCAAAAGACCTTCGCGGGAAGATTGCGAACGTGCGCCGCAAATTGTCCGCCAGCATTATGGCACTGGATCCGTCAGCTAAGGGCAGAGGAAGCAAATCGGGACAGCAGCAAAGTGGGCCGGAATGATTGGGTTGCAGTATGGATCCGTCACCAAGAAACTATCAAAAGTAGTGAATTTATATTACATTTCAGTGGGTTGTAATTTTGTTCAAAAAACATGGCTTGAGAATTATCGAGCAGAAAAATGCGTTCCAATATTAAGGGTAATCGGAAGCGGCGGGAGGAAAACCCAAGGCTCCGGTTAAATGTAAACACTTAAACTGGAGCCCCAGATATGACTATTGAACTGCCAAAGAAATCGACCCGCACAGCCAAGAAAACCAACTTTGTGATGTCCATAAAAGACAAGCGTCGTATGGAAACGGCATTCGTCTCTATTGCAAACAGCGCCGATAAAGATGCGCGCAAGGACGACAAAGTGCAACGCGAGGCCTGTCAAGCTGTTGGCAAAACGCTCGACGAGTGGGCAGGGCGTATGAACGATGTGAACCCTGACCTCGTCGAAGATTTTTTCTTTCAGTTTGGTTGCTTTGCAACGGTCACCGACCGTAAGAAAATCCTTAAGCATGCACTTGCGCCTGAAGGTGTTGCCGAGCGCATTGAAGCCCAGCTTGAGAGCTGGAAAGCGGAAGCCGAAGCGGAACGAGTTGCCGCCGAAGCCGTAACAGCAGCGGCCGGCAAGGACCGCACAGGGGAATGAGCGTGCCGCCCCGTGTGCAAGGATCACGCGGGGCCACCTTCCAAAGTTCACACCAATAAACAGACTGTTTCCAAATGAAGGCATTATAACGTGCACCCTGAATGCCCAACTCGTAATCACCAACACCGGAGTCCGACATGTAGCCATCCATTCCCCCGCCCCCGAAACCAGCCGCAAATCTGCGGTGGTGGGGTATGGAGTGCTATGTCCACCAGACACACCGCGCGGGCAGCGGATACAAAAATTGCCCACATCCACCCAACTCCAAACTCAGGCGTAGAACGCCAGATCGACAGAGTTAAACGCGCCAGACAACAGATCGCTCAACAGATCACCAACGGCGAAGAATGGATGCTCCCCCTGTTGAAACGCTTCAACACAGAACTCGAAGCGCTCGAAGAGAAACAAGACCTCCTCTTCCAAGCTGCCCAAATCGCAAACCACGCCGCCCCCATCAGGGCGGCGTGACGCGTTTTAGCGGATGGTGGGAAAGTCTGCTGCGAGGGCAAAGCGGCTATGTGCTTCGCAGTAAACAATGACATCTCGCGCTTTGAAACCGCCACTCAAATCTAAAGCAAAACCTGGGGCGCTCAACAATACAGACATCTAATCAAAAACTGAACGCCTATTTTTGAGGCTCATTCTGAGTGAATATCACCTTCGGCAGAAAGCTCTAAAATTAACGGAACAGGAAGGTCTGACACATACGCGCTGGTAAGTTTAGGATCTCCAATCGGACTCCGGAATAGCTCCAGAAAGAACCTGTAGGACGTCCAATTGCAGGCATCGTAGAGGTCTCTATTTGAAGATCCTTTTATCTTGCTCGCGGAACCACATCTCATGCCCCTTTGAGCGTAATTAAACACAAAAGAAGCAGGCGATATTTCCAGCATTTTTCCACACTGTTTTTGTAGCTCGGCTTGGTCGTTTCGCGTCATCTGACCCGCCGGCTCATGTCTCTTGGCCTGCACAAGTACGGCTTTAGAGTAATTCTGTAGCGGCGTCATAAGTGACACATGTATAATCATGTCAGCACCTATTCTTTTCTCTTGGGCCGCAACACCTCTCCGATGTCTAACGATGGAGCTTGACCAGGTTAACGCCCCGACTTGTCCGTCAAAAGCGGCATCCAGTCTCCCGATCAGAACTCCCGTGAGGTCATCCTCATCTGTTACAAGTCCCTCGCTATATTTCTTTATTGCGCGAGCCGTTGCCTTATCGGCGACTTTTGCTGCGGCGCGCATAGAATCCTCAAATCCCAAAGCTATTTTCCTTGATGTTGATTTACAAAAATGCACCGCCTCGGATCTCGAAAATGAAACGATCTCATAAGAACCGCAGCGAAGCGTTTAATAAGTAGTTCGCAAATGCTACTTGGGATCAAGTGCAAAGAATTGAGGGTAACCCTTGACGTTTACACGGCGGTATTCGCAGAAAAACGGTCAAAACCATAACCTATTAGAAACAGATGCTCGGACGGTTCAGGGTCCATACGGATCCGCAGCAGAGCCGCGTAGTGAAGGCAGTATGACCCACCCTGGATCCTATTGAGGTTTCTCGGGCCTGCGCTTTCTGGGTCTACGTGTTTTAGGTTTCTGCTCCTTTTCCATATCGTTTACCAAATTTCGGTCGGGGAGTATGACCCGCTGCCCCGAAATCTTGGTCATTCCGGTATTTTTGCCGTGATGCATTTCGTTGCCGCCAAATGCCTCAATCGAAAATAATTCTATGTGGTTTCCATTCAAAAGTCGGAGGGTAGGCAGGTTATCAAAGAGTGCATATTTCTCAGTAAATGGCTTCATTTTCGATCCCGCCGGGGTAAGGCAATTATAAAATATCACCAAGAGTTCCTGATCGCTAAGCTGAGAGCGGAGCAGTCGAATGTGGTGCGCCTCACTTTGAGCACTCTCATCAATATACCGGATTATGTTGTACAGAAATCTGAAGTAGGCCGACAATTCAAGCTGGTGATCCCGCCAAAATTTTTGAAATGCATTAGCAACAAGTTCGGTTTCGATACCTTGCGGATATTCGGCACGATTTTTCCTGTAGATTTTTGTTAGTCGCGTGTAAAAAGTCTTAAAACAATCTCGACCAGTTTGCGTCGCTTTTGTTTTATTATTATAAAGATCTACCCCCTCGACTATTCGGTCAAGTGCGCTCAGCATGTTAAAGAACGAGTTCTCAAATTTTTGCTGGTCGGTGGCCTTGATTTGGGCCTCCAATGCATCTGCGGACCTTTTAAGTTCGGCTCGTGAGTAGGATAATTCCCGCCTTTGCAGGGCGATGGTAATCAAGACACCAGTAAAGGCAAGAAAGCTCAAAATGGGATTAAGTGTGCCCCCGACGAAATCCCCAAAGACTCCAAATTTCGTATCTGCGTCGCTAACAAATATTGAGAAGGTTAATATCGATCCGAGCTCACCTTTCTGGGTGCGCATTGAGGGTATTGATGCGCGGTTTGAACCCGAAGTGACCACAACCGGAACCCAGTCTGACATCTCGATCTGGAAACTACAGGGCGGCGCCGACTTCATGTTACATGAGGGTGCCAGCGGCTATTTGATCGGAGGGGTAACCCTTCATTACGGCACCGCAAACAGCGACATTACTTCCCGATTTGGCGATGGGTCCATTGATACCAAGGGTTATGGGGCGGGTGTATCCGCCACTTGGTATGCAAACAGTGGTCTGTATATCGATGGCCAGTTGAACGTCACCAAGTTTGACAGCGATCTTTCCTCCGCCACACTTGGCGGCTTAACCAATGGCAATGACGGCACAGGTTATGCTGCTTCTGTGGAGTTAGGGCAAGGCTTCCCGGTAGGTCAGAACACGACGCTGATCCCGCAAGCCCAGCTGACCTACTCATCGGTTAATTTTGATGACTTCACCGGACCCTATGGTGAACGTGTCAGTCTGGACGATGGCGAAAGCCTGCAATTGCGCTTAGGGATTGCTGCAGAGCATGAGGTCACTACAGCTGATAGCCAACAACTGCTTTATGGTATTTTCAATCTCTATCGCGAATTTGATGGCGGCATACAGATTGATGTCTCTGGCGTGAAGCAATCAAGTGAGGGTGACGATTGGAGCGCCAAGGTCGGTCTTGGCGGACAGTATACATGGAGCGAGGCCTACCCAGCTTACGGAGAAGTTTCATATGCCACGGGTGTTGAGAACTTAGGTGACAGCCGCCGTGTACAAGCAAGTCTCGGCGTCAGAATAGATTTCTGAAAAGAGACCGCCACCACAGGGCGTATCTCCGGTGCTGGCAATTGTTTACGCACTCCCGCCGCTGTTAGGAATGGCTATGCTACCACGCAAGACTACCTGTATGCCCGCGGGCTGCATTGCGTATCACGACGTTTCGCAAGAGTTGGCCGATGAGATTCTCGCTTTTTTATCCCGATTACCCTCAATTCGCGCGCGAGTTATGTAGCGAACCGTTACTTGATTAGCGTCTTCGATGCGCAAAACCCGAACGTGATGAGATTTAGCACTCGCGAGGATGGTATCGTCCAAAAAAACGAAGGGCGGCGGGCCGGAAAGCGAGGACGAAAGTGGCGACAGAGCTGAATTTCGCCCAAAACTGGTCTGGACATTCTGTCGCAGAGATTATTAGCTGATCAAACCGGTCTTATTGACCGCCCTGCCAGATACAGGCGCAGACCTGAGGGTAGGTATTTTCAGATTTGGGGGGATCCATGGATAGACGTTCATTTATCAAACGCGCGGGCATTGTCGGTGTCGGCGCAACAACTGCCGGACTTGCGGCGCCAGCGATTGCGCAGGGTAACATTACTTGGCGTATGGTTACGACTTGGCCTAAGAACTTTCCCGGCCTTGGTGTCGGCGCACAGCGGCTTGCCGACCGTGTTACCGCCGCGTCCGGCGGGCGCCTGACGGTTCAGGTTTATTCCGCAGGCGAGCTAGTGCCTCCGCTTCAGTCGCTGGATGCTGTTATCGATGGCACCGCCGAGATGAGCCACGGCGCTGCGTATTATTGGCAGAACAAATCGCCAGCATTGTCGTTCTTTACCGGTGTGCCTTACGGCATGACTACGCCGGAATTGACGGCTTGGGTCCGCTATTTGGGCGGTCAGGAAATCTGGGATGAAGTGTATGACCAGTTTGGCGTTCAGGCCTTTTTGTCGGGGAACACTGGCACCCAGACCGGAGGTTGGTTCCGTGACGAACTGACAAGTCTTGAGGACATCAAAGGCGTGCGTTTCCGGACACCGGGTCTGGGCGGTCGCGTTTGGGAGAAACTTGGCGCAACTGTGACGAACATGGCTGCGGGCGAGATTTTCCAAGCCTTGCAATCCGGCACGTTGGACGCTGCCGAATTTGTTGGCCCTTACAATGATCTGGCGCTTGGTTTCCATCAGGTTGCCAAAAACTACTACATGCCGTCGTTTGTTGAATCAGGTCTGGCGACAGAGCTGGTGGTCGACAAGAAAAAGTATCAAGAGCTGCCAGAGGATCTGCAGGCGATCATCCGTGATGTTTGTCAGGCCGAATACGATCAGGTTTCTTCCGACTTTGTCGCCAACGATCCGCGCGCCTTGCGCACGCTGGTCAATGACCACGGCGTAATTGTGCGCGATTTCCCCGATGACATTCTGGAAGCGGGTGCAAACGCATCTGTTGAAGTTGTGCAAGAGTTGCTGGACAGCGAAGACGCACTGGTCAAAAAGACTGCCGAGAGCTTTGTCGAGGCTCTGGGTCTGGTGCGTGAACGCACCGAGAAGATCGACGCACGCTATGTTATGGCGCGTGAAAAGTATCTCAAGTATTAAGATCTTTCACTACTTTATAAAAAGGCCCGGTAGATTTACCGGGCCTTTTTTTATTAGCCTGCGATCAATCGCGGCAGCCATGTCACGATACCAGGGAACGTAAACAGGATCGCAATCGCCACGATCTGTAAGCCCACAAACGGGATAATCCCTTTGTAAATCGCGGAGGTCGGCAGGTCATCAGGTGCCACGCCACGCAGATAAAACAGCGCAAAGCCAAACGGCGGTGTCAGGAACGAGGTTTGCAGGTTCACGCCCACAATCACTCCCAACCATACCGGATCAACGTCGAGCATCAGCAGCACAGGTGCCGTGATCGGGATCACGATAAAGATGATCTCGAATGTATCGAGGATAAATCCCAGCACAAACATAATTAGCATGACCACTGCGACGGCCATTAATGTGCCGCCTGGCAAGTTGGACAAGAATTCGTGCACCAGATTGTCGCCACCCATCAGACGGAAGACGACTGAAAACACGGATGCGCCTAGCAGGATCACAAAAACCATCGAGGTGATTGTCGCTGTGGCCACTGTGGTTTGTCGCAGGATCGAGAACGACAGCCGCCAGCGCAGTGCGGCAAGCAACATTGCGCCCACGGCTCCTACCGACGCGGCCTCGGTCGGGGTGGCGATGCCGCCAAGGATCGAACCTAACACCGAAAGGATAAGCAGCATTGGCGGGACAAGAGAGACCACAACTTCGCGCAGAAGATCTTTCTTTTCTTCGGGTGGCACGGGTGTGGCTGGGCAGCTTGCGGGGTCAGTAATCGCTTTGAATATCGTGTAGGAAAGATACAATCCGACCAGCAGGAAACCGGGCAGTAACGCGCCTGCAAAGAGGTCGCCAACTGATACTGCGGTGGGCGCAAAGTTGCCTTTTTCCATCTGGACCTGCGAATTGATACCCGACAGCATGTCGCCCATAAAGATCAACACAGTGGACGGCGGAATGATTTGCCCTAATGTGCCGCTGGCGCAGATAACGCCGGTTGCGAGCTTGGGATCATAGCCCGCGCGGAGCATCGCAGGCAGCGAGATCAGGCCCATCGTTACAACGGTCGCCCCTACAACGCCCGTTGACGCAGCAAGCATCGCGCCGACGATAATCACCGACATGCCCAAGCCGCCACGCAAATTGCCAAACAACTTTGCCATCGTCAAAAGCAACTGTTCCGCGATGTTAGATCGTTCCAGCATCACGCCCATAAAGATGAATAACGGCACAGCGACCAACACCTCGCTGGTCATAAAACCGATATAGCGGTTTGGCAGCGCGCCAAAGTTCGAGGGATCGAACACACCGAAACCCATGCCAACAGCGCCGAACATCAACGAGACACCCGCCAGTGTGAACGCGACCGGAAAGCCGAGTAGTAAAAAGCCGATAATGCCAAAGAACATCAGGCCGGCCAGAATTTCTCCGATGAGAATAGTCTCCATCAGGCGACCCCTTCGCTGTCAGGCAGGTTTGTGGATGCTCCATACCGCTGCGTGGCAGGCACCAGATCGGACCTCCCGGCTAGCACCAGAATAGAGGTCATAATGATCGCGAGGCCTTGCAGCGCCAACAGGGCTGCAAACACGATAATGAAGGTTTTCAGGATATAGAGGCCAGGCATACCGCCGACATTGGCGGACGCTTCCGAGTAGCTCCATGCGCGTACGACAAATGGCATGGAATAGGCATAGACCACGGCGCAAAACGGCAGCAGGAAAAACGTGGCACCAATTAGATCGACTATCGCTTTGGTACGCGGCGTTGCAGGGCGGTAAAAGATATCAACGCGCACATGGTCGTTTCGCTTTAACGCAAAACCGGCCACGGCCGTAAACATCGCACCGTTTAACCAGATATAAAGGTCTTGCATCCACACATAAGACACCGCGAAGAGATATCGCTGCACCACCACCGTGAAACAGACGATGACAATGCCCAGCGATAACCATGAGAATAGATGGCCAACAAACGCGTTCAATCCGCAGATTGCCCGAACGCCTAGTGCAAGTGCCCGCATATGAGTATCCCCCTGTCGTTTATGGGTTTGCTTGCCATGAAATGAACATCCACGCAACAACGCAGGCGCGGCTAGATCTGAAAAATCGGTGAGAAATGTGCTTTTACGTCGCGATAGTGTCTGTAAAAGCGCGCGTGGTTGTCCTGCTATCAGCATCGGGTGTGAGGGGAACCAACATGGGGTGGCGGAATTTGGTGAGCTGTCGTGTCCAGTTGATCTGCGCACCGCGACCAGCGTTCGTTTTGGCTGCTGCAACAACCAACTGATGAATAACGGAACCAAATCCGGCCTGCTCTGTTGTCTTGATGTAGAGGGGCTAGGAAATGAATTCAGGCCACCCGATGAAAGAAAAGAAGGATTTAATATGACCAATATTATGAAAACCACAGCAGTTGCAGCTCTTTTGGCGTTTGGCGCGACCGGCGTATCTGCGGCTAGTTTTGGCTACCAAACGCTTGTTGATGAGAGCGGTTCAATCACGTTGAAGTTGGTCCGCGCTGACGAGGCGGGCGTTGTCGTAATCTATGATTACACTGGCGGTGAATTTGGTGAAGTTCTCGGCACCAGTGAGTTGAATGAAGGCGCGAATACTGACGTTATTGTTGCGCTCAACAACAACACAGCCGTTGATATGGCCGCTGTGATCTATTCAGGTCCAATGACCGATCCAACAATGGCAGCAGGCTGGATCGAGCTTGACGTCCGAATGGACGATAACCGCTAAACAGTTTGCGCGGGAAACCAATCAACCCGTTTTACGGAAGGGCAGCCTTATTTAGACTGCCCTTTTTTGTCTCAAGATTTGACTGGGTGGGGCTGCCATTGTAACGAGCCACGGATCACAAAAGGTCGCCGCAATATGTAAGCGAAGAGTGAAAATTGTCGTGAACGTGCAAAAGAACCGGGCCTTTTGCTCTGTGCGCGCCTGCTGAAATCCGGTAGAAGCAGACAAAATCCTTAACATATGGACTGATATCATGCAGCCAACACGTCGCGCGTTTTCTTTCGGAGCTTTGGCGATCCTCATTTCGGCATGTAGCGGCAGGTCGCGCAGCGGATTTTCTGGGGCGGCGCCCGCGTCCGCGCCGGTGATGCAAGCTGTGCCAAGTGCAGGATGGGATGCATGGGTAGCCGGATTTAGAGGCCGTGCAGCCAGCAGTGGCATTTCGCAAGGCACAATTTCGCAAGCGTTTGCACGCGCGGGGTTCTTGCCTGATGTGATCGAACGGGACCGGAACCAGACCGAGTTTTCGCGCACTCTGGAAGAATATCTTGCGATTGCAGCCTCCGACGAACGCATTGCGAAGGGGCGGGCCAATTTTGCGCGCTACCGCGATGTATTGGGACGGATCGAGGCGACTTACGGGGTCGAGGGCGAGGTCGTGACAGCAGTTTGGGGCTTGGAGAGCATGTTTGGCGAACGGCGCGGCAATGTGCCTGTGGTTTCGGCGCTTTCTACCCTGGCCTACGAGGGTCGCCGTGGCGCATTTTTCGAAAGCCAGCTGATTGCCGCGCTCAAGATTTTGCAAAGCGGCGATATCACGGCCGACCGTATGACGGGCAGCTGGGCAGGCGCGATGGGACATACACAGTTTATTCCGACGTCCTATCTTGGTTATGCTGTTGATTTCACCGGTGACGGACGACGCGATATCTGGAGTGACGATCCCACCGACTCTCTGGCGAGCACTGCGGCCTATTTGTCGCGGTCGGGCTGGCAGCGCGGGCAGGCATGGGGCGGTGAAGAAGGATCGCGCGGCGCGGCGGACGGCAACCGGCGGCTTCAACCGCAAGCGGGGGGGCCTATGTTTGTTGTTGGCGCAAACTTTAATGCGATCAAGCGCTATAACAATTCCGACAGCTACGCGATTGGTGTCGGGCATCTTGCGGACCGTATCGCGGGCGGCGGGCCATTTAAGGGCAGTTTCCCGCCAGACCGCTACGGGATGACGGCTGACCAGCGCAAGCAATTGCAGCAGCGATTGACCGCGGCGGGCTTTGACACGGGCGGCGCGGACGGGGTGTTGGGCAGCAAATCCACTGCCGCGATTTCGGCCTACCAGCAGCGCAGCGGGCTGGCAGTGACAGGCGAGCCGTCGTTGGAATTGCTACGTAGGCTGGGATAATCGGCGAAATTGCACGCGGGGCGAGGCGATCCTGTCTTGCTTGCATTTTGGCGTGACTACTGACTTGATCCGCGCAATGCCCACCGTGGCGCATAGGATCGTGACCAAATAGATCGGAACACCCATGACACGCATTTTGATCAACGGATTTGGACGGATTGGCCGAACGGTGTTGCGCGCTTGGGCACAGGGGGGCTGGCCAGATTTGGACATTGTCGGCATCAATGATATCGCCGAGCCTGACCTTTGCGCGCATTTGTTTGAATACGATAGTATCTTTGGGCATTTTGGCGGCGAGGTGTCGCTGGACGGCAAAACTCTTGTGCTGAACGGCAAGCGCATTCCGTTTACGCAGATCACTGATCTTGGCACGCTGGATCTGACAGCGATCGATCTGGTGCTCGAATGCACGGGCAAGGCGAATACACGCGAGGTTGCAGAGCGTGGCTTGCGGGGCGGCGCGAGGCGCGTGCTGATTTCGGGCCCGTCGGATGCGGCAGATGTGACGGTGGTGATCGGCGCAAATGATGACCTGCTCGACGATCAGAAAATCGTCTCGAATGCGTCTTGCACGACGAATGCATTGGCACCGCTGGTTAAATTGCTTGACGATACATGGGGGGTACGCACCGGCTGGATGACCACGATCCATTGCTATACCGGCAGCCAGCCGACGATTGACGCGCCGCGCGGCGATATGATGCGTAGCCGCGCGGCCGCCTTGTCGATGGTGCCGACCACAACAAGTGCAATGCAGCTGCTTGATCAAGTCCTACCTGATATCGCGGGCCGGATCGAAGGTGCGGCGGTACGTGTACCTGTGGCCTCTGTTTCAGCGGTTGATCTGACTATGACGCTGGATCATCCCGTGACCCGCGATCTAGTTCTTGCCCTGCTCTCGCAACCAAGCAAAATTATCGGTCATACAACAAAACCGCTGGTTTCGTCCGACCTGCGCGCCCGACCTGAAAGCCTGATCGTGTCATTACCCGAAACCCGCGTGACCGCCCAAGGGCTGCTGCGCGTATTCGGTTGGTATGACAACGAATGGGGGTTTTCGTGCCGTATGCTCGATATGGCGGTACGCATGGGCTAGCGGTGCTGTGAACTCTGGCCTTTCACATCAGGCAGCGGCGAATTAGGATTTGTCCTAACAAAAAGGGAATATTATGACGGCAATCGTCTCGGTGCGCGGATTGCGCAAGACGTTCAATTCGGGGTTCGAGGCGCTCAAGGGGGTGAATCTGGACATCGAAGAGGGCGAAATTCTTGCGCTTTTGGGGCCAAATGGTGCCGGGAAAACCACGTTGATTTCGACGATCTGCGGGATCACTTTGCCGACATCCGGCACGATCACCGTGGGCGGTTTTGACACGCAGACTGATTTTCGCGGGGCCCGCAATCTCATCGGGCTCGTGCCGCAAGAGATCAATCTAGAGCCTTTCGAGACTGTGATGAATACTGTGCGGTTCTCGCGGGGGCTATTTGGCAAGCCACGCAATGACGCGTATATCGAGCAGATTTTGAAAGACCTGTCGCTGTTCGACAAGAAAGACAGCAAAATAATGACGCTATCTGGTGGCATGAAACGGCGGGTTCTTATTGCCAAGGCGCTGTCGCACGAACCGCGCGTCTTGTTTCTGGACGAGCCGACCGCTGGGGTTGATGTGGAGTTGCGCAAGGACATGTGGAATGTCGTGGCCAACCTGAAATCTGCGGGTGTGACGATTATCCTGACGACGCATTATATAGAAGAAGCTGAAGCGATTGCCGACCGCATCGGGGTGATTTTCAAGGGTGAAATTCTGCTGATCCAAGGCAAGGCCGAATTGATGGCGCAGATGGGGCAAAAGCAACTGATTGTCGCGCTAGACGTGCCGCTGACCGAAGTGCCTGCCGCGCTTGCATCCTACGGTTTGGAAATCGGTGAAAACGCTCAAAGCCTGATTTACACCTATGATACCAGAGGTGCGCGCACGGGGATTACCACGCTGCTAGGTGATCTGCAAAAGGCAGGTTTGAAAATGACGGACATGCAAACCCGCCAAAGCAGTCTTGAGGATGTTTTCGTTGGCCTCGTGGAGGAAAAATCATGAACTTTACTGCAGTTGCCTCGATCTACCAATTTGAGATGGCGCGTTTTTTCCGCACGGTGGCGCAGTCTATCGTTTCGCCAGTCTTGTCCACCTCGCTTTACTTTGTGGTGTTTGGCACGGCTATCGGCAGTCGTATCGAGTCTATCGAGGGGGTCAGTTATGGTGCGTTTATTGTGCCGGGGCTGATCATGCTTTCTGTGATGACACAGGCCACGTCCAATGCATCATTCGGAATCTATTTTCCAAAGTTTACGGGCACGATTTACGAATTACTTTCCGCACCTGTGAATTTTCTCGAAATTACCCTTGGCTATGTCGGCGCGGCGGCGACAAAGGCGTTATTTATCGGGGTTATTATCCTGATCACCTCATTTTTCTTTGTGGATATCAGCATTGCACACCCGTTCTGGATGGTGGGGTTTCTGATACTGACCTGTATTAGTTTCTCGCTGTTAGGGTTCATTATCGGCATCTGGGCCGGCAATTTCGAACAACTGCAACTGATCCCTTTGCTGATTATTACGCCGTTGGTGTTTCTGGGCGGCAGTTTTTATTCAATCACCATGTTACCGCCCGTCTGGCAATCGATCACGATGTTCAACCCTGTGGTTTACCTGATCTCGGGATTTCGCTGGGCGTTTCTTGATACGGCTGACGTGCCTGTGGGCATCTCGCTTTTTGCGATTGCGCTGTTTACCGGTGCCTGTGTGATGGCGATCTGGTGGATTTTCCGCACGGGCTGGCGGATCCGTCAGTGACCCTTGCGGCCTGCGTGTCGCGAACATAGATGTGACAATATGAAAAAATACATTCCTTTTGTGAAAAGCGAACCCTTTGTGGCGGTGATCCGGTTGCAAGGACAGATCAACAATGGCGGACGCGGGCTGGATAGCACCGGTCTTGGTCCAGTGATTGAAAAAGCATTTTCCAAAGGCAAGCCAGCCGCTGTTGCATTGGAAATTAACTGTCCCGGCGGTAGCCCTGTGCAATCGTCATTGATCGCCTCGCATATACGGCGTTTGGCCGACGAAAAGAAAATTCCTGTTTTCGCCTTCGTCGAGGATGTGGCCGCATCGGGTGGCTATTGGCTGGCTTGTGCTGCTGACGAGATTTATGTCGATGAATGTTCGATGACCGGTTCCATCGGCGTGATCAGCGCGGGCTTTGGCTTGCACGATCTGATTGCCCAATACGGGGTCGAGCGGCGGGTGCATACGGCGGGTAAATCCAAGGCGATGCTGGATCCTTTCAAAGCGGAAAACCCCGCCGATGTAAAACGGCTGAAGGGCTGGCTAGAGGATTTGCACGGCACGTTCATTGCCTATGTGAAATCGCGACGCGGTGCAAAACTGGCGGATCATCCCGACCTTTTCACCGGCGAGGTCTATATTGGTCACAAGGGCGTCGAGCAGGGGCTTGCAGATGGCATCGGCCACCTCACGCCTGTGATGAAGGCCCGCTTTGGCGACAACGTGCAGTTCAAACGCTACGGTCAAAAGCGCGGATTGCTGTCACGGTTTGGCGCACGGGTGCTGGATCAGGCTGTTGGGTCGATTGAAGATCGTGCCGCATTTGCGCGATTTGGACTTTAACGTGATTTTCAAAGTTGTCACATTATTTCTCGTTGTCATGGCCGTGTTGGCGATGTTCGGGAAATGGAAATTTCCCGGGCAAGCGCGGCTTGCGGCGGCTAAATGTAAATCTTGCGGCAGATACCGCATAGGCAAAGGCCCCTGTGCCTGCTCGAAAGGAAAGCGTTGATGGATTGGCTCTATACCGCCGTTGGTCTGGTGATTTTGCTGCTGGCGGGGGACAGTCTGGTCAAGGGGGCGGTGAACCTGTCGCTGCGCCTTGGTGTGCCTGCATTGATTGTATCGCTGACGATTGTGGCCTTTGGCACGTCTGCGCCTGAACTGTTGATTTCGGTACAGGCGATCTGGGACAATGTGCCGGGTCTGGCGCTGGGCAATGTGGTTGGATCGAATACTGCCAATATTTTGCTGGTGCTGGGTATCCCCGCGCTGATGGCGACGATGCATACCAGTGAATGCGACACCCGCAGCAGTTATTTGCAAATGCTGGGTGCAACGGTGCTATTCATCGGGCTGTGTTTTTACGGGCCGCTGACATGGGTAAGCGGTGTGATCCTTCTCGTGGCATTGGCTGCTATGTTGTTTTATGCGGCACGCGCGGCCAATAGCCATCGCAAGGCGAACGCTGAAGAGGAAGAAGTCGAAGGGGCTGACCCCAGCCTTGGCTGGCCGAAGATTACGCTCTTTCTGGTGCTGGGCCTGATCGGCCTGCCTTTGGGCGCAAGCCTTCTTATTGACGGCGCAACGAACATCGCCCGCACTTTTGGCATTTCAGAAACCGTCATCGGCTTGACGTTAGTGGCGATTGGCACCTCGCTGCCTGAACTGGCGACCACAGTTATGGCAGCCCTGCGCCGTCAGGCTGATGTGGCCTTAGGCAATGTGATCGGGTCAAATATGTTTAACCTGCTAGGGATCATGGGGATCGCCAGCATTGTTGGCGATATTCCGGTAGATCCGCAATTCCTGCGCTTTGATCTGTGGATTATGGCGGGGGCTTCGGCGCTCTTGATTCCGTTCGTGTTCATGAAGGTCGATATCAACCGGATGTGGGGCATCGTGCTAAGCCTGCTTTACGTCACCTATCTGGTGGTGGTGCTGGTTTAATGCGCGCGCTTGTAACGGGTGCAGGGGCGCGGCTGGGTCAAGCGATGGCGCTATATCTGGGTACACGCGGCTATGATGTGGCGGTGCATTACGCGGGTTCGGCTGCGGGTGCCGCAGATACGGTGTCACAGTTGCGGGCAATGGGGCGCAACGCTGTGGCATTGCAGGCCGATTTGCTGGACGAGGACGCGACACTGGCGCTGATGCCCGCTGCGGCAACTGCACTCGGGGGGGCAATCACTTGCCTTGTGAACAACGCCTCAATTTTTGAATACGACACGATCAAATCGGCGACCCGTGAAAGCTGGGACAGGCATTTGGGGTCAAACCTGCGCGCGCCCTTTGTGCTGACCCAAATGCTGGCCGAGCAAGCGCCGCAGGCTGGAACTGATGATAACGGCGAACCGGTCGCGTCTTCATTGGTTATCAACATGCTCGATCAGCGGGTACATAAACTAACACCCGAATTCATGACCTATACGATTGCCAAAATGGGACTTTGGGCGTTTACGCAGACCGCAGCCCAAGCGCTGGCACCCCATGTGCGGGTGAATGGTATCGGTCCGGGTCCGACGCTACAGGGACATCGCCAAAGCAAGATGCACTTTGAAAACCAGCGAGCGGCGACGGTTTTGGGGCGTGGCGCAAATCCGTCTGACATTGTCGCAGCCTTGGGTTTTTTCCTGGATTCTCCTGCCGTCACGGGACAAATGATCGCGGTCGACGGCGGGCAACACCTGTGTTGGCAAACACCTGACGTGCTAGGGGTCGAGTGATCCTACGGAAAGTTGTGCACCTGTTCACGATTTTGTCAAAAGATGTTTACAAAAGCTTAATGATATCAGTCAGTTGCGAGTTTTAAATAAAATTATACAATAAAAACAATACATTAACTTAATGCCCTTTTTTTAGGCATTTAGGCGAACGACGCTATAAACAAGGGAAATTACGAGACCTGATAGAATTGCCCACCGACTTATCCACAGAAACCGTGGATGCCTTTCCTCTTGTCGCCAGCGCGTTACCATTGCAGCGAGACCAGAATCAGCGAGCCCCAGATGCCAGACCCGATAGATGAGACCAAACTGAAGGGATATGCCCGTATCGAGGCCTATCTGCGCACGATCGACGGATCGCCGGGGGTCTACCGGATGCTTGATGACGAAAGTCGTGTGCTTTATGTCGGCAAGGCGCGGAACCTGCGGGCGCGGGTCAGCAACTATTCCCGCCCCAGTCCTGCGCATTCGGGACGTATCGCGCGGATGATCTCGGAAACCTCCTCGATGATGTTCCTGACAACCCGCACCGAGACCGAAGCGCTGTTGTTGGAACAGAACCTGATCAAGCAGCTTAAGCCGCGCTATAATGTGCTGCTGCGCGATGACAAATCGTTCCCGAATATTCTGGTGGCTAAAGATCATGCCTACCCGCAGATCAAGAAACATCGGGGCGCTAAGACTGAAAAGGGTGATTATTACGGCCCGTTTGCCAGTGCTGGCGCGGTGAACCGGACCCTTGCGCAATTGCAGCGGATTTTCCTTTTGCGCAATTGCACCAATTCGGACTTTGAAACCCGCACACGGCCCTGTCTGCAATACCAGATCAAGCGTTGCTCTGGTCCGTGCGTCGGGATTATTTCGCCAGCGGATTATGCCGCGACGGTGCGTGACGCCGAATTGTTCTTGCAGGGAAAAAGCAAAGGCATTCAGCAGGCACTGGCCGTGCAGATGGGGGCGGCGTCCGAGGCGATGGAATTCGAACGCGCAGCAGCATTGCGCGACCGGATCAAGGCGCTGACCCAAGTGCAAACGGCGCAGGGCATCAACCCTCAGTCGACCGAAGAGGCTGACATCATCGGGCTGCATATCGACGGTGGACAGGCCTGTGTGCAGGTGTTCTTTATCCGCGCCAACCAGAACTGGGGCAATCACGACTATTATCCGCGTATTAGCGGGGACGAGGACGCCTCCGAAGTGATGGAGGCCTTTGTCGGGCAGTTTTATACCAACCGCGAACCGCCGCGTGCGGTGATCCTGAGCCATGGGTTGGACAACGACGACCTGATGACAGCTGCCCTATCTGAAAAAGCGGGGCGCAAGGTCGACGTTATTATCCCGCAGCGTGGCGAAAAGGCGGAACTGGTGCAGGGCGCATTGCGTAATGCCCGCGAAAGCCTCGCGCGGAAAATGTCAGAAACTGCAAGTCAGGCGCGGTTGCTGAAAGGGCTGACAGAGGCGTTCGATCTGCCGAAAGTACCGAAACGCATCGAGGTCTATGACAACTCGCATATCCAAGGCGCGTTTGCCGTGGGCGCAATGGTCGTGGCCGGGGCGGAAGGGTTTGAAAAAAATCAATATCGCAAATTCAACATTAAAGGCGACGACATCACTGCGGGCGATGATTTTGGCATGATGAAAGAGGTCATGACCCGCAGGTTCAAGCGGCTGATCAAAGAAGACCCCGAGCGCACATCGGGCATGTGGCCCGACCTCTTGCTCATCGATGGCGGGGCAGGGCAGGTCAGTTCTGTACGCGAGATTATGGAGGCGCTGGGCGTGGGCGATGTGCCAATGATCGGCGTCGCCAAAGGTGTGGACCGGGATGCCGGCAACGAAGTGTTTTACCGCACCGGCAAGCCGGTATTTGCACTGCGCCACAATGATCCTGTGCTCTACTTCATCCAACGAATGCGCGACGAGGTTCACCGCTTTGCGATTGGCACGCACCGCGCGAAACGCTCAAAGGCGATCGGGGCGACGCCGCTTGATGATGTGCCGGGCGTGGGTGCCGCACGTAAACGCGCTTTGCTTGCGCATTTCGGATCGGCCAAGGCCGTCGCACGCGCAAACCTCGCAGATCTCAAAGCGGCGGAGGGTGTCTCGGCGAATATGGCGCAGAAAATATACGACTACTTTCATGAGAATGGTTGAGCCAGCGGCAGACATATTTAAGCTTGAAAGAAACTGCGGCTTTTCACTTGAGAACAGAGCGCATATGGTGGGCTTATGACTTGGAATATTCCTAATATCCTGACGCTCTTACGTCTGCTTGCCGCGCCTTGTGTGGCGGTCATGTTTTTGTATTTTGACAGGCCGTGGGCGGACTGGTTTGCGCTGGTGCTGTTTGTCTCGGCAGCGGTTACCGATTTTGTCGACGGGTATCTTGCGCGTGCGTGGAAACAGGAAAGCAAGTTTGGCGCGATGATGGATCCGATTGCCGACAAGGCGATGGTCGTGATTGCGCTTGTGGTCATCACAGGATTTTCGGGCATGAACCCGTGGATTTTGATGCCAGCCGTCCTGATTATTTTCCGTGAGGTTTTTGTTTCTGGCCTGCGCGAATTTTTGGGGGATACCGCGGGGCTGTTGAAGGTTACGCAACTGGCAAAATGGAAAACCACCATGCAGATGGTCGCGATTGCGGTGTTGTTTGCAAAGGGTGCGTTCGAACACTACCAGATCGATCACCCTGCCGGTGAGGGTTTCAGCTTTCTCGTATTTGGCGCCAACGTTAGCTGGGCGCTGGGCATCGGGTTTTTATGGGTTGCGATGTTGCTAACAGTGCTAAGCGGCGCGGATTATTTCATTAAATCTCTGCCTTACCTGCGTGACTCCAAATGAACGTGATGTATTTTGCATGGGTTCGCGAACGGATCGGGCTGCCTAGCGAAGTGGTGGACACCAAGGCCGCCACAGTGGCCGAACTGGTCGCAGAACTGCGCGCTCGCGAAGACCGCTACGCTGCCGCCTTCGCCGACATTAGTGCACTGCGCGTAGCCCTCGACCAAACCCTCTCCGATTTTGATGCCCCCCTCAAAGACGTGCGCGAAGTGGCATTCTTCCCGCCGATGACGGGCGGCTGATGACCGTCCGCGTGCAAGAGGCCAGCTTTGACGCAGGTGCGGAACTTAACGCGTTTTCCCAAGGGGCAAGCGTCGGCGCAGTGGTCAGCTTCACAGGTCTGGTGCGCGACACGGACGGCACGCTGCACCAAATGGAAATCGAACATTACCCCGGCATGACCGAACGGGCGATTGCTGGCATCGTTGAGCAGGCCAAAACACGCTGGGTGCTCGCGGATGTATTGGTCATTCACCGCTATGGCGCCTTGCCCGTTGGCGCGCCAATCATGATGGTCGCCACAAAATCCGCACACCGCGCCGATGCCTTTGCAGCCGCCGATTTCCTAATGGACTACCTGAAGTCACGCGCGCCGTTTTGGAAAAAGGAAACCACCGCAGACGGAGCAACATGGGTCGCTGCAAAAGACGACGACGAAACCGCGCTAAAGCGCTGGTAAACGGGCCATCGCGGCAACATCATCATGGCGCGGGCACAGCGTCGTGTGATTGTTGATCAAACCGGTCGCCTCCATAAACGCGTAAACAATCGTCGGGCCACAAAATTTGAACCCCGCCTTTTTTAAATCCTTGGATATCTGGGTCGATAACGGCGAGAACGTCGGCATCTGACTGCGATCAGAAATTGCTGTGCGCAGCGGGGTGCCGTCGACGTAATTCCATAAGAATTTACTAAAACCTCCCTGTGCCTCTATACGTTGCCACGCCTGTGCATTGGTAATCGTCGCCGTGATTTTGCCGCGATGACGTATAATGCCCTCGTTCTGCAACAACACAGCAATCTCGGCTTCACCCTAAGTTGCAATCACATCAGGATCAAACCCCGCAAAGGCCACACGAAAATTATCACGCTTTTTCAATATTGTGATCCAACTCAGACCAGCCTGAAACCCGTCCAGCACCAGTTTTTCCCAAAGCGCACGACTGTCATATTCAGGCACCCCCCATTCAGTGTCGTGGTAGTCGATATAAATCTGCTCGCTGCCCGCCCAACTACATCGTTGCTCCATCTGCTTGTCCTTTTTGATGTTCAGAATTTCAATCGCATTTGATTTGATTGCTAGACCTTAACCCTCTGTTATCAGCCAAAAGCGCAATGTGGCATTCAGAAATAGGATAATATCATGCCACCATCCGCCATACCAAAGGACGCCAGCGACGACACCGCGCTGCTTGACCCATTTCACTACGCAATGGCAAGCAGGGACGCGGATGTTCTGACACTCGTGCGTGAAGCCCTCGCCGCAGGACGGGCGCGGCTTGCGTTTCAGCCCATTGTGACCGCAGGCCCCAAAAGCCGGATCGCTTTTTACGAAGGATTGGTGCGGGTGCTTGATGATGCCGGGCGGGTGATCCCTGCGGCGCATTTTATGCCGGTTATTGAAGAAACCGATCTGGGACGGCAAATCGACTGTGTAACGCTTGATCTGGCGGTGAAACTGCTGCGCCTCAACCCCTACCTAAGGCTTTCAATCAACGTATCGGCGCGGTCAATTGGCGACGGGCATTGGCGGCGCATTTTGGAAAATGGGTTGGGGGGTGACGGCTTGGTCGGCGAACGCCTGATCTTTGAAATCAGCGAAACTTCCGCAATGTTCCTGCACGAAGTGGTCACGCGGTTCATGGAAGAAGTGCAGCCGCGCGGGATCAGCTTCGCACTCGACGGCTTTGGGGCAGGGCTGACCGCATTCAAATACCTCAAGGATTTCTACTTTGATCTGGTGAAAATCGACAAAGGGTTCATTCGTGGGATCGAACGGGATCCCGACAATCAGGTTTTGACCAAGGCGCTGCTGACTGTCGCGCATCAATTCGAAATGCTTGTGATTGCTGACGGGGTCGAAACGGCACAAGAAGCGGCTTATCTGACCAAGATGGGCGCGGACTGCCTACAGGGGTATCATTTCGGCGTGCCGAGGTTTGACCTCAAATAGAGTTTCCAAAACAGCGTTGCATATACCGTTTCAGGTCATACAATGGATGTAGTGGCAGGGCGGGGCCTGCGCGCCGACACGGGCATTGCGCCGCTCCGGTTTGTCCTTTGATTAATCTCTGAGAGGACTACTCCCTATGACGAATGTTGTGATTGCTTCCGCTGCACGAACTGCTGTTGGCAGCTTCGGCGGCGCTTTTGCGAATACCAAAGCCCACGAGATGGGCGCGGCTGTGCTTGCCGAGGTCGTGGCACGTGCAGGCATCGACAAATCCGAAGTCAGCGAAACGATTCTTGGTCAGGTTCTGACGGCAGCGCAGGGGCAAAACCCGGCACGCCAAGCGCATATCAATGCAGGCTTGCCAGTTGAATCTTCGGCTTGGGGCATCAATCAGGTCTGCGGATCTGGTTTACGCGCTGTGGCCTTGGGTGCGCAACATATCCAACTTGGCGATGCGTCCATCGTGGCGGCTGGCGGCCAGGAAAACATGTCGCTCTCCGCACATGCGGCCAACCTGCGTGCAGGTCAGAAAATGGGCGACATGAATTTCATCGACACGATGATTCGTGACGGCTTGTGGGATGCATTCAACAACTACCACATGGGCCAAACTGCCGAAAACGTCGCAGAGAAGTTCGGGATCACACGCGATATGCAAGATGCATTCGCCGTCGCGTCTCAGAACAAAGCCGAAGCCGCACAAAAGGCCGGTCGCTTTATCGACGAAATCGTGCCGTTCATCGTGAAAGGCCGCAAGGGCGACATCACGGTCGATCAGGACGAATATATCCGCCACGGCGCAACCCTTGATGCGATGGCGAAAATGCGCCCTGCATTCACCAAAGACGGCACCGTCACAGCGGCAAACGCATCCGGCCTGAACGATGGCGCAGCGGCAACATTGCTGATGTCTGCTGATGAAGCTGAAAAGCGCGGCATCGAACCATTGGCCCGCATCGCGTCTTATGCCACCGCTGGTCTTGACCCGTCGATCATGGGTGTTGGCCCGATTTCCGCGTCGCGCAAAGCACTGGAAAAAGCAGGCTGGTCCGTGGGCGATCTCGACCTGGTCGAAGCCAACGAAGCATTCGCAGCGCAGGCCTGTGCGGTGAACAAAGAAATGGGTTGGGACCCGGAAATCGTGAACGTCAACGGCGGCGCGATTGCGATTGGTCACCCGATTGGCGCGTCTGGTTGCCGCGTGTTGAATACGTTGCTGTTCGAAATGAAGCGTCGCGGCGCAAAAAAAGGTCTTGCAACACTTTGCATCGGCGGCGGCATGGGCGTGGCTCTTTGCGTCGAGCGTCCATAAAATAGATTTCGGCGCGCAATATTGTTGCGCGCCAGTCCGTAATATTACAACATGATTACAACTATAAATTTTATGAAGGAGAGATCTATGTCCCGTGTTGCTCTTGTGACGGGCGGTTCCCGTGGGATCGGTGCCGCTATTTCGACAGCCCTAAAAGACGCAGGTTACACAGTTGCCGCTACCTATGCTGGCAATGACGAAAAAGCTGCGGCATTTTCGGCTGAAACCGGAATCAAGACCTATAAGTGGGACGTTGGTAATTATGAAGCCTGCGCCGCTGGTATCGCGCAAATCGAAGCCGAACTTGGCCCGGTCGAAGTTCTGGTTAACAACGCGGGCATCACACGCGATGCGCCATTCCATAAAATGACGCCGCAGCAGTGGAACGAAGTGATCAGCACCAACCTGACTGGTGTGTTCAACATGACGCATCCTGTTTGGCCGGGTATGCGCGCGCGCAAATTTGGGCGTATCATCACCATTTCGTCAATCAACGGCCAGAAAGGCCAGTTCGCTCAGACGAACTATGCCGCTGCAAAAGCGGGCGATATCGGCTTTACCAAGTCATTGGCCCAAGAAGGTGCGCGCGCAGGCATTACCGTAAACGTGGTGGCGCCGGGCTATATCAACACTGAAATGATGAGCACAATTCCTGAAAAAGTGATGAACGAAGTGATTTTGCCACAGATTCCCGTGGGCCGCCTTGGCGAAGCCTCCGAAATTGCTCGCACCGTTGTCTTTCTTGCGTCCGATAATGCAGGGTTTATCACAGGCTCGACCATTTCCGCGAACGGTGGCCAATACATGAGCTAACCCGTGTTTAGACATGAAAAAAGGGCCACGATTGTTGGCCCTTTTTTGTCGTCAATTCTGTGACGCGTTACACGCTGAGCTTACCGATCTCTTCCTTGATCATCAGCTTTTTCTTTTTCAGCGCCGCAATTTCGGCGTCGGTCGATGATGGGCTACGCTGTAGCGCCTCAACCGAATCTGAGAGGTGTTGGTGCTTCTTTTTAAGTTCGGCAATATGTGAACTTACACTCATGATCGTCCTCCTGATTTAAGTTAGTACCCGACCATTGCATCACATCTGTTCCAATCTGTCACGCCGCAGGGCAGAATATCTGTTATAATTCCAGTCTTACGGCGAAACCTTGCCAGAAGGTTAACCAGTCAGGCAAAAACCGGCTCCATCGCGTAAAATTTCACGCAGTTGCACCGTATAATTCTCGCGGTCGATATCATGCATGGTGCCGTCATGCATGATCAGGTTGGGGCGCATTCGGAACGGCGCTTTTCCCGAATGGCGGGCCTGCAACAAAAACAGGTGCGGCGCCGTGTCCATGCGCGCAGAAATTGGCTGCAAAACCACAGAGCCAAGCCGTCCGTGCAAAGCCGACAGAACCTCTGGCAAACGCGCCATGCGCAGAATCATCGTAAAATACCCCTTAGGGGCCAATCTTTTTGCCGCGACATCGATCCAGTCTGCCAATGGCGTGTCGCCTCCCATCGCAATATCGCGCCCCGCATCGGGTGCGGACGAGCCTTTGTCCCGCTCAAAATAGGGCGGGTTCATCATCACATGAGTAAATTGCGTATTGCGCAGATCGGCAGGCAAGGCTCTCAGGTCGGCACAGACCACATTTACACCGTTTTCGCGCGCTAAATCTGCATAACCCTGCTGGACCTCGACGCCGGTAATACGCAGTTCAGACACCCGTGCAGCCAGACACAGTGATGCCACGCCGACGCCGCAACCAAGTTCAAGCACGCTTTCGCCCGTCTTTGCAGGCACGCTCGCCGCCAGCAAAACCGCGTCAACACCCGCGCGGTAGCCTTTGGCAGGTTGCTTGGCTGTGACTTTGCCACCTAAAAAAAGATCAGATGTGATCTCCATTTAACGGCCCAAATCAATCTCGTTATCGCGCATAATTGCCTCTGCCACGAACAAATCACGGTCTATCACCATTAGGCGGCGCGGCATTATGCCGATTGATCCTTCAAGGACGCTCATGTTTACGTCGAACAGAAAGCAAGCTATACCCTCGCCGTCCAGAAGGGCGGTAGCGTAAGCGATGACAGTAGGGTCGTTTGTGCGTAAAAGCTCTTTCATATCCCTGACGTAAGGTGCTTGCGCGCCTTTGTCTATTCCAGTTGACGGATCGTAAGATGAGCCTTGATACAGCCACGACCAAACCGCATGAACGCCTAGCCGCCGCATTGGCGGACGACATGAGCGCGGTGAATGACATGATCCGCGCCCGCATGGCGTCTGAACACGCGCCGCGCATCCCTGAGGTCACTGCCCACCTTGTCGAGGCAGGTGGTAAACGACTGCGCCCGATGCTGACGCTCGCGGCTGCGCGAATGTGCGGCTACGAGGGTCCGTATCATGTGCATTTGGCGGCGACTGTCGAGTTCATTCACACGGCGACATTGCTGCATGATGATGTGGTCGACGCAAGCGACAAGCGGCGCGGGCGACCCACGGCGAACCTGCTTTGGGACAATACCAGCAGCGTTCTGGTCGGCGATTATCTATTTGCACGGTCGTTCCAGTTGATGGTCGAAACCGGGTCTTTGCGGGTGCTGGATATTCTTGCAAACGCCTCTGCGACAATTGCCGAGGGCGAGGTGCTGCAACTGACTGCTGCCGCTGATCTGGCAACGACCGAAGATATCTATTTCAAGGTTGTCCGCGGAAAGACTGCGGCGCTTTTTTCGGCCGCGATGGAAGTTGGCGGCGTGATCGCGAACGCAGATGAAGCTCTGGTGAAGGCGCTGTTCGACTATGGCGACGCGCTGGGGATTTCGTTCCAAATTGTGGACGATCTGCTGGACTATGCAGGATCCGATGCAACGGGCAAAAATATTGGCGATGATTTTCGTGAACGCAAACTGACCTTGCCCGTGATCCGTGCCATTCGCGCAGGTGACGCAGATGAACGTCAGTTTTGGGACCGCACCATCGCAAAAGGCCGCCAGAGCGAAGGCGATTTGCAGCAAGCACTGGCGATTTTGGCCCGTCACGGCACGATGGATACGACCCGCGACACGGCGATTGAATGGGCTGAAAAAGCCAAGGCATCGCTGGCCCCGTTGCCAGATCACGCGCTGAAAACTATGCTGATTGATCTCGCGGATTATGTCGTCGCGCGCATCACCTAAAGCAGTGGCGCAGGCGCGACCCACCAGTTCAATTCCGCGACCTGAATGACGCGCGCAACGTCGCGGGCGTCCGCCATGTTACGCGTCAGGCCAAAGCAGGTGGCACCCGATCCCGACATGCCGACGTAAGCCACTTTTGGCATGCGGGACAGCTTTGACAGGGCCGCGCCGATCTCTGGGGCAATGACGCGGGCGGGAGCTGTCAGATCATTGCGCTGTGCGCCTAGCCATTTAACAAAATCTTTGAATTTCAGTCCGCCATGCAAGGCACCCATCGCGGGGTTATCTTTGATTTCCAACGCGTCGAATACGGTGGCTGTGGGCACAGTCACGCGCGGATTAACCAGCACTAGCGCGCAGTCGGGCAGTGCCGCGCAGCTGGCCAATTTGTCACCGATGCCGGTCATGTGAACAGGGTGCGGCGCGGCCAGACACACCGGTACATCCGCGCCCAGTGCCAAGACCTCTGGGTGGTTTTCCGGCAGCGGAGCAACCTCCCACAGCTGCGCCAAAAGCGCCAGCGTGATCGCGGCGTCAGATGATCCGCTGCCGATGCCCGCAGCATGGGGCAGGTGTTTTTCCAGCGTCAGGTGCGCGCCAAGTTTGACCCCGCGCGCCGCCTGCAAAACACGCGCGGCCCGCAGTATCAGATTGGTGCCATCGGTCGGCACACCGTCACTAAACGGGCCGCTCACGCGGAGCTGTAAATCACTCGCCGTTGTGGCGGTGATTTCGTCATAGATTCCTGCAAAACCCACAAGGCTATCCAGCAAATGGTAGCCATCCGCGCGTTGCCCGGTGACATGTAACGTCAGGTTCACTTTGGCGGGCGCGCAGCCTTTCAACATGGTCACTTGACGTCCGCCAATGCTGGTAGGCCGTCTTCGGCGCGGACCGCATCAAGACCGATCTCTATTTTGCGGCGGATACGTGCGGCGTCGTCGGGCGTCGGGTCAAATGACAAGGCGCGTTTCCACTGGAACATCGCTTCGGTAAAGCGGCCAACAGCCCAATAGCCATCGCCCAAGTGGTCGTTAATCACAGGATCTACCGGGATCAGAGAGGCCGCGTCTTCGAGGTGACCCACGGCGTCCTGATATGCGCCGCGTATGAATAATACCCAGCCCAGACTGTCGACGATCGCACCATTCGCGGGCTCTGTGGCGACGGCCTTTTCAATCATTCTGAGGGATTCTTCGATATTGATACCGCGTTCGACCATCGAGTAGCCAAGATAATTCAAAACCTGCGGCTGGTCCGGATTTAACGCCAGCGCTGCACGAAAATCGCCCTCTGCGTCAGACCAGTTATCTAGTCCGTGGTGGGCTATGCCGCGCATATAATAGACGAACCATTTCATCGGATCGGTGTCGTCATAAAGGTCAATCGCCTTAGTATAAGCGGCTCTGGCGTCGTCTAACTGATCGGCGTCGCGGTAGGTGTCGCCAAGGGTGGCGTGCACACGGGCTGCGTCGGGGGTGGTGCGGGCAAGAGCTTGCAAGACCTCAATAGCGGTCTCTTCTTTGCCGGCTTGGCGCAGGGCTTCAGCGCGGCCGAGTTCGGCGGATTGAAACGCCGGATCGTTTGGCAAAACGGTGCTGTAGGTTGTGCCTGCAAGGTCGTATTGGCGCATGTTTTCCAACAGGTCCGCCGACAGCAAAATCGCATCGCTATTGGCTGGATTTAACAGGGCTGCCGCGCGGGCATAGCGGAGCGTATAGTCGTCATCTGCGTCACCGACCAAGGCCTGTGCAACCATCAGATACAGCTCTGACATGCCGTCTTTTGCGGTTGTGACATAGGTGAAGTCGAGCTTGTCGCCAGCGGTCAGGCGTTCGCGAATGTCAGCCAGTGAGGGATCGGTTTGCGAACCAAACACGCCTTCGATCAGGGCGGATGCATCGTCATTGCGGTCAAGCTGGCTCAGGATTTGCGCATGGGCAATCGCACTGCGCCGATTGTAGCGCATGCCGTTTTTCGGCGAGGCGGCAAGGATCGCGTCGGCCCCTTCAAAGTCACCCACAGATGCCAGCGCAAGTGCCTTATTATAAAGGCCGTAAGCGCTTAGCCCGGGGCCGGCGATGACCTCGTCAAATCCTTCGAGAGCAAGCGACATTTGCCCCTTACCAACATTGGCCCAAGCCTGCGTTAACCCGTCCACCAGAGGTCCAATTTCACGTCCTTCCGCGATGCCTTGGAACACGGTATCCCAGTCTTCGGCGTTGGCGGCCGTCACGCTTAACACGAGGTGGGCCGATTGGCTTTTCAGCCCTTGGTCGACCATGTCTTGTGCGAGGGGCGTGGCGGCGACGAAGTCGCCAAGGGCGATGCGCGCGATCATTGTGCTTTCGAGCAGGTAGGGGTTGGTGGGATCAGCGGCGAGAGCCTCGCCGAAATAGACAGCGCCCGCGGCGTAATCGCTTGAAAAACCGGCCTGTCTGGCGGCCAGATATGATCCGGCTTGGGGTTCTGCAAAAACGGTGCCGAAAGGCATCACGGCAAGCAGGCAGGAGGCAGCGAATTTGGTGCGTTTTTTCACGGGGTCTGGCCTTTGTTTTTGGTCGTTCGACGCAGCGTATCTGCCCTATGGCGGGGCTGCAATCACACAGCGGACAAAAGGGCGGCATCATGCCGAAAGGGGTGTCTTGTTTGCGTCTTGCATGCGTCTTTTTTGCGTATGGCACAAACGCGCGTTCACCTGTCGCAGTGCTGCGCGCGAAATCTGTTGCGCAGGTTGCAAGGACACATTTCCAGACAGTCGTGCAGGCGACAGTTTTTGGCAGGAACGCGAGGGGCGCTATCGTCGCACGGTGAAAAAAAGCCCCGCCAGTGGCGGGGCCTGTTGAGTTACATGTTCGGGTAGTTGGGACCGTCGCCGCCTTGGGGGACGGTCCAGACAATGTTTTGGCTTGGGTCTTTAATGTCGCAGGTTTTGCAATGCACGCAGTTTTGGAAGTTAATTACAAATTGCTCTTCGCCGTCTTTTTGCACCACTTCGTAGACGCCTGCGGGGCAGTAGCGTTGGGCGGGTTCCGCGTATTTGGGCAGGTTGACTGCGATCGGGACTGACGGGTCGATCAGTTTCAGGTGCGCGGGTTGGCTTTCTTCGTGGTTGGTGAATGAAAAGGCCACGTTGGTCAGGCGGTCAAACGACAGTTTGCCGTCTGGTTTCGGGTAAGCGATTTCTTTGTGCTTGGAGGCTTCCTCGGTCGCAAGAGCGTCGGATTTGCCGTGCTTGAGGTTGAGGGGCGACCAGCCAAAAATGTTGTTGATCCACATGTCTGCGCCGCCGATGACCAGTGAGGCGGTGAGCCCAAAGCGTGACCAAAGTGGTTTGACGTTGCGTACACGTTTCAGATCTTTGCCGATTGCACCGTGGCGTACCGCGTCGTCATAACTGCCAAGCAAGTCGCTGGCGCGGCCCTCATTGATCGCTTTGTGCGCGGCTTCTGCCGCCGCAATGCCCGAGAGCATGGCGTTATGGTTGCCTTTAATGCGTGGCACGTTGACCATACCAGCCGAGCAACCGAGCAGGGCGCCGCCCGGGAATTCGAGCTTTGGCAGTGACTGATAGCCACCTTCGGTGATGGCGCGCGCGCCGTAGGCGACCCGCTTGCCGCCCTTGAGCAGGTCAGCGACCATCGGGTGGTGCTTGAACCGCTGGAATTCCATGTAGGGGTAAATATACGGGTTTTTGTAGTTGAGGTGGACGACAAATCCCACATAAACCTGATTGTTCTCAAGGTGGTAGATAAATGATCCGCCACCTGCGTTGCCGCCCAAAGGCCAGCCCATTGTATGGGTGACTGTGCCAAGTTTGTGCTTGGCAGGGTCGATTTCCCAGATTTCTTTCATGCCGAGGCCGTATTTTTGAACGTCGCTATCGGCGGCCAGATCGTATTTAGCGATGACTTGTTTCGAGAGGGATCCGCGCACGCCTTCGGACAGGAAGACGTATTTGCCGTGCAGTTCCATGCCTGGCTCGTAGTTTGCCCCTTGAGTTCCGTCAGCGTTGCGCCCGAATTCGCCCGCGACGACGCCTTTGACTTCGCCGCCCGCGCCAAACACCAGTTCAGAACAGGCCATGCCCGGAAAGATTTCGACGCCGAGGTCTTCGGCTTGCTCGGCCATCCAGCGGCAAACGTTGCCCATTGAGACGATGTAGGTGCCGTGGTTGTTCATCATCGGGGGCATGGCGATGTTGGGGATGCGGACCTGGCCCGCTTCGCCGAGCATGTAGAAATTGTCGGTGGTGACGGGCGTGTTGATAGGTGCGCCTTTGGCTTTCCAGTCGGGGATCAGCGTGTCGATGCCTGATGTGTCCAACACTGCGCCCGACAGAATATGCGCGCCAACTTCGGAGCCTTTTTCCAAGACCACCACATTCAGGTCGGCATCAAGTTGCTTGAGGCGGATTGCTGCCGAGAGGCCAGCGGGGCCAGCGCCCACGATCACTACGTCATATTCCATGGCTTCGCGTTCTATATCCGACATGCGCTGTCCCTTTGTATCATGGAGGCGAGTGCCTCGCTAAGAATGTTGCGTCAAGGATTAGCCTATGCTGCGATGTGGGGCAATCGTGACACGGCGTTAAAACCGCTGCGGGCGAATACAAATGCCACTTGCACTTGACTTTGAACTGTCCAAATAGGGTATGAACATTCGATTGATATATTGTGCTTCACACGGAAAGGGTTTGCGCCTTGGAAAAGATACCACTGACAAAGCCCGGTTATGACCGGATGAACGCGGAACTGAAACATCTGAAATCGGTGGAGCGTCCGGCGATCATTCGCGCGATTTCCGAGGCTCGCGAGCATGGCGACCTCTCAGAGAACGCCGAATACCATTCTGCCAAGGAAAAGCAGTCGTTCATTGAGGGCCGTGTCAAGGAATTGGAAGCGGTGATTTCACTGGCCGATGTGATTGATTTGACGCGTCTTAAGGGCAGCGTAAAGTTTGGCGCGACTGTGATTTTGGTCGACGAAGATACCAATGCCGAGAAAACCTATCAGATTGTGGGTGAGTATGAGGCCAATATCGAACAAGGTTTGCTGAACATCAAATCGCCCATTGCGCGTGCTTTGATTGGCAAGGATGAAGGCGATAGTGTTGAGGTGCGCACGCCGGGCGGTGTAAGGTCGTATGAAATTTTAAGTATTGTTTACAAGTAGGTCAGGCACATCATGGCGCAAAGCCCTGTGACATCAAATTCTTCCGGTTCGGATCCGCGTGTCAGCGGTGAAATGCTTGCGCTGGTCTTTTCTGTGGGCTGGATGATTGTTGTCGGGCTGTTCTTTTTCTTTTTGCCGCCGGAAACCACGGTGGCAGAGCGGTTTGACAGTCTGCGGTTCGTTCTGATTTTGATTGCGGTATTCATGCCTGTGGCAATGATTTGGGTGGCTGCGGCAGCGAGCCGGTCGGCGCGGATCATGCGCGAAGAGAGTTTCCGCCTGCAAGCCGCGATTGACGGGATGCGCAAGACCTATATCGACACCCGCCTAAGCGAAGGTGGCAAGTCGCAGGCGACAGTCGAGAAGAAGCTGAACGAGATTGCGCAAGCGACCCGCAAGACCGAAACCGTTGTGGCGACCTTTGCGTCAAGCCGCCCGGTGGAAGGCCAAAAGCTGGCGATTAAATCAGTGAAACTGGTGGGGTCCGACGATCAGCCCAAACTTGCGCTGCCGACAAGTGCCGAGGATATGGCGGTGCCTTTGTCGAACCTTGATCTGATTCGGGCGCTGAATTTTCCCGATAATGACATGGATACCCGCGGGTTTGATGCGCTGCGTCGTGCGTTGAAGGATCGTAATGCCCGTCAGTTGGTGCAGGCAGCGCAGGATATACTGACGCTTTTGTCGCAAGACGGGATTTATATGGATGATCTGCGCCCTGACCGTGCGCGCGCAGAAATCTGGCGCCGGTTTGCGAATGGCGAGCGTGGGGGTGCGATGGCGTCATTGGGTGGCGTGCGGGATCGTTCGTCGTTGGCGCTAACCTCTGGCCGGATGCGTGAAGATACGATTTTTCGCGATGCGGCGCACCATTTCCTGCGTCGTTTTGACCAGACCTTGATTACCTTTGAGCCAAATGCATCAGACGAAGAAATCGGCGCATTGTCCGAGACCCGTACTGCCCGCGCATTTATGTTGCTGGGGCGTGTCACAGGGGCGTTTGACTGACGCCGATCAAGGCAGCTTCGCCCCATATCTTCCTAAAAATTAAAGCGTTGCGTACGCCTGTAAATGACTTGCCCCTGCTCTTTGCGGGCGCTTGGTCGTTTTGGCTCCTGCACGCCAGAACTCTGGGCAACCTACCACGTAAGGCCTTAATTATCTGACGGAGGGTTCGCGTGCGGGGTTGCACTTATCTCTTATTTCATCAAAATGAGCCAGCAGCGTGGCACTGTTGGGTTCACCTGAACCTCTGTCATGCTCTAATTAATAATAGAGTCGAACCTGTGGAGGGATATCATGAAAACTACTTTTACTTATGCCGCAATTGCGGCTTTTTCTGCGACATTAGTTCAAGCGCAAAGCGCGGACTATGCCGATCTTGACCGTACCGATTGGCCAACTAGCTTTACGGTTGGCACAGCATCGCAAGGCGGGACATTCTTTGTTTACGGCTCGGGATGGGCAAACCTCGTGGGTGAGCAGCTTGGTATTTCTGGTGGCGGCGAAGTCACTGGCGGACCGATGCAGAACATGGCGCTGGTTCACACCGGCGACGCGGCATTCGGAATGACCACGATGGGTCCTGCACGCGAATCCATTCAAGGCACAAACCCGATTGCGCCTGGTCTGGAAATGACCAATGCTTGCGCAATGTTCCCGATGTACCAGACGCCATTTTCTATGGCTGCGCTGACATCGTCCGGTATCGAATCGATTGCAACGATTCCAGCGGGTGCGCGTATCGGTTTCGGTCCAGCCGGTTCAACATCGGACACCTATTTCCCAGCAATGCTCGAATCTTTGGGTGTTGAATTTGATCGTCGCAATGGCGGCTGGGATGACCTTGGTAGCCAGCTTCAGGATGGCTTGCTGGATGCGGTTGCATTCGCGGTGGGTATTCCTACACCGGCAATCAGCCAGATCGAAGTGCAGGCTGAAGTGAACTTCATCGACTTTACGGCCGAAGAGCAGGCGCAGATTATCGAAGAATATCCAGTGGCCGATTATTCTATTGCCGCTGATACCTATTCGACATTGGATCGCGACATGCAGTCCGTTGCAATGTGGAACTTTGCGATTGCAAACTGCGAACTGCCAGAAAGCTTTGTTTATGCAGCCACTGACATTGTCATGTCCGACAACGCACGGATGGTGAATATCCACGGTTCCGCTGCTGAGTCCATTCCGGAAAACTGGACCAAAAATACAGTCATGATGTGGCACCCTGGTGCGGCACGTTGGTTCCGTGAAAACGCGGGCGCGGATATCGCTGACGATATGGTTTATTCTGCAGAATAAGCTTTTGGATTGCCCTGGAAACGGGGCAATCCGACTATAACTGTGCCCGTTCGGCACAACTTTACAGATTTTAAAAATTTTTGAGATGTCCGGCGTAAATGTCGGTTACCCTGCTTACAGCGGGAACAAGGAGCGACAGATGGCCGGATTTCAAGACGATATTGAAAAAACGCGACCAGAGCTTGAAGCCGGTGGTTTGGCTGAAAGCGGCGGCATTATCTCTGAAGGCGCAGACGAAGAGCCTATGGAGGCTAACCGACGCGATTTCACCGGATGGAGAATGACAACGATTGCCTGGGTTGCCGGCCTTTATGCCGCGTTTCACATGGCTGCCCTCAATGGTTTGTCGATCGAGCGCTGGATTGGCGTTGAAATTCCGCTGTTGCCGACCTTTCCGATGGAAACCTGGAACTTTCGCATAATTCACGTCGCAGGTGCGCTTCTTTTGGGGTTCCTGCTCTATTCCGCGCGTCCGTTTGCTGAAGATAAACATAGTGAATCACGGGGTCTAAACTGGCCGTCACTGGTGCTAGGGGGCGTTGCGCTGGTGTCGCTTGCGACGGCTTTAACCTTCAGCGTCGAGATCGCAAATGGTGCGATGTGGAACGGCATGGACGAAGGTATTCGCAACCGCGAAACGTGGTGGTATGGTGTGCCGCTGCTTATCGCGACGGCAGGCGCCATTGTGCTAAGCTGGTTCCATCGCAAGCAGCGCGACGGTGTTGCGGCACCTGATATTGTGCTGGGGATTTGTGCGGCGGCGGTCGCGGTGTACCTGATTACTATCTATGGGACCTTAATGCGCAATTCGACGGGCACTCCGTTTGCGCCCATCGGAATTTCGCTTGCGGCTGTATCAGGCGTCTTGCTGATCCTGGAGTTGACGCGCCGTGTCGCGGGGCTTGCACTTGTCATCATCTCGGTCGTCTTTCTGGTCTACGTTTTCACCGGCCAGCATTTGCCAGGATTTCTAAATTCACCAGAGATTTCGTGGCAGAGATTCTTTAGTCAGGTTTACACTGACGCAGGTATCCTCGGGCCAACAACGGCAGTGTCCTCAACTTACATCATTTTGTTTATCATCTTTGCGGCATTCCTTTCGGCGTCTAAAGTTGGCGATTATTTCATTAATTTTGCATTCGCCGCAGCGGGTCGTTCGCGTGGTGGTCCGGCCAAAGTGTCTATTTTTGCCAGCGGCTTGATGGGGATGATCAACGGTACGTCGGCGGGCAACGTGGTTGCGACCGGATCACTGACGATCCCGTTAATGAAACGTGTCGGATACAAACCAACGACCGCAGGCGCGGTCGAAGCCGCCGCATCGACTGGCGGGCAGATCATGCCACCGATCATGGGCGCTGGCGCGTTTATCATGGCCGAAGTGACAGGCATCCCTTACACGGAAATCGCTCTTGCCGCGGTCATTCCTGCCATTCTTTACTTCGTCTCGATCTACTTCATGGTCGATTTCGAGGCGGCGAAACTGGGCATGCGCGGTATGCGTGCGGACGAGTTGCCAAAGCTGAACAAGCTTATGCGTCAGGTCTATCTGTTTCTTCCGATCATCATTCTTATTGCAGCACTGTTTATGGGATATTCGGTCATTCGTGCGGGTACGCTTGCCACGATGTCGGCGGCTGTCGTTTCGTGGTTGCCGCCGTTTTTCTCGCGGACGTTCGGCTGGTCTGCGGAGGGACATTCACCGATGGGTCCGCGCGCTTTCGGTAAGGCGTTTGAACTTGCCGGTGCTATGGCGATCCAGATTATCATTGTCTGTGCTTGTGCGGGTATCATCGTGGGTGTCATTTCGCTTACAGGCGTTGGCGCGCGGTTCTCTTCGTTGCTTCTTGGTATCGCGGGGACATCCGAGCTTGCGGCACTGTTCTTTGCAATGCTGATCGCAATCCTTCTTGGGATGGGGATGCCCACAACGGCGGCCTATGCTGTCGCAGCAAGTGTCGTGGCCCCCGGTCTCGTCAATCTCGGTATTCCGCTTTTGACAGCGCACTTCTTTGTCTTCTACTTTGCGGTCGTTAGTTCAATCACGCCGCCAGTGGCGTTGGCGAGTTATGCTGCCGCGGGTATTTCCGGTGCCAATCCGATGGCAACCTCGGTCGCATCCTTCAAAATCGGGATCGCTGCGTTCGTCGTGCCATTCATGTTCTTCTACAATTCCGCATTGCTGATGGATGGTACATGGCCCGAAATTCTGCAGTCTGGCGTCACGGCTGTGGTGGGCATATTCCTGCTCGCTGCGGCAGTTCAGGGGTGGTTCATGGGCGGGCGCACCGTCTGGTGGTTGCGTATTGTGATCGGTATCCTCGCGCTGTTTATGATTGAGGGCGGTCTTGTCACCGATCTGATCGGTGTGGGCGGCGCGGTGGCTGTCTGGGCAATCCAGAAGTTTATACGCCCCGACCCGGACGCGCCATTCGAGGTCCGAGGGGCCGATTGACGACGCCTAGCTTGCCCTAAGCTGTACGACGCTCCCTCTTTTCTGCCTAAGCGGGAAAGAGGGAGGCGTTCACGACAAGGGGTCTACAGATCCTGCGAGATGTATGAAGGGCAGGAACCGTTGGGGTCGGCATTTCCAAAGGCGCTTTCCAAGTTATGCGCAAACACGACCAAGCCTGAAAAATTACTGCTGCGTGGTGGACACTAGCGCCTCGGCGCTGACGCGGCGATAATTCACAAACGCGTTGGCGCTGAGCAGAACGAAAAAACTGTCCATATCAATCAACACAAAACCCGCCTCCAAAGTGGCGCGTTTCAATTGCTCGATATCGTCTTCGTAGAGCCGCCGGCAGCCTAGCAATTCTTTGAGTTGTTTGGATGACATGCGGAACCGACCTCCTGCTTTTCCGCCAAAACTCTTGCTGTAAAGCTGTGCAATCCGGCCTGCGGCAATCTGGAACTGTGTCATCTCTATCTCTATTTTCGTTACATATATTTGTCTATAGACAGCATTTATTTGTCTATGTAAATAACTGCATGGAGAACCGCATATGAACCAACACGCCATACCACCAGAGCTGGACATTGACCTGTCCGACATATTGCAAGCTGCGGTATTGTCAGGCGATGCAACGGAATTGAATGCGCTCTTCGCGCGCTTGCCCTTGTCAGAAGGGCTGCGCGAACTGTTGGACCTGTCTGCGGACGACCGCCGGAACGTCCTGACGCTGATCACAACCGAAATGGCCGCAGTCCTCGTCGAGGAAGCGCCGCACGAGTTGGCGGCAGGTCTGATGGAAGACCTCGATACTGCCCGCGCCGTCGAAATCATGGACGAGCTGGACTCGGACGTGCAGGCCGATTTGATCGGCGACATGGACGACAAAGAAGCCGAGGCAATCCTTGGCCAGATGGACGCGGCCGATGCTGCCGAGGTGCGCAGGCTCTCGGAATACGCCGATGACACTGCCGGTGGCTTGATGATGTCCGAGGTGTTCGAATGCCGCGACACCATGTCCGTCAGCGACGTGATCAAGGTTCTGGCGCGCGACGACGTAGACGTTGACAGGTATCGCGGCCAGCACCCCTATATCGTTGATAGCGCGGACAAACTCGTAGGCGTTGTGTCCCTGCGCGGGTTGCTTGCGACCAAACGCGCGGCACTTTTGACCACCATTATGGTAACGCCGATGTCGGTTTTGCCCGAGACAAAATTATCGGATATCGAGGATATTTTTGATAAATATAACTTTCTCGGTGTGCCTGTTGTCGATAAAAACGGACGGCTTCTGGGCGTGGTTTCGCGCGACGCGGTCTCTCAGGCTCTGCTTGAACGCGCCGAAAGCGAAAACCTGAAACTGCAAGGTGTGGTCGGGGACGAGTTACGCTCTATGCCCACATGGCTACGCTCGCGGCGCCGCCTTGCGTGGCTTTCTGCAAATATCGTGCTCAACATGGTCGCTGCCTCAGTGATCTCTGCTTACGAAGAAACGCTGCTCGCTGTCATTGCCATTGCCGTGTTCCTGCCCATGGTATCGGATATGTCGGGCTGCTCGGGCAATCAGGCGGTTGGCGTGACCATGCGTGAACTTAGCCTCGGTCTGGTGCGCCCCAAAGACGCATTTAAGGTCTGGCTCAAAGAAATCAGCGTCGGCGTGATTAATGGCATTGCTCTCGGTATCCTCATCGGAATTGTCGCGTGGATCTGGAAAGGTAACCCCGCCCTTGGTCTTGTGATCGGTCTCGCCCTTGCTCTGAATACAATGCTCGCGGTGTCAATCGGTGGCGTTGTGCCGCTTGTGCTGAAACGCATGGGGCAGGACCCTGCAGTGGCGAGCGGCCCGTTGCTGACAACCGTCACAGATATGGCCGGTTTCTTTCTTGTTCTTAGTCTTGCGACCCTCATGATGCCGTGGTTGGTGTAATCATGGATACGGCTAAAAAGTTTAAAAAGCTTAAACCCGACCTGCTGGTTATCGGCTGGATGGAACATCTGGACCTGCCTGACCTGCAATTGCTGCGCGTTAAGGCCAAGATCGACACCGGTGCGCGCACTACCGCGTTACACGCGACCCATATCGAACCTTTCATGCAAGGTGGCGCGGAATGGGTGCGGTTTCAGGTGCAGCATTCGGAAAACGCGCCCTTGATCTGGATATCGGCGCCTATCCATGACCGCCGTGATATCAAAAACACCAGTGGCATTCCCGAACAACGGATCGTCATCCGCACCACTCTGAAACTCACCGATCGCACATGGCCGATTTCGGTATCCCTCACAGATCGCAGCAACATGCGGTTCCAGATCATCGTAGGCCGCTCTGCGTTGAAAAACCATAATATTGCGGTGCATACACGCCGCGCGAATTTGACCCACGCTTAAGGTCTAACCGCCTTAAAGGCAGAAAGAATTTCCATGAAGATCGCAATGATGGCCCGCAATGCAAAACTCTATTCCCACCAGCGTCTGAAAGACGCCGCCGAAGAACGCGGCCACCAGTTAGATATCATCAATACGCTGCGCTGCTATATGAACATCGCCTCGCGTCGCCCCGAAATGTATTACAACGGCGACAAACTCGAAGGCTACGACGCTGTCATTCCGCGTATCGGTGCATCGGTCACATTCTACGGTCTCGCCGTGCTGCGCCAGTTTGAAATGATGGGCGTCTACCCGTTGAATGAAAGCGTCGCAATCGGTCGTAGCCGGGACAAACTGCGCTCGATGCAACTGCTTGCACGCGACGGCATCGGCCTGCCGGTCACCACGTTTGCCCATGACCCCAAGCAAACCGACGAAGTCCTGAAACTTGCTGGTGGCGCGCCCATCGTGATCAAACTGCTCGAAGGGACCCAAGGTCTGGGTGTTGTTTTGGCCGATACCAACCGCTCTGCGACTTCCGTGATCGAGGCCTTCCGCGCGTCCGGCGTTAACATCCTGCTGCAAGAATTCATCAAAGAATCTGCCGGGACTGACATCCGTGCCATTGTTGTCGGCGGCAAGGTGATCGCGGCGATGAAACGCACAGGCGCTGAAGGCGACTTTCGCTCGAACCTGCACCGTGGCGGTTCCGCACAGGTAATCAAACTCTCGCCTGAAGAACGTTCAACCGCGATCCGTGCAGCCAAAGCCATGGGTCTGAACGTCTGCGGCGTTGATATGCTGCGCTCTAATCACGGCCCCGTTGTGATGGAAGTCAACTCGTCCCCGGGTCTCGAAGGCGTGGAAAAAGCGACAGGCTTGGATGTGGCCGGCATGATTATAGAATATCTCGAAAAGAGCGCCGAAAAAGGGAACACGAAAACCAAAGGCAAAGGTTGATGCCCTCTCGCGCAGCCTTTGAGATCGGGGGCCATAGCGTCCCCGCAGGCACCCGCCAGACCGTTGATCTTCCTGTCAGCGTGCTGTCCGACCACACGCCGGTGTCGATGTCCGTGCATGTCATCCACGCAAAGGTCAGTGGTCCTACTGTGTTTGTCAGCGCGGGCATCCACGGCGACGAAGTGATCGGCGTTGAAATTGTGCGTCGCTTGTTGCGTGCGCCCAACCTCAAATCGCTGCGCGGCACCCTGATCGTGATCCCGATTGTGAACGCTTTCGGGTTCATCAACCACTCGCGCTATCTGCCCGACAGACGCGACCTCAATCGCATGTTCCCAGGCACGCCGGGCGGCTCGCTCGCCTCGCGTCTGGCCCATCTGTTTCTGACCGAAATCGTAAGCCGCTGCGACCTAGGCATCGATCTGCACTCTGCCGCGATCCACCGCACCAACCTGCCGCAAGTGCGCATCTCGCCCGACAACGCCTATACTGCTGAACTGGCCGAAGTCTTCGGCGCACCGGTGATCCTGCAATCGCCGCTGCGCGCGGGGTCTCTGCGAGGTGCAGCAAAAGATATCGGCAAAGACATCCTGCTCTACGAGGCTGGCGAAGGCCTGCGGTTTGACGAAATGTCCGTGCGGGCAGGGGTCGCAGGCATCCTGCGGGTGCTGCGGCATGTCGGCCAGCTTCCTGCCAAGGGCATCGCAAAACCCAAAGCATCACCACAATATTGCACCTCTAGCAAATGGCTACGCGCCCCCGCTGGCGGACTATTGCGTACCTTCAAAGCGAACGGCGATGTCGTGGCGCAAGGCGATGTCATGGCTGTGGTCGCTGACCCGTTTGGGGAAAAAGAACAGGATATCACAGCCCCGTTTAACGGCATTGTTGTCGGGCGCGCCGTGCTGCCCATCGTCAACGAAGGCGACGCCGTCTTCCATCTCGCGCGCGTGAAATCCATGTCTATCGCTGAAGGTGCCGTCGAGGATCTTAACGACCAACTCACCGATGACCCACTATTTGATGAAGACGAAATCATCTAACCGGTCACGTATCTCTGACGATGATGCAGGCCCGTTTTGTGTGCCTTCGGTCACAAGCCTTGCTATTCGCGCGGCGTCCCTGAATAACTTTGGCATCAGCCCTCATTTATGGACGCCGAATCCAAGGAGAAACGATCATGCAGAACAACGACGAACTGGCCCAATGGGATCGCGAAAACTTCTTTCATTCTTCAACCCACTTGGCCCAGCACGCACGCGGCGAAACCCCGACGCGGATCATTTCCTCAGGCAAAGGCGTGCACATCACCGACCGCGACGGACGCAGGATGCTTGACGCATTTGCGGGTCTCTACTGCGTCAACGTGGGCTACGGACGTACCGAAATTGCCGACGCGATTTCTAAACAAGCGCACGAACTAGCCTACTATCACTCTTACGTTGGCCACGGCACCGAGGCGTCGATCACGCTGGCAAAAATGGTGATGGACCGCGCGCCCGCCAATATGTCCAAAGTTTATTTCGGGCAAAGCGGCTCTGACGCCAACGAGACCAACATCAAACTGGTCTGGTATTACAACAACATCCTTGGCCGCCCGCAGAAAAAGAAAATCATCTCGCGCTGGCGCGGCTACCACGGCTCTGGCCTGATGACAGGCTCGCTTACGGGCCTCGGGTTTTTCCACAACAAATTCGACCTGCCGCTCGCAGGTGTTCTTCACACACAGGCACCTTACTACTTGCGCCGCGAAAAGCCCGACATGTCGGAGGCTGACTTCTCTGCCGATTGCGCTGCCAAGCTCGAAGCGATGATCCTAGCCGAAGGCCCCGACACAATCGCCGCCTTCATCGGTGAACCGGTGTTGGGCACAGGCGGCATCGTGCCACCGCCCGCAGGCTACTGGGCCGCAATCCAAGCGGTGCTGCGCAAATACGATATCTTACTGATCATCGACGAAGTCGTCACAGGCTTTGGGCGTTTAGGTAGCAAGTTCGGCTCTGAGCATTACGAAATAGAGGCCGACTTTATCACCATCGCCAAGGGTCTCACCTCGGCTTACGCACCGCTTTCAGGCTCGATAATCTCTGAAAGGGTGTGGAAAGTGCTGGAACAGGGCACGGATGAAAACGGCCCTATCGGCCACGGTTGGACCTATTCGGCGCACCCTATCGGGGCCGCAGCGGGGGTCGCTAACCTCAATCTGATCGACAAACTCGGGCTGATCGACAACGCGCGCACCACAGGCGCATACCTGAACCAAGCCTTGAAAGACGCCTTTAGCGACCACAAATATGTTGTAGACGTGCGCGGCGAAGGGCTGATGGCGGCTATCGAACTTGGAACATCAAAATCACCACTGAAACTCTTTGACCCCGCCCAAAAAATCGGGCCCGCTGTGGTCGCTGCAATGGCCAAACGCGATGTCATCGCGCGCGCGATGCCAGAGGGCGATATCATCGGTTTTGCACCACCGCTGTGCATCACTCCCGACGAGCTCGACCACGTTATTTCAGTCACAAAAGACGCGCTGCACGAAGTCACCAACGCACTATAAGATTAGGACATGCCATGACCGTAGAGACCATTCAGATCGACATTCAAGGCATGTCCTGCGCCTCTTGCTTGGGGCGGGTCGAGACGGCACTTGCTGGCGCTAAAGGCGTCACAGAGGCGCAGGTTAATCTCGCCACTGAAACAGGCACGGTCCACTTTGATCCGGACCTGATTACCGCGTCTGAGATCGCCAATATCTCGACCCTCGCAGGCTACCCCGCCTCGTTGCAAATCGACCCCAACGCGCAGCATGACCGCAAAGCCGCCGAAGCGACCGAGCTCGCCCAGCGCGTGAAAATCGCAGCGATCCTGACCGTTCCCGTGTTTATCCTCGCGATGGGCGCCCACACATTCCACAGTTTTGCGATGTGGATTGAGGCGACCCTCGGTTCTCAAAACGACAAGCTGATCCAATTCGCCCTGACCACGATCATCATGGCATGGCCGGGCTACGATTTTTACCGCAAAGGTATCCCTGCGCTGCTTAAAGGCGCGCCCGACATGAACGCGCTCGTCGCCCTCGGCACACTCGCCGCGTGGGGATTCTCTACAATCGCGACCTTTACCCCATCAATCCTGCCAGTAGGCTCTCGCGGGGTCTACTTCGAGGCCGCCGCCGTCATCATCACCCTGATCCTGCTTGGTCGCCTTTTAGAGGCCCGCGCCAAAGGCCAAACCGGCGATGCGATCCGCAAACTGATCAACCTCGCGCCAAAAACCGCCCGCGTGATCCGCAAAGGCAAAGTGATCGACCTCGACATCACCAAAATCGTCGTCAATGACAAAATCGAAGTCCGCCCCGGCGCACAAATCCCCGTTGATGGCACCATCTCGGAGGGCACGTCACACATTGACGAGTCCATGATCACAGGCGAGCCAATCCCCGCGCGTAAAACCATCGGCGACAATGTGACAGGGGCGACTATCAACGGCACAGGCGCACTGATCATCACCGCCACACGGGTCGGCGGCGACACAACGCTCGCGCAAATCATCCGCATGGTGCAAGACGCCCAAGGTGCGCGGTTGCCGATCCAAGAGCTCGTCAACCGCGTGACAGGCTGGTTCGTGCCTGTTGTCCTCGGCCTTGCAGCCCTCACCGTGCTAATTTGGCTGACCCTCGGTCCTGATCCTGCGCTGGGCCTCGCGCTGGTTTCTGGCGTCTCGGTCCTGATCGTCGCATGTCCCTGCGCCATGGGTCTCGCCACCCCGACCTCGATCATGGTCGGCACAGGCCGCGCGGCTGAACTGGGCGTGCTGTTTCGCAAGGGCGACGCACTGCAACAGCTGCAATCCGCCACCGTGGTCGCGTTTGATAAAACCGGCACGCTCACCTTGGGCAAACCCACGCTTACCACATTTTCCCCTGCTAACGACTTTGACGAAACCACCACCTTGCAAATTGCCGCCAGCCTCGAAGCCCAATCCGAACACCCCATCGGCACCGCGGTGGTTAATGCCAGCTCGGAGCCTCTGCTGCCCGTCAAAGACTTTAACACTCTCACTGGCTACGGCTTGCAAGGCACCATTAACGGCGACAACGTTCTCATCGGCAACGCCCGTTTGATGCAAAGCGAAGACATCAACATCACCGAGAAAACAACCGAAGCCACCGCCCTCGCGCAGCAAGGCCAATCCCCGTTCTACATCGCCATAAACGGCCAACTTGCCGCCCTCATAGCCGTCTCGGATCCGATCAAGCCCAACGCCGCTGAAATCATCGCAGCCCTACATGAAATGGGCCTCAAGGTCGCCATGATCACAGGCGACAACAGTCAAACCGCCAGCGCCGTGGCAAAGACCCTTAACATCGACACGGTCATTGCCGACGTCCTACCCGATGGCAAAGTTGATGCGATCACCCAGCTTAAAGCCAACACCCAAACCGTGGCATTCGTCGGCGACGGCATCAATGACGCGCCCGCATTAGCCACCGCCGATATCGGCATCGCCATCGGCACAGGCACGGACGTGGCCATCGAATCCGCCGATATGGTTCTGATGTCCGGCGATCTGTCGGGGGTGCTGCGCGCCTTTGCGATCTCACACGCCACTATGCGCAATATCAAACAAAACCTGTTTTGGGCCTTTGCCTATAACGCGGCTTTGATCCCTGTTGCTGCGGGCGTTCTTTACCCGATCAACGGCACACTTCTGTCACCCATGCTCGCGGCGGGGGCCATGGCGCTCTCTAGCGTCTTTGTCATCACCAACGCCCTACGTCTTAGACGCGCGGGCATCGTCGGCTAACGCCTCCAATCGATTGCAAAAGGATATCCCATGGCCACGCCTTCACTGCACTTCAGCGCCCACGAATACAGCTCACGGATCGATAAAACACGCACCGCCATGCAGGTCGCAGGCATCGACACCCTGATCGTCACCGATCCCACCAACATGAACTGGCTGACGGGGTACAACGGTTGGTCCTTTTACGTGCACCAATGCGTGGTCCTTGGCCTGACGGACGATCCGATCTGGTTTGGACGTGACATGGACGGCAACGGCGCGCGGCGCACCTGCTTCATGGATGAGGCCAGTATCATCGGCTATCCCGACTACTACGTGCAAACCAGCGAACGGCACCCGATGGACTACCTTTCGGCCAAACTTACAGGCATCGGCTGGGGCAGGGGGAATATCGGCGTCGAAATGGACAACTACTGGTTCACCGCCGCCGCGTTCGGTTCTTTGCAAACCCATCTGCCCAACGCTTTCTTTGTTGACGCCACAGGGCTGGTGAACTGGCAAAGAGCGGTGAAATCCCCCACCGAACTTGATTACATGCGTATCGCAGGCAAGCGCGTCACCGCTATGCATAACCGGGTCTTTGACATTATCAAACCGGGGCTGCGCAAATGCGATCTTGCCGCTGAAATCTACGACACTGCCCTGCGCCACACCCCGGACCTTGGCGGCGGCGATTACCCGTCCATCGTGCCAATGTTCCCGTCAGGGGCCGACGCCAGCGCACCGCACATCACATGGGACGACGCCCCGTTGAAATCTGGCGAAGGCACGTTTTTCGAACTCGCGGGCGCCTACCACCGCTACCACTGTCCGCTCTCGCGCACGGTTTTTTTAGGCAAACCTACCCAAGTCTTCCTTGATGCCGAAACCGCGATCCTCGAAGGCATGGAGGCAGGGCTTGAAAAAGCCCGCGCAGGTAACCTTTGCGAAGATATCGCGCACGCGTTTTTCGCCGCCCTCAAACGCCACGGCATCGAGAAAAACAGCCGCGCAGGCTATTCCATCGGCTCAAGCTATCCACCTGATTGGGGCGAAAGAACCATGTCAATTCGCGACGGCGACAAAACCGTGTTGCAAGAAAATATGACCTTCCACTTTATGACGGGTCTCTGGATGGACGATTGGGGGTTCGAGATCACCGAAAGCATCCGCATCACCGACACCACCCCTGAATGTCTCGCAAACGTGCCCCGCGCCCTCGTGGTCAGGGATTAACCATGCACGCCACTATCCCGCTTGATCAAAACGGCACGCACCACGGCCATCTGCAACTGCCCTATTCGCGCGACGATAGCGCGTGGGGCGCGATTATGATCCCGATCACCGTGATAGGGAACGGGCAGGGGCCAACCGCGTTGCTGACAGGGGGCAACCACGGCGACGAATACGAGGGTCCCGTCGCCTTGCATGACCTCGCCACAACCCTCACGCCTGACCAGATCACAGGCCGCGTCATCATCGTGCCGACCATGAACCACCCTGCGTTTATCGCTGGCACACGCACCTCGCCCATCGATCACGGCAACCTGAACCGCAGTTTTCCGGGTGACGCCAAAGGCACCGTGACCCAGAAAATCGCCGCCTACTTTCAAACCACGCTTGTACCGCTGGCCGACATTGTGCTTGATTTCCATTCAGGCGGCAAAACTCTTGATTTCATCCCCTTCGTCGCCGCACACCTGCTCGACAGTGCGACCCAACAGGCCGCTTGCGTCGCAGCCATGCAGGCGTTCAACGCGCCCTATTCCGTGATGCTGCGCGAAATCGATAACGTGGGCATGTACGACACAGCGGTCGAAGACATGGGGAAAATCTTTATCTCTACCGAACTTGGCGGCGGCGGCACCGCAACCGCGCGATCCATTGCCATCGCCAAAAAAGGAACGCGCAACCTTTTGATCCACGCGGGCATCCTGCAAGGCACACTTGCGACCAGCCCCACCACTTTCATCAATATGATAGCGGGCGAATCCTTTACCTTTGCCAGCCACGCGGGGCTATTCGAGCCACTCATCGACCTCGGTGATCCCGTCGAAAAACACCAACCCATCGGCAAAATATGGGACTACACACGCACAGGCAGCGCCCCGCAAATCCTTACCGCCGCAGGCAACGGCATCCTGATCGGGCGTCATTTTTCAGGCCTGATCAAAATGGGCGACTGCGCCTGTGTCATTGGCATCCCTGAAAAATAGACCCTGACAGTGGTGTTATCCGCCGACGCACCCACTGTTATCGCTTAACATCTGGTCATAGGGCTATCTGATCCCTATCTGTCAGGGACCACCACGACCCTGCGCAACAAAGGTAAGATTATGATGAAACGACGTCTCTTTCTGACATTGGCCGCCGCCCTCTCCGTCACGGGCCTGCCCGCAATGGCGCAGCAACTTTCGCTGAACGAGGTCTCGACCTACCTCAACGGGCTGCAAACCGCCCAAGGGGGCTTCACCCAAATCAACGCCGATGGCACGCTCTCGACAGGGCAAATTTACATCAAACGACCAGGGCGCATCCGGTTTGAATATAACGCGCCCGATAACTCGCTGGTCGTGGCTGGCGGCGGGCAAGTGGCGATCTTTGATCCGCGCTCCAACAACGGTCCTGACCGCTACCCGCTGAACCAAACTCCGTTGAAAATCATCCTCGAGCGCAACGTGAACCTCGGTGCCGCGCGCATGGTTACAGGTCATTCCTCGGACGGTACCCAAACCACGATTACCGCCCAAGACCCTGATCACCCCGAGTACGGCAACATCCAGATGGTGTTCACGGCGAACCCTGTGGAATTGCGCCAATGGATCGTGACAGACAACGTCGGCAGCCAAACCACCGTGATCCTTAACGACATGGTCAAAGGCGGGTCTATCGGTGACATCAAATTCAACATCACCAGCGAAATGGACAACTGGAATAAATAAAATCGACGGAGATTGGTCATTGCGACGTTACACATATATATTTGTGTAAAACGGAGCGTAATATGACCGATCTTCTCGACCAGCCAACCCGCTATGGACCCGTCAGCAGGGTGCTGCATTGGGGGATGGCCGGCCTCTTTGCGGCGCAATTTCTGGCCGCTGTAGCGCATTGGGCGTTGCCCCGTGAGAACGCCCTGCGCGAAACACTTTGGAGCTACCACCCCAATTTGGGAATGACCCTGTTTCTGCTTGTGATCCTGCGGGGCATTTGGGGGCTTATCAATCTTAAACAACGCCCCGCCCACCAAGCTGGCGCAATGGGTAAAGCCGCCGGTTTTGGCCATATTGCACTTTACGGGCTGATGATCATCGTGCCATTGGTCAGAATTATCGCCTCGGCAGGAGGGAAGCGCGGTCTTAGCTACTTTGGCATCGAAATCTTTCCCGCCCGCGAAACCGCCATCGCCTGGACGCAGACTGCTGCCGAATGGCATGGCGAAATGGGCTGGATCCTCGCGGCCTTGATTATTGGGCATATCGGAATGGCGGTCATCTGGCACCGGATGATCAAAAAAGACGACATCATCAAACGCATGGCATAAACAAAAAAGGCGCCCACTCAGGCGCCTTTTTTTATCTCTTACGGCAAGCCCGTAACTGCGCATCATAGGTCACGGCACGCCCCTCAAGACCATCCGCGATGCGGATCAACCAGCTTTTGCTTTTCCATGTGCCGCGCAAATATCCCGAACGCCCATCGTGATAGGCTAGATATTGGTTGCGTGTATCCGACAAGGGTACGCCTGTCGCATCGCGGGTCTGCACCATATACCAACCCATGAAATCCGTGGCATCACCGATATCATCACGCTTGGCGCGCCTGCCACCATGCTGCTGCTGATACTCTTCCCATGTGCCATCCAAAGCCTGCGAATAGCCAAAGGCCGATGACTGACGCCCGATCGGGATAACACCCAAGGCATATTGATGCGGCGTGCGGTTATTCCCGATAAACTTGCTCTCTTGATAGATGATAGCCATCAAAACAGGGACAGGAACCCCCCACTTACGCTCGGTTGCCTTAAAGGCACGTAGATATTCTGGGCGCTCGGATACAATGGAACAAGCGTTATCAAGGTTGCGCGGCGCCGAAAAATTCTTCGACCCACAGCTACCCAAAGCCACCAATAGTATCATTGCGCGAAAGATGCTGCTCATATGCCTCTCGCTTTTTATCGATTATTTTTTCCTACCATAGCGTAAGGTAGCGCGGCTGTGAACCGTTTTTGACAGCGTGTCAGATCACAAATGCCAGGATAAGCGGTAAAGTGATCACTGACAGAACAGTGGACGCGACAACCATGCCCGCAACTGGCTGTGCATCATCGCCATATTTTTCGGCCAATAAATAAGATGTGACAGCCACAGGGGTCGAGATTTGCACGATCAGAACCGCCGTCGGAACAGGCGCCAGACCAAACCAGCGCGCGGCAAACCATGCAGCGGCCGCACAAATCAGCGCCTTGACCACCGACAGCCAAATCGCCTGACCCATCGCACGGGTCTGTAGACGGGCCACCGCCACACCCAGCGTAATCAACATAATGGGAATCGCCATTTGACCGGTCAACTGCAATGCACTGGTCAAAAACTGCGGCGTGCTCCAGCCTTGCCACAAAAATAGCGCCCCTAGAACAGTCGCCGCGACCACAGGTTCTTTGAAAACGCGCAGCAACGATCCGCCGCCCGCCACGACCCAAACACCAATCGTAAACGACAAGATTGCCATGACCGCAAACACCACAACCGCATAACTCAACCCCGCATCCCCGAACGCGAACATCGCCAAAGGTAGGCCAAGATTGCCGGTATTGCCAAAAACGAGCGGGGCCAGATAGGTCGAATACGACAATCCGCGCAGTTTGAGAATTAACATAAACGCTAAAGAAACAATGATATAAGCGGCAAAACTGGCCAGCGACAAAGACGCCAACGCTTGCGGATCAAGGTCTGCGGTCATCAAGGCCACAAAAATCAGACAGGGGACCGACAAGGTCATCGTTAACCGCGTGACAAATTCAACGCGATACTCGAACCCAAGCTTTACCCAAGCGTAGCCAATGGCACCCAAGATGAAAACCGGAGCCGTGATATTAAGAACTGTTAGCGCAAGGTTCACAGACTGTTTCCTTTATTTTGAACGGCAAAGGATAGACACTACCCACTAAGGACGGTTAATAAGCAAGCGGGGGACAAAGGTATATGTTCAAAACGCGCGCTAAATATCATCTGGGCCAAGTCGTCCGTCATCGTAAACACCCGTTCCGTGGGGTGGTTTTTGACGTGGACGCAATGTTCTCGAACACCGACGCATGGTATGACGCTATTCCAGAGGATAGCCGACCCAAGAAAGACCAGCCGTTTTATCACCTGCTGGCCGAAAATGATCAAAGCTATTATGTGGCTTATGTGTCAGAGCAAAATCTCGTCGCAGATTACTCGGGCGAACCCATCGAGCACCCTGACCTTGACGACCTGTTTGGCCCGTTTGAGGACGGACAATACCCGCTCCAAGTGCAGATGAATTAAGACGTGGGGTAAAACCCATTCTCTTTAATACCCTAGCGCGCAACCGTCTTTGCGCGGATCAGAGCCACCCACCAACACGCCGTCATCACGCACTTCAATCGCCTGACCGCCGCCCATGGGCCCGTCAGGAATGACGACAGTGTGGCCCAGATCGGCCAGCTCTTGGCGCACCGCCGGATCATAGCCGCGTTCGACTTTGATCTGCGTCCCCTCGGCAAAGCTACGCGGCGCGTCAATCGCACTTTGCACATCCATGTCAAAATCGGTCAGGTTGCTAACAAACCGCGCATGGCCGCAGGGTTGATACGCCCCCCCCATGACGCCAAAGGGCATATAGGGTTTACCCGCCTTTTTCAGCAGTCCCGGAATGATCGTGTGCATCGGGCGTTTGCCGCCTTTTGCTTCGTTGATATGGCCGTCCTGCAACGTAAAACCGGCGCCGCGGTTCTGGAACAACACTCCGAACTTGTCCGACATGAGCCCCGAACCGAACCCGTGAAATATCGAATAAATCAACGAGACGCACATGCGGTCCTGATCCACGACCGTGATATAAACCGTATCTTTATGAACCGCCTCGGCCCCCGGCAGGTCGGCTGGCATCGCGCGTTTCGGGTTGATCAGGGCGGCCAGTTTGGCGGCGGTATCCGGCGATAAAAGATGCGCTAGGCGGTGGGTGTGATCAGGGTCGGCAATCACGCGGTTACGACAATCATAGGCGAGTTTAGTGGCCTCTGCCTCGATATGCGCACGTTTGGCGCCGAAAGGGTCCATGCTGGCGATATCAAAATGCGACAGGATATTAAGCATCAGATTTGCAGTGGCACCCTGTCCGTTTGGCGGATGTTCCCAGAGGTCCAAGCCGCCATACCCACCCGAGACAGGATCAGTATAGTCGGACCTGCAGGCCGCAAAATCATCCAGCGTATGCACGCCGCCCATGGCATTCAGCGATGCCACCATATCTTGTGCGACGTCGCCTTCGTAAAATCCGCAGCGCCCCTGCATCGCGATCCGGCGTAAGACTTCGGCCTGTTCTGGCGCGCGAAACATTTGTCCCGCAACGGGTGGTGCGCCTTGGATAAGGTATTTGTCGCGGGCGGCACCTTGCAAGGCGCCGGCATCCTGCGCCCAGTCGAAAGCGACGCGCGGTGCGACAGGCACGCCTGCCTGCGCATAATGGATCGCGGGGGCCAGTGATGCTGCGAGGCCCAGTTTGCCAAAGTCGTTTGATAGGGTACAAAATGCGTCAATTGCGCCGGGAATTGTCACGGCTTCGACCCCGCGCAATGGCGCTGTTTTTAGGCCCTTTTCACGCATCATTGCCGCATCAAGACCGGCAGGTGCGCGGCCTGATCCGTTCAGCGCAACGACGCGGTCCTCGCCCGCAGGGGTCATGAGGATAAAGCAATCGCCGCCGATCCCTGTCATTTGTGGTTCGCAAATCCCGAGCAAGACAGCCCCCGCAATGGCGGCGTCGACGGCGTTGCCGCCTGCCTCTAGCATCTGCACAGCGACTTTGGCCGCGAGCGGATGTGAGGTGGCGCACATGCCATTGGTTGCGAATGTAGCTGATCTGCCTGCTGCCTGAAAATCGCGCATTTTTATCCCCTGATAAGGTCTGGTAAAAGCCTAAGGACTTTGGCGCAGAGGGCAATCATAAATTGGGAGATAAGAACCTCGGTGCCCCGCAACTGGGTGGGGGCTAAGTATACAGAGCACCGAGAAAAGCTATGCAGCTATGAAACCTGTTTGCCTTTTGAACAGGGCGGCATGATGATCATAATGTGGTCATATTAAGGCCATTGCATTTTTATACGAATGGACCCTGCTATGCGCGTCAACTATCCCGATTTGAGCCAGACCATTGCTTCACTGACAATGGGTGAAACCGATGTTGTCGCCTTGATGGCGACGGTGGCCTGTGAGGTGCATCATAGCGACGACCGCTTTGACTGGACCGGATTTTATCGTGTGACGGCGCCAGAGATGTTGAAGATCGGGCCTTATCAAGGTGGTCATGGTTGTCTGGTGATCCCGTTTTCGCGGGGCGTTTGTGGTGCTGCGGCGCGGTCGGGTCAGGTGCAGTTGGTTGACGATGTTGAGGCGTTTGCGGGTCATATCGCTTGCGCGTCCAGCACGCGGTCGGAATTGGTGCTGCCTGTGTGGAATAGTGCCGGCATATTGCTGGGTGTGTTTGATATTGATAGCGACCAGCCTGCGGCCTTTACCCAAGAGGATGCGGATCAGATGGACGCGATTTTGAAAGCTGCTTTTGCGGATGCGCAGGTTTGAAAAAAACGCTTTGAGATTTTGCAGGAATCGGTGAGTGTGAAATTAATGAGATAAATTTCACGGATCTGAAATGCCAAACGCTACGCCAGACACTTCGCGCACCTTGGGTGCAGACCTGCGGGTGCTGCGCAAATCGCGCGGGTTGACCCTTGTGGGGATGGCGGATGCTTTGGGTAAATCGGTTGGGTGGATGAGTCAGGTCGAGCGCGATATTTCGACGCCGTCGGTTGATGATCTGCGTGCCATGGCGCGGGTTCTGGATGTGGCGGTGTCCAGTCTGTTTCGCACGGCCTCTGCTGTCGGTGAAGAAGGGTTGATCGTGCGCCGTGGCGCCCGCCGTCCGATCGGGTCACGCGAAGCGGGGCTGGTCGAGGAATTGCTGTCGCCTGATTTGACCGACGATTTCGAGATGGTGCATTCGACGTTTCAGGCCGGTGCGCGGATTGTGGATGCCATTGCGCGCCCCACGCAAGAGGTCGGGTACATTGTGTCGGGTCGCCTGGAGTTGTGGATTGACGAGGTGCATTTCCAACTGGGCGCGGGTGACAGTTTTCGCATACGCGGCGAGCGATATCGCTGGGCCAACCCGCACGCGGTGCCGTGTATTGCGATCTGGGTGATTGCGCCGCCGGTTTACTAACAAATACCTACCTTATCTGCGGGTAAGGTTTTGACATATGAGGGAGCAAGAGCATGGCTGATTTTCCAACGACCGCCCGTGTGGTCATCATTGGTGGCGGGGTTGTGGGGGTCTCGACCTTGTATCATCTGGCCAAGGCTGGCTGGACTGATTGCGTGCTGCTGGAGAAGAACGAGCTGACCGCTGGATCGACGTGGCACGCGGCGGGGAATTGTCCGTCGTTCAGCACATCCTGGGCGATTATGAACATGCAGCGCTATTCCTTAGAGCTATATGCAAGTTTGGCGGACGCGGTTGATTATCCGATGAATTATCATGTCACAGGGTCGGTGCGGTTGGCCCATTCAAAGGAGCGTATGCAGGAGTTCGAGCGTGCGAGGGATATGGCGAATTATCAGGGGCTGAGCGTCGAGATGATGTCGCTCGCGGATATGAAAGAGGCATATCCGTTTTTGGAGACCCATGATCTGGCTGGTGGGTTATGGGATCCTGACGATGGCGATATTGATCCCGCGCAGCTGACGCAGGCATTGGCCAAGGGGGCGCGTGCGTTGGGTGCAAAGATCGAGCGGTTTTGTCCTGCTTTGGGTGTCAGTCGCGAGAATGGCGAATGGATCGTGCATACGGAGAAGGGCGATATTCGCTGTGAAAAGGTGGTGAATGCTGCCGGTTATTATGCCCAGCGTGTTGGTGAGTGGTTCAAGCCGTTTGGCGGTCGCACGGTGCCGATGGCGACCATGTCGCACCAGTATTTTCTGACCGAGGAAATTCCTGCGTTGAAGGAATGGTCCGAGGCGAATGGGCGTAAGGTGCCGCTTTTGCGGGATGTCGATAGTTCGTATTATTTGCGGCAGGATAAGAACGGGTTGAACCTTGGGCCTTACGAGCGGAATTGTAAGGGGCACTGGATGACGCCTGATGATCCGATGCCCGATGATTTCAGCTTTCAGTTATATCCCGACGACCTGGAGCGGTTGGAGTGGTATATCGAGGATGCGATGGCCCGTGTGCCGATTTTGGGAACGGCGGGTGTGGGCCGTGTGATTAACGGGCCGATCCCTTATGCGCCGGATGGTTTGCCGTTGATGGGGCCGATGCCGGGTGTGCCGAATGCCTATGAGGCTTGTGTGTTTACGTTCGGGATTACCCAAGCTGGTGGTGCGGGCAAGGTGATGGCCGAATGGATTACGACAGGTCAGACCGAGTGGGATATGTGGGCTGTCGATCCGCGTCGCTACACCGATTATACCAATCAGGATTATTGTGATCGCAAGGCCCGCGAGGTTTACGGTCACGAATATGCGATGCATTTTCCGCAGCATGAGTGGCCTGCCGCACGCGATAAAAAGCTGTCGCCGGTTGACGAAAAAGTGCGTGCGCTGGGCGGGGTCATGGGGGCGTATAACGGATGGGAGCGCGCAAATTGGTATGCGCAGGCGGGTGATGACACGTCACTTGAGGCGACGTTCACTTGGGACCGGTCCGGTCCGTGGCAGGTGCGTATTCGCGAAGAGTGCGAGGCTGTGCGCGATGCTGTGGGGATTTTGGATCTGCCCGGTTTTTCGCGGTATAAGCTGGACGGAGAGGGGGCCGCGCAATTTTTGCGTGATAACGGCACGGGCGGCATTCCCAAGGTCGGGCGCATCGGGTTGATTTATTTTGCCGATACGCGTGGGCGGATTGTGACGGAAGTGTCTGCCATGCGTCTGGCTGACGACACCTTCTTTCTTATTACCGCGGCTACGGCGCAGTGGCATGATCTTGAGTTTCTCAAATCGCGGATGCCGAAGGATGCAAGGTTTACGATCACCGACGTGACCACGCAGTTTAGTTGCCAGATTTTAACGGGGCCAAAGGCGCGGGATGTGCTGGCTGATTGTTCTGATGCGGACTTGTCGTTTGGTTGGTTGACCCATCAATCGGCGCGGATTGACGGTATCTGGGTGCAGCTGGTGCGGGTGTCTTTTGCAGGCGAACTGGGCTGGGAAATCCATTCGAAGGTTGAGAATACGCCTGCGGTTTATGATGCTGTGATGGCCGCAGGGAGTGTGCATGGGTTGAAGCCGTTTGGCATGTATGCGCTGAATTCCTTGCGGATCGAAAAAGGGTATCGTGCGTGGAAGGGCGATTTATCGACCGATTACACCTTGTTGCAGGGGGGGCTTGCGCGGTTTGTAAAGTTCGACAAAGGTGACTTTCCAGGCAAGGCGGCATTGTTGGCCGAGCAGCAGCAGGGCGTTACCAAACAGTTTGTGACCTTGACCCTTGATCGGGTGCCAGCGGCCGACGCGCCTTATATGTCGACGATCATCCATGACGGTAAAGTAGTGGGCGAAACCACATCTGGGGCATTTGGCTACCGCGTGAATAAATCAGTAGCGCTGGGCATGGTGCGCCCTGATCTGGCGGTTGAAGGCACCAAGGTCAGCGTCCGTATTTACGGTGAAGATGTGCCCGCAACGGTGCAGGCTGACGCGCCATTGTGGGACCCTGAAAACAAGAGGATTCGCGCATGACTGTTCCTTCACACGCCCGCGTCGTTATTATCGGCGGCGGTGTTATTGGTTGCTCTGTGGCGTATCATTTGGCGAAACTGGGTTGGAAAGACGTGGTTTTACTGGAGCGTAAACAGCTGACGTCCGGCACAACATGGCATGCCGCAGGGCTAATTGCGCAGCTACGCGCCACGGCGAATATGACGAAACTGGCGAAATATAGTCAGGAACTATATGGGAATTTGGAGGCTGAGACAGGTGTTGCGACCGGATTTAAACGGGTCGGGTCGATCACGGCTGCGCTGACTGACGAGCGGAAAGAAGAGATTTTCAGGCAGGCGGGGATGGCCCGTGCGTTTGGTGTCGAGGTCGAGGAGATCAGCCCAGCCGAGGTGAAAGAGCGTTACGCGCATCTGAATATCGACGGCGTCACGGCGGGTGTTTATTTGCCGCGCGACGGGCAGGGTGATCCTGCCAATATCGCGCTGGCGCTGGCGAAAGGTGCGCGGCAAAACGGAGCGCGTGTCATCGAGCGCACGGCCGTGACCAAGATCAATCGTAACGCGCGGCGGGTGACATCGGTGGAGTGGAATAACGGCACCGAGACGGGGCAAATCGACTGCGATATAGTGGTGAATTGTGCTGGTATGTGGGGGCATGAGGTGGGCCGCATGGCGGGCGTGAACGTGCCGTTACATGCTTGTGAACACTTTTATATTGTGACCGAGCCGATTGCGGGGCTGACACAGATGCCTGTGCTGCGGGTGCCGGACGAATGTGCGTATTACAAGGAAGATGCGGGCAAGATTTTATTGGGCGCATTTGAGCCACTTGCGAAACCTTGGGCGATGAACGGTATCCCTGCAGATTTCGAGTTCGATCAATTACCTGAGGATTTCGACCACTTTGAGCCGATTTTGGAACAAGCGGTGAACCGGATGCCGATACTGGCAGATGCAGGAATTCATACGTTCTTTAACGGTCCGGAAAGCTTTACCCCTGATGATGCCTATCATCTGGGGCTTGCGCCCGAGATGGATAATGTGTGGGTTGCGGCGGGGTTTAACTCGATCGGGATCCAGTCGGCAGGTGGCGCGGGTATGGCGCTGGCGCAATGGATGGATGCGGGGGAAAAGCCGTTTGATTTGGGCGATGTTGACATCAGTCGCATGCAGCCTTTTCAGGGCAATAGGCATTATTTGTTCGAGCGGTCAAAAGAGACGCTTGGGCTGCTATACGCCGATCATTTTCCGTATCGCCAGAAAGCGACTGCGCGTGGGGTCAGGCGCACGCCGTTCCATGCGCAATTGGTGGCGCAGGGTGCTGTCATGGGTGAGTTGGCAGGTTGGGAGCGGGCCAATTGGTTCGCAGAGGCGGAGCAGGAGCCCGCCTATGAGTATTCGTGGAAGCGGCAAAATTTCTTTGGCAATGTAGCGTCCGAGCTGGCCGCAGCGCGCAGCAATGTCGGCATGTATGATATGTCGTCGTTCGGCAAAATTCGTGTGGAAGGGCGCGATGCGACTGCGTTCATGAATTATGTAGGCGGCGGGCAATATGATGTGCCTGTGGGCAAAATTGTATATACGCAGTTTTTGAATTCTCGTGCGGGGATCGAGGCCGATGTGACCGTGACCCGTCTGTCCGAAACTGCGTATCTGGTGGTCACGCCTGCGGCGACGCGGTTGGCTGACGAGGTTTGGATGCGGCGCAATGTGGGTGCGTTCAATGTTGTGATTACTGATGTGACAGCGGGCGAGGCGGTGCTGGCTGTGATGGGGCCAAATGCGCGTAAATTGTTGCAAGCGGTGTCGCCGAATGATTTTTCCAACGCGGTCAATCCGTTTGGCACAGCGCAGGAGATTGAATTGGGGTTCGGGTTGGCGCGGGTGCACCGTGTGACCTATGTGGGCGAGCTGGGTTGGGAGATTTATGTGTCGAGCGATATGGCCGCGCATGCGTTTGAGGTGTTGTTCGCGGCAGGGCAGCAGATGGGTGCGAAGCTATGCGGGATGCATATGATGGATGCGGGCCGGATTGAAAAAGGGTTCCGGCATTTTGGCCATGATATTACCTGTGAGGATCATGTTTTAGAGGCGGGGTTGGGCTTTGCAGTAAAGGCCGAAAAGCCTGATTTCATTGGCCGCGATGCGGTGTTGCGCAAAAAAGAAGTGGGGCTGTCAAAGCGGTTGGTGCAGTTTAAGTTGACCGATGCGGAGCCTTTACTTTATCACAATGAACCTGTGATGCGTGACGGGCAGGTGGTCAGTTACCTGACATCTGGTGTCTATGGTCATCATCTGGGGGCGGCGATGGGGATGGGCTATATCCCTTGCGAGGGCGAGAGTGCGGCACAGGTTCTGGCGTCGGATTACGAGATTGACGTGATGGGTGTGCGGGTTAGGGCGGAGGTGTCTCTCAAGCCGTTTTATGACCCGACGGGGGAACGGGTAAAGGCGTGATTATGTAAGGTGGTTGCGCGTTATGCGGTCAAAGTATGGCTTTTGCAGAGCGTGAGCTGTGGCCTCATCGGGTGATCAAAATCGTCTCTTGACGACGTGGTCATCACGAGCCGTTTCATGGCAGATTGTGATTTGACGTTTTGGGGGACTTTTAAGGTGATGATCTCAGTGAGGCACAGCGTTTCAAGGGCAAAATGCTAGACGGTAGATATCACTTTTCTGGGGTATCCGTGCCCCCAATATGCTGGATCAGGCAGGCAGTGAAGCCGATGCATTGCGGTGAGTGTGACAGGTCAACTGTGCAAAAGGTGAAGCGGTGGCGGTGTTCTTTGGCGCTAAAAGCATCGCTTTGAGCGCGTATTTAAGGGTTTTCCAGAAACTTTCTGACCTGCGGGTTCGCGTTGATTACGGCACAGGTGGGGTGGTCGTCATCTTGTTATGAAGAGATTATCAGACGCTCGGTTGTGAGCCGGGAATTCCGCGCGATAAGGTCTATGATTAGTTAACATCGGTTTTGGTGAGCGCCACCTTCCGCCGGTCAAGCCAAGCGGAAGGTGGGTGATGTGGGCCTACTCTTTAGGGCCGAGTGCGTTCAAACCTTTTAGAATATCAATGGCATAGGCCAGTTGGTAGTCGTCAAGGCGTAGGGCGGCCGCGGCTTCGGCGCGCGCGCGGTCTTCTTCGATCAAAAGGATTTCGTCTTCGGTCAGGCTGTCGTTATTGAGCGATCCGCGCAGGTCGGCTTCGGTCCGCAACTTTGGCGCGTCTTCTTCCGCGCCTTCGACTGCAGGGGTCGGGCGGGGCTGTTCAACAATGATGTCGGGCGAAATACCCAGCGCCTGGATCGAGCGGCCCGAGGGCGTGTAATAGCGCGCGGTGGTCAGGCGCATCGCGCCTTCGCCTTGCAATGGAACCACGGTTTGCACCGACCCTTTGCCAAATGATTTGGTGCCAACAACGATTGCGCGGCGGTGGTCTTGTAATGCGCCTGCCACGATTTCGGAGGCGGAGGCCGAGCCGCCGTTGATCAGCACCACGATTGGTTTGCCTTCGGCCAGATCGCCAAGCTCGGCGTTGAACCGGTCGCTATCGCTTTCTTCGCGCCCGCGTGTGGATACGATTTCGCCTGCGTCGAGGAAGGCGTCGGAGACGTAGATTGCCTGGTTCAGCAGGCCGCCTGGATTGTTGCGCAGGTCAAGCACGATGCCGTCGACATTTTCCATGCCGCCTGCTTCTGCGACTTGTTCTTTCAAGCCTGCCTCAAGATCGGGGAAGGTTTGGTCGCTGAATGTCGCGATGCGCAGGACAACGGCGTTGCCTTCGGTCCGGCTACGCACGGCGGTCAGTTTAATGGTGTCGCGGATGATCGAGACGTCAAACGGTTCAACCTCGCCTTCGCGCACCACGGTGATGATGATTTCAGAGCCGACAGGGCCGCGCATCAGATCGACTGCTTCGTCGAGGGTCAGTCCCAGCACATTTTCGCCATCAACGGCTGTGATGAAGTCGCCGGCCAGCATGCCAGCGGCGTCGGCGGGGGTGCCGTCCATCGGTGACACCACTTTGACCCAGCCGTCTTCTTGCGTCACTTCGATGCCGAGGCCGCCGAATTCGCCGCGTGTCTGGGTGCGCATTTCAGCGGCATCGTCGGCAGACAGGTAGCTGGAGTGCGGATCAAGCGAGGTCAACATGCCGTTGATCGCGGCCTGAATCAGGTCTTTTTCGTTGACCTCTTCGACATAGCCGCTGCGGATGCGTTCAAAGATATCGCCGAATAGATCAAGCTGTTCGTAGACGCTTGCACTGTTTTGCGCATCCTGGGCAAGCAAGGGCCCTGCAATCTGGGTCGTGGTAATCAGACCAAGAATTGTTCCGGTGGCAGCGGCGGTGATCAGCTTTTTCATATACAGTTGTCCTAATTGGCGTCCAGAATGAACCAGTCGACTGGGTTTACGGGACTTTGCCCTTCTCTGACCTCAAGATAAAGGGTTTGTGACGCGACAGCACCCGAGTTTGCGCCATTTTGGGTCAATATTTCGCGAGCGCTCGGCACTTCTCCGCCCAGAAGGCCGATTGGCGAGCCTTCGGGGATGACTTGGCCTGCTTCGCCGAACACCTCTTCCAGTCCTGCGATCACGAATAAGACGTCGGCAGCGGGTTCTAGAATGATGACATTGCCATAGTCCAGAAGCGGCCCGCGGAACAGGATTGTCGCGGCGGCGGGCGAGGTCACCAGGGCGCGCGGGCGGGCGGCAACGATCACGCCGGGGCGCGAAATACCCGCTGCATCAGGCGTGTTATAGGCCCGCAAGAGTTGGCCTTGCACTGGCATCTGCAATGCGCCTTTTTGGTCCATCGCGTCGACGGGGCTATCGCCATCGGCGAATGCATCAATCAATCCGCTGGAAAAGGCTTCTAATGTTTCGGTGCTGGCCAGCAAAAGTGCGGTTTGGATCGGGTCTTCGGTAAAGCGCAGGGGCAGGTTTGTGCGGTCGGAAATCGCGGCTGATAGTGCGGCGCGGGCGGCCTGTGCGCCGTCCAGCCCCTCTTGCAGTTTTGCCGCTGCGTTTTCTTGCAGGCCGCGCAGTAGCGCCACTTCTTCGAGTTTTGTGCGTAGCACGTTTACTTCGCCCTGAATGGCGGGGGCTACGTCGGCGACCATCATACCGCCGCGCGCGGTGCCTGTCGGGCCGCTGGGGTGCAGCAACAATAGCGGCGTGGGCGCGCGGCCCATGGTTTGCAAAACGCCAAGCAGGCGGCCCACCTCTTCTGATTTGGCCGCGAGTTCGGCCTCGACTGTTTTTTGGCGGATCGCGGCGCGGCGCAGTCCTTCGCGCATCGCGATCAGACCGTCCTCGTAGGCCTGCACGGTTTCGGTCAAAGCTGAGACGCGGTCGCGTGCGCTTTGCGCGGCGGTCAGGCTTTCGCCTGCGATGGCCAGCCGTTCAGCCGCGGCAATCGCTGCGTCACCAGAGCTTTGTGCGGCGGCGGTGCCGGCGGTCAGGATGAGGCAAACAAGGAGGCGGATCATTTGTCTATCAAGGTCCGTCCGGTCATCTCTGGGGGCAATGCGAGCCCCATCAAGTCGAGTATTGTTGGTGCAAGATCGGCCAGTCGCCCGTCATGTAATGTCGCACCCGCAGGTCCGCCGACCAAGGCCACAGGCACCGGGTTCAGGGTGTGTGCGGTGTGCGGACCTCCTGTCACGGGGTCGATCATTGTTTCGCAATTACCGTGATCTGCGGTGATGATCATGGCGCCGCCTGCGGCCTTTAGAGCGTGCAGAACCTCGCCCAAGCCACGATCCACGGCCTCGCAGGCGGCGATCCCTGCGTTCAGGTCACCAGTGTGACCCACCATATCGGGGTTTGCGTAATTGGTGACAATCAAGTCATAGCCCGCGCCAATTGCCTCGACAAAAGCAGCGGTCACTTGTGCGGATGACATTTCGGGTTGCAGGTCATAGGTCGCCACTTTTGGCGATTGGGGCATGAAGCGATCTTCGCCGATGGATGGCACTTCGATACCGCCGTTGAGGAAAAATGTGACATGGGGATATTTTTCGGTCTCAGCGAGGCGGAACTGGCGCAAGCCGTGCTTGGCCACCCATGCGCCTAGGGTACTGGGGATGTCACGCTTGGGGAAGACGGTCTGGAACCATGTGTCATGGGCGTCGGAGTAGCTGACCATGCCCAGACGTGCGGCGAGTTTGGGTGCGTCACGGACAAACCCGGTAAAAGCAGGGTCAACGATTGCGGCTAAGATCTCGCGGGCGCGATCAGAGCGGAAATTCAGGCAAAACAGGCCGTCCCCTGTTTTCATGCCCGTATAGCCGGCGATGATCGTGGCGGGAACGAACTCGTCCGTTTGGCCTGCGGCATATGCGGTGTCAATGACAGCCTGTGGGTCAGTGCCGATGGGGCCGGCGGCGCGGACCATTGCATCATAGGCGGTCTGCACGCGTTCCCAACGATTGTCGCGGTCCATGGCGTAATACCGGCCGGTGACCGTGACGATTTTGACTGCGGGAGGCAGGGCGTCTGATAGCGCCTGCAAATAGATACTGGCGCTTTTAGGGGCGACGTCGCGCCCGTCCGTCATGGCATGTAACACTGTAGGGATGCCCGCTGCATCGAGCGCGTGCGCGGCTGCGACGATATGCGTTAAATGGCCGTGCACACCGCCGTCGGATACGATGCCCATCAGATGCGCCACACCGCCGGAGGCTTTCATGGCAGCAATAAATGATAGTAACGGCGCAGCGGTTGCAAAGCTGCCATCTTCTATTGCCAAATCAATCTGGCCCAGATCCATCGCCACGACGCGGCCTGCGCCAATATTGGTATGACCGACCTCGGAATTGCCCATCTGGCCTTTTGGCAGGCCTGCATCATTGCCATGGGTCAACAGCTTGGCGTGTGGTCCTGTCATGATTGCGTCAAAATTCGGCGTTTTTGCAAGGAGAGGCGCGTTGCCAACCGGATCATCGCGCAGACCCCATCCGTCAAGGATGCACAAAACAACGGGCCTCACTGCGGTCATAATAAAACTCTCCAAAATACGTATTTCCGACCTACCCCATATCAGGCAGACACGGAACAGCAACTTTCTATGTCCAATCTAACTCCCGCCGGAGGCTAGACCCGATGATAAGGCCCGCCCGACAGGATTGAAGCCGCACGGTATAATTGTTCTGCCAACATCACACGCACCAACATATGCGGCCAGACCATTTTGCCGAATGAAAGCGATGCATCGGCGCGGTCGCGTAGGGTGGGGTTAATCCCATCTGCACCGCCTATCACAAATGCCACGTCTTGGCGGCCTTGGTCGCGCCAATTTCCCAGCGTTTGTGCGAATTGTGGCGAAGATTGCAACTGTCCGCGTTCGTCCAAGGTGCAAATCAACGATCCCGCAGGAATGGCGCGTTCCAACAGCGTGGCCTCGGCGGGCATGCCGCCGCCTTTTTTGTCTTCTACCTCAATCAATTGCGCAGGTCCAAGCGCAAGTGCGCGGCCCGTGCGATCAAAGCGGGTGAGGTAGTCGTCATATAAATCGCGCTCCGGTCCTTTTCGCAAACGACCAACAGCGCAGATATGAACACGCATTATGTGTCAGATGTGGGGGCTTCATGTGCGTCAGCGGAGGGCGTCATGCCGGGCTGCCACATCTTTTCGAGCTGGTAGAATTCGCGCACTTCGGGGCGGAACACATGCACGATCACATCGCCGGTATCGACCAGAACCCAGTCGCCTGTGGTGCGGCCTTCGACTTTGCAGACCACGCCGAATTCTGCTTTCAGGCGGTCGACCAGTTTTTCGGAGATCGCCGTGACCTGACGGGTCGAGCGACCCGACGCGATGACCATGTGGTCGGCCATGGACGATTTTCCGGCAAGGCTGATTTGAACGATATCCTCGCCTTTGTCATCATCAAGGGATTTCAAAACAGCGGCCAAGATGTTTTCGCTGGTTGCAGTGGTACGTGTGGTCATAAGGGCGGATCCTGTAGGGGCCGCAAAACGGCCATGAATATCGGGCCAGTTTGCTGGCGAAAGAGCTATTGCGCCAGTTTTAGCACCAAACGCAAGTCTTGATGTAAAGTAACAAGGGTGGAAGGTAATTTCAACACAGAGGGTTGGGACAATGCAGCGAAGTTGTCAGGTCGGGACCATTCCTAAGCAATAATGTGTGAATGCCCGTGCGGAGGGGCCGCTATTGACGTGTTGGTGCCATCACTTTTGCAATATTGGCTTTTGTTGTCAGGAGCGCAGTTTCAACCGGTTCTTTCATGTCTGTAAAGCGAGTTGATGGCATTGGAACCGAAATTGCATGGAGCGTTCCGCTCCAATCCTTGAATGCAAAACCGATCGCAGAGATGCCTGCGGAATGTGCGTCGATGTCGTAGGCCAGTCCGGTTTGTTGGATGTCGCGTAATTTTAGGAGGATGGCGTTGAGATCACCGCGTGTCCCGTTGCGTTTCCATTCTGCTTCTATCAGTTTGATTGCTCCGGGTTGGGGCAGTTCAGCAAGGCAGGACAATCCGTTCGCGGTCGTTGTTAGTGGGAATGTCTCGTCAACGCGGGATATGGTCGTTAGGCGGTGGGTGCCGGGGACCTGATCAAGGAAGGTCATGCCGATCCCGCCCAACACGCTGAGATCAGCGGTTTCACCGGTTTTTCGGGTGAGTTCCGTTAAGAATTGGCGGCAGTGTTCGACAACACTATACTGCGCCGCGCCCGCGAGCGCGCTTAGTTCCGGGCCAAGGCAAAGGCCGGGACCTTTCGGGTCACTGATCACAAATCCTTCATCCATCAGCGCACCTGCGATTCGTTGTACCGTAGAGCGGGCCAAGCCTGTTTGCAGTGCGATTTGCCCAAGTGTCATGCCGGTTTGTGAATCTCGCAGTATGCGTAAAACCGCCGCTGCGCGCGCGATAACCTGAATGCCTGACTTGCTACTTTTATCTATAATATCAGTCACTTGAATAATCCTCGATGTAAATAAGCCCTATTGACGGTAATGTAGCTGCATTTTTATCGTATCGCAATACGATACAGGATTGTCGCATTGCGATTATTTTATTGACCGTGAAGCGTGGCATGTGCATCACTAAAATGGACAGGTGGGAGGAACCACTCTGACATTTTGAATGCACCAACGCCGGATTTCGGTGAAAAAAGGAGACGTACCTGATGGTAAAAGTCCGCGGAATCGAATTCCAAGCAAACCTAGATAACGACATGGGTTTGGAGTTTTATAACCTGAGCCACCGCTTTGGGTTTCAGAACCCGAACTGGCCTTATTTTCAGGATACCAAGATCGAGCGTATCCACTACATGGCAAAATCCGGTGTGCTGAGCCAGCGCATCACGACGACCATGCACGCGACCACCCACATCGATGCGCCGGCGCATGTTGTTCAGGGTACACCGTTTATTGACGAGGTGCCGTTGCCGCATTTCTTTGGGACCGGCATTGTTGTGTCGTTGCCCAAAAAGAAGTGGGAGCCGATCACAGGGGAAGATCTTGAGAAGGCCTGCGGCCATGTCATTCGCAAGAATGATGTGTTGATTATCAACACCGGCTGGCACCATGATTACGAAGATGGCGACTACTTTGCTTATTGCCCCGGATTTGTGGCATCGGCGGGCGAGTGGATGGTCGAGAAGGGTGTGAAGGTTGTCGGCCACGATACGCAGGCCAACGACCACCCACTTGCGACGGCCATTGGTCCGCAGCGTAATGGTCCGCTTTTGCCGCACCTTGAAGCGGAATATAAAGAGTGGTCCGGCGGGAATGACTGGAAAGACGATTTCCCTGATTGGGAGCCTGTGCACCAGATCCTGTTCAAAGCCGGTATTCTTGGAATCGAGAACGTTGGTGGCGACCTTGATGCGGTGACCGGCAAGCGTTGTACATTCGCATTCTTCCCTTGGAACTGGGATCGCGGTGATGGCTGCATCATTCGCTTGGTCGCAATGATCGATAAATCCCAAGAGTTCCGCATCGACGACGGCGCTGAATTCTAAACTCTCTTGTCTGGTCGCAGGGCGAACCTGCGGCCAGAATTCTGTTTTTCGAGAGGTCTTGCTATGCATGTAAAACGTTTCCAAGATGCCCAACCCTACGAAGCTCCGAACCATTTCGGTTGCCATGGCTTGCGCCTGCAAGGATTTGAAGAGGGTGGTCCGACAAACCAGTGGATCGGCTTCAGCCAGTTTCTGCCCGATGGTGGCGCCGGTCCTGACGCGACCCCGTTCGAGAAGGTCTATGTTGTCCTTGAAGGCGAGATGACTGTCATCGTTGACGGCGAAGAGACGGTGCTGCGCAAGCACGACAGTTGCACCATTCCCGCCCATGAGATTCGCAAAATCGAGAACCGTAGCAACGACGTTTGCAAGATGCTGGTTGTTATTCCTTACCCACCGGAGGTCGCGAAATGACTGACTTGAACGTGATGAGAAACCCTCTGTCGTTGTTTGACGTGTCGGGCAATGTTGCCTTGATCACTGGCGCATCCGGCGCCTTTGGGATGGTGGCGGCGCGTATTTTGGCAGGTGCTGGCTGTAAGCTGGTATTGGTTGCTGGCAATCAGTCGGCACTGGACGAGATTAGCACGGAGTGCCGCGAGATGGGTGCGGATGTGACTGCCATCAACGCGCGTCCAATTGATGAAGATGCCTGCAATGGCTTGGTTGAGGCGGCTGTGAACGCTTACGGTGCGCTGGATATTCTGGTCGTGGCATCGGGAATGAACAAGATTGCTTTGGTCAATGACATGGCACCCGAGACGTTTCAGGCTGTCATGGATGCCAACGTGACGCAAAGTTGGCTTTTGGCCCGCGCCGCCGCAGCGCAGATGAAGATCCAGCAGAGCGGTAAGATCGTGCTTGTGTCGTCTGCGCGCGGTCTGCTTGGGCATCCAGCCGGATATTCGGCCTATTGCGCGTCAAAGGCTGCGACAGACGGCATTACCAAGGCGTTAGGGTGCGAGCTTGGCAAGGAGGGGATCACGGTGAATGCGATTGCGCCCACTGTGTTCCGCTCGCCACTGACCGCGTGGATGTTCGAGGATAATCCCGAGGCCAAGAAGGTGCGCGACGGGTTCCTTGCGCGTGTGCCTGTGGGCCGATTGGGCGAGCCGGAAGATCTGGCAGGACCGTTGTTGTTCCTCGCCTCCAAGGCTTCAAATTTCTATACCGGGCATATTTTATATGCTGACGGTGGCTATACGGCAGGATAAGATTATGACTGCGAAAAACCGCCAGATTGCTGTGATCGGTGCTGGCCTTATGGGGCATGGCATTGCGTTGACCATGGCGCGGGCAGGGCAATATGTGACGATCACGGACCCGACGATTGAAGCCCGTGCGACTGTGTCTGCACGCATCATTGCGAGCCTGACGGCGATGGGCGAGACGTCTGAAAGCATCGCAAAGATTTTGAAAAAGATCGAGATTTGCGACAAGACTGAAACGGCCGTGCGTCGCGCGGAGGTCGTTTTTGAAGCGGCCCCCGAAAAGATGGCGCTAAAGCAGAAGATTTTTGCAGAGATTGAAGCGTGTGCGCCTGAAACTTGTATTCTGGCGTCAAATACATCTGTGATGCCGATTACTGAAATCATGCAAAATTTGCGGTTGAAGAACCGCGCGATCGGCACTCATTGGTGGAATCCGCCGCATTTGATCCCGCTGGTCGAGGTTGTGAAGACCCAATGGACGGACGACGCGGTTGCGCAGGACATGATGGGGCTGCTTGCGGATGCGGGTAAGACGCCGGTTCTGGTGGCGAAAGATGTCCCTGGATTTATTGGCAACCGCTTGCAGCACGCGCTTTGGCGCGAGGCGATCAGTCTTGTCGAGAACGGAATTTGCGATGCAGAGGCCGTGGATACAGTGATCAAAGCCAGTTTTGGTCGCAGACTATCGGTGCTTGGTCCGCTGGAAAATGCTGATTTGGTGGGCACGGATTTGACGCTGGATATTCACGACAATGTTCTGGCCGATCTGGAAAGCCGTAAAGGCCCATCCCCCTATTTGAAGAAGCTGGTCGAGGAGGGCCGCTTGGGCATGAAATCGGGGGAAGGGTTTCGCAAATGGACGCCAGAGGAGGCAGATGCTGTGCGCACGCGCGTGGCGCGACATCTGACCCGACTGGACGGGATTTTGAACGATTAAACAGTAGCCCGATCATGTGATCGGGTCAGGGAGGAAGCTATGACTTTTAAGATGAAGAACACTTCACGCCGCAGGTTTTTGTCAACGGGCGCAATGGCGCTTGCCGCGCCTGCGATCCTGAGCGGCACCCGCGCTTATGCGCAGACGCCAACTTTGCGTGTTGGGCATGTCAGCCCGCGCACCGGTCCCTTGGCGAACTTTGCCGAAGCCGATGATTATGTACTGTCTGCGATCCAACAAAAGTTGTCGGCAGGCATCGAGAACAACGGCAAGACGTGGAATATCGAAATTATTTCCAAGGACAGCCAGTCGAATTCTAACCGCGCTGCGGAAGTGGCGGCCGACCTTATCCTTGGTGATGAGGTTGATATTATTGTTGCGGCGTCGACACCTGACACCGTGAACCCTGTTGCCGATCAGGCCGAGATCAACGACGTGCCGTGCATCACGACAGATTGCCCTTGGCAGCCTTATTTCTTTGGTCGTAATGGCGTTCCTGGTGAAGGCTTTCAAAGCACCTACCATTTCTTTTGGGGCCTTGAAGACGTTATTGGCACTTTCCTAGATATGTGGGGACCGACTGGAATTTCCAAGACTGTTGGCGGCTTGTTCCCCAACGATGCGGATGGCAATGCGTGGGGTGATCCGGTCAACGGGTTGCCAACACCGCTTGCTGATGCGGGTTATACACTGACTGATCCAGGACGTTATCAGCCATTGTCGGATGATTTTTCAAACCAGATTGCAGCGTTCAAAGCGGCAGGTTGCGAGATCGTCACAGGCAACATGATCCCGCCTGACTTTGCGACGTTCTGGGCGCAGGCCGCACAGCAGGGGTTCGCGCCAAAAATCGTGACAATCGGCAAGGCGCTGCTGTTCCCGTCGGTCATTGAATCACTGGGAGAGCGTGGCAACGGGTTGAGTTCCGAGGTTTGGTGGTCGCCGAACCATCCGTTCTCGTCGTCGTTGACGGGCGCAAGTTCAAAGGAGCTGGCCGAAGGGTATACTGCTGAAACGGGTCGTCCGTGGACGCAGCCTATCGGGTTCAAACACGCGTTGTTTGAGGTTGTTGCTGATGTGATTGCACGCGCTGATGATCTGGAAGACCCGTCGTCGATTGTGTCGGCGATTGCGGCGACGAACCTGAACACGATCACAGGCAATGTGAACTGGTCCAATGGTCCGATTAACAATGTTACCAAAACGCCGCTTGTTGCGGGGCAATGGCAAAAAGAAGGCGATGTGTTCGATCTGAAGATCGTCGCGAACTCGGCTGCACCTGACATCCCGCTGACTGGCGAGATGAAGTTGCTTGGATAACCTCCCATTGGTGGCGTGATTTGGTTGCGCCACCAACCTAATTTTGAGGATGCTATGGCCACGTTTCTGAAGCTTGAAAATTTAGCAAAATCATTTGGTGCCGTCACGGTGTCGGACGATTTGTCATATGAATTGGCGCGCGGCGAGGCGCTGGGCATCATTGGCCCCAATGGTGCTGGCAAGACGTCGATGTTTAACCTGATTACAGGAACACTTAGCCCTGATGCGGGTCGGGTGTTTTTTGATGGCAAGGATGTCACCAAACTATCCGCAGCACAAAGGTGTCGTGCTGGCATGGCCCGTTCTTTTCAAGTGCCGCAACCGTTCTCGGGGATGACCGTTTTCGAGAATGCGATGATTGCGGCGACCCAAGCGGCAGGCTTGCGCGGGAACAAGGCCGAACAGTTTTGTCTGGAAATACTTGACCAGACCGGATTATTGCCGAAAGCCAATACGTTGGCGGGAGGTCTGACACTATTGGAGCGTAAGCGCCTTGAGTTGACCCGCGCGCTATGTGCCAAACCAAAGTTGCTGATGCTGGATGAAATTGCGGGCGGATTGACGGAAGCAGAGTGCACGTCGCTGGTCCAGACGATCAAGGACATTCACGCCTCTGGTGTGTCGATTATCTGGATCGAGCATGTGGTGCATGCCTTGATGGCGGTGGTTGACCGGCTGATCGTCATAGATTTTGGCGAAATGGTTGCGGAGGGCGCACCCGCTGCGACAATGGCGAGCCCGATCGTGCAGGAAATTTATCTGGGGATTGATGTTGATGCGTAACCCTATGTTGTCGATCACAGGATTGAACGCACATTATCGCGATTTTCAGGCGCTTTACGGTGTAGATATGGTGTTAGAACAAGGCGAGGTGCTGGCGATTGTTGGCGCGAATGGTGCTGGCAAGACCACTTTGATGCGGTCGATTTCCGGTCTGTTGCAAAACGGTGCGGGGCAGATTGCCTATCGCGGTGCCGATATTGGCGGGCTTCGGGCAGATCAGGTTGCAGGGACTGGTATAGCGCTCGTCCCTGAGGGGCGGCAATTGTTCCCGTCACTGTCGGTGGAAGAGAACCTGTTAATCGGGGGGCAGATCGGCCGCAAAGGTCCTTGGGATTTGAATGCGGTTTTCAAGCTGTTTCCGATTTTACACGAACGGCGTGCAGTGCCGTCTACATCACTGTCGGGCGGGCAGCAGCAGATGGTGGCCATCGGGCGGGCGTTGATGTCCAACCCCGATCTGATCTTGTTTGACGAAATCAGTCTTGGACTTGCGCCGATCATCATCAAGGACATTTACGAAGCTCTTCCCGGAATTGTTGGCGAGGGTATGAGTGCCATGATCGTCGAGCAGGATATTTCGAAAGCGCTGGCCGTGTCGTCGCGGGTTTATTGTCTGCAAGAAGGGCGGGTCACGTTGGAAGGGCCGTCGAACACAGTTTCGCGTGAGGCAATCTCCCACGCATATTTTGGGATCGCTTGATATGGAATGGTTAAATGCAGTGGTGCAAGGCACTTTGCTGGGGGGGCTTTACGCGCTTTTTGCAGCGGGGCTTTCGCTTATTTTTGGCGTGATGCGGTTGGTGAATATTGCGCATGGTGATTTGATTGTGTTGGCAGCCTATCTGGGGCTGACGGTGACCACCGTGCTGGGCATGCATCCGCTTCTGGCGATGCTGCTGGTGGTGCCAATGATGGGCGTGTTCGGGTATTTTTTGCAGCGCGGTATTTTAAACCAGACGCTTGGTGATGATCTGTTACCGCCGCTTTTGGTGACGTTCGGTTTGTCGGTGATTATTCAGAACGGCCTGCTGGAAGTCTATAGCGCAGATCCGCAAAAACTAAGTGCAGGCGCACTTGAGACGGCATCGATGTCGGTTGGGGGGCTATCTCTTGGCGTGTTGCCGGTGTTGACGTTTGGCGTGGCGGTTGCGGTGATTTGGGGGCTGCAATGGATGTTCTACCATACCGCATTGGGCCGTGCGTTTCGTGCCGTGTCTGACAACCAGGACATTGCGCAGCTGATGGGACTGAACAAGCGTCATATTTTCGGACTGGCAATGGCGCTCGCGCTGGCAGTCACCGCAATTGGCGGCATTCTTTTGGGCATTCGCACCAGTTTTGATCCCTCTGTGGGTGGCGGGCGTCTGATTTTTGGGTTCGAGGCGGTGATTATTGGCGGTCTTGGCAATTTATGGGGCACATTGGCGGGCGGCGTGATTTTGGGCGTGGCGCAGACCGTGGGTGCCAAGATTGATCCCGGATGGCAAATTCTGGCAGGACATATCGTGTTTCTGGTGATCCTTGCCGTGCGCCCCAATGGTCTGTTTCCAAGGATTGCAGCATGAGTATTTACGTCACAAGAACCTCGCGGGCAGCACAGATTGCGGCCGTGGTCGGGGCCATCATTCTGGTGATTTTGATTGCAGCCCCGTGGTGGGCCGGGCGGGCGGATATGCGGTTGATGGGCGAGATTTTTCTTTATCTCGCGCTGGCCTCGCTGTGGAACTTTATGGCGGGATATGCCGGATTGGTCTCGGTCGGCCAGCAAGCTTATGTGGGTTTTGGCGGCTATATGTTGTTCACACTGACGATGTTTGCGGGGTTCTCGCCGGTGTTGGCTATTGCTCTGGCGGGCGTTCTGGGCGGGCTGATTGCGATCCCGACGGCCACGTTGATTTTCCGGCTGAGAGGCGCCTATTTTGCAATCGGGACATGGGTAGTGGCCGAGGTTTTCCGTCTGTCATTTGCACAGATGAGCGCGCTAGGCGGTGGGTCCGGGTCGTCGTTGCCCGTTGATATCGTGCGATCATTGTCGGAAACGCGTGATGGTCGCGAAGCGTTAAGCTATTGGATGGCGCTGGGCATCGCGGTTGTTGTTATTGCGGCAGTTTATCTGTTTCTGCGGTCTCGCGGAGGGCTTGCGCTGACGGCTATTCGCGATAATGAGCTGGCGGCGGGCTCGCTAGGGATTGATATTTTTCGCACGAAATTTGTTGTTTACGTTGCCACTGCGGCCCTGACGTCGATGGTCGGTGCGCTGATCTTTCTACAAAAGCTGCGGATTTCGCCAGATGCGGCGTTTAGCGTGAATGACTGGACCGCCTTTGTCATTTTCATTGTTGTGATCGGTGGCATCGGGACGGTCGAGGGGCCGATTATTGGCACGTTGATTTTCTTTTTGCTGCGCGAAACGCTAGCTGATTTGGGCACGACATACCTGATCGTGCTGGGGCTTGTGGCGATCGTGATCATGCTAAAGGCGCCCAAAGGCATCTGGGGTTTGATCCGCGCCCGTTACGATCTGCAACTTTTTCCGTTGGGCTACCGCGTTCAACATCATCAAGATAAGAAAGGGCCCTAAAACATGGCACGTCAAAAGAAAACGATTATCACTTGCGCCATAACGGGGGCTATTCACACGCCCACTATGTCCGCCGCGTTGCCCTATACTTACGACGATATTACGGCCCAAGCGGTCGATGCCGCAGAGGCTGGCGCGTCGATTTTGCACTTGCATGCGCGCAATCCGAAAGATGGATCGCCTTCGGTTGCCATTGAAGATTTCCAGCCGTTTCTGCCGCGCATCAAACAGGCGACAGATGGGGTTCTGAACATCTCGACTGGGGGGTCTTTGACTTTATCTATTCAGGATCGGATCAATCCTGCAAAGACGTTTTCGCCAGAGATGTGTTCGATGAACATGGGGTCGATGAATTTCTCATTTCATCCGCTTGCGGGGCGTTACAAGGACGAAGATTGGAAGTTTGACTGGGAAAAGGACTATGTTCAGAATTCTGACGGCAATATTTTCCGCAATACGTTCCGCGATATCAAAGAAGCCGCCGACACATTGGCCCCGCATAACATCAAGTTCGAGCATGAATGTTATGATGTCGGGCATTTGTATAATCTGAAGTTTTGCATGGATATCGGGCTTTTCAAGGCGCCGGTCTTCATCCAGTTCATCTTTGGTATTCTGGGCGGCATCGGGCCGGAAATTGATAACCTCGTGTTCATGAAACGCACGGCAGATCGTCTGTTTGGTGATGATTATCGTTGGTCGGTACTGGGTGCCGGTGGCGCGCAAATCGGGCTTGCTACGACTGCCAGCCAGATGGGCGGCAATGTGCGTGTTGGTTTGGAAGACAGTCTGCTGATCTCGCGCGGCAAGCTGGCCGAAAGTAACGCTGATCAAGTGCGCAAAATTCGCCGTATCGTTGAGGATCTAGGTTGCGAAGTGGCGACCCCTGACGAGGCGCGCGAAATGCTTGATTTGAAGGGCGGCGATAAAGTCGCGTTCTAGTTGTAGCTGGCGTTTACCGCAACGCGGCTGCTTGTGACCTGATACAATAGTTTTCTTCCGGTTCATTCGGACCCATAGCCCTGACACCTATGACATATTTTTGCTGGAAAATTACATGGCATCAAATTCCGTGACACGTTTTGCACGTCATTCGCATCGTTGGATTGGTGCGGTTTTGGCGCTATTTCTCTTGACGGTTTCTGTCACCGGCGTGGCGTTGATCTGGAAAGATAGCTATTTGGGGTTGGTTTTTGCGCAGCCGGAGCATCAATTTGATGTGGCGGCTGTGATCGGAATGGCGGAGGCGGCAGAGGTGGCGTTTGGCGCGGAAGGTATCGCCGTCGCGCAGTTTAACGAGGCCACGCATTTGACGCGGGTGATATTGCGTGACGGGCAGGCGGCCTATCTGGGTGTCGATGGCGCCGTGCTGGATGTTTGGTCGGCAAATGGGCGCCCTGAAGAGTGGGTCCTTGATCTGCATCACCGGTTCTTATCGGGCACCCGTGGATTGTATGTGGCGGGCGGTGTGGGTATCGCGGCGCTGATTGCTATTGGTTTGGGACTGATTGCGTATTGGCCCACGCGACGTGCCTGGCGGCAGGGGATGCACCTGCGCAGCGGGGCGCGTGTGCATTTACAGCTGGCGCATCGCAATAGCGGGGTTGTTTTAGCGCTTCCGCTGGCTGTGTTAGTTTTATCGGGCGTGTTTTTGACGTTCCCGACGATATCGCGCGAATTGCTGATTTGGGGTCAAGGTGCCGACACCTATGGCGAGACCTTTGGCGATGGTGTGGACGATTTGGAAGGGCCGGCGCAGGCCACGTGGCCGCGGGCCATTGAGCGCGCGGTGTCCGTGTTTCCTGATGCGCAAATTACGGGGCTAACCTGGCCTAATGGCGGCAATGAGCGGGTGATCCATCTGCGCACAGCGTCCGAGTGGAATGTGGAAGGCAACAGCAGTGTGCAAATAACCGCGTCTGACGGTTATATGGATTTGCGCATTGCGGCGCAGGATTACCTTGCGGGTGAGCGTTTTTACAATCTGATGGGTGCGCTACATACATCGCAATTGGGCGGGCTGATTTACCAAGTTATGCAGACGGTGGTGGGGTTGGGTCTAGCGTGGCTGGCAGTGCTTGGCTTGGCGGCGTTTATGCGTAAGCCACTTGGCTGATATGTCCGTCTTGAAGCGGGCTGCCAGATAAGGCACAGTCGGTGAATGGTCCGTAAATCGCGAAACTTTCACTACCTGCTGCACGCTGCGGATTTGGTCGAACAACATCTGCGACAGCAGTTGGCCCCGCTTGGTATTGGGCCGCGGCAGGCCCGCATTCTGGATGCGATTGCGATGTTGGAGCCGGTGTCACAGGTGCGTTTGGCGCGTGCGTTCTCAGTCACACCTGCGAGCATTAGCACGATGACGGGGCGATTGTTGACGGCGGGGTTGATTGCGCGTGAAACGAACCCCGATCAACCCAAAAGTAATCTAGTGCGGCTCACTGATTTGGGCCGCGAGCACATCAGTCGCATCAATGACATTTGGAGCGAAATCGACGCTATGATTGTTGCGAAAATTGGCGAGGCGGAGACAGAGATTCTCACGCGGGTGACGCATAAATTGCGCAATGAAATGGGAGGTGTGAGCCCTAGAGATAGCTAGTTCCGGTCCAATGACAAATTATCCGCGTTTGCTCTCGGGGTGACTTTATAAATAATCGTTTTAATTCAGTTATAAGCTAAATAAATCGATATAATGTCAGTTAACACGTTAATATAGATTGACTTCAAAACGTCTTCGTCGAAAGATAAGTGATAGTCGTTGTGGGTTGCGTTGGAGGACATGGCCCGTCTGCGAGACACTTTCTGGGAGGATACCTGATGTCATTTAAATCACTGTTGAAAAGTAGTGCTGTCGCTATGTTTTGCGCGACCACAACCTTTACTGTTATTGCGCCACAGCCCGCTGCGGCACACCACGGGGTGAACGGCCAATTTGACCTGTCACAAACCCTTGAGGTTTCCGGCGTAGTGACAAGTGTTCGTTTTGTGAACCCACATTCCTATGTCTATTTCGACGTCACCAATCAGGCTGGCGAAATTGAAAACTGGCGCTGTGAGTTGCGGTCCGGCAGCTTGCTTAAACGCAAGGGCTGGAAGACCGAAATGTTTGCAGAAGGCAGCGAGATCACGATTTTCGGATCGCCTGCACGTGACGAGCCAACGACCTGTTACACCGAGACCGTCACGTTTAGCGATGGTGGCAAATTGTTCCGCTATGGCGAAGTTGCTGATGACGGCACTTTGGTGAACTCGGAGTCTGCGATTGCGGCTGCGGCAAATATCCAAGAAGCGTCCGCAACGACAGATGAGGGCGCGATGGCCCAACCGGATTTGTCAGGCGATTGGGGCGAACCTGCCGCGGATGGTCCGCCTGCGGCCTATGCGGGTCCAGGCCCAGAGTATCAGCTGACCGAAAAAGCAGTTGAAGTCGGGGGCAATTGGACAGGGGAAGACAATCCACGGTTCAACTGCCAAGCGACCAACATCATTCTGGATTACCGTTTCGATCAGATGGTTAACAGGATTGAACAAACTGCCGACACGGTAACCATCGCCTACGGGTTTATGGACGTGGCGCGCACGATCCATATCGATGGCACGTTCCCTGAAGCTATCGAGCCGAGCCTTGAAGGCTATTCGGTGGGTGTCTGGAACGGCGACCGCCTAGAGGTGACGACCAAAGGTTTCGCAGTCGGGTTTCTGGAAGTGATTGGCGGGCGTTCGACCAGCTCGATCCCGCACAGCGAAGAAATGGAAATCGTGGAAATCTTTTACATTGATGACGCAGGTGAACTGGTCCGTGAATACACAATCACAGATCCCGTTTATCTGGCCCAGCCGTATTCCCACCTTGATAAGTCGGTACGACTGGATGGCGAGTATTTGCCGTTTGGTTGTGACGACTTGACTGAGGAAGCTGAGTACCAGTCGGGTAACTGACCTTTTAATCAGCCTAACCGTGAAGTGACGTTCACCGGACCAAAGGATTTTGAACCCCTTTGGGCTGGTGTGACGCGCATGGCTGCGCCTTGCCTGAGTAGTCAGGCTATCACCCACCGCCATTAAAAAGAGACCACCAATGGAATTTTTGTTACCGCTTGAGGAATCCGGCCTCGGCATGCTTATCTCAAGCTCGATTTGGGGTTATCCCATCGCACTCTCGCTTCACGCTTTGGGCATGGGGGTGCTGGTTGGTATCTCGGTCATGTTTGCATTGCGTATTGTGGGCTTTGCCGATGCGATACCCATCACGGCCATCAAGCCCTATTGGCGGTTAGCTATAGCCGGCTTTCTGGTGAACCTGATATCTGGCACCGCATTGTTTATGGGGAGTGCTACCAGCCTAGCCGCAAACTGGGCGTTCCTGTCCAAGATCGGAATGCTGACGGTGTCGCTGATACTGACCTATCAGATGGTCAAGGTTTGCATGACCGACACGGCTGGCGAAGTAACTAATGCCCACCGTTTACTTGCGATCAGCTCTTTAAGCGCATGGGTTGTGACAATCATTTTTGGCCGCCTCATCGGCTACATCTTTTAAGGGGGCTTTACTATGGACATGGCAATCGCATTTCTAGAAGCCACCGCGCTTCATACTTTCATTCAATCCCACGCTTGGGTCTGGCCAACATTGGAGATGGTCCATTTCTTGGGACTATGCCTGTTGCTCGGGTCACTGCTCATCGTGGACCTAAGCGTTATCGGGTTCGCACCAAGTATCTCGCTGCGCCTCGTTGATAAGTTCATTATCGCTACGCTCATCGGGTTTACGCTGAATGCGATCACGGGCTCGCTGTTTGTGGTCGGGGATCCCGGCCGGTATTTCATCAACATCGCGTTCCGGATTAAGATTGTGCTGATCGTGCTCGCGGGCTTAAACGCGCTATACTTCACATTTCGTGTGCGTCCGCTTATTCAAGCAGGCGCCAATAACTTCACTGAATTGTCGCTGGATGCACGGATTTCCACGGCGTTGTCACTGACGCTTTGGACAAGCGTAATCGTCTTGGGGCGGTTCATTCCCTACGTCGAAGATCTGTAGGATGCGCTGGAGATATTCCCTTACTTTACAATGTGCAGTCGCGATTTTGGCTATTCTCGGATTTGCTGATGTCGCGGCCGCACATGGTGTGGCGGGGGGCGATCAAGACTATCTGATGCGTGCAAAAGGCGTGCATGCCTTTCCGTATATGTATCTTGGGGCCAAGCATATGATCACGGGATACGATCACCTTTTGTATCTTGCCGGGGTCATTTTCTTTTTACGCGAGCCGCGCGACGTGATCCGGTTTGTCAGCCTTTTTGCGGTTGGACATTCGTTGACGTTGTTGTTTGGCGTCTTATCGGGGTTGCAGGTTAACGCCTATCTCGTCGACGCTATTATCGGGCTTTCGGTGTGCTACAAGGCGCTCGAAAACTTGGGGACGATCAAGTTTCTAGACCCGAAGACCGCAGTTTTCGGCTTTGGTTTGGTCCATGGATTGGGCCTGTCGTCCAAGTTGCAAGACCTGTCGCTGTCGTCCGATGGTTTGGTGGCAAATATGGTTTTCTTCAACGTCGGCGTTGAACTTGGGCAACTTGTCGCTTTGGCAATTTTGCTATTCATCTTTTCGTGGCTGCGGGGGCTGCCACGCTTTTCACAACACGCAATCAACATCAACGTTTTGTTATTCGCGGCAGGCCTGATCCTGTTCGGGATGCAGGCTGTTGGTTTCATGTCAACTGGAGGTAACACATGACATATTCACTTCGTAAGAAACTCGCGCTGGCAACGGCTGGGGCAGGGGTTCTATTGGTCACGGTGGTTTTGCCCGCAGAATACGGGGTAGATCCTACGGGGCTTGGTAAACTTGCAGGATTGACGGGGCTTTCGGGCATGGTGGCACCTGCGTCTGCGGGCACAGATTACGGCCAGACCCTGACATTTAACGTCGAGGAATATGACCTTGAGGCCGAGGAAATCAACCAGTCGATCCGCGGGATGCTCAAACTGGAGGAGATCCCGTTCAAACAGGAAACCATCATTCTTGAAATCGAAGATATTGGCGAGATAGAGCATAAATTTGTCATGGAGGCAGATAGTACGCTGCTATATTCATGGAAAGTTCTGGACGGTGGTGGTGGTGGTGTTTTCTATGAATTCCACGGGCATCCATCAAGTGCGGACGCGCCGAACTATCCCGACGGGTTCGAGATGGGCTATAGTATCAGTGAAGGATCGGCGCAAAGCGGTGCGTTCACAGCGGCATTTCCGGGCTATCATGGTTGGTATTTTATGAACCTTGAAGAAGGTCCCATCAAAATCGAGTTGACTGTCAGCGGCTACTACAGCGAGCACAAAGAAATGTACCGCGCTGTTAATGGTGAGGTGATCACAAGCGTCGAATTCTAATAGGTGACCGTCTAGGTTGCGGAATTGAAAAGCCGGTGCCACCCGCAAGGATGGCCCGCTTTTTTTGTATCAATTGACCTGACGCAGGTCGCTCTTAGGTAGGCGTCGATGTGGTGATGTCTCTGGTTTGCTCATGTTGCAGCCGTTTCGCCGCCATACCCGGATCAGCACCCCAAGTTGCAATCAGGCGATAGAACACGGGTGTGAGGAACAAGGTGAATACCGTTGCAAACCCGAGGCCGCCAACAATAACCCAGCCAACCGCGATACGTGCTTCGGCGCCTGCGCCAGAGGTCATAACCAATGGCAATCCGCCAAACACTGTTGAAACCATCGTCATCATCACGGGGCGGATCCGTAGCCGCAAAGCGTCCCGAATGGCGCTGTCGATGTCTTGGCCTGCCTCGCGCAATTGGTTGGCAAATTCAACGATCAGAATACCGTTTTTTTGTATCAATTGACCTGACGCAGGTCGCTCTTAGGTAGGCGTCGATGTGGTGATGTCTCTGGTTTGCTCATGTTGCAGCCGTTTCGCCGCCATACCCGGATCAGCACCCCAAGTTGCAATCAGGCGATAGAACACGGGTGTGAGGAACAAGGTGAATACCGTTGCAAACCCGAGGCCGCCAACAATAACCCAGCCAACCGCGATACGTGCTTCGGCGCCTGCGCCAGAGGTCATAACCAATGGCAATCCGCCAAACACTGTTGAAACCATCGTCATCATCACGGGGCGGATCCGTAGCCGCAAAGCGTCCCGAATGGCGCTGTCGATGTCTTGGCCTGCCTCGCGCAATTGGTTGGCAAATTCAACGATCAGAATACCGTTTTTCGCCATGACGCCGATCAGCATAACCAAGCCGATCTGGCTGTAATAATTCAACGAACCACCAGTTAGATTTATCGCGAACAATGCGGCCGCGAGGCCAAACGGTACGGTCAACATAATGACGACAGCACTTGCCACGCTTTCAAACTGGGCCGCAAGGACGAGGAACACGATCAGGAATGCTGTACCAAACACCGCAAAAAGGGCCGACTGTCCGTCGCTGAGGGATGCCGCTTCGCCGGTGAAGATGATGCCCATGCCGTCGGGCAAAGTTTCTGCCGCGATTTCCGACAAGCGGTCCATTGCGACCCCAAGGTCGATGCCTTCGGCAAGGTTCGCTTGCGCGGAAACAGCCAGTGATCCGCCTTGGCGTGAAATTGAAGACTGGCTTACAACGGGTTCCAATGTGGCAGCGGAGGACAATGGCACATAGGCACCGTCAGGCAAACGCAGGAAGATGGATTCGATGTCAGTCGGGTCATCAATTGGCGGGCCACCGGGCACGACATTGACGTTGGTTTCCATATCATTTTCAAACACAGTGACGGCGATGGTGCCTTGGATCATGGTGCTGATGGTCTTGGTGATTTCGGCTTCGGTCAGGCCGAATACCCGCGCCATTTCTGGATCAACGCGCACTTCGTATTGCGCTTGGACGCTTTCGCCAGAAAGTTGCGGGTTTACAAAGGCATCATCATTCCCCATCGCAGCCACCAGTGCGTCGGCGGCCTCTGTCATGGCGGCAACATTTGTGCCTGTGACTGCAAAACCCAAACCCTGACCTGCACCGCGAATATTCAGGCTGTTGGTGGACCTTGCGCTGACTTGCACGCCCGGCACCGAGCCCAGCTTGCCGCTAATGTCCGCAATAAGTTCGGACTGCGCCCAGTCACGTTCGGACCAATCGGGCAGGCGCACGATGATAAACGCACTGGTTCCGCCACCAACACCGATGATGCTTTGCACCACCTCGATCTGCCCGCTTTCACGGTAAGGGGTCAGGATATTTTCGATCAGTGTAACCTGCGTTTCCAGATAGTCGACTGTTGTGTCAGAGGCGCCGCGTGCTTGTACCAGAAAGAACCCGCGATCTTCTTCAGGGGTGATGCTGGAAGACAGCGTTTGGGAGGCTCCTGCTGCGATTATCGCAAAGCCTATAGCGATGGTCAGCACGATGATCGGTGCGCGGATTGCGCGGTCCATGATTGCATCAAAGCCACGAGAAAGCCGGCTTGGTTGTACAGCCTTCATCTGCACTGATCGGGGTTTTCCCGGATCAAGGAATGCGGCCATCACGGGCGCAAGTGTCAGTGCGGTGATGGATGACAATGTGACAGAAAACGCCAGCACAAACCCGAATTCACTAAACACGCCGCCTGCTTGACCGGGCAAAAACGAGATCGGGATGAATACGGCAGCGAGGGTGGCCGTGGTCGAGATAACCGCAAAGAACACCTCGTTTGTGCCGGCGGCGGCAGCGGCGAATGCACCCATGCCTTGCTTGCGTTTTCGCACGATGTTTTCGATGACAACAATTGCGTCGTCAACCACCATACCCGTCGCCAGAACCAAGGCCAGAAGGCTAATCGAGTTAATCGAAAATCCCGTAATCCAGATTGCAGCGACGGTGCCGACGAGTGAAATAGGGATCGTGACTGCAGGAATAATTGTGGCGCGCGGCGAGCGGAGAAAGGCAAAGATCACAGCAACAACAATGACCGTGGCAAGGCCGATGGATTTGACGACCTCGTCAATTGACCCTTCGATAAACACGCCGTCGTCTGATGCAACCAGCAGCTCGACCCCTTCTGGTAAGGTGGTGCGCAGGTCTTCAACTGCGGCGCGCACTGCTTTGGAAATCGTGAGTGTATTACCGACCGATTGGCGTGTGATATCAAGTCCCACGGCGGCCAAGCCATTGACCCGTGCGGATACACTGCTGTCTTCTGGCACGACCTGAACAAAGGCCACATCGGAAATCCGCGTGGTTGCATTGATCGACACCTGACCAATGGTCTCAACGCTCACGGCGGCATTTCCGACCCGCAGTGCAAGGGTTTGGCTGGTCGTTTCCAGCGTGCCAAGCGGGGTATCATCGCGCAATGATGTCAATGCTTCAGATACATCAAAGATCGTCAATCCACGGCTTAAAATCGAGCGCATATCCAGCGTGACACGAAATTCATTTGCTTGGTTGCCACGCACCGACACCTCGGCGATGCCGTCAATGGTCGACAGACGGTCATAGATTTGACCTTCTGCAATTGCGGTTAATTCATCAAATGTTGCATCACCAAGCAGTGCCAGCCGGATGATCGCATCAGCGTTGCTATCGCTTTTGGAAACGGTCGGATCGTCGTCAAGGTCGCTTGGCAGTTGGCGCAGGGTGGCGGATACGATTTCGCGGGCCTCGTTGGCGGCAACATCAACGTCAGTGCCTTCGGATAGGTCGATCGTGATGCGGCTGGAGCCGGTTGATGAGGTGGATTCCATGTAGGACAACCCCTCAAGCGCGCTCAGAGCGTCCTCCAAAACCTGAGTCACTTCCTGATCGACTGTTGCGGGTACAGCGCCTTCGTAGTTGGTGCGCACTGACAGCACGGGCCGGTCAACGTCAGGCATTTCGCGCACGTCGACAGACGATAAGGCGGCCAATCCGGCGATTAAAATTAAGAGGTTAAGGACTATTCCAAGAAGCGGGCGGGCGACGAAGAGGTCTGCGAAGCCTGATTTTATCTTTTGGACCGAAGGCGCGTTCATGTTGGTGCCTCGGTGCGCGCTGGTTTCGATCTTGCCGTATCAGGACTGCGCTCGGCAGGTCGGCGTGGCGTCGCATCTGGCGTAGTGATCTGCGATCCGTCGCGCAGTTTTTGCGCCCCTTCGGTGATAACAGGCGTACCTGTCGGCAGGTCGCCAGTGATCCAGACGGTGTTGTCACGCCGGAACAGGATCGTCACAGGCACTTGCTTGGCAACACCCTCGGCGTCGATCCACAGGCTTGACCCCGTTCGCGACCATGTGATCGCGGTTGAAGGAACCGCTGGCAGCGGTTCACTTTCACTGACAATGCGCACCGAAAAGGTCATACCGGACCACAGCTCGCCGTTGGTGTTGTCAATGCGGGCATTGACCGTCACGCTGCGGGTCACGCTATCGAGGCGGCTGTCAAACGACACAACTTCGCCTTCAAAATTGCGCCCGTTGAAGCTAGGCGTGCTGACCAGAACGGTGTTGATAGTGCCCAGAATACTGATTGCGCGTTCAGGCAGTTCGAACTCTATCAGCAATGCCTCGTCGTCATCAATCGTCACGATTACGTCGTTTGTACCTAGCAAATCGCCTACATTGACATCACTCAAACCCAATTTTCCAGCGATGGGCGCACGCACTGTGCGATTGTCCAATGCCACCTGCGCCAAGCCGACGTTGGCGGTTGCCAAACGCTGCGCGATGCTGGCTTCCGAGAACGTGACGTCAGTGATCGTCGAACTGCCACTCGATCGTAAGCGTTCATAGCGGGCCAATGTCTCAATCGCCTGATCAAGTTGAGTTTGTGCGATCTCAAGATTTAGCGTGGCCGTCCTTGAATCCAAACGCACCAAAACCGCGTCCGCCTCGACATAGGCGTTTGGGGTCAAATTGACCTCGATAACCTCGCCAGCCGCGTCCGACACAACATCGGCGCTGCGCAATGCGCTCGCGGTCCCTATTGCGTTCAACACGGTTTCGTAGGGCTGAAGTTCGAGTGGCACAGTGACCACGGTTGTAGACCTATTCCCACCGCCGGATCGACCACCTTGCCCCCGTGCTGGCGCGCTGTCGCCCGCCACTGCGGAGCTTTCTGCGTCATTTGTAGGTATATTTACCAGTGTTGCAATGCGATCAGGCATCCCGAAAACGGCTGCGTAAATTCCAAATAGAACCACACTGGCAGCCAATAAAGTAAGTAGTTTACGCAATGCGAGTGCCCCTTTGAAACTTGAATCATATCTTATACGCGCGGCGAATGCGTTTCCGTTGGAAAAAGAACTTAAATTTTCAATTCCGGATTATTGGGTCATTTGAGGGTTTTGTGATGCTGATTTGACGGAGATTTAAGTTTTGCTGCATCGCGGTCATAACGTTGGGCGCAGCCGCTTATATGACCTTTTTTCCACTGTATTCTGCAACAGTTGGATTTCGGGCTTTAGTTAGCTGCCGTGGGCCGCCCTGAGATTATTTTTCTGAACTTTTCCCATCGTATTACGCGGTAAAGCATCGCAGATGATGTATTTGCGGGGATGTTTGAAGCGCGCCAGTAGAGGTTCAACATGTGCGGCAATCGCGTCGCCTGACAGGGTGGCACCTTGCGCCAGTACGACCGCCGCCATGACGCTTTCGCCGAAGTCAGTGTTCGGAATGCCGAAGACGGCGCTTTCAAGTACACCTTCGATGTCGTTGATCACGTCTTCGATCTCTTTTGGGTAAATGTTGTAACCGCCCGAGATAATCAGATCTTTTTGGCGTCCGACGATACTGATCCGTCCATCATCGGATTTGACCCCAAGGTCGCCAGTCATGAAGAAGCCTGTATCGCGCAGCTCTTCGCGGGTCTTTTCGGGCATGTTCCAGTATCCTTGAAACACGTTGTTGCCACGCACTTCGATCATACCGATTTCGCCCGTCGCAAGCGGTGAACCCGTTTCTGCGTTGGTGATTTCGACTTCGGTGCCAGCCAGCGGGTAGCCGACAGTGCCGGCAATCCGGTCGCCATGAAAAGGGTTGGAGGCGATCATATTGGTTTCGGTCATGCCGTAGCGCTCTAAAATACGATGGCCGGTGCGTTCAAAGAAAGCGGTGTGGGTTTCGGCCAAAAGCGGGGCAGAGCCAGAGACGAACAGGCGCATTTCAGCACAGACATCACGGGTTGTGCGCGGATCATTTAGCAAACGGGTGTAGAATGTCGGCACGCCCATCAGTATTGTTGATTTTGGCAGCTCTGCGATGACTGTGTCCAGATCAAAGGCTTCCATGAAACGGATTTGTGCGCCCGCAAGTAGGCTCGTGTTTATCGCGACAAATAGCCCATGCGTATGAAAGATCGGGAGCGCGTGGATCAGCCGGTCCCGAGACGTTATTTCCCAAAGCCCGGTAAGAGCTTGGGCATTTGAAAGCAGGTTTTTATGCGAGAGCATGGCGCCTTTTGAGCGACCTGTGGTGCCAGATGTATAGAGCAACGCCGCGAGGTCTTCGGGGCCGCGCGGCACGGTTTGAAACTGGTCAGGCGCAGTGTTTGCGGTGATCGAGAGCGTGCCGGTGCCCGTCATATCAAGCGTCAGAATTTGCGCGCCCAAACCTGCGCCAAGACGGGTCATGGCTGTGGTGTCTTTGGGGGCACAAATAATAGCTAAGGGTGCGGCGTCTTCGATAAAGTAAGCTAACTCGGTCTGCGTGTAGGCCGTGTTCAGCGGAAGATACACCGCGCCAATCTGCAGCGCCGCGCCGTACAGCGCAATCGCATCAGAGGTTTTCGGACCCTGCACAACGATACGGTCACCCGCCGAAATACCTGCATCGCTTAGCACGTGCGCGATTTGGGCAACGCGGCGCACAAAGCCTGCAAATGTAATCACGGTGCCGTCGTCGCAGGTCAAAAACGCGCCTTCATTGTGGGCGTGCGGCGCGATCAAGGCATCGTAGAGGGCGTTGGTCACGACGTTGGTTCCTTTGTTTTTACGTCTGTTTTTGCCGTAGACAGAGCCTGCACGCTGCGCGACGCGGTCACTGTGCTTGAGAGCGCAAAGTTTTCGTGGTTTCGCTCTGTGTTGCTGACATTGTAGAGGTAATTGACCATTGCACCACTGGATTGTGCTTTGCCGTTCGCGGACATGTCTGCGTTCGCGTGGACGTCATGCACTTCCGCGCCGTTCCCAAGGTGAAAACGCGTGACAGGATCGCGGGGCATGCCGTCGCTTCGTTTTGCGGTCAGCAAATATTTCGCTGCCATTTTGCGCACGAGATCGGGCTCTGCTGTGCCTGCGATGACTGCTGTTGCTATGGGATCATCGGTCAAGGTTTCCAGCCATTTGTTCATGCCAGGGATCGGTGAGAGCGTGACAAAGGTGTCTATGTTCGGGCAGGATGCAGATAGTTCGGCAACGACTTGTTTGATCAGCAGATTGCCAAAGCTGATACCGGTCAGGCCTTTTTGGCAGTTGGAAATCGAATAGAAAGTCGCCACTTTCGTTTGCTCTATTTCCAGAATAGGGCGCTTGTCCGACAGGAGGGCGTCGATCGATTTGGGGACTTCAGCCGCCAGTGCGACCTCGACAAAAATCAGCGGCTCGTCAGGCATGCTGGGGTGAAAAAACGCATAGCAGCGACGATCAGGCGGATATAATCTGCGCCGCAGATCGTCCCAATCGTCAATCTGATGCACCGCTTCATAAGCCACGATCTTGTCAAGAATCCGCGCAGGCGTATCCCAGTTGATCTGTTTAAGCACCAAAAACCCGCGATTAAACCAACTGCGCAGCAAGTGGGTAAAGTCGAGGTTTGTGCGCGCAAGCTCTGGCGTCTCTTTCATAAACGCCAGTAAATCAACGCGCATCGCAACGATCACCTGCGTCGCGCCAAAGGGTTGGTTCAAGCGGCGTAGCAATTCTTGTCGCTTCGGCTCTACGGCAAAGCTCAAGGCTGCAAAAAGAGCGGGTGTTTTGTCTTTGGCGTATTCCGATGCAAGGCGCGCAATATTCTCAGCATCAACCTCGAGATCAGCATTCAAATAGAGAAAAAACGCCAACTTTTCGGCATCATCAAGGCGCGCATAGCGAGACAGGACCGACGACGCCAAACGCAGTCCTGAAACCTCGCCTTCCGCAGACAGCAATGCTTCGCACAGCTCATAAATATTACGTTTGTCGTCCTTACCGTGTTTGAAGGCGCGTCGGTCAAAAAGCGGGGAAAGCCAGTCTCCCATGAATCGATTTAGTTGCATTTTCGTCTCCAACAAATGAGAGTCATTGCCCAATTAATATCGATATTAATTCATCTCGTCCAATTAAATCGCCAAAATAAATCTATATATCCATCTCGCGGGCCAAGTATTCGCCCGTTAATCTATAATGGCTTAGTAAACAGGCAGAAGCGCGCTCGGCGTCACATTTCACCGCCGCATCAAGAATTTCGTCATGCTCTGCGGCAATGTCGCGGCTTTGATATTTGCTGCCACTCGCCGCAAGGTACCGATACCGGATGTTCAGGTCGTAAAGCTGGGCACAATACCGTTCCAACACGGGCGAGCCGCTATTGGACAGCAACGCCATGTGAAACGTCTTGTGTGCCTCCTCAAAAACCGCAGTCACCTCACCAACCGACCGTTTCATCCGGTGATGTGTCAGCACGATCTTTTCTTCCCAGTCAGGCGTTGCCGCCGCAATCGACTGACGCAAGGCGAGGTCCTCTAACGTGCAGCGCAGCGCCAAAATTTCTTCAAAATTCGCCTTGCTGGCAGGGGCTGCGCGAAACCCGCGCTGATCGATGCGCTCGACAAGCATATCCGACGTCAGCAAACTTAACGCCTCACGCACAGGCGACGCTCCTGTCTGCAAAAGCTCTCGCAATTGTTCGATTTTCAGCTTCTGACCGGCGGGCAGGGCCCCCGTCAGAATCATATCGCGCAATGTGAAATACGCCCCGTGCGTCGCGGATCGCTCTTTGCTCCCCGTGTCATCAATCATATTCATGGCGCAGGTCCCTGCTTTAAATTAAATTTACAGTCTTACCAGAAAGACCTACTGACAGACTTAATGACCCTTCGTTTATCATCCAACGTCGCAACGTGAAAGCACGCGCGCCAGATTTATGCATCGGGTCGTTTTCAGCAAGCTGACGGGCCGCTTCAAGGTCCTGTGCGCGGTAAATAATCAAGCCCATGCCCTGCATGTTCTCGCCACTTTCATCCGACATAGGCCCCGCAAACGCAAGTTGGCCACCTGCTTCCAGCTGCGCTTGATAGGCAAGGTGATCGGGTAGGGCTGCTTTTACCGCGTCTGGACCCTGTGCTGGCGTGCTTTGTGCCACATAAAGTTCCAATGCCAGTGCGCCGCGTTCTTTCGCCTGTGCCTTATATTCTGTCCACTTGACCATTTCCATCTCCAAAAAATCGATATTAATTGACATCTTGAAATATAGTAGGCAGAATTCCTCTAATTGGACAAGGAAAACGTTGATGAAATATTTGGCAGGTGAAATCGACTCAGTCCTTGGCGTTTTTGCTGTTATTGGTGACAAGGCCGTTAATCTAACGGCGATCAATGCGGCGTTTGGCACGGATTTGATGGCATTGATCCAGCAGCCTAGCCTGATCGAATCAGTGGCGGACAAGATTGCAGTGGCGCCGCAAGTTGCGGTTTCCGACATCACGCCAGCACTTCCTGTTGCAAATCCAGGCACCATCATTTGCCTCGGTCTGAATTACACCGATCACATCAAAGAAGGCGGCTACGACGTCCCTGATTACCCCGCGCTTTTCATGCGTAGCAAGACCTCGATTATGGCCGCTGGTGCGCCTCTCGTTCGTCCGGCCTGTTCTAATGAACTCGACTATGAGGCCGAGTTGATGGTCGTCATCGGCAAAGGTGGGCGCCATATTTCAGAGGCTGACGCCTTGGATCACGTGTTTGGCTATACCGTATTCAACGACGGCTCGGTGCGTGATTATCAGCGCAAAACGCATCAGTGGACGCCGGGTAAAAACTTTGACGACACAGGCGCAATTGGTCCGTTCGTTGTGACACCCGACGAGGTGCCTGTTGGCGCCGCAGGTCTGAAAATAGAAAGCCGCGTCGGCAGTGAAATTTTACAATCTTCCAATACGGCAGACATGCTTTGGTCGGTTGCGCAAATCATTGCCACGATCTCGGAGTACACGACGTTAGAGGCGGGCGACCTGGTCGCAATGGGCACACCAGCGGGTGTTGGTCACGCGAAAAAGCCAACCCCACGTTGGCTGGTTCCCGGTGAAGTTATTGATATTGAAATCGAAGGCATCGGAATTTGTTCGAGCCCAATCGTTGATGAAGGATCCACTAGATGAGCGCACCAACCGGAGCAAAACTCGCAGCCCTTAGGGGTGAGGCGCAGGAAAATCACCGCGCATTGCGTGGTCGGATTGACCGCCTGTCAGCTGACGCAATTGACCTGATCTTGCGCGATGCCCGTTCGCATTACGCATGGACCGACAAGCCGATCCCCGACGATCTGCTGCACGAACTTTACGACATCATGATCAACGGCCCGACCAGCATGAACACGCTGCCTGCACGGTTCGTGTTCGTAAAGTCGCCCGAAGGCAAAGCGCGTCTTGCCAAGTCACTTAAGCCGCAGAATGTTAGTAAAATGATGGGCGCGCCTTTGACCGCGATTATTGCGCATGACTTGGACTACTGGAAGGAACTGCCGTTCCTGTTCCCCCACGAGGACCGCCGCCACCTGTTCGAAAATAATCCGGAATTTAGCGAAGACACAGCCTACCGCAATGGCACGCTGCAAGGTGCTTATTTCATAATCGCCGCACGTGCGCTTGGTCTTGATGTGGGGGCCATGTCGGGGTTCTCAAACGCGATTGTCGATGAAGAGTTTTTTGCGGGCACCACTGTGAAGTCAAATTTCCTGTGCAACATTGGTTACGCCGATGAAACCGCGCTGTTCCAAAAGCTGCCGCGCTTTGCATTCGATCAAGTTTGTAGCTTTGTCTAAAGGAGGCACCCGATGGCGATCAAAATGAAATCTGTCGTGACCTACCGTGCCACTGCGACGTGCCCGACCCATGCGCGCACCGAAATTCCGGTGCGTGGGTTGAACGTGGTTATTGACGAGCCATTGGAACGTGGCGGGACCAACCTTGGCCCCACGCCGACCGAAGCTGCAATGACTGCGCTGATCGCCTGCACCAATGTGATTGGTCATAAAAATGCCGCGCGCCTTGGGATTGATTTGGGCGAGATCACGATTGACGCTGAGTGCCAGTTTGATCGTCGTGGCGTGTTGATGGAAGAAGAAATTGACGTGCCGTTTCCCGCCATAACTTTGACGGTGAATTGCGTGACATCCGCTAGTCAGGACGAGCTGACATTAGTGGGGCAAGAGACCGCGAAATACTGTGCGATTGCCAAGTTGTTTGAAGCAGCGGGCACAGATCTTACGGTGAACTGGACTAAGAAAACTTAACGAACAACCCGGGCAGCAGCCCAATTTTTCTGGGAGGAGAATACGATGATGAAATTTACACGACGCACCCTTGTGGGGGTCGCTCTTGCGACAATGACCGCGATGCCGGTTATGGCTCAAGAAACAATTAAGGCAGTGGTTATCGATGGCTACCCTGATCGGTCACTCTGGATCCGCGAATTTTCGGGCTTCTTTATTCCTGAGGTCGACCGTCGCCTTGCCGAAACAGGCAACTACGTTATGGACTGGCAGGAAAACTACGGCAGCTCTATCGTCAAGCCGGGCGGTGTTCTGGAAGGTGTGCAACTTGGTCTCGGCGATATCGGTATCGTCACGACGATTTTCCATTCTTCAAAACTGCCTAGCCAAGCGCTTGCTGCGGTAACACCATTTGTGTCGTCAGATGCAACAGCTGTTGCAAAGGCCATCGATGAAATCGCCCGCGAATTCCCAACGATGCAGAACGAATTTGCAGCGCAGAACCAGGTCTATCTGGCGACAGGCGTTGTTTTGGACAGCTACCAGGTCTTTTCATCAAAAGAAGTCGGTGTTGTTTCTGACCTCACTGGTTTCAAGGTTGCCGGCGCTGGCATGAACTTGCGTTATCTTGAAGGTATTCAAGATGCAGCTGGCGTGCGTGGTGGCTTGACCGATTTCTACAACATGCTGCAAACCGGTCTGGTTGATGCCGCATTGCTGTGGCCTGAAGCGGCTGCAACCTTCAGTATTGCCGAAGTTGCGCCCTACATGGTGCGTGCTGATCTTGGAGCGGTGAACAGCAAAACCGTCACTGTAAACTCCGATTACTGGAGCAAGCTTCCTGATGAAGTGAAAGAGGTTCTTCAAGCTGTTTCCATTGATTACCGCGATCGTCTTGCGAGTATTGCTATGGACGTTGCCGCGGAATCCGAAGCAGCCTACGTCGCAGCCGGTGGTACGATTGTTGATCTGACCGAAGAGGATCGTGCCGCTTGGGCGAATTCAATTCCGAACATTGCACAAGAGTGGGCGACGTCGCTGGACGATGCTGGCGAACCTGGCACAGAAATGCTTGCCGCGTATCTGGCAAAGCTGGAAGCTGCCGGTTTCACTGGTGTGCGTGATTGGTCGCAGCAATAAACTAGGTCCCAAGAGAGGTCACGATTATGTTAAAATCTGCACTCGCTGGCCTCTCGAAGGGCGCGAATACCGTAGCTATCTTTGCTAACGCAGCCGGCACAGTCGCCGTGTTGGCGTTGGTCGTCATCCTTAATGTCGATGTGATTGCAAGGGGCGTGTTTAACGCGCCAATCAGAGGCACATACGAAATTGTCCAACTTTCTGTGGTCTTTATCGTCTTCTTGCAACTGGCCGACGTCGTCCGTGTTGACCGGTTAACCCGCTCCGACGGGTTCCTGCTTTTCCTTCATGGACGTCGCCCAAGGCTCACAGCCACGCTGCGCCGAATGATCAACGCGGTCTCGGCGATATTCATGGGGCTGATCGCCTATATTATGTTCCCTGAGTTTTTACATATGTGGAATACTCAAGACTACTTCGGCATCCCCGGCGTGTTCACTGCGCCATGGTGGCCAATCAAATTGGTCATCGCATCGGGGTGCAGCCTCTCAAGCCTGATCTTTGTGATCAAGGTCATTACCGCGCAGGATCGTCCGCAATTGATCCGCGCCCCAGAGCATGACGAGAAATCTAAATGACCCCTATTGAAATTGGCCTTATCTCGGTCGTCGCAATTGTCTTTTTGATCTACGCAGGGTTCTACATCCCAATTGCGCTGGGCACCGTGTCCTTGATCTCGATCTGGCTGATGCGTGACAACTTCACCCTCTCACTGAACCTTTTGAAGGTGGCTGTGGGCGATAGCGCGATGGAGTATTCCTTTGCCACCATTCCTTTATTTACCTTCATGGGGTTAATCGTCTCGAAAGCGGGGTTAGGCAGCGACATCTACGAAGTGATGACGCTACGATTCCGCAAAGTGAAGGGTGGCATCGGCATGGCAACAGTTGGTGCAAACGCCGTCTTTGCCGCGGTGACAGGCTCTTCGATCGCCTCGGCGTCGGTGTTCACCAAAGTATCGGTGCCTGCGATGATGGCGCAAGACTATAACCCACGTTTTGCGGTCGGTGTTGTCGCAGGGTCCTCGGTCCTTGGCATGATTATTCCGCCATCCGCCATGCTGATTATTTACTCATTCGTCTCCGAGCAATCAGTCGGCGACATGTTCCTTGCAGGCGTGATCCCGGGGATCATGTTGGCCATTGCCTATATCGGCGCGATTGCCTTCATGGCGAAATTCACGCCAAACTTTGTGGGTGGCCGCGTTGTTGAGAACAGCGAGTGGATGTCGAAAGGCGAAATCGCCTCCAAAACATTACCAACGCTTGGACTGATTACGATCGTCTTGGGTGGCATCTACACAGGCTGGCTCACGGCGGTAGAAGCGGGTGCAGCAGGCGGGCTTGTGGCGCTTTTGATTGCGGTTCTGCGTAAAACGATGTCGCTTAAAACCTTTTGGGACGCCTTGCTAGAAACAGGTCACATCACCGCGTCTATCCTATTCCTGATAACAGCCGCGTCCATCTATAGCCGTATGTTGGGCTTGGCAGGCCTGCCGAACCAATTGCAAGATTTGCTTGCCGGCAACGAGGCCTCGTTCTGGACCGTGATGATCCTGTATGTGCTGTTGATGCTTTTCCTCGGCACGCTATTGGACACGTCTTCGATCATTCTGATCGTTGTGCCATTGTTCTTGCCGCTTGTTGAAGCGATGGACATGTCACTTATCTGGTTCGGGATTGTCACCGTTGTTGGCGCTGAAATCGGACTGCTCACGCCACCTTTAGGGATCTCATGCTTTGTGATTAAATCCACCATCGACGACGACAGAATTTCGCTTAAGGATGTGTTTATGGGCGCTTTGCCCTTCGCATTTGTCATGCTCGTCGCACTTATGATCCTGATCCAATTCCCGATCCTCAGCCTTGCACTTTTGAACTAGGAGACCGCAACAATGCGTAACGTAACCAAAGAAAATATCACCGACGTCTTTAAAGGCTATATGGCTGATGACATGAACCCGCGGACCCGCGAAGTCATGGGGGCGCTGGTGCAGCACCTGCACGATTTTGCTCGTGAAACCAACCTGACGCATGACGAATGGCGCGTAGGCCTCGCGTTCCTCGAAGGCTGTGCCGCAGTCGAGACCGAAGACCGCCACGAATTTGTTCTTGCGTCCGATGTGTTGGGCCTATCTTCTCTGGTTGATATGCTGCACTCGTCGCCTGCCTCGACATCCTCGTCAGTGCTTGGGCCGTTTCACGTTTCAGGTGCGCCACCCTTGGCTGTTGGTGGCGACATGAAGCGTCATTTTGGCGGGCCGGTCCTGCTGGCAGAAGGGGTCATTCGTGACACCAACGGCGACCCTATTCCAAACGCCGAAATCGACATCTGGCAGACCGCACCAAACGGTCTTTATGCCAGTCAGGACGAAGATCAGGAAACCTATTCATTCCACGGGCTGATGACCGTTGGGGAAGATGGCAAATACGCGTTCACAACTGTGAAGCCAGTCGAGTACACAGTGCCATCCGACGGCCCCGTTGGTGCCATTTTGGATGCTTGTGGGCGTCACCCATGGCGTCCGTCCCACTTGCATTATATCGTGAAAGCACCCGGTTTCCGCACATTGGTGACCGAGATTTTCCCTGAAGATGATCCTTACCTCGATCAAGACACCGTGTTCGGCGTGCGGGACGATCTGGTCATGACATACCACGAAAAACCCGCCAGCGATTTCCCCGATGGCTTGGAAATATCAGGCAAAGTCGACGCGCCGTTCCTCTACGTGAACTTCGACGTCACCCTCGATAACGCTTAATATAGACGGGGGCCTGTGTTTCACAAAACACAGGCCCCAGTTTTTACCAACGCTCGATGTCACCTTCAGCATCGATCAGCACAAAGGCGATGATACAGGTCTCGTCAAACTTGTTAGACCACGCATGATTGTTGCCGCGCTGCACGAGAACATCGCCGGCTTCTAGCACGAGGTCATCTTCTTCTTCATCCATCATCATCACGATCTTGCCCTTCACAACGACGGCATAATCAATGCTATCGGTGCGGTGCATGAACGGGTGACGCTGATTGTCCTTGATACGGTCCGCTGCGCCCATTTCAGCAAAGGCCGCGCGCCCGTCCAAGGTCTTGATCACTTCTGGATCTTCCGGCTCAAACTCGACAAAGCGAAACACCGTGCCGTTTTTCGGGGGTTTGAGCACAAGTGGTCCATCCAGCGTCTCGTTTGGTCCGTCAAAACGCGGGTTATCTTCGGTTTTCCAAAAATTCGTCAATGTCACACCAGGCCGATTGGGCCGGCTTAACGAATTTGTGGCGATATCGTCAGAGACAACAATCGCTTTTCCATTTGCATCGTGCCCCGTTACAACGCGGCGAATTCCTTTAGACATATCAAAGCCTCCTTAATACTTAGATTCCATTGCGAGGGTAAGAATGTCTCGATTAAATGTCGATGATTAAATTTTAAAATCATAAAATCGATATTTTATTTGACGTGTTGAGGGGGCAAGTATTAAGCATAGGTAACGAAATATATCTTCTGGGAGAATTCTATGACTTTTTTTAAAACTTTCACCCGTGGCATCTCGCTAAGCTTGGTTTTGGCCGCATCACCGCTTGTTGCGCAAGAAGAATTGCGCATGGGGACTGCAAGCCTTGGCGGCGCGTTTTATCCGATGGGGCAGGCGGCTGCGAACCTCGTGAATAAATACGCTGAAGGCTATTCTATGGTGCCAGTTGTGACCGCCGGCGGCACAGAAAACCCGCGCCTTATCGGGAACGGCGAGCTTGATTTTGCCATCGGAAATGCGAATACGTCGTTCTTTGCGCATGAGGGCCAAGACCCTTACGCCGACCAAATCGCGATTGCGTCCATCGGCACATTGCACAATTCGGTTTTGCATATCGTCACGCTGGCGGGGTCCGACATTACATCGATTGCAGACCTTAAAGGCAAGCGCGTGGCGGTTGGGCCTGCGGGCGGCGGCACGTTGAACCTGTTGGGCGACGTGATGGCAATCAACGGTGTTGGTTTTGGCGATATCACGCCAAGCTTTGTGTCGTATGGAGACGGGTTCAGTCAGCTTTCTGACGGCGCGGTTGATGCAGCCGTTGCGCTGTCGGGTTATCCTGCGGGAGCTGTGATCCAGACCAGTACCACCGCAGATATCGCCTTTGTAGACATTGGCGCGGAAGGCTTGGCGGAGATCGTGGCAAAGCATCCGTACTACTCTATCGTCGAAGTGCCTGCGGACGCTTACGGTACCGATGCACCGCTGACCATGCTTGGTACCAAGAATATTCTAATCACCCACGCGGATGCAGACGATGAAAAAGTCTACCAAGTGACCAAAGCGATCTACGCGCATCTCGATGAATTCGCCGCAGAAAACGCAAACGCTTTGCAGATCGTTGCCGAAGACGCATACGATATCGCCGTACCGCTTCATGCGGGTGCAAAACGCTACTTCGACGAACGTTAATTACCACGGCCCGCCGCATCATCTCGTGCGGCGGGATACCTTTATGTTTATGCGCAACAATAGGACGACCCCAGATGAAGACCGTCATGCCCGCTCTGAAAATGACAACACGCTGGATGGCGATCGCGCTCGGACTTTGGCACCTTTATGTCGTGTCCGGTTTTGCCTCTTTCTCAACCTTGGAAGTGCGGATCACCCATCTGACCGTGATGCTGGTCCTGATCTTTCTCGTGCTGGCACAGCATCGGCTTGAGCGCGCCCACGAAAATTCAACACCTGTGCGCGCCCCGCTTTTCGCTATCGACCTTGGCCTTGCCATTCTAGCTGGTGGTTCTGGCTACTACCTGTTCTCCCGCTGGCTCGACATTGCAATGTCAGGCGGGATCACCACATCCACAGACGCAGTTGTTGGCATGCTGGTCATCGTGCTGGTCATGATCGCGGTTATACAGCGCATCGGCTGGTTCCTCGCAGGGATCATCATCGTCTTTCTCGCTTATCCGTTGATTTCGCCTTGGCTTCCCGGTGTATTCACCTCTCGCGGCTATTCGGTAAAACGGATTGCGGAATTTATGACGACCTCATCTGAAGGGATTTACGGTATTCCCTTGGGCGTCTCGGCGACCTTTATTATCATGTTCTCGATCTTCGGGTCCTTCCTCAATGTGTTCGGAGCAGGCGATTTTTTCTTTCAGATCTCCAGCCGCCTCACCAAAGGAGCAAAGGCCGCGTCGGCCAAAACCGCTGTAGTCTTTTCGACACTGCTTGGCATGATCTCGGGGTCCGCTGCGGGCAACGTCGCGGTCACAGGCACCATGACTATTCCGATGATGAAACGCGAAGGCTACCAACCCCACCAAGCGGCCGCGATCGAAGCCGTCGTCTCGACCGGCGGACAAATCATGCCCCCGGTTATGGGCGCTGCCGCCTTCATCATGGCCGAAATCATCGGCGTGCCATATTCGGCTATCATGGTCGCGGCCCTAATCCCCGCCATTTTATTCTTTACCTCGATTTTCTTTATGGTGCACCTGCAAGGCGAAAGCCTCGGCATTGACCCTATTCCCCAAACCGAAGCCGAATTACCCTTGCGCGCGATCCTCTTGCCAGGCTTGCGGTTCATGATCCCGTTCTTCTTGCTCGTCGGGATGATGGTCTCTGGTTACTCGCCATTCAAAGCGTCGTTCACCGCGCTTGGCGTCCTGCTGGCAGGTTGCGTTCTGTTCGAGTTGAAAGACCTGCGCGGCTTTGCGCTCAAATGTTGCGACGCTCTGGAAGCGGGCACAAAATCCGTGTTGTCCATCGCGGTGGCTTGTGCGGGGGCAGGGCTGATCGCTGGCATTCTCGCCATGACGGGCTTGGGTTCTAAGGTTTCCGGCCTGATCATTAGCGCATCTGCGGGCATCCCGCTTATCGCTTTGATCCTGACCATGTTCGTCTCGATTATCCTTGGCATGGGCTTACCTACAACTGCTGCTTACCTGATCCTTGCCACTGTCGTCGCCCCTGCGCTGGTCGAAATGGGGGTCCCCGTCCTCACCGCACATTTATTCGTTTTCTTTTATGGCTGCATCTCGACCATCACGCCTCCCGTGGCCCTCGCATCCTATGTCGCCGCAGGCATCGCAGGATCGGACATCAACAAAACCAGCTGGACCGCTTTTGCCTACGGTATCACCAGCTACATCCTGCCCTTCATGTTTTTCTTTGGGCCGGCTCTGTTGATGCAGGGCACTGCGCCCGAAATCGCGGTCTCGCTCGTCACAGGCCTGCTTAGCGTCTTCTGCTTTTCGGTGGCCGTGGTCGGTTACTTCATGCGCCCACTCAACATCGGCCTGCGCGCGATCTTCGCCATCACAGGTTTGGTGATGATGTATCAATCGTGGTTCACCGACGTCATTGGCGTTGCGATCTTTGCCGCTTTGGTATTGATGCTACGCACAACAACACGCAATAAGGCTGCCCTGAATTGAACACCGCTATCTCGCTCACCGATCCTTGGGCCCTTGCCGCCGTCGTCATTGCAATGATGCTTGGGGGCATCCTTAAAGGGGCGACGGGCGCAGGCCTTCCGGTTATCGCAGTGCCAGTCTTGGCAAGCCTGTATAGCGTGCAAATTGCTGTGGCTGTTATGGTTTTTCCGAACCTGATCACAAACCTGCGCCAAGTCTGGAAATTCCGCGCTGCCCCCATTGATCCTACATTTGTACGCGTTCTTGCTATAACCGGGGCGATCGGCGCTGGGCTCGGCACACTGGTTCTTGCGTGGGTGGAGCCGTTTTACGTGCAATCGGTTATGATTGTGATCATCGTCACCTACATTGGATTACGCCTCGCGCGCTTTAACATGCATCTTCAGATGAGCACTGCACAGCGACTAGTTGGACCCGCAGGCCTGATCGGCGGCATTTTGCAAGGATCGGTCGGCATCTCTGCACCCGCCGCCGTGACATTCCTCAATGCAATCAGGCTAGAGCGCACGACATTCATCTTCACCGTGTCCTCTTTTTTCGCGGCAACCTGCGTGATCCAACTGCCATTGCAAATCTCCTATGGGATCATGACGGTGAACACAGCGCTGCTTGGCCTGTTCGCCCTGATCCCCCTTACTATTGCGCTTCCCATCGGCGAATGGATCGGCAAGAAGTTCAGCGCTAACGTATTCGACCGCGTGATCCTTGTGTTTTTGACGATGCTGGCCCTCAAGCTATTTTTCGACATCTTCTGATCACATGTGGCGAGGTTTTCCGTCACGTCATTCATTTCACGATGAGGAAAATTAGATGAGACGGAAGGGATTGAAGGATTTTTTGTCTTTTTCAGGCTTCTGAATTCTAACGAGTGCGGCGACAGATCTCTTGCCGTTCCATAATGAAAGGCGGCGGCATTCATCGCTGGGGGGACGGCGGTTTGATCCGTCAGATCCTAAATAGTGGTTGCAGGATACGCGGGAGCATTGCGTTAAACCGGAGCGGTGCGTCGGTTGCTGCAAGACAGATGCATGGTACTCCGTCATCCGCGATTGGTGTATGTTCCAGTGATTGGTCTGCGACTTCGATATCACCGATGCCAAACCGACCTGTCGCGTCACTAAAGCTGCCTTGCAGCACAAGCGTTAGCTCCAGTCCGTTGTGGCTATGATCGGGAACCGCCTGACCTGACGGGATATAGAGCAAGCGCGCCGATCCTTCGTGGGTTGCTGAGATAATGCATTGTCGCACGCCCATGCCCAATGATTTCCATTTTGGCGGTTTGCCTTTCAGCGCTTCCATGACGGGCGCGGGGTAAATACCAGACCTGACAGACGTCGGTTTTGTCACAAAAGGTGCGTCAAGCATCGCAAGGGTGTTCGCCTTCAAGGTGTCGCTAAGATCACGCTCGGTGCTGCTCTCTAAAATCACGCCGCCAGCGGTTTGATGTGCGGCTAGGGCAGCACGGCACGCGGTGCAGAGAGAAATATGTGCAGCTACAGCAAGCGCGTAAGGCTGCGCCAGATTACCCGCAGCATAAGCGGCTAGAAGTGCGTCAGGCGTGTGATGCGTAATCGTCGCGGTCATCTAATGTAAGTCCTTCAAGTCGTGTCGTAATTTTTCTAGTCCGAGTCGAATCCGGGATTTGATCGTTCCTAAGGGAAGCCCTGTTTGCATGCTGATTTCCTGGTGGGTCAACTCGCCAAGATAGGCTTGTTCAATGATATTTCGTTGATCGGGCTTGAGGCGGGCGAGGGCTTGTTTGAGCTTACCCGTTTCTTGTTCGACGGCGAGAATTTGGCTGGCATCAGTTTCGGTTCCCGGATCGCGCGTTAATTCTTCGGGGATGGGGCGTTTTTCTTTGCGGATCACGTCGATGTGTCTGTTGCGCGCAATTTGATAAATCCATGCAGATACCTGTGCGCGCGACGGGTCAAATTGATCGGACTTGCGCCAGACTGTGAGCATGACTTCTTGCACGATTTCTTCTGCTTGCGCGGACCCCATGCCAGACCGCATGATGAAACCTTTGAGACGCGGTGCAAAATAATCGAACAGGTTTGCAAAAGCGGTGCGGTCGCGGTTGTCGCGGACGGCGAGCATGGCCTCGGTTTGAAATGAGAAAACGGGAGACGATTGTGCCACCTTGCTATGATCCTTTCGCACCCATGCGGGTGGAAGTTGGGCCTTGGGGCCATGTCTGATGTGTTCAATCAACATAACCCTATTACGGCAGTAGAATAAACCTAGATCATTTTTGATCCGAATATATTTATGGGTCGTAATAAGTTAAATAATAAGGCGGAGTTTTCATGTCTCTTGATACCACACCAACAAGCACACAGCGTATTGCCATTATTGGTGCTGGTATTTCTGGCCTTGCTGCAGCGTATCTATTGGCGCCGAACCATGCTGTGACGATATACGAGGCGGAGCCGGCTTTGGGTGGGCATGCGCGCACGATTGTTGCAGGTAAGAATGGTGACCAACCTGTGGATACGGGGTTTATCGTGTTTAATTACGCGAACTATCCACATTTGACCCGTATGTTTGATGCGCTTGATGTGCCTGTGACAAAGAGCAACATGAGCTTTGGGGCGTCGATTAATGGTGGTCAGATCGAGTATGCGTTGCAAAGCCTTGGTGCGCTGACGGCGCAAAAGAGCAACATGTTGCGGCCTGGGTTTATCCGCATGATCCGCGATATATTCAGGTTTAACAGCAAGGCGGAAGCGTTGTCACAAGCTGACGATACATTGACGATTGGTGCGTTGATGGACGCGCTGAAATTGGGGCCTTGGTTCCAGAATAACTACTTCATGCCATTGTGTGGAGCGATCTGGTCAACGCCGCCAGCCGAAATCCGTGATTTCCCTGCTAAGCCGCTACTGCAATTTTTCCGTAATCACGCCTTGCTCGATGCGTCTGGTCAGCATCAATGGTGGACCGTTGACGGCGGAAGCGTTGAGTATGTGCGTCGCATGGAGCATCATCTGCGCGGGCGCGGTGTCGCGATTAATGTGAACTGCGCCGTGCAAAACGTGACGCGCACTGGCAGTCAAAACACGGTGCATGTGGCAGGGCGGCCTGACGCGCATTTTGATCAGGTGGTTTTTGCATGTCATTCCGATCAAGCTTTGCGACTGCTTGCGCAGCACTCGCCGCAGGAACAGGCGGCCCTTTCGGCGATACGGTTTCAAGATAATGAAATGATTTTGCATTGCGATACCAATCAGATGCCACGCCGCAAGGCAGTTTGGTCAAGCTGGGTTTATAAGGCGGATACGACGCGTCCAGAACCTGCCATCGGTGTGACATATTGGATGAACCGATTGCAGAACATTCCCCAAGATGATCCGCTGTTTGTGTCGTTGAACCCGTCGGAAACCATACCCGACCACCTGATCTACGACCAAAAGACATTTCGCCATCCGGTGTTTGACGGCGCGGCAATCCGCGCACAAGACCAGTTGAAGCAAATTCAGGGACGCAACAATACGTGGTTCGCGGGGGCTTATACGCGACATGGTTTTCATGAGGACGGGTTTGCAAGTGCTGCCCGTATCTCGCGTATGATGGAGCGTCAGATCGCATGAAGAGCGCTGCCGAACATATTGTGGGCATCACAACCCATTCTCGGCGCGGTGAGATCCGTCACAGGTTTCGCTACGGCGTTGATTATGTTTTGATTGACCCTGACATTGCCGAGACTGGCCCCAAGCTTTTTTCGCGGAACCGGTTTAATCTCGCGTCGGTTTACGATTGCGATCACGGCGGGCCGCTTAAGGACGGGAAGGGCGTGCAGTGGGCGCATGATGTGTTCAGTTCCGCAAAGATTGTATCCCCGGATTTACAGATCAAACTGCTGACACAACCGCGGTTTATGGGGCATGTCTTTAATCCTGTCAGCTTTTGGTTGGCATTTGAGAATGGTGGGCTGATCGCGGTCATTGCAGAGGTGTCCACGCCGTTTGGTGATAGGCATTCCTACCTGTGTCACGCGCCTGAATTTACCCCGATTACCAGTGAGACGCTCATCAAAACACCAAAGTCGTTGCATGTCTCGCCGTTTCAGGAGGTGACTGGAAGCTATGAATTCACGTTTGACATCACGCCTGAGAGTATTGCCATCCGCATCTTGCATCGTAATGGCGATGAGGGCGTTATTGCGTCGCTGGTCGGCTCTCGGGTTGCCATGACCAACCGTGGTCTGATCCGGGCCAGTCTGCGTCGTCCGCTGGGTGGATTGCGCACCACTGCGCTCATTTACTGGCAGGCGCTGCGACTTAAGTTCAAAGGCGCGCAATATCGTGACCGGCCAACGCCACCAAAAAACGAGGTAACGTAATGCTATTTCTGACCAACCGCGCGAAACACGATTTTTTAGAGACATGCGCCCGGATCAATACAGGGAGTTTGCGGTTACGCACGCCTGAAGGCGAGGTGCATGATTTTGGACAAGGCGACCCTGCCGTGGAAATGCAGATCAACGATTGGTCGGTTGTGAGTGCGGTTGCGGCGCGTGGTGATATCGGCTTGGGGGAGACTTATGTTGCTGGGCTGTGGGATACGCCGTCGGTGCAAGCCCTGACGGAGTTGGCGCTGCATAATTTTGCCGAGTTTGAAGGCTATGCAAATGCGGGATTTTGGCAGAGCCTGAAGTTCAAATTTGTGAACCGTATGATGCGCGCGAATTCGGTCAAAGGTGCCGCGCGCAACATTCGGGCGCATTATGATGTGGGCAACGAGTTTTATCAGCTGTGGCTTGATGACAGCATGACTTATTCTTCTGCGTTGTTCGAGGCGGGTGAAACCGATTTGCAGACTGCGCAAAACCGCAAATATGACCGTATTCTAGAGCGGTTGGGCGGATCAGAGCGGGTGCTTGAAATTGGCTGTGGTTGGGGTGGCTTTGCCGAGCGGGCGGCAGATGCGGGCCGTCATGTTACAGGGCTTACGATTTCGCCGAGCCAGAAAGGTTACGCCGATGCGCGGTTGGACGGGCGCGCGGATATCCGGTTGCAAGATTACCGCGCTTGCGAGGGTCAATTCGACAGCGTTGTTTCAATCGAGATGATCGAAGCGGTTGGCGAAGATTACTGGCCGACGTATTTTGCCACGCTAAAGGCCCGACTTGCGCCCGAAGGATGTGCCATGATTCAAGCGATTACCGTGAAAGATCATGATTTTGACACTTACCGAAAAACCTCTGATTACATCCGCCATTATACTTTTCCGGGTGGAATGTTGTTGTCCAATCGCGTGATTAGCGACCAAGCGCAGCGTGCTGGTCTGGTTGTGCGCGACAGTTTTGCGTTTGGTACGCATTACGCGCGGACCTGTGCCGCGTGGGATGCGCGGTTGAGTGAAAAGGCGCATAAGATCAAGCGTCTTGGATTTGACGAAAGTTTCCTGCGGAACTGGCGGTATTATCTTGGGGCTTGTGCCGGATCGTTTGCGGCGGAGAGCACCGACGTTGTTCAGGTGGAATTGGCTCATGCATAAGGGTGAGACCATCTGGATTATTGGTGCTTCTGACGGGATCGGTGCGACGCTTGCGCAGGAATATGCGCGGCGTGGTGCGCGGTTGATTTTATCCGCGCGTTCGCACGACCGGCTAAGCGAGATGGCTGCGAGTCTCGGCCCCCGTCATGTGGCGCTTGCGCTGGATGTGAGTGAGCGCGCCAGTCTTGATGCTGCTGTAAAAACGATAGCCGAAATTGGCCCTGTTGACCGCGTAATCCATCTAGCTGCGATCTATGACCCAGGTAAAGTGAAGGATCTGGACCCGCAAAAGGCGGCGCAAATTGTGACAGTCAATCTAACAGGTAGTTTTTATATTGCACAGGTCGCGCCCAAGGTTTTGCGTGATGGCGGGCAATTGGCGCTATGCGGATCGGTCGCGGGGTATGTCGGTTTGCCCCAAGGACAGATTTATTCAGCGACCAAAGCGGGCGTTATCAATCTTGCGCAATCGTTGCGCGTCGAGCTTGCCGGTCTGTATGATGTGAGACTGATTTCACCGGGGTTTGTCGATACACGGCTGACGCAGCAGAATGACTTTACCATGCCTGCAATGGTGACGCCAAAGGTCGCGGCATGCGCGATTATTGACGGGCTGAATAGACGCGCTTTCGAGGTGCACTTTCCGCGACGTTTGACTTACGCGCTCAAGTTTTTGAGCATTTTGCCCTATTGGGCAGCCCTCCCGCTGACGCGCAGATTGGTGCGCTAGGCTTAGTATTGAAAGGAAAATCCATGTCTCCCAGACAACTTGCAATTATCGTCCTGATCGCTGCTATCGCATTTGCGGCGTCTCCACTGCTGACGATCGGGTTCAACGGATTTACCCAAGGACAATTCCCTGTGGAAATCGAAAATCCGCCAGTACAACCCGCAGGTTATGCATTTTCAATTTGGGGGCTGATCTATCTTTGGTTGATCGTCGGGGCCGCTTTTGGACTGTGGAAAGCGGCCAGTGATCCTGACTGGCAAGCGATGCGAGCACCTCTTGCGGCAAGCCTGTTTATCGGGTTTTTCTGGCTCGTTGCTGCCAATGCCGCGCCTGTTCTGGCGACGGTCATGATTGTTGCAATGGCGGCAACCGCGATCCTTGCAATGCTGCGCGCCGGTGTCAGCGACCCAGTGTTTCAAGTGCATCCTGTCGCGCTTTATGCAGGTTGGTTGACGGCGGCAACTGGGGTTGCGATCGGCGTTATGCTGGGAGGCTACGGTATCTTTTCGGCGCAAATGGCCGCGATCATTTGCTTGATTGGCGTTTTGGGCGTTGCAATTGTCGTGCAATCTGTACGGCCACGCGCGTGGACTTATCCTGCCGCCATCATTTGGGCGTTGGTTGGTGTCATCGTTTCAAATGCGCAGACGATGAACACTGCTGTGATTACCTTGTGCGTGTTCGGCATTGTCGCGCTGTTAATCCGACCTCTCGGTTCACTTCGCAAAGGAATAAGCACATGAAAATCATGATCCTCTATTTTTCGACAGCCATTATCTTTTTCGCGGCTGATGCTGTGGGTTTGAAACTATTGATCAGGCCGGTCTTTGAACGCCATATCGGGCATCTGTTTGCCGACCCTTTCCGTGTCGTACCGGCAATTGTTTTTTATCTCGGGTATGTCGGAGGAATTTTGTGGTTTGTATCGGTTCCTGCGCTGCGTGATAATACTCCTATGGCGGCCTTGTTGGGCGGCATGGCGCTAGGTCTGATGGCATATGGCACCTATGAATTTACCAACTATGCAACGTTGCGTGACTGGTCCGCCGAGCAGGTGATTAAGGATACGCTCTGGGGCTGTGTTTTGACTGGTTTTTCCGCTTGGGCAGGGGTGATGGTGGCTAAGACTTTCGGGCCAGCCTGATGTATCGGACGGATGTGATTTAAGACGAGTCGGATTTAAGGCGCCACATGAAACTGTTGCTTGCCGCGTTTCAAAGGCCTTTTTTCGCACAGATTCTGTCGCACTGTCTCCGTTTCGAGACTGAATACGGTCTCAAAATTGGCGGTGCGCACATCTATTGCGACCCTGAGTTACAATAGAATTTCAATGTGGCTGATGGTCATTCTCAGGTTTTGCAGGTGTGTTTGACATTCCATACCTATCGCTAGGTCTAAGGGCTTAAATATTCTCAAAATTGTTGCTTAAAATGTTGCAAACTGAAAGGCGAAGTGGTGGTATCCACAACAATCGACCCGCCGATCTGATGCGGGGCAAATCAGGGAGGAGAATAACATGTCTAAAACGAACATTTTCACGGCGGGGCTTATGGCCGCGTTCACTGTGACGGGCACCGCATTGTTTGCGCAAGAGGAATGCGCGGAACGCGGAGCGTTGGATGTTATGTATTGTGACGCGGATGGTGATCTGGTCGCTGATGCGCCAACAGATCCGAGCAAATTGCAGGATCCCTCCACGCTGGTTTTCGCATACACACCTGTTGAAGATCCGGCGATTTATGCTGACATCTGGACTCCGTTTATTGACCACATGAAGGAAGTGACCGGCAAAGACGTGCAGTTCTTTGCTGTGCAGTCAAACTCTGCCGAGGTCGAGGCGATGCGCTCTGGTCGTCTTCATATTGCAGGGTTTTCCACGGGCCCTACACCTTTTGCGGTGAACCTTGCGGGCGTCGAGCCGTTTGCGATCATGGGTGCAGATGATGGCCAGTTTGGGTATAAACTTCAGGTTTACACGCAAGCCGACAGCGACATCATGGAAATGGCTGACCTAAAAGGTAAGCGGGTTGCGCATACGTCGCCGACTTCTAATTCGGGTAACCAAGCGCCACGCGCGCTATTCCCCGATCTAGGTGTTGTTCCCGATCAGGATTACGAAGTGACATATTCGGGCAGCCACGACCAGTCGATGTTGGGTGTTGTCGCGGGTGACTATGATGCGGCACCTGTCGCGTCAGAAGTTGTTGACCGCATGGCCGAGCGCGGCCTTTATGATCCTGCCGATGTGCGCATCATCTGGGAAAGCGATCCGTTTCCGACGACATCTTATGGCGTTGCGCATGATCTGACACCCGAGCTGAAAGAAAAGATCAAAGAAGCGTTCTTTACCTTTGATTTTGTCGGCACAGCGCTTGGCGATGAGTTCGCAGGAGTCAGTAAGTTCGTTCCTATTACTTACAAAGATCAGTGGGCCGTCATCCGTCAAATCCAGTCGGCCAACGGTGTTGAATATACGCCACAGGGCCTCGCTGCCGAGTGATTTTTTCCATCGAGGCCGATCTGTTGGATCGGCCTCGTTAACAAGGCTACAAATATGTTGAAAATCACCGATCTCGTCAAAAGCTACGGCTCTGGCGATCCCGTACTCAAAAACCTTGACCTGACCATTGCCGGCGAAAGCGTTGTGTCAATTATCGGCTCGTCTGGTGCAGGCAAAAGCACCTTGCTGCGCTGTATTAACCGTCTGGTAGAACCCACTTCAGGGTCGATTAATCTGAATGGCACCGAACTGACCAGTTTGCGCGGCAAAAATTTGCGCGCTGCGCGGCGTAAAATTGGCATGGTATTTCAAGGATTTAACCTTGTTGATCGCCTGACTGTGATGGAAAATGTGCAATCCGGGCGGCTCGGTTATATTTCGACTTGGGCGGCTATGACGCGGCGTTATCCCAAAGAAGATATCAGGCGCGCGTTTCAATTGATGGAGCGGGTCGGCATCGCGCAATATGCCAATACACGCGCCGATCAGTTGTCAGGCGGCGAGCGTCAGCGTGTGGGTGTTGTGCGTGCATTGATGCAGGAGCCTGATATTTTGCTGGCCGACGAGCCAACTGCATCGCTTGACCCCAAAACCTCTGAACAAATTATGGGATTGCTGCGTGATCTGGCTGGCGAGCTGAAATTGCCTGTATTGATTAACATTCACAACGTGACCGAGGCGAAAGAATACACCGACCGCATTGTCGGTATGCGGTATGGCCGCATCATTTTTGACGACAAACCCGCGATGCTTGATCAGGCCGCGATGGATGAAATTTACGCGGGCAGCCCACATGCCGACCGTGCCAACGATGCGGCGGGCGCAGCATGACTGCGGTGCGCGACACATGGAAAAAACCGCCCTTCATCGCTAATACGGCGCTGCGTTGGGTGGTCTATTTGAGCGCGATTGCCTATTTTGGCTGGGTCGGAATGAACATGCCCATCGACTGGAACCGCGTCGCTGAAGGTATGGGCCGTGCTGGTAAAATCTTTGGCGGTGCCTTCCCGCCAAGTTTCGAGCGCAAGGAACTTCTGATCGACGGATTTTTGGAGAGTTTCAAAATCGCGGTGCTTGCCACGGCGGGTGGGGTGGCACTATCGATCCCGATTGCGTTCATGGCGGCCAGCAACATGGCCCCGCGTCCGGTCTTTTATTTAGGACGGGCTATCATTATCATCGCGCGCAGTTTCCATCCTGTTATCGTGGCGATCTTGTTTGTGAAGGCTGTCGGATTCGGCCCTTTTGCGGGTGTGCTGACGCTTATCATCTATTCCATCGGCTTTGTGGCTAAAATGCTGGCAGAGCGGATTGAGGAAATCGACTTTGGCCAAGTCGAGGCGATGCGTGCCGCTGGCGCGCCCTATCTGTCGACATTGTTCTACGCGATCTTTCCGCAAATTATGCCCCGTCAGATAGGCTTGACGATTTACCAGCTGGATTCGAACTTGCGGGCTTCTGCGGTCGTCGGGCTGGTAGGCGCAGGCGGCATCGGTGCAACGCTTGCCAATGCTTTTGGGCGTTATGACTACGACTTTGCACTGGCAATCACCATCGTGATCGTGGGCGTAATCCTTATTTCCGAAGCGATCAGCGGCATCATCCGAAAGCATATTCAATGACCAGTCTCGCAGAGCAGTTTGGCCGCGACGAATGGGCGCGTTTCACGGCAAAGCAACGCATGCAACGCTATGCGATCTTGCTGGGGTGCGGCCTTGTTATCGCATGGGCGCTGTCCTCGATTGAAGTAATTTGGCCGTGGGTTTGGGGTGCGCCAGAACAAATCGGCGACTTGTTTGGCCGCATGTATCCGCCTGATCCGCGCAATCTGGCTAGCATTCTCAGCGTGCTTTGGGACACGGTGAATATCGCGACGTTTGCCACAGCTTTTGCCGTGCTATTGTCATTGCCTGTTGCATATATCTCTGCGCAAAACACGACCCCAAACCGCGCTACTTTGTGGTTGGGGCGGCTTATCTTGGTGACGTCGCGCTCGGTCAATACGATCATTTGGGCGCTTTTGTTTGTCGCGATCTTTGGGCCAGGAGTTGTGGCAGGGATTATCGCAATTATGTTCCGATCTATTGGTTTCATCGGCAAACTATTGGGCGAAGCAATCGAGGAAATCGACAAGCGCCCAGTCGAGGCATTAGAGGCCACAGGGGCATCGCGTTTCAAGGTAATCCTCTATGCAATTGTGCCACAGGTCATGCCGACATTCTGGGCCGTCGCTATTCTGCGGTGGGACATTAATCTGCGAGAATCTACCGTGTTGGGCCTTGTGGGAGCGGGGGGGATCGGGATCGTGCTCCAAGGGGCAATCGACACCTTCAACTGGCCGGAAGTCGCGACAATTCTGCTCGCAATCATCGCGCTGGTGATCATTGGCGAAGTGATCTCGGCGTATCTGCGGCGTCGCATTCTGTGACCGGCAGCAATGCGATTGATCCGGCGGAAGCCTTTGCTGCTTACATGCGGGTGAGGGACCGTTTGCCTGACACGACAGGGGGCGGTCACGCCGTACACGCGTCTTTTATGGATATTGTGGGGCCATACGATCTGATCTTGTTTGACGCTTATGGTGTGTTGAATGTTGGCGAAACTGCAATTGCGGGTGCTGCCGCGACAGTTGCAGCGCTACGCAAAATGGGGAAATCGGTGGCCGTTGTATCGAATTCGGCAGCCTATCCCAAGGCGCACATGATGGCCCGCTATGCCAAGCTTGGTTTTGACTTTACGGATACTGAAGTTGTGACCAGTCGCGACGCTCTTTTGCAACGTGTCGCTGATGAGCCAGACCTACATTGGGGTATAATGTTGAACCCGGACATGGAGTTGGGCGAAGTCGCAGCGTTAAATGTCACGGTCCTGACTGACGCACCAGAGGCTTACGATGAGGTTGACGGCTTTTTATTGATCGGCGCGGATGGATGGACGGAACAGCGGCAAAACTTGCTAGAAGCCGCCCTTAACCGCGCCCCGCGTCCCGTCTTTGTCGGAAACCCTGATCTGGTCGCTCCGCGCGAAACGGGACTGTCGCTTGAACCCGGTTGGTTCGCCCACAGGCTTGCGGATGCAACTGGCGTGACACCTGTATTCCTCGGTAAACCCTTTCCGGAGATTTTTGATTTGGCGATGACACGCTTTGGCGGGGACGTCCCACCTCACCGCGTCATGATGGTTGGTGATACACTGCACACCGATATTTTGGGCGGACAACAGGCGGGGTTTGGGACTGCATTGGTCACAGCACACGGCTCGCTGGCGGGACTTGATGTTAAAGATGCTATTGAAACCTCTCGGATCGTGCCGGACTATATCGTCGCGCAGATTTGACTGATTTGTAGGGGAAGCATGGTTCGCAACCGATCAAACGTGATCGTCTCCCTTCGTCGATCATTTTGTGTGTGTGCGAATATATATGAGATATCGGCTTTCTTACCAAGACGTCGCAGACCTCTTTTGTGAGCGGAGAGGCGACGTGGATCGGTCGACAATCTTTCGTTGTACCGAAAGATTTGGCCTCGAATTGATCCACGCGAACAGAGCGGCATCGCTCAACGGCGATCCTAGATTGGCATGCCACGAAACCGGCTTCGTATTGGATGAAAGTGGCGTCCCCTATGGCGTGCAATTGATGCAAACGGGCATCTGGTTGACTATATGTTTATTGCGCGAGGCGGCGCTAAGGCGATCAAGGCATTTCGTAACAAGACGACTGAGTGTGTGCGGATAAAGCGCCGACCAATAGGAAGGTTGTTCGATATATAAACACACATGCGATCCGCATTTTGAACACATTACTTATATTAAGAAAAAAACAAAATTACCGCGTCGAGTGCGATCACGCAGCGCTAAAACGGTTGCTCGGTTACCGACAAAGCTTCCGATCTCTGAGGTGTGTAAAAGGGATGTTGCATGAATGATTTTTGCCTTTCTACTGCCTTCTGCGGGGCCAATCTATGACGGACATCTATATGGCGAAGGCAACACATTCGGCCCTCTTATTGAGAGATTGGCCTTCCTTCAGCAGCTTGATAGCCCGCTGTCATCCAAGCTGGCTCAGTATTATTTACTTGCCATGCACACACGCGGCAATATCGGCTTTGGCGGTGGTATTTCGGCGATGCCTTCGATGCATATCGCTTTCGCATTCTTGTGGGTTGTTGCGTCATGGCATGTAAACCGATGGGTCGGCATAATTTTCACTGTTTATGGCCTCATAATCTGGGCAGCTTCGGTTCACTTGGGATGGCACTATTTTGTTGATGGACACGTGGCGGTTGGCCTGATTACGCCCCTGTGGTGGCTGATGGGCCGGCCTTTTGGTCTGTATGGTCCACAAAAATTAGACCGCCCACAATAATCATCGCTGCCACAAGAATTCCCAATTCTGTACACATTCTGTGCTCATAAAGTGTTCAAAGACGGTATTAGCAATCTGTATACCCGAAGAAAATAAAAGCAGGCATCAAAATGGTCAAATATCTTCTTGGAAAAATGCATGAGAAATTGGTGTTCAATCGACGCATCAATGTTCTAATTGATCAGATTGGGTCTTTGATCCCCATCAACGCCACAATCCTTGACGTTGGAACTGGTGATGGCCAGATAGCAAAAGCGATTGGCGCCCGACAAGAAGGGACCGACATGCGTGGCATCGACATTATGCTGCGCGAAGTAACCCATATCCCTGTCGAGATATTTGATGGCCATGTTATTCCTGTGGCTGACAAAGGCGTTGATGTTGTAATGTTTGTTGATGTGCTGCATCACACGGATGACCCCAGCGAACTGGTACATGACGCGGGCCGCGTCTGCCGTAAAGCTGTTGTCATCAAAGACCATCTGAGCGAAAACTGGTTCGACCATCTGACTTTGCGGATTATGGATTGGGTGGGAAACGCGCCTCATGGCGTGGTCCTGCCCTACAACTATGCATCCCGTTCCGATTGGGATAAATGGTTCAAATCGGCGGGCCTCCAGATTGAGGAATTCCGAACAGATCTGCCGCTTTATCCATTCCCTTTGAACAAAGTTTTCGGCCGCAAATTGCACTTTGTCGCGCGGCTTATTCCTGCGGAATAAAAGTCACAAAGCGGCCGATAATGAAGCCGAAGATCGCGTTTGCACCTACGGTGACCCCCATGATTATGGAGTCCCATAAAAAATCATAGGTAACAAAGCGTGTTGTCACGGTTGAAACAATTACAATACCGCAGATTTGTGTTGCCGCATAAATCCAGAACGCATTTTTGCGCAATCTCTTGGCCTTGAAGGCGATGTGTTGTTGCGCGAGAAATGCAGGTGGAATGCAGGCGGCAAAGAGCAGAACGCTGGTCCAGAAGGGCGGCGTTCGAGCGAAGTTGATCAGGCTGGCCGAGGTAACAGCGTAAAACAGGCTGAAGCTACCACCAACTATCAAGAAAAGTAGTAGCGATCTTGCTTCTGATCTGAGCGCCACATCACTGGTCATTGCGGAACAGTGGGGCGAAAGACCATTAGGTCGGGATGGTCGAGCGCGACAGCCTGAAAGCCGGGCACTGTTTCGCCACTGGCAAGTCGTGTTCCGATACTTGTCGTATCGCCGTAATTACTACCACGGCAAACCACGATATAGTCGATTGCCTGATCAGCGACTGTTTGTGTCAACAGGGCGGCGGTGCCACGTAAAGGTATAAACCCGTTCATAATTGCATCGGCGCTTCGGTGGTAGGGGGCCGCCAGCCCAATATGATGCGTTGCCATGATCAGGCGAGGGCCAAGATTTAGACTGGCAAGTGTGCGCGCTGAAGGGATCGCATTAAGAAGTGCGAGCGTCTGTAAATTATCGCAATTGCCATCCAGAGACCCGCTTGAGGGCTTGGGTTCTAGACCAACGTCATTGGAGGCTGCAACAGAGGATACCAAAGGGACGGTTTTCCACAGGCCAAACAGCGCACTACTGAGAAGCGGTTGAAACAAGGTTAGTGCGACAGTCGTATACAGTACACCACGTGACATGCCTGTGCGGGCGTCGAGATAGGACTGCAACGCGGGCCGCACAGCATAACCCGTTAAAAAAGGTGTCACCACGGCAAGTAGGACAATCTGCCGGCTTTGGAAGATGCATGCCAAAAGCCCGATCCATCCGATGAGCAGGATCTGCCAGACCTCTCCTGTTGAATCGCCAAGGTTCCGTTGCCGCAACCATATCACTGTCGCCGCAAACAAAGCCGCGATCGCTGGACCAAAATACTGAAAAAAACCAAACGGGCTGTAGATAGCGTAGACATGAAGTGGCAGGGCTTCGGTGATGTTTTCACTGATGAGCACCTGTGCGATCTGCGGCAGATTTGCATAGGGTGCTTGTAAACATGGGCTGATCACTGGCCAACTGACGAGCAGCGCAATAATGGTGACGGTTGCAACGGTTGTAATAAATACGGTCGGGTATTTTTTAGCGGCAGGCATAACAAGTGCCGCCAACCCGCTGCCAGCCCCGATCCAGCAGATCAGCAAATAAGGCGCAGATAATTTATCACATTGCGTCACAAACCAGTCCTGCGCTGCGGTTTGCCCCAGAAAGAAAGCGAGGCTGAAAATGGCAATGGCGATGCAAAATGCTGCCAGACGTATGCGCGGTTCAGGTGCAAATCTGGCGGCTTTAAAAACGTGTAACATTCCGATTGTTGCGACAAGAAATAATGTCTCCAATCCAATGGCCAGCGATGCCGCTGCAGCCGCCCCCGCAATCGCACCAAAAAGGATGGGCCGGTTTAGTGTGATCATAGAGAGTGCTGAAATCGTTGCCAAAAGGATCTGCACGTTGTGATGGTCAAGCCGACCAATTGCGAAATAATCAAAGCCGATAGGGGGATAAAGCACAACCGAAAGCATCGCTATTGCTGCGGCCAGTGGTCCCAGCGCACGCCGTGTTCCAAAGCCGACCACCATGACAAGAGCGGCGAGCAAAAGAAGCGGCCACACGGCCGCAGCCCATTGCTCTGCCAGGGCTTCAGGCATCACAAGTCCAAAGATCCACACCAGCGCGCCGATTCCAAAATCTATGTAGCGAGACCAGTGAATAGACACACCATCCGGGGCAAGCAGTTGGTATTGGCTCATGTCAAACCAGCTTTGTCCGTCGAGCCAGTTTCTGACCGACATCATACGCATGATGTCATCATTGGTAGCAAGGCCAAATACACCGTCGGCCGAAAGGGCAGCAGATCCCGCACGGGAGATCGCGATCCCAAGTGCCAAAAACAAGGCCCCCTTAAATAATCGGACCGTTTTGGAGGTGTCGTTTATAGGATTATTTTGCATTGGGGGTTTTGCTTACTTCTGATTGTCTCGAACGGTCTAATATCATGGATTTTGCCCGCACCAAGCACGAGATACGTGGCCGGGGAACGTAGCAATCTTGCGCACCTTATCATATGCCACCTAATTGCCGCATTCGTGTCACACTATTTGACTGGTTTCCAGTTAGGCAAGGTTGAAATGTAAATGGTGAGGTAAAATCCGATGACCGAATTAACAATCCTGATGCCTTGCTTGAATGAGGCTGAAACCCTTGAGGTGTGTATTCGCAAGGCGCAGGAATACCTTTCAGGTGCAGGGTTGGTGGGAGAGATTTTAATCTCTGATAATGGCTCGACTGATGGAAGTCAGTCCTTGGCGGAAAGTCTTGGCGCACGTGTCGTGCATGCCCCACAACGCGGATATGGTGGCGCATTGCTGGCCGGTATCGATGCGGCCAAAGGGCGGTACATCATCATGGCGGATAGTGACGATTCATACGACTTCTCTCATCTCGCCCCGTTCGTTTCAGCATTGCGAGGTGGTGCTGAGCTGGTAATGGGTAACCGTTTCAAAGGCGGTATTGCTAAAAATGCGATGCCGCCGCTGCATCGTTATCTTGGCAATCCAGTACTCTCTACCATTGGGCGAGTGCTTTACCAGACACCGGTTGGAGATTTTCACTGCGGCTTACGCGGATTTTCAAAACAGGCAATTCAACGTCTTGGTTTGAATTCGACAGGAATGGATTTTGCATCCGAGATGGTTATCAAGGCGACTTTGTTTGGTCTGCGTATTGAAGAAGTCCCAACTACACTCAGCCCTGATGGCCGGTCACGGCCTCCCCATTTACGCAGCTGGCGCGATGGTTGGCTGCATCTCAAGCTTTTACTGACACTCGCCCCGTTTTGGATGTTTTTTTATCCGGGCCTTGCACTTGCAGGCATCGGTGGCGGTGTGTTCACGCTTCTGATGTGGGGTCCTGTGAGGATTGGCACTGTCAATTTTGATATTGCAACGCTCGTCTTTGCGAGTGCTGCAATTCTGGCAGGAGTGCAGATGATCTGGTTCTATCTACTTGGCAACCTTTTCGCCGTACGCTTTAAACTTCTTCCAGAGACTAGCCAGTTTGCTGCCCTTCGCAAACAGGTCACTGTTGATAATGCCTGTAAAGTTGGTGCTGTGCTTTTGCTGCTTTCTATCTTGTTCACAATCGGATCAGTTGCCTTTTGGGGCGCATCTGGATTTGGAGATCTGGACCCTTCTATCATCGTGAGAGCCGCGTCGCTGGTAGTTGTTAGCGCGTCTCTGGGCGTGCAGTCGATTACCTCAGGCTTCTTGTGGGGCCTTTTGGAGCAGCGAGTTGCCGTGGAACATGAATCTGCAGGAGATACACTGCCTTACCTGCCCGGAGGGTCCGTCAATTAAGCCGTTCCGCCGCACCTTGAATGCCTCCTCATGGATTTTCCCTATGAGACGGGTGCGGATCGTCTTGGCTGCCTAACCTGTGGACTTCCGCAAGGGGTTCGACGGGCTTAGGGCGCTTGTCAAAAACGAGCAGTCCTACTCTTGCACCATTATGCGGGCTAACATTTTACTATGTAACGCGCAGAATGTATGTGTTTCAAACACTGGACAGCTTGACGCTCGCAGATTCGATAAGCCGCAACGCGTCTATGGCGAGATAAACGACCAGCTTGAACGTTGGATCGCAGGTCTGTGCTCACAAGATTTCATTGGGACCGCACAGGCGCAAACCCACTCATCTCGTCATTTAGTTTCGTTTTGTATTGCCTTTGCCGTACTTTTCACAAAGGAAGAGTATAAGTTAGATGTCGTATTTTTGATATGAAACGACGCCTTAGGAGTGACGTAGGCCTTGACCCCTGACAACATAGACACCGTCCCCGCGCAGCTTGCTGGCGCGCTTGCAACACATCACACCCTCGGGGCTTTTGTCGACGCCGACCTTGCGCTGACCTATGGGGAATTGGCTTGCTGCATTGAGCGGCTGCAAGCGTATTTGCCTGCACATGGCGCGGTTGCGGTTTTTGGCAAACCTTCCACATCCTTTGCCGCCGCTACAACCGCCTGTATCGTGCTGGGCCGCGCGTTCGTGCATCTTGATCCTGCGATGCCCAATGATGTTTTGGCGAATATCCTGTCCGAATTGCACATCGATACGGTCTTTGTCTGCCAAACGCCCAAAAACGGGCAATTGCCCGACGCCAATTTGGTCGACGTCAACGCGGTTATTGCCGCGCCAAACGCCGCGCCGGACCAACCTGTTGTTGCCGCCGCTGTTGCCCCTGACGACGCGATTTACATCGTTGCTACATCTGGCACGACGGGCAAACCCAAGTGTATTCCCGTCACCCAAGACGCGGCCTATCTGTCGTATATGTGGCGCGACGCCTACACGCCTTATGCGGCCGGGCAGACTGTTGGGTCATATATTTTCGCGATTTGGGAAATGTTTCGCCCGCTACGCGATGGCGCGCGGGTTTGCTTTCCAAGTTTCCAGCAACTGCTCAACCCCGAGGACCTATGCGCCTTTCTGATCCGCTATGACGTGTCGGAAATGCTGTTCACGCCCTCAGCGCTTGAAAAGATCCTGCAAGCCAGCACCGCGCAGATGATGGAAAATGTGCCATTGCTACGGGTCATTCTGAATGGCGAAGTGGTTAGCGATGTGCTGATCGCCGCCGCGCGTGAAAAACTACCCAAGGCCGTGCTCTGGAATCTCTATAGCATCTGCGAAACTCACGATATTGCGATGACCAATGTGTCGCAAACGGGTGGCGCGCGAACAACGGGCGCTGTGGGTGTGCCAATGTCGCACCTGCGCGCCACTGTGCTGGATGACAGCGATAATGAATGTGCGGTCGGGCAAGCGGGGCTGCTGCACTTTGAGGGGCCGCGTATGTTGGGGCCGGGGTATGTGAACCGCGCTGAAGAGACTGCGCAGCGCTTTCGCGCATTGACGCTGAACGGGCGCGCGACACGGCTTTATGACACAGGCGATCAAGGGTATGTGAGCGCTGATGGCACCGTGCATGTTTTAGGCCGTATTGCCCATATGCTAAAACTGCGTGGGCATAGTATCCAGACCCGCGAATTGACTGAATCCTTGCAAGGCCACCTTGGGTTCCTACAAGCCGTGCCGTGGATCCAAGACGTGGCAGGGCAGGGCAATGCGTTGGTGTTTTACTATTGCGCCAATCCGGCCCAAGCGGCTGCGAACCTTGAGAAATGGGGTCTCGCGCTGGGCGAAAACCGGATGCCGGCCGCACTGTCCAAAGTGCTGCGCGCCGGACTGCCCGCCTATTGCGTGCCCAGCTATCTCGTCGCGCTCGACGCGATCCCGATCAACGCAGTTTCTGGTAAATGTGATTTCAAATCTTTGCCAAAAATTAACGCGGTAGCACCCGACGAGAAGACGGAAGGCGTGCTTCCAAGCGTGGCGCAGGCGGCGCTTGTTTTGGGCTGTGCGCAACGCGACATAGACTCAGCCCTGTCCTTCCATGAGCATGGTGGCGACAGCTTAATGGCCGTGAACCTCGTGCTTGCCTTGGAAGAAGCCTATGGACGGCGCGTCGATTTTGACTTTGCGCTCAACGTCGGACTTGCGCGGTTACACGAGGTGCTCACCCAAAGCCTGACGGCCCCTGTCACCAAAGGCGGGTTCACGCGCGCAGGCATTCTACTCACTGGCGTCACGGGCTTTCTTGGCAGCAAGGTTCTGACCGCCGCTGCACGTAACTTGCCCAAAGACGAGGTTATCTATTGCCTTGTGCGCCCCAAACGGCGCGACCCGCTTGAGCGCTTGCACGAAATCGCGGCGATCAACGGCGTTGACCCTACGCGTCTGGTGTTAGTGTCTGCCGCGATTGAGGACGCACGCTTTGGCCTTGGTGGCGACGACTACCGCGCCCTTTGCGCTGCGACGCGTCACGTCATTCACTGCGCCGCAATGGTTAACCTTGCCGTCGACCGCGACCACATGGAAATCTGGTCAAAAGCAGGCATCAGCAATATCGTGCAATTCTGCCAAGACGCCAAAGCCGACTTGCGGTTTTCGTCAACCTCGGCGGTCTTTCCCGATACAGGCGGGCCATATTTCGAGGCTGAAACCACGCTCTTCGAGACCTGTGGCGGCTATGGCGCGGCCAAAATCGACGCCGAGCATTTGATTGCCAAATCAGGCATCAACGCCGCAATTGTGCGCCTGCCATCGCTTTACGACATTGACGCGCCCAACCCCAACGACATCTACGAGACCATCATGCAGGCCTGCGCCGAAACGGGCGCGGTGCCAGAGGGGCTGACATTTCGCATGATCAACGTCCACGGCGCGGCGACATTCTTGGCCGATCTGACGGCAGGGACGGGGGCAGACTACTATAATCTGATGCCCAATCACTTGGTCACATCCGCCGAGTTACCGATCTCGGTTAAAGTTCTGCCTGTCGACGCATGGTTGGTACAAGCCCCGCTTTCGGCCGGCGAACGCGCCTTGATCGCCGCGGATCTGAACGTTTTGCACGCCAATTCCGTGTTTAATCACGCTGCGGCAGAGGCGATGTGGTCACACATCAGCGAACGGCCTTTCGCCAGCCTCAGCGACCCCGCTGCCCTGCTGGCACGCAGGTTTACATTACCAAAGTGAGCCGGCATTGACCTGAATGTCTTCCATTGTGATCGCACGCCCGGCGTTACTCACAAGGAAGGCAACCAGATCGGCAATCTCTTCAGGCTGCACCAAGGCACCCTGTGGATTGGACGCCTCGTATTTTGCCTGCACCTCTTCGCGCGGGGCACCGGTCTCGGCAATCTCTTGATCAACGAATTGCTTGAGCATCTCGGTCTCTACCCATGTCGGGCTGATGCTGACGCAGGTAATCCCGTCCGCAGCACCTTCCAAGCTCACACAGCGACCAAGGCCCAAAAGTCCGGCCTTAGATGCACAATAGGCGGCATTATTGGGCATGCCATTATGAGCCGCAACAGAGGCGAGGTTGATAATGCGTCCCCAACTTTGCGCCTTCATATGCGGCATCACTGCACGGATCATTTTGAACGTGCCGGTCAAATTGGTCGCAATCGTCGCATCCCACATATCATCGGGGTGATTGATCACGGCAGCCTCTTCATAAACGCCAGCGGTATTAACCAAGATATCTACTGTGCCATGCGCCGCGACAACATCCGCGACAAAACCCGCCACACTTTGACTATCGCGCACATCCAGAGCGGCCACCGATACAGGTGCGCCCATTTCGGCCTGCAGTTTGGCCACGACATCGCTGTCACCACCACGCCGCGCGCCAATACAAACCACTGTGCCGCTCGCATGTAACCGCTTGGCAATCGCCAAACCCATGCCCGAAAGCCCACCCGTGATGATTGCAACTTTAGTCATATATAGATCCGCCCAACTTGTTTGCGATGAAAATTGTTGTCACTGGGTATGCGCAGACATTGCACTGAACTTCAATTGTTGCTTGGACGCATGTTATGAATGACAGCGGATTTACGATGGTATCCACCATCCGAGCCCGCAAGGTTTTGCCAGAAAAATCACTCGTGAGCCTGAAGAGCCGGTTGTCACAATTGGGGAGCGACATGGATAACTTTCCAGACTGCACTGCACTAGTTTGCCAGGACCCCTGGCAACCATCTGGCAAACTCAGAAAATAGAGTCGAGGATGCCGCGTTAAACGCCTCGATAACGGCTGGAGTTTCTGTTGAAGAAGCCACAGCGCTCGCGACAAAAGTCCTGCTTGCAATGATACTCGCGTCCCTTTCGCGGATGACCCTCACGATAAGTTTCATTTGTGTATTTGCGGTTTCGCCGTCTGCTGCCAATTCGGCCTGAAAATCGACGAGTTCGGTAATAATGGCAAAGTCGCCGTTAGAGGTCAGCGGTTGCCGTCCGACATAGCGCACGGCTCCAGTGGCCTCGACGGCGCGCAGCATCAAAGTTTGCACCATGACAGGTGTTGCATCACTCCAGCGAACGTCGGGCAGGTATTGCGCCTGAAGCTGGTTCGGGCGGATCATGATCCGATCCGTCGACAATGCGCCACTTGTTGTCGGCAGTTCGATTATGACATCGCGTTGCAATTGGCCTCTAGTCGTCGCTGAAATATCCGCAGGTGCGCGCAGCTCGTAAACCTCGAGCGGAATAGTCACCTCGTTAAGCGCCGAAATCGCGGAGCACCCTGAAATTGTCGCAAGAATAGCAAACGAGCGCAGTAAGGTAAGTGGGTTGGACCGTATGATCATCGCCTAAACTCCGGAGTTTCGCGGTTAAGGAAAAAGCGCGTTGGATCGCGCTGGATTTGCCCAGTAAGTTGGTCAAGGTTGTTAATAAGCGTGCGACTTTCTTGTGCCAGACGTGTGTAGAGCGGCAATCCGGTGGTTGCAAACTCACGCATCGCGGGGCCAGAGGCCGCTGCAACCTGGCGCAGTTCGGCAAAGGCGTCTGCGGCCGCTTTGCTAGCAGTGCGCAAGTCGGCGGACACTGTGGGAAGGTCGGCTGACACGGTAGCAATCGCGCTGTTCATCCCGTCAATCGTGGTTTCGAGCCCTGCGATCATGCCTGAAATGTCATCGTTGATAATCCGGTCCGCGCCTGTAAAGGCTTGTTCGGCTGCGGAAAGTGCGCGGTCGCCGGTCTCTAGCGCGCCGTTGATCGCGTTCAGCGTGACATTCGCGTTGGCAAAGGACACGCGCGCATCGTCCAATGCATCACGCGCGCTGACCAAAACTTCTGTGGCCAGTTCACTTGAGGTACTGAGGTTTTCGCCCACCTCACTTATGACCTTGCTGGCGTTTTGTGTTGCAGCCCGCACGTCTGCTATGATTGCAGGAAGGTCAGCCGTGGCGATGGTCGAGACAGACTGGACCGCGCGATTTGCCTCTGCAATCATGGCGCGGGTCTCGGCGACAAGTGGCGCGCCTTCGTCGCGGATCAGGTCGCCAGCAATTGTGGCCACGTCATCGACTGACAACGCTGCATCGTCCAACCGTTTGATCAGCGCATTTGTGTTTTCTAAAGTAACACGTGCCTCGTCCAGCCGCGCGTTTGCCGTCACACCTGTGGTATCAAAGGTTGCCATCAGGCTACGGGCGTCGTCCGCCACGAGGGTCAATTGTTCACGCAGACCGGCAGTAGTGCCGCGCATTTCTTCCGCGAGGTCAGTCAAGTCGGCCGTAATAAAGTCCTTTGTCTCAACGATAGCGGTCTGTGCTTCCAAAAGTGTTTCCGAGCTGGACGCCAATACTCCTTTGCCCTGCTCTGACAACTCGCGGATCGACACCAGCGTTGTGTCGGCGGTCGCAAGCACGGTCGAGAGGTCCCCCGTTAAGGTGTCAAGGGTTTCGTTGAAAGCGTTGATCTGTTCTGCGAAATCCGCCACGGTATTCGCGACACCCGAAAAATCCGTCAATGTGCGTGCAAAATCGCCCGATGCGGCTTCGATATTTACAAGAATATTCTCGATCCGGTTCTTATTCTCAGTGCCAAGCATCTGCCCCAATTCATCAATTACTTGCAACGAGCGTTCCAGAAGTTGCGGCGCATCCTCGGACAGCGACTGCAACAGGGAGCGCCCAGCAGTAATTTCGGGGATATCGGTAGTGCTAGGACCTTTGAGAAGCGCGGCAGTTGGTGTGCCTGCATCGATCCCCACATACGACACACCTGTTACCCCTTGGGATTCAATCGTGGCGACGCTGTCGGTGCGCACTGGCGTTTGGGCATCGATTTCGATCCGCACCAGAATTGTGCCGTCGCGTTCCGGCGTCAGGCGCACGTCAACAACCTGACCAACCGCGAGGCCGCTAAACCGCACGTCAGAGGCACTGCTAAGGCCAGAAACTGACGAAAACCGGATATCGTAATAGGCAAACTGGCGGTCCAACTCGACCTGTGCGAACCACAAGAAGAACCCCATGATCCCCACAAGCCCTGCAAGTGTGAATGCACCTATCAGCACAAAGTTCGCGCGTGTTTCCAAAATCTTTACCTTCCTAGAGTTCGCCGGTTTGCGCGCCGGTCGCCGCTGCCCGCGCCCGTGGTCCATGGAAATATTCGTGAACCCAAGGATGATCGACTTTTAACATGTCTTGCATAGTTCCTGTGACCAATACCTTACGTTCCGCCAGCACTGCAATCCGGTCACATGTCGCATGCAACGTATCAAGGTCATGTGTTACAAGAAAGACAGTCAGGCCAAGTGAATGGCTAAGCCCGACAATCAGGTCATCAAAAGCAGAGGCACCAATCGGGTCAAGTCCCGCTGTGGGCTCGTCAAGAAACACAATCTCGGGATCTAGCGCGAGGGCGCGCGCCAGCCCCGCCCGTTTACGCATGCCGCCCGACAATTCGGACGGGTATTTGTCGCCCGCATTATAAGGCAGGCCGACCATGGATATTTTTAAATCCGCCAATGCGCTTCGCACATCCGGGTCTAGCCCTTTGACGGCCCGCATCGGAACTTCCACGTTTTCGCGCACGGTCAGCGACGAAAACAGCGCACCATCTTGAAACATGACGCCCCAGCGCGCTTCAAGGGCGGTGCGCGTGTCTTCGCTCGCATCCAACACGTCGACGCCCAGCACTTTTACATGTCCTGCCGTTGGTTTTTGCAACCCAACAATCGAGCGCAGAAGCACGGATTTGCCCGTGCCGGAGCCACCGACCACACCTATAATTTCACCGCGTCGCACGTCGAGATCAAGGTCATCATGCACCACATGTCGGCCAAACTGATTACGTAATCCGCGCACACTGATGATGATTTCGGGTTCGGATACTTTTGTCATATGCCCAAACTCGCAAAGAAAATCGAGAACAACGCATCTGCGACAATAACGGCAAAGATCGAGGCCACAACCGCATTGGATGTCATACGACCCAGCGATTCTGCATTACTTTGCACCTGCATACCCGCATGGCATCCGACAACACCGATGATTAGCGCAAAGAATGGTGCTTTTACCAAGCCGACCATCACATGATTGATGCTTGTGCCTGAAACAAGGCGCGTTGTGAACATCTCGGGCGAGATGCCGAGATCAATCCACGCCATTAATGCCCCGCCAAACAGGCCAGCCACATCAGCAATCAATCCTAGGATAGGCAACATCAGTAAAAGTGCCAGAATGCGCGGCACAAACAACACCATCGCAGGGTCCAGCCCCAACGTGCGCATGGCATCAATTTCTTCGCGCATTTTCATAGAGCCAATCGCCGCCGTAAACGCCGATGCGGTGCGTCCTGCAACAATAATTGCGGTCAATAAAATTCCCAATTCGCGCAGTACAGAAATTGCAATCAGGTCGACAACAAATACTTCTGCGCCAAACTGTCGAAGCTGTGTCGAGCCTTGGAATGCCAGCACAACTCCGATCAAAAATGCCATGAGGGCGACAATCGGAACTGCTTTCAGACCGACCTCTTCACAATGATGCACAAGGGACGTCAGGCGGAATTCTTTGGGGTGGCGAAATGCGCGTGCGAGGCGGTGTAAAAAAATGCCCAAATACCCGATCAGTGCGACAAAATACATGAAACCCGACACAACCCGTTTGCCGGTTCGCTCCAGAAATGCTGTGAAATGAGGGGGATGGGCAACAGGCGCGTCTGGCTGCGGCATTGCCGCCTCAACGCTTTTTAAAAGGCTTGCTGCTTCGGGACTGGCACCTTTGATCTCAAACTCGTGCCCACCCGTTTGCCAGGTTAGCAAAAACCACGCGCCAGCAGTATCCAGCCGCGCCAAGCCTTGAATGTCGATCTTCCTCATGTCGGGACTGTTTTCGAACAGGGTTTTTGCACGTGACATCGTATACAACGACAGATGGCCGGACAGCGCGTAAACATCAGCAGATGCATCCTGAGTGAGGTCCAGAGTTGGTAGCTGGGGTTCATTCATCTAAATTCTCGCGCGACGCATGATTATTGGCTGATTTCGTTCTGGATGGCCGTCCGCAATGTGTAGGCAAATTTTACTAGCGGCGCTAGTGCGACACCTGAAATTAAGTGCTGTCGGGCCGCAAATAAACGTCGCTGCCTTTTCTCGGCACTGTTTCGCCACCGATCAAACAAAATATGAAACCATTTGCCAAATTCGTGGTTGAATATTGTGTGGGTGCAAAGCTGCGCTGTAAAACTCTGGGGACGTTATGATAAAATCTCGCTTGAAATCTGGCACTGCTTTGATGGTAACATTTGCGCTTGCGGTACCGTTACCCGCTTTTGCACAATCCGCCGAAACCGCTTTTCCTTGTATCGCGCCAAGTGGCGCGGAAGTAGCTGACGCTGATCAGTTTGCGCAAGATTTGATGGTCGCAGGCAGTGCGGTTTTGGATACAAGCACTTGCACCCAAGAGGCGTTGGATCAGGCGATTGAGAGCGGAGGTGACGCTCTTTCCACGGCAATTAATCCAGTTTCGCAGTCTGCACCGGAAGCGGCTGAAGAACCTGTTGTTGAGGCATCGGTAGTTGAGGTCGAAGAACCAGCGGCTGAGGCTGAAGAACCAGCGGCTGAAGTTGACGCTGTAGAACCTGTTGTTCCAGTAGAAGAAACAGTTGAAGCGGATGAACCAGTTCAGGCTGATGCTCAAGTTGTCGAGGAAATAGCACCAGCCGAAGATACACCTTCCGTAGAAGAAACTACCGCTCCCGCTGAAGACGTGCCGGTAGAAACCGCACCAGTTGAAGAGGCGCCTGTGGCGGAAGCAATAACTTCCGAAAGTCCCGATGCTGTTGATGAAACACCTGTTGAGGCTGAAGAATCGGCCGAGCCTCTTGACCCAGCAGCTACTGACACAGCACCTAGTTCACAACCTGCTGCCACTCAGGCTGGTGAAGCGGGAGGGGAAGTTGTCACTGACGAAGAACGCCAGGCAACCGCCGCTGCAAATGTTGAAACACAACCCGAGCCCTCCGCGGCGGCCACTTCCACAGATGACGAGGTAACGGCTGAGGTGTCGACACAAACCATCACCGAAGAAGATGTGCGGACAAGCGATCAGGATTTTGCAACATCGATCAATGCAGAGACCAAGGCCGCGTCACAAACTCAAGATAACGGGAATAATCTCTCAAATTTCGAAAAGGCGCTGCTGTTGGGGCTGGGTGCGGTCGTCGTCGGGTCTGTCTTGAATAACGGCGATCAGGTGGTTTCGAATTCTGGCGACCGCGTTGTGATTGAGCGGGACGGCGAATTGCGAGTCCTTAAAAACGATGACGAGCTGTTGCAACGACCTGGCGCGCAGGTGCAAACACAGACCTTCCAGGATGGCTCTACGCGCAATGTGGTCACCTATGATGACGACAGTCAGATTATCACTATAAAGTCGCGCGATGGCACAGTTCTGCGCCGCACGATGATGCGGGCGAGTGATGGCCGTGAAGTGGTTCTGTTTGATGATACCCGCAAAATCGAAGCTGTGGATTTTGGGTCGTTGCCGGCACTTGAAAGCCTCGAAGCACAGCAACGCCAGCAGAGTGGATCACTCGAGGCAGCACTTCAGCGGGCATCGTTTACTGATGTCGGCAGACAGTTTTCGCTGCAACAGATCAGAGATTATAAACGTGTGCGCGCACTCGCCCCACAAGTCGAATTGGAAGCTGTGATATTTGCGACCGGCTCGGCGGCGATTGATCCGACCCAAGCCGAAGCACTGCGTGATCTTGGCCTGGCAATGCGCGATGTAATCGAAAATGACCCTTCGTCCGTGTTTTTGATCGAAGGGCATACCGATGCAGTCGGCGCGGCTAGCTATAATCTTGCACTCTCGGACCGCCGTGCTGAAACTGTGGCGCTTGCATTGACCGAATATTTTGCCGTTCCACCGCAAAACCTTATTACACAAGGTTACGGCGAGGCCGATTTGAAGGTCATGGTTGTGACAAACGAACGTGCCAATCGTCGCGCAGTTGTGCGTAATATTTCGGGGCTTTTGAACTAACAGAGGCTAAGACTGACACTGCAAAAACCGGATATTTTCGACATATTCGGTTTTTGCAGTTATCTTTCGGTCAGCACAGCTAGCGGTCTAATTCTCGCTGTGCAAAGGAGGACCGCCAAAGGTCTAAAAACCGCCCGCGCCGATGTTGGTCAAGTGCCACGAGCAAGGTCGGTTCAATGGGAATGATACGTTCTGCACTTTGCGGCAGCGGGGATGTGTCGGCAGTCTGAGTATAGTAAAGATTGTTTTCTTCTAACAGGTTTTGCCCGACAGGTGAGAGCAGAAAATCAAGCAAAAGTGCTGCCTCGTTTCGATGTTGCGCGTCTTTCGGGATCATAAACGCCCGCGAAAGAAACAGCGTGTAATCCTCTGGCAAAATAGTCGCGATGTTGCGGTCGTTCGCATCGTCAACATATGAACCTAGCACATTGTAAGCAATCAAATATGTCCCGTCAGAGACCGCTTGAATAATTTCCGACGAACAACACGTAGCCGTTGCATTGGTCCTCGCAAACCCTTCCATAAGCGCGCCAAAGGTTGTGGCCTCAAGGCTGTCCATAAAGGCAAAAAGATACCCCAAACCCGAGGTTTCAATATCGTAAGTTGCAATTTTTCCATCGTAAATTGAGTTTGTCCGGCGCATCAGATCAAGTAGCGCGAACCGTGATCTGGGTGCGTCTTCCTGTCGGACAAGGTCGGTGTTGTAAATGATGACCGCAGGTTCTTTTGTAATGCCCCAAAGCTCGTCACGCCATCGCCGCGAAAGGGGCAGGGCCGTTGTTTGCGCAGAGACATAAGGCGCCGCACAGGCACGATTGACCAGATCAATCATCTGGTGAACACCTGATGAAAACACGGCGTCAGCGACTGCCGTGTGCCCGACACAAGCGTCAAGACTGTTTTTATACAAGGCGTTTGAACCCCATTGCTCGTATGTTACCGAAATCTCGGGGTTCCGCGCGACAAAGATTTCGATGACTGGTTGCAAGACCTCGATATCGGTTGTGGATCTCAAAACAAGGGTCACTTCAACCTGTGCAGCAGGCGCCGATATTGTAGCAATTCTCTCTTGGGCGATGCCTGCTTGCGGCATGCAGACCAGAGCAGTTATGATCAAATTAGTGCACTTAAACCACATCGTTAACGCTCACTTGCGGCAGTGCAATCGTGACCCGAAACTTGCCATCAACCCGCGCGATATGCATTGATCCGTGGAACGCCTCTGCCACGGCGTTGACGATTGACAGGCCCAATCCCGCACTTGTTCCTTTCGAGGCTGCAAACCTCTCAAAATTCGCGCCGATCCGCGCCAATACCTCCTGAGGCGGGCCTTCGCCTGCATCCGAGACCCAGATTTCCGCCATATCACCCTTTCGCATCACCCCGACAGATATCGGAGAGGTCCCATGTGTCAGGGCATTTGCCAGCATATTCTTGACCGCTTCGCGCAACGAGATTTCGTCAGCCAGTACAATGACCGGATCATCGCCCATTTCAAGCTCGACAAGAACGTCAGGCGAGAGAACCATGTGGTCATTTGCCTCAACAACATGCAGCGCAATTTCGCGTAAATCAATGACCTCAGGGGGTGCATAATCGGTACGGTGGATCACCATCGCACGTGAGAGCATCTGATCAAGCAGGCTGCCAAGCGATCGCGTGCGTTTGAGCAATCGTTCCAAACTTTGCTGTTGATCCTCTGGCGCGCTTTGATCAGCAGCAATTTCGGCATGTGCGCGGATCGCGGCTACAGGGGTGCGTAGTTGATGGGCCGTATCGGAGATCAGATTTCGCATAGCCCCGACTTGCCGGTCGAGGCGACGCATAAACTGGTTCATGGCAGCAATGGTCACCGAAACCTCCGCAGGTCCGTAAACAGGCATCGGCGTCAGATCATATGGATCGCGTTTCAGTAGATCAGCGGTCATATAGTGGAGCGGGCGCATAGTGGATTTTATCATAAAAAAGGCACAAATCATTAAAATAAATCCGGCCACACCCACGCCCATCAGTGCATTTTTGGTCAGCTCCAGAGCCATCGCATTGCGTGCGCGCACAGTGTGCCCGACGGTAAAGTAAACAGTGCCTGAATAATCCCGCTCGGTAAACCGACGGGCAACGGCCACAAAGCGCGCGTCCTCTTCTTGAAGTTTCGCGTCAAAAAACAGATGCCCGGCACGATCTTTTAGGACAGGTGTAGTGTTATAGCCTGTCAATAGCACTCCGTTTTCATCGCGCACAGCGTATGAAATCCGGTCGTCCAGCGCGAGCGAAAGTAGAGAGAAAGCCGAGACCGGCAGGTCAACAACCGGCGCGCCGTCAATGATTTTTGTCGATTCAGCGATGTCTTGGGCTGCCCCCAACAACAGGCGGTCGTATGATTGCCGCGCCGCTTGTTTACCGTAGGTCATTGAGGCGACTGCCACAATCAAACCGCCGGCCGCAAGCAATGCCAAAACCCCAAACATCACCCGCGCCATCAGCGAGTTCCGCCACGTCACAGCGCTACGTGTCTCGGCCTCAGGCACTCTCGATAATCCGGTAGCCAAATCCGCGTTGTGTCTCGATCGTGGCACCCGAACCCGCAATTTTTTTGCGCAAGCGACCGACGTAAAGCTCGATTGCATTTAAGCCGACGTCAACATCATCAAACGAATAAATCCCTTCATAAAGCCGCTCCTTGCTAATAATCTGCCGCGCGTTTCGCAGCAAAATCCCAAGCAGGGTTGCTTCTCTGCGTGTTAATTCAAGGCTATTGCCAGAATTATTGGCCGTCAGCGTTGCAGGGTGAAACGAAAGGTTCGCAATTCTTAGAACATCGCTTTTTTGATCGGTCTCGCGCCGTAGTAACGCCCGCAGTCGTGCTTCCAATTCCCGTTGATCAAAAGGTTTAACAAGATAATCGTCCGCCCCGAGATCAAGTGCGCTAACACGGTCATCAACCGAGAAAAGCGCGGTAAGCATCAAAACAGGCGTGCGGTCCCCCTTGTTGCGCAGATTTCGCAGCAGGTCGGTGCCTAGCCCATCGGGCAGATTAATATCCAGAACCACCGCATCATAGCGTTGCACCGCCAAAAACCCCTCGGCCGCAGCAACCGTATCGGCCAAATCACAGGCCATACCGGATCGCGCCAATCGCATGACAACGGCTTCCGCCATATCCGTTGCATCCTCAACGATGAGTATCCGCATTGCTGTTTTTGCTCCCGTTCCAGCATCCCGACACCGCCAAAAAATCAAGTTGATAGGTTCGTGACAGGTTTCGTGCTTACCAACTTGCTTAGCCCGCGGGGAGGATTCTGTAAATTGCAGATGAAAAGCGGCGCGAAACAGATCGCGCAAGTTTGCGCATTTTCTTTGTGGAGGAGAAACACATGTTTAATTCAACACGTCTGACATTGGCTGCGCTGATTGTTGGTGCATCGGCACTATCGGCGTCAGCGCAAGAGTTCACGCCTGAGAACCCCGAGTGCATTGCACCTGCAGCTCCCGGCGGAGGCTGGGATTTTACTTGCCGACAAGTCGGAAAAACCATGCAAGACCAAGGTCTGATCGCAAAAACCATGCAGGTTGTGAACCTTGCTGGCGGCGGCGGTGGCGTGGCATATGCTGAAGTTGTGAATAAACGAAACGAGTCCGATGACTTGATCGTTGCCGCATCCACGGCGACAGCCACACGTTTGGCGCAGGGTGCATACCCGGGCAACACGATGAGCGAAGTGCGTTGGCTTGCGTCCATCGGCGCGGACTACGGTGTGATTGCCGTGGCTGCCGACAGCGAAATCGCTGATTTGACCGGTCTGCTTGACGCGATGAAGAACGACCCGTCTTCGATTTCCGTTGCCGGTGGTTCTGCGGTTGGTGGTTGGGATCACCTGAAAGTTCTGATAGCAGCCAACGCTTACGGCATTGAAGACGTGCGTTCAGTAAAATACATCGCGTTCGACGGTGGCGGCGAAGCCGTAACACAGCTTCTGGCGGGCTCAGTTCAGGCCTTCACTGGCGATGTGTCAGAAGCAAAAGGGTTTGTTGAAAGCGGCGACATCCGCGTTCTTGCCGTTCTTGCACCAGAACGTTTGGAAGGCGATTTTGCCCAATACCCGACCGCACGTGAGCAGGGTGTTGACGCGATTGGCGCAAACTGGCGCGGTTTTTACGCGCCAGGCGGGATGTCCGACGAAGCCTATGATGGATGGGTCAGCAAAATCGCGACACTTTATGCGTCCGACGAGTGGAAAGAAGTGATGGCATCAAACGGCATTGCGCCGCTTGACCTGCAAGGACCTGCATTCCAAGAGTTCGTTGCAGAATCCATTGCGCAAATCGAAACGATTTCACGCAACATCGGCATCATCAAATAAACTCTCTTTACACGGGGCGCGAGATATATCGCGCCCCACCTCTTACTTTTTTTCGCCAACGCAGAAGGAGATCGCCATGAGTGATCGTATTTTCGGTGTGTTCGGTGTGCTTCTTGCGATCGGCTTTGCAATTGCTGCAAGCCAGATCAAGCTAAGCTTCCTGTCAGACGCCGTCGGCCCAAAAGCCTTTCCCTACATTATCGCCACGATCCTTGGCCTCTCTAGCGCGGTCATCGCGCTGCGCCCCGATCCCGAACCTGTCTGGCCACCGCTGGCACAGTTTCTTGAAATTGTCGCCGCCGCCGTCGTCATGATCCTTTACGCAGAATTGCTGCCAGAGATCGGCTTTGTCATCGCAACCGCCTTTGCCGCCGCCTACCTGTCTTGGCGTCTAGGCTCGACATTGATCGGGTCTGTCCTCACAGGCGTCGGCACCTCGGTTGGCATCTATGTCATCTTTCATCTTGTGCTGGGGCTCTCGCTCGCCCGCGGCCCGCTCGGGTTTTAGGGGATAACATAATGGAAACTCTTTCTAGTCTCGGCGACGGCTTTGCGATTGCATTGACGTGGCAGAACATTGGCCTTGCGCTGCTTGGCTGCTTTCTCGGCACCATCATGGGCGCATTGCCCGGACTTGGGCCTTCAAACGGGGTCGCAATTCTGATCCCGCTCGCGTTTACACTGGGTTTGGCGGCAACGCCTTCGTTGATCCTGCTCACTTCCGTTTACTATGGTGCGATGTATGGGGGGCGCATTTCGTCAATCCTGCTAAACATTCCGGGCGACGAACCCGCGATGATGACCTGCCTTGACGGATATCCTATGGCGCAAAAAGGCCTCGCAGGCGAAGCATTGTCTCTCTCAGGAATCGCCTCTTTCGTTGGTGCATTTTTCGCGACTTGGGGTCTGATCCTGCTTGCACCACAACTGGTGAAAATCGCTTTGCTCTTTGGTCCTGCGGAATACTTCGCGCTCTTTGCTCTGGCCTTCATGACGCTCGGCGGCGTGTCGTCGACCAACCAAGCAAAGTCGGCCTTTGCCGCCGCCCTCGGCTTGGGGCTTGCAATGATCGGCGTCGACAGCCAGACAGGCGTGCCGCGTTTTACGTTTGGTGAAGTCCATCTGTATGACGGCATCGACTTTCTAGTTGCTATCGTTGGTCTGTTTGCGCTGTCCGAGGTCTTTATCTTTTTAGAAAACCGTCACGGTGTAGCCAGCGCGAAAGGCAAAAAGATCGTCATAGGTCGCTTAACACCGCCAATGTCGATGCTCAAATCCTGCACACCTACCATGCTGCGTTCGTCGTTTGTGGGCTTTATCGCGGGCGTTTTGCCGGGGGCAGGGGCATCGCTTGGCTCGTTCTTGGCGTATTCGCTCGAAAAACGCATGGTCGATAAAGACGGCACATTCGGCAAAGGCGACCCGCGCGGCGTGGCTGCTCCAGAGGCTGGCAATAATGCAGCAGCAGGCGGCGCACTTGTGCCCATGCTTGCGCTTGGTGTGCCAGGCTCCGGCACAACAGCCGTTCTTCTCGCGGTGCTTTTGTCACTTAACATCACACCGGGTCCATTGTTGTTCGCCAACAATCCCGATGTGGTTTGGGGCCTGATTGCCGCACTTTTCATCGCAAACTTCATGCTCTTGGCGCTGAACATCCCGATGGTCGGCCTGTTCACACGGCTGCTTCTGGTGCCGCCGCGTGTCTTGATGCCGGTGGTTGCTATGGTCTCTTTTGTCGGCATCTATGGCATCTCTGGTTCGTCGTTTGACTTGCTGGTTATGATTGGTTTCGGCTTGCTCGGCTGGGTTTTGCGTAAATTCGACGTGCCTTTGGTACCAATTATTTTGGGCACCTTGTTGGGCAACGCGATGGAGAACAACCTGCGCCGTGCAATCACCATCGACAACGGCAATTGGTGGACATTGATCGACAGTCCGCTTGCGATTGGACTGTGGATCGTGGCAATTATCGGTTTTATCCTGCCGTTGTTTTTCGCGCGTCAAGTCAAATCCGGTATGCAGCGTGCCGATGCAGAGGGTTCAACCAAAGATTAAACGACGGGCGTGCGTCACAGGTTGGCGCGCGCCAGACCATCAACGTTGATGGCGGCGCAAAGTGATCCAAAGCGTCGCCGCAATAATCAGTGCTGCACCAATCCAGAACGCAGGCTTGGGTAACTCGTCAAACACCAGATACCCGACCGTTGTTGAAAAGACCAAGCTGGCGTAGGATAACACGGACAAATACCCCGCTTGGCCGTAGCGGTGCGCGCGCAGAAAACAGAACTGTGCCGACTGCGCAAACACTCCGATGCCCAATAATAACGGCCATTGGGACATCGGCACGGGCTCCCACGCAACCATGGCAAACGGTGCTGTGATCACGGTCAAACCTGCCGTATAAAACGTCATCATCACAACCGTAGGGGCTGCAACCAAGCGGCGGGTTGTGATCACTGCACCTGTGGCCGCAAGCACAACCAAGACCTGTGCTGCGAACCCCCAATTGCCGACAATTCCCGCAGGATCCACCGCAATCAATACGCCAACAAACCCAATACATGCCGCGATCCAACGATCGCGGGTGATCACTTCTCGCAGTATCCACGCCGCCGCGATCATCGTCAGGATCGGGCGGGTGAAACTCACAGCAGTGAACAACGCCAACGGCAGTCGCGTAATTGCATAAAAACTCGCGGTCAGGGCTGTGGCCGAAAACGCCACCCGCAGCGCGTGCAAGCGCAGGTCTTGCAAGCCGACAAATGCATAACGATATCGCCAGATCCACGGCAGCATTAAAAACAGCCCGACACCTGCGCGCAAAAACACAAGCTGAAACGCAGGATACCCCAGCCCCAATGCTTTCACGATCGACAGGGCCCAGATATTCAGCGCCATATCGGCCAATAGCCAACCCGCAGCGACGCCGTTGCGCGGTGTGTCAGCTGCGCTTTGCAAGTATATTCGCCATCAATCGGAACCCGCCACTAGTCAATTTCTCCATCTGGTGATGCAAGATCAACGATGTATGCACATGCCGTCCCCGCCCCACGTCCGCCACCAGTATAGCGCCTAACAATGGCTCTTCGTCCGGGTCCGACATGGCGAGCAACGGGGTATATGCCGCGTCCCACGCCTTTGCAAAATAGAGCCCGCGCTCTTTATGCCACCCATCCCAATCGGCGGACGTTATCTGGTTGGGGGTGGTCAATACCGGATGATCAGGAGCCAAAACCGTGATCTGGGCTGCCTCGTCCGTGACCCGCCAGCGTAGCGACGGCTGCCCGATTTCCAGATGGTAAGGGGCTGTATGGTCAGCATCCCAGTTGTCCCACGGGCGATGATACAGCGTGACCAAAGTGCCACCACTGCGCGCCCAATCGTGAATGCGCGGCATTGCCTCTGTCAGACCCGGGCAGAACTTCATCGCGAAAATCCCTATGACGATGGTGTCGCAGCCCGCCAGCACAGCGTCCGTCAACGCGACATCCGACAGATCACGGACCTTAAACCCCATGCGGGTCATCCATGTGCCCACGTGATCGTTGCCGCCTCCGATGTATCCTACTGTTACCGCAGGCAGTGCGATATCAACCACGCGAACTTGTGTCACCGCAGGGCGGATCAAAACGCGCGGTGCGATATGGTCATGGCGTATGTGCCGCAGGCTTCTGGCAGGCTGCCTGTCCAAAGTCAGCGTTAGATCGTATAGCCCCACCGCCACCGTATCGGGCACAGTCACGGTCATATGCCCATCGGTTTCAGCTACATTCCAGCCCTCAGGTGCTGTTAGTCCGATTTGTGCGCCAACAGGGCTGACATCACTCACCTGCAACGTGACCGATCGGTTTGCGCCGGCCAGATTGATTATGTTCGCGTCCGGTGTGAGACTGGCCGCACGGGTTGGAATTACAACCGGCGACACCTCAAAGGGATGTCGCGTTGTGGTGGTCATCCCATGACAAATCAGGGTCGCACTTAGGCAGGGTGCTGCGGGCTGATCCGGCAAATAGATTGCGGGGTATGGATCGCTGGTGGCGGCATCCTTGCCAAGTGTTATCGTGTCGCCTTGCGCAACCCACCCGTCAGGCAAATCGGTGGTCAGCGTCAGCGCACCGGTGTCACAGCCAAAATCGTAGGTGACTGCGATCTGCTCGTCAGGGTGCAACACATCGGTATGCAACGCGCCGCGCACAGATACACCCGCAGCAATCCCGATCACTGTCGCAAGCTGCTGTTCTTTGCGGCTCAGTTTATGGCCGAACGCATCAATCTGTGCGCGATCACAAGACCCGATGGCATCTCGCAGCGCCGCAAGCGCGTGGCTCGCGTGCTTCAACACAGCAGCACTGTCCGGAAATGCATCCATGGCCGCATCACAAAGATCTTGCACCTCTGCAAATCCTAAATCACGCAAAGTTCGCGCCAGTCCAGACCCCAACTCATGATCGGGTCCGGCCACGAACGTTTGCGCGAGATGTAACGGGAAATCAGTCTCGGACCCCGCAGGCACCCAACGGCCCATCGCTTGCGTAGCGTGTAACGCGCGCGATTGTTGGCCGATTTGCGCATAAGTCCAACCTGTGACCGGGTCTTTACCCGTGCCGCAGACGGTTATCGTCGCGGGCGGCGGCGGTAGGTCATCGTCATAGGCCAGACCTGCACCAGACCAGGCAGGCAAATACATTTTTTTGACCAGCCAGACGGGCAGGGCGCTACCTTCAAAATCTGGATCAGCTGCCAAGCCCATGACCAGATGCGCAGCCTCGGTCATCGCGCGGTGGTGGCCATGCTGTCCGGAAACATCCAGAAACGTCGGGCATATGATATCGGGACGTTCGGTGCGGATGATCTCTACAAAGCGGGCCAGCGTACGGTCGCGGTCCCATTTGCCAAGAGTCTCGATACCGGATTTAGAAAAACCGAAGTCGGTAATCGTGTCATCGATGCTAGTCGAATGCCAATACATTCGCAGGTCCAGCATATCACAGGCAGCCTCCATTTCTGCAGTACGCAGAGTGCCCAATGCGGCAGCGGTCTCTGTGCCAATATCATTCTGGCCGCCCTCGCCACGGGTCGAACAGGCATAAGAAATATCTATGCCGTCACGAAACCGCATCGCTGCCAACATGGCCGAAGTTTCATCGTCCGGATGCGCGCCTGTGTTCATAAACGACAGGGTTGATTTTAGCGCGGTCAAGGCGCGCCACAGTGTCACAATGCGTGGCCGCGACTGCGCGGCAGCAATGCGGGCCTGATCAGAAAGTGGCATGTTGCATCCTTTAATTTGAGTTAGAAACAGGTGCGCTTAATGCGCGGTTCAGGATCAACGCGGCGGCGCCCATGGTCGCAGTCATGCGCCCCGACGCGCCGCGAATAAGACGCGGATGCGGATCATGCGGACGGTTAGACACTGACAAAACCGGCAGCGGCGTATTGTCGGCAAGATAATCTAGAATAGCATCCGGCATAGCACCGCCCAACACAATGGTTTGCGGATCAAACAAGTTCTCGACAATGGCTATCGCGTGACCAAGGGCAACGCATGCGGACTGTAACCATGCCATAAGGTCAGGATCGCCCTGTTGAAAGAGTGTATTCAGCGCGTCGATGTCCTGAGCGATTTTACCAGCACTGTGCAAATGGCGCTGCACCGAAAGCCGGCTCAAACCGTCCTCTAACGTGCCGGTCTGACCCGTAATCCGGATATGTCCAATTTCGCCCGCATTGCCATGGGCGCCCTGGACCAGTTGGCCACCATTCACCAGCCCAAGACCCAATCCTGCACCAAAATACAGATAGGCAAATGACGCAATATCTTGCGCCACCCCATTGATGCGCTCGGCCATTGCTGCGGCGTTGGCGTCATTGCTGACCATCACAGACAGGCCAAGAGCCTCCGAGAATAGCGCCTCTGCGTCGATCTCTTGCCACCCTGCTAAATCGGACCCCATCCCTGCAATGCCCGTGACACCAAAGGGGCCGGGCATCACGATCCCTGCGCCCAACATGCGCCCTCGCGCGCCAGGCACTTTACTTAATGCGCGGGCATAAATTGCGGTCACATGATCCAAGACAACCTCGGGGTGCGTTTGCATCAGCGTGACCCGTTCGGTCACCACGGCTTGGCCGTTTAAATCAAGCAAAGCCGCAAAAATTGCATCGGGGCGCACCTCTACTCCCAAGGCATAGGCCCCTTGCGGATTAAGCGCGTATTGCATTGCGGGCAGGCCACGTCCCACACTTAAGCGGCCCATCTCGACGAGCATTCCGTCGGCTGACAGCTCTGCAATGATATTACTGACGGTCTGGGTTGTTAGTGCTAGGGCACGGGCAATTTCCGCACGTCCGATCTGTCCGGCAAGCCGCACCTGACCCAGTACCGATTGGCGGTTGCGATGACGGGACCGCTCTGCATTGCTGCCTTGATGGTGTTGTAAAACGATCATGAAAATTGATTAACTCAAATCATTTGAATTATCAATTTAATTGCGCTAGCGTCTGCGAATGAGCCCTTGAGCGGGCTGCACATGTCACCAAGGGAGAATGAAAATGAAAGCACATCTTAAAGGAATGGTCTTTGCAGGGCTGACATCCACTGCGGCACTGTTTGCAAACACGGCCAGCGCCGTCGAAATCGAATATTGGCAGTATTTCTTTGACGCCCGCATCGAGGCTATGGAAACGCTGATTGCAAATTTCGAAACCCTTAATCCCGACATCACTGTCAAAATGACGCATTTCCCCTATGACAGCTACCGCACCAAGGTTGCCGCCGCGATCCCCGCAGGCGAAGGCCCTGATGTAGTGCAATTGTTCTATGGTTGGTTGAATGACTATGTTGAGGCTGATCTGATTCAGCCGTTGCCAACTGACACGTTCCCAGCCGCACAAATCGACGCCGATTTTTTCCCGATGGTACAAGCAATGAAAGACGGCGACCAGTATTGGGCGTTGCCGACAGCGGTGCGCAGTCTGGCGTTGTTCTACAACGAGCGTCTGATGGAGGCTGCCGGTATTGAAAACCCGCCAGAGACACTTGAGGAAATGATGACTGCGGCTGCCGCAATGACCGAAACCGACGCGGCGGGCAACATCACGCAAGTGGGCATCACCGCTGGTATGACCGCGCAAGACCACCACTGGTTCCGCGAAGGGCTGGTGCGTCAGTTCGGCGGCGAACCTTATGTAGATGATTACAAGACCGTGAACTATAATAACGAGGCAGGTGTGGCCGCACTCGATTTTTATACCAACATGTTTATGGGCGACCCCGCAGTGACGTCGATCGGGTTCATGGATGAACCACAGGCCGCGTTCAAAGCAGGGCGCGCGGGTATGCATATCGACGGTTCTTTCCGCATCGGTTCACTCGCTGACCAGCGCGGCTTGAAATGGGGCGTGGCCGAATTGCCCGCCTCTGCTGATGGCGTGCGGTCCAATTACGCGTCTTATTGGGTCAACGCGATCACATCCAAGGCTGAAGGCGAAAAACTGGAAGCTTCTGTCAAGTTCATGGCTTACATCACTTCTGACGAAGCCATGCAAATCTGGCTTGATGTTGTTGGCGAGTTGCCTGCAAAACCATCCGTCGGCATGACCGATGACAACGCAAACGACCCGGTATTTGGCCCGTTCATCCGTGGCTTGGAATATGCGCAAACTACCAAATTCGCCAACGAGAGCAGCCAACGCCAAGTGCTGGTCGAGATGGTTGAACGCGTGCAATTACAAGGTATGAGTTCCGCTGAAAGCGTCGCAATTGCTGCGGAAGCAGAGCAAGTTATTCTTGACGAATACTACACCAAGTAAATCAAAAAAAACGCTCCGACGCACTGCGTCGGGGCGTATTAGCATAGGATAAGGCTCATGTATCGCAACCTCACAATTCGCCAAAAACAGATCGTGTGGGCATGGGCATTTCTGGCAGTCCCCGTGCTGTTCTACTCGATCATCCGGTTTTACCCGACGGGTAATGCAATCCTGATCAGCTTTCAGAACTGGAACCTGCTTGGTAGCCGTACATGGGCGGGCCTCGATAACTACGAAAAACTCTGGAACGATGCTGTGTTCTGGAAAGTGTTCCAAAATACCTTCGTTTACTTGTTGTTAGGCACTCCGATTAGTCTCGTTCTGTCGTTCGTCATCGCCTATCAACTCGACAAATTACGCTTCATGCACGGGTTTTTGCGTATGCTTTATTTCCTGCCGTTCATGACTTCGGCTGTGGCGATGGCATGGGTTTGGCGGTGGTTCTATCAAGACGTACCGATCGGGCTCTTTAATAATATCCTCGCAGGCTTTGGCATCCCGCAAATTAGCTTCCTGCAATCAACAACCAATGCGCTGCCCGCCGTTTTGGCCCCCGCTGTCTGGGCAGGTCTCGGCTTTCAAGTCATCATATTTATGGCAGGCATCCGCGCTATTCCCACCAGCTATTACGAGGCCGCAAAAATCGATGGCGTCGGCTGGTTCACCGTGCTGACGCAAATCACCCTGCCTCTTTTGCGCCCGACAATCGTGTTTATCGTGGTTTTCTCTTCTATCGGGTTCCTGCGCATTTTCGATCATGTGTTCAACATGACCACCAACAATCCGGGCGGGCCGCTGAACGCCACCAAGCCGCTGGTGCTGATGATCTATGACACCGCGTTTAACGGCTTCGATATGGGCTACGCCGCCGCGCAAACGGTTGTACTGTTCACCATTCTACTGATTGTATCACTGATCCAGCTACGTCTTTTGAGGACTACATAAATGGCTTATATCGCGCCCTCATCACAAACGCTGCTCACACCAAAAGCCGCCAAACGCCCGCGCAACATGGGGCAAGTCATTCGTTGGCTGCTGTTGTTTGCAGGGGGCATCATTATGGTCATGCCCATCGCCTACATGATCTCCACCTCGCTGAAGTGGCCACACGAAGTCTATAACGTCAATCTCATCCCCGAAGAACCAACCCTCGACAACTACCGCTACGTTCTGGAAGATGGGCGCTTTTACTGGTGGTTCGTTAACTCGGTCATCATCGCAACCGTCACCACTATATGTAATCTGCTGTTCGATAGCCTTGTCGGCTATACCCTTTGCAAATTCCGCTTTCCTGGGCGCACAATCATCTTCATCGCGATCCTGTCCACGCTGATGATCCCGACCGAAATGCTGGTGATCCCGTGGTATCTGATGTCGCAAAGTTTCGGTTGGCTCGACAGCTATTGGGGTATCATGTTCCCTGGTCTGATGACGGCATTCGGCACGTTTCTGATGAAGCAATTCTTTGAGAGTGTCCCTGACGACTTTATTGAAGCCGCCCGTATCGATGGTTTAAACGAGCTGCAAATCTGGTGGACGGTCGCCATGCCTCTGGTCAAGCCCGCCCTTGCCGCGCTGGCAATTTTTGTCTTCCTTGGCAACTGGACGGCCTTCCTGTGGCCGCTGATCGTGACCAACTCGGCGGATATGTATACCATTCCTGTGGGGCTTTCGGGCTTCGGCGATGAGGCAGACGTTGCATGGGAACTTATTATGACTGGGGCTGCGATCTCGACGATCCCGACGCTTATTGTGTTCCTCATCTTCCAGCGCTTCATTATTCGCGGTGTTGTCATGGCGGGGCTCAAAGGATGAATAACGACAACAGCACCTTCCCGGATTCGACCTACAAGACAACCGTTCTCGCACCGTTGTTTGAGGGGGTGAAGACCCACTACGCAGATCACATGGCAGCCATCAACCGCGCCCATCTAGTGATGCTGGTCGAGACCAAAATTCTGTCTCGCGCCGAGGGCCAAAAGATCGCTAAGGCCCTTGCCGCCATCGACGACGAGACCGACATCGCGGCGCTCACCTACACCGGCGAATACGAAGATTACTTCTTCTTCGTAGAGGCCGAACTCCGCCGCCGCTTAGGCGACCTTGGCGGCGCGCTGCACACCGCACGATCCCGTAACGACATGGATCACACTCTGTTCAAAATGGCTCTGCGCGTCCGCGCCGAACACCTGCTCACCCAGATCAGCACCCTGACCTCGGCTTTGATCGAAAAAGCGCACGTAGACTCCTCCACGCTCATCGTCGCTTATACCCACGGCCAACCCGCACAGCCCACGACATTCGGCCACTACCTCGCAGCGATAATTGAGGTTCTGAACCGCGACGCAATCCGTCTGTCTGCCGCAATCGACAACCTTGGCCACTCGCCAATGGGCGCCGCGGCAATCACCACTTCGGGCTTCCCTATCGACCGCAACCGCATGGCCGAACTGCTGGGGTTTGAAGGACCGTTGGTCAATTCCTACGGCTGCATCGCGTCGGTCGATTACGTCACAGGCCTCTATTCTGCCATCAAACTTGTGTTCCTGCATCTAGGCCGCGTTGTGCAAGATCTCGCCTTTTGGTCCAGCTTTGAAGTCGGGCAACTCTACGTACCAAACGCCTTGGTGCAAGTCAGTTCGATCATGCCGCAAAAGCGCAATCCAGTGCCAATCGAACACATGCGCCACCTGTCGTCGGTAACTTGCGGGCGCTGCGATATGATCGTGAATACCATGCACAACACACCCTTCACCGACATGAACGACAGCGAAGGCGAGGTGCAGCAAGCCGGCTACGCGGCGTTTGATAGCGGCGGACGGGTTCTTGATCTACTGACCGTATTTCTGCCTTCCTGTTCTATCAACGCAGCCAACGTAAGTCGCAATATCGACGCGGCTAGTATCACCATCACGGAACTTGCCGATACTCTCGTGCGCGACGAAAACCTGACTTTTCGCCAAGCCCACGAGATCGCAGCCCATGTCGCGCGCAACCTCAACGGCGCACCGCTCTCGGAAGGCTACGCGACCTTTCAGGATGCCTTTCAAACCGCGACCAACCGCACGACCAGCATGGGCGAAAAAACATTCCGTACGACGGTCAGCCCCGAGAATTTTGTCGCCCTGCGCGACCGGACCGGCGGGCCAGCGCCTGCTGCTCTCGCCCATGCACTTGCCGACAGCGCAAAAGTCGTGAATGACATTACTTCGGCAAGCGCCTCTCGCACAATCCGTATTTCCACTGCCGAAGCCCTGCGCAATTCTGCTTTTACTCACTTGCTGGAGACCTGACCATTGGCTAATCTCGCCCTGCGCAACCTCACAAAATCCTACGGTAAAACCCAAGTACTTCACGGCATCTCGCTGGACGTCGCCGACGGCGAATTTGTGGTTCTAGTCGGTCCTTCCGGCTGCGGCAAATCAACCACCCTGCGAATGATCGCAGGCCTGGAAGAATGCACCTCTGGCATCATTGAAATTGGTGGGCGCGAGGTTAACAATCTTGAGCCAAAGGAGCGCGACATCGCGATGGTGTTTCAGAACTACGCGATCTATCCGCATATGTCGGTGAAAAAGAATATCGCGTTTGGCCTGCGATCTTCTAAAATGCCAAAATTAGACAAAGAAAAGCGCATTCAAGAAGTTGCTGGAATTCTTGACATGGTTGACCTGCTCGACCGCAAGCCAAATCAACTGTCTGGCGGGCAACGGCAACGCGTCGCAATCGGGCGTGCGATGGTGCGCAATCCAGCCGTGTTCCTTTTCGACGAACCGCTTTCAAACCTCGATGCCCAACTGCGCACACAGATGCGTTTAGAGATCAAAAAACTGCACCAGCGGGTCGGCAACACCATCGTTTTTGTGACCCATGATCAGGTCGAAGCGATGACCATGGCTGACCGTATCGTGATCATGAAAGATGGATACATTCAACAGGTTGGCACCCCGGCAGAGGTGTTCCACAAGCCCGCCAATACTTTTGTCGCACGGTTCATCGGTGCGCCCTCGATGAACCTTTTGGAGGGACAGGTTGGTGACGCAACAGTAACACTGACGGCGGGTCAAACAGTTAGAAACCTTCCCGCACAAGCGGTTGATAAACAGCGTGTTTTACTCGGGGTTCGGCCTGATGATCTGTATCCGAATAGCGATAACCCGATCATCTCCGGCACCGTCATTCTGCGTGAACCTTTGGGGTCCGAGACACTGATCTACGTCGATACACCATCAGGTGAAATCATCGCAAAAGCGGACGGACGCACCCCACCCGAAGTCGGCGAAACTGTGCACCTCGGGGCAGATCCCGCAAACCTGCATATCTTTGACGCAGCGAGCGGCGAGAGGGTTTCATGAGTAAGCAGGTCCTTTGTGCAGGGCGGCTTTATTGTGATTTAGTGTTTGCGGACACGCCGCGTATGCCAACCGCGGGAACCGAAGTTTTTGCGCCAAAATTATCGCTGCACACGGGTGGCGGTGCGTTTATTACGGGGGCGACTTTGGCGCATCTAGGTCTCTCTGTCAGCCAGTTTTCAACGTTGCCAGCCGCGCCATTTGATACGATTGTGCTGGCAGATCTGGCCGCGCATGGCATTGACTCCCAGTTTTGCAAAGCGGCAGAAGCAGACGTCGATCCTCAGGTGACGGTGGCCATCGCAACCGCTGGTGACCGCGCGTTTTTGACCCGTGCAGATGGGCCCGCGACACCTGACCCTTCAACTCTTGATTTTGCGGCGTTTTCCCACTTGCACATCGGCGAATTGCGCACGTTGCAAGAGATGCCGATGCTCTTGGATCTCGCACGCAAAGCTGGCCTGACTGTTTCACTGGATTGCGGGTGGCAGGATGAATTTGACCCAAGGTCTGCAAATTTGATCGCGGAAGTCGACGTATTTTTGCCTAGCGAAAGTGAAGCCATTGCGTTGTTGCGAGCCGGGGTGCCCGAGATCTGCGCACCATTGACCGTTGTGAAATGTGGTGACAACGGCGCGCGCGCACGGGCAATTGATGATAATGACTGGACCACGTCAAAAGGCCCGCGCGTAACGGTCGTTGACGCAACGGGGGCAGGGGATTCGTTTAACGCCGGATTTTTGTCAGGGTGGCTCGCCCACGAACCATTGGGTGCGTGTCTGGAAAAAGGTAACGCATGTGGCGCCGCCGCTGTGCAGGCATCTGGCGGTGCGAGCCACTTGAAATCTGGGATATAGGTGATGTGAGACCTCCCAGTACTGGACCGATCGCGGTTAATTTTTTACTGGATATCATTGGAACGGAGGGGCGCAATTCGCTGGTGCTGAATGATGAAAAAATCTGAAAACCCGCAAGATGGCTATGCATCCCCCGCGTGTCTGGCCCATGAAATTGATCCGGCCTACTCTGGCCCGTCGACCACGGATATCGATCAGCCGCGAGACGTTGCGCGCTGGCGAAAATCTACGCGGATAGAATTACTGGCTGCGCGTAAGGTTTTAAGCGTGGCAGACCATATTGCTTATTCCGATCAGCTAAGCACACATTTTGCGACCCTGCTGCAAGACCGGTTCGATGGTGCGCGAGGCCGGGTTTTATCAATGTATTGGCCAATCAAAGGCGAGGCGGACCTGCGCCCGCTTATGCACAATTTGCACGCGGCAGGCGTGGTGATTGCCCTGCCGCTGGTGGAGGTCAAAGCATCACCGTTGGTCTTTCGCCAGTGGACGCCGGCAACGAAGATGGTGCGCGGTGACTGGAATATTCCTGTCCCACCGCCGGACGCCGCAATCGTCACGCCCGATATTTCGCTAGCCCCTCTCGTGGGTTGGGACAGTAAAAACTATCGCCTTGGGTACGGCGGCGGATATTTTGATCGCACACTGGCAGCGCTGACGCCGCACCCCTTCAAGATCGGCGTTGGCCCAAACGCTGCAAGGTTACCGACTATCTTTCCGCAGCCGTATGACATTGCGATGGATGTGATCCTGACCGAAACGGGCGTTCAGGGCTGAGCGCACCCGCCTTTTGACTGAAAACCCACTGCTCGCGCTGATTTCCGGAACTTGCAAACAGGCGTTCAGGGTCGTTCAACTTTACCGGCTAATAAAGTGTTCATAACGCCGCCAATGCAGCCAGTGCCGCAAACGGGCCGCGCGTGGCACTGATCGTACCAAAAACCTGGACGATGCAGATCGAGCGTAAGTAAATCCGGCGTGCTCACACAGGTCCGCGAGAAAAGCAGCGCCAAGTGACGGAGGGACACACCAGTAAGCCACAACTCCCGAGTTTAACGCCGATAGCCAGTTGGGCTGCATGTCGCCGCGCGATGTCTTACTGACGTTCGCATCCGAGGTACTGGAGGCCACGAAGACCTATCGCTGCCGCTGGTTTGAATATCTCACCGTCCCCTGATGCAACACTACTTCAGCGAGGACCCGAATTTCTGTCACGAAGCGGCGCCAATACCGCGCCTTACCAAAGCCGAATACCCCCCGACTACCTGTCCTAGACATCCGCAATACTAAACGGCTGAAATGGGCGGCGCGCAAAATCTTTGTGGCAACGTAAGAAGGGCCGCCATTCGACGCCGTTTGAATACTATCAACTTTCGAGGTGATCCCAGTAAAGCTGGGCGATGCGTTCGCATTTGGCGGCGGTTTGCACTGCTTCACAGCGGATTTTTACCATGACGGGAGTTGCACGATTACGTCCAAAATATGCCATATTGAAGAATTTTACTAGGGTTTTGCCTGTGTTGCTGGCAGAACGGTTCTCATGGATATAACACTTCTCAAAACTTTTCTTGAGGTTGCGGCGACAGGATCTTTCGTTGCGGCCTCCGACCGTCTGTATGTGACGCAATCGGCGGTTTCCCTGCGGGTTCTGCGCTTGGAAGACAGTCTTGGTAAATCACTTTTTACAAGGTCCAAGTCAGGGGCGGAGCTGACGCCGGCAGGGCGTGAATTTGAAGCCTATGCACTGTCGATGATCAGGACTTGGGAAGAGGCGCGCCAGCAAATCGCGATCCCGCCAGGTTTTACCCGTAGCCTGACAATCGGGGCGCAATATTCGCTATGGCCGCGCTTGGGGTTCCGGTTGTTGGACGGATTGCGCGCAGATATGCCCGACCTGAATATGCGCGCTGAAATCGGCATGCCTGACCGGCTGACGCGATACCTGATCGAAGGAAAAATCCAGTTAGGTTTGCTTTACATGCCGCAAATGCGACCTGGCCTTGCGGTTGAGAAAGTGATGGACGAAGATCTGGTGCTGGTCGCGTCATGGGCAAACCCGACTTTAGACATGAAAGGGCGCTACGTCTTTGTGGACTGGGGGCCAGAATTTGTGGACGCCCATAGTCAGGCATTCCCCGAACTAACCAACCCCGGTATCACGTTCTCTTTGGGGGCAATGGTGACGGAATATGTGATAAACCGGCAAGCTGCAGCGTATTTACCAGCGCGCTACGTCAAAAAATACCTTGATAGTGGCCAATTGCATCTGGTGCCTGACGCACCTGCATTTCCCTATCCGGTTTGGGCCGTCTGGCGTCAGGATATGGACCCGGTGATTTTAAAAGCCGCGCTTGCTGTGATTGCGCGGGTCGGCAAAAACGCGGAAAACGAGGGCGGCGCCGTTCTGCGGGACCTGTGTGCAATTAGCGAAATCAAGCCACTGTAGCATTTTAATAACGTCTAGGATGCATGAGCAAAACTCCGCTCAAGCACGATTATTTTACACTTTACTTGATAATAGCGAGGGACTAGTTCAATTTTAGCAGGAATGCTCCCGTTCTTATTACAAGTTCGGGTCACTTTCTTTGGGAGAGGATTGACCCATGAAGACCAACGTATTTATCATCGCTGCAATCAGCGGTTTTGTAGCGACTGCTGCAAGTGCACAGACGCCAGTATTTGCTGATAACACAGCATCCGCAACAGCTGTAGAAGCGATCGAAGATTCGATCACAGACGCAGCAGAGCGTCCAACATTCGCAAACGACGGCCGTACACCAGGGTCTTACGGTTCCATGTCCTTGCGCGGAACAGCCTCAACTAACGATGGCGACGAAGACACTGATATTGGTGTTGGCCTGCGCTACGGCACATTCGACGGTGTGAACAGCATCGACGTCACAGCTGCGTTCAACTTTTCCGACGGCGAAAACGCTGACGGTTCCACGTTCGACGAGAAGAACACATTGTTGCTTGGCGCTGACTACCGTCGCGACTTCAACTCTTCCTTGTTCGGTTACGGATCTGTGAATGCAGAAATGAACAAGTTCGCAACTGGCGATTCCCCGACACAGGAAATTCTTGTTTCCGCAGGTCTTGGCTACCGTATCTTTAACACGGCTGACACACAGTGGTCGGTTCAGGCTGGCCCAGGTTACCTGATGTCCGAGTACGATGCTAAGGCTGACACAGACGAAGTTGCTGGTGCAATTTCTTCCAGCTTCTTCAGAAGCTTGACAGACACCGCATTCATCACCAACGACACAGATGTTGCAGTTACAGACCTCAAGACTATTGTAAGCAACGAATTGGCATTGAGCGTTTCCATGACAGATACACTGTCGCTGCGCACATCCTATGCAACCAAGTATGACGACTCTTCGGACGACAAGTTCTCCGACGGCTCCAACACGCTTGGCGTTTCGCTGGTATACAACTTTAACTAATCGGGCGTGCATTCCCAAGTGGGCTTGCCCTCGCAAGCCTTGGTTAGTGAAGAGAAGGGGCAGAGTAATCTGCCCCTTTTTTTGTTCTAAATGTCGTCTTTCGCTTGATCGTCCTCGACCAATATTCGCCAGGCATCGCCGTCCAGGTCTTCATATTGGCGGGCACGTAGGGTCCATAGAAACCCAGCGAGGCCCAAGCTGGCCAAAATCAGCGAAACGGGGATAAGTATGATCAGGATATTCATGGTATTACCTTACTCGCAATGCGTTCAGCAAAACAGTGATCGACGAGGCCGACATGGCAATCGCGGCTGCCAACGGTGACGCATAACCCGCGATTGCGATAGGAATCGCGATCATATTATAACCTGCGGCGATGCCAAAGTTCTCTAAAACCCGCACGCGCGCAGATCTCGCGGTGCTGATAGCGTCAGGAATTTCGGCCAAGCTCCGGCTCAAAAGCACAATATCCGACGCGGCACGCGACGCATCTAACGCTGACGCAGGTGAGATCGACGCATAGGCCTGCGCAAGCGCCGCCGTGTCGTTTAACCCGTCACCAATCATTAAAACCTTTGCACCCGCGTCCGTCATCGCCTCAATAGCAGACAGTTTTTCATCGGGTGTCATCTGCGCGCGTGCATCTGTCACATCTAGCGTTTTCGCCAATGCATCAACCGCGTCTCGCGTATCACCAGAGAAGATATGCACAGGAATTCCGCGCGCTTTCAGGTTTGCTATCGCGGCAGCGGCACCGTCGCGCAAAGTTTCCGAAAACGTCAGCGGTATCGCCTGCGCGTCGCCGATTTTCATGGCAGGGGACACCCGCGCACCAACCCAGTCACCGCGTCCCAAACGCACTGTTTGGCCCTGCCACGTGGCCGTCACACCTAAACCCGATTGTTCAGTCACATCGGTCAGGTCAGCAGCAATCACAGACGTTGGTATTGCCGCCGCAATCGCGCGCGAAACAGGGTGATGGGATGCTTTTGCAAGGGCCGCGAGTACCGCCAGACTATCGGCGTCCATCGCATCCATATCAATACGCGCATATCCTTCGGTCAACGTGCCTGTTTTGTCAAAAACAACTGTATCAATCTCGGCCAGACGCTCCAGCGCCGTGCCATTTTTGACCAGCAAGCCTCGCCGGAACAGACGACCCGTCGCCGCTGTCATGACCGCAGGTACAGCCAGTCCCAGCGCACAAGGACAGGTGATAATCAGTACGGAAATCGCAATATTCAGCGACAGCGCGATGTCATGTGATAACACCATCCAACCCGTAAACGTGACAAGCGCCAGAAGATGCACTGCTGGTGCATAAATCCGTGCCGCGCGGTCGGCAAGTGCTGTGTATTTGTTACGCGCACCCTCGGCATTCTCGACCAAACGCGCCATACGGGCCAGCGTCGTATCTTCGCCGACTTGGGTGACGCGCAGGGTAAACGGCCCTGTCAGGTTAACCTCACCCGCGGAAATATCGCAACCGACATTCACCCTAACTGGCAGGCTCTCACCAGTTAAAAACGAGCGGTCACTGTCTGATGTCCCTTGCGTGATTTGCCCGTCAACAGGCACACGCATCCCAACCATCACGCGGATCAGATCACCGATTTCAAGCTCGGTGACAGGCACGGTTTCCTGTAAATCACCCGTGACCCGCACCGCGTTAGGGCTCGCGAGCGCACTTAACTCTTGTGCAGCCGAGCGGGCGGCAATCCGTGTGCGATGATCAAGATAGCGCCCGATCAGCAAGAAAAATGTCAGCGACAAAGCCGCATCAAAATAAACATGCTGGCCGCCAATCGAGGTCTCATAGACCGAAAGACCCGATGCAAGAATAATCGCCAGCGAAATCGGCACGTCCATATTCAGCCGCCCGACCCGCAATGCTTGCCACGCATGTCGAAAAAAAACCTGCGCCGAGAAAAACAGGGCAGGCAGTGCAATGATGGCTGACAACCAGTGGAACATATGCTGGGTCGCCAACGACGCTCCCGACCACACAGCCACCGAAAACAGCATCACGTTCATCATCGCAAAACCCGAGACGCCCAAACGAACCACCATCATGCGACCCTCGGCATCACCGTCAACCGCAGACATCATCGGCGCGTCCAAGGCGTGAGCCTCATAGCCCGCGTTTTCCAGGACCGCGATCAATGCCTCAGGTTGCATGCCTTTCGCCGCAATCGTTACCCGCTTGCGGCTTAGGTTCACACGCGCCTCGGTAACGCCTTGGGTCGCCGTCAGCGCACGCTCGACCGTGCCAATACAGCCCGCGCAATGAATGCCGGGCAAAGACAGAATAATATCGCCAGCAGCTAGACGCTTGCTGACAATTTCCTGGGCAAACGGGGCCGCATCACAGGCGGGACAAGCAGAAACGGCCATTATTCAATGTCAACAATCATCCGCTGGCGAAACTCTGTGCCGTCAGCCGCAATCGCAACCAAGCGCAAGTTCCAATTCCCGCCATCAAGGTCCACAGGTGCTACAAAGTCGGCACCATCAAACACAAGGATCGGCGTTTGATCAGACGCCACATGCGTCGCGCGTCCCAACACCGCAGATGCGATCACCGGCTCGACCGGTACGCCATCCTTGCGGAAACTGACACGCAACTGGCCTGCCCTCACAGCGGCCTGCGCCTCCCAACCCAGCGCGAGCTGGGCGGTGCGTTCCACGTCAAACGACTGGCTGGCAACATAAGAGTTTCTGGTCTCTAGCCCGGGAAACGTCGAAACAGCCTTGAAAGCCAATGTCAGGTTCACCGCGATGATCACGCCAAAGCCTATGACCATGATCGCCAGAAATTTCCAGCCGGTCATTTGTCCTTTAGTTGCAGTTGCCATTAGTTTTCCTTTCCGTTGAATGTGCTGTCACGATAGGCACGTTCGCCGTTCAACACATCTTCTACCCAGAACCTTAGGTCTGTCGCGTCGATCTTTGCAGCCGGATCTTGCGGACCCGCCGTGATATAGACCCGCTGGATATATGAGCTATCCGCAGGCACAACGACATTGGCACCGGGTTGGCCTTCTAAACTTATGCGCATGGTCTCGTCAGAGGTGACTGACAGCATGAAGTCACGCGGTTCACCATGCTTGTTACGCAGGCGCAGGTTATAAGTGTTGCGCACAGAGCCGTCGGATAATGTAATATAGGTCGGGTTCCGCACCGCTTCGACAGTGAGATCGATGTCAGCACGCACAAACAATGCAAATACCAACGCGAACCCGATCAGCGACCAGAGTGCCGTATAGATGACCGTGCGCGGACGCAGAATATGCTTCCACACCGGCTTTGGCGCTTTGCCGCCGCGTTCTGTTGGCTCGTCGCCCAATGCCAGATAATCGATTAAACCGCGGGGCTTTCCGATACGATCCATCACGTCGTCACAGGCATCGATGCATAGCGCGCACGTAATGCATTCCATCTGCTGACCGTCACGAATATCGATGCCCATCGGACAGACGTTCACACACGCCATACAATCGATACAGTCACCCGCACCCTCAACGCGCTTTTTGCCGCGTGGTTCCCCACGCCATTCGCGGTAACCCACAGTCAGCGTGTCATTATCCATCATTGCACCTTGGATACGCGGCCAAGGACACATGTAAATGCAAACCTGTTCACGCATGAACCCGCCAAACAGGAATGTTGTCGCCGTTAGAATTGCGATCGTCGAATAGGCAACAGGATGAGCAGCCCCAGCAAGCAGGTCGCGTGCAAGAGCCGGTGCATCTGTAAAGTAGAACACCCAAGCGCCACCAGTCGCCACCGCGATGACCAGCCAGACCGCCCATTTTGTCAGGCGTAGACGCCATTTCTTCATGTCCCACTTGGATTTCCACAGCCGGACACGCGCGTTGCGATCCCCTTCGATCCAGCGCTCTACTAGAATAAACAAATCGGTCCAGACCGTCTGCGGGCAAGCATAGCCACACCAGACGCGGCCAAGCGCCGAGGTAAACAGAAACAGCCCAAGACCGGCCATAATCAGTAGACCTGCAACAAAATAGAATTCGTGAGGCCAGATTTCGATCCAAAAGAAATAGAAACGGCGGTTTGCCAAATCAATCAACACCGCCTGATCGGGCAGGGCAGGGCCGCGATCCCAACGGATCCACGGCGTGATGTAGTAAATACCCAGTGTGAAGGCCATGACTAACCACTTGAACGTGCGGAAGTTTCCCTTCACTTTCCGTGGAAAGATGGGTTCTTGAGCAGCAAATAATTTGGGGGGAGTTTCAGTGTTCATTTTCTATCCAGACCTGTACGCAGTGTAGGGATAGGTAGCGGGTTAGGCCACGTCTTTGATGTAGGTCAAGTAACAAACAATCCCACCCCTAGAATGCGCGAACAGGCCAGAGGTGGGATCAGCTTGCGAGGTTTTCACTCTCGCAAGCGCCCCTTTTGGAAAGGGGATGGGTTTATTCGCCGCCGCCAAGCTGGTGAACATAGGCCGCAACAGCGTTTACATCTGATTGCGACAGACGCGTGCCCCAAGGTGGCATAACACCAAAGCGGGAATTCGTGACGGTCTCTGTCACAGTGGCAACATCGCCACCATAAAGCCAGATTGCATCGGCGAGGTTTGGCGCGCCCAATTGGTTGTCGCCAAGGCCTTCAACGCCATGACAAGAGCTACAGTTCTCGTCAAAAACAACTGCACCTTCAGCAGCCATAGCCACGTCAAACTCGTTTGATGACAACGAGATAACATGCTGCACGACTTGATCGATCTGGTCAGATTCCAGGATGTCACCAAAAGCAGGCATCTCGGTCCAGCGTGAATCAAAGTCGACCTCGTTGCGAATACCGTGGTTAATCGTATAGGCGATATCCTCGATCGTGCCGCCCCAGAGCCAGTCATCATCCAGCAAGTTGGGATACCCCTTGCCACCCGCCGCACCAGAGCCGTGGCACTGCGAGCAGTTGGTGCGGAACACCGCAGCCCCACCCGCAACCGCAAAGCGGCTCAGGGCTTCGTCTTCTTCAAGCACGGTCAAATCAACCTCAGTCAATGCAGCACGCAAATCGGCGTTCCTGTCGTTCACCGCCGCAATATCAGTCGCAACATTCGCACGGGTCGAATAGCCAAGATAGCCCTCGGTCGCGCCTTTAATCAGCGGCCACGCAGGGTAGGCAATCACATACCAAACGCCCCAGATAATGCAGAGATAAAGCGACCAGAGCCACCAGCGCGGCAGCGGATTGTTCAGCTCTTTGATGCCGTCCCATTCGTGACCTGTCGTCTCGATCCCAGTTTCCTGATCGATGTCTTTCTCGTGCTCGGTCATTTACGTGCCTCCACTTTTTCGTCGTCCTTATCCGCAGCGGTCTCATTGCGAAAAACGACGTTGGCGGTGTCATTGTGCTCTTTGCGACTGCCGGGGCGAAAAGCCCAGACAATCGTCCCCAAAAAGAACAGGGTCATCAATATCAGGAACCAGCTGTCCGCGAATTGACGCAACATCGAATACTTATCCATATCGTGTGTCCTCCCTAACGGCTTGCAGCAGGGGTAAAGGTCGAGAAATCGACCAATGTGCCCAGCATTTGCAAATAAGCGACCAGTGCGTCCATCTCTGTCAGCTCCGGCTGGTTGTCAAAGTTGCTGACAACCGCCTTGGGATAGCGTTCAAGCAATCCGTCGAAATCGCTGTCGGGATCGCCCTGCGCCAGAAAATCGGCAGGGGCAGCCGCAATCATCTCGTCGGTGTAAGGAACACCCACAAAACGATGCGTCGACATCAAGTCCTGAATGTATTCGCCGCTAATCGTGACATCCATCAAGAACCCGTATTTCGGCATGATCGATTCAGGAACAACAGACTGCGGGTCAGTCAGGTGATCCACATGCCATACGTCTGAATAGCGGCCACCGACACGGGCCACATCAGGGCCCGTGCGTTTTGATCCCCACTGGAACGGGTGGTCATACATGCTCTCCGCTGCCAGTGAATAGTGACCGTAACGCTCTACTTCGTCGCGCATCGGGCGGATCATCTGGCTGTGACAGTTATAGCAACCCTCACGGACATAGATGTCGCGACCCGTCAGTTCGAGCGGCGAGTAGGGGCGCATGCCCTCTACTTCTTCGATTGTATTCTCAAGATAGAATAGCGGCACGATCTCAACAATGCCGCCAATCGAGACGACGACAAATGTGCCGATCAAAAGCAGCGTAGGGCTACGTTCGATGATTTGGTGTTTATTCAGGAAACCCATGATCTAAACCCTTCCTATACTGTCGCAACGCCGACCGGAGCGGTCACTTTTTGACCTCCACGGATCGTCATCCACATGTTCCAGACCATGATGATCGCGCCGGTCAGGTAAAGAACCCCACCCAGACCACGGACCACCAACATTGGGTATTTCGCAATAACCGTGTCGGCAAAGCTGTTAACAAGGAAGCCCTGCGCATCAACTTCACGCCACATCAAACCTTCCATGATCCCTGATACCCACATCGAAGATGCGTAAAGAACGATCCCGATAGTAGCCAACCAGAAATGCCAGTTGATCGCAGACATCGAATACATCTGAACTTTGCCCCATAGACGCGGTGTCATAAAGTAGATCGCACCAAATGTGATCATGCCGTTCCAGCCAAGTGCGCCGGAATGGACGTGACCAATCGTCCAGTCAGTATAGTGCGACAACGAGTTCACAGCACGGATCGACATCATCGGACCCTCGAATGTGGACATGCCGTAGAATGCAAGCGCTGTGACCATCATACGGATGATCGGGTCGGTGCGTAGCTTGTCCCATGCACCTTGCAGCGTCATCAGACCGTTAATCATACCGCCCCAGCTTGGCATCCATAAGATGATCGAAAATACCATGCCCAGCGTCCCCGCCCAATCAGGCAGCGCCGTATAGTGCAGGTGGTGCGGACCCGCCCAGATGTAGAGAAAAATCAGGGCCCAAAAGTGGATGATTGACAGCTTGTACGAAAACACCGGACGACCTGCTTGCTTCGGCACAAAGTAGTACATCATACCCAAGAAACCAGCCGTCAGGAAAAAGCCAACCGCATTATGGCCATACCACCACTGGGTCATCGCATCCTGAACACCTGCAAACACCTGAACCGACTTACTGCCCCAGATGGACACAGGAATCGAAAGGTTATTCACAATATGCAGCATCGCCACCGTGACGATAAACGCAAGATAGAACCAGTTTGCCACATAGATATGACGCTCTTTACGGGTGAAGATCGTGCCAAGGAAAACGATGAGATAGGAAACCCAGATGATGGTCAGCCAAATATCAACATACCACTCGGGCTCGGCATATTCTTTCGACTGGGTCGAGCCAAGCACATAGCCGGTTGCGGCCAGCACGATAAACAACTGATAGCCCCAGAAAACGAACCACGACAGGCTGCCGCCAAACAGACGCGACCCGCTTGTGCGCTGCACAACATAGAAAGATGACATGATCAATGCGTTGCCACCAAAGGCAAAAATCACCGCACTTGTGTGCAGCGGACGCAGACGGCCAAAATTAAGATAGGGTTGCGCAAATTCAAAATTAAGCACCGGAAACGCAAGCTGGAAGGCGATAATCACCCCCACGAGGAAACCGACAACTCCCCAGAACCCGGTCGCAATCACACCCGCACGGATAACGCCATCCATGTAGCCATTGCTATCAACCAGAGAGCGCGGCTCGTCGGTGCCACGCAATACCCAGATAAACATGCCTGATGCCACCAGGAAAATAAGAATCGCATGAACTTGATAAGCCAAGTCCCTCGCGAAATTTGTAGCCATCGCGGCAAATAGGATAATTAACCCTAAAGCCGCTAATTTAAAGTAATTGAGCATGAAAACCCCTCGTTCTTAGGACGCGACCGATGGGCCACGACAACCTGTTCGCTATCTTCTTTTGCGCGAACAAGGTGCAACAAACATTGATCTGAATCAAATTCCCGTGAATGACCCATTTGCGATAGATCAAAGACGCATAGCAAGCCCCCATTCTACGGTCCTGAAAAGAGTTTGCAGCAAAGCAAGGGAGCCCACATGTCGTATAAGTCTATTGCAACAATTTTGCACGAGCCAGCACAGGACAGGGCGGCATTCGAAGTGGCCATCGCCTTTGCCCGAAAGGCTGGCGCGCATCTGCATGTATTGTGCATCGGCGTAGACGATACCGATCCGGGATTTTATTATGCAGGCGTACAGGCGCTTGCCGTCCAGCAAAACTTCGAAATTTCTCAAGGAATTGCAAACAAACTCGAGGCCTGCGCACGCGACAGGCTCGCTGCAGAAGATATCGCTTGGGACGTGCAGAACGTCACAACACTGCCGGGTGGGCTGGACGTCTTTATCTCCGACACTATGCGGTTCTATGATCTGATCGTGCTGCCGACCCCGTATCAAGATACCGCGGGTCGCGCCGACACAATGATCTTCGAGGCCAGCGTTCTGGGCGCTAGCCGCCCCGTTCTGATGGTGCCGCCCGCATGTAGCGACAAAATAAACTTTGAAAATGTCATGATCGCATGGGACGACGGTGTACAGGCCATGGCGGCATGCCGTGCAGGTCTTCCACTGATCGCAGCCGCGCGCGAGACCGAAATCACCATTGTCGATCCTCCCGTTCATGGACACGAACGCTCGGATCGAGGCGGCAGGTTGGCCGCTTACATCGCAAGGTTTGGTGCGCGCGCAGACATCTCGATCCTCGCTCGCGCCGAGCCTTCCATCGGCGCCCAGCTGTTGACCCGCGCCAAAGAACGCGGCGTCGATTTGGTTGTGATGGGTGCTTACGGTCGCTCGCCTCTGCGCGAAGCATTGCTTGGCGGCGCGACCCGCGACATGTTACGGCTGACGGATATCCCGATCCTGATGGCACACTAAGATGATTACGATCCTGTCTCAATCTTTAGCGCATCAACGTCGGGAATTGTCACATCCCGCTTGCCATCCAGCACAATCAGCCCCTCTTTACGCAGGCTCGAAAACTGGCGGCTGACAGTCTCGATTGTTAGTCCCAGATAATCCGACATCGCTTCGCGGGTCAGTGGCAACACGATCTGGACTTCACCCTCTGCAATATTTTTCTTTGTCCCAGTGCGGCGGACCAGCATCATCAGAAAAGTCGCAATCTTTTCGCGGGCCGTCTTGCGGCCTAACAACAGCATCCATTCGCGGGCTGAATCCAATTCATCCAGCGCCATTTCCAACATGCGCTGCGACAGATGCGGGGTCTTGCCCACCATCTGCTCGAACCCCTCACGGCGGAAACAACATAGCACAACATCCGTCACAGCCGTCACATCATAAATCGCCGTATCACGTCCGGGCCTGCCAATGAAATCCGAGGGCAACAGTAATCCCATCGTCTGCTTTCGGCCGTCCTCCATCAGACGTTCGATCGTCGCTGTGCCAGTCACAACCGACCCGACAAAGCCCATACGGTCGCCACTCCACATAATCGGCTGGCCGGCCTCGAAGCTACGATAATACTTCGTATCATTCAGCTCCGATAACTCATCAGGACTGCATGTCGCACAGAGAGCACGATGCCGGATAGGACATTGATCGCATTGTTTCTCAAAGCTGATAGCATTTGCCATGGGATCTGATCCTTCCCGTTGCCGCGCGCCTGTTGCGCCCACATGCACTATCTCATGTTTCGGGTGGTAACCACAACCTGCGGGATCAATGCGACCATTTGGCCGATTTAAGCGTTGCGTACCCGACTGGCAATCAGCAAAAAAACCACTCTCAGGCGTGCGGCACAATCCGGATCGACTTCCGCTCTTTGGCACTGCCAGCGTCGTCCGAGGTGCGCGCAATAATACCGTAGATTTTTCCGTGCCCGTAACAGTGGACGCCATCACCTGCGAGGTCTGACCGCCTTTATCCGTGGCAATGACGCGCTTCAAAAAAACCGCTAATACTTAAAAAAATCCCATGATAACAATTGTATCACGACCCATTTTTGCGAAATAACGGACTCCGGTTGGGGCAATTTTTCAGCACGGATATTATAAAACCAGTGTGGAGCCGCTTGAAGGTGTTGAACCAAATCCAGTCCTTGATCACGCGTTTTGTGTGGGAGCCGTCCTGCAAGTTTTGCAAGTAAACGACCTCCTGCTTGAGATCTCACAGCCGTTCGATACTATCACATCAGCTTCTGCAAAAGTGGTGATCCAGACGGCACCCGTGAACTGCCATTCACATTCCGCAGGGCACCATTACAAAAAATTTGAATGCGCGGCCGGTTCTCATGCAGAGCAACAGGCTTGGCCCAGAAATAAACTCGCTTATTTCACTACTACACTGCCTGCTGACCGGTCGCAAAGACGACCATCTGCGCACTCAAAATGAAGGATGCAATCGCGCGCGGGAATCCATGCCAAGATGTCCGGTCCCCAATCTGGTGACGCTGGCGGGGTAGGGACCTTAAATCAGACGCAAACTGACGAAGTCGTCCACGTTCAATATTGACTTCCCGCGTTCCACGGCCACATTCGTCACTATCTTAGGAGGACGGAACATGGACGCTTGGAATGACGCAACCGATATGGCCGATGCGGTCGCATCCGGCGCAGTCTCGCCCGATGAATTGCTCGATCAGGCCCTCGCGCGCGTTGCTGCCCTGAACCCCGACATCAACGCGGTGGTCCTTTTGCAAGAAGACACCGCGCGCCGCCACATAAAAGACGGCCTACCCGATGGCCCGTTCAAAGGCGTGCCGTTCCTGCTCAAAGACCTCGGCGCCGAAGCCATTGATTTCCCAACCCATAATGGCTCAAACCTCTGGCGCGACACACACTATACCTATGACAGCGAAATGTATCTGCGTATGCGCAAAACCGGCGTCGTGACATTCGGGCGCACCACCTCTCCCGAAGGCGGGATCGGGGCCGTAACCGAAGCCTCGGTTTACGGCGGCTCCACCCGCAATCCGTGGAATCTCGACCACACATCAGGCGGCTCGTCAGGCGGGGCAGGTGCCGCCGTCGCCGCAGGCATCATCCCCATCGCACACGGCTCGGACGGCGGCGGTTCGGTGCGCATCCCCGCCTCCAGCTGCGGCTTGTTCGGCTTCAAAGCCACCCGCGCCCGTTTTCCCGAAGGCCCCTCCGCCGGCGAAGGCTGGGCTGGCATGGCGATCGACGGCTTCCTATCCCGCTCGGTGCGCGACAACGCGGCAATGATGGACGCCTGTGCAGGCTATGATCTGGGCCAACCCTATGTCGCGCCGCCGATGCCCTGCACCTACGCGCAAGCAATTGAACGCCCCGCCAAACCCCTGCGCATCGCGCTCTGCGATACAACCTTCACAGGCAACGCCATCCACCCCGACTGTAAAACCGCCGTTACAAACACTGCCGCCCTGCTCGAAAGCATGGGCCACACCATCACGCCCGCACGGCCGAACGCCGACCACGAAGGCATGATGCGTGCATGGACAAAAATCGTCGCTTGCGGCACCGCACTTAGCATTAGCGCAACCTTGAAATCTCGCGCCACCACTCTGCGCCCCAACGACATCCAGGGGGTCGCACGCAGCGCAATGGCCTTTGCAGACGGGATCAGCGGCGCAGATTACCTCGACGCCGTTGGCGAAATCCACAGCTACGGGCGCGACATGGCCCTGTTCTTTAACGACTATGATATCCTGCTTTGCGCCACCCTCGCAGAGCCCCCCGCCCAAGTCGGGCGCTTCACCCACGACCGCGATGACTACGAAAATTACCGCATCGGCGAAGGCGGTATTTTCGCCTACTCCCCGTTCTGCGCCACCTTTAACGCCAGCGGCCAACCCGCGGCCTCTGTGCCAATGCACTGGACCAAAGGCGGGTTGCCTGTGGGCATCCATCTGGCAGCTCCCTTTGGCCAAGACACGGATTTAATTGCGCTTTGCGCCGACCTCGAACGCGCACAGCCTTGGGCTAACCGCAAACCGGCCTTCGCAGTCGAAAGACTTGCCCAATAGAAAAAGCCCGCGCATAGTGACGATCTGGAGGGACCATACATTGAATGAAAACATCGCGGTAAACGTACAAAACGTCGGCAAGATTTACGGCGCTGGCGCCAGCGCCGTGACAGCACTTGGCGATGTGTCCATCGGCATCGAACAAGGCGAATTCTTCACCCTCCTAGGCCCGTCAGGCTGTGGGAAAACCACACTGCTGCGCTGCATCGCAGGATTCGAGACTCCAACATCCGGCACAATCCTGCTGAACGGACGCGACATTACACACACCGCGCCAAACTTGCGGCCTGTGAACACAGTCTTTCAATCCTACGCGTTATTTCCCCACCTGACCGTCTCCCAAAACGTCGGCTTTGGCCTCAAAATGCAGGGCAAATCACGCAAAGTCGTAGACGCCGCTGTGGCGCGCGTTCTGGAATTAGTCAAACTGGAACAATTTGCCGACCGTATGCCCGACCAAATGTCAGGCGGGCAACAACAGCGCGTCGCCTTGGCCCGCGCCTTGGCCCCCGAACCCGAAGTTTTGCTGCTCGACGAACCGCTTTCTGCGCTCGACCTCAAACTGCGCAAAGAAATGCAAAGTGAACTGAAACGTTTGCAAACTGAAACCGGCATCACCTTCGTTTTCGTGACCCACGACCAGGAAGAAGCGCTGACCATGTCCAACCGGATCGGCGTCATGTCGGCGGGTGGCTTGCTGCAAGTCGGCAGCCCGCGCGACATCTATAACCGCCCGGTAAACCGCTTTGTGGCGGATTTTATTGGTGAAACAAATTTCCTTGTCGGGCGCGTGCAAATCGGCGGTGTGCAAATCGGCTCTGGCGACATTCTAGCCGTGCCACTGGCTGATCACGCGGGCGAAGTCACCCTTGCTGTGCGCCCCGAACAGATCAGCATCACCCCAAGCGGCATCGCCGCCAAAATCATCGACGCCACTTACCTTGGCACCGACACCCACTACACGCTGGCCTTGCGCGACGACAGCACTCTGATCGCGCGGGTTCAAAGCAACTCAGCCACCGCGTTGAACGTTAGCGACGAGGTGGCTATCACCATCGACGCAAGCGCCGTGCAAGTGTTGAAATCATGAGCGGCCGCTCAGGATCACGCAGTAAAGGCGCAAATGGCTGGCTGCTCTCCGCCCCTGCCTTAATCCTGCTGTTAATCGCGGCGAGTGGCCCCCTGGTCATCGTTGTGATGTATTCCTTTCTTGAAAAAGGCGACTACTCTGGCGTGCGCTGGATCCTCTCTGGTGAAGCATGGTTCAGGGTTCTGTTCAGTCGCGATATTTTCGACGGCACCGTTAGCTTCGCCGATGCAAACCTTTCTATCATATGGCGTTCGGTCAAACTCTCGATCCTGACCACTCTTATCACCTTTGGGTTCGGTCTGCCAACCGCGTGGTTTATCGCCACACGGCCCGCCGCATCACGCAACCTCTGGCTTTTCCTGATCACCATCCCGTTCTGGACCAACCTTTTGATCCGCACGTTCGCAATCATGGAAGTCATCCGCAACCAAGGGCTTCTTAACACATTTCTGATCAATATCGGCCTGATCTCCGAACCAATCCAGATCCTCTATACCGATAGCGCTGTGCTGATCGGCATGGCCTACGTCTACCTGCCGTTGATGGTCCTACCGCTCTATGCCGCCATCGACCGGTTCGATTTCAAACTGATCGAAGCAGGCTATGATCTCTACGCCTCCCGCTTTAAAATCCTCACCAAAGTTATCCTGCCCATCATCAAACCGGGCATCGTGGCGGGCGCGATCCTCGTGTTCATTCCCAGCCTCGGCGCCTACGTTACCCCACGCGTCTTGGGCGGCGGCAAAAACATGATGATCGGCAATTTTATCGAATTACAATTCGGACAAGGACAGAACTGGCCACTGGGAGCAGCCCTCTCAACGGTGCTGTTGATCCTCGTCTTAGGGTCGCTGATCATTTACACACGGGTCTCGGAAAAGGACGCTAAAAATGGCTAAGCCACGCGCCTTTGACGTCACCAAACTGGCGGGCTTCACCTTCATCGCAATCACCGCGTTTGTTATACTCTACGCACCAATTGTCACGCTTGTGGTCTACTCGTTCAACGGCGGCAATTCGGTAAACCAATGGGGCGGGTTCTCGTTCAAATGGTACGCCATCGCCGCGCAGAACGAAGCAGTGCAAAGCGCCGCCGCTCGCTCGCTCATCATCGCCGTCTGGGCCTCTGTGATCGCGACCACGGTCGCGACAATGGCCGCTCTCGGCACCACGCGGCGCGGCAAATTCAAAGGCCAGACCACAATCTACATCATCATCAACCAACCGCTGATGGTACCGGAAATCGTGACCGCCGTGGCCCTGCTAATCTTCTTTTCCTCCGTAAAAGTCGCCACAGGCTATAGCGGCCTTGGCTACTTGATCCTTGCACATTCCGCCTTCTGCGTGCCTTTCGCCTATCTGCCGATCAAAGCACGACTGGAAGGCATGGACACCACCATGGAAACCGCCGCCGCCGACCTCTACGCAACACCGTGGCAGACGTTCCGGTATATCACTCTGCCGCTACTTCTGTCTGGCGTGATCGCAGGGGCTATGCTTGCCTTCATCATCTCGCTCGACAACGTTATCATCACCGAATTCGTGAAATCAGCAGGGCAAGATACGCTCCCTACCTACATGCTCGGCCAGTTACGGCGCGCCCTGACACCTGAAGTCAACGCGATCTCGACCGCACTTCTGGCCCTGACAGTTTGCATCCTGACGATTTTCTTTATCGTCACCAAAAAGCGGGGCTAGCCCGCGTTGTTAATCTCAAGGAGAGACCCATGAAAACCATCTTATTGGCAACCACTGCCCTGCTTGGCAGCACCACCCTCGCCCTCGCTGAAGGGCAATTAAACCTCTATAACTGGGGCAATTACACCAATCCCGAACTGATCGAAAAGTTCACGGCCGAGACCGGCATCTCGGTGACCGTCACCGATTACGACAGCAACACCACCGCACTTGCAAAGGTCGAGGCAGGTGGGTCCGGCTTTGACTTGGTTGTCCCGTCGGCTAACTATGTGCCGATCTTCGCGGGTAAGGGGCTGATCGTCGAACTAGACCATTCCCGCCTCGAAAACTTTGGCAACATCGCACCCGAATGGCAAAATGTGGTATGGGACGATGGGCGCAAATACACGATCCCGTGGCAATGGGGCACGACCGGCATCGCGGTCAATACCTCCGTCTATAGCGGCGATGTGAACACCTCCGACATCTTCCTTGATCCGCCCGCCGAACTTGTGGGCAAGGTCAACGTGGTTCCCGAAATGAGCGATATCATGGCGCTGAGCATCTTTAACGTCGGCGGCGAAGCCTGCACCGAAGACCTCGAAGTCCTCAAAAAAGTGCGCGACAAACTCATGGCCGCCAAACCATCGTGGCTCTCGATGGACTACGGCACAACCGACAAACTGTCATCGGGCGACTACGCGGCATCGGTCAACTGGAACGGATCGACAATGCGCGCGCGCGCAAACAACCCCGATGTGGTCTACGGCTATCCGGTCGAAGGCTACCCGCTTTGGATGGACTCGGTGGGCCTGCTTGCAGGCGCCGCAAACGTTGATGAAGCTTATAAATTCCTCGACTTCATCATGTTGCCCGAAAACGCTGCGATGATCTCGACCTTTGCGCGCTACGCGAACGGGATCTCAGGCTCGGATGCGTTCATGCCGGAAGATATGAACACAGCGCCCGAAATCATCGTGCCAGCCGAATTCGCAGCAGCCGGTAGATTCCTGCCAACCTGCCCGCCATCGGCCACCGAGCTTTACACCTCGATCTGGACCGAATTGGTCAAATAAACCAACCTGCGGGGCGTCCTCAGATGCCCGGCAGCCCAAGCCTCAATCTTGGCAATTGCATCATCCAGTTCTGCCGACCAAACCGTATAGCCTTACCCGCGGTCAGCGGATAATTCAGGTTCAACCACCAGTTTGCAAACTCACTCAGACGACGATTGCCCGACGCCATCCCCTAGTCGTCTAGATCCGCCCCTAGACTGCGGGACACATCTCTCGCTGCAGCCTTCACAATCGCGCCAATCTGCGTCACCATATCAACTGACAACCGATGCGACGGACCAGAGATCGAAATCCCTGCAACTGCTTGACCCTGATGGTCAAAAATCGGCGCCGCGATGCAGCGCATCCCGACCGCTTTTTCCTCATCATCAAACGAATAGCCCAATGCGCGGATACGCTTCACCTCACCGATAAGGTCCTCACCCGTGCAAATCGTCTTGTGCGTGAATTGGGTCAACACTTGCTCTTTTACATACTGCGCCAGCTTCACATCTGAAAAGGTGCTCAACAGCGCCTTGCCAATCCCCGAGGCATGCATCGGCGCTTGCGTGCCCGGCGGAAAGAACGCGCGGATCGACTCGTTGGTTTCCACCTGACTGATGAAAACAACCTTACCAGCCTTTTCGATACCCAAATTAGACGTCTCGCCGGTGGTTTCCATCAAATGGCGCATCGCAGGCAACGCACTCAGGACCACATTATTGCGGCGCAAAAACTTCGCACCAATGCGAAATGCGTTGGCCCCAATCGTCCATTCTTGGGTCACGGCATCATTCTCAACAATATCACGCGCCTGAAACGTGCATAGAATGCGGTATAGCGTGGCGGGCGATTGCCCCATCTTTGTTGCAATCTGCGACAAGGTCATCGCACCTCCATCAGCCAAAACCTCCAATACATCGATTGCGCGATCGACGGCCTGAATGATGTTTTGCCCCAGTGCAGGATCGTGTGTCTTCGGGCGACCTCTGTTCCGGCTCTCTTGCGTCATATTCATGCTCCCTTTGAAATTAAGATAAAACCTTTCAGATATATTTGAAAGTAAAATAAAAAGATGAAAAAAGATAACACACTGAAAACATGACTTAATAGAATGATTTCATCTGAATTAACTTACTAAACGAAAAAATTGTGAAAAAATATCGAACCGCTTACTCATTGTTAACCGAAATGAGGAGATCGTTATGAGCTTTCAAAATCCAGTGTTTATTCCCGGCCCGACAAACATGCCGGAGGCTATTCGTCAGGCTTGCTATATGCCAACAATCGACCACCGGTCGCCTTTGTTCGGCGAGATCCTGCATCCTTGCCTTGCAGGCGTGCGTAAAGTGCTGAAATCCGAAACCGCGCATATCTTTATCTTTCCGTCCACAGGGACTGGCGGCTGGGAAACTACGATTTCCAACACGTTGTCAGCAGGCGACAGCATTCTGGCAGCACGCAACGGGATGTTCAGCCACCGCTGGATCGACATGTGCCAGCGTCACGGTCTGGACGTGCAGGTTGTTGAAACCCCTTGGGGCGCGGGCGTGCCAGCTGACAAGTACCAAGAGATCCTGACCGCCGACAAAGACCACAAAATCAAAGCAGTTCTTGCCACTCACAACGAGACCGCAACCGGCGTAAAATCCGATATCGCTGCCGTGCGCCGTGCACTCGACGCCGCTGGACACCCCGCCTTGCTGTTCGTCGATGGCGTCAGCTCGATCGGCTCGATGGACTTCCGTTTTGACGAATGGGGTGTCGATGCCGCCGTTACCGGTTCGCAAAAGGGCTTCATGCTGCCAGCAGGTCTGGGCATCGTAGGCTTCAGCGAAAAAGCAATGAAAGCGGTCGAGACAGCCACGCTGCCACGCACCTTCTTTGATGTGCGCGATATGGCCAAAGGCTACGCCGCCAACGCCTTCCCCTACACGCCGCCTGTCGGCCTGATGAACGGTCTTAAACTTTCGCTCTCCATGATCGAAGCCGAAGGTCTGGAAAACGTTTTTACACGCCACACCCGTATCGCCACAGGCGTGCGCCATGCGGTTGACGCTTGGGGGCTGAAACTCTGCGCCCAAACACCGGACGTCTATTCCGACAGCGTCTCTGCGATCTGTACCCCCGAAGGGTTCGACGCGACTGAAATCGTGAACGTCGCTGCCAAAAAATACGGTATGGCGTTCGGCGTGGGCTTGGGTGAAGTTGCTGGCAAAGTGTTCCGCATTGGTCACCTTGGCATGCTGACCGACGCGATGATGCTGTCTGGTCTGGCCACGGTCGAGATGGTCATGGTCGATCTGGGTCTGGACATCAAACTCGGGTCCGGCGTGGCTGCGGCGCAAGCCCACTACCGGCACGGAGCGTAAGCGATGTATATCCCGACCCTTCAAGATATGTTGGATGCGCATCAGCGCATTCAACCCTACATCCACCGCACGCCGGTGCTGACGTCGCAGTATCTTAATGATCTGACAGGGGCAGAGCTGTTCTTCAAATGTGAGAACCTGCAAAAAGCAGGCGCATTCAAAGCACGCGGCGCATCCAACGCGGTGTTCGGCCTGACCGACGAACAGGCAAAACGCGGCGTGGCCACCCATTCCAGCGGCAACCACGGCACCTGTCTGTCCTACGCAGCAGGCCGTCGCGGTATCCCGTGCACCGTCGTGATGCCCCACACCGCCCCGCAAGCGAAAAAAGACGCGGTGCGTGGCTACGGTGGGATCGTGGTCGAATGCGAACCCTCAACCATCTCGCGCGAAGCGGTCTTTGCCGAAGTCATCGCCAAATCCGGCGCGGAATTTGTCCACCCCTATAACGACCCACGTGTGATTGCAGGGCAGGGCACATGTTCGGCAGAACTGATCGAACAGGTCGAAAACCTCGACGCTGTTGTGGCCCCGATCGGCGGCGGCGGCATGATTTCCGGCACCTGCCTGACGCTCTCGAACCTCGCGCCAAACATCAAAATCTACGCAGCCGAACCTAAAAACGCCGACGATGCCTACCGCAGTTTCAAAGCGGGGCACATCATCGCTGACGACGCCCCCGACACAATCGCTGATGGTCTGAAAGTGCCTCTCAAAGACCTGACCTGGCACTTTGTGTCCACCCACGTCACCGACATCCTGACCGCCACCGAGCACGAGATCGTGGGCGCGATGAAAATCACATGGAAGCGCATGAAGATCATCATCGAGCCATCCTGCGGCGTGCCTTTGGCGACCATTCTTAAGAACAAAAAGATCTTCGCTGGCAAACGTGTCGGCGTGGTAATTACCGGCGGCAACGTCGACCTTGATCTGCTGCCATGGCAGCGCCCAGAATTTGGAGATTTGAAATGAACGCACCTGTGAACTTTGATAAATTTGACGTGGGCTTTGATATTCCGGCAAAACCGGGGATGAATGAAGCCGATATCCAGACCCCTTGCCTGATCCTTGATCTCGATGCGTTAGAGCGGAACATCAAGAAAATGGGCGACTACGCAAAAGCCCACGGCATGCGTCACCGCGCCCACGGCAAGATGCACAAATCCGTAGACGTGCTGAAGCTGCAGCAAGATATGGGTGCCGCCATCGGCGTCTGCTGCCAAAAAGTGTCCGAAGCCGAAGTCTTTGCACGCGGCGGCATCAAAGACGTGATGGTCTCCAATCAGGTGACCGAACCTGCCAAAATTAAACGCTTGGCCGAAATGCCAAAATTCGGCTGTCGCGTGCTGGTTTGCGTGGACGATCCCGAAAACGTAAAAGCCCTGTCCGACGCAGCGGTTGACGCTGGCACACAAATAGAAGCCCTTGTCGAAATCGACTGCGGCGCAGGTCGCTGTGGCGTCAACACCACCCAGGATGTTGTAAATATTGCCAAACTTATTGATACGGCACCAGGTTTGAAATTTGCTGGCATTCAGGCCTACCAAGGGGCGATGCAGCACATGGATCTCTACGCTGACCGTAAAGTGAAACTCGATGCGGCAATCGCGCAGGTCGCAGACGCGGTGAATGGCCTCAAAAGCAATGGCCTCGCGTGCGACATCGTTGGCGGCGGCGGCACCGGCTCGTACTATTTCGAAAGCGCATCAAACGTTTATAACGAACTTCAATGCGGATCCTACGCTTTCATGGATGCCGATTACGGACGGATTCTCGACGAGAACGGCAAACGGATCGACGACGGCGAATGGGAAAACGCCTTGTTCATCCTGACCACCGTGATGAGCCACTCGAAAGCCGACAAAGCCATCGTTGACGCGGGCCTGAAAGCCCAATCCGTCGACAGCGGCCTGCCCACCGTCTACGGGCGTGACGATGTTGAATACATCAAATGCTCCGACGAACACGGCGTTGTCTCTGACCCGAACGGCGCTTTGAAAATAAACGATAAACTGCGTTTGGTCCCCGGTCACTGCGATCCGACATGCAACGTACACGACTGGTATGTTGGCGTGAGGGGTGGCAAGGTTGAAACAGTCTGGCCGGTTTCCGCACGCGGCAAAGCCTACTAATCCGACCACAATAACGGGATGCGTCCACGCGGCGCTTCCCGCTTTTTGACTCTACAGGAGACCGCGATGTACATTGTTCCCGAAAAAGAAATCGGCGCGCTGATTGGCCGTCAGGACAGCTTTATCGCTGTTGAAAAAGTGTTCGCCTCAATGGCTGCCAAATCCGCCTATAATTTTCCGGTGATCCGCGAAGCAATCGGCCACGCAGACGCGCTTTACGGATTCAAATCCGGCTTTGACCGTGAAGCGCTGAACCTCGGTCTTAAATCCGGCGGCTACTGGCCGGGCAACGCGGCCAAGGGTTTGACCAACCATCAATCCACGATTTTCCTATTTGACGCAGACACCGGCAAATGCCGCGCGATTGTAGGCGGCAACCTTTTGACCGCCCTACGCACCGCCGCCGCCGCCGCCGTTTCTGTGGCCCATTTGGCACGGCAAGACGCCGAAGTATTAGGCATCGTCGGCGCAGGCCACCAAGCCACATTCCAACTGCGTGCCGTCGCCGAACAGCGCAATTTCAAACGCATCGTCGCATGGAACCGCAGCCCCGAAAAACTGGCCTCGCTTGAAAAAGTGGCACAAGAGCTCGGCTTGCCCTTCCAATCCGTCACCCTCCAAGAGCTAGGCGCGCAATCCGACGTCATCGTTACCATCGTGTCCAGCAACGCACCAATCCTGCATGATGTGCACGTCAAAGCAGGCACACATATCGCGTGCATGGGCACCGACACCAAAGGCAAGCAAGAGGTCGAGGCCGCACTCGTGGCCCGCGCTACTGTCTTCACCGACGAAATCGCACAAGCGATCAGCATCGGCGAATGTCAGCACGCCGTCGCAGCAGGCACGTTAAAACAAGCTGATATTAACGAACTGGGCAGCGTCATCAACGGTGTCCACAAAGGTCGTACCAGCGCGAAAGAGATTACACTATTTGACGGCACGGGCGTTGGTCTGCAAGACTTGGCCGTAGCCTCTGCGGCGGTCGATCTGGCCATCGCAAACGGAACAGCAGTGAACGTCGAATTTTAAACCACCCCCCTTTGCGGGGCCGACAGGAGAATGTGATGTCAGACACGATCGATAAAAAAGCCGCCGCTCGTCAGGAAGCCTTGGATTACCACGAATTTCCGAAACCCGGAAAACTTGAAATCCGCGCCACCAAAGCGATGGCCACAGGGCGCGACCTCTCCAACGCCTACTCGCCCGGCGTGGCGGACGCCTGCCTTGAGATCGAGAAAAATCCCTCCGACGCCTTCCGCTACACTGCAAAAGGCAACCTGGTCGCCGTGATTTCAAACGGCACCGCGGTCCTCGGGCTTGGCGATATCGGCGCGGCAGCCTCCAAGCCTGTCATGGAAGGCAAAGCGGTCCTGTTCAAAAAATTCGCAGGCGTCGATTGCTTTGACATCGAAGTGAACGAAACCGACCCCGAAAAACTTGCTGACCTGATCTGCAAACTTGAACCAACATTCGGCGCGATCAACCTCGAAGACATCAAAGCCCCCGAATGTTTCCTCGTAGAACGGCTGTGCAAAGAGCGCATGAACATCCCCGTGTTCCACGACGACCAGCACGGCACCGCAATCGTGGCGACCGCTGCGGCCATGAACGCGCTGATTGTTGCAGGCAAAAAAGCCGACGAGATCAAGGTCGTGGCCTTGGGCGCAGGTGCGGCCGGTATCGCTTGCCTGAAAATGTTCATGGTCATGGGCGTGCCAAAAGAAAACATCACCATGCTCGACAGCAAAGGTGTAGTTCACGACCAGCGTAACAACTTGAACGCTGAAAAAGCCGAATTTGCCAAATCAACTGAAATGCGCACCATCGACGATGCAATGACCGGCGCGGACCTGTTCCTCGGCGTCTCCGGTCCGGGCCTTCTGACCGGCGAAATGGTCGCAAAAATGGCGCCGAACCCGATCATTTTTGCACTGGCGAACCCGACCCCCGAAATCATGCCAGAAGTGGCGCGTGCGGCGTCTCCGGGCGCATTGATCGCCACAGGTCGTAGCGATTACCCCAATCAGGTCAACAACGTGCTTTGCTTCCCCTTCATCTTCCGTGGGGCATTGGACGTCGGTGCGACCGAAATCAACGAGGCGATGAAACTGGCCTGCGCCGAAGCGATCGCAGGCATCGCACGTGAAACCGCAGACGCCTCTGTGGGCCAAGCCTACCTCGGCGAAGAACTGTCGTTTGGCCCCGAATATCTGATCCCGAAACCCTTCGATCCGCGGCTGCTGCCGGTGATCGCCCATGCCGTTGCCAAGGCCGCAATGGACAGCGGCGTGGCGACTAAACACATCGATCTGGACGCCTACCGCGAGGGCCTGCGCGGTCAGGTCATCCGCTCGTCCATGGTCATGCGGCCAATCTATGCGGGGGCTCGCGCGGCCAATCGCCGGATTATCTTTGCCGAAGGCGAAGACGAGCGGGTCTTGCGCGCGACCCAAGCAATCTCCGAGGAAATCGGCGACGACGTGGTCTTGATCGGACGCCCCGAAGTTGTCGAAAACCGTATCAAGCGCGCCGGTCTGAAAATTCGCGCAGGTCGCGAATTCACACTGATCAACCCTGAAAGCGACGAGCGCTATCGCGATTACTGGACCACATATCACGGCATCATGCGACGCAAAGGGGGCACACCTGATTCAGCGCGCGCCATGCTGCGCACCAATAGCACCGCGATCGCGGCCATTGCCGTTCAACGCGGCGACGCCGATTCCATGATCTGCGGCACCTTTGGCGAATACCGTTGGCATCTGGGCCATATCAACGACATTCTCTCTACTAAAAAAATGCATCCTGTCGGGGCTATGTCACTGGTTCTTCTGGAAAAGGGACCTCTGTTTGTCGCCGACACCCACGTTCACATCGAACCAACCGCCGAACAGCTCTCCTATTCGGTCATTGCGGCCGCGCGTCATGTGCGCCGCTTCGGTATCACGCCTAAAATCGCGCTGTGTTCAGGCAGCCAGTTCGGCAATCTCGACAGCCATTCAGGACGCGTGATGCGCGGCGCACTGGCAATTCTCGATGATCAAAACCTCGATTTCGAATACGAAGGTGAAATGCACACAGATGCAGCTCTTGATCCTGACCTGCGCGAACGGCTGCTGCCGGGCGGACGCCTGACTGGCAAAGCAAACGTGCTGGTTTACGCCAACTCCGACGCGGCAGGCGCCACACGAAACATTCTAAAATCGGTCGCGGACGGGATAGAGGTCGGACCGATTTTGATGGGTATGGGCAATCGCGCCCATATCGCGACCCCCTCGATCACGGTGCGCGGACTGCTGAATATGGCGGCCTTGGCGGGGACCAATGTGGAAAGCTACGAGTAACAAGTAGCCCACAAATGTAACGGATTAGAGGAGGAAATCCAAAATGTCACCAGAAGTTCATCCGGTAGACGAGATGCTACCACCAGCGAAACTGTTTACCCTCGGGTTGCAACACGTTCTGGTTATGTATGCAGGGGCCATCGCTGTGCCTTTGATCATCGGGCGCGTGCTCGGGCTTGACCCGACGCAAGTGGCCTACCTGATTTCCGCAGACCTTTTTGTCTGCGGTCTTGTCACCATTATCCAGTCTTACGGCGCTGGTAAATTCTTTGGCATTCGCCTGCCCGTCATGATGGGTGTGACATTCGCGTCTGTTGGCCCGATGGTATCCATCGGTCTTGCTAACCCGGGTGTCGAGGGGGCGCGGCTGATCTTCGGCTCGATTATCGGGGCAGGGATTATCGGTATGCTGATTGCACCGTTTGTAAGTAAAATGTTGCGGTTTTTCCCACCCGTTGTGACCGGCACAATCATCCTTGTGATTGGTGTGACCCTGATGCGCGTGGGTATCCAATGGATCTTTGGGGTGCCGGTCGGTCCGACTGCACCACAAGTCATCGACCCCGCAAACATTGCCTACCTCGACGCGATCAAAGCCTTGCCTGCAGGCACGCTGCCCGAACTTCCCGGTAGCTTCAAATTGGCCCCGACGGTGGACAACCCTAACTATGCCAGCCTGACCAACATCGGTGTCTCGGCCGTTGTTCTTCTGGTCATCCTGCTGGTGGCAAAATACGCCAGCGGATTCTTCTCCAACATCGCCGTGCTTTGCGGCATCGTGGCGGGTGGCATCTTGGCCGCTGTGCTTGGCATCATGAGCTTTGAACATGTCGGCGACGCTGCATGGTTCCAGATCATCACACCATTCTACTTTGGTATGCCAATCTTTAACCCGGTCATGATCGCGACAATGACGCTGGTGATGATCGTCGTTATGGTCGAATCCATGGGCATGTTCCTCGCACTAAGTGACATGACGGGCCGCAAGGTTTCCCAACCAATGATGGCCGCAGGCCTTCGGACAGATGGTCTGGGCACCTTGATTGGTGGTATCTTCAACACCTTCCCCTACACTTCGTTTAGTCAAAACGTCGGCCTTGTGGGTGTGACGGGCGTGAAAAGCCGCTGGGTCTGCATCATGGGCGGCGTGATTATGGTCGTGCTTGGCCTGACGCCAAAGGTCTCGACCCTTGTCGAAGCATTGCCAACGGCCGTTCTTGGCGGCGCTGGTCTTGTGATGTTCGGCATGGTTGCCGCGACAGGCATCCGTATCTTGTCTGCTGTCGACTTCAAGGGCAACAAGTTCAACCTGTTCATCGTCGCGATCTCGCTTGGCTTCGGGATGATCCCGCTGATCGCACCCGGTTTTGATATGTGGATGCCACATGTTCTTGCACCGCTGATCGACTCGGGCATCTTGCTCGCTGCCTTTGCGTCTATCCTTTTGAACATCTTCTTTAATGGCACTAAGCCAGCAGACGAAGACGAACTGAGAGACGCCGCAATGGCGACCGAGGGCGGTCACTAAAGACAGATCCGGCGACCTTCGGACAAAAAAACCAAAAAAGGGAGGGTGGCAACACCTTCCCTTTTTTAGACGGCTCACATCACACAACAGGACGCAAAAATGCTCGCACCTCTCTCATTATTGTTTGTTGGCGCTGTGCTGTGCCTGAACGGGATCTGGATGTCGGGACGCATCGCCGACCGGGAAATCGTCATTATCAATCTGATCGTCGCAGCCATCACATCGGGCGTCGCGATCTTCTCGGCCCTTACCGCCGTTGATGTTCTCGGCGTGAAATCCGCAGCCCTGACGCTGCTATTCAGCACAACCTATATGTGGTTTGCCTTCAATAGAATGACCGGCACCGACGGGCGCGGGTTAGGCTGGTTCAGCCTTCTTGTCGCGATCACCGTCACCCCCGAAGCCATCGTTCAGATCACAAATGCCAATAGCGTCATATCACTATGGCTGGGGCTGTCTTGGGGCGTCTGGGCCGTGCTATGGTTCATGTTCTTTGTGCTTTTGACCCTGCAAAAACCCGTCGCGAAACAGACAACCGTGATCACACTTTTTGCGGGCATTGCCACCGCGTGGCTGCCCGCTATGCTGATCCTCTACGGCGTGCTGGCCTAGGCGATATCCACCGGTTTACGCAGGCACCGCTTCGATCACAAACGGGGCCTCAAAGTAAAACTCCTCGAGGTTCGCACCTGCGCCAATACGGTCGATCACCGCATATTGGCCCGGCGCGTCCAAAGGTGCCAGAACCCCGTGCCAGACGCCACGGTGCAGGTTAATCGCCTGACCGGCACATGTCATAAACGCTACAGGGTTCACCGGCGTGCCATGATCATCATCCGCCACAACAACCATGAAACAAGTGCCCGAAATCGGAATAAACGCCTGACTGCCCTCAGGATGCCGCTCCACCATATCCACGACATGGGGCAGGTGGCGGGCCTTGGCGTTGAACAGGCTGATCCCCGCCGCACCATCCGAAAAATCCATCTTTGCGCGATCATGATACCTGTCGCACATGCCAAGGTTAATCACCTTATCAGGGGCACCCGCAATTTCCAGAACATCACCATAAGGGGCAAAATCCGCAGCATTCAGGGGCGTCACAGTTAAAACGTGTGTCATCGGGCGTATCCTTATCGGGTTTACAAAATGATGTCTCAGGGCAGGCTTACGCAGCGCAGTAAGACCTTGTTTACTGTTATATCTTCGATCAATCATTTTGATTTACTAAATATTTTTGAAACTGCCTCACAGACTGCGATATCAATGTGCGACAAAACGCTGTCAAAAGCGATCCAAACAATGCAAAGTCAAATTTCATACGCCTGTCGCGAAAGAAGCCCACGATGATCTATCACCTGACCATCATTCTGCTGTGCCAACTGGCCGGTGAATTTCTGTCCCAAACATTTGATCTCATCGTACCGGGCCCTGTGATCGGCATGATCATCTTGCTGGTCTTGTTCATGAGCGTCCCGAAAGTCGCCGCCGCGATCCAGCCCACAGCTTTGGGGCTTCTGTCACACCTGTCGTTGCTGTTCGTACCGGCGGGCGTCGGCATCGTCGGACACCTTGACCAATTGGGCGCAGACGGTGTGCCCATCATGATTGCACTGGGCGTCAGTACCGCCCTTGCAATCACCGTCAGCGCGCTTGTTTTCGTAGGCATCACCCGCCTGACAGGAAAAACCGAATGACCAACTTTCCCGAAATCTGGACTTTCCTGTCACAAGAACCGCTGCTCTGGCTCACGGCAACCCTGCTGGCCTACGCGATTGGCGACACACTGTTTTGGAAATCAGGCCGCAAACCCTACGTCAATCCAGTGCTGATCGCGGTGGTGCTCCTTGCGGCACTTCTCTGGGTCACCGACGTCTCCTATTCAACTTATTTCGAGGGCGCAAAATTCGTCCACTTCATGCTTGGACCAGCGACCGTGGCCCTCGCCGCACCGCTCTACATGAACCTCGACAAAGTGCGCGCCGCAGCCCTGCCAATGTTCGCGGCCCTCGTTGCAGGCTCCGTCACTGCTATCCTCTCTGTGATCGGCATTGCCTACGCAATGGGCGTGCGCGGCGAAGTCCTGCTCTCGCTTGCCCCAAAATCCGTGACCGCCCCCGTGGCGCTCGGCGTGTCAGAAGCCATCGGCGGATCGCCTACGCTCACCGCCGTGCTGGTCATCATCACAGGTGTCATGGGCGCGGTCATGGCGTCGCCACTGCTGACATTTCTGGGCATCACCGACTGGCGGGCACGTGGCTTTGCAATCGGTGTCGCATCACACGGCATCGGCACCGCGCGTGCGTTTCAGGTCAATGAAACAGCAGGTGCATTTGCAGGCATCGGCATGGGGCTAAACGCAATCCTCACCGCCCTCATCGCACCGCTGATCATTCGTCTGATTATCTAACGCCTTAACGCTGAAAGATCGTCGGGAACCAATCCTCGCGCAACCGCTGACCGGCAACCATATCGTGGCCCGGAAACGGCGGCGACGTCGGACCGGGACGCGCAACATAACGCGCATCATCGCCAATCAACCGCAATGAAAACGCACGGCGTCGGGTCTCGGTAGTATTGCCACGCGCCCCGTGCAATGTGCCGTAATTGAACGCAACCGCGTCGCCGGGCTCCATCTCCCATTCGCGGATATCCATACCCTCGGCGTCAGGATCAGGCACCGCCATATAAGTCTCGTCGTCAGGGTAAAAATTGGTCTCTGCCAACCAGCGGGTAGGCAACACTGGCTTTTCCCACGCATGGCTGCCCGCAACACAACGTAGGCTATTGCCTTTAACTGGATCCATAGGCGACCAGAAACTGACATTCTGAATACCTTCAACAAAGTAATATGGCCCGTCTTGATGCCACGGTGTCGCCTTGGATGTACCGGGTTCCTTGACCAGCACATGATCGTGGAACACCTGCACACGCTGCGATCCCATCAAATCCGCCGCGACCTCGGCGGCATCCGAATTGCGGATCACTTCCTCGAACTCGGGAATACGGGTCCAGTTGCAATAATCGTCAAAAAATCGCCCCCCTTCACCCGCCTTCAAGTTCTCGGACGCATAAGGACCGGGCTCGGTCATATTGCGCTCGATCCCCGCGCGCAATGTCTCGACATACGGCTTGAACAGGTTTTTAATCAGCACAACCCCGTCCTTTTGGAACGTGTCGATATCAGTTTGCGAAACAAGTTGATGCATCAGGCAGGCCTTTTCTTTAATGTGGAATATCGTGGTAATCGGGGTGAATAAACCCTATGGTAAAGATTGTTACGTCTAGACATAATGAGACATTGATCGATGAAAGCAACCTACAAAGACGTAAAAGCAGACATTCTATCGCAAATTACCAAAGGCATATTTGAAACCGGCGGGTTAATCCCCAACGAAACCGATCTGGCCGCGCAATACGGCTGTGCGCGCGCAACCGTGAACCGCGCCATGCGTGAACTCGCGGATGACGGCATCATAGAACGACGGCGCAAGGCAGGGTCGCGTGTGCGCGCCAGCCCGATCCGCCAAGCCCGCTTCGACATCCCCGTTGTCCGCAAAGAGATCACCGCCAAAGGTGCCGCCTACCGGTTTTCTCTGGTCACTCAAGCGGTGAAACAGGCACCCGACTGGCTGCGCGCGCGCATGAAACTGGATGCAGACGGGCAGGTGTTGCACTTGATTTGTATGCATTACGCCGACGGAGATCCTTATCAACACGAAGATCGGTGGATTAACCTCGGCGCCTTACCACAAGCCGAATCTGCTGATTTTAATGTGGTCGGGCCCAACGAATGGCTGATTGGCACGGTACCATTTTCAGACGCGGAAATCAGCTTTTCGGCAGGCTTGGTTGATGCCTCACTGACCGACTACCTCGCAAGTCCGATAGGCGAGGCCGTCTTCACCATCGAGCGCTCAACGTGGTGGGAAGGGCAGGCGATCACATTTGTACGCCTGACCCATCGACCCGGCCACAGGATGACCACACGCTATTGATGTGGCGAAGGACCTCTTGGTAAGCCACATCCAAAATGATCGCGCCTTTCAATCCGCCTGCGCCCACCTGAATTAGCTATCAATGCGTTCGGTCATTTTAGTCATCATTCATGTTTCATAAAATCGCAGGCAGGTTCAATCCGTGCTCAACGGCGCAGTCCTTCGCGTCGTCATAGCCTGCATCGGCGTGGCGCATGACACCCGTCGCCGGATCGTTCCACAAAACTCGGGCGATGCGGCGGTCGGCGTCTTCAGTTCCGTCACAGCAAATCACCATACCAGAATGCTGTGAAAACCCCATGCCAACGCCGCCGCCGTGGTGCAACGACACCCAAGTCGCACCGGACGCCGTGTTCAAAAGGGCGTTCAAAAGGGGCCAGTCCGACACTGCGTCCGACCCGTCTTTCATCGCTTCGGTTTCGCGGTTTGGCGACGCTACAGAACCGCTGTCCAGATGGTCGCGGCCAATGACGATCGGTGCGCTCAATTCGCCGTTGCGGACCATCTCGTTGAACGCCAGCCCCAGCTTGTGACGCACGCCCAAACCGACCCAGCAAATCCGCGCCGGCAGCCCTTGGAACGCGATCCGTTCACGGGCCATGTCCAACCAGTTATGCAAATGCTTATCCGCGGATAAGATTTCTTTGACCTTGGCGTCGGTTTTATAGATGTCCTCTGGATCACCCGACAGAGCCACCCAACGGAACGGGCCTATCCCGCGACAGAACAGAGGACGGATATACGCGGGCACGAATCCTGGAAACGAGAACGCGGTTTCCAACCCTTCGTCGAGCGCCATTTGTCTGATATTGTTGCCATAATCAACTGTCGGAATCCCCGCTTCATGGAAATCAACCATAGCTTTCACTTGCACCTTCATGCTGGCGCGCGCGGCTTTCTCTACCTCTTTGGGGGCGCTTTCGCGCTTGTCTTTCCACTGCGCCATCGTCCAACCCTGTGGCAGATATCCGTTGATCGGATCATGCGCCGATGTTTGGTCGGTCACGATGTCAGGACGCGCGCCACGGCGCACAAGTTCGGGGAAAATGTCAGCCGCGTTGCCCAATAGACCCACGGATTTCGCCTCGCCCGCCTTGGTCCAGCGGTCGATCATGTCGAGCGCTTCATCAATCGTATCCGCCCGCTCATCGACGTATTTAGTGCGCAAGCGGAAGTCGATGCTGTCGGGGTTACATTCCACAGCCAAGCAGCAGGCGCCTGCCATCACAGCGGCCAGTGGTTGTGCCCCGCCCATGCCGCCCAAACCGCCGGTTAAAATCCACTTACCCTTAAGATCGCCGCCGTAATGCTGGCGGCCCGCCTCGACAAATGTTTCGTAGGTGCCTTGCACGATGCCTTGGGACCCGATGTAAATCCACGATCCCGCGGTCATCTGACCATACATCGCGAGGCCCTTTTTATCGAGCTCGTTAAAGTGGTCCCAATTTGCCCAATGCGGCACAAGGTTCGAGTTTGCAATCAGCACGCGCGGCGCATCTTTGTGGGTTTGGAACACGCCCACGGGTTTTCCCGATTGCACCAGCAGCGTCTGGTCGTCTTCCAACTCTTTAAGCGAGGCCACGATCAGATCAAAATCTTTCCATGTGCGCGCCGCCCGCCCGATGCCGCCGTAAACCACCAATTCATGCGGATTTTCTGCTACATCTGGATGTAGGTTGTTCATCAACATGCGCATCGGCGCTTCCGTCAGCCAGCTTTTCGCGGTGATTGTGCTGCCTGTCGCCGGATAAACGTCGCGGGAATTCTTGCGTGGGTCGGTCATGGTTTGCCTCCAAGGATTGGGGCCATTTTGGCCAATGTCGTCAATATATCGGCGAGGTGCTGTCGGGTTTTTGCGGCTTTTGTGGTGTTATAGGTCCAAGGCGCTGCCTCGGCCGCGAGGTAGGTCGATTGTGCCAGTTCCATTTGAATCGCCTGAAACCCTTGGCCGGCTGCGCCGTAATGGCGCGTTGACCAACCACCTCTGAACCGTCCGTTGGTGACCGCGGTATAACCTTGCGCTGCGGCGCAGATGTCTTGTGTCGCTTTGACCAGCGCGGGGTCGCAGGTTGTGCCCATGTTGCTGCCGATATTGAAGTCGGGCAGGGTGCCGTCGAACAGGAACGGGATTTGCGACCGGATCGAGTGGCAATCATAAAAGATTGCAACCCCGTGAATGGCGCGCACACGTTCGAGTTCGGCGCGCAGCGCAGTGTGGTAGGGTGCGTGAAAGGCAAGCAACCGTGCTTGAATTTCGGCGGCGTCGGGTGGCGTGTTCCAGATGTCGCGCCCCTCGAAGTCAGTCAAAGGCACCAGCCCCGTCGTGTTTTGTCCGGGGTAGAGTGACGCGCCCGACGGGTCGCGGTTTGCGTCGATCACATAGCGGTGGAACGTGGCGCGCACTGCGGACGCCCCCGCAAGGACGCCATCGTAGAGGTGATGAATGTGCCAGTCTGTATCGGCAAGCGTGCGGCCAATCGGGTTCAGGGCTGCCATAACGCCGTGTGGGACATAGGTCCCCGTGTGCGGCAGGCCCAGAACAATCGGGCTGGTGCCTTGGGTGACTTCGACAGGGGTCATGCGTTCACCTGCGGCAGTTGGATGCCTGCGGCGGTGGTGATGGCCCCGTTGCTGACGAGCCGTGTTGCAGCCTCGATGTCGGGCGCGAGGTAGCGGTCGTCGTCCAGTGTGGCGACGTCCAGACGCAGCCGTGCCACCACGTTTTGCAAGGGGTCACTGGTTGTCAGTGGTGCGCGAAATTCGATGCCCTGTGCCGCGCAAAGCAGTTCAACGCCGAGGATGCAGTTCAGGTTTTCCAGCATCTGCCCCAATCGCCGTGCGCCATGCGCCGCCATGCTGACGTGGTCTTCCTGATTGGCAGAGGTTGGTGTGCTATCGGTCACGCAAGGGTTCGCGAGGTGTTTGTTTTCGCTCATCAAGGCCGCTGTCGTGACTTCGGCGATCATGTAGCCGCTGTTGAGGCCCGGATTTGGGGTCAGGAACGGCGGCAGGTTAAAGCTGAGAGCTGGATCAACGATCAAGGCGACACGCCGTTGCGCAATCGCGCCGATTTCGGCGATGGCGAGTGCGATCATGTCAGCCGCAAAGCCCACGGGTTCGGCGTGGAAGTTGCCGCCCGATACGATCAGATCGGCGCCCACCAGCACTAGCGGGTTGTCGGTCGCCGCGTTGGCCTCGATTTCTAATGTCGTGGCCGCCATGCGCAAAACATCCATCGCAGCGCCGGTGACCTGAGGCTGGCAGCGGATGCAATAGGGGTCTTGGACCCGCGCGTCGTCGACCATGTGGCTGTCGCGGATGCGTGAGCCTGCGAGTAAGGCGCGCATGGTTTCTCCGGCTTCGATCTGGCCGCGATGACCGCGCAAGGCATGGATCTCGGGTTGCAAGGGTGCGGTCGATCCCATGATCGCGTCGGTCGACATTGATGAGGTCACGAGGGCAGTTTGGGCTGCCCGCCATGCCCCGAACAGGCCTGCAAGTGCAAAGGCAGTCGAGAATTGGGTGCCGTTAATCAGGGCCAGACCTTCTTTTGGGCCTAATTCGATAGGGGTTAAGCCTGCGGCTTTCAGGGCGTCAGCGCCTGACATGACTTTGCCGCCAAACTCGGCCTCGCCGTGGCCCATCATGGCGGCGGCCATATGCGCGAGGGGTGCGAGGTCGCCCGATGCGCCGACTGATCCTTGTGCGGGGATGACGGGGGTCACGCCTGTCGCGAGCATGGCTTCGATCAGGTCGACGACCTCTAGCCGTACGCCGGACGCGCCGCGCCCCAAGCTCAGGAGTTTGAGTGCCATGATCATACGGGCATGGCCGCGCGGGATCGCGGGACCCACGCCGCAGCAATGCGACAAGATCAGGTTGCGTTGCAAGGCGGCGGTGTCTTTGGCCGCAATCTTGACGCTGGCGAGTTTGCCGAACCCTGTGTTCACGCCGTAAACGGCCTCTGTGCCGGCCACGGCTTTGGCGATGCGGGCGTGGGCCCGTTCGATATCGGGACGGCACGCGTCGTCAAGGCGCACGGGGGCCTGGGTCCAGTAGATCTGTGCCAGATCAGTCAGCGTCACGGCGCCGGGGGTCAGCGTAAGTGTAGTCACAAGGCACCTCCAAAGATGCGGGAATGAAGCGGGTTGAACCCGATGCGATAGGCCAGTTCGGCGGGGTGTTTGACGTTCCAGATCGCCAGATCGGCGCGCAGCCCTGCGGTTAGCCTGCCGCAATCGGTTAGGCCCAGCGCCGTAGCGGCGTGACGTGTCACACCTGCCAATGCCTCCTGCGGGGTCATGCGAAAGAGGGTGCAGGCCATATTCATCGTCAACAGAAGCGATGTCATGGGCGATGATCCGGGGTTGCAGTCTGTCGCCAGCGCCATTGGCACGCCGTGCTTGCGCAGGGTGGCTATGGGCGGCATCTGCGTTTCGCGAAGGGTGTAATATGCGCCGGGCAGGATGACGCCAACCGTGCGGGCGTTTGCCATCGCGACCACGCCGTCTTCGTCGAGATATTCGATGTGGTCGGCGGACAGCGCGCCGTAGGATGCCGCGAGTTTTGCGCCGCCCAGATTGGACAGTTGCTCGGCGTGTAATTTTACCGGTAAGCCCAAGTCGCGTGCTGCGTCAAACACCCGCGCGATCTGGTCGGGCAGGAATGCGATGCCCTCGCAGAATCCGTCAACAGCGTCGACCAAACCTTCGGCATGAGCGGCGATCAGCGTCGGGATGCAAACTGTATCGATATAGGCATCGGCGCGATCTTTGTAATCTGCTGGCACAGCGTGGGCACCAAGGAATGTGGTCAAAATTCGCACCGGTCGTAGGGTCGCAATCGCGCGGGCGGCACGTAGCATGCGCAGCTCTGTCTCAAGATCGAGGCCGTAACCGGATTTGACTTCTAACACAGTGACCCCTTCGGCGAGCAGGGCATCAACGCGGGGCAGCGCGCTGTTGATCAGATCGTCGAGGCTCGCAGCACGGGTCGCGGTCACGGTCGAGGCAATGCCGCCGCCCGCCCGCGCGACCTCTTCGTAGCTGGCTCCGTTCAGGCGCATTTCGAATTCGGCTGCGCGGTCGCCGCCATGTACGATATGGGTGTGGCAGTCGATCAAGGCAGGGGTGACCAAGCGGCCACCGAGGCTTTTGCGGGGCAATCCGGCATGTACGGCAGGCAGGTCTGCGATCGGGCCGACCCATGTGATCTTTGTGCCTGTGGTCACGATTCCGGCGTTGTCGATCAACCCGTAGGCAGCATTGCCGTCACACATCGTTGCTGCATTCAGATCGACGTAGACTGTGCTGTTGTGGGTCATATCTGGGTCACCGCATCCGTTGTTTTGCTTTTATTGCACAAATGTATGTTGTATATGTCTATACATAATAACCCAAGAGGTGGTCAAATGATTTTCGCAAAACAGGCATTGCTAGAACTAGGTTGGGCGCAGAATGTGCGTTTGTCTGTGACCGGTGGGCGGATTTCGGCGCTGACTACTGGTCAAGCGGCCCAACCCGCAGACACTTGCGTTGACACGCTTTTGCCCGCGCTGGGCAATCTGCACAGCCATAGTTTTCAGCGCGCCATGTCGGGCATGACCGAGCATCGCATGGCTGGCAAAGACAGTTTCTGGACATGGCGCGATTTGATGTACCGTTTTACGACGCATCTTTCGCCCACCCATATAGAAGCGATTGCGGCCTTTGTATTTCTCGAGATGCAAGAAGCGGGCTATGCCAGTGTCGGTGAGTTTCATTACCTGCATCATCAACCTGACGGTACGCCCTACGATGATCTGGGCGAGTTATCGGCGCGGATTGCTGCGGCGGCTGAGAAGACAGGCATCGGGCTGACGCATCTGCCTGTGCTTTATACCTATGGCGGCGCGGGCAAGGCTGCGCTGCAAGCGGGTCAGGCGCGGTTTGGCAACACGGTGGACCGGTTTGTTGACCTTATAGGACGCGCGCAGGCGGCCGTTGGCGCGCTGCCGTCCGATTGTAGCATAGGTATCGCGCCGCATTCATTGCGGGCGACATCGCCTGATGATCTGGCGGCGGTGTTGGCTGCGTGTTCATCGGGACCGGTTCATATTCACATTGCCGAGCAGCCGAAAGAGGTTGCCGATATCATGGCCTGGTTGGGCGCGCGTCCGGTTGAATGGCTGTTGGAAAACGTCGACGTCACCCGCGACTGGTGCCTGATCCATGCGACCCATATGAACCAGACCGAGACGAGCGATATGGCAAAATCCGGTGCGGTTGCGGGGCTGTGTCCAGTGACCGAGGCCAATCTGGGGGATGGTCCGTTTCACGGTCCTGCCTATCTGGCGGCGGGTGGTGCGTTTGGTATCGGCTCGGATTCCAATGTGCTGATTTCACTGACGGAAGAGTTGCGCACTTTGGAGTACTCGCAGCGCCTACGCGACATGGCGCGTAATGTGATGGTTTTGGGCGAAGGGTCGGTTGGGCATGCGCTATATACCGGCGCTGCGCGGGGCGGCGCGCAGGCGTTGGGACGTGGCAAAGGCGAGATCGCGCTGGGCGCTTGGGCGGATTTGACAGCGATTGATAGCCAAACCCCTGCGCTATGTGCGTTGCCGCAGCATCAGTTGCTGGACGGGCTGGTATTTGTGGCCAAGGACACCGTGGTCACGGATGTTTGGTCTGCGGGGCGGCATATGGTGCAGGCGGGGCGTCATGTGAAGCGCGATCAGATTTTTGCGAATTACAGGTCTGCAATGCAAAGCGTTATGGCACGGCTTTGATCCAGATATTCGATCGCGATTTCCAGAACCGCGTCGCCTTTGGCGAGGACGATGCGGCTGTCGGATTGTAGGAATGCCGTGTCGCCAGTGTGCAGGTGGTTTTGCCCAAACGCGGGTCTGCCGTCGAGCACATGAAGCGCGGTGATGCCTGTGGATGGCGGGGTAAGGTCAAATGTGATGGGCCCCTGATGCACGACAACTTCGGCGATGCAAAGGGTGGGGTCAAACATCAGGTTCAAATCTGTGATCGAGCCGTTGGTCAGGCGGGCGCAGACCGGCAGGTCGCCGTCAAAGCGGACCGGTTGCCAAGGCAGTGCTTGTAACGCACCGCCCGCATAATCCAATATCATGTGGCCGTCCGAGACGACGGTGAGAATACGCTCTAGCCCTGCGAAATTCGAAAACGGGCCGTCTTGTGTCACATCTGCGCGGCTGATCCGCCAGACCATTTGCGCACCATGCTGGCCGGTTGCGATGTTGCGCGTGGTGCCGCCGCCGTTTTTCCACGGCACATCGGTCAGTTCGTTGTAACGTAAAATCTTCACGTTCGTGTCCTGTTCTGAGTATGCTGCGATCGGGTATAAATGATGCGATAGTGGGGACTGCGGGTGCGGCCTGACTTTGCAAACAGGTGTCAGGTGGGGCGCGTGGCAAGTGCGGTTTTCTGCACTCCGCTTGTGTCAAAATTTGCAGGATCGAGCCATGCGTGAAAACCCCCGCTGATCTGTTCCCAATCCTTATCGAGGATCGAAAACCAGGCGGTGTCGCGGTTGCGCCCTTTGTAGATTGTCGCTTGCGGGAACATGCCGTCAAAGGTGAAGCCAAAGCGCCGCGCCGCTGTTTTCGAGGGGCCGTTGAGGTTGTCGCATTTCCACTCAACGCGCCGATAACCCAGATCATCAAAGACGTGCGACATCATCAGGAATATGGCTTCGGTTGCGACGCGGGTTTTTTGCAGTTGCGGCGACATCGCGATGAAGCCCACCTCGACTACGCCTGTTGCGGGCGTGATGCGCAGGAAGCTGGCGAAGCCTTCGGCCTGCCCGCTGATTTTGTTGATAATCGCATAAAACAGGGGGTCTGTGCTGTCTTGTGCACTGGTAAGGAAGGTGTCGAAGGGGGCGCGATCAATGAACGGGCCGTTGGACAGATAGGTCCACATCGCGCCGGCCTCATCCGCCCCGAAGGCCGCAAATAGCGCGTCACCGTGTATCTGTGCGTTGAGCGGCACAACATCACAATAAGCCCCCATCAGCGGCGTCTGCGGCGGGCGTGGGCAGGTGACCCAAAACGTTACATCGTCACCAATAGGTTGGCCAAGAGGGTTCATTCTTTGCGACATGTGGTGTCCTTGCGTGGCTGATACGCAAATACTAGGGTGCAAAACCGTGTTTCGCAATCCTCACATGTGTGATGCTTGCACCGCAGTTCAAGCAATTACGCCCTCGGGGCGGTGTCTTACGCCTAGGCCCTAGTCACGAAGCATATCGCACGGTAGAAGCGCGCAACATGTAAGAGAAGTTGATGCAATGGCAAATTTAATCCAACCGCAGCCCGGCATTCTGGATATCGACCTATACGAGGGCGGTGCGTCCTCGCTAGCAGGGGTCACGAATGTATTGAAGCTGTCGTCCAACGAGAACCCGATGGGGCCGTCCGAGGCGACAAAGGAGGCGTTTGCGCGCGCTGTCCATGCGCTGCACCGCTATCCCAGTACCGATCATTTAAGTCTGCGCACCGCGATTGGCGATGTGTGGCAGGTTGATCCGGAACGTGTGATTTGTGGTGTTGGCTCGGACGAGATTTTGCATTTGATGTGTCAGGCCTATGCGGGTGTGGGTGACGAGGTTATTCATACAGAACATGGGTTTGCAATGTACCGCATTGCGACGCTGGCCGCTGGTGCCACACCGATTGAGGTGCCGGAGCGTGACCGTTTGATTGATGTCGATCAGATTTTGGCGGCGTGTAACGAGAACACCAAGCTGGTGTTCATTGCGCTGCCGAGTAATCCGACCGCGACGATGATTGGCGCTAAGGAAGTGGCGCGTTTGGCCGAAGGGTTGCCGCCGCAGACGATTTTGGTGCTGGATGGCGCATATGCGGAATATGTCGAGGGTTATGACGGTGGACTTGCACTGATTGAAACCCGCGAGAACGTATTTATGACCCGCACGTTTTCCAAGATTTACGGTCTTGGGGGCCTGCGCGTTGGCTGGGGTTACGGGCCCAAAGCGATGATTGATGTTCTGAACCGTATTCGCGGACCGTTTAATATGTCGTCTGCTGCGCTAGCGGCGGCGGAGGCTGCGGTGCGCGATACCGCGTATACCGAGAAGTGCCGTGTAGAGAATGCCAAGTGGCGCGAGTGGTTATCTACAGCACTCGCCGAATTAGGGGTGCCGTCGGATACCTCGACTGCGAATTTTATTCTGGCGCGATTTGCCGATGAGGCCGAAGCCTTGGCCTGCAACGAGCATTTAAAGTCGCAAGGGATTTTGGTGCGCCATCCTGCGAATTATGGATTTCCCTATTGTTTGCGGATTACGGTGGGTGACGAGAGTGCGTGTCGCCGCATTGTTCATGCTGTAGGCCAATTTAAGGGTCTGCGCGAATGAGTTTTGTTTATGACCGCGTGGCGTTGATCGGGCTTGGTCTGATTGCGTCGTCGATGTTTCATGCGATCAGGCGCGCCGGTCTTGCGCGCGAAGTTGTGGGTTATGCGCGTAGTGCTGAAACCCGCGATATTGCGCGTAATATCGGGCTGTGTGATGTGATTTATGATAGCGCTGCCGAGGCCGCCGAGGGCGCGGATCTGGTCGTATTATGTGTGCCTGTCGGCGCGATGGAGCAGGTGGCAATTGATATTGCGCCTGCTTTGAAAGCGGGTGCTACGGTAAGTGACGTGGGATCGGTCAAGCGCGCGGTGATTGACGCGGTCGGCAAGCATTTGCCCGACGGCGTGCACTTTGTGCCGGCGCACCCGCTTGCAGGGACCGAGCATTCGGGGCCAACCTCGGGCTTTGCCGAACTGTTTGACGACCGCTGGTGCATTATTGTGCCTGACATGTGTAAAGACGAGGCGGCAGTTGCCCGCCTTGCCGCATTGTGGCGCGGCATGGGGTCAAATGTGGATCAGATGGACGCGGACCACCATGATCTGGTGCTGGCCGTGACCAGCCACACGCCGCATTTGATTGCCTATACGATGGTCGGTGTGGCCGATGATTTGCGCCGTGTGACTGATAGCGAAGTGATTAAGTATTCGGCGGCCGGGTTTCGCGATTTTACGCGGATTGCCGCCTCTGATCCGACGATGTGGCGTGATGTATTTTTGAACAACAAAGAAGCGACCTTGGAAGTTCTGGGGCGTTTTACCGAGGAATTGTTCATGTTGCAGCGTGCGATCCGCGAGGGAGATGGTGAACAACTACATGACTATTTCACGCGCACCCGCTCTATTCGTCGGTCGATTATCGAGGCGGGGCAGGATACCGACGCGCCGAACTTTGGACGTAAGCCGGCGCCGAAAAAGTGATCAGGCTCGCGCTTGTGTTGATGGTTTTCGCCACTGCGGTTTCGGCCGAGGGGCCGAGTGCGGATAATCGGCCTGTCGCGCGCGGTCAGGCGGATCAGGAGCCGCCGCTGCGCCCCAAAGTGCGCCCGCGTGAAGAAGTCGCGTTGCAGCACGGCGTTGAGACGCTGGCGATTTATCGTGCCGAGCATAATCTGGCGACTGTGAACCCTTATGCGGTGAGGCAATCGCCGCGCACCGCGAGGCGTCCTGCAGCGATTGAAAAGGCGGCGCAGGCGGAACGCACGGCCCGATTGCGCGGGCAGATTTGTGGTGATCCAAACATTCAAGGCGAAGCCATCGGTCAGGTGGGCGGCGCGGGGTCTTGCGGGATCGAGCGTGCGGTGCGGGTGAAATCGGTGGCGGGGGTGCCGTTGTCGCCGCAGCCCACAATTGATTGCAAAACTGCGACGGCCTTGAAGCGCTGGGTCGAGGCGGGCGTCAAGCCTGTGGTCGGCCACGAGGGCGGCGGCGTGGCATCGTTGCGCGTGGTGTCACATTATGCCTGTCGCAATCGCAATGCGGCCTCGACGGGGCGGCTGTCGGAACATGCCACAGGTCGCGCGGTTGATATTGCAGGGATTAAGTTGAATTCAGGCCGCGAGATTACCGTGTTGAACGGTTGGAATACAGACGCTGACGGCGCGCGACTGCGCCGCATGTGGCAAGCGGCGTGCGGGCCGTTTGGCACTGTGCTTGGCCCCGATGCCAACAGGTTTCACCGCGATCATTTTCACTTTGACACGGCGCGCTATCGGAGTGGGTCATATTGCAGGTAACGCGGCACTTGTTCTGGGTTTGGCGCGGGTCTATAAGCCGATTTATGAAATTCTGGGCGCACATACGAATTATGTCCCCGGCGCGCTGACACCAGCGCTGCCGGGCCAAAGGTGCAGATTATCTCGCGCCGCCCAACCCCTTGAAAAGATGTTGATAAAGGACGCTCCACATGTGCGCCGACACCCCTGAATATAAAGATACACTCAACCTGCCACGCACCGATTTTCCGATGCGCGCAGGATTGCCAAAGCGTGAACCCGAGTGGTTGGCTCGCTGGGCCGAAATGGACGTTTACGGCCAGTTGCGTGCCAAGACGGGCCGCAAGCCGTTTACGCTGCATGATGGTCCACCCTATGCGAACGGTCATTTGCACATCGGCCATGCGCTGAACAAAATCCTCAAGGATATGGTTGTGCGCTCGCAGCAGATGATGGGCAAAGATGCGCGTTATATCCCCGGTTGGGATTGTCACGGTTTGCCGATCGAGTGGAAAATCGAAGAGCAGTATCGCAGCAAGGGCCGCGACAAGGATGACGTGCCTGTTGTCGAGTTCCGTCAGGAATGCCGCGAATTTGCAGCGGGTTGGGTCGATATCCAGCGCGAAGAGTTCAAGCGTTTGGGCGTGCAGGGCAATTGGGCCGAGCCGTACCTGACAATGAATTTTCACGCCGAGCGCGTGATTGCCGAGGAATTCCAAAAGTTCTTGATGAACGGCACGCTGTATCAAGGCTCTAAGCCTGTGATGTGGTCGCCCGTGGAGCAGACCGCCTTGGCCGAGGCCGAGGTTGAGTATGCCGATAAAGAGAGCTTTGCGATCTGGGTGAAGTTCACTGTGCAAGCCAAAGATAGCGAGTTGCAGGGCGCGAAGGTTGTGATCTGGACCACAACACCTTGGACGATCCCGTCGAACAAAGCTGTCGTTTATAGCGATGACATCGAATACGGCCTCTACGAGGTCACCGGCACGCCTGATGAATGCTGGCTGAGTGTTGGCGAGCGTTTCATCCTGTCGGATAAAATGGCGGATGCGGTGTTTGCGAAGGCACGGTTGGAAGAGGGCATGTGGACGCGTGTGCGTTCGGTGGCTTCGGCAGAATTGTCGGGCCTTGCGTTGTCGCATCCGTTGGCTGGTGCTGAGGGGAGCAACGGCGAATGGGATGATCTTCGCGACTTCCGCGCGGCCCCGTTTGTGACCAACGACGAAGGCACCGGCTTTGTCCATTGCGCGCCAAGCCACGGTATGGACGAATTCGAGCTGTATCGCGACTTGGGCATGTTAGAGCAGGTCATCACCTATAATGTTATGGAAGACGGTCGTTTTCGCGATGATCTGCCGTTCTTTGGCGGCAAGGCGATCTTGCGCGACAAGGCGAACAAAAAAAACAAAAACAACCCTTGGGAAGGCGACGCAAATACGGCTGTCATGTCCAAACTGGTTGAGGTTGGCGGGTTGTTTGCGCGTGGTGTGATCAAGCACAGCTATCCGCATTCTTGGCGCTCCAAGGCTCCGATCATTTTCCGCAACACGCCGCAGTGGTTTGCTGCGATTGATAAGGCGGTTGGCGATGGTCAGGACACGTATGGCACGTCGATCCGTGAACGTGCACTGCGCTCGATTGATGAGTTGGTGACGTGGACGCCGCAAAAAGGGCGTAACCGTTTGTTTGCCATGATCGAGCAGCGCCCTGATTGGGTGTTGTCGCGCCAGCGTGCGTGGGGCGTGCCGCTGACCTGCTTTACAAAGGTGGGTGCATTGCCGACGGATGACGATTTCTTGTTGCGCAACGCCGAGGTGAATGCGCGCGTAACGGCGGCGTTCGAGGTTGAGGGCGCCGATGCGTGGTATCAGGACGGCGCGAAAGAGCGGTTCTTGGGCGGGATCGTGGACGTAGCTGAATACGATCAGGTCATGGATATTCTCGATGTGTGGTTTGACAGTGGCTCGACCCATGCGTTCACATTGCGTGATCGCGAGGACGGGTCCGAGGATGGCATGGCGGACCTGTATCTTGAGGGGACGGATCAGCATCGTGGCTGGTTCCATTCGTCGCTGTTGCAGGCTTGTGGCACCATGGGCCATGCGCCCTATCGCGGTGTGTTGACCCACGGATTTACGCTGGATGCAAAAGGCATGAAGATGTCCAAATCCATCGGTAATACCATCGTGCCTGAGGTGATTGTGCAGCAATATGGCGCGGATATTTTGCGGCTATGGGTGGCGCAAACGGATTATACCAATGATCAGCGGATCGGTGACGAAATCCTGAAAGGGACAGCGGATAGCTATCGTCGTTTGCGTAATACTTTGCGGTTTATGTTGGGGTCTTTGGCGGATTTCACCGAAAGCGACCGTGTTGATGTCAGCGAGATGCCAGAGCTGGAGCAGGTGATTCTGCACCGTTTGAGCGAGTTGGATGAAGTCGTGCGCAAGGGGTATGCCGCGTATGATTTCCAAGGTGTGTTCAGTGCCGTGTTCACCTTTGCGACGCTGGATTTGTCGGCGTTCTATTTCGATATTCGCAAAGACGCGCTGTATTGTGATGGCGATACCACACGGCGCAAAGCCGCGCGCACGGTGCTTGATATCTTGTTCCATCGCCTGACAAAGTGGCTGGCTCCTGTGCTGGTGTTCACGATGGAAGAGGTCTGGTTGGAACGCTTCCCTGGGGACGAAAGTTCGGTGCATTTGGTCGATTTCGACGAGACACCAAGCGATTGGCGTAATGAAGCGCTGGCCGCAAAATGGGCCGTCGTGCGGTCCGTGCGCCGTGTAGTGAACGGTGCATTGGAAGTAGAGCGCACGGCCAAGGTGATTGGCGCGTCTCTGGAGGCGGCACCGACGGTCTACGTGGATGCAGATACCGCTAAGTTGCTGGAAACAGTAGCGTTTGATGATCTGAGCATCACATCGGACATTTACGTGTCTACTGATCCGGCCCCTGATGGCGCGTTCAAATTGGACGATATTGCAGGTGTTGCAGTGGTATTTGCCAAGGCGCAGGGCGAGAAGTGCCAGCGCTGCTGGAAGATCTTGCCAGATGTCGGCAGTCATGGCCATGCGGGTGTCTGTGGCCGCTGTAATGACGCGCTAAACGGGTAGGATGGGTTTAAACCCATCCTACGTGGGATCGCTTGCCGACACACCTGTTGGCCCCGTTTCCGTTGTTGTGCGGGACGGTGCGATCATCCGATTGGAGTGGGCCGTTTTGAACGGCCCGTCTGACCCCATCGCCCAAGCGGCTGTGGCGCAGTTAAGCGATTATTTTGCGGGTGCGCGCGAGATTTTTGACCTGCCGCTTGCGCCTGAGGGCAGTGATTTCCAGCGTAAGTTTGGCGCGGCGCTTTGTGCTATTCCGTTTGGTGATACCCGCACTTATGGCGATCTGGCGCGTGACCTTGGTGTTCCTGCGCAAGCGATTGGGCAAGCCTGCGGTGCGAACCCGATCCCGATTATTATTCCGTGTCATCGCGTTTTAGGGGCCACAGGTTTAGGTGGTTTTTCGGGGGCTGGTGGCGTTGAGTGCAAGGTGGCTTTGTTGCGGCACGAGGGTGCTGCGTCGTTGTTGATATGACGGTTTGGGTGCTGGCCGCTGTACTTGGGGCGGCGTTTTTGCATGCAACTTGGAATGCGCTGATCAAACTTGGCACCTCGAAATTAACGTCGATGTTGATTTTGACGCTGGTGCAAGGCGGTATGGGTCTGGTTATTGCGTTGGGCAGACCGATACCAGAAGCACATGTTTGGGGCTGGCTATTGGCCTCTGGCGTGTTCCACGCGGCGTATAAACTGTTTCTTGCATTCGCCTATGAGCAAGGCGATTTGAGCCGCGTTTACCCGATTGCGCGGGGCGCAGCGCCGATGGTGGTGGTGCTGGTATCAGCGTTATTTTTGTCAGATGTGATCAGGCACGGGGAATACGCGGGTATTTTTCTGCTGGGTGTCGGGATTTTGTTAATGGCGCGCGGGGTCGCGTCATCGGGCGAGAACCGCAAATTGATTCCGCTGGCGCTGGGATCGGCAATGATGACGGCGGGGTATTCGCTGGTCGATGGCTTGGGTGCGCGGGTGTCGGGCGATACGTTGGCTTATGTGGGGTGGTTATTTGCGTTGGACGCGGTATTTTTCACGCCGATCTGCTTGATATTGCGGGGGAAGGGCGTGTTGGTCGCCAATCGGCGCGCGTGGCTGGTGGGTAGTGTGGCGGCGGTGACAAGCTACGGCGCTTATGCGATTGCGGTTTGGGCGATGACGGTGGCCCCGATTGCACTGGTCGCGGCACTGCGCGAGACCTCGATTTTATTTGCAGTTTTGCTGGGCTGGCTGGTGTTTGGCGAGCGTATGGATCGGCAGAAAATGGGTGCTGCCGCGTTGATTGTGGCAGGCGTGATCGTGACGCGGCTTTAGCCGTTTTTGCCGTATAGCACCTGTTGAATGGCGCCTGCGCCAAGCAGATAGATTGAGGATATCATCAGGCCGTAATGCGCCCAGCTGGCAGGGTGGAAATTAACCCATGCGGCCCATGCGGCAAAAAACGTCCATGCGATGGCCATTGGCAACGTGACACTGCGCCAGCGCTGTGTGCGGACCGGATGCACAAAGCGGACGGGAAAGAACATCGCGATGGCGAGCACGGTGACCAAGGCGAGGATCACCCAAAAATCGGGTCTGATTGCAAACAGCACAAGGACCAGCATATTCCAGCATCCGGGAAAGCCGGAGAAAGAATAATCTTTTGTTTTCATGCGGCTATCGGCAAAATACATCGCAGATGCAAATGTGATGACAATGATTGCAATCCAGCCTGTCCACCCGGGCAAAAGTCCTGATTTGAACAGGGCGTAGGCGGGGACAAAGACATATGTGAGGTAGTCGATGATCAAGTCCAGCAATTCGCCATCGAATGTCGGTGCGTTGATCTTGGTATCGTAGCGGCGCGCAAGCGGGCCGTCGATCCCGTCCACAAAGAAAGCCACGACAAGCCATAGGAACATCATCGACCAGTTTTGGTCAACGGCGGCGAGCATGGCGAGCATGGCAAAAACAGCGCCAGTGGCGGTAAGCAGATGCACGAGGAGAGCTTTGTTTTGAATAGTCATGTTTGGCTTCTAGGGCGAAATGAGTGCGAGGGCAATCTATGCCTTTGGGTGGGTCCGGTTATAGACGTCCATCAGGTGGGCGGTGTCGACGGCGGTGTAGGCTTGGGTCGTCGAGAGACTGGCATGACCAAGCAATTCCTGGATCGCGCGCAGGTCGCCGCCTGCCGTAAGCAGATGGGTGGCAAAGCTGTGGCGCATCGCGTGAGGGGTGGCAGTGGCAGGCAGGCCGAGTTGCAGGCGGGATTTTTCCATCACTTTTTGCACCAAGCGCGGGTTCAGTGCGCCGCCGCGTGCGCCACGAAACAGGGGTGCTGCGGGATCTAAGGGATGCGGGCAGAGCCGCAGGTAGGTGTCGACAGCACTGCGCGCAGCGTCGATGACGGGCACGATGCGTTCTTTGCCGCCTTTACCGGTGATCCGCATGACTTGGGGCAAGGGAACTTGTGCGCCTGTGAGGCTCAGTGCTTCGGAAATTCGCAAGCCGCAGCCGTAGAGCAAGGTCACGACGGCGGCGTCGCGCGCGGCGATCCAGCCTTCGCGGGCTTGTAGTTCGACGGTGTCGATCATCGCGGTGGCGGCGTCTTCGGCCAAGGGGCGGGGTAGTTTTTTAGTGAATTTTGGGCTGCGGGTCGAGAGAACGGCGGTGGGCTCGAACCCTTCACGCTCTGCCAGCCAGCGATAAAATGTTTTTACGGCGGAGAGTTGACGCGCCAAAGTTCGCGCGCCGACGCCGCCTGCGCGCGCGCTGGCCATCCAGGCGCGCATGTCGCTGACGGTGATCTTGGCCAGCGGGCCGAGGCCTTGTTGGCCGCCGTGATGCACCGACATGAAACCGAGGAAGCCAAGGACATCGGTTTGGTAGGCCTTGATCGTATTATCCGCCGCCCCGTTCAGCGCACGACAATGGTCCAGCCAAGAGGCCAGTGCATGTGTGAGGGCGGCGGAAATCATGGGGCGAAGATAGACGTCATGACAACCAGCGGCGCATGGCGCGTTCAAAAACGCCTGCAAAGAAGGTAAGCAGGTCGGTGCCTTGCTGCGGTGTGAACTGGTGTGGATCCTCTGATCCCATCACCAACATGCCCGGCAGGCGGTCAGCGCCAAAATCGAGTTTCAGGCAGGCTTCGGAGCGGATGAAGGATGCTTTTTCGCCGTAAAGCGTGGCATCTTCGGTCTGGATTTGGCGCAAGGTGACTTGGCGCACGGGGCTGGTGCGGCCGCGCAGAATGTAATCATCTGTGAAGCCTTCAGGCACGATACCGAGGACCGCGTCCATCTGTTTGACGGCGGGTTCGTCGGTTTCTGCGGCGGTCTCGAGCAGTAGTTTGAGTTTATCAACGCGCAAAGTGTCGGCCACTTCGGTTTGCAAATCATGCAGGAACACTTCGAATTTTGTGGCATCCATCATCCGCAAAACTGCGCGGTGGACTTGGTTTGTGCCAGCCAGATTGTCGTAGGCAGCCGCGATCACCGAACGATGTGTGTCCTCCAAACGGTCAAGACGGGCCTCTAGCCGTTCCATCGCGATTCCGCGCAGATCGACGATATTGCCACCCATGGATTTCTCATTGGCAGCAACCAAAGCACGCATAATGTCTTGATCTTCAAGCAAAACATCGGGGTCGGAAATGATCTTTTCGCGAACGTGATCGTCCATTTTTTGCTTAGTGTTCATATTCTGCTCAACTTGTTGTTTTCCGACTCTATAGCAGGGGTGTGAGAAATGTGCGCCCAAAAAATTAAGAAGCAATGCAGTTTCCTGCGGGTGTGTCAGTTATGGAATGGGGGGGATTGGGGCCACTATAGATCGTGGTGCGACCTGCGTGCAGATGGTCCGTCCGCTGGTAAAGTCTGGCTTTATTTGATGCGGATCGCTTGGTTTGGTGGGCATGAGCAGTGCAAGTAGAACGCTCACGATCATGCGGCAGTTGGAGGCTCGGACAAAAATCCGAAAACCCGCCTCCGTTCACGTAGGCTCAGAAGAGCCAAGTGATACTGCCGCATTTGACCAAGTGATGCGTTACAGGATTTTGATGCCTGCTTTTTTGACATCGGCCATAAAGCCGTCGAGGCCTTTTTGGGTCAAGACGTGGTTCGCCATCGCCTTGATAATCGCGGGTGGTGCGGTGGCCACGTCTGCGCCGATTTTTGCGCAATCGGACATGTGGTTGGCCGTGCGGATTGAAGCGGCAAGAATTTGTGTTTTAAAGCCGTAGTTGTCGTAAATGGTGCGGATGTCTTCGATCAGCTCTAGCCCGTCGAGGTTAATATCGTCCAAACGGCCGATGAACGGGCTGATGAAGGTCGCACCCGCTTTTGCTGCCAAAAGTGCTTGGTTAGCCGAGAAGCAAAGTGTTACGTTGACCATTGTGCCTTCGTCGGACAATGCTTTGCAGGTCTGCAAGCCAGCCCATGTGAGCGGCACTTTGACTGCGATATTGTCGGCGATTTTCGCCAGTTTGCGGCCTTCTGCGAGCATGGTCTCGTAATCGAGCGCAACAACTTCGGCGGAGACAGGGCCGTCAACGATGCTACAGATTTCTTTGGTCACTTCGATGATGTCGCGGCCAGATTTCGCGATGATCGACGGGTTTGTTGTGACCCCGTCCACCATGCCATAGGCAAGCAGTTCTTTAATCTGGTCGATGTCGGCGGTGTCTACGAAAAACTTCATGGTTCTCTCCGTGCAAAAGGTTGGCGTTTGTTGTCCCAGCGTTTACCTCATAGACAAGCAAGCGGAAAGCCCCAAGGCGGATCGGACCCTCATGACAGACGTGTTTTTCCAAGAAGGTGAGTTGGTGGCCGTGCTGACCGCGCAGCCGATTGACCGTTTCCTAGATTACAAAGCGCCTGTTGGCGGCTGTCATATTGGCGCGTTTGTCGAGGTGCCGCTGGGGCCACGCAAGGTGATTGGCGTTGTTTGGGGTAAGGGCGCTGGCGACTTTGATTATGCCAAGGTGCGCTCGGTCATGCGGGTGTTGGATGTGGCGCCGATGCGCGAAGAAATGCAGATATTTTTGACCCGTGTAGCGGATTATACGATTACGCCGATGTCTCAGATGTTGCGCCTTGCGACACGTGCGCCGGGGCTTGGTGATGCGCCGTCGATGCGCAAGGTGTATCGCATGGGGACGGGGGCGGTGGACCGTGTGACCGATGCTCGCACGAAGGTGCTTTCGGCGCTGTCCGAGTATGGGTCGTTGTCGTTCACGTTGAAAGAGCTGGCAGAGATGGCGGGGGTTGGCACTTCGGTCGTGAAGGGCATGGTAAAGCAGGGCGCGGTGAGTGAAGAGGATGCGCCGCGCGATGTGCCCTATCCGACGTTGGACCCCGATTATGATGGTAAGGAATTGAGCGCGGATCAGGCGGTCGGGGCTGAGGCGTTGCGTGCGGCGTTGCGCACCGATGGCTATGGCACGACCTTGCTGAAAGGCGTGACAGGATCGGGCAAAACCGAGGTCTATTTAGAGGCCGTGGCCGAGTGTTTGCGGATGGGCAAGCAGGCCTTGGTGTTATTGCCAGAGATCGCGCTGTCGGGCGAATTTATCAATCGCGTCGAGGCCCGTTTCGGGTTCAAGCCTGCGGAATGGCATTCGGGTGTGACGATGACAGAACGGCGGCGGTGCTGGAAAATGGTCGGTCTTGGTGCGGCGCAGATGGTTGTGGGCGCGCGGTCAGCGTTGTTTTTGCCTTACCAGAACTTGGGCCTGATTGTTGTCGATGAGGAGCATGATACCTCATATAAACAAGAGGATGGCGTGTTGTATAATGCGCGCGATATGGCGGTGTTAAGGGCGGCAATTAACGGGGCGCAGGTGGTTTTGGCCTCGGCGACGCCAAGCCTTGAAAGCTGGGCGAATGTTGAGGCGGGCAAGTATCAGCGGGTCGAGTTGAAGTCGCGGTTTGGGGCTGCGGTTTTGCCCGAAATGTCGGCGATTGATATGCGTGTCGAAGATGTGCCAAACGGGAAATGGGTATCGCCGACGCTAAAGAATGCGATTGAGCAACGGCTGGAAAAGGGCGAGCAGAGCCTGATATTTTTGAACCGCCGTGGCTATGCGCCGATCACGATTTGCAGGGCGTGTGGGCATCAGATTGGCTGTGATCATTGTGATGCGAGGATGGTTGAACATCGGTTCCTGAACCGCTTGATGTGCCATCAATGTGGCGAGACGAAACCGATGCCAAGTGTCTGTCCTCATTGTGAAGTTGAGGGAAAACTGGCCCCTGTTGGGCCGGGTGTCGAACGCATGGCCGAGGAGGTTACGGATCTCTTCCCCGAGGCGCGTGTCGTGGTGTTGTCGTCGGATTTATACGGGTCGGCGCGGGCGATGAAGGCGCATATCGAGGAAATCGCGAAAGGCGGGGCGGATATTATCATTGGCACGCAATTGGTTGCGAAGGGACATAACTTTCCGAACTTGACGCTGGTCGGTGTGATTGATGCGGATTTGGGGTTGCAGGGGTCGGATTTACGCGCGGCTGAACGCACGTTTCAATTGATGCGGCAGGTGGCCGGACGGGCAGGGCGCGCGGAGGCGGCTGGGGCTGCGATGTTGCAGACATTTCAGCCAGAACATGCAGTTATTATGGCGATTTTGGCAGGTGACGAGGAGAGTTTCTGGGCTGCTGAGGCCGCCGAACGCAAGGCCGCAGGGGTGCCGCCTTATGGACGTATGGCGGGGATTATTTTGAGCAGCACAAATGCCCAAGAGGTGTTTGATTTGGGGGCGGATATGGCCCGCCGCGACGGGCCTTTGAGGCGCATCGGGGCGCAGGTTTTCGGACCAGCGCCAGCGCCGATTGCACGGGTGCGCGGGCGGCATCGCGTTAGGCTTTTGGTGAAGGCGGAGAAGGCAGCGCCGTTGCAAAAAGCGCTGATCGAGTGGGCGGCACAGTTCAAGTTGCGCGGCGAATTGCGGATGGCGATCGATATCGATCCGCAGAGTTTTTATTGACGAAAACGGCTGTCTTTATTGCGTCTTGCCCGCGTCTTTTTTGCGTATGGCAGATTTGGATTTGAGATTTCGGGTGTGAGGCGGATGGTTGAGTTTACGGATCGGGCGAGTGTGCGGGTGGGGGGCCTTAATGCTGACGAACCCACTTATGGGCATCCCCCATGCGCTTGGGGTAATTAGCCGTTTGGCCACCGACAATATCATCAAGGTACTATACTTAGTGTTAAGGACGCACCACGCTTGGTAGGGGCCGGGTGGATTCGGACAGATTCCCGTCTTGGATCTTGCCGACCAACTACAAATGTGGAATTCGAGTCCTAATTTGTTGAGCATAGGTAATATTGGATTTGGTTATGAAAATTGCAGTTGCTGGCCTTGGTTATGTCGGACTTTCTAATGCTATTCTCCTCGCTCAGAATAACGAGGTTGTCGCGACGGATATCGATCCAACGCGGGTCGAGGCAGTCAACGCGCGCGTATCGCATATTAATGATGCTGAGTGCCGCGAATATCTGGCGACAAAATCACTAAACCTGCGGGCAACGAGCGATGCAGCCGAGGCGTATCGCGGTGCGGATTTCGTCGTAATCGCGACACCAACCAATTACGTATCAGAGACCAACGCCTTTGACACCTCCAGTGTCGAAGCAGTGATTAACGTCGTGCTTAAGGTCGCGCCAAAAGCCGTGATTGTGGTCAAATCCACAGTACCAGTCGGCTTCATCCTGCGTGTCCGCGACGAGACGGGCTGCAATAACATCTTGTTTTCGCCTGAGTTCCTGCGTGAAGGCAAGGCGCTCTACGACAACCTGCACCCATCCCGAATTGTCATCGGCGAACGCAGCGAGCGCGCACGGGAATTCGCAGAACTGCTGCGTGACGGCGCGGTCGACAAGACTTGCCCGATCTTGTTTACGGATCCCACCGAAGCAGAGGCAATTAAATTGTTTGCCAATAGCTATCTTGCGCTTCGCGTGGCCTATTTCAATGAACTCGACAGCTACGCTATGGCGCGTCACCTTGATACGCGTCAAATCATCGACGGCGTGGGGCTCGACCCACGGATCGGTACTCACTATAACAACCCGTCTTTTGGTTATGGTGGCTATTGTTTGCCGAAGGACTCCAAGCAACTGTTGGCGAACTATCAAGATGTTCCGCAAAACTTGATCAAAGCAGTCGTCGACGCAAACCGCACACGCAAAGATTTTATCGCCGAGACCATCATTGCGCGTCAGCCTAAAGTGGTTGGAATTTACCGACTCACGATGAAGGAAGGGTCTGATAATTTCCGTCAAAGTGCGGTGCAAGGGATCATGAAACGTATCAAGGCCAAAGGGATCGATGTGATTATCTTTGAACCTGCACTCGAAGATGATCACTTTTTCAATTCACGCGTCGTCCGCGATCTTGAGGCTTTCAAGGCCGAGGCCGACGTCATCGTCGCGAACCGTAGTGCATCCATTCTTTCAGATGTTGCAGACAAGGTGTTCTCTCGCGATCTGTTTGGCGTCGACTGACCGCAAATCCGCCGCCACGGTCGTAAGTGCGGCTAGCCCAGCAAATCAACAGATGTAGAGACTTTAAGTGGCCGGTACATTTGACCAAGTGCTGGTCAGGATCTCTACGACGACAAGTTTGCGAAGTCGCCGCGCGGTGGGGCCGAGACGTCAGAACAGGCTGCTGAGATCAAACGATTGAAGCGGGAGTTGGCCCGGGTCACCGAGGTGTTCATTTATTGAAATAAAACCGCTGTGACACATTAGGATGCCAACCGGAGCGGCATCGAGTCATTATTTTAGCACGGTGGTAAATTTTGTCGGACCACGTCAGAGACGCGACATACGTAATCCATTTGCTTTTACTCGCTAAATTGGTTAGCAGCCAAGGCATCATCACTGTTGAAACCGTGTGTGAGATAACTCTGGAATTTTAGAAAAGGTGGTGTTCAATATGGACAATCTTCTTCTAGGGCTTGATGCTCAAATCAACCACACGATCGGGATTTTGCGCGCGACGGCTACTGACGAAGCACTGACTAATGTAATGAATTTGGTCCCTGGTGTTAGATTTGTGGGCGATCCGAAGGGCGAAGTGACGGGGCGCTGCGTTACTGGCGGAGAGAGCCTGTTTCGTTTGAGCTATACCACGACCAAAGCGCCACGCTGGTTGGCGTTGCACATAGCCGTTGGAGGCATCAATCTAAAAAAGGCTGCAGTGTTTGGGGTGGCCTGCAAATCGCAGGCGCTCGAAGCGGCGACATATCGGGTATGCCTTCGCTCAGCTACGCCCAATGGTTTTGTCGATGCCTTTCTACCCAAACATGTGGTGGCCTTTTCTCAGATCAGCAGTCATGTTGACTTGTTGAAACTGGAAGAGCACGAAAATGTACCTGATCAGGCGGATTGGCGGGAATTGATTTTGTTTTTTCAACCAAATTCGGCGTCTTTCGACTTACTTGACCTAAGGGTCTTCATTGTATGAATGCGCTTTGAGCGATCGTGTAGCGTCGCCCATTTGAGCGTCCAGCGTGGGAGGTAAATCGATGGAACTATCCCTTGTTATTCCCGTCTGGAATGATGTTCCGGGACTTGACCGGCTGCTGAAGCAGGTCGCTGGTTTCTAGATATTCTCCGAGATCATAATTGTTGATGACGCCTCAGATAACCCGCTCGGGCCGGACATTCTGCCTTCGGCAGCCGAGCTGGCTGGCCGTATTACGTGGCTCCGCAGCGATATTCAGCGCGGCGCGGGCCATGCCCGTAACATGGCATTAGACAGTGTGCGCAGCAGCCATGTGATCTTCTTTGATTCCGATGATCAGTTTACAGAGGAATTTTCTGGCATTGTCAGATATGCCAAATCTGAAACAGAACCATTTGATTTCCTGATTTTTAGACATGATGACAGTCGAGTGCTGGATTCAGGTGGGCAGGGAACCTTTCTGAATGAGGAAAGTCACTGGCAAGAGGTTGGTGCTGCCGAAGTGCCGACGGAACTAACCCTGAAGCAAGCGGCTGTGCTCTGCCGACTGTCAGCTTATCCTTGGAACAAAATATACCGCACTGATTTTTTGCGTGAACACCAAATTCGCTGCACTGAAATTCCGGTACATAACGATATCGAGTTGCATTGGAACAGCTTTATCGCGGCGCGTCGTATCCTGGCTTGCACCCTGTCAGGGGCTACTCACTTTGTGCAGAAGAGCGGTGACCGGTTGACTAACCGGCGTGGTGCCGAACGATTGGAGGTTTTTCATGCGTTCGAACATATTGTACCTAAGATTATGGCAGAAGTAGCGCAGGGCAGGCTGGACTATCTGCTGCCATTCACCAAATTTTCCTTCAGGCTTATCAACTGGATCGCTGGCAATATCGAGGATAGTTACCATCCTGACTTACTTATCCATGCGCAAAGACATTTTCTTGCGTCGCTTGATCGAAATCTCATGACGATGATCGCCTATGAAGATCCAGAATTAGCACGGAAAATTAATCGGCTTGTTCGTCAGGGAGATCTTTCGTGAGCGTCTCATTCATTGTTACGACATTCAATATCAAACCCTACATCCATCAATGTCTGGAAAGCCTGCGTTCGTGCCTACATCCCGGCGATCAGGTGATCTTAGTGGATGATGGATCGAATGACGGAACGGACGAGGTCGTTCAGAATTTCATCGATCAGGGTGGTTTTGGTGCTGGGATACGTTGGACACCAATCTGGTTGGGAACTAATACAATTGGTGGCGTGGGAATTCCGGGAAATATCGGGTTGGATTGCGCCGACTGCGATACGGTATTTTTTGTCGATGGCGACTTTATCTAATCCCAAATGAGTTTCTGAAGGCCCGCCAAGACTACGAGAGAAATCCAACGGATATCTGCTTTACCGATTATCTGGAATTTGATCAGAAAGCTGGAACAACAAAACTACCAGCTGACGCCCGTAAATGGAACGGTCTGGGCGTGCGTTTGGAGGCAGAAACTGCGCGTTTGGCTGGTATCAGTTTAATCGCTGTTCCTTGGCGCAAATTCTATCGCACGGAATTTTTGCGCCATCATAGGATCCGTTTTCCTGAAGGAGATTTCTTCTTCGAAGATAACCCGTTTCATTGGGAGGTCTGTACGCTTGCCGAAACCATCTCTTTTTCACGACATATCACCTGCCATCACCGGGTTAACCGGCCTGGGCAGACCATGGCTTCAACCGGGGTAGAGCTTGCGGCCTTCTTTAGCCATTTTCACACGATTCAGGATGGAATTCCGGAAGGGCGTGATGACTTGCGTATTCAGGCCGTGCGCTGGTTAATTGAAAACATGGACTGGCATATCCCCCGATTACAACAGTCGGCATTCTGCCTTTATGCTACCCGCGCCTACGAGGCGCTGCAGCAGATCGGGAACGCGGATTGGGAGATACTGGCAGGCGAAATATCGTCTACAATGACTTGGCACTATGCCGACCGCTTGCGGAAAGGAGGCATTTGGGACGTTGTTGAGGCGTGGCAAAAAAATGTAGACCGCGCCGTACAATCGCAGGCTGACAGCGATATTCTTGATCTCGGTAAGCGACTGCAAGACATGGAACATCAGTTAAAGGCTGCGCTCGAGATATTGCAGGCACAGCGAGCAATCGATGAGTTTGCTACCTTGAAGGAGTTGCTGAACCCAAAACGGATCAATGAGAGATAAAACGATAAGAGTTCTGTATGGCTGATTTCATCTACGAAAGAATATAATGCAGCAAATATCCATTCCGATGAATGACTGTTGGAGGGGGTAATTTTGACAAGTTCTGCCTATTCGTTCGAAATAATTCTGCCCGGCAACATTTGCTCTGCCAACAGCATCTTCAGCTTGCCGTTTCCAACGCCCGTAACCGCTTCGCATCAGACCGTTCAATACCGCTGTGCTTCGATTTGTAGTTGTAAAACGTCGCTGAACCGGCCCCATGATGCCGACAGACATCTGAGGTTTTCTCACCAAATTCCTGTTTTTGGATCAATGCTATGGTCTGTTCGTTCGTGGATCTTGCCTTCATTTTTGTTAAGCGGATTTTACACAAACTTGGAGGAGTTTTAGGGGGCAGGTCTGAATTTCAGCCCAATTCCCTCGTTGGAAGCACTAACGTTAGCTTCATGCACTCGCTTGCGTGACTACACACAAAGCATCGAGGGGCCCTTTGGTTTTCTTCTTAGTATATAAGTGTTAACGTTTTAGGACTAGCATGAAGCAAATAGGAGGAAGCGGTATGGCTGACGAAAATGTCAACCAAGGCATACCTGCGCCAGAGGGCGTGAGTGATGTCATTGATACAGACCATGAGATAGGGCAGAACAACGTTGACGGCGCTTTGGGCCCGTTCGGTTTTGATATTCATAATCCAGTTTTTGCGATTTCGGGAATAGCGGTGGTCGCATTTGTATTCTTTACACTTGCTTTGCCTGAAATAGCGGCATCTGCATTTTCTGCGATGTTCAACTTTACGACCAAAAATTTTGACTGGTTCTTGATTGGCGCTGCTGACATCGTGGTGATCTTTGTTTTGTTTCTGGCTGTTTCACCGTTTGGCTCAGTCCGGCTTGGTGGCAAAGATGCGGCTCCAGATTATACTTATGTAGGCTGGTTCTCGATGCTGTTCGCAGCAGGCATGGGAATCGGTTTGATGTTTTACGGCGTGTCGGAGCCGTTAAGCCACTTCTCGACTTCGCTTGGAGGGACATCCTTAGGTGAAAATGGATTACGTACCGACTGGGCACCTTTGGGCGCTGCCGTTGGTGACGATGCAGAAGCAGTGCGACTGGGAATGGCCGCGACGATCTATCACTGGGGTCTGCATCCGTGGGCGATTTATGCTTTAGTCGCCCTAGCGCTTGCATTATTTAGTTATAACAAGGGTTTGCCTCTAACAATCCGCTCTGCATTTTATCCTATCCTTGGCGAGCGCGTATGGGGTTGGCCCGGGCATTTGATCGATATCATTGCCGTTTTCGCAACGCTTTTTGGTCTGGCGACATCTCTTGGACTGGGCGCGACACAAGCGAATGCGGGACTTAATGAACTGTTTGGTTTGCCTGTGAATAAAACATCCGAGGTCATTTTGATTGCCATCATCACCGCAATTGCGCTGGTTTCGGTGATGCGAGGGCTTGACGGTGGAGTTAAAATCTTGAGTGAAATCAACATGGGACTTGCTGGTCTTTTGGCGGTCTTTACTCTTATTGTCGGACCGACTGCATTCTTGTTCGCGTTCTTTTGGGACAGTTTGCTTGCATATTTCCAGTATTTGCCTGCCCTCGCAAACCCGTTCGGCCGCGAAGATGTTAACTTTTCACAAGGTTGGACTGCGTTTTATTGGGCATGGTGGATTAGTTGGTCACCTTTCGTCGGCATGTTCATCGCGCGGGTTTCACGTGGTCGCACCGTGCGTGAATTCATCATCTGTGTTTTGCTTATACCCAGCATGGTATGTGTGATGTGGATGTCGATTTTCGGCGGCACTGCAATCCATCAGGTTCTTGCTGACGGCTACATTGGTGCACAAGAAGCAGGCTTGCCGTTGCAACTCTTCAAGATGTTGGGAGAGTTGCCGCTTGCGTCGATTACTTCGTTCATCGGGATCGTTCTGGTCATTGTCTTCTTTGTTACATCATCCGACTCTGGATCGTTGGTGATCGACACGATTACGGCTGGTGGTAAAGTTGATGCGCCACTTCCACAGCGTGTGTTCTGGTGCGTTTTTGAAGGTGCGGTGGCTGTTGCGCTTTTGATCGGAGGCGGCCTTGCGGCGTTGCAATCTATGGTGATCTCAACCGGATTGCTGTTCACTGTGGTGATTTTGCTGATGTGTTGGTGCGTTTTCCGCGGCCTGCAAGGCGAGCGCGCTAAGCTCAAGTGAGCTAGTCATAGAAAAGTAAATGGCCCGGGTGATATGCTTAGGGCCATTTACATGATCTAACGGTTTCGAAATTACACATTTTCGCCGTTAAATATCGCTGCCAACACTTTATCGTAAAACTCTAGAAAAAGCCGTTCTGCTGGGGTTTGCTGGGCGCGATGTGATGCCATCGATACCCGTAACCTGAACCTATTCGAGGATCGCCATGCTGGTGAACTAGGTGCAGTTGTCCGAAGCAATCGTCTTTGGCGTAGCCCGCTCAGCGATTGCATGGTCCAGTTATTTGGCAACCCGTTTGATGGCATCCCTCAGTTCAATATCATCGCCACGGCGCGATAGATACCACATCGAGGACCGATCAACTTGCAGTACGTCACGTGCCCGTCGCTGACTGACTTGTTGCTCCGTCAGATGCGCCACCGATTTCCGCTTCTCAACGGGCATATCCCTTCTTTGAATTGAAATCTCGCAGCATGGCGCGACCTTTGTCCTCGGGCTAATGGCGGATAGGGTCACGCTCCATACTTCGCGTTGTATTTGTAGCACGTCGCAGAACTTATCCCGTGCCGCCGACATATACCGCGGTCTTCTCGCTTCATTATGCGGTCTTGTGCTCGAAAGCCGAGGGGCTTTTGCCTCGAAGCGATGAGTGGTGACGGCGTGGGTTATAAAAGCCGTTAATATGGTGGAGTATCGCGCCTTTGGCCTGACAACGTGTTTTTCAACGGTGCCGCCATTTCAGTTCCGCCTGTATGGATTTGAAGAACGTTTCCATCATGCGCTGCCGAGAAGGGAATTCTCGCAACAATTGCCCTTACCACTCATTGAGCCCCGGCAGTGGATGTTTACATACACGACTGTGACTGGCGCTCTGCCTCAGATCTTGCAGCTCTTCAGCCATTCAGGGGCCGCCCGTAGCTTTGTAAGCTAAGCCGATGCTGCTAACCGCCATGTTCAGCGTCGAAAGCCCCACACCAAATCTGATGAAAGCTGGGGCCGTATCCCTAAAAAGGGGTCTGTGCATGTCTTTGCCATTCTCTATCGTCTTCATCGCAAACATTGCTGAAAGAGATTCGAACTAAACCGCGACAAAATCAGATCGGCGGGGAGTGATGTGGGGGCGATTGGTGGATTGCGGGGTTGGCTGCTTGGTCACTGACTTTGCGCTTTTGGAAATGAGATGTAGAGCGTTTAGGTTAAATTCATATCTTTGAGCGAAGATGAGTTTCAGCCGGTTTGGTGTGTGTGTTTCATGCCTATGGTGGCGATGTCGTTCGCTTTGGCTTTGCTGATTCCGCGCCATCCCGCTAAGGGTCGTAAAACTGTTTTCCATGTGCGCTTGTTGCACGCCGCTGACTGAAGGACGCGCCTGATGATTTCCTATTCCGCTTTGACGATTGCCGCTGATGAAGACATTGCTGCGGCGCTATGTGACGATCTTGAGGCGCTGTCCCCCGAGCCGACGGGGACGGGGATTTTTGAGGTTGAGGACGGTTCGGGGCTTTGGGAGGTTGGGGCGTATTTCACCGAGGCTCCTGACGCGGCCGGATTGGCGGTTCTGGCTACTCTGCATGGGGTCAAGGATTTCCTGATTTCGGAAATCCCAGAGACCGATTGGGTGAGCCATGTGCGCCGTGAGTTGGCCCCTGTCGCGGCAGGCCGTTTCTTTGTTTATGGTAATCATGATGCGGATAAAGTGCCTGCCGATTGCGTCCCGTTGTTGATTGAGGCGGCGATGGCGTTTGGTACGGGACATCATGGCACGACGCTGGGTTGTTTGCGCGCGTTTGACCGGTTGTTGAGCGAAGGGTTTGAGGGCGGGTCGATTATTGATGTTGGCTGTGGCACTGCCGTTTTGGCGATGGCGGCGGCGTCGGTTTTGCCGGGCATCGTATTGGCAAGCGACATTGATCCTGTGGCGGTGGATGTGGCGGTGGCGAATGTGGCCGCGAACGGGCTCGCGGGCCGTGTGGAGTGCGTGGTTGCGGCGGGATTTGATGCGCCTGCGCTGAAACAGAACGCACCTTATGATTTGATATTTGCGAACATTTTGAAGGGTCCACTTGTGGCCTTGGCACCAGAAATGGGCGGTGCGGTGAAGGCAGAGGGATTCGTTATTCTTTCGGGGATTTTGAACGAGCAAGCTGATGCGGTGATCGATGTTTATTGCGCAAACGGATTTAATCTAGTGCAACGGGATCGTATTGTTGATTGGACGACGTTAACGCTTTCCAAAAGTTCTTAATTGAATGGATTTTTAGCAGAATTTTAGGCGCATATGAGGCACTTGCCTTATTTATGACACATTTGAGACAGATATTTGTCGCATGAGGTGGGGGCTTCATGTTGGAGACTTATTATGTCCCTTTCGACTATGCCATTTGAGCGTCGCCTGAAGCGGATTATGCGTAATCATCGGCGGATGAGCCACGGTGTGACCCATAAGGTCACAAGTAGTGGTTTGATTATTGCGCGTCCGCGTGGCTATGTTCCAAGGTTCCCGATCAGAGGTCTGTTTATTGCTGTTGTTGCCGTGTTTTTCTTTAAGGGTTTTGTGTATGTGAGCCTTGGCGCGCAATCATATGAGTTGCGCGTGGCTGAATTGACCGAGGGTACGGCTGTCGAAAAAATCGGCGCATGGGTGATGCAGATTGATCCTGCAACCACCATGATCGCAGCTGCATGGAGGGCGATGGGCGTTTAACGCGCGGCGTCTATCGCTCAGAAAACAAGAATGCCGCGTCCGATTAATCGGATGCGGCATTTTTTATGGAAAGTTGGGGTGGCTTAGCGTGCAAGACGCTTTGCGATACCCTCGATGTCGCAATAGGACAGACCAATGTCGTCCAGTTCGCGTGCTGACAATTTCGAGAGAGATTTATGCGTGACGCGTTCGTCATTCCATGCTGCAAAGGCTGCAACTACGGATTTCGCAAAATATTTGATCGTTCCTGACAGAAACGCGGTGTTCGAGCGGGTGTTTGTTGTGGTTGCCATGAGACAATTCCTAGGTGATGCTGCAGGTGCAGCGTGGTTTTCAATACGGTGCAGCTAGTCACGTAAAGTCGATCTGACTAGTGCCTTTATTGCATGCCTGATATGCGTTTTTAGAATGGCTTATTATTATGGGATGATCATGTAAATAAGGCCTATGAACTGTCGTCTATCGCGTTTGCAGTGTCGGTTTCGGGCGTGTTTGCACGTGCAGCATAAATAGCACGATCTTTTAATGACTTGGTTTTTGTTCGCGTTTTGTGCTAATTTATTTCAAAGCGTCTGAAGGCGCGGCATTTTGAGGGCAGTGTATGCGAGTTTTGGGAATCGATCCCGGGTTGCGAAATATGGGTTGGGGCGTGATCGAAGTGCATGGATCACGTATCACGCATGTGGCAAACGGGATTTGCAATTCGCTTGGGACGGATGATTTGGGTGTGCGCTTGGCGTCGTTGCATTTTCAACTGACGGAAGTTTTGCGCCTTTATACCCCTGATACGGCAGCGGTGGAGCAGACGTTTGTGAATAAGGATGGTGCTGGCACGCTCAAGTTGGGCCAGGCGCGCGGGATCGCGATGTTGGTGCCTGCGCAGGCGGGGTTAAGCATTGGTGAGTATTATCCCAATGCAATTAAGAAGGCTGTTGTTGGTGTGGGTCATGCCGACAAAAAGCAGATTGATCATATGGTCCGGTTGCAATTGCCCGGTGTAAAACTGGCTGGTCCTGATGCCGCAGATGCGTTGGCGATTGCGATTTGCCATGCGCATCATGCACAATCGGCCGGACGATTGGCGCAGGCGTTAGCGAGGGCATCCGCATGATTGGGAAAATTTCGGGAATTTTAGAGTATCGGGGTGCAGATCATATTTTGATCGATGTGCGCGGTGTGGGCTATATTGTGTACGTGGATAATCGTGTGCTGGCGGGGCTGCCGAGCAATGGTGAGGCTGTCGCGCTTTATACCGATTTGTTGGTGCGTGAAGACAATCTTCAGCTTTTCGGGTTTACAACGCTCGTGGAGAAAGAGTGGCACAGGTTGTTGATGTCGGTGCAGGGCATTGGCGCGAAGGCGTCGCTGGCGATTTTGGGCACGCTTGGCGCGGACGGTGTGAGCCGTGCGATTGCGCTAGGCGATTGGAGTGCGATTGCCAAGGCCAAGGGTGTGGGGCCGAAGGGGGCGCAGCGCGTGGCGATTGAGTTGAAGGATAAAGCGCCGTCAGTGATGGCGATGGGCGGCACTGTGGCTGAGGCGTTTGGTGATGAGGTGATTGAGGCGGCACCCGTGCGGCGTCCTGCGCCACCCAAGGCGAACCCTGCGCAGGGCGAAGCGTTGTCGGCGTTGGGGAATTTGGGCTATGGACCCGGCGATGCGGCGGGAGCTGTGGCCGAAGCCATGGGTGCTGCGCCTGATCTGGATACGTCCGGGTTGATCCGTGCGGCCTTGAAGCTGTTGGCCCCAAAGGGGTAGTGGGTGTCTATGGAATCTGATCCCGAATTACGCCCTGAGCCATTGGCTGGTGATAGCGACCGCGCGCTGCGTCCGCAGACGCTTGCGGAATTTATTGGTCAGCACGAGGCCCGCGCGAATTTGAAGGTGTTCATTGAGAGCGCCAAGATGCGTGGCGAGGCGATGGATCATGTGTTGTTTCACGGTCCTCCGGGGTTAGGAAAGACGACGCTGGCGCAGATTATGGCGCGTGAGTTGGGTGTGAATTTTCGCATGACCTCTGGGCCTGTTTTGGCCAAGGCGGGGGATTTGGCGGCGATTTTGACCAATCTGGAAGCGCGTGATGTTTTGTTTATTGACGAAATTCATCGCCTGAACCCTGCGGTGGAGGAGGTTTTGTATCCTGCGCTTGAGGATTTCGAGCTGGATTTGGTGATTGGCGAGGGGCCTGCGGCTAGGACGGTGCGGATCGAGTTGCAACCATTTACGCTTGTGGGGGCGACGACGCGGATGGGGTTGTTGACCACGCCACTGCGCGACCGGTTCGGGATTCCGACAAGGTTGGAGTTTTATACCGAAGACGAGTTGCACGAGATTGTCACGCGCGGTGCGCGGTTGATGGGTGCGCCTGCCGAGGATTTGGGTGCGCGCGAGATTGCCAAGCGGGCAAGAGGCACGCCGCGCATTGCCGGTCGTTTGCTGCGCCGTGTGGTTGATTTTGCGATCGTTGAGGGCAACGGCAAGGTCACGCGCGAGATTGCGGATAGTTCTTTGACGCGGTTGGGGGTGGATCATCTGGGGCTGGATAATGCCGATCGCCGCTATTTGCGTTTGATAGCAGAGAGTTACGGCGGCGGACCTGTGGGGATCGAGACGATGTCGGCGGCCTTATCGGAGAGCCGCGACAGCCTGGAAGACGTGATTGAGCCATATTTGTTGCAGAAGGGGCTGATCCAGAGGACGCCAAGAGGTCGTATGTTAGCGCAGGCGGCGTGGCGACACTTGGGACTGGATGCGCCCAGATCAAAAGCGGACCTGTTTGATGATTGATGTATCCCCGTATTTTACCCGCAGCGATGGCGCGTATGTGTTTGCACGTTGGGGCGTGCCGATTGTGCCTGTGGTGTTTGGTGTCGATGATCAGACATTGGCGGTCTTTAAGGGGGCGATTGAGGCGGTTGTGGCGCTCGCGGGTCATAAGATGGCGGATTTTGATCCGAATTTGGGCACCAATTTGATGGTGTTCTTTTGTCGTGAGTGGGACGAGTTTATCGATGTGCCGCATTTGGAGCAGATGGTGCCTGATATTGCGCCGCTTGTTGATCGCTTGAAGGCGTTGAATGCTAATCAGTACCGGATTTTCCGCTTTGATAAGGCCGGGGCGATTGTCGGGTGTTTTGTGTTTTTGCGCATGGACGATGATTTGGCGCAGGCGCCTGCGGATATGTTGGCGTTGTCTCAGGCTGTGCAGGTGATTTTATTGTGGTCTGATGCGGCCTTTGCGGCTGTGCCGCCGCTGGCTGCGATCAATGGCAATGCGGTTATTCGCCCTGAGGTCGCGGCGATTATCGCAGCAAGTTATGACAGTGTTATGCCTGTTGCGGCGCACGATGCCAGTCATGCCTTGCGTTTGGGCGCGCGGATCACGCTATGAGCCACGAATTTGCGGTGCGTGTGTATTACGAGGACACTGATCTGGCGGGATTTGTGTATTACGCCAATTATTTCAAGTTCATTGAACGGGCGCGCAGCGAGTGGGTCCGTGAGCTTGGGGTTGATCAGGTGGCTTTGAAGTCGCAAGGGGTGGTTTTTGCCGTGCGCCGTGTTGAGGCCGATTACTTTTTGCCAGCAAATTATGACGATGAGCTGGTGGTGAAGACGGATGTGGAAAAACAGACTGGCGCGCGTTTGGTGCTGAAGCAGGTTGTTTTGCGCGGCGTTGTGCCGGTGTTCGAGGCGCTTGTGACCTTGGTTGCGGTCGGGCCGAACGGCGCGGCGGTGCGGCTTCCGGCAAACATTCGCCGAAACAAACTGTGATATCACGCCGAGTTGATAGATTTCATCTATCAAATGGTCTAATCTCGTCCTAATCAGAGCCCAAATGGGCCAAACAGGCAGAGCAGGCATTATGGAAGTAGCAACCGATTATACGATGTGGGCGTTGTTCGCCCGCGCGACATTGACCGTGAAACTGGTCATGCTGATGCTGATGGCGGCGTCCGTGTGGTGCTGGGCAATCATCGTCGATAAAATTATTCAAAACCGCAAGGCCCGCGCCGAGGCAGAAGTGTTCGACCGCGCGTTTTGGTCGGGCGAGCCACTTGATGCGTTATTTGACCAGATTGGCACCACGCCGCAGGGCGCGAGTGAAAAGGTGTTTGCCGCGGGCATGTTGGAGTGGCGGCGTTCGCACCGTCAGGATGGCGGGCTGATCGCCGGTGCGCAGGCGCGGATTGACCGCTCTATGGATGTGGCGATCAATAAAGAAGCACATAAGTTGCAAAAGGGTTTGCCGGTGCTGGCGACTGTTGGATCGACCGCGCCGTTTGTGGGCCTGTTCGGAACCGTTTGGGGCATTATGAACGCCTTTATCGAAATCGCAGAATCGCAGACGACGAACCTTGCTGTTGTGGCTCCGGGGATTGCCGAGGCGCTTTTGGCGACGGGTCTGGGGCTGTTGGCGGCTATTCCTGCTGTTATTTTCTATAACAAACTGTCGGCGGACACTGATCGTATCGTGTCGGGCTACGAGGCCTTTGCCGATGAGTTTGCCACCATTCTTAGCCGTCAGTTGGATAGTTAAGTGGCTGCGGGTGTTATCAAATCAGATGGCGGCGGTGGGCGTCGTCGTCGCGGTGGCCGCCGTGCGCAGCCGATGGCCGAGATCAACATCACGCCGTTTGTTGACGTCATGCTGGTGTTGTTGATTATTTTCATGGTTGCGGCCCCGTTGATGACAGTGGGGGTTCCGGTGGAATTGCCGAAAACCGCTGCGAATGCTTTGCCGTCCGATCAGGAAGAACCGTTGACGGTGACGCTTACGGCGGATGGTTTGGTGATGATTCAAGAGACCGAAGTGGACCCAGCGCAACTGGTGGAACGTTTGCAGGCGATTGCAGCCGAGCGCACGTCGGACCGGATTTTCTTACGGGCTGATGGTGCAAATTCGTGGAATATAGTGGCCGAAATTATGGGCGCGCTGAACGCGGGCGGGTTTTCGAATATCGGGTTGGTGACGGATATTGCCACCCCCGTGTCCGGCGGCGCGAGCGAGTAGCACCGTGCAAACACCTGGCACATATGTCTCTGCGGTTGGCCATATCGGTTTGATTGGCTGGTTAATCCTCGGATGGGGATTAAGCAGCGAGCCGCTGGACTTTGAGGTTGCAGAAGTGTCGGTGGTGTCGGGCGAGGAATTTGCAGCGTTGGTTGCAGCATCGACGCCGAATCCGGGCGACGCGCAGCCCACCGAGCCTGTGGTCCCGATCGAGGAAGAGACGCCTGCGCCGCCTGCCGACGTGACGCCGCCCGCGCCTGTGGAGCCACCCGCACCTGTAGAGCCACCTGTTGACGAGGCCCCGCCGCCTATGCCGCCTGAGCCGCCTCAAGAGCCTGCCGAGGTGGTTGATGTCGCGCCTGCGCAGCCGACTCCGCCTGCGATTGCAGAACCTATGCCGGATTTGGATGTGCGTCCGCAGCAGCGTCCGGTGCCGCGCGTGGCCCCCGAGGCTGTGGCACCGCCGCCGCCTGACGCGGCCGTTGCGGATGTTGTGCAAGAGGCGGTTGTGCCTGACGAAACTGTGGCCGCAGAGGTGGCCGAGCCTGCGGTGGAGCCAACCGCGCCCGAGGAAGCGGCAACCGAGATTGTGATTGCTGACGAGACCCCTAGCGGGGCAGTTGAGACGTCGTTGCGTCCGCAGACCCGTCCGAACCGGCCTGCTCCTGTGACGGAAACACCACGGCAAGAGGCGGAGGTGACGGCCCCGCAAACGCCTGCGCAGACCACCAGTGCCAGCAGTGATAATGCAGCAGATGCGGCAGTTGAGGCCGCGTTGGCAGCGGCAATGGCTGCGGCGTCCAGTCCGAATCTGGCTGCGGGACCACCGATGACCGGCTCCGAGAGAGAAGGGTTTCGTGTGGCTGTGAATGCCTGCTGGAACGTCGATCCCGGTTCGCAGGCGGCCCGCGTGACGATGGTGGTCGGATTTCGTTTGACCCCAGACGGAAAAGTTGACGGCGATGTGCGCCAGATTTCAGCATCTGGTGGTGACGCCGGTGCGACGAAGATTGCCTATGATAGTGCCCGTCGCGCGATTTTACGTTGCGGTGCAAGCGGTTACGATCTGCCTGCGGATAAATACGACCAATGGCGCGATGTTGAAATTACGTTTGACCCGTCGGGAATGAGATTGCGGTAGGCGGTCGAGCGCGCAGTGGCGGAGTTTTCTCCTTTGCGTTATGTTATAAACAGCTATGAACAAGTGCGGATTGAACCGCGACAGGAAACGAGGCGAGTGATGTTGAAGCGATTGATGATTGTGATACTGGCGATGGTGCTGGGCGGGGCTGCGGTTGCGCAAAGTGGCCCGTTGCGCCTGACCATCACGGATGGTGTGATTGAGCCGTTGCCATTTGCGGTGCCAAATTTTCAGGCGGAAAATGCCGAAGCGACGCAAGTGGCTGCGGATTTGAGCCGTTTGGTGGCGCGGGACCTGTCAGGCACCGGACTGTTTCGTGAGATTCCAAGCTCTGCGTTCATCTCGGCGCATGACAGTTTTGGTCAAACGGTTGCTTATCCCGATTGGCGTGCGATCAATGCACAGGCGTTAATTACTGGTGCTGTTACGGTTTCGGGCAGTCAGCTGGTTGTGAAATTCCGTCTGTTTGATGTGTTTTCGGGTGCGGAGATGGGCGGCGGGTTGCAGTTCGCCGGTACAGTTGAGGGCTGGCGCCGCATGGGTCACAAGGTTGCCGATGCGGTTTATAGCCGGATCACGGGCGAGGGCGGTTATTTTGACAGTCGTGTGGTTTATGTGGCCGAGAGTGGTCCGAAAGACCAACGTCAAAAGCGGCTGGCGGTGATGGATTATGACGGTGCGAATACTCGTTTTCTGACTGATAGTGGTTCTATTGTTCTGGCTCCGCGGTTTTCGCCATCGGGTGATCGCGTGCTCTACACCAGCTTTGAGAGTGGTTTTCCACGCATCAACATTCTGGATGTTGCCTCGGTTGGAACGCGTCAGTTGACCACAGCACCCGGTGAAATGGCGTTTAGCCCACGGTTTTCGCGTGACGGCTCGCAGGTGATTTACAGTTTGGCGAATGGTGGCAACGCGGATATTTATCGCTCTGATCTGAATACGGGTGCGTCGACGCGCCTGACCGAAGCGCCCTCTATCGAGACCGCGCCCAGCTTTTCACCAGATGGTAGCCAGATCGTGTTCGAGAGTGACCGCTCGGGTGGCCAGCAGTTGTATATCATGTCGGCAAATGGCGGTGATGCGCGCCGGATTTCGTTTGGCGACGGCCGCTATGCCACGCCGGTTTGGTCACCCCGTGGTGATCTGGTCGCGTTCACCAAGCAGAACGCGGGTCGTTTTCACATCGGTGTGATGCGCACCGATGGATCCGAAGAGCGGTTGCTGACGGCGTCGTTTCTGGATGAGGGTCCAACATGGTCGCCAAATGGTCGTGTGTTGATGTTTATGCGTGAAACACAAGGTGCTGGCGGCACATCGTCGCTATATTCCGTCGATATTTCGGGACGCAATTTGCAGCCTGTGCCAATTCAAGGCGCCGCTTCCGATCCGTCGTGGGGGCCGCTACAACCGTAACACAGAGTTATTTCCATGAGGGCAGGTTACGTGTTAACCTGCCTTCAAAGAGCAGTTAAAATGGGACAATCCTTATGAATTTCTTGACCAAAGTTGCCGTACTCGGCTTGGTTCTTACGACCGCCGCCTGCACACGCCCTGACCGGTTTGGTGCGGGTGACGGCGCGGGCGCAGGCGCGAACGGGCAGATCGACCCGAATGCCGGCATGACTGGCGCGAGCGATCCGCGCAGCCCGCTATATTTCAACCAGACTATTGGTGATCGTGTGTTGTTCACGATTGATACATCCACGTTGACTGATGAGGGCAAATCGATTTTGAACGGTCAGGCGAGCTGGTTGCAGACCAATTCCGATTACCTTGCGATCATCGAAGGCCATGCCGACGAGCAGGGCACACGCGAATATAACATCGGTCTAGGTTTCCGCCGTGCCAATGCGGTGCGCGAGTATCTTGTGTCGCAAGGTGTGCCGACAAACCGTTTGCGCGTCACCAGCTACGGCAAAGAGCGTCCTATTCAGGTCTGTTCGCAGGAATCCTGTTATGCGCAGAACCGCCGCGCTGTGACGGTTATTTCTATCGCGTCATTAAGCTAGGAGGCTAACTGATGTTTCACCGTATTGCATTGATTGTAGCACTTGGGTGGGTCGCCCCGGCGGCCTATGCCCAAGATCAGACGTTGGCAGATATTCGTCAGCAAATGACGGTGCTATACGGTGACGTGCAACGGCTGCGCACGGAATTATCTACGACGGGCGCGCTAACCAGTGGTGTTGTGGGTAACACGCCGCTGGACCGTTTGAACGCGATTGAGGCGGAATTGGTCCGTTTGACGTCAAAGACCGAAGAGGTCGAAAATCGTGTAAACCGGATTACGCAGGACGGCACCAACCGCATTGGCGATCTGGAATTCCGGTTGTGCGAATTGGAAACAGGGTGTGATATTGGCAGCTTGGGCGAGACCCCGAGTTTGGGCGGCGTGGATAGCGCGATGAGTGTGCCGACAGCGGCCCCTGCGCCTGCGCCGAGTGGTCCGGCGTTGGCAATTGGTGAAAGTGAAGATTTTACGCGGGCGCAGGAGGCGCTCGCATCCGGTGACTTTCGCGGCGCCGCGGATCAGCTTGAGACCTTTAGCACGTCCTACCCGGGCTCTCCAGTAGCGCAGGATGCCGCGTTTTTGCGCGGTCAGGCGTTTGAAGGATTGGGCGAGATGACCAATGCGGCGCGTGCCTATCTGGAAGCGTTTTCCAGTGATCCTGCTGGTGATAAGGCCCCTGAAGCCCTGTATAAGCTGGGGTTTTCGTTGGGCTCGATTGGTCAAGTGCAAGATGCATGTTTGACGTTGGCCGAAGTTGGTGTTCGCTTTCCTGGCAGTGCAGCAGAGATGGACGCGCAGACCGCGATGGCCTCTTTCGGATGCAGCTAACACCTGTTGAGGGTGACGATGTGCGGCTGGTGCATTGGATAGGCCAAGCGTTCGCAAAGACCCCTGAAAAGATCGGGATTGCTGTCTCTGGTGGCGGCGATTCTATGGCGATGTTGCATTTGTTTGCCCGTTGGGCAGCAAAGACCGGTCATAAGATTGCGGCTGTGACGGTGGATCATGGTTTGCGTGACGGGTCGGATAAAGAGGCGGCGGACGTGGCTGCGTTTTGTGCCGCGATTGGCGTGCCGCATGAGATTTTGCACTGGCAGGATTGGGATGGTCACGGCAATTTGCAGGCTGTGGCCCGCGATGCGCGCTATCGTTTGATGGCCGATTGGGCCCACGCAAATGATGTGGGTGGTATTGCGATTGGTCACACCAAGGATGATAGCGCCGAAACCTTTGTGATGCGTTTGACCCGTAAGGCGGGGATTGACGGTTTGGCGGCGATGGATCGTGAGTTTAGCCGTAACGGATTGGATTTCGCGCGGCCTTTGTGGATGTGTACGCGTGTGGAGTTGCGCGATTACTTGACCCGTAATGACGTGCCTTGGGTTGATGATCCGTCAAATGATGACATTGATTTCGAGCGTATTCGTGTGCGCAAGGCGCTTGGCGCGTTGGCGGATTTGGGCGTTGGATCGGATGCGTTGCAGCATACGGCGATGGCTATGCGCGGGGCGCGCGATGCCTTGGACTATTATACAGGTGTTGAGGCTGTTCGGCACGTGACGGCGGTTGCCGGTGATTTGGTGATGCCGATGGCGCCTGATTTGCCTGTTGAAATGATCCGTCGTTTACGCACCAAGGCCATTCAGTGGATGGGGCGGATGCCGTATCCGCCGCGATTGACATCGATGCAGCATTTGATGGAAGGCTTGTCGCTGGAAGGCAAGCATACCTTGGGCGGCTGTATTGTGACGCTGGTAGATGGGCAGATGCGGATCGGGCGCGAGCCGAATGCAGTGCGCCGCGAGACCTGTACCACGGATCAGATTTGGGACGGGCGATGGGGGTTTGACGGGCCGCATCAAGCGGGTTTAGAGATTCGCGCGCTGGGTGAGGGCATCACGGAATGCCCTGATTGGCGTGAAACCGCGCTACCGCGTAGCAGTTTGATGGCAAGTCCTGCAATTTGGCACGGTGAACGCCTTGTTTCTGCCCCTGTTGCAGGGTTAAACAACGGCTGGCAGACGCGGATTGTCGCAGATTTCCATTCTTCAGTGGTTGGACATTGAAGATTAGGTTTTAGCGTCTATTTTAGTGGAAACGTTTGACGCGGCATCGGTCGCCTCTCTTTCCCGAATTTAAGGAGTGTCCCCTTGGGCAACACACGTAATATCGTCTTTTGGGTTGTCCTGTTCCTGTTGGTGCTGGCCCTGTTCAATTTGTTCAGTGGCACCACAAATACCGGCATGAGCAATGGCAAAAGTTACTCCGAATTTGTGACAGCTGTTGAGAGCTCTGGGGTGGCACAAGCGACGCTGGACGGCGAGCAAGTACGTTACCGTGGCACTGATGGCCGCGATTATGTAACAATTATTCCGCGCGACGCAGCGGTGTCCGACCTGTTACTAGAGAATAATGTGCCAGTGGATGTGCAGGCGCAAACGCAGTCTGGTTTGCAGACCTTCCTCGTTGGTATGTTGCCGTTTGTTTTGCTGATTGGTGTCTGGATCTTCTTTATGAACCGGATGCAGGGCGGCGGCAAAGGTGGTGCGATGGGTTTTGGGAAATCCAAGGCGAAGTTGCTGACCGAGAAGCATGGTCGTGTCACGTTTGACGATGTGGCTGGTATTGATGAAGCGAAAGAAGAGCTCGAAGAGATTGTTGAATTTTTGCGCAACCCGCAAAAGTTTAGCCGTTTGGGCGGCAAAATTCCAAAAGGTGCGTTGCTAGAAGGACCTCCGGGGACTGGTAAGACGTTGCTGGCGCGCGCGATTGCGGGCGAGGCGGGGGTTCCGTTCTTTACGATTTCGGGGTCTGATTTTGTCGAGATGTTTGTGGGTGTTGGTGCGAGCCGTGTCCGCGATATGTTCGAACAAGCCAAAAAGAACGCGCCTTGTATTGTGTTTATCGACGAAATCGATGCGGTGGGTCGTTCGCGCGGTGTTGGCATGGGCGGCGGGAACGACGAGCGCGAGCAGACGTTGAACCAGTTGCTGGTCGAGATGGACGGCTTTGAAGCAAATGAAGGTGTTATCATTATTGCGGCGACAAACCGCAAAGATGTGTTGGACCCTGCGTTGCTGCGCCCTGGTCGTTTTGACCGTCAGATCACGGTTGGCAATCCTGATATCAAAGGTCGCGAAAAGATTTTGCAGGTGCATGCCCGTAAAACGCCGCTTGGCCCTGATGTTGACTTGCGCATTATTGCGCGCGGCACGCCCGGGTTTTCGGGTGCGGATTTGGCCAACCTTGTGAACGAGGCCGCCTTGACTGCGGCCCGTGTGGGGCGTCGTTTTGTGGCGATGCATGATTTTGAGCAAGCCAAGGACAAGATCATGATGGGCGCGGAGCGTCGGTCTATGGTGTTGACCCAAGACCAGAAAGAAAAGACCGCTTATCACGAGGCTGGCCACGCGATTGTGGGCATTAGCCTGGAAAAATGTGATCCGGTTTATAAGGCCACGATCATTCCGCGAGGCGGTGCATTGGGCATGGTGATGAGCCTGCCAGAGATGGACAAGTTGCAGATGTTCAAGGACGAAGCCGAGCAGCGTATTGCGATGACCATGGCGGGTAAAGCGGCCGAGATCATCAAGTATGGTGCGGATTCGGTATCGTCCGGTCCTGTCGGTGACATCATGCAGGCCTCGTCTTTGGCCCGTGCGATGGTGATGCGTTACGGCATGTCCGACTTGGTTGGTAACATCGATTACCAAGAAGCGGCGGCTGGCTATCAGGCGAATGGCGGCGCGGGTGGTTTCTCGATTTCGGCGAGCACAAAAGAGCTGATTGAAAGCGAAGTGAAGCGTATCATCGACGAAGGTTACGCGACTGCGGTCAAAATCCTGAAGGCGAAAAACACAGAGTTTGAGCGCCTTGCACTGGGATTGCTGGAGTATGAAACGTTGACGGGTGCGGAGATCGAGCGCGTTATTCGCGGCGAAGTCCCTCATATTGATGAGGACGAGGACGATAAACCAACGGGTGGTAGTTCGATTACGGCGGTGCCCAAGACCAAGCCGAAAAAACCGAAAGCCCCTGATGCGGGCCTAGAACCAGAGCCAACGCCATAAACAGATAACGCCGTCCCGCAGGGGGCGGCGTTTTTCGTTGATAGGTGGTGTCACAAAACTGCATTTGATCCCTGCGCGGCGGCGCGTTACCACTGCGCAAACGCTTAGGAGAGCATTATGCCTGCACTGGCCCGGACAGAACAATATGGCGAAATTATCTGGCTCGGGCGGGTTGATCCTGCGGGCGGATTACGCAGTTCGGCGGTTGATGCATTGACGTTGACATATGCGGGGACAGAGGGCGAAGCGCATAGCGGGTTGACGCGCGCGTCCTGCGTGCGGGTGAAGTCGCAATGGCCGAAGGGTACCGAAATTCGCAATGTGCGCCAATTGTCGGTGATGTCTGCGGAAGAGATTGCGACGATCGCTGCGGACTGCGGCTTGGATTATTTGGATCCCGCGTTGTTGGGATGTTCAGTGGTTGTGCGCGGGATTTCTGATTTCACGCATGTGCCCGATCAGCGCGCGTGGCGCCCCTGATTTGCGCATTTGGTTTCGGATCCGAAACGCAATTCACGTTGCAGACGATTCTAGCGGGCAAAATGTCGTAATCGCGGTGTGATGTTGTGGCCCTGCTGGTTAGACATAGTGCATAACCCAAGGGCCGCAGGTCCACGCAGAGGAAAACAACACATGGCTTACAAGACTGATATCGAAATCGCTCGCGCTGCGCATAAACTACCCATTCAGGAGGTTGGCGCAAAGCTGGGCATCGGCAGTGAAGATTTGCTGCCTTACGGCCATGACAAAGCAAAGGTCAGTCAGCGCTTTATTGATTCTGTGCAAGACCGCCCGAATGGCAAGCTGATCCTTGTGACTGCTATTAACCCGACCCCTGCGGGCGAGGGAAAGACGACCACGACCGTAGGTTTGGGCGATGGTTTGAACCGGATAGGCAAAAAGGCAGCAGTGTGCATTCGCGAGGCGTCGCTTGGGCCGAACTTTGGCATGAAAGGTGGTGCTGCGGGGGGCGGCATGGCGCAGATCGTGCCAATGGAAGATATGAACCTGCACTTTACCGGTGATTTTCATGCGATTACATCGGCACATAACCTGCTCTCGGCGATGTTGGATAACCATATTTATTGGGGCAATGGTCTGGATATTGATATTCGGCGTGTGGTGTGGCGGCGTGTCTTGGATATGAACGATCGTGCCTTACGGCAGATCAACGTCAGCTTGGGGGGCGTCGCAAACGGGTTTCCCCGCGAGGCCGGTTTTGATATCACGGTCGCGTCCGAGGTGATGGCGATCCTGTGTCTGGCTAAGAACCTGACCGATTTACAAAGTCGTTTGGGCGACATGATCGTGGCCTACCGTCGTGACCGTAGTCCGGTGTATTGCCGCGATATCAAGGCCGATGGCGCGATGACGGTGTTGTTGAAAGACGCGATGCAGCCGAACCTTGTGCAGACGCTAGAAAACAATCCGGCCTTTGTGCATGGTGGCCCGTTTGCAAACATCGCGCATGGCTGTAATTCGGTTACGGCCACCACAACTGCATTGAAAATTGCGGATTATGTGGTGACCGAGGCGGGATTCGGTGCCGATTTGGGTGCGGAAAAGTTCATGAACATCAAGTGTCGCAAGGCCGGACTTGCACCTGACTGCGTGGTGTTGGTAGCGACAGTGCGCGCGATGAAGATGAACGGCGGCGTGGCCAAGCAGGATTTGGGCGATGAGAATGTTGCAGCGGTGAAGGCGGGCTGTGCCAACCTTGGCCGTCACATTGGCAACCTCAAGTCGTTTGGTGTGCCGGTTGTAGTCGCGATTAACCATTTTGTGACCGATACCGACGCGGAAGTGCAAGCGGTCAAAGACTACGTCAAGACCCAAGGGTCCGAGGCAGTTTTGTCCCAGCATTGGGAATTCGGATCCAAAGGGTCAGAGGATCTGGCCAAGAAAGTAGCGCAGGTTGCTGAAAGCGGGGTGTCTAATTTCGCGCCGCTTTATCCGGATGATATGCAGTTGTTTGACAAAATCGACACCATTGCCAAGCGGATTTACCATGCTGACGAGGTTATCATGGATCAAAAGCTGCGCACCCAATTGAAGGAATGGGAAGAGCAGGGTTACGGTCATTTGCCAATTTGCATGGCGAAGACGCAGTATAGCTTTACCACCGACCCAACGGTGCGCGGTGCGCCGAAAGGTCATTCGGTGCCTGTGCGTGAGTTGCGCATGTCGGCTGGTGCTGGCTTTATTGTAGCGATTTGCGGTGAGATTATGACCATGCCTGGCTTGCCTCGGGTACCGTCAGCCGAGAATATCCATCTCAATGACGCGGGCGAAATCGAAGGCTTGTTCTAAACAGCCAAGTGCGTGCGCAATGGATTTGATACTCTTTGCGCACGCGTTTATTAAGACAATATTACATATCGGAAGTGCCTCATGACAGCGACAAAAATTGACGGAAAAGCCTATGCAGTGACCGTGCGCGCAAAAGTTGCAGCGCATGTCACACGGTTGAAAGACGAGCATGGCATCACGCCCGGGCTCGCTGTCATCTTGATCGGCGAGGACCCTGCAAGCGAAGTTTATGTGCGCAACAAGGGCAAGCAGACGCTGGAAGTGGGCATGAATTCGTACGAGCACAAGCTGCCAGCGGATGTGTCCAAAGATGAGCTTTACGCTTTGATCGCCAACCTGAATGCGGATTCTGCGGTGCATGGAATTTTGTGCCAATTTCCTGTGCCTGCGCATTTGAACGAGCAAGAGATTGTCGCACGCATTGACCCCGCCAAGGATGTTGACGGTCTACATGTGATGAACGCGGGTCTGTTGGCGTCGGGTCAACGCGCATTGGTGTCTTGCACGCCGCTGGGCTGTTTGATGTTGTTGCGTAGCCAGTTGGGCAATTTGTCGGGCATGAATGCGGTGGTCATTGGCCGCTCTAATCTGGTTGGCAAGCCATTGGCACAGCTTTTGCTTGGCGATAGTTGCACGGTCACGATTGCGCATAGCCGTACCAAGGATTTGCCTGATGTTGTGCGCCGCGCCGATATTGTGATTGCCGCTGTGGGACGTCCGCAGATGGTGGTTGGCGATTGGATCAAGCCTGGGGCGACGGTGATTGATGTTGGTATCAACCGCATTGATAAGCCTGATGGCGGCACCCGATTGGTAGGTGACGCCGATTATGCAAGCTGTGCCGAGGTTGCCGGTGCGATCACGCCAGTACCGGGTGGTGTTGGTCCGATGACGATTGCGTGTCTGCTTGCCAATACAATTACGGCCTGTTGCCGCGCTAATAATCTGCCTGAACCAGAGGGGTTAACCGTTTGATGTCAGGAAAGTTATTAGCAAATCGCTAATTTCTTTCTCTTTCCCCCTTCTTTCATTCTTACCAACGGGTTACCCATAGCGGTAATGATGTGACCGAGTTTTGTTTTGGGGGGAATGTGGCACGTTTATGGACCTTATATTCCGACCGCACGTTTTCACGCAATGCGTTGCTGATGACGGGCCTCATCTATGCTATTTGCGTACTTTCAGGGCCTTTTGGCACTTTTGAAAGCTGTACATTACCCACCAGGGCTGCGTATTGGGCGCCAATTGCCACTCTTGCGCTTTGTGTGAGCGGGGTCAGCTGTCTTGCTGCAATGCTCTTGTTTCCGCGCTGTTTGGGGGTACCACATGCCTTGATCTCGGCGGGATTTTTTACGGTACTTTATAGTCCGATTCTATTTGCGCTGACGTCAACAGATCTGTTTTGTCATTTGAAGGTTGATGTGCCGACGTCGCATTTATTTGCGACAGTGGGTGCGATGGCTGGCCTGTTGGGAATTTGGGGGTTGGTTTTTAAACCCGAAATCAGCGTGACTGGCGACATCGCCGCACCGCGCCCACGTTTATACGCTCGCCTGTCAGAAATCGGCGGTCGCATGATCACCCGTATCACGGTGCAAGACCATTATGTTGCGATCCACCTGTCAGACGGAAGTTCACAGCGATTGTTGATGCGGTTCACGGATGCGGTGAATGAGATGGATGATGCGGACGGATTTTGCACGCATCGCTCGCATTGGGTCGCCCGAAATACGGTCACCTCGGCTATCAAGGATGGCGCAAAAGAATTTGCGATCCTACAGACGGGCGAGCGTATTCCGGTTAGCAAAACCTACCGCGAGAATTTGGTTCTCGCGGGTTTTCTATAACCGAAGCGATACTGCTTACCTGACGATATCTTCGTCTTCGACAAACATATTCGCCCAAGCCCTGTCGATCAGCTCTGGCGTCATCTGGTTGGGAATACCTTCAAAGTTACAGATCGCGATCATCTGGTCGATCAGGAAAACAGGTTGGTAGTTGGCATAGACATTGTCGATCTCGGGGTAGCGGTTATTGAGCAAGTGGATCAGCGTTGCCTCATCAAGCGGCATCTTTTTCTTGCGCGCGACCATGGCAAAAATTTTGAGAAAATCCCCCTGTGACGGGCCATCGATTTTGATTTTATAGAAGATGCGTCGCAGCGCCGCTTTGTCAAAAATTGCGTTGGGATGGAAGTTGGTCGAGAAGATCACCAGCGTATCGAATGGCACTTCGAATTTCTCGCCCGATTGCAGCGAGAGAATATCTTTGTTCTCTTCGAGCGGGACAATCCAGCGGTTCACAAGTGTCTGCGGCGGTTCTGCCTGACGGCCAAGATCGTCCACGATGAAAATACCGCCGGTTGATTTAAGCTGTAACGGCGCCTGATAGGTCCGCGCGATCGGGTTGTAGACGAGGTCGAGCATGTTCAGCGTCAATTCCCCGCCCGTGATTACGGTTGGCCGTTCGCAGCGTACATAGCGCGTGTCATAGCGCCCCGATGTGCGGCGCAGGCTGTTGGGGTCGTCGATGTCCGCCTCGGCGGCAGAATGAACGATTGGATCGTAAACGGTGATAACCTGTCCCGAATATTCAATCGCGCGTGGTACATAAATTTTATCGCCTAATGCGTCCCTGATGCCGTTGGAAATCGAAGATTTCCCGTTGCCTGGAGGGCCATACATCAAAATAGAGCGACCAGCCCCGACAGCGGGGCCAAGGTTGCCCAGCAGAGCAGGGGGCAGGATAAGATGGCCCATCGCATTGGAAAGCTGATCGCGGGTGATGGAAATATTGCGGATCGATTGGCGTTCAATTTGTTCCCGGTAAATATCCAGCGGCACGGGCATCGCGCCAAAATATTCGGATTGTTTCAGCGCATCTTGCGCACGCGCCTTACCTTGATCGGTCAACTGATAAGCCATTTCATTACCTGATCCGGCGTTCATGTTGCCCATGGCCTCGATCAGACGTTGTTGACGACACAAATCGACCAGTTCTTGCACGACGTTAACGGGCAGGCAGACGACGCGGCTCATCTCGGTGACAAGATTTGCGTTCATACGGAACATGGATTTGATCAGGATGTCGCGCATCATCGCAAGCGGCAGTTTCATCTGTGCCAGCGTTTTGGGCGCGGGAGGCGCCATCACTGTAGAGGTTTGCATGTTCATCTGTTGGTCTGCCTTTACCTTTTGCACCGCTTATGGCGCTTTTATGGTAACTATTGCGGCAGTTTGTGGCGAAATGATGGATAAAGCCGTGCTTTTTGTGGCTTTGTCGTTTTGTATTAGCTTTCAAAGAACGGCAGCAGCAAGTAAAACACCAAAGTCATACCAAGCGGCAGGCCCATTGGAAAACGCCGTCCGGCGGTCCAGCTTTCCCATTCTGGCACTAAACGGCGCAGTGGACTATACATTGCGATCCGGTGCGTGATGAAGCCGGTGATCACGCAGGCGATGAAAACCCACGCTAGGGTGATAATATCGTCCAGCAAAATATAGGGCGCGGCGGCGGCAGCGAATTTGGCGTCACCTGCGCCCATCACCCCCGCGGCGTTCAGAATAAAGCCCGCGACGAGCACCACAACGAGGTGCGTCCACTGCCACAGGTAGACATCAAAGGGCAGCGCTATCAGTCCAAGAACCGCAAAGCCGGCGACTAATGCGCCGACAGCCACATTGGGGATTTTCATAGTGCGCATGTCGTTCCACGCCACAAAAATACAGATGGGCAAAGCGGCAATCAAGAGCCATGCGGAGGCAGAAGCGGTCATATACATCGATTAGTTCGCGACGTTATCTTCAAGAGCGCGCAAAGATCGCACGGCCTCTTCAAAGTGTTGTGGATGCGTGTCGATGGCTTCGCGCAGCAATCCTTTGCCGGTGGTCACATCGTTTTGCTTGATCGCGGTCAGAGCCAATGTGTGCAGCAATTGCGCGCGCTCGATCTGGGTCATTGGGACAACGGGAAGATCATAGTTGCGCTGTGCGCCACGGGCCAGAACAAGGTTGTTTTTAGCGGTGAACATGCCGCTGTCGTGACGGATGGCATCGGAAAACAACCGCTCGGCCTCGGAATATTTCCCACGGGTCAGCTTTGAGAAGCCCCAGTTGTTCATCACGCCAGCGGGGGTTGTTGTCAGGCCAACAGCAGTCTCGTAAAAACTATCTGCTTTGTCCCACTGTTCTTTGCTATCTGCGACAATGGCCTCTAGGCGGTAGCGCTTGTAAGTCTCGAATGTAGGCGGGATCGTGTTCAGCGTGGCGGCCGCCTCGTCCCAAAGGTTGTTGCGGATATAGGCATCAGCTAATTCGACACGATCGTCATCGGTAGCCTCGGCGTGGGTGGTCACGGTTTTCCACGCCAGCAAAGCCTCGGGTGCGCGGCCGGCGCGGATCAATGATTTTGCTAATCCGCGTTGCAAATCAATCCGGCCCGGATCGTTTCTGTTTGCACCAGCAAAATAATTGACCGCCTCGTCGGGGTCCCCGATTGTCAGCATCACATCGTTGAGATTTGTCTCGTCTACGACATTCAAATCCTGCAATGCGCGTTCGACCTGCGCGTCGCCTGATTTGTCACAGGCTGTCAGCCCAAAGAGGGCCGAAGCGGCGAGTGTCATTATGATAGGGTGGCGCATTTTTGCGTCCTTTACTGCTCTTACCTCAAAGTGCCGTCAGGATCACAAAATCGCCCGTTCCCCGTCGCACTAGTTTTACATCGTTGTTTTGCTCAGGATCATAAAACGGATCTTCTATTTGGGCGAGGGATATCCGCAGGTTCTGGCGGATCTGATCGGAATTACCATTATCCGTGGCATATGCGCGACGAAATACCTCGGCGGCCTCGGCAAACTCGCCGCGTTCCATCAATATTACCCCCAGATTGTTCCATGCAGCGGGAAAATCAGGGTCTTCCTGGGTGGCGCGTCGCAGCAGGCGTTCGGCCTGTCCAAGTCTGCCCAAGCGCAAATTCGCAGATCCGAGAGCCGACAGCGTGTCGATGTTAAGCCCCTGTTGCGCCGCCGCACGGGTATAGGCTTTGAGCGCAATCTCGAATTCGCCCGCCGCCATCAACCGGTGCCCGACAAGCAACCCGTCGATGTCGGATGAACCCGCCACACCGGGCGCAAACACTTGATCGTCTGAACGTCCAAAGCCGCCATTGGCGCAGGCGGCTAAAGAGAACAGGGTCAAAAGCAGGGCGACCCTTGAGTAAAACATGCGGCGATTTTCCTAACCCCGTCAGAGGGCTTGGCTGATTGCGTATATTGACGGTCCAATCAAAATGATCAGAAGCGGCGGAACAGTCAACATCATCGTAGCTAAAGTCATCTTTGTGGGCAGTTTATTTGCGGCCTCTTCGGCACGCATGACACGTTTGTCACGCATTTCGCTGGCGTAGACCCGTAACGCCTCGGCGATTGAGGTGCCAAACTGCGCGGATTGGATCAGAACGGTCACAAAACTGCGCACGTCTTGCACGCCTGCACGTTCGGCCATATCTTTCAGAACGCTTGTCCTGTCCTTGCCCGCTTTCATTTCCTGAGCCACAACTCCGAATTCGTGTGCCAGATCCGGGAAGCCCGATTTGAGCTCGCGCGCCACGCGGATGATGGATTGGTCAAGTGACTGGCCCGCTTCGACGCAGACGAGCATCATGTCAAGACTGTCGGGAAATCCGTTTGTAATGGCTTCTTTTCGGGCCGCCTGACGACGTGTGACCCAGTATTTCGGCCCCATATAACCAGCGCCCGCAGGCACGCCGATCATCATGACCAAGTCAGTTGTTTCCACCAAGCCCTGCTGCATTTTCAGAAAGGCATAGAGGCCGCCCAGCACCAGACCACCGATCCCTAGCGTAAACTGAGCAAAGTAATAGTTTCGCACCGCAGTTTTGGAGTGGTAGCCGGCCTGTACGAGTTTGAGCTTGATCGCAGAGTATTCCTCATCGTTTTGCGGCTCAAGAAAGTTTGCGTATCGATCAAGTTTGGCGCTGCTTTGTGCGTGACGCAGCGTCTCGCCTTTTTTCACCTCGTTACGCGGTGCCGCTTTCAACCGGTCGAGCGGATCCGCGCGTTTTTTCATCAAGACGGGCAGGGTCACGAGGATTAAAAAGACCCCAAGCATACCGACCAACATGAGCGGGCCGAAGGGCCCAAGCATGTCAGTGATCATTGTGTTCATTTCTTGCATCGATCCGGCCTTTATACTTTAATATTCACAAGTGCGCGCATGACGATCAGGTTCACGGCCAGCAGAAAGCCGACGACCAGACACGCGGGGATGAACACGGGGGATTCCATAACTTCATCAAAGTAGGTGGGTTCGACCAGATTGACCCCAATGACGGCGATAACCGGGAATGCGGAGAGCAAATTGCCCGACCATTTTGCCTCGGCGGTGATTGCTTTCACGCGGCGGAACAGGCGGAAACGCGAGCGGATCACCTTAGCCAGGCCATCAAGAATTTCTGCAAGGTTCCCGCCCGAGGTTTGCTGGATCGTGACCGCAACCGCAAGGAAGCGCATATCTTGCATGTCCAGGCGTTCGGCCATGGCTTTCAGGCATTCACCGACATCGCGCCCGTAAGCGGATTCGTCCGAGATGATGCCCATTTCGGTGCCAAGTGGGTCGGGAATTTCATGGGCGACGATCGAGAGCGCCGACGAAAACGGATGCCCGACGCGCAGCGACCGTACCATCAATTCGATGGCTTCTGGCAGTTGTTCTTCGATCATCGACATGCGCTTGTTAGCTTTGGTGGAGATCCAGACGAACACGCCTGCGACGCCCATGATCCCAGCTAACATGATGCGGACCTGTGTGCCGACTTCGGTGCCGACGGTCAGGCCTGCAAATGCCATGACGCTGACCGCGCCCATAATCATAATGAGCTGCGACGGGGAAAATGCGATGTTTGCTTTTTGTGCTTTTGTGGCCAAAATCGAATAGAGCGGGATGCTCTTTGATTTCATGTGCTGGGTCATTTCCTTGCGGAGCTGCTCCAGAACCTGCTCACGACCGCCGCCTTTTTCAAGAAGTTCGAGGCGTCGGTTGACCTTGCCATTCATGCTGATCGACTTACCAAAGATCACAAGATAGGCGCCCTGCACAATCGCAATGACGGCGGCGAAGATAACGATATAGATGAGTGGGGCTGCCGAAATCATAGTGTTTACTCCGCGACCATGGGTTCAAAGATTTGCGCAGGCAGGTCATAGCCCCACAATTTAAAGCGATCCGAGAAGTGGCTGCGCACGCCTGTAGCGGTGAAGTGGCCGATGATTTTGTTGTCAGGGGTCAGTCCCACGCGCTGATAGCGGAAGATTTCCTGCATGGAGATGACGTCGCCTTCCATGCCGGTGATTTCGGTGATGGATGTCATGCGTCGCGAGCCGTCTTGCAGGCGCGAGGCTTGCACGATCAGGTTCACCGCTGATGAAATCTGGCTGCGCATCGCTTTGATCGGCATGTCTATGCCTGCCATTGCGATCATGTTTTCGAGACGCGACACACCATCGCGTGCCGAGTTGGCGTGGATTGTGGTCATCGAACCGTCGTGGCCGGTGTTCATGGCTTGCAGCATGTCGATCACTTCTTCGCCGCGGGTTTCGCCCACGATGATCCGGTCCGGGCGCATCCGCAGTGCGTTTTTGAGGCAGTCACGCTGTGAAACGCCGCCTTTGCCTTCGACGTTCGGCGGGCGGCTTTCCATGCGGCCGACGTGAACTTGTTGCAGTTGAAGTTCAGCTGTATCTTCGATGGTCAAGATACGTTCGTCGTTGCCGATCGAGGATGAAAGCGCGTTCAGGGTGGTTGTCTTGCCCGACCCTGTACCACCAGAGACGATGATATTCAGGCGGCAGGCGACGGCGGCTTGCAGGTAAGCGGCCATTTCTTCGGTGAAGGCGCCAAAGCCGACCAATTCGTCGATGCCGAGTTTTTCTTTTTTGAATTTTCGAATTGATACCAAACTGCCATCGACAGCAATTGGGCCGACCATTGCGTTGAAACGCGAACCATCCGCAAGGCGCGCATCGACGTAGGGGTTGGATTCGTCGACACGACGGCCAACTGCGGACACGATTTTGTCGATGATGCGCAGCAGGTGCTTTTCATCTTTAAAGGTGACGTCGGTCAGTTGCAGTTTGCCATTACGTTCCACAAATATCTGTTTGGGGCCGTTTACCAGAATATCGTTGACGGTATCGTCTTTCAGCAGGGTTTCGAGCGGGCCAAGACCCGTGACTTCAAAATAGAGGTCCTGGTTGATCGTTGCCCGTTCTTCACGGTTCAACACGATGCCCATTTCTTCCATGGTTTCTTGTGAGATCGCGTTTATTTCGGCCCGTAGGTCGGCCTCGGTCGCGGTTTCAAGTGCGGCAAGGTTCAGGTTGTCCAAGAGAGCTTTGTGCAGCTCGAGCTTAATTTCGCCAAAGCGTTCCTTGCGGCGCTTTTCTTTATCCGCAGGAACTGCTTCGGCGGGGGCGGATTTTGCACGCATCAGAGATTTGCGCTCGACCTCAAGTGACGTGACCTTAGGTGCGGCCGTCATCGCGGGGTTTGCTGGCGCCGGTGCCGTCTTTTTATACTTGGAAAACATAGGCCTAATCCTTAACCTTTTGCGACGGCTTCATCGGCTTGATTGATGTCGTGAACTGATTTTGCGAGCTTTGCGATTTCTTTACGCAGGCCATTTTTGGGGATGGAAATCCCGAGAGGCGCGCCGTGGTCGTTGGTTTGACCAACCTGTTTGCCACCATCGGGCAACATCACTTCGATGCTGATACCAAGGCTGTCGGCCAGACGTTTCACGCGGCTTTTGCCGTTAAGATCGGTGAAGCCCGGGGCGCGGTTCAACACAAACCGCAGTTTCTCAAACGGCAAATCTTCTGATTGCAGCGCACGTTTGAGGCGCAGGGTGTTTTGGGCGCTGCGCATGTCGAGTTCGATCATCGCAAAGTAGACATGCGCGGCTTCGAGGATTGTTTGCGACCATTCGATCATCGTGGAAGGCATGTCGATCACGACATAGTCAAAATTCGACCGTGCAAATTCAATGATGCGCGACACGTCCTCAGGTGTGATCATGTCAAGCGGGATCATATCAGTTGGCGCAGTCAGCACATGGATTTTCTGTTCATAGGGCAACAGCGCATGCATGAATATTTCTTCGTCGGCCGCTTCGGTGTCGCTTAGAAACTCAAGCACCGAGTCGCGACGCGGCAGGTCAAGGTAAGTCGAAACCGTGCCGAATTGCAGGTCCATATCCAGCAGGCAAACCCGCGGCGCTTCTTTTGGATTGGCGTGTGCCAGCTCCCATGCAAGGTTCACGGCAAATGTCGTAGCACCTGTGCCGCCGGCCATGCCATGCACCGGAATAACAACACCGTCGTGGTTGCCGGTCGGTTTCAGGCGCATGTTTTTATCGGGAATATGGGTCGGAATTTGCTCGGTCGGGGTCAAAACCCGCTCAATAGCGCGCGCGAGTTCCGCCTCTGGCAGCGGATAGGGGATAAATTCATCGCCGCCTTCGCGCAGCAACTGGTGCAATGCAGCGGTGCTGACATCTTCAGTAATCAGGATCACCTTGATTTGATTGGCTTTTGCAATCGAGATGATCTGTGTGATCTCGGCAAGCCGCTCTTCGTCTTCATGGTCCATCGCGATGGTCACAAATTGCAAATCGGCAGCTTCGGGTTGCTGCAAATAGGTGGCGGCATCGTCAAACGACAGGTCGCCCCAGTTTTCACCCAAGGCGGTTTCCATGTCTTCGATCAACAGATCAAAAATTTGGACGTCCCGACTGATGGTACAGGCCACGATTGGCTGTTGATCCGATTGTAATGCTGCACTGCTCATAACGCTACGTCCTTTGTTTGTGGGGCGCAAACGTAGGATGAATGATATGAATGAAAATCACGTCAACATAATCCCGGCGTCTGCCACAACTTGCCGAGTCGGCGCGCGTGGTTAACCCTTTGGACTGTTTGTGACGGTGAATAATGTCGAGAATGGGACAAAAAAGGCGTTATTGTTTGGTATCTTTGAACGATAACGGCTTTGAGGGGGGAATGTTCACGCAAACTCTGTCGCGTGAACATTAAATTTTAACGATTACTCGGCGCTTGCCTCTGTCACAACAGCGCCAGGCACCGCGCTGGCGACATACTCACGGAATACGACTTCAGCATATTTACCGTTCATCACCATCGGGTGGCTATTCACGAAACCTGAGACTTCGGTCACGGTGCGCCGGTTACGACGTTCTTCGCTGTCTGTCATGATAACAGGCTGCGTTTCGCCAAACGAGACCACGGCTTCAAGGCGTGACCTGCTGATGCCCTGACTGGTCAGGTAAATCACTGCTGCTTGGGCGCGTTTCAGACCAAGTGTGCGGTTATAGGCTTGGCTACCGACCAGATCGGTATGGCCAAATACCTTAAAGCGCACTTCCGGAAATTGGTTGATCCATGTTGCCTGCTGGCGCAATGTTGCGCGGGCAGTCTCGTCCAGTGCCGTCGAGTTAAACGGGAAAGTGATCGTAGTGTCCACTTCCGCGGCAAAACGGCGGGCAAGGTTGATAGTGAAATTGGCATCGCCTGATTGAATAAGCGAGTTATTCATCGTGGCCGCGCCAAATGTGCCGTCGTCGATTTGCGATCCCGCAGCACTGTTAAAGCCCTGACGGATCTCGCTGGATGGTGCACAGGCAGCCATCAAAAGGCATGCCGCACCCGCTGTGAGAATGTTTTTCATTGGCCTGTGATCCCTATCATTCATCCAAGACATAGCCGTAAGAACCGCTAAAGTCCTGACGCGCAACTTCACCAGCGCCGCCGGTTTGTGGCGCTTTATCGGCGGACACACGGCCAAATAAGAACAAATCGCGCTCGGACGGGGGCTGCACTCGGTCGGTCGGCAAAGCCAGAACTTCGCCGCGTGTTGGCGTGACAAGATGCGGGGTCACAATGATCACCAGCTCTGTCTGCTTGCGCGAATATTCGGCACTGCGGAACAGGGCACCAAGGATCGGAATATCGCCAACCCATGGCACTTGGCCGTTCAGGTCCATAAAGTCGTCTTGCAAAAGACCCGCAATCGCAAAGCTTTCGCCGTCTCGCATTTCAACGGTGGTCGATGTCTCGCGACGTTTAAATGCGTCGATGGTAAAGCCATTGGAGGTGAAACCGTTCGAGCTGTCGATCGAGGACACTGCGGCAGAGAGTTCAAGGTTGATTACGTCGTTGTCGATGACGCGCGGCGTAAAGTTCAGCTCGACGCCAAATGGCTTGTATTCAATTGTGATCGCACCGCTGTCTTGGGACACGGGGATCGGGTATTCGCCACCTGCAAGGAATTTTGCCTCTTGGCCGCTCAGCGCGGTCAGGTTTGGTTCGGCCAAGGTCCGCACGACGCCGCGTGCTTCCAACGCTTCGAGCAGGATGCCGACTTCGACACCGCCGGCGTTAAAACCGAACAGGAATGCGCCGTTGCTTTCGTTGCTGGCGGGCAGGGTGCCGCTTAGGCCGTTGCCGGCTGATCCGGATGTGTTCATCGAGTTTGTTCCACCCGATAATCCAAGATTACCACCAAGGCCCGTACCTTGTAGCGCAATCGAAGAGGAGAGGGATTTGGAGACCGACCGCTGCATTTCGGCAAAGCGAACTTTCAACATAACTTGCTGCGTGCCGCCGACCGACATCAGGTTCGAGACCCGTTCCGGTGCGTAGCGCTGCGCAAGTTCCATGGCGCGATCCAGCCGCGCAATAGAGCTGACGGTTCCAGAAAGCACGATGCCGTTATTGGCGGTGCGCACTTCGATGTTTTCGCCGGGCAAAATCTGGCCAAGGCGTTCTTTGAATTCTGCAATGTCGGGAGTGACATGCACTTCGACGTTGGTGATCAACCGTCCATCGCCGCCAAGCAGAGTGAGCGTCGTGCGCCCCGGCTCTTTGCCTAAAACGTAGATCGTGCGGTCCGACAGGGAAGAAATGTCCGCGATGCCGGGATTCGCAATCGATAATTCAGTGAATGGTGTGTCGCTCTCGACAACCACAGCGCGGTTCATCGGGACGTTCAGCGCACTTGACGGTGCACCCCGCATCACGCGCAACGTTTCCGCCTGTATCGCAGGTGCGGATACAGCTATCAGTGCAAAACTGGCGACGACAGCTTTGATAAAATTTTTACATGTCATGGTGACCTGCCCTTCCGATCACGCCTCGTTATTACGGATCTTTTTGCCCGCGATTGCTTGAAACTGCACCGAAATCAATTTTATTGCAATATTCAATGTGTTGGCCGGAAATTGTGGTGCAGATACGTAACGGGTTGGGCGTAAATCCCAATAGAAAAAGGCACGCCTCCAGTGGGGGTGACGTGCCTCTGATCAGATTTTCTTGCGTTTAGTTAGTGCAAGGAATGGGAACTTCGACACGGTCGCCGCCTTTATTGGTGATGATCGTGCAGACTTCGTTACGAGGCGCCTCGACCAATTGCTCGACCTCCGGGGCCGACAAACCAAGCAGACTACGTTGGTCAACAAGGATTTCGCTGCTGATAGTGTCATCACCTGCACCAACCAGTGAAAGCGATAATGCGCCGGTTGATTGGGCCTGTGCCAGCACGGCAACGTCTTGTGGGCTGACCTGCACGGTGACAGTGCGCGCGATTGTGGCCTCGTTCCGTTCGACATTTGCAGATTGGTCAATCGCAATGATTTTTACGTTTGATTTGATCAGCTGGGTAAAGCTGCGGTTGCTTTCGCCACTAAGTGAGCCGCTCCAGTAGACGTCAACGTTATCGGTCGGACGCAAGAAGCCGGACACGCCGCTGGCCACATCAACCTTGATCGTAAAGGCGCGCATGCCACGATCAAGTAGTGTCGTGATACCTGCGTCCTGACCTGCATCCGTCACTTTGATTGCTAGAATTGGCTCGTCTTTTTCCATCTGGCGCAGGACAACGCGTGGCGTGTCTTCGCCCTCTGGGAACAGTTCTTCGAGGGTCGAAAATGCACCCTCGGGAATATTTTTGACTGCATAATCAATCAATGCGACGTCCTCGGTTGTGATCCGTTCGCCGTAAAGGATAGTGCGCGTTGGTGCATAAATTTTGGACGTTGCCACAAATTCAGAGGCCTTGGCACGTTCTTGTTCAAGCGCAGTTTCCTGTTCGCTGACAAAGCCCTGGACCATATAAACTGCAAAGCCTGCGAGGCCCATGCCAAGGAGGAATACCAGTCCGAATAAAGCTCGCATTTTATACCTCGTTTCTTTCTTACTGCTAAGCGCTCAAAACAAGCGCAGGATGCCGCAACATGTGGCATAATGGGTTATCAATCGGTAATTTCGACGGTTGCGACTGCAACGCTAATGCGATGCCCGGCGCCAATTGCCTCGTCCCGGATTCCGGTGCCAACAAGTGCGGCAAGCAGCACGATTGCAGCCGTTATCACAACCCAGTCAACTGTTACTGCGCCGCCTTCGTCTTTGGCAAAAGAGGCAAGAAACTGGCTCATTTCAGCTTCCAGTTCGACTTGGTTTATCATCTACCCGCTACTTTCGCTGAACTTTGCGGCACATTATGGCCGCGGAGTGATATATGCGTAGTAAGTTACCAAGGCCGCGTTATTGAAAAAGGCCATCCCATGTTTTCATGAAATAGCCCATTTTCGCACTGTGAACGTGTTATGGGGCAATAGCGCCTACGTCGATGGCAGTAAGTTCGTTGCCAACGTCTGTTGCAAGATCTTTTGCGCCGTCACCAATGGACTTACCAACAACAACGCCGAGCAGAACGATAGCGGCTGTCAGAACAACCCAGTCAACTGTGACTGCGCCGTCTTCGTCGTTGCGGAAATTTTTAATAAAGTTAAGCATTGTAGTCCCTCCTCAGGGTATAGCTAGATTTGAAAATTAACCTCTTTGAATACTTCACGCCGGCCCATTGTTGGCGTAGTCCCCGTTCAGGTTAAGGGATATATGCGTGTCAAATGGGACAAGATTCAAACCCATATGATAAATATTAGTACCTTGCAGAGGGCCATCCCATGTTTTCATGAAATAGCCCATTTTCGCACTGTGAACGTGTTATGGGGCAATAGCGCCTACGTCGATGGCAGTAAGTTCGGTACCAACTTCATTAGCAAGATTTTTTGCGCCGTCACCAATGGAATTACCAACAACAACGCCCAGCAGAACGATAGCGGCTGTCAATACAACCCAGTCAACTGTAACTGCGCCGTCTTCGTCGTTGCGGAAATTTTTAATAAAGTTAAGCATTGTAGTCCCTCCTCAGGGTATCGCTAGATTTAAATTCAAACCTTGTCGGATCCTTTCGCACCGGCCTCTTATTGGTGCATCCCCGTCTTGGTTGAACATGTTTTGCACTGTGATTGGGGCAGGAGTTTGACCCGAATGGATCGATTTTGGACGAGGGTTAAAAAAGCCCGAATTTATAGGTAACATTATGATTTTTAATAATATTAAAGTTAGCAGTATGTTAATACCTTTCGGCGGGCGGTGTTCGATTGTGTCCAAAGCGCCCCAAATAATAGTGTTCGTTGTGGATTGTATCGATTTACGCCTTGGATTCTGCGAGGGTGGTGGCAATAAAAACAGGCTTCAGGCAGAATCTATGAAAATGCGAATAAGATTTATCGCGGGAATCGCGTCTTTAGGGCTGTCGGCATTGTCGGTGCAGGCAGAATCGTCCCGCCTTCAGTCGGATTTCAGTTTCAAGCGGGTTACTGTGCCCACGGGAAGCAGCAGCCGCCGTATAACCGTGCAGATTGATCCTAACAGGCCGCGCGCGCCGTCTGCACCATTGGCAGCCGGATCAGCCGCGGCTGCGGGGGAGGCTGCGCTGGCCGCAGTGCCGCGACCCTCGGGTTTGGAATGGTTCTGGCTGGCGGTTTCGCCGAAGCTTTCTGACACAGGTCCGGGCCGTTTGGAAATGGCCTTGCGCGAAATGGCAAACGCGCCTAGCGGCAAAGCAGTGCCAGTGCCGCGTTTGCAGACCTTACAATCAATTGCGACTGCACATGGATTGGATATTTTGCGCGAAACAGTAGGCACCAACGTGTCGCCTGCGCTGGTTCTGGCACTGATTTCGGTCGAGAGTGCGGGTAATGACGCGGCGGTCAGTTCCGCAGGTGCGCAGGGATTAATGCAGTTACTGCCTGCAACGGCCGCGCGTTTTGGGGTGACCGACCGCGCCGACCCTGCAGAGAATATCAAAGCGGGCGTGGCTTATCTTGCCTGGCTGATGAAGCATTTTGACAATGACCCTATTCTGGTGCTGGCTGGATATAATGCGGGCGAGGGGGCTGTGCGTGATAATGCGGGCGTGCCGCCCTATGCCGAAACGCGTGCCTATGTACCAAAGGTCTTGGCCGCATGGACGGTTGCCAAAGGGTTATGCCAGACGCCGCCTGAATTGGTCACGGATGGCTGCGTGTTTCATAACAACGGGGTGTGAGGGGCGCGGCGAACCGCGCCCGTTCTACTAAGATACGATTGTCGCTTCTGTTGCGGCGCGCAGTTCGGCCTCGGTGACGCCGTCCGCACATTCAACAATGCGCAATCCGCCTTCGACCACATCAAGCACACCAAGGTTGGTGATGATCCGGTCGACCACTGCTTTGCCAGTCAGCGGAAGCGTACATGATTTCAAAAGCTTGCTGTCGCCGTGTTTGGATGTGTGATCCATCACGACCACCACGCGGCGCACGCCTGCGACTAGATCCATAGCACCGCCCATGCCTTTGACCAACTTGCCCGGGATCATCCAGTTCGCCAGATCGCCGTTTTCGGCCACTTCCATCGCACCCAAGATCGCCATCGCAATTTTGCCACCTCGGATCATGCCGAACGATTGCGCGCTGTCGAAATACGCAGTTTGCGGCAACTCGGTGATCGTCTGCTTGCCCGCGTTGATCAGGTCGGCGTCGATCTTATCCTCGGTCGGAAACGGGCCCATGCCGAGCATACCGTTTTCGGACTGTAATGTGACCTCTACACCTTCAGGGATGTAGTTGGACACCAGCGTCGGAATACCGATGCCAAGGTTCACATAGGTGCCGTCTTCGAGCTCTTGCGCGGCGCGTGCCGCCATTTGATCACGATCCCACATTATGATTTCCTGACTGTGCGTTGTTCGATACGCTTTTCGTGGTCACCTTGGATGATGCGGTGCACATAGATGCCGGGCAGGTGGATGCTGTCGGGATCGAGGCTGCCTGTTGGGACAATTTCTTCGACTTCGACGACGCAGGTCTTGCCGCACATCGCAGCTGGCGGGTTGAAGTTGCGTGCAGTTTTGCGGAAGACAAGGTTGCCGGTCTCATCCGCTTTCCATGCTTTCACAATCGCGAGGTCAGCAAAAATGCCGTTCTCCATGATGTAGGTTTCCGGTGCGCCGTTTTCGCCTGTCGGGAAATCTTTGTGCTCTTTGCCGTCCGCAATGATCGTGCCGACACCTGTCTTGGTGTAGAAACCTGGGATGCCACAACCGCCCGAACGCATACGTTCGGCCAAAGTGCCTTGCGGATTGAATTCGAGCTCAAGTTCGCCCGACAAATACTGGCGCATGAACTCCGCGTTTTCGCCGACGTAAGACGAGATCATTTTCTTGACCTGCTTAGTTTGCAGCAAAATTCCGATACCAAAGTCATCAACGCCTGCGTTATTGGACGCAAATGTCAAATCTTTGGTGCCCGCATCTTTGATCGCTTGCAGCAAAAGTTCGGGAATGCCGCAAAGGCCAAAGCCCCCAGCCGCAATAAACATGCCGTCATGTAATAGCCCGTCCAGAGCTGCTGCGGCATTTGGATAAATCTTTTTCATATGGCTCCCCGAAAATGAATAACCCGCAGAACCTGTATGGCACTGCGGGTAAAGTCAATGTCTGAGCCCTATTGCGGAGCCGTAGATTTAAAAGAAACCAAAGACCGCAAGTACAAGCAAAAGGCTAATCGGGGCGCCTAGGATCCATAGAATAATTGGCATGATCGTTCTCCTTTGTTGAAGAAAGGAAAACGATCTTAGGGCAAATTAGTTCCGCGATTTAACGGGACCTGTTTGTCGATTAGATAATATGGACTTGTGTGCCGACTGGCGCGATCTCGAACAATTGCGCCACGTTTTCATTATAGAGCCCGATGCAGCCATCCGATGACGGACGTCCAATTTTGCGCGTGTCATGGGTGCCGTGGATAATATAGGCAGGCCATGACAAATACATGGCGTGGGTTCCAAGCGGGTTCGCGGGGCCCGGCGGGATGTATTCCCAGCCAAACCGCTCTACCTGTGATGCGGTTGGGGTCCAGTCGGGGCCGACTCTTTTGCGCACAATGCTGGTATAGCCACGCTTTGTTAATTCTTCACTAATCGGCACTGAAGTTGGAAACACGCGGTAGGTATCACCGGTCCAGAAGTGCAGCGCACGCGAGCCCGTGTCAGCGACAATCGACGCAACGCCGAGCGTATCGAAGTGATCCTGCCAATCTTGACGCACAAAGCTCGCGATGTTGCGTGTGCTTTGCGCCAGCGCAGGGGCGGCCAAAAGGCTGGCGGCGCCTGCAACCAGAACAGTTCGTCTATTGAGTTTGAAATCCGACATGTTGGACCCTCATCTTCATAACTAACCTTACAAATATGAAGGTATAGCGGTTACGTCAATCGTTTTGCAGTCACAAATCCGTCACCGATGTTACTCGATGACGTCGCCATCCCCGTCATTGGTATCTTCAACGGGGGCCGCTTTTTTGCTAGCGGCTTTCTTTGCGGCAGGTTTCTTTGCAGCGGGTTTTTTCGGCGCAGGTGTTTTGGCGGCGGGTTTCTTAGCTGCCGGTTTTTTCGCAGCGGCTTTCTTTTTGGCAGGGGCCTTTTTCTTGGAAATGCTTTTGCCAGATTTTGCAGCGCGTTCCGCCAATAAAATCACTGCAAAATCCAGTGTCACATCCGCAGGCTCAGTGGTGTCGGGAATGGTCGCGTTGATCTTTTCCCATTTCACGTAGGGGCCGTATTTACCGGTATAGATATTCACAGGGCCGCCCGCTTCAGGGTGTTCGCCCAACTCGTATAGCGGTGCGACGGCCTTGCCACGTTGACCGCGACTGGCAATTTTTTCGGCCAACAGTTGCACCGCGTGGTTCATGCCCACGGTCCAGACGTCATCGATGCCTTCAAGATTGGCATTGGTGCCGCCGCGATCCGAGGTGGATGCCGCGTGTTTCAGGTAGGGTCCGTAACGCCCGATATTGGCCCAAACGGTGATCCCATCCTCGGGGTGCGGGCCGATTTCGCGCGGCAGCGACAGCAGCATGACGGCTTTTTCCAAGGCCAGCTCTTCGGGTTCCCAGTCTTTGGGGATTGATTGGCGCGAGGGCTTGGGGATTTCTTCGGTCGCTTCGCCGCGCTGCACGTAGGGGCCAAAGCGGCCTTTGAAAACGCGGATTTCGTCGCCGTCATCAGAGCCTAGCAGCTTGCCTTCGGGAGGAATAGCCGAGGCTTCGGCCTCGGGGTTTGGCGGGCCGAATGGACGCGTATACTTGCATTCGGGATAGGCCGAACAACCGATAAACGCGCCGCCAGAGCGGGCGGTGCGCATCGACAAACGCCCCTTGCCACAATTCGGGCACAACCGTGGATCTCCGCCATCTTCCGTCGGTGGGAACAGATGGGGGGCCAGGACGTCGTTGATTTTTTCGAGCACTTCGGTGATGCGTAGATCGGCCGTTTCGGCGATGGCAGCCGAGAAATCGGTCCAGAACCGCTCGAGCACTTTCTTGTAATCGGCGTCGCCTGCGGACACTTCATCAAGCTGGTTTTCAAGATCAGCGGTGAAGTCATAACCGATGTATTTGTTAAAGTAATTTGTAAGGAAAGCCGTCACCAGACGCCCTTTGTCCTGTGGAATCAGACGGTTCTTGTCCTTTTCCACATAGCCGCGATCCTGGATTGTGGTCACGATTGACGCGTAGGTTGACGGACGGCCGATGCCCAACTCTTCCATGCGCTTGACCAATGTGGCCTCGGTGTAGCGGGGCGGCGGCTGCGTGAAATGCTGCTCTGGCGTGACGCTGGATTTCTTGGCCACTTCGCGTTCGCTGATCTGCGGCAGGCGCTTATCGTCCTCGTCGGTGCTGTCGTCTTTGCCTTCCTCATAAACCGCAAGGAAACCGTCAAACAACTGCACTTGTCCGTTTGCGCGCAACATCACCTGTCCGTCAGCCGAGCCGATATCAACAGTCGTGCGCTCGAAACGGGCGGCGGCCATTTGGCTCGAAAGAGTGCGTTTGTAGATCAAGTCGTAAAGCTTGCGCTGGTCGCTGTCAGCGATTTTGGCATCTTCCAACGCGACCATCAGGTCGGTCGGGCGCACACATTCGTGGGCTTCCTGCGCGTTTTTTGCTTTGTTTTTATAGACGCGGGCCTCGGCGGGCAGATAATCCGCGCCGTATTTCTCTTTGATCGCGTCGCGGGCGGATGTGATGGCTTCGGGGGCCATGTCGATGCCGTCGGTCCGCATGTAGGTGATCAGGCCGGCCTCGTAGAGCCGTTGGGCGACGGACATGGTTTGGCGCGCGCCAAAGCCGAATTTGCGGCTGGCCTCTTGCTGCAAGGTTGAGGTCATAAACGGCGGTGACGGATTACGCGTGCCGGGTTTTGCTTCGACGGTTTGCACGGTCAAATCGCGGCTGGTGATGGCCTGCACGGCCAATTCGGCTTGGGTGGTGTTTGCGATGCTGAACTTGTCGAGCTTTTCGCCCGCAAGCTGTGTGAGCCGCGCTTCGTAGGTCACGCCGCGGGGGTTCTCTAAGACAGCTTTGACCGACCAATATTCTTGATTACGAAAGGATTCGATTTCCATTTCGCGCTCGACGATGATGCGCAAAGTCACAGATTGCACGCGGCCTGCGGATTTTGCGCCGGGCAATTTGCGCCACAACACGGGCGATAATTTGAACCCGACCAAATAGTCCAGCGCACGGCGCGCGAGATAGGCGTCGACCAGCGGCACGTCGACTTGGCGCGGGTTTTCCATCGCTTTCAACACGGCGGTTTTGGTGATCGCGTTGAACACCACGCGGCTGACAGGCGTGTCTTTCTTGATCGCTTTTTTCGCAATCAGAGCTTCGGTCAAATGCCAGCTAATCGCCTCGCCTTCGCGGTCGGGGTCGGTCGCCAAAATCAGTTCGTTGTCGTTTTTTAGCGCGTCAACAATCGCCTTAATATGTTTTTTACTGTCGCTGGCGATTTCCCATTTCATGTCGAAATCTTCGTCCGGCAGTACGGAACCGTCTTTTGGCGGCAAGTCGCGAACATGGCCATATGAAGCCAATACCGTATAGTTGCTCCCCAAATAACCGTTTATTGTCTTGGCTTTAGCGGGGGATTCGACGACGACAACTGGCATGGGAATCCTTTAAAAACGATTGATCTGGCTATGACTGAGGTACATGTGGTTGACCGTAAGGGAATGTCAATGCGCCCAGGAGTCAAAGGGGAAAGTTATGTCCCCTGACATCACAATGCGTTTTGCGCGTCAATGCGCCAGTGCAATTAGACCGCCAGATTGCCGCGTTATTTTCCCGTCAAGCTCTAGCGTGACGATGGCGGGAGCGACTGTTGTGCTGTCGGTGCCAAGGTCGCGGATGAGTTGATCCTCTGCGACAGGCGATGGTCCTAGGCGTTGCAGGATAAGGTCGTGGAGTTCGGCAGTTTCGCGCAGGGTGCGCGCGGGTTTAGCGGGCATTTCCTGCGGCAGTTCGGGGGCGGTGACCAGAGGTTGCGCAGCGCCAAGCGCCTCGATCACGTCGTCTGCGCCGCGCACCAATGTGGCGCCGTCGCGGATCAACATGTTGCGGCCCCAAGCCCGCGCATCAAACGGATGACCGGGTACGGCGAGGACTTCGCGGCATTGGTCGAGGGCGTTTCGGGCGGTGATGAGGGAGCCGGATTTGGCGGCGGCTTCTATGACGACGACGCCGCGTGCGAGGCCGGAGATTATCCGGTTGCGGGCGGGGAAGTGGCGCGCTTGGGGTTGAACGCCCATGCCCATTTCGGAAATGCGCAGGCCAGAGCGCGAGATATCTTCGGCGAGTGCGCGGTTTTCTAACGGGTAGATTGTGTCGACGCCGCCGGCTTGCACGGCGATTGTGCCGGTTTTCAAAGACCCGAGGTGGGCCGCCGTATCGACGCCGCGTGCCAGCCCCGAGACCACGACAAAGCCTGCGTCGCCAAGGTCAGCCGCGAGTTTTTTCGCCATGCGTAAGCCGAGTGAGGAGGCATTGCGTGCGCCCACAAGGGCGATGATTGGACGTGACGGTAACGACAGATCGCCCAAGCACCATAAGGCGGCGGGTCGGTCTGATAAGTCATTGAGAGCAATGGGATAGCCGCGTTGTCCTGCGATCAGGAGTTTGGCACCTGCGGCGCGTGCGGCCTTGATTTCTGCGGCTACGACCCCTTCGGGGCAGGGCGCATAGTCGGCAGCGCCAGCGGCTTTTGCGATGTGTGGCAGGGCGTCGAGCGCGGCGATGGGGCAGCCGTGTTCAGCCATCAAACGGTGGAAGGTGGCTGGTCCTACGCGCCGTGATCGCAACAGGCGGAGGCAGGCGAAATCAAACGCTTCCGTTTCGGGGGGGAGTGATGTGGAAGGGTGTCTGGTCTCGGTCATCCGTTGCTCCGCCATGTTGCCCGCTGATTAGACATGGTTAGGGTTAATGAGGAGTGAACAGGAGTTTATATATTTGATCGGTGGCTGTGCAAAACGGTTAACGGCCTGATTTTAGGGTCTTTGTGCGGTCTTTATTGCGTCTTCCAGACGTCTTTTTTGCGTATGGACAGAGGCGGAGTGGAATAAAGTTAACGAAATTCATCCGAATCGGGTTTGGATCTGGCGAAAGCACGGGTCGGCGCGGTAGCCGCCGATCCAGTCGACTGCGCCAATGGCGGTGGGCTGTGAAGATTTTGCACTGTCAGAGGCAGCGCAGATGACCCACATGCGACCGCGCGAAATTATGGAGCGGAGCTTGTGGGGTCATCTTTGTGGGCTGCGTAAGAAGCCGATCACTATTTGCCGGCCGCACCGCCGATTGTCAGCCCACCGATTTTTAAGGAGGGTTGGCCGACGCCGACGGGGACCCATTGTCCTGCTTTGCCGCAGTTGCCAATGCCCGGGTCGAGTTCCAGGTCGTTACCGATCCCTTGGATGTTTTTCAGCGAGGTGGCACCGTCACCGATCAGCGTGGCGCCTTTGACGGCTGCGCCGACAACGCCATTTTTGACGCGGTAGGCTTCGGTGCAGGAGAACACGAATTTACCGTTGGTGATGTCGACCTGACCGCCGCCAAAGCCTACGGCATAGATGCCGTCAGCGAGGTCAGCCACGAGGGATGCAGGGTCGGCGTCGCCTGCCAGCATATAGGTGTTGGTCATGCGGGGCATCGGGGCGTGTGCGTAAGATTCGCGCCGCCCGTTGCCTGTGGGGGCGACGCCCATGAGGCGCGCGTTTTGGCGGTCTTGCATGTAGCCCACAAGGATGCCGTCCTCGATCAGCGTGTTTTTCGCGCTCGGCGTGCCTTCGTCGTCGATGGTGATCGAGCCGCGTCGGTCGGGAATGGTGCCGTCGTCGAGGACGGTGACGCCACGTGCCGCAATTTGTTGGCCCATCAGCCCTGCGAAGGCGGAGGTGCCTTTGCGGTTGAAGTCGCCCTCAAGCCCGTGGCCAATTGCCTCATGGAGTAAAATGCCCGGCCATCCTGGCCCGAGGACCACGTCCATGACGCCTGCGGGGGCGGGTTCGGCGTCGAGGTTCACGAGAGCGATACGCAGCGCTTCGCGCACGGCGGGTTTCCAATGGTCCGGCGAGATCAGACCGATCAAGCCTGTACGTCCGCCCGCACCTGCGCCGCCAGATTCGCGTGTGCCGTTGTGTTCGATGATCACCGAGACGTTGAGGCGCGACATCGGACGGGTGTCGGTGACAAGCGTGCCTTCGGGGCGCAGGATCAGCACCTCTTGATGCGACGCGGCGAGGGTGGCGGACACTTGCACCACGCGACTGTCCAGATCGCGGGCATATGCGTCAATTTCGCGCAGGATGTCGATTTTGGCGGGAAACGTGGCTTGCAGCATCGGGTCTTCGTCGGAATAAAGTTTTGTATTGGTGCCAATCGGACCCTCGGCGAGGGTGCCGCCGCCTGCACCCACGGCCAGACGCGTGGTTGCAACGGCGCGGCGCAGCGCGTGTTCGTCGAGTGTTGTCGAATGTGCATAGCCTGTGGTTTCGCCACGCACGGCGCGCAACCCAAACCCTTCGGAGGCATCATAACTTGAGGTTTTCAAGCGCCCGTCGTCAAACGATAACACTTCGGATTTGCGCCGTTCGAGAAACAACTCACCGTCATCTGCCCCCATCGTGGCCTCGCGCAGCAGGGCGGTGGCCGTGTCACGATCAAGGGCGGTATCAAAGGGTGAAAATGGGTCTGCGGACATGACGTTTCCTGACATTTGGCGAAAATAGTGGTGTGTGCGGCTGTTTACCGCGATTGCAGTTCTTGAGTTGTCCATCAAGATATGGGACATGAACGGGTAGATACAACGGGATTCCGCCCTTAGTTCGGGCGACACACCTTAAAGATGCGCCTAAGGGCGCCATGACAGACAGGTTACGATATGCGTTTAAACACGATTGCGACTTCACTATGGACTTCGGCTGGTCTGGTGCTTGCGGGCTCTTCCGTATTTGCTCAGGAAGTAGACCAAGAGCTTGAAATCATTGGCGCGCCTATTGACGGGTTGATGAGTTTTCAGCCTGCCGCGACCGAACTTGCGCGTGACGTGCATTGGTTGGACAATATGCTTTTGGTGATTATTGCCGTGATCACATTGTTTGTGACCGGCCTGATGGCATGGGTCGCAATTCGCTATAATCAAAAGTCGAATCCTACCGCCAAGACATTCACGCATAACTCCCCACTGGAAGTTGCCTGGACGATCCTGCCGATTTTGGTTCTTGTCGTGATTGGCGCCTATTCACTGCCGATCCTGTTCAAGCAGCAGGAAATCCCCGAAGCAGACATCACGATCAAGGTTACCGGATACCAGTGGTATTGGGGTTACGAATATGTAGATGACGCTGTCGCCTTCGAGAGCTATCTTTTGCAGCGCGATGAATTGGAAGAGTACGGTTATTCGCAAAGTGAATACCTGTTGGCGACAAACACTGCCGTCGTGATCCCGGTTGGTGCCACGATTGTGATGCAGTTGACCGGCGCGGATGTGATCCACTCGTGGACTGTTCCTGCGTTTGGTGTGAAGCAGGATGCGGTTCCAGGTCGTTTGTCGCAGCTATGGTTTGCTGCTGAACAAGAAGGTATCTACTTTGGTCAGTGCTCCGAGTTGTGCGGCAAAGACCACGCGTATATGCCGATCACAGTGAAAGTTGTGAGCCAAGAGACTTACGACAAGTGGTTGATTGAAGCGAAAGAAATCAACGGCGTTTAACGATTAGACTGGCGCGGGATGATCCCCGCGCTAGCTCTGTCTTTAGAATGGGTGCGCCCGTTACCCCTTGGAAAATATGATGACTGATATGACCACACAGGACACACCCTATGAGGCGAGCATGGGCGACTATTTCGCCTTGTTAAAGCCGCGCGTGATGTCGCTGTCGATTTTTACCGCTTTGGTTGGCCTTTTGGTCGCGCCGGTTCCGGTGCATCCGTTTATCGGCTTTGTCGGTGTGTTGTGCATCGCGGTCGGGGCAGGGGGATCTGGCGCGCTGAATATGTGGTGGGACGCTGACATTGATGCGGTGATGAAACGCACCGCCAAACGCCCGATCCCGTCGGGTCGTGTGCAGCCGGGTGAGGCGCTGGGCATTGGCGTGGCGCTGGCGGGATTTGCTGTGATTCTGCTGGGGCTTGCTACGAATTTGCTTGCTGCTGGTCTGCTTGCATTTACCATCTTTTTTTACGCCGTGGTCTATTCCATGTGGCTCAAGCGCTCTACCCCGCATAACATTGTGATCGGTGGTGCTGCGGGGGCCTTCCCGCCGATGATCGGCTGGGCTGTAGCGACGGGCAATGTGACCCTCGAATCTGTGTTGATGTTTGCGCTTATTTTCATGTGGACGCCGCCGCATTTCTGGGCATTGGCTTTGTTTGTCAAATCGGACTACGGCGATGCGGGCGTGCCGATGTTGACTGAAACTCACGGTCGCGATGTGACCCGCCGTCATGTTATTATCTATGCGATTTTGTTGGTACCTGTTGCGATCGGACTTGGGTTCACGTCGATTGGTGGCCCGATTTATCTGGTGACGTCGGTGTTACTAAACCTGTGGTTTGTTGCCGGTTGTTTCAAAATATGGCGCCGTGATGATGCGGCTGCGGACGCTGATAATTACACCGTCGAAAGACAGGTCTTTAAGGTTTCGCTGTATTACCTGTTCTTACACTTTGGCGCATTGCTGGCACAAGCCGCCCTGCGCCCCTACGGCTATGGAGGCTGGTAGTATGGCTATTCGCGTTGAACATGAAATCCACAATCGCCGCAAAGGGCGCAATTTTGGTGTCTTGGGCCTATTGATCGCACTTGTCGCCTTGGTTTTTTCACTGACGGTTGTGAAGGTGCTGGAATTGGGCGATGCGCGACAATTTGAAACCTTCGATCATGTGGCAAGACCTGCGATTATCCCCGAAGAGGGAGACACACAGTGAAAATATTTCCAAATATCCAAGGCCCGCAGCGCACAGTGATGCAAACCGTCAGCGTCGTGGTCCTCATGGGATCGCTCGCTTGGGCGTCGGTGCCGTTTTACGATTGGTTCTGTCGCGTGACAGGCTTTGGCGGCATAACGAACATTGCCGATGCAGGCTCTGACGTGATCTTGGACCAGACGATCAAGGTACGCTTTGATTCTTCGCTGGATCGCGACATGCCGTGGACGTTCAAACCGATGCAGCGTGAGATGACTCTGCGCATCGGAGAGACAGGGCTGGCATTCTACGAGGCTCATAACCCGCTTGACGTGCCGGTTGCAGGTCAAGCCGCCTATAACGTAACGCCTTACGAGGCAGGTGCGTTTTTCGACAAAATCGAGTGTTTCTGCTTTACTGAACAGGTGCTTCAGCCAGGTGAGACGGTGATGATGCCGGTGTCGTTTTTCGTAGACCCTGCTATCGTGGCAGACCGCGAAGGGCAGTATGTGCATACCATCACTTTGGGTTATACGTTCTACCAGGTCGACCTGCCCGAAGCTGAAATGCAGGCCGCTTTAGACGCGCCAACCACTTTGACATCTGCGCCACAAACCGCCATAGAATTGAACTAAGACCAACAAGCCGATAGGGAAAACTGCAATGGCCCACGAAAAGAATCACGACTACCATATCTTGCCACCATCAATCTGGCCTCTGGCCGGGGCGCTCGGCGCGTTTATCATGCTTTTCGGCGCAGTTCTTTGGATGCCAAAGGAAGGCGGCGGACCCTATGTTTTCCTTATCGGCTTGGCGCTGGTGCTTTATGTGATGTATGCATGGTGGGCTGACGTTGTCGCGGAGAGCCATGTTGGCGATCATACACCTGTGGTGCAGATCGGCCTGCGTTATGGTGTGATTATGTTTATCATGTCAGAAGTCATGTTCTTTGCCGCATGGTTCTGGTCGTTTTTCAAACATGCGATGTATCCGATGAATCCTGATGGCACGTCGCCGCTGGTTGATGGCATTTGGCCACCTGCGGGCATCGAGACCTTTGATCCGTGGCACCTGCCGTTGATCAACACATTGATTTTGCTGTGTTCCGGTATGGCCGCGACTTGGGCGCACCACGCGTTGGTTCATGAGAATAACCGCGAAGATATGAAGTGGGGCTTGATCCTTGCCGTGGTTTTGGGCGCGCTGTTCACCGTATTTCAAGTCTACGAATATTCCCACGCGGCCTTTGGTTTCTCGGGCAATATCTACGGCGCGAACTTCTTTATGGCGACCGGTTTCCATGGCTTCCACGTTCTGATCGGCACGATCTTCTTGCTGGTCTGCTTGATCCGCTTGCAGCGCGGTCACTTCACACCGGAAAACCACGTCGGCTTTGAAGCGGCGGCTTGGTATTGGCACTTTGTGGACGTCGTTTGGTTGTTCCTGTTTGCAGCAATCTATATCTGGGGCGCGTAAACGCTGATTGTGTCGGATGGGTCTTGACCCCTCCTTGATGCCAAAACATACAAAGGCGCGCGTAGGTACCTGCGTGCGCCTTATCTTTTGCATAAAGCGAGACCTGCATTTGCGACGCATTCTGTTCCCATTGTTTCTCGGCCTTAGCGGCCTGATTGTGCTTTGCTGGTTGGGTTTTTGGCAACTGGACCGTCTGGCGTGGAAACAGGATATTCTTGCGGATATCAACGCACGTCTGACCGCCGCGCCCGTGGCCCTACCTGCAACACCGGATGAGGCGCGCGATGCCTATTTGCCCGTCACTCTGGATGGCACGGTTGTTGGTCCGGAGCTACATGTTCTGGTTTCCGGCACTGCTGCTGGGACAGGCTATCTCGTTATTCGCGCCTTTGAGACCACAGACGATCGCCGCATTCTGGTTGATGCGGGCCTGTTGTCGTTAGAGGATAAGGCGACGGTGCCCACCGCGCAAACCGGCACATTGACGGGCAATTTGATCTGGCCGGATGATGTCAACAGCGCCACGCCGGAGCCTGATGTTGAAAAAAATATCTGGTTTGGCCGCGATGTGGTAAGCATGTCGGACGCGTTGCAAACCGAACCGTTGATGGTCGTGGCCCGCGACCTGACCCCTGCCGATCCGCGCCTGACAGTGTTGCCTGTAGACACGATTGGCATCAAGAATGACCATCTTAGCTATGCGGTCACATGGTTCGGGCTGGCGTTTGTTTGGGCCGTGATGACCCTGTTTTTGATTTCTCGCACTCTGCGCACGAAGGACACTTAACTGATGCGTTATATCTCTACTCGCGGCAGCGCGCCCGCGCTGACATTTGAACAAGCGATGATGACGGGATTGGCCCGTGACGGTGGGCTTTATGTGCCTGAAACCGTGCCGACGCTGACGACGAAGCAGATCGCGGATATGGCGGGTAAGTCATACGAAGAGGTCGCGTTTGAGGTGATGCGTCCCTTTATCGGCGACACGTTTTCAGACGGTCAATTCAAGGATCTGATTGCGAAAGCCTACGCCGGCTTTGATCACGCTGCGCGCGCGCCTTTGGTGCAACTGGCCCCTAACCATTTTCTGCTTGAGCTGTTCCACGGTCCGACCTTGGCATTTAAAGATTTCGCCATGCAGCTGATTGGCCAGATGTTTCAAGCCGCGTTGACCCGTTCGGGCGAGCGGATTACCATTGTGGGCGCGACCTCTGGCGATACCGGTTCAGCCGCGATCGAGGCGTTTCGGGGGTTAAAGAATGTCGATGTGTTCGTTCTGTTCCCGCATGGACGGGTGTCGGAAGTGCAGCGCCGCCAGATGACCACACCGGTTGAGGCAAATGTGCATGCGCTGGCGATGGATGGTGATTTTGATGATTGTCAGGCGATGCTCAAGGATATGTTCAACGATTTTGATTTCCGCGACGAGGTCAATCTTGCGGGTGTGAATTCGATCAACTGGGGCCGCGTTCTGGCGCAGGTTGTGTATTATTTCACGGCTGCTGTCAGCCTTGGTGCGCCGCACCGCGAGGTGTCGTTTACTGTGCCAACGGGTAATTTTGGTGATATTTTTGCAGGCTATATTGCCAAGAAGATGGGGTTGCCGATTGCCGAATTGGTGGTCGCGACCAACCAGAATGATATTTTGCACCGTACTTTGCAGACCGGCGCATATACCAAAGAAGGTGTGGTGCCGAGCATAAGCCCGTCGATGGACATTCAGGTGTCGTCGAATTTCGAGAGGGCGCTGTTTGATGCTTACGGGCGTGATGGTGCTGCTGTTTCTGCCCAGATGGATGATCTGAAAACGGGCGGTTTCCAGATTTCGCAGGGTGCGTATCAGATGTTGAAAGACACATTTGTGTCGGGCCGTGCCTCTGAAGCGGAAACTTCTGCGGCGATCAAGAAATATCTGGCGCATCACGGCGAGTTGCTGTGCCCACATTCTGCCGTTGGCGTGCATGTGGCAGAGGATCATTTGGGCCGCATTCCGATGATCACATTGGCCACAGCGCATCCTGCAAAATTCCCAGATGCCGTAAAAGCGGCCAGCGGCGTCGCGGCACCTCTTCCCCCGCACATGGCGGACCTATATGACCGCCCCGAGCGCGTGACTCGCGTAAAAAATGACATGGGCGCCCTTCAAGCCCTCATCAAAGAGCGGATCAAAGTTTGACTATTGAACACCACACGCTGTCCAACGGGTTTCGGATCGTCACTGAGAACATGCCCGGCCTGAAATCTGCAAGCATCGGCGTTTGGGTCGATGTGGGTGGCCGTCATGAACGGCTGGAACAGAACGGCATCGCGCATTTTCTGGAACATATGGCGTTTAAGGGGACCAAGAGCCGCACTGCGTTGCAAATTGCCGAGGCGATCGAGGATGTTGGCGGGTTTTTAAACGCCTACACGAGCCGCGAGAATACCGCCTATTACGCGCGTGTTTTGCAAGAAGATGTGCCGCTGGCGCTAGACGTGATTGCAGATATTTTGATGAACTCGACATTCGAGCCGTCCGATATCGAGTTGGAACGTGGGGTGATTTTGCAAGAGATCGGCCAAGCCAATGACACGCCTGACGATATTATTTTCGATTGGCTGCAAGAGATTGCCTATCCTGATCAGGCGATTGGTCGCCCGATACTAGGTCCTGCGGAACGTGTGCAGACATTTATGCGTGATGATCTGACGGCGTTTGTGGGTGAGCATTATGGTCCGGGTCAGATGATCCTCGCCGCCGCTGGCGGGATTGATCACGACAAGATTGTCATGCAGGCAGAGGCGCTGTTTGGCCATTTATCCCCTGTGATCCGTGATCCAAAGCTGTTGCAGCCTGCCAAATTTGGCGGTGGTGAATTGCGCCGGAACAAGGATCTGGAGCAGGTGCATTTTGCGCTGGCGCTAGATGGTCCCGACTACCGCGATCCTGCGATATATACCGCGCAAATCTATGCATCGGTGATGGGTGGCGGAGTGTCGTCGCGATTGTTTCAGGAAATTCGCGAGAAACGCGGGCTATGCTACACAATCTTTGCGCAGGCGGGCGCCCATGAAGACACCGGCATGACCACAATTTATGCTGGCACCAGTGCCGAGCAGATTGCCGAATTGGCCAATGTTACGATTGACGAGATGAAGCGTGCCGCAGACGATATGACGGCAGCCGAGGTTGCCCGCGCGCGCGCGCAGATGAAGGCTGGATTGTTGATGGGGCTTGAGAGCCCGTCGAACCGTGCTGAACGACTTGCGCGATTGTTGTCAATCTGGGACCGGATCCCGACATTGGACGAGACAATCGACCGTGTGGACGCGGTGACGACGGGCGACGTGAAAGAATTTTCCGGCCAGATGGCAGGGCAGGCGGCGTCCGCGATGGCGCTTTATGGTCCGGCAGAAGCTGCGCCGACATTGGATGAATTGAAGGCGCGTTTGGTGGCGTAGATGCTGGGATTCCGCAAAACAGTCAGGTTAGAATCAGAGCGTATGACTCTGCGCCCACCGGTGCATGGCGATTATCATGCGTGGTCGGCGTTGCGTCAGGACAGCGAAGAGTTTCTGGCGTCGTGGGAGCCGACGTGGGCCACGGATCATTTGTCGCGCAAGGCATTCACCAACCGCGTGTATTGGGCGCAGCGCTCGATTTCGTCGGGAAATGCGGTGCCGTTGTTTTTGGTGCGCCGCACGGACGATGCTTTGCTCGGTGCGATCACATTGGATAATATTCGCCGTGGCCCTGCGCAGGCAGGCACCACCGGCTATTGGATTGGCCGGGATTATGCCCGTCAAGGTTTTATGAAAGAAGCAATCGAGGCGGTTGTGCATTATGCGTTTAACACGCTTGATTTAAGCCGGATCGAGGCGGGCTGCTTGCCGGAAAACACGCCAAGCCGCCGTCTATTGGAGCAGTGCGGCTATAAATACGAAGGGGTGGCACAGTCCTATTTGCAGATCAACGGTCGTTGGCGCAACCATGTGCTTTATGCGAATTTGCGTGCCGACAGGCGTGGCAAAACAGATGTTGGATAAACGTCGAGAAATTCCAGATCAGACTGCTTGACTAAGCATCGGAGGCTCCTTAGATATCTTTTGTTGGCACTCGCAGGATGTGAGTGCTAACGCAGAGAAACACGAACTGGAGACGCTCCAAGATGGCATTTACACCACTTCACGACCGCGTTCTTGTCCGCCGTATCGAAGGCGAAGAGAAAACTAAAGGCGGCCTGATCATTCCAGACGCAGCAAAAGAAAAGCCTGCCGAGGGCGAAATCGTCTCTTGCGGTACAGGCGCACGCAAAGACAGCGGCGAGTTGATCGCGATGGATGTCAAAGCTGGCGACAAAATTCTGTTCGGCAAATGGTCCGGCACAGAAGTTAAGATCGACGGCGAAGACCTGCTGATCATGAAAGAAAGCGACATTCTGGGCATCCTGTAAGGGTAAGCCGATGTCGTGGTGCGCAGAAACGCGCACCCTATCAAATATGGGTCGCTGAACGCGACCAATGCAATTTAATTTATGGAGCACATGAAAATGGCTGCTAAAGACGTAAAATTCGGGACCGACGCCCGCAACCGTATGCTTAAGGGTGTCAACATCCTTGCAGACGCCGTAAAGGTCACTTTGGGTCCAAAAGGCCGCAACGTGGTTTTGGACAAATCATTCGGCGCACCGCGCATCACCAAAGACGGTGTTTCCGTGGCTAAAGAAATCGAACTTGAAGACAAGTTCGAGAACATGGGCGCGCAGATGGTTAAGGAAGTTGCTTCCCGTACCAATGACGAAGCCGGTGACGGTACAACAACTGCAACAGTTCTGGCTCAGGCGATCGTTCGCGAAGGCATGAAGTCTGTTGCGGCTGGCATGAACCCAATGGACCTGAAGCGCGGTATTGATCTTGCGACAACAAAAGTTGTTGAAGCAATCATCGCAATGGCCCGTCCGGTCAACGACAGCGACGAAGTTGCGCAGGTCGGCACAATCTCTGCCAACGGCGAAGCAGAAATCGGTCGTCAGATCGCTGATGCGATGCAAAAAGTTGGCAACGAAGGCGTTATCACTGTTGAAGAGAACAAGGGTCTGGAAACAGAAACCACTGTTGTTGAAGGCATGCAGTTTGACCGCGGTTACCTGTCCCCTTACTTCACAACCAACACTGAGAAAATGACAGCCGAGCTGGAAGATGTGATCATCTTGCTGCACGAAAAGAAGCTTGGCTCCTTGCAGCCAATGGTTCCTTTGCTGGAATCTGTGATCCAGTCCGGTAAGCCATTGTTGATCATCGCAGAAGATGTTGAAGGCGAAGCGCTTGCAACTCTCGTGGTGAACAAACTGCGCGGCGGCCTGAAAATTGCTGCTGTTAAGGCACCTGGTTTTGGTGATCGTCGTAAGTCCATGCTGCAAGATATCGCTATCTTGACAGGTGGTCAGGTTATTTCCGAAGACCTCGGCATGAAGCTTGAGAACGTCACAATCGACATGCTGGGTTCTGCCAAGCGCGTGACAATCACCAAAGACGAGACCACAATAATTGATGGTGCTGGCGACAAAGCCGAGATCGAAGCTCGCGTCACACAGATCCGTGGCCAGATCGAAGACACAACATCCGATTACGACCGTGAAAAACTGCAAGAGCGCGTAGCCAAATTGGCTGGCGGTGTTGCTGTGATCCGCGTTGGCGGCATGTCCGAAGTAGAAGTCAAAGAGCGTAAAGACCGCGTTGACGATGCTTTGAACGCGACACGCGCTGCGGTTCAAGAAGGTATCGTTGTTGGTGGTGGTGTTGCTCTGGTTCAGGGTGGCAAAGCGCTTGACGGTCTTAAGGGTGCAAACTCTGACCAAGACGTCGGTATCCAGATCGTGCGTAAAGCACTGGAAGCACCGCTGCGTCAGATCGCTGAAAACTCCGGCGTTGACGGGTCTGTTGTTGCAGGCAAAATCCGTGAAAGCACCGACAAATCGTTCGGCTTCAACGCGCAGACAGAAGAATATGGCGACATGTTCAAGTTTGGTGTGATTGATCCGGCCAAAGTTGTCCGTACATCGTTGCAGTACGCATCTTCGGTTGCTGGTCTGTTGATCACAACAGAAGCAATGGTTGCAGACAAGCCAACTAAGGACGGCGGCGGCGGCATGCCTGACATGGGCGGCATGGGCGGCATGGGCGGCATGATGTAAGGAGTTTTTGCCGTAAGGCAAAACTCCGACAAGGCGACAGGTGAATGCGTGGCAATCACCGAAAGCCTTTATGTCGATCAATATAGAAGGGCGGTCCCATATCGGGGCCGCCCTTTTCTTTGTTGTATCGCAAGACGTGTCGGACCAGTTGATTTAAAAACTTTGGAAATTTTATAAATGAACTCAACATTGGCGAAACTTATGTCGTGTGCTTGGCTAGGGTATGACCGCTTACCCATGTTGTCCGTGGATTTGGCTAAAGCGATACGCAATGAGGCGAGACGTTTCGGCAAGTTGACCTAGATTATTTCGATGATCTGCTCGATCCGCATTGAGCGGCAAATCTTGAATTGCTGACAGTAGCGCAGATTGCGCAAGTGTTTGAAGAATTGTATTGCGCGCGTCATAAGCGTGAGGTGAGACTGATGAGGATAGATGCCATTTCTGAGGAGAAAGCCGTTGAAAGAGTGATCAAGCCTGCTGCTGCCCCATCCTAGAAAGTCTATTCTTTTCTGTTTTTTAACGCATTTCCCCCATATCGGAGCCCATATGTTCAACGCCCCCCAATTTGCCCGAGATTTGAAACGTGGAGAGGAGTCGGAGGTGGATACCTTGTTGCGCGCCGCGTTCGAGACACCAGCTCAGGCGAAGTTTGTCGAGGCATTGCGCAAATCTGGATTGATTGCGGGCGAACAGGTGATGCCGATGGGCGACCGGATCGTGGGGTATTATGCGCTGTCTTATATGGTCAAGCCAAAGGGTTGGCTGTGTTTGGTGCCGGTGGCGATTGCACCTGATATGCAGCGCCGTGGCTATGGCAAGCGCATGATGGGGATGTTGTCGGAATGGTCGCGATTGACCCAGTCCCCGATTGTGGTGCTAGGGGAACTTGCATTTTTTGAACGGGCAGGGTTTTCGCGCGGTGGGGCGGTGAATTTGACCAGCCCTTATCCGTTAGATCACACGATGGTGTGCGGGGTGGCAGCTGCGCCCGCGCAAGACTTGGTCTATCCTGCGCCCTTTGATCGATTGATGGTGGGTTAAAACCCATCCTACACGGGACGCTTTTGCATGACATTATTCTGGACTGTTGCGGCTGCAATGGCGGCTTTTGCAGCTAACTCTGTGCTGAACCGGATCGGCGTGGCGCACTATGGGATGGATCCGTTTGGTTTTGCCTTTCTGCGGGTGGCGTCAGGGGCGGCGATGCTGTCCGTTTTGGTCGTAAGCGCAGGCGCAAATCCGTTGCGTGGGGTGCTGGGCGCGTGGCGTGGTGCCTTGGCGTTGGCTGCCTATATGCTTGGGTTTTCTTATGCTTATTTGACCTTGGGCGCAGGTCTGGGGGCATTGATCCTGTTTGGCGTTTTGCAGGTGTTGATGTTTGGCTGGGCGATCTTGTGTGGTGCTTTGATCCCTGTGATGCGCTGGGTCGGGGCCTGCATGGCGTTGCTGGGGTTGGCGGTTTTGCTGTGGCCTGCGGGGGGTGCGGTGGTGCCTGTGATGGGCACGGTTTCGATGATAGGCGCCGCCGCAGGCTGGGCGGCGTATTCGATTTTGGGGCAGGGGGTGCGTGACCCGATCGCGGCCTCGGCGCGCAATTTCCTGTTGTGCTTGCCTTTGGTCGCGGTGCCGTTGCTGGCTGGTGAGGCAATCGGATTTCCCATGGGAGGCGTGATCGCGGCCTTACTGTCCGGGGCTGTCACGTCTGGCTTGGGATATGCGTTGTGGTACCGCGTTTTGCCGCAGTTGCACGTAACCTCAGCCGCGATTGCGCAGTTGAGCGTGCCGGTGATTGCGGTCGGGTTTGGCGTGCTGTTTTTGGACGAGCCGTTGACCAGCCGTATGGTGTTCGCAGGCATGCTGGTGCTGGGCGGGATCGGGATTTCTATTTTGAAATGGGTTCCAGCGCATCGTAGCTGATCGCGCTTGCCTCGCCCCATGCCACAGCACCTAAGCTGTCGGGTTTCACGCGTAGCCGTGCGACCTCGCCTCGTGTTGCCCATTTTCGTGCGGTGACGATGCCTTCGGGGTCGACCCATGTGTCGCTCAATTCCCCTGCTGTGACGGTGCAGCGGAAGTAGATGTCGACTTGGTGAAAGGTGCCGGTCGGGTCGTGAAATTCGTTCACAAGGCAGATATCGCCTACTTGGACCGCTAATCCGGTCTCTTCCATGATTTCGCGTGCAAGGTTTTGTGGCAGACTGCTATGGGGTTCGGCCCCGCCGCCCGGTGCGCACCATAGATCAAATCGTCCTTTCCAGGCGTTTACCAGCAAGAGTTTGTTATTATGTAAAATTATGGCGCGGGTCGCTATGCGGATGGGGCGTTTCATAAGGTTGATTCTGCCGTGACAGGCAGAACAACGCAAGGTTATCTTGATCCCCTCTAACAATCTGTTTTTCCGCTGCTATCTATGTGAAATGAAAATAGTGATTTTAAGTTTGTTGGTTATGATCTCTGCTGGCGCTGCGCGGGCGCAGGAGTGCGTGGTGATGCTGCACGGTCTCGCGCGATCTGAGGTGTCGTTTGCGCCCTTGGCGTTGGTGCTTGAAAGCAATGGCTATACCGTGGTGAACAGCGGTTATCCCTCGACCGAGGACACGATCCAGCGGTTGGTTCGGGAAAACCTGCCGGTAGATGTGGCCGCTTGCGGTGATGCGACTGTGCATTTTGTGACCCATTCGATGGGTGGGATATTGGCGCGTGCTTGGTTGTCTAACAATCGACCCGCAAAGATGGGGCGGGTTGTGATGTTGGCACCGCCCAATTCCGGGTCGGAGTTGGTCGATGTGTTTGGTGATTTCGAGCCGTTTCAATGGTTCAACGGACCCGCGGGATTGCAGTTGGGCACAGAGGCCAGCAGTTTGCCAAACCGGTTGGGCTTGGCCGAATACGAAGTTGGTGTGATTGCGGGGAACCGGTCGCTGAACCCGTTCTTTTCCGCGATGATCGACGGGGCTGATGACGGCAAGGTGTCTGTGGAAAGCACCCATTTGTTGGGCGAGGTCGATCATCTGGAATTGCCGGTCACCCATACATTTATGATGAACAACCCGCTTGTGATGGCGCAGGTTCTTGCGTTTTTGCAAAATGGCCATTTTGACCGCAGCTTAAGCTATGGCGGTGTGATTGGTGCGGGCATCGAAGAGGTTCTGGGCGTCGACTAGGGGTTATTTGACGTGGTTGATATGGCCCATTTTGCGCCCTGTTTTCACGTCGTCTTTACCATAAAGATGGATTGCGGCGCTGGTTTTGGCGATATCCGCCAGTCGGTCCATATCGTCGCCGATCAGGTTTTCCATCACCACGTCGCTGTGCCGTGACCCATCGCCCAAGGGCCAGCCTGCGACGGCGCGAATGTGTTGTTCAAACTGGTCGATGGTGCAGCCGTTTTGCGTCCAATGCCCTGAGTTATGCACGCGCGGCGCGATTTCATTCACGATAAGCCCTTTGGGCGTCACGAATAATTCCAGACCCATCACACCGACGTAGTCGAGCGCGTTCATGATGCGTGCCGCGATCAGCACCGCATCTGTGCGCTGGCTAGGTGTCAGTTTTGCAGGCACGGTGGTGGTCCGCAGGATGCCGTTTACATGCACGTTTTCACCTGGGTCATAGCAGGATACCGCCCCGTCAGCGCTACGTGCGCCGATCACCGACACCTCGTGGCTGAAGTCGATAAATCCTTCGAGCAGCGCGGGAGCGCCTGCCATGTCGACCAACGCCGCGTCGGCGTCAGCGGGCGACATGATCCGTGCTTGCCCCTTGCCATCATAGCCCATTTGCCGTGTTTTGAGGATCGCGGGCGTGCCGATGGTTGCGATTGCTTTTGCCAGATCATCCGCATTTTGCACATCGGCGAAAGGTGCGGTTTGTAGGCCGAGAGATTGTAGGAAATTCTTTTCGACAAGCCGGTCTTGGGATGTTGCGAGCGCGCCACGCGGCGGGTGGATTGGCTTGAGTGCCTCTAAGATGTCGAGTGCGGAGGTCGGGATATTTTCGAATTCAAACGTGATGACGTCTACTGATGCGGCAAAGGATTTTAAGGCTTCGATGTCAGTGTAGGATGCGGTTGTCACTGCATCTGCGACATGGGCTGCGGGCGGGTTCGTGGCGGGTTCAAAGATGTGGGTTTTCAGACCCAAGCGCGAAGCCGCATTCGAGAGCATACGCCCCAATTGTCCGCCGCCCAAGATACCGATTGTTTTTATATTATTCATCTTTTGGCTCGTCTGGAATGGAGGCGGAAAGGTCGGCGCGCCATGTGTCGAGGCGGGCGGCGAGGGCGGGGTCTTGTAGGGCCAAGATGCCAGCGGCCATCAATCCTGCATTCGCGGCCCCTGCCGCGCCGATTGCCATAGTGGCTACGGGGAAGCCTTTTGGCATTTGCAGGATGGAATAGAGGCTGTCGACGCCAGAGAGTGCACGGGTTTGCACAGGCACGCCGACCACAGGCACGCGGGTTTTTGATGCCATCATGCCGGGTAAATGTGCCGCGCCGCCTGCGCCTGCGATGATCACTTGCAGTCCACGGTCCACGGCGGTTTTGCCGTAGTCCCATAACCGGTCAGGGGTGCGGTGTGCCGAGACGATTTTTTTCTCGTAAGGCACGCCCAATGCGTCCAAAATCTCGGCGGCTTCGCGCATGGTGGGCCAGTCCGATTGGCTGCCCATGATGATTCCGACCAGTGGTTTTGTCATGTCTGTCCCCGAAGTATTACGAAGCCGCACTATAGCCAGCACGCCTGCGCGCGCAACGCGATTTAGGCAGTAATGTCGGGTGTAATCCGGTCCGCAAGTTCTGTGATCTGATCCTTGATCGCCAACTTTTGCTTTTTCAATCGTTTGAGCATTAGCATATCAGGCAAATTTTGATCGTGCAGCGCTTCGATTGCGTTATCCAGATCGCGGTGTTGTTGACGTAGGATCGCAAGTTCGACGCGCAGCACGTCGAGCTGTTCCATTTTGGCAGTGGTCATATATCGAGGCCCCGTTTCGGCAGTTAACATCCGTATAGGGGCTAGGGCTGATTCCTCCTAGTGTTACTTGGGAGGATTAATCGGCTAAGATGGTCAGATCAAAACCCCCGTCTATGCCGAATGCCCCCAGTTCGATGCCGATCTCATCTGGTGTGTTGTTGTCGGTGTCATAGCCGTAGAAATACCCGTCAACGTTGGATACCGATCCCAAAGGGCCGCCTGTTGTGACGTTAATTGGATTGCCGTTTTCGGTGGCGGTGATTGTGCCGCCGTTGATCGCGTTTCCGGTGATGGTTGCGCCCGTCACGGTGATCGTTACCGGCACGCCGCCGAGGGTCTGGTTTGCATCTAGGTAAAGTGTGCCTGTGCTTGGTCCGAAATTCGCAGTTATCGTCGTAGGTGCGCCGACCCATGTGACGTTTGGAGCGTAACCAGATGCTTCGCCAGCGAAGGTCGCGGAGTCGGTGGTGGGCATGTCTGCGATCGCTGTGCCAACGCCGTAGAACCCTTCTGCGCCACCGAATTCAGAGCCACCTTCGTAAGTACGTACATAGTCGTAGGTGCCTGTAAATTCTACGGGTGTGGTAACTGTGTACGGAGTTGTTCCATTGTCTAGCAATAACCCGTTTGCATCAATGCCGTCGCTATCGGTGATGCCAGCAAATGTTGTCGCACGCGTCGTGTGGTCGAGCGTTCCTGTGCCTTCGACACTCATAAGGTTTGCGAATGCGATGGCCATATCCGATATCGGTCGCATCCGTCCGACTAGTTGTGATGTGTCCGGGGTCACTTGGTCCAGCTAGTGATACATCTGCGTTGGGCCTTGCGTGCTAGAGCCGCAGCCCATCAGCGCGAGAGGCATGGAAATTGCAAATACTATGGAGGAATGACCTGTAAAACGCATGATATTATCCTAACCGAAATATAAGTGATAGCGCGAGGTTAGGCAGTTAGGTGCGAATTGCAAACATTCTTACGCGATACCGGGTTGAATTCACGCGCGCCTATTGCCATGTTTTAACATGTAGCAGTCGCCGTAACGGGACTGCGCAAGAGATGTCGCTTAGTTTGAGGACGTGTCGTATGACAAAATTAGCATTGGGGACGCATCCGTTCCTGTTGGGGTTCGAACAGCTGGAACGCTTGGTTGAACGTACCGCAAAGTCTGGTAATGAGGGGTATCCCCCTTATAATATAGAGCAGACGACCGATAATACTTACCGGATCACGCTGGCTGTTGCCGGTTTTGCGATGGATGATCTGGCGATTACGGTCGAAGATAATGCACTAGTGATCCGCGGTCGTCAGGGTGACGACAGCGAGGGCCGCGTGTTTTTGCATCGCGGGATTGCAGCGCGCCAATTCCAGCGGTCTTTTGTGCTGGCGGATGGTGTGGACGTGGGCGCGGCTGTGATCGAAAACGGCCTGTTACACGTCGATCTGAACCGCTCGACCCCCGAGCGTGTTATACAAACCATCAATATTCGGAAAGGATAACTGATGCATAAGAAATTTGATCTCTCTGAGATGGGCTCCAATATCGTATATCTCAAACCGATGAATACGGCGGATTTGCCCGATGAGTTGCGCGAGCAAGCGGGTGATATGAAGCAGATTTTCGCGGTACATAACGGCGATGGCGCGCAGGTTGCTTATATCGCTGATTTGAAATTTGCAGCACATCTCGCCGCCGAGAATAACGTGCAGATTGTAGCGCTGCATTAATTGACCTGATCGACTTACGGCGCCGCCTCTGGAACTCGGGGGCGGCGTTTTATTTTCGTATCAACGTCTTATATGCGTTCAGCTTGCCACGGCGGATATTTATTGAACCTGCAATATGCCCTGCCGGGGTTTGATTTGAGTTGTAGGTGCTGGTTCACTTAGGTTTAAGAGTAGAGCTGCTCTAAGGTGACTTTGTCACCAATCCCAACGCAAAAGGGGCCGGACAATGCCCGACCCCTTGAAGTCATAGATAGGCAATATCAGGCTTTGATCAAACCCATCGATTCCAATTTCAAAATGATCTGGTGGGCGCAGTTGTCGACTTCGACGTTTTCTGTTTCCATCGACATTTCAGGGTTCGCTGGCACATCGTATGGGTCGGAGATGCCGGTGAATTCCTTGATCTTTCCTTCGCGGGCCAGTTTATAAAGGCCTTTGCGGTCACGGCGTTCACATTCTTCGATGGATGTGGCGATGTGGACTTCGATGAAGGCTCCGAATTGTTCGATATCTTCACGCACGGCGCGGCGTGTTGTGGCGTAAGGCGCGATGGGCGCACAGATTGCGATGCCGCCGTTTTTAGTGATTTCGGAGGCCACATAGCCGATGCGCCGGATGTTCAAATCGCGGTGTTCTTTGGAGAAGCCGAGTTCAGAGGACAGGTTTTTGCGCACGATGTCACCATCGAGCAGTGTCACAGGGCGGCCGCCCATTTCCATCAGTTTTACCATCAACGCGTTGGCGATTGTGGATTTTCCCGAGCCGGAAAAGCCCGTCAGGAAAACGGTAAATCCTTGCTTGGAGCGTGCAGGCTTGGTTTTGCGAAGTTCTTCTACCACTTGCGGGAATGAGAACCATTCGGGGATTTCCAGACCTTCTTGCAAGCGGCGACGCAGTTCTGTGCCGGAAATATTCAGGATCGTGACGTCATCTTTGTCCAGAATTTCGTCCATGGCTTCATATTGCGCACGTTCGGCGACCCAAACCATATGTTTGAAATCGACCATCTCGATGCCCATTTCGTCCTGATGTTCGCGGAACAGATCCTGCGCATCATAGGGGCCGTAGAAATCGGCCCCTTGGGAGTTATTGCCTGGACCGGCGTGATCGCGGCCAACAATAAAGTGGGTGCAGCCGTGGTTTTTACGGATCAAGCCGTGCCAAACCGCCTCGCGTGGGCCCGCCATACGCATCGCCAAATTCAGCAAAGACATCGCCGTTGTCGAGGCAGGATACTGGTCCAGCACCGCTTCGTAGCAGCGCACGCGGGTAAAGTGATCAACGTCACCTGGCTTGGTCAGGCCAACGACAGGGTGGATCAAAAGGTTGGCCTGTGCTTCTTTTGCGGCGCGGAACGTCAATTCCTGATGGGCGCGGTGCAATGGGTTGCGCGTCTGAAACGCGACCACTTTGCGCCAGCCCATTTTACGGAAATACGCACGCAATTCGTTTGGCGTGTCGCGACGACCACGGAAATCATAGTGAACCGGTTGCTGGATGCCCGTGACCGGACCGCCCAGATAAACCTCGCCTGCCGTGTTGTGAAGGTAATTCACCGCAGGGTGCGCGGAATCGTCGGCACCAAATACCTTGGCCGCTTCATTTGCTTTGTTCGGCGTCCATTTGTCGGTCACGGTCATCGTGCCGAGGATCACACCTTCCTGATCGCGCAGCGCAATGTCTTGCCCCACCTCAACCGTGTCCGCATATTTGGCAGTCACATCCAGCGTGATCGGCATCGGCCAAAGTTGCCCGTCAGCAAGGCGCATGTTTTCGACAACGCCGTCATAATCGGCCTGCGACATGAACCCCTTGAGCGGGTTAAAGCCACCGTTCATCAATAGTTCCAGATCACAAATCTGACGCGGGGTCAGGTCGTGGCTTGTGAGGTTCCCAGCTTCCACTTTGAGTTTCTGGGCGCTTTCGTGGGAAACGTAGAGTTCAGGGATCGGAGCTAGATTTTGCGGCATGATGATACTCTTATTTATATGCGGACAATTTGCAGGACTTGTGCGGGTTTTGGGCGCAAATTGTGTGCAAATCAAGGAAATTTCAGGTATTTTACGGGGAATATCCGCGCCTGTTGCACCGATTTAGGCCATTAACCCCCAACCATCAGGGGTAAACCCATGGTTGAATGCGATTTTTGTCGCCATTTCTTCGCCCATCCAGATTGTCAGCGCCGAAATCGGTTGATCCGCCAGAATGGCCACCAAATAGGGGGTGCCATTGTCGTCCTCGCGTTCGGTGTCAAAGCCGGCCGCGTCAAGAGCCGCTTCAAATCCGTCCCAGTCAGCCGCAGCGCCAGCCGCGAACATATAGTCGACATCGGTGAAATCAGGTAAATCCGATTGGCTTTGGATATCGGCAAAGACCGCGTAGGTCTCTGCTTTTTGTGCTGCGAAGTCGTGGGTCATTCTTGTGCCGCCAAGAATTTTTCCGCGTCCAGCGCCGCCATGCAGCCCATGCCTGCGGATGTCACTGCCTGACGGTAGGTGTGATCGGTCAAATCGCCTGCCGCAAAAACACCGGCAACCGCGGTGCGGGTCGATCCAGGTTCAACGCTGACATAGCCGCCGGAATGAAGCGCCAACTGGTCTTTTACCAATTCTGACGCAGGGGCGTGGCCAATCGCGATAAACACGCCCTTGGCGGGAATATCGGTAATCTCGCCGGTCTTTGTGTTTTTGACTTTCACACCTTCAACGCCTTTTGGCGCATCAGTTCCGTAGACCTCATGGATCTCGTTAAACCATAGAGTTTCGATTTTCGGGTTCTTTTCCAAGCGGTTGATCAGGATTTTCTCGGCGCGGAGTTCGTCGCGGCGGTGCACCAGCGTGACCTTGGAGGCGAAGTTGGTCAGGAAAAGCGCTTCTTCTACGGCAGTGTTGCCGCCGCCGACGACCACAATTTCCTGACCACGATAAAAGAAACCGTCGCAGGTCGCACAGGCCGAGACGCCAAACCCTTTGAATTTTTCTTCGGTCGGCAGGCCCAGCCATTTTGCTCGCGCGCCTGTGCACAGGATGACCGCGTCAGCCGTGTAGACCGTGCCGCTGTCGGTTTGCGCGGTAAAGGGGCGTTTGGACAGGTCAAGTGAAGTCACGATATCGCCGACAATTTCACAACCCATTGCGCTGGCGTGGGCTTCCATGCGGACCATCAGGTCAGGGCCCTGCACGTCGGTATCGCCGGGCCAGTTTTCGACTTCGGTGGTGGTGGTTAACTGTCCGCCGGGTTCAATGCCCTGAATCAAGATCGGTTCCAACATCGCGCGGCTGGCGTAAACGCCTGCGGTGTAGCCTGCGGGGCCGGATCCGATGATCAATGCTTTGGTATGGCGGGTGGCTGACATAGGGAACCTCTTTGTTATGTGTTTTGCCAGATATAGCGATGCTGCGGACCAGATGAAACCCCGTCAGATTTGCAATAATTATCTTGCGCGGTTGTGAAACATTGTTGCGCAGGTCGGGCGGTTGACGTATTCTTTGCGAAACTTAAGAGGATAATTGACCATGCCGGGCGCTAAGCTAGACGAAATTGATCGTATGATATTAGCCGAATTACAGGCCGACGGTCGCATGACCAATGTCGAGCTTGCCAAACGCGTGGGGATTTCCGCGCCGCCCTGTCTGCGCCGCGTGCGCACGCTCGAAGAGCAGGGCTACATTCGTGGGTATCACGCGGATGTGGATGCGCGCGAATTGGGCTTTGAGGTGCAAGTGTTTGCCATGGTCGGGCTGGTGTCTCAGGCCGAGGTTGACCTTTGTGCGTTCGAGGCGAAATGCCAAAGCTGGCCGCTGGTGCGCGAGTGCCACATGCTGAACGGCGAGGTCGATTTTGTGCTGAAATGCGTGGCACCGGATCTGCGCAGCTTTCAGCGGTTCCTGACCGAAGACCTGACTAGTGCTGCCAATGTGGCTAGCGTGAAAACTTCGCTGGTGATTCGTGGCGCAAAAGACGAGCCGGGCGTGCCGTTCGACGTGTTAGAGGCCCGTCTGGCAACGCGCGCTTAAGCGGTGTTCACCAAATCCAGATCCTCGCGGCGCAGTCGCGGGGCCACCAGGTCGCCAAAATCACTATAGCGTTGGATATGCGGGAACATGGCCATCAGCATGTCGTGCAAATCTCCGCGCAAACCAAGGCTGTGCCACGGGCCGGGGTGCAGCGTTTCCACGTCAATGCCGTTCACCTGCACGCAAGCATGGCGCGCAAACCCGAGTTGGTAGCAATTCACGCGGGCAGTCGGGCGCAGTTCGATGATCTGGCTGCCATCGATAGAGTCACGCACAGGGATTAATACGGCATCGCGGCCTGTTAATGTTTTCGCGGCAGGCGACCTGTGCAACATCCGCGCCGCAGGCCCCAGTACCAGATCAAGGGCAGGGCGACCGTAACCCATCGCATCGCTGGTGATCCGCGTCATGGTCTGCATATGCGCGCGCGGGTTTTCGCCGTCAGGCGAGATGCTCATCATTCCGCGCCAAAGCAGTGTTTGCACACCCAGACTGGTCGCAACCCGATCACCGGGCAACAGATCCTCGACTGCGACGGGGCCATTTTCGGTCTGTACAATTGCACCGCGTCCGAATGCTGCAAAGGCATCCTCAAACGCTGGCTGTGCAGGAGCGATTATGCTGCATTCGTGAATATCTGAGAGGGGTGTCAGGTGGGCAACTACATATTTGCGCATGAGAGGCATTACACGGCGAAGTTGCCCAGCTGGACTAGCGATCCGACCCGATTGGGCCAGAGAGGTATAGGTGTCCACCGCGAGGCCTGCGGTGGCAGGGAGCGTATTCGTCATGTGTCCAACCTTTCGGTTTGTCACATCATCTGTCGGCCCCACCGACAACATCTGAGGAGATGATTGCTGTTGAGGTGAATGTGGCGCAAAAGTGTTGCTGCGTCAAAGGTTTTCAAATTCCGTGCCTATCGGCGCATCAATGATGGTTAACGTGGCCGATTGTATACGCAGCGTGGAGAAACCTGCCACAATTGGGCCAATCGAGATCCGAATCGCGCCGGATATTTCTGTTCAAGACAGCAAAAAACCGTGCGGGCGACGACCACACGGTTCTTAGCTATTGTGAAAGCGGGACGGCGACGGGCCGGATATTGATTAGCCTGCAACAGCCATGGTCATAAACGCGGGCATCGGTGGCAGCGTGACCTTGGTGTGCGTGTCGGTCTGCGCGAGGCGGCGCGAGATCATTTCCTGACGGCGGGCACCGCGTTCCCACGGCATTTTTGTGTCGCATTTGTCAGCTTGTTCGATTGTTTGTGCGATCCAGTGCTTTGTCGCGGCCATGTCTACTCTCCTGATATGTGCCGTCTGATTGGCGGCGTTGGGATCATAATGGCGGGCAAGCGCGGCCAGACTTTGGCGATAGATATATTTTTCAGCAAAGTGATCGGAAATTTTTGCCATAGTGGTGAAGAGTGAGAAACCGGTTGAAAATAAGGGGATTTGCGAGCCGGGCAACACAATCAGTGTAAATGTCGCGGGATTGTTTCGCAAATGTGGCAAGCAAACGCCGCATTCTTGCCTAGATCACAGGCGGATCGCCGCAATCAGCCGTCCATAGTCGGCTTCTTTTTTATGGGTGCTGCGGCGGTAGGAATAGAATCGGTCAGGATCACTGTAGGTGCAATGCCGTGTCCATGCCGCGTCTTTGATACCCGCGGCGCGGAGGCGCGACAGGCCGAACGCGGGCAGATCAAATTGCATTTTGCCAGCCTTGCCGTTTGCAAAAAACCGCGCATTGTGGGCGTCCATGTCGATGAAGCGTTCGGCAAAGTCGGTGCCGACCTCATAAGCGCGCTGGCTGATCGAGGGACCGATGACCGCGACAATTGCTTCGCGCGTAGCCCCAAGCGTGACCATTGCATCAACCGTCGCATCCAGCACACCGTTCAGCGCGCCTTGCCACCCTGCATGCGCCGCCCCGATCACGCCCGCGTCACGGTCTGCAAACAACACGGGCTGGCAGTCGGCGGTCAGTACGGAAATCGCGACACCGGGCGTGGCTGTGACCAGCGCATCGGCTTTTGGCCGCTCGGCCGTGGCATCGGTTACGGTGACAACATCGGCGGAGTGAATTTGGTGCACTCCGACCAAGGCAAGCGGGGCCACATCCAGCGCCGCTGCTACGCGCCCTCGATTGATTGCGACAATGTCATGCTGGTCAGAGCTACCAAATCCGCAATTCAGCCCTTTGAAAATGCCAGACGACGCGCCGCCCGCACGGGTGAAAAACCCGTGTTGTATGCCTTTCAAAAGATCGTGGGTAATGATGTCGAGTGTCATGCTGCAAATCCGGCGGGCGGTTCGCCCGTGCTAGGGTAAAGGCCGAGTACTTTGAACAGCCCGCCCATCTCGTCAGGATGCACCAGCCGCCTATGGGCAGAAATATGCGCCTGCAACGCGGTATCGGTCAAGCCTTTCGCGAGAACCTGCGCGCGCGCCGTGATGCCCAGCCGTTCCAGAAAGACGCCTTGCGGGGTAAGCGCGGTGTGCATAGTGGCAGCATTGGCAATGGCTTCAAAATCCACATGCGCGGTCAGATCGGCGTGGCCGGCATTGGCGAAAGGATGTGCAATCGCGTGATTTTGCAGTGCTTGCAGGGTGTCCCCAAGGCTATGCCACCCGCCGTAGTCGATGATCAGGGCCGCGCCGCCATAGGTCTCGATCTTGTCGCTTATCGCCGTCACGATACCGGGCAGGGCGGGGCAATACTCGACAATATCGCCGTTTTTTGTGTCGCTTAGTCGATGATCCAGCAGTGCAATTGGCGCAGGCGCCGACAGCCCGAGGATCAGCGTATCACCGTCTACCCCGACCATATGTTCGCGCCAACCGGTATCATCACGGGTAAACTGGCGGATCGGGAGTGCGTCGAAAAATTCGTTGGCGATCAGGTAAAGCGGGGCGTCAGGCAGCGTGCTGATATTGTCATGCCATGTGGCGTCAGGCACAGCTTTGGCTTGGCGTTTGCGCAGGGTGGGTGAGGTCTCGATGAAATGCACGGTGGCGGCGGCGTGAAATCCCGCCACAGCTTTGGTCGCGCGCAGGGCGTCGGCCATCAGTGTGCCACGACCAGGGCCGATTTCTGCAAGGGTGAACGCGTCAGGCGAGCCTTGATCCAACCAGGTTTGCGCAAGGCAAAGCCCGATCAGCTCGCCAAACATCTGGCTGATTTCGGGGGCGGTTGTGAAGTCGCCGGTCGCACCAAACGGATCACGGGTCGCGTAATAACCGAATTCAGGATGCATCAGGCAATCAGCCATATAATCGGCCAGCGTCATCGGACCTGTCGCGGCGATGCGCTGGGTGATCAGGGCGTGCAGTGGCGTCATCGTTTATAGGCCCAACGGATGACAAACAGGCCTATGACGATCATCGGCAGCGTTAGCGTCTGGCCCATGGTTAAACCGTAACCGCCCATCTGGAATGCCAGTCCCAGCGGATTGCCCTCGGTCACAAACTGCGCATCCGGCTGGCGCACAAATTCGACCAAGAACCGCGCAACGCCGTAGCCGGTGAAAAACACACCTGTCAGCAGCCACGATTTTTTCAAGCCGCCCCAGCGGAACGCCAGCAGCGCAAGGATAAGGCCCAGCAGCAAGCCCTCTAGCACGGCCTCGTATAATTGTGACGGATGCCGCGCACAAAGCCCTGCCGCAGCCACGCAAGTCTGCGCAGCCTCGGTCGGAAATATCACGCCCCAAGGCAGGGTGGTCTCGCGGCCCCATAATTCTGCGTTGATAAAGTTCGCAATCCGCACGAGGAAAATCGAAACAGGCGCGGCCAAGGCGATGCCGTCCGCGAGCTGCGGCAACGGCACTTTGTTACGCAAACTGAACAGATAAACCGCGACAATAACCCCCAGAAACCCGCCATGAAACGACATGCCGCCCGTCCAGATCTGCGGAATTTCGATGGGATTGGCGAGATAATACGCGGGCTTATAGAATAACACATAGCCCAAACGCCCGCCTGCAATGACCCCGACAACAATATAGGTCAGCAAATCTTCCAGCTTGTCCACGGGCATCGGTGCACCGTCCCGCCATAATTCGGCACGATTCAGGGCAAGTTTTAGCACCTGCCAGCCAAGGGCGATGCCCACAACGTAACCCATTGCATACCAGCGCAGGGCAAGGTGAAATCCAAACAGGTCAATGCTGAAAATTTCGGGCGAAATGGCGGGGAAATTGAGGGCTGCTATCATAAGTGTTGTTTTTAGAATGAGCTGATGGAAGTCAACAGGGCTGCACGCGGTTGTGCATGACTACTTGCGCGCAAACCCCGCTGACCCCATATAAAACCTAAGTAGGAATTGGCCAGATAAGAATTGGCCAGATAGGAATTGGAGACAGCAATGCAGACGCGGAACAAAATTCTCGACGACATTAGCGCACTGATGACAAACGCGATGGGCGTGGCGCAAGGGGCGAAAGACGAAGCAAGTACCGCGATGAGCGGTATGATGGATCGCTGGCTTGCCGACCGTGACTTTGTGACACGCGAAGAATTCGAGGCCGTGCGCGGTATGGCGCAAAAGGCTCGCGAAGAAAACGCAACGCTTCTGGCGCGTATCGAAGCACTTGAAGCAAAGACATAAACGAAATTTTCGCCCGCCGCAGGCTTAAATCCGCGGCGGGCAAACCGTCATTCAAACGTGGCCAGATACGCCACAAGAATGTCACGTGCAGCAGCCAGATCCGACTGTGCGACCATTTCCGTAACCGTATGGATATAACGGGTGCCAACCACAATTCCGACAGCACGCGCGCCAGCGGCAGCTTGCTGTGCGGCAGCGCCATCCTGCCCGCCAGCGGCTAGCATTGTGCGCTGGTAAGGAATGTCATTGGCGATTGCCACGGCTTCGATCTGCTTGACCAAATCCCGATCTGCAATGAACGAACTGTCACGCACATGCAGCCCGAACCCTTTGCCCTGTGTTGTCGTGGCATCCTTTTCGGGAATGCCGGGCGTGTCGCACGACAGGGTTGTATCAATGCCAAGCCCGATATCAGGCTGGATTTTATAAGCTGCCGTACGTGCGCCGCGCAGACCGACCTCTTCTTGCGTCGTGAACACGACATGGATTTCCGCACCGCGCCCTTTATCGGCCAGCGCGCGGATTGCCTCGATCCCCAGCCAACACGCCACGCGGTTATCCAGTGCCTTTGACACAAACTTGTCGCCCATTTCCAAAAACGGTTCGTCCATGACCACAAAGTCTCCGACCTTCACATGGTCATGCGATGCTTTACCCATGCCCAGATCGACAAAAAACTCGCCGACTTCGGGAATTTTCTTGCGATCTTCTGCTGACGAGATGTGGATCGGCTTGCCACCGGGGTTCATCACCCCCCTAAAGTCGCCGTCGTCCGTGCAGACCAGAACCCTGCGCGAAAACAGGTTGCGCGGATCAAACCCGCCGACAGGCTGCATATAAATATACCCGTCCTTGTCGATATGGCTGACCAGAAATCCGATTTCATCCATATGGCACAGCAGCATGATTTTTGGGGCGCCGTCGATGTTTGCATTGCGTTTGCACAGCAAGGACCCCATCGGATCGGTCGTCACCTCGTCAAACAGCCCGTCAATCTCGGACGCGATCAAGTCACGCACGCGGTGCTCGTTTCCAGGTACGCCGGGCATTTCGCATAGACGCTTTAGCAGGTCGGTATTCATGTCATTCTCCTTTTTTCGCATCATGCGCCGGACGTTTCGGGAAGGCAATTCATGGTTATCCACATGTTATTGACCCGAATGTGTACTTATCCCCAAGTTATTGCTTTACACGAGGGGGTGCTAACCTGCACCATATGCAGTAGGAACATAGGTGGAACGCTACCTTTCCTAGAGTACATAACTAGTCCAAACGTCGATCTGCCCGATGTGTGGAAAACGAGAAAGAGACCACGCATATGTCATTATCCCAGCACTTTGAGCTAGCCGACGATTTGCACCCCATTGATTTGGTCGAGCATATTGCCGAACATCATGCGTGGGAATTTGACCGGATCCATGACGACCAGATTGCGATGTCGGTCAAAGGTCAGTGGCGCACCTATGCGATCACCCTTGCGTGGTCGGCCTATGACGAGACGCTGCGCCTGATTTGCACTTTCGAGATGGAACCGCCTGCCGAGCGGATGCCTGCGCTGTTCGAGACATTAAACACTATTAACGACCGTCTTTGGGCCGGATCGTTCACGTGGTGGGAAGATCAAAAGATGATGGTCTACCGTTACGGTCTGGTGTTGTCTGGCGATCAGGTTGCAGGCCCCGATCAGGTCGACACGATGATTAATGCGGCTGTGGCGTCTTGCGAGCAGTATTATCCGGCGATTCAACTGGTGACTTGGGCCGACCGGACCCCTGCGGACGCGGTTCAAGTTGCAATTGGCGGCGCTTACGGGCGGGCCTGATTTGCGCTGACGACAGGGTCTATATGGCGCGCCGGGGGATAGCCCCCGGCTTGCTCCCCAAAAAATATTCCACTCGGAAAAGCCGCGGTTGCGTAGGCCTTTTGCGTTGCGTAGCGTGGGGGAAATGGACAGGGTTTTGATATGAATATGGATGATGTGGCCGCGCGCGGTTTGGTGTTGTTAGGCTGTGGTAAAATGGGCTCGGCGATGTTGGCTGGCTGGCTTGACGGCGGTTTGCCCAAAGAATCTGTCTGGGTGATGGACCCGCATCCGTCCGATTGGTTGAAAGCCACAGGCGTACATCTCAATGCAAGTTTACCTGCGAATCCCGCGATTGCATTGATCGCGGTCAAGCCGCAGATGATGGGCGACGCATTGCCGTCGATGCAGGCGCTGGGCAACGGTTCGACGCTATTCATCTCCGTAGCCGCAGGCACGTCGATTGCCACATTCGAGCATGTTTTGGGCGCGCAGACGCCAATTGTACGCGCGATGCCAAATACGCCATCGGCGATAGGCCGCGGGATCACCGCAATCGTTGGTAACACCCACACAACTGACGCGCATATGGCGCTTGCGGATGGGCTTTTGGCTGCGGTCGGGCAGGTCGTGCGTCTGGAAAATGAAGGGCAGATTGATGCGGTAACGGGCGTTTCGGGCTCTGGCCCCGCCTATGTCTTTCACTTGATTGAAACTATGGCTGCTGCTGGCGTGGCGCAGGGTTTACCTGCCGACATGGCGATGCAACTCGCAAAGGCGACCGTTGCGGGCGCGGGCGCATTGGCCGAGGCGGCTGATGAAGACCCAAGCCAGTTGCGCGTCAATGTGACCTCGCCAAATGGCACCACACAGGCCGCATTAGCGGTGTTGATGGATGAAAAAACCGGATTCCCGCCGCTGCTTGCCCGCGCGGTAAAAGCAGCGACAGATCGTTCCAAGGAGCTTGGTCGTGGCTGATATTTCTTTTGACGAATTCCTGCGCGTTGATGTGCGTGTCGGCACCGTGGTCCGCGCCGAAGCATTTCCCGAGGCGCGTAGCCCTGCGATCAAAATGTGGATCGATTTTGGCGGCGAGATAGGCGAGCGGAAAACGTCGGCGCAGATCACCGTGCATTACACGCCTGAGGATTTAATCGGGCGACAGGTCATGGCCGTAGTGAACTTTCCCGCCCGCCAGATCGGTAAATTTATGTCAGAGGTGTTGGTGTTGGGCATGCCAGACGCAGAGGGCGCTATTGTGCTAGCGACACCTGAAAAACAGGTACCAAACGGAGGACGGTTGCATTGAGAAAACTATTGATCACAAGGGTTTTGCCAGATGCGGTCATAGATGCCGCCAGCATGGTTTTTGACGTGACCCTGCGCGAAACTGTCGACGGTATGCTGCCTGACGAGGCTGCTTTGGCGTTGGCCGAATATGATGCGATCCTGCCAGCCTTGGGCGACCAATTCACCGCGGATGCCTTTGCCGGCACCATCCGCACAGGCGTCTTGGGCAATTTTGGCGTGGGATATAACCACATAGACGTGGCAGCAGCAGCCAAGGCGGGCGTTTTAGTCTCGAACACGCCTGACGTGGTCACAGACGCGACCGCGGACATCGCAATGACGTTGATTTTGACTGCCTGCCGGCGGGCGGGCGAGGGCGAACGCTTGGTGCGGTCGGGTCTGTGGTCGGGTTGGAACCCGATGCAGATGCTTGGCACACATGTGACAGGTAAACGGGTTGGGATCGTGGGCATGGGCCGGATCGGACAGGCGGTTGCCAAGCGCTGCCACTACGGATTTGACATGCCGGTTATCTATTTTAACCGCTCGCAAAAAGAGGTGGACGTGCCATCGCGGCAGGTTGATACCTTGGAGGCGCTAATGAGCCAAGCCGATATCATTGTCGTCACAGTGCCAGGGGGTGGGTCAAATTCCAACATGATCGACGCTGCAATGATCGCTCAAATGCAAGAAACCGCAGTTTTTGTAAACGTAGCGCGGGGCGATGTGGTGGACGAGGCTGCGTTAATCACCGCTTTGCAACACGGCAAGATCGCCGCTGCGGGATTGGACGTTTACGCCTGCGAACCGTTGGTGCCACAAGACCTGCGTGACCTCGAAAACGTCGTCTTGTTGCCGCACCTTGGTACCGCTGCTTTAGAAATCCGCGAAAAGATGGGCATGATGGCACTTGATAATATTATCGCGTGGAATGCGGGGAAACCGTTGCCACAACAAGTTAACTAGCCGCGTCGCCCATGGCCTCGCGCCAGTGACGGCGGCATAGGGACACATAGGCCTCGTTGCCGCCAACGACGATCTGATCGCCGCCTTTTTGCACGCCTCCGTCGGCATCCTTGCGCACAACCATGGTCGCTTTGCGGCCGCAGTGACAGATCGTGCGCACTTCGCGCATCTCGTCAGCAATCGCGAGAAGCGCCGCCGAGGCTGGAAAAAGCTTGCCCAGAAAATCCACGCGCAGGCCATAACACATGATCGGCACGCCCAGATCATCAACGGCACGCGCGAGCTGCCAAACCTGATCTTCGGACATGAAATGCGCCTCATCGATAAAAATGCAGGCACAGGGGGCAGCGTCCAAACGGTTCTTGATCTTGATAAACAGATCCTCACCATCATCAAAGGTATCGGCCTCTGCGCCAATGCCGATACGACTGCCGATGCGGCCTTTACCTGCACGCCTGTCAAAGGACGCGATCAGCAGATAGGTCTGCATGCCGCGTTCAATATAGTTGTGCGACGCTTGCAATAACACGGTCGATTTGCCCGCGTTCATTGTTGAGTAATGAAAGTATAGTTTAGCCATAGGCACTATCTATCGCTGTGAGGCGATCCTTTGCAAGACCACCCCACAGGACAAAAATGCCGAATCCACAACACACAGCCCAAAATTACTCTGGACCACACACGAGGACAGGGCGCACATAATATCGGTATTCAAAGTCGAAAAAATGACATCATGCAACAAACCCGAACACGGTTTGCGATGCATGTCGGCATCATACTCGAGACTGTCCCAACACACAGGACTGTTTTATCAATGACAAACTTGGTGCTGCCCCTTAATGGGAACTAAGGATGAGTTTTCCCCGCAGGTGCGGGGCGCAAGATTGAAGGTGATCCATGGCAGGCTACGGTAGCTACTTAAAAAAGCACACAGAAGCACTTGTTAAGGACGTGGGTATCGAAGCGGCCTGCGAGTTGACGGGGAAATCCAAAGCTACTTTGGGTCGCTATTATTCGGACTCAGACGAACATTCCGACCGCTTTATGCCCGTGGACGCAGTGGCGGCGTTAGAGGCTGCATCGTCTTATCCGCATGTGACCTCTGCGCTGGCAGAAATGCGTGGCATTACATTGTCTTACAGCGAGGGGCGCAACAATAAAGAAGGTGGCATCAACTCTGATGTGATCAAGCTAAGCCAGCGGTTTGCGATGCTGATGGGCGAGTATAATATCTCGATCGAGGACGGCGTGATTTCGATGAATGAAGCAAAGCGGCTACTGCGCGAAACCACGGCACTGCAAAAGGTGCTGCTGGATATGAAGCTGCACCTCGAAGGCGGGCAGTAACGAGGCGTTAATACGCATCCTACGCCTTTGTGACGATCACTGACCCCACCGAATACCCTGCGCCAAACGAACAAATCAGACCAACATCACCTGGCGTCAAATCGGCAGAGTTTTGTGCGAATGCGATGATGCTGCCAGCGGATGATGTGTTGGCGTAGTCTTGCAAGATATTGGGTTGCTCGACAGGGTCGGGCGTGCGGCCCAGCACCTTTTTGCCGATATAGTCGTTCATGGATTTATTGGCCTGATGCAGCCAAAGGCGTTTTATATCAGCGGCTTGTAGATCTTCTGCCGCCATATGATCCGCGATATGCTGGCTGACCATCGGCAGAACTTCTTTGAACACCTTACGGCCGTTTTGCATGAATTGCATGTCGCGCTGATCTTGCATTGCATCATGTGTGCGGCGTAAAAATCCGTTATTATTGCGAATATTATTCGAGAATTGCGTAGCACAGCGCGTGGATTTCACCTTGAAATGCGGGTTTGTCAGGTCCTCGTCGCGCTCGAGCAGTGTCGCCGTCGCCACGTCACCAAAGATGAAATGACAATCGCGGTCGCGCCATTCAAGGTGGCCCGAACAGATTTCAGGGTTCACCACAATCGCGCGGCGTATAGAGCCTGCTTTGATCATGTCACTGGCCGTCTGGATCCCAAACGTCGCAGATGAACACGCCACGTTCATATCAAACGCAAATCCACCTGCACCGAGAAGTTGCTGAATTTCCACAGAGATCGCAGGGTAGGCGCGCTCCATATTCGACGCGGCACAGATCACCAGATCAATATCGCTCGCGTGTAATCCGGCCGCAGCAATCGCTTTTTGTGCGGCATCAACGCCGATTTCGGCCATATATCCGGGCGCATCGTCGGGTCGTGCGGGCAAGTCGGGATACATGCGCGAGGGATCCAATATGCCGCTGCGGTTCAGCACATAGCGCTGCTCGATGCCGGAGGCGGCATAGATGAAATCAGCCGAGGATTGCGGTTTAGGGTCCACTGTGCCGTTTGCGATTTCTGAGGCATGTTCTGCGTTAAACAGGTCCGCATAGGCGTTAAAAGAGGTGACCAGATCGGCGTTGGTAATAACCTCGGACGGTGTAAAAACACCCGTGCCTGTAATTGCAACATGATACATTTTGAACCCCTTTTTCCAGTTTAAAGGCTAGGCGCGCTTTACACAATTGCCAAGCATGACGGAGCGTCGCGAGGGTGCTAAACGCAAACAGCCCCGCAATCGCAGGGCTGTTTGTCTGGTGCTATCAGTGCGGTCTAGCCTTGCAGCGCACGCACCTTGATGTCGTCGTTCAACCGCTCTTTCATCGCCATCACAGCCGCATGTGCGCCCGCAGCTGTTGTGAAATACGGGATCTTGTCGTGCAACGTGACCGATCGCATCTGGCGCGAATCGTCGACTGCCGCCGCGCCTTCGGTGGTGTTGAACACCAACGCGATATGCCCGTCTTTCAAACGGTCCACGATGGTCAAACCGCCCTCATAGCCTTTGTTGACCAGTTCAACGGTCATGCCTGCGTCGGTCAGGAACTTGGCCGTGCCGCGTGTCGCAATCAGGGTAAAGCCCATGTCGATCAATGTCTTCGCGGCCTCTTGCATGGCGGGGGTTTTGTCGGTGTCACGGATCGAGAAGAACACCAAACCCTCTTCGGGCAAAATCGTGCCTGCGCCCAATTGCGCTTTTAAGAATGCACGTGGGAACGAGCGTGCCCAGCCCATAACTTCACCCGTCGAGCGCATTTCCGGCCCTAAGATCGTATCCACACCGGGGAAACGTGCAAACGGCATAACCGCCTCTTTCACGCTAAACCATGGCGTTTTGGGATCAGCCAAAGTGAACGGATCACCTAGCGGCATCACATCCATTGGGTCTTTTGCTTCGGCATACGGGGGCCTGTGCGGGAAATTAGACAGCGGCTCACCCGCCATCAGACGCGCCGCGATCGACGCAATCGCACTATCCGTCGCCTTGGCCACAAACGGCACCGTGCGTGACGCACGCGGGTTCACTTCGATCAGATACACTTCTTCGTCTTTGACCGCGAACTGGATGTTCATCAGGCCGACGACCTTGAGTGCCAAAGCGAGTGCTTCGGTTTGCTTGCGGATTTCCGCGATCATCGCGTCCGAGAGCGAGTAGGGCGGCAAGGAGCAGGCGCTGTCGCCAGAGTGAACGCCCGCCTCTTCGATGTGTTGCATGATGCCTGCGACATGGGTGTCGGTGCCGTCGCAAAGGCAGTCCACGTCGACTTCGACGGCGCCGGACAGGTAACTGTCGAGCAGCACGGGGCTGTCGCCCGATACCACCACGGCCTCGGCGATGTAGCGTTCCAATTGTGCCTGATCGCGCACGATTTCCATCGCGCGTCCACCCAAGACATAAGACGGACGGATCACCAGCGGAAAGCCGATGTCTTTTGCAATTTCAAATGCTTGCTGGTCAGTCGAGGCGATGCCGTTAACCGGCTGTTTCAACCCCAAACGGTTCACAAGGTCGGAAAACCGTTCGCGGTCTTCGGCGAGGTCAATGGCGTCTGGCGTAGTGCCAAGGATCGGGATGCCCGCCTCTTGCAGGGCGTTCGCGAGCTTTAGTGGCGTCTGCCCGCCAAACTGCACAATCACACCATGTAGCGTGCCGTTTTCCTGCTCGACACGCATGATTTCCATGACGTGTTCAAAGGTAAGCGGCTCAAAATACAAACGATCCGATGTGTCGTAATCCGTTGAAACTGTTTCAGGATTACAGTTAATCATGATCGTCTCATAGCCCTGATCCGTCAGCGCATAACACGCATGGCAGCAGCAATAATCAAACTCGATGCCCTGACCGATCCGGTTCGGGCCACCGCCCAAAATCACAACTTTCTTGCGATCACTCGGGCGCGCTTCACACTCTGCATCACCCATCACAGGGCTTTCATAGGTCGAATACATGTAAGGCGTCTGCGCCTCAAATTCGGCGGCACAGGTATCAATGCGCTTGAACACAGCGTTCACGCCCATCGCGCGACGCGATTTGCGCACGGCCTCTTCGGACTGCTTGGTAAGGATCGCCAAACGGGCATCGGTAAAGCCCATCATTTTCAACGCGCGCATGCCGTGCTCGGTTGTCGGCAGGCCCTCGGCAATCACCACGGCTTCGGCCTCGATGATTTCGCGGATACGCGCGAGGAACCAAGGGTCAAATTTGGTCACCGCATTGATCGCATCATCCGACAATCCATGACGCATTGCTTGGGCGATTACACGAATACGGTCAGGCGTTTGTTTGGCCAGTTCTTTGGTGATTGCGGCCACGTCGGGCGCGCCCGGAATGACGATATCGTCAAAACCGGTGAGACCGGTTTCCATCGAGGCCAGCGCCTTTTGCATGGATTCGTGGAAGGTGCGGCCAATCGCCATCGCTTCGCCAACCGACTTCATCGCCGTGGTCAAATGCGGCTCGGAGCCTGCGAATTTCTCGAAGGCAAAGCGCGGGATTTTGGTCACAACATAGTCGATTGTTGGTTCGAAGGACGCAGGGGTCACGCCGGTAATGTCGTTGTCCAACTCGTCCAGCGTATAGCCAACCGCCAGTTTCGCCGCGATCTTGGCAATCGGGAAACCTGTGGCTTTTGATGCGAGCGCCGAGGAGCGTGACACGCGCGGGTTCATTTCAATCACAACCATGCGGCCATCTTCAGGGTTCACCGCCCACTGAACATTCGAGCCACCCGTTTCGACGCCAATTTCACGTAGCACGTTGATCGAGTGCGTGCGCATCAACTGATATTCTTTGTCGGTCAGGGTCAGGGCAGGGGCGACGGTAATCGAATCGCCCGTATGCACACCCATCGGATCAACGTTCTCGATTGCGCAGACGATAATGGCGTTATCCGCTTTGTCGCGGACCACTTCCATCTCGAACTCTTTCCAGCCCAGCAGGCTTTCATCGACCAAAATTTGCGCCATCGGTGAGGCTTCCATGCCTGTGCGGCAGAAATGCTCGTATTGCTCGCGGTTATACGCCACGCCGCCGCCGGTGCCGCCAAGGGTAAAGGCGGGGCGGATAATTGCGGGCAGGCCGACGTATTCGATCGCATCAATCGCCAGTTGCACACCGGCCATATAATCAAACTTGCCGTTCTCTTTCTTAGGCGCGGTGATGATCGTCGCCTTCGGGTTTTCGATGCCCAGACGGTCCATTGCATCGCGGAACAAGCCGCGATCTTCTGCCATTTCAATGGCTTCGCGTTTCGCGCCGATCATCTCGACGTTGTATTTTTCCAGCACGCCCATGTCAGCCAAGGCCAAGGACACGTTCAATCCCGTCTGGCCGCCCATCGTTGGCAGCAAGGCGTCGGGGCGTTCTTTTTCGATGATCTTCGCCACAACTTCTGGCGTGATCGGTTCGATATATGTGGCATCCGCCAGCCCGGGATCAGTCATGATCGTCGCAGGGTTGGAGTTGACCAGAATGACGCGGTAACCTTCCTCGCGCAGCGCCTTACACGCTTGGGCACCCGAGTAGTCAAATTCGCAGGCTTGCCCGATAATAATAGGCCCCGCACCGATAATCATGATCGATTTGATATCATCACGTTTTGGCATGGCTGGCCCCTATCTGAGTGTATGCAAATTGTCCTGCGTTATAGGCACGGGGCGGTTGGGCGCAAGCGGGGGATTTGATTTTTTGGCATTAGTTCGCAAACACACCACGCGCGCGAATTTAATACCTTATTTGAAAATACGCCGTAATCTGTCACAGATCATAAGTAATTTCGAGGTAATTGATTGAAATCATTTATAAATAACACTCTTTGTATGGTCGATCTTGATTGCTGTTCATGTGCGGGGAATGGTCGCGTCGATCAGGCAAGAAGTCTACTTTGGACGGCGCAGTCATTATAAAGCGGCAAAATCTGTCCAGTGCCCGCTTTCGATGACAGGCCAATGTAGCTTGCCGAGGTTAACACTGGCAGAGCGTGTTGCTGTTAAAAGGTGGACCGCGCCCCATCGGCGCACGCTAGCACGGTTCTGATGGGGGCTATTGAATTTACGTGGCAAATGGAAATTGCGATTTGATGCGTTTGCTATCTGATACCGCATATTTATACTGTCACGAAACGAACGTGGCAGATTGCTTGACTTATGCTTGCTGAAAGGGTGTATCGGGGCGACTGTTTTACCCTTTGAGGACTGCTATAATGCACGCATATCGCTCCCACTCCTGTGCCGACCTGACCGCCGCCAATGTCGGAGAGACCGTGCGTCTTTCGGGCTGGGTGAACCGCGTGCGCGACCACGGTGGCATTTTGTTCATCGATTTGCGCGACCATTACGGGATCACGCAAGTGCTCTGCGATCCCGATAGCGCCGCCTTTGCCGACGTTGAAAAAGTCCGCTCCGAATGGTGTATCCGCATCGACGGTGAAGTGAAGGCGCGCGCGCCGGAACTCATCAACTCCAAAATCCCAACTGGCGAAGTCGAAGTGTTTGTGCGCTCCATCGAAGTGCTGGGTGCTGCCAAAGAACTGCCATTACAAGTGTTCGGCGACCAGGAATACCCCGAAGAAACCCGCCTGAAATACCGCTACCTCGACCTGCGCCGCGAAGCGATGCAAGACAACATGAAATTGCGCTCGGACGTTGTGTCATCAATGCGCAAACGCATGTGGGACAAGGGGTTCCGCGAATTTCAGACTCCAATCATCACCGCATCCTCGCCCGAAGGCGCGCGCGATTTCCTTGTGCCATCCCGCCTGCACCCCGGGAAATTCTACGCACTGCCACAGGCCCCACAGCAATTCAAACAGCTGATCATGGTTTCTGGCTTCGACAAATACTTCCAAATCGCGCCTTGTTTCCGCGACGAAGACCCACGCGCCGACCGCTCCCCAACCGACTTCTACCAGCTCGATTTGGAAATGTCGTTTGTCGAACAGCAGGATGTTTTTGACACGATCCAACCCGTGATCACTGGTATCTTCGAGGAATTCGGCAAAGGCCGCAAAGTCGACCAAACGTGGGAACAAATCAGCTATCGCGACGCGGCCGCTTGGTATGGTTCCGACAAACCCGATCTGCGCAACCCGATCAAAATGCAGGTCGTTTCCGAGCACTTCAAAGACTCAGGCTTTGCCATCTTTGCGAAACTCTTGGAGCAAGACGGCACCGAAGTTCGCGCCATCCCAGCCCCAACAGGCGGCGGGCGCAAATTCTGTGACCGCATGAACGTGTTTGCGCAAAAAGAAGGGCTGCCCGGCATGGGCTACATTTTCTGGCGCGAAAAAACCGCTGACTCCGTTGCGCAAGAACTGGGCATCACCGTCAAAGAAGCCCAAGCCAAAATGAAATCCGGCGAAGTGGAAGGCGGCATGGAGGCCGCTGGACCTTTGGCCAAAAACATCGGCCCAGAGCGCACAGAAGCGATCCGCGTCCAGCTTGGCCTCGGCCTTGGCGATGCGGCGTTCTTCCTTGGCGGCAAACCAAAATCGTTCGAATCCGTCGCTGGCAAAGCCCGTAACGTCATCGGCGAAGAACTTGGCCTGACCGACAAAAATCGCTTTGCCTTTGCATGGATCGTCGACTTTCCAATTTACGAGCGCGACGAAGAAACCGGCGATATTGACTTTGAACACAACCCGTTCTCGATGCCCCAAGGTGGCATGGACGCGCTGAACGGCAAGCCCGAAGACGTGCTTGGCTTTCAATACGACCTCGCGTGCAACGGCTACGAACTTGTCTCGGGCGCGATCCGTAACCACCGCCCAGAGATCATGTTCAAAGCGTTTGAAATCGCTGGCTACGGCAAAGATGAGGTCGAAAAACGCTTCGGCGGTATGGTTAACGCCTTCCAATATGGCGCGCCTCCCCACGGTGGCTGTGCGGCTGGGATCGACCGGATCGTCATGTTGCTGGCCGATGCGTCGAACTTGCGCGACGTTATCATGTTCCCGATGAACCAGCGCGCCGAAGACGTGATGATGGACGCGCCAAGTCTGCCCACAAACGAGCAGATGCGCGAATTGCACCTGCGCGCGATTCCGCCGACAAAAGGCTGAAAGTGTGGGTAAATAACGCCCCAAGATGAAGATTACCCGCGCAATTCTCATGCCTCCGACCTATATTTGGGGCATGAGCAGCGCAGGACAGCCCCATGACGTTTGACCCGACCATCGCCGCCGTCCGCTTTGGCACAGGGCTATCGCCGCAATTCGCGCCTCCGTCGGATGTTGACGCGGTGCTGGGCGAAATCACCACGGCACCAGCGTTTGCAATCACCGCTTATTCCGACATCACCCCAACGATGTTAACCTATCAGACCGCCGCCCGCGTCAGCAGAGAGGCACGCGGCACCGTTGACGAAACTGCCCAAGCCGAGGCCTATCGCGCGGTGCGCATCGCTGGCAACGAGGTTAATAACCAAGCCTTGCGCGCGAATTTTGCACGCCACATCGGGGCTGACATCGGATTTTCCGCGCGCCTCGCCGCTTTTTGGGCCGATCATTTCACTGTGAAAGCGCGCAACGTCCCGCAACGCCACTTCCTGTCGGGCTACGTCGAAGAGGCGATCCAACCCCATATCGCAGGCTCGTTTAGCGCGATGTTACAAGCCGTCGCCACGCATCCCGCGATGCTAGTCTATCTCGAACAATTCCGTTCGGTTGGCCCCGAAAGCTACATCGGACAAAAGCAAAGTCGCGGGCTTAATGAAAACTTCGCGCGCGAACTGCTAGAACTGCACACGCTGGGCGTCGGTGGTCCTTATACCCAAACCGATGTGCGCGAACTGGCCGAGCTTTTGACAGGGCTGACCTATCAATCCCAACGCGGTTTTTTCTACAGCAGGCGGCTTTCGGAGCCGGGGGCCGAAACCGTTTTGGGTGTGACCTATGACGCATCCGACGGGCTGGAAAACATCCTGACCGCGATTGACGCACTTGCGCGGCACCCGCAAACCGCTCAACATATCTGCGAAAAACTTGCCGTACATTTTATGGGGCAGAACCCCGATGCAGATATGATTGCCGCAATGGTCTGGGCATTTGTGGACAGCCAAGGGCATCTGCCGGCAGTCTACGCCGCGATGCTCGATCACCCCGCCGCCTGGTCGCGCGCGTTGCGCCAAATCAAATCGCCATTCCGGTTTATGACTTCGGCGCTGCGCGCGCTTGGCGTTACGGGCGCAGAAATCGACCACGCCACGGGGCGGATGACCCGTAACCAACTAATTTCGCCGCTGCGGATCATGGGACAGCCGTGGCAAGATCCGCTTGGACCTGACGGCTGGCCGGATAACGGTGCCGATTGGGTTAATCCGCAGGGGATGGCAGGGCGGATCAGTTGGGCGATGACCGCACCTAGTATAATTTTGCGCGACCGGATGCCCGATCCGCGCGATTTTGTTGGAACCGCCTTGGGTGACTTGGCGACGCAAGATGTGATCTTCGCCGCAGGTGCGGCAGAAGTCCGCGACGAAGGTATTGGCATCATCCTATCCGCACCTTCGTTTCAAAGGAGTTAATTTTGGACCTGAACCGGCGCAAATTCCTGACCCGTATGGCGGCCATCGGCTGCACCGCTGCGGCGAGCCCGCTGATCACGCCTGTGGCATTTGCCTCCGCGCCGTGGGACACGCGTTTAGTGGTGATTATTCTGCGCGGCGCAATGGACGGGCTGGACGCATTCCGCCCCGTTGGCGACCCGCATTATGCCGCGCTTCGCCCGACACTCCTGCAAGGCACCATTGATCTTACAGGTTTTTTCGGCATGCATCCCGCATTATCGCCGCTCCGCCCGCTTTGGGACGCGGGACAAATGGGGGCGGCGCACGCGGTGTCCACGCCCTATCGCGACAAGCGCAGCCATTTTGACGGCCAGGACATTCTGGAAGCAGGCAAGCCCGGGATCGAGGGCGCAGGCAACGATGGTTGGTTGAACCGGATGTTACAGGTGTTGCCAGGCGTCGAGGGCCAGACCGCTTTTGCTATTGGGCGCGACCAGCAGCTTTTGCTGACCGGCGACGCCCCCGCCGCGCGCTGGACGCCCGAGGCCAGCCTGCAACTTTCGCCGCAAGCCCAGCAACTCCTCAGCTTGGTGCAAAGTGCCGATCCGCTGTTCCACGCAGCCTCTGCCGAGGCCATCGAGATTGCACAGAGTGTGGCACTCTCTGCTGAGGCCGACGCGGATGGTACGGATATGATGATGAATAACCCGATGATGCAGGCGGTGAACGGGCGGGCCGAACATGTGCAACTGGCTGAATTTGCCGCGGCCCGTTTGCGCGGCGACACCCGCATCGCGAGTTTTTCTATTAACGGCTGGGACACGCATTTGAATCAGAATACGGGCCTGAAAAGCGCGTTGAACCGCCTGAGCGACACAATTCTGACCCTCCGCGCGGGGCTTGGGCCGGTCTGGGACAAAACGGCGGTGCTGTGCCTGACCGAATTTGGCCGCACGGCACATGAAAACGGCACCAAAGGCACAGATCACGGCACTGGCGGTGCTATGGTTTACGCGGGTGGCGCACTCAACGGGGGGCGCATCTTGGGCGACTGGCCAGGCCTTAGCGAAGCAGACCTTTATAATCGCCGCGATCTGATGCCGACCCGTGACGTGCGGGCCTACCCCGCTTGGGTGATGCACGATCTGTTGGGGATCAACCGCAGCACCATCGAGGCCGCAATTTTTCCCGGCCTGCAAATGGGATCAAACCCGAAAATCGTCGGTTAAAACAGGCTGGCGTTGTCCAAACGGGCCTGCACCATTGCGCCTAATGCGGTCAAATCTGCGGCGGTGGATTGACCGCTTGCAAATTTATCGGCCAAGTCAGCCGCAGCATTGCCAAGATCACTGTCATCTGCCGAACGCGCTAGTCCGCGCAAGAATTGCGCCACATAACCCACTGTCTCTGTACCATTTCCGTTGCCGATCACGTTGGCTACATGGCTAAGGTCGTCGTGGTAGGCGAGCATGTCAGGATGCACGACCTCATCAGATAACAGACGTGGCCCGCGCGGTTGACGGTCTTGCGGCAAATGCATCAAAATCGCGGACTGAAAGGCGCTAAGATTGGCAATCGGCTTGGCCAAAAACCCGTCTGCGCCTGCTTTCAACACGTCGGCATGCACATCCGTGTCGCCACTGGTTCCCAAAATCACGTCAATACGCGGGGTCGCTTTTGCGCAACGCGCGATCAACGCCAGTCCCGACCCGTCAGGCAGGCCCACATCGACAATCAACACAGTCGGGCGATAAACGCTTAGATGGTTTTGTGCATGTTCCAAACTGCCCGCCCGCCGGATGCGTGCCCCCGACCGCAAACACAAAAGGCGTACGGCCTCGCAGGCAAAGCGGCTGTCTTCGACCACCAACACGGTAAGGCCCAAAAGCGGGCGGCGTGCGGTAGGCGGGCGTGTGATCAAATAGGTGTCAAGGTCTTCCATGTCTGCGGTTCCCCAGATTCGGTTAAAAGATTCGGCTAATTGTCCCTATCCAAGCAGGCTTTGGTTACTGATCCGTTAAGGGAGGCCGTTGCACGCGCACCAAATGCACGACATAAATGGAGTAACCCAGAATAACCGGAGAAATCCCATGATCGGTCGCTTAAATCACGTCGCCATCGCCGTCCCCGACCTTGAGGCGGCCAGCGCGCAATACCGTAATACCTTAGGTGCAGATGTGGGTCCTGCGCAGGACGAGCCCGACCACGGCGTCACGGTCGTTTTCATCACCTTGCCGAACACCAAAATCGAACTGCTCTATCCGTTGGGTGAAAACTCGCCAATCAACGGGTTTCTGGAAAAAAATCCATCCGGCGGCATCCATCACATCTGCTACGAGGTCGATGATATCAAATCCGCCCGCGACCATCTGATAGGCGAGGGCGCACGGGTTCTCGGCACCGGCGAGCCAAAAATCGGTGCGCATGGCAAACCAGTCTTGTTCCTTCATCCCAAAGACTTTAACGGCTGCCTGATCGAACTCGAACAGATCTAGGCGCATTTGCCACATGGGGGCCACGCGTTGGGTCAGCTATGTGGTTCAAACCAACAAAAGGACCATCCAATGGGGATCACTTCTGCAATCGTTTTGTTCATGGTTATTTGGTCCATGGTATTTTTTATTATTCTGCCGCTGGGCCTGACAACCCAAGCCGAGGCGGGCAAGATCGTGCCAGGCACACCAGGATCGGCCCCGCACGAGCCGAACATTAAACGCAAAGCCAAGATCACCACCATCTGGGCGGTTGGCCTATGGATCGTTATTGCCGGCACAATCATGTCCGGCGTAATTACCGTGCGCGACCTCGACTGGTTCAACCGGATGTCGACGCCTGACGTAAACTTATCCGATGATACAAATGGGTAAAGGTCGCAGCACCTAAAATTGGAATCAATAGGTTCACCAGCGGGATCGTCAGTGGCACTGCCATTAAACAGCCGGCAATCCAGACCGTGCCACTATACTTTTTGCGCAAGATTTTTGCTTCGACCCGACCAATACGGCGCATAGCGGCGATCTGGAAATACTCGCGACCGAGCAAATACCCGTTCAGCCCGAAAAATATCGGCACAACTAAAAACGGCAACAATACATATAAGAATAGCGCCAAAGTGTTCGCTGCAATCAGCACGCCCAAAAAATTTACGGTATCCCGCAGGGCCTCTGACATGGTGGTGCGCGGTACGGGGGGCAGTTGCGGGTAATGCAAATCCTCGACCGCTTGTGCGACGTCATCCAAAAATAACGAGGTTATTGCAGAGGCCACCGGCACCATGATGAACACCGACAGCACGATCATTAGCCCCAACGACCCCCAACCCAGCAGATCACCTAGCCATGTGACTTCGCCGATGAACGGCAGTGAAAACCCGTCCTTCGACCATGATTGGATCAGCCACAACACACCCGCATAGGCCGCAACCAGCAATGCGATAGTTAGCCCAATGCCTAACAATAAGACGCGGCGGAACCTTGGATCAGGAAGCTGCGCCAATGACTTGAAAAAAGATGTTAGAATCACGCCGACACCCAAGTGGTAATCGCATCCAGGTTAGGACGCGGCCGCTCTGGTGGGGCTGCGGTCTCGGTGCCGATGTGGATAAATCCGGCGATGGATTCTTGCGGCGAAAGGCCCAAACCCTGCGTGATGAAGTCACGGTCATGGCTCGCCCAACCCGATAGCCAATTGGCGCCCCAGCCCGTCGCCAACGCCGCATTCAGCATCGACAAACACACGGCCCCCGCCGAATAAACCTGCTCGATCTCGGGAACTTTTTCGGAAGGTTTCGGGCAGCTCACCACAGCCACCGCCAAATCCGCATTGGCAAATTGGGCCACCGCTTTAGCGATCTTTTCAGCCTCCAGATCTAATACCGCCCCGCGCACAGCCACCTCAGCAGCCAGACGCGTCAACGCCGCTTTGTGCAACACAATGAACCGCCACGGCTCTAATTTGCCGTGATCGGGCGTGCGCGCGGCCGCCGTCAAAATCACCTCCAACGCCGCAGGATCAGGCACAGGTGCAGATAACGTCTTGGCGGGGCGCGACCGGCGGGTCAGCAAAAAGTCGAGAGCAGCTTGATTGGGAACAGACATCGGACATCCTTTTACAGTTGTGCTTGAATTTATGGGTTCAAACCGCGCGGAACAAGCCCCGCGCAAGGTTGTTATTGGTTACGCTGACCCGCTACAGTGGCCCTGCATTGATTCCACAAAAGGTATTCCCGATGAAAAACGTGCAAAAAGTGACCACAGACGACGACCTGATCCAGCAATTCCTGAATAAAGGCGGCAAGGTCACTAAAGGCAAAACCAAACCCGCCCCCCCAGAACTGGGTCTTAGTAACAATGTGTGGAACAACAAATACACCAAAGAAGAAAAAGCCGCGATGAAAAAGCCCTAATTAACCAACGTCATACCAGAGACCTTCAACGAGCGCTGCGTTTCTGAACGGGATCTGTGGTCGCGTAGGTCTGTTTGGTTTGCGCGTGTTCCAAAAGCGAGGGCTTTTGGGATCACCCCAAATTAGACAGTGGCAGAGGTGCATGCGAGTTGTGATGTTGTAGCGCACGAGAATGCGGCGTTATGTAATTTTGCGTATTTCATCTATCCACTTTCAAAATCCACTCGGGGCTAGCATTGGTTTTACTTCTTCCCGCCCCATCCACTCTTTCCACCGCGTTGCCCCGGCCTTCCGCCTGTGCTGCGGCCTGATTTCACGCGGGACTCGTCCATGGCTTTGTCTACCGCGTATTGGCGGGCGAGGGGGTCGTCGGCGATTGTGAGCTCGACCGCTTCTAGGCGTTTGACTTCGTCGCGCAGTCTCGCGGCTTCTTCAAATTCTAGGTTTTCGGCGGCTTTGCGCATGTCGGTGCGCAGCCCTTCGAGGACTGTTTTGATGTTGCCGCCGGCTTGGCCTTTGCCGATTTTTGCGGTGACGCGGGACTGGTCGGTGTCGCCTTTGTAGAGGCCTGCGAGGATGTCTTCGACGTTTTTCTTGACCGTTGCGGGGGTGATGCCGTGTTCCACATTGTAGGCATGTTGTTTTTCGCGCCTGCGGTCGGTTTCGCCGATGGCGCGTTCCATCGAACCGGTAATCCGGTCGGCGTACATGATGACGCGGCCTTCGGCGTTTCTCGCTGCTCGACCGATGGTTTGCACGAGAGAGGTCTCGGAGCGTAGGAAGCCTTCTTTGTCAGCGTCCAGAATTGCCACGAGGCCACATTCAGGGATATCCAAGCCTTCGCGCAGAAGGTTGATGCCGATGAGCACGTCGAACGCGCCAAGCCGCAGGTCGCGCAGGATTTCGATCCGCTCAATCGTGTCGATGTCGGAGTGCATGTAGCGCACGCGGATACCCTGTTCGTGCAGGTATTCAGTCAGGTCTTCGGCCATGCGTTTGGTGAGCGTGGTGATGAGCGTGCGCATGCCCATCTCGTTCATTTTGCGGATCTCGTCGAGCACGTCGTCGACTTGGCTGGTGACGGGACGGATTTCGACCGGCGGGTCTAGCAGCCCTGTGGGGCGGATGATTTGTTCGGTGAAAACGCCGCCGGTTTGTTCCATTTCCCAAGCGGCGGGGGTGGCGGAGACAAAGACGGATTGCGGGCGCATGGCGTCCCATTCCTCGAACTTCAGCGGGCGATTGTCCATGCAGGACGGCAAGCGAAAGCCGTGTTCGGCCAGCGTCATTTTGCGTCTGAAGTCACCCTTATACATGCCGCCGATTTGCGGGACAGAGACGTGGGATTCGTCGGCAAAAACGATGGCGTTGTCGGGGATGAATTCGAACAGGGTGGGTGGGGGCTCGCCCGGCAAGCGGCCCGTGAGGTAGCGGGAATAGTTCTCGATGCCGTTGCAGACGCCTGTGGCCTCTAACATTTCGAGGTCGAAATTGCAGCGCTGTTCCAAGCGTTGTGCTTCGAGTAGTTTTCCCTCGTTCACGAACTGGTCGAGCCGCATTTTCAGTTCTTTTTTAATGCCGATCATGGCTTGTTTCATGGTCGGTTTAGGCGTGACGTAGTGTGAGTTCGCATAGATGCGCACCTTGTCGAAGGTGTTGGTTTTGTGGCCTGTAAGCGGGTCGACCTCGGTGATGGATTCCAGCTCTTCGCCGAAGAATGATAGTGACCATGCGCGGTCGTCAAGGTGGGCGGGCCAGACTTCAAGGTTGTCGCCGCGCACGCGAAAGCAACCGCGCTGGAAGCCCGCATCGTTACGCTTATAGGCTTGGGCCACAAGGTCGGCGATGATTTGTCTTTGGTCATAGGACTTACCCACGTGCAGATCTTGGGTCATGGCGCCGTAGGTTTCCACCGAGCCGATGCCGTAGATACATGAGACAGAGGCCACGATAATCACGTCATCGCGTTCGAGCAGGGCGCGGGTGGCAGAGTGGCGCATGCGGTCGATCTGCTCGTTGATCTGGCTTTCTTTTTCGATGAATGTATCAGAGCGGGCAACGTAGGCTTCGGGTTGGTAGTAGTCGTAGTAGGATACGAAATATTCGACAGCGTTTTCCGGGAAGAACCCTTTGAATTCGCCGTAGAGCTGTGCAGCCAAGGTTTTGTTGGGGGCAAGGATAATCGCGGGGCGTTGGGTTTCCTCGATCATTTTCGCCATCGTGAAGGTTTTGCCGGTGCCTGTTGCGCCTAAAAGCACTTGATCACGTTCACCGTCCCGCAGCCCTTGCGACAGTTCTTTGATGGCTTTTGGTTGGTCGCCTGCGGGTTCGAATTCAGTGTGCAGGATGAATTTCTTGCCGCCTTCGAGCTTTTCGCGCGTGCGTACGTCAGGTGCAGGGTTGGCCATAAACGGCATCGCTTCAATGTCGCGTTTGTCAGAGTGGGCGTAGGCCATCGGGGATTCCTTTTGCGTTGCCCTATAGTTGATGCCTAAGGCGCGATGTTCAAGGGTGGCTACTGACGGAAAATGGCAGTTGCAGGGTGTGCGCGCTTGATTGACCGCCCTGCCACAGTGTTAAAAGCGGCGAGGTGGGTCAGCGATCAAGCGGTTTTAGTCGCGCGAGGATCGAGCTTTGTGTGATCACGCCGAGTGTCTGCTTGTCGTCGGCCACTTGTAACGTGCCGTTTCCGATTTCTGCGATGATCTGCTGAATGGGGGTTTCGGGCGTCACGGTGGGGCCGTCCGCGCTGCCTGCCACCATCACATCACGGGCCGTTAGCACGCCCAGCGGGTTCATGTGGGCCACAAATTCGGCGACATAGGCATTGACCGGACGGGTGAAAATATCGCGCGGTGTGCCGCATTGCACGATGCGCCCGCCTTCCATGATCGCGATGCGGTTGCCGATTTTGAAGGCCTCGTCGAGATCATGGCTGACAAATATGATTGTCCGATTGCGTTTTTGCTGGAGGTCCAGCAGTTCGTCCTGCAATTTGCTGCGGATGAGCGGATCAAGTGCCGAGAACGGCTCGTCCATCAGCAAGATTGGCGCGTCGGTTGTAAAGGCGCGTGCGAGGCCGACCCGTTGCTGCATTCCGCCCGATAATTCGCCCACCAGCGCGTCGGCGCGATCCGCAAGCCCAACCATTTCCAGCTCTTCGTTGACACGTTTGGTGCGCGCTGTTTTGCTCATGCCTGCCAGTTCCAAGCCAAGCCCGACGTTATCGCGCACGGTTCGCCATGGCAGTAGCCCGAATTGCTGGAATACCATCGACACGCATTCACGCCGCACGCGCCGCAGATCGGCTGCAGAGCAGGTGCCTATGGTACTAGACCAGCCGTCAGTGTTGATGCGCACATCGCCCCTGATCAGTGGGCTTAACCCGTTTACAGCGCGCAGCAGGGTCGATTTTCCGGACCCTGACAGGCCCATCAGCACAAGGATTTCGCCGGTTTCGACGTTAAGTGAACAGTTGTGGACACCGAGGATCTGGTTGGTCTGCGCACGGATTTCGGCCCGGTCCATCCCTTGATCCATCAACGGCAGGGCGGTCTCGGGTTTGTCGCCAAAGACGATCGAGACGTCGTCGAATTCTACTGCGTTCATTTGCTGACCCTCAACATACGGTCTAGCAGGATCGCCACGGCGACGATCACAAAGCCGGATTCAAAGCCGAGGCCCGGATCGTTGCGGCCAAGCGCTTGCACAACGGGTTTTCCCAAGCCATTCGCGCCGACATAGGCCGAGATCACGACCATCGAGAGCGACAGCATGATGACTTGGTTCAGACCCGCCATGATTTGTGGGAACGCATAGGGCAATTCGACTTTCCAGAGTTTTTGCGAGGGGGTGGCGCCAAACGCTTCGGCGGCTTCCAGCAGTCCGGTGGGGGTGGACGCGATGCCCAGATAGGTTAGCCGGATCGGTGCGGGTAGCACAAAGATGACAGTGGCAAAGAGACCCGGAACCATACCAAGGCCAAAAAACACAATCGCTGGAATAAGATAAACAAAGGCGGGTAGTGTCTGCATCAGGTCGAGGATCGGGCTAAGCGATTGGTAGGCGCGCGGACGGTGTGCAAGGAAGATGCCGATTGGCACGCCGAGCCCCATGCAGACGACGCAGGATGATATGACCAGTGCGAGGCTGTCAGTTGTTTCGTCCCAGTAACCTTGATTGATCACGAAAAGCAGGCAGGCGAGGATCAGCAGGCAGGTTTTCCATGACCGTTGTAACGCCCATGTCAGCGCCAGAAACAGGATAATGATTACCCATGACGGCGGTGTTTGCAGGCTCCAGATGATTGCGTCGATCATCCCGTTTAACCCGTCGCTGATCAGGTCAAACAGGGGGCGTCCGTTGGATTTCAACCAATCGACACCTGCCTCTGACCAATCGCCAATCGGAATTTTATACTCTGTCAACCAGTTCATCATCGTCCTTTGGTGGTAAAAAGGGGCTGGGTGCCAGCCCCTTTTTTGTCGATTACTCTGCCAAGGCGGCGGTGACAGCGGCGATTGCATCACCACCATCCATAGTCGTCACACCGTCGAGCCAAGGGGTCCATGCGTCGGTATTTGCGGCAAGCCACGTCTTTGCCGCACTTTCAGGGGACGCGTCGTCATTCAGGATTGCGCCCATAATCTCGTTTTCCATTTCAAGCGAGAATGCAAGATTTTGCAACAGCTTTCCGGTGTTTTCGCATTCCGCCACATAACCTGCACGGGTGTTTGTTGCCACGATGGCACCGCCCAGATCAGGGCCGAAAAAGTCGTCACCGCCCGGCAAATATGTCATGTCGTATTTGGCATTCATCGGGTGTGGTTCCCAGCCGAGGAAGACAACAGGCTCGTCGCGCTCGGCGGCACGTTCGACCTGCGCCAGCATTCCCTGTTCGGAGCTTTCAACAATGTCGAACCCGTCCAGCCCAAAGGCCGCCGCGTCGATCATGTCTTGTATAAGGCGGTTGCCGTCATTGCCCGCTTCGATGCCGTAGATATTGCCGTCCAGCGCGTCGCTTGCCTGTGCAATTGATGCAAAATCGGTGATGCCAGCTGCGACGCCAGCCGCATTTGTGGCCAATGTGTATTTTGCGCCCTCAAGGTTGGTGCGCACTGTATCAACGGTGCCTGCCTCGCGGTAGCTGGCGATATCGCCTTCCATGGTAGGCATCCAGTTGCCCAAAAACACGTCGATATCGCCCTGCGCCATTGATGCATAGGTGATTGGCACGGACAGGATATCGGTTGTGGTTTCATAGCCCAGTGCTTCCAAAAGAAGCGATGTCGTGGCTGTGGTTGCTGTGATATCGGTCCAGCCCACGTCGGAAAAGCGGACAGTTCCGCAATCCGCAAGCGCAGGTCCTGCGGCGCAGAGTGCAATCGCGGATAATGAGAATCTCAATTTCATGGCGGGTCTCCCTGTTGTTATCTCGTTTGTAGTGCGTGATGTGTCAATTAAGGGGTTTCCAACTGGTCTGACAACCCGAAATGACAAAGGCGTCCCAAAAGCGCCGGTTGCTGAGGCCTTGTTCGGATTACGCCCGCCTGCATCGCGGCCTCCGATAATACATGTGCGCGCTTGGATTACGGCAGATCGTTGAGAATATTTTAACGCGGAAAATAAACCGATTTGCGCTGTGGTGAGGCAGCACTTGGCACCTGTGGGCGGGGTATCTCTGGGTGCTGCGACGCGTTAAAAGTTGAAAACCAATTGGCGCGATAGACTGCGCAGGTGGATTTTAGTGCCGGTTTTTGCTTCGGCGTGCAGGATGGTTTCGGCTGCTGCGCGCGCGTCTTCTCCTGCGTCATGATGATGAAATTGCAGGCCCAGTACCTTTTTAAGATGACCCAAGCCGTGCCCGCCATTGCCGCGCAGTTCGGGCCACGCCTTGCGGGCAACCGCGACGCTGTCGGTCCAGTGCGCTTTCAGCACCAGCAGCGCGGCCCTTTTGCATGCCGCGTCAAACGCTTTTTCATCAAAGCGGCTGTGCTGGACAAGCGGGTGGGTTTCCAGAATCGGCCGTAGCTTGGGCAGGATCATTGCAAATACGGGCGCATTTTTTACGGTGTGCGCGCTAATCCCATGCAGCCGCGTGTTGCCTGCGTCGAATGACGTGCAGGGGTCGATGTAGGTGCTGTAGGTTTGAATAGCGTTATCGAAACCGACAAACGCGAGGCCGATCTGGCCGATGCTGGACGTGTCATGGCTGGCGGTCTCGACATCAACCGCGATGAACCGAAAGGTGCCGCTTGGCAACTCGGTCAGGTGCGGCCCGTTGCAGTAATCAGTCATAGCGTGTCCATCTGCAAGGTTAGTGGCAAGATCACGATGGCCCGAAAGTCGTTGACACTGGTCAGGGTCGGACCCGTGATGACCTGTCCGCCGGTTTGGTCAAAATAGGTATGGGGTCCGATGATTGCGCCCGCTATTGCGGCCGCGCGATTAAAGAGTGCGCAAAGAAGGGTGTCGGGTGTCATGTCAGGTCAGTCCTTTGGAGGCATCGGCCGCGAGGTGGTTGATACGGGGAGGGCGTCATCGTCAGTTCTGCCTATGGTTTTAGCGCGCTTGGCGCAGAGGTGGGTGTCACAACGGGTAGAAATAGTCTGATAAGAGTGCCTGTTCTGTCCGACTGGATGCTTAGTCCGCCACCAAATTCGTCCATCATACCTGCAACCATCGACAGGCCAAGTCCGGTGCCTTTTCCGACGGGTTTGGTGGTGAAAAACGGGTCGATCACTTTTGACAGGATGTCGGGCGGGATGCCTGTGCCGGTGTCGCAGACGGTGATTTGCACATAAACATCCTTCGCGAGCAGCGATCCGTTGGCCAAAGGCAGCGGATCTGTGATTTCAACTTGGGTCGCCGCGAGTGTCAGTCGCCCGCCTTGAGGCATTGCGTCAACGCCATTGACGACCAGATTGATCAATCCCGCGAGGAATTGGGGCCGGTCGATATTGGTGACAAGCGCGGGATCGGTCGCCGCGATCTCAAAGCTGACCGAGGTCGGGACGAGCCGGTGCGTCAGGCTTTCAAGTTCTGTAAACACATCATGGACCGCGGCCTGCGTCATCACCGGCTTTTCCATCCGCGCAAAGATCATCAGATGCTTGACTGTCCGTGCGGCCTGTCGCGCAGCGGAAAGTGCGTTTTCCAGATCCAGATGTTGATCGCGGGGATTGTCGGAGATTTGCAAGAGTTCGAGGCTACCGATGATAGCGGTCAGGTTGTTGTTGAAATCATGCGCGACACCGCCTGCCAACTGGCCGATCGCCGCCATCTTTTGGGCTTGATGCGCGTTATTTGCAGCGGTTTCACGGCTTTGTCTGATCCGGCGCGAGATACGAAGGGTTTGCACAAAGTAGTAGTTCAGGACGAATAGCGCCAGTGCAGCGCCGACCGCGGCAAGCGGCGTTTCAAAATAAGGGATATAGCCAACATAAACTGCGAAACTGGTGCCAAGAACAATGAGGGAATAAGTGTTATTGAAGACCCCCAGCGTATCACAACGCCGCACCATAAAAATAAGTTGAGTGCAGATCAGGATGCCGCCAATCAGCACGAGCACCCTGTCTTCGTTTACTAAAAGCAAGGTGAGGAACCAAACGTAAGCAGCTTGCATATTGGTCAGGATCACGGCGGCAAACAAGACATCCGCGCTGGGCACATGCGCTTTGCGCGAGGTCAGAAAGAAAGCATATCCGGCAAAGGCGACGAAAAAGTAGAGCGCCCAGATCAGCGCCAATGACGACCCGTTATAGGCGTAGATCATCACGGCCGCTAATGTGACCGCAACAAGCCGCGGGTAGGGTTCAAATCGTTCACCGAATTCAATCTCCAGCAATTTCGCGATATCTGCGGCATAGTTGGGAGAGATCATTGGCATGGACGGGTCCTTTTAGTCATCAAGCTTGGGAGGTGATGTAAAAGCCCGATCGGGCGCGCGGTGATGTAGGGATGTTTTGAGCCCAAAGGTTTGAAAAATCAATCTCAACTGTAAGGTGGCCGGCAGGTCAAGAAACCTGTCATTATTGCGGCAAGCACGACCTATGAGGGTTTCGCGGGGACGGAAAGTTTTGGCAAGTGCCGGTCGAAGACTAGGATTGGGCCGGCAAGCGGGCTATGGACGTGAAAAAGCGAGCCCACAAGCGGGCTTTGAAAATGAAAACCAGTGAGGTCAAATCATGCATAAAACCACTACTTCAATTATGTTAGCACTTATGCTGCTGGGCGGTTGCGCCGACAGAATTGGGACCCGCACAGTGGTCGAGGGCGCGGGACCGGACGAATTATTGAAGCTACGCGCAGGTCCGGGCTTGGGCTATGGGATTGTTTTGGGTTTGCCCGACGGGACCTCTGTGAGCCGCCGTGATTGTGTGACCGAGGTCGGGCAGCTTTGGTGCCGGGTATCGCTTTCTGATGCGCCACGGATCACAGGCTATGTCGCGGCGGATTATCTGTCTGGCATGTAGCCATGCGCAGGTGGTCTGCGGGTTTTTGCCGGCCATCGCGGCGATAAAAGTCGAGATACCTTGAAGGATTGTCAGGACTTGAAGCACCTAAGATATCGATAAATATGCTTTTCTGGGCAGCGGTTACCGCGATATTGCGTGTAAGCGGGTCCGCTGATCGCGCGTCTGAGTTGATCCGACGGCCAACATAACGCCCAATCTGATCCGGCGTGACTGTCTGGTGACTTAAACCTTTGCCCATGGCCGTCGATGCATACTCCGGTCTGTTTGCGCTCTTAATGATCCGCGAGGCCGTCGCGATGTTGCGTTTGTATGTGCACTGACGCCCTGAATTGGCGGCGCGCGTGCCGCCGAAGGCAAAAAACTGATGGTTGTAGCGAAATTCTTCGGGTTTGGGGGGCGTTAGGCATTCACATTCCTACACTTTTTCTACTAACTTAACCCGAATTGATCGCAGTTTTCATTCGAGGTGCGAAGCTAAAGCCGAACAGGAGAGCGCGTGTCCCTTTTTCTTATCGTTGCATTGCCGTTCTTGGGCGCATTTTTGCCCGGAATCATGAACGCTGCGGGCCGCTCTGCCTGTGCGGGCGTGACGTTCACCGTGTCCTTGGCCGCATTCATCGGCCTGCTGACGAACCTGCCAACCATTCTGGCGGGTGATGTCGTCATGGCGCGGGTCGACTGGATGCCTGCCTTGGGGCTGAATTTCACGCTGATGCTGGACAGTTTGGGCTTTTTCTTTGCCGTGCTGATCTTGGGCATTGGCCTGTTGATCATCGCCTATGCGCGCAATTACCTCAGCCGCGACGATAATATGGGCGAGTTTTTCACCTATCTACTGCTGTTCCAAGGGGCGATGGTGGGGATTGTTCTGAGCGATAACATCCTGCTTTTGCTTGTGTTCTGGGAGCTGACATCGCTGTCGTCGTTCCTGTTGATCGGGTTCTGGAAACATTTACCCGAGGGCCGCCAAGGCGCGCGCATGGCGTTGACGGTGACAGGTATGGGCGGTCTGTCGATGATCGCAGGTATGCTGATTTTGGGGCAAATCGTTGGCAGTTATGATCTGAGCGTGATTTTGCAGAACCGTGAACTGATACAGGCTGATCCACTTTATGTGGTGGCACTTGTGTTGATTTTGCTGGGCTGTTTCACAAAATCCGCACAGTTTCCGTTTCATTTCTGGCTGCCGCACGCGATGGCGGCCCCGACCCCTGTGTCGGCCTATCTGCATTCTGCGACTATGGTGAAGGCCGGTATTTTCCTGATGGCGCGCATGTGGCCTGTTCTGTCAGGCACGCCTGAGTGGTTTATGATCGTTACCACAGCAGGGTTGGTGACGATGGTGCTGGGCGCTGTGATCGCGCTATTCAAACATGATCTCAAGGCGCTACTGGCGTTCTCGACAGTCAGCCATCTGGGCCTGATTACCATGCTTTTGGGGACAGGCACTGCCTTTGGCGCGATGGCTGCGGTGTTTCACATTCTGAACCACGCAACGTTCAAGGCGGCGCTATTTATGTCCGCGGGGATTATCGATCACGAGGCGCATACGCGCGATATCCGGCGTCTGGGAGGGCTGCGCAAGCTCATGCCTGTGACGTTTATGATTGCCTCGCTTGCAGCCCTTTCGATGGCGGGAATTCCTTTGTTAAACGGCTTCCTGTCCAAAGAAATGATGCTGGAAGAGGCCAATCTGACGGTTCTGTTTGACGCACCGTGGCTGGTTCCGGCGCTTGCCACGGTTGGGGCGTTGTTTTCGGCGGCTTACTGTTTCCGCCTGATCGGGCATGTGTTCTTTGGACCTGTGCGCGATGATTATCCCGCGACACCGCATGATCCGCCTGCGGGCCTGTGGTTGCCGCCTGCGGTGCTTGTGGTTTTGGTGGTGGTCATCGGTGTGGCACCGTTCCTGGCCGAGCCGTTTGTAAAACTGGTAACAGCGTCCGTTCTGGGGACTACGGCTCCGCTGCCCGACGTGCATTTCAAACTGTGGCATGGCTTGGTGCCCGCGCTTTATATGTCGATCATTGCGATTGTTGGCGGGTTGGTCATGTTGCTGGTGTTCACCCCTGCATTGCGCTTTTGGGACCGTGCGCCGCGACCTGAAGCCAAGACGATTTTCGACGCAATTGTTGAAGGGGTGGTGCGGCTGGCGCAGGCGGTTATCTTGCCGCTGCACAACGGCGCGTTCTCGCGCTATGCGGCGATCGGTGCTGTGACGATTTTCGTGGCAGGTTTCTTTGCGTGGACAACCGGCACGGTTGGCGCGCCTGTGCGCGCAACCCAAGCCGCAGGACCTGTGGTGATTGCTGGGTGGTTGATGTTGGTTGCGGCAACCGTTGGCATGGTTTTGATGCACCGTAACCGCCTGTTGGCGCTCATCCTGATCGGCATTGTCGGGCTGATGGTTTCAATCGGATTTGTGTTCTTTAGCGCGCCCGATCTTGCCATGACCCAATTTACCGTTGAGGTGGTGACGATTATTCTGATGCTGCTCGCGCTGAACTTCCTGCCCAACAACACGCCGGTAGAAAGCTCGGTCTTGCGCCGTATCCGCGACGGAGCAATTGCGGTTGTGGGCGGTTTCATGACATTCGCGCTGGCGTATTACTATCTGTTGCGGGATGCGGTTACAGTGCCGATTTCGGCGTTCCACCTAGAGAACGCTTATAAAGGTGGCGGTGGCACAAACGCGGTGAATGTCATTCTGGTCGACTTCCGTGGCTTTGATACTTACGGCGAAATTATTGTGTTGGGGATTGCGGCGCTGATGATCTATGCGCTGACCGAAACGCTGTTAAGTGGGCCAGTACGGGCGCGTTTGTTGAACTGGACGCCCGACCAGCGACGTGCGGGTGATACCCACCCGATGATGATGGTGGTGCTGACCCGTGTGATTATGCCCGTCATTATAATGGTCGGATTCTACATCTTTTTGCGAGGTCACAATGAACCGGGTGGCGGGTTTGTCGCGGGTTTGATCGTGTCGATTGCGGTGGTGATGCAGTATATGGCCAGCGGTTTTGCATGGACGTCATCGCGCCTGCGCTATCCCTATCACGGTGTCATCGGGGCAGGGGTGTTGATCGCAGGGTTCACGGGTATGGGATCGTGGTTTGTGGGTAAACCTTTCCTGACATCGGACTTCACCTATGTCCGTATTCCGCCGTTTGAAAAGTTTGAACTCGCAACGGCAGCTCTGTTTGATCTAGGGGTGTTTTTGGCGGTTGTTGGTGCGGTGATGTTGTCGCTTGAGAGTTTCTCGCGTCTGGCGCACCGCGAAAATAGGGACGATAACGAACATCCGATGGATATTGATCCGTCACGCGACGACCCGTCAGCGGGCGATGCGCATAGCGCAAAGGAGGGCGTGTAGCATGGAACTCCTTGTTGCTTCTGCGATTGGAATTTTGACGGCGGGCGGGCTCTATCTTGTGCTGCGACTGCGGACGTTTCCCGTGATTTTGGGGGTCTCGCTTTTGACTTACGCGGTGAATGTGTTTCTGTTTACCTCCGGGCGTTTGACCGTTGGCGCGCCGCCGATTTTGCGCGACGGTGTGACCTCCTATGCCGACCCTGTGCCGCAAGCCTTGGTCCTGACGGCGATTGTAATCTCATTTGGGATGACGGCAGTTGTTGTGATGATCAGCCTTGGTGCATTTCTGGGGTCCGATGATGATCATGTGGACGACCAGCTCGCCGATCAATCCGCCGACAAATCGGGAGAGACATCATGACCCATTGGTTGATCGTGCCTGTCGTTCTGCCTGCTCTGCTTGCGCCGTTCATCGTGCTTGCAGCCCGTTACCATATCGGCATCCAACGCAGTTTCTCTTTGGCGGGTGTGATCGCGCTTATTTTCGTGGCGCTGGGACTGACGGCGCAGGTATTTGACGGCACTATTTTACTGTATCAGCTGGGCGATTGGGCGGCGCCGTTAGGAATTGTGCTTGTTGGTGATCGTTTGTCGCTCTTCATGGTGCTGCTGACGGCGGTGCTGGCGTTATTTGTGCTGCTTTACGCGATCGGGTCAGGCTGGGATAATCGCGGCGCGCATTTTCACGCGCTGTTACAGTTTCAGATTATGGGGATTATGGGGGCGTTCCTGACGGGCGACCTGTTTAACCTGTTTGTGTTTTTCGAAGTTCTGCTGATCGCGTCCTATGGATTGATGATCCATGCAGGTGGTGACGCGCGCCTGCGTGCGGGTGTGCAATATGTGCTGTTTAACCTGATCGGATCGACGCTGTTCCTGTTCGCACTGGGGGCAATTTACGCCCAGACCGGCACGCTGAATATGGCTGATCTGGCGAACCGCGTGGCGATGATCGGGCCCCAAGATACGGTAGGGATCCGTGTCGCGGCGGTTCTTTTGATCCTTGTGTTTGCGATCAAGGCCGCGGTTGTGCCGCTACATTTCTGGCTTCCTGCGAGTTACGCCGAAGCACCAGCGCCTGTTGCAGCCCTGTTTGCAATCATGACCAAGGTTGGGATTTACGGGATCATTCGCGTTTACACCTTGGTATTTCCGCCTGATCTTGCGGTGACGTCGGGCTTGCATGGGGTTTGGTTACTGCCTGCGGCGTTGCTATCGGTGGCTGTTGGCATGGTTGGGGTTCTGGCGGCCAAACGGCTGGACCGCTTGGTGGCGTTCTCGGTCATCGGGTCAATGGGCATGGTGACGGTGGCGGTGTCACTGTTTACACCCGCTGGGATCGCTGCGGCCCTTTACTACATCGTGCATTCGACGCTCGCGGCAGCGGCGCTATTTTTGATCGTGGATCTGGTGCGCTCGGGTCGCAAAAACATGGACCTGACGCCGCAGCCTGCGATCGCTGGCAATGCACTGACTGCTGCCATGTTTTTCATGGGCGCAATCGCGGTGGCGGGCCTGCCGCCTTTGTCGGGTTTTCTTGGAAAGCTGTTGGTGTTGGATGCAGCATATGAAAGTGATCAGGTCGCATGGATCTGGGCGATTGTACTGGGGTCGAGCCTGATTAGCATTGTCGGGTTTTCGCGTGCCGGCAGCATTTTATTCTGGAAAGCACTTAGCGTGGGACCACCCGAGACCGATGCTAATCTGGCGCGTCCCGCTACGTTGTCTTATGTTGCGGTCGGCGGGTTGCTTGCGCTTTTGGTCGCCCATACCGTTTTTGCGGGGCAGGTCCATGCCTACACGATCAAGATGGCAGCACAGCTATTTGCGCCGCAGCCCTATATCGCAACCGTGCTGGAGACGCCGGGCAAGTTAAGCACACCGTCGGAGGGCCACTGATTTGAAACGCGCGTTTTTTTGGCTTATGCCGCATCCGTTTGTGACGCTGCTTTTGGTTGTTGTCTGGACATTGTTGCAAAATGAAGTATCGGCAGGAATGGTTGTTTTTGGCTTTATTCTGGGAGTCATCATCCCGTGGGGGACGTCAATCTGGTGGCCCAATACGCCCCAGGGGTTTCATCCGGGCAGGATGATCAGCTACATGGCGCTCGTCATGTGGGACATCCTTGTGGCGAACGTAGAAGTCGCGTGGATTGTGCTGACAGTTCCAAACGCAAAATTAAAGCCGGCCTGGATCGTCGTCCCGTTAGACTTGCGTCAACCCGAGGCCATTACGGTTCTTGCCGGCACGATCACGCTGACCCCTGGTACGGTGTCTGCGGACCTGTCAGACGAGGGCCATAGCCTGTTAATCCATGTGCTGCACACAGATGATCCCGACGCTGTTCGGGACGATATCATCAACCGCTACCAGCGCCGCCTTAAGGAGATTTTCTTATGACAACTGCTCTTGGATTTATGGAGGTAGCGATGATTGTCACTTTTGTGACGCTTGTGCTTGCACAGATCATGTCAATGGTGCGTGTGGTGATCGGGCCAACGCCGGGTGACCGCATCCTCGCACTGGATACGATGGTCATCAACGGTTTAGGGCTGGTGATTGCGATGGGGATTTTCCACGGCACGCAGATTTATTTCGAGGTCTCTTTGCTGATCGCGATGTTAGGGTTTGTCTCGACTGTTGCGCTCGCGCGGTTCTTGCTGCGGGGGGACATCATCGAATGAGCGCTGAAATTATCGGGATCTACGTGGTTGCAATAAGCCTGTTGATCGGGTCGTTTTTTGTATGTGTCGGTGTCATCGGCCTGATGAAATTCAATAATCCGATGTCGCGCCTGCATGCGCCAACAAAGGTCGGGACCATCGGGATCGGAATGCTGCTTGTCGCGTCGCTGGTCCACTCACTGGTCTTGGGTGACTCGTCGATGCACGAATTGCTGATTATGGGCTTTTTGTTTGTAACAGCACCGATTTCCGCGAATTTCATCGCCAAGGTGAATATCCATCGCGGCGATTGCGAAACGCCGCCGCCACCGCAGCGCGACAAGACGTGGTCAACGCTGAGCACACCGCAAGACGAAAAAAAGGGCGGCGCGAAAGACTAAGGTTTTGACGCGCTGTTGAAGGACGCATGATCCCTCAACGGACAATAGCTTCGGGCTTTATGAATATCTTCGCCAGTTCATGAAACCCGAATGCGGATTTTTAGCAATCATTACAGACGCTTGAACTCACAGTCCTATAACTGGTGGCAATCATTTTATGGGCGCGTCGCTGCACGCCAAACTACCAAAAGCACCGATAGCAGCGCTGCAACGGCCGTGCCTAGCATCAACCATTGTAACGGCACCGCACCCGTTGCTGGATCCAGCAATGTGCCTGCATATTGCGCCAGAACTGCGCCGCCGCCTACCATTAACGCACTGCCTAGACCCGACGCAGTGCCTGCCAGATGCGGGCGTACCGACAACAGGCCCGCAGTGACGTTTGGCAATGCAATGCCGTTACCTAGGCCCAGAAACGTGCAGAACCCGAAGAAAATCAGCGGATGATGATACCCCAGCAACGCCAATCCAAGCGAGCTGCCAAGCCCGATAATCATCAAGATCGTGCCAATAACCGCCATGCGGTTGATGCCAAGGCGCACCGAATAGCGCCCCGCCAGAAAATTCCCGGTCGCATAGCCCACTGCAGGTGCGCCAAGGGCGATCCCCGACCACATCGGCGATAGCCCGAAAACGGTGCCCGCAATAAAGGACGCGCCGCCCAAAAGCGCAAAAAATGACCCCGACGAAAAGGCAGCACAAAGCGCATAACCCCAAAAGCGCGGAGAGGACAAAAGCTCGGGGTAACCGCGCAACATGTCACGGAACGACATGCCGCCTTTGGCCAGTGTTTCACCCTGATCAAAATAGCATAGCAGCCAGACCGCAGCCCCCGAAAACGTCAGCACAAGGAACGTCGCGTGCCAGCCGAAATACTGGTCCAAGGTGCCGCCAATCGCCGGTCCAATCATCGGCACCAGCGCCATGCCCATTGTGACATAGCCAATCATCGACGCCGCTTGGGCCTGCGGAACCATGTCGCGCACAATCGCGCGGCTAAGGACCATCACCGTCGCAACTGCACCCTGCAACATGCGAAATGCGAGAAATACGCCAACGGTTGGTGCCATATAGGCGCCGAAACTCGCAAGAACAAAAATCCCCATCGCCCAGAGCGCGATGGGTCTGCGTCCGTAGCGGTCCGAAATCGGGCCGATCGCGATTTGCAACACCGCCGTGGTCGCCAGATACCCCGAAAGCGCCAGCTGCATAGTCGCGTAATCCGTGTCGAAATAGACCGTCATTGCCGCCAGCGAGGGCAGGAAAATTGACATATTCAACGCGGAAATCCCTGCCATCAAGATCAATGTCGTGATGTGCGGCGGGGTGGTGCGATCAAGGAAACGGACAACGGGCATATTGGTCATTCCAAAGACTTAGGCCTCGGACGCGAGTGTGTCCATGAATGATTTGATTGGCCTGAGAGATTTGCAGTTATGCAGTTTTGTAAAAATGCAAATGCGGTGGTTTGCAAATATCCGCATTAGATCTTCTCATAACCGCCGAGCGCCGTTAAGGTTGTGCTTATCAAAGGGGAACACATCATGGACGTAATGCAAGAGCTTGAGACGCGCCGCGCGGCTGCAATGCTGGGTGGCGGTGAAACGCGCATCGCCGCACAACACGGCAAAGGCAAGTTAACCGCACGCGAACGTATTGATTTGCTGCTGGATGACGGCTCTTTTGAAGAGTTCGACATGTTCGTCGCCCACCGCTGCACAGACTTCGGCATGGAAAAACAGCGTCCCGCAGGCGACGGCGTTGTAACGGGCTGGGGCACAATCAACGGGCGTCTGGTCTATGTGTTCTCGCAAGATTTCACCGTGTTCGGCGGCTCGCTGTCGGAAACGCATGCGCAAAAAATATGCAAAATCATGGACATGGCGATGCAAAACGGCGCGCCCGTGATCGGCATCAACGATTCCGGCGGCGCGCGCATTCAAGAAGGTGTTGCATCCCTCGCAGGCTACGCCGAAGTGTTCCAGCGCAACATTATGGCCTCAGGCGTTGTGCCGCAAATCAGCCTGATCATGGGGCCTTGCGCAGGTGGTGCGGTCTATTCTCCCGCCATGACCGACTTCATCTTTATGGTGAAAGACAGCTCTTATATGTTCGTAACCGGCCCCGATGTGGTCAAAACTGTCACCAACGAAGTTGTCACAGCCGAGGAACTGGGCGGCGCTGCCACCCACACCAAGAAATCATCCGTCGCTGACGGCGCGTTTGAAAACGACGTAGAGGCCTTGGCCGAATGCCGCCGTCTGGTCGATTTCCTGCCTCTCAACAACAAAACCAAATCCCCCGTGCGCCCGTTCTTTGACGATGTGAACCGTATCGACGAAAGCCTTGATACGCTGATCCCCGACAACGCAAACGCACCTTACGACATGAAAGAGTTGATCCATAAACTGGCAGACGAAGGTGATTTTTACGAGATCCAACAAGATTTCGCCAAGAATATCCTGACCGGTTTCATTCGCCTCGAAGGCTCGACCGTGGGCGTTGTTGCCAACCAACCGACCGTTCTGGCAGGCTGCCTTGATATCGACAGCTCGCGCAAGGCGGCGCGGTTTGTGCGCTTCTGCGATGCGTTTGAAATTCCGATCCTGACACTCGTCGATGTGCCGGGGTTTTTGCCCGGAACGTCACAGGAATTCGGCGGCGTGATCAAACACGGCGCAAAACTGCTGTTCGCTTATGGCGAAGCAACTGTGCCAAAAGTGACCGTGATCACCCGCAAAGCCTACGGCGGCGCCTATGACGTGATGGCCTCAAAGCATCTGCGCGGCGATTTCAACTATGCATGGCCCACTGCCGAAATCGCTGTGATGGGGGCAAGGGGGGCGACTGAAATCATCCACCGCGCCGACCTTGGCGACGCCGAAAAAATCGCAAAACACACCGCCGACTACGAAGACCGCTTCGCCAACCCGTTTGTCGCGGCTGAACGCGGGTTCATCGACGAAGTGATCCGTCCGCAATCAACGCGCAAACGTGTGTGTCGAGCGTTCGCCTCGCTGCGTGGCAAATCCCTCCAAAATCCTTGGAAAAAACACGACAATATCCCGCTCTGAACGAGGTCAAGATTATCCGCACATTTGCGATCATATGCACGCTGCTTGCCAGCCCCGCGATGGCCACCGAGATTGTGGTGCCGTCGGGGCATGTGTTCACACTTTTTGAGGTGCGCATCGAAGACGACTTGGGGCGGTTCAGATTCACACTGCCGGAAATCGCCACGGGCCTCACCTTTGCCGATGTAATGGATGATTTTGACTTTGTCTGCGCTCAGGTCGCGGTTCCTGCTTTGACCCAAGCGCAATCAGGTGTAACCCAACTGGTGATTTCCGTCTCCGCCGAAGAAGTTCCCTTCGGCGAGATCACGGAGGTTGTTCAGTTTTTTCAGCCGTTTCGCCGTGATGGCGACGCCTGTATTTGGGAAGAATTCTAATGGAAAAGCACCGCGGGTTTCCCGGTCGCCTTGCCGGCACCGATTTTCAATTTGTGATAAGACGCGACAATAAAGATGGCGCTACCGAAATCACCCAGCGTATCCGCTACCCCGACCGACGCCCGCCCGACCGGCGCGCTGACGCTGGCTTCATGCAGGCGCTTTATGACCATTTTGGCACCGAACCTTTTATCCGTGGCAATTTGGACGCAGGACGCCTCAGCTGGCTTTTCGGCCGCGAAGTTGTGCCTGCCGAGGACCCGTTTGACGCCTCCAGTTACGACGCTTTGCTGCGCATTGATTTAAAAGTTGCGATGATCAGCTTTCCAGAGATGCGGGAACGCTAATGGGCCATTTGTCGCGCAATACCATGTTATTCCAGCGGAAATCAGCCGGTTTTGGCGATCCGTCGGCGACATGCTTTTGCAACATATGCGACTTATGCCAATCTGACCTCGCAGCAGGCAGGCCAAGCATCCTGTCTGATGTAGATAGTCTCGACTATTGCCCTTTCCCCGGCCGATATGTGCCTTTCGGGCCCATATCGGTCACCCTTTTCATGGATACGGCGAAATATCGCACGGCTGGCTTTGTAAGGCTTGCGTTCTTGTTTGATATAGCCGATTTTATGACGAGTAGAACACTTCATAAGGGCAGAAAATCATGCTTAAAACTTCTTATATCATCGCTGCAACAGCGCTTCTCGGTCTCACAGCTTGCCTCGACACAGACGGCGAGCGCGCGCTTGTTGGCGCTGGCGTTGGCTGCGTTGCTGGCGAAACAATCGGTAGCAACCGCTGCGTTGAAGGCGCGCTTGCTGGCGGCCTTATCGGCGCACTTGCTAACGACCTCTAAGGTCAAGCGTTTAACAAATTCTATTAAAACACCTAAAATCGCCGCCGCAGGACAACCCTGCGCGCGGCGATTTTGCTTTTGAAGGGCTGCTGAAATGTTCAAGAAAATTCTGATCGCAAACCGCGGTGAAATTGCTTGCCGTGTGATTAAAACCGCCAAGAAAATGGGGATCAAAACCGTCGTCATTTATTCCGACGCGGATCGCAACGCGCTGCATGTGAAAATGGCGGACGAGGCGGTGCATATCGGGCCAGCCCCCGCCAACCAGTCCTATATCGTCATCGACAAAGTCATGGCCGCGGTGCTGCAAACAGGCGCAGAGGCCGTGCATCCGGGCTATGGTTTCCTGTCGGAAAACGCCAAATTCGCCGAAGCCCTAGAGGCCGCTGGCGTCGCTTTCATCGGACCGCCAAAAGGCGCGATCTTGGCGATGGGCGACAAAATCACCTCCAAAAAACTAGCCCAAGAGGCCAATGTGTCCACCGTTCCAGGTTATATGGGCCTGATCGACGACGCCGAACATGCGGTCAAAATCTCGAACGAAGTCGGCTACCCCGTCATGATCAAAGCCTCGGCAGGCGGCGGCGGCAAAGGCATGCGCATTGCGTGGAACGACCAAGAGGCCCGCGAAGGCTTCCAATCCTCCAAGAACGAAGCGGCCAACTCCTTTGGCGATGACCGTATTTTCATCGAAAAATTTATCACCCAACCGCGCCACATCGAAATTCAGGTGCTTTGCGATAAACATGGCAATGGCGTCTACCTGCACGAACGCGAGTGCTCGATCCAGCGCCGCCAGCAAAAAGTCATCGAAGAAGCCCCAAGCCCGTTCCTCAATGAGGAAACCCGTGCCGCAATGGGCGCGCAATCAGTGGCCCTCGCGAAAGCAGTGGATTACGCCTCGGCAGGCACAGTCGAATTCATCGTCGACGGCGACCGCAATTTCTACTTCCTCGAAATGAACACCCGCCTCCAAGTCGAACATCCCGTCACCGAACTGATCACCGGCATTGATCTGGTCGAACAAATGATCCGCGTCGCCTACGGTGAAAAACTGCCAATGAAGCAGGAAGACCTGAAAATCAACGGCTGGGCAATGGAAAGCCGGCTTTACGCCGAAGATCCCTATCGCGGTTTCCTGCCCTCCATCGGCCGCTTGACCCGCTACCGCCCCCCTGTGGAAATGGCCGACGCAACCCGCGCCGTGCGCAATGACACAGGCGTCTTTGAGGGCGGCGAAATCAGCATGTATTACGACCCTATGATCGCAAAACTCTGCACATGGGCGCCAACCCGCGCGTTGGCAATCGAGGAAATGCGTCTCGCTCTGGACGGTTTCGAGGTCGAAGGCATCGGTCACAACCTGCCATTCCTCGCCGCCGTCTATGACCACGAGAAATTCACCTCTGGCAACATGACGACCGCTTTCATCGAGGAAGAATTCCCTGACGGATTTGACGGCGCAACCCTGTCCGACGACACATTAACCCGCATTGCCGCCGCAGCGTCTGCCATGCACCGCGTCGCCGAAATCCGCCGCAGCCGCATCTCGGGGCGCATGAACAACCACGAACGCAAAGTCGGCGCAGACTGGGTCGTCAATCTGCAAGGCCAATCTCTCGACACCGTCATTGCCGCCGACAAAGCCGGATCGAACGTCACAATCAATGGGCAGGTCCTGCGCGTCGAAGGCGACTGGACACCGGGCGACCCACTGGCGCGCATGACGGTGGACGGCTCACCGCTGGTCATGAAGGTCGGCAAAATCTCGGGCGGCTTCCGCGTACGCCACCGCGGTGCCGACCTCAAAGTGCATGTGCGCACCCCGCGTCAGGCCGAACTCGCAGCCCTGATGCCCGAAAAAGTGGCTCCCGACACCTCCAAGCTGCTGCTTTGCCCGATGCCGGGCCTGATCGTAAAAATCAACGTGGCCGTGGGCGACGAAGTGCAGGACGGACAGGCACTTTGCACCGTAGAAGCGATGAAAATGGAAAACATCCTGCGCGCCGAACGCAAAGGCATCGTCACCAAAATCAACGCCGCCGCAGGTGATAGCCTCGCAGTGGACGAAATCATCATGGAGTTTGAGTGACAATGTCTGGATTTGGCCGGATTCTTGGCATCACAGCGACCGCATACCTGATCGGGCTTGCGGTGGCTTTGCTGGCAATCCTTGTGATCATCGACATGGACACGATCAGCCTCGATAGCGGATTGCCGCTATCGGTGATGACAACGCCGATGATTGCCGTGGTCATATTTTGGGGCGTTGCACGGACGGCAGGGTCCAATTTGGCCCCCGTGCGCACGTTTCTATTCGGTGGGATCGCGGTCTACAGCCTGCTCTATCTTTACGGGCGCTTGGTGGCAAACGCGTTCATGTCAAACACGGCCGCAACCGTGATCGGTGCACTGGCATTATTCCTGATGTGTCTTAAAATGATCAGCCACGCGGACCAACTCCCGTGACACATGCGTGTTATTCCACCACACGCCGGTCACGAATTTCCTGCTGGCGCAATGGCATCTTATCAATGCTGCGCGATATTTCACGCACATCCCATGGTGCCGGCTTGCGCAACTCGATACGCCCGTCTTTGCCGATAATCGCCAACATAAACCCGCGCGGACGCAGTGCCGTGCGCAAGGCACTTGGGGTCTCAGGATCGGTGTCCGCGATAACAATCACATCGCGCAACGCCAATTCATCAATACGCTCGGTCAATAGCCCAATCTGCTCGTCGAACATCGGATCATTCGGACTTTGCGCAAACACCACAATCGGGCGCGCAATCCAGATGAAATCCGCCGGATCAATCCCGGCAGCATCAAAGATCTGCGTGCGGTCGGCAGTCCATGCCTCTAGTGCGGTTTGCGCGTTAGACGCGGTCGTCATGGCTGCCAGAACGGCGCTAATCAAAAGTGTTTTCATACTCCCTAACATAGCGTCTGTTTTAGTAATAACGACCACAAAGACCGCAATTGAATACAAATTTATGTTTAATCGCTTGGTTATAACCCCATGCCGGTAGTGATCTCCAGAAAGTGCGCCAGACAGAGTGGTGTTCACCGCACTGCTACCACCAGATTTCAACAGTTCTGGCAGGGAGTGCAATGAAATGAATAACTTGGCGGATGGCACGACGACCTTACTAAACCCAAAAGGCGTTGCGCCGCAAAATACGCGACCAAAAATGAATGACATGGATGAAAACGGCATCGTGTGACTGGGAACAATCCAGCGACATGCCAAGATCGGAGAAAATGATGGGACAATTCGACGAATGGTCTAAAATCGCGGCCAAAGAATTGCGCGGCAAACCAATTGATGCGCTGACGTGGAACACGCTAGAGGGCATCGCGGTCAAACCGCTTTACACCTCAGACGACACCGACGGGTTGCCCCATATGGGCAGTATTCCGGGTGCCGCCCCCTTCACACGCGGCGTGAAAGCGACGATGTACGCGGGCCGCCCTTGGACAATCCGGCAATACGCAGGCTTCTCAACAGCCGAGGAATCTAACGCCTTCTACCGCGCGGCACTCGCCGGCGGTCAACAAGGCGTATCTGTCGCCTTCGATCTGGCCACCCACCGTGGCTACGATAGCGATCACCCCCGCGTCGAAGGTGACGTCGGCAAGGCAGGCGTGGCCATCGACAGCGTCGAAGACATGAAAATCCTGTTCGACGGCATCCCGCTGGATAAGGTCAGCGTCTCAATGACCATGAACGGTGCCGTCATTCCGATCCTCGCCAACTTCATCGTCACCGGCGAAGAGCAAGGCCACGACAAAGCACTGCTCGCAGGCACGATTCAAAACGATATTCTCAAAGAGTTCATGGTCCGCAACACCTACGTCTACCCCCCCGAACCCTCGATGCGGATCATCGCGGATATCATCGGATACACGTCCGAACATATGCCAAAATTCAACTCGATATCGATCTCCGGCTACCACATGCAAGAGGCCGGCGCGAACCTCGTGCAGGAACTCGCTTTTACACTGGCTGACGGGCGCGAATACGTCCGCACTGCCATCGCGGCGGGCATGGACGTCGATAAATTCGCGCCGCGCCTTTCGTTCTTTTTTGCCATCGGCATGAACTTCTTTATGGAGGCCGCGAAACTTCGCGCCGCCCGTCTGCTCTGGTCAAAAATCATGGCCGAATTCGATCCCAAAGACGAAAAATCCACGATGTTACGCACCCACTGCCAGACATCGGGCGTCAGCCTGCAAGAACAAGACCCCTATAACAACGTGATCCGCACCGCCTACGAGGCGATGTCGGCGGTCTTGGGCGGCACCCAATCCCTGCACACAAACGCCCTCGACGAAGCTATCGCGCTACCCACCGATTTCTCCAGCCGGATCGCACGCAATACCCAGTTAATACTGCAAGAAGAAACCGGCATCACCAACGTGGTCGACCCGCTGGCAGGGTCGTATTACGTCGAAAGCCTGACTGCGGAGCTTGCTGAAAAAGCTTGGAAAATCATCGAAGAAGTCGAGGAACTGGGCGGCATGACCAAAGCCGTGGCCTCTGGTATGCCCAAGCTACGCATCGAGGAATCCGCGGCGACCCGCCAAGCGATGATAGACCGAGGTACCGAGGTCATTGTTGGGGTAAATAAATACCGCAAAGACAACGAGGACCCGATCGATATCCGCGATATTGACAACGCATCTGTGCGCCTGTCCCAAATTGCCCGCATTGAAAAAACACGAGCGTCACGCGATCAAGCCGCCTGTGATGCCGCACTCGCCGAAATCACGCGGCGCGCAAAAGAAGGCGGCAACCTACTAGAAGCCGCGGTCGAAGCCGCGCGTCACCGCGCCACAGGAGGGGAAATCAGCATGGCAATGGAAGTTGAATTTGGCCGCCACCGCGCCGAAGTCAAAACCCTCGCAGGGGTGTACGGCGCGGCCTACGAAGGCGACGCAGGCTTTGAAGCAATCCAGAAATCCGTCGAGGACTTCGCCGAAGAAGAAGGCCGCCGCCCGCGCATGTTGGTGGTCAAAATGGGCCAGGACGGTCATGATCGCGGCGCAAAGGTCATCGCCACGGCCTTTGCCGACATCGGATTTGATGTGGACGTCGGGCCATTGTTCCAGACACCCGCCGAAGCCGCGCAAGATGCGGTCGATAACGACGTGCATGTGATCGGGATTTCCAGTCAGGCAGCAGGCCATAAAACCCTCGCGCCGCAACTGATCAAAGCGCTGAAAGATGCGGGCGCCGAGGACATTCTGGTAATCTGCGGCGGTGTGATACCGCAGCAAGACTACAAATTCCTGTTTGACGCTGGCGTAAAAGCCATCTTTGGGCCGGGCACGAATATTCCGAAAGCGGCGGAAGATATCCTTGCCCTGATTAGAAAAACTCGCGCGTAACCTCGGATAGTCAAAGGCAGGCAAGGGCAGAATTCCTAAATGTTTTCTGCCCGCCACGGGGCAGGGGTTGCACCTTGTATAAATCAAGCATTTGATCGCCCAACGTGCAGCTGACGCAAAAGGATATGCAATGTTGGAACTTGATCACATCGCGGTTGTTTGCGCCGATCTTGCAACGGGCACGGCATGGTTATCTGAAAAACTTGGCGTGCCGCTCCTCGTAGGCGGCGCACATCCTAAATACGGCACGCATAACCGGTTGCTGGCATTGGCCGACGGTCTCTATCTAGAGGTGATTGCGCCTGATCCTGCGGCAAATGTGCAGGGTCCGCGCTGGTTTGATCTCGACCATGCACCCGATGTGCCGCGCTGGGGCAACTGGATTTGCCGGGCCGATGATCTTGCGGCACACTCCACCCTTACAGGCCCTGCGGTGCAAATGTCGCGCGGTGATCTGACGTGGCAGATCACGGTGCCGGACGACGGGTCCTTGCCGATGCAGGGTGGTTTCCCGACATTGATCCACTGGGACGACATGACCGCACATCCGACGTTAAAGCTTGCCAATAGCGGCTGTCGCTTGATCCGTTGGGAGGTGCATCACCCCGAGGCTGCCCATCTGCGTGAGATTTGCGCGTTAAACGATACGCGCGTGGTCTTTATCACCGCAGACAAACCGCATTTTAGCGCACATATCGACACCCCCAACGGGACCGTCGTGATATGATCCGTCCGGCGCTGCGCCGCGATGCGCAGACAATCGCCGACATCTGGAACCCGATCATCACACAAACCACGATCACCTTTACCTCTGATGAAATAACCGTGCCACAGGTCGCCGCTCTGATCACTCAAACCCCGTGCCTCGTCGTGGAAATTGCGGGTCAGGTCAAAGGATTCGCGCGCTACGGTCCGTTTCGCAGTGGGAACGGCTATAAATTCAGCGCCGAACACACAATTTATCTGGCGCCCGATGCGCGCGGACACGGCCTCGGCGGCCCCTTGCTCGCGGCCCTGTGTGAACATGCAAAACACGCTGGCATTCGCATGATGCATGCGGGCATCAGCGGCGAAAACCCACGCGCAGTTGAATTTCATACCACCTGCGACTTCACGACCCTTGCGATCCTGCCAGAGGTGGGGTTCAAGGTCGGGCGCTGGATTGATCTGGTGTTGATGCAAAAACGGCTCTGACGTTTCGGGGCGAAATCGGTTAGGCTATGCTTATGTCACTATGGTCACGCATAACGGACGCGATTGCGGCTCTTGCTAGCGGCGAAAGCTTGTCGGCGGTGTTCGAACGCCTGCGCACGCCGCCTGACAGGTCGGTGGCCTTCACGATTGCGGTCATAGCACTCGGTGCGAAAATGGCCAAAGCTGACGGGCAGGTCACCCGCGACGAGGTGAACGCTTTTCGCGAAGTGTTCCAAATCCCTCCCGAAGAAGAGGCCAACGCTGCGCGTGTGTTTAACCTTGCGCGCACCGATGTGGCCGGGTTCGAGGCTTACGCCGCACGGATCGGCGCGATGTATGCACAAGATCAGGCGCCGCTGTGCGATCTGATGGAGGGGCTGTTTCACATCGCGATAGCAGACGGTGAATACCACCCCAACGAAGACCAGTTCCTGTCGCGCGTGGCCGAGATTTGGGGCTACGACGACCACCGTTTTGCCCGCATCCGCGCCCAGTTTGTGCCGGACGCCACCCGCGACCCGTATGACGTGCTGGGCGTCGCCCATACCGCGCCAATGGAAGACATCAAATCCGCGTGGCGCGCGCTTGTGCGCAACACACACCCCGATAGTTTGACCGCGCGCGGCCTGCCTGCCGAGGCGGTGAAAATGGCCGAAAAACGTATGATCGTTATCAACCGCGCATGGGATAGCATCAAGGAACAGCGCGCGTGAAAATCGGAACCTACAACGTCGAATGGTTTAACAAACTGTTTGATGATGCAGGACGGCTGATCAACGACGACAGTTGGTCAGGGCGGTGGAACATTACAAAAGCTATGCAAACACAGGCGCTTGGAACAGTTTTTGCCGCAATGGACCTTGATGCCGTGATGATCATCGAGGCCCCCGACACCAGCCCGCATCGCAGCGGCGTGAAAGCCTTGGAAACATTTGCAGCCACCTTTGACCTGCGTGCCCGCCGCGCAATCATCGGCTTTGACAATGACACGCAACAAGAAATCGCGTTCCTTTACGACCCCGATAAAATGGACGCCCGACACGATCCGGTAGGCAACCCCACCGGCAAAAAAGGCAGCCATGACGCGCCGCGCTTTGACAGTACTTTCCGTCTTGATCTGGACGTTGACGCAGCGCCCGATCTGGTAACCTGGTCGAAACCTCCTTTGGAAATTGCACTAACCTTATCCACGGGTAAGGTTTTGCGCTTGATTGGCGTACACGCCAAATCCAAGGCCCCGCATGGCGCGAAAAACGAGGCCGAAGCCATCCGTATTTCAATCCAGAACCGCCGAAAGCAACTCGCGCAATGCATCTGGCTACGCCAACGCGTCGACGGACATCTCGCCGCTGGTGATGACCTGATTGTCATGGGCGATTTCAACGATGGCCCGGGGCTGGATGAATACGAAAAATTCTTCGGGCGTTCCGGCATAGAAATCGTGCTGGGCGAAGGTGACGCGCTGCGCATGTTCGAGCCCCACGCCCGTATCGCACTGGGACAGCGCATCGGCGCAATGCCCACCACAGCGCGGTTCAAACACCGTGACGGGCAATATCTGAATGCATTGCTCGACTACATTATAGTCTCGCCGAACCTGCGCGACATGGCGTCGCACTGGCAAATCTGGCACCCGTTCGATCACCCTGATTGTTATGAAAATTTGCCACTGCGCGAAGCACTTTTACACGCGTCCGACCACTTTCCGGTGGTGCTTGATCTGGCGCTTTGATCTTAGGTCATTCCCAATACCCGCAGGGTCCTGTTAGGATGCGCACATGAACCAGTCCCCGCCATTTCGCTTTATGATGTTATGCGCCGCTTTGATGCTGGCGCTGACCTCCATTGTGTCGGCAGGACGCATGGTGCAGACGACCCCCGCCAACCCGCAGATCGCTGCGTTTATCGCGATGGGCGGCACGGTTGACGATCTCTGCGGCGACGGAATGCCCGCGCATAGCGGACAATGCCCGTTCTGCCATGTGACGGCTGATGTCCACCCGACGCGCCCGACAGGGCAGGTCTGGGATTTGGTGCCAAATTCCACGGTCAAGGCTCTGGCCGCACTGACATTTGGCAATCAACGTGACCCCTTCGCATGGTCCGCCCGTGGACCGCCACGCGCGGCCTGAACCGTTCACTTTTTCCCGACAAAAAGACCCGCGACCGCAACGCCGGCGCGGTGGTCTGTCACATATTGGATATCCCCATGACTAAACCCTTTCTCTGCGCGCTGGCTCTGGCTGCAACTGCAACCTTTGCACAGGCTGACTCTCACATGGCCGCAATGCCCGAAGCCGGCGAAATGGCGCACATGTCGGCAGAAATCGTCGTAGGCGATTTGACCCTGACGCACCCATTCACACGCGCCACATTGCCAAACGCGCCTGTCGCGGGCGGCTTTATCGTAATCACCAATAATGGCGCCGTCGCTGACCGCCTGATCTCGGCCGCGTCGCCTGTGTCCAACGACACCCAGATCCACGAAATGGCGATGGAAAACGACGTGATGAGAATGCGCCAACTACCAGAAGGCTTGACCATTGCGGCCGGTGAAACCGTCACGCTTGCGCCAGGCGGCAATCATATGATGTTCTTGGACCTGACCGGCCCCTTGGTCGAAGGCGAATCCATCGACGTACGCCTGACGTTCGAAGTGGCAGGCGACGTGGACGTGAAAATGCCCGTCGGCGCGACAAATCAAAAATCAATGATGCATGGCGACATGGATATGGACGCGGGCCACGCGCCCAAAGCAACGGAGTAGATAATGTCAAAACCAAAACCGTTTCAAATCGCACTTATGGGGTTTGCTGCCGTCGCCTTGGCCGCCAGCGCGTTTGCCTTTGTACTGAAACCCGCCATGACCACAACAATCGCAGATAAAATCGGGCAGGGCGACTATGTGCTCGCGGGCACTGATGGCGCTGAATTTACCCAAGAGACGCTCAAAGGCACGCCCTCGGCGGTCTTCTTCGGCTTCACCCATTGCCCCGAAGTCTGCCCGACAACCTTGGGCGACATTGCGACGTGGCAAGCGATCCTGGAGGAAGAAGACGGCGTCAACCTGCGCGCCTACTTTGTGACCGTGGACCCCGAACGCGACACAGCCGACCTGCTGGGCGATTACGTCTCTTGGACGCCGGGTGTTGTCGGGGTCACAGGCTCGGTCGAAGAGATCAACAAAGCGATCAAATCCTTTGTGATCTACGCTAGAAAAGTCCCGCTGGAAGGTGGCGGTTACACCATGGACCACTCGGCCTCGGTGCTGCTGTTTGACGACAAAGGACGCCTTTTTGAGCCCATCGGATACCAAGAGGGCGAAAAACGCGCCCTTGATAAAATTCGCAGGCTTTTGGCATCCTGAACCACATGCCCGCGCGGGAAACTGCGCGGGCATCATCCCCGCCCGCGTGATCCGGCTTGACGGTGTTTTAATATATACTGCGACGCAATCGCTGCCCTAGGGCTGCTATTACATTTGTGATTTGGCAATTTTAGCGTGCATACCTATATTGGTGCTATGAAACAGATTTTTGCCCGCACCGCCTTGACGCTGACGCTCGCCATGACCGTGGCCCTGCCTGCTGCTGCGCAAGACGACGAACCCGTCGTTGAAGAAGGCTTTAGCCTGATGGAAGAAGGCGCTAAAATGCTGCTGCGCGGGCTGATGCGTGAAATGGAACCCGCGATTGCAGACTTGAAAGATCTGGGCGATGACATGTCACATTTCTCGACCGAGATGGGACCAGCGCTTGCAGATTTGATGACGCATATCGACGATATCCGCAATTATGACACCCCCGAAATCATGCCAAATGGCGATATCATTATGCGCCGCACCCCCGACGCGCCCGCCTACACGCCCGATGTCGACGAAGCTTCGCCAGAGGGTGAAATCGACCTTTAAACAGGCTTGTTGAACTTCACCGTTGACGTGGCATTCAACGCAGAGGCCAGCGCTGCAAACCGCGCTTCGGCCACCTCGCCAAATAGCGGTCGCGCCTCGTGGTTTAGTATAAGGATCAATTCGTGTTTCTTCGGTTTCCATTTCAATTGACCTGGCGCACGTTCGGCGTCGAGCCATAACATCGCGCCAAGGCGCATTGCTTTTCCCAAAACCTCTGCCTGTTTGATCTGTGTCGCATCCAGCATCGCCACCAGCGGATCATAGCGCGCCGAGTGTTTGTTGGTGTAACGGTTCAAAAGCGACAGACCCAAAAACACCCGTTCATAATGCTTCAACCCGCCCAAATTGGCACGGGTGGCGTTATCAAACGTGACCTCGCCACGGTAATCAGGGTGGGCACGCCAGCTGACATCATGCAGCAAACAGGCGGCTTTAATGATGCGCTTTCGTTGCCAGTTTGCACGCGGAAATAGCGGGCGGACAAAATCGAATAACAAACGGCCAAAACCCGGAAGCCGCGCATCTTTCGCCTCGGCAAAACGGCAAGCCTCGATCAGCGGATCACGTTCGCGCAAGGCGCGTGGCATCTGCTCGTAAAGCATACCCTCGCGGATACCGTAACTGGACACCGCCACGTCTTTGGGCTTGAATTGACGCAAAAGCGACTTGAGCACGATGACCGCCAAAGGCACCAGCGCCATGCGACTCTCCGAGATATTGCAGCGCTGGCGCAACTCGTAAGGGTCTGACGCGGCAATATAATCGGCGGTTTTGCTGATCTGGCGCGCGGTCATGCGGTATTCATGCAGCACCGTCAAAGGATAGCCGCGTCGGTCCATATCAATACGCGCAATTGCCCGCCATGACCCGCCGACCAGAAACAGGCGCATCGATTTCTCAAAGTTCATCTGCTCGTGCAGCTTGGCCATCGTGGTCTTTACAAAGCTCTTGACCGCTTTTTTGCCGCCCTTGATTTCACGTAGTTTTAACGGACCCAGCGCCGAGGTCACGCGCTGGCCCACACGCCCGTCCGCAAGGTCGGCCAATTCCATCGACGATCCGCCAATATCGCAGACCAAACCGTAGGATTTTGGCCAGCCCAATAGCACACCCTGAGCCGACAGCCGCGCCTCTTCACGCCCGTCTATCACCCAGATTTTAATGCCGGTTTCGCGCAAAACCTCGTCGCGAAAGTCCATGCCGTCGCTGGCCTCGCGCACTGCGGCTGTGGCCACCGCTGTCAACGGGGTGATGCCCATACCTTCGGCCAGTGCCGCAAACCGGCGGATCGCGGACAAGGCGCGTACGCGGCCCAGCGGGTTCAAATAACCCGTTTCCGACAGCCCCGCGCCCAAGGCGCACATGATTTTTTCGTTATAGAAATACGCAGGTGACCGCGCCGCCCCGTCGAACACCACCATGCGCACCGAGTTGGAACCGACGTCGATAACGCCCACCCGACCCAAGCCCATTGCAGCGGCGTCTTCAAACAGTGGCCGACCAAATCCGCCCCAATCGATTGGTTCGTCATCGTTCATGATTGTGGCCCCTCATCGTCGCTATGTGTCAATTGCGGCACGTCGGACGCCCCCGCTGATCCGCGCCCCGAGAGCGACGGATTTTCCATGAAAAAGCGATGGCAGTTGAATGCAAATACATCGTCGGGGACCGGATCGCGGGTGAAAATGCCGTTACCTTCCATCACCCATGACTGCGCCACATCGGCCATATTTGCGGCCATGACCTGACTGACAATCTGGGCTTTTACGGTGGCGTTCTGGATCTCGATCAGGGTTTCGACGCGCCGGTTCAGGTTGCGACCCATCCAGTCGGCTGAACTGATATAGACCCTTGATTTCTTGCTTGGCAGTTTTTTGCCATTGGCAAAACAGACGATCCGGCTGTGTTCCAAAAACCGCCCGACGATTGATTTCACGCGGATATTTTCTGATAACCCCACAACACCGGGGCGCAGCCCGCAAATGCCGCGCACCACCAGACTGATCTGCACACCAGCTTGGGACGCCGCATATAGCGCGTCGATCACGTCCTCCTCGACAAGCGAATTCATCTTGGCCCAGATCATCGCAGGTTTGCCCTCGGCGGCATTTTCGGCCTCGGTCGCGATCCTTGCGAGCAGGGTTTCTTTTAGGTCCAGCGGCGCAATTGCAAGGTTCTCTAGGCTGTCGGGCTTTGCATAGCCCGACAGATAATTGAACACCTTGGTTGCATCGCGGCCCAGCTTGGCATCGCAAGTAAACAGTGACAGATCGGTATAGATTCGCGCGGTAATCGGATGGTAATTGCCGGTGCCAAAGTGGGTGTATGTCACCAGTTTTTCGCCTTCGCGGCGCACCACTGTGCTGATTTTCGCATGGGTTTTATAGTTCATGAAACCGTAAACCACATGGGCGCCTGCGCGTTCCAACCTGCGCGACTGGCGGATGTTTGCGGCCTCGTCAAAGCGGGCTTTGAGCTCGACCAAAGCAGTGACTGATTTGCCGTCTTCCGCCGCTTCGCACAGCGCCTCGACAATCGGAGAATTCTTGGAGGTGCGGTAAAGCGTCTGTTTGATCGCCACCACATTGGGGTCGCGGGCAGCCTGCGCGAGAAACCGGACGACCATGTCAAACGTCTCGTAGGGGTGGTGCAGCAGCATATCTTTCTGGCGGATCGCGGCAAACATGTCGCCGTCAAAATCCTGCACCCGCTCTGGCACGCGCGGGCTGAACGGGGGCCACAACAGGTCAGGGCGGTCATCCAAGACCAATTCGTTCAGGTTCGAGACACCAATCAAACCGTCCACTTCGACCACGGCGTCATCGGTCACGTGTAACTCTTGCATGATCATTGATTTCAATGAGTTAGGCGCATTTGCAGAAAGTTTCAGGCGCACAACCTCGCCGCGCCGCCGCCGTTTTAACGCCGTTTCAAATTCGCGCACAAGGTCTTCGGCCTCGTCTTCCAGTTCAAGATCGCTGTCACGCAGCACTTTGAACGCGCAGTTTCCTTTGACCGCAAAACCCGGGAATAATCGTCCCACATGCAGCAAAAGCAGTTCTTCCAGTGGCAAGAAACGATGACCGGTGACGGTCGGCAGGGCGATGAAACGCGCGATCTGCGCGGGCACCGGCAACAGCGCACGCATCGCGCGTTTGCCATCGGTTTTTTCAAGCTGCAGTGCCAGAGCAAAGCCTTCGTTGGGTAAAAACGGGAACGGGTGCGCAGGGTCGATCGCCAGCGGCGACAGCACCGGAAACACCTGATCAAGAAAGAAATCGTCAAGGAACGCTTTGTCATCATCGGTCAGGTCGGCGCGGGTCAAAAGGTAGATATCGTGTTCTTTGAGCGCGTCATTCAGGGTGTTGAAAACCGCCTGCTGGCGCAGCATCAACTCGCGGGCATTGGCGTTAATCAGCACCAATTGTTCGGCAGCCGTCAGCCCATCGATAGAGGGTGTTACGTTGCCCGCCAGCGCCAGTTCGCGCAGGCCCGCCACGCGCACGGTGTAGAATTCGTCGAGATTTGTGGCCGAAATCGACAGGAACCGCAGCCGTTCCAACAATGGCACCTTCAGGTTTTCCGCCTCTTCCAGAACCCGCCAGTTAAAGCTTAACCAACTTAATTCACGGTTAAAATACCGTGCGGGGGTGGCGGGATCAATGTCCAGAATCATCGGTGCGGGGAACGGGCTTTCAAGGAAGTTTGCTTGCATCATAACGCCTTGTGGCATGAGGGTGTTGCAGGTTTATGACTGTTATCGCCCTTAGTGGTCCGCTTTGTCCAGCAGTCCCGCAGCGAGCGCACGGTTTATGGGCCGACCCTGCGCCATGCTAGCCGCGTCAAGGCGGGCGACGACCTGTGCTGCGGCCGCAAATGACCGCTCGATGCGCGGCACCAGATAATTGACAAGGCTGATCGGCGGCATGATTTGACGATCCGCGAGCAGCTTCATGATCAGAGCGGCAAGCAGTGCATCATCGGGATTATCAATTGCAATCAGTGTTGTGGCCTGCATCCGGCTTGCAAGATCGGGCAGTGTCAGGGGCCAGCGGCCAGGCGGGGTGCGGGCCGTCATCAACAGATGCCCGCCGGTGTTGCGCAGATGGTTGTGCAAGTGGAACATAAACTCGTTTGCGATAGGGGGAAGTTGGTCCATGTCTTCGACCACGATATTTGCACCTGCATCGGGCAGCGCATCGGATAAGGCATCAAGCAGGGTGGTGGCGGACAGGTGCGTGGCGTCCATCTGCGTTGCAAAAACGCGGGCCAAATGGCTTTTGCCAGCACCTTTCGCGCCTGTCACGATCAGCTTGCGTTCTGGCCAGGTCTGGGGCGCTTGCAGCATCGCGTAAGCTTGCGTGTTTGCATCAGACACAAAAAAGTCCGCGGCCCCCAATGCCACGCCCATTGGCCAGTCAAAGGTTAATTGCTCGGCCATTCAGATGCCCGTCTGGCCGCGATAAAGCTGGCTGTCTTTGTATTGTTCAATGGCATAGCGGATCAAAACGCCCATCACAGCCGCAAGCGGCACGGCGACCAGCATACCGACAAAACCGAAAAGCGAGCCGAACACAGACAGCGCAAACAGTAGCCAGACAGGGTGCAATCCGATCGAGTTGCCGACCAGTTTTGGCGTCAAAATATTGCCCTCGAAGAATTGCCCAAGCGCGAAAATAACCGCGACCAACCCGATATAGAGCGGCGTGTCCCAGAATTGAAATAGCGCCAGACCAATCGCCAGCACGCCGCCGACAAGAGCGCCAACATAGGGAATGAACGAAATTAAACCTGCGATGAAACCGACCACAAGGCCGAAATTCAAACCTGCCAACATAAGCGCAATCGCGTAATAGCTGCCCAAAATCAGGCAAACGGTGCCTTGTCCGCGAAGGAAAGAGGCCAGCGTCGTGTCGATCTCTCTGGCCAGTTTACGCACAACGATAACGTGGTCGCGCGGCAACATGCTATCAATCCTGGCGGTCATTTTGTCCCAATCAAGCAGCAGATAAAACGCCACCACAGGCACTACCACCAGTAGAATCACGACGTTGATCAGTCCCAGCGCCGAGGACACCAGCCCGTTAACCACATCACCACCCTTGGATTGGATGGTCTCACCGATGGCGATCAACTGTTGGCGGATCGTGCTATCGGCATCGAGAAGTTGCGGGAACCGCTCGGTCAGGAACGTTTGCAGCTGGTTGAACAAGGTCGGAGCGGTGTCGATCAGGGCTGTGGTTTCCTTAATCAGCGTCGGGATCACCAGCAAAATCAGCAGCACAAATATCAATGCCGCAACAAGCGTTATGACGGCCACCGATACGATCCGGCTAAGCCCTAAACGCTGTAGCCGGTCGGCCACAGGGTCGAGAAGATAGGCAATCGCACCGCCCAGAATGAACGGCAAAATAACATTGCCAAGTAACCACAACGTCACCAGCAGCACGGCAATCACCACGCCCCAGTATTTCGCCTGATCTTTCACGGGTAGCGCCATGGTGAACCTCACTGGTTAAGTTCTGCTTTAGATGGGCGAAATATGCGATTTCCGCAAGGCCCGCGCGGGATGTATGCTTGCCAGCGCGTCAACGGCCCCCTAAACCGTTGATCAATCATTAATTTGCCAAAGGCCCCTTATCCCATGCGTATGAGCCGTTATTTCCTGCCCGTCCTCAAAGAAACCCCGCGCGAGGCGCAGATCGTGTCGCACCGTTATATGTTGCAAGCGGGCATGATGAAACAGTCCAGTGCTGGGATTTATTCGTGGTTGCCGCTGGGGTTTAAGGTCTTGAAAAAGATCGAAAATATCGTGCACGAAGAGCAGGCGCGCGCGGGCCATCATGCGATGTTGATGCCCACGATTCAATCTGCTGATCTGTGGCGCGAGAGCGGCCGTTATGATGCGTATGGCGACGAAATGCTGCGCATCAAGGATCGCAGCGGCCGTGATATGCTGTTCACGCCGACTGCCGAGGAACTGGTGACCGATATTTTCCGCGCGCATGTGAATAGCTATAAGGACCTGCCGCTGACGTTGTATCAGATCCAGTGGAAATTCCGTGACGAGGTACGTCCGCGTTTTGGCGTGATGCGGGGCCGCGAGTTTTATATGAAAGACGGCTATAACTTTGATTTGACGAAGGAAGATGCGCTGCATGCGTATAATCGTCATTTGGTCAGCTATCTGCGCACTTACGAGCGGATGGGGCTAAAGGCGATTCCGATGCGCGCTGATTCTGGCCCGATCGGTGGCGAGGACACACACGAGTTTCTGGTGCTGGCCGAGACGGGCGAGAGCGAGGTGTTCTACGATAGCGCCGTGACCGATCTGACGTTTGGTGACCGCGAGATCGATTTTGATGACCACGCGGCCTGTGCGGCGGTGATGGAAGAATTTACCAGCAAATACGCGCGCACGGACGAAACCCACGACGAGGCGCTGTTTAATGAGGTGCCGGAAGAACGCCGCAAAACCGCGCGCGGCATCGAAGTCGGGCAAATCTTCTACTTTGGCACCAAGTATTCCGAGGCTTTGAACGCGGCTGTGGACAACGGCAAAGGCGAAAAAGTGAACGTGCATATGGGCAGCCACGGCATTGGTGTGTCTCGGTTGTTGGGCGCGATTATCGAGGCTAGTCACGACGATAAGGGCATTATCTGGCCTGAAGGTGTCACGCCTTTCCATGTCGGTATCCTGAACATGAAATCGGGAGACGCAGCTGCGGACGCTGCTTGCGAAGACCTGTATCAGCAGTTCATCGCACTTGGTCTGGACCCGCTATACGATGACCGCGACGAGCGGGCAGGCGCGAAGTTTGGCACAATGGATATGATCGGCCTGCCTTGGCGGATCACAATTGGTCCGCGCGGGTTGAAGAATGGCGTCGTTGAGGTGACCTCGCGCCGCACCGGCGAGAGCGAGGAAATGTCTCCGGCAGACGCTGTTGCCAAGATTGCGGCGATCTACGCCGCGCTTTAAGTAACTTTGTGCAGTGCGGCCTGCGTGTTCGTCGCAGGCCGCTTTGTGCGTTCTTTGCCGACAGCCACACCACGCATAAATTCAGAGTCCCGCCGCGACTTCAGACGTGTTAAACAGGCAAAAAGCGGGACAAAAACGCGAGGCGCAGGCAGATGTTCAAGGTATTATCCATCATTGGTGGGCTGGCAGGAGCGGCGGGGCTGTCGCAATACCCCGAGTTTTCACAGCAATATACCCAACGATTGGCAGGGCAGGTCGATGCGCTTTCGGTCGTGGTGGCGGATTTCGAGGCTTCGGCGCTGCGCTCTGGCCTGACACGCACCCAAGCGTTTGAACAGATGGTTGGGACGCAGTTTTTGATGGATCGCCAAACGGATATGCGCCGCACTTTTGCACGTCATGCGGTGCTGTCTGACAATCTTGCCACGCTGCGAGAGGCCTCGGCGCTAGAACGTTTGACGATGCCGCAGCGCTTGATGGACGGCGATACGCTTGCAAAAACTTGGGGCGATTTTCAACCTGCGGTGCCGCTTACTGTGTCTGGCGTCGTCGCGGGTGGGGCCGGGTTCTTCGGCGGTTGGATTTCCGTGGCCGCGCTGCTGGCGCTTGCTGGCGGCTTTTTGAGCAGACGACCAAAGGCTGCCGCTAGCAAAACCCCAATCCGCACAGAACCCGCATTGCGCAAGGCACCAGACCTCGCCCCCGCCAAATCAAACATGCAACCGCTGGTCGGGCGGCGCTAGTCACGCAAGGGTCACTTGACCATTTTCAACATGCGCCCCAGTTTAGGCGGGCAAGCAAAATAGGACGAAACATGGCCAGCACTGCCCCCTTTGCCAAATTCGAATGGATGATCGCATGGCGCTATATCCGCGCCAAACGTGCCGAGGGTGGGGTCAGCGTGATGACGTGGATCTCTTTGATTGGTGTGACTTTAGCGGTTTTTGCACTCATCGCGACCTTGGCTGTGCGCTCGGGGTTTCGGGCGGAATTCGTTGATACGATCCTTGGCTCTAACGCCCATGTAACGGTCTACAAACGCACGCCCATCGATGGCACAAATCAAACATTACGCACGATTTCAGACTATGACGTATTGGCTGCTGAGATCCTTGATGTAGAGGGCGTGATCCGCGCGGCGCCCCTTGTGCGCGGGCAGGTGATGGCGAACAATCAAAACCAGAACGCTGGTATCGAAGTCTACGGAATTACGCTTGAAAACCTCGCGACGATCCCGCGCATTGCGGACCCAATGAACGCCCTGGGCGATATCAACCGCTTTAATGAAGGCATTGCAATCGGGTCGGGTGTCGCGCGAGAATTGGGCGTCAATGTCGGCGATAAAATCAAGGTGATCAGCCCCAATGGCGTGCGCACCGCGATGGGCACCAGCCCGCGCACCAACGCCTACGAGGTGGTTTATATATTTACCGCAGGGCGCTACGATATCGACAAAACGCGGGTTTATATGCCGTTAGCCGAGGCGCAAAACTTTTTTAATCGCGATGGGTTAGTGGACGAAATTGAAGTGATGGTCGAGGTACCTGACGACGTCGACAACGTACTGCCAGATGTTTTGAGTATCGGCGGCGATGGCACCTTAGTCTGGACATGGCGCGACAGTGCGGGGTCTTTTTTACGCGCACTCACGGTAGAGGACAACGTGATGTTTATCATCTTGTCGATCCTCGTTTTGATCGCGTCGATGAACATCATTTCAGGGCTGATTATGCTCGTCAAAAACAAGGGCCGCGATATTGGTATCCTGCGCACAATGGGCCTGACCGAAGGGTCAATCTTGCGGATTTTCTTTATTTGCGGGGCAGGGATAGGGACGTTTGGCACGATATTAGGTGTGATTTTGGGCTGTCTATTTGCGCTTTATATCGACCCGATTTTCAGCTTTGTGAACTATGTTGCGGGCGGTGGCGTTTGGGATCCGTCGATCCGCGGCATCTATGAATTGCCCGCAGAACTACGGCTGAATGATGTGTTGAAATCCGTCAGCCTTTCGCTGGGGCTGTCGTGGATTATCACCATTTTCCCTGCGCGCCGTGCGGCTCGTATGAACCCTGTTGAGGCATTGCGTTATGAATGATCTGACCCTTGATGTCGCTGGCATAACTAAGGCCTATAATACGGGCAAACCCAATGCTGTGAACGTGCTACAGGGCATTGATTTGCAAGTGAAAAAAGGTGAAATTGTAGCTCTTGTTGCGCCGTCAGGTGCTGGTAAATCGACCCTGCTGCATATCGCCGGTCTGCTCGATACGCCGGACGCGGGGACTGTGGCGATTGGTGGGCGTGACATGACACGGCTGAATGATCGCAAACGGACTGCCGTGCGCCGTGCCGAGGTTGGTTTCATCTATCAGTTTCACCACTTGCTGCCCGAATTTACAGCGATCGAGAATATCGTTCTGCCGCAACTTGCCAATGGCGTGGCGGAAGCTGCCGCCAATGCGCGCGCGCGTGAATTGCTGGGCCGCGTTGGTATTGAGGCCCGCGCCGATCACCGACCCGCCGCATTGTCTGGTGGAGAGCAACAGCGGGTCGCGTTTTGTCGCGCTTTGGCGAACCAGCCGACCTTGCTTTTGGCGGATGAGCCGACCGGAAACCTCGACCCTGAAACCTCGGACCGTGTGTTTGATGCCTTGATGGAACTGGTGCGTGGCACCGGCCTAACCGCCGTGATCGCCACCCATAATCTGGAACTTGCCGGTCGCATGGACCGCATGGTGCGCTTGACGGCTGGTAAGCTTGAGCAGCTGTGAAAAATGCGGCGCAAGGTTCGATTCAACGGTTTTAGCAAGCTCTGAAGTGAAGGCGGCGGCATAGCCGGTAAAAGGAATTCATATGCTTTGCACCGTTCTCGCGATGTTTGTGGCGACCGCCTGCAACGACCGCCGTGATGCACCGGTTGATGTGCCGCATATCATTCGTAATGACGGCGGCGGGCAGCTCATTAGCGCCGAGGCGGATCGCGCGCGGTTACTGGCATGGGGCAAACCGGTCGAGATCCACGGCACTTGTGCGTCTGCCTGCGTGATCTTCACGACCTTGCCGAATGCCTGCGTGCGTCCCGATGCGCGGATCGGGTTTCATGGGTCGAACGTGAATATCGGCCCGATCGGTAACCAGCAAATGGCCCGCTACATGCGTGGCGCTGCAAAAACCAGATACCTTGCCGAATGGCAGTATATCCCGCCGACAGAAATCCATTGGATTGACGCGCAGGAATACCAGCGGCTTGATCCGGATGTGAAACTCTGTGCGCCTTGACGGCGGGCTGACAATTGCGTGACTGGTGCCAACTATCTGACCGTAACCGCCACGGATCAGCTATTCTTTCTCTAATATTTTTCAAAAAGGGTCTGATCCATGCGTTATTTTCTGTCTGCTGCTCTTATTCTCGCGACGTCCGCTGTCACGGCCGGCCCGGTCAGTTTTTCCAGCGGGTGGTCCGAGCAGAAGCTTTCTTTGTTTTCGTCAAACGATTACAGCTTCGGCGAAACGCTATCTATGACGTCGAACGGCTCGGTCAGCATCGCGTGGTCGCGCGTTGACCCATCCAATTGGGATGCGAATTCTGCGTCTTGGGCGTGGACTGTTAACCAGTCTGTGCCAGCCACCGACCTGTCGCGTAAAGGTGGCGATGACCGTAATATTTCGCTTTATTTCGTTTTCGTGCCGGCTGACGTTGCACCGACGTTGAACGGGGCAGGCATCCGCTCACTCTTGGGCCGCGATGACGTGCGGGTGATCCAATACGCTTGGGGCGGCAATAACGCCATTGGCGCGGTGATCGCGTCGCCTTACGGAAAATCCGGCACAGGTGTGACCATCCCGTTGCGCCAAGCGGGTACAGGCAGCGCGTCAGAACGCGTCGATCTTGCCGCTGACTATGCGCGGGCGTTTGGCGGGCAAAAGGGCTCGCTGATCGGGCTCGCGGTTTCGGGCGACAGCGATGATACGGCATCGGTCATTTCGGCGGCTATCGGCAACCTTTCTCTCAACTGATTGATCGACATCATAGTCAAACCAGCCTACCTCCGCTAATGTGAAGAAAACATGAAGCGGAGGCCGACCCCCATGAAAAAATTGAGCATCATCGCAGTACTTGCCCTAAGCGCCTGCATCGACACACCCGAACCGCAAAGCGGCAAGCAGGCGTTCATGGAGAATTGTGCATCTTGTCATGGGGTTGACGCGAAAGGCGGCGGCGAGATGGCTGCTGGCCTGATTATAATGCCACCGGATCTGACCAAATTGAGTCAAAGCAACGGCGGTGTTTTCCCTAGCGATTATATTATGTCGACCATCGACGGGCTCGACCGTGGCACACATTTTTCAGATGCGATGCCAGAGTTCGGGGCAGGGGATATGGGCGATACGGTGATCGTCGAGAAAGACGGATTAGGGACGCCCGTGCCGCGTGAACTGCTCGCCTTGACCGAGTATTTGGAAGCGGTTCAGGAATAATCCCGTAGGGTGCGCGTTTATGCGCACCATTTTCGGCAATCACAAGAAAGGTGCGCATGAACGCGCACCCTACGACCGACAGAAATTACCGAGCTTAAAACGGCTATTGTCAATAAAATCGCGATGATTAGTGACTTTGTTTCTCGAGATCTCGAATTTCAGATATCAGCGAAACGTTCATCTAAACATCCAACTCCTCAACAAACTGCGCGTTTTCTTGGATGTATTGATACCTTAACTCAGGCTTTTTCCCCATCAGACGTTCCACCAAATCCGCGGTATCACCCGGTTCGTCGTCGACGATTGTGACGCGGATGAGCTTGCGGGTTTTGGGGTCCATGGTGGTTTCTTTAAGGTCTTTGGCGTCCATTTCGCCCAAGCCTTTAAAACGCTGCACGTCGATTTTGCCTTTGCCACCAAGTCCTTTTTCCATCGCTTCGTTTTTCGCGGCATCATCGGTCACATACAACCTATGCGCGCCTTGGGTGAGGCGGTAAAGCGGCGGGCAGGCGAGGTAGAGGTGGCCGTTGTCGATCAGCGGGCGCATCTGGCTAAAGAAGAATGTCATCAGCAGCGCTGCGATATGTGCGCCGTCGACATCCGCGTCGGTCATGATGATGATTTTCTCGTAGCGCAGGTCATCGACGTTGAATTTGGTGCCCATACCAACACCCAATGCTTCGCAGAGATCGTTGATTTCCTGGTTGGTGTTAATCTTGCTAGAGGCGGCGCCTAACACATTGAGGATTTTACCTTTTAGCGGCAGCAAAGCTTGGTTCACGCGGTTGCGCGCGCCCTTGCCAGAACCACCCGCAGAGTCCCCTTCGACGATGAACAACTCGGTCCCTTCGCGGGTTTTGGACGAACAGTCGGTGAGTTTGCCGGGCAAACGCAGTTTCTTGGTCGCTGTCTTGCGCGCGGTTTCTTTTTCCATCTTGCGGCGCAGGCGTTCTTCGACCCGCAGCACAAGAAAATCAAGGATCGCGCCCGCGGCTTTCGTATCTGCGGCAAGCCAGTTATCAAAGTGGTCGCGCACAGCTAGATCAACCATACGTTGTGCGTCAGTCGTGGCCAGCCTGTCCTTGGTCTGACCTACAAACTCTGGCTCGCGAATAAAACACGACACCAGCGCACAGCCGCCCGTGGTCAAATCCTCACGGGTAATCTGCGCCGCCTTTTTATTCGACACACGCTCGCCATAAGCCTTGATCCCCTTCAGAATCGCAGACCAAAATCCCGCTTCATGCGTGCCGCCTTCAGGCGTTGGAACGGTGTTACAATACGACTGAATAAAACCGTCGCGGGCAGGGGTCCAGTTGATGGCCCATTCGACTTTGCCCGGCACCTGGAATTTATCGACAAATGACACGGTGCCTGCAAAGGGCGTGTCGGAATAGACCGTAGCTCCGCCAAGTGTGACGTTCAGGTAATCGGCCAGACCGCCCGGAAATTTGAAAGTCGCTGACAACGGGGTCTCAGAATCGTTAATCTCGGTTTTCCAGCGGATTTCGACACCCGAGAAAAGATAGGCCTTGGACCGCGCCATTTTGAACAATGTCGCTGGCTTCAACGTCAGTTTACCAAAGATTTCAGGATCGGGGTGGAACGTGACAGCCGTGCCGCGCCGGTTGGGGGCCGCGCCGATTTTCGCCAGCGGAGCTTGCGGAATGCCGCGCGAGAACTCCATCATGAACAGCTCTTTGTTGCGCGCCACTTCGACCCGCAAATGATCAGAAAGTGCGTTCACAACCGACGAGCCGACGCCGTGCAAACCACCAGAAGTCTGGTAGCTATCGCCCGAGAATTTGCCCCCTGCATTCAGGGTACAAAAGATGATTTCAAGCGCAGATTTGTTGGGCTGTTTTGGATGTGGATCGGTCGGAATGCCACGCCCGTTGTCGCGCACGGTGCAGTGACCGTTGGCGTGCAGTTCGACCTCGATCCATGTGGCATGTCCTGCCACGGCTTCATCCATCGAGTTGTCGATGATTTCCGCGACCATATGGTGCAGCGCCCGCTCGTCTTTGCCGCCAATATACATGCCGGGGCGCAGACGGACGTGCTCCATATCTTCCAAAACCTCGATCGAGGAGGCGTTGTAATCATCGGGGTTGGTCGTGGACAAAAGGTCGTTAGGCATGTGGTTTTGCTCGCTCTTTGCTTTGCCCTTATAGTGTCATCTAGGGGCAGGAGGGGCAATCGTTTGATTTGGGTCCCTTGGGCGGTTTTCCAATAAGTTGGTTTTTAGATCATTCTTCCAATCATCCGCCCAAGGACGATGTCCTCGTAAACAAACACGATTCTGTTGTTATTTTTGATCCATTCGTTTGAGCGATATTGGTATATTTTAGCTACGGTTGTTTATGCTTCGGCGATTTGGAGGAGCAGGGCGTTAAGTGGGGCCGCGTTTCGGAACGCGGTTGTGATGTCGTGGTTCAGGTTGGTGGTGGCGCTCATGTCTGTGGTCGCCACGCAGCCTTTCATGCGAAGCAGGTCGTTCGCGGGGTGGTCGGCGGGATAGCTTGCGGGCACCCGTTTCAATGCGGGGTCGCGCAGGGTAAATCCGTGATCCTGCACGTCGGCGATGATCCCCATGATCCTTTTGGTGTCGAGATCAACGAACTTGCGCCAGTCTTCCAGCACCGGTTTATCAAAGGCGGTGATTCCTGCACCTGCGGTGACATAATCGCTGCCGATCCCAAAGAAAAACACAGGCGTCTGGCGCGCGGGCGCGTCGATTTTCCACATCATATGCAGGTGGATTTTGTAAGGCGTTTTGTTTTTGGAAAACCGCACATCGCGGTGCGGGCGGAAAAGTTTTGTGCTGACAGATTCGCCTGAAATTTCGGCCAAGGTCGGCGTCAGTTGCTCTAAAATCGCCAAGGCCGCAGGTTTTAATACGTCATCATAGGTCGCGCGATTGTCTGTCCACCAGTCGCGATTGTTATTGCTGGCAAGCTGGCGGTAGAACGCTTGAGCGGCAGAAACGAGCGTATCAGACATTTGAGTGGTCTCCAGACTAGACGGCGTGGCATTTCACGCCTACTCCTTATTGATGACAAATACAGCCCAAACATATCCCGAGCACCGCAGTGCGATCCTGAAACTCGGTTTGCCGTTGATTGCCTCCAATATGGCGCAATTTGCGATCCATATGACCGACACCATTATGTTGGGTTGGTATAGCGTGACGGCCTTGGCTGCGTCGACGATTGCGACCTCGCTGTTTTTTGTGACCTTCATTGTGGGGGCGGGGTTTGCGCAGGCGGTCACGCCGATGGTCGCCAGAGCCGCAGAAGAGGGCGACGAGACCCAAGTGCGCCGCGTGACCCGCATGGGGATCTGGCTGTCGGTGATTTACGGGACGGTGTTTACACTGCCATTTTTCTGGGCAGAGCCGATCCTGCTGGCGATGGGGCAAGAGGCGGATGTCGCGGCATTAAGTCAGGATTACCTGCGCATTGTCGCATGGCAAATGGTGCCTGCGCTGTTGGTGATGACACTGAAATCCTATCTTGCGGCGCTGGAGCATACGGTGGTGATCCTGTGGGCAACCATCGGCACGGCGTTGATGAATGTGGCGGTCAACTATGCGCTTATCTTTGGCAACTGGGGTGCGCCAGAAATGGGGATCAAAGGGGCGGCAGTTGCGTCGTTGCTGGTCACAGTCGTGACGGTGATTATTTTGATCGCTTACGGGCTCTATAAATTGCCACAATATCAGCTGTTAAAGAATGTCTGGCGTAGTGACTGGGAGATTTTCAACCGTGTGTTTAAACTTGGCTATCCTATTGGCCTGACCTCATTGGCCGAGGGCGGATTGTTCACCGCGTCGGCGATTATGATGGGGTGGATTGGCGAGATCGAACTCGCAGCCCACGGCATCGCAATCCAGCTCGCCAGCCTGACATTCATGGTGCACATCGGCTTTAGTCAGGCGGCGACAGTGCGGGCAGGGCGGGCCTTGGGACGCCGCGACGAAGTGAACCTGCGGCGCGGCGCAAAAGTCGCGATAGCGCTTTCGTTTCTGTTCGCGGTCGTCACTGTGGTCATTTTTGTCGTGATCCCCGAGACGTTGATTAACGCGTTTCTTGATCCCAACGAACCGGCAAAGGATGCAATGGTAAAAGTTGGTGTGTCGTTATTGATTATGGCCGCATTGTTTCAGGTTGTGGACGCGCTACAAGTCATGGCGCTGGGGTTACTGCGCGGCGTGCAGGACACAGCCGTGCCAATGGTTATGGCCACGTTCAGCTATTGGGTCATCGGCCTGCCAGCGGGGTATATCCTTGCGTTCCACCTTGGTCTGGGTGGGGTTGGTTTGTGGCTGGGGCTGGTGATCGGGTTGACGGTGGCGGCGATCCTGATGATGTGGCGGTTCTGGGCGCGCAGTGTGAAAATCACGCGGCCGAGATCAGCGCACTCAATCGTTTGATCCCTGCATCAATTGTTGCCTCATCCACACGGCTGAAACTAAGCCGCAGGGTGTTTGTGCCTGACCCGTCGGCATAAAACGCGGACCCCGGCACAAATGCCACCCGTTCGCTTTTTAAGCTCTGCGCCAGTAGATCCGCGCCGTTCATATGTGCGGGCAATGTGACCCAGACGAACATGCCGCCCTCGGGTTTGGTCCATTCTACGCCCGATGGCATATAGGCGGCTAGCGCGCGCAGCATTGCATCGCGGCGGGCGGAATAGACCGAACGCAGTGTGGCGACGTGGCTGTCAAAGATCGTCTGTGCGACATGGTGGATCGCCATCTGGTTGATGGTCGATGAATGCAGGTCAGCGGCTTGCTTCATCAGGACCAAGCGCCCGATCACGTCTGAGTTTGCGCATATCCAGCCAACCCGCAGGCCCGGAGAAAGGGTTTTAGAAAAGCTGCCGCAATAGATCGTGCGGCACTCTTCGATGGACCCTTTGCGCGCAATTTCCAAGGCGAGCATTGGCGCGATCGCCTCACCGTCAAAACGCAGGGCTTGATAGGCGGCGTCCTCAATCACGGCGCAATCAAGATCGTCAGCGAGGGTAAGGATATTTTGACGCGCAGCCAGATCGAGTGTCTCGCCTGTCGGATTGGCAAAATCCACCGAAGCATAGGCAAATTTGACCCGTCCACCTTTGGCGCGGGCGGCGTCGGCATAATCGGCAGCGTCGCGGTTACCGTGGGCCACCAGCTTGTCATACTGCGGCTCATAGGCGTTAAACGCGCCTAATGCGCCCAAATATGTCGGCCAGCCCACCAGTGCGGTGTCGTTCGGCGAAAGCATCAGTTTACCCAAGTAATCAAGCGCTTGCTGTGATCCCGAGGTGATAAGAATGTTGTCCGCGGTGCAAGGCACGTCAATTTCCGCCATGTGCTGCGCGATCCATGTGCGCAGAGGGGCATAGCCCTCAGAAACCGAATACTGCAGCGCTTGTTCTTGCTTACCTGCACTTAATGCATCGGCAAAGGCCGCTTGAAAGGCCTGCGTCGGGAATAGGGCCGGATCGGGGATGCCGCCAGCGAACGAGATAATATCGGGCTGTTCCAGCAGCTTGAGTAATTCGCGGATTTCCGAGGCCTTCATCCGGCTCATGCGGCTCGCGAAAATTGATGTCCAATCCATTTTATGTCCTCTGCGTCGATGCGCGTGATTTAGCCCTGCAAATCACGTCAGCTCAATAAGTTTTAACTATGCGGACGGGTCCTGCTCACGCGGAGCAGTCATCCGTTCGGCTTTCTTGCGGACCAAGACGGTGCGCAGGTCATGCATCGCCATTAATAACGCATCTGTCACATCATCCAGTTGCGCCTCTGATGCCTTGGATTGCACCCATTGCGTTGTGATATTCATATAGTCCACAGCGCGGTGAATGTCGTCGATATCGCGCTGGGCCAGCAGCATCAGCCGCTTGTCGAGCCATTCCTGAATAGCAGCGATATCGTCCTGGGTCAGTGTGGCGTCACCATGTGGCTTCACCTCGCCTTTGTTGACGTTCACAAGGGCGATCTGGTCCAACTCGATGCGGCGCTGGCGGTTCTCGGTATCGACCCGAAACACCGCAGCGCCGTTCTCGCGGATCCGAAAGTAATAGTCTGGTAATTCAGAGCCCATCGGATCTCTACTTCAAGCCGGCGCAAAACGCGATAATGCGATTGCACGCCTCGGTGAGGGCCGCGTTAGAGGTCGCGTAGCTGACGCGGAAGTTCGGGGACAGGCCAAAGGCCGCGCCAAACACCACCGCCACGCCGGTCTCTTCGAGCAGCGCAGTGGCAAACACCTCGTCATCAGAGATAAAGACACCAGCCGCCGATGTTTTCCCGATGCAGCCCGCAATCGATGGATAGACATAAAATGCACCTTCGGGCGTCGGGCAAACCACGCCTTCGGCTTGGTTCAACAGGCCCACAACCAGATCACGGCGTCCTTGAAAAAGTGCGCTGTTGGGCGCGAGGAAATCCTGCGGGCCGTTGAGCGCCTCAAGTGCGGCATATTGCGAGACCGAGCATGGGTTCGAGGTGGATTGCGACTGCACCTTGCGCATCGCGTCGATCAACATCTTGGGGCCCGCCGCATAACCGATGCGCCAGCCGGTCATCGCATAGGCCTTTGACACTCCATTGACCGTCAGAGTGCGGTCATAAAGTGCCGGTTCAACCTGCGCAGGGGTGCAAAATTTGAAATCGTCGTAGGCCAGATGTTCATACATATCGTCGGTCATGATCCAGACGTGCGGGTGGCGCAGCAGCACATCGGTCAGCTCTTTCAACTCGCCCCATGTGTAGCCCGCGCCGGTTGGATTGGACGGCGAATTGAACAGAAACCATTTGGTTTTTGGCGTGATTGCGGCCTCTAGCTGATCAGCTGTGATCTTGAACCCGGCCTCTAGCTCCGCCTCGATGACAACGGGTGTGCCGCCGCCAAGCAGGACCATGTCAGGGTAGGACACCCAGTAGGGAGCAGGGATAATCACCTCGTCGCCTACGTTCAGCGTGGCGATGAATGCGTTGAATAGCACCTGCTTGCCGCCTGTGCCGACCGTCACTTGGTTGGGGGCGTAATCCAAACCGTTGTCGCGCTTGAACTTGGCGCAAATCGCCTGTTTCAATTCAGGAATGCCATCCACGGCGGTATATTTGGTCTTGCCTTGCGCAATCGCAGCCACGGCGGCATCTTTGATATTCTGCGGCGTGTCGAAATCCGGCTCGCCCGCGCCCAAACCGATCACATCACGTCCAGCGGCCTTCAACTCTTGGGCTTTTGTCGTCACCGCAATCGTTGGCGAAGGTTTTACGCGGTCGAGTGTCGCAGATAGGAAAGTCATGGGATACATCCAGTGGATAAATTCAACTTATCATGTCATATGATGGGCAAGGTATTCGTGGCAAGGAAAAGGACGTATAATCATGACTTCAATGGGTGACAACGGCTGGTATAGCGAAAATGCCGCAACCTTCGGCGACCGACTGGCAGGCGCGCGCGATGCCGCTGGGATGAGCCAGAAAAACCTTGCGACAAAGATCGGCGTCAAAGTCAGCACGTTAGACGCATGGGAAAACGATCTACGCGAACCGCGCGCGAACCGGTTGCAGATGCTTTCGGGGATGCTGAATGTCTCGTTGCGCTGGCTTTTGACCGGTGTAGGCGCAGGCCCCGACGGCCCTGACATTGAAACCCCGATTGCCGCTGACGTGAATGCGGTGCTGGTTGAGATGCGCGTTGTGCGCACGCAAATGGCCGAAGCCGCGGTGAAACTTGGCCAGCTGGAAACTCAATTGCGGCACCTCTTGAAGGCGACATCATGACCGAACCACGCGAAACGGCGATCAAGCGGTTGCGGATGCGGTCGATGCGGCGCGGGATCAAGGAAATGGACCTGATCCTGTCCGCTTTTGCCGAGACAGCCCTGTCGGATATGGACGCGGCAGCGCTTGCGCATTACGACGACCTGCTCGAAGAAAACGATCATGACATCTACGCTTGGGTCTCGGGACAGTTTCCCACGCCCGAAAATTACCTTGCTTTGGTCACGCAAATCGCTGCGGGTGCAAAAGGGGTCTCTCGCCCTGTTTAAAATTACCCGATCAACTTAACCGAATTTTTGTTATTTTGCTTCAATCCTGTCTCCAAACAGTCATATCCGGAGATTAAAGATGAGCATTCATTCAGACGTTACACCACCCAAGACCGAAGACAGCACCGCACATGCGGCGGCTTTCATGAACAGTTACCTCGACAGCCTGACCTTGGTTGAACGATTGCACCGGCTCTTGCTGGACGTGATAAAAGACGAATTCGAACGTGTCGGCATGCTGGAAATTAACGCCGTGCAGGCGCTTTTGCTGTTCAACGTCGGCGATAACGAAGTGACCGCCGGCGAGTTGAAATCGCGCGGCTATTACCAAGGGTCCAATGTTAGCTATAACCTGAAAAAACTGGTTGATACGGGGTTCATGCACCATAACCGCTCTGAAATCGACCGGCGTTCTGTGCGGGTGAGCCTGACCGCCAGGGGGCGCGAAGTGCGTAAAATTGTAGGGACTTTGTTTGCGACCCATGCCGCAGGACTGATGTCGCGCGGTGTGCTTGATCATCAGGGGATCGAAGATATCACCAGTTCGCTGCGCCGTGTAGAGCGGTATTGGACCGAACAAATTCGCTATATCTACTGATCTGCGCAGGCTGGATTCTCGGTGCTTCGCTTAACGCCAGCGCTTGCAGTTCGCGCAATAGTTTACGTTCCATCGCATCGGCGTAATCATCGAACCCTAGCGCGGTTTCGACGAATGCACCTGTGCCACGAATGACATAGGCGGTGAAATAGGACGATAATTCGTTGATGTCATCACGCGCGAGATCCCCGACCACTAGCGCGTTGATAATCACATCATCGGGAATGCGGGCAGGGGGCAAATCCTGCGGACGCGGCCCTGTATTTGCAGGGCCATCACCCGAAATATCCAAGGTGCGCCGCCAACAGGTCTGGCGCATCTCAAGCAGGGCCACACCAAACTGCATCGCAGAACCAATCGCAGTGGTAAGGTCCCCCGTCACACGCGGCTGGCTGCGCAGCTGGCCTATGACCTTTTCCAAAGCAGCGGCATCACTGATTGTGATCCACGGCTGCACAATGATCTGATGGGCGGGGCCGCTCCATTCGAACACGGCAATATCGGTCGGCGCGACCGCTTTGGACAGTAAAACTGCACTGACCGCAGGCGAGGAAAGGGCTGTTGCCAAGCCTTCGCGCTGCAACCAATACTCTTGCGGATCAACCGACCCCGATACATCCAGTCCTATTGCCAGCGCCTGACCGCACGCCGCATCCACGGCGCCCGCCCAAACTGCCAACATCAAGGCAAGCGATTTTACCCCAGGCACCTTACCTCAGCCATATTTACCAATGTCCGGTATTTTCCATGCTGGCCCAAGGCTCTGCCGCGGGCAATTTTTCACCCTCTTGCAGCAGTTCGATCGAAATATTATCAGGCGAACGCACAAACGCCATATGACCATCGCGGGGCGGGCGGTTGATTGTCACGCCATTGTCCATCAATTTCTGGCACAGCGCATAAATATCTGATGTGCGATAGGCCAAATGGCCAAAATGCCGCCCATCCGCAGGCAAGCCATCGTCGCCGTCCCAGTTATATGTCAATTCAACAGGGCATTCGGGTTGTCCCGGCGCAGCCATGAAAATAAGGCTGAAACGGCCTTTTTCATTATCCATACGGCGGGTTTCTTCCAAGCCCAGCAATTTAAAAAACGCCATCGTCGCGTCCAGATCTTTCACGCGGACCATCGTGTGTAAATAAGTGAGTGTCATAGCTATCTCCTTTGATCTCAAGGAACCTAGCACAGCCAAGCGCACAGGCAACGGCCTAGAACGAAGAGCGCATGTCAAATCCAAGATTGGTCGTATCGCGATCAAACAAGTTCAGCGAACTTTCGTTGCGGCGCGCACTTAACCGCGCGACAGGCCGGAACCCGTAGAACTCGACCTCGGTCAATTCGACAGTCATATCTGCGCCAATCGCCGTGTCGTTGCGCGAGCCGGCTGCCAGCGAGAAATAATCGTAATCGCGCACTTCATAATTGACCCCAAACCCGAACCGCATGCCATAAAGCGGCTTGGCGATGTCGTAATCAGCCGAATAGGTCACTGCATCATAGGCAGAGTTGTCATCAACCGAACGGCGGTTATTCACGTCCACGCCAAATGAAAACGCATTATTGTTCTCGAACTGGTGGGTCCAACGGCCAAGAATACGCGTTCCGTCGATCTCGTCGCGATCTTCTGCAAAGGTAACGCGCTGGGCAGAGACCAGCCCCAAAAGATAATCGCTCTCGCCAATTTTCCAGCCGTGCGAAACTTGCGCCTCAATGGATCGTGAATAGGCGACACCCGCATACCAAACTTGCCCGAACCTAAGAGAGAAATCGGTTGGTCTGCCGCCTTCAGTCAGGATCCGACGGTGATTGATGCCGAACCCGATTGATGAATCCGCAAAATCCGATCCGGTTTCGATAGAATCGATATCTGCGATACATGCCTCAGGATCGGGCTTAATGGCACATCCCGCAACGGTGCTATCAATTTCGCTTTGCAAATAATCTCGCGCGGAACCGGACAAAACGTAATTACGTGTATCGGCGGACGCGGTAAGAAACGTGATCGCTTTATTGCTTTGGGACAGCCTGTATCGGGTGTCAAAACCGCCGGAAATCTCGACCCCCGACAGCGCGCGCGCACTGCCACCCAGTTGAAGCTCGAACGGCAACCCGTAGAGAAACGACGACGACTTTGCACTGCCGTTATTGACGTTACTGGACGGGGACACCCCGAACCGCAACTGCATCGACCACGGATTTCGGTCGCGCAAAAATTGATAATCCCCGGCGATACTTCGCGCGGCGGTCGCATCGTGCGCGAACTGGCGGGCGCGGCGTAACCAAAGCTGCGCCAGCGTGTCATTTTCAGACTCAGCATGAGCGAGTGCGACAAGACGCGCAGCGGCAAATTTCTGGTTTTTGTTGTCGGTCGCGCGGTAAGCCGCACCAGCAAATTCCACGGCACTGGCAAAATCGCGTAAATTCATGGCCGCTTCTGCGCGCAAAATCAACGCAGACGCATCATCAGGGTTACGCACCAATAACGCATCCGCAACATTCGCCGCATCCTGCGGTCGCCCCTCGCGCATCATCGTGACGCCAACGTCAAAAAACTGCTGCGGCGTTAACGCATCACCCGCCGTTTGCGCCGCCAATGGCTGCGCAAACGACACGAGTAATGCCGCCAAACTGGAAATTCTAACACTCATGATAAACTACCGGTACACGATAAAGCCGCCGGTTTCTTGTGCGGTTACGCCCTCATAACGGGGGTCTTCAGAGGTTACGACAAATACGCCAACAATTTCGCCACCATCGCCACCATCTGTCATATCGCCGCCAATGATACCGTAATATGTGCCTGACTCATATGCCTCTATAGCACCATTGTCGCCCCGAAGTGTACTGCCTAAAGTTCCACTAATTTCGCCATTTTCGGTGAGCGTTTGCACGCCTTCAGCTATGTTGAAGAAGATGTTTGGTGTCGGAACACTGGAATCGGGCGTGCCGTTCATTTCAAATACCAACCTTTCAGAAACCTCACCCTTAATGCCATCATTGGCATTAAAATCGCTAAAGTCGATGTCGATTGCCATGTTACCTGTTGTATACTGCAGCGGATCGCCACCAACCGTAGACACACGCAATCCAGCATATTCACCAGCAAAGCGAGCCTGACCGGAGACTGGCAACGTCACACCGCCGTTACGCTCATAAACAAAACCGCCGAACCCATAGTTCCTATAACCACCGGTGCGCACAATCGCGAATGATGTGCGCGCATCCCCTTCGACCGCATTTTTACTTACGCCTACGATCGCGCGGTAAGGAACAATTTGTCCAATCTGGTCGTCGTCCAAAAAGTCATTAGCAACTTCATCAGCTTCGTAGACCGCATATTGCCTCAGGCTTTGACCCAGCGTGTCGACGTCCGTGCCGCGCTGATACACATTTTCCCCGTCAAAAGCCAAGTTATCAATGAGGAATGTGTCGTCAGCGGGATTATAGGTTACGCTCGTGACCAATCCACCGCCACTCCCATCACGTGCTTCGAAGCGAAAAATCGAATCTGTCGGGCTTGGGGAGGATGTGCCTTCTGGCAGTGCCGTGCCTGTCGATAACTCGCTCGTGTTTTCTGATTCTTCTTCCGTCGTCGTGCCGGTCGTGCCCGTCGTATCGCCGCTATCAACTTCCGTCTCATCAGCATCAAACGGGTTCGTTCCCGACCCACATGCGGACATCAAAGCAACCAGCGAAACCGCAGTATAAAATCGGAACTTATTCAATAAGCCTGTAAGTTTGGACGTGTTAGCCCTGACAATCTTTCGTGACCCACCATGAGTCAATCCACAACGCCCGATCCCCACGACAAAATCCGCGACTGTGTGTTTCTTTCACCGCTTCCATCACGATATAGTGGCGCGACTCATACATCACAGGATCGCATCATGTCGCTGACCCCAGAACAGCTCGCCGAAATCGAAACGCTCCGCGCGAATCCACAGCCGACGCTACGGGCCACCGCACCGGGCATGGAAAAACACCTCTACAATGCACACCAAGTCCTCGACCACGGCTTCATTCGTGTCATCGACTACATGGGCGACGACAACGCAATCTGCCAAGCAGCGCGGGTCTCCTACGGCAAGGGCACCAAATCCGTTCAAAACGACGAAGGACTGATCCGCTACCTCATGCGCCACTGGCACTCCACACCGTTCGAGATGTGCGAAATCAAACTGCACGTCAAACTACCTGTCTTTGTGGCACGTCAATGGATCCGGCACCGGACTGCTAACGTCAACGAATACTCCGCACGCTACTCAATTCTCGACCGTGAATTCTACATCCCCGAAGCCTCCCATTTGGCCGCTCAATCTGTGATCAATAACCAAGGTAGAGGCGAAACCTTAACACCTGATGAAGCCGCACGCGTTCTCGAAATCCTCAAAGGCGACGCCGCACGCACCTACGACCACTACGCTGAAATGATTGGAGAAACCGACGAAAACGGCGATCCAAAACAAGGCCTCGCACGCGAACTTGCCCGCATGAACCTGCCCGCAAACATCTACACGCAGTGGTACTGGAAAGTGGACCTGCACAACCTCTTCCACTTCCTGCGCCTCCGCGCCGACAGCCACGCACAATACGAAATCCGCGTCTACGCCGACGCAATCTGCAAAGTCGTCGCCGACTGGGTCCCCGCCGCCTACGGCGCTTTCGAAGACTACCGCATGGGCGGCGCGAACTTGTCTGGCAAGGCGCTGGAGTGCGTGCGCAAGATGCTCAAGGGTGAGGAAGTCACGCAAGAGACGTCGGGCATGAGCAAGGGTGAGTGGCGTGAGTTTATGGAGGCTGTTGGGTGAGTAAGAAGTATCAAGTTTTTATTAGTTCGACATATACTGACTTAATTGATGAGCGAAAAGCTGTTGAAGAAACGATAATCCGAGCAGGAGATATACCAGTTGGTATGGAAGCGTTTCCTGCCGCGGATGACGAGCAATTTGAGTTTATTAAAACAGTGATCGATAATTGCGATTATTATGTTTTGATAACTGCTGGGCGTTATGGATCATTAGCAGAAGATGGGTTAAGTTATACCGAAAAAGAATTTCGGTACGCAGTTGAAAAAGAAATCCCGGTATTGTTTTTCCCTCATGGTGATATCGGATCAATTTCCGCTGCTCACAGCGAGAGAGGTGGTCGCGGATTTTCGGACCAGTTGTTAAGGTGGATCGCATGACGAAAGAAGTGATCCCAAATGACAAAACGAAAGAACCATTCGCCCGATTTCAAAGCCAAGGTTGCGCTTGAAGCAATCCGCGAGGAGATGTCGATGGCGGAACTGTCCAAAAAATATGGCGTTCATCCGACCCAGATAGGGACTTGGAAACGGGCGGCGATAGAGAATATGGCGACGGCATTTACGCGCAAAGGTTCAGCGCCCGATGGGGTAAGTGCCGTTGACGTCGACAAGCTGCATTCCAAGATAGGTCAGCTTGTTGTGGAGCGAGATTTTTTGGCGGATGCCTCGCAGCAGTTGCTCGGGATGCGAGGCAAAAAATGGTGAGCCGAGATCATAAGTTAAGCATGCGTAAACAGTGCGAACTATTGCAGTTGTCGCGTTCGCGGCTTTACTACCAGCCCGTCGGCGAGAGCGCTGAGAACCTGCGGTTCATGGAAATCATCGACAAACAGTTCCTGGAAACGCCTTGGTATGGATCGCGTCAGATGGCCCGGTACATGAAGCGCAACAATCACCAATGTGGCCGCCACCGGATCCGGCGCTTGATGCGGCTTATGCGTCTGGTTCCGATCTATCAGGAGCCCAACACAAGTAAAAAGCATCCGCATCACAAGATCTGGCCTTACTTGCTGAGGAATGCGGCAATTGACCGCCCAAATCAGGTTTGGTGCGCAGATATTACCTACATACCGATGCGACGCGGCTTCCTGTATCTCGTGGCGATCATGGATTGGCACAGCCGCAAAGTGCTTTCGTGGCGGCTGTCCAACAGTATGGATGCAGACTTTTGCGTCGAGGCTTTGAAAGAGGCGCTCGCCAAGCACGGCACGCCGGAAATCTTCAACACCGATCAGGGCAGCCAATTTACCAGCGGCGCTTGGATCGACGTGCTGGTCGACGCAGACATCAAGATCAGCATGGACGGAAAAGGCGCATGGCGCGACAATCGCATGATCGAAAGGCTCTGGCGATCGTTGAAGTATGAATGCGTCTATTTGAATGCCTTTGAGACAGGCTCGGAAATGCGGGCTGGGATCGGCAAATGGCTGACGTATTACAACTCTGAGCGCCCGCATTCAACTCACGGCATATTGACCCCAGATGAGGCCTATGTCAGCAAAACAGAACCAATGAGATTAGCAGCCTAAATAAAACCCAGATCCACCTTAACAAGGATGTAAACTGGTCTAAAATCTAGGACCACCTCTGCAAGCCCAGAATTAATTAGACAAATTTCCGAATTAAAGGCGGAGCGAGATATACTGAAGGCGGAACAGGCTAACGTCAATATATTTGAAATGCCCAAAGGAGCGAGCGATCTAAAGACGTTTAATCTTGGTGTTACTTATTTTGTTGAGGTTAATGGCGAATTCGGCGGTCCCTACTCAGATACTCGACACAAGTTTCTGGAAATTGAATCTGATCATTTGTTCGCTTTTGTTGGTCCATTTATGAGAGGGCCGCTAATTCACAGTCAACTCATCAATTATATGGCGATATTTGCCCTAGGGGGGAGGGAGGCTAAGATTTTGGAATCAGATGACGTGAAAGTTGACATGACTGACTTTCATGACATTACATTATTTTGGGAAGCTCACCAATTGATTGAAACCAAGAGAACTACGACTTCTGCAGGGAAACATGCAACTTTCTCGGAACTGACGCCAAAAGGTCAGAAGAAGCTCCTTTCTTTGAGAATGTCCATAGTTAGTTGATTGATGCGGATACGGATTGTGGACCAAATACCCAACTTCGTTGGGTAGCGCTCGAACCCTGCGCTGCGCGCGTTCGACCCTGAAACTGCCTCGACAGTTTCCGAGACGGGTCTCACCCCCCACGGGGCGGGCGCTTTGCACCCACCCCTCGGTTCGGGCGCGGCTGGTAACTGAGGGGATCGCTTTTGACTATTGTTCCCCCTGCGCTATGCGCGCTCGGTCCTAGAAACTGTCCTCGACAGTTTCTTTCACGGACCTCGCCCCCCGCGCCAATCCAACGCGTTAGTCTTGACGGGGCTTTTGCCAAACCGCCCTTGCACTCAGCGCGTTCCTCGCTGAAACTATACGCAACAGTTTTCAAAACGCGAGTAACCCACATGATCCTCTACGGCATCTCCACCTGTCCCGATTGCAACCGTGCGCGCAAAGTCTTTGCCGAGGCGGGGATCGAGATCACCTTCCGCGATGTGCGCGCCGAGCCGATGTCGGAGGCTGAATGGGCCGTGCTACTGGCCGAGTTCGGCGACAATCTCGTTGACCGCAAATCCCAAGCCTTCCGCAACCTCAACGCATGGATGCGCGAAAGCGAAGCAGAGGCGCAACTCGCCGACCAACCCGCCCTCATGGCCCGCCCCGTTATCACCGACGGCACCCGCTACACCCTCGGCTGGAACGGCGAAATCCAGGCGCAATGGCTGTGACGTGCGAGACGTAAAGAAGACGCAGGCAAGACGCAAAAAAGACAATCCCAATATTTTCCACCTAAGGCACTGATTTAATGAATTTTTATGGCTTAAAATCCTGCGATACCTGCAAACGCGCGCAAAAGGAAATCCTCGCCACAAATCAGCCCTTCACCGTGATCGACGTGCGCGCCGACGGCCTCACATCCGACGACATCAAAACCATCATCACACAGTTTGGCGACACCGCAATTAACCGCGCCTCAACCACTTGGCGCGGCCTGTCCGACGCCGAGAAAGCCAGCGACCCACAGGCACTTCTCGCCGCACACCCAACCCTCATGAAACGCCCAGTGATCGAGAAAAACGGTGTATGGTCAATAGGTTGGAAGCCGGACGTTGCAAAGTCGGTTCTGAATTCCTAACTAGATCCAAAGGAGATTTTCATGCGCAATGCAGCTTTGATGCTAGGGATAATCGCGGGCCTGATCGGAATGGTGGTGGGGCTATTCGGCTATGGTTACGCCGAATTGTCCGACGCGAGACCTGAATTGAACGAGATGTTTGCGTTGAATAATCCGGGATTTATCCGGTTCGCGAGCTTTACCGCGCCATTGCTCGCCATCGCCGGCGGCGCCATGGCCAAGGCCCGCGCGCTCTGGGGCGGCGCGCTTTTGATCGCCGCGTCCGCGCTGTTTTACGCGGCGTTCGGGTTTAACGTCGGCACGATGTTTCCCATTGGTTTCGCGGGCTTAGGCGGGATTTTGGCGATTGCGGCGGGCAAGCCCGACGAGCCAAAATCGCATTTCTAAGCGGCGATCCAGCGAGAGAATATCACCAAAATCCATAAACTGGCTGGTCGTCGATCATATCATGAGACGCCCGCGTGAACCGTTCACCCAGTTCGCCGTCATGTCCGTAAATATAAAACCGATCATGCCGATGCATTGCATAGCTTAAGCAAATGTGAATGGAAAACTTAGCCTTCTGGCTATGTATTGTAGCAGCGTAACATGAAGTGGCGATAGACGTGGCGCGTGGTGGTGCAACCCGCTGAAAAGTAAAAAACCCGCAGATGATGTCATCTGCGGGTTTGTTTTATTGCGCGTAAACGGGTTGTTACAATTTGTCGGGCGGGGTCGCTGAGGTTTTCATCTCTGCTACGATTTCGGCCAGAGATGTAACGGAGGTTTTGTTCTCGCCCAAACGCCTTACGCTGACGGTCTTTTCTTCGACTTCGCGCGCACCGATGGCGAGGATAACTGGAACTTTGCCAAGCGAGTGTTCGCGGACTTTGTAGTTGATTTTCTCGTTGCGGATATCGAGTTCAGCGCGCACGCCTACCGCTTTGAGAGCTGCCACAACCTCATGGGCGTAGTCGTCGCCGTCCGAGACGATTGTGGCCACGACCACTTGGCGCGGGGCCAGCCAGAACGGCAGCTTGCCTGCGTGTTCTTCGATCAGGATGCCGATGAACCGCTCGAATGATCCCAAGGTGGCGCGGTGCAGCATGAAAGGCACATGCTTGTTCCCGTCCTGACCGATGTAGCCTGCGCCCAGCCGTTCGGGGATATTGCTGTCCACCTGCAATGTGCCGCACTGCCATTCGCGGCCAATTGCGTCGGTCAGCACAAATTCGAGCTTGGGGCCGTAGAATGCCCCTTCGCCTTCCTGGATGTCATAGGCGTATCCTGCGGCCTTGCAGGCGTTGCCAAGGGCGGTTTCCAGCTTGTCCCAGACCGCGTCAGAGCCGATCCGCTTTTCTGGTCGTGTCGAGAGTTTGATTGCCCAGTTGGTAAAGCCAAGTTCCGCGTAAATCTCCGACAGGAATTCGATGAAGATTTTGGTCTCGGATTCAATCTGGTCTTCGGTACAGAAAATATGCCCGTCGTCTTGAGTGAACCCACGCACACGCATGATACCGTGCAATGCGCCAGAAGGCTCGTAGCGGGCGCAGGACCCGAATTCAGCCATGCGCAGCGGCAATTCGCGGTAAGATTTCAGGCCTTGGTTGAATACCTGTACATGGCACGGGCAGTTCATCGGCTTGAGGGCGTTAATGGTTTTTTCACGCGCGTGTTCTTCGTCAACTTCGACGATGAACATGTTTTCCTGATAGCTTTCCCAGTGGCCCGAGGCCTCCCAGAGTTTGCGGTTCACGACTTGCGGTGTGTTCACCTCGACATAGCCGCCAGCGCGTTGGCGGCGGCGCATGTAGTCTTGCAATTCGGTGTAGATGGTCCAGCCGTTCGGGTGCCAGAAGATTTGGCCGGGGGCCTCTTCTTGCATGTGGAACAGTTCCATTTCGCGACCCAGTTTACGGTGGTCGCGTTTGGCTGCTTCCTCAAGGCGGTGCATGTGTTCCTTGAGGCCCTCTTTGTTAGTGAAGGCGGCACCATAAATCCGTTGCAACATGGCGCGGTTGCTGTCGCCGCGCCAATAAGCGCCGGCAATCGACATCAGCTTAAAGCTGTCGGCTGGCACTTGGCCAGTATGTTGCAAGTGCGGACCACGGCACAGGTCTTGCCAGTCGCCATGCCAATACATGCGCAGCGGCTCGTCGCCCGGGATGCTTTCGATCAGCTCGACTTTATATGGCTCGCCCTTGTCCTGATAGAACTGGATCGCCTTATCACGCGCCCAGATTTCAGTGCGCACAGGCTCGCGTTTGTTGATGATCTCTTTCATCTTCTTTTCGATGGTGGCGAGATCTTCGGGGGTGAAGGATTCCTTGCGGTCAAAGTCGTAATACCAGCCGTCTTTGATAACGGGGCCGATGGTGACTTGCACGTCCGGCCAGATTTCCTGCACGGCGCGTGCCATGATATGTGCGAGGTCGTGACGGACCAGTTCAAGCGCAGGGGCTTCGTCTTTCATGGTGTTGATGGCGATGCTGCTGTCGGCATTGATCGGCCATTGCAAATCAAAATGTGCGCCGTTCACTGTCGCGGAAATCGCCTTTTTGGCCAAGCTGGACGAGATGTCAGCGGCCACAGCGGCGGCGGTGATACCTGCGTCATAGTGGCGTGCATTGCCATCGGGGAATGTGAGAGAGATTTGGGCCATTTGAGGCATCCTCGTCTGTTTAGCGCCTACTGAGCGCTCGGTTGCGGGTGAGTGCCGCTTAAATGCCGAGGGGGCGGTGCCGTGTCAATACGAGAAGCCGCGCGTGAGGATTTGCTTAGGGAATTAGGCGTTTTTCTGTTATTATATTGCAATAAATCATGTTGGAACGTTACATTTCGAATAAGGAATTCTTTGATGAAACACCTTTTCTTAGCGTTAACGCCATCAATTGCCATCGTTTTGTCTGCGTGCGGAGGCAGTAGCACCGGCCCAAATGCGGATGCTGTTGTGGTTGGTCCACCGCAAACGAAAGCACAATTAGAAACCCGATATTTAGAGGTTTTAACAATCATTGAGGGCGGGGGGCGAGTACGCCATATACAACCAACGCCCAAATGCCACTATCGGGGCGCGCCTCTATGAACGGTGTTATTGTACTGCGCGACGCGGATCCGTCGGTGGGCGGGGCCGCAGGGGCAATTGATATGAGTGTTGATTTTGGCTCTGATGAAGTCGACGGCATTGCATCTAATTTCATAGATTTGGCTGATGTTTCAGCGATGACGGGCACTTTGGTTTTATATGCAGATATTGTCACTGCCGCCACCACCGGTTTTGTGGGGACGCTTGAAGGTGATCTTACCCGCGGGGATACAGTTTCCGTGCTGATAGACGTTGAAGGTCGTTTTGTCGGGACACGTGCGCAGGGTATTTTTGCGGTAGGCGCAGGTAGCTATTCGGGGAGCATGGGGTCAGGCGTGCTGGATGCGCAGATTATAGCAGAATAGGTTTCAGATCGAAATTACCCGAGGGTCATGGATTCTTTGGTGGCCCTTTTGTAGTGTTGCGCTTCAACATGTATGGAGCGCCCGATGTCCTCAAGTTTCAAGACCCCACAAGGCCGCCGCATAGCGTATCATTTGACTGATGGTGACGGGCCAGCGGTTGTTTTTCTGAGCGGGTTCAAATCCGATATGGGCGGCACAAAGGCCGTGCATCTGGAGGCGTGGGCAAAGGGCGAGGGCCGTGCGTTTTTACGTTTCGATTATTCAGGGCATGGGGAAAGTGATGGCGCGTTTACCGATGGCGCGATTGGCGACTGGTTTGAGGATGCGCTGGCGGTATTGGGGTTGGTCGCGGGCAAAGTTGTCTTGGTTGGCTCGTCGATGGGGGGCTGGATATCCTTGCTTGTGGCGCGCGAAATGCCAGAGCGGATTGCGGGTTTGGTAACCATTGCGGCAGCCCCTGATTTTACCGAGGACAGCATGTGGGCCGGATTTACCGATGCACAGAAGATGGAATTGGCGGCGGGGCAGGTGGCGTTGCCTTCGGAATATGGCGACCCCTATATCATTACCAAACGGCTGATTGAAGAAGGGCGCGGCAGGTTGGTGTTGCGTGATCCGCTGCTATTGCCGTTTCCTGTGCGGTTCTTGCAAGGCACTGCGGACGTTGATGTGAAAATGTCGGTGGCGCTGCGGTTGTTAGAACATGCGCAGGGCGATGACATGCGCCTCACATTGGTCGACGGGGCGGATCACAGGTTCTCGGATGCGGCGTGCCTTGATCTGATCTCGACCACCGTTGGATGCGTTTTAACGCATCGCGGCTGAACTGTGGGCGGAATAACGGCGATTATGACCTTCGCCCTTGCAGCCACGCGCCGCATTGGCCAAAGATGGCCCGATGGCCACAAAGTTAGTAAAGAGTTTTCGTATGGGCGTGGGAAATGATTGAACCATTAGTTCTGATCCCACCGATGCTGTGTGACGCGCGGGTTTTCTACGCGCAAATCGCTGCCCTTTCGGCAACAACGCCGATGACGTTTGTGCCGATCTCGCAAGGGGAACGCATCGAAGAAATGGCCTCGGTCATTTTGTCGTGGCTTCCCAGCAAATTTGCGCTGGCAGGCATGGGTCTGGGCGGCATGGTGGCGATGGAGATTCTGCGCCGCGCCCCTGAACGTGTCACTCGCGTGGCATTTATTGCGACCAATGCACAGGCCGACACGCCCGAAGTATCCGCTCTGCGCGAACCGCTGATTATTGCGGCCAAAACCGGCCGCTTTGATGATGCGATCAAGGCCGAGACGAACCCTGCGTGGCTTGCGCCTGGCCCTTACCGCATGGATGTTTTGTCATTGGTGTCGGACATGGCGCATGATCTGGGCGCAGAGGCATATGTGCGCCAGTCGCGTGCGATGCAGCGGCGCAAGGACCAACAAAATATCCTGCGCAAGATCAAGCAGCCTGCATTGGTGATGTGCGGCTATCATGACGGGCAAAACACTTTGCGCCGGCACGAATTTATCGCAGAGCTGATCCCCTACGCAAAGCTGGAAGTCATTGAAGATGCCGGACATTTGCCCACGCTAGAAAGCCCCGAGGCTGTCACCCGTGCGCTGCGCGCGTGGATGAAACAGCCGCTGGTTTTACGCTAGCTATTTGCGGTTGGGGCGGCACAAGTGATGTGTCGCCCCTATGCAATCGTTACGATGCGGCCGATTTACCTTTTGGTTTTCCGGTCGGTTTCGCGCGCTTGGTGTCTGCAGTAGTGGTCGCATTCGCCACAGCCAGTGTGACTGGTGCTGCGCTGGTTTCTTTTGACTTCACGGCCTGCACGGGTTCCGGTTTTGTTGCGGCTTTCCCCGAGTTTGCATCAATGAAGTCCAGCACCAATGGCCGGATATTCCGACGCCAGCTGCCGCCCGCGAAGATGCCGTAGTGACCTGCACCCGGCTCTAGGTGCGATGCTTTTTTGCTGTCAGGCAAACCTGTCAACAAATCCAAAGCCGCCAAGCACTGGCCCGGCGCAGAGATGTCGTCGTCTTCACCCTCTACAATTTTCACAGCCACGGTTGTGATCTTGCCGATATCTACTTTGTGTCCTGCGACGACAAAGTCGTTGCGTGCGATATCGCGGCCCTTAAAGACGCGTTCAACGGTGGACAGGTAAAATTCGGCGGTCATATCCATAACGCAGAGGTATTCATCGTAGAACGCATTGTGGCGGTCGTGATCGCTCGCCTCGCCTTTGGCAACTTTGATGATCTGGTCGCGGAAGGCGTTCGAGTGCAACTCGCTGTTCATCGAGATGAAGGACGCAAGTTGCAACAGACCCGGATAGACCTTGCGGCCCACCCCTGCATGTTTGAAGCCGACGCGCTGGATCATCGAGTTTTCCAGCTGGCCCATGGTCACGGAGCGGCCAAAATCGGTGACTTCGGTGTGGTTCGCTTCTGGATCAACGGGGCCGCCGATCAACGTCAGCGACAGCGGCTGCGCGTCAGGGTCTTGTTCTGCGAGATAGGCGGTTGCGGCCAACGTCAGAGGCACAGGCTGGCAAACGGCAATCACATGGATGTCGTTGCCCAGTTCTTTCATGAAATCGACAAGATAGAGAGTGTAGTCTTCCACGTCGAATTTGCCGGCGCTGACTGGAATGTCGCGCGCGTTGTGCCAGTCGGTGATATAGACTTCGCAATCGGGCAGCAGCGAAATCACGGTTTTGCGCAACAGTGTCGCGTAGTGGCCCGACATTGGTGCGACGAGCAGCACACGGCGTTTACGTTCGTCGCGGCCTTTCATGCGGAAACGGATCAAATCGCCAAAGGGGCGGCTGACGATCGTTTCCACGCTGACCGAAAAATCTTTACCGCTTTGACCGGTGACTGGAGGGATATTCCAGTCGGGTTTGGCAGACATGCGGCCAAAAGTACGCTCTGTCACCTCGCCCCACGCACCGAGCCAATCCATCATCGGGTTGGCTGTGCCGGCCATCATTGGGTAGCTTGCAAAAGAGCGTGCGGTAGCACCAAGCCATTGATTAGTATTACGGACGCTTTCCATAAGGTCGTATGTCATCATATACTTCATCTGTAGAATCTCCGATAAAGTCGTGTCGGGGTGCATTGTAAAATTACAATGCTGCGACTGCAAACTTAGGGTCTAGGGGTTAATATGACAACAAATGATTCAAAAGATGGCGAAACTATAGGTCCTAATCGTGCTAAATTGGATGCAAATATTGCGCGCATGGAGGAATTGACCCAGCGAATGTTGGCGGCAATGGGCCAGGCGCGTCAGGTGCCAAAGGCGTTGCAAGGGCCCAGTCAGGATCTATATGCAAAGGCTGCTGGTGCCTATATTACTGATATGATGAACAATCCTGCAAAGCTGATTGAACATCAGGTTGCGTTTTGGGGCAAGTCGGTCAAGCACTACATCGAAGCGCAGCACATGTTGACGCAAGGTAAGTTACAGTCTCCGCCCGACGACGCCCCCCGCGACAAGCGATTTACCAACGAGATGTGGTATGTGAACCCCTATTTTAATTTTGTGAAACAGCAATATCTGATTAATTCCGCTGCAGTGCAGCAAGCTGTGGCCGATATCGACACTCTCGACGAGGGTGAGAAGAAGCGCATTAAATTTTTTAGCCAGCAGATCATTGATATGCTGGCACCGACCAATTTTCTGGCGACAAACCCCGAAGCGCTGGCGCTGGCTGCACAAACTGACGGCGAAAGTCTGGTGGCGGGGCTAGAGAACCTTGTGGCGGATCTGGAGGCCAATAACGGTGATCTGGTCATTACTTTGGCGGATAAGAAAGCGTTCAAGGTTGGCGAAAACCTTGGCACCACCGAGGGCAGCGTTGTGTTTCGCAACCGTATGTTCGAGCTGATCCAATACGCGCCGACCACCGAGAAGGTGCATGAAACCCCGCTGGTGATTTTCCCGCCGTGGATCAATAAATTCTACATTCTGGATTTGAAACCGCAAAATAGCTTGATCAAATGGGCGGTTGAGCAGGGGTATACGGTATTTATCGTGTCATGGGTGAACCCTGACGAGAGCTACCGCGACACCACGATGACCGATTATGTCGAGGATGGATTTCTGACTGCGATCGCACAGATCAAAGAGATTTGCGGCACCGAAAAGGTCAACGCGGTTGGCTATTGTATCGCGGGTACCACGCTGGCGCTTGCGCTGGGCGTTATGGATCAACGGGGCGATACATCGGTCAATTCGGCCACCTTCTTTACCACATTGACCGATTTTTCGGATCGCGGCGAAGTGGGGGTGTTTCTGGACAACGACTTTGTTGACGGGATTGAGGCCGAAGTGAGCGAAAGCGGTTTGTTGTCTTCGTTTTATATGTCGCGCACATTCAGCTACCTGAGGTCCAATGACCTGATCTATGGTCCCGCGATCAAAAGCTATATGATGGGTCAAGCGCCGCCTGCATTTGATTTGTTATATTGGAATGGCGATAGCACCAATCTGCCTGCGGAAATGGCGGTGGATTACCTGCGTGGGCTTTGCCAGAACGATAGGCTTGCCACGACGGGGTTCGCGATTGCGGGCACCTCGGTCACGCTATCGGACGTTAAAATACCGGTCTGCGCGATTGCCTGCGAGACCGACCACATTGCGGCCTGGAAAAGCAGCTATCGTGGTGTGCAAAAGATGGGTTCAACGGACAAGACGTTTATTCTGTCCGAATCGGGGCATATTGCGGGGATCGTGAACCCTCCCAGCAAGAATAAGTACGGGCATTATACGCATCAGGATTTGACGCTGTCGCCCGACGACTGGCAGGCGGCTGCAACCAAGAATGACGGGTCGTGGTGGCCGCGCTGGGACAGTTGGCTATCGCCGAAATCAGGCAAGAAAGTGCCAGCGCGCAAAGCCGGAACAGCGAAGCATCCGGTATTATGCGCAGCGCCCGGCACCTATGTCGTGAACTAACTATACGCAACTTATAGGTTATTCGCACTTGCAGCATTTATTATGCTGCAAGTGCATAATTTACTTGAAATGCCGCACTGCAGCATGTATCTAGGGTTCAGAAGAAACAAACAGCGGGGTTTTCCCGCAAAACCCTAAGGATTTTAGAAATGACAACGACTACACCAGATTTCACTGCCGTATTCAAAGACATGATGGGTTCTTTCCCAGTAGACACAAAAGCAATGGAAGAAGCGTTCAAGTCGCAGACAACTTTGGCTGAAAAAATGTCTAAAGTTGCTTTGGAAGCTGCTAACAAGTCATCCGAGCTGTCCGCAAAATGGACACAGGAAACACTGGGCAAATTCGCTGCTGTTGCAACTGCAAAAGCCGAGCCAGCTGACTATGCAAAAGCAACAACAGACTTTGCAACTGCAACCGCAGAAGCAGCGTCCGAGCATATGGCTGCTTTCGCTGAAATCGCGAAAAAAGTGCAGACACAGACAATGGAACTCGTTTTGGCTGCTGGCAAAGACATGTCTGCTGACATGACAACTGCTGCGAAAAAAGTTCAGACAGAAGCAACTGCTGCTGTTCAAAAAGCAACTAACTCCAAGTAATCGGGTTTCGGATATCGGCCTTTTCTCCTCCCGGAGGGTCGATACCGGTTCATGGTTAATCAGCGGTCTGCGTTATGCGCAGGCCGCTTTTTTGTCTGTAACGTAATTGTCTTCCCTTTTGCGCTAGTGCAGCATAGGCTTTCTGCAATGCAATATGTCTTAGGAGGGACTGTCATGGTCGAGACCAAAAAACCGCTCCTTATTAAGCGCTACGCCAGCCGTAGGCTGTATAATACCGAGACCAGCGATTATGTAACGCTGGAAGATATCGCATCGTTCATTCGTGACGGGCGTGAGGTCCAGATTGTTGACCTCAAATCCGGCGATGATCTGACGCGCCAGTATTTACTACAAATCATTGCTGAACATGAAAGCCGTGGCGAAAGCGTTTTGGGCGTCGATATCCTGACCGATCTGGTGCGCAGCTATACGACGCAGGCCTCGTCGGTGGTGCCGCAGTTCTTGACCGCCAGTTTTGAGATGCTACGCGGCGGGCAGTCCAAGGTGATGGAAAATATGACCACTTCCAGCCCGATGGCCCGTATGCCCGGATTTGAAGCAATGCAAGCGCAGCAACAGGCGTTTTTCAAGGCGATGACCGGTGGGTTGTTGCCCGCCGTAGCAACAGCCGAGGCAAAGACCAAAGATGCCCAATCCGCCAGTGATGATCTGGATACCATCAAAGAGCAGCTTGCCGCGATGCAGGAAAAACTGTCGCGCATGGGCAAGTGAAGCCGGCGCGTGGTCTGACCGTGATCCGGTCAGACCTGCGTTAGATGCCTAACCTGTCGCGCATCGCAAACCAAGTCATCGCCAGCGTTAGCAATGGTGCCCGAAATGCACCGCCTCCCGGAAAACTGGGGGTTGGTAACGAGGCTAGCACGTCAAAGCGGCCTGCTTGACCTGCGATTGCTTCTGCCATGATCTTGCCCGCAAAACCCGAGAGCGCCACGCCATGCCCTGAAAAACCTGCGGCTGAATAGATATTGGGTGCGATACGTTGCACGGCGGGCAGGCGGGTTGCGGTGATGCCCAATGTGCCACCCCAAACATAGTCAAATCCGACGCCTGCAAGTTGTGGAAACAGGTTGACCATGCGTTGGTGCAGGGAAGTCTCGATATCTTTAGGAAAGCCGATGGAATAGCTTTCACGTCCGCCGAACAACAGGCGGTTATCCTCGGACAGGCGATAGTAATTGACGACGAATTTGTTATCCGCCACGGCGATATCACGCGCCAGAACCTCGGCAGCTTTGGCACCCAAAGGCGCTGTGGCGCCGATGAAGCTGTTGATCGGCATGACTTTTGCCGCGATTTTCCGCTCGATGCCCGGTAGATAGCCGTTGCCTGCCACCACGACAAATTTTGCATCGACACGTCCTTTGTCGGTGCGGACTTCGGCGCGGTCGCCTTTCACAATTTGATGCACTTCGGAGCGTTCGTAAATCGTCACACCAGCGGCCTCTGCCGCGCGCGCCAGTCCGAATGCGTAGCGCAGCGGGTGTAGATGTCCTGCGCCGTGGTCCAAGGTTCCGCCCTGGTAAAGCGGAGATTTTACGATGTCGGTCAGCTGTGTTTTGTCCAGCATCTCGATTTGGTCATAACCGTAGGTGCGCGCGAGATACTCCGCCTCGCGGTGCTCTGCGATCACATCACTTTGCGCGTAACCGCCATGCGCCACGCCGGATTTATACTGCGCATCAGGCGCGTGGGCCGCTGCGTTGGCGCGCAGATCTGCCTTGGCTTCCTCGGCCATATCCCAAAGCGCGCGCGCGGCACCGTCACCTAGCTGTTTGGTTAGCCACTCTTGCGATTTGTTGTAACCCGATCCGACCTGGCCGCCATTGCGACCCGACGCGCCAAAGCCCGCGCGATGGGCGTCAAGCACGATAACAGACAGCCCTTTTTGCGCCAAATCCAGCGCAGCCGAGAGGCCGGTAAAGCCCGCGCCTATGACACAAACATCCGCCGTCACATGGCCGTAAAGCGGCAAGCGCTCTGCGGGTAGGGGGGTGCTGGCGGCATACCAGCTTTTGGGGAACTGACCTGCGCGATCATTGCGATAGAGCGGGTTCATACGTTTAACAGTAGGTGTTCGCGTTCCCACGGGCTGATAACCTGCAAGAACTCGGTGTATTCGGTGCGTTTCACAATGGAATAAACGCGGGCAAATTCAGGCCCCAGAACGTCGTGCAATTCACTGGCCCCGTCGAACAGATCCAGCGCGTCCGAGAGCGACGCCGCGATTTCGGCGTCGGATTGATAGGCTTCGCCTTCCCAGCGTTTGCCGGGGCGGATCTCGTTCTTCATGCCAAGATAACCGCAAGCCAGCGAAGCAGCGATGCACAGATAAGGGTTGCAATCCATGCCGGGCAGGCGGTTTTCGATGCGCCGTGCATTGGCGTCACTGATCGGAATTCGGATGCCTGTGGTACGGTTATCACGGCCCCATTCAAGGTTCACGGGGGCTGCACTATCGGGGACATAACGGCGGTAGCTGTTCACGTAGGGCGCAATCACCGCGATGGCGCTAGGCATATGTTTTTGCAATCCGCCGATGAAATTATAGAATGCATCGGTTTCGCCACCCTGCGGGCCGGTGAAAATATTACGGCCTTTTGTATCCAGCACCGAGTGATGCACATGCATGGCAGAACCCGGCTCACCTTCAATTGGTTTGGCCATAAATGTCGCAAAGCAATCGTGGCGCAGGGCCGCCTCACGGATCAGGCGTTTGAAGAAAAACACCTCGTCGGCCAGTTTCACAGGGTCGCCGTGGCGCAGGTTGATTTCAAGCTGGCCCGCGCCGCCCTCTTGGGTGATGCCGTCAATCTCGAAGCCTTGGATCTCGGCGAATTCGTAAATGTCGTCGATCACAGGGCCGTAGTCGTCCACAGCGGCCAGCGAATAGGCCTGCTGGCGCGCGGATTTTCGACCTGTGCGGCCAATCATCGGCTCGATAGGCTGGGCCGGATCAAGGTTGCGCGCAACAAGATAGAATTCCATTTCGGGGGCAACAACAGGGGTCCAGCCTTCGGCGGCATAGAGGTCGCAGACGCGTTTGAGAACGTTGCGCGGGCTGACCTCGACGGGGCGGCCTTTTTGATCGTAGGCGTCGTGGATCACCTGTAACGTGCCATCAGCGGCCCAAGGGGCAGCCGTGGCGGTGGACAAATCGGGTTTCAGGATCATGTCGGGTTCAAGAAACCCGTCGGGGCCTGCCGCTTCGCCCCAATCACCGGTAATCGTTTGGAAAAAGATCGAATTTGGCAGGTGAAAGTGCTCGTTTGCCTGTTTTTCCCATTTGGAAGCAGGCACCGCTTTGCCGCGCGCGATACCCGGAAAGTCCGGGATCATGCATTCGACTTCATCAAGCCGGTTTTGCTCCATATAGGTCGTGGCGGCCTGCGGGATTTTATCGGTCCAAGTCATGCGATACGCCTTTCGCGGAAAAACTGTGCGATCATTGTCGCCAGTTTCTGGTTTGCATTCGGTTTGTTCATATTGGCACGGGCGGCGGTTAAAATCGGGTCTGGCACCAGGCCCGGCCCGCGCAGTGTCGCCAAGTCGCCAATTATTTGGTCGCCAAATTCGGGATGTGCTTGCACGGTAAACGCGCGGGTGCCGTAGACCAGCGCGGCGTTTTCACAAAATTCGTTGGAAGCCACGGGGATGGACCCTTCGGCGCGGGTCACTACTTGATCCTGATGCCATGCGTTCAACGCGATGTCTTGCCCTTGCCAGTCATAGGTTTGCCGCCCGACTGCCCAGCCGTCTTTGAACTTTTCGACTTTGCCGCCAAGGGCTTGTGCGATGATCTGGTGGCCAAAACAGATGCCGACCATTGGCACTTCGGCGGCGTAGGCGGCGCGGATAAACTCTTCCAGCGGTGGGATAAACGCGTGGTCCTCGTAAGCGCCATGTTTGGATCCGGTCAGAAGCCAGCCGTCACAGGCGGTGATGGATGCGGGGAACTCCAAGTCTACTACGTTGAAGGTCTGGAAGGTGAAGTCTTCGCCCGCTAGAAGCTTGCCAAACATCGCATCGTAGTCGCCAAGGGTTGCTTGGACTTCATCTGGCGCGTGGCCAGTTTGCAAAATACCGATTTTCATTGAACACCATATGGTTGGGTTGTCGTAGCCTAGCGCGGCTGCGGATATGTGTCGAGGGCCAGTGATCTGGTCTGGATCACCTTATGATTTGTGGCCGGAACCTGAATCTCATGCGCCCGTCTTGCGGCAGGTGCCGGTTCAGCCGCCCGTTGATCACGCCAAAGATCGAGATCACGATCAGGGTCAGGATGATGAAATACATCGCCAGAATCGGATAGGGGACAAAGGGGTTAAACGTCTTGTCAGCAAAATAGTTGGCGTAATACAGTGCATCGCCGCGCTGCTGACTGGCGGGAAAACCGCTAAAGAACACCAGCGTTGTGGCGTGGAACAGAAAAATTGCCTCGTTGGTGTAGGCGGGCCATGCCAGCCGCAGCATTGTGGGCCAGATCACGCGGCGAAAGCGCGACCAGCCTTGCAACCCGTAGGCGTCGGCGGCGTCGGTGTCGCCTTTCGGAATGGATTGAAGTGCGCCGTAAAAGATTTCGGCAGAGTAGGCCGCCGTGTTCAAAAATAGCACAACCAATGCGCCAAGCCATGCAGAGGTCAGCGGCGAAAAAAACGGAATTTGTGTTTTCAGCGACAGGAATAGAAAGTAGGCAAAGAAAAACTGGATGAACAGCGGCGAGCCCCGGAAAATAAAGATAAACCATTCCGAGGGTTTGCGCAGTATCGGAGTGTGCGCTGCTTTGCCCAGTGCGAGTGCTGTGGCGAAAAAGAAGCCTGCAACGAGGGCGGTCAGGCCAAAATATATGTTCCAGATCATGCCCGAGCCGATCAGCGTGAATTGCTGGCACAGGGTGAAATCGCTGCGGGGCAACAAGCGCTCGCCTATGCCTTGCGAGCGCAGCCCGTAGTCGATGATCGTCTGGATGCAGTCTTCCATTATGCTGCTGCCTTCCGCTGGGCTTCGCCTGCTGTTGTGGCCTGGCCGCGTGTCAGCCGCAACATGATCCGGTCAAGCACGATTTCCGACACTTTGGTAAAGCACAGGTAGAACACCAGCAGGAACAGGAAATACCAGATGCGCCAGTCCCCATGCGGATAGTCGGTGAAGTTTGGTGTTTTGGTACCGCCAAGTTCGCGCGCCCAGTAGACGATATCCTCGACGCCCAAGAGAAACAAAAGTGGCGTGGCTTTGATTAAAACCATCCAGAGGTTCGAGAGGCCGGGCAGCGCGTAGACCCACATTTGCGGGACAAGCACACGCCAGAATGTCTGGCGGCGCGACATGCCGTAGGCGTCAGCGGTTTCCAACTGGCCGCTTGGGACGGCGCGCATGGCGCCAAATAGCACGTTCGCGGCAAAAGCGCCGAATACGATCGAGAATGTCAGCATCGCCAGCAAAAAACCGTAGGTTTCATGGATCCACTGCGCGGCATTGCCCAAGGGCATTTTCGCTTGCGCACAGACGACAAAGTCGTTGCCTTGCCGGATCGGCCCGTCCCAATCGGGGCATTTCACCTTATGGCGCAGGTATTCGATGCCTTGATCCAAAGCGATTACAAAAAACAGAAAGAAGGCGATGTCGGGCACACCGCGCACCAAGGCGATATAGGTTTTGCCAAACCAGCGCAGTGGGGTGAAGTGGCTGCGGGCCGCTGTCGCACCACCAAAGCCAAACGCCAAGGCCACGGGGGCGGTAATGGCGAGGAGCAAAAGCACGGTGCCGAATGACCAATACAGCCCCATGTGCTTGCCTGTTGTCAGGTAGCATGAGAACCATTTGGTGCCCTCTAAGGCGGCAGGGTCGGCGCAGTATTCAAAAATGGGGACACCCGTTGTTGGGGTTGGTTTTGTGTTTGTGGAACAAAGTCGCGGAGAAAGGATTGCGCCCCGATCATCTGACCGGAGCGCAGGGTTGAGTTACTCGAACTGGCCGCCTTCTGGAAGCCACTTGGTGAGCAGAGCGTTTAATGTGCCGTCTTCTTTCATCGAGATGATAGCCGCGTCGAACTTTGCTTTCAGCTCGGCGTCGGACTGGCGTAGGCCGATGCCGATGCCGCCACCGATCATGACTTCTTCGGCAACCATCGACAATTCAGCGTCTGCATCGGCCAATGGCACGAGGAAGGATTTGTCGGCAAGAACACCGTCTGCTTCGCCGTTTTTCACAGCCGCGACTGATTCGTCAGGTGTTGCGAATTCAAGCAATGTCGCGCCGGTCGATGCCACATAAGCCGCCTGAATTGTGCCAGCCTGCGCCGCAATCACACCGGTTGTCAGGTCTGTCGCGTCGTTCATCACAAGGAACGCGGATGGATCAGGCAATGTATACTGCTCTGAAAAGGCGATGACTTCCATGCGCTCGTCGGTGACGGACATGCCTGCAAGGATCGCGTCGTAGTTACCCGATACAAGGTTAGGGATGATGCTGTCCCACTCGTTTGTGACCCATTCGCAGGTCAGTTCGGCGCGCGCGCATAGCTCGTCGCCCAGCTCGCGCTCGAGGCCATCAACCTCGCCTGCATCGTTGAGGAAGTTATATGGAGGGTAGGCGCCCTCTGTGCCAAGACGCACGACATCTTGTGCCAGCGCGCCGCCAGCGGTCAGTGCCAGAACAGCAGTCGAAAGGATAAGGTTTTTCATCAGGTATCTCCCGTTTTGATGAGTTAGGCAGGAGCGGTTGCGGATAGAAATCCTTGCAAACGCTCGGTTTTTGGAGCCCCGAAGAGTGTTTCGGGTGGCCCTTCTTCTTCGATTTTCCCCATGTGGAGGAAAACGACATGGTCACTGACGTCGGCGGCCAGACGCATGTCGTGGGTCACGATAATCATGGTCCGACCTTCAGCGGCCAAATCTTTGATAACTTTGATAACCTCTTGCTCCAGCTCGGGGTCCAGCGCGCTGGTCGGTTCGTCAAATAACAGCGCTTTGGGTTCCATGCACAGGGCGCGGGCGATGGCGGCCCGTTGCTGTTGGCCCCCTGACAACATGGCCGGATAGGCATCGCATTTGTCGCCGATGCCAACCTTATCGAGGTATTGGCGCGCGCTTGCTTCGACGTCAGCGCGGGGGCGGCCCAACACGGTGAGCGGCGCTTCCATGACGTTTTGCAAAATTGTCATATGCGCCCAGAGGTTGAACTGTTGGAACACCATCGCCAAGTTGGTCCGGATGCGGGTGATTTGCGCGCGGTTCGACGGGCGCCGGTTCAATCCGTCCCCTTTCCACGTTACTGGTTCACCGCAAAACAACACGTCGCCTTGCTGGCTGTCCTCTAGCAGATTGGCACAGCGCAGCAACGTGGATTTGCCCGACCCTGATGAGCCGATCAGCGATACAACGTGACCCGCAGTAGCCGTGATATCGACGCCTTTCAGCACCTCCAACGCGCCGTAGGATTTATGCAGATCACGAATTTCGATAACGGGAGTTTCAGGGGTCACTGGCAGCCACTTAAATTGTTGCGCTAAAAACACGATGATTGTTGTGCTGTGCAGTAGGGCGCATTTCTTACAATAAAGCAACGCCTTGATAGTACTTTACCTAGCGTAATGCATTAATCAATGCCGCAACCCAGCGTGAGATCAGCTTTAAGTAGAGTGAAGGCGAACCCGCTTACTTGCGTTCTTCGATCCTGATGCGGGCGGCATGACTATCCTGATCGGTCACACCCAACATCGGGGCAATCATGCGCATGAGGCTATTCTCGATTTCGTCACGCGCACCATCAGCCAGCACAATTTCCCACATCGCGGCAATGACAGCGCGGCGATCCTCGTAATCGACGGCATCTTTGATCGCACGGGTGAAGCGGACGGTATCGGGGGCTTCGCGTTCCAGCGCCTCGCATTCGGTGCGCAGGGCGGTGGGATCACTCAACCCGTAACGCGCCGCGAGTATTGCATCAATGCGGGCGATCTCGACCGCGGCGTAGTCGCCGTCAGCGCGGGCGAGCCGCACAAGCAGCGCACCCAGCGCCAAACGGGCGTCAGTATCGGGAAGTCGGTCAGGGGCGGGGGCGGTCAAGCGCCGGATCAAATCTGTAAACATGGGGGGTATATAGGGGCAGAAATGGGACAGGCAAACCCGCAAGCGTTATTTCAGTGTTTTGAATTTACCTGCCAGCCATGCCGCCTGTTCGCTAAAGCCGTAGGGTGCATTGATGACAAACATGCCAGAGCCCACCATGCCGTGACCTGCGCGGGCAGGGGGGAAGCGGACTTCGCTCGCGGCGGCCTCAGGGAACAGCGTGTTTAATGCCATCATCATTGGCCGGTGGCGCGCGTCTTCCAGTATCGGATACCAGAGCGCCAGAATTCCGACCGGCCACTTGCGGTGGATTTTGCGAAAGAAATCAGGGATATCCTCGTAGTCGGATTTTATCTCGAAGGACGGATCAACCAGCAACATGCCGCGGCGCGGATCAGGGGGGCAGCGCGACATTGCCATTTGCCAGCCGTCCAGATTGTGACAGCCGACTGCCTGATGATACATCATCTGCGATAATTCTTCGAACTCGCCGGGGTGCAATTCGGCGACATCAATCTGGTCGATATCGCGCAGGAGATGCGCCGCCACCATTGGTGATCCGGGGTAGGCGTCACTGCCGACCTCTTCGCGGACCGCTTTCAACACGCGCGCATAAGGATGTTCTGGCGCGAACCATTTTTCCGCCAGCGCAATGCCGCGCGCGGCCTCGCCGGTTTTCAACGCCGCATCACTGCCCAGATCATATAACGCACGGCCAGCGTGGGTTTCGATGTACGATAGCGGTTTATCCTTACGGGTCAGGTATTCCAGCATCCACGCCAGCAATGCGTGCTTGTGCACATCTGCCATATTTCCCGCGTGATACCCGTGTTGATATGACAGCATTCCGGTCACCTTTCGTGAAGCGTTGCGCTTGTTTGCGACGATATTTTCTATACAGTCCCTACTCAAACAAACATGCAGGGGCCACCCGAAATGCGAATCCTCGTTCTTCCCTTGATCGTCGCGGCCACATCTGTTGGCGCGCAAGATGCCTATGACGCGCGGGGGCTGGGATTTACACTAGGTCTCGGGGCTGCGTCCAAGCCTGAGTATTTCGGCTCTGCGGACAGTAATGTCGGGCCATCCGGCAGCTTTTCTCTAGATTACCTTAATTTTGGTCCGTTCAGTTATGCTGGTGGCGAAGATGCCGGAGGTTTCAGGTTCAAAGGCAGCGTTGGCTATATCGGCGAGCGCAAAGCGGCGGACTACCCCGAACTTGCAGGGCAAGACGACGTTGATATGGCATTAGAGGTTGGCGGCGGCTTTGCCTATTCAACCGATATGGCAGAAATTTATGCGGTTGGACGCTACGGCGTGATCGGCCACGAAGCCTATGTTGGCGAGGTGGGGGCTGATCTGATCTTGCAACCTTCGGCACAAATGGAAATGCGCTTTGGACCTCGGCTATTTTTTGGTGACGACAGCTATACCGAGACCTATTTTGGCACCGGTGCCGGAACGGCGAAAGGCGGATTGCTATCACGCGGTGTCGAGGCCAGCATTTCCTACAACTTCAGCGATAATTGGGGCGTTATGGGCACCGTTAACTACGATGAATTGCTCAATGACGCGGCGGACAGCCCGATTGTCCAAGACACAGACCAGCTCGGCGTCAGTGTTGTTGTGACGCGCAAGCTGTCCTGGACCTTCTAGGCGGGGCATTTAAAAAAGGGACGTTCAAATAAGAGGGACGTCCTAAACCAGCCGCGAGTTTTCGACCGCTGCACGCACAAAATCAGCGAACAACGGGTGCGGTGCAAACGGCTTGGATTTCAGCTCTGGATGGAATTGAACACCAATAAACCACGGGTGGCCTTTCCATTCTACGATCTCTGGCAGTTTTCCGTCCGGCGACATGCCAGAGAACAGCAGGCCCACTTTTTCCAGTTGGTCGCGATACTTCATATCCACCTCATAGCGGTGACGATGCCGTTCTTCGATGCTGGTGGTGCCGTAAACTTCGGCTACTTTTGACCCTTCGGTCAGCGTCGCGTTATAGGCACCCAAACGCATGGTGCCACCTTTGTCGTCGCCCTTGGCGCGGGCGATCGTGTGATTGCCCTGAACCCATTCTTTCAGGTGATACACGACCGGTTCAAACCGCTTGCTGCCTGTTTCAACGTCAAACTCCTCGGAGCCTGCCGTCTTGATGCCCGCGACATTGCGCGCGGCTTCAATCACAGCCATCTGCATGCCCAGACAAATGCCAAGGTAGGGAATGCCCTTTTCGCGGGCAAACTGCGCCGCCTTGATCTTGCCTTCGGTGCCGCGCTCGCCAAATCCGCCAGGGACCAGGATTGCATGATAGCCTTCCAGGTAGGGGGCCGCATCCTCGCGGTCGAATAATTCTGCGTCGACCCACTCGATCTTGACCTTCACGCGGTTGGCCATGCCACCATGTGTCAGCGCCTCGGCGATGGATTTATAGGCATCCTCTAGCTGGGTGTATTTGCCAACAATGGCGACCTTTACAGTGCCTTCGTGGTTGTGAATGCGGTCATAAACATCGTGCCACATGTCCAGCTTTGGCGCGGGAGCGGGGGAGATATCAAACGCGTCCAGAACCGCCTGATCCAGTCCCTGCGCATGATAGGCCAAGGGCGCTTCATATATCGATTTCAGATCGTAGGCAGCGACAACGCTTTCCTTGCGGACGTTACAAAACAGGGCGATTTTCTCGCGCTCTTTTTCAGGGATCGGGTGCTCGGAGCGGCACACAAGAATGTCAGGCGCGATGCCGATCGACTGTAATTCTTTTACCGAATGCTGGGTCGGTTTGGTCTTCAATTCACCTGATGCAGCCAGATAGGGCAGCAAGGTCAGGTGCATGAAAATACACTGGCCGCGCGGTTTGTCATGGGAAAACTGGCGGATCGCCTCAAAGAAAGGCAAGCCTTCAATGTCGCCTACAGTGCCGCCAATCTCGCAGAGCATAAAATCAACTTCGTCGTCACCGACCTTTAGGAAATCCTTGATCTCGTTAGTCACATGGGGAATCACTTGGATGGTTTTGCCCAGATAATCGCCGCGACGCTCTTTTTCCAAGACGGTGGAATAAATCCGGCCCGATGACACGGAATCAGTGTTGCGGGCATGTACGCCGGTGAACCGCTCGTAGTGGCCAAGGTCGAGATCTGTTTCTGCACCATCATCGGTGACAAAAACTTCGCCATGCTCAAACGGCGACATCGTGCCCGGATCGACGTTCAGGTAGGGGTCAAGCTTGCGCAGACGCACGGAAAACCCACGGGCCTGTAAAAGCGCGCCCAAGGCGGCAGACGCCAACCCTTTGCCCAAAGATGAAACAACGCCACCAGTGATAAAAATATAACGTGCCATAGCGGATGCGCCCCCGTTTGCGTGGTTCAAAAGGTCAAAATATGTGGAAACCCGAACCGTAAAATTCGCATACTCACGGGATTTATCTAATAGTGGATTCGGGGCGTCAGCGCAACCGCTGACGCAACATCATGTAGGTGAAAACCGCCACCCCCGCAGGATTAGTAGGTTATTCGACCGCCGGTACCAGAGGTGCTTCATCGGACGAAGGCGGCAAAAGGCTTTCGCCCAAGTCTGGCGCCGGAGCACCGTCTTGGGTGACAGGCGCCGCGCCGAGACGGTCAACTACCGACGAACCTGCTGATTTTTCGGCCGCAATAATCGTTAAAGCAATCGACGTGCAGATAAAGCCAATCGCCAAAATCCATGTGGCTTTGCCCATCGCGGTTGCACCAGACCGGCCACCAGTCGCGCCGCCACCGCCGCCGCCAATACCTAAGCCCCCACCCTCGGAGCGCTGCATCAACACCATCCCGATCAGGGACAAAGCAAGGATCAGATGGACGACGAGGACAACATTTTCCATGAACGGACAGCCTAACGTTTAATTTGGTTTCGGGTGGTATCTATGATTTTGGGGCGGCTGTCGCAAGAGGCAATGCATTATGCATCGATGTCATCGACATCGGCTTGGCCCGACAGCTTGCGACGCACAATAGACCACGACAGGCCAATCGCCAGCACAAACGACAAAATGATGATAGCCAGCCAAGTATTGACGGTGGGATCGGCGAGGCTAATGACCCCCTGTTCAAACAGCACCCAGATCATTGTGCCCGCGACCGCCAGCACCAGTAACATGCCAAACAAGCCAATAGACCGCAGGGTTGCGCGTAAATAGATGATGTAGCCGACCAATAAAACTAATCCCGCAAGCACACAAATCGACAGCATGTCCTGATAATTGACCGTCGCCCAGCGGGTAAAATTCCACTGAGTGGGATTATAAGTCGCTGCAAGCAAGATAAATGCAAATAGCCAACGCAGAAGAAAACCCATAAATCACCTTTGTTTTTCAGTCGCCTTTACCTTTGCAAGCGTGGCGCAGGGCTGTCTACCCCTGCCATGTGGCAAATTGGCGGTTTCATACATAGGGTTGCACCGATATAGCAGGAAAGGGAATCTAAAAGGACCAGATATCATGGCAAACGTCGTCGTCGTAGGCGCCCAATGGGGTGACGAAGGTAAAGGCAAAATCGTTGATTGGCTCTCTGAGCGCGCAGATGTGATCGCGCGTTTTCAAGGCGGGCATAACGCGGGCCATACGTTGGTCATTGATGGCAAAGTTTATAAATTGCACGCTTTGCCATCGGGCGTGGTGCGCGGTGGCAAACTGTCGGTGATCGGTAACGGGGTTGTTTTGGACCCTTGGCACCTGTTGAACGAGATTGCGACGATTGAAGAACAGGGTGTGACAATCAACCCTGACAACTTGATGATCGCGGAAAACACGCCGCTGATCCTGCCTTTGCACGGTGAACTTGACCGGCTGCGTGAAGAGGCCGCTAGCGCGGGCACTAAAATCGGCACAACCGGGCGCGGCATTGGGCCAGCCTATGAGGATAAAGTCGGGCGTCGTGCGATTCGTGTGGCGGATCTGGCAGATGTTAAAACGCTTGAAGCCCGCGTTGATCGCGCGTTGCAACACCACAATCCTTTGCGCAAAGGGCTCGGATTTGACGAGGTTGACCGCGATGCGTTGTTGGCCGCGCTTAAAGAAATAGCACCGAAAATCCTGCCCTACGCCGCCCCTGTCTGGAAGGTTTTGGCTGAAAAACGCAAAGCAGGGAAACGGATTTTGTTCGAAGGTGCGCAGGGCGCGCTGCTTGATATCGACTTTGGCACCTATCCGTTTGTGACGTCTTCAAACGTGATTGCGGGGCAGGCGGCGACCGGTGTGGGTCTTGGGCCAACGGCGATCGACTACGTTCTTGGGATCGTCAAAGCTTATACCACGCGTGTTGGCGAAGGACCGTTTCCGACAGAACTGCACGACGCGGACGGCCAGCGTTTGGGCGAGCGCGGCCATGAATTTGGCACGACGACCGGACGTAAACGGCGCTGCGGCTGGTTTGATGCGGCGCTTTTGCGCCAAACCTGCGCAACATCGGGGATCACGGGCATCTGTCTGACAAAGCTCGATGTGCTTGACGGGTTCGAGACGTTAAAAATATGCACAGGCTATGATCTTGACGGCGAAACTCTCGACTATTTGCCAACTGCGGCAGATCAGCAAGCTCGTTGCACGCCGATTTACGAAGAAATCGAAGGCTGGAGCGAATCCACCGAGGGCGCGCGGTCTTGGGCGCAACTGCCTGCCGCCGCGATCAAATATGTGCGGCGCATTGAAGAGCTGATCGACTGCCCGGTTGCGCTGGTTTCGACTTCGCCTGAACGTGAAGATACGATCCTTGTCACCGATCCGTTTGCTGACTGATGTCAATGACTTACAAACAGAAGCGACGCCGCGCACTGTTTTTGTTGCTGGTGTTCATGCCGATTTATATTCTGGTCGCGGTTGCCATTATGTCGGTCGCGGATCGCGCACCATTGGTCATCGAGTTTTTCATCTACGCGACACTTGGCATCGGCTGGGTGTTTCCGTTTAAAAAGGTGTTTCTCGGCATCGGGCAAATTGATCCGGACGCTGATCCAGAGGCGTGATTGCGTAACATCAGAGTGTAAAACAAAAAAGGCGGGGAAATTCCCCGCCTTTTTCATATCTATTATAGGGTGCTTTAACCCGCTTTGGCTTCCGGCTTGAACCGCGAAGCGTCCGACACCTGAAAGCGGCCGTTACGCACCTTGCTGATCCGGCCTTGGCGCAGCAAGGTCCCGAAGGAGCGCAGACCATCTTCACGGCTGAACTCAGTTTCGGTGCTTGACTGCACTTTCTTCATGATCTGAGGGCGCGAGAAATCCTCGACGCCTTCCACAAATGCGGTATAGGCTGCTGCGGCTTCCAGCAGATCAGCTAGTGACGTTGCGCCCATTTCCTCTGCAAATTCGGCAAAGTTGGTTGCGGCGGCGGGGCTGATCGGCTCGGCTGTGGCTGCGACACGGCGCGGTTGAACCGGAGTTGCGTGCGTTGCAGGTACATGCGCATCAACACGTTGCGACGCGACCAGTTTCAACGGCGCAGGGCGCGGACGAACTGTGCGGGTGTCGGTCGGTTTCACCCGTGTCGGGCGTGCAGCGGTCGGGTTCACAACCTCTTTGAGGTCTTCGCGGAACGCGTCTTCCGTTTCTTCCTTCTTGTGGCCCTTATCACCTAGCTGGCGCGCAGCTTCAGTTGCTGCAACCGCAGCCTTCAACTGGGCAATCGCATCGCGGCGACGGCTGCCCTCTGGCTCGCTCAACTGCTGATCGGTCTGAGTTAGAATATGCGACATAGTTGCGTCATCTGTTTCAGGCAGTGTTGTGCGCGGTTTTTGTGTCGCCAGTTCTTGTGATTCGGCTGCCTGAGGTTGCACTGGTGTAAAGTCACGTTCGACCTCGGCCAGTTCTTCCATCAAATCGGCTTCGTCATCGTCAGACAGGGTGGTATTGATAGGGGCGTCAAAGCCTTCCAGATCCTCGAAGCCGTCAAGAATCGCAAGGTTTTGAAGATCGTCGTCCAAACCGAACTCAGCGTCAGTATCGTCGTCGTCAATGTTTTGTGCGATGGCGAAATTTTCGTCGACGGCAGCCACAGCATCGACAGGCTCTTCAACGGTTACGTCGAGGAGCTGTGTTTTACGAATACGCAAAATTTGCGCGCGAATCGCAGGTTTTTCCAGAGTTTGAGGCGCGTCGTCTGGCGCAGCAGGAGTGGACTGTGCAACTTTTGCCGCCAAGCCGTCGAGCAGCGCATCATCGTCGGTTGGGGCGTCAGCTTCGTCCTCGGCAACATCTTCATGAATAGTTTCGGGCGCGTCATGTGGAGCATCTTCTACCAAGGATTCGGATTCTTCGCTCGCGTCTGGCGTGCTAAAATCAAGATCGGACATATCGATTGCAGGTTTTTTATCCGCAACTTTTGTGTCTTCCGCAACAGGCGCATCTTCGGCGGCATCTGGCACCACAGGCATCGGTGTTTCGCCAAGATCTTCTACAAAATCAGCCTCATGTGACTTTTCTTGTGACTTGCCCACTACGGCGCGGATGCGCTGTAATTTTGCTGCGACGCTTTCTGAATCCGGATGTGCGGGGGCGGTATGTGTAACCTCGCCCATATCATCAAATGTCAAAGCGTGCGGAGTTGCAATACGCGGCGAGGACACATGATGCTCGGTCTTGGGCGTTGCCTCATGCGCGGTTTCATCCGCTGCCGCGTCTGACAGAGCTTTCTGAAAATCGTCCAATGTGCGATCTTTCAGCGTCGGTGCGACCTGAGGTGCCACGGCCGCAGTTGCCATTTGCACAGGCTCTGGGCGCGACACTTGTGGCGGCATTGCAGGCGCTACGGCTTGAGATGCGCGCAACACAATACCACCGTCCTGTGTGTGGGCATCAACGCGGCGCGTAATTTCACGCTCGGCGATCTTTGCCAACATTGCGACATCGGGGGCAGGGGGTTCAGCCCCGAAGTACCTATCGTCAGCAGCCAGATCACGGAAATATTCCGCAATCGCTTTCATCGTGCCAAAGGAATCGTCAAATCCCTCTAATGTGCACGAGAAGGTGCCGTAGGATACGGTAAGAATCTTACTCGACTCAACCATCTTTTTGCTCGCTTTCTCCTAAATCCAGTAAGAGTGTGTTTACCATCAACTGGTTCGCAATCCGGCACAATGGCGGGTTAGACTCGGTATTATTTCAAGGCCATATTAAGGCAGGTGGCTTGAATCGCAACAAAAGGGGGCGCGTTATGTCGATTGTTCACAGTTTGGGTCCAATAGTCTTGGTTGGTGCTGCCTATATTGGACCTAAAGAGCTTAACATTTTCCAAAGCCTTACAAAGCAGTTTGTTGGCATTGACGGGGGGGCGGATCATCTGCTCGCAGTGGGCATTGATCCGGTTGCGGTGATCGGCGATCTGGATAGCCTGTCGGACGCCTCGCGCACGCGTTTTGCCGCTGTGCTGCACCATATCGCAGAACAGGAAACTGTTGACTTTGAAAAGGGTCTGTCGCGGGTCAATGCCCCTTTGATCTATGCGCTGGGGTTTGCGGGTGGCCGGCTGGATCATACTTTGGCGGTGCTGCATGTGATGGGGCGCAATCCCGAGCGTCCGGTTCTGCTGATCAGTGCTGATGATGCCAGCGCGATAGTCCCTTCTCGTGGTTTAACCCTGCACCTGCCGATTGGGACGCGGGTGTCGATCATGCCATTGGCGGATGCGCGTGTGCAGGGGCAGGGGTTAAGATGGCCGATCAGCGACCGGCCGATGCATCCGATGCACTTTACCAGCCCGTCGAACGCGGCGGCGGATCATGAAGTGCAGATCAGTTGCACGGGGCCGGTTATTGTAACGGTGCCACGGGCGCAGATGCAGGCACTCGGGCAAGCCGTCGCTCGCGCACGATAATATACAGCCCCGCGCCCACGGTGATACATATACCGATAGCAGCCAATCCGTTAGGCAGATCGTGAAAGATCAGCCAGCCGATAAAGGTGCCAAACGGGATCTCGAGATATTGCATCGGTGCGAGGGTGGACGCGGGGGCAAACCGCAGGCTCCACGTCATTGCCAGATGTGCGACGGTGCCAAGGATGCCAAGCAGGGCCAACATTCCTAATGTCGAGGTATCGGGCATCGCGATATAGGTCGCAGCGGTGTCAGGAAACAACAGCAACACCGGCAAGATCATGGCACTCGCTTGCAGCCCGCTGATCGCTTGTAATTTGATCGGATCAATCTGTTTCGCAATCTGACGCGTGACCATCATGAACAGCGCAAAAATCACAGCCACTCCAAGCGGCAATAACGCGGGCCAGCCGACTTGGGTAAAGTTGGGCTGGATCACCAAAAGCGTGCCGATAAACCCCACAGCACAGGCGGCCATACGTTGCTTGCCTACTTCTTCATGCATCACAAAATGGCCAAGCAGCAGCATTATGAAAGGCATTACAAAGGTAATCGCAAGGGCATCTGCCAAAGGCAAATAGCGCAGAGCGCTAAACATGAACCCGATGCCCGCGATATGCAGACAGGTGCGAATCAACGTCAAAGGCAGTGCGCCCGCAGGCAAACGCAGCCCCGCGCCTGCCCAATACACCAACGGTAATAGAACCAGCGCCTGCACCGAAAACCGCACAAAGATCAAAACGCCGAGCGATATTTGCCCGCCCAACAGCTTGGCCATGGCGTCACCCAGAGGGGCGAGAAAGCAAAATCCAAGCATCAGGACAATGCCAAAAAAGGGGCGATCAACGGTCATGGGGCAAGCCTAATGAACACTTGGGCGAGGCGCAATCGGCGGCGTGGCAGTGACATGTTCGCGCCAGATAATAAACAGGCCCGACGCCACGATTACAGCAATTCCTAACCACGTCAGCGCATTGGGGAAATCGGAAAACACCAGATACCCCAAAGCCACGGCGCTAACGATTTCCAGGTAATGCAGCGGGGCAAGTGTCGAAGTGGGGGCCATGCGTAGGGCATAGGTCATCATCAGATGCGCCACCGACGAGGCCACGCCCACACCGCACATCCATAGCCACGCGCTGCCCTGCGGCAGCACCGGATCAAGAGTGACAATCCCCGACCCGTTGGCTAGCACCATGACAGGCAGGCACATCACAGCAGCCACCGTCGCCGTGTGCAGCTGCATTGGGATGGGGTGCATGCTGCGTCCCAGCGACCGAGTGACCAACATATAAGCCGCAAAACTGAACGCGGTGCCAACAGGGTAAAGTGCGACCATGCCAAAGGCAGAAAGACTGGGCTGGATGACCAGTAATGACCCTGCAAAGCCCACTAAACAGGCCCCGATACGCCGAGGACCAACCTCGTCTTGGAATAAAATGCGACCGAGGATCAACAGTATGAACGGCTCGATAAAGGCAATCGCTAAAGCATCGGCAATCGGCATCACTTGAACGGCCGCCACAAAGCAATAGGTCGAGGCGACAAGGAAAAATGCGCGTTGCACCAATTGCCACAACAGTGCGCGGGGCAGGGACAGTGAATGGCCCAGCGCGAGACAGATCGGCGCCATTATCGCCGCTTGTACGACAAACCGTGCGGTGGTAATTTGCCCAACGGGTATAGTCTGCGCTGCCAGTTTGGAGGCCACGTCGATCAGCGGCGCCGTCAGGCAAAAGCCGAGCATCAAGACGATGCCTGATAAAACGCGGTCCGTATGGCTTGCCGTCAACATGGCGTAAAACCCATCCTACATATCCCCACACTCTGGTCGCTGTGTCGGATGGGTTTCAACCTATCGACGGCTAACAATTCGGCACATTCACGGCGAGACCGCCCAATGACGTCTCTTTATACTTCTCCGACATATCCACACCGGTCTGGCGCATGGTTTCAATCGCCGCATCCAACGGAACCAAATGCGTGCCGTCGCCGCGCATGGAAAGTGACGCAGCACTGACCGCCTTGATCGCCCCCAACCCGTTACGTTCAATACAGGGGACCTGAACCAGCCCGCGCACGGGATCACAGGTCATGCCCAGATGATGCTCGAGTGCAATCTCGGCAGCATTTTCAACCTGCTCGGGCGTACCACCCAATACCGCACATAAGCCGGCTGCCGCCATCGCCGCCGCTGAACCGACTTCCGCCTGACAGCCCGCTTCGGCCCCCGAAATCGAGGCGTTAAACTTGACCAAGCCACCAATCGCGGCTGCGGTTAGTAAAAACTCTGGCACACTCGCCACAGTCGCACCCGGCACATGATCGAGGTAATAACGTATAGTCGCTGGCACGACACCCGCCGCGCCATTTGTGGGGGCTGTTACAACCTGTCCACCAGCGGCATTCTCTTCGTTCACCGCCATCGCATAAGTCGACATATAATCGTTGATCGTATGCGGCGCGCTCTGGTTCATGCCGCGCTCGGCCATCAGCGCATCGTAAATCCCCTTGGCACGGCGTTTGACATGTAACCCACCAGGTAAAATCCCGTCCGTGACCAAACCCCGATCAATACAGGCGTTCATGACCTCCCAAATACGGGTCAGCCCCTTGTCCAGATCTGTACCTGATTTGCGCGATAATTCATTCGCGCGTTTCATTTGGGCCACCGACATGCCCGAGGACGATGCCATCGCCAGCATCTGCGCCGCAGAGCGAAACGGGTAGGGGACAGCAGGACCATCATCGGTATCCTTGCCCGCGGCCAACTCGGTTTCCGTCAATACAAATCCGCCGCCAATGGAATAGTAGGTGACTTGCGTAATCACATCGCCTTGGGAATCCACACCCTTCAGGATCATACCATTCGCGTGACCTGCCAGCGCTGGGCCGTAATCAAACAACACATCTTCGTTGGGATGAAATCGCAACCCCCCCAAACCTTCAGGAAAAACCGTATGTTCCGCCTGAATACGCACCATCTCGGCGTCAGCTTTGACCACATCATAATCATCCGCGCGAAACCCTGCGAGCCCCAAGATCACCGCGCGGTCCGTGGCATGGCCAACGCCCGTGAACGCCAGCGAGCCATGCAGCGACGCCTTCACCCCTGCCACACCAAAAGGCAAAGCGCGCAAATGATCCAAAAACCGCGCGCTTGCGACCATCGGGCCAATGGTATGAGACGACGAAGGGCCAATGCCCACCTTGAACATATCGAACACAGACAGAAACATCAGATAGCACTTCCTTCAGAGGGATTTGGCAAGCACGGCGTGAAAAAAATTGTTTCGCCTAGACCCTCTGCACGACTTGCTTGATGTGCAGAAGGACGTATTTCCAAGCGCTTCATATATCCACGCAACCTTGGATAACAGGACAAATCGAACCAGACCTGATCCTGACCATATAACCCGGCCCAGCGCACCATCGGGGCGAGATAACACCCCAATGCGCTGGGCTGCGCATCATCGAGCCAAGACGCATGGGCTTCAAGATGGGCAAACAACGCGTTCATATGCTCCTGTGTCGCATCGCGCAGGGCAGGCACAGCCGCTTCTGTAATATACTTGTGCGGATAAAACCACATGCGCATCGCTGCGTGAAGTGTATTGGACAGCCAGAATAACCACGACAGCGCCTCGCCACGGGTCAGCCCTGCGGGCATGAATCCGTCGCGCGATAACCATAAAAGAATAGCACCCGTCTCGTAAATTGGCCCCTCAGGTGTCAGCAGCGTGGGGATGAAGCCATTGGGGTTTAGCGCCAGATATTCTGGCGCCGACAGGCCCTGTGCTGCGCGGTCCACCAGCACGGTCTCGAACGGCAATCCCAATTCCAATAGCGCCAGCCGGATACACAGCGAGGCATTGTCAGGTGCGTAATAAAGTGTCAGATTTTGTGTCATAGGCGGATCATACGCAAACTGCAGCAAATGTAAGCCGCAAAAACGACGCATCCACCGCGAAACGAGATGTTTCCCTCTTGTGTCATTCCCCTTATAAAACTGAAAACCACAGAATGGAGCCGCCATGTCCAGTGCCCTGTCCCCGATCGATAAAGCCAAATTTGTCGCCGCTAAAAAAGCGACTGAATATGTGAAATCAGGCATGAAAGTCGGGCTTGGCACGGGGTCAACAGCGGCGTGGTTGGTGCAATGCTTGGGCGATATGGTGCGCCACGACGGGCTGCGGATCAAGGGGGTCCCCACTTCGGCGCGCACGGCGCAACTTGCGCGTGAAGTCGGCATTGAAGTGATCTCGCTGGATGAGGCCAAATGGCTCGACCTTACAATAGACGGTACTGATGAATATGACGGCAATCTGTACCTGATCAAAGGTGGCGGCGGCGCGCATTTGCAAGAAAAGATCGTGGCCACGGCCTCTGACCAGATGATCGTCATCGCGGACCCGACCAAGCGGGTTAAAACCCTAGGTGCGTTCCCGCTGCCCGTCGAGATTATCCCGTTTGGCTGGCAAACCACCAAGATGCTGATCGAGGAAACCTTGATTGGCATGGACGTTCTTGGCCAAACTGCCGGTCTGCGCATGAATGGCGAGGCGGCCTATATCAGCGACGAGGGCAACCACATCCTGGATCTGCACCTCAACCGGATCGGCAATCCGCGCCAGCTAAGCCTGGTACTGAACCAGATCCCGGGCGTCGTGGAAAACGGGCTGTTCATCGACATCTGCGATATTGTGATCGTGGGCTACGGTGACGGACGGGTCGAGGTCAATGATATCAATAATGGCGATATTACAGAAAGCAAATTCGACTTTATGGACAGCGGCAACCTGTTTGCCGAGGATTTCGACTAAGTTCCCGCGCCGTTTGTGGTCACAGTGACGCGAATGCCGTTGTAGTCAGCGGTCCACACCCATAGGTTACGTCCTGTTAAGACTGGAATGACGGGAGCGGTGATTTGACCTTTGACTTTGATCTTTTTGTAATCGGTGGCGGGTCTGGCGGCGTGCGCGCAGCACGCGTTGCCGCAGCCACAGGCGCCAAAGTGGCGCTGGCCGAAGAGTTCCGCATGGGCGGCACCTGCGTAATCCGAGGCTGCGTGCCCAAAAAACTTATGGTCTTTGCCTCGACCTACGCCGAAAGCATGCACGACGCCGCCGGATACGGCTGGGACGTGAAAGTCGGGCCGTTCGACTGGACCAAATTCCAAACCAAATTGCACGCTGAACTCGACCGCCTTGAAGGGGTCTACCGCAAGCTGTTGGGCAATTCGGACGTACGCATCTATGACGCCCGCGCCACGTTGAAAGACGCGCATACCGTTACGCTATCGACAGGCGAAGAGGTAAGCGCAAAACACATCCTTATCGCCACAGGCGGCCACCCGACCAAGCCAGAGATCGCAGGCGCAGAGCTTGCAATCACCTCCAACGACATCTTCAACCTCAAAGAATTCCCAAAGAACATCCTGATCGTCGGCGGCGGCTATATCGCCTCTGAATTTGCAGGCATCCTGAATGGCTTGGGCGTCAAGGTCACACAATTCTATCGCGGCGCACAAATTCTGCGCGGCTTTGATGACGAGGCACGCGGTCTGATCGCGGAGGGAATGGTTGAAAAAGGTGTGAACCTGCGCCTTGGCACCAACGTCGCCAAGATGCGTCAAGAGGGCAACACCGTCCGCGTGACGGACACAAACGCCGACGAACACACATTCGATCAGGTCATGTTCGCAACAGGACGCCATGCCAATACAGACGGGCTTGGGCTGGAAGAGATCGGCGTTAAGCTTGGTCGCAATGGTCAAATCCTTGTCGACGATTATAGCCAAACCGCTGTGCCATCAATCTATGCGGTGGGCGATGTGACCGACCGTGTGAACCTGACCCCCGTGGCGATCCGCGAAGGCATGGCATTTGTCGAAACCGTGTTCAAAGGCAACCCGACCAAGCCTGACCACGACTTAATCCCCTCGGCGGTCTTTACCCAGCCCGAATTTGGCACCATCGGACTGACCGAGGAAGAGGCGCGCGAGCAAGAGCCGATCGAGGTCTACGCGACATCGTTCAAGCCGATGAACCACGCCTTTGCAGGACGCACCGACCGTGTGCTGATGAAGCTGATCGTGTCCCAAGCAACCCGCAAAATTCTGGGCTGTCATATCGTCGCAGATCACGCGGGCGAATTGATCCAGATGGTCGGGATTGCGGTGAAAATGGGCGCAACCAAAGAAGATTTCGACAGAACTGTCGCCGTTCATCCGACGATTTCGGAAGAGCTGGTGACAATGAAGGAACCCGTGCGCCGCGCTTGATTTTCAGGCATAAACGTACACATATAAGTAGACGGCCCTGAAGTCGGGGCGAAACAGAATAGGTTAAGACGCAATGGCAGGAAATAACGGTGGCCCATGGGGCGGCGGTGGAAATGGCGGATCTAACGGCGGGGGCGAGCCCCCCAAGCCGCCGCGCAAACCAAACGAGCCACAGGGCATCCCTGAAATTGACGAATTGATGAACAAAGGCCGCGAACATCTGCGCGTTCTGATGGGTGGCGGCGGCAAAGGTGGTGGCAATGGCACCGGACCTTCTGGCGGTGGCGCTGGCCCTGCGTTGACCCGCGGCACTATCGGGCTTGGGGTTCTGGGCGCGGTTGTGCTTTGGGGTATGGCGTCGTTTTATACCGTCAAACCCGAAGAGCAGGCGGTCGAGCTGATGCTGGGACGCTATAGCAACACCGTTGGGTCCGGCCTGAACTTTGCGCCATGGCCAATCGTGACACGAGAAGTTCTGGCCGTGACCTCAGAGCGTAACATCGACATCGGTGTGGGGCGGACGACCAGTGACACCGGCTTGATGCTGACGGGCGACCAGAATATCGTAGATATCGATTTTCAGGTGGTCTGGAACATCTCCGATCCGCGTGCCTATCTGTTTAACCTCTCCAACCCGCCACAGACGATCGAAGCTGTTTCAGACTCGGTGATGCGTGAAATCATTTCACAATCCGAGCTGGCGCCGATTTTGAACCGTGACCGTGGTCTTATTGCCAGCAATCTGCGCGACCTGATTCAGTCCACGCTCAACAGCTATGACAGCGGCGTGAACATCATCCGTGTCAACTTTGACAAGGCCGATCCACCACAAGAGGTCATCGCGTCGTTCCGTAAGGTGCAGGATGCCGCGCAAGAACGTGATCGTTTGCAAAACGTGGCTGACGCTTATGCCAACCAAGTGCTTGCAGGGGCGCGAGGCGATTCCGCACAACTTCTGGAACAAGCAGAAGCGTATCGCGCGCAAGTCGTGAACGAGGCAGAAGGCGAAGCTTCGCGTTTCACGGCTGTTCTCAGCGAATATGAAAAAGCACCCGAAGTGACACGCAAGCGGCTTTATCTCGAAACCATGGAGCAGGTCTTGGGCAACACGGACATCATCTTGATGGATGATAGTGCGGCGGGCAATCAGGGCGTTGTGCCTTATCTGTCGCTGAACGAATTGCGCCGCAATTCAAACGACACACAGTCCAGCACCGGAGGGTCGAACTAATGAATAAATCCGCATTCCTGATCCCCGCAGTTGTCGTTGTTGTCGCAGCCCTTGTGTCCTCTGTCTTTATTGTTGACGAGCGTGAAAAAGCGCTTGTGCTGCAATTCGGGCAAATCGTGAAGGTGAAAGAAGACCCAGGTCTGGCTTTCAAAGTGCCGTTGATCCAGAACGTCGTGCGCTACGATGACCGTATCCTCAGCCGCGACCTTGAGCCATTGGAAGTTACGCCATCAGACGATCGCCGTCTGGTCGTAGACTCCTTTGCCCGCTACCGGATTTCGGACGTAGAACGGTTCCGCCAAGCGGTTGGTGACGGTGGCGAAGAGGCCGCAGCAAGCCGTCTTGACAGTATCCTTCGCGCCCAAACGCGTGCGGTGCTAGGCTCGGTGTCTTCGAACGATATCCTGTCGACCGACCGTGCAGGCCTGATGCTGCGCATCCGTAATGGTGCGATTGCAGAGGCGAACGCGCTTGGTTTGCAAGTCATCGATGTGCGTCTCAAGCGTACGGATTTGCCACCTGAAAACCTGAACGCGACCTACGAGCGGATGAAAGCAGAGCGCGAGCGCGAAGCAGCCGACGAGGTTGCACGCGGTAACGAAGCGGCGCTACGCGTACGTGCAACCGCCGACAGAACCGTGATCGAGCTTGTGTCAGGCAGTCAGCGTCAGGCCGAAATCACACGTGGTGAAGCCGATGCAACCCGTAACGCAATCTTTGCCGAAGCTTTTGGCGCGGACCCTGAATTCTTTGAATTCTACCGCTCCATGACGGCCTATACGCGCGCATTGACCTCCGACAACGCGTCCATGATTCTGTCGCCAGACAACGAATTTTTCAACTACCTGAAGTCGGATCAAGGCGCTGCCTCGCGGTAACGGCACTTACAAAATACAAAAAGGCCGCACTTGTTGCGGCCTTTTTGCTTTTAAACGGTATCACATGACCCAGTTACTTTCGCTCATAGCGGTCGAAGGTGCGCGACTACGGAAAGCTATCACAGTTTATCTTGATGAACTCGAATTCACCCTCGTTGACGACATCTAGCAAGCTAATCGCGGGGTTGTTGTGAAACCAATGGCGGCGGGCAGGCTGGCCTTCCTGTTTCCTCAAGCCGATAACTAAGCAAAACCGATACCTCGAATGGCGTGGTCTTAGTGCGCCCACCCAATGGCTGCCTATGGCACAAGCGCTGTAATTCGGGATCTCGTCGAAATTACCTAATTCGGATCACTCTGCTGATCACGTCCTGTTGAAAATGCGCGATTGCTCTTTGTGTTGCGTCTTGCGCGCCCTACATTCACACTACACAGAAGAGGCGAGGGAGGACTTCGCCGCCAAATTTCAGTTTGAAGGAGTTTTTCACGTGAGATCTCAGGCACTTGTAGCCCATGGCCGCGACACTCAAACGCGCGGCGCATTTATGACATTGATGACAAGCACGGCGCTGGCCGTGGCACTGGCGCTTTCGCAAGCCGCCCCGTCCGAGGCGCAGGCGCGTCCCGTGACCTTTGCCGATCTTGCCGAACAGGTCAGCCCCTCGGTCGTGAACATCACGACGTCAACCACGATTGCCGGACGCACAGGCCCGCAAGGCATAGTGCCGGAAGGATCGCCGTTTGAGGATTTTTTCAACGATATGCAGCGACCTGATGGCGGCGCACCACGGCAGTCTTCGGCACTTGGCTCCGGCTTTGTGATCTCGGCAGACGGCTATATCGTGACCAACAACCACGTCATTGAAGGGGCCGATGAAATTCTGATCGAATTCTTCCCTGGCGGAGAAGAAGGTGTGCCCGCCGAACTGGTCGGCACCGATCCAAACACCGATATCGCAGTGCTGAAAGTTGACTTGAACGATCTGCCTTATGTGTCGTTTGGCGACAGCAGTTCATCTGGCGCGCGCGTTGGCGATTGGGTGATGGCCATGGGCAATCCGCTGGGGCAGGGGTTTTCTGTCTCCGCAGGGATCGTGTCGGCGCGTAATCGCGCGTTATCAGGAACTTACGACGACTATATCCAGACAGATGCGGCGATCAATCGTGGTAACTCTGGCGGACCACTGTTTAATATGGACGGTGAAGTTGTCGGTGTGAACACGGCGATCCTGTCACCAAACGGCGGCTCGATTGGCATCGGTTTTGCCATGTCATCGGCTGTGGTCAGCAACGTTGTCGACCAGCTTAAGGAATTCGGCGAAACCCGCCGCGGCTGGCTTGGCGTGCGCATTCAGGATGTCACACCCGATATGGTTGATGCCATCGACGGGTTGAACTCGGCGAGCGGTGCATTGATCACAGACGTGCCATCAGGCCCTGCAGAAGACGCAGGCATGTTGGGCGGTGACGTGATCACAACCTTTGACGGGATCACAATCGGAGACACCAAAGAACTGGTGCGTATCGTAGGCAACTCGCCGGTTGGCAAAGAGGTCCCCGTGGTCATTTTGCGCAACGGCGAAACGCTGGACATTACTGTTGTGCTTGGCCGACGTGAAACCGCAGAAGCACAAGCATTTCCTGTCGCCGCCGAAGATCCAACCGCACCTGACAGCTCTGAAATCCTTGGAATGACCCTGTCGGAAATCACTCCCGAGTTGGAAGAGCAGTATTCGCTGGCCGACGCCACCGGACTTGTGATCACACAGATTGACCCCGCCAGCGACGCAGCGTCCAAAGGGCTGATTGCAGGCGATTTGATTGTAGAAGCAGGCCGCGAGACGATCACAGCCGTCGCAGACCTAGAGGCGCAGATTGCCGCGGCAAAAGACGCAGGGCGCAAATCCTTGCTGCTGCTTTTACGTCGCGGCGGTGACCCACGTTTCGAAGCTCTGTTGCTGGACTAATTCCAACGACATGCACAAACTGAAGGGCGCGGCTTAGGCTGCGCCCTTTGGCGTTTAATCCGCGTCCAACGTCGCGCGATCCAGTGCCACAATCCCCAAAACCCGCGCTGTTTGCACTGACAGCAATACAGAATCAGGCCCGTCTTGTCGTTGAAACACCCGCGTAGCGGTGGCTGTTGCATTGTCCAGGTTGCCCGAAATCGGCCCTTGATAGATCCCGCGCACCGTCAGCGCGCGCTGCAGGGTCGCGACAAAATCACGGGTATAGTCTTGCGGACACACGGTCTCGAACCGGATCGGGGCGCGCTCGCGCAGAATTTGCTGGCGGATGGCGGTGCGGAACGTGGCAGGGCTGATCACAGTGCCATCCGCGCTGCGTGTCTCGGCCGTCTCTATTTCTTGCAGGCGCACGGTCTGGATTACCGCAGGGGCCGTGTCATTGGCAAAACACCGCCCGTCGCGCTGGACCTCGATCGGGGCCACATCAATCATCACATTGGCGGGGCGCGGCTGCACAGGCGCACAGGCGCAAATGGTGGCAATCACCGTGGCATAAAACAGCGATTTCATTGGTGCAGACCTCTTGGTGCGTGTTATCTTGCACCGCTATACCCCATGTGCGCGTCCCACCAAAGCACCTGCAAAGTTTTGTTATCAAGGTTGGCACACATAGCACAGTTTTGGGGTGGTCTGCCGCGCGCCCTATGGTTAGAAATGCCGCAAGTTTGTAAGTCTTGTGAAAAGGGAGCCATCGAGATGGCCAAAATTACCTATGTAGAACACGGCGGCAAAGAGCACGTTGTAGATGTCGCCAACGGCATGACCGTCATGGAAGGCGCGCGCGACAACGGCATTCCAGGGATCGAAGCTGATTGCGGCGGCGCATGTGCCTGCTCGACTTGCCACGTTTATGTGGACGACGCCTGGGTGGAAAAGCTGACGCCAAAAGACGCGATGGAAGAAGATATGCTCGACTTTGCCTATCAGCCGGACGCGACAAAGTCCCGCCTGACGTGCCAGATCAAGGTGACTGACGCACTGGACGGGTTGCGTGTGCAGATGCCAGAAAAGCAAATTTAATGCGTATGGCGGCCACGGTCTGCTGGCTTGCTCTGACGGGGGCAGGGCAGGCTGAAACAATCGTGGCCGCTGAGTATACCGAGCCGACCTCGCGCTATGCCCACGGCGTGTTGGGCGATACGATTGAACATGCGGGGCTGCGCGTCACACTTGAGAGCGGCGAAACGCGCGACGTGTTTTGGCCAGATACGCTTGTGTTCGAGGATACCGCCCCCCGCCTTGTCGATATGGACCTTGATGGCGCGCCCGAAGTGATCACCGTCGAGAGCCACGAATACTTTGGCGCGCGGCTTGCGATCTGGGGGCTTGACGCCAACAACGCGCTGGTCGCCAAAGCCACCACCGAATTTATCGGCGCACCCTACCGCTGGCTTGCCGTGGCAGGGGCGGCTGATCTGGACGGGGACGGATACGTCGAGATTGCCTATATCGACAGGCCCCATCTGACAAAGATACTGACGATTTATCGTTATCTGCCGCAGCCCGACGGCAGCGCACAGCTATCGCTCGTAGGGACCAAACCCGATCTGACCAACCACCGGATCGGCGAGCGTGATATCGGTGGCGGCATCCGTAGCTGTGACGGAACTATCGAGGTCATCACCGCTAGCGGCGACTGGACCCGTATCATGGCCACATCACTTGAAAACGATACGCTCACCACACGCGATACTGGCCCGCATTTTGGCCGCGCATCGCTTGATAACGCCTTGTCCTGCGCCAGTTAACCGCCAGTCTCTTTCTTGTGCTGACGGGTGCCAAGTGCTGTTTCAAGATCGTTATTCAGCTTCTTGGACTGTGCGACATATTCGGCATTATCCGCAAGCGAGATCCCCGGCTTCCATAACTTCGCCAACTCGCGCACCGCCGCACGGTCATGCTCGTAAAACAAGGTTTCGGCCTCGGCTGCCTCGAAATTTGTCAGTCCAAGGTTCTCTAATGCATACCGACCTGCCCGCAACGAGCCATCAAACATCTCGCGCACAATGTCGTTGGCACCCGCAGCGTATAGCTCGTAGACATGCACGCGGTCATGGGCGCGGGCGATAATATGCAAATCAGGACGGGCTTTGCGGGCATAAGTCACCAATTTGACCGCTGATGCTTTATCATCAATCGCAACCACCAGCACACGGGCCTCGTCCAATCCCGCTGCCGCCAGCAAATCAGGACGGGTCGGATCACCAAAGAAGCCGCGAAATCCGAAGGTGCGCATCATCTGCACGGTCTGCAAATCATTATCGATCACCACCGTGCTAAATCCCGCAGATTGCAACAAGCGGTTCACAATCTGCCCAAAACGCCCGATACCGGCGATTAGCACGGTGCCTTGCGCGTCGACTTCATCATCATCGGGTCCGCTGCTGTGGGCAACCCGCTTGCTGAGCTGATCATAGGTGATGAACAACAAAGGCGTGACCAGCATCGACATGGCGATAATCAACAACACCGTCGCCGATACCACCTCGCCCAACACACCTTGTTGCAATGAAAACGACACCAGCACAAAGCCGAATTCGCCCGCTTGGGCCAGACCAAGGGTGAACAACCACCGGTCTTTGCCGTTCATCTTGAACAACAGCGACAGGCCAAACAGCACAACGCCCTTGATTAAAATCACCGCCGCCGTCGCCCCCAGAATAAAACCTGGACTGGCCGCGAGCAATTCAAAATCTATGCCTGCACCTACCGTGATAAAGAACAGACCCAGCAACAGCCCTTTAAACGGCTCAAGGTCGCTTTCCAGCTCGTGTCGGAATTCGGAGTTGGCCAAAACCACACCCGCCAAAAACGTGCCAAGAGCTGGCGAAAGACCCACTAGCGTCATCAGCTCGGCAATTGAGACCACCATCAACAATGCCAGTGCGGTATACATCTCGCGTAAACGGGCTTGGTGAATATAGCGGAAAATCGGGCGGGTCAAAAACACCCCCACTAGGACAATCGCCACCACCGCGCCCAATGTCACCAAGGTCACACCCCATGCAGGCAATCCGTCAACAAGGCTCATCGCCTCATGTGCGTCAATCGCTTCGCCCGCGCGTTCTAGCGATCCGTCAGGGGCCATTGTCATCGGGCTCGCCACGGCCAACAGCGGCAGCAAGGCCAGCGTCGGGATCACCGCAATATCCTGGGTCAAAAGTACCGAAAATATCGACCGGCCACCGCCTGTTTGCATCAACCCTTTTTCAGCTAAAGTCTGTAAAACAATCGCCGTAGACGACAACGCAAAGATCAGCCCGATCGCCAGCGCGGTTGCCGCATCAAAGTCCAGAAACCAGATCGCTGCCGCCATGATGGCACCCGTGGTCAACAGAATCTGCAACCCGCCCAGCCCGATCAATCGCCTGCGCATGTCCCATAACACGCGCGGCTCCAATTCGAGCCCGATCAAAAACAGCATCATGACAACGCCGAATTCGGCAAAATGCTGGATGTCCTGCGCCTCGTTACCAACCAGCCCCAAGGCCGGCCCGATAATAATACCTGCCGTCAGATACCCCAGCACAGACCCAAGCCCCAAACGGGCAGCAAGTGGGACGGCAATAATCGCCGCGCCTAAATAAATCGTCGCCTGAAGTAGTATTGTTTCCATGCGCCATCTATCCGCTGCATGGATGGTAAAATCAACCGAAACGACTAGCTGTTTGGCAGTTGGATCGCGATTGTACGGCCACGTTTGACGTAATTGAGCGCACTGTCACCGATTGCTGAAACCTGTCCACCATCAAGCTCGCTGCCGACTTGCACTTTGACATAGCGGCCATTGCCCAGCCGGACCAAGGCGCGGCGATCGCTCGGGCGTCCGTAAACACCAATCAGATTGACATCGCGTAGTTTGATTGCGTTTTGCAAGGTCGCGGCCGTGGCCACACCACCCGGCACGGCGCCCGACGATTGCGCAGGGGCGTTGGATACTGCCTGCGTTGGTGCTTGTGCCGGCGCTTGCTGGCTTGCAACCTGTTGTTGCGGCGCGGGTTGCTGACGTGCGGCCTGCTGTGCTGCCAGATCGGTAGCGCGGCTTACAACACGGGCAAAATTACGCGGACGTGGGTCGGGGCGCGGCGAGGCACGTACAGCCCGCGCCGTTGCATTTACATAGGGGCTTGGCGGGGCGGCGGCAGTAATGGCCGCAACAACATCGGTAATATCGGGCACCGCAGGGGCGGCAGGTTCGGGCGCGTCTTCTGCTTCGGGCTCTGGCACGGTTGCGGGCGCAAGCCCCTCAGGGCGCACTCTGGGACGCTCACCTGCAAGGGTGGGATCAGCAAAAGCGGTTTGCTCACCCTCTTGAACCGCGTCGTCGGCTTCTGCTGACACTTCAGGCAAAGCGGCATTGGCCGGGCGCAACGGCGGCACTTTGGACGGACGCCCTGCAATCAAAACAACACCCTCGGGGGCGACCAACGCATCATCGACAATTGCGGACATAGCTGCCGCGGCCGCCTGCGGGCGCAACGGCGGGCGTTTGGACGGAGGACCGGAAAAGACCACTGCACCCTGCGGGGTCACTGCGCCTTGCGATGTCGCGAGGATAAATCCGTCAGCGTCACGTTGAAAATCGGTGCCTGGTGCGGGCGGATTGATCGGGGCAATCAACGCTGGATCAGGGCTCATAGTGGAAATGGTCGGCATAACGGGCATGGCAAGGGCGGCCAGCGTCGGCTCGGGTTGTGGCAAGGGGGCAGTTAACGTCTCGGTGCGCGGCTCTAACGGCAGGCGCGGCGCACGCTGCCACACGCCGGTCGCGGCATAAATTTGCTCGGCCTCGGCAGGGCTCAACACGTGGCCTTGCTCATTGGTGGTAACCTGCGGTTGTGCATCGGGTGTCGGCGACGGGTCTGCTGCCGCTGCGGGCGGTGTTGGCTCGACCTGCGCTGCAGCGGCCGCCACCTGTGGTGTGGCAGGCGGGGCCACCGTTTCGGTCGTCTCGATCCCACCCGTAGACGACCCGAACCACCCTGCCAGATCCTCCTCGGTCAACGATGACGCCCAAAGTGCGACCAAGGCCATCACAATCAACAAGATCGCCGTCAGGATCAGCCCCAGAAAACGTGGTTTCCCGCGTTTCACCTTGGGCTGCTTTGTCGCGGGTTCTTTGGTTGCATGCTCGCGTGGTGCAGGCACGTCGCGTCGGTCAACGTCTATCGCGGGTGATTTGCGGCGCGACGCAAATCCGCCAGACGCGGCCAGATCCTCGGCGCGCGGGGCCGCAAGCACCATTTTTGCGTCACCCGTCACCGCAGGGGCCACAACAAGCTCCGGCGCTTTTGCATCGACAGGCTTTGCAGGAGGTGGCGGAATACCTGTGTCAGGATTGGCCAGCTGTGGTCCGACCACATCGCCCGTCGGCACCGCCAGAACCGGCCCGACCTTTTCAGGATCAACCATGCGTGGCAGCGGCGTGAATATGTCTAACTCACCGGTGTCCTCATCCTCGACCTCGTCAACCACATCCGCCGGAAACTTGGCATGGCCCACAACAACAACCGCCGCACTATCGCGTGCAACCGGACCGGATGCGCCCTTGGCCGGACCAAAGAAAACCTCGCCCGAAAACATGTCACGCTCGGCAATCGCTGCAAAACTCTGCGGTGCAAAATCATACTGCGTGGCGAAGGCTTCCGCCTCTTCCAGCGTCTCGCGAGCAACAGCGGCAATAAACGTCCGCCCGCCGCTGCGGTCGAAATCGATCACCAGCTCGTTCACCGCATAAGGCGTCGCATCCTTGAGCGCAGTTTGCACATCAGCAAGGCTCGTCAGGGTGGTTTCCAAGGTGATATACTTGATCTGTTCGTTAGGAATCAGAAGTTTAGTCCGCACCCCGCTTGGGGACAGACGCATCGCATCTTCGCGCAATTTCGCCAGCGCCGCACCCAGATCGGGAACATCCACAGACGTATTGCCGACGAGAAGCCAGCCGTCATCTGCACGTTGCAGCAGCTGAATTCCGTCCGAAGAGAGCGAGAGTGCAAAGTTTACTGTCATTCACATGCTCTATCATGTTGGTGTAATGGGGCAAAACAGGTTTCACCCGGCAAGGGCAGCCTATAGCAATAATCCGCCAAATCCAACTCTTTGCGGATGCGCGCCCAAGGATTGGCAGGCACACTACGTCTAACCTGTGAATGATCAGAAAAGGACGATCAAGATGACATCTATAATACGACATTTCTCGGCGGCACTATGCATGGGCAGCCTTTGGGCAGGGGCCGCAATGGCCGAGGGGGGCCAGCCGCAAATCAACGTCACTGGCACCGGCATGGTTTTAGCGACCCCCGATATGGCGCGTGTCACGCTAGGGGTCAGTCAGGACGCAGATACCGCAGCGGCGGCGCTTGACGCAATGAGCGCGTCGATGGAGGCTGTCTTGGCGCAGTTACGTGACGCCAGTATCGCGCCCGAGCACGTGCAAACCAGCAATCTGCGCATCGACCAGCGGTACTCCGATTACGTTGACGGACAGACACGCAAGGTGATCGGCTACACCGCCGCATCGGATGTGCAGGTGCAGGTGTTCGACCTTGAAAATCTCGGGGTGGTTCTTGATGCAGCGGTGCGTGACGGGGCCAACCAGATGAACGGTCTGAGTTTTGACGTGGCTGACCGTGCGCCCTTCCTGACTGCCGCCCGCCAAGCCGCAGTGGCCGACGCGCGCGCCAAAGCAGAGGTCTATTCAACCGCCGCAGGCACAACCCTCGGCCCGATCATGCTGCTTTCGGAAGGCGTGAACGCTCATTCGCCGATGCCAAAGATGGCGGAAATGTCATTTGACGCTGCGCGAAGCGCCGTGCCCGTCGCCGCAGGAGAGTTAGAAATTTCCGCAACTTTGACAATGATCTGGGAATTGGAACAGTAAACGGCCCCACGTTTCCGCGGGGCCGTACATTGCGCGATCAGGCAGAGGCTTTGGCCAGTGCCTGATCCAGATCGGCGATCAAGTCTTCAACAGTCTCGATCCCGATCGACAGGCGCACAATACTCGGCCCCGCACCCGCGGCCTCTTGCTGTGCGGTTTCCAACTGACGGTGGGTTGTGCTGGCAGGGTGAATGACCAGACTGCGGGTATCGCCCAAGTTAGCGACATGGCTGAAAATTTCCAGACTTTCGACCAGCTTGACGCACGCATCATAGCCGCCTTTCACCGCAATCGTGAACAACGCGCCTGCGCCCTTGGGGCAAATCTGTGGCACAAGTTTCTTATATGGCGAACTGTCGAGCCCCGCATAAGTCACATAATCCACACGCGGATCATTCTCCAACCACGCAGCCACTTTTTGCGCATTCTCGACATGACGCTGCATCCGCAGCGACAGGGTCTCTATCCCCATCAAGGTATAATGCGCCGCCTGCGGGTTCATCGTCATACCCAAGTCGCGCAGACCAATCGCGATGCCGTGGAACGTAAATGCCATCGGGCCAAAGGTCTCGGCGAAAACCGTGCCGTGATATGCTGGTTCCGGCTGTGACAGGCTTGGAAACTTGTCGTTTTGGGTCCAGTCAAACTTGCCGCTATCTACCACACAGCCACCCATCACGGTGCCGTTTCCGGTCAGATATTTGGTAGTCGAATGCACCACCAAAGTGGCCCCATGCGCAATCGGATTGCACAGGTACGGCGTCGCCGTGGTGTTATCAACAATCAACGGGATCCCTGCGGCATCAGCAATCTTGGCCAAGCCATCAATATCGGCAATATGCCCGCCCGGATTGGCAATCGTCTCGCAGAAAATCGCGCGGGTATTATCATCAATCGCCGCTTCGACAGCTGCCGCGTCATCAATATCCACAAACGTCGCCGACCAACCAAAACGCTTGATCGTCTGGCTGAACTGCGTGATCGTCCCACCATAAAGACGGCTCGACACCACAACATTCAGGCCCGGACCCATCAACGGAAACAATGCCATCAGCTGCGCCGCATGACCCGACGAGCAGCAAACGCCCCCCACGCCACCTTCCAACGTGGCAATGCGTTCTTGTAATGCCGCAATCGTTGGATTGGTCAGACGCGAATAAATGTAGCCGACTTCCTGAAGGTTAAACAGTTTCGCCGCATGATCCGCATCGCGAAACACATAAGCGGTTGTCTGATAAATCGGGACCTGGCGTGCACCTGTTGTAGGGTCAGGGCGTGCGCCCGCATGAACTTGCAGAGTATCAAAGCCCAGTTTTTGTGATTCACTCATCGGATTGTTCCTTTTGAAATTGGTTGTGCCATGTCTAAATGCAATCGCATCGGCACTCAACGCCCTTCCTCCACCCCTCGCACCAGAAATCCGGCCCTGCGGATTAACACGAGGGTCAATGAGACGATTCGTTGAAGCAGGACTATGATCTTGAAATGTGCTGCGCCTTTAAACTTGGACCAAACACACCCACACCTTTTAATGACCTCGCCCGCGTCCCAACCAATGCGCTCAACGCCGCTTTATGGCACGTCCTTAGCCTACCGCTCCCAAAACCCTGCGGCTTTGATCTTGTTGCGGATCTGCTGCTCGCGCGGGGGCAGGTCGCTGCGATCGAACAATGCGCGCACTTTTCGGCCGCGCCCCTGATAAATCATGCGCTTGTATGGCTCATACATTTTGAGCCATTTCTTGATCTTATTGGGTGCCGCCACTTTTTCCATCATCGCCACAGCGGCCTCTGTTTCACGGGCATAAAACAGCGGAAGAACGCGGTAATGGCAGCTCACATCACCGTCCAGACCACTTAATGCGGGGGCAGGGCGACCGCCGCCAAAGCTATGGATCACCAAAGGCAAAACCACCTGATCCAGCCATGGATCTAGCGACTGGATCGCCAGTTCCTCGGGCCTGTCATCGCGCACCGCCAGCGCATATTCCAAGAACCGCGCACCAAACGCCGCAGGGTCCGCACCAAAGAACCAGCCCGCGTTAAAATACAAATACCGCTGCCAATAGTCATCGGGCTGCGACAGATCGAGCGTGCTTTCGAACTCCAGTCCGAATTTGTCATATAGCGACTTCCAAATCGCGGTATAGCCGGGCCAATACAGCTCTTCCTCAGGCCAAGTGCCCTCACGTTTCATCGACGCGGCAGGAGCGTCAAAATCAAACGGAACGCTGTCCAGATCGCCCATGATCAACGTATCGGTGTCAAAAAACACAAACGGTTCGCCAGCGGGCATCGCACTTAAACCCTCTATTTTGTTGCCATAAGGGTAACGATGGCCAAAATGCTTGCTCTCGAACGGCGCAATCTCTGCACCCATGCCGGTCAAAACATCCTTGATCTCGGCGCTCATTGTAGGGTCGTTGTCCCACAACGGTCCGGCCTGCGGTTCCACCACAATCATACGCCCGCGAAAATCGGGCGAATTCTCACGCAAACTGGCCACAAACAAAACCGCCTCGTATTGAAGCCTGCCTGCCTGTCCAACGATCATAATGTTGAAAGCTGGCGTTTGGATCTGTGTTCGCGCCATTTTTGCCTGTCCCGCGTAAGTGTTTCGGCGACTATAAGGACCAATTTCACAATGCAAAACCCGCTGTCACGGTTTGCAATCACAAGGCTTGCAGAATTCACACGATTGATGTGGACGGACGATCCCGGAACGCCCGCCATTATGATTTGTGCCTATAAACGAACTACTTGACCCAGCGCGAGTTACGATTTGTCTCACACCCGTGCCTCTCTTGATCGTCCAATACCATTGCATTGCATAGAAGGGGCAGAGAGCTACCATTCGCTGCGGATGCGACCTAAATCGGGCAACTTGGATAAAGCGGACGCTCGGGGCTGCGCACCAGTCTTTTCGATCTGATTTTATCGCCTCGCCACAACGGCGTATCCATCGGATTCCGTTTGATACGGTTAGGTCTCATCAGGCAGAGGCCCGTTTTGACCCCACACATAAACATATATCAGGTCAATCTGGACGTTGATGAAAGTACTCAGTTGGCGCCAAATAAATTTGAAAGACGCATCGAAACAAGCTGCGGCGCAGAAATTTGCGCCACAGCTTTTATCTGTAGACGTCCAGCTTACCCTAGTAACGCCAGAAGTTCCTGTGCTGCAGGCGCCGAAGACGCAGGGTTTTGGCCAGTGATCAGCTTGCCATCGCGCAGCACGAAGATTGCCCAATCAGCGCCCTTTTCATAGGTGCCGCCATTTGCCTTCAGCATATCCCCGACCAAGAAAGGCACGACGTTCGTAAGGCCAACCGCGTCTTCTTCGGTATTGGTAAAGCCAGTGACGCGGCGCCCAGATACCAACGGCTTGCCGTCGGTGCCATTTGTGTGGCGGAATACAGCGGGTGCGTGACACACCGCGCCGATTGGCAGGTCAGCCGCTGCAAAAGCTTCGATCAAGCGCTTGCTGTCGGCGTCTTCGGCAAGGTCCCAAAGCGGGCCGTGGCCACCCGGATAAAATACCGCGTCAAAGCCAGCCTCGGACACGTCCGAAAGCTTGAGCGTTGTTGCCAAATGCTTTTGCGCTTCTGCATCATCCTTAAAACGGCGTGTATCATCAGTTTGTGCGCCGTCTTCGTCGCTCGTTGGATCAATGGGTGGCTGGCCGCCCTTTGGCGATGCAAGTGTGATCTCTGCGCCCGCGTCCTTGAATACGTAGTAAGGGGCTGCAAACTCTTCGAGCCAGAAGCCGGTCTTTTTGCCTGTATCGCCCAGTTGGTCGTGCGATGTGAGAACCATTAAAATTTTCATGTTTTCATCTTTCATTTATGGCCAACGCGGATCACGCGCTTGCCGAAGTTTTCGCCGTTCAAAAGCCCAACAAAGGCCTCTGGTGCGTTTTCCAAGCCGTCGATGATCTCTTCGCGGTATTTGATTTTGCCCGCAGTAATCCACGCGGACATTTCCTTGGCGAAGTCAGAATAGAGATGCCCGAAATCGTCAAAAATGATGAAACCTTGGACCTTGATCTTTTTGCGCAAGATCTGACCCATAAGCCAATTCATGCGGTCGGGGCCGCTGGGCAATTCGGTTGCGTTATATTGCGAGACTAACCCGCAAACCGGCATCCGTGCGTTAGGGTTCAACAATGGTATCACGGCATCCAGTACCTTGCCGCCAACATTCTCAAAATAGACATCGATACCGTCAGGGGTCGCTTTGCCCAACTGATCAGCGAAGTCATCGCCCTTGTGGTCAATGCAAGCATCAAAGCCCAGCTCATCCACCGCATAGACGCATTTGTCGGGTCCACCTGCGATACCGACCACGCGACAGCCTAACAGTTTCCCTATCTGACCGACGGTGGCACCAACAGGCCCTGTCGCGGCAGCGACAACAATCGTTTCGCCCGCCTTTGGCGCACCAATCCGTGTCAAACCTGCCCATGCCGTAAAGCCAGGCATCCCGAGAATACCAAGCGCCCATGACGGGTGATCCGGCGTTTTGCCAAGATTGGTCACGCCTGTCCCGTCCGAAACGGCATAATCCTGCCAGCCATTAAAGCTCAGCACATAATCGCCCTCTGCAAACCCGTCGACATTGGACGTGACGACCTGCCCAACGGTGCCACCAACCATCACGCCACCAATCTCAACAGGTGCAGCATAGGATGGCGCGTCACTCATGCGCCCACGCATGTAAGGATCAAGCGAAAGAAATTCGGTGCGAAGCAGCATCTGATCTGCGCCAGCCGTTGGGATCGCTGTTTCAACCAAATTTAACGTATCTTTGGTCGGTTCTCCCTGAGGCCGCGTGGCCAAAACAAGCTGCCGATTTGTTGTTGTAGTCTGTGTCATAAACTAAGTCCTTTTAAAGCGCGGCGTTAAGAATGCGGCGTGCGACAACTGGTGTAATCGCTTGATGTTCACCGAGTGCGGTCATGCCATGGCTTTCGAGAGCCGCAACAATCAAATCTATATCGGGCGCGCCCATGCCGTAGTCACTCAGGCGTGTATCGATACCGATCGTGTGGAAAAACGCGCGGGTTGCTTCAATCGCGGCATCAATGCGCGCGTCATCATCGCCGTCACGAATGTTCCAAACATTGGCCGCATATTGCAGAAGTTTTTCACGTTTCGGACCACGTTGGTCCTGCATCAACGCAGGAAGGACAACCGCCAAAGTACGGGCGTGATCTGTGTCGTTTAGCGCGGTGATTTCATGCCCGATCATATGGCTTGCCCAATCTTGCGGGACGCCTGCGCCAATAAGACCGTTTAAGGCAAGCGTCGCCGTCCACATAAGGTTAGCGCGAATATCGTAATCATCTGGTGTCGCGAGTGCCTTGGGACCAAGCTCGATCAGAGTGCGCAAAAGCGTCTCGGCAAAACCGTCTTGGACAGACGCGGCAACGGGGTAGGTCAGATACTGCTCAATAATATGCACAAAGGCATCAGCGACGCCATTGGCGATCTGACGCGGCGGCAGCGTATAGGTCAGCTCGGGGTCGAGGACCGAGAATACAGGATAACAATGCTTGCTCCTAAAGGGCAGTTTTGCACCCTTTTCGGCGTGCGTGATAACCGAGGCGGGGTTCATCTCGGACGCTGTTGCAGGCAACGTCAGAACAGTACCAAATGGCATCGCCGATGTCACAACGCCGCCCATTGATGTCAAGATATCCCATGCATCACCGTTATACTGCGAAGCCGCAGCGATGAATTTTGTCGCATCAATGACGGACCCACCGCCGACCGCCAAAAGAAAGGTCAGGTCGTTTTTTTTGATCACGTCCACGGCCTTAATGGCGGTAGCAAAGCGTGGGTTTGGCTCGATGCCACTGAATTCAACCACTGTCCGACTGCCTAGCGCCTCGCGAACCTGCGCCAAAACACCAGTGCGCTCTGCGCTCCCGCCACCGTAAAGAAGCAAAACTTTGGCTTCTGCTGGAATCTGGGCATCAAGGTCCGCAATGCGGCCTTTTCCGAAAATAATATGCGTCGGATTGTGCAGGTCGAAATTGTTCATCGGGTCGTTTCCTTTGATTGGTGCTAGCGGACAACGTCAACGTTGCCGCGTAGTGTTGGTTCCATCGTACCGGTCCCATCACAGAGATATGTAATTAGACCGGTCGACTATTGTTAGGGTGAAAGTTGTATTAGGCAGGCCTGATTGTTTCAGCCGTCGATTTGACGGCGATATCCAAGGGTCTGCTATCTTGCGTTAATCCCGCGACAAGGCTGGCGCCGAGCCATTGAAAATAGACCGACTGGGCGACCCCACACGGATCTTGGAGCGGCGCAATTGATCCGTCGGCGATGCCTTCTTCTATCGTTTGCGTCAGGCTTGCGATGATATCTGCTACGCCCTGCTCTAGAATTTTACTCATATCTACGGATAGGTCGGCCACCTCGGCAGAAAGTTTCACCACAAGGCAGCGATCCTGAAGGTTTGATCCGGTTTGCTTATCAAACCAGCCTTCAAAATAACGTAGCAAACGCGTACGCGCATCCATCTTTCGATTGAACAGCGTATCGTCCAGACCTACGATATACTGCGCAACGAAGTCTTCGAGAAGGGCACAGCCGTAGGCTTCTTTTGAAGCGAAGTAATGATAGAACGAGCCTTTTGGCACCTCCGCCGCTTTCAGCAACTCACTCAGGCCGACGCCAGAATACCCATGCCGCGCCGTGAGGCTTCGCCCAACGGATAGAATATGACTGCGTGTGTCTTTAGTTTGAGTGTCCATGGTGGTCATTTAGGATCAATTAGACTGGTCGTCTAGTGGCAAGCGAACATTTTTTTCACCTTTGAAACCACACATACATTTTGCAATGATCCAGCCTAAAGCAGCGCTATAGCTTCTTCATAGATCCATTGACTGGACCTGTCGCGGTTTGATGCCGCTCCTTTGATAGCATTTACTGCAATAAAGGAGATTGGCTATGGGACTGAAACGGACGGACGAATTCCGCCAAGATGCGGTGCGCATCGCGCTGACCAGTGGGCTGACACGCAAGCAAGTGGCTGGCGATCTTAGCGTCGGGATGTCGACGCTGAACAAATGGATCACGGCACATCGAGACACAGAGGTGGTGTCGAAAGAAGAGTTGGGACTGGCTCAAGAGAATGACCGCCTCCGGCGCGAGAACCGTATTCTCAAGGAGGAGCGGTAAATCTTAAAAAAGGCCACGGTGCGCCGACCGCAGGGTATTGCGCAGCAATGTCCCGAGAGGGATCTTTGCAAGCCAAAAGCCGTGAGGTTTAAGTTTATCGAAGAACACCGATCTGCATTTTCTGTTGGCCGGATGTGCCATGTTATGAATGTCAGCCCGCGTGGTCTGCGTGCGTTTCGCACTCGGCCTGCAAGCCGTAGGCAACGGTCTGATATGGTGACTTTGGCCCACATAAAGGAACAATCTCGTCTCAGCCTTGGCAGCTATGGCAGGCCGCGCATGACTGAGGAATTGAAAGAGATTGGCCTGGATATTGGCCATCGTCGCGTGGGCCGATTGATGCGCCAGAACGGCATATCCGTCATTAGAACCCGCAAACATAAGGCGACAACCACTGCCCGGCAGGCGATTGCAAAGCAATCTGCCGAGAGGGGGACAGCAATCATAAGTTCAACATTGCGCCAAACCTGCTGGATCGTAACTTCACGGCTGATCAACCAAACCAGAAATGGGCCGGTGACATCACGTATATCCGGACGCGCGAAGGATGGCTGTATCTCGCTGTAATACTGGACCTGCATTCAAGGCGCGTGATCGGTTGGGCGGTGAGCAACAGGATGAAGCGGGACCTGGCGATCTGGGCATTGAACATGGCCATCGCCTTCCGAGCGCCGCCAAAGGGCTGCATCCATCACACGGATCGCGGGTCGCAATACTGTTCGCACGACTATCAAAAAATCCTGAGACAGCACGGCTTCAAAGTGTCCATGAGCGGCAAAGGGTAATTGCTATGACTGTGAGTATGGTATTGCGGCTTGATGGCCTGACCCATGCTACGATTGACTGCGTGTCATTGCGTTGACGTGTCGACCGTCAAGTCGCCCCGGCAACGGGCGAGATGTGACTTTATAGGAGCCTGACGGTCAGCGTACCATCACAGTCCTGTCCCCTCGGATCGGTGCCTGGGCATTCTTAGCAATGAGGGCATCATGAAGACTACACATCCAATCATTATTGGCATCGACACACACAAAGCAACACATGTTGCCGTCGCAATCGATACGCAAGGCACCCGTTTGGCCGCATTATCTATACCCACCAATCCCAAAGGGTATTTGGAGCTGGAACGCTGGTCGCAGTCTTTTGGGGACGTTCTAGCATTCGGAATCGAAGGGACTGGTTCGTATGGTGCGGGCCTATCCCGGTCTTTGTTGGCTCAAGGCCACAATGTCATTGAGGTCACACGACCAAACCGACAGCTGCGATACACGCAAGGTAAAACAGACAGTTTGGACGCAGAGGGCGCTGCACGATCCGTTCTTTCTGGGCAGGCAACAGCGCGACCCAAGACACAAACAGGGTCATCCGAAATGATCAGACATTTGAAGATTGCACGCGATACTGGCGTTAAATCACGCTCACAGGCGATGGTAACGCTGAAGACGTTGATCATTAATGCACCTGCTGATCTTCGGGAGGCACTGGATCCAATTCGAGGGAAAGTCGCGTTGATCCGGCATATTGCGGCCTTTCGGCCTGGCGATATCGACACGCCATTGGCCTCAGCAAAAGCCGCCATGCGGGCATTGGCGCGCCGGTGGCTGTGGCTGCATGAAGAAATTATTGCCCACGACAAGGAACTGGAACGCCTTGTCACCGAACGCGCACCAGACCTGATGGTATCTCATGGGATAGCAACACTGACAATCGCAGAGATGCTAATCCTCGTTGGCGACGACCCAACGCGCATCCGTTCGGAAGCAGCATTGGCAAAGCTCTGCGGTGTTTGCCCAATCCCAGCTTCCAGCGGCAAAACACACCGCTTCCGGTTAAACAGAGGCGGCAATCGACAGGCCAACGCAGCACTCTATCGTGTTGCTATCGTTAGAATGCGAAGCCACCAACCGACACTTGCATATGTCAAGAAACGCACGAAAGACGGGAAGAGCAAAAGCGAGATAATTCGATGCCTGAAACGCTACATCGTCCGCGAAATCTACAGCCAGCTCTGTGTATCGAAAACAGATCAAATCGCAACTTGACGAATATAGGAGCTTCAATGCGGTTGTCGAAACGTTCTTCAAAACCATCAAAGCGGAATTGATCTGGCGCGATACATGGGAAACCCGCAGAAAGGCTGAGATGCCATCTTCGAATACATCAACGGGTTCTACAATCCGCGACGCCGCCACTCAGCATTGGGTTGGAAAAGCCCGGTCGCCTTCGAACGCAAGGTGGCTTAAACGAGCACTTGGGGCGGCACGAAAGCGCGACAGCTCCATTGATTATTCAAGCCAGAACAAGACGGTTGCTACGGCTGACAGGAAGACCATCGGGCTTTGTAATAAACGGTTGCTACCTTGAGAGCTTATCAAAGGCGCCGCAAACGCATTGGGATTGCACGGATATCTTGTGGTTGAGACGGGGCATGTAACGCTGGATATAAGCGTGCCGGATGCCCCGTCTCTAGAGGTCATGACCGATGCCAATAGTGTTTGAAGTTGTGGCTCAACCATTGGCAACCCTGCGAAACTTGGCGATCAAAGAATCGCCCCGCGCGTAACGGCGTGTCTACAGTTTCTACGCAGCTTTTTCTTTACGACCGTCGCGCAACCACTGCAGGACTGCTTCGGGCGTTGAGGCTTCGTAGGGATCGCTCTCTGCGTTGTCACAAATGCCAGCCTCTTCAAACCAGCCTTCGACGAGACTGTCTGCTATCACCGCCGCATAACGCCATGAGCGTAGCCCAAATCCCAAATTATCCTTGCGGACCAGCATGCCAAGACGGCGCGTAAAGTCCCCGGAACCATCAGGGATCATCTTAATGTTTTTAAGTTTTAGGTGATCCGCCCATTGCTTCATCACGAAGGCATCGTTGACGGATACGCAATAGATTGCGTCAATTCCCTGCTCTTTGAAGGTCTCGGCCAGCTCATCAAAAGCGGGCAACTGACGATTCGAGCATGTTGGCGTAAATGCGCCGGGCAATCCGATTAACAACACGCGCTTTCCCGAGAACAAATCTTTGGACGTCCGGTCACTCCAGCGATAGGGGTTTTCGCCACCAATCGCCTCGTCGCGCACGCGTGTTTTGAAGGTTGCGTTTGGAAGAGGTGTGCCCGTTTTCATATCATATTTCCTTAAAGTCTTGTTGAGCTTAGCAGCCTGCTGCTGCAAGCCGATGTGATCGGTTGGGGGGGACCGGATTAATCCTATCCAATGCCAGCCTCTACTTATTCCAGGCCGGTGGGTCAAGGATACGGATCAGTGCCTTTTTCCCACCGCGCAAGACAAAGTTGTCAACCGGACCGTACAAAGGCATGATGCGGTTGTGCATCATCGCGGGGTCGCCATTTGAGTGGCAACATGTCGGGCAAACTGAGCAGCCACCCGCCCGGATCGTGCGCCACGTTGTCGTGCCCAATTATCGGCCTCCCGGGCAAGCTCTTCTTCATCCATGCTGCTTACAAGCTCACCCAGATGGCCACGCACCATTTCCATGTAGTCGTCCGAAGCGGCGTTATCTATAGACTAGCTTATACTTAGCGTTATCTAGTCATATACCTTTTTCATCGGGTTAGAAGTGTTTTGAAGATGAAGCGTGCCTGTTAAACTAAAATACCTACTTAGCTATACAATGGCCTAAAGCGCGAACTTGTTTATAGAGGTGGTCCTAGATTTTAGACCAGTTTACATCCTTGTTAAGGTGGATCTGGGTTTTATTTAGGCTGCTAATCTCATTGGTTCTGTTTTGCTGACATAGGCCTCATCTGGGGTCAATATGCCGTGAGTTGAATGCGGGCGCTCAGAGTTGTAATACGTCAGCCATTTGCCGATCCCAGCCCGCATTTCCGAGCCTGTCTCAAAGGCATTCAAATAGACGCATTCATACTTCAACGATCGCCAGAGCCTTTCGATCATGCGATTGTCGCGCCATGCGCCTTTTCCGTCCATGCTGATCTTGATGTCTGCGTCGACCAGCACGTCGATCCAAGCGCCGCTGGTAAATTGGCTGCCCTGATCGGTGTTGAAGATTTCCGGCGTGCCGTGCTTGGCGAGCGCCTCTTTCAAAGCCTCGACGCAAAAGTCTGCATCCATACTGTTGGACAGCCGCCACGAAAGCACTTTGCGGCTGTGCCAATCCATGATCGCCACGAGATACAGGAAGCCGCGTCGCATCGGTATGTAGGTAATATCTGCGCACCAAACCTGATTTGGGCGGTCAATTGCCGCATTCCTCAGCAAGTAAGGCCAGATCTTGTGATGCGGATGCTTTTTACTTGTGTTGGGCTCCTGATAGATCGGAACCAGACGCATAAGCCGCATCAAGCGCCGGATCCGGTGGCGGCCACATTGGTGATTGTTGCGCTTCATGTACCGGGCCATCTGACGCGATCCATACCAAGGCGTTTCCAGGAACTGTTTGTCGATGATTTCCATGAACCGCAGGTTCTCAGCGCTCTCGCCGACGGGCTGGTAGTAAAGCCGCGAACGCGACAACTGCAATAGTTCGCACTGTTTACGCATGCTTAACTTATGATCTCGGCTCACCATTTTTTGCCTCGCATCCCGAGCAACTGCTGCGAGGCATCCGCCAAAAAATCTCGCTCCACAACAAGCTGACCTATCTTGGAATGCAGCTTGTCGACGTCAACGGCACTTACCCCATCGGGCGCTGAACCTTTGCGCGTAAATGCCGTCGCCATATTCTCTATCGCCGCCCGTTTCCAAGTCCCTATCTGGGTCGGATGAACGCCATATTTTTTGGACAGTTCCGCCATCGACATCTCCTCGCGGATTGCTTCAAGCGCAACCTTGGCTTTGAAATCGGGCGAATGGTTCTTTCGTTTTGTCATTTGGGATCACTTCTTTCGTCATGCGATCCACCTTAACAACTGGTCCGAAAATCCGCGACCACCTCTCTCGGAGCAGGTCTCGCCAGCATCACGTAGATCATCGGCCAGCTTCCGATAGCCATAGACCTTCCCGCTATCTGTCCATGCTTGGTGGATCAGCTCTGTCTGCCGCGCATCTTCAAGCGCGCGTACGCTTAACGGTTCTTTAAGCCATGCATAGAACCCGCTGAAATGCACAGCCAGCACACGACACATCGACCGCACCGAAAACTCCGCACGATGAGCCTCAATAAACGCGTACCTCACTGAGACTTTCGCGCGAAGTACGCGGTCGCCTTTTTTAAGATTGTGCGTTCCTCGGTGACGCGGGCCAGCTCTCGCTTCAACCGTCTGATCTCAGCAGCCTGCTCCGCAACCTCCGATCTGACACGTGGCGACTTCGCAAATTGCGCCTTCCAAGTGTACAGCGACTTGGTGCTTATCCCCAGCCGCTCGGCGACTTCGCTGACCGCATATCCACGCTCAACAACCTGCGCCACAGCGTCCTGTTTGAACTCGTCTGTAAACCGTATTCCTTTGGTCATATCCGTCTCTCCTTGGTTCCAAAATTACCAAGCAAAGCGTCTACAAATCTAGGGGCACCTCAAGTCGTGCACTTCAAGCTGCGCAACTTCATTAAGCCGTGCGCCTGTAAACATTGCAATCAGCGTCACCCACTTGTGCTCATCCTTGCTTACCAAGCCAATAGGGTTTTCGGTCAAATGCCCGAACATCACTTTAAGCTGCGGTGCTTTGAAAGCATCGCGTTGGGATGCCTTGTCACGCTTAACCATACGAAACCGCATACCTTCAAATACGTTGTCCGCAACATAGCCCTGCTCAACGGCCCACTTAAAGAATGACTGAAAGTTGCTCATGTAACCGTTCAATGTGCGAATAGAGGCAATTGGCAGGTTTTCCATCGCTAACATTTTATCGAGAGTGAGTCCCTTGGTAGCTGGGGATTTGTTTCGATTCTTGGGCAGTCTTTGTAGGACGTCCTTTACCGCCCTAGCATTAGCTTTAGTAAATTCAGCAATGTATTTGTTTTTAGTTAGTTGCCCTAGCAATTTTAGTGCATCTCGTTTTTCAGTGACGGTCTTGGCCATCCACAGTCCGGGCCGTTGCCCCTCTAGTATGTGGCTGTCAGCGACGTCGTTTAATCTGTCATTAGGTTTGGTGTCTTCAATATTGTCGCTTGGGGTAGCTAGGGGTTTATTTCCAAGATCAAATTCAGAATAGTTAGCATTATGCGCAAGTGCGGCCTTTGCGCGCTGCAAATAAGCCTTCTGAAAATCGTGAAGGATCAATCGTCGGTCCTCTGGGTTCGGAGTCTCGGCAATACCCTCTTGCTCGCAGAGCTCGCGCAGCAGGCGCTCGTTATCGTCTAGGTATATGTAACTAGAAATGTCTGCTGATCGCTCTCAGCTACTCCTATGACGGCCGTGAGGCCCAATACCCTTTCGTCGCCAATTGGACCGGACTCAGTAACGCGAATCTTGAACTTTGCCAAGCGGTCACGAAAGTGGTTCTGGACGTGCAGCCGAATGTCTGGATACTTCATGGATTGGACAGTTGGCCGCGCCAGCATTGATTGTCCAGCGATGATCAGCAGGCGGGATAGTCGCGATGCAGCGAGTGGGCACCGTGTTCTGAGTGAAAACTTCACATCAGTGTTCTTGCCGTCAGGGTGCAGGCGGCACGGAATCGGCAAACGGAAGTATAAAATGCCGTGTCTTGATATGCTTAAATAAGCTGAATGACGCATGAGATTGTCTCACCAGTTTGTCGCACCGGAAAGCCAAACGTTCTAAGCCACTGATATCAAGTGGAATGGTGGGCGATCCTGGAATCGAACCAGGCGTGCGTCTCCGCGAGAGAGTTACAGTCTCCTGCCACACCTTGCGGCCTATCGCCCAACAAGGGGCTGATTAAACGTGGGGATAGCAGTCGTCAACCGCAAAATGCACAACTTGGCAGCGGTGCTTCACAGGGATGCAAAACTAGGCTATCGCGTGGCTTAAATCGTGGGCTGTCCACGCAGCAAAAAAGGTAAAGTGACATGGAAAAACCAAAGTGGGTGATTGCCAAGGAGCAAGCCAAGCGTGTGGCGGCGAACGAGACTGTCTGGTTGTTCGGGCTTCACGCCGTGCGCGACGCGCTAATGAATCCTGCACGTACCCGTGTCAGGCTGGTGGTGACGCGCAATGCACTGGAAAAACTCGGTGACGCCGTAGCGTTCAGCGGCATGGAACCAGAGGTCTGCGACCCGCGCAAATTCGCAGCCCCCCTTGATCCGCAGTCGGTGCACCAAGGCGCCGCTTTGGAAGTAAAGCCGCTTGACTGGGGCTCGGTCGAGGATATCGCCCTTGGCAAAGGGGCAGGGGACGCGCCTGCGCGGCTTGTGCTGCTGGACCGCGTGACTGATCCGCATAACGTGGGTGCGATTTTGCGCTCTGCGGAAGTATTCGGCGCGCGCGCCGTGATCGCGATGCAGCGCCACGCAGCCCCCGAAACCGGTGCTTTGGCAAAAACCGCAAGTGGCGCGTTAGAGCGTCAACCTTATCTGCGGGTAAGGAATCTGGCGGATACGATGACCTCGCTGAAAGACATGGGTTACTTTGTGATTGGCCTTCATGGCGACGCAGAGATGACGATCGAGCAAGCCGTCGAAGGCAAACGCAACCGCGCCATCGCACTGGTAATGGGCGCGGAAGGACCGGGTTTGCGCGAAAAGACGCTTGAAACCTGTGATGCACTGGTGCGGATTGACGCCGCGGGCGGATTTGGCTCGCTCAACGTCTCGAACGCAGCCGCAGTCGCCCTCTATGCGGCTAAGGGATCATAAACCGACCGGTCGATGGCCGCGTTAAAACTTACGACGTATCGGCAGTGCGGCACCAGAGCCGCTTTGACCGTACGGTTTTTGAAAAGATTCGGAACATCGGTGAACAATATTTTTGAGAGCTATAGCTAACGCCCCGTTCACGTTTTCCTGATCAGCATTGGAAGACGGATACCCCAAGCATAGATCCTTGAGTGGAAGCGCCGTATCGGAACATGCGCGCTTTGACAGATTGTCCCTCGTTCCAAAACTGCGCTCGGGGTGAACCCGAGCGCTTTTTTTCTGCGCTGATAAGGAGTAGCGAGTGAACATGAAGTATAATGATACATTTCTAAGCGAGATTCTGACACGCACGCAGACCATTGCGGTGGTCGGCCTGTCTGCGAATCCGGCCCGTCCGAGCTATGGGGTGGCGCAGTTCATGAAATCCAAAGGCTACCGCGTGATTGGCGTGAACCCTGGACTTGCGGGGCAGGTGATGTTTGACGAACCGGTCTATGCCGATTTGCAAAGCGTACCTGATAACGTTGACATGGTGGATATTTTTCGCCGTTCAGAGGAAGTGCCCGCGATTGTTGATGCCGCGTTGGCCCGCTGGCCGGATTTATCCACAATCTGGATGCAGATTGGTGTGACGCATGACGCAAGCGCACAAGTCGCGCAGGCGCGCGGCGTTGATGTAGTGCAAAATCTATGTCCGAAAATCGAATTTGCGCGACTGTTCGGAGCTGGCCCCAAACCATCGCAAGTTTAACTGCGCGCCGCTTTTTCGGCGATGCCTGATTGCGACTGGCGTTTATCAAGCAGGTCCATCACGTCGGCCAGTGGCACGTCTGCGGCCGCGAGCATGACCATCAGGTGATACAGCACATCTGCGGCCTCAGACGCAAGCGCAGGCTTGTCGCCTTTGACGGCTTCGATGATGGCCTCAATTGATTCTTCACCAAATTTCTCGGCGCATTTTTCGACGCCTTTGGATAACAGTTTTGCGGTCCAGCTGCTGTCCGGGTCTGCGGACTTGCGCGCTTTGATCACGGCTTCAAGATCGTCTAATGTCATGATAACCTCACTGGAATACCTGCGGCGGCCATATGCGCCTTGGCCTGTGCGATGGTGAAGGTGCCAAAATGGAAAATCGAGGCGGCGAGAACGGCAGAAGCATGCCCCTCGGTTACCCCTTCGACGAGGTGATCAAGCGTACCGACCCCACCAGAGGCGATGACGGGGACATGCACAGCGTCAGAAATTGCGCGCGTGAGGGGCAGGTTAAAGCCTGATTTTGTCCCGTCGCGGTCCATCGAGGTCAGCAGAATTTCACCTGCACCTTTTTCCACAACAGTACGCGCAAATTCCACCGCGTCGATGCCGGTGGCGCGCCTGCCGCCATGAGTGAAAATTTCCCATTTGCCCGGTGCCACGGTTTTGGCGTCAATCGCCACCACAATGCACTGGCTGCCAAAACGCATCGCGGCCTCTGCCACGACATTCGGATCGGCGACTGCGGCGGAATTGAAACTCACTTTATCCGCGCCAGCCAACAACAAGTCGCGCACGTCGTGATGCGTGCGCACACCGCCACCGATGGTCAGCGGCATGAAACACTGCTCTGCCGTGCGAGTGGCCAGATCAAACATCGTGCCACGGTTTTCATGGGTCGCTTTGATGTCCAGAAACACCAATTCGTCCGCGCCTGCCGCATTATAGGCAATCGCCTGTTCAACAGGGTCGCCCGCATCGATCAGATCAATAAAATTCACGCCTTTGACGGTGCGCCCTTCGGCGACATCAAGGCAGGGGATGATACGTGTTTTCAACATAATGTGAGGTTTAAGCGGGTTGACTGCAAAGGGGAAGGGGGTGAGTTAATTGGGTGTAACTGTAATGAGGGGATTTTGAATGAAAAATATCGTAATTGCTGGTCTATTGGCTGTGGCAAGCCCTGCGTTGGCAGAAGATGTAGTAAAGACGTCGCCGCTGTCAGTGACAGAAACGATCGACGGTTTGGTTGCAGCGGTTGAGGGTGCGGGCGCTACCGTTTTTGCACGCGTCGATCATGCTGCGGGTGCGGCCTCGGTGGATAAGTCACTGCCAGACGCCCAGCTTTTGATCTTTGGCAACCCTATGCTTGGCACAGACGCGATGGAGCTTGATATCCGTGCAGGTCTGGCGCTGCCATTGCGCGTGCTGGCCTATGCGGATGCTGACGGGACCACACAAATGATGTGGACACCCGCCGAGGATCTGTTTGACGGCCTTGATATCGCCGCTGACGCCGACATTGTGACCAAGGTGAACGGCGCCTTGAACGGCCTGACCGACAAGGCCATCGCGGCTAACTAAGCTTTGAGGGCGGTCAGCGCATCCGAAAGGTTGATCGCCCCATCATATAACGCGCGGCCCGATATTGCGCCCGAGATCACGCCTGTAGCTTTCAACGCAGTCAGATCGGCCATCGACGACACCCCTCCAGATGCAATGACCGGAATGTTGACAGCGCGGGCCAACGCGGCAGTCGCATCGATATTCGGCCCTTTCATCGCGCCATCACGCAGAATGTCGGTGTAGATAATGGCAGAGATGCCCGCGTCTTCAAACTGGCGGGCAAGATCCACCACCTGAATGTCGGTCTCTTCCGCCCAGCCGCGTGTTGCGACAAAGCCGTTGCGCGCATCTAGCCCGACGGCCACTTTTCCCGGAAATTCGCGGGCGGCTTCGCGCACCAGATCGGGGTTTTCGACTGCAACCGTGCCAAGGATAACCCGCGCCAGCCCTTTGTCGATCCAGCGTTCAATTGTGGCCATGTCGCGGATGCCGCCGCCAAGTTGCGCGGGCACCTTGCAGGCTTTCAAAATCGCCTCAACAGGGGCGGCGTTCACCGGCTCACCCGCAAACGCACCGTTCAGATCAACCAAATGCAGCCACTCGCAGCCAGCCGCCACAAATTCAAGCGCTTGTGCCGCAGGATCGTCGTTAAACACGGTGGTCTGGTCCATATCACCATGCACAAGGCGCACGGCATTGCCGTCTTTGAGGTCAATCGCAGGGTATAGGATCATGGCAGGACTACCTTATTATGTGGGTTGCTGCGTTTATGCATGTGCTGTGCCGAATTGCAACGGACCCAACGTCAGACTTGATTGGAATCGCATGCACCGCGCAGGATATCGTATCACTTAGGGAGAGAGACCAAATGATGAGAATTCTGAAGACAGCGGTCGCGTTAGTGGTGCTCGCGACACCTGCACTGGCCGATCCTGCGGAGGGTATCTGGCAGACTGAAGTCGATGACGGCTCGTTTGCCCATGTCACCGTTGCGCCCTGCGGCGCAGCCTATTGTGGCACGATCACCCGCACATTCCAGAATGGCGGCACGGAATACGAGTCTGAAAACAAGGGCAAACAGATTGTGATCAGCATGGTGCCAGCAGGTGACGGCAGCTACGAAGGCCAGGTCTGGCGTCCGTCCAATAACAAAACCTACGTCGGCAAAATGTCTGTTTCGGGCAATGCACTGACACTTAAGGGCTGCGTTGCGGGCGGCTTGATCTGTGCGGCGCAAGGCTGGGCGCGGGTTCAGTAACCAATCGTTGGCCCTGATCCCGTGCGGTTTGGGGCCTTTATCCGGCCCGTAGGCCCGTCTCGACCAACATCCCCTGACGCTTGGCCTCGTAGTAATAGCCGCGTGCATACCAGCCCACTGCAGTCGCCTCGTTGCCGTCCGACAAAAGCCATGCGCCGCGCAGATATTTACCTGCCCACATGAGGTTGGTTTCAGCGTTCAGCAGATCGCTATCCTTGCCCCGAAATCCCATGCCCCGCGCTGTGGCGGGCAAAACCTGCATCAAGCCGTAATATGGTCCACTGCGCGCATGTGCACGGTAATCGCTTTCGCGTTGAATAACGCGGTGCAAAAGCGAGGCAGGGATGCCATGAATTTTTGCATATTTATTGACCAGCACGCGCATCTCGGCGGTTTCACCCGGATAAAGCGCCGGCTGGTTTCCCAACCCACGATAGTTGCTTTCGGCAAAGCTGGCAGAGACAATAGTCGGCTGGCTCGGGGTCGTTGCACAGGCAGAAAGCGCGGCGCAAAGACCAATTACAAAAATCGCAGGGCGGTAAACAGGCATGAGGGAACCAAAAGTTGTTAAATCTGCGCGGACATTGTCCCAGCACAGGGGACCTGTCTACCCCGCAAATTTAACCATAGACCGACCAGCCCGTCGCGCGCGCCAGTCGCGCCGTCGCGAGTGGCCCCAATCTGGAATTGCCGCGCGTGTTCAAGTCAGGCGACCAAACGGCCGCGCTGGCCTTGTCCGGCACCACCACAATAATGCCGCCGCCAAGACCGCTTTTGTCCGGCAGCCCGAAGCGAAGCGCAAATTCACCGGACGCGTCATAATGTCCGCAAGCCATCATCAACGCGTTGATCCGCCCGATTTTTCCCTGCGAAAGCAGGCGTGTTTCACCTGCCTGCACACCCGTAAGAAACTGCTCAGCGCGGGCAACTTGTACAAAGTCATAAGAATTTCACATTGATGAAAATAGGCGCCGCAGGTCAGGTCAGGCGCGTTTTGTAAGGGGGCGGTAGGAGGCCATGAAATGCGCCAACGCACATTTCAGATGGCCTGATTGTTCCTCGGATGACGCGTCATTCCGGTTGATATGGATGTCGCCGTGACAGGCGGACATCCGCACAAAGCGCAAAATTCCGCCCAAGGTCACGCGTGGCTTTTGCCTCGTGCGCATGGAATCACTGACCAGAAATGCGCCTAAGCTGATAAATGAATCGCGCCGAAATCGATCTAGGGCTTCCAGCGCAGGAAATTTCCGATCATGCGCAGACCTGCCCCTTGGCTTTTTTCGGGGTGGAATTGCATACCGATGATGTTGTCACGTCCGACGATTGCGGTGATCTCGCCTGCGTAATCGACATGCGCGATGCGCTCGGCAGGGTTCACCACGTCCATCGCGTAGGAATGCACAAAATAGGCGTGCTCGCCCGATGCAATGCCGTCAAGAACAGGATGCGGCGCGTCGATGACCAGCTCGTTCCAGCCCATATGCGGTATTTTCAGGGCGGGATCGGTGGGGGTGATTTTGCGAATATCGCCCGCGATCCAGCCAAAGCCCGCGGTCGGCTCGTATTCATGGCCTGTGGTCGCCAGCATTTGCATACCTACGCAGATCCCCATGAACGGAACCGCGCGGCGGGTCACGGCAAGGGTGATTGCCTCCGACAATGCAGAGCGGCCAAACAGCTCACCGCGACAGTGCGGGAATGCCCCATCGCCGGGCAGCACAATGCGGTCGGCTTTTGCCACCACGTCAGCGTCGGAGGTCACGATGACCTCGCCCGCGTCGTATTCCCGCGCCATACGCTCGAACGCCTTTTGAGCCGAGTGCAGGTTGCCGCTGTCGTAATCGACCAGCGCGGTAATCATAACATGCCTTTGGTCGACGGGATCGCATCCGCCTTGCGCGGATCGGTTTCGAGGGCGTCACGCAGGGCGCGGGCCACGGATTTGAACGCGGCCTCAACGATGTGGTGCGCGTTAAAACCGTGTAACTTGTCGATGTGCAGGGTGATGCCGCCATGTGTGCTGAGCGCCTGAAAGAACTCGCGCACCAGTTCGGTGTCAAAGGTGCCGATTTTGCCATACGGCAGGTCCAAATTGCAGATCAGGTAGGGGCGCGCAGACAGATCAAGGGCGCAACGCACCTGCGCGTCGTCCATCGCCAAGTGGCAGGCACCATAGCGCACAATACCTTTTTTGTCGCCCATGGCCTGCGTCAGCGCTTGCCCGATAGCGATGCCTACATCTTCGACGGTGTGGTGGTCGTCGATGTGTAAATCACCCGAGGCCCGCACGGTCATGTCGATCAACGCGTGGCGCGAAAGTTGGTCAAGCATATGGTCAAAAAAGCCAACGCCGGTCTGGTTGTCGTAAACGCCTGTACCATCAAGGTTCAGGGTCACGGTGATGTCGGTCTCGGCGGTTTTGCGGGTGATCGTGGCTTGGCGCATGTCTGTCTCCAAAGGCTGTTAAGGCGCTTATAAGGGGCAGGGCGCAAAGGGCCAAGGTCTCGTTTCAGGGATTGCGCGACCTGTGCCCGTCATGCCAGCGTGCGGCATCAATAAAAGGACGATCAAATGACCACATGTGTATTCGTGCAAATCCGTTGCCGCCCAGGCACGACGTATAAAGTCGCGGACGGTATTGCGCTCAAGGAAATCCATTCCGAGTTGTATTCCACCAGTGGCGAGCATGACTTGCTGATGAAGCTGTATATCCCCGAGGGTGAAGATGTGGGGAAATACCTGAACGATCATCTGATGGATGTAGAGGGAATCGAGCGAACGCTGACCACGCTGACATTTAAGGCGTTTTGAAAACGGGCTGTGGTGATCTCCAAACGGGTGTCGCGAAAATATAGCCAGAGTGCAAATGGGCAGGCACCTGTGGTGTCAGGACCATAACCGCCAGTGGGCCGGAATAGACTGTTTCGGCCTCGGCACCTTGCGCCAAAACGATTTGGCAATTTTCGACCGGAGCAAAGTCCGGTGTAGCAGTGGGTGTGCAGATACGAATCTGTTTGGTCATCCGCGCGCAAGGGCGTGATCCCTTGCATTCGCGCATAGGCGGCTTACGCAATAATCGACAGCGACGGAAGAACGCCGGACACGAAGATGGGGTTTTCACTGTCACCCTTGAATATCAAAAGATGATATCAAAAAACAAAAAGGCCACCCGAAGGTGGCCTTTTGTAAGTCTTTTGCAAGACTACGAAACTGGAGCGGGCGAAGAGATTCGAACTCTCGACCTAAACCTTGGCAAGGTTTCGCTCTACCCCTGAGCTACGCCCGCATCCGTTTCGTAGGGGGTTATTAGAAAGAGTTGCGCGGGGCTGCAAGGGCTAAAAAGCACTTAGGCAAAGATTTTCACGATTAATTCGATTTCGCGGCGTCATTTTGCTGAATTTCATGTTTTATCCCAACATCTTGACGATGCGTGGGCACCCAATCTGGACTAAACCACAAAAGCCCGCACGCGGCTCGCCCGTGACACAGCCTGAACTGTCGAGATTCTCAAAATCAAGCAACCTTGCGGCCGCTGCTTTTGTCCACGGTCACTGTAACGCCGCGCGTGCTGCCAGAATCTAGCATTTCGACTATCGGTGTAATAACACGGCGATCTTTCAACGCGTTGCCCCCTTTCATCAACCCCGCAGTGTCACGACGTGCGACACCGTAAAATCAGCCCATATTGACAATGTTCCACTTTTGTTCTATCTATTGATGGATAAATGTAGGAGGTTCTAAAATGGAACAATTGCTTTTGCCTGCCACAGAAAAACAACTCTCATTTGCGCGCACGCTTGCGCTACGCAACCATGTGTCAGTGCCTGTCGAACTGCGCGGTGATCGGCGCAAACTCAGCGCATGGATTCAAACCCAGTCACAGGCCCCCGCACCACAGACCGACGGACGCCCCACGTCCAAGCAAGTCGCATACGCAGAGCGGATCGCCATGATCAAACGCCGCCAAGTCCCTGACGAGTATTTCCGGAACAAAGAAATGCTTTCGCGCTGGATTGATAGTAACCGGTAATCGGGCAGGGGCCGCAATGTTCTGCCATTGGCTTGGCCTCAACAGGGGCAATCAACGCTTTAATCTTTCGGCAAAGATGAAGTGTTGGAAATGAAGTATCCGACCAGGATTAGCTATTCCGCTAAACCGCGCGCGCACACTCTCGACGATTCGCCGCGAGGTCCGGCGCAACCCCATAGCATCATGTTTCCCGTCGCCACATAGATTAGCAATAGCGATCGGGGGCGTGCAAATGTCGTCCCCCCACAAGCGCTTGCGGGGGGATGTTTCGGGCGTTTATTCCAGCTCGATCATCAGGTCCTTGGCATCGATCTGACTACCTGCTTGCACATGCACCGCCTTGATCACCGCGTCCCGTTCGGCGTGAATACCTGTTTCCATTTTCATCGCTTCGATGGTCAGAAGCAGGTCGCCTTCTTTGACTTTCTTGCCGACAGCTGCGGCAACGGTCGCCACAACACCCGGCATCGGCGCGCCGATATGGTTTTCGTTGCCTGCTTCGGCCTTGAGACGGCTCACCTTGGTCGCGGTCACGGCGCGGTTCATCACGCGGATCGTGCGCGGTTGGCCGTTCAATTCGAAGAACACTTTGACCTCACCATCTTCGTTGATTTCGGACACAGCCTGCATGCGGATTTCTAGCGTTTTACCGGGGTCGATCTCGGCGCTGATTTCCTCACCTGCCGTCATGCCATAAAAGAACGTCTTGGTCGGCAGGGTGCGCACGGGGCCGTAGGTGCGGTGGCGGCCCATGTAATCAAGGAACACTTTGGGATACATCAGGTAGCCGTTGAGGTCCTCGTTATCGATCACGCGGCCGTCTAGTTGCGTGGAAAGATCGGCGCGGGTTGCTTCCAGATCGACAGGTTTCAGATGTGCACCAGGACGACCTTTTATGGCCTTTTCACCTTTAAGGATCTTCTTTTGCACATCGACCGGCCAGCCGCCCGGGGGTTGTCCAAGGCTGCCTTTCATCATGTCGATCACAGAGTCGGGGAACACAACATCTACGCTTGGGTCTTCGACCTGTGCACGTGTCAGGTTTTGGCTCACCATCATCAGGGCCATGTCGCCAACCACTTTGGACGACGGCGTTACTTTCACGATGTCACCAAACATCTGGTTCACGTCGGCGTAGGTCTGGGCGACCTCGTGCCAGCGATCTTCCAAGCCCAAGGACCGCGCTTGCGCCTTGAGGTTGGTGAACTGGCCACCCGGCATTTCGTGCAGGTAAACCTCGGACGCGGGGGCTTGCAGGCCAGATTCAAACGCTGCGTAGTGCTCGCGGACTTGCTCGAAGTAGTTCGAAATTTCGCGGATTGCTTTCACGTCGAGCCCAGTGTCGCGATCCGAGCCTTTCAGGGATTCCACGATAGAACCGAGGGTGGGCTGCGAGGTGTTGCCAGAAAATGAATCCATGGCCGCGTCGACCACGTTCACACCCGCAGTGGAGGCGGCAAGCACGGTCGCGATGGCGGCGCCCGATGTGTCGTGGGTGTGGAAGTGGATCGGAAGGTCGACCTCTTCTTTCAAGGCTGTGATCAGGGCAGTGGCGGCGGCGGGTTTCAGCAGCCCTGCCATGTCTTTGAGGCCAAGCACATGTGCGCCTGCGGCCTCTAATTCTTTGGCCATGCCGACGTAGTATTTCAGGTCGTATTTCGACCGTGCAGGGTCGAGCATATCACCTGTGTAACAGATTGTGCCTTCGCAGATTTTGCCGGATGCGATCACGGCGTCCATTGCGACGCGCATGTTTTCCACCCAGTTCAAGCTGTCAAACACGCGGAACACGTCTACGCCGCTGTCGGCTGCTTGGGCGACAAAAGATTGCACCACGTTGTCGGGATAGTTAGTGTAGCCGACGCCGTTTGAGGCGCGCAGCAGCATTTGCGTCATGATGTTTGGCATCTTGGCGCGAATGTCGCGCAGGCGCTGCCACGGGCATTCTTGCAAGAACCGGTAAGCGACGTCGAACGTGGCACCACCCCAGCATTCGACCGAGAATAGCTGGTTCATTTTGCTGGCATAGGTCGGGGCAATATTAATCATGTCAATCGAACGCATCCGCGTAGCGAGCAGGGACTGGTGCCCGTCGCGCATCGTGGTGTCGGTGATCAACAGTTGTTTTTGGGTTTTCATCCATTCGACAACGGCCGTCGGGCCTTTTGCATCAAGCAGGGTGCGTGTGCCTGCGGGCACTTCGAGCAGGGACTTTACAGGTGCTTTGGGCAGCTTGACCTCAGCGTGCGGTTTTGCGCGGCCTTGGGTTTCGGGATGCCCGTTCACAGTGATATCAGCGATATAGGTCAGGATTTTGGTCGCGCGGTCGCGGCGTTTTTTAAAGTCGAACAAGCCCGGCGTCTCGTCGATGAATTTTGTGTGGTATTCATTGTTTAGAAAGGTCGGGTGCTTAAGCAGGTTCTCGACAAAGGCGATGTTGGTAGACACGCCACGAATACGAAATTCGCGCAGGGCACGGTCCATGCGCGCAATGGCCATTTCAGGGGTCGGCGCGCGTGCGGTCACTTTTGTCAGAAGGCTGTCATAATAGCGGGTGATGACCGCGCCGGAATAGGCGGTGCCACCATCTAGCCGAATGCCCGGACCCGTGGCAGACCGGTACATCTGGATGCGGCCGTAATCGGGGATAAAGTTGTTTTGCGGGTCTTCGGTGGTAACGCGACATTGCAGGGCGTGGCCGTCTAGTTTGACGTCATACTGCGAGGCGCAGCCAGTGGCCTCGACGATTGATTTGCCTTCTGCAATCAGAACTTGGGCGCGCACAATATCGATGCCTGTGACCTCTTCTGTCACGGTATGCTCGACCTGAACGCGCGGGTTGACTTCGATGAAGTAGAATTCGCCGTTGTCCATATCCATCAGGAACTCGACTGTGCCGGCACATTCATAGTTCACATGCTGGCATATTTTCTTGCCCAATTGGCAGATTTGTTCGCGCTGGGTTTCAGAAAGATAGGGCGCGGGGGCGCGCTCGACGACTTTTTGATTGCGTCGCTGCACCGAGCAATCGCGCTCCCAGAGGTGGTAGATCTGGCCGTGGCTATCGCCCAGAATTTGCACCTCGACGTGGCGCGCCTTCATGATCATTTTTTCGAGGTAGCCCTCGCCATTGCCAAATGCGGCTTCGGCTTCACGGCGGCCTTCGCGGACTTTTTCTTCCAACTCGCCTTCGTTCATGATCGGGCGCATGCCACGACCACCACCACCCCATGACGCCTTCAGCATCAACGGATAGCCCACTTCAGCGGCTTGTTTTTTGATCAGCGCCATGTCGTCGCCCAGAACTTCGGTCGCGGGAATAACCGGCACGCCCGCTTCCATTGCGACGCGGCGGGCCGAGGCCTTGTCGCCGAGTTTGCGCATTGTTTCGGCCTTGGGGCCAATGAATGTGATGCCGTTGTTGGTGCAGGCATCTACAAAATCAGGGTTCTCTGACAGCAGGCCATAGCCTGGATGAATGGCGTCGGCGCCTGACATTTTGGCAACGCGGATGATTTCTTCGATCGACAGATAGGCGGCCACGGGACCCAGATTTTCACCAATGCGGTAAGCCTCATCAGCCTTAAACCGGTGCAGGCCCAGCTTGTCTTCCTCGGCATAAACAGCAACGGTTTTTTTGCCCATTTCGTTGGCTGCGCGCATAATGCGAATGGCGATCTCGCCACGGTTTGCAATCAGAATTTTCTTGAAATCGGCCATGATCGGTTCCTCAAAGCTGTTTATATTTGCCGCAAAGTAGAGGCATATCGCAGGATGTAAACTGTATACCTTCTGCCACAAACTGTAATTTTATCGATTATTACGTCTGTTTTGATATAATATCAATTTAATTAAAGCGGCCGTGTGGAAAATAGAGATCTCAACAAAGCATCGGAACAGAGTGGGAACACTCTTTCGCGCGCGAGACTTTGACGTTATAGATGCGGCATGACTGGATTTACCGAAGATGACGCCTTTGAGGCCGCAAGCATTCCGCTCAGCCAGCGGGCGATGGTGGGGCGTGCCGACCCGACTTATTTGAACGGATTGAACCCCGCCCAACGCGAAGCTGTCGAGGCGATGCATGGCCCGGTTTTGATGCTTGCAGGGGCAGGGACCGGCAAAACCAAGGCGCTGACCACACGCATCGGGCATCTTTTGACGACAGGTAATGCGCGCCCGCACGACATTCTAGCAGTAACTTTTACCAACAAAGCTGCGCGCGAGATGAAGCTGCGCATCGGGCGCATGATGGGCGAAGCGGTCGAGGGGATGCCGTGGCTCGGCACGTTTCACTCGGTCTGTGCAAAACTTCTGCGGCGCCATGCCGAACTGGTCGGCTTAAAATCCAGCTTTACGATCTTGGATACAGACGACCAGCAGCGATTGATGAAGCAACTCATTCGTGCGTCTGATATCGACGAGAAACGCTGGCCGCCGCGCATGTTGGCGGGCATCATTGATGGCTGGAAAAACCGCGCGTTGGTGCCGTCGGCGGTGCCTGTCGCCGATAGTGCAGTGTTCGACCATCGCGGCATCGAGCTCTATGCAGCCTACCAGCAACGCCTGCGGGATCTGAACGCTGTCGATTTTGGCGATATCCTGCTGCATATGGTCACGATTCTCCAAACCCACAGCGATATTCTGGAACAATACCAATCCCGCTTCAAATTCATCCTTGTGGACGAATACCAAGATACCAATGTGGCACAATACCTCTGGCTGCGGCTGCTGGCGGCAAAACATAAAAACATCTGCTGCGTCGGCGACGACGACCAATCTATCTATGGCTGGCGCGGCGCAGAAGTCGGCAACATCCTGCGGTTCGAAAAAGACTTTCCTGGTGCCGTCGTGGTTCGGTTGGAACAAAACTACCGCTCGACCCCGCATATCCTTGCCGCCGCCTCGGGCGTAATCGCTGCGAACAAAGGACGGCTTGGCAAAACCCTGTTTACCGAGCGGCAGGAAGGCGAAAAAGTCCGGTTGATCGGCCATTGGGACGGCGAAGAAGAAGCCCGCTGGATCGGTGAAGAAATCGAAGCTCTGCAACGCGGCACACGGCAACTCGATAAAATCGGCCTCGACAGCATGGCGATCCTTGTGCGCGCGTCGCATCAGATGCGCAGCTTTGAGGATCGTTTCCTGACCATCGGTCTGCCCTACCGCGTCATCGGCGGGCCGCGCTTTTACGAACGCTTGGAAATCCGCGACGCGATGGCCTATTTCCGCCTCGCGGTCAGTCAGGACGACGATCTGGCGTTCGAGCGGATCGTGAATACCCCCAAACGCGGCCTTGGCGACAAAGCTGTGCAAACCATCCAGCGCACCGCACGCGAAAATGGCGTGAACCTGATCGAGGGCGCGCGCTTGGTTTGCGAAGGCAAGCTGTTGGGCGGCAAGGGTTTGAAAGAACTTACAATTTTGGTGCAAGGTCTTGACCGCTGGCATTCACAGGTCCTCGACGCATCTGACAGCCACATGCAACTCGCAGAAGTTATCCTCGACGAAAGCGGCTACACAGGCTTTTGGCAAAACGAGAAAACGCCCGAAGCGCCGGGCAGGTTGGAAAACCTGAAAGAGCTGGTGAAAGCGCTGGAAAACTTCGAAAACCTGCAAGGGTTCCTCGAACACGTCAGCTTAATCATGGACAACGAGACCGAAGAGCAGGGCGAAAAAGTCTCGATCATGACCCTGCACGCTGCCAAAGGACTGGAATTCCCCGCCGTCTTCCTGCCCGGCTGGGAAGACGGATTATTCCCCTCCCAACGCTCAATGGACGAAAGCGGCTTGAAGGGCCTCGAAGAAGAACGCCGCTTGGCCTACGTCGGCATCACCCGCGCCGAAGCAATCTGCACCATTTCCTTCGCCGCGAACCGCCGCGTCTACGGCCAATGGCAATCCGCGATTCCTTCACGTTTCATCGATGAACTGCCTGAACAACATGTCGACGTGCTCACACCACCGGGGCTCTACGGGGGCAACTTTGGCGCAACAGGCATGGCCGCCAGTGCCAATCCTGCCGTGCAAGAGGGCCTCGGCTCGAACTTGCATGAAAAAGCTGCCGACGCTGACGTTTATAACTCGCCCGGATGGCGACGCTTGCAAAGCCGCAGCCAACAACGCGGCATCGCGCAGCCTGCGGCACGGAACACTGTCATCGACCTGAAAGCTGTCAGTGCCTTTACGATCGGTGATCGTGTGTTTCATCAGAAATTCGGCTATGGTGAAGTCATGGGGATCGAGGCAGACAAACTGGTCATTGAATTCGACAAAGCAGGCACAAAACACGTGGTCGCACGCTTTATCGTGGCCTCTGCGGACGCTGATGACGTGCCATTTTGATCTAATGCGTCAACATCGGATAAAGTGAGACCACTAATAACAGCGCCATTGTTACGTTGAACACACGCAACCTCGCGGCTGTTCCCAGCCAGCGGCGGACCTGCACACCCATCCACGCCCAAACGGTCACGCTTGGCAGGTTCACAGCGTAAAATACCACCGCCACGGCCGCCGCTCCGGTCACAACATCCGCATCCTGCGGCGCATAGACGCTGATAGCAGTGATTCCCATGATCCACGCTTTCGGGTTGACCCATTGAAACGCTGCCGCCTGTAAAAACGTAAACGGCTTGCCTTCGACGCTACGGGCTTCTGGCGGCACCGCGTGGGCAATTTTCCACGCCAGCCATAACATATACGTGCCACCCGCGATTTTCAGAATCAGGTTTATCTGCGGATAGCTCACAAACACCTGCAACAGAAACACGCCGATCATAAACACCATAAACGCATGGCCCAAACTCACGCCCATCATATGCGGCACCGTGCGGCGCAATCCATAATTGGCCCCCGACGCCATGAGCATCAGATTATTTGGTCCCGGAGTAATCGAGGACGCAAAGGCAAAGCCGATAAGGCCGATAAATAACGCATAACTCATCGCGCAACTCTACGGCGCAAATCCCACAATGTAATTGCCAAATTGCAGGTCACGCCGTTAATACTGCAACATATGAGCAAGCCAGATCAAATCAACGACAAGATATTGTGTGAATTGCAGCGAGACGGGCGAATCAGCAACCTCATGCTGTCCGACATCGTTGGTCTGTCACCCTCCGCTTGCCTGCGACGTGTGCAAGATCTGGAACGGGCAGGGGTGATCAGGGGCTATCGTGCGCGACTGGACCCTGCGCAAACCGGACGGGCCTATGTGGTTTATGTGGCGGTCGGACTGGCCGAACACACCAAATCTGCGCAAACGGGATTCGAGCAGGCGATGTCGCGCGCGCCGCAGGTCGTCGAGTGCCATAATGTTGCCGGCGCATTCGAGTATATGCTGCGTGTCGAGGTCGCCGATCTGCCCAGCTACAAAGCGTTTCACACAGACATTCTTGGCACCGTGCCACATGTGCGCGCGATTACCAGCTATATGGTGATGGACTCGCCAAAAGACCTGCGAGCCTAAAGCAGTGCAGTCAACAAGGTGTGCGAGGTCAGGAAACTGGCAATCGACAGACCGCCGGCAATTGCGAGGAAAACATAAGGTAGGGCTTGCATCATAGGTACTCCGTTTGGGTTACCTATATTGAACGTAGCCGCCGCCTCATTCCGTCGCATTTTGACATAAAAAACGGCCATGCCCGGGAGGAGGTGGGCATGACCGTTTCAATTTTCAGCGCCCTACACGCATCTCGGGAGGAGAAGAGGCGGGGCGCTTCCTCGCGACCTGTCTGCCCGGGAGGAGGTGGGCGTCGTGGGTCACGGTATGTTCGGACCTGTCGGGAGGAGGTGACAGGGCCGAATAGTGTGGTGTGGTGGCGGCAATACCCGGGAGGAGGTGGATATCGCCGCCTTTCACACGGTCCAAACGCTCAGGGGAGGCTGATTGTATGGACCTCTAAGATTAGCTCTCGGGGAGGCGAAAGCTAACCCTATTCTTATTACTTGCCGTAGGCTGCTTCCATTGCGATGAACTTGATGCTGGAACGCGAAAGGCCCAGGTCTTCAAGATCACGGTTGGACAGTGCGCTAAGCTCGTCAACTGTTGTATTATAGATCTTACGCTGGGCCAGTGCTGCTGCAATATTCGCGCGCAGGGCCGCAATGCGTGTGGAAAGGGTCATGCCGCCGGTGCGGGTGTCTGTGATAAATGCCATGTCGATTCTCTTTATATAACTTCGTAACGAGCGGCGTATTCCGCTTCGTTGGATTACATATGGCGCTAACGCTGCACTTGCACAATAGCCACCTTGTCAATGCTGCTATGCAGCAATTGCATGGGTGAAGTTGTCCTAGCGTCATGAAACTGTTACGAAAATGTGAGGGGTATTTTGCAGCCTTGCACTTATGGGTGCTTCCGCGACATGGTGCATAATAAAGAAGCATACTGTGAACTGGAGAGACGACAATGGCTGTCACCCGCGATGAAATTATGGGCGCTTTGGCGCGTTTGAACCTGCCTGATGGCGGATCGCTTGTCAGTCGGGACATGATCCGCGCGCTTGGTGTGGATAATGGTGCCGTGCGTTTTGTCATCGAAGCCCCTGATGCGGCCATGGCCGCCAAAATGGAACCACAACGCCAAGCCGCCGAAGCTGCGGTAAAGGCGCTTGCAGGCGTCACATCTGTCTCTGTCGTGCTGACCGCCCACGGCCCCGCCGCCAAAGCCCCCGCACCCCCCAGTCTGAAAATCGGCGGGCACCCAAAACCGCAAGCGGGCCCTACACGCCCCTCAGGCGTCGACCGCATTCTGGCTATCGGGTCTGGCAAAGGCGGCGTTGGCAAATCGACGGTGTCTTCAAACCTTGCCGTGGCTTTGGCCCGCGAAGGACGGCGCGTCGGCCTGCTTGACGCGGACATCTACGGCCCCAGCCAGCCGCGCATGATGGGCGTGAACAAACGGCCTGCGTCACCCGACGGCAAAACCATTATTCCGCTGAAAGCCCACGGCGTCACCATGATGTCGATCGGCCTGATGATGGACCCCGACAAGGCAATCGTCTGGCGTGGCCCTATGTTGATGGGCGCATTACAACAAATGCTTGGTCAGGTTGAATGGGGCGAACTCGACGTCCTCATCGTCGATCTGCCCCCCGGTACAGGCGATGTGCAACTCACCCTCTGCCAGAAAACCGAGCTGACAGGCGCGATTGTGGTCAGCACCCCGCAAGATGTAGCGCTGATCGACGCACGCAAAGCGATCGATATGTTCAATACGCTGAAAACCCCCGTGCTGGGGCTGATCGAAAACATGTCTACATATACATGCCCGCAATGTGGCCACGAGGCGCATATCTTTGGTCATAACGGCGTGCGCGACGAGGCAATTAAACTTGGCGTGCCATTTCTGGGGGCGCTGCCAATTGATCTTGATACGCGACTGGCAGGTGATGCTGGCACGCCGATTGCGCTGGGTGATAGCGTCATGGCCGCCGCCTACACGACCCTTGCCAAGCGGCTGGTTGACGGCGGCATGGCCTAATGTTGATTCGCCCGGCCACGCCTGCTGATGCGCAGGGTGTCTGGGCGCTTCTGAAGCCGGTGTTTCGCGCGGGCGACACCTACGCAATCGACCCCGATATTAACCGCGCTGCGGCATTGAACTACTGGCTCGACCAAACCGCCGCCACCTATGTTGTCGAAGATGCGGGCGATATTATCGGCAGCTACTATATAAAGACCAACCAGCAGGGCGGCGGCGCGCATGTTTGTAACTGCGGGTATATCGTGGGTGCGTCGGCGCGCGGGCAGGGTGCTGCGGCGCAAATGTGCATCGCGAGCCAATCTCAAGCGCGTGCCTTGGGCTACCGCGCGATGCAGTTCAATCTTGTGCTTGAAAGTAACGTCGGGGCGGTGCGGCTTTGGCATCGGCTGGGCTATGAGACTGTTAGCACGATCCCGAAAGCGTTTGACCATCCGGCTCTTGGGTTGGTGTCGGCGCGTGTCATGTTCAAATGGCTGGGCGACGACGCGTAGATCAATCTCTGGGAATGTCTGGAATCGGGTGGCGATCACGGGGAAACACGGGATCGTATGGCGCTAATCTCCGCCGATTCGGCGCACTTTACTGGTTTCATCAGTATCAAACCCCTTGAAATCGTTAATGTTCCTGTTATGTCCGTAGTTAAGCGGCCTGTGGATAAGTTTTTTTGGGATTTTGAACACTTTCCTGGAATAGCAATTTTGACACAAGATGTAGTGATCACGGGCGCGTGACCCACATCATAAACCCCGTCAGTCATGTGTAAAACTATCCCCATCGGTGGATAAGTCGGTGGGAAAACCCATGAAGTACCATGTGATCCCAGAAATGTGTTGATCGGTCCGCGCACTTGAGGCACTAAGGGTGCACAGGATAAGACGAGAACATGACAACAAGGGGCGATAAAGAACCCCACGGCAAAAGCAGGTTTCATACAGGCCTCGTCATTATCCTTACAACGAGATCCGGCGCGCGAGCGAGCAGACATCCCCCCAGGTGGCGCGCGCAGCTGGACATACCCGGAAACGGGACGATGGCGGCGGATTGAGTAGTGGCAGCTAACTCAATCCGCCGTTTTCAGTTTCTAGGGTCAATTTTATTAGGCGACGGCGCAGAGAGGCCAAGTGGACAAGTGGTTCTGAGTTTTACAGGCGAACACACCCAAAAGGTGGACGGTAAGGGGCGCATGTCGATCCCTGCCGATTTTCGTCGCGTACTCGAATCCCAAGATCCCGATTGGACCGACGGCCTGAACCCCCGCATGTATTTGCTGTATGGTGACCACCTCAAAAGCGAATTGCACGTCTATACCGTGGAAGAGTTCGGCGCATTGGTCGCGATGATCAACGCTTTGCCAAAAGGCTCGCCCTCCAAGAAAAGACTCTCGCACCTCTACATCGGTCAATCCATGAAAATGGAAATCGACAAAGACGGGCGCACCGTGATGCCAATCCGCCAACGCGAAAAACTCGGCCTGAAAGACGGCGAGCTGTATTTTCGCGGCGTCGGCGATCACTTCGAAATCTGGAAATCCGAAACATTCACACAAACCGTCGCCGAAGACATGTCCGCATGGCTTGAAGAGCAGGGCGAAGACTTTGATCCGCTGTCTCTTTTGGACGCGGGCTAGGAGAAAATGATGTCAGCTGCCACTGAAACATCCCCCCATATCCCCGTTCTGATCCGCCCGCTTATTGCTGCGGTGGCGCCTGTAAAAGGCGTCTGGCTTGACGGTACATTCGGCAACGGCGGCTACACGCGCGAACTTTTAGCAGCAGGGGCTGACAAAGTGATCGGCGTTGACCGCGACCCCGTTGTGTTTGAGATGGCGGCTGACTGGATCGCGGGCTTTGGCGAACGCATTGAAACCGTGCAGGGCGAATTTTCCAAACTGGATCAATACGCTAGCGACCTCGACGGCATCGTGCTCGACCTCGGCGTGTCCTCTATGCAGCTCGACATCGCAGAGCGCGGCTTTTCGTTCATGCGCGACGGGCCGCTTGATATGCGCATGTCGCAATCTGGCAAAACTGCCGCTGACATCTGCAACGACGCGGACGAGACTGATCTCGCCTCGATCATCTACCTTTACGGCGAAGAACGCGCCTCGCGCCGCATCGCTCGCGCCATTGTCGCCGCACGTCCACTGACCTCGACCTTGCAACTGGCAAGTATCGTCTCAGGCTGTTTGCCGCGCTCGAAACCCAACCAATCCCACCCCGCCACGCGCACATTCCAAGCACTGCGCATCGCCGTAAACAACGAATACGGCGAACTCGCTGACGGGTTGATGGCCGCTGAACGCGCGCTGAAACCCGGTGGGCAACTGGCGGTTGTGACCTTCCATTCTGTCGAAGACCGCATGGTCAAACGGTTCCTGCAAGCCCGCTCTGGCAGCCTGTCAAACGCCAACCGCTACGCGCCCGAAGTGGTGCACAACATCGCCGCCTTTGACGTCAAGAAACGCAAAGCTATTGGGCCAGACGAGCAGGAACTCTCGGAAAACCCACGCTCGCGCTCTGCTAAACTGCGCGTCGCTATCCGTACCGACGCCCCTGCACAGGACATTGATCCCGCGAAACTGGGCATGCCAATGATGAACAAAGGGGGCAAATAGATGCGCAGTTTTTTATACGTGTTGGCGGGCCTTGCTGTCATGGCGCTGGCATTCTGGTCCTATCAGGAAAACTACAAAACCCGTGACGCGATCTCTGATGTGCGCCGCCTGCACGCGCAAATCGGCAGCAATTACGAACGCTTGGGCATGTTGCGCGCCGAATGGGCCTACCTCAACCGCCCCGACCGGCTATCCGATCTGGCCGAATTGAACTTTAAGCGGCTGGAGTTACTGCCGCTGATGCCCAACGCATTTGGCGACGTCGACCAGATTATCTATCCTATCCCAGACGAATTGATCGTTGTTGTGCCTATCGACGTGAATAGCGCGCCGGTTAATACAGACGAGGAAGCCCTATGATCCGCACCCCGCTGCGTCCGCTTGCCCGTATCCTGAAAGCCCGCGAAAAAGGCGAGGATACCGGCGCTATTGAAGCCGAAAACCTGCGTCTGCGGCGTGAAGATGTACGCGACCGCTCCCGCCTGCGCGCCGAAGGGCGTTTGTTGGTGCTGGGGGGCATGTTTGCGCTGGCTTTTGGTACTATTGGCGTCCGCATGGGCGCGCTTGCAGGCACCGCGCCGCAAGAGCCGCAATCGACTGTCTCAGGCAATCCGATCATTGGCCAACGCGCGGATATCGTCGACCGGAACGGGCGAATTCTGGCGACAAATCTGGAAACGCATTCGCTTTACGCACACCCCACAGATCTGGTTGACCCCGCGCGGGCAGCCTCTGAACTTGCCGCGATCTTTCCCGAACTGGATGCAGACGACCTGCTGAAAGACTTCACCGGTTCCCGAAAATTCGTTTGGATTCGCAAGCAGTTAAGCCCGGAACAGATGCAAGCCGTGCACGATATCGGCTCGCCGGGTCTGTTGTTTGGCCCGCGCGAAATGCGGCTTTATCCCAACGGCGCGATTGCGGCCCACATCCTTGGTGGCGCATCCTACGGGCGCGAAGGGGTGGCGAGCGCGGAAGTCATCGGCGTCGCCGGTGTTGAGCGTAAATTTGACGATCTGCTGCGCGACCCGTCGCAAGAGGGCAAACCGCTGCAACTTTCCATCGACCTGACCGTGCAAGCCGCCACAGAAGAAGTGCTGGCAGGCGGCATGTCGCTGATGAACGCCAAAGGTGCGGCCTCTGTGCTGATGGACGTCTACACTGGCGAAATCATCGCCATGGCGTCCTTGCCCGATTTCGACCCCAACAACCGCCCACGCGTTTTGCTGACCGGCGATCAATCCGACAGCCCGCTGTTTAACCGCGCGGTGCAGGGCGTCTATGAACTGGGCTCGACCTTCAAGATTTTCGCAGTTGCACAAGCCATGGAGCTGGGCCTGATCACCCCCGAAACCATCATCGACACCACAAACCCGATGCGCTGGGGACGGTTCAGCATTCGTGACTATAGTAATTATGGTCCGGAACTCACCGTGACAGACGTGATCGTGAAATCATCAAATGTCGGCACTGCCCGCATCGCTCTGGAAATCGGCGGCGATCGGCAGCAAACCTTCCTGCGCTCGCTCGGCTTCATGGAAGCCACCCCGGTCGAGCTGCAAGAAGCGCCATCAGGTGCGCCGCTGTTACCGCCAAAATGGTCTGAACTTTCAACAATGACAATCTCTTACGGGCATGGCCTCTCGTCCTCGCCCCTTCATCTTGCCGTGGGTTACGCCTCGGTGTTGAACGGCGGCACACGGGTTGAACCAACCTTGCTACGCCGTGACACCGCACAAAACGGACCACGCCTCGTGAGCGAACATACCAGCGCGAGTGTCCGCGCCATGTTGCGCGCTGTGGTCTCGCGCGGCACGGCGTCCTTTGGCGATGTTGAAGGCTACGAAGTGGGCGGCAAAACCGGTTCGGCAGACAAACCAAAAGAAAACGGTGGCGGCTATTACGATGATAAGGTCATTGCAACTTTCGCCAGCGTCTTTCCCGCCGATGACCCTAGATATGTGCTGATCGTCACCCTTGATGAACCTTCGGAAAATTCAAGCGGTAGACCGCGCCGCACCGCAGGCTGGACCGCCGTGCCAGTTGCCGCTGAAATGATCCGCCGCGTAGCACCTCTCTTGGGCATGCGACCACAAGTGGACAGTGCAGAGCCGATCGGTGTAACACTCACCTCAAATTAGATGTGGTGAGTGAAATGACCGAAGTTACAAAAACTCTGACCGAGCTGGGGCTACGGGCCGCAGGTGGACGCGACGCAAAAATCACCGGGCTGACCGTCGACAGCCGCGCCGTGAAACAAGGCATGTTATTTGCCGCTTTGCCGGGCACCCATGTGCATGGCGCGGCCTTCATCAAAATTGCGCTCGACGCAGGCGCAAGTGCGATCCTGACCGACGCAAAAGGCGCAGAGCTCGCAGCCGCGGATCTCGCCAACTCCTCTGCCGCCGTGATCGTCGCCCAAGATCCGCGTCAGACGCTTGCGCAAACCGCAAGCCTCTGGTTTGGCGCACATCCGCATACAGTTGTCGCCGTGACAGGCACCAACGGCAAAACTTCGGTCAGCACATTTGCGCGGCAAATCTGGGAAGAAATGCAAATCGCAGGCGTGAACCTTGGCACGACTGGCGTCGAGGGCGCATGGTGCCATCCGCTCAAACACACCACACCCGAACCGGTCACGCTGCATAATGTCCTGGCACAGGCCACTGCCGAGGGCATCACCCATGTCGCAATGGAGGCCTCTAGCCACGGCCTTGACCAACGCCGGCTTGATGGGGTGCTTCTGGCGGCTGCGGCTTTCACCAACTTCACCCAAGACCACCTCGATTATCACGCGACATTCGAGGCGTATTTCGACGCCAAAATGGGCCTTTTTACCCGCGTGCTTGGCGACGACGGCGTCGCAGTCATCAACCTTGACGATCCGCGCGGTGCGGACGTCGCTGACATTTGTGCTGCACGCGGCCAGGAAGTGATCGGCGTGGGCCGCCACCCGAACGCACGCTTGCGGCTGACAGGGCAACGATTCGATGCTACCGGTCAGGACCTGCTGTTCATCTGGCAAAACCAGCCGCATCAAATCCGCCTCAATCTGATTGGCGGTTTCCAAGCAGATAACGTACTGCTCGCCGCCGCGCTGGTGATTGCGGCAGGCGCAGACCCCGACGAAGTTTTCCAGACCCTGCCACATCTGTCCACGGTGCGCGGTCGCATGGAACTTGCCGCCACCCGCGAAAATGGCGCGGCAGTGTATGTAGACTACGCCCACACACCCGATGCGGTAGCGACCGCGCTGAAGGCGATGCGCCCCCATGTCATGGGCCGCATCATCGCCATCATCGGCGCAGGCGGTGACCGCGATGTGGGTAAACGCCCGCTGATGGGGGCCGCGGCGGCACAATTTGCTGACGTTGTGATTGTGACCGACGATAACCCGCGTTCGGAAGATCCGGCAAGCATCCGCGCCGCTGTCATGTCAGGCGCACTGAACGGCATCGGCACACCCAGCGTGACCGAAGTGGGCGACCGCGCCGAAGCAATCCTGCGCGGCATCGACGCGCTTGGGGCGGGGGACGCACTTTTGATTGCAGGCAAAGGTCACGAAAGCGGCCAGGTGGTCGGCGATGTGGTGCACCCTTTTGACGACGTCGAACACGCAAGCGTAGCCGTGGCCGCATTGGAGGGCCGGATATGACCGCGCTTTGGACGGCCACTGACGCCGCCGCTGCAACCGGCGGGCACAACACAACCGACTGGTCCGCAACTGGCGTCTCGATCGACACCCGCACTATTCAGGCAGGCGATCTGTTTGTCGCTCTCAAAGACATCCGCGACGGGCATGATTTCGTGGCCATGGCGCTGGAAAAAGGTGCCGCCGCCGCCCTTGTAACCCACCGCCCCGACGGGGTGGCGATAGATGCGCCGCTGCTGGTGGTGCCAGATGTTCTTGCCGCCTTAGAAACCTTGGGCATAGCATCCCGCGCACGCACCCGCGCCAAAGTTATCGGCGTGACAGGCTCTGTCGGGAAAACATCCACCAAGGAAATGCTGCGTGTTGTCTTAGGCTTGCAAGGCAAAGCCCATGTTGCCGAAGCCTCATATAACAATCACTGGGGCGTGCCGCTGACCCTTGCGCGCATGCCTGTCGACGCAGATTTTGCGGTGATCGAGATCGGCATGAACCACGCCGGCGAAATTGCACCACTTTCACGCATGACCGCTCCGCATGTGGTCATGATCACGACCGTCGCCGCGGCCCACCTGGAGGCGTTCAACAGCGTCGACGACATCGCACACGAGAAGGCCGCAATCATGCAGGGGCTGGTCACCGACGGAATCGCGGTGCTGAACGGCGACATTCCCACCGCCGCAATCCTCACCGACACGGCTGATAACTTGGGCGTTAAATATATCACTTTCGGCGCATCGGACACCGACTGGCAGGCCACCGACGTGCGCTTGGGCGACGACGTCACGGTGGTTTCTGCTCGGAACGCCGATACCGAATATCTCTTTAAAATCGCTGTCCCCGGTCGACATTTTGCCATGAACGCCGTGGGTGTTCTGGCCGTCACCAGTGCTTTGGGGGCCGATCCGGTGCGCGCGGCCTTGGATATCTTCGGTTGGGTCCCGCCGGGCGGGCGCGGCACACGCGAAGTCGTGCAACTCGACCCCGCAAATCAGAACGACACACTCGATCTGATCGACGACGCGTTTAATGCCAACCCCACATCGATGATCGCCAGCTTGGAAATTCTCGCCAGCGCCACCCCGCGCGACAATGTGGGCCGCATCGTCAAAGGACGTCGTATCGCAATTCTAGGCGACATGCTCGAACTCGGCCCCGCCGAATTTGAAATGCACCGCGCCATTGCGCAGGATAATAACCTGCAAAAAATAGATGTTATCCACTGCGTCGGGCCGCGCATGAAACACCTTCATGCAGCCCTGCCAGACGCCAAACGGGGTGAATGGGTCGCACAATCTGACGAAATGTCCGCTCAGATAGGCAGATTTCTCGATGCGGGCGACGTTGTGCTCGTGAAAGGCTCCAAGGGTAGTAAAGTCAGCACAGTCGTTGACGCTATCCGTAAATTGGGGCATCGCAGGGCCTAAAGCTCTGGACGCGTAAAAAGGTTACTCACATGCTCTATTGGTTATCCGAACTGTCAGACGGCGGTGATTTCTTTAACCTCTTTCGCTACATCACATTCCGCGCAGGCGGCGCATTCATCACGGCACTGGTGTTCGGCTTCATCTTTGGCCCGCCTCTGATCAACGTGCTGCGACGCAAACAAGGCAAGGGCCAGCCAATCCGCATCGATGGTCCCGAAGGCCATTTTGTCAAAGCAGGCACCCCCACAATGGGCGGCCTCTTAATCGTTGGCGCATTGACCTTCTCGACGCTTATGTGGGCGCGGCTCGACAATCCGTTTGTATGGATGGTGCTGTTCGTGACACTTTCTTTCGCGGCCATCGGGTTCGCCGACGATTACGCAAAAGTCTCCAAACAAAACACCGCAGGTGTCTCGGGCAAAATTCGCCTTCTGCTAGGCCTGCTGATCGCGGCAATCGCAGGCTATTGGGCGGCGCAATACCATCCGGTAGAACTGACAAACCAACTCGCTGTGCCGGTCTTCAAAAACGTCCTTATTAACCTCGGCATCTTCTTTATCCCGTTCTCTGTCATTGTCATCGTCGGCTCGGCCAATGCGGTGAACCTCACCGACGGGCTGGACGGGCTGGCAATCATGCCAGTGATGATCGCGGCCACCACATTCGGGATCATCTCGTATGTCGTCGGGCGCGTCGACTTTTCCGAAGATCTTGGTCTACATTACGTCCCCCAATCAGGCGAAATCCTCATCTTTTGCATGGCGCTTGTCGGCGGCGGTCTTGGCTTTCTATGGTATAACGCACCACCTGCTGCGGTCTTTATGGGCGACACAGGATCACTGGCGCTTGGCGGCGCACTTGGCGCCATCGCAGTCGCTACAAAACACGAAATCGTCCTTTCCATCGTCGGTGGGCTTTTTGTGGTCGAAGCGCTCTCCGTCATCATTCAGGTCCTCTACTTCAAACGCACAGGAAAACGCGTGTTCCTCATGGCGCCAATCCACCACCACTACGAGAAAAAAGGCTGGGCCGAACCGCAGATCGTCATCCGCTTCTGGATCATCTCGCTCATCCTCGCGATGGTCGGTCTAGCAACACTCAAAGTGCGCTGACCACCACTCTGCGCGGAAATCGACGCCCGCTAAACTGCCAGACGCAAAGAAGACGTAAAGAAGACGCGGGCAAGACGGGGCTTGGGCTTGCCTCGGACCCTGCCAAACGGCACTGTGCGAAGAAATCAAAAAGAGGTGCGTCAGATGATTCCAGTGCAGGGCTACGAGGGTAAAACACTGGCTGTTTTGGGGCTTGGGCGCTCAGGTCGCGCGGCGGCCTTGGCCTTGCGTGAAGGCGGTGCAATTCCTGTAGTGTGGGACGACGGACAAGCGGCGCGCGATGCGGCGCAGGCCGACGGGTTCGAGCTGAGAGATCTGACAAAACCAAATTGTTTCAACGGGATAGACCGCCTGATTGTCTCGCCCGGCATTCCCCATCTTTACCCCGCACCCAACCCTGTCATCGCCAGCGCATGGGCCGCAGGGGTGCCTGTCGACAATGACATCGGTTTGTTTTTTCAGTCTTATGCCACCGAAGATTGGGTCGATTTCAACACGATCCCCAAGGTCATCGCGATTACGGGATCAAACGGGAAATCCACAACCTCGGCCCTGATCCACCACATCTGCGAGGCCAACGGACGCCCCGCCCAACTCGCCGGAAATATCGGGCGCGGCGTATTAGACATCGACCCCGCCCACGACGGCGAAGTCGTTGTTTTAGAACTATCTTCTTACCAAACAGACCTCGCGCGCAGCCTGACGCCAGACGTCGCTGTGCTGACAAATATCAGTCCCGATCACTTGGATCGTCATGCTGGATTGGGCGGGTATTTCGCCGCCAAACGTCGTTTGTTTGCCGAAGGCGGACCGGACCGTGCGGTGATTGGCGTAGATGAAATTGAGGGGCAGTTTTTAGCCAATCAACTGGCCGAAGGACAAGCGGATGATCGCGTGATCCGGATTTCATCGGGACAGAAATTAGAGACGATGGGCTGGACTGTTTTTGCGCGCAAGGGGTTCTTGTCGGAGTATCGCAAGGGGCGTCAGGTGGCGTCGATTGATCTGCGCGGGATTGCGGGATTACCCGGCGCGCATAACCATCAAAATGCCTGTGCGGCTTATGCTGCGTGCCGCACTTTGGGCTTTAGTCCCAAAGGGATAGAGGCTGCGATGCATTCGTTTGGTGGGTTGCCACACCGGTCGCAATTGGTGGGCGAAAAGGACGGCGTCAAATTTGTGAATGACAGCAAGGCCACGAATGTAGACAGTGCGGCCAAAGCCTTGCAAGCGTTTCCAACGGTGCGGTGGATTTGTGGCGGCTTGCAAAAAGAAGGCGGCTTGGACGGGCTATTGCCGCATTTGGGCCATGTCGCCAAAGCCTATGTGATCGGGCGCGAGGCGGAAGTTTTTGCGCGCCAACTGGTCGGTTGTGAAGCAATTGTTTGCACCACGATGGAAGCGGCTGTGGCGGCGGCGGCGGCGGATGCGCAAAGTGGCGATACGGTTTTGTTGGCGCCTGCCTGTGCGAGTTTTGATCAGTATGACAACTTCGAGCAGCGCGGCGATGACTTTATGACGCAGGTACATGCCGTGATTGGCTGAGCTTGGGATCGCTAAAATCCCTTCAGGTTTGTTCGGCTGAGCCCTTTGATTTCATAGCAATTTTGGGTGGCGAAACGACGTTGGATCCAACGATCCGTCAACGTCTGGTGCCGTCCCATAGAAAGTCCAACAGGTATAGGCCTGTGCCTGTGGCGGCAGACTAGATGCTTGCTTTCAGTGCTTGCCCTGCCGCCCAGCCTGATGACCACGCCCATTGGAAGTTGTAGCCGCCAAGCCAGCCTGTCACATCGACTGCTTCGCCGATGAAGTAGAGGTTCGGGTTCGATTTCGCGGCCATGGTTTTGGAGCTGAGGTCGTTTGTGTCGATGCCGCCCAATGTGACTTCGGCGGTGCGGTAGCCTTCGGAGCCTGTGGGGATTTGCACCCAGTTTTGCAGGGCGTTGCAGAGGGTTTGCAATTTGGCGTCGGATTGGTCGGCGATGGTGCCTGACATGTCGATATGCTCGGCAAGGTAGCTTACCAATTTTGATGGCAGGTGCTGGCTGATGATGGTGGTGATGGCTTTGCGTCCGTCGGTTTTGCGCGCATCGCGCAGGATGGTGTAAAGGTCGATCTGCGGGATCAGGTTGGTGGTGATCGCGTCGCCATCTTTCCAGTAGGAGGACACTTGCAGGATCGCGGGGCCCGACAGGCCGCGATGGGTGAACAGCATGGCTTCATCGAAGGACGTGTCGTTGGCAGTGATACGCACGGGCAGGGCAGTGCCTGTCAGTGGCTTGAAGCGCTCGTCGGTGAAGGTGAGCGGCACAAGGGCGGGGCGGGTTTCAATCATGTTCAGGCCAAATTGTGTGGCAATTTGATATGCTAGACCTGTTGCACCCATTTTCGGGATGGATTTGCCGCCTGAGGCCATCACGAGATTTGTTGCGGTGACTTCGATCGTTTGGTCGTCACGGGTGAGCGTGACGTGGAAATGGGTGCCGTCGTGGCTGATCTCGCCAACTGATGTTTGCAGCCAAAGTTGCGCGTGTTTCATTTCAGAAAGCAGCATGGCAACGATGTCTTTGGCGGTGTTGTCACAGAACAATTGGCCGAGCGATTTTTCGTGGTAGGCGATGCCGTAGGACGCCACGAGGTTGATGAAGTCCCATTGGGTATAGCGTTTCAGCGCCGATTTTGCGAAATGCGGGTTTTGGCTGAGGAAATTGGCGGCTGTGGTATGCATATTGGTGAAATTGCAGCGACCTCCGCCAGAGATGCGGATTTTCTCGCCTGCGGTTTTTGCGTGATCCACGATCAGCACATTTTCGCCCGCGTGCGCCGCGCACATCATGCCTGCGGCGCCTGCGCCAATGATAAGTGTTTTGATTTGCATGAATGTGAGGTGACGTGAAACGGCCCGCGATGCAAGTGGTTCAATAAACGCTCTGTACGCATTGATCCGCTTAGGTGCTAATTGTTGTGGAATTACTGGACGTATTCCTCTAAAGATAGTGTCAGACCCGAAAAATCGGGCGATTTGAGGCAGTATTGGCGGTGATCCCATGACGGAAATGGTCTATGGTACAGTCCCGGTTTATTCCGGTGACCCTGTTCTTCCACGGTGGTGGCGGACGATTGATAAATGGACAATGTCCTGTATTTTATTGCTTTTTGGCATTGGATTGCTGTTGGGGTTGGCGTCGTCGCCGCCTTTGGCTGCCAAGAACGGGCTTGATCCGTTTCACTATGTCAGTCGTCAGGCGTTCTTTGGTAGCGTGGCGATGATTGTGATGTTTGCGATGTCGATGATGACCCCGCAGATGATCCGTCGCTTGGCTGTAATCGGATTTTTGGTATCGTTTTTTGCGCTGATGGGGTTGCCGTTCTTTGGCACCGACTTTGGCAAGGGCGCGATGCGCTGGTATTCGCTGGGGTTTGCGTCGTTCCAGCCATCCGAGTTTTTGAAGCCCGGTTTTGTTGTTTTGACTGCGTGGTTGATGGCCGCAGGGTTAGAAGTCGGTGGCCCTCCGGGGCGCAGGTATTCTTTTGTTCTGACGGTCACGATTTGTACCATGCTGGCGTTGCAACCGGATTTCGGTCAAGCATGTCTGGTGTTGTTTGCATGGGGTGTCATGTATTTTGTCGCAGGCGCGCCGATGACGATCCTGATGGTTTTGGCAGGGATTGTTGTGATGGCGGGGTGGTTTGCCTATGCCAGTTCCGAACACTTTGCCCGCCGGATTGACGGGTTTTTAAGCCCGGATGTGGACCCGACGACGCAGCTTGGCTATGCCACAAACGCCATTCGCGAAGGCGGATTTTTTGGTGTGGGTGTGGGCGAGGGTCAAGTGAAATGGTCGCTGCCTGATGCGCATACCGATTTTATTATTGCTGTGGCCGCCGAGGAATACGGGCTGATCTGTGTGATCATGATTATTCTGCTCTATTGCATTGTGGTTGTGCGGTCCCTGGCACGTTTGATGAAAGAGCGTGATCCGTTCATTCGTCTGGCGGGCACAGGGCTTGCTTGTGCGTTTGGCGTGCAGGCGATGATTAACATGGGTGTGGCTGTTCGTCTGTTGCCTGCTAAGGGTATGACCCTGCCGTTTGTGTCTTATGGTGGGTCGTCGTTGATTGCGGGCGGTATTGCGATGGGCATGTTGCTGGCACTGACACGCACAAGGCCGCAGGGCGAAATCGGCGATATTTTGATGCGGAGAACGCGGTGAGCAAGTTACTGGTAATCGCGGCTGGCGGCACGGGCGGACATATGTTTCCCGCGCAGGCGCTGGCAGAGGCCATGTTGGCTAAAGGCTGGCGCGTCAAGCTGTCGACGGATGATCGCGGTGCGCGTTATGCGGGTGGTTTTCCTGACGCGGTTGAGATCGTTCAGGTGAAATCTGCGACCTTTGCACGTGGCGGTATTGTGTCGAAACTTGCGGTGCCGTTCCGGATTTTGGCGGGGATTGGTGGCGCGAAGTGGCGGATGTTCCGTGACAAGCCTGATGTTGTTGTGGGCTTTGGCGGTTATCCTGCGATCCCTGCGATGACAGCCGCGTGGGTGTTACGTGTGCCGTGCTTGATCCATGAACAAAACGGCATTTTGGGGCGGGTGAACAAGCTGTTTGCCAAGCGTGTGTCCAAGGTTGCTTGTGGCACATGGCCGACGGAGTTGCCCGAAGGTGTTGAGGGTGTCGAAGTGGGCAATCCTGTGCGCGCTGCTGTGTTGGAACGCGCCGGAGCGGGCTATATTCCCCCCGGTGATTATCCGATGTCGATCCTTGTGATGGGGGGCAGCCAAGGCGCGCGCATTCTGTCCGACGTTGTGCCGCCCGCTATTGACGCGCTTCCGGAGCATATCCGCCGCAACATCCGCGTGTCGCATCAGGCCCGCGATGAAGATATGTTGCGCGTTGCCACTTATTACGCCGACAATAATATAGATGCAGATGTGCAGCCTTTTTTCGCGGATGTGCCAAACCGCATGTCCGAGGCGCAATTGGTCATCACCCGTTCTGGTGCGTCAACGATTGCGGATCTGACGGTGATTGGTCGCCCTGCGATTTTGGTGCCTTTTGCTGCTGCAACGGGCGATCACCAAACCGCCAATGCGCGTGGCATGGTGGATGCGGGGGCTGCGATCTTAATGCCCGAAAGCACGTTTGAAGTGGCCGCATTGACTGACCAAATCGAGTTGATCCTCAGTAATGAGCGCGGCGCGTTGCAGATGTCGATTGCGGCGCTGTCTTGCGGAAAACCCGACGCCACGACGCGCCTTGTGGCGTTGGTCGAAGAGCTGGCTCACTAATAATACTCTTTTGAAAGACTGATCCGATGAACGCGACTGCGACGAAACTTCCCCTTGATGTTGGCCCGATCCATTTTGTGGGCATAGGCGGCATCGGCATGTCTGGTATTGCCGAGGTGCTATTGAACCACGGCTACACGGTGCAGGGGTCGGATCTGAAATCGACGCCGATCACCAAGCGTTTGCAGACCTTGGGCGCGACTGTGTTTGAGGGCCAGAAGGCAGAGAATATGGTGGATGCGGCGGTGGTTGTGATTTCATCCGCGATCAAGCCGGGCAACGCGGAACTCGACGAGGCGCGCGCGCATGGCTTGCCGATTGTGCGCCGTGCAGAAATGCTCGCTGAATTGATGCGTCTGAAGTCGAATGTTGCTGTGGCGGGGACGCATGGCAAGACAACGACGACGACAATGGTGTCAGCGCTGCTCGACGAGGGCGGGCTTGATCCGACGGTTGTGAATGGTGGCATTATTCACGCGTATGGGTCCAACGCGCGCATGGGCAAAGGCGAGTGGATGGTTGTCGAAGCCGACGAGAGCGACGGCACGTTTAACCGTTTGCCTGCGACCATTGCGATTGTGACGAACATCGACCCAGAGCATATGGATCATTGGGGCACGATTGAAAATCTGCGTCAGGGATTTTACGAATTTGTGTCGGGGATTCCGTTTTACGGGATTGCAGTTTGCTGCACCGATAACGCCGAAGTGCAGGCGCTTGTCGGGCGTTTGACCGACCGCCGTGTCGTGACCTACGGGTTCAACGCGCAGGCCGATGTGCGTGCGATTAACCTGCATTACAAAGCTGGCGTGGCACATTTTGACGTGGCGTTGCAGTCTGAGGATTTGATGATCAAAGGCTGTGAATTGCCGATGCCCGGCGATCACAACGTTTCGAATGCTCTGTCGGCTGTCGCTGTTGCGCGCCATCTGGGCATGAGTAAGGATGCGATCCGTGCGGCGCTCAAGTCGTTCGGTGGCGTGAACCGCAGATTTACCCGCGTGGGTGTGGTGAACGATGTGACGATCATTGACGATTACGGGCACCACCCTGTCGAGATTACCGCCGTGTTGAAAGCGGCCCGTCAAGCGACCGAAGGCCGCGTAATCGCCGTGCATCAACCCCATCGCTACAGCCGCTTGCACCATCATTTTGATGAATTCTGCGCATGTTTTAACGATGCTGATGTGGTCGGAATTGCCGATGTGTACGGCGCTGGCGAAGAGCCGATCGTAGGCGCAAGTCGCGATGATCTGGTCGCTGGCCTGATCCGCCACGGTCACCGCCATGCGCGGGCTGTGGCGTCCGAGGATGATTTGGAACGCCTCGTGCGCGAACAGGCAAAACCGGGTGATATGGTTGTTTGCCTTGGGGCAGGGACGATCTCGGCATGGGCGAACGGGTTGCCAGCGCGATTGAAGAGCTAAGCGGATGGAGATTGCGCAGAGGGAGAGCCTTGAGGGGTATCTGGATCGATTGCCTCAGGATGAGCTGCGCAGGGTCGCAACACGTGCATCGTTTCCTCTTGCCGCCGCCAACATTAACGCCGATTACGCTGTCTGCTTTGCCCGCGCCGCCGTAAATGGCGCTGGCGCAGATCTGAAACTGGCACCGCAAATCGCGATGAGTGATGCCGTAATGCCGCTCTTTCATCGCCTCTTTTCGTTTAGGAAAGAGCTATGAGCTATTCTTTGATCCTTGCCGCGATTTGGGTGGTTCTGGCGACGGTGGTGGCTTTGTTGCCGATGCGGCGGCAGTATGTGCCGGGGGTGGTTTTGTTGATTTTGGCGCCTGTGTTGATCGTTTGGGTTGGTGTTGATTTTGGCTGGTTTTATGGTGTGATTGCTTTGGCAGGGTTTGTGTCGATGTTTCGTAATCCGTTGCGGTATATTTGGGCGCGGTTGAAGGGTGAAAACCCGCAGGTGCCGCACTGATGGCGCCGTCTTTGGTCGGGGTGGCGCTTTGGGTTTTGGCGGCGATGGTTTTGGCGATGATCCCGTCGCGCGATAATTTGTGGCAGCGGGCCTATGTGTTGGTTGGCGTTGGTATTCCGCTTTTGGGCTGGGTGACCTATCAGAACGGGCCGTTGGTAGGTTTGTTGGTCTTGGCAGCCGGTGCATCGGTTTTGCGTTGGCCGTTGATATATCTGGGGCGCTGGTTGCGCCGTTCCACGAGACGCTGACATTAGTGTTTGGCTGGCGTTCGCTAGCTTGCAAACACCACGCGCAGTGGCATTGATCCGTTGCGTGCCACAAGGGCGGCGATGATTTGTTTGCTGCCTGCTCTTGCGAGCGTGGGGGCGGGTGCGTTACTTGGTTTTATGATGTTGCGTCGCCCTATGAGGAAATGAAAATGACCCTGACTTTGCCAGATGTGCGCGGCACGTTGACCCCTGATCGTAGTTTGGCGGACCTGACGTGGATGCGTGTGGGTGGCCCTGCGGATGTGTTGTTTCAACCCGCTGATGTGGATGATCTATCGCAGTTTTTGGCCGCATTGGATGCGAGCGTGCCTGTGTTTGCGATGGGCGTCGGGTCGAATCTGATTGTGCGCGATGGCGGGATTTCTGGCGTGGTGATCCGGCTTGGGCGTGGTTTTAACGCGATTGCGTTTGAAGGGGATGTTGTGACCGCGGGTGCTGCAGCACTTGATGCGCATGTGGCGCGGAAGGCGGCGGGAGAGGGGCTTGATCTGACATTTTTGCGCACTATTCCTGGCACGATTGGCGGCGCCGTGCGGATGAATGCAGGCTGTTACGGCAGCTATGTGGCCGATGTTTTGCAGTCTGTGACGGTTGTGATGCGCGATGGTCGCGTTGTGGAATTGGCGGCGACCGATTTGGCGTTGGCGTATCGCAATTCGACTTTGCCGGAAGGGGCGGTGATTGTTGCGGCCAAGATGGTTGCGCCAAGGAGTGACGCGCAGGCGCTGGAGGCGCGTATGGCGGAACAATTGCAAAAACGCGACGAGACACAGCCGACAAAAGACCGCACCGCAGGCTCGACATTTCGCAATCCTGCGGGATTTTCCAGCACGGGTCGCGCCGATGACGTGCATGATTTGAAGGCTTGGAAAGTCATTGATGTTGCAGGTATGCGCGGTGCAACTCTCGGTGGTGCGGTGATGAATACCAAACATTCCAACTTTTTAACCAATGCGGGCGGTGCAACGGCCAGTGATTTAGAAGATTTGGGTGAGTTGGTTCGGAAAAAGGTTTACGATTCCAGTCAGATCACGTTAGAGTGGGAAATTATGAGAGTGGGCCACCGTTTGGGTGTAACGCGATCTGATTAACTAAATGTGGCCCCGCAAATGGGGTCGGTCCCACTGGCAGGGGCCAGAATGGCAAAGACGGGTCACAAAGACCTGCGTATAAGGTGGTAGGGTATGTCGAGCAGGGCAAACCCGAAGGTTGTTGTTTTGATGGGTGGCCCATCGGCGGAACGTGAGGTTTCGTTGAGTTCGGGCGCTGAATGTGCAGCAGCTTTACGGGTATCTGGATGTGATGTGATCGAGGTCGATGCTGGCCCCGATCTTTGCGCGCGTTTGGAGCAGATCAAACCTGATGTTGTGTTTAACGCCTTGCATGGTCGCTGGGGCGAAGATGGCTGCGTGCAGGGTTTGTTGGAGTGGATGCGAATTCCCTACACCCATTCTGGCGTGCTTTCGTCAGCGCTTGCATTAGATAAGCAGCGCACCAAAGCGGCGTTTATCGCGGCTGGTTTGCCTGTGGTCCCAAGTGTGATTGTGAATAAGGCCGACGTGTCTGCGGGTCACATTATGCCGCCGCCCTATGTTGTGAAGCCGAACAACGAAGGGTCGAGTGTCGGGATTTATCTGGTTGCTGCTGATGCCAAGGCGCCGCCGGTGATGGCCGACGATATGCCGCAGATGGTGATGGTCGAGGCCTATGCCGCTGGACGCGAACTGACGACGACCGTGATGGGTGATCGCGCTTTAGGGCTGACCGATATTATTGTGGATGGTTGGTATGATTATGACGCCAAGTATAAGGTAGGTGGCTCGCGCCACGTGGTCCCTGCGGATGTACCTGCCGAGATTTTTGCCGCCTGTCAGGATTACGCTTTGCGCGCCCATCAGGTTTTGGGTTGTCGGGGTGTGTCACGCACCGATTTCCGCTGGGACGAAAGTAAAGGGTTGGCGGGATTAATCCTGCTCGAGACTAACACCCAGCCCGGTATGACGCCCACGTCGCTTGCACCTGAACAGGCTGCGCATGCGGGGATTAGCTTTCCTGATCTGTGCCGCTGGTTAGTAGAGGATGCTTCATGCGGCCGTTAACTGCAACCAAGCGTCCTCGGGCTTTGCCGCGTGATCCTGCGCCAAGCAAGTGGAAATACAAGTATCAGCGTTTGATGCTGACCCCTGGTGTGCGCGGGTTGTTACGTGTCGGCGTGCCGATCGCCTTGGTCGCGGTAATTGCGGGCAGTTGGTATTCCCAAGAGGAAAACCGCGTGGCCGCCGCTGCAAAGTGGGCCGAGGTCAAAAATGCTGTACAAAGTCGCCCGGAGTTTATGATTTCGGGTATGGCGGTCACTGGCACCAACGAGGATCTTGCGGCGCAAGTGACGGCAGCATTGCCGATGGAATTTCCGGTGTCCTCTTTTGAGTTGGACCTAGAGACCATGCGCCGTGCGGTCGAGGTGATGGACGGTGTGCGCTCGGCGCGTGTGCGGATAGGCGAAATGGGCACATTGACGGTTGACGTGACCCCGCGTGTGCCTGTGGCACTATGGCGTGATGGTGCCGAATTGCGTTTGATTGACGAGGACGGGGTTTTTGCAGGCTTGATCGAGGCCCGCGCCGACCGGCTAGATTTGCCATTGATTGCAGGCAGTGGCGCGCAGGAGCACATCGAAGAGGCGCTTGCGTTATACCGTGATGCCAAGCCACTACATGCGCGGTTGCGCGGATTGGTGCGTATGGGAGAACGTCGTTGGGATATTGTGATGGATCGCGACCAGCGGATCATGTTACCCGCAGAGGGTGCTGTCGGGGCATTGGACCGCGTGATCGTATTGCAGCAAGCCAGAGATTTACTAGACCGTGACGTGATCGTTGTGGACATGCGCAATGCGGGCCGACCAACATTAAGAATGAATAAAGAAGCGGCCGACGCATTGCGTCGAGCAAGCTCAAACTGAGGGCAGTAACGAATGGGTGACTTATACGACAGCCAGCGGGCGATGCGGAACATGCGCAAAGCGGCGATGCAACGTGGTGTGATTGCGATTTTGGACATTGGCACAAGTAAGATTGCCTGTCTGGTATTGCGCTTTGATGGACCGGATTCATTTCGGGCGGCTGACGGGGTTGGTTCGCTCGCGGGACAATCCAGTTTTCGTGTGATCGGTGCTGCCACGACCCGTTCGCGCGGTGTGAAGTTCGGCGAAGTAGACGCAATGCAAGAGACAGAGCGCGCCATTCGGACTGCCGTTCAAGCGGCCCAGAAGATGGCGAATGTGCGTGTTGACCATGTGATTGCCTGTATCTCAGGTGGTCGTCCTAAATCCTACGGGCTTGCGGGGGCTGTCGATATTGAAAACGGCTTGGTCACCGACGGCGATATTGGCCGTGTGATGGCGGCTTGTGATGTGCCAGATTACGGTGCGGAACGTGATGTGCTGCATGCGCAACCGGTGAACTTTGCGCTGGATCATCGCACGGGGATGGCGGATCCGCGCGGCCAGATTGGCAACCAACTGACGACTGACATGCATATGTTGACCGTGGATAGCATTGCACTGCAGAATATTTTCTACTGCATCAAGCGCTGTGATCTGGAACTGGCAGGGATCGCGTCGAGTGCATATGCCTCGGGGATTTCATCACTGGTCGAGGACGAGCAAGAGCTGGGGGCTGCGTGTATTGATTTAGGCGGCGGCTCAACCGGTATCTCGATCTTTATGAAAAAGCACATGATCTATGCCGATGCGGTGCGTATGGGCGGGGACCATGTGACGAGCGACATTTCGATGGGCTTGCAGGTTCCGACGGCGACTGCCGAGCGGATCAAAACATTTTACGGCGGAGTTGTCGCGACGGGGATGGATGATCGTGAAATGATCGAAACCCAAGGCGAAACCGGCGACTACGAGCATGACCGGCGCACCGTGTCGCGCGCCGAGTTGATCGGCATCATGCGACCACGTGTGGAAGAAATTCTCGAAGAGGTCAGGATGCGTTTGGATGCCGCAGGATTTGAACACCTGCCGTCCCAGCAGATTGTCTTGACGGGCGGCGCAAGCCAGATTCCGGGTCTTGATGGCTTGGCGAGCAAAATTTTGGGCCAACAGGTCCGTTTAGGGCGTCCTTTGCGTGTGCAGGGCCTGCCGCAGGCGGCGATTGGGCCGGCGTTTTCGGGCGCAGTTGGGCTAACTTTATTTGCGGCACACCCGCAAGACGAGTGGTGGGATTTCGAAATTCCTGCTGATGTTTACCCCGCGCGGTCGCTCAAACGGGCGGTTCGGTGGTTTATGGAGAACTGGTAATACGCAAGATCTCGCCTGTTTCGCTAAATCGGGCGGAAATCGGACAGAAATAGGCCAGATTTGGTAGTTAATTTACGATTTATGCGTGACCTGACCAATCGAATTGTCTAGGATCGACCCTAATTAGGACGAACGCTCGGTGGGACGGGCCAAAAACAGGCGGACAAGCAATGACATTGAACCTCTCCATTCCCGGTCAGGACGAACTGAAGCCCCGCATCACCGTATTTGGTGTTGGTGGTGCTGGCGGTAACGCGGTCAATAACATGATCGACAAAGAACTGGATGGGGTCGAATTCGTTGTTGCGAATACCGACGCGCAGGCCTTGCAGCATGCAAAATCATCCGCGCGGATCCAGATGGGCCTTAAAGTGACCGAAGGTCTGGGTGCCGGTGCGCGTCCAACTGTTGGTGCCGCGGCTGCCGAAGAAAGCATTGAACAGATTGTGGATCACCTTGCTGGTGCGCACATGTGTTTCATTACGGCGGGTATGGGCGGTGGTACGGGCACAGGTGCCGCACCGATCATCGCGCAGGCTGCGCGTGAGTTGGGTGTTCTGACTGTTGGCGTTGTGACCAAGCCGTTCCAGTTTGAGGGCGCCAAGCGCATGAAACAAGCCGAGGAGGGTATTGAGGCCCTGCAAAAGGTTGTTGATACGCTAATCATCATTCCGAACCAGAACCTGTTCCGCTTGGCGAATGAAAAGACCACGTTCACCGAAGCCTTCCAACTGGCTGACGATGTGCTTTACCAAGGTGTGAAGGGCGTGACTGACCTGATGGTTCGTCCGGGTCTGATCAACCTCGACTTTGCTGACGTTCGCGCCGTGATGGACGAAATGGGCAAGGCGATGATGGGTACAGGCGAAGCCGAAGGCGAGAACCGCGCTATCGAAGCTGCCGAGAAAGCGATTGCCAACCCGCTGCTTGACGAGCTCTCGCTCGAAGGTGCGCGTGGCGTATTGATCAATATCACTGGTGGTTATGATCTGACATTGTTTGAACTCGACGAAGCGGCCAACAAAATTCGTGAAAAGGTCGATCCTGACGCGAACATCATCGTGGGCTCTACACTGGACACATCTATGGAAGGCCGTATGCGGGTTTCCGTTGTTGCGACAGGTATTGATGCAGTCGTTCGCGCGGCTGATGTGCCAACACCACGTCGCTCTATGGCGGCACCTTTGAAGCCACAGACGGTTGCAGAACCTGCGCCGGTTGCACAGCCTGCACCTGCACCAGTTGCGGCCCGTGCGCCTGCGCCGATTGCTGCAAAAGTCACTCCGACTTTGTTCGAAGGCATGGATGACGGTCGCCAAGGTCAATATGTCGAGGACAATTACGCAGATACGCGCGAAACTTTCGTTGAGGAAGAAAGCGACGAGTTGCCGCCGCCGGCTTACACACCGCGCCGTGAACCAGAGCTTGACCCTGTTGAAACATTTGTGGCTCCACGCGCCCCAAGTGCAGGAACGCCAACACCAGAAGCAATGGCGCGTTTGCACGCGGCCGTGAGCAAGTCCTCTGCTCATCAGCCACGCGCAGCCCAAGCGCCTGCAACGGAAGCTGATCGCCCTCGCTTTGGCATCAACTCTCTGATCAACCGCATGACGGGTGCGGAAGCGCCACAGCAAAGCCGTGCGCAGCCACAGGTGACCGCATTGCGCGAAGAGCCAGTACAGCAAACCGACCCCGAGCAAGAGCGTATCGAGATCCCTGCGTTCCTGCGTCGTCAGGCAAACTAAGCGTTTAACATCGCGTGTGACGTTAAGTAATATCGAGAAGAGCCATCCGAGAGGGTGGCTTTTTTCGTTTAAAAGCAGCGTATTACCTCTGGTGTTTCAGTTTTTTACCTTCATGTTTCAGACCGTTACAATCTGTGAGTTGAGTGAGTTCCACCCATACCCTAGATAGAGGTCTAGAACGATTAACTATACTGAGGCGGGTTCGACGTGCAGACCACTTTGCGTAAACATGTTACTTTTGACGGGACCGGCTTGCATACAGGCTGTCCTGCGTCATTGGTGTTGTGCCCTGCGCCCGCGAATACGGGTATTGTTTTTCGGCGCGTTGACGTCGCGGGGCCTGCTAACCTGCTACCTGCGGTGTGGGATCGTGTGGTGGCGTCTCCGCTGAATACCCGTTTGACGAATGACGCGGGCGTGACCGTTTCGACCATCGAGCATTTGATGGCCGCCTTGTCCGGCACAGGTGTGCACAACGTGATCGTTGATATCGATGGGCCGGAAGTACCAATCATGGATGGTAGTGCAGCCGCTTTTGTGCGCGGGATTGTCGAGGCGGGCCTGACCCACGTCGATGCGCCGCTTTATGCCATCGAAATTCTTGAAGAAGTGGTCGTCGAAGATGGTTTGGCGCGTGCCTGTCTCTCGCCTGCCACAAGTTTGCAGATCGCTTTTGATATTGATTTTGCCGATGCTGCGATCGGGCATCAAGAAAAAACGCTGAACATGGCCAATGGCGCGTTTGTGCGCGAACTTTGTGACAGCCGCACATTTTGCCGCAATTCCGATGTCGAGATGATGCGGGCCAAAGGGCTGGCTTTGGGTGGCACCTTGGAAAACGCGGTTGTGGTTGATGGGGACGAGATCCTTAGTCCGGGGGGATTGCGCCATGCGGACGAGGCTGTGCGTCATAAGATGTTGGATGCATTGGGTGATTTATATACCGCTGGTTCGCCAATCTTGGGCCGCTACACTGGCACACGGGCTGGGCATGCGATGACCAACCGTTTGTTGCAGGCGTTATTCGCCAATCCGAATGCGTGGCGCTTTGTGCGCTGTGACGCAAAAATTGCTGCGCGTTTGCCCGGGGTGGGCGTTAGTAAAGCGGATCTTTTTGCTGTCGCGTGACCTTAGTTTCGCTCAGTTCACGAAGTTGCGTTCAAAAGGCATTTTGCCCCAGATTTTTCTATGCTAGACCGTTGCCTAACGCGGCCCGAGGGTCGGAATAATTGAAGTTCGAGGCGCAAGTATGTCAGCATCACAGTTTCAGATAGCACAGAAGACCAGCCGTGTGGTCAGCGTTTTGGCGTTTGGCCTGTTGATAGGCTGTAGTAATGTCGGCGATCCGGGGATGAACCCTGCGCTGCTAGAGCAATATTCTGCCGCCGAGATTTTCGAACGCGGCGAATACGAACTGGAACGCGGGCAATCCGACAAGGCGGCAATGTACTTTGGCGAGATCGAGCGGCTATATCCTTATTCCGATTTTGCCAAACGCGCGTTGATTATGCAGGCATTTGCCTATCACCGCGACCAGGATTACCCCAATAGCCGGTCTGCCGCGCAGCGTTACGTTGATTTTTATCCGGCCTCCGATGATGCCGCTTATGCGACTTATTTGCTAGCACTCTCTTATTACGACCAGATCGACGAGATCGGTCGCGATCAGGGGCTGACATTCCAAGCGTTGCAGGCATTGCGTGTTGTGATCGAGCAGTATCCTGACACTGAATATGCAAGCAGTTCGATTCTGAAATTTGATTTGGCGTTTGACCATTTGGCCGCAAAGGAAATGGAAATCGGACGTTATTATCTAAAGCGTAAGCATTATGCAGCTGCGGCAAACCGGTTCCGCATCGTAGTAGAAGATTTTCAGACGACATCGCACACCGCCGAGGCGCTGCACCGGTTGGTCGAAACCTACTTGTCGCTTGGCCTGACCGAAGAAGCGCAGACCGCTGGTGCGATTCTGGGCCTGAATTATCAGTCCACGGAATGGTACCAAGATAGCTATGCGTTGTTGACGGGGCAGGGGCTTTCAATGTCGAGCCAAGGCGATAGCTGGCTTGCGTCTGTGTATCGCCAAGTGGTCCGCGGTGAGTGGCTTTGAAGGGGAGATGGGTTAAAACCCATCCTACACAGTTATGCTACGCCATATAGATATCCGTGACATGTTGATTATTGACCGGTTGGAACTGTCGTTCCAGCCCGGTCTGAACGTGTTGACCGGTGAAACTGGCGCTGGTAAATCTATTTTGCTGGACAGTCTTGGCTTTGTTTTGGGCTGGCGCGGGCGTGCGGAATTGGTGCGTGCGGGGGCCGAGCAGGGCGAAGTGACCGCCGCGTTTGATCTGCCGATGGGCCACGCGGGGCGTGCTGTTTTGGCAGAAGCAGGTATCGAGGTTGAGGATGGCGAAGTGATTTTGCGTCGCATCAACACCCGTGACGGACGCAAAACAGCGTGGATTAACGATCGCCGCGTGAGTGGCGAGGTGCTGCGTAACCTGTCAGAAACATTGGTCGAATTGCACGGACAGCACGATGATCGCGGTCTGTTGAACCCGCGCGGGCACCGTTTGATGTTGGATGAATTTGCGGGGCTTGCGCCGAAGTTGGAAAAATCGCGCGTGGCGTGGCGGGTCTTGGCTGCCGCGCGCAAAGCGTTGATCGCTGCGCAGGCCCGCGTCGCCGAAGCCCGCGCCGAGGAAGATTATCTGCGTCACGCTGTGGCCGAGTTGGATGCGCTTGATCCCGCGCAGGGCGAGGAAGCTGTTTTGGACACGCAGCGCCGTCTAATGCAAGCCGCCGAAAAAATCCGTGAGGATATTGTGCGCGCTGAACAAGCGATTGGTATGCAGGGGGCTGAAGGCTCTGTTTCGGATGCGGTGCGCTGGTTAAACGGTGTGGCATCCAAGGCCGAAGGCGGTCTTGATGCTGCACTCGAGGCGTTGGAACGGGCTGCTTTGGCGTTGGACGAGGCGCAGCAAGGCGTTGCGATCTGCCTCGATAACTTGTCATTTAATCCCTCTGATTTGGAAAACGTAGAAGAGCGCCTGTTCGCGATCCGTGGCTTGGCGCGCAAGCATTCGGTCGCTGCTGACGACTTGGGTGGGTTTGCTGACGATTTGCGCAGCCGTCTGACCTATCTTGACGGAAGTACAAATGATTTGAAGGCCTTAGAGGGCGATGTGATGACTGCGCAGGCGGCATATGATGAGGGTGCTGCGCGTTTGACGCAGGCGCGTGTCAAGGCGGCCAAGCAGTTGGATAAGGCGATGGCGGCGGAACTTGCGCCGCTAAAAATGGAACGCGCGGTGTTTGTCACGGATGTGACGCAGACCGAGCCGGGGCCAGAGGGCGCCGACGCCGTGGCGTTCACCGTAGCTACCAATCCGGGCGCGCCTGCGGGGCCGATCAACAAGATCGCTTCGGGCGGTGAACTGTCGCGTTTCTTGCTGGCGTTGAAGGTTTGTTTGACCTCCGAGGACGCGGGTTTGACGATGATTTTCGACGAGATTGACCGTGGTGTTGGCGGGGCAACGGCGGATGCGGTTGGCCGCCGTCTGGCCGAATTGGCGTCGGGCGGGCAGGTTTTGGTCGTGACCCATTCGCCGCAGGTTGCGGCCCTTGGCGGGCATCACTGGCGTGTTGAAAAACGCCAAACTAAAACCGAAACCCTGTCGACGGTTACGCCACTGGATGCAGATGCACGTATCGATGAAATCGCGCGCATGTTGTCGGGTGACACCATCACCGAAGCGGCGCGCGCTGCGGCACGGGCCTTGATGCCGTCCTAAAGGCGTGGCGGCACCAATTTATCCGGATTCATGATATTTTGCGGATCAAGCGCGGTTTTGATCATGCCCATGACAGCCCAAGCGTGGCCATGTTCGGCTTCCATATAGGCCAGTTTCCCCATGCCCACACCGTGTTCGCCGGTGATCGTGCCGCCCATCGCAAGCGACCGCTTTGCCATGCGCGCGGCGAGGGTTTGGGCAATGTCGCGCTCGGACGCGCTTTCAGGATCAATGAGCAGGATTGCATGGAAATTACCGTCGCCAACATGGCCGAGTATCGGGCCGGTGATGCCTGATTTGGCGATATCGTCTTGGGTTTCAAGCAGAGCTTCGGCGAGGTTCGAGATTGGGACACAGACGTCTGTAACAATCGCGCGCGCGCCTTTTCGTGAGGCAAGGATGGCGTAATAGGCGTCGTGACGCATTTTCCACAATCGGTTGCGATCCTCGGATTTTGATGACCATTCGAAGCCTTGGCCGCCATGATCATCTGCGATTTCACCGAATGTTGCAGCATCTTCAGACACCGATGTGTCGCTGCCGTGGAATTCCAACAACAGGTGCGGGGCCGCGCGGAAACTGGCCCCTGAATAGGCGTTAACCGCAAGTGCGGATGCGGTGTCGACCAGTTCGATCCGCGCAATCTGGATGCCCATTTGTATGGTTGCGATGACCGCATCTACGGCTCCTGCAACACTATCAAAAGCGCAGATAGCCGATGATATCGCCTGCGGTTGGCCCTGCAATTTCAGCGTGATTTCGGTGATAATGCCAAGCGTCCCTTCAGAGCCGATCATCAATGCGGTCAGATTGTAACCTGCCGAGGATTTGCGTGCGCGGGTGCCCGTATGGATAATTTCGCCAGAGGCTAAAACCACCGTTAGCCCCAGCACATTGTCGCGCATTGTACCGTAGCGCACTGCGGTTGTGCCTGATGCGCGGGTCGCGGTCATGCCGCCAAGCGAGGCGTTTGCACCGGGATCAACTGGGAAAAACAGTCCGGTGTCGCGCAGATGCGTGTTCAGAACTTCGCGTGTTACGCCCGCTTGCACGGTCGCGTCCATGTCGGCGGGATTGACGCACAGGATCGCATTCATGCGCGACATGTCGATGGTGATGCCGCCGCGCGGCGCCAAGCTGTGGCCTTCGAGCGATGTGCCTGTACCCCAAGGAATGATCGGGCAATTATGGGCCGCGCAGATTTTCACAACTTGGGCGACCTCTTGCGTGGTCAGTGGATAGGCCACCCCGTCAGGGGGCATGGGCGCAAAGTGAGCTTCGGAATGGCCGTGCAAGTCCAGATCGGCCTTGGACCGCGAGAACCGATCCCCTAGAAGTGTTGTGAGCGCGTCAGCGACTGATGTGATATCCATGCGGTAATCCTATCGCGGGATTTCGTGCAAGACCAGAGATGGAGACCACATGGCCGGGCCAATTTCAGGATTGATTGCACAGGGCAAAGCCAATGCAACGATGGCGTTGCGCATAATCAAAACACGCGGCCCCAGTCAGTTGCAGTTCTGGTTCATCGCCTTGATGATCGGGATCGCTGCGGGGTTTGCGGCGTTATTTTTCCGCCTCGGGATCGAGCGGCTTCAAAGCTGGCTTTACGGTACAGAGGACCTTACGCGCCTGCATAGTTTTGCGGCTGGTCTGGTTTGGTACAAGGTGCTGATCATTCCGATCCTTGGCGGACTGGCGGTGGGGTTGGTTTTACACTTTTTCACCGAGGATGGACGCGCCCGCGCGGTCAGCGATGTGATCGAAGGGGCCGCATTGAACGAGGGGCGCGTCGAGGTCAGGCGCGGATTTGCCTCGACCTTGGCAAGTTTGATCACGCTTTCGACGGGGGGATCGTCGGGGCGCGAAGGGCCTGTGGTGCATTTGGCTGCGGTCCTGTCGACGATGGTCTGCCGCTTGATCCGCGCCAATGGGATCACGGGGCGCGACCTGCTTGGCTGTGCGGTGGCGGCGGCAGTGTCCGCCAGTTTCAACGCGCCTTTGGCGGGTGCGCTTTTTGCGCTAGAAGTTGTTCTACGCCACTTTGCTGTGCATGCTTTTGCGCCGATTGTCATTGCATCGGTGGCTGGCACGGTGATCAACCGCCTGGCCTTTGGCGATGTGACCGAATTTGTGTTGCCAGTGCAGAATGCACTCGCGTTTTATGTCGAGTTACCAGCGTTCCTGCTGCTTGGGGTCGTCTGTGGCTTGGTCGCATATGTTTTGATGCGGGTGATATTCTGGGCCGATAATTTTGCCGATACCATGCAAGCGACGTTGCGTTTGCCACGTTATCTTCGGCCTGCGATAGCGGGCGCCATGTTAGGTGGATTGGCAATTTTCTGGCCGCATATCATCGGTGTGGGGTACGAGACCACTTCGGCGGCGCTGACGGGGGAATTGTTATTTCACGAGGCGGTTGTGTTTGCCATCCTCAAGGTGGCGGCTGTGGCGATTACCTTGGGCGGGCGTATGGGCGGTGGAATTTTCTCGCCGTCGTTGATGATTGGCGCCTTGACCGGCACCGCTTTTGGCGCGCTGGCGACGTCGGTGTTTCCAAACGTGTCGGGCGAAGGCACGCTCTATGCGTTGGCGGGAATGGGCGCGATTGCTGCTGCCGTGCTTGGCGCGCCAATTTCGACGACCTTGATTGTGTTTGAATTAACCGGCGATTGGCAGACCGCGATGGCCGTCATGGTCACGGTGTCACTTTCGGTGGCACTGTCGTCAAACCTCGTGGACCGGTCATTTTTTCTGACTCAGCTAGAGCGCCGGAACGTGCATCTGGCCGCTGGCCCGCAGGCCTATTTGCTGGCGACATTCAGGGTGTCTACGGTGATGCGCACGATGGAGGCAAAGCGTTCGGCGCCACAGGACGATTGCTGGGCGCTGATAAAAGAAGGGATTTATATCGATGGCAATGCCACTTTGGAACAGGCGATGCCGATGTTCGAGCAAGGCGGCCACGCGTTCATCCCCGTGGTCACATTAGGCGGCGATGACAGCCCGCCCGAATTATGGGGCGCATTGTTTCAGGTCGATGCGTTGCGGGCGATGAATACTGCCTTGGCCGAGACCGCCCGCGAGGAACATTCCTAGATTTGTTCGACCGCCACTTTGGTGTGGCGAAATGCGATGTGGTCTTTGATTGCCGCTACCGCATCCTTGGGCGCTGAATAAGACCAGCCTGCGTCAACGATCGGGCCGCTTTTTGCAACGATTGTAACGTAAGAGGCGTCGCCTTTATGCGGGCAGCTTGATGTGGTTTCGGACGCATCAAGGAAGGCCATCGCGATGTCGCCGCGTGGGAAATAAATAACTGGTGGGAAATCACCTTCGGTTAATTCGAGCGCATTTTTGGTCTCGCCAATCACGGCACCAGCGGCGCGCACGACCCATGTGCCCTTTGCGCGGCGAATTGAAATATTGTCTGGCATCGGCTCTCCTGTTTGAATGTTGGGCTTAGAGCGGGGCGCAGGCGGCAAGCAACCACGCGTGGTCTGCTCCTGTCACATCCGCTTCAAGAAGCGCCCTTGTATCGCGGTGGTAGCCATCAATCCAGTCCCGTTCTGCGATCGACAGCAGCGATGCGTCGATCAGCCGACGATCAAACGGCACTTGTGTCAGGGTTTCAAACGCCAGCATATCGCGATTGTCGATGCCTGTGGGGGCCTGCACAACGGTGATCAGGTTCTCAATTCTGATCCCGAACGCACCCTCGCGGTAATAACCCGGTTCATTGGACACGATCATGCCGACCTCAAATGGCGTGGTGGCGCGGCGCGAAATGCCTTGTGGCCCTTCGTGAACGCTTAGGTAGCTGCCGATGCCGTGGCCCGTGCCGTGGTCAAAATCCATGCCTGCGGTCCAGAGAGGAAAGCGGGCGAGTGCATCAAGATGTTGACCCGCGACACCTTTGGGAAACTGCGCGCGGCTGATCGCGATCATACCTTGCAGTACGCGGGTATAGCAGGTGCGATGTTCATCGCTGGGGGTGCCAATGATAATCGTGCGGGTGATATCGGTGGTGCCGTCGACATATTGCCCGCCGCTATCGACCAGCAGCAGGTTGTCGATCTGTACAGGCGCATTGGTCGCTTCGCTCACGCGGTAATGCACGATGGCACCGTGCGCGCCCGCGCCGCAAATCGTCTCAAAACTGATATCGCGTAGGGCATTTGTGTCGCGGCGGAACGCTTCTAATTGCTTAACGACGTCGATCTCGGTCAGGGTGCCTTTGGGGGCCTCGCGGTCCAGCCACGCAAGAAAGCGCACCATTGCAGCACCATCGCGTTTTGCCGCCGCTTTCGCCCCTGCAATTTCAACAGGGTTTTTTATCGCTTTGGGCAAAAGGCACGGATCGGGCGCGTGGGTGATCGTGGCGGTTAACGCCAAACGCACCGCTTCGGGGGCGGATTTCGGGTCGATTTGCACGGTACCTGTTAGCGAGGAGAGCGCATCGGCAAAGTTGGAAATGTCGTGGCAAATTACATCTTCGCCCAGATGCGCCGCGATTGCATCCGCTTTACCCGTACCTGAAAATAGTTCGACCACGCCAGATTTACTGAAAATCGCAAAGGCTTGCGGCACTGGATTTCGCTCAATGTCGCCACCACGAATATTCAATAGCCACGCGATACTGTCGGGCAAAGTAATGATCGCGCAGTCGGCTTTCAGATCTGCGGCAAGGCGTGCGCGTTTATCGGCGCTACTGACGCCTGCATGTAAAATGTCATGCGCAAAAAATGGCACGCCGGGGGCAGCGGGCTGGTCATCCCAAATTGCGTCGACAAGGTTATCCATTGCAACCAGCCGCATGTCGGGCAGGGCGGCGCGCAGGGCGTCGATTTCATCCACGCTATGTAACCACGGATCAAACGCGATGATACTTTGCGTCGTCAAATTCTCGGTCAACCAATCCGCCGCGCTGGTTTCAGGCCAATGCACAGGCGTGAAATCCGCAGCCACCTGATCTTGCACCTGCACACGGTAGCGACCGTCGATGAATACGCCAGCCACGTCTTTGGTCGCGATGCAAAAACCGGCGGAGCCAGTGAAGCCCGTCAACCATGAAAGGCGCGCGTCACGCGGCGCGACGTATTCGCCCATATGCGCATCGGCGCGGGGGACGAAAAACGCGTCGATTTTGTGTTCGGACATTTTGGTGCGCAAGGCTGCAAGGCGCGCCGGACCGCTGGACGGATCAGAACTGATCTCAAAGGTTTGAAACATCGGATGCTCCTGTATGGAGGTTTATTTGATTTTGCGCATGCCCAAAACACGCGCTCGTTTACGCGGATCGGAATCGAACAGGCTGGCAAGTTGTTCGGTCATAGCACCCGCAAGTTGCTCTACGTCGGTGATCGTGACCGCACGGTCATAATAGCGGGTCACATCGTGGCCGATACCAATCGCGACCAGCTCGACGGCTTTGCGTTTTTCGACCATCGCAATCACATCGCGTAGGTGTTTTTCCAGATAATTGGCAGCGTTAACCGACAATGTGCTGTCGTCAACGGGTGCGCCATCAGAGATGACCATCAAAACCTTGCGCTGTTCGGGGCGGTTCACCACGCGGCGGTGCGCCCATTCCAGCGCCTCACCGTCGATGTTTTCTTTTAGCAAACCTTCTTTCATCATCAAGCCCAGATTAGGGCGGGCGCGACGCCACGGGGCGTCAGCGGATTTGTAGATGATGTGGCGCAGATCGTTCAAACGGCCAGGCGTGGCAGAGCGGCCATCGGCCAGCCATTTTTCGCGGCTTTGCCCGCCTTTCCATGCTTTTGTAGTAAAGCCCAGGATTTCGACTTTGACTGCGCAGCGTTCTAATGTGCGGGCCATGATGTCGGCGCAGATCGCGGCGATAGAAATCGGGCGACCACGCATCGAGCCGGAGTTATCAAGCAACAATGTCACCACAGTATCGCGGAACTCGGTGTCTTTTTCGACCTTGAACGACAGCGGCGTGGTCGGCGAGGCCACAACCCGCGCAAGGCGACCCGCGTCCAAGATACCCTCTTCGCGGTCAAACTCCCAAGAACGGTTCTGTTGCGCTTGCAACCGGCGCTGCAACTTGTTGGCAAGACGCGATACAGCACCTTTCAGCGGGTCAAGCTGCTGGTCAAGATAAGCGCGCAGGCGTTCTAGTTCGGCAGGTTCCGCCAAGTCTTCGGCACGGATTTCTTCATCAAAATCAGTGGTGTAGACGTTATAGTTCGGATCGGCATCAGAAACAGGGTGCGGCATCGGCGGGTCAAGCGGTGCTTCGCCGTCTGGCATTTCTGTCTCTTCGCCCATCTCGGCGTCAGCCTCGTCATCCATTGAAATCTGGGCTTCTGATGCGTCTTGCTGATCTTCTTGCGACTGTTCTGGTGCAGCCTCGGTGTCCTCACCGTCGCCGTCATCACCTGTGCTGTCGGGCTGTTCCTCGTCCTCTTCACCCGCCTCGGCCTGATCCTCTTGATCATCGTCGCCGCCATCGGGATCGTCACCCAATTGGTCGCCGTAGCCGAGATCGGCAATCATCTTGCGGGCAAATTTGGCAAAGGACTGCTGATCGCCAAGAAGGTCTTGCAACTCGCCCAAGGTATCGCCCGCATGGTCCTCGATAAAGCCGCGCCATAATTCCATGACGTTTTCGGCGCCTTTGGGTAGCGGGCGACCTGTGGCAAGATGGCGGATCAGGTAACCAGCCGCCGTGGCCAATGGCGCGTCGGCAGCTTGTGTGATCTGGTCGTAACCTTTTCGGCGGGCGTCATCGCTAATCTTTGCGTCGATATTGCCAGCGGTGCCGGGCATGTGGCGCGCGCCAACGGCCTCGATCCGCGCTGTTTCCATCGCCTCAAAAAGGTCCTTCGCCATCTGACCTTGCGGCATGTATTTGGCAGCGGTTTTGGCGTTGTGAAATTTGTGGCGTAGGGCAAATGCGTCCGCCGTGCCACGCGCCAGCAACACTTCGTCGCGGGTCATGCGGCGGCTGACTTGCGGCAGACGGATTGTCTCGGCGGTTTGACCCGCAGGATCGACCGAATAGCTGACCGTCAACTCGCCATCACCCGCCAAGACTTTGGTGGCCTCGGCGAGGGCTTTCTTAAACGGAACAGCTGGATTGTCTGATGGTTTGCTCATAACGGTCGCCTCATGGTCTCAAAATTTTCTAGAAAATTTTGGTGCCCCGAATTTTCTGAAAAACGCGGCACCCGCTTAGCCTAAGCTAAGGGATGCTGCGCTTTCAGGAAGTTCTTCGTCAAAACAGCGCTGATAGAATTCAGCAACTGTCTGACGCTCTAGCTCGTCACATTTGTTCAGGAATGACAGGCGGAATGCATAACCCACATCTTTGAAAATTCGCGCGTTTTCAGCCCATGCCAGCACGGTGCGCGGTGACATGACGGTCGACAGATCACCGTTCATAAATGCAGTGCGTGTCAGGTCAGCGACGGTGACCATCTGGCTGACGATCTTGCGGCCCTTATCGTTGTTATAATGTGCAGATTTTGCCAACACGATCGCGGTTTCGGCGTCGTGGCTGAGGTAGTTCAGCGTGGCGACAAGCGACCAACGGTCCATCTGCGCTTGGTTGATCTGCTGGGTGCCGTGGTAAAGGCCGGTTGTATCGCCAAGGCCAACAGTGTTCGCAGTTGCAAACAGACGGAAGTATTTGTTGGGTGTCAGAATCTGGTTTTGATCCATCAAAGTCAGCTTGCCGTCAGCCTCTAGCACGCGCTGGATCACAAACATCACGTCGGCGCGGCCTGCGTCATATTCGTCAAACACAATGGCGACAGGGTTGCGCAGGCACCACGGCAGGATACCTTCGTGAAATTCAGTCACCTGCACACCGTCGCGCAGTTTGATTGCATCTTTCCCGATCAGGTCGATCCGGCTGATATGGCTGTCGAGGTTCACGCGCACGGCTGGCCAGTTCAAACGTGCAGCGACCTGCTCGATGTGGCTGGATTTGCCTGTGCCGTGATACCCTTGGATCATCACACGGCGGTTATAGCCAAAGCCAGCAAGGATCGCCAAAGTCGTGTCAGGATCGAACTTATAGGTACTGTCGATATCAGGCACGCGTTCGGACCGCTCGGCAAAGCCTTTGATTTTCATGTCACTATCAATGCCAAACAGGTCACGGATAGAAATGTCCTCGGTTGGTACTGCGTTAATGTCGATCATGTTGTCGGCCATGTGTAGGCGCCTTCCTAAAGTCGTGGGCTAATCGCGTCTGTATTGATGCTGTTTGGATGCAACATAACCTCTGAAGCTGCAAGGGGAAGGGGGCTTGATAGCTTCGTCAATATTTTCACGGGTCTGCGCAGTTCACGAGGGCGGTTGCGTTAATTTCAGATCCTGTCAAAATAACACATCTTTAATTTTCGAGGTGTCATGGCTGAAATTACCGACATTGAAAGTTTTATCGCAAAATGCGCCTTGGGCGACCGCGATGCCTTTTCGCAGCTTTATTCTGCAACCTCGGCGAAACTCTTTGGCGTATGCCTGCGTGTGTTAGGTAACCGCGCAGAGGCAGAGGACGCCTTACAAGATGTATTTGTGAAAATTTGGCGGAATGCGGACCGCTACCAAGTCAACGGATTAAGTCCGATGACGTGGCTGATTACCATCGCGCGTAACTTGTCGATTGATAAGTTGCGGGCGCGTAAAACGGCGCAGGGCGCAGGGCTGGACGAGGCAAGCGACCTGCCGAGTGCCGTACCCGGACCCGAGGCGCTTGCGATGGCATCGTCTGACCGCGTGCAAATCGTGGCCTGCATGGCCGAGCTCGACCCTGACAAATCGGACGCGGTACGCCGCGCCTATTTGGAGGGTGAAACATATCAAGAGCTGGCAGAGCGTTACGCTGTGCCACTCAACACCGTTCGGACGTGGCTACGCCGCAGTTTGATAAAATTGAAAGAGTGTTTGTCGCGATGACCGATGACAACGACACACAAGAGGGCTCTGTCCTCGCTGCCGAGTATGTTCTAGGGCTTTTGACCCCGGGCGAAGCATTGGCATTTGAAGACGTGCTTTCGGTGGACCCCGAGATGCGCGACCATTTTGCCACGTGGTCCGAAAGTCTGGTATCGCTGACGGATGATATCGCACCTGTGACGCCGCCGCCTGCAGTAAAGGGTCGTATCCTTGCGGCGTTGTTTGGCGTCCCTGAAAAACGGTCGTTCATGTCCAGATTCGGTCTGTTTGGTCCGGTGTTGGGTGGCCTCGCGGCCGCAGCTGTCGTGCTCGTTACGTTGAACCAAACCGGTTTCTTGCGTGAGGCATCGCCAAGCTATGTTGCCGAAATCGCAGCAGAAGACGCAAGCCTGATCGTTCAAGCCAGTTTCGATCCCGCAGACAACACGTTGCAAATGACCCGCACCACCGGCACCGCGCTTGAGGGCCGCTCGCAGGAACTTTGGCTGATTGTGGGGGATGATGCGCCGGTATCGCTCGGTGTTTGGCCGCAAGGGCAGGACGCAGCAACGCTCACTGTGTCTGCGGAGCTCTCGCAGCTTATGGCGGGCGGGGTTCTTGCGATCACCGACGAACCCTTGGGCGGATCTCCGTCAGGTGCGCCGACCGGTGATTTGCTTGCTGCGGGACCTGTGACACTGCTTTAGACAAGTGAAACTATTTAGCGCCATTGCGCGTGTCTTAGGTGTCAGACGCAAGAAACAACGCGTCTTTTTTCGATAACGCGATTTCACATGCGCGTGCGTTTCCCTGAAACATCTATTCTTGGGGCGACGCAAACCGTAGATTGCACCTTAGTACTTGAATGGAGAATGATTATGATGAACCGTCGCACATTTACGCTCGCCGCATTGGCAAGTGCCGTAGCCCCCGCCGCGTTACGCGCTGAAACCTTTGAAATAACTCGCACCGACGCGGAATGGAAAGCTATGCTGACCGACCTAGAATACCAGGTCATGCGCGAAGAGTCGACCGAACGAGCAGGCTCATCACCGCTGGATAAAATCTATAGCGCAGGCACTTACCAGTGTCGGGGTTGTGATTTGCCGCTCTATGACGCTGCCACCAAATACGACAGCGGCACAGGCTGGCCCAGCTTTTACCAAAGCCTGCCTTCCTCAGTTGGTACAAAAGATGACCGCAGCCTGTTTTCCGTGCGTACCGAAGTACATTGCCGCCGTTGTGGCAGCCACTTAGGGCACATTTTTGACGATGGCCCGGAACCTACAGGCAAACGCCACTGCCTGAATGGTGCAAGTCTGGTATTTGTCGCCGCCTGAACCACCTGACTGACGTTCTGCATAACCCTTGCGTTCCCTTCGGATCGCAGGGGTTTCGTATGTCCAGAATGGCGCTAATGGCTTTTGCACCTGTGAACAGCCGCTATTGGCGGCGAAAGCGAAACAATGATTTTCTTAATGGGTAGTCGGCAGCGCGATCCGATTATGTTAGGTCGGTTTACCATGCTTGCCATATTTAATCCTTTATTACGCCTTTATCGCCGCCTGCGCCTGACTCCGGGCGAGCAAAGCATACTGCTGGCGTTTTTTGGTGTCGGTTTATTCGGCGCGGTCATGGCTGTGAATGTGATGATGACATTGGGCGGTGTTGCTGCCTCGATGACGCCGTTTTCAGCCTATGATTACTGGATAATTTTGTCGGGCGCGGTTGGTGCCTGCATAGGACTATTTGGCGGGCGCGACTGGTTGGGGCATAGCGGCGCGCGCGGTGCCATGAAGGCAGCGATCGGTATGCTGTGGATCAGTTTCATGGGTGGTTTGGTCGGCGGATCACTCGCATTGCCACTTTATGGCACGATGTTCGGCCCATTCACGCTGTTTGTCTCGCTTTTCTCGGCGCCTTTTCTAGCATTATTCTGGGGATGCATTTTAATTGCAGCCCATTTGCTTTTGAAAATATGGCGAAACGAGCGGGACAGCATTTTTAATGCTGCCCCCACTGAGCGCGGGTTTCAAAAAGTCAGTCTTTGAAACTCCGGCTGTTTTTGATCTGGTCCCATGCCCAGACAACTTCGTTCAACTGGTCTTCCTGACTCCGGTCCCCGCCGTTCATATCGGGATGCAGTACCTTAATCAGCGACTTATAGGCCTTGCGAATCTCTGGCTTGGTCCAGTTGTCCTTGGCATCGAGAACCTCGATCGCGCGACGCTCGGGTGCTGGCAGGCGTCGGCCAGCAGCAGGGCCCTTACCGGGGTTCTGGGTCGCATTATCACCCAACACCTGATGCGGATCATCAACGCCCAAACGCGCCCATGCGCGCTGCTCTTCTGACTTTTTACCAAACGGCTTGGTCGGGCGGTCCCAAACACGATCCTGATCCATCTGGGCTGCGATTTCGGCCTCTGAAGTGGTATTAAAAAAATTCCATTTCAAGTTGTATTCGCGCACATGCTGCTGACAGAACCAGAAATAGTCGTCCATCACATCGGGCGATTTCGGCGCGCGAAACTTGCCCGCGTCCTCACAGCCATCGTGGTCACAGACCCGCGTAGATGTCTCGGATGCACCTGACATACCACGCCGACCGCGCGGGTTTTTCTTCTTGGAGGACGACACAGACATGTCAAAACCGAAGGGGTCATTTTTTTTCATTTGTGCTCAATACCTTTCGTGTTCGGCCAATAGACTTTAAGCTAGTTACAGTCAGATAGAAGGGGGCAAAGTGAAAATAATGGGGCTGGACATTGAGATAAAAGCGGCGTTGCAGGCTAATTTCGCCATAAACGCACTAGAAGTGATCAACGAGAGCGCAAAACATGCGGGTCATGCGGGTGATGATGGCACGGGGGAAAGCCATTGGCGCATCGTGATTGCCGCGCCAGAGTTCGCCGCAATGACGCGGATCGCCCGCCACCGCGCAATTCATAGCGCGTTGGGAACGGGTATCATCGGGCGCATACACGCGCTTGCAATTGAGGCGCGGTAGTTATCCTGCGGCAATCTGTGGATCAGGGCGATCAGGAACAACGTCAAGCGGCTTTGGCGTAACTTTTGGTGCTTCAACCACGGGCGGGGCATTAACCACTGGCGAGGTTGCGGCTAAGGGCGAGGCTGTGACCACGGGCGGGGCTGCGTGCGCGGCTTCGACCCGCAGGGGGGCGGTCTCGACTTTCGCTTCCACCACTTCACGGCGAAACACCAACATATTCTGGTAGGTCGTAATACGCCCTGTCAGACCCGAACGTTCCTCGGATGGCAAAGTATCGGTGCGCTGATATTCCCAGCCGCCCGCTGCCTGCTCGTTCATGGTCGTTTGTAGAACATGCGCAAAGCGGTCTTGCGTTGTTTTAAGACCTTTGGTCTTCACAACCCGTTTTGGAGCAGGCACGACTTTGTATTCAAACTGCGGCATCAGATATTCCTAATTATGTTGGGCTACTTGTAGCAAGAGAACCGCGTAAATCCAAGGTTTCGCGTAATTTTTGAGATTTTGCTATGGTGAGTGGTGACAAGAGGCCTCGCGCCGAAATCTGGTAGAGCTAAAGCCAGCGTAGTGCCCGAAAAATCAACAAGACCGCAATACCGATCACCGTGCATCCGACCGCCACAACCGCAAACCCGAAATTTGAATGGATCAACGGCATGCCGCCCACATTGATTCCAAACAGTCCCGTCAAAAAACCCAGCGGCAAAAAGATCGCAGCGATAATTGACAAAACATAGGTGTTACGCCCCAAGGACGTTGCGGCCTGCATATCCAGATGCTCTTGGATCGCCGATAACCTGTCGGCCGTCGCATCCAGTTCCTCGATCGTGCGCTGGTTGCGGTTGACCGTATCACGCAGGTAGGTCGTGTTGATCTCGTCATGCGGCCAGACATCGCCCGCGGCCAGTGTCATCAATGCCTCCGATTGCGGTCGCACAAAGCGGCGCAGTTTGATCAGTTTCAGGCGCAAATCCGGTAGCTTGCTCAGGTCTTGTTTGATGGGACTAAAGGCCTGTTCTTCCAGTTCATCGGCATCCTCTTCCAGCGCGAGCGACACAGTCTCGATGCGTTTGGTCAACGCAAATGCCAGCGCCGCAAGAAACGCCGCGATATTTGGTGGCGCTTTACCTGCGTCAATATCTGCGCGGATGGTATCGACAGCGAAAATTTTATACTTGCGCGTAGATACGATCAAACCGTCGGCCACCCAAAGGCGGATGGACACCATATCCTCCACATCCGCGCCAGGGTTCAGGTTCACGCCGCGCAGGTTCAGCAACATCCCCTCCGGCGTTGCATCACAGCGTGGACGGGTTTCCGATTGCAACAACGCTTTCGCCGCGATGCGAGGCAGATGGCTCTCGGCCCAATCGGTAAACGCAGGGTCATTCAGATCAAAATGTAGCCACCGATATGCCGCCACAGTTTCAATGCCCGCCCATGACGAGCCGACAGGCTGCACCGCACCATCAGTGCTGATATCATAAGCGCAAATCGGGGTTATGGTACGATCTGCCATGCTTGGTAACCTTAACAGTGTAGGATGGAATTTAATCCACCCTTTTGATTATAAAGCAAGTTTTGCCGCAACCAGTTCATTGACCATGGCGGGATTAGCCTTGCCACCCGTTGCTTTCATCACCTGACCGACAAACCAGCCTGCCAGTTTTGGATTGGCTTTTGCCTTCTCGACTTGCGCAGGGTTGGCCGCGATAATTTCATCCACAGCCGCTTCAATCGCGCCCGTATCTGTCACCTGCGTCATGCCTTCGGTCTCAACAATCTCGGTGGGGTCGCGGTCTTGTGTGTAGGCAATGTCAAACACGTCCTTGGCAATCTTGCCCGAAATCGCATCGGATTTGATCAACGACACAATCTGACCAATGCGCGCGGCTGAAATCGGGCTGTCAGCGATATCCTTTTCGTCTTTTTTCAAACGGCCAAACAACTCGTTGATCACCCAGTTCGCCGCCAGCTTGCCATCGGCACCAGAGGCGACCGCCTCAAAATACGCGGCATTCTCAACGTCTGCGGTCAAGACACTTGCATCATAGTCGGACAAGCCAAAATCACTGATAAACCTTGCCTTTTTCGCATCTGGCAACTCGGGCAAAGCGGCCGCAATATCGTCAACCCACGCCTGCTCAATGACCAAAGGCAGCAAATCGGGATCGGGGAAGTAACGATAATCATGCGCCTCTTCTTTCGACCGCATCGAGCGCGTTTCGTTCTTATCGGGATCGTAAAGCCGCGTCTCTTGCACAACCTCTTTCCCGTCCTCGATCAAGGCAATCTGGCGCCGCGCCTCCACATCAATCGCGGCTTGAATAAAGCGCATCGAGTTCATGTTTTTGATTTCGCAGCGGGTGCCAAGGTGGCTAAAGTCCTGCGTCGCCTGATATTTCTCGTATTGGCCTGGGCGGCAGATCGACACGTTCACATCGGCGCGCAAATTGCCGTTCTGCATGTTGCCGTCACATGTGCCAAGGTAGCGTAAAATCTGGCGCAGCTTGACCACATATGCCGCCGCTTCCTCAGGTCCGCGAATATCAGGTTTTGACACAATCTCCATCAAGGCCACGCCCGTGCGGTTCAGGTCCACAAACGACATGTTCGGGTCCATATCGTGGATCGATTTTCCGGCATCCTGCTCTAGGTGAATTCGCTCGATCCGCACCAAGCGCGCTTCGCCATTGCCCATCTCGACCAACACTTCACCTTCGCCCACGATGGGATAGTAAAGCTGTGAAATCTGATAGCCTTGCGGCAAATCGGGATAGAAATAGTTCTTGCGGTCAAATGCCGAATTCAAGTTGATCTGTGCTTTCAACCCAAGACCCGTGCGCACCGCATAAGCCACGCATTCCTCGTTGATCACGGGCAACATGCCGGGCATGCCCGCATCCACAAAGGCCACATTGCTGTTGGGTTCCGCGCCGAACTGTGTCGAGGCCCCAGAAAACAATTTCGCCTTGGTCGCGACCTGCGCGTGGACCTCAAGGCCGATCACAATTTCCCAGTCGTGCTGCGCCCCTGCGATGACTTTGGGGGTCGGTGACGTGTAGGTGATGTCTAGCATTGGGCAAACTCCGCGCGTTATGTCATGGGCGGTTCTATGCCAGTCAGGGCTGCGCGGCAAGACGGGCGCACATCGTTTTGCTTGCCAGATAGGGGCTTTTACGCGCAGATTACCGCTTATGATGATGCTCAAAACAATCCTGGGGGGGATTTTGGCCGGAAGTATCGCAAGCGCGGCCGTTGCCGATCCTGCGAACCGACCAATATCTCGCGATGATGCCGCACAGATCCACGCGCAAGAAAAGCTTGCCACTTTGGCTGCATTTCGCGTCGTGGCGCGCCCCGACCACATGATCCGGTACCCTGTGCAGGTTGTAACATCTGCGCCAACCATGCGGCCACAGGCCCGCGACCGCTTTGTGCCGCGCACGCGCTGGGATGCGAATGGCGGCTCAAAGATCTGGACGCGCACTGCGATGGCGGCTGTCGGGTCTGATGGCGCAGGCCTCGATTCGGTGGTACCACGCGATATTGCAACATGGTGTCCGGCATATGCCGATAATTCATCCGAGATGCGTAGCGCCTTTTGGGTCGGTATGATGTCGGCGCTTTCCAAACATGAAAGCACCTATAACCCGCGGGCGGTTGGAGGAGGCGGGCGCTGGTTCGGGCTTTTGCAAATTTATCCTGATACGGCGCGTCGCTACGGCTGTCGTGCAACGACGGGCGAGGGGCTTATGAACCCTGTCGATAATCTGTCTTGTGCTGCGCGTATCATGGCCGTGACCGTGAAACGTGACCGCGCCGTGGCTCTGCGCGATAGTCGCTGGCGTGGCGTAGCGGCCGATTGGGGGCCGATGACCAAACCGGGCATGATTGCAGAAATGTCAAACTGGACCGCACGCCAATCCTATTGCCAACCTGTGCGCAACACCCGCCCGCAGGCCCGCCCAAACACATCTGCCTGGACGGTTACGGCGTCGACCAAAGGGTTTTAACCCAAGATTCGCGTGATAATCTCGGTGGTGTCGCGGCTAAGCCCCCGCGTCGCCAAAATCCGCTGCATCGCGCCTAGCATCTGCTCTTGGCGGGCAGAGCTAAACTGGGTCCATGTTTCGAAATGCGTCGCCATTCGCGCGGTGGTTTGCGGGTTCATCGGGTCCAGCTTGATCAAGCAATCCGCCAGAAACTCATAGCCCGACCCGTCAGGCGCATGGAACCCCGCAGGATTATTCGCCAATGCGCCAATCACCGAGCGGAACCTGTTGGGGTTTTTCCAGTCAAATTTATCATGGGCAATCAGTGTCTTGGCGATAGCCACGGCATATTCGGGCGCCGCACAAGCAACCTGCATCCCAAACCATTTATCCATCACCAAACGATCATGTGACCATTGCGCCTCAAACGCCGCAAGCTCTGGCACACCCGCACCAATCACCAATAACGCACCCAAAGCGGCCTGTTGCTGGGTCATGTTATTCGCCTGTTTGAACTGAGCCGCCGCTTGATGGCCGCCATCGATGCGACTGATATAGCCAAGCATACGGTTGCCCAAAGCCCGTTTTGCCGCGTCATGCGGGTTTGGATCATAGCTGCCATCAACCACCATACCCGCATAGATACGCGGCATAAGATCCTGAAGGTGCTGGGCAATATGTAGGCGCAAGGCCTCATGTGCATGATGAATATCCAGCGGCTCGGGCACGCCGCCACCGTCGACAATCGCTTGGGCTGTGTCGGCCTCGGACGGCAACGACAGCGCCAGCGCACGAAATGCAGGGTCAAGATCGTCATCCCGCAACATCGCGCCTAACCCATCGAGCACCGCTAGCTCAGGGCTTGCGCCCGCGACCATACGGCACAGCAAATCACTGACCAAACGATGCCCCGCATCCCAGCGGTTGAACAGATCAGTATCATGCGCCAGCAAGACGGCGCGCTCTGCATCCGATTGCGCATGATGCACAATCACTGGCGCAGTGTAATCGCGCAGCACCGACAAAATTGGCCGCTCCGCAATTCCGTCAAAGCTGAAACTTTGCTCGCGCTGTGTCAGCTCGACCAGTTGCGACGCCAAAATCTCGCGACCATCCTGCGCCAACAGTCCAAACAGCACGGGAATAACCTGTGGCTCTTTCGGACTATCATCCGGTGTCGCGGGCAAGTCCTGCCGTAATGTCAGCGTATATGTCTCACCCTCATGCGCCTCGCTTACATGCAAATGCGGTGTGCCTGCTTGGGAATACCAGCGACTGAACTGCGTCAAATCGCGTCCGGTCACATCCTCGAACGCGGCGAGCCAATCGTCGATCGTTGCGGCCTCGCCGTCATGGCGGTCAAAATACAGCGTACAGGCGGCGCCGTAAGCATCATCGCCAACAATCCGCTTCAACATACCAATGACCTCGGCACCCTTTTCATAGACCGTAGCGGTATAAAAATTGTTGATCTCAACAAAACTCGCGGGCCGCACAGGATGCGCCAACGGCCCGCGATCCTCTGGATATTGCCCCGCGCGCATCTCGCGCGCATCCTCGATCCGCTTGATCGCATGACCGCGCATGTCGCCGGTAAACTGCTGGTCGCGAAACACAGTCAGCCCTTCTTTCAGGCAAAGCTGAAACCAATCGCGGCAGGTGATCCGGTTGCCGGTCCAGTTGTGAAAATACTCATGGGCAATGATCGCTTCTATCCGTTCATAGTTTGTGTCCGACGCCGTGGCAGGGGACGCCAAAACACAACTGGAGTTGAAAATGTTCAGTCCCTTGTTCTCCATCGCGCCCATATTGAAGTCATCAACCGCAACAATGTTGAATATGTCCAAGTCGTATTCGCGCTCGTAAACCTGCTCGTCCCACTCCATCGACGCCTTCAACGCGGTCATGCCAAACGCACACTTGTCCTCGTCACCCTTACGGACATAAATATTCAGCGCCACATCAACGCCCGACATTGTGGTGAAAGTATCCGAATGCGCGACCAGATCGCCCGCCACGAGTGCAAACAAATACGCAGGCTTTGGCCAGGGATCATGCCATTCGCCATGCGCCACCTCGTTACCATTTGATAACAACACAGGCAGGTCGCTTTCGATCTTGACGGTAAACACCGCCATTACGTCAGGACGGTCGGGATAATAAGTGATCTTGCGAAACCCCTCGGCTTCGCATTGGGTGCAAAACATGCCGCCAGACATATATAACCCTTCAAGGGCCGTATTGCGGGCGGGAGAGATCTCGACCTCGCATTCCCAGATAAATGGCGCGTCCGGGACGTCGCACCGCAAGCCGCCCGCGACAAGCTCTGGCAACACAACTTCCCCGTCAACACGCACCGAGATTAGCTTCAGGTCTTCGCCATGCAAAAAGAAATCCCGCGTCTTCGCTGCGGGGTTTGGACGAAATGCAATCTTCGAGATCACCCGCGTGGCATCGCCGTCCAGCTTAAACACCAGATGCACCGTGTCGATTAAATAGGCAGGCACGGTATAATCAGCCATATAAATAGTTTGCGCCGCAGAGTCGGTCATGGGAAAACCCTTCAAATTGAACCAATTTCAGTCTCGTAGGTTATCGGAATATGACAGGGTCCGCAAAGACCCGCTAATTTGCCGAAGGAGACCTAAATGTCCGCGCCAAACACAAACACAGAAATCAAAAAACAACGCCGCTCGCCCTCAGTCGTCGGCATCAGCGTCGCTGTCGTTTTTGCAGTGGTCTTATTGGCATTGTTCACGATCTGGACAGTTAACAAAGGCGGCACACCCGAAGGCGCAGACGCGCAAGTTGACGGTCGCACTGGCGTCATAGAAGAAGTCGAAGAGACACCTTTAAACTAGATTTCAGACGCGATTTGGAACGCTGGACAGGCGCTGAAGGAGCGGCTGTTTACGTATGTTTTCCCCTCTTTATGCGGGCTGGAACATCGATTAATGTGGAATTCGGCAAGGCATCTAGTTGCGTTTGACAGGTTTTTCACCTAGCAATCAGCGCAATAAAATCTGTGTACAACAGTGTACCGCGCTTTGGGATAATCACATGTCGAACCGAATTGAAAAACATGGGCTGCAAGTGGACCACCGCTTGGTTACATTCTTGGAAACTATGGCATTGCCCGAGACGGGGGTTACGCCTGACGCATTCTGGGCAGGGTTCTCTGATCTGGTGCATAAGATGGGCCCGCGCAATCTGAGCTTGTTGCAAAAGCGTGAAGAAATTCAAGAAAAAGTCGACGCATGGCACGTGGCCAATCGTGGGGCTGACGCCGAATCCTATCAGGCGTTCCTGCACGAAATCGGGTATTTGGTCCCCGAAGGCCCTGATTTTACAATTGATACGTTGAACGTCGACCCCGAAATTGCGACGATCCCCGGCCCGCAACTGGTGGTGCCAATTACCAATGCACGCTTTGCACTGAACGCGGCAAACGCCCGCTGGGGCAGCCTTTATGATGCGCTTTACGGCACCGACGCGCTGGGCAGCTTGCCTACGGGCAAGGGATATGACGCAGGCCGTGGTGCGCAGGTCATCGCTTGGGGGCGCACACATCTCGATGCGGTGGCGCCTTTGGCAACGGGCTCTTGGACCGAAGTTGACATGGATGATCTGACGCTGGCTGACCCCGCGCAGTTTGTTGGTACAGCGACACGCGGCGACGTGGCCGTGACTGCACTGCGCGTCAACGGCCTACTCATCGAAATTCATGTCGATCGCTCAAGCCAGATCGGCGGACAGGACAAAGCAGGGATTTCGGACATTGTGATTGAATCCGCCATGTCCGCGATCATGGACTGTGAAGACAGCGTCGCGGCTGTGGACGCCGAAGACAAGATCGTGGCCTACAGCAACTGGCTAGGCTTGATGAAAGGCGATTTGGCACAAGAGGTCACCAAAGGCGGTAAATCCTTTAACCGCGTGCTGCACGAGGACCGCACATATAATACCGAAAACGGGCCATTGGTCGCCAAGGGTCGCTCGTTGATGCTGGTGCGCAACGTGGGTCATCTGATGACCAACCCCGCGATTTTGGACAGCAACGGCCAAGATGTCTTTGAGGGGCTGATGGACGCGATGATTACGACGTTGATCGCAATGCATGACCTCGCGCGTGACGGCGGCAATTCGGTGCACGGGTCGGTTTATGTCGTTAAACCGAAAATGCACGGTCCCGAGGAAGTGGCCTTTGCGGTCGATATCTTCGACATGGTCGAGGACGTGCTGGGCTTGCCACGCAATACTGTAAAGCTCGGTATTATGGACGAAGAACGCCGTACTTCTGCGAACCTGAAAGAATGTATTCGGGCCGCAAAATCGCGGGTGGCCTTCATCAATACAGGCTTCCTTGATCGCACAGGTGATGAAATCCACACCAGCATGGAAGCAGGGCCGATGGTGCCAAAGGGCGAGATGAAGCACTTGCCGTGGATCACGTCCTATGAGGATCGTAATGTCGATATTGGTCTGGCCTGCGGCTTGCAAGGCAAGGCACAGATCGGCAAGGGCATGTGGGCAATGCCGGATTTGATGGCGGATATGCTGGAAACCAAAATCGGGCATCCGCTAGCTGGCGCAAATTGCGCCTGGGTGCCAAGCCCGACAGCGGCAACCCTGCACGCCACGCACTACCACAAAGTTGACGTGCTGGCGCGTCAGGAAGAGATCAAAGCAGGCGGCGCGCGTGGCACACTGGATGATCTTTTGACAATTCCTGTGGCTGAAAATCCTGATTGGTCACAAGAGCTTATCACCACAGAACTCGAAAACAATGCCCAAGGTATTTTGGGCTATGTAGTGCGCTGGATCGATCACGGCGTTGGCTGTTCAAAAGTGCCTGACGTGCATGACGTGGGCCTGATGGAAGACCGCGCAACATGCCGGATTTCCAGTCAGGCGCTAGCAAACTGGTTACACCACGACATAGTTTCCGAAGCCCAAATAATGACCGCAATGCAGAAAATGGCTGCTGTTGTAGACCGCCAAAACGCGGAGGATCAGTCCTACCGCCCGATGGCGCCAGACTTCAGCGGGATCGCATTTCAAGCGGCCTGTGATCTGGTTTTTCAAGGTCGCGTGCAACCATCAGGCTACACCGAGCCAGTCCTGCATCGCCGTCGACTGGAGCTGAAAGCACAGCGAAACCATTAATAGCGATGGCTTAAAATCCATCCTACAACAGACATCCAAGCCGTAGCAGAGGTGAACTTTGCTGCGGCTTTTCTTATTTATTGCTGCGGGACAGGCATCTCTTGGTATAGCTCAAAGCTGTCGGTGTGGTCTGCTATGGGCCTCGCGCTGGGCGTTTGAAGTAGAGTACAACTGTCAGATTCCGCTGTCTTTTTTGCGTCTTGCCGACGTCTTGCCCGCGTCTTCCAATTTTAATAGCGAGCGGTTTTCTTCAGAGAGCTTAATGACCTGTGTTAGGTGGGGTTGGTATGCCTTGTGAAAGTCCTGCGGTGGGGCCGCGGCGCGCTGGAAGGGCCGAGCGGAGCATTTCACAGGTTGCGGCCTACCTCACCAGCAGGTCACTTTCGTGTGCTTTCAGGCAGCGCCTTGCTGTTTGGCCGTAGCCAGTCGGGTTGCTGCGCAGTTGCGGGAAGAGTTCAAAGAGTTCGTCGCGTGCAGGATCGCTGATGGCTGCGAGGCCCAATTCACCGGGGTGGAAGCTTTCGGTGGCGGCGCCTTCTGCGTAGACCACTTCGTGTTCGTCAAACATCATGTGGATGTAGGTCACGGTGCCGCCGGTTTCGCGGGTGACGTGAATGCCGTCGACCAAGTGCTTGGCGGATACCAGCACTTCGCTTTCGCCAAAGAGCAGTTCCGCGCGGTAGCCATGGAACAGCATCCGGTGTTGTGGTGAAACTAGCAGGTCGCGGTCCTGACCTATCACTGCGCCCGGTCGGATCCGGATTGGTGCAAAGCTGTCGGTGGCGGGGACGGTGCGCTGCTGGATCCAACGGATTGGTTGCAGCCCGTGGTCGCGTGTCACCACCAGATCGCCCACACGCAGTGTCGCGATGTCGCGCGCGCCGCGTGGCGTTGCGATGCGTGCGCCCGGTGTGAAGCAGATGATGTATTCGATTTCGGAATAGGTAAGGAGCGTGCCGTCATCCATCGTCACGGACCCGCTAAAGGTCTCGTTGCCGCTTGCGTTGATCCCGTCGCTGTTTTTGACCAATGTTGAGAGATCAGAGAGTTTTCCAAGTTTCAGTGTGTCCCCTTTGGGGATTCGTCGTCGTTGCCGCCGGCGATAGTAATTGCGCTGGTTGTGGTGTCGCCAAATTCGCTGGCGTTGAACGTGTCATTGCCTGCGCCGCCGTAGATGTTGTCGCCGTTGAAGAACGTGATGTCATCGTCGCCAATGCCTGCGTCGATTATATCGGCGCCAAGCCCGCCGTCGATGGTGTCGTTGCCTGACCCGCCAAAGATCAGGTCGTCGCCTGAGCCGCCATAAATCTGATCGTTGCCTGACCCGCCAACGATCATGTCGTTGCCGTTGCCGCCAAACACGGTATCGTCGCCGCTGCCTGCATTGACGAAGTCGTTGCCGTTACCTGCGTCAATTGTATCGTCGCCCAAGCCGGAAGTGACCTGGTCGTTGCCGTCGCCTGCAGTAATGCTGTCGTTGTTTGACCCGTCGCTGTGATCGCTGTTGTCGATTTTGTCGCCCTGCGGGTCGCCGGTATATGACGTGTTGATCACGTCATCGCCTGCGCCGCCTTCAACAATGTAGTTCAGCGGTGTATCTTTAACGGTGTTCACTGTGACAAAACCTACGTCGGTATTGCCCGCGCCGTCGATCACTGCGTAGGTGAATGTTTGGGAACCGATATCGCCATCGTTTTTGATGGTGATTGTGCCGTCAGCATTCAACGTGATGGATTCGCCTGTTGGCACGGTGACGGTTTGCCCGACAACAATCGATATTCCGTTGATTTCGGTGATCGTCAGGCCAGAGTTGGTAGAATCAGTATCGTTGTCCAAGACGTCGACGATGATCTGGGTGTTTGCCTCCATGGTGACGTTATCGTCAAATGCCAGTGCGATGGTTTGGATGGAATTGGCAGAGATCAGCACGTTCGTATCGTACAAGCTGTCGCCGCTATCGGCCAATGCGATAACCATAGTGTTTGGCTCGCCCGAGATCACAGGTGCTTTGATCGACAAGGTGACCGTCAGCCCGTCCATCTCGGTATTATAGGTGTCAGCGCTGCGCGGGTTGTCCAAGTAGAGGTTGGATGCATTTGTGCTATTGATCGTGTCGATCGAGACCAGATCGTTGTCTGCGGGGGTAAACGGGACGTAGGAGCCGTTGACCCAGACGCCGAATGCGTCATTCACGCCGCCGTTCACATATTCAAGGTATTCTTCCGACGAAAAGACGAATTGCATCGTGATATAGTCACCCGTTGGGGTGAAGTTGATTTTCAGGACCACCGCATCCTTGGTGGCTTGTCCGGTGATCGCGTCCAGTGGGGAATAGCCCGCGCCATTGTTGTTGGTTGATGTGCTGGCGGAGGTGTTGGTGTTTGTTGAGCCGGAACTGTTGGTAAAGTCGGCGACCTTCCCTGTGGACAGGATAACGCCCGAATCCGAGGGGGCGATACTGCCGAGCGTTGTGTTCGCGCCCGTGTAAATGCCCGATTGCACGTCTTGTCCTGTGATCGTTGCAGAGTTCACCACGGTGCCTTGACCAAAGATATTCTGGGCCAAAGCTGTTGCCGAAGCCGTGTTGTTGATGGTCAGTTCTCGTGCGGTTGGCATGATCGGTCCTTGTTACGCGTGGTCGGCATGTGATTGGGTACAGGCCATATTTTTAACACTTTTATCCGGAGTGGGGCAGTCGAGCCGCCAAAGTGCGGACTTATCTAAGATCATGGTTTACGAGGGATGAATGTTTGAAATGCGATGTGGTTGTGTTCATTTTGTGCCGCTGAGGCCGATTTTGAGGCCAGATCACCAAAATGTGTCGCTGGCGGGGCAATTGTGGCGAAACGAACATGATTGGCGGTTTTGGGTAGGTGGATGCGCAGGGCGGGGGTGATTTGACGCTGTTTGCACCGCAAGTAATTGCGTCGGATTTTAGCAATTAACCAAACCGACCTTGTAGCCATTGTCTGTGGCTACTAAGACTCTGTCAGGAATTTCCGTATAGGACGTCAGTGTCCAATAGTGAGGCAAACAATATGCAAGACCCAGTTGAAACCTATATGAACCTTGTCCCGATGGTTGTGGAACAGACAGCCCGCGGCGAGCGTGCCTATGATATTTTCTCGCGTTTGTTGAAAGAGCGTATTATTTTCGTAAATGGCCCGATCCATGACGGCATGAGCCAGCTGGTTGTAGCACAGTTGCTGCATCTTGAGGCCGAGAACCCGAAAAAAGAAATCAGCATGTATATCAATAGCCCTGGTGGCGCGGTGCATGCGGGCATGAGTATTTACGATACAATGCAGTATATCCGGCCCAAGGTGTCGACGCTGATCTGCGGTATGGCGGCGTCTATGGGGTCTGTGATCGCGGTTGGTGGTGAGAAGGGGATGCGGTTCTCGTTGCCCAATTCCGAAGTGATGGTGCATCAGCCATCCGGTGGTTCACAGGGTAAAGCGTCTGATATGCTGATCACAGCCCGTCACATCGAGCGCACACGCGAGCGGTTCTATAATCTTTATGTCAAACATACCGGCCAATCGAAGAAGAACGTCGAAAAAGCGTTGGATCGCGATACATGGATGACGGCAGAAGAGGCCAAAGAGTGGGGTCACATCGACGAGATCGTGGCCAACCGTGCGAAGATTGAAGACTAAGATAAACACCTTGTTAAAGTGACTGTGCGATGGGTCATTTTGACATTGAAGCCAGATGCGGGCTGCCTTAGGTTAGATCAAAGGCAGTCCAAACACAGTTAATACATGGCAAAATGCCAAGAGGTTTGAAATATGGCGACGACAACCGGCACCGACAGCAAGAACACACTATACTGTAGTTTTTGTGGCAAAAGTCAGCACGAAGTGCGCAAGCTGATTGCGGGGCCAACAGTGTTTATCTGCGATGAATGTGTTGAGCTTTGCATGGATATCATCCGTGAAGAGACCAAATCTGCGGGTCTGAAGGCGGGCGAAGGCGTGCCAACACCAAGCGAGATTTGTGCGGTGCTGGATGATTATGTGATCGGCCAGGTGCATGCCAAGCGCGTGTTGTCGGTGGCTGTGCATAACCATTACAAACGGTTGAACCACGCGGATAAGTCCGACATCGAATTGTCGAAATCCAACATCATGCTGATCGGGCCGACTGGTTGCGGTAAAACGCTGCTGGCTCAGACACTTGCGCGCATTCTGGATGTGCCGTTTACCATGGCGGATGCGACCACACTGACCGAAGCGGGTTATGTGGGTGAAGATGTCGAGAACATCATTTTGAAGCTGTTGCAGGCGTCTGAATATAACGTCGAGCGCGCGCAGCGCGGCATTGTTTATATTGATGAAGTCGATAAAATTACCCGCAAGTCTGACAACCCTTCGATTACCCGTGACGTATCGGGCGAGGGTGTGCAGCAGGCGTTGTTGAAGATCATGGAAGGCACGGTTGCGTCCGTGCCGCCGCAGGGTGGTCGTAAGCATCCGCAGCAGGAATTTTTGCAGGTTGATACCACGAACATCCTGTTCATCTGTGGTGGTGCGTTTGCGGGTCTGGACAAGATTATTGCCGCGCGTGGCAAAGGTGGCGGCATGGGCTTTGGCGCGGCTGTTAAAGATGTTGACGAGCGTGGTGTCGGCGAGATTTTCAACGATCTGGAGCCGGAAGATTTGTTGAAGTTTGGTCTGATCCCTGAATTTGTGGGTCGTTTGCCAGTTTTGGCGACGCTGACCGACTTGGATGAAGATGCGCTTGTAACGATTCTCTCTAAGCCGAAAAATGCGCTTGTGAAGCAGTACCAACGCCTGTTTGAGTTGGAAAATGCCAAGCTGACGTTCACTGATGATGCGCTGGTGGCGATTGCGAAACGTGCGATTGACCGTAAAACCGGTGCGCGTGGTTTGCGCTCGATCATGGAAGATATCCTGCTGGATACCATGTTTGACCTTCCGGGCATGGATACCGTTACAGAAGTTGTGGTGAATGAGGAGGCGGTTGGGCCAGATGCGCAACCCTTGATGATCCACGACGAGAGCAAGGCCAAGAAGAAAGCGCCAGCGACCGCAAGCTGATGTCGATTAAGCGCATTCATTCTGGCGGCGTTTTCGAGCCGAAAATTGGATATTGCCGCGCCGTGGTTGCGGGCGGCTTTATTCATGTTTCGGGAACCGTGGCGGGGCCTGATGTGCCTGATGATGTCGTGGCGCAGTGTGCGTCTGCGCTGGCGATTATTGGCAAGGCGCTGACCGAGGCCGGTGGATCGTTTGCGGACGCGGTGCGTGTGACGTATGTTTTGCCTGATCCCGCTGATTTTGAGGCCTGTTGGCCGGTATTATCTGCGACATTTGGAGAAAATCCGCCTGCGGCGATGATGATTTCTGCAAAGCTGATAGATCCGAAGTATAAGATTGAAATTGAACTGACAGCACTGGCCCCAAAGGCATAGCGCACTGGACCTTTACCTATGTTTAGGTCAATACGAAGTTAGCAGCGGCAAGGAGATATCCATGGGCCTTTTGAACACAGTTAAGCGCATTTTCACATGGTGGGATGGTCAGACATTCGGCACGCAACTTTGGACATGGCGTAATGGACGCAAGGTCGGGGCAGATGCGCAGGGCAATGTATTTTACCGCACTGCGGATGACAGCCGTCGGTGGGTGATTTTTAACGGTCCAATCGAGGCAAGCCGTATTGACCCTGACTGGCACGGCTGGTTGCACCGCACATGGGATGAGCCGCCAACAGACAAGCCGCTGGTTCACCGCACGTGGGAAAAGCCGCACCAAGAAAACTTGACCGGCACTGCCGCAGCCTATGCGCCGCCGGGGTCGTTGCGGCGCGCGACACCTGCTGCGCGCGATGATTACGAAGCGTGGTCACCCGAATAACCGGCGTGATTGCGGTATCTTGCCAGATGGTTTGGTGCGGATATTCTGTGACAAGGAAAACGGCTGCGTGATGAGAAAAACCTTATTGATTGCAGCGCTTTGTTTTGCGCAAAGCGCGAGCGCCCAGCAAGCAGGCGAGGCGACAGCGGGCGTGGTACGTGTGTTGGATAAGGTCACGGGTGCTGTGACGGACCTGCGCTTGTCGGCGGGCGAAACTGCTACGTTGGGCCATTTATCGGTGACGTTAGAAGAATGCCGCTATCCGACAGCAAACCCCAATGGCGATGCGTTTACCAAATTGACGGTGGTATACCGCGATCTGGTAGAGCCGATTTTTCGCGGCTGGATGATCGCTTCGGCGCCTGCGCTCAATGCGATGGAGCATCCGCGTTACGATGTTTGGGCGTTGCGCTGTATCACGTCGTAAGGCGTTGAGATTTCCTTGAATTTGTTAAAATCGGCACGGTGTTTGAGGGCATTTTCGAGCTTTGCCTGGTAGCTTGCGCGTGGGATTTCGATTGCGCCAAGACTGGTGAGGTGCGGCGTGATGAACTGCGTGTCGAGCAGGGTAAAGCCGCAGCGGCGTAACCTGTCTACCAGATAGGCGAGCGCGGTTTTAGATGCGTTTGGCACTATGCTGAACATGCTTTCGCCAAAGAATGCCCCGCCGATTGCAACACCGTAAGCCCCGCCGACGAGTTTGCCGTTTTGCCAGACTTCGACGGAATGCGCGTCGCCGCTGTGATGGAGTGCGCGGTACAGTTCAAAGATGGTGCCGTTGATCCAAGTTTCATCGCGGTCGGCGCAGCCTGTGACGACCTCGGCGAAAGCTGTGTCAAAGGTGACTTCACATTCCCATTTACGCAGCGTTTTGGCATGGCTGCGTGAAATGCGGAATGAATCAAGGGGCAGGATGCCGCGTTGCTCTGGGTCGACCCAGAATATTTCGGGGTCTTCACTGCTTTCGGACATGGGGAAGACCCCCACGCGGTAGGCTTGCAGTAGCAGTTCGGGCGTGAGGTCGTTGGTCATATTTTGTAATCATTTGTGGTTAATTTGGTTTAGGGTAGGCCAGTCTGCGCGGGACGGGTAGGTGCAATGCGGGTGTGGACGTGGGTTTCTTGGTTTTTTGTGGATTTTTCTGACGCTGCGTTATGCGAGCGGATTGATAATGTTTTGCATCCTGCGCGGCAAAATAGGGGCAGAGGATTGCGGTGAAGGGCGTGCCTTCGTTGCCGCAATGGAGTTGATCGCGGGCAGTTTGAGTTATGATGTTGATGTGGAATTGGGAGGAGTATTGCACAGGATGACCGCGTTGCTGTGGACGGCTATTTACGTGAATAGGCAAAAGCGTCGCGCCACCTGTGCAGTGCGGTTGCGCGACGTTTGATCAAGCGTAGAAGTTTTGTTCGAGCCAGTGCTCTAACCAGTGGATGTTGTAGTCACCTGACTGGATCTCGTTCTCGGCCAAGAGGGCGTGGAACAGTGGGATTGTCGTATCGACACCATCGACGATCAACTCGCCCAAGGCGCGGCCCAGACGTGCCAGTGCTTCGGGGCGATCACGTCCGTGGACGATCAATTTGCCGATCAAGCTGTCGTAGTAGGGCGGAATCCGGTACCCGTCGTAAAGCGCGCTATCCATCCGCACGCCGAGACCGCCGGGCGCGTGGTACTGCGTGATTGTTCCGGGGCAGGGCGAGAAGTTTGGCAGTTTCTCGGCGTTGATCCGCACTTCAATCGCGTGGCCGTTGATTTTCAGGTCGTCTTGCGTGAACGACATTGGCAAACCGGATGCGACGCGCAGTTGTTCGCGGACGAGATCGACGCCGAAGATGCTTTCGGTGACGGGGTGTTCGACTTGCAGGCGCGTGTTCATTTCGATGAAGTAGAATTCATCGTTCTCAAAAAGGAACTCGATTGTGCCAGCACCGATGTAGTTGATCCGTGCACAAGCGTCCGCGCAGACTTTGCCGATTTTGGCGCGCAGGGCGGGCGTGATTGTCGGGCCGGGTGCTTCTTCGAATACCTTTTGGTGACGCCGTTGCAGCGAGCAGTCACGTTCGCCCAAGTGGACGCAGTTGCCTTTGCCGTCGCCGAAAACCTGAATTTCGATGTGGCGTGGCGTGGTCAGGTATTTTTCGATGTAGACTTCGTCGTTGCCGAAATTTGATTTGCCTTCAGCGCGGGCGGATAGGAATGCCCGTTCCATTTCGGCCTCGTTTTTGGCAACTTTCATGCCTTTGCCGCCGCCGCCTGCTGTCGCTTTGATGATGACGGGGTAGCCGATATCAAGGCCGACTTGTTTTGCGTCGGCCACGGACGCGACGCCGCCTTCAGACCCTGGAACGCATGGCACGCCGAGGGCTTTCATCGTGTCTTTGGCGCTGATTTTGTCGCCCATGATCCGGATATGTTCGGCTGTCGGGCCGATAAAGGTCAGCCCGTGATCTTCGACCGCTTGCACGAATGCCGCGTTTTCAGACAGGAAACCGTAGCCCGGATGGATCGCTTGCGCGCCTGTGATTTCACACGCCGAGATGATTGCGGGAAACGACAGGTAGGATTGCGTAGAGGCCGGTGGGCCGATGCAAATCGCTTCGTCGGCCATGCGCACGTGCATTGCGTCGCTGTCGGCGGTGGAATGTACCGCGACGGACTTTACGCCCATCTCGCGGCATGCGCGCACAACCCGCAGCGCGATTTCGCCACGGTTTGCGATGAGGATTTTGTCGAACATAAGTGCAGCCCTATTCGATGATCGCGAGAGGTGCGCCGAACTCTACGGCACCGCCGTCTTCGACCAAAATGCGTTTCACGGTGCCTGCGCGTGGGGCAGGGATGTGGTTCATTGTTTTCATGGCTTCGATGATCAGCAGTGTGTCGCCTTCTTTTACGACTGTGCCGACGGAGATGAACGCGGCAGCACCCGGCTCGGCAGCCATATAGACGGTGCCGACCATGGGCGATGTCACGGCGCCCGGGTGCGAGGATGGGTCCGCATTTACTGGCGCTGCTGCGGTTGCCGGTGCGCTTGCGGCCGGTGCGGCAGCCGCGACAGGGCTTGCTGTAGGTTGCATGATAACTTGTGTGTGGCGGCTGACGCGCACATTCAAGCTATCGTCGTCGCCGTATTGACGTTTGACGTGCAATTCGGTCAGGTCATTTTCGCGCAGCAGTTCTGCCAGCGACTTGATAAAGCTGACGTCGCTATCGTGAGAGGTCGTTTTAGTCATATTTTCCTCGGCCCGTTGCCTAAACATTTGTCCAGCAACGCGTTTGTGTTGATAGATTTGTAAGACTTATAGGGTACGAGTGGCCGCGTGGGAAGTCGCAGGCGCGAGGAAAATGCCGATGGGTCAGTTTGGACGGAAATCAAGCGGTGCGGTGCACCTGTTTTTCGTCGGTATCAACGTAGGGCAGGATGACGGTGTCATAGGGTTTGAGGGTGCGCGCAATGCCGTCAGGCGGGGCTTTGCCGTCTTTTAGCGCGTTAATATGCGCCTCGCTGACCGCGCCAATAAGGCCAAGCCCTGTTGGGGTGGCGGCATTGAGTGTGTGTTCGGGTTCTGGCATTTGCATGGTGGGAATTGAGGGGGCCGCCCCGTTTTCTATGGTTTTAGATGGGGTTGGGGCGGCCGCTGGGGTGCGCAGCGAGATTTCCATTTGCATACTCCGGTTTCGATAAGGTTAAGATCCAGATTTTATTCTGCACCTTTCCTGTTACGATACGGTTAAGGAAATCCGCTTAAATTGCGAGGTATTGTTCGCGTAGTTCTTTGTTTTGCAAGACCTCTTCGGCGGAACCGTCAAAGACCACGGAGCCTGTGTCGAGAATCACTGCGCGGTCGGCGAGTTTCAGCGCGGCGACGGCGTTTTGCTCGACGATGACGGTTGTGATGCCTTGATCGCGGATGATCCCAAGCGTTTTGGCGATTTCCTGTACAATAACAGGGGCAAGGCCTTCGTAGGGTTCGTCGAGCAGCAGCACTTTAATATCGCGTGCGAGCGCGCGTGCGATGGCAAGCATTTGCTGTTCGCCGCCGGAAAGTGTGACGCCTTCTTGTTTGCGGCGTTCGCCCAAGCGCGGGAAAAGTTCGTAGATTCGATCAAGCGACCAGCCGATGGGCGGGGCAATTTGCGCTAATTGTAAGTTTTCTTCCACGGTCAGGCCAGCGATGATGGACCGGTCTTCGGGCACGAGTGCGATACCTGCTTGGGCGGCTTGCCAGCTTTTCATCTGGTGCAGCGGTTTGTGGTCGAGCCAGATTTCGCCGTGTCGCAGTTCAGGGTCGCCCATACGCGCGATTGTGCGCAAGGTCGAGGTTTTGCCAGCGCCGTTACGCCCCAGAAGGGCGAGGATTTCGCCTTCGTGGATGTCAAAACTGATGTTTTGCACGATGTAGCTTTCGCCGTAGTAGGCTTCGATTTGCCAGACGCTGAGATAGGGTTTTTGCGTTGCTGCGTGGGCTACGCGTGTGTCGAAGTGTTCGCTCATGATTTTGGTCCTTACACCTGTGCTTCGCCGAGATAAGCTTCACGCACCTTGGGGTGGTTCTTGATCTTATCGGGAGTGTCTTCCACGAGGGGCGAGCCCTGTGCGAGGACGGTGATGCGGTCGGCAAGACTAAACACCACATTCATGTCGTGTTCGATGATTGCCATTGTGATGCCGCGTTTGGTGCGGATGTCTTTGAGAAGCAGGATTGTGTTTTCCGTGTCTGCCCGGGCCATGCCTGCCGTCGGTTCGTCGAGTAGCAACAGGCGCGGTTCTTGCACCAGACACATCGCCATTTCCAAGCGCCGTTTGTCGCCGCGTGACATTGATGAAGCCGTCATGCCACGTTTGTCGCTCATGCCGACCTCTTCGAGCATCGCTTCGGCTTGTGCGTTAAGGTTACGCTCGGAGCTGATATTTTCGATTCCGTGCATCCGGAACGCCCCGTCGCGTTTTGCAAAGCAGGGGATCAGTACGTTTTCCATCACCGTCAGGTCGGCAAAGATTTCCGGTGTCTGGAACACGCGGCTGATACCCATTTGTGCAATTTCAAACGGTTTGCGCCCGAGCACCGATTGGCCGTCGAACAGGACCGAGCCGGTGTCGGGGATTAGTTTGCCGACAAGCACGTTCAGCAGTGTGGACTTACCGGCGCCGTTCGGGCCGATAATCGCATGCACGGTGTTTTCTTGCACGCTGAGGTTTACGTCACCCAAGGCCTGCAACCCGCCAAAGCGTTTGTTGACGCCTTTTACTTCAAGGATACCCATAATTCTGTTTCCTATTCTGCTGGCGTCTTGACGCTGTCGTCTGCGTCAGGGGTTTTGTTGCGACTGAATTTGCCGATGATTTTCTGTCCGCCCTGCACAAGACCGCCGGGGAGGAAGATGATCACAACCATGAACAACACGCCGAGTGTCAGGTGCCAGCCTTTACCGATGAACGGATAGATCAGTGTAACGAACAAGTTCTCTAGCCAGTCGGGCATGAATGCGAACCAGCTGTGCAGAATATTGTCGTTGATCTTGGAGACAATGTTTTCGAGGTATTTGATCAGGCCAGCGCCCAAGACCGGACCGATCAGGGTGCCAACGCCGCCCAAGACCGACATCACAACGATTTCGCCCGATGCTGTCCAGAACATGCGTTCCGCACCTGTCAGCGGGTCCATTGCCGCCAGAAGCCCGCCTGCGAGCCCAGCATACATCCCCGAGATCACAAATGCCGCAAGCATGTAGGGTTTGGTGTTGAGCCCGACGTAGGACATCCGCGTCTGGTTCGATTTGATCGCCCGCAGCATCAAGCCCATTGGCGAGCGGAAGATGCGGATTGACAGATAGAAACTGAAGATCAGGAAAATCGCGCAGAGATAGTAGCCGTTCTGGAAGGTAAAGCTCCAGCCGCCCATGTTGATTTCTGCCAGCGCATTCATTTCGATCCCGAAGAAGTGCGGTGTTGTTGGATCGCCCGCGCTCATCAGGATTTGCGGGTCGTCGTTATAGACTTGCAGCCCTGTTTCGCCGTTTGTCAGCGGTGTGAACACCGAATATGCCAGTTGGTAGGACATTTGAGCAAAGGCCAGTGTCAGGATCGAGAAGTAGATCCCCGACCGTCGCAAGCTGACGTAGCCGATAACCACCGAGAACAGACCGGCCACGATGACCGAGAGCACGATCGCCGGCACAACGTTGTAGGACAACAGTTTGAACATCCAGACGGCGGCGTAGGAGCCTATGCCCAAGAACGCGGCGTGACCAAATGACAGGAAGCCGGTCAGGCCGAACAAGATGTTGAACCCGATTGCAAGGATGCCAAAGATCACGAACCGTTGCAGCAAGGCAGGATAGCCCGCGTTGAAGCTTTGACCCAGCGCAGAGTCAGTGGGAAAGGGGTTCAAAAGGACCGGTGCAGCAAGCGCCATGATGCAGACGATGATGAAGAGTTTGAAGTCGCGAGAATTTAGACCGAGCATGAGTTATTCCTCCATCACGCCTTTGCGACCCATAAGGCCACGTGGACGGGTCAGCAAAATGATAATTGCAACGAGGTAGATGATAATTTGGTCAATGCCCGGGATCAGTGCCTTTACCTCGTTCATGGATGCGAATGATTGCAGGATACCCAGCAAGAAGCCCGCAGCGACAGCGCCGGGCAGCGAGCCCATGCCGCCAACAACAACCACAACGAATGACAGTACAAGGAAGTCCATGCCGATGTTGTAGTGTGGTGACAGGATTGGTGCGTACATTACGCCCGCCATGCCTGCGACTGCGGCCGCGAGGCCAAACATGAAGGTAAATCGTTTGTCGATGTCGATCCCCAGCAGGCCCACAGTTTCGCGGTCGGCCATGCCAGCCCGCACCACCATGCCGAATGTGGTAAATCGCAGGAATGCAAAGACCGCACCGATAATCGCAACAGAGAAGAAGAAATAGACAAGGCGCCATGTCGGGTAGGCGATTGTATTGGGCTCAAATCCAAGCATCACGCCCACGTCCATAGTGCCGATGAAGGCGGATGGCGGGGGGGTCTGGATCGGGTTGGCGCCGTAAAACGCTTTGATTAATTCGCCGATGACAATGGCCAGGCCAAACGTCACAAGGATCTGATCCGCGTGTGGCCGTTTGTAAAAGTGTTTGATGAGCCCGCGTTCCATCACATAGCCCACAAGGAACATAAAGGGGATTGCGACCAGAATAGCCAGCGGCACCGACCAGTCTTGGAGTGCTGCACCCATCTCGGGTCCGAACCATTTGTCCAGATATGGCATTGCCACTTTTAATGGATTTCCAAGAAAGTCGGTTTGCGTTTCGTCGATGGTGATATAGCTGATGTCCATCAACTTCTGCACGGAAACCGCAACAAAAGCACCGATCATGAACAGCGCACCATGCGCAAAGTTCACAACACCCAACGTGCCGAAAATCAGTGTCAGACCAAGGGCGATCAAGGCATAAGCCGAGCCCTTATCTAAACCGTTAAGAATTTGGATAATAATTGCGTCCATCGGACTTAGCCCCAATATGTCTGGTGGATTGGCCCCAGCAGATGTGGGGAAGGTGGACCGGCGTCGCGTGCCGCCGGTCCGGTCTGCGTCAGAGACCTATGCGCCCGGGTTACATGCGCCCAGATTGCCGCCAGCAAACATCGGGTGCTCGCTTTCGTATTCGACCTGCGCACGTGGTGTCACTTCGACGATTTCCAGTGTGTCGTATGCGTTTGTCGGGGCCTCGGTGCCCTTCATGACAAGCACGTCTTTGAAGCACTGGTGATCTTCTGCGCGATACAGTGTTGGACCATTGCCCATGCCGTCAAATTCAAAGCCTTCGAGAGCTTCGACAACAGCGCAAGGGTTAAACGAGCCCGCACGGGTGACCGCATCGGCATAGAGCATGGTTTGCACATAGCATGTGTGCGCTGCACCAGATGGCGGGAAGCCATATTTTTCGCCGAACGATTTCACGAAGGCTGCTGTGCCCTCGTCTGGCAGCTGCCAGTTCCAGTTCATCGAGCCGTAGACGCCTTGAATGTTGGAGCCCGCACCCGCAGCCATCAACTCGGAATAAAGCGGAACAACGATCTCGAAGTTCTTGCCGTTGACTTGCTTGTCTTTCAGGCCGAACTGGATCGCCTGTGTCAGCGAGTTGACCATGTCCCCACCGTAGTGGTTCAGTACAAGAATATCAGCGCCAGAGTTCAAAACCGGTGCGATATATGACGAAAAGTCACCAGCACCAACCGGTGTCAGCACGTTCTGAACAGTTTCCCAGCCGATAGCCTCTGTGGTGGCCGCGATGGATTCCTGCTGTGTCCAGCCCCATGTGTAGTCGGCGGTCAAGTGGTATGCACGACGCTCTTTGCCGTAAACTTTCTCAAGTACCGGCGTCAGGGCAGCCGCTGACATATACGCGTTAAAGAAGTGGCGGAAGCCGTTGGCTTTGCGGTCTTTACCGGTTGTGTCGTTGGAGTGTGTCAAGCCGGCCATGAAGATCACGCCTGCTTCTTGACACAGGCCTTGCACCGCAACAGCCACGCCCGAAGACGATCCGCCGTTGATCATGATGCATTGGTCTTTCTGGATCATGGACTGTGCCGAGGCACGTGCCACGTCGGATTTTGTCTGGGTGTCGCCGGTCACATAATCGACCTTGTTGCCAAGGATACCCGTGCCGTCCAGCGTTTTGGACGAGAATGTGTTCAACATACCGCCGTCGCCAACACCGTTCAGGTGCTCGACTGCCAGCTGTTGTCCGCGCAATTGGTCGAGGCCTTCTTCGGCATAGGGTCCGGTTTGTGGCACGTTGAACCCGAATTTCACAGTGCCGCCTGAAGGTGCGTTTGTGAAACCGGTCTCAGCCTGTGCGCGCAGATATGTTGGCAGCGCCAGACCGGCGCCCGCAATCGCACCTGTCTTAATTAACCCACGACGTGAGAAATTAGAAATGGACATGATTATCCTCCCATTGATTTTTCAGTACCGATTGAGCCTCCTCGCTCGCACGGCCGACACTTTGAAGTGTAAGTATAACATCGGGCCAAGGGGGATATTCGCGCAACAGGGCATTGCAATCGTCTAACGAATTAGTAAAGTAATCCACAAGATTTCTGTAAATTTTGTAAATCATTTTTCGCGCAGGTGCAGAAAGTTACTGAAACAATAAGGGAAAATACGATGGCAGTTGTAGGGATTGCAGGGACGCGTATTCGCGAACGCCGTATTGATCGCGGGATCAGGCAGGCCGATTTGGCAGTAACTGTCGGAATTTCACCGTCCTATTTGAACTTAATCGAGCATAACCGTCGCAGAATCGCAGGAAAGGTTCTGGTCGATATAGCCCGTGCGCTGGATATAACCCCAGAGCAGTTGACCCGTGGGGCGGACGCTGCCTTGCTGGACCGGTTGCGCAGCGCTGCCGCCGAGATGTCGTTGACCGTCGAGATTGCCCGCGCCGAAGAGATGGCGGGCCGGTATCCGGGGTGGGCTGCGTTGATCGCAGCACAGGCTAGACGGCTCGCGACTGCCGAGGACCGCGTGCAGGTTCTGACCGACCGCATGACCTATGATCCCGAACTGGCCGCGTCCCTGCACGAGGTGATCACGGCGGTAACTGCTATCCGGTCTGCCGCTTCGATTTTGGTGGGCGGCGAGGATCTGGATGCTGATTGGCAGTCCCGTTTTCACCGCAATATTTACGATGACAGTATTCGTCTGGCGCAAAGTAGCGAGGCGCTGATCGGCTATCTGGATAGTCCTAAGGCCGAGGGCACACCGCATGTGGCACCTATGGACGAGGTTGAGGCCGTGCTGAGCGGTCACGGGTTTCATTTTGCAGCGATCGAGGCGCAGGGCGCTATGGCCGTGGATAGTATCATCGCTCAGGCGGGCATTCGCGCGGCTGCGTCCCGCACGATATTGCAGACACATTTGAGCGGCTATGCGCAGGATGCCGCAGTGATGCCTTTGGCGGTTTTTACAAAGGCGGCACAGACCTGTCGTTTTGATCCGGTTGCCCTGAGCGCGCAGTTCGGGGTCCCGATCGCTGCGGTTTTGCGCCGGTTGGCGAGCTTGCCCGCGGCGCAGGACTATCCCCCGATGGGGCTTGCGGTGGCGGATGCGTCAGGGGCGTTATTGCTGGTGAAACCTGCTGCGGGATTTGCAATGCCGCGATCAGGTGCGGGCTGTCCGCTTTGGCCGGTGTTCGCGGCATTCTCTAGGCCCGGCCAGCCGATCCGCGCGGAAGTGTCGATGCCTGGTGCCAACGCCCAGCGGTTTTTATGCTACGCGGTGGCGCAGCCGGTTGGCACGGCCGGTTTTGACCTGCCGCAGGTGTTGCGTGCGACTATGTTGGTTATTTCCGATCAGGCCGCGGGTGCTGCCCCTGCAATTGGTGTGGGGGTCTCGTGCCGGATTTGCCCGCGTGAAGATTGCGAGGCGCGGCGCGAACCTTCGGTGATTTTGTGATGCGTTAGCGCTTTGACATAGGGTCAAAATGTCGTGATAGTCTAGGAATTGAATGTGACCGTGCAGCGGTGGCAATCAAAGGGAGATGACAAGAATGGCAAAGCGCGTGCTACTTATCGAGGATGAGCCGAACATCATCGAGGCAATCAGTTTCATTCTGTCGCGAGACGGATTTACTGTTCACACCCATGAGGATGGCGAAACAGCGATGACCAAGGTGCTGGCCTGTCCGCCCGATCTGGTTATTCTTGATGTGATGCTGCCAGGGCGCAGTGGCTTTGATATTTTGCGCGACCTGCGGGCCACGCCAGTGACGGCACATATTCCCGTGATGATGTTGACCGCGCGTGGTCAGGCCAAAGACCGCGAATTGGCGCAGCGTCTGGGAGCCAGTCATTTTATGACCAAGCCGTTTTCCAATGCAGAGGTGCGTGACCATGTGCGCGCACTGATTGGCGTATGACCGCGCGTAAAACCTCGGCGGTTTTTCTGGAGCGGCAAGCCTATCACCGCAGACGTATGCGCGATCTGGCGCGTGCTGTGCCTATTTTTGGCGCGGTAGTGTGGTGTATTCCACTGCTGTGGGTGCGCGCGGGGGCTGATGTGGCAGCGGCCACGACCAGTCAGGCGCTGGTTTATGTGTTTGTGGTTTGGATGTTTTTGATCGCAGTTGCGGTGGTGATTTCGCGTGCTGTGAAAAGTGAACCACCACCCGTCGAGCCTACGGCACCGCGCTAATGGTTTCGTTTAATATCCTCGTTGCGGTGGCGCTGGCGTATGTCGCGTTCCTGTTTACGGTGGCGTTTCTGGCGGAGCGACGCGCAAGTGCAGGGCAGGGCGGTTGGCTATCCTCGCCGATTGTCTACACCCTATCCTTGTCGATTTACTGCACGGCGTGGACGTTTTACGGCGCAGTCGGCTATGCTGCGCGGTCCGGTCTGGAATACGTCACGATCTATCTGGGGCCGACTTTGGTGATGGTGGGCTGGTGGTGGATCTTGCGTAGGTTAGTGCGCATTGGCCGCACGCAACGCATTACCTCGATTGCCGATTTGATCTCGTCGCGGTTTGGCAAGTCGACAGCACTTGGGGTGATGGTCACGGTTCTGGCGGTGGTGGCTGCGACCCCGTATATTGCGTTGCAGTTGCAATCGGTGACACTGTCGTTTGCGGTTTTCGCCGAGGCAGGGGGCAAACCTTGGGGCGGGGAGCAGTTGAACGGGGCGGCGTTTGCAGTGGCGATTGGGCTTGCGACCTTTACCGTTTTATTCGGCACGCGCAATCTGGATGCCAACGAGCGCCACCACGGCATTGTCATGGCGATTGCCGTCGAGGCGGTGGTGAAACTGGTCGCATTGCTAGCCGTCGGGGTGTTTGTGGTTTGGGGCATGGCGGGCGGACCTGTGCAAATACTGGCACAGATTGATGCCTCTCCGATTTCCCATTGGCAGCAGGATGGTGGACGTTGGGTCACCTTGATCTTTTTGTCATCAGCGGCGTTTATCTGTCTGCCGCGCATGTTTCAGGTCTTGGTTGTCGAGAACATTGACGAACGGCATTTGAACACAGCGGGCTGGGCGTTTCCGACCTATATGATGTTGATGAGCCTGTTTGTGATCCCGATTGCGGTGGTCGGATTGCAGGTTTTGCCGGCCGGTGAGAACCCTGATTTGTTTGTCTTGACCGTGCCGTTAAGTCAGGGCCGTGACGGGCTGGCGATGTTGTCGTTTCTGGGCGGGTTTTCGTCGGCGACCTCGATGGTGATTGTGTCGACGTTGGCACTGGCGACGATGGTCTCGAACCATATTGTGGTGCCGGTTTGGCTGGCAACGCAGTCGCGCGGTGGGGCCAATCGGTCGGGCGATGTCCGGCAGGTGATTTTGCTGTCGCGCCGTCTGTCGATCGGGGGTGTGTTGATTTTGGGTTACCTTTATTACCGCGTGTCGGGGGGCGGGGCTGCGCTGGCGGCGATTGGATTGGTGTCGTTTTCGGGTGCGGTTCAGGTGCTGCCTGCATTGATCGGCGGCATATTCTGGCGCGGTGCAACCCGTATCGGGGCGGCGATGGGACTGTTGACGGGGTTTGTGGTTTGGGGCTGGACGCTGTTTTTGCCCAGCTTTGGCATCGAGGCAGTGATCACTCAAAATGCGCTGGAGTTTGGCCCGTTTGGCATCAGCTGGCTGCGCCCTACCGCGTTGTTCGGGATCGAGGGCATGGACAGTCTGGTTCATGGCGTTACGTGGTCGATCTTGCTGAATCTGTTGATGTTTTTCCTCGGGTCCGTGTTTACATTTCCAACCCCGCTCGAGCGTTTGCAGGGCGCGCGGATTGTGAATGTGTTCGATTATACTGCCGCCTCACGCACTTGGGGCAGTAGTGCGGCGGGGGCGGAGGAATTGATGTTGATGTCGCAGCGCATTATCGGCGGCATCGAGGCGCAGACGTTTTTCCAACGCGAGGCAGAGGCGCAGGGCAGGGATGGGTATTTGCCGGATGTGACGTCTGATTTTATCGAGCGTCTGGAGCGTGAGCTGGCGGGATCGGTGGGGGCTGCAACCGCACATGCGATGATCGGGCAGTTGATTGAAGGCAGTGGGGTGTCTGTCGAGGATTTGATTGCTGTGGCGGATGAAGCGGCACATATTCTAGAGTATTCTAGTCAGTTGGAGGCGAAATCGGCCGAGCAGGAGCGCACGGCGCGGGCATTGCGCGATGCAAATGAAAAGCTGACCGCGCTGTCGGTGCAGAAGGATGCATCTTTGAGCCAGATCAGTCACGAACTGCGCACGCCCATGACGTCGATCCGGTCGTTTTCGGAAATTTTGCGCGATGAAGGTACGCCCGCGCGCGAACAAGAGCGATATGCGGGCATTATCCACGACGAGACGCTCAGGTTGACGCGACTGCTGGATGATTTGCTGGATCTGTCGGTTTTGGCGAACGGGCAGGTGACGTTGCAGGATCAGACTGGCAAGTTAAGCGATATTCTTGACCGTGCGGCTAGCATTGCGGGCGGCGATGCGACGCGTTTGCAAATTTTTCGCGACCGTGCTGACGAGACGGTGATGCTGCGCACCGATATGGATAGATTAGGGCAGGTGTTCATCAATTTGATCAGCAATGCGCGCAAATATTGCGATGCGAAATCACCCAAGCTATGGATTAAGGTAAGCCGCGTTGGTCCCGATTATGTGATTGATTTCATTGATAATGGCACAGGAATTTCGATAGGTAGCCAGCAGGTCATTTTTGAGAAATTTGCGCGATTGACAGATCAGTCAAAAGCGGGCGGCGCGGGACTGGGCCTTGCGATTTGTCGTGAAATTATGGGCCGTTTAGGCGGGCAAATTACCTATTTGCCCGGGCAGGGCGGCGCGGCGTTTCGGGTTGTTCTGCCAACTGTTGCGATCTTAGTAAATCAGTAACGGTTTGTGCGTTAATGTCTGCGCAGGTTGTGAATAATTGGCGCTGTAAATAGTCGTGGACATGCAAACATCTATTCTTGCGCGTATGGTCGTGCGACAGGCAGAGGCGGTGGCCGATGTGCCGTTGACGTCGTCGCGCGCGTTGCGTGTGGCTATGACACGTGCTGCGGATAAGGCGATTGGTTTGCCTTTGACGGTGAGCAATGTTGGCGAAGAGTTTTTGCAGCTTGATGCGGTGATCGAAGCATTGCCAGCGTCACACCTTTATGCCGCTTTGGTCAAAGGTTGCGATGTGGTGGGCCTTGTCGGGTTGGACGCACAGATGCGCGCGGCGGTCATAGAGATTCAAACCATTGGCAGTTTGACAAAAAACCCGCAATTGGACCGACCTCCGACAAGCACAGATATGATGCTTGCGGCGCCGATTTGCGAGAAACTGTTGGCATTGTTGCCCGAAACAACCACCGGTTCTGAACTGGAAGGCTGGGCTGCGGATGTGACGCTGGGCGCTGTATTTGACAGCTTGCGGGCGGCGGGACTTGCGTTGGAAGAAAACGATTACCGCTTGATGCGTCTGACGCTGGATTTTTCGGTGGCGGGCCGACAAGGCGAGATAATTCTGGCGCTGCCGAACCATACGTCGCAACCTGTTGCACCAGTGGAAGAGGCGGGGGATGCTGGGTGGAACGCTAAAATGGACCGCGCGGTGGCTGCCGCACCGGCGACGTTAAATGCGATATTGTGCCAAATGAAATTATCGATTGGCAAGGTGGACGGAATGCAGGTCGGGGATGTTTTGCCGCTTTATGGGGCGACAGTATCATCGGTGCGGTTATTCGCGCCTGATGGGGTGGAAGTGGGTACCGCGAAACTCGGGCAATCGGGCGGCATGCGTGCCGTGCGGATCGAGACACCGGTGAGCGTGCCATTGGGTGACCTCCCCGCGCCGAAATCGTCGCAAAAGGAGGTCACTGTAAAAGTGGATTAACGATCAGACGCCAACATATCGATTTGGGCGCGCATACCACCAAGCTCGTATCCGGCAGCGCCGGTTGCCGCGATAATATCGTCGGTAGGCATTTTACCTGCCTGTGACAGCGACCAGACAATGGATGAACGTGTGCCGGACGCGCAATACGCCAGCACCGGACCGCCCGCATCCGCCATTGCCGTGGCCTGCGTTTCGACCATTTGCATGTTGAGCCCCTGATGCGTGACAGGGTTGCGGGTAAACGTCAGCCCTGCGGCTGTTGTAGCGATTTCTAATGCGTCGCACTGATGGCTTTGCGGGACTTCAGCGTCGGGCCGGTTGCAGATGATGCCCTTGAAGCCGGCCGCCGCAATCGCGGGCAGGTCGGCAGGGTCGATTTGCGGGCTAACGGCGTAGTCGGGCGTAATGTGTTTGATGTCCATGATATACCTCTGAAATGGGTGACATATTAGTCGAGTTTGGCACGAATTGGTGGTGCGATAAACATACCTACGAGCATTGCGGCCAGAAAAACGATGCCGGCGATCCCGCCAAAGCTAATAGAGGCGAGCGCCGGACCTGGGCAAAGACCGACAAGCCCCCAACCTGCGCCAAATAATACTGAGCCTACGACGAGTTTTCGTCCGACTTTAGGGTCTGCTGGCGCGGGGAAGGAGCCGCCAAGTGCGGGTTTGCGTCCCTCGGCGATGCGCCATGCAACAGCCATCGGGATAATTGCGCCGCCCATGACGAAGGCCAATGTCGGATCCCATGCGCCAAACACGTCAAGCCAGCCTTGCACCTTATCGGTATTGGTCATGCCTGAAATCAAAAGCCCTGCGCCGAACATTGCGCCCACGATAAGTGCCATAATGTTACGCATCAGATTATTCCCAGTACATGTTTGAAGATGATGACCGTGAGGCCGCCCGCGCCGATGTAAAACACTGTGGCCACAATACCGCGCAGCGAAAGCCGCGAGATGCCGCAAACCCCGTGACCTGATGTGCAGCCATTGGCGATGCGTGTGCCGACGCCGACCAAGAGGCCTGCGATGATAATCAGCGGGATGTTTCCAGTGACATTGGTGGGCTTAACGCCGAACCAAAGCGTCAAAATTGCGGGCAGAATGATCAATCCTGCGAGCCATGACACCCGTTCTTGCCAGTTGCCCAGTCCTGATTTGTCGACCAAGCCACCGACCAGCCCCGACGCGCCCATGACTTTGCCGTTGAAAAGCAGAAAAATCGCTGCAGAGGTGCCGATTAAGCCGCCTCCGATAAGTCCCATTAACCAATCGTGGTTCATTGTATGCCCTTGATGCTATAATATGCGTTGAGGGCTACCTATATGGTATCAGCATACATTTCAATATTGGAATGTTTTTAGTTTTAAACTATTGGTGGGTAATGGAACATAATCAAATCACTGCGATTGACCCGATGGATGCCGCCGCAGAAGATGCCGCAATGGTGTTGAAGGCATTATCAAACCCCAGTCGTTTGCGCATTTTATGTGCTTTGGTCCCCGGTGACATGACGGTGAGCGAGATCGAGACGGCGCTTGGCGCGTCGCAATCTTATGTATCGGGCCAGTTGTTGCGACTGCGCGGCGAGGGGTTGGTTGCTTGCGAGCGCGATGGTCGTATTATGCGCTACCGTTTGGCCGACGCCCGTGTGCGCCCGATACTCGAACGGCTTTACGAGGTGTTTTGTCCGGACGTTTAAGCCAGAACGATCCCGGCGATCACGGTCATTAGCCCGATCATCGAGACCAGCAATGCGCCAAGGTTAATAGGCACCAGTTTGGCCAGCCGTGCGCGTAGCGCCTCGTCGTCGAGTTTTGCCCGTTTGGCTTTTGCGATGGTAACAATGCAATAGATGATGCCAATAAGTCCCAAAAGTGACAGTGCGGCGCCGGTAATGATGATCATGGCGTTCCCTTTGCGAAAGATCACTCTTCGCCTACCGAGATTGAGAGGTCTTCGCAAGGGTTGCGGGCGGTCGTGACACTGGCTAGGAAAGATGAAAATCAGCCCTAGGAGCATTTTATGGACAACGCAGTTACCGATACCCCTTCAAACGTCGCTGGCGAAGAGCTGCGCCAATTCATCGAGCGCTACGAGCGGCTGGAAGCAGAAAAGAAAGATATTGCCGAGGGGCAAAAAGAGATCATGGCTGAGGCCAAGGGCCGTGGCTACGACACCAAAGTGCTGCGCAAGGTGATTGCGATCCGCAAGCGCGATGCAAATGATCTGGCCGAAGAAGAGGCGGTGATGGAGATTTATATGGCGGCTTTGGGCATGTAATCTCGCGCTTTAGGCAAAGCGAGGCGCGGAGGGTTTCCGCGCCTTTTTTCCAGCTGCCTGCGCCCGAAATTACGGCGCGATGAACGTCAAGCCCGGCAGTTGCTCGATGAAGTCCACATCGTTTTCATAGAGTTCTGACAGTTCCTCGACCAGATCGTCGGTCATGCCTGGCATGTCGACCACCTCTTCGATTTTATCTTCAACAGCATATTTATCCAGAAACGCCGCTATAACCCGCCGTTTGTGTGCTTCGGTTTTGGGTGGGTGACTGCGCAGGTAAGTGAGTAACCGGTTCATGCCTTCGTCAGACATGATCGCGGCGAGCAAGTCAAAACCGCCTGTTATTTTTTGATCCGGCGCGATCCCTGACATTGCACGCAAAATTTCGGCCCAGATCAGGGGGGTATCCTCGTTGCACCAGACTGTGAGCTTTGTGCGCGGGAATCTGTGCTGAATACGTCGCACCAGATCGGACCAGCGAATTTGCGTCGGGTGCATCCCTTTAAGGTAGGTTTCGGGTGTGTCGGCTTTTGATTCGGCAAAAACCACGGGCAGGAAGGTTGCGGGATTGCGCAGCGCGAGGAAAATCTCGATTTCGTCCTCGGCAAATAGTTGGTGCAACGCGGTCAGTTTTGCTTCGGCCTGCTCGTAGAAAATGCCCTGATCAAAGATCCGGTTAGCGATGCAGATAAAGTTGGCGTTGCTCAGCACCAGCCGCTCTGTATCGTCATCGTCGGTGATTGCATCCAGCAGAATGTCGCGCGTATCCGCCGCTGGTGTCTCGCCTTTCAGGTTCTGGATTGTCTCACGCAAAAGGCGGCGGTATTTGCCCGGTCCTGGAACCTTGATCCCATAGTCCGCAAATGTCCCTGCGTTTTTCAGCAGGGATTTTAGAATTCGATCGTCATCGGTGCAATTTGCCCCGATGTGAAATGCAATTTGCATGAAGCCTCGACTGCCAGAATTATTGTTACCCTTATCATAGTCAGATTTCTGGACAGTTAAACTGCTTTCCGATAATCGCTGTTTTGTAATGCCCGATGAAACTAGTCAGATTAGCAAAAATGCCCGCCGTGTTGGCCTGATTGACCCTTGGTCGATTGGCGCTTTGGTGATTGCGATTGTTGTCTTGATGCCGATCATGGCGGTGATCTGGTTTGCGTCTCATCCGACAGATAATATTTGGCCGCATTTGTTGGCGACGACATTGCCGCGCTATCTGGCGAATACTGTGATTTTGATGAGCGGTGTGGGGGTGTTGGCCGCGATGGTTGGCACGGGCGCTGCGTGGATTGTGGTGATGTATCAGTTTCCGGGCAGGCGGTGGTTGCAATGGGCGCTGTTGATGCCGCTCGCGGTGCCGGCCTATGTGGGGGCCTATGCGTTAGTTGATTTCTTTGAATATGCGGGACCGGTGCAGACCGCGTTGCGCGCCACGTTTGGCTGGACCAATGCGCAGGATTACGCATTTCCGGCGATCCGCACGCGCGGTGCTGCGGTGATAGTGCTGTCAGCGGCGCTATATCCTTATGTTTATATTCTGGCGCGCGCGGCGTTTCGCGAACAATCAGGGGCCGGTTACGAGGTGGCGCGAGCCTTGGGGGCAGGGCCGTTTGCGCGGTTCTGGCGGGTCGGGTTTCCACTGGCGCGCCCCGCGATAGCGGCGGGTGTTGCGGTGGTGATGATGGAAACCGTGAACGATTTTGGCACCGTGGATTATTTTGCGGTGCAGACGCTGACGACCGGGATTTTTTCGGTCTGGCTTCAGGGCGGAAACCTTGGTGGTGCTGCGCAGCTGGCGACCTGTGTGCTGACGATTATTGTCCTGTTGGTGACGTTAGAAAAGTTATCCCGTCGCAAGAGCCGCTTTTTCATGAGTGCGCGAAATGCCCGTCCGGTGACGCCTGTGCCGTTGAAAGGCGGCATGGGGTGGCTGGTGTCGATTGCGTGTCTGATACCGGTTCTGATCGGATTTGTATTGCCGATGGCGGTGATTGGCTCGCATGCAATGGACGCGGGCGAATGGATATCACCCGGATTGCGGCTCGCTGTGATCCGCACTGTTAGCGTGGCTGGAATTGCCGCAGTTCTGACGGTCGTAGGCGGGGTGTTCATGGTTTACGGTGTCCGGTTGAGCGGCAAGCGTTTACCTGCGTTGCTGATGCCGGTGACCGCAATCGGGTATGCAGCTCCGGGGGCAGTGTTGGCGTTGGGGATTTTGGTGCCTTTGGCCGCGCTTGATAACCGGTTTGCGGATATGGTTCTGGCAGTGACCGGATATGACCCCGGCCTGTTGTTGACCGGCACGGCTGCAGCATTGGTCCTGTCTTATATCGTGCGCTTTTTCGCAATTGCGCAGGGCACGGCAGACGCGGCACTAGGGCGGGTGGCGCCAAGCCTGCCGATGGCTGCGCGGTCCTTGGGGCGCACGGCAGGTGGCACGCTGCGCGCGGTGCATCTGCCGTTGGTGCGGGCCTCTGTTGGCTCGGCGCTGCTGCTGGTATTCGTCGATGCGGTCAAGGAATTGCCGGCGACCCTGCTTTTGCGTCCGTTCAATTTTGACACGCTTGCCACCCGCGTTCATGCCAAGGCCTCGCTGGAAAACATCGCCGAGGCGGCACCCGCGGCCTTGATGATCTCGTTGATCGGGCTTGCGGCGGTTGCACTGCTGGCGCGGGCAAACCGGTAACAGGCACGCGAGTTTGGCCATGAATTTGGCCTATGAGCAGCCTGCACAGCTGGGGTGAACCCTTAGGCCGCATTAGGCTTTTTCTTGGCATGGCAACATTTTTCAAATTGTGGAAACTTTTTATCCTCTCAGGTGTTCATCACAGAGCTCACTTTGTGTGACTTTTAACAACTTGGAGAGACAACATGAAAACGATGGCTGAAGCATTCCACCATACACTCAAAGATATCTATTACGCTGAAAATGCCCTGATTAAGGCATTGCCGAAAATGGCCAAGGCTGCACCCGAGGGTGATATTCGCACTGCCTTTGAAGATCATCTGGAAGAAACTAAAGAGCAGGTCAAACTGCTGAAAAAGGTTTTCAAATCGATTGATCAAACTGCCGAAGGCGAGAAATGTGATGCGATCGAGGGCCTGATAAAAGAGGCCGAAGGGATCATCAAAGAGGCGAGCGGCAAAGCTCTTGGCGCCTGTTTGATCGGTGCTGCACAAGCGGTCGAGCACTACGAAATCGCGCGTTATGGCACGCTGCGCCAGTGGGCGAAGGAGCTGAAAAACGACGAAGCGCATGATCTTCTGTCGCAGATCCTCGACATGGAAAAGGCGGCGAATGCGAAACTGACCGGTATCGCAGTCGGCAAGGCGTAATTTTACAGGCAGCCTGATGTGTTGTGAAAACCGTCAGGCTGCCGCTTTATCAAACCGAGAAAATTCATGAGCGAACCCGTCATTCCATTTGATCTGGTGCGGATGTTTCTGGGCACAGAACCCGCACTTTTCTACTTCGAAATTATATTCAGAACCTGCCTTGTCTATGCCTATGCTTTGCTGCTGATCCGCTGGGTCGGGGGGCGTGGCATCGCGCAGATGTCCACGGTAGAATTCTTGCTGGTCATCGCCCTTGGGTCTGCTGTCGGTGACGTCATGTTCTATCCCGAGGTGCCGCTTTTTCACGCGATGCTGGTCATCACTGTGATCGTTGTGATCAACAAGGTCCTCGATACACTTATTTACCGGTATTCCGCCGTTGAAAAGGCGATTGACGGCAAGACTGCAGAGGTGATCCGCGATGGTGTGGTCAATATTGACACCCTGCGCCATCACAAGATTGGAAAAAGCGAATTGTTCGAATGCCTCCGCAAGGAGGGTTATGTCAATCTTGGCGAAGTGCGGCGCGCCTATCTAGAAACGTCCGGACGGTTCAGTTTTTTCAAAGCCGAGGACAGTCGATCCGGATTACCAATCGAGCCTGCGTGGGACGTGCAACCGCCATACAAGCATGGTCCGGGAACACAGATGAGTGACGGTGATTTGGCCTGTTGCGGCTGCGGTACGCTGGTTTCCGGTGCAGTCCGAACGCCTGCCGCCTGCGAGGCATGTCGTGGCACAGCATGGACAACCACGACCTGACAAAGATGTGGCAGAAAATTCTGAGGCTATGGTCCGGTGCCGCCTTGAGACGTTTATTTTAACAATCAGATTCGAGGCCAGATGTTCGATCCGTTCAAGCGCGCCCGCAAGAAGGTCACAAATAAACTGCGTAAGACCGCAGTTTCAACGATGACCGATGCATGGCAGGCGGTGCTTGGTCCGGCGAAATCTGCCAAGCGCAAAGTGACAAAAAAGGCTAGCGCGCCGGCAACTGCGTCGACGCGGCAAGTCAAATCAAAGAAGTTTATCTCGAAGGCGGTAAATTTCGCGAGTGGCAAGTTTGACAGCGCCCATGGTGCGCGATCCTTCAAAATCTACGTGCCAGTCACCGCGGGAAAGTCAGAAGCCCCACTGCCGTTGATTGTGATGCTGCATGGATGCGGACAATCCGCTGCTGACTTTGCCCGTGATACCGGCATGAATGCGCTGGCCGAAGAATTCGGGTTTGTTGTTTTATATCCCGCGCAATCCCGCGACGCGCATTTGCACCGTTGCTGGAACTGGTACAAACCCGAACATCAGATGCGCGGTGCCGGAGAACCTGCGCTGATCGCCTGCATGACGCAGCATATTATTGCCAACCATAATATCGATCCATCCAAGGTCTATGTGGTCGGATTATCTGCCGGGGCGGCGGCGTCACTGGTGGTTGCAACCTGTTACCCCGATATCTTTGCTGCCGTAGGGGCACATTCCGGTCTGGCGGTGGGGGCGGCCCATAGCGCGGCCTCCGTTGCCGGAGCGATGCAAGCGGGCAGTCCTGGTGACAGGTATGACGTGCAGATGCCGACAATCATGTTTCACGGCGATCAGGACAATGTCGTGAACCCGCGCAACGGACGTTATATCGCAATCCGCGCGCAAGCACCCTATAGCGGACTGGACCGGACAGAGCGCAAAGGGCGTATCGCTGGCGGGCGTGAATTTACGCGCATTTTGCACCGCATCGGCAAAGGGCGTCCTTACATAGAAGAGTGGGTCATTCACGGGTCTGGCCACGCGTGGTCGGGCGGCCGTCAGGGCGGCAGCTTTACCGATCCGGCAGGTCCTGATGCCTCGCGTGAAATGGTCCGGTTTTTTCTGCGCCATCGCACGACAAAGGCGCGCCGGTCCAAGCCGTTGTGAACCTATGTAGGCAACGGCGTAGTGGGGTCATTCACCACCAGATGCCCTGCATCCCAAAGTGCCGGACAAACCTCTGCCTCGGCATGGCCATTGCGCAATCTGCGACACGCACCGACCGGAATGTCAGCGGCAATCAGCACGTGGTCGGTCATCAATGCGGCGGTCTGTGGCGGCAGTGCTGCGTGAATACCGTCCAACGACACCCCGATATCGCAGGGAGTGAACACACTTGCGCCGCCCACGCCTGTGTCCGTCATCGGCGCGCCAAACGGCACACCGACCGCACCAAGCACACACACAACAGTTTGTAATTCGATTGCGCGCGCGCGTGCGCAGCTGAACACCCTGTTATACCCTGTAATCATGTCAGTTTTGGCGGGGATAATCACCAGATCAAGGTCAAGCGTGCCCAACCGTGACCAAAGGTCGGTGAACTCGCTGTCGAGGCAGACAATCATCGCGATCCGCAAGCCGTTCCACGCAATGACATTGATGGAACGACCGTGGACAGTGATCCCACCCGCACCTTGGGCCTCTAACGGCGTCAGGCTTAATTTGTCCTGACTAAAACGCGCGCCATCGGGGGTTATCAGCCATGCCCGATTGAAATAGGCAGGCACGCCATTCACCGGATCGGCCGGAAACGGGATGGTTCCTGCTAGTATCGACACACCATATTGCGCGGCCATCACAGCAATCGCATCCAACGCAATTTCACCACATTCGAACAGCCAACCCATCGTTTGATGCATTGGCAGGTCAACGGGCGCAAAACTGAGCCACTGGGCGCAGGCGAATTCAGGCAGCACCAGCATGTGACCCCCACGCGCCGTAGTCTGTGCTACGCGCGCTTCGACTTCGGCCAGCCATGTCTGCAAGTCGGGCATGACAGGTTGGAGGTTAGACGCCCATAAATCGAGTGATACAAATTCCATGATGGTCCACGCATAATTGAAATGATTGGTCGTCACACGATCAGACGCCTTTGGGCAAAGATACAAAATAGTCCTGCTGTTGTCTGCAATTTTTCGCTTATCCGTTTCACCCGTTGGAACCCCGCGCGCGCGTGGCAGTTATCCTATCAGTTGAAAACGTAACAAGAGGACTTTAAAAATGGACCATTCCCAACACACTCCACTTCGCCCCGAAGAGCTTCATACTGACATCGTAGAAGGTGCAAACGTCTACGGACCTGACGACCATAGCATTGGTAGCGTGTCCCACCTTCACGGTGCGGGACAAAATGCCCATGCAGTGATTGATGTTGGCGGATTTTTGGGACTGGGTGCAAAGCCTGTGTCGCTGCCAATCTCAACCCTCAACTTCATGCGCGACGAGAGCGGGTCTGTTCATGCGACCGTCAGCATGACCAAAGACCAGCTGAAAGAACTGCCAGAGCATCGGCATTAAGCGTCCTTTCGCATTGAAAATATCAGGAGTCAGCGCTCGCGTGCTGGCTCCTTTTTTTTGACCTGATTATGCATCTTTCGGGGAAATATTAAGAAAGAACCGCGCCATTTCGGCACTGGCGTCAGGCCCTGCTGCATCGGTATATGAGCCAGCGGTATTCCCCCCCGACCACGCGTGGCCCAATCCGTCAATTTGCCAGTTTTCCATGACTGAACACCCTGTGTTAGATACGACAGTGGTGCGGGTAAATTTGCGCCCGTTTAAGGTGCCGTTATCAATCACTTCCATCCCTTTTGCGCGCGCGTCATCGGCAATGCGCTGTCCATTGCGGGGATTGACGGTGCTGTCCGTTGTGCCGTGAAACACGATTGTCGGGACCGGAGCATCGGTTGCCGACGCGGGTCCGGACACGCCGCCGCCCATCGTTGCAAAGGCAGAGGCGACATCGTTGGCCGATTTATACGGCAGGCCGGAATGCGCGCCGACACCTGAAAACACATCGCCATAGGTTTGCCCCAGAATAACCGCCATCGCAGCACCCGCAGACAGGCCCGCGACATAGACTTTGCCGTCCGGAACAGCATGGTCCTCACATATTTGTCCTGCCATATTGGCAAGAATCGCAGGTTCGCCACTGCCTCTGTTCTGATCCGCAGGACCAAACCAGTTCCAGCATGACTGCATATTCGCGCCGCGCGATTGGGCTGGATATACAATGATCAATCCATGTGCGTCGGCCACGCGGTTCATGTCGGTGCCGTTGGCAAAATCGACTGGCGATTGCGTGCAACCATGCAGCATCATGATCAATCCGGCTGGCGGTTTTGATTTCAGGTTTGGAATGTAGTTGTGGTAATCGCGGGCACCGGCTGCGCAGGAAAACGTACCGCTCTCGAATTTTGCGCCTTCGGGTATCGAGGGTTTTTTTACGCTCGCGCCCGTGGCGGAATTCTTCGGCATCTTTTTGGCAAGATCGACCAGTGTCGTGCTTAACCCGCGCCGGTTTGCCGGTTGCCCTGTGAAAGGCATCGCAAAGGCGGCGGATGGTCGGGGCGGGGTTTGCACGCCTTTCGCGCCTAACGTGTTTTGGATCATTTCTGTCGCAGCCACTGGATTACCAGCGCGCACAAGGTCCGCAGCCCGGCGCATCGCCGCGGCAAGATCATGTTTCATCATATTTTCCTTTGGTTTTATGTCTGTTCAGTTGATGCGCGCGGCAAGCACCTTTTTCACGTCCGCGCTGGCCTGCAAGGCGCCCAACACGGTGATTGAGCCGATTGTCGCCAGTGCAAGGTCCGGCGTCACATCAGATGCGATGCGTGCGAGACCCACAACTTTGATATGCAAAATCTCGTTTGCGGCTTGCACCGCTTCGAGGTCGGCCACGCTATAATCACGCAGCCCTAGGTCCATCGTGTGTCGGTCAATCGATTTCGTGACCGTTTCGGACTGGTTATCCAGCTGGTTGCGTATGGCCGTGCGAATAAAATCACTGCGGTTGGAATAGAACCCTTCCTGCACCAGAAGGTCGACCCGTCCTAAGTCAACGAAGCCGAGATTTATGGTAATTTTCTCGTTCTCAGGATGTTTCTCTCTGATCTGCCTCACGTTACTCATCTTATTCTCCATCTGCATGGATGTTATATGGATGGTATTTTGGCGAATACAAGAGGCATCGTATACCAATGTGAGACGATGCGCCCGACCCGATTACATCGGGGCGAGTAGCCAGATCGCTGTGCAGCTTGCAACGCCGACCGTAATATTCATCGGGACGCCGATCTTGAGGAAGTCGGTAAAGCGATAGCTGCCAGCCGAATACACCAAGGTGTTGGTCTGGTAGCCTATCGGCGTGGCAAAGCTGGCTGAGGCGCCCATCATGATGGCGTAGACCAACGGGCGCGGCTCTATTCCTAGCGAGTTTGCCAGTGATATGGCCAAGGGCGTCAGGATCACCGCGACCGCGCTATTGGAAACCAGCTCGGTCAGGATCGAGGTTAAGGTGTAAATCGCGACCAATAGCAGAAACGGTGATGCAGTCTGTAGAAACGGTGCGATGCTTTGCACCAGTTTTTCGATCACTTGGGCGTTTTCCAAGCCTTGACCAATTGCGAGCATCGCGAAAATTAGCACTAAGGTGGAGCCATCAATCGCGCTCCAGGCGTCTTCTGCTTCGATGCAACCAGCCAGCAATACCAGCGCGACAGCGAGCAACGACAGTGTGACGATGGGGGCTACGTTGAAGATCGCCAATGTCACCACACCGAGCATTGCCGCGATGGCAATCGGGGCGCGGTGGCGGCGATAGGGCCTTGCGACGGGCAGGCTTGCGGATACCAGATCAGAGGCCTCGACGACCGCTGTTAACCCGCCTGCGGGACCTTCAAGCAATATCCGGTCGGCGGGTTTTAACCGTACATGCGCCAGTTGTTGTCCGGGGTTATGCAGGTGGCGCGACACACCAAGGATCCTGACGCCAAAATGCCCGAACCAGCCCAGATCGGACAGCTTTCGCCCTTTGCCGCTTCGATCTGTTGCGACCACGGCTTCGACGCAGATAATGTCATCGGTTTGATTGTCTGATCTGGCAGTTAAAGGGTAGCCGACGCGGAAGTCCTGTTTCTCTCTGAGGGTTAGGATCTCGGTCGAGGTCGCGCGTGCGGCGACACGTTCAGATAGGCCTAACACGGTGTCTGGCGTGACCTTTGTCTGGTTTTTATTGCCAAGGACCAGCTTTAGGTTGAAGCGCGACAAGGCGCTGAATGAGGCAATAGGTTTTTCTGTGTTTGCAGGGGCGTCCGCCTTGGTGGCCAATGCGATTTCGGTCAGAAATTGTGCGGAATCCTCGGTGAGTGACGCGGCCCCCGACATGCGGCTAGGCAAGAGTTTGGGTCCCAAGAATGCCAGTGTTACTGATCCGGTGATGACGGCAACGATCCCGAACGGCAATATTTCCAGAATGCCGAATGCTGGCAATCCCGCCTCCCTTGCAACACCGTCGATCAACAGGTTCGTCGAGGTCCCGACCAGCGTTAAAGTGCCGCCCAGCACCGCCATGTAGGATAGCGGGATCAGCAGTTTGGTCGGTGCAACACCCAAGGTTTGCGCCATCCGGATGACGATCGGGATCAGGATTAGCACAAGCGGGGTGTTATTCATCAGTCCGGACGCAACCGCTGCACCGGCCAGTAACGCGAAGAATGCGATCCACCCCCGTTTTTCTGCTTGGGTCACAAGAAATAACGACGCCGCGTCGATCACCCCCGTCCTGACCAACGCGCCAGATAGAATAAACATTGCAGCAATGGTGATTGGCGCGGGGTTAGAGAAAACCGCTAACACCTCATCTGTCGAAACATAGCCCAGTAGCATAAATGCAGCCGCCCCACATGTGGCGACCGCTGCTGGCGGTAATCGCTCGATCAGGAATCCCGCAAAAACGACACAAAGGATAAGGACCGAAAGGACAATATTTCCCTCGGCTAACAGCTCATTTAAGAAGTTCACGGGATAATCTCTTTATATGTAGGGGAGGTCGGGTCGCTCGGTTTGTGCCTGTAAACAAACGCAATATGCCGAGATAAGTTCCGTATCTTTCAGCGCAGACCTGATAAAATTCTGTATCGGAGGTCCGGAAAGATCGAGAATAAATTGCGCGGTGTCAGGCGGGTAGTTTCCGTATCCAGAGCAATTGTTCGCTTGTGGGCGTTCGGTCTTGATCTTGTGGCGCCACGGACCGGATGCAACTCAGGTGACCGCACGTATTCCCCTAAACCATGCGGTGTGAACGCTTTTTTTGACGGTGCGGACTGCCCAGCCGAAACGCACTCAAACGTCTGTATCAAGATTGGCGAGTCGAGTGGCCGATGTATTGCGACATGAAAGTATCGATACTAATTGACTCAATCAAATAAAGTCGACATTTTTAAAATACGGCAACAGATAAATCTGGGAGGATTTTCGATGAACTTAAAACAAGTGGTCACCTCGACTTTCGCAGTGGCATTCATTGGACTTGGCGCGAGCGCAAATGCGGCGGCTTGTGTGGAGGTGACATTAACCGGAACGCAGGGCGGTCCGCCGGTATTTGGTGGACTTGCCGGATCAGGCACTCTCGTTACCTACGGTACCGAAGAAAACAATTGTCGTGATATGTTTTTGCAGTTTGATACAGGGCGCGGCACAAACCAGCAGCTTTCGAAACTCGGTATTTCGGCGGCGCAACTGGATGCCGTATTCTTCACGCACATTCACTCCGACCACTCCGAAGGGCTTGCTGATTTGATGCAGGTCCGGTGGCACTTTAATTCCGGCGGGCCAAAGGTTGATATGGTTTGTCATGAGGATGCGACCGCTGAAGAAGGCCACACGATGAGTTGTGTTAACTATGCTGCTCACATTGGCGATGCACTTATTGAATCGGGCGAGATGGCGCAGCGCCTGGCAGAAAGCGCTAATCGTTTGGCTGGTGGGCCGTCAGATTTGTTGGATGTCGCTACGTTCGGCGCGTCCGAAGAACCACAAATCGTGTGGCAGGAAGGCGATGTGACGGTATCCGCTATTTCGAGTACTCATGTCGCAGGTCACGCGTCATTCAGGGTTGATACACCCGCTGGCAGCATTGTGATTGGCGGCGACGCTGGCAACGATACACCCGCACCTCCGCGTGATTCCTCTACGTCGGCACAGGTCGAACTGCTGGCCAAAGATGCGGATGTTTTGGTGCACTCGGTGATCCATCCGGTCATGGGGCCGGACGGCACAACAGGCTTTCCGCCGCCGATCTACTACCGCCAGTCGACTGCCACTGATTTGGGCGCTCTAGCGGTGCGGGCCGGTGTCGAAAATCTGATGTATACGCATATGATCCCGCCTTTGGGTGCGACGATGCAGGGGACATATCCGTTACCCGCGGCATTGACCGAAGCAGATTACGAAAGCGCTGCGCGCGATGGTGGTTTTGAAGGCAACGTGATCGTCGGGACGGATCTTGCGACGCTTCGATTGGTTGCCGAGTAGCCTGACATCCCTGAAACGACCAAGGGCTGCCTTTGCGGGCGGCCCTTTTTTGTTGGTCCGGTTCGCGGCCTGCGTCACGTCGGCATTAAGCGGTTAATTTTATGTCAGATTTCAACTGTGCGGTGCGGGGCCGGTTGAGGCGCGTTGGATCAGGTGAGCTTGGGTTTCTAAGGTGGGCGGTGTTTCGGGCGCATGATCCGAGAGCATTTTTATCAGGTATTGCGCGCCTTCGCGGCCAAGTGTTGTGCGGGGCTGGTGCAATGTGGTCAGGGAAGGATTGAACCTGTCGGCAAATTCGATGTCGTCAAAGCCGATGACGCTGACGTCGGCTGGCACGTTGAACCCCAGACGCATGACCTCTGATATAAAGCCGAGCGCACATTCGTCAGAGGCGCAAAACACGCCGGTCGGGCGCGGTGTCAGGGTCGCCCAGTCATGCGCCGCTGCCGCACCCGATTCCAGTGTGAAATCACCCTTGATAAGTGTGGCAGTCAGGCCTGCATTTTGCACCGCGTTCACGAACCCGTCGCGCCGCGTTGTAGCGAGGATATTACCGGTTGGCCCTTCGATGTGCAGCAGTGTCTTATGGTTTAATGCCAGCAGATGATGCGCTGCCAGTTCGGCAGCCGCCGCATTATCAATGGCCAGCGCTGGCGCGTCATAGGCCGCGTTCCATTCGCATAGCTGGATCACCGGTAACCGCCAGCTATTGACCAGTTCGGGGTCCAATGCACCGTCCAGCAAGATGATCCCGTCCGCACGTCCGTCATGACCCAGCGTCGCCAGCTTTTCGCGCCCGATATGGCTGTCGGAAATTTGCACGGTAAGGCCTGCGGCGCAGGCTTCTTCCTGAATGGCGGCAAAGATGCGGCTAAAGAAGGTGTTGGAAAGGTTTGGCGCAAGGATCAGGATTGACCTCGCGCGCCGCTGACGTAGATCACGCGCGGCGGCATTGATCTGGTATCCCGTGGCCTGCACTGCGTTGAGAACACGTTCGCGCATTCCCTTGCTCACCCGCGCGGGGTGCGCAAGTGTGCGGCTGACAGTGGCCGTCGAGACGCCTGCAAGAGCGGCGACATCCGAGATGCGAATTTTATCTGACATTTGTTACCGTAATATAATTTCGTGCAAACGATTACAAATTCTTATTGATTTCAAGGCCGATTCTAATGTAATCGATTACTAGCAGATTAAACTGCGTTTATGTCGAGGGGAGGCGATATGAAAACGATGAAAGGGCCCGCGCTGTTTCTTGCGCAATTCGCAAGCGACGAGGCGCCGTTCAACACATGGCACGGCATTACCAAATGGGCTGCAGACTGTGGCTATCTCGGTGTGCAATTGCCAAGCTGGGACGCGCGGTTCTTTGACCTGTCCAAAGCAGCGTCTTCCAAAGATTATTGCGACGAGATTATCGGTGTAGCGGCGCAGAACGGCGTTGTTGTGACCGAGCTATCGGCTCATCTGCAAGGGCAGTTGGTGGCAGTTCACCCAGCCTATGATATCGCGTTTGACGGTTTTGCCGCGCCTTCGGTGCATGCCAATCCTGCTGCACGTCAGGCTTGGGCGGTAGACCAGGTGCGGCTTGCGATTACCGCGTCGCGCAACATGGGGTTGACTGCGATGGGCACGTTTTCGGGCGCGCTGGCATGGCCGTATCTATACCCTTGGCCGCAACGTCCTGCTGGACTGGTCGAGGCGGCGTTTGACGAACTGGCGACACGCTGGCGTCCTATTCTGGATCACGCTGACGAGAATGGCATTGATATTTGCTATGAAATCCACCCCGGTGAAGACTTGCATGACGGCGTGACATTCGAGATGTTTTTGGACCGTGTGGATAGTCACAGCCGTGCAAAAATGCTCTATGATCCGTCGCATTACGTTCTGCAATGTCTTGATTACCTTGCCAATATCGACATTTACGCTGAGCGGATCGGCATGTTCCATGTCAAGGATGCAGAGTTCGACCCGACAGGCCGGCAAGGTGTTTATGGTGGGTATCAGCCGTGGATTGATCGCGCGGGCCGCTTCCGTAGTTTGGGTGACGGACAGGTTGATTTCGGTGCGGTTTTCTCAAAGCTGACGGCGGCGGGCTTTGACGGCTGGGCTGTCGTCGAGTGGGAATGTTGCCTCAAACACCCCGAGGATGGCGCGCGTGAGGGGGCCGCGTTTGTGCGCGACCATATTATTCGCGTCACGGATAAAGCGTTTGACGACTTTGCGGATGGCGGGGTTGATCAGGCTGCGAACCTGAAAATGTTGGGGATATCAGGATGAAACCGATCCGGCTTGGCATGGTAGGTGGCGGCACGGGCGCGTTTATTGGTGGGGTTCACCGGATTGCGGCGCGCATGGACGGCCACTTTGAATTGGTGGCGGGGGCTTTGTCGTCCGATGCTGTGCGCGCGCGAGAAAGTGCGCAGGCCTTGGGGCTGGACCCTGCGCGCAGCTACGCCAGTTTTGCGCAGATGGCCGAGATTGAGGCCGCGCGTGATGACGGGATCGAGGCGGTGTCGATTGTGACGCCAAACCATTTGCACGCGCCTGCCGCAATTGAATTTCTAAAGCGTGGCATTCATGTGATTTGCGACAAACCGCTGACGGCGACGCTCGACGAGGCCAATGAACTGGCAAAGGTGGCCAAAGCCTCTCAAGCACAGTTTATACTGACGCATAATTACACGGGCTATCCGTTGGTCCGGCAAGCACGCGCGATGGTGGCGCGGGGCGATCTGGGTGCGTTGCGCGTGGTGCATGTCGCATACCTGCAAGACTGGATGACTGACGCGGTCGAGGTTCAAGGCAGCAAACAAGCGGCGTGGCGCTCTGATCCTGCGCGTGCGGGTGCGGGTGGTGCCTTGGGCGATATCGGCACCCATGCCCATAACCTTGCAGGGTTCATCACGGGCCAGCAGGTCGAGAGTTTGGCCGCGGATATTCAAAGCTATGTGCCGGGCCGTGTGCTTGATGATAATGCCCATGTGATGTTGCGGTACGCAACCGGAATGCGCGGCACCTTGGCCTGTAGTCAGGTGGCCGTGGGGCATGAGAACGGCCTGTCGATCCAGCTTTATGGCGAGAAAGGCGGGTTGGAATGGCATCAGGAACGCCCGAATGAATTGTGGTTTACGCCGTTTGGCGAGGCCGCGCGTCGCATGACCCGTATGGGCGCAGGGACAGTGGACGCAGCGATTGCCGCCGCGCGTATTCCGGCAGGTCACCCCGAGGGGTATCTGGAAGCCTTTGCCAATATCTATGCAGACGCTGCAGCCGCCTTGCGTGCGGGACGGGTTGATTCAAACCTGCCTGACATGGCTGACGGGATTGCAGGCATGCGGTTTGTCGCGGCTTGCGTGGCATCGTCGGCTGCAAACAGTGAATGGGTGACATTATGAAGTTGGGCATAAATCTATTGTGCATCGGTGGTCATATGGACGAGGCAGCACTGCCGTATTTCGAGATGATTGCCAAAGCAGGATATGACCACGTCGAGGTGCCTGTGATGCACGGCGACCCAGATCATTATGCGTGGCTGGGCCGCAGGTTGACGGCGCTGGGACTGGAAACCGCGCAGACGTCAGTTATCCCTGATCGGAATGCAAATCCGCTGTCGTCCGATGCAGAAATCCGCAAACGGGGCAGGTCGCATCTGAACTGGATTCAGGACTGCGCCGAGGCATTAGGGTCGAAAACCGTTGGTGGCCCGTTCCATGCACCAATGGGCGATTTTACCGGCCAAGGGCCCACCGCTGACGAAATTGCTTACGGTGCCGAGGCCCATCATGCGATGGCGGTTCGTGCTGCGCGGAATGGATATATTCTGGCGCTCGAGCCCTTGTCGCGCTTCGAGACGTATTTTTTGAACACGGTAGAGCAGGCCAATACCTATGCGCGCGCCGTGGATCATCCTGCGTTTGGTATCATGTATGATACGTTTCACGCCAATATCGAAGAAAAAGACCAGTGTGCAGCGATTGCCGCTTTGGGCGATAACATGCATGTTTTGCATGTCTCGGAGAATGATCGCGGGATCCCCGGCACGGGGCAGATCGATTTTGCCAAAGTGTTCGCGGCCGTGAAATCCCGAGGGTTTGGCGGGCATGTTGTGGTCGAGGCGTTCGGCGCAGGCGTGCCGGAACTGGCGGCTGCGACGCGGGTTTGGCGGCCGTTGTTTCCCGATCTGGAAACCCTGATCCGCCAATCCCACAGCTTTGTGCGCGACACATGGGCCGCAGCATGACCGCGCCGATGATCGAGATGAAGGCGATCAGCAAAAGCTTTCCAGGGGTCAAGGCACTGTCTGACGTCAGCTTTGACGTGCGCGCGGGCGAGGTGCAGGCGCTTGTCGGGGAAAACGGTGCCGGCAAATCGACGCTGATCAAAATCATGTCGGGTGTCTATCTGGCCGATGCGGGCGAGGTGCGGTTGGGCGGCAAGCCTGTGCATTTCACCCACCCCGTGCAATCGCTGCATGCCGGTATCTCGGTAATTTACCAAGAGTTTTCCTTGCTGCCCGAGCGCACGGTGGCGCAGAACCTGTTTCTGGGGCGCGAGTTGCGGGGCCGGTTCGGGCTGATTGACGCGGGCGCGATGAGGATAGAGACCCGCCGCGTACTGGACCTGTTTGCCTCGGGTGCGCGCATTGATCCTGACCAGCTGGTGGGCGATCTGGATGTGGCCACCCAGCAGATGGTCGAGATTGCCAAGGCGGTATCGCTGGATGCGCGGGTGATTGTGATGGACGAGCCGACTGCCGCGCTGAATGATACAGAATGTGCGGAATTGTTCGAGACAGTGGACAAGCTGCGCGCGCGCGGGACAGCAATTATTTATATTACCCACCGGATGCGCGAAATCACGCGGCTGGCGGACCGTGTCACGGTTTTAAAAGACGGCGAGATTGCAGCGCGGTTTGATCACGTGCCAGCACCCGAGGCGATTGTGCGCGCGATGGTGGGCCGCGATATCGCCGATTTCTACGCGCCCCCTGCGACCAAGGCCGAGATTGGCGCGCCCGTGCTGACGGTGACGGGCGGCGGTAATGCACGGTTAAGCGGGATTGATCTGACGGTGCGGGCGGGCGAAATTGTCGGGCTTGCGGGTATCCAGGGTGCAGGGCGTGTGGCGCTTGCAATGGCGCTATTTGGCGAAGAGCCGTTTACGGCGGGCGAGGTCACGTTGGACGGAAAACCCGCAAAGTTCCGCACTGCGCGCGAGGCGATTGCGGGCGGGATCGGGTTGCTACCCGGTGACCGCAAGAAAGAAGGCTTGGTGCTGATGCAGTCGGTGCGCGACAACGGCATGTTAACTCCGCGCGCGTTTGCACCGCTTTGGGGCGGTCATAAACAGACGCGCTTTGCCGACCTTACAAAGATTGATGACCTTCTGGACCAGATGGACATTCGCGCGGCGTCTTACGATCAGGATATTCGCGGACTTTCGGGCGGCAATCAACAAAAAGCGATTGTGGCGCGGTGGTTGGCAATGAACCCCAAGCTGTTGATTTTCATCGAACCGACGCGCGGCATCGATGTAAACGCCAAGGCCGGCATTTATCATCTGATGCGTGACCTTGCGCGGCAGGGGGCGGGCATTTTGATGATTTCATCGGACCTGCCCGAAGTCATTGGTGCCGCTGACCGTATTGTGGTCATGCTGGCGGGGCGCATTTCGGCAGAATTTCCGCAAGGGGCCACCGAGCACGATATCATGCATGCCGCCACCGACGAAACACGCGAGGCCGTAGCATGAGCGCGCCGCAAGATCATAAACCCGCAAAGTCAGGCTTCCGCTTTGAGAAATGGGCGCCACTGATCCTGCTAGGCACCGCGTTTTCGCTATATATCGCAATCGTAATCGCCACAGGCCAGTCGCAGTATTTGTCGCTGGAAAACCTGATTGCTATTCTGGGCCGCTCTATCGCGCTGGGCATTACGGCAATCGGGCAGACATTCGTTATTCTGGTGGCCTCGATTGATTTGAGCGTGGCAAGCCTGATCTCCGCGACGGCGGTGCTGGCCTCTGTGGTCATGGATGGATCACCTGCGATGATTGTGCCTGCGGTCTTGGCCGCTTTGGTGGTCGGGGTGGCAGTCGGCGTGGCAAATGGCGTGATTATCACGGGGTTAAAAGTGAACCCGTTAATCGCGACGCTTGGCACGAGTTTGATTATTCAGGGATGTTTATCGGCGTTTGTATCTAATTTTGCAGGCTCGGTCCCTGCAGAGTTTCAGGTGTTTGCCTACGGCGAATTTCTGGGTGTGCCTGCGGCATTGATATTCCTTGTATTACTGGCATTTGGTGCGTGGTGGGTGCTGCGGTTTACCAAATTGGGCTCTGACATTTATGCGGTCGGCGGCAATGAAGAGGCGGCGCGTTTTGCGGGCATCAAGACCAAGCGGGTGGTTATCTGGGCGCATGTGATCTGTTCGGTATGCGCCACTCTTGCGGGTCTCTATCTGGCAAGCCGCTTGCGGTCCGGTGCGCCGTGGATCGGGGCCGACGGGGTTTATGACCTTGAAAGCATTGCAGTTGTTGTGATTGGCGGCACGGTTCTGGCGGGGGGGCGCGGCGGGATCATCGGCACAATGGCCGGCATGATGATTTTCTCGCTGATCGATTCAATCTTCAACATCGCGGGCGTCGATAGCTTTGCCAAGCAAGTCATGCGCGGCATCATTATCATCGCTGCGGTTGCATTCTACGCGCTGCGTTCAAAAAGGATTGTCGCATGACCAGCCCTGCAAACACTGTGCCACTGCGCGCGCGCCGTCTAAAGCGTAGCATCAATCCCGTCTGGTTTTTGCTGGCCGCGTTGATTGTTGCGATCATTGTGATGAACCCAAGTTTTGCGCAGCCGACCGGCTATATGAATTTTGTAAAACGCGCAGCGCCTTTGGCTATTCTCGCGGCGGGGCAGGTTTACGTGATTGTTTCGGGCGGGTTCGATCTGTCGGTGGGCGCGATCATCAGTCTGGTGGTGGTGGGCGCGTCTATGCTGACCAACAATGACCCCAATGCAACCTTATGGGTCATTCCGTTGATGCTGGCGATGGGTGTTGGTGTCGGTGCTGTGAACGGCATGGTGGTGTGCTTTTTGCGGGTGCCATCGCTGATTGCCACGCTTGGCATGATGATTACGCTCAACGGTTTGGCATATATGTGGTCGGGCGGCGCACCGCGCGGCTATCTGCCCGATACGTTCCGGTTTTTTGGCCGTGAGATGATCCGCGATGTGCCGTTGGTGCGCTTCATTCCAATTTCGGTGATTGTGCTGGTTGTTGTCGGAGGCCTGCTTGCATGGGCGATGCACCGGACCAATCTGGGCCGCATGGTTCATGCTATTGGTGACAATCCGCTGGCCGCGCGTTTAGGCGGCGTTGCGGTAAATCGCGTGCGGATCGTGGCCTTTATGATTTCGGGGTTCTCTGCGGCTGTTGCGGGCATTTTGCTTGGCGGGTTTGCAGGGGTATCCACCGATGTTGGCACTGGCTACGAGTTGCAAGCAATCACCGCCGCCGTGCTGGGAGGCGCGCAGCTATTGGGCGGGCGCGGCTCTGTGCCTGCGGCGATTGGCGGTGCCTTGGCGCTGACGGCTATCTTCACACTTCTGAACTTCCTCGGCCTGCCACAACCCGTCCGGCAGGTGGTGCAAGGCGCGATTTTAATCGCCGCCGTCGCACTTGCGATGCACCGAAGGGAGCGGACGGGATCCTGAGACACGACTAAATCCAATGGGAGGATATCTGATGAAAAATGTCATTATGACAACAACCGCAGTCACAGCGCTGGCCTTGAGCCTAACGGCTGCATCTGCGCAAAACTTTAATGATCCGGCTGAATTTGCCAAGCAGTTAGAGCAATTGAGCGCGACGCCAAATGGCCCCGCAGACCAGCCTTGGGTGCAGCAAATCGGCGACAGCATGGTCGAGACCGCAGGCCTGAACATGGACACAGCTGCGACTGTTTGCTTCTCGAATGCAGGCGTGAACAATCCGTGGCGCGTTGTCGGGTTTACCAATATGATCGAAGAACTGAAACTGCATACATCTATTGGCGAGTTCATTCACGTCGATGCAGAAGGCTCTGACGACAAGCAGATCGCCGATATCAACGACCTGTTGGCCGGCGGAACATGCGACGTGATGATCGTGTCGCCAAACACCACGGCCGCTCTGACCCCTGCGGTCGAAAAAGCCTGTGAAGCAATGCCAGTCGTCGTATTCGACCGCGGCGTGAACACGGATTGCCCCGTGACGTTTGTACATCCGGTTGGCGGCTACGGCTTTGGTATTCAGGGCGCGGAATTCATTCGTGATAATGTCGCCGCGGATGCCAATGTTCTGATGCTGCGTATTTTACCCGGCGTTGACGTGTTGGAAACCCGCTATTCCGGCGGCCGCAAGGTGTTGGATGATGCAGGTCTGAATGTGATCGGCGTTGAATTTACTGATGGCGACAACGCTAAAACCAAGTCGATCGTAGAAGATTACCTGATGCGCGGCCAGATTGATGCTGTCTGGATGGATGCAGGGGCCACGGCTGTGGCGGCGATCGAGGCGTTCGAGGATTCAGGTTACGATTTGCCTGTGTTTGTGGGCGAGGACCAGCAAGACTTCCTGCTCAAGTGGCAGAATGAAGGCATGACCGCAATTGCGCCAACCTATCCGACATACCAATGGCGCACGGCTGTCATCGCTGCGGCGCGGGTCATCGAGGGCGGCACTATTCCCGGGCCGGAGTGGGTTTTACCACAGCCGACAATTACCCAAGACACGCTGGCAAGCTTTGCAAATCCTGAGATGCCACCACTGCACTATGCGATGTGTGGGTGTGACGCGATGGACAATTATCCGCAAGCATGGGGCGCGCAGTAACCCGCGTTTGTGATGTGAACGGGGCGGGCGGCAGAACAGTGCCGCCCGTTGCCTTTGTGGCGATTGCGGTTGAATGGTCGGGTGCGCTGTCGCAGCCTGTGAAAACAGATGCCGTTGTTAGCGGCGCGAAAATCCAACATATCATTGGATGGCTATTCCGGCAGGGTTCTCCATTGCACCGATAATACGGCAGTAGCTACAAAAACGCACCAAGGGCAATCCAGCCCGCAATCTCGCCGATCTGTTGCAGCGCCCCCAAAACGTCGCCGGTTTGTCCGCCGATTTGCCGGTTTGCCAGTGCTGCAAGCCCTAGCTGGGCGATGACCATGACCAGTGCCATCACGCATCCTGCCCAGCCGAAAAGCACGATCAAAGTGACGATCCCAAATGCCGCAGCGGTTAGGGCTTGCGGTTTTTTTGCGCCTGTCGCCAACTTGCCCATGCCGTCAGTGCGCGCGGCGGGCATTAACCATAGTGCGGTCGCGATGGATGACCGGCTTGCGATTGCAAGTGCCACAAGTGCCGCTGCTGCGACCCACGGTCCTGCCAATATCACAACCACGACGATGCCTTGCCAGCGCAATCCCAGCGCGAACACCAAGGCCAACACGCCGTAGCTGCCGATCTGGCTGTCGCGCATGACTTCCAATTTATGGGCTTTGTTTCTGCCGCCGCCAAATCCGTCAGCCAGATCCGCCAGCCCGTCTTCGTGCAACCCGCCGGTCACCATAACCATCACGCAAAGCGCAAGTCCCGCCGCAATCGGCCCCGCTAAGCCAAGCCACAGCGCGCAAAGCATAACCGTGGCCGAAATCGCCCCAATGATGCCGCCAACAACCGGAAAAGCCCACGCAGAGGCGCCGATGCTAGGCGCAGCTTGCAACTGTCCCGCAGGCAGGCGGGTCAACATCATCACCGCAACTTGAAACTCTGCAAGGCGGGTCACGCCTCTGATACGCCCGCTTCTCCAAATGTTGCCATGCCGTTGTGACAGGCAAGCGCGGAGCGCAAAATCCCGAGCGCCAGTGCCGCGCCTGACCCTTCGCCCAAGCGCATGTCAAAATCAAGAATTGCGGTTTTATCCATTGCGTCCAATAGCTTGCTGTGCCCGGGTTCCACGCTTTTGTGCCCGACCAAACAGTGATCTAGTAGGCTCGGGTCAGTGCCAAACAGCGGTGCTGCGGCCGCAGTGCAAATAAAACCGTCAAGAATAACGACGATGCCCGCCGCGCGTGCGGCCAAAACGGCACCGCAAATCGCGGCCTGCTCGCGCCCGCCGAACGCCGCCAGAACAGCCATGCCTTGGGCGTTTTTATGCCGCACCAAACCCGCCTCGATTGCCGTGATCTTGCGCGCAATACCCGCCCCGTCCGATCCCGTGCCAGCGCCAACCCAAGACGGCACATCGCCACCAAAAATCGCGGCGGCAATGGCGGCGGCTACTGTCGAATTGCCAATCCCCATTTCGCCCAAGACCAGCACATCAGCGTTGGTATCAACAGCATCGGCCCCCACTCGCATCGCGGCCAATGTCTCGCGTTCGGTCATCGCAGGCCCTTGGGTGAAATCAGCGGTGGGCGTCTCAAGATCAAGCGCGATCACCTGCAACTCCGCGCCATTCACATGGCAAAGCTGGTTTATCGCGGCACCTCCGGCCTCGAAATTCAGAACCATTTGCGCGGTCACTTCCTGCGGGAACGGGTTCACACCCTGCGCGCAAACCCCGTGGTTTCCAGCAAAAACAATCGCTTGCGCGGTGTTGATCTCTGGCCGCGCGGATTTTTGCCAACCTGCCATGAACTCGGCCAGTTCCTCTAGTCGCCCCAATGCGCCGGGCGGTTTGGTCAGGCTGTTCTGGCGGTCGCGAGCGGCATTCACCGAGGCTTTGTCAGACACAGGCAAGATTGCCGCCAAATCGGCGATGGCATCGAGGGAGGTAAACTTCATCTACTTAACTTTCATTGGCAAGCCCGAGACGGCGAGAGTGACCTCGCAGGCCTCGGACGCGACCCATTGATTGATTAGTCCCGCCGCATCTCGAAAGGCGCGAGCGAGCGCATTTTCTGGCACAATTCCCATGCCAACTTCATTGGTGACCAAGACCACGGGACTGGTTTGTGCGGCCAAGGTTGTGATTAACGCGTGGCCTGCGGCGCGCCAGTCTTGATCTGTCAGTATCAGGTTCGACAGCCAGAGTGTCAGGCAATCGACCAAGCGCGGCCCTTTGCCATCGCTTGCGGTCAGGGCTTCCGACAGGGCGAAGGGTTCCCAGATTGTGTGCCACTCAGGGCCGCGCCGCGATTGATGTTCTGCGATACGCGTACGCATCTCATCATCAAAGGCCTGCGCAGTGGCAATGTAAATGGCGGGATTGCCCATTTGCAGACACCGCGCCTCTGCGATCCGGCTTTTACCGGACCGTGCACCGCCTGTAATTAAAATGGTCTTTGCCATCCGCAAACTGCCCCTTGTCCCTGTCCGCAATACAAACCAGAAACAGGGTGCTTGCGAAAGGAGAAAACGGATAGTGAAAGCCGCTGTGACAACAGAATTGATCCTTATCCGCCACGCACCCGCACTTAGCGAGGGGCGTGTTGCAGGGCGGCGCGATGTTGATGCCGATTGTGGTGACACGGATGCGTTTGCGGGATTACGCCGTGCAATCGGATCGCCTGACCGGATTTACGTGAGCCCTGCGCGGCGGTGTCAGCAGACCGCTAAACTGCTCTGGCCTGCTGCGAATAGCGTGACGGATGGGCAGCTGTGGGAACAGAATTTTGGCGATTGGGAAGATCGTGACTATGCAGACCTGCCTGACTTGGGGGCATTGACGACGGCGGACCTTGCGGCGCATCAACCACCAAAAGGTGAGAGTTTTCTTGATGTTGCGAAGCGTTGTTCACCTGTGATTATGGCGACGGCTGCGCAGGGTGGTAAAGTGGTTATTGTGGCCCATGCGGGGGTGATCCGCGCGGCACTTGGGCTTGCGCTAGGGGTGACGCACGCGGGGCTGGCGTTTCAAATCGCGCCACTGTCGATGACCACCCTAATCGCCTTACCCGCTGGGGCGTGGTCGATTGCGGGCGTGAACGAGGCGCCGCGATGAGCTTTGCGGCCATGATGTTGATCGCTGTTGCGCTTGATTTGGCATTCGGCTGGCCTGCGCGGATTTACGGCGTGATTGGTCATCCGGTGACATGGATGGGCGCGTTGATTAACTGGCTGGATCGTCGATTGAACTGTGAGGCTGACAGTTTTGCGCGGCGTAAAGTGGCAGGCGCTGTGACATTGGTGATGTGCATTTGTTTGGTCGGCGGTATTGCTTTTGCGCTGCAATCGCTTGGCACTGGCTGGGTCGGCATTGTGATTGGCGGCGTTTTTGCATGGCCGTTTATTGCGATCCGTTCGATGTATGAACATGTCAAAGCGGTTGATACGCCGTTGATGCAAAACGATTTACCTGCTGCTCGCCTTGCGGTGTCGATGATTGTCGGGCGCGAGACCCGCGATTTGGATGTGCCTGCTGTGGCGCGCGCGACGTTGGAAAGTCTGGCCGAGAATACGTCGGACGGGATCACGGCACCGTTGTTTTGGGGGTTGGTTTTTGGTCTTCCTGGGATCGCGATTTATAAGATTATTAACACTTTGGATTCTATGATCGGGCATCGCAACCCACGGTTTGAAGCCTTCGGTTGGGCGTCGGCGCGGGTGGATGATCTGGTGAACCTGCCTGCGTCGCGGCTGACGGGGCTTGTGTTTGCGCTGGTGTCGGGACGCGTGAGAGAGGCGATGCGCACGATCTGGCGGGACGCGTCAAAGCACCGCTCGCCGAATGCGGGGTGGCCTGAGGCGGCGATGGCGGCGGCATTAGGGGTGCGGCTATCAGGACCACGGGTCTACGGTGACCGTGTGGCGGTGGAACCTTGGGTAAACGAAGCGGGCCGCGATCCTGTGGCGGCGGACGTTGGCGCGGGACTTGCGCTTTATAGGCGTGCTATGGTCTTTGGAATTGCGGCACTTTTGCTGCTGGCAGTAATCTAGGGGGCAGCATGCGAGACCACGGCGGAAATATTGACGCAGCGATAGCGCATTTTGGCGGAACTGATTGGATCGATCTGTCGACGGGGATCAACCGCGTGCCGTATCCTGTGCCTGATATCGCGCTGGCGGATTGGACGATGTTGCCGACGCATACGGCTAAAAATGCACTGCTTGATGCGGCGCGGGCGGCTTACCGCACAGATGCGCCGATCTTGGCCACGGCTGGGGCGCAGGCGGCGATCCAGATGATCCCGTATCTGACGCCCGCACGCACGGCGCGGGTGTTGGGCCCGACCTATAACGAACACGGCGCGGCCTTGCGCAATGCGGGGTGGCGCGTTGAAGAGGTCAGCCAGCTGCACGAATTGGTCGGGGCTGATCTAGCGGTCGTAGTGAACCCGAATAATCCCGATGGTCGGGTGGATACTGTCGCGGAACTACTTGATTTAGCGAAAAAAACCCGTCTGGTGGTGGACGAGAGCTTTGCAGATGCGCGGCCCGAGTTATCCTTGGCGGCACATGCGGGGCGAGATGGTTTGATCGTGTTGCGCTCGTTTGGTAAGTTTTATGGCTTGGCGGGGGTACGGCTAGGGTTTGTTCTTGGCTGCGCTGATGACATTAAGAGGCTGACCGATATGGCGGGGCCATGGCCTGTAAACGGGGCGGCGTTGCGGATCGCGACGCGGGCACTGAACGACGGGCCTTGGGCGGATGCGACAATGACGCGGTTGCGCGGTGAGGCGGTCCGCGCCGATACGCTTGCACTAGATGCGGGATGGACCTGTGTCGGGGGGACCGAATTGTTCCGCCTTTATGACACGCCCGACGCGGCCGCTGCGCAAAACCATCTGGCAAAGCACCAGATCTGGTCGCGGGTTTTTCCGTATTCTGATCGTTGGCTGCGGCTCGGCTTACCCGGCGGCGAGGCAGAGTGGGCGCGGTTCGCGCGCGCAATGGCGGTTTGAACGCAGGTTTATACAGACATCGTAAACGATCTTACGGTTACGCCTTAATATACACGATTTCAGGGCCGCCATGTCGAACAGCACCACTCGTGTGATTTTGGAAAAACAGTGTAATTCTGACGTAAGACTGACGATGCTTATCAGATACTTTCGCTCGCTTGTAGGTCGAAATACTTTACACAAGTCTCCCAACAAGGCACATTTTACCACCTAGCAGATGATGCGCGGGCCTATGCTGCGTCGGTGTCACGGCGATTGTTTGACCGATGCACAGGGGACGCTGAGTATCCTAACCCGCCATCTCTTTCACCATTTCAAAGTCGTAGATCGAGCGCTTGGTCAATCCTTCTGCAATATCTTCGCGACCTAACTCTCTGAACTGGCGCAGGAACTCTACATGGGTGTGCTCGGTGCCCCGTCCCCAATCCACGATGTTTTCGTACAATGCGCGAGCCTCTTCGGCGCGGCCGAGTAGCATCAGGATACGTCCCTTTTGTGACATCAGGCGTTGCGAGCCATGCGCCAGCACCAATGCGCGATCAATTGCAGTCAACGCATCTTCGAAACGGTCGTCGTTCCGGCGCAACATATCAGCATTCATCATGTGGATTTCGACGAAGTTATGGTCCATCTCAAATAGGCGATCGTGCAGTTTTGCACATTCGACACGGCGTTTGACCTTCCAGAACCGCTGCGCCATTTCGGCCATATAGGCGGGATGTTCGCCGTGAATTTCAGCGGCTTTTTCAAGCTGCATCAGGGCGCTGGCGGCGTTATCTGTCTCGAATAACACATCCGACATCCGCTTGCGGTAAATGGCGACATCGGGCGCCAGTTCAATCGCCAGACGCTGGCTTGCAAGGGCGGCCTCTAGATCACCCATGCCGCGTTCCAGCACACCACGCGCCGAAATTGCCGCAGCACTGCCCTCGATCTTGGAAAAAGAACGCTCCAACATCTGCATGGTTTTTGCGATCTTGGACTTGTTGGAAAATGCACGGTTCAGCCGCTTGCCCATCGACAAACGCCAGTCGCGTACCACCAAATCCCACGGATGGAACTGGATCCGATCGCCTGCGGGATGACCCTTGGGGGTGAACTGGTTCAACTCGCCCATGGCCTTTTTCCCATTGGGGAAAACGCTGCCCTTTGGGCGCACCATATCAGGATCAAACGGATAAAAGTTCTGCGGCGTCACGACACCCGCCGTCAGCGCAAGGTTCAACACGCCGTGGGTCAACGGCTCTAACGGCCGAAACCATGTGGCGCTTTGAATACGCGCATGGGCTGCGTCCCAATTGCCCAAAGTCAGCTGGTTTATCGCAGAATAACAATTCACATAAGACATTGAATCGTCTACATAAACAGGTCTGGCATAGGCCAGATCACGCACCCGTTCGCAGTAGTCCAATTCGCCCGCTGACACCGATAATTCGCACAGCAGTTGATAGGCGAACGACTTGTCCAATCCGTCTTCCATATAGCTGCGGATAATGCGTTTGGCGCGGTTTGCGTTACCTTTGGCCGACTGGTGCTCGATCAAAAAGTGCAGGCATTGCCCCACATCGCCCATGTTCAAAAACAGATCGGATTTGGCCTCAAGGCGGTCGGTCATGCGGTCCATTGCAGCGGCTTGTCCGGATATGGGCAAGGCGTCTTGCACTGCGTCCAGCGTGCAACCACCGATGGTCATAGCGGTCTGCGAGAATGCCGAGGAGGGTGGACCAAAGATTTGTTTGCAGCGCGACATGGCATAAAGTTCAAGGAAATCGCGCGCGCCTGTGGTGAATTCGCGGTCGCCAAGCAGGTCTTTGAACCCCTGCACACGGGTCGGATCCGCCTCTTTCAATCGGTCCACCTCAACGGGTGTATCGGAAAAACACAGCACTCGGGCGGCAGGATCTTGCAAGGTAAGCGCCAGATGCTGCTCGTAGAATTCACGCGGAATGAATTTGTTGGGCCAGAGTTTATTGCTGGCAATCGGATCGTGGATAATGTCGCCGCGGCGAATATGATAAGCGGTTAGTTTTTTGCCGGCAAAGACGTCGATAATCTTGGTGACCATTTCACGCACTGGGGCAGAAAACCTGAATTCGTCCATGCAGGCGGGCAGGCGGGCTGTCACATCAGCCGCATCTTCCCAAGGTAAAACCGTGACGCCCATTGCCGCGCCGGACATAAACGATTTGCCTTTGGCGGCAGCCTCGCGAAATTTGGCTTCGTCCCAATTGCGCCCGTCGACAGTCGAAAGATCGATCAAATCCTCATAAATCTCCGACATGATCTCGACGTCGAAAAACCGCTCTTTTATATATGACGGGTCGAAAATAAAGCTGGGATCACGGACCTCTTCGCGTGTGCGCCCATGGGTGGTCCAGCCGACATAATACGGCAAATCATAATCCCGTGCGACGCGCACAGCATTCAACATCGCGATCACCCGCGCGCCCATGCCGTCGTTCCGGTGGGCAATAATACAGCCTTTGGTATCTGACGCCTTCATCACATTCGTCCTGCTTTTGCGCTGCGGTCTTGTGCCGCTGGTGCGCATTTTATGTCATCAAGCACTGCCGCGGCAAAAGGGCCTGCGCCTGATTAGTCTTGTATCAAGGCAAAAACATGACCTTTAACGCGCAATTCTGCGCGAAATCTGCTCTGACAGGGTCAAGAGCGCCTGTGCCTGTGCATTTGCAATCGCCGCAGGTGTTAACGCAGCCATTGGCGTTGCAATGACAAATTCGTTGGTGGAATTGGTGTAGTCGATGCCGTCACCGCCGACAAAGAACTGCCCCTCAAGGTCAAACACACCGTCAGCACCCGCAATCATGCGGGTCACACGCACGTCAATTGCCACGTCAGGCAGGCCGACAAAGGGCCACGGATCGGGGCCAACCCTTGCCCCGGTCACCTTGCCGATATTGCGGGTCAACGCCAATGTGACTGCGCGCGACGGGTCATCGGCCCAGAGGATGTCTTCATTACTGTCAATCAACCCTTCGGGGGTTTCCATCGACAGCTCTTCGGCGGCGGCATAAGTCGGCAGCGACACCGTGCGCACCATAGCAGAGCCAACCGCGGACCGCAGGCTCAACTGGCTGTCCAGTGGCGCCAGCTCCAGCCGTGACGGCATACCAGAGCAGCCCGTTACCAAGGCGGTCAGCCCCACAAACAAAATCGATTTCATCATCATATCAACGTCCCGTCAAAAGTGAACTTGGATTGCGCTGGATTGTGCGCGCAAGGCTGGTGACCGCATCAGCTGCGGCTTGAATGTCGCGCAGTGTGCCCACGGTTTCCGCGCTAAAGCGGGACCGCTCGCCGTAAGACGATACAACTGCTTCGGTTTGCGCGACAAGGCTGGTGGCGCGGGTCGCCAAGGCGGGCAACCCCTGCACGGACGTCTCAAACGCTTTGGCGGCGGCGCTGGCACTGGCTAACGCGGCATTCACGTTCTCGATCGCCCCCCCTGACGGACCTCGGCCAAAAACAACCGTGTTTCGTCCAAAGCCGCCGAAACAGAGGCCGGCAAATCAGCGGTCGCATCCGAGCCAATCAATCGGTCAATCGACGACAGCGTTGCAGTCGCTTCCGAGACCAGTTTTTCCAGCTCAAGCGCGTTGGTCTTGGCAATCACCGCTTCGATCTGCGCGGTAATCTCTGGCAGGTTGCGCGTGGCTTCCTCGATATTGGCAATGGCTGTATTGGCAGTTTCTAATGTCTCGCCCAATTTAGTGACAATCTGCGCTTCGTCAGCCGATGCAATCACCTTGTTCAATTCAACCAAGGCAGTGCGCAGATCCGCAGGCACGGCTTGCACGTCCTCATTGGCAATCAAACCGCGTGCTTCGTCAAGCAAGGCGGTCAAGCTGGCGGGGGCAGCGCGCAAGCCATCGTCATTGGCCAGCCGCTCGATGCTGTCCATCATATCAATGGCGCCTGTCATCAACTTTTCAACGGGTAGCGAATTGATCCGGTCTAGCACGCCCTCGGCAGTCGCCGCGGCATCGGTAATCTTGGACGTGGTGATCGGAATGATCGGGAAACCGTCTTCACCGACACGGATCACCGCCGTTGGCGCGTTCTCGACCTGCAACAATTCAACCTGCAACGATCCTGACAGGATATTGCCGGTAATCATCCGTGCGCGCAAACCACGCAGCACAAAGTCTTCCAAAAACGCCAGTGCATCCGCGGCTGTTGCATCATCGCCCAGACCCAAACGACCGGGTTCAAGCGCAAGATTGGCGCGCAAACGCACCTGCTGGTCATTGCGATCAGAAACCACAAAGGCGCTCAATTCGGTCACTTCACCAATGCGGATACCTTGGAACCGGACCTCTGAGCCCACCGACAACCCGCTGACTGATTGCTCAAACAGGACCGAAACATTCAACACCTCTTGGTTGGGTCGTGCAAACAGGCTGCTGCGCGCAGTCTCTTCGTCGTCAAACAGGTCAAACAACTGACCATCCCTCAGCGGACGGCCACCTGATACCACCGTATCAAATGCAATACCGCCCTCGATCAGCGATGCCAGACTGGACACATTCAAGGCGACACCGGAGGCGCCAAACTTGACCGAAAACCCCGAAGTATCCCAGAACCGCGTAGTTGACGTAATACGCTGGTCATAGGGCGATTCGATAAACGCGGCGACCGTCACGCTGCGCCCGTCACGCGACAACTCCGGCGTTTCCAGATATCCGACCTGAATGCCTTTGTGCAAAATAGGGGCGCCCTCGGACAGGGCAGAGCCGTCAATAGCGCGCAGCGAGATCACAGTGCCACGCTGGCCCGCACGCGTGATTGGCGCGTTTTCGGTGCCGACAAATTCCAGTTGGGCCACATCCTGTTCGGTGTCCCAGTTTCCCTCGATATAAACGCCGCCCAGAACCGTATCCAAACCGGTGATGCCGCGCACCGACACATCAGGGCGCACCACCCAGAACTGGGCATCGTCATCCATATAGTCGGCCATCTTGGCGTCTACACGGGCATAAACCAATACATCCGACAGGCCGAGAGCGAATTCGACCTTTTCAACACGGCCAATCGTGACATCACGGTATTTGATCACCGTCTCGCCTGCCGACACACCAGAGGCATTCTCGAAACTGATCTCAATCAACACCCCTTGCGAGGCGTAGTTGTTATAAGCAACGCCCAGCGAGATCACGAGAGCCAGAACCGGGATCAACCAGATAAGCGAGATCCGCTGCCAGAGCGGACGCTTGGCGGGGCGCAGGTCAAATTCTGCGGGGGATTGATCAAGATCATTTGGCATTGGGTGTCCTGTCCGCGTCCCAGATAAGACGCGCGTCAAAGCTTTGCGCAGAAAGCATGGTGAAAATAACCGACAGTGCAAAGCTGAACGCAGCAACGCCGGCATTGATTGTGGCCAGCGAATCCAGTTGCACGAGCGCAGAAAGGATCGCGACCACAAACACGTCGATCATCGACCAACGGCCAACAAATTCGACGACTTCGTATAGAGCAAGGCGCTGGTGCTGTTGCAAGGTCGATTTGCGCTGCACAGAAATCGCCAGATAGGCAATCGCAATGAATTTACCTATGGGGATGATGATCGACGCAAAGAACACGATGCCCGCGATGCCAAAGCTGCCGTGCTGGATCAACTCGATCACACCCTCGACAATCGTGCTCTCAGAGTGTTCGACCAATGTGGAGGTGCGCAGCATCGGATAGAGGTTGGCCGGAATAAACGCGATCATCCCCGCAAACAAAAACGCCCAGACGCGTTGGATACTTGTGGTGTCACGGCTTGACAGATGCGCGCCGCAGCGCGTGCAGGTCTGGTCTGTGCCTTGATGGACGGCCCCGCAACGGATGCAAGCGATCAAGCCTGCTTCACGCGCGGTGATCAAACCGCCCGCTACTCCAGTGCCTGCCATATCGAATACCTGCAAATCAGTTGATCTTTCAAAATGGTCACCACGACCAATCCGCAAAACGCCCAGAACGCCGGCCCCATAGTAACCGTGGCAAGCCCTGCAACCTTTACCAGCGCGACTGTCACCCCGACAATAAAGATTTCTGCCATGCTCCACGGACGCAGCGCCTCGGCCAAACCAAAGGCCTGTTTAGCAAGCGGGCGCGGCGGCATATCGCGTGCCAGCGGGCCAATTGCATAGATGATCGCGCTAAGCCGCAATAGCGGCAGGAACACGATAAATCCGGCCACTGCAAAGGCCAGTAACAGTGCAACGCCATCGTTAAACGCCATCACCGCCTGCAACACCGAAATACTGTTGCTATGCCCCGCCACGCTCAGCTTTAAAAACGGGAAACTGATCGCTGCAAGCATCATGACAAAGGCGGTCATCGCAAGGCTTAGCACCTGGGCAAAAGCGGTTGCATTCTGCGTGACCAATAGCACGCCGCAGCGCTTGCAATGGGCGCGGGTCCCCGCAGGAATGCGCGTCGCATTATGCAACGTGTCACACTGTGGGCAGGCCACAAGGTCGCGTAACGGATTCAGGGCGTCAGGCAGCGCGTTGTCCTCAGGTGTTATAGCCGCCGCAACAGCAGCCATAGGCCTGTGTATACTGGGCCAGACCCCGATTTACCACCGATTGTTTTTCACGATGTCACTTTCGGGCGGCCATCTAGTATTATGTCACAGGGCAGGGCCTGCGCGATAATCGCCAGCGCATTGGGAATGTCGTTGCTCTCGGCGCGACGGGTCGCCACGGCAGAGGAATGGTTCAGCGACAGCCAGCGCTGGATCAACCGGGCGCGCAGTTCGGGCAGCGGCACATCAAGGCGCACCGTCACGTCCCAGAGCGGCGCAAGATCACGCCAGCCTGTCGCATCAAACATCAGATAGTTACCCTCGACGATCACCACAGGCATATCCGCAGGCACATCAATTGCAGCTGCCACGCTCAGGTCGCGTGCGCGGTCAAACAGCGGCACATATACCTGCACCCCCGCGTTGATCGCAGTCATTGCGCGCAAGAACCCCTGCACGTCATAGGTATCAGGCGCACCCTTGCGCGCGCGGCTGCCATGGGCCTCAAGGACTGTATTATCCAAATGGAACCCGTCCATCGACACAACAACACAGGCACATTTCTGTTGGGTCAAACGTCGCGCCACTTCGCGGGCAAGCGTTGACTTGCCGCATCCCGGCGGGCCTGCAATCGCGACACACAAACGGTTCTTGGTCTCGCGCAGCGCATGGATATGCTCGGCAACGGTATTCACATGCTCGGTCAGGCTATTCACATTATAACAATCAATGACACGGTCCATAACGTAGGGTCACTGAGCTGTATAAATGCAAATCGCGGCACGGCAATCGTAAACACGGCAAACGGCAGAAACCCGCTATTTTCATCAATAATCAATCCGGCCAGAGTTTCATGCAGCAGCTCGCCATCCCGTTAAACATATCCGACATTGTCACGCGAGCCGGACGCACCCTGTCAGGTCGACATCCGGATGCAACAGCGCTAACTATGTGATGCATATGATCACGGAGCCGCGCACAGATGAACAGTTTCGGATTTGCTCACAGGCTCTGGCGGCTCTTGGTCGATGTCTGGGCACTAGCGGGGCGCAAGCAGTTAAGCCTGATCGCGGCAGGGGTGGCCTTCTTTGGCATGTTCGCGATCTTTCCGGGCATTGCTGCCATCATCGCTATCTTTGGCCTGCTGGCCGATACAGCGGTGGTGTCAGAGCAGTTGATGCTGATGCAAGACATCATCCCGCCCGATGCCTACGACCTGTTTCAGGGGCAAATCAACCGGCTGCTTACGACAGGGACCGGCACGCTCGGCTGGGCTACAACACTTTCGATCGCGCTTGCGCTCTGGTCGTCGCGGGCTGGGGTCGGTGCTTTGATGGGCGGCTTGAACGCCATCGCAGGGACGCCACCACGCAACGGGATATTACATGCAATTGTGGCGCTGGGCCTGACCATCTGCCTCGTGATGCTGGCGATTGTCGCCTTGCTTGCAGTGGTTGTGGCACCTGTGGTGCTGGCGCATGTGCCGATTGCGGGTGCTACCGCTTGGCTGCTGGAAGGGTTGCGCTGGATAATAGCGCTCTCGGTGCTGCTTTTGGCGCTGGGATTACTGTACCGCTTTGGACCCGCCAACAAAGGACAACGTGGCCGCTGGTTCACTGTTGGGGCCGTGACAGTTGTCATCTTGTGGATCGCCGCTTCGGCAGGGCTGTCGTTTTATCTGACCAACTTTGGCACCTATAACGAGGTCTACGGATCGATCGGGGCTGTGATCGGCCTGTTGCTTTGGCTTTACCTCAGCGCCTATCTGATCTTGCTTGGGGCCGTGCTGAACACGCAGATCCACCGCAAATCGGCCATAGCAGAGACGTCAATATAACGTGACTTTCTTCCCACACTGCCCATAAAAACGCAAATGTGGCGGAATATGGGCATTAAAATGACAAAGTTTAGATCACTTTCCCACTAGGAATTGAGCCACCGCCTAGATAATGTGGTTTCAATTATAATAAGCACACGTCCATGAAGACGGTGCAGTTGAGGTGGAGCTAGTATTATGTCAGCGATTGAATTCGTTGTCCGTGGAGACACGGGCGTTATTGAGCGTGGGTCGGTTGCCGGCGCTGGATCTTCATCCATCATTGTAGGCGCGGGGCAGGATATCTCGCTGAACCTCAGCCGGAACCAGGTCGTATCTTATATACGGCAAGGGCAGGCGCTTCAGGTGACGCTGGCTGACGGTCAGACAATCACAATCGAGGGCTATTTTTCGCCTGATGGTGTGGCCGTAAACGAGCTGTTCATCTCGTCCAATGGCGAATTGTCCAAGGTTGATCTGGTCTCGGGTGAGGGCAATTTGTTGTTCGCGCAATATGTTGACGCCGATGCTTTCGGCAAGTGGAGCCCTAACGACGAACTTTATTTTATGCGCGGCAATGAATTGCAGGTTGCAGGCGTAGAGGCTGCCGACGGCGAAGTGGGGATGCTCTTTGCGCCTTTGCTTGGCGGTCTAGGCGGCCTTGGGCCAGTAGCTGGTCTGGGTGCCGCGGCCGTCGTTGGTGGCGCAACTCTGGTTGCGGGCGGCAAGGACGGTGGTGGAACCGATCCGGTTGACCCAACACCAGTAGACCCAACACCAGTAGACCCTACGCCAGTAGACCCAACGCCTCTTGACCCAACACCTGTTGACCCGACGCTAGTACCGCCTGTCGTGAACATCACCACCGGCACACAAAGCGCGGGTCATGTTGTTAACAAGGCCGATTACACTGACGGTATCGACATCGGCGGCACCGGAACACCGGGTGCAACTGGCGTGATCACGGTGCGCGGCGTGTCCCAGAACGTCGTTGTGGACGGGCAGGGCAGTTGGAACGCCCACTTCGAGAATGGCGAATTACCCGATGGCGATTATGTCAGCGATGTTAGCATCACGGTAACAAATGCCGGGCTGACCGCGACAGCAGTTGATAAACTCGACGTGGACACCGTGGTTGACGTCACCATCAACGCAAACATCGTTGAAACAGACGGCACAGTCAGCTTTGCAGAAGAATCCGACGGCGTGACCATCACAGGCACAACGGACGTGAACACAACTGTGGTCGTGACGATCGACGGCATTGACTACGATGCCGTCGTGACTGACAGCAGCTGGTCGCTAAACTTAGACGCAGGCGTGATCAAGCAAGGGGAATACGACCTTAAGATCACCGCCACCGCGACCGACCAATACGGCAATACCGGCAGCTCCGCAGAGGTCGTGCATATCGACACAGTCACATCTGTCACGCTCGACACATCGGCAACCGGCGGCGACGGCACCATCAACCGCGTTGAACACGCCGGTGGCGCAGCTGTGAACGGCACCGCAGAAGCCAACGCAACGGTTGTTGTGAGCTTCGGCAGCTATGCCACACAGACCGTGACCGCAGACAGTTCAGGCAACTGGAGCTACACCTTCCCGACCAGCGATGTGCCAAAAGGTACGCTAGACGTTGAAGTGACGGCTGTATCCACCGACGCTGTGGGCAATAAAGCCATTGCAACGGGCACTGTGCATATCGATACCGACCTGGATGTCTTCATTGACACATCAAAGGTCGAAACCGACGGCACCGTGAACATCCTCGAACATAGCGACGGCGTTGTACTGTCAGGCACCGCAGATGCGGGCGCGACTTTGAACGTGCAATTTGGCACCGGCACACGCACCATCACGTCTGACGCCAATGGCAACTGGTCTGCAAACTGGAACAGCACCGAAGTGCCACATGGCGAATTGCACGCGCCTGTGACTGTGACTGCGCGCGATAACGCAGGCAACGTCTCGACAACCAGTGCGACCGTGAAAATCGACACATTGATCGACGTGACAGTCGACACCAGCAAGGTGGGCGGCGCCGACAACGTGGTCAATGGCACCGAGCACCCGAGTGGCGTGATCCTGACTGGCTATGCACCAGGTGCGAACCTTGTGACGGTCACTCTGGGCGGCGTATCGCACGGGCCGATTACCGTGAATGGGGACGGGTCGTGGTCAACGCTTTACACCGCGGCCGAAGTGACAACCGGCGAAGAAGTTGTCGTCGTCTCGGTTGTTGCAACCGACACCGCAGGCAACCGCGACACAGCCTCAGGCTCGATCACAATCGACACCTATGTGAACCGTCTGGCATCCAGTACGAGCAAAGTTGAACACGACGATATCGTCAACAAGGCAGAAGCCTCGGACGGTATTGTGCTGAACGGGGTCGTCGAGACAGGGTCGCGCGTCTATGTGACACTTGAAGGCACCAAGCGCGAAGCCACTGTTGATGAAAAAGGCAACTGGAGCGTGAAATTCGAAGCAGGCGACATTCCTGTGATGGAAGCACAAACCGTTGTGGATATCGTGGCGGTTGATGCGGCTGGAAACACCGCGAAAATCAGCGACACCTTCTTTATCGACACAAAAGCACCTGATGCCGCAGACATTATCTCGGTCAATGACGCGGGATCGGTGACGCGCGGATTTACGATGGTAAACGTGGAAACTGGCGACACAGTTGACGTGAGCCAATTTGTAAACGGTGCAAGCGCTGTGCAGGACGTAAACGGAAGCTCCGGAATCAATTCGCTCAGCGGCGAATTAGAGCACCTGTTTGCAAAGGGTCAAGAAGTGTCTGACGGTAGCCATCTCATTGTAACAAATGCGGATACTGCGGGTAACACCAACTCGACGCTGCTCGTGTTGGACGAAGACGGGACCTCCGTTGTTGATCTAAGTGCAGGGGCCCTGAACGGGTTCAATATTGGTGTGATTGACCTTGATTTTGCTGCGGATAGTGAATTGACGCTGTCCATAGCCGATCTCGAAGGATTGTCGGACAACGATAACACCTTGATCGTGCGGGGCGGCATTGACGACAGTGTGACGTTGAATGGCAAGGCGACGCTAAAAACCGACCCGGCCGACCCGCGTGAGATCGATGGCGAATACTACGATGTTTACTCAATCGGTGATAATGGTGGCGAGTTGATCCTTGAGCAAGGTATCAATTTCCACAGCTCGGTTATCTAAATTGGAATTAACACGGGCTGGCAATGACTGGCCCGTGAACCCCTTGGCATAATAATAATAACGGCGGGGCATGGTAGTGTGTAATCGGGACGGCTTTAGACCAATTTTAACAGTGTGCAGTGTTGCACTCCTTTCGGGCTGCGTGATGCCTGAGATGGAAGGGGGCAACCCCTTGTCGATGTTTGGGCAGGCTAAATCCGACACCACCGCCGCGCCAGCTACACAAGCGCTGTCCGCCCACATGGAAGACGGCACCCAATCCGAAATTATCACAGGTCTGCTGAACCGGCGGTCTGTGCTGGGCGACGGCCCTTATACTCAAGTCGCAAACGGCGTTCTGGCCGCCAATTCGCGCGCCGCAGAGGCCGACCTGCGCGCCGCGAAACTGCGCGCCGAGGCCCGCGCCAATAACTGGCTACCCACTCTTGGCCCTTCGCTCTCGCTGTCCTCACTGGGCGATTTCGTGACCTCGCTTGTGGTTGAACAGGTGCTTTTTGATAACGGCCGCAAACGCGCGGAACGTGACTATGCCGCTGCGGACGTCGAAGTGGCCGCAGTGATCCTTGCCCAAGACACCAACGACCGTGTGCTATCGGGCCTGGAACTTTACCTGACCGCACAAGACGCCACCGCAAAGGCCGAAGTGAACGCCGCCGCGCTAAGCAAGATGGAACGCTTCGAATACGTCATGTCCGAACGGGTCAAAGGCGGGGTTTCCAGCCGCGTTGATCTGTTGGTTGTGCAGCAAAAACTCAACCAGATGCGCTCTGATATGGCCTCCGACCGCGAGGCCGCCGCCGCCGCATTGTCCGAACTTGGTGCGATGACCGCAACGTCGCTTGACGGCGTCACAGGGCTATCGACACTCACCGATACAAACGTCGAAAAAACGCCGCTGCGGGTCCTGAAAGCCCAAGCCGAAAGCAGCCGCGCCATCGCCGAGGCCACGGCCGCTCGCGCAGGGTTATTGCCTTCGCTGACAGCATCGGCCGATCTGGCAAACGACGGCGCCGCAGGGCTGGGGGCAGCCACAGACAACGGTATCGGCTTTGGCACCGGTGCCTCGCTGAAAGCTGCCGAGGCGCAAAAAACAGCGGCCACCGCGCGTGTTCGCCAAGTGCAAGAAGACGCCAACCGCGCCCTGCGCTCGCTTGAAGGCGAACTTGTGTCGCTGCAACGCCAAGCGGCACAGTCCCAAACCCTGGCCGATCAGGCCGCAGTCAATTACGAAATATACGCAGAACAGCAGCGCGCCGGACAACGCGCAGTACCGGACGTTGTCGGTATTTTCGAAACCAAAGTGCGCACCGAACGCTCTGCGGTTTCGCACAAATATGATATTGCCCGCGTGATGCTGAAAATTGCAGCTCTCAACGGCACTCTGGTGAATGGTGAGCAGATATGAAGGGTCCAATCCTTGCATTCGATGTGAACGCAACAAAGGGCGGTAAACTTATCCGCGTTGACACCACACATGCCCCCGACGAGGACGCTGTGGCAAATGCGCTGGCACAGGTGGACGCCGGGGCGCAGACATCCGGCAATATCACCACCGAAGCTGACACCGTCGCCGCACCAAAATCGCGGTTCTCGGAAAAAGCAGTCACGCGCGCCGAAATCGCCTCGCTTTACGCAGGGCTTTTGGGGGTCGAACTGCAACGCACCGATTTGCTGGAACGGCTGACGGCCGACAGCGAGGGCGATCTGTCCTCCGATGCGATTGCGGCGGCGCTGTCGCGCGTCGGGCTGGTGACAAAGGTGTCAAAACCGCGCGGCATCAAGCCCGCGATCTGGCCTGCGCTTGCTGAAATGACCTCGGGCCAAGTGCTGCTCGTGCTCTCGCAAGAGGGCGATTTGCTGACTATCTACGACACGACCTGTAGCGACAACAAAGCCGAAGTGCCGATCTCCGACTTCATGCCCGTGTTCTCGGGACATGTCATCCGCGCCGATGTGGCCGTCGAGGAATTGACCCGCCGCCACGGCACCAAAGACGCAAACGGGCATTGGTTCTGGGGCAGAATCCAAAGCTACCGCCGGATCATTTTTGAAGTGGCGCTTGGCTCTTTTGTTGCCAACCTTCTGGCTGTCGCGGTGGCGCTGTTCTCACTACAAGTCTACGACCGCGTTATCCCGCACCAATCCACCTCCACGCTATGGGTGCTGGCACTTGGCGCAGGGCTCGCGATGCTTTTAGAGGCATTCCTGCGCATCGCGCGCGCCCGCCTGATGGACGGGGCAGGGCGGCGCATCGAGCTGCAAATTCAAGAACTGCTGATGGACAAACTGCTTGGCATGCAATCAGGCCAAAAGGGGCAAACGCCCTCTGGCACCTTTGCTGCCGTGCGTGAATTCTCGCAGATCCGCGAGTTCTTCACTGCTTCCACCATCGGCACATTGACCGACCTGCCATTCATCGTGCTGTTCCTTGCACTGGTCGCCTCGATTGGCGGCAATGTGGTCTGGGTGCTGTTTATTGGCGGCATCATGATGGTGCTTCCGTCGTTCTTTATGCAGCGCAAGATGATGAAGCTGACGATGGCGACCCAAGGGGCCTCGACCAAATCCAGTCGCTTGCTGCACGAAGCCATCTACGACGCCGACACGATCAAGGCGCAGCGCGGCGAAGACCGCTTCAAGCGCATCTGGTCCGAACTTACTGCCCTGTCGTCACTCGCCACATCCGAGCAGCGTAAATTGGCCACAACCCTGACCTTCTGGTCGCAAGGGGTGCAGCAAGCGACCTATGTGTCCGCTGTTGTCGTTGGCACGTTCATGGTGTTCCAAGGCGAATTCACTGTCGGCACAATCATCGCAGTCGGCATCCTGACCTCGCGCACACTGGGACCGCTGACCCAACTCGCAGGCACTCTCGCCCGCTGGTCCAACGTGAAAGCGGCCCTCGAAGCGCTCGACAAAATAGCCGACGCGCCGCAAGATACCCAAGAGGGCCGCACCTATCTGCGCCGCGAAACCCTGCAAGGGGCGTTCGAGCTGCGCGAACTGTCCTACACATATGACGAAGGGGCCAACGCGACCATCGACATCCCCGCGCTGTCGATTTTGGCGGGCCAGCACGTTGCGGTGCTTGGGGCCAACGGCTCTGGCAAATCCACACTGCTCAAGGTGCTATCAGGCCTGCACCGTCCCACATCGGGCCGTGTCATGATCGACGGCGTCGACATGGGTCAAGTCATGGCGCGCGATTTGCGACGCGGCATCGGTTACCTCAGCCAAGAGGTGCGTCTGTTCGCAGGCACATTGCGCGAAAACCTGAACCTGACCCTGCTGGAACGCGACGACGACCGCCTGATGGCCTCGCTTGATTTTGCAGGGCTTGGCTTTTTCGTGCGCAACCACCCCAAAGGGCTCGACCTCGATATTCGCGACGGCGGCGAAGGCCTGTCCATCGGCCAACGCCAATCCATCGGCTGGGCGCGGCTCTGGCTACAAGACCCACGGGTCTGCCTGCTCGACGAACCTACAGCGGCTCTTGACCAGACCCTAGAGGCGGCACTTGTTGCGCGCCTTCAGATTTGGCTCAAAGGCCGCACAGCAGTGATCGCGACACACCGCGTGCCGATCCTGCAACTGACTGACCGCACAATGATCCTCCAAAATGGACGTATGACGGTAGACGGCCCGCGCGACCAAGTATTGGCTCACATGCGCGGCAATAAAAACAAGGCAGGCTAATGGCAACCATCGACGCAGAATTCTCGGGCCGCATGCGCGGCTCATCCATGACGATCTGGCTGGTGGGAGCGACCGTTCTGCTGTTCGTCATTTGGGCCAAATTCGCATGGCTTGACGAAATCGTGCGCGCAAACGGCGAGGTCGTCAGCGCATCCCGCCCACAAATCATCCAAAACCTAGAGGGCGGCATTCTGGCCGAACTTCTGGTGTCTGAGGGTGACATTGTGCAAACAGGCGACGTGCTGGTGCGCTTGCGTGGCACAGGGTTCCAGACCTCGGTGGCCGATCTAGAAGATCAGGTGCTTGCGGCTGAAATCCGGCGCTTGCGTTTGGTGGCAGAAATGGACGGCGCGTTTGATTTTACAGTCCCTGACGAAATCGCAGTGCGCAGCCCGCAGATCGTGGCCTCCGAGCGGGCGCTGCTGAACGCACGTCAATCCGATTACGTCAGCAAGGTCGAAGGGGCGCGCCGCGTCAAAACAGAAACCGCACGCGAATTGGCCCTGATGGAAGACATGCTTGCCCGCGAAATCGTGGCCCTGACAGAGACCACAAAAGCCCGCAAAGCCAACGCCGACGCAGACATTCGCTACAACGAGATTGTGACAGGGGCCGAACTGGATCGGGCCAGCGAGTTTTCGGAAACACTCCAAGTGCTGGCGCAATTGGGCCAGAACCTGCGCATGGCCAACGACCAGTTGTCACGCACCGTCATCACCTCGCCAATGCGCGGCATCGTGAACTCGCTCGGCATTACCACCATTGGCGGCGTTGTGCGTCCGGGCGAAGAAATAGCCCAGATCACACCGCTCGGCGACGAGCTGTTTGTCGAGGCTCAAGTGAAAGTCGCAGACATCGCCAACGTGATCCCCGGACAAGACGCCACAATCAAATTTAGCGCCTACGACTACACAATCTACGGCAGCCTTGCAGGCAAGGTGCTCTTCATCTCGGCCGATACCTTCAAAGACGAAGCCCGCCCCGACATTGCACCACACTACAAAGTGACAGTCGCGGTGGACCTGGAAAACCTCGACGAACGCCAGCGCCAGATTGCAATTCGCCCTGGCTTGCAAGCCTCGGTCGAATTGCACACAGGCGAAAAAACCGTACTGCAATACCTGACCAAGCCTCTATACCGGTCACGCGAAGCGATGCACGAACCCTAAAAATGCGTGAAACGCATCTTGCCAAAATCGGGCCTGCCGTAACGTTTTGATTGATTTCGATATGCGGCAGGTTGCAACATCTCCTTAACCACAAGGAGAGCCACCATGATCCCCACACTGCGCGTCCTCATGCACATGGGCACCTTGCAACGGCTCTTGCCCTTCTGGCTGATTGGCATGGGCGCTCTGATCGTCTGGTTCTCACCCATCCTGATCCTCGCAGTTATCTACGGCGCGATCATGCAATTCGTCGTCGAATACGTGATGCACAGGTTTCTGTACCACCGTGCGCCCCCCACCGAACAATCCGTTTTCAACACCCTCTACCGCAGCCACATCGGCCACCACGAATTTCCCACCAAGCCCGAGTTCTTCACAGGCGACGATCACTGGTACGCGGTGCGCTTTGGGCTGATCTCGGTCGGCGCGCACTTTCTCATCCTGTGGCCGTTCATCGGGGCCGCATGGGCGCTCTTGCTGCCCGTCACGGCCATCTTCGTCGGCTCAATCAGCGCCTTCACCTTTTATGAATTCTGCCACACCCTTGCGCACCTGCGCGTCCCCAAAGGCTGGCTCGGCGAGAAAATCACCCGTGACCACATGGCGCATCATTTCCAAGACCACCACGCGACCTTCCACGTCAGCCTTGGCATGGGCTGGATTGACACCTTGTTCGGCACACCCCACGACAGCAAAGCCGCCCGCGCGCGGTTCGACCGCAAAACCATGCTCTCGCTGGGCATGGACCCCGACGACCTGCGACTGGTCACCGCGCGCAAGGCTTATGGAGTGGCTAAGTCACCGCCGCCCGCGTCTTGAACTGCGGTTGATCCCATGTGCGATCACGCATAATCCCCGCCAAAATCGCAACAGCACGCTCAATATCGCTTTCATCCAGATACAACGGCGTCAGGCCAAAGCGAATGATATCTGGCGCACGGAAATCGCCAACCACACCCTGCGCGATCAACGCCTGCACAATCGCATAGCCCTCGGGATGCCTGAACGACACCTGCGAGCCACGCATCTGCGGGTCGCGCGGGCTGGCTAAACTCAAGTCAGGACAGCTGGCCTCGATCCCCGCAATTAACACCTCACTCAATGCAATTGAACGGGCGCGCAGCGCGTCCATGTCCGCATCGTCCCAAATATCCATCGCCGCGTCCAAAGCAGCCATCTGCAACACAGGCGGCGTGCCAACGCGCATCCGCTCGATGCCCGTACCCGCGCGGTAATCCAGATCAAACGCAAACGGCTGCGCATGGCCCAACCACCCCGACAGGGCAGGGCGCACAGTGGTCACATGACGCGGAGCCACATAAATAAACGCAGGCGCACCCGGCCCACCATTGAGATACTTATAGGTGCAGCCCACCGCAAAATCAGCATTGCAGCCCGCTAGATCAACAGGCAGCGCCCCCGCCGAATGCGCCAGATCCCAGACCGTCACGATGCCCATATCCTGCGCCGCTTTGGTCAGCGCCTTCATGTCATGCAACCGGCCCGTGCGGTAATCCACTTGGGTCAACATCAAGACCGCTACATCCTGCGACAATGCCCCCAACACATCCTCGGGATCCACCGTGCGCAACACATGACCACGCCCAAGGGTTCCGATCAGCCCTTCGGCCATATACAAATCAGACGGAAAATTGCCGGTATCAGACAAAACCACCTTACGCTCACCCGCCATATCCAACGCCGACGCCAACGCCTGATACACTTTTACCGATAGCGTATCCCCCAGCACAACATGCCCCGCTTCAGCGCCAATCAACCGGCCAATGCGGTCCCCAAGTGCAGTAGGCTGGCCCATCCAACCCGCCTTGTTCCAGCCGGTGATAAGCATATCACCCCATTCGTCAGCAACAGTGCGCGCCACCCGCGCAGCCGCAGATTTTGGCATCACCCCAAGCGAATTGCCGTCCAGATAGATCATGCCCTCTGGCAAATGAAATAGCGTCTTGGTCTTTGAAAAATCGGTCATTGTGGTCTCCTTCACCGCACCCTATTCCAGACTTAGACTATGAAAATCGGATAAGGACCAGCACAATGCGGCTCATCAAACTGATCGACATTCCACCCGTCTGGCTGGCGTTTTTTGCCGCTCTCACATGGCAGTTGGGCATCAAACAACCCTTTAACCTGTCGCTCGACTATCCCGTCACACAACTCTTAGGCGGGTTTTTGGTCGGCGGCGGCATCGTGCTAATGCTGCTGTCGTTGATGGAAATGCGTAAAAACCGTACCACAATCATCCCGCACCGCGATGCCAGCGCACTGGTCACCACGGGCATTTATAAACGGTCGCGCAACCCAATTTATCTGGCGGACGTGATGATCCTCGCCGGACTGGCGCTGCGCTGGAACGCGCCGCTTGCGCTGGTCCTTGTGCCGGTCTTTGTCTGGATCATTGAGCGGCGTTTCATCGTGCCAGAGGAAAACATGCTACGGCGCAAATTCAGGGCCGATTTTGCCCGCTACGCGGAAAAGACACGGCGTTGGGTTTAAATAACGCGCTAACATAAGTATTGAAATTTCATCCCGCTAGATGCTTGTGAAATAAAAAGTTGCGAGGTAGGCAGTATTCACTGCAAAATCGCGCAAGGGGGAATTCGATGAAAATCGGTACACCAAAAGAAACTTATCCTGGTGAGACACGTGTGGCAATGACGCCCGCTTCCGCCAAGGATCTGCAAAAACTCGGATACGACTGCGTTATCGAATCCGGTGCAGGCAAGGCCGCTGGGTTCAGCGACCAATCTTATATCGACGCAGGGGTCAATGTCGTGAAAACGGGCGTTGCTCTGTTCAAAGCGGCGGATATCATCGCCAAGGTGCGCCCACCTTCGGACGCAGAGACCAAGCGGCTCGTGGAAGGGCAAACGCTGATCTCGTTCTTCTATCCTGCCCAAAACGAAAAACTGATGGAGCTTGCCAACAGCCGCGGCGCCACAGTGATCGCCATGGACATGGTGCCACGTATTTCGCGCGCTCAAAAAATGGACGCGCTGTCGTCAATGGCAAACATCGCAGGCTACCGCGCTGTGATCGAGGCCTCCAATAACTTTGGCCGTTTCTTCACCGGCCAGATCACCGCTGCTGGCAAAGTGCCACCCGCCAAGGTGCTGGTTGTGGGGGCAGGGGTCGCAGGGCTCGCGGCTATCGGCACAGCCACATCGCTGGGTGCCATTACCTACGCATTTGACGTGCGGCCAGAAGTGGCAGAGCAAGTCGAGAGCATGGGCGCCGAGTTTGTGTTCCTTGATTTCAAAGAAGAACAGGCCGACGGCGCCGCAACAGGTGGATACGCAGCAGTGTCTTCCCCTGAATTTTCCGCCGCACAGCTCGCGAAATTCCGCGAAATTGCGCCAGATATGGACATTGTGATTACCACTGCGCTGATCCCGGGACGCGACGCACCAGAGCTGTGGACCAAAGACATGGTCGACAGCATGAAGCCCGGATCGGTCATCATCGACCTCGCGGCTGAACGTGGCGGTAACTGCAAGCTGACCGTGATGGACGAAAAAATCGTCACCGACAACGGCGTCACAATCATCGGCTACACCGACTTCCCCTCGCGCATGGCGGCCCAGTCCTCCACGCTTTATTCCACCAACATCCGTCACATGATGACCGACCTGACCCCTGCCAAAGACGGCAAGCCAGTGCATAACATGGAAGACGACGTGATCCGTGGCGCCACTGCAACTCATGGCGGCGAAATCACCTTCCCGCCACCAAAGCCGAAAATCGCAGCCATCGCGGCCGTGGCTAAAAAGCCCGCGCCAAAAGAGCTGACATTGGTCGAAAAACGCGCAGCCGAGACCGCGGCGTTCAAACTGCAAACCCGTAATCAGGTGGGCCTGCTTGCTATTGGCGGTATCGTGTTGCTGGGGATCGGTCTCGTGGCACCTGCAAGCTTTATGCAGCACTTCATCGTGTTTGTGCTTTCGGTCTTCATCGGCTTCCAAGTGATATGGGGCGTAGCACATTCGCTCCATACTCCGCTCATGGCGGTGACCAACGCGATCTCTTCGATCATCATTCTGGGTGCATTGGTACAAGTCGGATCAGGGTCGTTTCTCGTGATCATTCTTGCATCGCTCGCGATCTTTATGACCGGTATCAACATCTTCGGGGGTTTCCTCGTGACACGGCGTATGCTCGCCATGTTCCAGAAATCTTAAGGGGTTAGCGAAATGGAATACGGATTTACAACAGCGGCCTACGTGGTCGCAGCCGTCCTCTTCATCCTCTCCTTGGGCGGATTATCAGGACAAGAAAGCGCAAAACGCGCAGTGTGGTACGGTATCGCGGGCATGGGGCTTGCGGTCGCCGCAACGCTCATCGGACCGGCATCAGGGCTCTGGCTCTTGTCGCTGATCCTCATCGCAGGTGGCGGGGCTATCGGTTATCAACTAGCCACAAAAGTCCAGATGACCCAAATGCCGGAACTGGTCGCAGCGATGCACAGCCTTGTGGGGTTGGCAGCGGTTTTTGTCGGCTACATCGCCCACTTTGAAATTGCCAATGTCTTAAATGACAGCACCAACGATCTTGGCATATTTGCAGCGATGATCGCTCATAAAACACCAGTGGAAATCAACATCCTGCGGGTTGAATTGTTCCTTGGCGTATTTATTGGCGCGATTACCTTTACGGGGTCGGTTATTGCTTATGGCAAACTTGCGGGCCGCGTGAAATCCACCGCTGAAAAACTGCCTGGCGGGCATATGCTCAACATCGCAGCGGCGGCAATCTCGGTGATTTCGCTGGTCTGGTATTTCAATACCGGCGGGTTGGTCCCACTGGCATTGATGACCTTGGCGGCACTGTTCATCGGCTATCACCTGATCATGGGCATCGGCGGCGCGGATATGCCCGTCGTCGTCTCGATGCTCAATTCCTACTCGGGTTGGGCGGCTGCGGCGATTGGCTTCTCCCTCGGCAATGATCTGTTGATCGTGGTCGGCGCATTGGTCGGCTCGTCGGGCGCAATCCTGTCTTACATCATGTGCAAAGCGATGAACCGCTCGTTCATCTCTGTGATCTTGGGCGGCTTTGGCGGCCCAGCGGGCGAGCAAATGGCCGTTGAGGGCGAACAAATCGCCATCGACGCAGACGGTGTTGCCGCTGCCCTGAACGAGGCCGATAGCGTGGTCATCATTCCGGGTTACGGCATGGCCGTGGCACAAGCCCAGCAATCGGTGGCAGAACTGGTGCGCAAACTGCGCGCACAGGGCAAGACCGTACGCTTTGCGATCCACCCTGTTGCAGGTCGCTTGCCGGGTCACATGAACGTGCTGCTGGCCGAGGCCAAAGTGCCCTACGACATCGTTATGGAAATGGACGAAATCAACGACGATTTCCCCAAAACCGACGTGGCGATTGTGATCGGGTCCAACGACATCGTGAACCCTGCGGCGCAGGACGATCCAAACTCGCCCATCGCAGGCATGCCGGTTCTTGAATGCTGGAAAGCGAAACAAGTGTTCGTCTCCAAACGCGGCCAAGGCACAGGATATTCGGGCATCGAAAACCCGCTGTTCTACAAAGAAAACACGCGCATGTTCTACGGCGATGCGAAAAAATCCCTCGACGAGTTGTTGCCGAAAATCGACTAACTCAGCGAGACAAAAAATCAGGGCCGCGCAACTTGCGTGGCCCTTTTTACATGCACAGGCTGCGTAGTGTCTCCAAATTTAATGCATTCACATCTTTTCCGGATCGCACTCCCCAGCAGGCAGCATCCCGGCCTCCCGACTTTTGCACCTGCGCCTAAAACGAAACGCTCACCCGTTTGTGACAAACGTTTCAAAAGTCTGGAAATCTATGCATGTCGTGGCTATCTAGCGATCAACATCAGCTGTCCACAGGAGCCGCGACATGACATATGCCAAAACCCAAGCCGCCATCGACAAACTGACCCCCGAACAATTCCGTGTCACACAGCAAAACGGTACTGAGCGGGCAGGGACAGGCCCGCTGAATGACAACGATGCGGCCGGTATCTACGTGGATATCGTGTCAGGCGAGCCGCTGTTCGCTTCATCGGATAAATTCTCGTCAGAATGCGGCTGGCCCAGCTTCACCAAACCCATCGTGACCGAATATGTGACCGAACACGAAGACGGCGGCTTTGGCATGGTGCGCACCGAAGTCCGTTCCAAACACGGCGATAGCCACCTCGGCCACGTCTTCACCGACGGCCCCCGCGACAAAGGCGGGCTGCGCTACTGCATCAACTCTGCCAGCCTGCGCTTTATCGCAAAAGACGCGATGGAAGACGAAGGTTACGGCGAATTCATCCCGCAAGTGGAGGGGAAATAATGACCGAACGCGCAATTTTTGCAGGCGGCTGCTTTTGGGGCATGCAAGACCTGATCCGGAAACTGCCCGGCGTGACCGCAACCGGCGTGGGCTACACCGGCGGCGACGTTGACCATGCCACCTATAAAAACCATGGCACCCACGCCGAAGGGATCGAGATCACCTTTGATCCAGCCAAAACCAGCTACCGGACACTGCTTGAATTCTTCTTTCAAATTCACGACCCGACGACGCAGGACCGGCAAGGCAATGATCGCGGCGCGTCCTACCGCTCTGCGATCTACACGCTGAACGACGCACAGCGCGACGAGGCGCTCAATACGATTGCCGACGTCGACGCCTCGGGTCTCTGGCCTGCCAAAGTCGTGACAGAAGTAGAACCCGCTAACGCTTTCTGGGAGGCTGAACCAGAACACCAAGACTATCTGGAACGGCTGCCAAACGGCTATACCTGCCACTTTATCCGCCCCGACTGGGTGCTGCCAAAACGGTAGGCTACAACCTAGATAGGGACGTCCCCCGCACAACGCGGGGGGCAACTCCAGCCCGTCTTTGACAGCCTGTCCCGCTTATCGCAGTCAGAGATCTGTCGCCGGTTAGGCCTCGATCCACGCGCCGCTTTGAATACCATCCAACGTCCAGTTACCCACGCGCCAGCGCACCAGTCGCAAAGTCGGAAATCCGATATGGGCGGTCATGCGGCGGACCTGACGGTTCCGGCCTTCGGAAATCGTCACCGTAATCCACGCATCCGGCACCGTCTTACGAAACCGCACCGGCGGGTCGCGCGGCCACAGGTCAGGCGGGTCCATCAGCGCCACTTGGGCAGGCAAGGTCAATCCGTCTTTCAACGTGACCCCATCACGCAATGGCTGCAAATCGGCGTCCGTAGGCGCGCCTTCCACCTGCACATAATAGGTCTTGGACATCTTGTGCTTTGGGTCCGAAATGCGGGCCTGCAATGCGCCGTCATCGGTCAGCACCAGCAGCCCCTCGCTATCACGGTCCAGACGCCCCGCAGGATAAACCTGCGGCACATCAACGTAGGCCGACAAGGTCGGGCGGGCGCTGGGGCTCTTCACATCGGTGAACTGCGACAAGACGCCAAATGGTTTATTAAGTAAAATCAGCTTGGACATAGGGTGATTTTAGCGCGCCGCACGCCTTTGCTCCAGCCCCAATATGCAAGACGGAAAGAAGACGCCCGCAAGACGCAATAAAGAGCGCAAAAAACTAATTTCAACCAAGTGATATTTGCTCTTGCACGAATCCACCAATAGCCTAAATGAGCGTTTCATAGAAGCCAACGCACGCACCTCTGACCCTGTGACAGTCATCACTTGTTTACGTAGCGACGGTAACTTCTCCCTTGGAACTGAGCGGTCTCGTGTTAGGGTTGTATCCCACACAATGGCCGGGTCTACTGGAGATTATAGATGACTGTTGAGACAATTGCTGCCACAGGGCAACTTCACGAAAATCATTCCCGTCTGGACACTTACTGTGCGGCCAATACGTTTGACCGCCCGACACTTGTGATCGACGTGGACCGCGTCGAGGCACAATATCACGCCCTCAAGGCAGGGCTTGGTCACGCCGACATTCACTACGCTGTGAAGGCGAACCCCGCCGAAGAAATCATCGCGCGTCTTGTAAAGCTCGGCTCGCATTTTGATGCAGCCTCCAAGGCGGAAATAGAGTTGTGTCTTAAACACGGCGCCGACCCCGTCGACGTGTCATTTGGCAATACCGTGAAGCGGTCGACAGACATCGCGTGGGCCCATGCCCAAGGGATCACGCTTTATTCTGCTGATGCTGAGGAAGAGCTTGAAAAGATTGCTATTTCCGCGCCCGGCGCACAGGTTTATATTCGCCTGATTGTTGAAATCTCCCAAGCCGACTGGCCGCTATCGCGCAAATTCGGCTGCGATGCGCCAACGGCAATTCGTCTGTTAAGTTATGCAAAGTCCCTTGGGTTACACCCCATCGGGTTCTCTTTCCACGTAGGCTCACAAACCCGCAAAGCGGCGATGTGGGGGCCGTCTTTGGACGCATTGGCTGAAATCTGGCACGCCGCAAAAGCGGCGGGTCACGACCTGACCTTGCTGAATATCGGTGGCGGGTTTCCTGCGTTTTACGGCGAAACCATCGAGGCTCCTACCGCCTATGCCTCTGCTGTGATGGAACAAATCACCTCGCGCTTTGGCGATGTGCCGCGCATTATGGCAGAACCTGGCCGCGGCTTGGTCGCTGAATCCGGTGTTATCGTTTCCGAAGTTCTGCTGGTCTCGCGCAAATCCGACCGTGATATGCACCGCTGGGTGTACCTCGACATTGGCCGTTTTTCCGGCCTTGCCGAAACCGAGGGCGAGGCGATCCGTTACCAGTTTGAGACCCCGCGCGACGGCGACCCCACAGGCCCCTGCATCATGGCTGGACCATCGTGCGACAGTGCCGACGTGCTATATGAAAAACGCCCGATGCTGCTGCCAATCAGCTTGCGCGCAGGCGACCGCGTTTTGATCCGCAACACAGGTGCATATACCTCGACATATTCATCCGTTTGCTTCAACGGCTTCCCTCCGCTGGCCGTGGTTGTGATCTAAAACAATCAGTTAGCGGCGCACTGTATACCAATGTGTGCCGCTAACCATTTCAAATATAACGATATTTCTTTACAGATGGCGCTGTGTGCGTAGAATGGCGGAAACGCTCATCACGCAGGTTCCGCCATGTCCCCAATCAACGATCACCCGCTGCGCTATGCTCTGGCCAACGAGCTGCATGCGCGCCCGTTTCCGAAATTAAGTGCGCCTGCACGTGCGGCATATCTTGCGATGAAGCCTGCCAAAAATGCGGCATCACGGGATCGCGCCGCCGATCGCGCCCATCTGATCAACCTGCTTGATCGTTACGGCGCGCCCCATCCACAGCCTGACGCGACCCATTATTCCGGCCAGATCGGCAAGCATATGTTGAAGTGGGAAAGTCACACCGAATTTGTGACTTATACCGTGTTTGGCAAAGGCAATGCGCAGACGCCTTTTGACTTAAACACGTTTAGTATTTTCCCCGAAGACTGGCTTGCGACTGCGCCTGGTGTGAGGGTGACAAGCGCGTTGATCCGGATTGAGAAACATGATGGCGACGTCGGGATTATCGAAAAGGCGAATGACTGGTTTGTGCCGGAAAGCCTCGCAATATCAAGGGTTTTGGACGACGAGTTGATTATTGCGAGCGATTTCCGCATCGATCCTGCGGGTCATTTGCGCATGGCTGTTTTTGCGCGATCCTCGACGGGGGAACAGCGGATCGGGCGGGTTTTACAGCGGCTTTGCGAGATCGAGACTTACAAAGCGATGGGCATGTTGGGGCTGGCTGCAGCGCATAAACTGTCACCGGTCATGGGCACGATTGACGGTCAGGTGTCGCGCTTGATCGCCGACCTGAACAGCGACGATGTATTACCTGATCAGACGCTGAAACAATTGCTCACGATCTCTGCAGAGTTAGAGAATATCGTGGCACAGACTGCCTATCGTTTTGGCGCGACGGGGGCCTATGAGACCATCGTGAACCAGCGTATTTCTGTGCTGCGCGAAGAGCGGTTTATGGGACGTCAGACATTTGCCGAATTTATGATGCGCCGTTTTGATCCTGCAATGCGCACTGTCGAATCGACGCAAGCCCGCCTGCGCAGCCTGTCGGACCGTGCGCTGCGGGCGGGCGATTTGTTGCGCACACGGGTGGACGTTGAACGCTCTGCGCAGAACCAGTCCTTGTTGACCAGCATGGACGCACGCGCGGATCAACAGTTGCGTTTGCAGCAGACTGTCGAGGGACTATCCGTGGTTGCCATCAGCTATTACGCGGTGAGCCTCGCGCTTTATGTGCTTGGCCCGCTTGAGAAAACCTACGGGATCAGCAAGGTCTATATTGCGTCAGGCGTCACGCCTGTTGTGTTGATTTTGGTGTGGTTGATGATCCGGCGGATACACCGCCAGATACATTAAAGCGTTTCTAGAGACCGCGAATACGCGGGTCCAGCGCGTCGCGGAGCCCGTCACCGATGTAGTTGACCGATAGCACGGTCAGCGAGATCGCGAGTCCCGGCCAGATCACCCGTTCTGGAAAGGCAGTCATGCGGTCGACGCTGTCAAACAGGATCTTGCCCCATGTCGGGAAATCGGATGGGAAACCCAGACCAAGGAACGACAATGCGCTTTCGGTGATGATCGCCGTCGCGAGCCCAAGGGTCGCTGACACCATAATCGGGGACAGCACGTTAGGCAGCAAATGCCGCGTGATAATACGACGCGCAGGGGTCCCGATGGAACGCGCTGCCAGCACAAATTCGCGTTCCTTAATCGCCAGAACATCGCCGCGCACAATGCGCGCCGTTTGCATCCATGACGTGATGCCGATGCCTGTGACGATCAAGATGAAAATACCTTGCTCTGGACCGAATGCGGCGCGCAGCGGATCGCGAAACAGCAGCATCATGACCAGCAAAAGCGGCAGCAAGGGCAGGGCGAGTACTAGGTCGGTGAAACGCATCAGGATGCCGTCCAGACGTTTGAAATAGCCCGCGACGACACCAACTGTCGTGCCGATCAGCAGCGCCAAAATCATTGCGGTCCAGCCGACGGCAAGCGAGATCCGCCCGCCTTGCATTATGTTGGCCATAATGTCGCGGCCAAGGTTATCGGACCCCATCGGATTGGCCCAGCTGATCTTTGCGCCGCTATCAAACAACCCCATATAGATCGGACGGATGTCCTTGCTGCGGATGTTCAGCTTGCCGGGGTCCACGTCCCAGAGCACGGGGCCGATTGCGCAAAACAGCGTGATGAATGTCAGGAAAAACAGACCAAAAACCGCCCCCTTATGGGTTTTGAACTGGTCCCAGACGTCGAGCCATTGATTGCGCGGTTTTGCGTTCAGTTCCATCGTTTTATCAGTCATAGCGGATCCTCGGATCAAGCACGCCGTAAAGAATATCGGCAATCAGGTTCATCAACACAATCAGCACGGCCAAAAGGAATGTAATTGTCATAACCATCGGAATATCATTGCCTTGCAGCGCGATAATCAGCAACTGGCCTAACCCGTTTACCTTGAAAATCTGCTCGGTGATGATCGCCCCTCCAAAGATCGTGGGGATACCAAGTGCGATCACGGTGACCACGGGGATCATCGAGTTGCGCAGCACGTGGCGCATGACGACAACGCTTTCGGTCATGCCCTTTGCACGCGCGGTGCGCACATAGTCCTGTCCAAGATTATCGAGCATCGAGGCCCGCATGTAGCGGCTGACTTGGGCGGTGGTTTGCAGTGCCAACACCAACACCGGCATGATCATCTGCTTGAGTTGGAATACAAAGGTGCTCCATGAATTGACCACATGTGTGGTGTCGTAGATCGAGGGCAACCACTTGAGTTGCACAGAGAATATGACGATCAGGACAACACCGCTAAAGAATGGTGGCACCGAGAACCCGATCATCGACACAAAGGTGCCAGCTTGGTCAAATACCGAATATTGCCGGTAGGCCGAGATGATTCCGATAGGGAGTGCGATCAACACGCCGACAACGTAAGACATGCCCACAACCCATAGGGTTTGCGGTAACCGCTGTGCGATGGTGTCAAAAACGGGTCCACGCGATTGGAACGAGATGATCCGCTGCGCGCCGTCGGCAAAGTTGGTCCCCAAAGCACTGTCGATCCAGTACTGCGGCTCAACGAAAAAGAACTGTTTGAGCCAGAGGGGGAACCTGATCCACCACGGCTCGCCCAGACCAAGGGCAAGGCGCATCTTTTCTTTGACCTCTGGCGGGATCGTCAACGGCATCTGCGCCATTGGATCGCCTGGCGCTAATTCAAGCAGCATAAAGATCACAAAAGCGATGAACAAAAGCGTCGGGATCGATAGCAACAACCTGCGTATGGTGAAGGTGAGCATGTGTGGGCGCCTTAGATAATAGCTTGTTGCAGGTGAAGGGCAGGGGAACCTGCCCTTCGATTCTGTATAGGATGGGTTTTAACCCATCACGCAATTACTCTGCGCGGTACCAGTCGGCTACGTTCCATAGCTCGCTGTCCCATGTGTTCAGGATCACACCGCCAAGAGTGTTGGACTTTGCCGAGACACGACCACGATCAACCAGCGGCACGATTGTCATCGTGTCGCGTGTGACCATGTTGTTCATTTCGCGGGCCAAGTCGCCACGCGCGTCGATATCCGCTGTGGATCCCAACTCGTCGATCAGCGCGTCATAGGCCGGATCGCAGAAACGGTTGATGTTTTCACCCTGCCACTGGCTTTCAGGGCGTGGTTCGCGACCGCACTGATACGCCGAAAGATAGGCTTGTGGGTCGGTGCCATCGAAGTTGTTGGCATACATTTCAACGTCTGCATAGAAACGCTGGAACGTGTCAGGGGATCCGGGATCGCCGCCAAAGAACACAGAACCGTCGATGTTGCGCAATTCGGTTTCAACACCGATTTCGGACCACCATTCTTTGATCAGCGCCTGGAAATCCTGACGCACGGCGTTTGTCGATGACTGGAACAGGATGTTCAGCTCAACACCGTCTTTGTCGCGGATGCCGTTGCCGTTTGTGTCGGTCCAGCCCGCGCCTTCAAGCAATGCTTTTGCGCCTTCGATATCCTGCACAAGACAGCCTGTGTTATCGGTCGAGGCATAGATTTCAGGACCGGGAACGAGGTTACAGGTCGGGCGACCCGCTTGGCCGTAGCCCACTTCAGTCAACAACTCACGGTCGATTGCCATGGAGAGTGCGTGGCGCACGTCGAATTCCGACAGGAACGGGTGCGGGTGCATCACAGTTGCCCGCTCGCCCTCGGGCAAGTCTGGCGACGGGTTGGTCAGGTTCATTTCCAGACGCTCGACCAATGTGCCGAATGCGGAAATTGGTGTGCCGACACCGGCTTCTGCCATCGACGCAATCACGTCCGGTGCCAGTTGCAGGTTCCACGCATAATCGAATTCGCCGGTTTCCAGCACGGCACGGCCCGCTGCAGTCGCGTCGCCGCCACCTTTCAGGGTCAGTGTCGCGAACGCAGGCTTTGCCGGATCGCGGAAGTTCTGGTTGGCTTCCATCTGGATCACGTCATTGGTGCGGAAATCCGTCACAACAAATGGCCCTGTGCCGATAGGCATAAAGTTCGCATCGGTACATTCTGGCGCTTTGGCACCAAGGCATTCCGCAAATTGCGCCGCTTGCAAAATTGGCGACTGGTTACCACTGAACGGGCCGTAGGGGTTTGGCTTAGGGCTGTCAAAGGTGACTTTTACCGTCTGCGCGTCGATTTCTTCGACCGATTGCACGCCTTCGAATTTTGCCGCCTGCGCACAGCCGCCTTCGGGGTCCATGCAGTACTTTGCAGTGAACACGAGGTCGGCCGATGTCACGGGCGTGCCGTCAGACCACAACAGCCCTGCCGACAATTTCCATGTGATCGAAGTCAGATCTTCTGAGATGCCGCCGTTGGCTACGGTTGGCACTTCATCAACAAGATATGGCACAAGCGCGCCGGACTCGTTGTAGCGTGCAAGTGGCTCTAAGACTATGGACGCCGCCTCTAGGTCTTTGGTTCCGCCCGACAAATAGGGGTTCATGATGGATGGCGCTTGCCAATAGATGATGTTGAGTTGGCCGTCGCTGCCACGCTCTGCCATCGCCACAGGGGCAAAGGCAAGAGAGGCAACTGCGCCCATCAATACTGTCTTCATTTTCATTTTTATTCTCCTTGTTGGTGCTCTTTTTATGACCTCGGGTCCCACCGTTTACCGGCAGGGGTCTATTGTTATGTTTCATTGTAAAGGTGGCAGGCGGTGAACTGGCCCGGTTTCACTTCGCGGTAGTCTGGTTCAATCCGTTTGCAGATATCCATCACAGCCGGGCAGCGTGTGCAGAAGTTGCAGCCTTCTGGCGGGTTCGAAGGGGACGGCACATCGCCTTGCAAAATCACCCGCTCGGTCTTGCGTGCAAGGGCCGGATCGGGTTCGGGAACCGCAGACAGCAGCGCGCGGGTATAGGGATGCAGGGGGGCTGCGAACAGGGTTTCGCGGTCGGTCAGCTCGACGATTTTGCCCAGATACATCACCGCCACACGGGTCGCGATATGGCGCACCATCGACAGGTCATGACTTATGAACAGATAGGTCAGGCCGAATTGTTCTTGCAGATCTTCGAGCAAGTTCACGACTTGGGCTTGGATCGACACGTCAAGTGCGGCAATCGGCTCGTCGCAGACGATAAACTTGGGGTTTAACGCTAAGGCACGCGCGATCCCGATCCGTTGGCGTTGCCCACCAGAGAAAGCATGCGGATAGCGCTGTGCGAACTTGCGGTTCAGCCCGACGGCATCCATCAGCTCGGCCACTTTTTCGCGCTTCTCAGCGGCGTTCAATTGGGTGTGCTCGTCCAGTGGTTCGCGGATAATCGCCTCGACCGTCATGCGCGGGTTCAAGGACGCTTGCGGGTCCTGAAACACCATTTGCATGGTCGGACGCATGGCGCGCAGCTGACTTTGTGGTGTGTCACCGATTTCGACACCATCCATTGTGATCTCACCAGCGGTAATGTCGTAAAGCCGCAGCACAGCGCGCCCTGCCGTGGATTTGCCACAGCCGCTTTCGCCCACAAGGCCCAGCGTTTCGCCTTCCATTACGTCAAAGGTGATCCCGTCAACCGCCTTCACTTCACCCACACGCCGCCGTAACAGGCCAGCATAAATCGGAAAGTGCATTTTCACGTCACGTACCGATACCAGCGGTTTGAGCGGATTAACCAGCATTGGCGACCTCCAGAGGATCAGCGAGGAAACACGCGGCGTCATGGCCGGCAGCGATCTCGAAACGTGGTGGCACTTTTGTCGCGCAAACCGGCATTGCTTTGGAGCAGCGGTCAAGAAACGGACAAGCGGTGGGTGCCCCCACGACAAGCGGCGGCTGGCCCTCAATCACTGTCAGGCGGGCGGCGCGTTTGCCCGAAATCGACGGGATCGTTTTCAGCAGGGCAGAGGTGTAGGGGTGCTGCGGGTTCGAAAACAAGTCCTGCACCGGTGCGTGTTCAACCACTTGCCCGCCATACATCACGATCACACGGTCCGCGATGCCTGCGATCACGCCAAGGTCATGGGTGATCCAGATCACCGCCATGCCCAGTTTGTCGCGCAGCTCTTTCATCAATTCCAGAATTTGCGCTTGAATGGTCACGTCCAGCGCGGTTGTCGGCTCGTCCGCGATCAGCACCTGCGGATCACATGCCAGTGCAATCGCGATCATGACACGTTGGCGCATACCGCCGGAAAACTGGTGCGGATAGTCGTCAAGCCGGCGTTGGGCGTCAGGGATGCCGACCAGTTCCAGCAATTCTTTCGCGCGTGCGGCCGCCTCTTTCTTGCTCATTCCCATATGTTTGCGCAGGGGTTCCGCGATCTGGTAGCCGACGGTGAACACAGGGTTCAGCGAGGTCATCGGATCCTGAAACACAAAGCCGATCTTGCCGCCACGGGTTTTGCGCAATTCCTCGGCACTGATGCGCAGCAGGTCCTTGCCTTGAAACATCACTGTGCCTGCGCGAATTTCGGCAGGCGGCATCGGCAGCAATCCCATCAGCGACATCATCGTTACCGATTTGCCCGATCCGCTTTCGCCGACGACGCCCAAAAGCTCGCCCGCTTTTAGATTAAAGCTGACGTCATTGACGGCGTGCACTTCGCCTGCGCGGGTTTTGAAGACAGTTTTGAGGCCTTGGACATCCAAGACCGGCAGTGCCGCATCGGGCATATAACACCCTCCCAGGTGGCTTATAATATTTTTATTATGCGCCATTACGATGAACGACACGGTATTTTATAAAACGGTAACATGGATTCTCGCGACCGCAAGCCAATTCCTGTTTGCGCATCCTACGTAAACCAGCAAAGCTGGCCGAAACATGAAATACAAGGAAAACGCACAAAATGTCAGCAGCACGCGAATTGATGGATCGATTGGTTAGCTTTCCTACGGTCAGTCGGGACAGCAACCTTGCCTTGGTGGATTTTGTCGAAGATTACCTGACCAGCCACGGCGTGACCTCGGTGCGCGTGCCAAACGAAGACGGCACCAAGGCCGCGCTATATGCCCATATCGGCCCGATGGTTGATGGCGGGGTGGTGTTATCGGGGCATACCGACGTGGTGCCGGTGGACGGGCAAGCGTGGGATACGGACCCGTTTACGGTGACGGAAATTGACGGCAGGTTATACGGGCGCGGGACTTGCGACATGAAGGGGTTTGATGCGCTGGCGCTTTCCGCAGTGCCGCTTGCAATTGCTGCGAATATTAAACGCCCGCTGCAAATTGCGTTATCTTATGACGAAGAAGTCGGCTGTATCGGTGCGCCGCCGATGATCGACCACATGGTTGCCCATGGTTTGCCGCGCGCTGATACGGTGCTGGTTGGTGAACCCTCGATGATGCAAGTTGTCACAGGACATAAAGGTGGCATCGGCTGGAAAATGCATTTTCGCGGCTTTGAGGTGCATTCCTCGCTGGCCTATACTGGCGTCAGTGCGATCATGATGGCGGCCAAGCTGATTGACTGGGCAAATGATGTGAATGCCGAGAACGCGGCCGCCACGCCCAGCGATTTGGCAGCACCCTTTGATCCGCCCTATACCTCGCTGCATGTGGGGGTGATCAGTGGTGGGACGGCCAATAATATCACCGCCAAGGATTGCCACCTCAGTTTTGATATCCGCGTTGTGCCCAGCGACAAGGTCGAGGATTGGGCGGCGCGGGTCTTGGATAAAGTCGCGCAGATTGACGCCGAGATGAAGGCGGTGCGCCCCGAGGCGGGCATTACTGCGACCGAGTTTTTCCGGCTTCCCGGATTGGCGCCCGAGAATATGGGGCGGGCCGAAGAACTTGCGCGCCGCCTGACCGGCGACAACGCAACCCATGTGGTCAGCTACGGCACCGAGGCGGGGCAATTCCAAGAGCGCGGTTATTCCGCTGTCGTCTGCGGGCCGGGGGATATTGCGCAGGCACACCAGCCGAATGAATATATCACTGTGGATCAGTTTGCGCAGGGCGAAGCGTTCATCGCGCGACTGGTCAAGGCGCTGGCAGAATGACCTTTCCGTTTCAAATGCAGACGCCGCCAGAGCATAGCGCAACACTGCCCGACCGTGCAGATGTGGTGGTGATTGGCGGCGGGATCATCGGCTTGATGACTGCATGGGAATTGGCCAAACGCGGCACACAGGTGGTGTTGCTGGAAAAGGGGCGGATTGGCGGCGAGCAATCGTCGCGCAACTGGGGCTGGATCCGCAGCCAAGGGCGCGATCCTGCGGAACTACCGATTATGGCGGAGGCTTCCGCGATGTGGCGGCAACTGGCCAAGGATGTTGGTGAAGATCTGGGGCTACGTCAGACCGGTGTGGCTTATCTGGCCAATGATCCCAAGGGGGTTGAGCGGTTTGAGGCATGGATGCCCAATGCGCGTGATCACGGGCTGGATAGTCAAATCCTGACCGCAAAGCAGACCGCCGATTTGATCCCGAACGCGGCGACAAGCTGGGCAGGGGCGCTGTGGACGCCGTCGGATATGAAGGCCGAACCGTGGATTGCAATGCCCGCGCTGGCCCGCGCTGCGGTGCGTGACGGTCTGGTGATTATCGAAGGCTGTGCGGTGCGCGCCTTGGATATATCGGGCGGGAAAATCACAGGGGTGATCACCGAAAAAGGGCGGGTCACCTGCTGCCAGACTGTGCTGGCGGGGGGCGCTTGGTCGCAGCTTTTGTTGCGCAGGCACGGCATGACGATTCCGCAACTTTCGGTGCGGGCGACTGTTGCTGCAACTGAACCACTCGATGACATGTTCGCAGGGGCTGCCGTTGATGATAATCTGTCGTTCCGGCGCCGCGTTGATGGTGGTTACACGCTCGCACCTTCCGGCTTTCACGAACTTTATGTCGGCCCCGACGCTTTCCGTGCGCTTGGCGGCTATGCGCGTGCCTTGCTGCAAGACCCGCTTGGCACAAAACTGTTGCCCGCCGCGCCAAAAGGATTTCCGGACGCATGGGGAACGCGGCGCAAGTGGGACGCGGATAGCACCTCACCCTTCGAGAAAATGCGTATTCTTGACCCGCAACCTAACGCTGCTAAAGCCGCCAAGCTGGCCCGCGATTTTGCCGCTACTTTTCCGCAGCTGGGCGAGGTCAAACTCAAAACCACATGGGCGGGTATGATAGACACGATGCCTGACGTGGTGCCGATTGTGGACCGCGCACCTATCGACGGATTGACGGTCGCCACAGGCATGTGCGGGCATGGATTTGGTATCGGACCTGCGTTCGGGCGCATCACCGCGCGCATTGTGATGGGGGATGATGCCGGATTCGACATGCAGCGGTTTCGCTATGGGCGGTTCACGGATGGGTCAAAGTTGACCCTTGGTCCGAACCTATAAGGAGGGCTTGCAGGTTGTGACTATCTGGTTCAGGGTTATCAAAACCCCTGATATTTTTGGAGCGCTGAAATGCCCGTAAAGAACCGTTTTGCCGAACTTTTGCCCGAGATCACCGCATGGCGGCGCGACCTGCACGAGAACCCGGAGATTTTGTTCGAGACGCACCGGACCTCGGCGATTGTGGCGGAAAAGCTGGCGGAATTTGGCTGCGACACCATTGAAACCGGCATCGGGCGCACTGGCGTCGTGGGCGTGATCAAAGGTAAAACCAACACATCCGGCAAGGTTATCGGTCTGCGCGCCGACATGGACGCGCTGCCAATTCATGAGGCGACGGGGCTGGATTACGCGTCCAAAACCGACGGCGCGATGCATGCCTGCGGGCATGACGGGCACACCGCAATGCTGCTCGGCGCTGCGAAATACCTCTCGGAAACCCGCAATTTTGATGGCACAGTGGTCGTGATTTTCCAACCCGCAGAAGAAGGCGGCGGCGGTGGGCGCGAGATGTGCGAAGACGGCATGATGGACAAGTTCGGCATTCAGGAAGTTTATGGCATGCACAACTGGCCCGGTCGTCCTGTGGGGTCGTTCTCGATCCGCTCAGGCGCGTTTTTTGCCGCCACAGATCAGTTTGAAATTATCATCGAAGGCAAAGGTGGCCACGCTGCCAAGCCGCAAGAAACTGTCGACAGTATCGTGGTCGCGGCGCAAACCGTTACCGCGCTGCAAACCATCGTCAGCCGCAACGCCGACCCCGTGGATCAAATCGTGGTCTCGGTCACATCGATCGAAAGCTCGTCCAAAGCTTTCAACGTGATTGCGCAGCGCACCCACATCAAAGGCACGATCCGCACCATGTCCAAAGAGATGCGCGCAATGGGCGAAGATCGCCTGACCACAATCGCCAAAGGCATCGGCGCGACCTTGGGGGCGCAAACCGAAGTCAAATTCTACCACGGCTACCCTTCGATGGTGAACCACGTCGAACAGACCGAATTCGCGGCCTCAGTGGCGACCAAAGTGTCAGGCGGATGCGACGAAGCGCCTTTGGTCATGGGCGGCGAAGATTTCGCCTATATGCTGGAAGAACGCCCCGGCGCCTATATTCTGGTTGGCAACGGCGACACCGCCGCGGTGCACCACCCTGAATATAACTTCGACGACGAGGCTATTCCCGCAGGCTGTAGCTGGTGGGCTGGGATTGTAGAAGAGCGTATGCCAACGGCATAAGAAAATCAGTGCAGGGCGTTAGTTTTCGCCCTGCACTGCACTAAGCGTTTAAGATAAAGTAGCGAATGATCCCGTATATATACAGAGCGGAAAAAACGATGTTGATGTATTTCAACTGAGGCTCTGAATGCAGCCATCCGCAATAGATCCATATAAAACAAAATGGTAAGCCAAACATCATAGCCGCCAATTGCCAGTCTTGGACAATGGAAATCGTGCTACATAAGCCTAGCACCAAGGCGAACCATTTCAGCGGCTGCTCGTATGCAGCCATCTTCAAAAGTATCATATTTTATGTAACTTTCAGGACGTCAGCGCCGTGAACCCGGCGATCTGATAACAAGTCTGATAGCTGATTTTGGACAATCTATCAAGCTTTACCCGCCGGTATGGCTCATATGACGCGACACTTGTCCGTCCACCTTCTGGCGCGAATAGTCGAAATCATGGCCTTTAGGTTTCAGCGTGATGGCATGGCGAATAGCCTCGTCCAGCACGGCGTCATTCTCGGACGACCGTAGGGGGCCGCGCAAGTCGGAATGCCCTTCTTGACCCAAACAGGTATAAATCTCGCCGGTGCAGGTAATCCGCACGCGGTTGCAGCTTTCGCAGAAATTATGCGACAGGGGGGTAATCAGGCCGATTTTCTGCCCTGTTTCATCAATGCGGAAATAGCGCGCGGGGCCGCCTGTGTTGTCGGGCAGGTCGGTCAAGGTGCTACGCGTCGCAAGTTTTGCACGCAAATCTTTCAGTGACCAATATTGGCCAATGCGGTCTTCGTTGCCTAGATCACCCATCGGCATAACTTCGATAAATGTCATATCCACGTCGCGCGCAGCCGCCCAGTCGGTGAGGGTAAACAGCTCGTCTTCGTTAAACCCTTTCAGGGCTACCGCATTGATTTTCACACGCATGCCCGCTGCTTGCGCCGCATCAATGCCGCGCAAAACCTGAGGCAATCGGCCCCAGCGGGTGATGCGCGCGAATTTTTCCTCGTCCAACGTATCCAGCGATACGTTGATGCGTTTCACACCACAGGCGGCGAGCTGATCGGCGTATTTTTCCAACTGACTGCCATTGGTCGTCAGCGTCAGTTCACGCAGCGCACCCGTCTCCAGATGCCCGCTCATGGCCTCGAAAAACGTCATGATGCCGCGCCGCACGAGGGGTTCACCGCCGGTAATGCGCAGCTTTTTCACGCCCATACGCACAAAGGCCGAACACATGCGGTCCAGTTCTTCGAGTGTGAGCAATTCCTTCTTGGGCAGGAACGTCATGTTTTCAGACATACAATACACACAGCGGAAATCGCAGCGATCCGTCACGGAGACGCGCAAGTAATCAATGGTGCGGGCGAAGGGGTCGATCAATGGGGCTATCATAGGGTGAACCTAGGGCCACGCGAAAGACTGCGCAAGGCGCACGCGGCATCTTGCGCAGATGTTTGGCGCACAATACGATCATAATTATGAAATATGTTGTCCTGTTCCCCGCTCTCATTCTTGCAGGTTGTGCGCAACCGCTTTTGCAAGGTCCCAACTCAACCACAGGTGCGCCTGATGTGATGCCCGCAACGCTCGATTCTACGCCGCCACCGGCGCCGCCCTCTGCGGCACGTACGGTTGCGCAGTTTGATACGACAACGGCCGAGGACCGCGCCGTGGCGACTGCTGCGCCCCAGCCCGCATCCGAGACAAATCTGGGCAAGACCGTTGCCACGCTTGGGTCGCCAGCTGATCCGGGGATTTGGCTGAAAACCCCGCTTGTACAGACATTGGTCTCAGGGCGCGCAGTTTACGGAGCTAATGGCAAGTCGGTGAATTTGGAATTGCGTCCCTCTGGCGGCGCGGCAGGCTCTGGCAGCCAGATTAGCCTGCCTGCGATGCGTTTGTTAGATGCACCGTTGACAGGTTTGCTGGAACTGACCGTTTATAAAGACTAATTACCCCAAGTTTCGGCTAGCTTCTTTACGCACAAACTTCTTCATGTCCTCGGCGTGACGGTCCACAAATGTGGCAACGGTCTCGGGGTCATGCTTGGACAGGTGACGTAGCCAGCCCGCAATTGCGTCCTGCACGACAAATTCTTTGTCTTTCAGCACGGCCTCGGCCCAATCCAGAACCCGCTCGCGCACCGCGATTTCCTCGGGCTTGGGATGGTTCTGCTGGGTCCACGGCAGCGTGAATGTAAACGCCGCGCGGCGCGACCATGCGTGATCTGACGCGATCCAGTCTGCGACGATATCCAGACGGGCAGGGTCAGAGACAAGGCGCTTTTGGCCCGCGGTTGCAACCTTATCGGCAATTGCCAAGCAGTCGATTTCAGGCACCCAAGCGCAGATCAAATCCCACGCGGCGGTGTCATCAGGGCGGATACGGGCTTGGGTCAATAATTTAGCTGCGGCGATGCGACCTTCGTGCACATTGCTGTCCCACAAATCGCGCGCCAAAGCGAGGCGCAGATCAACATCGAGATCAGTGCGCCAGCCCTTTACCGCGGCATCTAGCACAGAGGTTTCAACCCCTAAATAGGGGCGGTCGACCTTGTGATACGTCGTCATCCGTTCGACGTTTTCAGGGTTTGATCCGAGTTGATCTAAGGCTTCTTGTGCGTTCATTCGACTGTCACAGACTTGGCTAGGTTACGGGGTTGGTCCACATCAGTGCCTTTGGCAATGGCGGTATGATAGGCCAGCAATTGGGCTGGCACGGCGTAAAGAATGGGTGCTAGGAAATCATCAATTTCGGGCATGACGATGGTATCCCACACCCCCATGCTGGCCTCATTTGCGCCCTTTTGATCGGTGATTAACAACACCTTGCCGCCGCGTGCCATGACTTCTTGCATGTTTGACACCGTCTTTTCAAACAGTGCGTCACGCGGGGCCATGACGATCACAGGCACATGCTGGTCGACCAAGGCAATGGGGCCGTGCTTCAACTCGCCAGATGCATAAGCTTCGGCGTGGATATAGCTGATTTCTTTCAGTTTTAACGCACCTTCTAGCGCCAATGGATACATCGCACCGCGGCCTAAGAATAAAATATCGCGGGTCTCTGCCAGTTTGGCCGCAACCTGCTTTGTCTTATCCTCAATCGCCAGCGCAGTGTTCAAAACACCGGGCATCGCACGCAAGGCAGACAGTTTATCGGCCAGAGTTGCATCATCAATCATGCCGCGATCTTTGGCAGCTTTCAGCGCCAAAATCGCCAAGGTGGTTAACTGACATGTGAAGGCTTTGGTCGACGCCACACCAATCTCGGTCCCCGCCAGAATCGGCAATGCCAGATCGCTTTCGCGGGCAATCGAGCTTTCCGGCACGTTGACCACAGACAAGATCATCGAGGCTTTGCCTTTCATATAGCGCAGCGCGGCCAGCGTATCGGCGGTTTCGCCCGATTGGCTGACAAAGACCGCGACAGTGCCTTTGGTCACAGGCGGCTCGCGGTAGCGGAACTCAGAGGCCACATCGACTTCGACAGGGATGCCGGCGATCTGCTCGAACCAGTATTTCGCAACCAGACAAGCGTAGAACGCCGTGCCGCAGGCCACCATAGTCAGGCGCTCGACTTGCGCAAAATCGAGCGCGGGGGCGGGCAGGGTGACGCCGGTGCCATCTTGGTTAATGTAATGCGCCAAAGCGCCTTGCAAAACCGTTGGCTGTTCGGCGATTTCTTTCGCCATAAAGTGTTTGTAGCCGCCTTTATCCACCGCACTTGCGTCGATCTGGATGATTTTGACAGGGCGATTGGTTTGCTGTCCGTCGGCATCTCGAATTTCCAGCGAGCTGCGCGTCAGAAACGCCATGTCGCCTTCTTCCAGATAGGTAATTTTGTCTGTCATTGGCGCCAGCGCAATCGCATCGGACCCCACAAACATCTCGTTCACGCCGTGACCAATTGCCAAAGGCGAGCCCTTGCGCGCCGCGATCAGCAAATCATCTTCGCCTTCAAACAAGAAACAAAGCGCATAGGCCCCCTCAAGTCGCGCAATCGTCTGGATCGCCGCGTCGCGGGGCGCAGCACCTTGATCAAGGTAATATTGCGCAAGCAGGGCGACGGTTTCAGTATCGGTATCCGTCGCGTAATGAATGCCATTTTCTGCGAGGAACGCGCGTAGCTCGCGGAAATTCTCGATGATGCCGTTATGCACAACTGCGACGCCACCTGCACGGTGCGGATGCGCGTTATTGACGTTTGGCGCGCCGTGGGTGGCCCAACGGGTGTGACCAATGCCAGCCTTGCCTGCAAGCGGTTCATGTACCAGCAAATCGGACAGGTTCACCAGCTTGCCAATAGCCCGTCTGCGGTCCAAAACCTTGCCATTAATCGTGGCAATTCCCGCGCTGTCATAACCGCGATACTCTAACCGTTTGAGCGCTTCCAAAAGGATTGGCGCTGCTTCATGTGTCCCAAGAACACCAACAATTCCGCACATTTTACTAGTCCTTTACCCGTTTAGCCTTCAAAGCCTTTAACTTTTCGAACATTTTCACCGCAAGGCCGGTCTTGTTCTCTTGGCGCGCACGCGCCACAGCCAGATCGCCATCGGGGACATTTTTTGTAACCACTGTGCCTGTTGCGGTCATCGCCTCGTTACCTATCGTCACCGGGGCGACCAGCATTGTATTCGAGCCAATAAACGCATCCGCGCCAATCGTGGTACGATGCTTGAAAACACCGTCATAATTGCAGGTAATCGTGCCTGCGCCAATATTTGTGCGCGCACCGATATCCGCGTCCCCGATATAGGTCAGGTGGTTGACCTTGGCGCCTTCAGCAATGACAGCGTTTTTGATTTCGACAAAGTTGCCAACATGCACGTCTTCTTGCAACTCTGCACCGGGGCGCAAGCGTGCAAAGGGGCCAACAGTCGCGCCGCGCGACACATGGCAGCCCTCGAGATGCGAAAACGCCCGAATACGCGCGCCGGTTTCGACCGTTACGTTGGGGCCAAACACTACGTTCTGCTCGATGATCGCGTCGCGGCCAAGGTAGGTGTCATAGCTGAAAAATACGGTTTCGGGGGCCAGTAATGTGACCCCGTCCTCAATCGCTAAGGCACGCGCGCGGGTTTGGAAACCGGCCTCTGCGGCGATCAGTTCGGCGCGGCTATTCACGCCTAATGTTTCGGCCTCTGCGCAGCGCACGACAGTGGCAGAAAGCCCCTGCGCGCGGGCAATGCCAATGATATCGGTCAGATAGTATTCGCCCGCCGCATTGTCATTGCCAACCTTCGAGATAAGGTCAAACAGCACTGATGATTTTGCTGAGATAACACCACTATTACAAAGTGTTACCATGCGTTCTTGATCTGTTGCATCCTTGAATTCAACGATCTTTTCAAGCGTTTCACCGTCCACAATCAAGCGGCCATAGCGGCCCGGTTCAGCGGCTTCAAATCCTAGCACGACGACATCATGGGTTGCCCGCGCTGCCGCCATCGCTTCTAAGGTTTCGGGTGTAATAAAGGGCGTATCGCCGTATAAAACCAGCGCGTCTCCGTCAAAACCTGCTAGCGCGTCTGCCGCCTGTAAAACCGCATGGGCAGTGCCAAGCTGCTCTTCTTGCAAAACTGTCTGCGCTTCTGGATCATAGGCCAATGCCGCCTTGCTGACGGCGTCCGCCCCATGCCCCGCTACAATAACGGTTTTCTCAGGTGCCAGAGCTGCGCCAGCCCGCATGGCATGTACCAACATCGGCGCGCCGCCGATTGCATGCAGGACCTTTGGCAGTTCGGAATTCATCCGTCTGCCCATACCTGCGCCCAAAATGATTAATGCTGTCGTCATATCCCGCTCGCGCCCTATATTTTTGTGGGTGTTTACCTGATCACGGCATTATCACAAGGGTAGGGGGTTCACATCCTTTTACGTATCGTTACAGATGCCACGGTACGCGCCCATAAAGGATAGGTTATGCCCACTGTTGTTTTTGATCTCGACGGCACGCTTGCCGATACCAGCGGCGACCTTTTGGCGGCGGCGAACAGCTGCTTTCGCGATCTTGGGCTGGGTGATCTGCTGACAGTGGCCGACAAAGGCACTGCGCTTAAGGGCGGGCGTGCGATGCTGCGCTTGGGCTTTAGCCGCGTCGAGGGGTTTGACGAGAGCCACGTTGACGCAGGCTATCAACCGCTGCTGGAGGCGTATGCAAAGGATATTAACAGCCACACGGTCCTGTATGACGGCGCAATGCAGGCGGTGAGTGATTTGAAATCCGCAGGCTATAAGGTCGCGATTTGCACCAACAAGCCCGAAGGCTTGGCCGAGATCCTGCTGCAAAGCCTTGGGGTGCGTCATGAATTTGCAGCACTTCTTGGTGCAGATACACTTCTGGTGCGCAAACCCGATCCTGAACATTTGTTTGAGACCGTGCGGCGCGTCGGCGGCGATATTACGCGCACTGTGCTGGTAGGCGACACCGTGACCGACCGCGATACGTCAAAAAACGCCGGCATCCCCTCGATCCTTGTAACATTTGGGCCAGGTGACGACGACGTGCGCGATCTCGCCCCTGAAGGCTTGATTTCGCATTTTGACGAGTTGCTGGATGAGGTGCGGCGGCTTATCGGGTAAGGTGATCTTTTGCGGTTTTATGGGTGGTCGTTAACAACATGCTCAAAAGAGCTATTTCAGACGCGGATGTTTCCAGATTATCGACCACGCGACTTACGATTGACGTGGTCGGGCCTGATGCACACACTCGCGACATGACAGAGATATTCAGCGGCAGCTTCACTCAGCAGGAATCGATTCCCCAAGAGGGGATTGATGCAGCGATTGCCGTGATGCAAAGCGGACGTTTGCATCGATATAACACGTCAGGCGATGAAATCGCGCAGGCGGCATTGTTAGAGGAAGAGTTCGCGGCGCTGACGGGCGCAAAATACTGTCTTGCGGTAGCTTCGGGCGGTTATGCGATGACAACGGCCCTGCGCGCTTGTGGGGTGAGCCACGGCGATCATGTGTTGACCAATGCGTTCACGCTTGCGCCTGTGCCCGGGGCCATTGCGGCCGTGGGTGCCAGTCCGGTCTATGTGGGTGTGACCAAGGACCTTGTGATCGATCTTGATGATCTGGCCGAAAAACTTCCGTGCGCCAAAGTCCTGTTGCTGTCCCACATGCGGGGGCATCTGTGTGATATGGATCGGCTCATGGCGATGTGTGACGCCGCGGACGTGATCGTGATCGAAGACTGCGCGCATACGATGGGTGCCGCGTGGCGCGATATTCCATCAGGGCGCTGGGGCAGGTTCGGCTGCTACTCTACGCAGACCTATAAGCATGTGAACGCGGGCGAGGGCGGTTTGCTGGTCTCGGACGACGCGCAGGGCATGGCGCGTGCGATTATGCTGTCGGGTAGTTATATGCTGTTCGACAAACACCGCGCCGCACCGCCGCCAGAAAGCTTTGCGCAGATAAAATATGAGACGCCCAATATTTCGGGGCGCATGGATAATCTGCGCGCCGCAATCCTGCGCCCGCAGCTGCGCGATCTTGCAACCCAAGCCCGACGCTGGAACGAGCGGTATACGACCGTCGCTGAAATCCTTGCGCGCACCACAGGGCTGACCCTGCCAGAACGACCCGAGGCAGAGCATTACGTTGCCTCATCGATCCAGTTTCTGTTGCTCGATTGGGCAGCCGACGACGTGGCAGCTGTGATTGAGGGCTGCAAATCACGCGGCGTCGAGTTGAAATGGTTTGGTGGCGCAGAGCCAAGCGGCTTCACCTCGCGCTACGATAGCTGGCGCTATGCGGCCTACGTGCCCATGCCACAAACCGACCGCATCCTTGCGGGGATCATCGACATGCGGTTGCCGTTAACTTTTTCGTTAGAAGATTGCGCGATGATCGGGCGGATTATCAAATCCGTTGTCAACGGCGTTCACCAGCAGTCTGGTCACGGCGCGACATGAATGACCGGGCGTTACACAATGGAAACCATATGAAACTTGTTTTACAGCGGCCCGTGCCTGCAATCACCCAAACAGCAGGCGTCAGTTCATTTGCGTATGTTTGATCCAGTACCAATCGCTGCGGCGGTGCTATTGGTGGGCGCGCTGGTGGCCGTCGCAGACTGGCTTGCGCCTTATGAAAACCTTAGCGCACAGGGCTGTATGCTCGACTATGTCTACGATGGCGATACTGTAACGCTGGATTGTGGCGGCGAGAAAATCTCGGCGCGGCTTTTGGGATTTGACACGCCAGAAGTAACATCCCCGGGCTGCGAAGCCGAGAAGATCCACGCCGATCTTGCAACCGAACGGCTGCGCGCGTTGAGCGCGTCAGGCGTGATGACCTTCTCTGGTGACACGCGCGACAGATACGACAGATTACTGACCACGATGAAAGTGGACGGAAAAGACGTCAGCGCCACCTTGATTGCAGAGGGGCTGGCTGTGGCCTACCAAGGCGGGCGGCGGATCGACTGGTGTGCGAGACTGGCGCAATAAATCCGAAATCGGCGCATTTGTTGCCAAAATCCTGTCGGGAATGGCGTTGCATTGGTTGACCCTCCGAAAGCAGAGGGGTAGACAACCATGAGCCTATTTGAGGTACCGATAGGTGTGGCACAATGCGGAAAAGGAAAATCCCTTGCAGGACATGCTGAACGAATACCTTCCAATCATGATATTTCTGGGATTGGCGATTGCGCTGGGCGCGATTCTTATCCTTGCAGCGGCCATTGTCGCCGTGCGGAACCCTGACGCGGAAAAAACCTCGGCCTATGAGTGCGGGTTTAACGCATTCGACGATGCGCGGATGAAATTTGACGTGCGTTTCTACCTCGTGGCGATCCTGTTCATTATCTTTGACCTTGAAGTCGCATTCCTCTTCCCATGGGCCGTGGCGTTCAAGGATATCTCAATGGTCGGTTTCTGGTCGATGATCGTGTTCTTGGGCGTGCTGACCATCGGCTTTGCTTACGAATGGAAAAAGGGAGCGCTCGAATGGGAGTGATGACCGGAGCCAATACGGCTGGCGCAGATAAAGAGCACGCAACGCAAACGTTGAACGCGCAACTGCAAGACAAGGGGTTCCTCGTGACCTCGACGGCAGACATGGTAAATTGGGCGCGCACCGGCTCGCTGCACTGGATGACCTTCGGGTTGGCCTGTTGTGCGGTGGAAATGATGCATACCTCGATGCCACGTTACGATCTTGAACGGTTCGGCACAGCGCCGCGCGCTTCCCCGCGCCAGTCTGACCTGATGATCGTGGCAGGCACATTGACCAACAAAATGGCCCCCGCGCTACGCAAAGTCTATGACCAGATGCCAGAGCCGCGCTATGTGATCTCGATGGGATCCTGCGCCAACGGCGGTGGCTACTACCACTATTCCTATAGCGTTGTGCGCGGCTGCGACCGGATCGTTCCAGTGGACATCTATGTACCCGGCTGCCCGCCAACCGCAGAGGCGCTGCTTTACGGCATCCTGCAATTGCAACGCAAAATCCGCAGGACGGGGAATATCACACGATGACAACTGCTCTTCAGGACCTCGGCACGCATCTTGAACTCAAGCGCAGCGATTGCGTTTTGTCTTGGGAAATTGCCAACGACGAGTTGACAGTCACACTCGCGCCGTCCTCCGTGGTGGGTTTTGTGGAGTTTCTCAAAACAGATGCGTCCTGCCAGTTCTCCAGCTTGATCGACATCACCGCTGTGGATTACCCGACACGGGCCAAGCGGTTCGACGTGATCTACCACTTCCTGTCGATGTATCAAAATCACCGGATCCGGCTGCGGGTGCAAATCCGCGAAGACGAAATGGTGCCGTCGATTATAGACGTGCATCCGTCATCCAACTGGTTCGAGCGCGAGATTTTCGACATGTTTGGCATCTTGTTCACAGGCCACCCCGACCTGCGCCGCATCCTGACTGACTACGGCTTCCGCGGCTTTCCGCTGCGCAAAGATTTTCCCACAACCGGCTACACCGAAGTGCGCTATGATGAAGTGCAAAAGCGGGTTGTGTATGAGCCAGTGAGCCTCGTGCAAGAATACCGCCAGTTTGATTTCATGTCTCCATGGGAAGGTGCCGAATATATCCTTCCGGGTGATGATAAAGCGAAAGAAGGTGCGAAGTGATGAGTTTTGTTCCTGAGATGACCACTGCATTTGTGTTATTTTTGACCGCATTAGTGCCTGTTTTAAAAATGTCTGAAATTAGACTATTGGCTAAAGTTACTGTTTCAGGAGCGTCAAAATGATGGACGGCGATATCCGCGTGAACACCTATGATGACGGCACATCCGACGCCCAGACGGGTGAGCAGAAAATCCGTAACTTCAACATCAACTTTGGCCCGCAGCACCCTGCGGCGCACGGCGTTTTGCGTCTGGTGTTGGAACTCGACGGCGAGATTGTAGAGCGTTGCGATCCGCATATCGGCCTGCTGCACCGTGGCACAGAAAAGCTGATGGAAAGCCGGACCTACTTACAAAACCTGCCATATTTTGACCGCCTCGACTATGTGGCGCCAATGAATCAGGAACACGCATGGTGCTTGGCCATTGAGAAACTGACAGGCACGGTCGTTCCGCGTCGCGCCTCGCTGATCCGCGTGCTTTATTCCGAAATCGGTCGCGTGTTGAACCACCTGCTTAACGTGACGACACAAGCGATGGACGTAGGCGCATTGACCCCGCCACTTTGGGGCTTTGAAGAGCGCGAGAAACTCATGGTATTCTACGAGCGGGCTTGTGGCGCACGGCTTCACGCCGCCTATTTCCGTCCGGGCGGGGTGCACCAAGATCTGCCAGACGCGCTGATCGAAGATATCGACCAATGGGCCGTTGAGTTCCCACGGGTGATTGCGGACATCGACGGACTGCTGACCGAGAACCGTATTTTCAAACAGCGGAACTGCGATATCGGAATCGTTACCGAGCAAGAAATTCAAGACTGGAGTTTCTCCGGCGTCATGGTGCGCGGCTCTGGCCTCGCGTGGGACCTGCGCCGTGCGCAGCCCTATGAATGCTACGACGAGTTTGAATTCCAGATCCCTGTCGGCAAAAACGGCGACTGCTATGACCGTTACCTGTGCCGCATGGAAGAAATGCGCCAGTCCACTCATATCATCCGTCAGGCCTGCGAAAAGCTGCGCGTCGAGAAGGGTGATATCATGGCACGCGGGAAAATGACGCCACCCACGCGCGGCGAAATGAAAACCTCGATGGAATCGCTGATCCATCACTTCAAACTTTATACCGAAGGATTTCATGTTCCTGCAGGCGAAGTTTATGCCTGCGTCGAAGCACCGAAAGGTGAGTTTGGCGTATTCCTTGTGGCGGACGGATCAAACAAGCCTTATCGCGCCAAAATTCGCGCACCGGGCTACTTGCATTTGCAAGCAATGGACCATGTGGCTTCAGGCCATCAACTGGCCGACGTGGCAGCCATTATCGGCACCATGGACGTCGTATTTGGAGAGATCGACCGATGATCCGTACTGTACTCATCGTCAGCGCCCTGTCGCTGGCAGGCTGTGGCACGATGACCGACTTCCGCTCGAACTTGATGGGCGGCGGGAATTCCTCTTCGGCCACGACACAGGTCATGGCCCCCGCGCCGATGACCCCAATCGCACCCGTCGCTCCGGTGATGACCGCAAAAGAACGTCTTGTTGCGTCTATCGAAGGGCAGGGCTGCGAATTGAACTCCACAAACGTGGGTGCCGTGCTGAACAGTGCGACGATCACGCGCGAAGAGCTGCTGCAACTGACACCGCAATTGCAATCCGAAGGTCGGGTTGTGGTTTCGGGTAGCGGCGCAATTCGTGTGACCTCCGCCAATTGTATTTGACGTTAACGTGACCGGAATAACCTGATGCTGCGCAGACTATATCACGACCAGCCCGAAACGTTTGCGTTTACACCCGCAAACCAGAAATGGGCCGAAGCCCAGATCACCAAATATCCCGAAGGCCGTCAGGCCTCCGCGATCATCCCGCTGTTGTGGCGTGCGCAAGAGCAGGAACGCTGGCTGACCCGTCCTGCGATCGAGCATATCGCATCCATGCTGGACATGGCCTATATCCGTGCGCTTGAAGTGGCATCATTTTACTTTATGTTCCAGCTGCAACCTGTTGGTAGTCTTGCACATATTCAGGTTTGCGGCACCCTGACCTGCATGATCTGCGGTACCGAAGACCTGATCGCTGTGTGCAAAGAAAAAATCGCTGAGAAAGCACATGCACTTTCCGCTGACGGCCGTTTCTCGTGGGAAGAAGTTGAATGTCTGGGCGCTTGCGCCAATGCGCCAATGGCCCAAATCGGCAAAGACTATTTTGAGGACCTGACCGCGGCCCGCCTGTCGGAAATCATCGACGAATTAGCTGCCGGTCGCGTCCCCGTTCCCGGTCCGCAAAACGGGCGCTACGCTGCCGAACCGCTCCGTGGCCTGACGTCGTTGAAAGACCACGACAGCGGTAAAACGCAATATAATGCCTCTGTGCAGCTGGCGACCGACCTTGGCGACACGGTGAAACGCATCGATGGCACCGAAGTTCCGCTGCTTACCCCGTGGCTGACAAAAGGCGGCGCAAGACCCGCACCGATTAGCAAAGCAGCCGTTGAAAAAGCTGTCGAAGAACCGGCACCGGAAGTGGCCGTCGAGCCTGACGAAAAAGCCATGGCCGCATCGACTGCCTCAAAACCTGTCGAAGATGAAAAGTCGGCTGCACCTAAAAAAGACAAGCCCACCAAGGCGGCCTCAAAGCAAAATCCGTCCGTGACTAAAGCACCAGCCGCCGAAGGCAAGAAACCGCGCCTTATGACCGCTCCACGCAAATCAGGCGCGGATAATCTAAAATTAATCACTGGCGTTGGTCCCAAGCTCGAAGGCGTGCTGAATGACCTTGGCTTTTGGCACTTCGACCAGATCGCGAAATGGACCGAGGAAGAGGTTTCTTGGGTCGACAGCCGCCTGAAATTTAAGGGCCGCATCGCGCGCGATGACTGGATGGCACAAGCGGCGAGGCTCGCGAAAGACAAATAAAATCGGGGCGTACTGGGGGGGACTGTGACATTCCCGCAAAATACGTTAAGCTCGGCCAGAACCATTCGGGTTGTCGGCCCAGCACGGGTATAGAGTAACTGCGATACTGCCACGCGGCTGTCACTTCGTGGGAATGATCGTAGAACACGCGGGACTGTGTCACCTTAAGAGATGCGCCCCGAGGGAGATTTGAAACTATGAACGATACGTCACCCAGCACGTCACGAATTGTATTTATTTCTGCAATTTTCGGTATTTTGTCGCTAATCGTTGCCAAATTCGGCCTGAGTTTTGGTTTCTTTGGCGCACTGGTGATCGGCTTGATCGTGGCGGCAATCGTTTGGTGGATTTTGTGGATGGGCTGGAAAACTCCCAACGCACCAAGCACGGTTTCCGCAGTGCCCCCGCAAGCGACTTCTGTGGCAAGCGCCCCGGCCGCTGCACCTGTTGCCGCCACCAGCACGCCCGTGACAATGACACCTGTTGCGCCAGCGCCTGTTGAAAACACGCCTGAGACACCTACAAAAACCACTGAGCCTGTCACCATAGCAAAACCAGCGGCAAAGCCCGCGACGGCAAAGACGGCCACAAAGCCAGCAGCGGCGAAAAAAGTTGTCAAACCCGCAGCGGCGAAAGTTGCAGCTAAGACCACCACGACAAAAGTAGCTGCTGTAAAGGCAGTGAAACCTGCCACCGGCAAAGCAATAAAACCGGCTGTCCTGACAGAGGCGCGCGACGGTGGACCTGACAATCTTAAAATGATCAAAGGCGTCGGCCCAGTTCTTGAAAAAGCATTGCATGCATCCGGCGTCTTCCACTTCGACCAAGTGGCCGCATGGAAAAAAGCCGACGCCACGTGGTTTGACGATAACGTAAAAGGCGCAAACGGCCGCGTTCTGCGTGACGAATGGGTCAAGCAAGCAAAGATTTTGGCAAAAGGCGGCACAACCGACTTTTCCTCCAAGGTAAAGAAAGGCGGCGTTTACTAAACGCTGACTAATATCAGATGTCGCAGAACCAAAATACCTCCAACACTCCACAGCGCGCCGCGCTGGTTATGGCCGGAACCGGTGTGTTTTGGGTTTGCGCCACGTTTGCAGGTGATAAATTGGGGCTGTCTTTGCGGACACGGGCGCTTTTTGACCTTGTTGCACTGGCGGGCTTCGGCTTTGCACTATATTTGACGTTTAAACTCTGGCGGCAACGCCAACACGACAAGGATGAGGGCTAATGCTCAAGGACCAAGACCGGATCTTCACGAACCTCTACGGGATGCACGACCGCTCGCTGAAAGGCGCGCAGGCACGTGGACACTGGGATGGCACCGACGCGATCATCAAAAAAGGGCGCGACTGGATCGTGAACGAGATGAAAGCATCGGGCCTGCGCGGGCGCGGTGGCGCTGGCTTCCCGACCGGTTTGAAATGGTCGTTTATGCCCAAGGAATCCGATGGACGCCCTAGCTATCTTGTTGTGAACGCTGACGAATCAGAGCCAGGTACATGCAAAGACCGCGAAATCATGCGTCACGACCCGCACACGCTGGTCGAAGGTTGCCTGATTGCCTCTTTCGCAATGAACGCCAACGCCTGCTACATCTACATCCGCGGCGAATATATCCGCGAACGCGAAGCGCTGCAAAACGCAATTGACGAGGCTTATGCCGCTGGCTTGGTTGGCAAAAATGCCTGCAAATCCGGCTGGGACTTTGACATCTACGTCGCGCACGGGGCAGGGGCCTACATCTGCGGCGAAGAAACTGCACTTTTGGAATCGCTTGAGGGTAAAAAAGGCATGCCGCGCATGAAGCCGCCTTTCCCTGCAAACGCAGGTCTTTATGGCTGCCCGACAACCGTGAACAACGTCGAATCTATCGCTGTGGTCCCAACAATCCTGCGCCGTGGCGGTGCTTGGTTCTCAGGGATCGGTCGCGCCAATAACGCAGGCACCAAACTGTTTGCGATCTCGGGCCACGTCAACAACCCCTGTGTTGTCGAAGAAGAAATGGGCATCCCGTTTCAAGAACTGATCGAAAAACATTGCGGTGGTATTCGCGGCGGCTGGGACAATCTCAAGGCCGTGATCCCTGGTGGCTCGTCCGTGCCAAACGTGCGCGGCGAAGACATGCGCGACGCGATCATGGACTTTGACGGGCTGAAAGAAAAAGGCTCCTCGCTTGGCACCGCGGCGGTCATCGTGATGGATAACTCCACCGATATGATCAAAGCGGTCTGGCGTCTGTCGAAATTCTACAAGCACGAATCCTGCGGCCAATGCACTCCGTGTCGCGAAGGCACCGGCTGGATGATGCGCGTCATGGCGCGTTTGGTTGAGGGTAACGCATCGGTCGACGAAATCGATATGCTTCTTGACGTGACCAAACAGGTCGAAGGCCACACAATCTGTGCTCTTGGTGATGCGGCCGCATGGCCAATCCAAGCGCTGATCAAAAACTTCCGTGGCGATATCGAAGACAGGATCAAGCATAAACGCGCCGCAATCGCAGCAGAATGATGTGAGAAACGCGCTGGCTGGCGGTTCTATTCGGCTCCCGTGAAGACCTTCGCTGGGACCGATTAGTTCTACACCGGCGTCGCCCTCGACTGTGGCGGCGCAAAACCAAGTCAGGCGACCGCGCGCGCGATCACGGCGAAACCAGCGAAAGATGCCCGAACAGGATTTTGCAAACTACTGCGGACGGCGGGGGCCTTCGGACGGACTTATTTGCGCGATTACCTGATCGCGCCTCACGCATAAATCCGCTGACGTTTTTGTGGTGTTATTGAATAACACCCTTACAACAACGACATCTGTCTCAATAAAGCGCAACAAACGCGCCCCACAGGAGACTACAGCCCATGACCAAAACCTTTCTTATGGTATTTGCCATCGCCCTTGGCGTGATTGGTGCCGCCGGCGCATCCTCTGCCAAACCTGCGTTGAAAGACGTGGAATATGTGCGCGAAGGTATCATCGCCACCGGCATGGCCATTGAAATCAGCAAGAAATGCAACAGCATCAGCCCACGCTATTTTCGCGGCGTTGGCTACCTGAACACGCTCAAAGATCACGCGTCCCGCCTCGGCTATAGTGATTCCGAAATCGACGCGTATACAAATGACAAAGCCGAAGAAGACCGGTTGACCGGTGTGGCACGCGCCCGCCTTGTCGATCTGGGTGCTGTAACCGGCAATGAGGCCACTTATTGTGCCGTAGGACGCGCCGAAATAGCCAAAAACAGTGCAATTGGACGTCTGCTACGGTAAAACGGCATTCGCTTTCAAAACATATCCATGGGGGCCCGCGCAAAAGATACAACTTTTGAGCGGGTTTTTTTTGTCGATCAGACTGGCATCGGGGACCGTGGCGCGTTAGAACGCCGTAACGCCCCTATGCTTTTTAGCACGATAGGGGGACACGGAATATAAAGGCGCGCTATGTCTGATCTGAAAAAAGTCGTCATTGATGGTACTGAGGTCGAGGTTGATGGGGCGATGACCCTTATTCAGGCTTGCGAACAAGCAGGCGTTGAAATCCCGCGTTTCTGCTACCACGAACGTCTTTCCATTGCTGGCAACTGCCGTATGTGTCTGGTCGAAGTTGTGGGCGGTCCGCCAAAACCTGCCGCCTCTTGCGCGATGCAGGTTCGCGATCTGCGCCCCGGTCCGGAAGGCCAGCCGCCCGTTGTGAAAACCAATTCTCCGATGGTCAAAAAAGCCCGTGAAGGTGTGATGGAATTCCTGCTCATCAACCACCCGCTTGATTGCCCGATCTGCGATCAAGGCGGCGAATGCGATCTGCAAGACCAAGCGATGGCATATGGCGTCGACTTCTCGCGCTTCCGTGAACCCAAACGCGCCACCGAAGATCTTGATCTTGGACCGTTGGTCGAAACCCACATGACGCGCTGCATTTCCTGCACCCGCTGCGTGCGCTTCACCACTGAAGTCGCGGGCATCCACGAAATGGGCCAGACAGGGCGCGGCGAAGATGCCGAGATCACGACCTACCTGGGCGGAACGCTCGACAGTAACCTACAGGGCAATATCATCGACCTTTGCCCTGTTGGCGCGCTGGTCTCGAAACCCTATGCCTTTACCGCCCGTCCGTGGGAATTGACCAAAACCGAATCTATCGACGTGATGGACGCGCTTGGATCAAACATCCGCGTCGACACCAAAGGCCGCGAAGTGATGCGGGTTCTGCCACGCAACCATGACGGCGTGAACGAGGAATGGATTTCCGACAAGACACGGTTCATCTGGGACGGGCTGCGCAAGCAGCGCCTTGATACTCCTTATATCCGCGAAAACGGCAAACTGCGTAAAGCATCGTGGCCAGAGGCCCTGTCTGCAGCCGCCGCTGCGATGAAAGGCAAGAAAATAGCCGGTCTGATCGGTGATCTGGTCCCGACAGAAGCAGCCTTCGCACTCAAAACATTGATTGAAGGGCAGGGCGGCCACGTCGAATGCCGCACTGATGGCGCGAAACTTCCTGCGGGAAATCGCTCCGGCTACGTTGGTACCGCAACAATCGAAGATATCGATGACGCGCAATCGATCATGATTATCGGCAGCAACCCAAAAGTTGAAATGCCTGTCTTGAATGCACGCCTGCGCAAGGCTTGGGCGCGCGGCGCAAATGTCGCCATGATCGGCCCGAAGGTTGACCTGACATTTGACTGCGATCATCTTGGTTCCGGCCCTGACACCATTACGGATCTACTGTCGCGTGACTATTCTGACGTGCAGGACGAGGCGTCGATCATCATCTTGGGCGCGGGCGCATTGTCGCGCGCTGATGGCGACGCGATCCTCGGCTCCGTCATGGCCCTTGCCGAAGCGACCGGTTCCAAATTCATGGTTTTGCATACAGCCGCAGGGCGTGTCGGCGCGATGGACGTGGAGGCCGTCACTGACGGGGGCCTAACCGCTGCCCTTGACGGCGCGGAGGTGATCTACAACCTCGGCGTTGACGAAGGCGACATCCCCGCTGGCCCGACCGTCATCTATCAAGGCAGCCACGGCGATCGCGGCGCACACCGCGCTGACATCATCTTGCCGGGGGCCGCCTATACAGAGGAAAACGGGTTGTTTGTGAACACCGAAGGCCGCCCGCAACTTGCCATGCGCGCCAGCTTTGCACCGGGTGACGCGAAAGAAAACTGGGCCATCCTGCGCGCGCTTTCTGCTGAACTTGACGCGACACTTCCATTCGACAGCCTCGCCGCACTGCGCACTGCAATCGTTGCCGCGCACCCGCACTTGGGCCAAATCGACGTTGTCTCCGTCAATACATGGAAACCCGCCAAGGCAAAGGCACCCGACAACGCGCCATTTGTCTACGCAATCACCGATTTTTACCTAACCAACCCGATTGCACGGGCATCAAGCCTGATGGCCGAACTGTCTGCAATCGCCAAAGCGCGGACAATCACCGCTGTGGCAGCCGAGTAAATGAAGGCTTTGGCCCTCATATCCCTCGCGGCCACCGCCGCTTGCGCCGACCAAACACAGGTCAGCCAAGGATCAATGGCGCCTTCCTACCAAGGGATCGAAACCCGTCTGCTCGATGGCGATCTCGTCAGCTTTCGGGTGTCTATGACGGGTGCAAACGGCCCCGACGAGGTCACAAAATACGCGCAATGTGCCGCCGCCCAATACACGCTGATCCGCGGTTACGGGTTCTTGCGGCACGTGCGCACAAATACGAACGTCAGCGGCGGGCTTTGGTCCGCCGATGCCGTCTATACAATCTCGCCCTCGCTTCCGCGTGGGTCCAAGACAATTGACGCCGAAGTGGCTGTCGCCGATTGCGGCACAGCCGGAATTCCAACGGTGTAAGGGGCAAACCATGGTCGAATTTTTCACCAATACCAATCTGGGCATCATTCTGGTGATCCTCGGTCAATGTCTTCTGGTGCTGGTCCCACTTCTGGTGGCACTCGCGTTCCTGATGTACGCTGACCGCAAAATCTGGGCTGCCGTGCAAATGCGCAAAGGTCCAAACATGGTTGGGCCATTCGGGCTTTTGCAGTCCTTTGCCGACTTCCTGAAATACATCGTGAAAGAAATCGTTGTGCCTGCCGGCGCCGACAAAGCCGTGTTTTTCCTCGCGCCAATGCTATCCTTTGTGCTGGCTGTCATCGCTTGGGCCGTGATCCCGTTCAACGACGGTTGGGTGCTTTCCAACATCAACGTCGCGATCCTCTACGTCTTTGCGGTTTCCTCGCTTGAAGTCTACGGCGTCATCATGGGCGGTTGGGCATCCAACTCGAAATACCCTTTCCTTGGCTCCCTGCGCTCCGCCGCACAAATGATCTCATACGAAGTCTCTATTGGCTTGATCATCGTCGGTGTGATTATCTCGACCGGCTCGATGAACTTTGGCGATATCGTCGAAGCACAACGCGGCAACGCAGGTCTGTTCAACTGGTACTGGGTCGCGCACTTCCCGATGCTGTTCCTGTTCTTTATCAGCGCTTTGGCCGAAACAAACCGTCCGCCGTTTGACCTTCCAGAAGCGGAATCAGAACTGGTTGCAGGCTACCAAGTTGAATATTCGTCCACACCGTTCCTATTGTTCATGATCGGTGAACTTATGGCGGTTGTGCTGATGTGCGCGCTCACAACCCTGCTGTTCTTCGGTGGCTGGCTCTCGCCAATCCCGGGCCTTCCAGATGGTATCTTCTGGATGATCCTGAAAATGTCCGCCGTGTTCTTTATGTTCTCGATGGTCAAGGCAATCACACCGCGCTACCGCTACGACCAGTTGATGCGCATCGGGTGGAAAGTTTTCCTACCGCTGTCGCTCTTCTGGGTCGTATTGGTGGCTTTCCTCGCAAAATTTGAAGTCTTGGGCGGCTTTTGGGCGCGCTGGACATTGGGCGGATGAGCATGAAGCCGACAATTTTCATAGCGTTCGTTGCACTGGCGGGGTGTATGCCAGACCAGACACCCGTCGCCGTGTCGCAAGCCGATCAGGATTTCCCTCGCTGGATCACCGGCTGCTCTGCGGGACCGTTTGGTGGCGCAAACTGCCCTGCCGCGCAAGTGGGCGCATTTATGGCGCAAATGCCAATCGGGCAGCTGGAGCGTGATATGACGAGTGCAAAATTCGAAACATTCGCGTTGGAAGACGTGATCAGGCGGATGGGGGCGGCAGTCGCGCTCAAGGCTGAAACCGGCGATTGCACTGCGCCGATCGAGCAGGCAATGGTCGCTGGCGAAGTCTTGCGCGCAAAAGTGCCGGACAACCCGAAACTGGATGCAACCGACCGCGCGCTCTTTGATCACCTCATGCGGATAGCGCACAATGCGAGCGACTATGTCGGAAAGGGCTGCTAAAATGAACGAACCGATGGACTACACACGCGCCGCCAAATATTTCCTGTTGATGGATTTCTGGAAAGGCTTTGGGCTGGGAATGAAATACTTCTTCTCGCCAAAAGCCACGTTGAATTACCCACACGAAAAAGGGCCACTCAGCCCGCGTTTTCGCGGCGAACATGCCTTGCGCCGCTATGCCAACGGCGAAGAGCGCTGCATCGCGTGCAAACTCTGCGAAGCGGTCTGCCCTGCACAAGCGATCACCATCGACGCCGAACCGCGCGACGACGGATCACGGCGCACAACCCGCTACGACATTGACATGACCAAATGTATCTACTGCGGTTTCTGTCAGGAAGCTTGCCCGGTAGACGCCATTGTCGAAGGCCCGAACTTTGAATTCTCGACCGAAACCCGCGAAGAACTGTTCTACGACAAAGACAAACTGTTAGAGAACGGCGACCGTTGGGAAGCAGAGATTGCACGCAACCTAGAGCTGGATGCACCGTACCGATGACCGATAAAAACCCCTTTGAAGCCATGATGGCTATGGGTCAGGATTGGGCAAAACAGCTTAATCCGGGCATGGAGGCGTTCTCGACCAAAGGGTTCGAGACCCTGTTTCCCACCATGTCTAAAGAGATGATGGAACAGTTTTTCGGCAAAGGCTTGAACCCTGAAGGGCTTGACGCGAAAACCAAGCTGCTGTTGACGCTCAACGCGCTGACGGTCACAGGTGCCACCGCCGAGACGCAGATTAAACTTACCGTGCGCCATGCCGTTCAGGCCGGTGCAACCAAACAGGAAATTGCCGAAACCATCGCCCAAGCCGCGATGTTTGGCGGCGTGCCTGCAATGACAAAGGCGATGCAAATCGCCACCGACGTGATGGAAAAGGACGCAGGCCAATGACCGTTGCCGTATTCACATTCTACTTCTTTGCATTGACCACCGTGATGGGCGGGCTGATGACCGTGATGAGCCGCAATCCGGTCCACTCGGTGCTTTGGCTGATCTTGTCGTTCCTGTCATCTGCGGGCCTGTTTGTGCTCTTGGGCGCAGAGTTTGTCGCCATGCTGCTCATCATCGTCTACGTCGGCGCGGTTGCGGTTCTATTCCTCTTTGTGGTGATGATGCTTGACGTGGACTTTGCCGAACTCAAGGCGGAAATGTCGAAATACATGCCACTCGCGCTGCTGATCGGCGCGGTGATCCTTATGCAACTCGGCATGGCGCTTGGCGTATGGAGCTTCTCGGACGTCGCAGCAGCCAACATCGCAGCACCCAAAGGTGACGCGCACAACACCGCAGCACTTGGCCTGTTGATCTATGACAAATACATCATCCTGTTCCAACTCGCGGGCCTGATCCTGCTGACCGCTATGATCGGTGCCATCGTGTTGACACTGCGCCACCGCACCAACATCAAGCGCCAGAACGTGATGCAGCAAATGCATCGCGATCCGGCAAAGTCGATGGAAAATATCGACGTCAAACCAGGGCAGGGGCTATAATCATGATCGGTGTAGAACATTATCTCGCGGTAGCTGCCGCCCTTTTCGTCATTGGTATTTTCGGGCTTTTCCTGAATCGTAAAAACGTGATCATCCTGCTGATGAGCATCGAGTTGATGCTGCTCGCAGTGAACATCAATTTTGTTGCCTTCTCCAGCGAGCTGGGCGATCTGGCGGGGCAGGTCTTTACCTTGTTTGTGCTGACCGTCGCCGCAGCCGAGGCCGCCATCGGCCTTGCAATTCTCGTATGTTTCTTCCGCAACCGCGGCACCATCGACGTTGAAGACGTCAACGTGATGAAGGGCTAATCCACATGGAAAAGATCATCCTTTTTGCACCGCTTGTCGGCGCGCTTATTTCAGGTTTCGGCTGGAAATTCATCGGCGAGAAAGCAGCGCAGTGGATCTCCACCGGTATGTTGTTCCTCGCGGCGTTCCTGTCTTGGATCGTGTTCCTGTCATTCGACGGACAGACCGAAAGCATCCAGATCATGCGCTGGATCGAAAGCGGCACATTGTCGACCGACTGGGGCATCCGAATGGACCGCCTTACCGCGATCATGCTGATCGTGATCACCACCGTTTCGGCGCTGGTGCACCTCTATTCCTTTGGCTACATGGCCCACGACGACAACTTTAAAGATAACGAGCCATACCGCGCCCGCTTCTTTGCCTATCTGTCGTTCTTTACATTCACGATGCTGATGCTTGTGACCGCCGATAACCTTGTCCAGTTGTTCTTTGGCTGGGAAGGGGTGGGCGTCGCGTCATACCTGCTCATCGGTTTCTACTACAAAAAACCATCCGCCAATGCCGCCGCTATCAAAGCGTTCGTGGTTAACCGTGTGGGTGACTTCAGCTTCCTGCTGGCGATTTTCGCGCTGTACCTGATGACCGACAGCATCCGCTTTGACGACATCTTTGCAGCCGTGCCAGCCTTGGCCGAAACCGAATTGCGCTTTCTTTGGGCCGACTGGAATGCAGCCAACCTGATCGCCGTGCTGTTGTTCATCGGCGCGATGGGTAAATCCGCGCAACTGTTCTTGCACACATGGCTGCCCGACGCGATGGAAGGGCCGACACCTGTATCGGCTCTGATCCACGCGGCCACCATGGTTACCGCAGGCGTCTTCCTTGTCTGCCGCATGTCACCACTGCTTGAATATGCGCCAGAGGCGAAAAACTTTATCGTGTTCATGGGCGCTACAACCGCGTTTATGGCGGCGACTGTCGGTCTTGTGCAAAATGACATCAAACGCGTCATCGCCTATTCCACAATGTCACAGCTCGGCTACATGTTCGTCGCCGCAGGCGTCGGCGTCTACTCGGTTGCGATGTTCCACCTGCTGACACATGCGTTCTTTAAGGCGATGCTGTTTTTGGGCGCAGGCTCGGTGATCCACGGAATGCACCACGAGCAGGACATGCGAAACTACGGCGGCTTGCGTCACAAAATGCCCAAGACCTTCTGGGCGATGATGATCGGGACACTGGCCATTACCGGCTTTGGTATCCCTTTGCTTTATCTCGGCTTTCCTGTCGGTTTTGCGGGCTTCGTCTCCAAGGATGCGATTATTGAATCCGCCTATGCCGCCGAAGCGTCTTACGCTTTCTGGATGCTGGTGATCGCGGCTTTCATGACCAGTTTCTACAGCTGGCGCTTGATGTTCATGACATTCTACGGCACGCCACGCGGCGACAAACACACCCACGACCACGCCCACGAAAGCCCCAACACCATGTTGATTCCGCTCGCGGTGCTGGCATTTGGCGCGGTGTTCTCTGGCATGGTGTTCTACAAATCCTTCTTTGCCAGCGACGAATCTGTCGGCAAGTTCTTTGGTACGATTGCGCAATCTGACGAAACACATGCAGATTTGGGTTTCACTCTTGTTGCGCCAGCTTACGCCGCGACCGAGGAAACGGATGATCACGGTACCGAGCACGCAGCCGCAGCATGGCCCGAAGTTCCTGGCACAGGCGCTATCTTCAAGGCCGCCGACAACCACGTCCTGCACGAAGCACACAACGTACCAATATGGGTCAAGCTGTCGCCATTCTTTGCCATGCTTGGCGGTTTCGGGCTCGCTTGGCTGTTCTACATCAAGAACCCGTCGCTGCCCGGCCGCTTGGCCAAACAGCAGGCCCCGCTCTACAACTTCCTGCTGAACAAATGGTATTTTGACGAGCTGTATAACTACATCTTCATTAAACCCGCGATGTGGATCGGCCGTTTCTTGTGGAAACAAGGCGACACCAAAGCCATTGACGGCACCATCAACGGCATCGCCATGGGCATCGTGCCATTCCTCACACGCCTGACCAACAAAGCTCAATCAGGTTATATCTTCACCTACGCCTTCGCCATGGTTCTTGGCATCGCGGCCATGATCACATGGGTCACTATGTTCGGAGGGGCCAACTAATGAGCAACCTACTTTCGCTCACCACGTTCATTCCTCTGCTGGGAGCTGCCATTTTGGCGCTGTTCCTGCGGGGCAATGACGCGGCTGCTCAAAACAACGCCAAATGGGTCGCGATGGCGACGACTTTAGCAACCTTCCTTGTGTCGCTGTTCATCCTGTTCGGCTTTGACAAATCAAACACCGGCTTCCAGTTCGTCGAAGAACGGCCTTGGCTGCTTGGCATGAACTACAAGATGGGTGTCGACGGCATTTCAATCCTGTTTGTGATGCTGACCACATTCCTGATGCCGCTTGTCATCGCGTCGTGCTGGAACGTCACCGACCGCGTGAAAGAATACATGATCGCGTTTCTGCTGCTGGAAACCCTGATGCTGGGCGTCTTTATGGCGCTTGATCTTGTACTCTTCTACCTGTTCTTTGAAGCGGGCCTGATCCCGATGTTCCTGATCATCGGCATTTGGGGCGGCAAGAACCGGATCTACGCATCGTTCAAATTCTTCCTCTACACCTTCTTGGGCTCGGTCCTGATGTTGGTGGCGATGGTCGCAATGTTCTCTCAAGCGGGCACAACCGATATTCCCACCCTGATGACCACGACCTTCGCATCCGAGAACTTCTCGATCCTCGGCGTGCAAATCATCGGCGGCATGCAAACTCTGCTCTGGATCGCTTTCTTCGCCTCATTCGCAGTAAAAATGCCGATGTGGCCAGTGCATACATGGCTACCTGACGCGCACGTTCAGGCACCAACCGCTGGCTCGGTGGTCTTGGCCGCAATTCTATTGAAGATGGGCGGCTACGGCTTCCTGCGCTTCTCGTTGCCAATGTTTCCGATCGGTTCCGAAGTCATGGGCACTTTTGTTCTATGGCTCTCGGCCATCGCCATCATCTACACTTCGCTTGTGGCGCTGGTCCAAGACGACATGAAGAAACTGATCGCTTACTCATCTGTTGCGCACATGGGCTATGTGACAATGGGTATCTTTGCTGCCAACCAGCAGGGGATCGACGGCGCGATCTTCCAGATGATCTCCCACGGCTTTATCTCGGGCGCGCTCTTCCTCTGCGTGGGCGTGATTTACGACCGGATGCACACCCGCGAAATCGACGCTTACGGTGGTCTGGTGAACCGGATGCCTGCCTACGCGCTCATCTTCCTGTTCTTCACAATGGCTAACGTCGGCTTGCCTGGCACGTCAGGCTTCATCGGAGAATTCCTCGTGCTTGTCGGCGTATTCCAAGTGAACACATGGGTTGCACTGTTTGCGACAACCGGCGTGATCTTCTCCGCCTCCTATGCGCTCTGGCTTTACCGCCGCGTGGTCTTGGGCGACCTAATCAAGGAAAGCCTCAAGTCGATCACCGACATGAGCATCCGCGAACGGGCGATCTTTGTGCCGCTTGTCTTTATGACGCTGCTGCTGGGGGTCTACCCCGCATTGGTGCTCGATATCATCGGGCCAAGCGTTGCAGCACTCGTTGAAAACTACGACATGGCGACGGCCGGCATGCATGCCGCTGTCACACAGTAAGGAACGGGACCTATGATCTCTGCTGATATCCAAACCGTAATGCCGGAAATTGTACTGGCCGTTTACGCGATGCTGGCGCTCTTGGTCGCTGTCTACACCACCAAAGACGGCTTGGCGCCGCTTTTGACATGGGTGACTGCGGGACTGTTTGTCTTGCTTGCTTTCTACATCTCGGACGGCGAAGGCACGACAACCGCGTTCGAGGGCATGTTCAACGACGACGGCTTTGCGCGCTATGCCAAAGTGGTGATCCTGCTGTCTGCAGCCATCGTGCTGGTCATGTCACAAGAATATATGCAAAAACGCGGGTTGCTGCGCTTCGAGTATCCGGTCCTGATTACACTGGCGGTCGTTGGCATGATGGTCATGGTTTCGGCGGGCGATCTTATGTCGCTTTACATGGGGCTAGAACTGCAATCACTGGCGCTCTACGTTGTCGCCTCTCTGCGCCGCGACAGCCTGAAATCCACAGAAGCGGGCCTGAAGTACTTTGTTCTTGGCGCACTGTCCTCGGGGCTGCTGCTCTACGGCGCGTCGCTGACTTATGGCTTTGCAGGCACAACCCTGTTCTCGGGCATCATCGCAGCAACAGCAGACGGCGCGTCTTTGGGCATGCTGTTTGGCGTGGTCTTCATGCTGGCGGGCTTCTCGTTCAAAATCTCAGCCGCGCCTTTCCACATGTGGACACCTGACGTCTATGAAGGCTCGCCTACACCCGTCACTGCATTCTTTGCCACCGCACCAAAAGTTGCGGCCATGGCACTCTTTGCACGGGTCGTGCATGACGCGTTCGGCAATATTGTCTCCGACTGGCAGCAGATCGTGGCCTTCATCGCAGTGCTCTCTATGTTCTGGGGCGGAATTGCAGCCATCAACCAGCGCGACATCAAACGGCTGATGGCCTATTCATCTATCGCGCACATGGGTTTCGCGCTCATGGGCTTGGCTGCTGGCACAGTGCTGGGCGTGCAAGCGATGCTGATCTACATGACGATCTATGTGACCATGAACATCGGCACATTTGCTTTTATCCTTGGCATGGAAAAAGACGGACGCCCCGTCACGGACATCCAGTCGCTGAAATCCTACTCCAAAAAAGAGCCACTGATGGCCCTCGTCGTGCTGGTCATGATGTTCAGCCTCGCAGGTGTCCCTCCGATGCTTGGCTTCTTTGGCAAGTTCTACGTGCTGCGTGCTGCTTATGACGCGGGACTGGGGTGGTTAGCTGTAGCGGGTGTCATAGCCTCGGTCATTGGTGCATTTTACTACCTGCGGATCGTCTATTATGTCTACTTTGGCGAAGACACCGATGGCGTAGATGGCAAAATGTCCCCCGTTTTGTGGACCGCTGCCGTTGTAACCGGCGCGATTGTGCTTCTCGCTTGGGTGCCGGGCATCAACCTGTTTGGCATCGAGACAGTGGCACAAGCCGCGGCAGAAACACTTGTCAATTAACGGGGTGCTTGCCTGGCCCGCAGACGTCGAGCGGATCATTCACGCGCAACTTGGCAGCACAATGACCGAGGCCGCCCGCACGGCGGCCTCACTCACGTCCCCCACATGGATCATGGCGCATGTGCAAACCGCGGCGCGCGGGCGCAGAGGACGCGGCTGGCATACACCCGCGGGCAACCTCTCCGCGACGCTTGTATTCAAACCGAACTGCACCCACGCAGAGGCGGCACAACGCTCTTTTCTCGCAGCGAATGCGCTCTTCACCGCACTTGCCAGATATGTGAATGCCGAAAAACTATCCCTCAAATGGCCAAATGACGTGCTGCTGGACGGCGGCAAGGTCGCAGGCATCCTGCTGGAAACCTCTGGCGCACAAACGGGGATCAACTATCTCTCCATCGGCTTTGGTGTGAACCTCGCCCATATCCCCGAGGGCATTAGCGACGCCGCTTTTGCGCCCACCAGCGTAAAATCCGCAGGCGGCCTTGACGTCAGCCCCGAAGATTTCCTGACCAGCCTCGCCACCAGTTTTGCAGCCCAAGAGCACCTGCTCAAAACCGAAGGTTTCGGCCGTATCCGCGCCGACTGGCTCAAACACGCAGCACGCATTGGCACCACCATCACCGCCCGCACCAGTCAAACCGAGATGACGGGTATCTTTGATACCATCGACGAGACTGGTAATCTTGTGCTGATCACTGACGCGGGGCCACAAACCATCCCCGCAGCCGACGTCTATTTCTAAAGGAACACCAAATGCTCATGGCCATCGACTGCGGCAATACCAACACCGTGTTTTCGATCTGGGACGGAAAAAATTTCCTCGCGACATGGCGGACTTCGACCGAATGGCAGCGCACAGCTGACCAATACTACGTCTGGCTGTCCACGCTCATGAGTATCAACAAAATTAACGTGGCCATCGACGAAGTCATCATTTCTTCGACCGTTCCGCGCGTGGTCTTTAATTTGCGGGTTCTGTCAGACCGCTACTTCAACTGCCGTCCCATCGTGGTCGGCAAGCCCGACTGCCGCTTGCCCGTGGACCCGCGGGTCGACGCAGGCACCGCCGTTGGACCTGACAGGCTCGTCAACACAGCAGGGGCGTTTGACCGGCACGGCGGCAACCTGATCGTCGTCGACTTCGGCACAGCCACCACGTTTGATGTGGTTGACAGCGATGGAGCCTACGTCGGCGGCGTCATCGCTCCGGGCGTAAACCTCTCGTTAGAGGCCTTGCACAACGCCGCAGCCGCCCTACCTCACGTTGATATCTCCAAACCACAGGCCGTTGTGGGCACAAACACCGTTGCCTGTATGCAATCTGGGGTGTTTTGGGGTTACGTGGGGCTCGTTCGTGAGATATGCGCACGCATTAAGGCCGAACGGGACATGCCCATGCGCGTGATCTCAACAGGCGGGCTCGCCCCGCTGTTTGGACAAACAGAGAAATTATTTGACGTCTTTGAAGACGATTTGACGATGCACGGTCTGACCGTGATCCACCGCTACAACAAGGAAACGACATGAGCCGCAAAAAAGCTGCTGAACGCCTGATTTATCTGCCCCTCGGTGGGGCCGGCGAAATCGGGATGAACGCCTACATCTACGGATACGGGCTGCCTGGCAAAGAAAAACTGATCGTTGTCGATCTCGGGGTCACATTCCCTGACATGGACACGACACCGGGCGTTGATCTGATCATGCCCGACATCTCGTGGCTGCAAAAACGCCGCGCCGACATCGTGGGTATTTTCATCACCCACGCACACGAAGACCACGTAGGCGCCATCGGGCACCTGTGGGAAAGCCTCGGCGCACCGGTCTACGCACGCCCGTTCACTGCGAACATCGCACGGCGCAAACTCAGCGAGCACGGCTTGCCCGACAGCGTTGTTACCGTCGTTGATCCCTATCCAAACATGATCGACTGCGCACCATTCACCGTGTCTTACGTGCCAATCTCGCACTCGATCCCCGAAAGCGCAGGCTTGCTGATCGACACACCTGAAGGCCGCGTTCTGCACTCAGGCGACTTCAAAATCGACGAAACCCCAGTGGTCGGTGACGCCTTCAACCGCGACCTTTGGGAAGAAGTTTCAAAAGGCGGCGTGAAAGCCCTGATCTGCGACTCGACCAACGTATTCAGCATGGCACCGGGCCGCTCGGAAAACACCATCGGCGACGCGATCGCCGAAATGATGACCGAGGCCAAAGGCACCGTGGTCGCCACAACCTTTGCGTCCAACATCGCACGCCTGAAAACGCTGGCGCTCGCTGCGAAAAAAGCAAACCGTTCCGTTGTGCTTTTGGGCCGCTCCATGCGCCGCATGGTCGAAGCTGCGACCGAAGTGGGCATTCTCACTGGATTCCCGCCTGTCGTGTCTCCAGAAGATGCGCTCAACATGCCGCGCAATTCCATCATGCTGCTGGTCACCGGCTCGCAAGGCGAACGCCGTGCCGCTTCAGCGCAACTTGCGCAAGGCAAATACCTAGGGCTGTCGTTGAAAGAAGGGGACACCTTCCTGTTCTCCTCCAAAACCATCCCGGGCAACGAGCGTGGTGTGATCCGCATCATGAACCAACTCTCGGAACTCGGTGTTGACGTGATCGACGATGCGGGCGGCAAATACCACGTCTCCGGCCACGCCAACCGCCCCGACCTCGCAACGCTGCACGAGATCGTAAAACCTCAAATCCTGATCCCGATGCACGGTGAACACCGCCACCTGCGCGAACATGTCAAACTGGGTGCCGAGCGCGGCATCACCGGTATCGTGGCCGTGAACGGCATGATGATCGACCTGTCCGGCAACGCACCGACCGTGGCCGAATACATTGAAACAGGGCGCACCTACCTCGACGGCACTGTGAAATACGGCGCTATGGACGGTGTTGTGCGCGACCGGATCCGTATGGCGTTGAACGGCCAAATGGTCGTCACATTGATCATGGACGAAAACGACGAGCCTCTGGGCGACCCATGGGTCGAAATCTCGGGTCTTGCCGGAACAGGAATCTCGAATTCGTCGCTTGTTGAAGTGGTCGAGGCTGATCTCGCACAATTCATCGGCCGTGCAAATCCAAAGACCCTGCGCGACGATGTAAAACTCGAAAAAGAACTGAAAAACACCGCGCGTAAATCCGCGCACAGTGAAATCGGCAAAAAGCCGGAAGTGATCGTGATCGTCAGCCGCCTGAGTTAATCTCAGGCGTCTGCCTTCACCAATCGTGCTGCCAGTCTACGCGCAAAAGGTGCCACAAACAGCACGATTGGGAAGGCAAAGATCCAGCTTGTGATCCACGATCCCGCCCAAGAGCTGATAAACTGGTCCGAGAAACCGGTGACACGATACGTCGCAATTGCTGTGATGATGAATGTCATCAGGCAGGACAAGATAAACCCAAAAAGCTGTGGCGCAAAACGTGCAGGAATCATCTCAATCTCTCTGGCAGGGTAACGGGCCGCCCGAAGGCGGCACCAAAACTTAGCTCTTTGCGCGCTCTTCAAAACTCAACGCAATAAACGCTGGCGTGTCATCGCCCAGACCCACAACATGATTGTCATTGCGACGGTTGTTGCCGCGATCATTGCGGTGACGGTCGTTGTTATTGCGTTCGTTGTTATGACGGTCGTTATTGTTACGGTCGTTATTGTTACGCTCGTTACTCTGACGATCATGCGCGCTGCGATCAGTATTTTGAGCCTCGCCAGCTCCCTGATCATCCTGCGATTTCTGCGCACTACGATCTTCCTGCGAACGGCCACGACCACCGCGCGAACGGCCACGTGGACGATCCTCGCGAGGTTTATCGTCATGCGACGCTTCAACTTTTGGCGCTTGCACTGGGGCAGGGGCCGCAGCAACGTCCTCAACAACAGGTTTCTCGTCGCGGGTCTGGTCTTCGCGCGGTTTGCGCGTGCGACTGCGTGTACGCGCTGGCTTGTCGGTTTTCGGCGCGTCAGCTTCACCCTCTGGCGCCACTTTCACAGCACCAAGCAGGTTTTCTAGCCGCGGAATTTCTGTCTGCACCAAACGCTCTACATCAGCGAAATTCTTTTCGTCACGACCTCCGCAGATCATGATGGCAGTGCCAGACCGACCTGCACGACCGGTACGGCCAATCCGGTGAACATAATCTTCGGCGTGGCTCGGCACATCAAAGTTGAACACATGGGTCACCGCCGGAATATCCAGACCGCGGGCCGCCACATCGGAGGCTACAAGAAACCGCAACTCATTGTTACGAAACGATTCCAGCGTACGCGTCCGGTGGCTCTGCTCCAAATCACCGTGAATAGGCGCGGCATTATAACCGTATTTATTCAGCGACTTAGCAACAACATCCACATCGGACTTCCGGTTGCAGAAAATGATCGCATTGGTGCAAGTGTCACCCTCGGCATCAATCAGCGCGCGCAACACTGCACGCTTCTCGGCAGGTTCCTTGGTCTTGTTCGAGCCTTTAAACATCAAAACGCCTTGCTTGATGTTTGTGTTCGTCGTGGCGGCACGGGCCACCTCGATTTTAGCAGGGTTCGACAGGAACGTATTGGTAATACGCTCGATTTCAGGGGCCATCGTCGCCGAGAAAAACAACGTCTGACGCGTAAACGGCGTGCGCTTGAAAATTTCTTCGATGTCAGGAATGAATCCCATGTCCAGCATGCGATCCGCTTCATCAATAACCATGATCTTCACATCAGTCAGAATCAGTTTGCCACGCTCAAGATGGTCCAGCAAACGACCAGGCGTCGCGATCAACACGTCCACACCCTTGTCGATCAGCTTGTCCTGATCCTTAAACGACGTGCCACCAATCAACAGCGCTTTTGTCAGCTTGGTGTATTTGGCATAGTTATCAAAGTTTTCGGCCACTTGCGCCGCCAACTCACGCGTCGGTGCCAGCACCAAGGATCGTGGCATCCGCGCCCGCGCACGACCACGACCCAATAGTGTAATCATCGGCAGCGTAAACGCAGCGGTTTTGCCGGTACCAGTCTGGGCAATACCCAAAACATCACGGCCTTCCAGCGCAGGCACAATTGCACCCGCTTGAATAGGTGTCGGTGTATCATAGCCAGTCTCGGCGATGGCTTTCATAACCTTGGGACCAAGGTTGAGATCAGAGAATTTGGTCAAGTTTGCCCTTTCAATATGTACGGCATATCGGCCGCTCATATTGCGCGGCCCGCCTGACCGAATTGTCAGCGCGTTCGACTTTGCAACGCATTAGCCTTAAATGGGTCAAAGGTCAAGGAAACGCGACTCATGGCTGTCTGTGTGGCCTGATTCCAACAGGTTAGCGGCTTGCAGGGCACTGTAAAACAACCGTGCAGGGATGTTGGTGGTATAATTGCGGCGGACGCCGTCAATTTGCAACGCCATACCCTCATTTCCCGCAGTGCGAAACTGCGCTTGGGTCAAACGAATCTGTCCAATCTCGGCCTTATGGCAATGATCGATGCAAAACGTGCTGAACCGATCATGCAACTCATAGGGCATCAAACGCCCGTCCTGCGTCACCGATAAAATCTGCGGTCGACTGCGCTTGCCATGCAAAAACGACAACGACAGGTAATAGGCAATCTCGCCACCACCCTCTAAAATAATTGTACGGGCCAAAACATGGTCCGCGCGATCACGAAACACCTCTATGTCGCGCGAAACTGTCTGCCAAACGTCAGTGTTATGGACATAGCTGCGCTGCAAACGCTCCGACGGCGCACAAGCAACAAGCAGGAAAAGGCAAAACAAACGCAACAACATGACCCCACAATCACGTAAATTCGTTAACATGCCCTAAATGACGGATGGATTTCTGGCACATAGCCCGCCGCCAAAACCTGTACAATCGGGGTAGGGGTCAAAACCTCGACACGACCACTGCTAGGGCGCGGAACGGCATGCCCGTAACCCTTCGGCGCATAAGGATATAACCGACATTGCCCCACTAAATGCGGCACATCTTGCCAGCGCACAAATGTCCCCTCGGGTAACGCCGGAAAATCCGTAAAATACGTCACCTGAGATCGGTCCCGGTGCACTCGCGCCCCATGTAAAGCGCGGTCCATCTGCGGTGCCTTCGCGCGCGCATCCGTCGCTGCCTCCCATGCATCCACAAACCGACGATACGCCGCCCTGCGACAATAGCCACACGGACGATGCCCCGCCGCCAATGCAACCGCTTCATCGAGGAAAAACAGCTCGGTCCAATTGCGGCCGGTCATGACCTCGCGCTTGCGCCCTTGCCAGTCTAAAACGCAACAAATCCATGCCTGATGGGTCCAGCGCGCCGCGCCCAAAATACGCCCCTCACCATGCAAAATCCCGCGATTACCCGTCATCGTGCCACGGCAGTCAACGGTCACGATTTCTCCGGTCGGCAAAACGCGGTTCTGTAAGGTCAGACCATCATCTCTTTCGTCGACGACAACGTCACATCAGGGTAATCACGGCCCACACGGTCGATGTCCCATTGCAGGCGGGTCAGGAATACAACGTCACCGTCGTTATCTGTGGCAATATGCGCTTTGTTGGCTTCAGAGAATTTATCCACCGCAACCTTCGGCCCCAAAACCCAACGGGCAGAGGTGAATTGCGAACTCTCAAACCGCACAGGCAGACCATATTCCAACTCGATCCGACTGGCCAAAACCTCGAACTGCAAGGCACCAACGACACCGACAATAAAGCCCGAACCAAAGGTCGGCTTGAACACCTTCGCCGCACCTTCTTCGGCAAACTGCATCAGCGCCTTTTCCAAATGCTTGGCCTTCATCGGATCACCCGCACGGCAGGTCTGCAACAATTCAGGGGCAAACGACGGGATGTTCGACACGCGAATAGCCTCGCCCTCGGTCAACGTATCGCCAATGCGCAACTGCCCGTGGTTGGGAATACCAATGATATCACCAGCCCACGCCTCCTCGGCCAATTCGCGGTCGGCAGCCAAAAACAGCACAGGGTTAGAGATCGCCATGACCTTTTTAGTGCGTACATGGGTCAACTTCATGCCACGCTCGAAATGACCCGAGGCAAGCCGCACAAACGCTACTCGGTCACGGTGCTTGGGGTCCATATTGGCCTGCACCTTGAACACAAATCCGGTGACCGCTTTCTCGTCAGGGGCCACATCGCGCGGATTGGCCTTTTGTACCTGTGGCTCAGGTCCGTAGGTCGCAATGCCGTCCATCAATTCCTTGACGCCAAAACTGTTCATCGCTGAGCCAAACCAAATCGGTGTCATGGTGCCATCCAGCAAGGCCTGCGGGTCCAGCTTGGGCAACAACTCCTTGGCCATTTCGATCTCTTCAAGGAACTTCGACAGTAAATGCGCAGGCACATGCTCGGCCAGCTTCGGGTCATCCAAGCCACTAATCGAAATAGACGCCGCAACCTTGTTACGGTCCGCACGGTCCATCAATTCCAGCTTGTCGCGCAGAATATCATAGCAGCCCATAAATTCACGACCCACACCAATCGGCCACGACGCGGGTGTCACATCAATCGCCAAATTTTCTTGGATCTCGTCAATAATCTCAAATGTATCGCGGCTTTCGCGGTCCATCTTGTTACAAAACGTCAAAATCGGCAGGTCGCGCAAACGACAGACCTCAAACAACTTCTGCGTCTGACTTTCCACGCCCTTGGCACCATCAATCACCATGACGGCGGCATCCACCGCTGTCAGTGTGCGATAGGTATCCTCAGAGAAATCCGAGTGACCGGGCGTATCCACCAGGTTAAAACGATACTCGCCAAAATCAAACGACATCGCCGAAGCAGAAACCGAAATCCCGCGATCCTTTTCCATCTGCATAAAGTCGGATCGCGTGCGGCGCGCCTCGCCCTTCGCACGGACCTGTCCGGCCATCTGGATAGCACCACCATAGAGCAAGAATTTCTCGGTCAACGTGGTCTTGCCGGCATCAGGATGCGAAATAATCGCAAAGGTGCGGCGGCGGGCAATTTCGGGCGGAAGGTCAGGTGTTTTTGTCATGCGACCAGCCATAAAGTGCGCGCCCCGAAAGGGCAATAAACCATAAGCAACGTCACATCGAAACGCGCCATGAATTTGACTGGATTAATGATTAACAAATGCCTGATGGATCAGAATTAACACTCTCGGGGGAGAAGGACGATGACAATGACAATGACGAAGACCATGAATTTTCTAAAACCAATCACATGCGCAACCTTACTCGCAGCAACACTGGCAGGCTGCGGCGGTTCTTATGAAGAAGACCTGCTCGACCAAGCACAGGCCTATGACAACCGTGTCGCACGCGTGAACGCCATGACCCCGTCAGGCCCAAAGGTTGTAGACAAAACAACAGGATCCGCAAACTTCACTGGCAACGCTCTGATCGTTGCAGGCTCCGAATACGACAGAACTGTCCTGATCGGCGATGCGAATGTGCGGGTCAACTTTGACAACCTAAACGCGATCAACGGGTCAATCACAAATGTGGGCGGCGTGGCGGGCGCGAACGAATACATTTCAGGTTCCGGCTCGATTGATCAATATAGCGGCAGCGTGAACCTCAACAACGGCACAATCGGCAGCGGCAACCAGTTTTCCGTTGATTACACGGGCACCCTACGCGGCAATGGCGATACGATTAACATGGATGGCACCATGTACGGCAACTTTTTGGGCAACCCAAACATCCGCGCACTTGACGCAAGAGGCCTCGATCCTGCGCTCGTGAATGGATACTATGAATATGTCGGCGTCCGCGTTGTCGCTGAACGAGACTAACTCGCATCAAGAGGCCGCCCCGCAAACCGCAGGGCGGCCTTTTTTACGCCAAACACCCCCACGTTAACACAACATTAACGCAAACCCGCGACGTTATAATCTGGTTAACAACGGGTGAACTACGATGCTTAAACTGATCTTTATTGGCACAATTTTTACCCTAGGCGCTTGCAGCAGTAGCGGCAGTGAGAATAACCTACCGCGCACAGACGCCGCATCAGACCTCGCGACTGATCTCGCCCAAGAAAACCTCTCCAACCCCGCAACATTGCCGCAACAGGGCACCGCTCAATATGCAGGCTACATGACACTGGCCCTGCCCATCGACGGTGCTGCGACCGACCACATCGGCGATCTGGACCTCACCGTTGATTTTGGCGCAAAACGCGACCAGATCAGTGGCAGCGCCTCCAATTTCACTGGCCTGTCAGGGCGTCTCGACATCACCGGCGGCACTGTTGTGCCTACCACTGATACAGACGTGGACTATACATTTGACGGCACTGTCACAGGCGACTTGGGGCAGGGCGGCGATACCTACACCATCGACGGCACCCTGCTCGGCGACTTTCGCGGGCGCTATCAAGACGGGATTACGGGCATCATCTACGGCGACATCACCGGACCCGCAGGTCAGGACCTGTTCCAAGGTAGTTTGGCCAGCGTAGCTCGAAACTAACCCGTCAGTCCCGCATCCTTTCCCACCGTATTTCTCTCTCGCAACTCACGAAGACGGTACTGAAAGCGGCTGTTTCGGCTCTGAGGATATTTATCACCCAACACCAGAAATATCACCGAAGATATCATACTTCAGCTTCACGGCGCTTCGATGACAGGGTGGTATCGTTCAGAACGCGAGTTCACCTTGTCCGCCAGCCGAGGGAATTGGTGAGTGCTTCGCGCGGTGAAGTATAAGTACTACCATTGTTTCCACTAGGCATCACAAACGCTCAAGCATATCGACGCCGCTCTTAAAAAATTGAATCGAGAGCAACCTGAATTTGTGTTTTACAGATGACAATACTTGGTTTGCATATCGCAGAAAAGACAGCCCTAACTGAAGCCAAAGTAAACAAAGCAAATTTGTCTAACAAGGCGAATTTGACGCGACAATTTCAAACTTTGCTGGCCGTAATTCCGCTATCTGCTCCGGCGATTGAAGCTCTTGCACATCCTATGGATTGTTTTAAGTATGTGCGAGATTTTATTGTCTGGCTTGATCTGGCACCTCGCCAACATTCGTCAGGCGGAACGGCACGGCTTGGGCCAATCGCAAAAATAGGGCATGCTGACATTCGCCGAGGTGTCATCACTGGCGCAATGACACGTCTGAACTGGCTTGCAGGGTTCGATCCGCCTAGGCTGGTGGCTGGCACGACTGTTCGAGCAAAGCCACGAATGCTCGTAGCTATTACATTGGCAAACAAAATGGCGCGACCAATCATGAGCCATGATTGCAAAGAATAAGACCTATAAATATCCGACGCAATCCGCAGCCGCATGAATCTAGCTCTATGCACCGCACTTTGACGTCGGTGACAGAGGTGTGAGACGTCGATGACCTGAATGGGCAAAATGACCGAATAGATCAAAATCGGGAAAATAGAACTACCGGCACAGCAGCAAAGCTCGTGCGTTAAATTTAAACCTGGTTTGCAAATCACCATACAGGTCAGCGGCGTTTAACACCCCATGAACGTCATCCAACACGGTTCAAGACGATTACGCCCATCCCACAATCAGACCTTTAACATCATAAAATCACCAACATTCTGAATTTAAATTAGCTCCTTGCTCTAGCGCCATCACCAGCGACCGCACGCAAAATCAATTAAAACTTACCAACATCAAACCCAATCCAATGTGACTGCATCCACTTTCATTTCTTAACCAGCCGACAAGGCAGGCTGCGATATCCAAACCCATCAAAAGGCACTAAATCTGACAGCCCCGCACAATACGGCTTTGGCGTAAATCGTCCGCGCCGCAATAAACTCCGAAAACCCGAGACAGTTTGAAACGTTGCGAATGACATAAACGAACGACTTCACAGCAGCTATCCTACGTGGCACCTGTTAATAAGTCGCTAACGCAACCCATTTTCATCCATACCGACATTGCACGAAAACACCCGCAACACTCATGCCTAATTCGACGAGGCTTTCTTCAACAAATCCACCGCGTCAGGTCGCGAGGCCAGTTTTTCTTGCACTTCATAGTCAAAATGCGCGCGGTGGCTATGCCCGCCACGGCTGGACGAGCGCACATTGTCAGGCACCGCCGCGCGGGTGCGCGGGTCAATTAACAGCGATTCCGCAGCAATACCTTCCGCGTAAATAATCTGATGCTCGTCAAATAGCAGCTGGAAATAGTCAACAAATCCGCCGTCACGCTGATACACGCTGGTGCCATTGATCAAATGACGCACTTTAACCAAAACTTCGGGCCGCCCCGCACCCAAGGCATCCTTGCGCTGGTATACAAACAACCGGTGATCCGGACTAACCAACAGATCATGTTCGTTATGTAGCGCACCTTTGGTAATCACAATCGGGGCAAATTCGCCCAGCGCACGCAGGGTGGTCTGCCCGATCCAGCGCACAGCTTGCGGGCCATCATCGCGGGTCAAAACCTTATCACCGACGCATAAATTCTCGATCGGGCGCTGCTCGCCCGATGCCATCGTAATATGTGTACCACGGGTAAACGACACACAGGAAACTTCGGCAAAGCGCGTCGTAGCAGCGTCGCGGTCCACGCCCACCAGACTGTAATTTGTAGCAGGCAGAAGGCTGGCCAGCGGCAACAAATAGGTCGCTTCAACCGATCCATCCTCAACCTCGACCAGAACCAGAACCTCGTATGTTGTGCTATCGGCAGCCATCAAGGTCACACAACTGTCCAGATAAATCGCATTGCCGACCTTGCCGACACTGGTGCTCTCATCAATGATAAACCCGTCAATACCCTCTTGCAGGCTCAAACTTAACGGCAAACGGGTTGCACTTTGGGACAGCTGGTAAATGTCATCCATCACCAGTTCGTCAGCAAACGAAATCCCTTCGCCCTCGGCCACACCTTCGGTAACCGGAAACATATCGGCACGCAGCACGGCAACCGTCTGCATCGTTGGTGGATCTACGTCATCTGTCATCGGAAACCATTTATCACAAGTTAGCTGGAAACTAGGGGCGAGCGATCCTTAGGTCAACGTGACATCCCATTGAATTTCCTATTTAATGACAAACAGATATCAATTAATCATTGGGCGACACCGCTTTCAGACGAGGACCGACATGGATCTAGGTATTTCAGGAAAACGCGCACTGGTTTGCGCATCATCAAAAGGCTTGGGGCGCGGCTGCGCAGAAGCACTCGCCGAGGCAGGCGTCTCGCTTGTCCTAAATGCACGCAGCACAGACGCGCTAGAGGCCACAGCCGCCGAGATCCGCACAAAATACGGTGTAACGGTCACAACTGTCGCAGCCGACGTCGCGACAGAAGAAGGCCGCGCTAAATTGCTCGCAGCCGCCAAAGACATCGACATCCTCGTGACTAACGCAGGGGGGCCGCCTCCGGGTCTCTGGTCCGATTGGGACCGTGACGACTTCATCAAAGCACTCGACGCCAATATGCTCGCCCCCATCGCGCTGATGAAAGCACTCCTGCCCGCAATGATCGCTCGCGGCTGGGGCAGGGTCGTCAACATCACCTCCGGCTCGGTCAAAGCACCTATCGCACAACTTGGCCTCTCGAACGCCGCACGCGCAGGGCTAACAGGCTACGTCGCTGGCACCTCACGCCAAGTGGCAGGCCACGGCGTTACCATCAACAACCTGCTACCAGGTATCCACGACACCGACCGCGCCAGCTCGCTGGATCAAGGGGTGATGGACGCACAGGGCATCGACAGGGCAACCGCACGGGCAAACCGGCAAGCCACGATCCCGTCAGGACGCTACGGCACGCCGGCGGAATTCGGGGCAACCTGCGCATTCCTGTGCTCCACCCACGCAGGTTTCATCGTCGGCCAAAATATCGTGCTCGATGGCGGCGCTATCAACGCGACCCTCTAATGGGCAAGGGAGACAGCCTCGCGGACCAACTCTTCAACGCGCAAACCGTTGAAACCCTCGCGAACCATTTCGGCAAAGCTGGCGTATTCGACGCGCCAGCTTTCACTCGCGATGTCATGGGCGATCTGCACACACTCGAACTCAAGGCGCGGATCAATCACATTGCCAACCACCTCGGCACATACCTGCCGCACGACTTTGATGCCGCCGACCACGCGATCCGCAATAGCCTGCCGCCACCGCTTGACCCCACGCTCACCGACAACGACTTCGGGCGCTTCATCTACGCACCACTCGGGGTCTATGTCGAAAACCACGGGCTGCAAACACACTTCGATCAATCGCTCAACCTGTTGGAAACACTCACTCAACACTTCTCGATGGAATATTCGATCAGGGCCTTCCTGAGCCACAACCAATCGGCCACGATGCGACACATCCACCGCTGGGCTGTGTCCGACAACTACCATGTGCGCAGATTGGCAACCGAAGGCACCAGACCACGCCTGCCATGGGGGCAAAACGTCGGATTGACCACCCGCGACACCCTGCCAATCCTCGACACGTTACACGCCGACCCTACACGTTTTGTGACCAGATCGGTTGCGAACCACTTGAATGATATCGCAAAATTCGATCCGGACGCAGTAATTAACCAACTCGGATCATGGGCCAAATCCAACCGGCAATCGGCCAAGGAACTTGACTGGATGACGCGTCACGCCCTGCGCACATTGATCAAATCAGGACACTCAGGCGCAATGGATCTGCTCGGCTACGCCACAAACGGCAGCTTCACCGCGCAGATCAAAATCCCGTCTGACGTTGCGCTCAACACCAAGGTGCAAATCGACGCAACCCTGACACCGAAATCCTGCGGTCCGCTGATGGTCGACTACAAAATAGATTTTGTAAAATCCAACGGAAAAATATCGTCAAAAGTATTTAAGTTTAAGGTGTTACAAGGCAAAACAGATGTCGAAATAAACCTACGCAAAACCCATCACTTCGACGGCACCGCCACCACATTCAAACTGCACAAAGGCGCGCATAAAATTCACTTGCAAGTGAACGGCCAGATCGTCGCAAGTCAGGTATTTGATCTCGGCTGACCTTGTCCACAACGGCGTCTCTTGCTATGGCTTATGAATACCCAATTGTTTCACTCAGGGATGCACCATACCAATGACCGTGCCACGCTTGGAAATTCGCAATATCGTCAAATCATTTGGCGGCAGGCAGGTCGTAGATGACGTCAGCCTGACGGTCGATCCGGGGCAGGTCACCTGCCTCTTAGGGCCATCGGGTTGCGGCAAATCCACGACATTGCGGATCATTGCTGGCGTCGAAATGCAGGACAGCGGCACAATCCATGCGGACGGAAAACTGGTCTGCGACACGATCACCCGCGTACCGCCAGAAGGACGATCCATCGGGCTGATGTTTCAGGATTTTGCGCTCTTCCCGCACCTTAGCGTGGCGGAAAACGTGGCCTTCGGACTGCGGGGCGGCGCAAAAGCCAACCGCGAACGGGTCGGCTCATTGCTGGAAAAAGTAGGCATGACGCGCCACACGGATGCCTATCCACACGAGCTTTCGGGCGGCGAACAACAGCGGGTGGCCCTTGCGCGCGCGATCGCGCCAAAGCCCAAAATCATGCTCATGGACGAACCGTTTTCGGGCCTCGACGACCGGTTGCGCGACGATATCCGTGACGAGACGCTGGCTGTGCTGAAAGAAGAAGGCACCGCAGTTCTGCTTGTCACCCACGAGCCGGGCGAGGCCATGCGCATGGCTGATGAAATCGCCCTGATGCGCGACGGTAAAATCGTGCAACGCGGCGCGCCCTACCACATCTACAATGCGCCTTCAGACAAAGAAGCGGCAGGGTTTTTCAGCGACATCAATGTGATCAACGGGACAGTGCAGGGCGCATTGACCGATACCGCCTTCGGACAATTCCTCGCGCCGGGTTTTGCAAACGGCACAAAAGTCGACATCGTGATCCGGCCTCAACATCTGAAAATCGATTTTGATCGGGCAGGGCGCGGTCCCAATCCAACGCCGGTCGTCGGCACCCCCGCGCGCGGCATCGTCAAACGCGCGCGCTTCATGGGATCAGAAAGCCTTGTGGAGTTTCAAATGGACTTTGACGGCTCGATCCTGCGTGCGCTGGTGCCGTCGGTCTTTCTGCCAAAAGAAGGCACGCCGCTCTGGATCATGATCCGCCGCGACCGCTGCTTTGTTTTCGCACACTAACGCTCTAAACGTCCCGCACGCCCACCACGCCTGCGGGTTATCTGCCCCGTACGCGACGGCAATTCGTCGATAATCTCGGCCCGTTGCGCGTTGCTCATGCGCGACCAGGCACCAATTTCGTCAATAGAGCGCAAACACCCCGTGCATAGCCGGCTTTCCGCATGCACAACACAAATTTTGATGCAGGGGCTTTGTACCTCGTCGCGCTGCCAGATATCATCGGTATCTTTGGTCATCTACGCGGTCCTCAAATGGGCTAAACGGTCCAGCAATCCTTGCAAGATAAACCCCGCCGCCACATGGTCAACCAACTCTGCGCGACGTTTCCGCGACAAATCCGCCTCGATCATGGCCCGCGTCGCGGCCACAGTCGACAGGCGTTCGTCCCAGAACGTAATCGGCAACTCTGTCAGCCGCTCCAGATTGCGCGCAAATCCACGGGTCGCCTGCGCGCGCGGCCCTTCCGATCCATCCATATTGCGCGGCAAACCCAACACAATGCCATGCGCTTTACGCTCGTCCAGCAGCTTCAAAAGCGCCGCCGCATCAACACCAAACTTCTTACGCTTGATCGTTAAAATCGGCGTCGCCACCCCGCGCCGCAAATCCGACATCGCCACACCAATCGTGACCGTGCCTAAATCCAACCCCGCCACGGCCCCGAAATCAGGCAGCACCTTAGCAAACTCAACCACATCATCGAGGATCATTCAGCAACACCCGCAGAAACCGCCGCCGCGCGCAACGTCTCCATCGCGCCCACAGAGCCCGCAAACACCTCAGATGCCTCCAACCAGACCTCGCTTGCTTTTTCCGTCTCGCCCAGCACACCGTAAGCCCCGATCAACCGCGCCCACTCACTCGCCGGACCTCCTTCATCCGCGAGGCGCCCTGCGAGTTGCGACACCATGCCTTGAATCATCCCCTGACGGTCTTCCGCGCTCATATCGGATGCATTCGCGATATCTTCGGCACTCGGACCAACAGCGGCAGGCAGGGTATATTTCACACCCGCCAAATACGCGGCATCCTCAATCTGCGCGCGAATAGCCTGCACATGATACTGGGTCGGATCACCATCCGCCGCCACAGGACGCCACAACCGCAACGCCACATCAGGACGATCCGTCTGATAATAAAGCGCACCCATATAATATAGCCCCGCCACATTCTCGGGGTCCGCTTCCAAAATCTGACGCACATAGCCCTCGGCCTCAGGCGACACAAAGCCATCCGCTGCCATGACCATCACATCAACAATGCGGGTACGATCCTCGATTGTCGCATCCGCACCTTTCAACGCCAACACCCGCGCCTGAGCGGCGACCGCAGCAGGATAGTTGCGCAGCTGGCTCTCGTGGTACGCCAGCAACTCCCAACCCGCCAATTCATCGGGACGGGTCGGAACAATCTCGCGCAACCGAGCGACACTTTCCAGATAATCATCGGGGTAAGTGGCCGGAGCCGCAGGGGCCGCCGCCGCTTCCATCGCCTTTTGCGTCGGGCGGCTTGCGCGCATCTGGTCACTGGTGGCAATCCGCGCCTTCAACGGCAAATCGGCATACCCAGGCACGCCAAGATAATAATACCCGCCAAGTCCCATTCCCGCTGCAAGCAAGATCACCACAATCGCCAACATCGGAGCAGGCGGGCTTGGCGTCACTTCTGCGGCGCGGGCATCAGCGGCAATCAACCGGCGGGCCACTTCGACACGGGCGCGTTCTGCCTCGGCGATATCAAGCACACCGCGCTCCAGATCGCGGTCCAACTCCTCCAGCTGGGCGCGGTAAAACGCAACGTCCGGGGCGTCCTCGACCAACTGGTCGCCGCGCAATAATGGCATCACCACCAAACCCGCCACCACAGCCGTCAAAACAATGCAAATTATCCAGAAAATCATAGCACCCCACTTTAAAACTCACCTCTACCTAAGGGGCGCGGGCAATTTAGAAAAGGGGCTGCGACAACGCGGCATTTCCTATCGCTGCGGTTTGTCGTAAAATCCCCCCCACAGGTCGCGGGGAGTATCCTCATTTTCCCGCATTCCGCCAAAAACAAAGCCAAAGTGCCGCCCGCCATATAGGATTCGGATCACATGAAAAAATATTCTGTCTTTGCCGTCGCGCGTGAAGCCTTACGCCAACACACAGGCTGGGAACGGGCATGGGCCAAACGCGAACCGAAACCGAAATACGACGTGATCATCGTTGGGGCAGGCGGGCACGGTCTGGCGACAGCCTACTACTTGGGCAAAAACTTCGGCATCACCAATGTCGCAATCATTGAAAAAGGCTGGCTTGGCGGCGGCAATACAGGGCGCAACACCACGATCATTCGCTCGAACTACCTGCAAGACCCCTCCGCCGCGATCTACGAAAAATCGCGCAGCCTCTACGAAACCATGTCCCAAGACCTCAACTACAACGTCATGTTTTCCCCGCGCGGCTTGATCATGCTGGCCCAGACCCAAGCCGAGATCAGAGGCTACCAGCGCACCGCCCACGCCAACGCGCTGCAAGGCGTCTCAACCGAATGGATTTCACCGCAGCGGGTCAAGGAACTCGTGCCTATCATGAACATCGACGGACCACGCTACCCCGTCCTTGGCGGCCTCTACCAAGCACGCGGCGGCACTGCGCGCCATGACGCCGTTGCTTGGGGCTATGCTCGCGCCTGCTCTGACATGGGCATGGACATCATCCAGCAATGCGAAGTCACAGGCGTGCGCAAATCAGCAGGCAAAGTCACCGGCGTTGATACCACCAAAGGACCAATCGACTGCGATAAACTCGGCATGGTCGTGGCAGGTCACGCCTCGGTCTTGGCTGAAAAGGCGGGCTTCCGTCTGCCAATGGAATCAGTCGCCCTGCAAGCCATGGTCTCCGAGCCGATCAAACCCTGCATGGATGTGGTCGTCATGGCCAACACCGTGCACGGCTACATGTCGCAATCCGACAAGGGCGAAATGGTTATCGGCGGCGGCACCGACGGATTCAACAACTATACCCAGCGCGGCAGCTTCCACCATATTGAGGAAACCGTGCGCGCCCTCGTCGAAACCTTCCCGATGGTCGGCCGCCTTAAAATGTTGCGGCAATGGGGCGGCATCGTTGACGTCACTGGCGACCGCTCGCCAATCTTGTCCAGAACCCCCGTCGACGGCATCTTTGTGAACTGCGGCTGGGGCACTGGCGGCTTCAAGGCGATTCCCGGCTCAGGTTGGGCCATGGCCGAACTGATGGCCAAAGGTCACTCGCCGCTCACCGAAGACTTCAACATGTTCCGCTTCCGCGAGGGAAAATTCATCGATGAATCGGTGGCGGCAGGGGTGGCACATTGACGCAATTGCACGCTCCTTGGAACCATAACATCGCATCGCGGGTTCTCCCTGCGCACGCCAACGTAGGGGATGAAATCCAATGCAATCGCCAAAACGGCCACGCCGTCCCGCCAGTCGGCGCGCAAAGATCGCGGCGTTTGGCACCACGGCCATCTTGCTTGCGATCACGGGCTACATGCTGCTCACAGGTCCATCCAGCGACTTTGTACAGCCTGACGACAACGCCACACTCGACGGCGTTGATGACGCAGTGCAAGGCGTTGCCGAAGGTCTCCTCGGGGACTAAAACAGTCCAGACCTCATCAGACACACAACCGCTGCGCCATCCACGCATCGCGGTTTTTGCCGCGCGCAAGATGATTTTCCATGCGCGAGACATGCAAGACGTAAGCAAGACGCAAAGAAGACGACATAAAGACAGCGATTTTGGAGGGTTTCCATGCTAATTCTACACTGCCCCAACTGCGGTATTGACGTGGACGAAACCGATCTTCACGGCGAAGGCGAGGCGCACCTGAAACGCTTTGGCACCAATAGCTCTGACGATGATTTCCATGATTACATGTTCCAAAGGCAAAACCCCAAGGGTGTGCATTTCGAACGCTGGAAACACGTTTTTGGCTGTGGGAAATACTTTCTCGCCGCGCGCTGCACCGCGACATTGCAGGTTTTCGGCACCTATTCCGCCCAAACCGTTGAACCACCACAAGCCATAAAAGACGCCATCACCGCGGCACGACCGGGATGGTCGTGGGGAGATTTCTCATGAGCACACGCCTGTCCACAACTGGCCGATTGGTCAATAAAAACAAAGCGGTATCTTTTACCTTTAACGGTAGGAACCTGCGCGGTTTTGAAGGTGACACGCTCGCCTCGGCCCTGCTTGCCAACGATCAAATGCTGATCGGACGCTCGTTCAAATACCACCGCCCGCGCGGCGTGATCGCATCAGGGGCCGAAGAACCCAATGGTCTGGTAAACCTAGGCAAAGGCGCAAAATTCGAGCCAAACCAGCGCATGACAACCACGGAACTCTTCGATGGCCTCACCGCCACCAGCCAAAATCACTGGCCCTCACTCGAATTCGACGTCGGCGCGATCAACACCCACCTGTCACGTTTCCTGCCGGCAGGGTTCTACTACAAAATGTTCATCCACCCGCGCCCGTTCTGGAAATACATCTACGAACCCATCATCCGCCACTCCGCCGGCTTAGGCAAAGCCCCAACCGAAGCCGATCCAGACACCTACGAACACTACCACGCGACTTTTGATGTGATGGTCATTGGGGGCGGTATCGCGGGGCTTGCGGCGGCGCTGTCTGCGGGGCAGTCAGGCGCGCGCGTCATGCTGGTCGAGCAGACCGCCGACTGGGGCGGTCGCGCGGTTGTGGATATTCCAAAAATTGACGGTATACCTGCGCAAGAGTGGGTGAGGAACGCCGTTCAAGCACTTGAAAACATGTCGAATGTTACTCTGCGTCTGCGCACGCAAGGGACGGGCGTTTACGATCATGGCTATGTTCTCGCCTATGAGCGTCTGACCGATCACGCGCCAGAGCTTGAGGGTCCACGACATCGTTTGTGGCGTATCCGCACGGCGCAAATCGTGACCGCCACCGGCGCAATCGAGCGCCCGCTTTCATTCGCAGGCAACGACGTTCCCGGCGTGCTTTTGGCCGCTGCGGTACGCGATTATGCGGTGAATTTTGGCGTCTCAATTGGTGACCGCACCGTGGTTGTGACGAACAACGACGACGCCTATCGCACTGCCATTGTGCTGAAAAAAGCAGGGCTCGACGTTCCCGCCATCATTGATGCGCGCCATGCGCCAGAGGGCGAGCTGATCGACGCCGCGCGCGCCTTGGGTATCCGCATTGAATTCGGCAAAGGCATCGCAAAGGTCAAAGGCGGCAAGCGCGTGACCTCAGTTGAAATCTGTCATCAAGCGGGCCAAGGCGCTGTTGTTGAAGAGATTTTATGCGATTGCGTCGCCATGTCAGGCGGCTGGTCGCCGGTCGTGCATCTGTGGTCACATTGCGGCGGCAAGCTGATTTGGGACGCTGAACAGTCGATGTTCCGTCCTGATCCAGAGCGCCCACCACTGGGCGCAGATGGCGCAGGGTTTGTGACCACGGCAGGGATCGCCAACGGCCATCTATTCTCTGCCGAAGGCATCGCAGACGGCTGCGCTGCCGGACGAAAAGCTGCAAAATCCGCAGGCCACACGGGCAAAGCCGTACCCGCGCCGATTGGCGAAGACGCGCACGAGGGGCCGATGTCGCCGGTCTGGCTTATGCCGCAAGGCGCAAGCCACGCGCTGCGGTCCAAAGCATGGCTTGATTTTCAGAACGACGTGAAAGTCAGCGACGTGCAATTGGCCGCGCAAGAAGGCTATGAAAGCGTCGAACATGCCAAGCGCTATACCACGATTGGGATGGCAACGGATCAAGGTAAGTTGAGCAACATCAATGGCTTGGCGATCCTTGCGAAAGCGCTGAATGCGGAAATTCCAAATGTGGGCACAACGACATTCCGCCCGCCTTATACGCCGATTTCGCTCTCGTCGATCACGGGTGTGGCGAAGGATAACCTGTTCCAGCCCGTTCGAAAAACGCCGATGTCCGACTGGCATACGGCGAATGGCGCAGACTTTGAACCGGTCGGCCAGTGGCGCCGGCCCTACACATATCTGCGCGGTGAAGAGACCGTGGACGAGGCGGTGCACCGCGAGGTGATCAATGCGCGCGAAAAGTTGGGATTGCTGGATGCGTCCACCCTTGGCAAGCTGATCGTCAAGGGACCCGACGCGGGCAAGTTTCTTGATATGATGTATACAAATATGATGTCCAATCTTGCCGTGGGCAAATGCCGTTACGGGCTGATGTGTTCTGAGAACGGGTTTCTGTCAGATGATGGCGTGGTCGCGCGTATCGACGATGAAACATGGCTTTGCCATACCACAACCGGCGGCGCGGAACGTATCCATGCGTGGATGGAAGACTGGCTGCAATGCGAGTGGTGGGACTGGAAGGTTTATGTCGCCAACGTAACCGAGCAGTTGGCGCAGGTTGCAGTTGTCGGGCCTAACGCACGAAAATTGTTGGAAAAACTGGGCGGCATGGATCTGTCCAAAGACACGTTGCCATTCATGCAATGGACTGACGGGACGCTGGGCGGGTTTGACGCGCGGGTCTACCGGATCTCGTTCTCAGGCGAATTATCCTACGAAATTGCCGTGCCAGCCAGCCAGGGCCGCGCGTTTTGGGATATACTTTTGGCGGCAGGTGCGGAATTTGGCGTCATGCCCTACGGCACCGAAGCGCTGCACATCATGCGTGCCGAAAAGGGCTTTATCATGATCGGCGACGAGACCGATGGCACGGTCATTCCGCAAGACCTGAATTTGCAATGGGCGCTGTCGAAAAAGAAAGACGACTACCTTGGAAAGCGGGCGCATCTGCGGTCTCATATGGCCGATCCAAATCGCTGGAAACTGGTGGGACTTGAAACGCTGGACGGGTCGGTCATTCCTGACGGGTCCTACGCGATTGCCGAGGGTGTGAATGCCAATGGTCAAAAAAACACCCAAGGGCGCGTGACCTCGACCTATTATTCGCCAACCTTGAAGCGCGGGATTGCGATGGGGCTTGTGTTGCACGGGCCTGATCGCATGGGTGAAGAGTTGTCGTTCAACAAGGTCGATGGCACAACGGTCGCGGCGAAAATCGTTGATCCGGTGTTCTATGATAAAGAAGGGGCAAAGAACAATGTCTAACGCTGTCAGTATGTTACAAGGTGAAGTTGCCGCCGGAGAAGTCACGATCCGAGAAGGTGGTTTGCGCGGCATGATTACGTTTCGTGGCGATCTGAGCCACAAAAAACTGGCATCGGTTTGCAAGGCCCTCACAGGGTTCGCTGTGCCTAAGCAGGGCAAGGTGGCAAGCGTTGGCGATAAAGGCGTCGCGTGGATGTCGCCAGACGAGCTGTTGATTTTGGTTCCGTATGATGCGGTGAAAAATGCGCTGGACAAGATCGCGAAAGCGATGAAAGGGCAGCATTATCTGGCCGAGAATGTCTCTGACGCGCGCACCCATCTGACCGTTGAAGGCGCGTTCTCGCGCGAAGTGATCGCAAAACTTGCACCTGCCGATCTGCACCCTGACAGCTTTGAAATCGGTGATTTTCGCAGGTCGCGGATCGGGCAAGTTGCCGCCGCTTTCTGGATGACGGACGGGGAAACTTTTGAACTTATTTGCTTTCGATCGGTTGGTGAGTATGCCTTTGATTTGCTCGCAACGTCGGCAAAGGCGGGCGCGGTCGGGCATCTCTAGGGGTTGACCTTTGCGGGTCTTATGACATGTATCAGGACAATCTGTCCTCAATTAAAAGAGAGAAATATCATGGCTTTTACACTTCCTGATCTTCCATATGCCCACGATGCGCTTGCAGCTAAAGGCATGTCTAAGGAAACGCTCGAATTTCACCACGACATCCACCACAATGCCTATGTCACCAATGGTAACAAGGCGATTGAAGGTACCGAGTGGGACGGCAAAACTCTCGAAGAGATCATTACCGGCACTTATGACAAATCCGCTGTTGCGCAGAGCGGCATTTTCAACAACATTTCGCAGCTGTGGAACCACAACCAGTTCTGGGAAATGATGACGCCGGAAGACAGCAAAATGCCATCCGAGTTGGAAGCGGCGCTGAAAGACAGCTTTGGTTCAGTTGATAAGTTCAAAGAAGATTTCTCGGCGGCGGGTGCGGGTCAGTTCGGTTCCGGCTGGTGCTGGCTGGTCAAAGATACCGACGGTAGCTTGAAAGTGACCAAGACTGAAAATGGCGTTAACCCGCTTTGCTTTGGTCAGACCACATTGCTGGGCTGCGACGTCTGGGAGCATTCCTACTACATCGATTTCCGCAACAAACGTCCGGGCTACCTGACCAATTTCCTTGATAAATTGGTGAACTGGGAAAACGTCGCGTCGCGTATGTAATTGATTTGCACTTATAGTTGCATAGAGGCCCGTCTGGAAACAGGCGGGCTTTTTGCTTTTAGGGTTGTCACTTTGCGGGCGATGATTGCCAATGGCCCAAAGAGGTAAATCCGATGACACAAGGTTCTAAAGGTGTATTGGCGATGATGACGGCCTGCGTGGTCTGGGGGCTTTCGCCGCTGTATTATGCGCAGTTGAAACATGTGCCTGCAGTAGAGATCCTGTGTTATCGTAGCCTGTGGTCGCTGGTATTTTTCGCGCTTATTCTGACCGTGCAGAGGCGACTGTCCGAGGTGTGCACCGCTCTATCCCAGCCGCGTCAGGTGGTAATCATTTTTATTGCGGCGGCGGTGATTGCGGGCAATTGGTTCGGGTTCATTCACGCGATTTCTAATGGGCAGGGGCTTGAAGCGTCATTGGGGTTTTATATTTTCCCATTGGTCGCTGTGGTGATTGGCAGGTTGATTTTCAACGAGAAATTGGGCATCGCACAGTGGGTTGCAATTTGCATTGCGGCGGCTGGCGTGGCGATTTTGACTTTTGGTCTGGGTGGGGCGCCATGGATCGCATTCTTGCTTGCGGGCACTTTTGGCGCATACGGCATGATCAAAAAGCAACTGCCATTGGGGCCTGTCGTGTCAGTCACATCCGAAGTTTTGTTGCTGGCCCCGCTGGCGATTGCATGGATCGCGGTGATGGGAACAAGCGTGGGCGGGGCCAATGACGTCGGCACTCACGCACTGTTGGCCTTGTCTGGTCCATTGACTGCCACCCCGTTGATTTTGTTCAGCTATGCAGCCCGTCGTGCCCGTATGGCGACTGTTGGATTGGTGCAATACCTCAACCCGACCTTGCAATTTGGCTGTGCGGTTCTGGTCTTTGGTGAAGTCGTGACATTGTGGCACCAAATGGCGTTCGCGCTGATTTGGCTTGGCTTGATTATTTACTCAATATCATTGTGGCGTCAGGACAGGGCGGCGGCCAAGGCATCTTCCAAGGTTGCGATGTCAGGTATCGGCTGAATAAAGTCGCGTAGGCTGGGATCTGCAAATCCTTCCGCGATGAAATGGTCGATCAGCGCCAAGAGCGGGTCCCAAAACCCTTGTGTATTCAGGACAAAAATCGGTTTGTTATGGAGGCCAAGTTGTCGCCATGTTAGCGCTTCGAACAATTCATCAAGCGAGCCTGCACCGCCGGGCAACATGACCACGGCATCGGCGTTCATGAACATGACTTTTTTCCGCTCGTGCATGGTCTCGGTGATAATAAACGTGTCCAGATCACGTTTACCGACCTCGCGGTCCAGCAAATGCACGGGAATCACGCCAAACGTTATCCCACCCGCCGCTTGCGCCGCTTTTGCCACGCGCCCCATCAGACCGACATCCCCAGCGCCGTAAACCAGTCGCCATCCGTTGCGCGCCAACATCGCGCCGGTGTCAGTAGCGGCAGTTGCGTAAGAGGCGCGGTTGCCATCGCGTGACCCGCAGTAAACGCAGACAGATTTGAGTGTTGATACCATTGGATTTGCCTTTGAAATTGAGCCTTTGACCCTGCATAGCGCTGTTGTTATGCTTGCTCAACCGCACTTTGCGGGCGCTTGGGAAAGATCACAACATGACGCTTTCGAACAGGATGCAACTCGGATTGGGAGCCACGGCCGCCGTATTGATTGCGGTGGGGCTTGTGGCATTGATCGGGCCTGCACCTGCGCCGATACTCTCTGCGCCTGTGACGCAGGTGTTACCCAGTGCACAGCCCCTTGCGAACCCTGTTGCCCCGGCGCTGGATACGTTCCGGGTTGAGCCTGATGGCACCACGGTGATGGCAGGGCGGGCTGAACCCTTTGCGGTTGTGGATATTTTGTTGAACGGGGTGCAGATTGATCAGGCTGACGCGGATGCATCGGGCAGTTTTGTGGCTTTTGCGCAGCTAGGCTATGCGGATGCGTCGCGCGCTGTGTCGTTGCGGGTGGATGCGCAGAGCGGCGCGGTTCCGTCCGAAGAGACCTATCTGATTGCGCCGCTTCCGCGTCCTGTTGCTGTTGCTGTGCAGACCGGATCTGCGCCTGCTGTAATTGTGGCCTCTACCGAAGGTGTGCGTGTCGTGCAGCCAATCGTCAGTGACGCATCCCCGGATGTTCTGTCCACGGTGGCGCTTGATAGTATCACGTATGTTCCCGGTGGTACGGTGCAAATTGCGGGCCGTGCCTCGGGCGCAGGGCAGGTGCAGGTTTACATTGATAATCAACCGGTTACTGCGTCGTCTGTGACGTTGGGTGGTGATTGGCGGGTTGCATTGCCCGAAGTGGACAAGGGCGTTTATACGCTGCGCATCGACGAAGTGGATGATGCGGGCGCGGTCGTCTCGCGGATAGAGACGCCGTTCCTGCGTGAAGACCCAGCCGTGGTGGCACAGGCCTTGGCAGTGCAGACCGAGGCTGACGAATTCCAGGTTGCCATGACCACAGTGCAGCCCGGAACGACCCTTTGGGCGATTGCGCAAGAGCGTTTTGGTGACGGCATTTTATATGTAAAAGTATTCGAGGCGAACCGTGACCGGATACGTGATCCTGATCTGATTTACCCCGGACAGGTTTTTCGGATACCTTCGAGTGGTGAATAGTCGGCCGGCTCTGGCCTTTTGGTTGCGCAATTGGTTATGTGCAGATCTGAAATCCGGAGAGACCCATGCGCCACCTAGCCCAAACCGACACAAACCCGACTGACACCCGTGTGCAGGGGTTGAACGTTATCCGCCGTGTGATGCCATATCTTTGGCCTGCGGGTGACACGGGTGTGAAAATCCGTGTTGTGACGTCGATGTTGGCGTTGATCCTGTCACAAATCATCGCGGTCGTTACGCCGTTGTTTTTCAGTCAGGCAGTGGATGCATTGGCCCCGGAAGAGCCAACAGCGGCGACCTATCTGGGCCTTGGCGCTGTGGGGCTTGTGGTTGCTTACGGCTTTACGCGGATCATGGCGGTGGGTTTGCAACAGCTACGCGACGTGATTTTCGCCAAGGTCGGGCAGGGCGCGTTGCGTGCGCTGGCGCTAGAGACATTTACGCATATTCACCGCCTTTCCATGCGTTATCACATTACGCGCAAAACAGGCGGGCTAAGCCGGATCATTGAGCGCGGTGTAAAAGGCGTCGAGTTTTTGCTGCGGTTTTTGCTGTTTTCCGTGGGGCCGTTAATTTTACAATTGCTGCTGATCATGGGTATTTTGTTTGTCGAATTTGATGTTTGGTATCTGGTTGTCGTGGCGGTGACGATTGGCCTTTATGTCTGGTTTACCTTTGCTGTGACCGAGTGGCGTGTGCGTATTCGCCGCGAGATGAACGCGCAGGATACCGATGCCAACCAAAAGGCGGTCGACAGTATGCTGAACTTTGAAACCGTCAAATACTTTGGCGCTGAAAAGTGGGAAGCCGACCGTTACGACAAGGCGATGGGCAGCTATATGGTGGCGGCGATCAAGACCAATTACACGCTGGCGTTTTTGAATTTCGGTCAGGCGTTGTTGATTACATTGGGGCTGGCCGGTGTCATGGTGATGGCCGCGATTGGTGTCGAGAACGGCGCGTTGACGGTTGGTGATTTTGTGCTGGTGAACGCTTATATGATCCAGTTGACGATGCCTCTTAACTTTTTGGGTACAGTTTACCGCGAAATCAGGCAGGCTCTGATTGACATGGGTGAAATGTTCGATTTGTTAGGTCATCCGGCCGAGGTTCTGGATAAACCCGATGCAGAGGTTCTAAAAGTGCAAGGCGGTGAAATCGTTTTGGACGATGTACATTTTGGTTACGACCCCAAGCGCGAGATATTAAAAGGGGTCAGCTTTACCGCCAAGCCCGGACAGACAGTGGCGATTGTCGGCTCGTCGGGGTCGGGAAAGTCCACCATTGGCCGTTTGTTGTTCCGGTTTTATGATGTGCAAAATGGTGCGCTGCGGATTGACGGGCAAGACGTGCGCGATGTGACCCAAGAGAGCCTGCACGCCCTTATTGGTGTCGTGCCGCAGGACACTGTGCTGTTTAACGACACCGTGCATTATAACATTGCATACGGCCGCCCGAGTGCAGACGAAAGCGAGATCATCGCCGCTGCAAAGGCTGTAAAAATCCACGATTTTATTGTAAGCCTTCCGGATGGCTATGCGACAACCGTGGGTGAGCGGGGCCTGAAGCTGTCGGGCGGGGAAAAACAGCGGGTGGGCATCGCGCGGACCCTGCTCAAAAACCCGCCGATTTTGTTGTTGGACGAGGCGACGTCGGCATTGGACACACAAACCGAGATGGAGATTCAGGCTGAATTGCGCGGTCTGGCACAGGGCCGCACGGTTATCACCATTGCGCACCGCCTGTCGACGATTGCCGATGCGGATGTGATTTTGGTGCTAGAGGAAGGCAAGATTATCGAGCAAGGCAATCATGATGCCTTGCTGGCGGCTGAAGGTCGTTATGCCCATCTTTGGAACCGCCAGTCCGAGGAGGAAGAGGCCCCTGCGTAAAAAAGGTCATCTATCTGGCGGCAAGTGCGACCTCGTCTGCGGTTGAGGTCAACGCCGAGATTCGTTTGTTGGCGTTGATCGCTATGCTGGAGAGATTTACGTAGTTCATCACGCTACGGCTTACGCATTTTCTAAATCGGTTACGTGACCGGACGTGTTTGCGTCTGGTGCCCGTGAGATCGGAGTTGCGCCGTTTTCCACAGCAAAACCCGACACTCTATTGGCTCGAATTCCAGAATTATATAAATGTTGATCAGAGCGGCAGAGATATGCGGGATAATCGCCATACAGACAGGGCTATGATGGGCCAAGATAGGCGGTGCGACGTGGTCGGTTTGGCGTTTTGAGCGATGATAACACAAGGGCCGGTTTGGTATGTAGTGCGCTGATGACTGCAAGTTGTGCCACTAGGTCTTGGCAATCGGGACAGCTTCGCGATATGAACCTGCAACACCAAGCGGCATACGCCGCATTGATAGGGGCCTGACCGTGAGCGATACAGACAGCTTTATTGACGAAGTCACTGATGAAGTGCGCCGCGACGCGCTATACCGCTACATCCGCCGATATGGCTGGATTGCTGTGACGGCAGTGGTCGTGATTGTCGGCGGTGCTGCGTACAACGAGTATAGCAAAGCGCAGGCCCAAACCGCAGCGCAGGCGGCGGGTGATGGTATTCTGCTGGCAATGGCGCAAGATGATGCGACTTTGCGCGCGCAGGCCTTGGCCGGGGTTTCGGCCGACGGCTCTGCTGTGGCAGTGACGGCGCTTTTGACAGCGGGCGCACAGATGGACGCAGAAGACGTGGGGGGCGCACTGGAAACCTTGCAGGGCTTGGCCGTGAACACCGACGTGCCGGAAATTTACCGCGATCTGGCGGCTTTTAAGGCCGCGATGTTGCCTAACGCCGATGCCGCTGCGCGCAAATCAACACTCGAAACTTTGGCCTCACCCGGTTTGCCATTTTCGCTATTGGCCCGCGAACAGCTGGGATTGATCGAGGTCGAAGCGGGCGAAGTTGACGCCGCAATTGCCACAATGCGTGCAATTGTCGACGACGCGGGGGCGACGCGGGGCTTGCGTGAGCGGGCCCAAACACTCATTATAGCACTCGGCGGCACCGTCGAATTGCCCGTTGCTGAATAAGCCGGTTTAAGAGGATGATGATCGTGACAGCCAAGACAGCAATTTTTGCAGGCCTGCTGGTGGCACTGACCGCTAGCTGCGGTGAAAAAGACGTGATCCTGACGGGCGAGCGTTCCAATATCCGCGAGGGTGTGACAGCGTTTGTAAACCAGACGGGGCCGGTGAATTTGGCGGCTGCGCGCACCAATGCCGATTGGACCCACCGCAATGGCGGACCGGATCACCAGATCAGCCATCCTGCGCTAGGCGCAAACCTGACCCAAGTGATGTCGATTGATATCGGGCAGGGCGACACGCGCCGTTCGCGGATTACCTCGGAGCCTGTTGTGGCGGCTGGAGTGATTTATACGCTGGATTCAGGCGCGCGGGTTACTGCGACGTCGACGAGCGGCGCTGCACTTTGGGCGGTTGACGTAAGGCCGGGCCGTGATCGTGCAGGCGATGCCTCTGGTGGCGGTGTGTCCGTGGCGGGTGGCCGTGTGTTTGTGACCACGGGCTTTGGCGAATTGACGGCCCTTGATGCGGCATCAGGCCGCGAGATATGGACACAAGACCTTGACGCTCCGGGAACCTCTGCGCCGACTGTATTGGGCGATCTGGTCTATGTCGTGGCGCGCAATAGTGCGGCTTGGGCGTTGGATGTGAACACGGGCCGGACCCAGTGGCAGATTTCGGGCACCCCGTCGGTCGGTAATTTCGGCGGCGGAGCAGGGGCGGCTGTGAACGGCGACATCGCCTTGTTCCCGTTCCCGTCAGGCGAGGTCATCGCAACATTCCCGCAGGGCGGCACGCAGCGCTGGTCAACGGTTGTATCCGGCGCGCGCAATGGCAGGGCCTCGACATTGATCACCGATATCTCGGGCGATCCGGTGATATCGGGTAATCGGGCTTATGTTGGCAACTTTGGCGGACAACTCGCAGCACTTGATCTGGCCAATGGCGAACGAATCTGGACGGCGCGTGAAGGTGCAATGAGCCCTGTCTGGCCTGCGGGCAATGCGGTGTTTCTGGTCAATGACGTGAACCAGCTGGTCCGTCTTGATGCGGCTACCGGCGATCCGATCTGGCGCGTTGATCTGCCCTCAACCCAAGCTGATGGCAGAGGCCGCGCGCAAGCTGCGAGCTACGGTCCGATTCTTGCAGGCGGGCGTTTGATTGTGGCCTCATCCTTGGGTAATCTGTTGCAATACGATCCTGCCTCTGGCGCGCTTGTCGGTAGCGTTCCGATAGCGGGCGGTGCGGCTACAAATCCGGTTGTTGCAAACGGCACACTCTACGTCATCTCGAAAGAAGGCCAACTGCTGGCTTTCCGTTAGGTGCAAAGTGGTGTAACGGCTGCGATTGAATATTCAGGAGCCTGAAACATGTCTTTTACCCTCGCTGTTGTGGGCCGTCCCAATGTTGGCAAATCCACGCTGTTTAACCGTCTGGTTGGCAAGAAGCTGGCGTTGGTCGATGACCAGCCCGGTGTAACCCGTGATCTGCGCGAAGGCGCGGCCCGCCTTGGTGACCTGCGTTTTACCGTGATTGACAGTGCAGGGCTGGAAGATGCGATGGACGACAGCCTTCAGGGCCGGATGCGCCGCCTGACCGAACGTGCCGTGGAAATGGCCGATGTCTGTCTGTTTATGATTGATGCTCGTGTTGGTGTGACGCCAACCGATCAGGTTTTTGCCGATATTTTGCGCAAGAAAAACGCCAATGTGATTCTTGCCGCGAATAAATCCGAAGGCAAGGCAGGCGAAGTCGGCTATCTCGAAGCGTTTTCGCTGGGCTTGGGCGAGCCTGTGCGGCTTTCCGCCGAACACGGCGAGGGCATGGACGAGTTGTATCACATTCTGATGCCGCTGGCCGATGCCTTTGACGAACGTGCCAAGGCTGACGCGCCCGAGGTCGATGTGGACGTGGGCGAAGACGATGAAGACGCGCCGCGCATTCCCACCAAAGATAAACCGTTGCAGATTGCGGTCTGTGGTCGCCCCAACGCAGGCAAATCGACGCTGATCAATAAAATCATCGGCGAAGAACGTCTGCTGACAGGACCTGAAGCGGGCATCACACGCGACGCGATTTCGGTGCAAAAGGACTGGGCAGGCCCCGACGGTGTGCCAGTGCCGATGCGGATCTTTGACACGGCCGGGATGCGCCGCAAGGCGAAGATCCACGAGAAGCTCGAAAAGCTGTCGGTCTCTGACGGTCTACGCGCCGTGAAATTTGCCGAAGTCGTGGTCATCCTGCTCGACGTCGAAATCCCGTTTGAACAGCAAGACCTGCGCCTCGCCGATCTGGCTGAACGCGAAGGTCGCGCCGTGGTGATTGCGGTGAATAAATGGGATATCGAGACCGATAAGCAAGACAAGCTAAAAGAGCTGAAAGAAGAGTTCGCACGCCTTTTGCCACAGCTCAAGGGCGCGCCTTTGGTGACTGTCTCTGCGAAGACAGGCAAAGGTTTGGACCGCCTGCAAGAGGCGATCATGCGCGCCCATGAGGTGTGGAACCGCCGCATCACCACCGCGCAACTGAACCGCTGGCTGACGGGCATGTTGGAACAGCATCCGCCCCCCGCACCGGGTGGTCGACGCATCAAAATGCGTTACGCGACGCAGGTGAAAACACGGCCTCCGGGTTTCATTGTCATGACGTCGTTCCCCGACCTCGTGCCTGCCAGCTATACCCGCTATCTGGTGAACGGCTTGCGCGCCGATTTCGACATGCCCGGGACGCCGATCCGCCTGACACTGCGCGATCAAAGCGACAAGAACCCGTATAAAGACAAGAAGAAAAAGCAGACAGGTCGCCTGTCCAAGCACATCAAAAAGCCGACTGGCGAAAACTTCTAAACGATTTCTTGAATAGGTCTGGACGCGAATTGCGCCCGGACCTTTTTTAATCAGATTAATTGACCGTCCACGCCGATCATGGTTTTGCCGCGCAAGTACGGATGCAGCACCTTTGGCAATACAACCGACCCATCCTCTTGCTGGCCGTTCTCCAGCACTGCAATCAGGCAACGCCCAACTGCCAAGCCAGAGCCATTCAGCGTATGCACATAGGCAGGCTTGCCGCCTTCGGTGGGTTTGAACCGCGCGTTCATGCGGCGGGCTTGATAATCGCCACAGGTCGAAATCGACGAGATTTCGCGGTAAGCATTCTGGCCCGGCAACCAAACTTCGATATCATGGGTGCGGCGCGCGCCTGCACCCATATCACCTGTGCAAAGAATCACTGTGCGATACGGCAAGCCCAGTTTTTCCAAAATCCCCTCGGCACAGGCCGTCATACGAAGATGTTCGGCGTCCGACGTGTCAGGATGGCAAATCGTGACCATCTCGACCTTTTCAAACTGGTGTTGGCGCAACATGCCAGAGGTATCACGGCCCGCAGACCCAGCCTCGGAACGGAAGCAAAGCGTATGCGCCGCAAAACGACGGGGCAGGGCGGCTTCGTCCACAGTCGCGTTGTTCACGATATTGGTCAGCGTCACTTCGGCAGTCGGGATCAACCACCAGCCGTTTGTAGTCTGATAGCTATCCTCGCCAAACTTTGGCAACTGGCCCGTGCCATACATCATCTCTTCACGCACCATTACGGGCGTATTCGCCTCGATCAGGTCGTTTTCCTCAACATGGGTATCGAGCATGAATTGCGCCAGCGCGCGGTGCACACGCGCCACAGCACCCGACAACAAAACAAAGCGGCTACCCGACAGTTTCGCGCCGGTTTCAAAGTCCATCCCAGGCACAACCGCGCCAATTTCAAAATGCTCAACAGGCTTGAACGCAAATTCAGGCAAGACGCCGTGGGTTTTCATCTCGACGTTATCCGCCTCATCTGCACCATCCGGCACATCGTCATAAGGCAGGTTCGGGATCGTTAGCATCAGCGTGTTCAGCGTCGCGTCAGCCTCTTTAGCCTCGTCATTGAGGGCGGCAATCTCGGCCTTTTTCGTCGCAACCAGCGCGCGCAGCCGTTCGAATTCCGCTTCGTTACCTGACGCCTTGGCCGCACCAACCTGCTTTGACGCCGCATTGGCATCAGCTTGAGCCGTTTCTGCGGCCAAAATCTTGGCGCGACGCCCCTCATCCAACGCAAGAATTTGCGCCGACACCGGCGCAACCCCACGGCGAGACAAGGCCGCATCAAAAGCGGCAGGGTTGTCACGGATCATGCGAATATCATGCATAAGATTGGTCCTTTGGTTGGCAAATTCATAACTGGCCCCCATATGCCGTAAACTAAGGCGGCTGTGAACCTCTGAAATAGGGGGTATCGTGTTGCCATTCATGGGGTGCAGTCATAATGTGCCGCGACTTTGGCGCTCATCCCGAGCGATTATTACGCACTTAACGGAGGCCCTTTATGCAAGGCATTCAACAATTCGTCCCGCTGATTCTGATTTTTGGTATCATGTATTTTCTACTTATCCGCCCACAGCAAAAGAAGCTGAAGCAACATCAGGTAATGGTGCAGGCGCTGCGCCGTGGTGACCAGATCATCACACAAGGCGGCATCATGGGCAAAGTGACCAAGGTCAAAGACGACAGCAACGAAATCGAAGTTGAAATTGCCGCAGGCGTGAACGTGCGTGTCATCCGGTCGACAATCGCGACTGTTGTGAACAAAACAGAGCCAGCCAAGGCTTAATTTCACACCGAACACCACGACAGGGCGTCATTTATGTTACATATCTCTCGATTCAAGCAAACGCTGATCTGGCTCGTCTGCACGGTTGGCTTTTTGCTGGCGCTTCCCAACGGATTTTATTCCCGCGTGGAAGCTCATAATGACGCAATCTCGGCAGGAGCAGAGGACACAACGTGGCCTTCGTTTCTGCCGTCTAACCTTGTGAACCTTGGCCTTGATCTGCGCGGTGGCGCACATTTGCTGGCCGAAGTGAAAGTGGACGAAGTTTACGCCACGGTGATGAACGCGCTGTGGCCCACAGTGCGAGATACCTTGGCAGCAGAGCGCGATTTGATCGGCTTTGTGACACGTGAAGACAGTCCCGCGGATATTCTGCGGGTCCGATTCTCTGAGGCAGCGGGTGCGGATCGTGCCATGACACTTGTGCGCGGATTGGCGACCCCTGTGGCGTCACTCGCGGGTGCAGGTCAAAACGACATTAAAATCGCCCTGAACGGTCAGGTCATGACGATTGAACTGACCGATGTGGAAAAGGCCGCGGTTGATGACCGCACCATGCAGCAATCGCTGGAGATTATCCGCCGCCGTATCGACGAAGTCGGCACGCGTGAACCGACAATCCAGCGTCAGGGCACCGACCGTATTCTGGTGCAAGTGCCGGGTGTTGGCTCCGCGCAAGAGGTCAAAGACATTATCGGCACCACCGCGCAGCTGACATTTCAGCCGGTCGTCGGTCGCACCACAGATCCAGGTGCCGCTGCCGGATCGGGAAATATGCTTGTGCCCTCGCTAGATGAGGTGGGCGTTTTGTACATTCTTGAACGCAGCCCCGTTGTGTCCGGCGAAGAACTGACTGACGCACAGCCCGCGTTTGACCAAAACGGCCGCCCTGCGGTGAATTTCCGGTTCAACCCGACAGGCGCGCGCAAGTTTGGCGAATATACCGCCGAGAATATCGGCGCACCTTTTGCGATTGTGCTGGATAACGAAGTGATTTCCGCGCCCACAATCCAAAGCCATATCCCCGGCGGCTCTGGTATTATCACAGGCAACTTCTCGGTCGAGGAATCGACCAACCTTGCTGTGCTATTGCGTGCAGGGGCCTTGCCTGCGGGCCTGACGTTCTTGGAAGAGCGCACTATCGGGCCGGAACTCGGCCAAGACAGTATCGACGCGGGCAAACTTGCGGCCATGGTCGGCGGCGCATTGGTCGTGTTCTTTATGCTGGCAACCTACGGGCTATTCGGCTTTTTTGCTTCAATCGCTTTGATGATCAACCTGTTCATGATCTTTGGTGTCCTTTCGTTGATCGGTGGCACGCTCACACTGCCGGGCATCGCGGGGATCGTTCTGACCGTTGGTATGGCGGTGGATGCAAACGTGCTGGTGTTCGAGCGCATACGCGAAGAGCTCAAAACCGCCAAAGGCCCTGCGCGTGCAATTGAGCTGGGCTACGAGCGTGCACTTTCCGCCATCCTCGACAGTAACATCACCACATTCATCACCGCAGCGATCCTGTTCGCGCTTGGCTCTGGCCCTGTGCGCGGCTTTGCGATTACGCTGGGGCTGGGGATTATGACGTCAGTGTTCACCGCGATCTTTGTGACCCGTTCGCTTATTGTAATCTGGTTCGCGCGCAAGCGTCCCAAGAAAATCGAGGTTTAAGCTATGCGTCTACGTCTTGTTCCGGATGATACCAAAATCAACTTCTTCAAAAACGCCAAGCTGACGTTTGGCGCCTCGGTTATTCTGATGATTGCCTCGGTGGTTGTGTTCTTTATCAACGGGCTGAACTTTGGTATCGACTTTAAGGGCGGCACAACGATCCGTACACAGTCCGAACTGGCAGTCGATGTCGGCGACTACCGTGCTGCGATATCCGAGCTGAACTTGGGCGATGTCAGTATCACTGAAGTGTTTGATCCGACCTTCGACGACAACCAGCACGTCGCTATGGTTCGCATTCAAGCACAGGAAGGCGACGAAAGCGTCGGCGCACAAACCATCCTTGACGTAGAGGCGGCGCTGCAAGCGGTTGACCCGTCGATCACGTTCCCATCCGTAGAAAGCGTTGGGCCAAAGGTGTCAGGTGAGTTGATCAAGACCGCAGTCATGTCCGTGATCGGCGCATTGACCGCTATCGTGATCTATATCTGGCTGCGGTTCGAATGGCAGTTTGCGGTTGGTGGCGTTGTCGCGCTGGCGCATGATCTCATTCTGACAATCGGCATGTTTGCGTTGCTGCAAATCAAGTTTGACCTCGCCATCATTGCTGCGCTGCTGACGATTGTTGGCTATTCGATCAATGACACGGTTGTGGTCTTTGACCGTGCCCGCGAAAACCTGCGCAAGTATAAAAAACTGCCCTTGATCGACGTGTTGAACCTGTCCACAAACGAGACCCTGTCGCGCACGATGATGACGTCAGGCACCACACTTCTGGCGCTCATTGCGCTGTTGGTGCTGGGTGGTGACGTGATCCGGGGGTTTGTCTTCGCGATCTCTTGGGGCATCATCGTGGGGACTTATTCGTCGATCTACATTGCGAAAAATATCGTGCTGATGCTTGGCGTGAAACGCGACTGGACCAACACACCCACAACCACCGGCAACCAGTTTGGCAATATCGACGCGTAAATGAACGGAGCCCGCCATGCGCCTGAATGAAGTGATCTACGACAACAGCCGCCCTATCGACGGCTACGGACCGGGATTCTTTCGGGTCGGAGGCACGGTGCATCACGGTGCTATTCTCGCGTTGCCGACGGGCGTGGCACCTTGGGGTGGCTTGGATGATGTCGCGGCGATCCTTGCCTTGGCCGAAACCATCGACGTGGTGTTCATCGGCACCGGCGCAGAAATTGCGCATCTGCCGCCGGCCTTTCGCGAGGCTTGCGAAGAGGCGGGCATCGGCGTCGAACCAATGGCGTCACCCGCCGCCTGCCGCACCTATAACGTGCTATTGTCCGAAGGTCGGCGTGTCGCAGCAGCCCTGATTCCCGTATAGATGTTACTGCAAGTTCGCGACCTTGCGATCACCCGCAGTGGGTTGCCCGTCCTGTCTGGCCTGTCGTTTGACGTGAAAACGGGGCAAGCCCTGATACTGCGCGGCCCTAACGGTATTGGGAAGACCACGCTCTTGCGCACCCTTGCAGGGCTGCAAGATCCAGCCGCCGGAACGATTGATCTGCCCGCTGACGAGGCAGCCTATGCCAGCCACGCTGACGGCATCAAAACGGCGCTGACTGTGCAAGAAAACCTCGCATTCTGGGCGAAAGTCTATGGTAATCCCGTCCCCGATACGATCTGGGACCAATTCGACCTCGGCGAATTACGTGACCGTCTGACAGGGACACTCTCGGCGGGTCAAAAGCGTCGCGCAGGGCTTGCACGCCTCGGCGTCATCGGGCGCAAAATCCTGTTTCTTGATGAGCCTACCGTGTCACTTGACGGATTTTCTGTCAAATTGTTCAGCAACTTCATTCGCGATGTTCACCTCGCAAACGGCGGCATCGCTGTGATTGCCACCCACATCGACCTGTCACTCGACGAGGCCACGACGCTCGACCTCACCCATTATGCGGCGCACCCCGACATAGGTCCCTCTGACAGTGACGAGGCCTTCCTGTGATCGCAGTTTTGCTGCGCGATCTGCGCCTTGCCACACGGGCAGGCGGCGGCTTTGGGTTGGGACTGGTGTTCTTTCTCATCGTGATCGTTCTGGTGCCATTTGGAGTTGGCCCCGAAACCGCGATTTTGCGCAAAATCGCTCCTGGCATTCTCTGGGTCGCGGCGCTCTTGGCAGCATTGCTCTCGCTCGACCGTATCTTTGCACTTGATCACGAAGACGGCGCGCTCACACTGCTTGCCACGGCACCCATCCCACTTGAAATGGTTGGCGTCGCAAAAGCCGTGGCCCATTGGCTCACCACCGGCCTGCCTCTTAGCATCGCGGCACCAGTTTTGGGTGTGCTTTTGCAGCTTCAATCAAGCGCCTATGCATTCGTAGCCCTGACATTGCTGATCGGCACGCCCGCCCTTTCCATGATTGGCACGTTCGGAGCCGCTTTGACCGTGGGCATCAGGCGCGGTGGCTTGCTGCTCTCTTTGTTGGTGCTGCCGCTCTACGTCCCGACCCTGATTTTCGGCGCAGAGGCCGTCAGGCGGGGCGCGCAGGGCTTGGACGCAACAACACCCATGCTCATGTTGGCGGGGATCACAGCAGGGTCATTTGCGCTTTTGCCATTTGCAACTGCGGCAGTATTGCGCATCAATCTGCGGTGATCAGGGATTGAGACTGCACAGCGGGAAAGGTAAGTAACACCATGTCTTTATGGGAATATGCAAATCCGAAACGGTTTATGGGGTGGACAGCTCCGGTTGTGCCGTGGGCGTTCGGGTTGGCAGGCGTTTGCCTTGTCACGGGATTGATCTGGGGTGTCTACTTTACGCCCGACGACTACCGCCAAGGGGCGACCGTCAAGATCATCTACCTCCATGTTCCCGCCGCGCTCATGGCGATTAACGCGTGGATTATGATGCTTGTGGCCTCTCTGATCTGGCTTGTGCGCAGGCATCACGTATCGGCATTGGCGGCAAAAGCGGCTGCGCCTGTGGGCATTACAATGACGCTGATCGCGTTATTTACGGGCGCAATTTGGGGCCAGCCGATGTGGGGGACTTATTGGGCGTGGGATCCAAGGCTCACGTCCTTTCTGATCTTGTTTTTATTCTACCTTGGCTACATGGCGCTTTGGGCGGCAATCGAGGACCCCGACACGGCAGCAGATTTGACAAGCGTGCTGTGCATGGTTGGTTCGGTTTTTGCAGTCTTGTCGCGCTATGCAGTCAACTTTTGGAACCAAGGGCTGCACCAAGGCGCGTCCTTGTCGCTGGACAAAGAGAAAAACGTGGCCGATGTATTTTACCAACCGCTGTTGGTTTCGATCGCGGGCTTTGTTTTACTGTTCTTTGCACTGGTTTTATTTCGCACACGCACTGAAATCCGCAGTCGCCGCCTACGCGCGCTGCACCTGCGAGAGACACGCGCATGATCCCCGAACTTGGTAAATACGCCGCTGAAGTTGGGCTGGCTTATGTGGTCAGCATCGCCTTGCTGCTTGGCATTGTCGGATTAAGCTGGCGGCAGTCGGTCAAACAAAAACGCGCTTTAGACGCGGCAGAGGCACGCAAAAATGGCTAAATTTTCACCGCTAATCACCATTCCACCGCTAGTTTTTGCAGGGCTTGCGGGCTTGTTCTTTTTTGGCATGATGCGTGACAATGTGAATGAATTGCCCTCAACTCTGGTGAACCAGGCTGCCCCCGATCTCGCCCCCGAGCCGGTTCCGGGCACTCAACTGTTAACAGGCGTTGACCTGCGCAGTGACGACATAACGATCGTGAATTTTTGGGCAAGTTGGTGTCCACCTTGCCGCGCGGAACACCCGACGCTTTTAGATTTATCCGCGCAGGGCTACCGCGTGGCCGGCATAAACTTTAAAGACGACGCTGATGCCGCTGTGGAATATTTGGCCGAAGATGGTGACCCGTTTTTCGCGACCGGATTTGACCGAAACGGGCGTGTTGCAATCAATTGGGGTGTGTCGGCGCCGCCGGAAACATTCATCGTTGATGGCGATGGTACGGTGCTTTTCCGGTTTACCGGACCACTTGTCGGTTCTGACTACGAGCAGCGATTTCTGCCCGCACTCGCATCCGCGCAAGGCAATTGACCAGATTGTCCACGGCGGTGACGTGGACACGAATATTTAGATTTTGAATGATGTAACGGATTCAATCCGCAATTATGGGCGGCATCTGTCGGTCTGTTGATGCGTTTGGCATGCACATTTAGACGCCAAAAAGAAAAGGCCCGCGAAAATATCGCGGGCCTTTGTTATTTTAAGCAGATTTTGCCAAGTTGCGCAGCACATAGTGCAGAACGCCACCGTTTTCGATGTATTCGATCTCGACGGCGGTATCGATGCGGCACTTCACTTTGATTGCTTTCACGTCGCCATTGGCAAAAGTGATCGTCGCGTCGACAACTTCCAGTGGCTTGATCGTGTCCAGACCCGTGATCGACACAGTCTCGTCGCCCGTCAGGCCAAGGCTGGTGCGATTATCATCGCCTGTGAATTCAAACGGCACCACACCCATACCAACAAGGTTGGAACGGTGGATACGTTCGAAGTTTTCCGCGATCACTGCTTTGACACCCAAAAGCGCTGTGCCTTTGGCAGCCCAGTCACGGCTGGACCCCGCGCCGTATTGCTCACCCGCAAAGATAACCAGCGGTGTGCCAGCGTCTTGGTAGGCCATCGCCGCCTCAAAGATCGAGGTCTGTGCGCCATCTGGTCCTTTGGTGTAGCCGCCTTCAACGCCATCGAGCATTTCGTTTTTGATGCGGATGTTGGCGAATGTGCCGCGCATCATGATCTGGTGGTTGCCGCGACGTGCGCCGTAGGAGTTGAATTCGCGCACTGGCACTTGATGCTCTAGCAGGTATTGGCCCGCAGGCGACGTGTCTTTAAATGAGCCAGCAGGGGAGATGTGATCGGTTGTGATCATATCGCCCAAAACGGCCAGCACTTTTGCGCCAGTGACGTTGCTGATCGTGCCAGCTTCTTTTGGCATGTCGCGGAAATATGGCGGATTTTGCACATAGGTCGATGCCGCTGGCCAGTTGTATGTCTCACTATCGGTGGTTTCGACCGCTTGCCATTTTTCGTCACCTTTAAATACATCTGCGTATTTCTTGATGAATGCTTCGCGGGTCACTGTTTTCTCGACCAGATCGTTGATCTCTTTGTTGGTTGGCCAGATGTCTTTCAGATAGACATCGTTGCCGTTCTGATCCTGACCAAGCGCTTCTGAGTGCAGGTCGATATCCATCGTGCCTGCAATCGCGTAGGCCACAACCAATGGCGGGGATGCGAGGTAGTTCGCGCGCACGTCAGGCGAAATGCGACCCTCAAAGTTGCGGTTGCCCGACAGAACGGATGTCGCGACCAAATCACCTTCGGCAATCGCAGCCGACAGCTCTTTTTGCAACGGACCAGAGTTACCGATGCAGGTCGTGCAGCCATAGCCAACAAGGTTAAAGCCAAGCTTATCAAGATCTTCCTGCAAACCGGCGGCTTCCAGATACTCGGAAACAACCTGGCTACCTGGTGCCAATGATGTCTTGACCCAAGGCTTGCGGTTCAGGCCTAAGGCCGCGGCTTTACGCGCTACAAGGCCCGCACCGATCATCACGTAAGGGTTGGATGTGTTGGTGCAAGACGTGATCGACGCGATCACAACTTTGCCTGATTCCATCGTGTAATCTTCGCCTTCAACGGTCACTTTTTTGCCCATCGGGCGCTTGAAGGTGTTTTCCATCTCGTTGGCAAACGCGGACTTCGCATTGGTCAATGCAACATAGTCTTGCGGACGCTTTGGTCCCGAAATCGCAGGCACGATTGTGCCCATATCAAGGTGCAAGGTCGCTGTATAAACGGGTGCATAATCTGCATCACGCCAGAAACCGTTGGCCTTTGCATAAGCTTCGACCAAGGCAATCCGGTCTTCGTCGCGGCCGGTATTGCGCAGGTAACGCAGTGTTTCATCATCGATCGGGAAGAAACCACAGGTCGCGCCATACTCTGGCGCCATGTTTGCAATCGTCGCACGGTCAGCCAGTGGCAGAACATCCAAACCCTTGCCGAAGAATTCAACAAATTTGCCAACAACACCGTGGGCGCGCAGCATTTCTACAACCTTCAACACCAAATCGGTGCCGGTTGTGCCTTCAACCATCTGACCTGTCAGCTCAAAGCCTACAACTTCAGGGATCAACATCGACACGGGCTGGCCCAACATCGCTGCTTCGGCCTCAATACCGCCAACACCCCAGCCAAGAACCGCCAAGCCGTTAACCATAGTCGTGTGGCTGTCTGTGCCAACAAGCGTATCAGGATAAGCAACCATTTCGCCATTCTGATCGGTGTCTGACCAAACAGTTTGGGCCAAATACTCGAGGTTCACTTGGTGACAAATGCCTGTGCCCGGTGGCACAACGCGGAAGTTGTTAAACGCGCCTTGGCCCCACTTCAGGAACTGATACCGTTCCATGTTGCGTTCGTATTCGCGGTCTACGTTCATCTGGAACGCGCGTGGATTGCCAAATTCGTCAATCATAACCGAGTGGTCAATGACCAGATCAACAGGCGCAAGCGGGTTAATTTGCTGGGCATTGCCGCCAAGCGCCTTGATCCCATCACGCATCGCAGCCAAATCAACCACCGCAGGCACGCCTGTGAAATCCTGCATCAAAACGCGGGCAGGGCGGTAAGCAATCTCGCGGGGGTTCTGACCACCATTTGTCGCCCATTCGGAAAACGCTTTGATATCGTCCACAGACACCGAGAAACCACCATCTTCATAACGAAGCAGGTTTTCCAAGACCACTTTCAACGCGGCAGGCAACTTGGAAAAATCACCAAGGCCTGCAGCTTCAGCGGCCGCGATGGAATAATATGAAACGGACTGTGACCCGACGGTTAACGTCTTGCGGGTCTTTGCGGTGTCTTGGCCGACTGTAATGGTCATGGCTGTTCCTTTGAATAGCTGGTGAATTACGTGACTTTTGCCCCATGAATCGTCGTAGATCAAGGACTCTCTTGGCGTTTGTATACCATTGCACACCAAATTTTACCAGTGCAGAAGCAGTCTATCGTTAAATTGAAACATCAAACACAGTTGGCTCGCAAATCGTTGATTGGTCATTGCAGTTAATTATCAATACAACTTTACCATACCCAAAAAACGGAGCCGATATGCGGCATTTTCTAATGGCACTGACACTTTCCGGCGCAACGCTTGCAGGACCCATGGCCGCCCAAGAGGGCAAGGTCGTGGTGGAACTTTTCACGTCACAAGGTTGTGCATCTTGTCCGCCTGCCGACGCATTGCTAGTTGACCTTGCGCAGCGCGATGACGTCATCGCCTTGGCATTACATGTTGATTACTGGGATTATCTGGGCTGGAAAGACACATTTAGCGCCGAAGCGTTTACCGCGCGACAACATGGTTATGCCAACGCTGCCAATGCGCGGATGATTTACACCCCTCAAATGGTTGTCGGCGGGGTCGATCATGTGGTCGGGTCCAAGGCCATGGAGGTAATGGACCAAATCGCGCAACATCGCGAGGCGGCTGATCGTGTGGCGCTGACGGTTGTACGCAATGGCGAAACCTTGCAGATAAATGCAGAACCGCGCGGCGGTGATCGCGGACCGATGGTGGTGCAACTCGTGCGCTATTATCCGGTCAGCGATGTGACGATCCCACGCGGTGAAAACGCAGGTATATCAGTGCGCTACGTCAATACTGTTACTTCGTGGGATGTCATAGGGCGTTGGGACGGCCACGCGCCCCTCGCGATGACGGCACAGATTGCAGGGACTGATCCCGCAGTTGTGATTATCCAGCGCGAGCGGCACGGACCGATCCTTGCAGCCGTCGAGCTGCGCTAGCTGCGGGTTTTCCAACGGCGATGTACCCAGAACCATTGCTCTGGTGTTGCGTCTATCATGGCCCCTAAACGGTTGCTCATATCTTGGGTCATGTCATGTGCAGATGTCTGCGCAATCGGTGCTTCGACCGTGACGTCAAATCCCAATCCATCCGCCCTGCGCTTGCCAAAGTAAGGGACAACAAGAGCATCGAACTTTAACGCCAAATCAGCAGCCGACGTCGCGGTATTCGCAGGGCGGCCCATAAAATTGATGGGTAGACCTGCGCTGGCGGCCACATCAAACAGCAATGTACCCATGCCACCCGACTTTAAATGGCGCGCAAAGCCGATGGTGCCGCGCTTGCCTTGCGCAAACACTGGCCCGCCCCACGCCGTCATCGTTCTGGCATAATGATCGTTGAAATAGGCATTGGCCATCGGCCGGTAAAGCCCGCCAATATCATAGCCCATATGCGTCAAGACATGACGTGGCGCCTCGTGATTACCAAAATGTCCGGTCACAAATATCACGGGCTGCCCGTCGGATTTTGCCTGCGCAATCGCGGCAAGACCGTCGCCGGTCGGGACAACATTGCGCAACCGCTCGCCAAATTCGCGCCAGCTATAATTCTCGATCAATGTGCGGCCAAAATTATCGCACACCCCGTCCGCTATTTCGCGGCGACGCGGGGCTGTCATTGACGGATAAATTAGCGCCAGATTCTCTTCTGCGCGGTGACGATATCCTGCAAGCGGACCAATGCCGCGACGCAACACTGCCCCCATGAACTGCACACGGCGCGCATAAGGCAGACGCATGGTCGTCACAATCAGGCCGCGTAAAACGCGGTCGGCAATCCAGTCAGCACGGCTTCCGGTTAAGGCGGGGGTATCTGTCATAATCAGTGACAGATATGAGGGTAGGGCCGGTGTCGCAAGGTGAATGTCGGTTAAACCGCTTCGTCTTCATCATCGGATATCAGAGTAATTGTGCCGTTATCGACCAATTCGCGGATCGCTGATGATAGCGCACGCATTGCGTCCTCGGCTGCTTTCGCTTTTACCGTGCCTTTCTCGGCGGCATCTTCGCGGATCTGACCTGCCATACGCTGAGAGATATTCGACAAAATAAACTCGGCACTGGCCACGAAATCCGGCTCGCCCGCCAAGGCCGCAGCCATCGCCGTCGAGAGCACATCAGCCTCCACGCCGCGAATACAGGCCGGCACATCCGTGGGTGTCAGGCGGTTTGGAATATCTTTGAAGGTAAAGATTGCCTTGCGCACATTGTCGGCAAAGACCGGATCATCACTTCCCAATCCTTCCAGAACGCTTTCGCGGGTCAGAGCAGGGCTGGAGTTCAAGATCGCACCGACCCGCGCCACAGGCGCCTTGTCAAATGCAACTGCTTTTCTTGTGCAATACTCTTTGACCAAAGCGGCACCAATACGGCGCACGGCATCGGGCGCAATTTTCTCGGTTTGCGAAATGGCATAGGTAATGCGGCGGGCCTGATCGCCTGGCAGTTTTTCCAACACCATCGCCGCTTTCATCACCGTCAGCTTGGACAGGGCGACCGCCGAAACCTCGGGGCTCTCGCGGGTCATGATCGACAGCAAAACATCGTCGGGCAGTGCTAGAACCATCGTCCAAGGATCGCCATTCTTGGCACTAGCCAATTCCGCGCGCAACCTGTTCGCCAGATCAGGCGACAAATGCGCAGACAACGCATCAATCGCACCGTCCGCGCCGCCCGGCGATGACAATCCCACAGCCGCCAAATCACGGGCGAATTCGTTTGCGACCTCATGCACAGTCTCGCGGTCCACCAGACGGATCGCACCCAATTCACGGGCCAGCAACACCTGCATTTCCTCGGGTAACTGCGACAGACTTAACTTGCCACCATCGCCAATTAACAATTGAACAATCATCGCAGCCTTACGTTTGCGCGAAAGGGCGGGCGTGCGGGCACTAAGCGGGGCGAGCGTCGATGTATTCATACCCGTAGTAGTGCACGAAATTGCTGAACGATTAGTGAACGTCCGGCATTAAGTATGGGTAAATTGCACCGACATGGTGCGCAACGCTGTCGCAGTCTCGGGTGATAGCTCTTTTATAGATGCCGTGGCACGGTGCAATATCTGCAACTTATCGTTGAGCATGTCGCGCTCTTGCGGTGTGAAGTCGCGGTCGGCACGGGCAAAACTGCCGATACTGCGGCTGTCATCACTTTGCATGGCACAGGTCGCACCATATACCAGTCCGAATTCAGCCGCTTTTTCCAGAACCGCCCCCGTATCTTCAGCCCGTAAGTCAGCCCAGGAAATCACGCCGGAATTCTCGAATCCCCATGCGACCGTGGGATCCGACATCACCAAACCTTTTTGTGAATAGTAATCCAGCCAGTCCTTAGGGTATGTTTGAAACAAGAATGTGGGCGTGGTAAACCGGACATGAAATGCCAGCGCAAAGCCGCCGGTTGCCGTTTCTTTCAACGCCGCAAGGATATGGCGGATCTCGACTTGAGATGACATTTTATGGGATCCTCTTTCCAGTTGCCAAGGTTGACCTAAATAAAATAGTAACGCACGAAGTGTTCGCACTACAACTCTAAGGATATTGAGCAGGATACAACATATGTTTTTGTATAGGGTATCTGCGAAACAATGCACATGAGCCAAAGACTTGAACCACATCATGTAAAAGAGATTGCACCCGCAGGTCACTACATCGCCTTGCGCATCGGATTCGCGTACCCTGTGGAGGAAGTAAACGAACTGCCGGCCGATTGGGTCGACCATTATACACAAAACCGCTTTATGCTGTTTGATCCGGTGATCCGCTGGGCCTATAGCAATGTCGGAATGCTGCGTTGGCAGGAGTTGTCAGAGGATGATCCGCGTAAAATCCTGTCTAATGCAAAAACCTTTGGACTGCGCTTTGGCGCGGTGATTTCGGTTTTTGACGGGAACGACGAAGGACAGCGATCATATGGGTCGTTTGCACGCAGCGACCGCGATTTTACCGATCTCGAAATGCAGGTCCTGCAAGCCTATGTGACACGGCGGCACTTCGAAATGGCGCCGCCAAAGAACCTGACAATGGCTGAGTTGGAAGCCTTGGGCATGGTACGCGACGGCCAGCGTCTCAAGGAAGTGGCTCATTTGCTTGGCATTTCGGAGGGGGCTGTCAAACAACGCCTCAAAAACGCGAAACTGAAGCTGGGGGCGAAAACCGGCTTGCAAGCTGCGTCGCTGGCGGCTCAATTCGGATTGATCTAACTGGGGCGCTAATCAAACGTTCATAAATGTTATCGATTTGTTAAATGTGACTGGCTGAAAATCTGTTAAAATGAATGGGTCGGAACCAATTGTGACACCCATAAGATGTGATGGTATCTATATCTCGCCAATAAGGGGAGCATTCCATGGAACATATCACATTCAATCTGGCCCAACTACACCTACACGGAAGCGCATTTTACGACTTTTTAGGACTACGTAAAAGGTTCTTTGTCGATCATCTGGGCTGGGACATTCCACACGATGATCAGGTCGAAATGGACCAATACGACAATCCCAAAGCGTATTATTCACTAGTTTTACGTGACGGGGTCGTGATCGGCGGCGCGCGCGCGATGGCCACGACAGCTAAATGGGGGGCGCATAGCTACATGCTGCGCGACGCCCTGCAAGGCAAGCTAATCGACATCCCACCAAGTGTGATGGCCGCAAATGTCGAAACCGATGACATGTGGGAGTGTACGCGACTGGTCATGTCTGACACGGTCAACACCCACGCGGATCGCAGCAATTGCCTCGGGCTTATTGTGCAGGGGTTGATCGATGTTGCAGCAGATCAGGGGGCGTCGCAACTGATGTCACTCTCACCGCTGGCCCTGATGCGGGCGCTGCGGCAACTCGGATTTGCCGCCGAACGCATCGGCGAGCCCTATCTGAACGAAGGTGACGGGCGGCGCTATGCGGTGCTTTCGATGCCAGCAAAACGGACGATGCCAAATGTGCCGCGCGCGACGCACAGGTCGCAGCCGCAACCGTTGCACGCGCCATCGGTGGCATAAATTTTGCGGCGGCCCAACACAGGTCGGGCCGCCGCAATCACTTAGCTTTCGCCAAATACGCGGTTGAAAATCGTATCAACATGCTTGGTGTGATACGCTAGATCAAATTTTTCTTCGATCTCTTCGGCCGATAGCGCCGCACGCACATCTGCATCTGCCAGCAATTCAGTTTTGAAATCTGCATTATTGTCCCAGACTTTCAACGCGTTACGCTGCACATAAGAATAGCTGTCCTCGCGGCTGACGCCCGCTTGCGTCAGCGCCAAAAGCACACGTTGCGACATGATCAACCCGCGAAACTGGTGCATGTTTTTCAGCATGTTTTCGGGATAAATGATCATTTTTTCAATCACGCCCGCCAAACGGTTCAGCGCAAAATCGAGCGTGATTGTCGTGTCGGGACCAATCGTGCGCTCAACACTCGAATGCGAAATATCGCGCTCGTGCCACAGCGCCACGTTTTCCATCGCAGGGATGACCGACATGCGGACCAAGCGGGCCAGCCCGGTCAGGTTTTCCGTCAGGATCGGGTTTTTCTTATGTGGCATCGCGGACGATCCTTTTTGCCCTACAGCAAAATACTCGGCGCCTTCCAGCACTTCGGTGCGCTGCATGTGACGGATCTCCGTCGCAACATTTTCGATGCTCGATGCAATGACACCAAGGGTCGCAAAGAACATCGCATGTCGGTCGCGCGGGATCACCTGCGTCGAGATCGGCTCTGGCGTCAGGCCCAACTGTTTGCAAACATGCTCTTCCACACGCGGATCGACATTTGCAAAGGTGCCAACCGCACCTGAAATTGCGCCCGTCGCAATCTCTGCGCGGGCATTCACCAGACGCGCACGGTTGCGGTCCATTTCTGCATAAAACCGCGCAAATGTCAGACCCATTGTTGTCGGCTCTGCGTGAATACCATGTGAACGACCGATTCTCGGTGTGTCTTTATGCTCGAATGCGCGGGTTTTCAGGGCGGCCAAAAGGCGGTCCATATCCGCCAGCAACAGGTCGGCGGCGCGTACAAATTGCAGGTTGGTGCAGGTATCCAAAACATCCGACGATGTCATGCCTTGATGCACAAAACGCGCCTCATCGGACCCGACATGTTCCGCCAAATGCGTCAAAAATGCGATTACGTCATGCTTGGTCACGGCCTCGATTTCATCAATGCGGGCGACATCAAACTCAACGTCCTTTGCTTTCCAAACTGCATCGGCATTCTCGCGCGGGATCACACCCAGATCGGCCATTGCATCGCAGGCATGTGCCTCGATCTCATACCAGATCTTGAATTTCGTTTCTGGCGACCAAATAGCAACCATTTCAGGGCGGGAATAACGCGGGATCATATGGGCAGACCTTATGTTGAGAAACTGCAGAGGTTCCCTTGCGTCATAAGCCCGCGCACCCCATTTCTCAACCCTAAACCAGTGCGGAATTCACCCTTGAAGACTGCTCCAACGTACGATGCACGGGGCATTTGTCCGCGATTTCCAACAGCCGCGCGCGCTCTTTTTCACTCAAATCGCCTTCCAAGTGAATACGCCGCTCAAACACATCCACCTTCGCCGATGTCTCCGCATCCTGCGCATGGCTTTTACTGTGCGAAATATCCACCCGCACATGGGTTAATGCCATTTTCTTGCGTCGCGCATACATGCGGATTGTCATGGATGTGCAGGCACCTAGTGCCGCCGACAAGAATCCGTAAGGCGACATGCCCTTGTTGGTGCCGCCATATGCCACAGGTTCGTCAGCAAGCGCATAATGGTTATCGCCCGAACGGATATCCTGCAAAAACCCGTCCGCATCCGCTTCCGTCACACGCAAAACACCCTCTGGAACCGGATCATCCGCTGCCACCGTTACCTTCGGCAAATACTTGCGCGCCCACGCCGCGATGACATCCGCCACATATTCGGCGTCTTCTGTGCGCGTAACCAAGTGGTCAGCATCATCCAGGCTGATAAAACTTTTGGGATGTTTCGCCTGCACAAAAATCGCCTGCGCATTGTCCACACCCACAACGGCGTCGCGCGGGGCATGCAGAACCAACAATGCCGCATGCAATGTATTAATCGCCTCCTTCATCGACACTGCTGACAGATCATCAACAAAGTCTTGAGATATCGTAAACGGACGCCCGCCCAAATCCACTTTTGCCGCACCTTCGGCCTTGATTTTTGGCAATGCATCCGCAAAATTCTGCACCACATGGGTCACATCGGCAGGCGCACCGATCGTAACCACCGCTTTGATGCCTGACAGTGCAGCCGTTGCTTTCAGCACCGCCGCACCGCCCAAAGAGTGCCCGATCATCACCGTAGGCGTCATATCTCGCGCACATAACGCTGCATGCGCGGCCATCAGATCCGCCACATTTGAAGAAAAACTGGTGTTCTCGAACTCGCCCTCGGAATGTCCAAGCCCTGTAAAATCAAACCGCAAAACGGCATAACCCATCGTGGTCAACCGGGTCGAAATGCGCCTTGCAGCCGTAATATCTTTGGAACAGGTGAAGCAATGCGCGAAAATCGCAGTCGCCAAATGAAGTCCGTCCGGCATGTCCAGTCGGGCCGAAAGCGCATGTCCACCATGCCCGTCAAACGTAAAGCGTTCGGTTTTCATCACATCTCTCCTATTTGCACCCAATTTGAGCGGCCCGCCCGCAGGATGCAATGCACCTCACAACAAATTGCCCTGATGAAGCGGGCTAATTCCCCCCCCTTTGCCGGACGACGCGTAACATAACTCAGCGCTTAGAACTATCGACGCAGCCTCATAGGAGATCGCACTGCGTCAGGAACCGCAGGCACTTAATGCACCGTAAACGTTTGCGGTTGCCGGCGGTAAACGGGATTTGGGGGGCATCAAATCGGCTGCGCCTGACGCAATATCATACCCCGCTTAACCTCAGACTTGAGCTTGTCTCGAACAACTTGCGGCTGATTTTCCCGCCATTGCGCGAAGCACTCATCATCATAAGCTCCACCAGACACCTTAACCAAACCTGCACTAAAACGAAAAAGGGCACCCGCAGGTGCCCAATTTCAAAATGTTTACAGTTAGCAGGAGTAATACAGCTTGTATTCAACCGGATGCGGCGTTTGTTCGTATTCGAACACTTCTTGCCAACGTAGCTTCATATAACCGTCAAGCTGGTCTTTGGTGAAAACATCGCCCTGCAACAGATAATCGTGATCTGCTTCCAATGCGTCCAACGCTTCACGCAGTGACCCGCAAACTGTTGGAATCTCTGCCAGTTCCTCTGGCGGCAGATCGTAAAGATCTTTGTCAGATGCGCCTCCGGGATCAATCTTGTTCTTGATCCCGTCAAGGCCCGCCATCAACAAGGCGGCAAAGCACAGGTAAGGGTTGGCCGCTGGATCAGGGAAACGGGCTTCAACGCGCTTGGCTTTCGGGTTTTCAGCCCAAGGAATACGGACCGCGCCCGACCGGTTAGACGCAGAATAGGCGCGCAAAACAGGGGCCTCAAAACCGGGGACCAAACGCTTGTAGCTGTTTGTCGTCGGGTTAGTGATCGCGTTCAACGATTTGGCATGTTTCAGAATGCCACCAATGAAATACAGCGCTTCTTGTGACAGGTCCGCATATTTATCACCGGAAAACAGTGGCTTGCCATCTTTAAAGATCGACATGTTCACATGCATACCAGACCCGTTATCGCCAGCAATCGGCTTGGGCATGAATGTCGCGGATTTGCCATACGCCTGTGCGACGTTGTGGATCACATACTTATACTTCTGAATTTCGTCAGCTTGATGAGTGAGCGTGCCGAAAATCAAGCCTAGCTCGTGCTGGCAAGACGCAACCTCGTGGTGGTGCTTGTCAACTTTCATGCCCATGCGCTTCATCGTGGACAGCATCTCGCCGCGCATGTCATGCGCATCGTCCACTGGGTTTACTGGAAAGTAACCACCCTTCAGGCCCGGACGGTGGCCAGAGTTGCCCATCTCGAACTCGGTGTCGGAATTCCATGAGGCATCAACTGCATCAACCTGATACGACACTTTGTTGATCGCTACAGAGTAACGCACATCATCAAAGATGAAAAACTCGGCTTCTGGACCAAAATACGCCGTGTCACCAATGCCCGTGGACTTCAAATAAGCTTCGGCTTTCTCCGCCGTGCCACGTGGATCGCGCGAATAGGCTTCGCCCGTATCAGGCTCGACCACATTGCAGTGAACGCAGATGGTTTTTTCAGCATAAAACGGGTCGACATAAACACTGTTGGTGTCTGGGATCAGTTTCATGTCGGATTTGTCGATCGACTTCCAGCCAGCGATCGAAGAGCCGTCAAACATAAAGCCTTCTTCAAGGAAATCTTCGTCGACCAGATCAACGTCAATTGTGACATGCTGCAAGGTGCCGCGCGGGTCGGTGAAACGAATGTCGACATAAGCGACCTCTTCGTCTTTGATTAGTTTTAGTACGTTTGCAATGCTCATGCGAGTTTCCCTTTGATTCGTGTCTGTTTACAATGCATCGTCGCCGGATTCACCGGTGCGGATGCGAATGGCTTGTTCGACAGAAGACACAAAAATCTTCCCGTCGCCAATTTTATCAGTTTTTGCGGCCGCAATAATCGCCTCGATTGCGGTGTCGACCAGATCATCAGGCAAGACGACTTCGATCTTCACCTTGGGCAGGAAATCTACAACATATTCTGCGCCCCGATAAAGCTCGGTATGCCCTTTCTGGCGGCCGAAACCTTTGACCTCGACCACTGACAGGCCCTGCACACCAACATCTTGCAGCGCTTCTTTCACTTCATCGAGTTTGAATGGCTTGATAATTGCTTCAATCTTTTTCATGGCCGCGCCTCCTGACGATCTGTGCTACAGGCGTCAAACCACGTCTGATTGCATAGGACAATTGATAGCCTTGGCCAGAAATGGTCATCAACGTAAATCTCAAGTGGTTGCTTAAAATTTAAGCGTATTTGTCAAATATTGTGCACCACAAGAATCGTATGTAATGTGGTCGGGCAGGGCGGTCGCTAAAACGAAAAATGCCGCGTCCCAATCAACGGGGCACGGCACTTTTGCAGGACACGGGGTCGGCTTAAATAGATGCAGACATCATCTCGACGCCGTCGGCGTAAATGATGTGCTCGCGATCAAACGCAATGTCGTAAACTTTCACCAAGCGGGACGGCAGTTGGGCCAGAAACTCGCCATCAACCAGACGGTGCGCTTCAACTGTCGCAGCATTAGCACCAAACAGGGCCTCTGCACGCCAGTCGCGGATATGGATGCGTGCATCGGGTGAAACCATCATGTCGCGATCAGGGCGTGTATGACCCAGCGAGCCCGCCTTGATACGGATCGGCTGCATCTTCACGTCTCGCGAAGAAACCATCTTGACCACCGACATGCCACTGTCGCGCGTAATCACGCGGTCACCAACAGAAAGGTGCTCCACCGGAATTTCTCCGTCCAGTGTCATGATCGTTGTTCCGGCGCAGATGCCAGATTCGGTGGTTTGTGTTGCAACAGCTTTGGCTGTGCGTGTGATTGTTCCGATGAGCATGGCGTCTGTCCCGCTTTCACTTATTTCATCTTCATTTTTCTACAAACAATAAGGCAACAAAGTGTTACCAGTGCGCCAATTCCAAGGTACTTTCGCCAAGCGCGCGCCAAGTTCGCCACGATCCGGAACTCATCTTTCACGGTGGTAGGGTATTAAAGATAAGCGGAATCAGTATCTTGATGATTTTTTCGCAAAAACGCTGCCGCATTTTCACGGATGCAGCACCGAAAAATACATGACAAAATGCGCCAGACTATAACAGTAGGACATTTGCGCATTTTCCACTCGCATCTTTTGGGCGGCTTTGCTAGATAGCGCGCAACGATTGACCAAAGTGATTTGGTCGATTTGAATGTGCGGGTGTGGCGGAATTGGTAGACGCACCAGATTTAGGTTCTGGCGCCTATGGCGTGGGGGTTCGAGTCCCTTCACCCGCACCACATTTTTTGAGAAGAAGAAGGAAAGTCCATGCAGGTTACAGAGACCCTGAACGAAGGCCTCAAGCGCGGTTATACTATCACGATCACTGCGGCTGATCTGGATGCGAAAGTGCTGGAAAAGCTGAAAGAAGCCCAACCGGACGTTGAAATGAAGGGCTTCCGTAAAGGAAAAGTCCCTATGGCGATGATGCGCAAGCAGTTCGGCCAGCGCGTGACCGGCGAAGCGATGCAGGAAGCTGTTGACGGCGCAATGACCGCGCACATGGAAAAAACGGGCGACCGTCCTTCCATGCAGCCGGAAATGAAAATGGACGACGCGGACTGGAAAGAGGGCGATGATGTCATCGTCAATGTATCCTACGAACGCCTGCCAGACGTTGCTGACGTTGATTTCAAGACGATCAAACTGGACCGTCTCAAAGTTGAAGCCGACGAAGAATCAGTCACAGAAGCGCTAGAAAATCTTGCGAAATCGCCACAAGCGACATCTTACGAGCCTAAAAAAGGCGCGGCAAAAGACGGCGACCAAGTGGTTATCGACTTTGTTGGCAAGGTTGACGGCGAAGCCTTTGAAGGCGGTTCATCCGAAGATTTTGAACTCGTGTTGGGCTCCAACTCCTTTATTCCTGGCTTTGAAGATGGTCTGCTAAAGACAAAAGCCGGCGAAGAAAAAGATGTCACCGTGACATTCCCGACCGAATATAATGCGGCGCATCTTGCAGGCAAAGAAGCAGTGTTTTCTTGCACCGTTAAAGAAGTCCGTGCCGCCAAGACCGCTGAAATGGATGACGAGCTGGCCAAGAAATTTGGCGCAGAAGACCTTGCTGGTTTGAAAACGCAGATTACCGAGCGTCTGGAAGCAGAATATAACGGCGCTGCCCGTGCTGTGACCAAGCGCGCGTTGCTTGATGCCCTTGATGCGGCTGTTACGTTTGACCTGCCCGATTCGCTGGTCGACGCCGAAGCAGGCCAGATCGCACACCAGCTATGGCACGAAGAAAACCCTGAGGTGCAGGGCCACGATCACCCACAGATCGACACAACCGACGAGCACAAGAAACTTGCGCAACGCCGTGTGAAATTAGGCCTCTTGCTGGCTGATATCGGCCAGAAAGCCGAGCTTAAAGTCACCGATCAGGAAATGACTCAGGCGATCATGAACCAGGCACGCCAGTATCCGGGCCAAGAACGTCAGTTCTTTGAATTTGTGCAGCAGAACGCTCAGTTCCGCCAGCAGCTTCAGGCACCATTGTTCGAAGATAAAGTTGTCGATCACATCTTGGAAAACGCTAGCGTGACTGAAAAGTCCGTGAACAAAGACGAGCTTCAAAAGGCTGTTGAATCACTCGAAGACGAATAAGTCTTTGATACTTTGATTAAAAGGGCGCTCCATCGGGGCGCCCTTTTTCGTTTCTAACGCCTTTAATACAACTATTCCCCTTTGGCGATGTGTTCGGTGCAATACACAGAACCGGCCTTCTGATGAAAACAAGGACCTCTATATCTAGCAGGAGCTGGATTTTAGCAGCAATCAAAGGGATTTCCCCCCGCAGGCCAAAGACGAGCCAAGGACCTGATGCGCGAGGCGCTCTCGGGCAGAGATATTCGACCCGCACTATAGGCTTAAACACCAGCGCGCGCCTCGTTGAACGCAACAGAGATCGCCGCCAGCTTCTGCGCCTGCCATAGCAGATAAGCCTCCCTCAACTCCGACGACAGCCAACACGCGCCCCGTCGACGCGATTGCGCCCATCCAATCAACCCGCGCTTTTCTGCTGCACTCAATATACGGGCAATATGCGCCGGCGACACATGATAGGTTTGCGCCATATCCGCGACACTGAGAAGCCCGATCCAGTACCGCCCCGACGGATCAGGCGCAGCACCCTGTGTCGCCAAAACAAGTCCATGCAAAATACTGCTCCCGGAATCGTTCAAGACAAAACCTTGCAACGCAGCAGTCGGTGTATACCACGCTTCAGACGCGCAAATGAGGCGGGCAAATTTCGGATGCAGCCTCTGCAAAAGGTCGGGATTCCGCTCCAGATACCCGCTGCGATCACAGCCATCAATCGTGTCCAACGCCCGCAGATGGATCCCGTGATAGATCAACACAAGCTTTTCACTCTTCTGCGAAACTTGCGGCGCATGTAGCCTGACTGTTTCAGGCAGCGGGGCATCCGTAAACTGCACTCGCGTCATTTCTCTTAAAAACGCCTGAACCGTATTTCGGCTTGCGACCTTTGTCTGCGCCAACGCATCGCTGAGCGATTTGGGCGATAATCGGGGACGGGCAGGGTCCAGTTGATGTTCGAAATGCAATGCAATCGCCATCTGGGTCAGTATCCAACGCCGCATATTCGACAGATAGTAAATCTCCGCAGGGATCGTGGAATGGACCGTCAACAGATCATGGACCTGTTGCGCCAAACCCTGCCAGTACCGCGGAGTACTGACCAGTGTTTGAGCCGTATAAACAGGGTAGGGCGCGATATCTAATGGCACAATTAGGTCCTTAAAACAGGATGTTGACGGTCAATAAGGCCTGACCGCTAACACGCCCATCTCATATTTGGGCTTAAAGCGGGTTACGCTTTAAAACGGGATCTGAACATGCGCAATCTGCATCGGAAGCAGTTCCAAATCAAGTATGCGGCGGCGCAAACGCGGTTCGCATTTCACAGGAGAATAAAGATGTTGAAATACGCAATCGGTGGCCTCGCATTTGGCCTTGTCCAGTTTACCGCCACGGCTGCACTGGCACAAAATTACGAAGTTACCATCGTGAACCAGACAGGTTACACAATGGTCGAATTTTTTGGCTCGAACCAAAACACGTCGTCATGGGAAGAGGACATCCTCGGCGAGGACGTTCTGGAACATAGCGCATCTGTCGACGTGACCTTTGACGACGGCACCGGAAATTGTATCTATGACTTTCTTGCGGTTTTCGAGGATGGCGAGAATGTGCGCCAGGACGGCATTGACGTCTGTACCATCGGCACATTCACATTTGAATAACTCCCGCGCATATACTCGGCGGGGCGACGTGCCCCGCCGAATGATACCCTGAGGCCAGCTCTCATGGCGTAACGATAACTGCTTGCGACCCACGATTGGTACCGATCTTACCCGCCAGATCACCCTTCTACAAAACCACCACTCGCTTTTTCACAGCAGCACAGGTCATCTGGAAGTTTTTGCAACCTGCGCGATTGTCAAATCCGCCGTGCACCATAGATGCATGATCTCGCGGCGGGTGGGGGCAACGAGGGCGCGAAAACCAAATTTCTCTTGCTGTGTACAGGTTTTTCGCAATACCAATTGGTATCCTGTCATCCACATTAACAAACCAGCAGCAACTTTGCCGGACCCAAATTTACCATTTGGTCGAGAAAGTATTTCAGTTTAGCCTCCGGACCATTCAACAAAAGGAGTTGCGAATGAAATACATTATGTTTGCCACTATTGCGATGTTCGTTACTGGTGCAGGCGCGGTTGCCGCTTGCCCGAATTTTAACGCGCCAGCCGGCGAATTCTACCGCGCGACGGGCCGCGAGCTTTATGATCCCAAAGCTTTCAACGTCAGGGCAGGGGGTGACAATTACATTTGGAATTGCCCGAGTATCCGACCTGGATCGGATCAGGGGGCCGGGTATTTTCCGACCGCACCCGATTTTTCGTTCCAACTATCAGGCATGAGTGGATTTCAACTGGAAGTGCATATCGTCAGTCAGTGCGATTCGGCTTTGCTGATCAACACATCCTCGTCAAACTGGTATTATGACGATGATGATAACGGCAATTATGACCCGCGCATTATCCTCACACGCCCTGCTGACGGGCGTGTCGATATCTGGGTCGGTACTTATGACGGCGCATACTGCGACGCACAACTTCAACTTGAAACATTCGAGCGCTAGATCGCAACGAAAAAGGGCCGCGCAATCTCTTGCACGGCCCCTTCTTAATTCTTTGAAATCGCTTACGCTTCGTCGCGCATTGCGTCTTCGTCAACAGCGCCGCCCAAATCGTCGAACAGCTCCTGAATTTCGAATTCAGCTTCGGCTTCAGCTTCGGCTGCCAATTCGGCAACAGATTTACCAGCAGCCTGCAATTCAGCTTCTTCAGTCGAACGGGCAACGTTCAGGCTGATGACCACTGTGACTTCAGGGTGCAGCACGACGTTCACGTCGTGGACGCCAAGGTCCTTGATGGTCGCGTTCAGGACGATCTGTCCCTTATCAACGGTGAAACCAGCTGCGATTGCTGCCTCAGCTGCGTCACGCGTTGTGACAGAACCGTATAGCGAACCCGCGTCAGACGCAGAGCGGATCACGATGAATACTTCACCGTCCAGCTTTTCAGCCAATGCTTCTGCTTCTTTTTTGGTCTCAAGGTTGCGTGCTTCCATCTGCGCTTTTTCAGCTTCAAAGCGTGCGATGTTTGCTGCGTTTACGCGCAAAGCTTTGCCTTGTGGCAACAGAAAGTTACGTGCGTAACCTTCTTTAACTTTAACAACTTCGCCCATCTGGCCAAGTTTTGCGACGCGCTCAAGTAGAATGATATCCATGATCTGATCCTTACTTTACAGCGTATGGCAGCAGGGCAAGAAAACGGGCACGCTTGATCGCACGGGCGAGAGCGCGCTGGTTTTTAGCACCAACAGCAGTGATACGGGCAGGCACAATCTTGCCACGCTCGGAGACATAACGCTGCAATAGGCGTGTGTCTTTGTAATCGATTTTCGGCGCACCATCACCATCAAATGGATCGGATTTACGACGGCGGAAAAATGGTTTCGTAGCCATGAGTGTTATCCTTTCCTGCGCTTAGCGGCGCTCGCGGCGTTCGCCACGATCTGAGCGTTCTTCACGCTTTTGCATTTGTGCAGATGGGCCATCTTCATGGGCATCAACTTTGATCGTCAAAACGCGCATAACATCGTCATGCAAAGCCATCAGACGCTCCATTTCCTGAATAGCAGGTGCAGGTGCATCTGTGCGCAGGTAGGCGTAGTGGCCTTTACGGTTTTTGTTGATCTTATAGGCCATCGTTTTGACGCCCCAGTATTCGTGGTCGACCAGCTTGCCTGCGTTATCCGCAAGAACTGTGCCGAAATGTTCGATCAGGCCTTCGGCTTGTGTATTAGACAAGTCCTGACGGGCGATCATAACATGCTCATATAGCGGCATGTGTGCTCCATTCATCTATCAGCGCATTTCATAGGGCAGGCATTCGGCTTGTCGCACCCACCCACGAGAGACTGCGCAGTTCATATAATTCACGACAAGTCCGCGCCTTATACAGCCAGCACCCGCATTTGCAAGCACCACACCCCCGAAATCAAGCCTGTCAGGCAATAAAAACAGGCCTCACAGATGAATAGTAAGTCAAATATTAATGAAACCTCCATCTGGCCACCGCCCATCCGCTTTTTCGCCGACTTTAATTGCCAGCGTATTCACAATCAAACGGGCAAGAATAACATGACCGATACATCACCTCTCGTCGCGCAATTCGGCGCTAGCTGCGGACGTATGGCATGCAACACGATGCTTGATGCGCCAAACAGCCGGTAAATCGGCGCGAACACGCTGTGTTCGAATTTGCGCAATTGATCCTGCGGTGTTGTTGGCCCACTTTGAACAGATCACAAACAAGGAGTACCCTGATGATGAAATCCCTGACCGCCGCCAGCCTTCTCGCATCGACCCTTTCAACCGCCGCAATCGCGGCACCAGAAGCCTATGTGCTTGACGCTAGCCACAGTCAAATAGTGTTTTCATATGATCACATGGGCTACTCCACGACCCATAGCATGTTCTCGGGTTTTGACGGTGAAATCCAGTTCGACCAAGAAGACCCCGCCGCGTCTTCAGTGACTGTGTCCTTCCCCGTGACCACAATGATGACCGGCTGGGAAGCACGCTTTAACCACTTCATGGGCGAAGATTTCTTTGGCGCAGACGAGGCCGAGATGGTCACGTTTACATCCACTAGCATCGAAGTCACCGGCGACGACACCGCCCTGATCACCGGCGATCTGACACTGAACGAAGTGACAAAATCTGTCGTGCTAGATGCCAAACTGAACCAGGCAAGCGTACACCCGATGTCAGAAAAGATGACAGCCGGCTTTGACGCTACGACCACACTGGTGCGCTCCGAGTTCAACGTCGGCAACTTTGCACCCTTTGTCAGTGATGAATTGCAAATCATGATCTCGATCGAGGCTGTGAAGGCCGAATAAGCCTGACACTTAGCAAATAAAAAGGGCCGCGCGAGCAATCGCGCGGCCTTTTTTGTTACCTGCTGGCGGTCAAATCAATCTGCACATCAACCGCAAAGCCCAGATTGCTCTCGTCAGACATACTGCTGCCCATCGCAAAATCGCGGCGATCCAGTTGCAGCATCCCCGACATCGTAGCCAGATCATCTAACACAGCCAATTCAAACGGCATCGTCACCGGCAGGCTGAAATCCTTGATCGTCAAGGTGCCATCAGCGCGCAAATCGCTCCCGTCTTTCACAATATCCGCGACAAATAACGCAGTTGGATAAGTGGCCTGATTAAAGAAATCCGCTCCCATCGCCTGATCGCTGACTGACCCCAAGGTCAGTGATCCAATATTGATGGTTGTCTCGACATGGCCCACAATACCGGGACCACTTGCGGCCTCGTCATAGCTGATCACCGACACCCAATCGTCGAACTGGCCCGCAACGGGATTGCCCAGCTGGGTTACCGAAATCCCGATTGTGCCATCCTGCACCACCCATTCCGAGGCTTGCACTTCGAGCGCGACACCGCCCGCGACCTCCGCTTTGCCCGATAAAATTCCTGCCGCTGCACCAATGCCCGCTACAACAGCAAACACAGCCGCCGCCGCAATCGCAGGCATATATCTGTGGTGAACCTGTGCCGGTGGCGTGGACGTCGCACCAAACCACATCCGCTTCAACGTCTCGTCTTTATCCACAAACTGATGTTTCAACGCGCCCGCAATATGGAGCAAAATCGACGTCACCATGATCTTGCTCCACAGCCAGTGCAGCCCGCCAAACAGATCCGCAACCGTGGGATCACGCGGCACAAATGGCAACGAATGCGCAAACGGCAGCCAGATGGGGGCCGCAACCGCCGACGCTGAATGATGGATCCAGCCGGTCAGCGGCACCAGCACTAATGATAGGTACAGCAGCCAATGCACCACCGCCGCCAGTAGCGTCTCTGCCTTGCGGTCGGGATGCAACGGGGCCGGTTTCACCTGCGTCACCGCATAGCCAATCCGCGCAACTGCGACCAAAAATACCGTCACGCCAAAGGTTTTATGCAGTGAAAATAGCAATGTCTTAACAGCAATTTCCGCGTCCGTGCTGACGGGTAACTTATTGGCAATCAGCCCCAGCGGGATGATCGCCAGGATCAGCAGGGCGGTTAGCCAGTGAAATGCCTTTGTCGTGGTGCTATATGTTGTGGGTGTCATCATCAAACTCTCTATCTTATCCGCGGATAAGGTTACGGGCATCCGGGCTCGATTAACAGCGTCCCGCGCGCAGGGCTAACGTGCAAAACGGCACATGCTTGCCACATGTGGACGGGCGGGGTAATCATTTTCCCTGAGGCAAAGACAAATAAGAACAAGGAGACGACCCATGCGGGCATTTGTATTTCCGGGGCAGGGTGCGCAAACAATCGGGATGGGCAAGGCATTAGCCGAAGCATACCCTAGCGCGCGCGCAATTTTTCAAGAGGTTGATGATGCCTTGGGGGAAAACCTGTCGGCGTTGATCTGGGATGGGGACATTGCTGATCTGACCCTGACCCGCAACGCGCAGCCCGCCTTGATGGCGACATCTCTGGCCGCGATGCGCGCGCTAGAGGCCGAGGGCATTGATATGTCCCGCGCATCTTTTGTGGCTGGCCATTCGCTTGGCGAATATTCCGCACTCGCGGCCGCTGGCGCGATTTCAGTGGCCGATACCGCCCGCCTGTTGCGTATCCGCGGCACTGCGATGCAAGAGGCCGTGCCTGTCGGCATAGGGGCCATGGCCGTTCTGCTGGGCTTGGACTTCGAGACAGCTCAGGCCGTTGCCGCTGAGGCGGCCCAAGGCGAAATCTGCCAAGCCGCCAATGACAACGACCCCAGTCAGGTCGTTGTCTCCGGTCACAAAGCTGCCGTCGAGCGGGCCTTGCTGATCGCCAAAGAAAAAGGCGCCAAGCGCGCGATGCTGCTGCCCGTCAGCGCGCCGTTTCACTGCGCCTTGATGGCACCCGCAGCCTTAGTCATGGCGGACGCGCTGGATAGTGTCGCGATATCAGCCCCCTGCGTGCCACTGATCGCCAACGTGCGCGCCAGCGCCGTGACTGACCCGATCGAAATCAGATCCCTGCTTGTTGAACAGGTCACTGGCTCTGTGCGGTGGCGCGAATCTGTGGGTTATATGGCGGCGCAGGGTGTCACCGAGGTCTGGGAAATCGGCGCGGGCAAGGCCTTGATCGGCATGGTCCGCCGTATCAACAAAGACATCACAACAGGGGCTGTTGGCAGTCCCGACGATATTGCAGCCGCAGTCGCGGCGATCACGAACTAAAGGATAAATTGATGTTTGATTTAACAGGTAAAAACGCACTGGTCACAGGTGCCTCGGGTGGTATCGGCGGCGCGATTGCCAAGGCGTTGCACGCCCAAGGTGCCACCGTTGCGCTGTCTGGCACACGCGTTGAGCCGTTGCAGGCACTGGCTGCCGAACTGGGCGACCGCGTGCATGTGTTACCGTGTAATCTCAGTGACGCAGAGGCCGTTACGGCCCTACCAAAGCAGGCAATAGAGGCCATGGGCTCGGTGGATATTCTGGTGAACAACGCCGGTATTACCCGCGATAATCTGTTCATGCGGATGTCGGACGACGAGTGGTCGAGCGTTTTAGATGTGAATCTGACCTCGACAATGCGCCTGTGTAAAGGCGCTATTCGCGGTATGATGAAGGCCCGTTGGGGCCGTATTATCAATATATCATCAATTGTTGGATCCACGGGGAATCCGGGACAAGCAAATTATGCGGCGTCCAAGGCTGGTATGGTTGGCATGTCCAAATCAATTGCCTACGAGGTCGCAAGCCGTGGCATCACTGTCAACTGTATCGCCCCGGGGTTTATCACCACGCCGATGACACAACAGCTGACGGATGATCAAAAGTCCGGAATTTTGACCCAAGTGCCTGCGGGTCGGATGGGAGAGGCGGACGAAGTTGCGGCGGCTGTGATTTATCTGGCCAGCAATGAGGCTGCATATGTCACAGGGGCGACCTTGCATGTGAACGGCGGTATGGCCATGTTATAAGTCTCGCGAAAGGTTCGCGTGAACAAAGCGTTTGCTGACAGCGAAATAGCTGCTATAGGCCACGCATTATTATCGATTTACGCGTGTAACGTGGCGTTAGTTACTTGCAGTGTGGACCGGTTTCGCCCATTGATTTGGGTATTCGATCCGCCCCTCGGGGCACCAACTGGGCGCAAGCCTGAAAAGAACTCTTGGGTTTGCACCCGGAATTAACGTGAGGAATTGACATGAGCGACGTCGCAGACCGTGTACGCAAAATCGTAGTAGAACACCTTGGTGTGGAAGAAGACAAAGTTGTCGAATCCGCATCGTTCATCGACGATCTGGGCGCAGACAGCCTTGATACAGTTGAGCTGGTTATGGCTTTTGAAGAAGAGTTCGGGATCGAGATCCCAGATGATGCAGCAGAGACGATCCAATCTTTTGGTGACGCCGTGAAATTCATCAGCGAAGCACAATAATCTGATTTTCCAGATAGTTTGCTGTCATTTATGACCGAAAGCGGCGCCTGAACGGGCGCCGTTTTTGTTTTTGCGGACCGATTGTTGTTCGCTTGCGTTCAAAAGCATCACATAGTCATGATCCAGCGCCTCGTCGAATTGCACGCCCAGAAAATTGGCATTTGCCCAAGTGATTTGCGCGGTTTTCCATTTTTGTTCGATCCAGATTTCGATGGCATCACCGATACGGTGAGCTTTGAACAAAGTGATCTGGATTTTCACGCCTGAGCAGCTGATATCAAGTACGGTGCCGGTGTGTTCGACGCCGCGATTTTTAATTTTAGTCACAATACGGACGTCGTAGCGTTTGGCGTGGCGTTTATTGCGCGCTTGACGAAACGTCATTGATGACTTGATTTTAAAGGCGACAAAAAACGCGCCGAGCAGCAAAATGATCACAAATGTGACTACCAAGCTTGGCAGCGGTGACGCGGGCGCAGTGAATGGATAGCCCGTTGTCAGATTATAATCCAACCCGTCGCTGCCTTGAGTGGTCGCAAGTCCATTGCAATTGAAGCGAGGCAGAATCTGTTTGAGGTTTGCGAGGTGGTGTTCAAAGGCAGGGGCGTGCAGGACGCCATAAGCCTGATCAACGCGGTTCGCCAAGAGAGTTAGACGCAGTGTGTTGGAGTGGTTGTAAAACGCCATGACCCGCGATTGATCCATCGCAGAGAGGGTAGATTGCACGGAAAGCTGCAAGGCGTCTTCATCAAGCGCGCCCATCTGTGAAATAATCAGCAGTGCGTCGCGTGAGGACGGGTCGATTATGGCGCGTTGTGCCAGCTGTATTTGGGCGAATTGCACACGTTCCAAGGCGATAATGACCGAACAATCGATTGCGGCCGCTGCACGTAGCGGCAAGGACATGAACAGGAAGAGGACTAGAATACGCATATAAGACACCCGATTTAATGCCCCTTCCTAGCATCGAGATACTTAATGATCGGTGAAGTCGTGAAATTGGCTGAAATCAACGCGGCCGCTGCTCTTGCCCCTGCGCGCTTGCGTGGGGTATTAAAGCGGAGAAACCCGCAAACAGGTGAGGGCATTATATGCGTCGCGTCGTCGTAACTGGACTTGGATTGGTGACACCGTTAGCTGACGGTGTTGAAGAAAGCTGGAAGCGAATTCTGGACGGGCAGTCAGGTGCTGGCACGATCACCAGCTTTGATGCCAGTGGATTGGCGACGGATTACGCCTGTGAGGTGCCGCGTGGCGATGGCAGCGATGGCACGTTTAATCCAGACACCTATATGGCCCCAAAGGACCAGCGGAAGGTGGATGATTTCATCCTGTTCGGAATTGCAGCAGCCCAGCAGGCGGTTGAGGATTCGGGGTGGATGCCGACCGAAGACGCCGATTTGTATCGCACGGGTGTGATGATTGGCTCTGGCATTGGCGGATTGAAGTCGATTGCCGAGACCGCTGTGATGATTAAGGAAAAGGGGCCGCGCCGTGTGTCACCTTTCTTTATTCCGGGTGCTTTGATTAACCTGATTTCGGGTCAGGTGGGCATTAGGTATGGCTTTAAAGGCCCTAACCATTCGGTTGTGACTGCCTGTTCCACGGGTGCGCATGCGATTGGCGATGCGACCCGTTTGATCAAATATGGCAATGCGGATGTGATGGTTGCGGGTGGTGCCGAGGCTGCGATTTGCGAGATCGGGATTGCCGGTTTTAATGCTTGTAAGGCCTTGTCGACAAAGCGGTCGGATGATCCCAAGGCGGCGTCGCGCCCCTATGATGCGGATCGTGACGGGTTTGTTATGGGCGAAGGCGCGGGCATTGTTGTGTTGGAAGAATACGAGCACGCCAAGGCGCGTGGCGCGAAGATTTATGCCGAAGTTTTGGGCTATGGATTGTCGGGCGATGCCTATCATATCACGGCCCCATCTGCGGATGGTGAAGGTGGTGAGCGTTCGATGCGTATGGCGCTGGATGATGCGGGTTTGACCCCTGCGGATATTGATTACATCAATGCCCATGGCACATCGACGATGGCCGATACGATTGAATTGGGCGCGGTTGAGCGCATGATGGGTGATGCGGCCGGTTCGGTAACGATGTCGTCAACGAAGTCGGCTACCGGGCATCTGTTGGGGGCTGCTGGTGCGATTGAGGCTATTTTCTCGATCTTGGCTATTCGCGATCAAGTGGCACCGCCAACGATCAATCTGGACAATGTTGCCGTTGAAACCAAGGTCGATTTGGCACCCAATGCCAAGCGGGAACGCAAGATCAACGTCGCCTTGTCGAATTCGTTCGGGTTTGGTGGAACGAACGCAAGCGTGCTGTTCGGGAAGGTTGACTGATGTGGCGGCACATTGCGTCTAATGCGTTGACGTTCTTTGTTATTGCGCTGTTTTTGCTGGCGGGTGGCGTGAGCTATGCGGTCAAGCAATACAGTGCCGAGGGGCCGCTTGTGCAGGCGATTTGTTTGCAGGTCGAGCGCGGATCGAACATGCGCAAAGTCAGTAGCGATTTGGCAGGTCAGGGGGCGATTAACTCGGCCACTATGCTGCGGGTTGGTGCGGATTATGCCGAGAAAACAGATCAATTGAAGGCGGGGAGTTTCTTGGTGCCTGAACGTGCATCGATGGAGCAGATTGTCGATATTGTGACCCGTGGCGGGCAGAATACCTGTGGCACTGAGGTGGTTTACCGCATTGGTGTGACGCTAGGTGATGTGTTGGTGCGCGAGTTGGATCCTGTGACGAACCGGTTTACGGAAGTGGCGAAGTTTGATCCTGCGGTGGACGCTACACCGGCGGTATATGACGAGATTATCGCAAAAGCTGATACCCAGTTTCGCGTGGCTATGGCCGAGGGTGTGACCAGTTGGCAGGTTGTGGATGTGTTGTCGCGCATTGATTTGCTGGATGTGGATACCACGGATGTGCCTGCGGAAGGGTCGTTGGCGCCTGATAGTTATGAGGTCAGGCAGGGCACAAAGGTGTCGGAGCTTTTGGAGCGGATGACCTCGTCGCAGTCGCGGATTTTGGCCGAAGCCTGGGCAAGTCGCGTGGATGGATTGCCGCTGGATAGTCCTGAAGAGGCGCTGATTCTCGCCAGTATTATCGAGAAGGAAACTGGTGTTGTCGAGGAACGCCGTCAGGTTGCTAGCGTGTTTGTGAACCGGTTGAACCAAGGGATGAAGTTACAAACAGACCCGACGGTGATTTACGGCGTAACAGAAGGGCAAGGTGTGTTGGGTCGTGGGTTGCGCCAGAGTGAGCTGCGCCGTGAAACCCCTTGGAATACTTATGTTATTCCTGGATTGCCGCCGACACCGATTGCCAATCCGGGACGCGCGAGCATTGAGGCGGCGCTTGATCCTGACACCACGCCGTTCATCTTTTTTGTGGCGGATGGCACCGGTGGTCATGCGTTTGCGGTGACGTTGGATGACCATAATCGCAACGTCGAAGCATGGCGTGCGATTGAGGCGGAGCAGCCCACATCTGATGACGGGTAAAGCCTGATTATATTGCAGTGATATTAACGGGGCGGTCTTTTGGACCGCCCCGTTTTTTTGACTTTTGCCAATTTTTGAGGTAGGGTTATTAAGCGCTAGGAGATGGTGAGTTCGCGAAATTACGCGTGGGCTGGCTGTCTTTCGACCTGATCGGATTTCCATACAGGTTGATTTTATATGACATTAGAAAATGACGAGTCCCACATCAGCGAGATGTCAGCGGTCGAAAGAACCGTGCGTATTGCTAACTTATTTACCAGCATTAGCCGTGACCTTGATGAGACAATGGCCGCGTACCGCGCGGAACAGAAGATATCGCCCAAGTCCATTGGTTCCAAAATTTCCGAATTACAGTCGGTTCACACGTCCTTGATTAAAGCTGAAGAGGCATTCCATGAAAAATTTTCAAATAAAGACGCCGCCAGCGGTCTCGATTATGACGTCCTGCGCGATGAGATCGGGCGCCAGCTTGATCGCATCCGCGCAGCCCTTGGTTCAGAGTGAGTTTCTGGCGGGGTTGAGCGCGCAGGGGGTGCAGGGTTTGCCGCATTTGTTTGCGTTTTGGGCGATGGCGTATCAGCTGCCACCTGAGGGCGATTGGCGCACTTGGGTGATTTTGGGCGGGCGCGGTGCGGGTAAGACCCGCGCAGGCGCGGAATGGGTCCGTGCGCAGGTGGAGGGCGCTGTGCCGTTGGCGGTGGGGCGAAAGCGTAGGGTCGGGCTGATTGCCGAGACGTTTGAGCAGGCCCGCGAGGTTATGGTGTTTGGCGAGAGCGGGATCATGGCGGTCACGCCGGTGGATCGCCGTCCCAAGTGGATTGCCACCCGTAAGATGCTTGAATGGCCCAATGGGGCGACGGCGCAGTTGTTTTCGGCGCAGGATCCCGAGGGGTTGCGCGGGCCGCAGTTTGATGCGGTTTGGGTGGATGAATTTGCCAAGTGGCGACTGGCGGAGGAGACGTGGGATATGGTGCAGTTCGCGCTACGTTTGGGCGATGCGCCGCAGACCTGTGTGACGACAACGCCGCGCAATACTGTGCCGCTGCGTGAGTTATTGGCACGCGAGTCCACGGTGATGACCCATGCGCCGACGCGGGCGAACCGTGCCAATTTGGCGACAGAGTTTATGGCCGAAATTGAGGCGCGTTATGGGGGGACGCGATTGGGGCGTCAGGAGTTGCAGGGGGAGTTGTTGACCGATGTGCAAGGCGCGCTGTGGTCGTATGCGCCGTTGGCGGCCTGTCAGGTCCAGCGATTGCCAAAGCTGGACCGTATTGTGGTGGCGATTGATCCGCCTGTGACGGGCAGTAAAAACTCTGATGATTGCGGGATTGTTGTGGCGGGGGCGGTGACGCAGGGCCCGCCGCAGGACTGGTGTGTTTTTGTGATTGAGGATGCGACGGTGAGTGCGGCATCGCCTAATGCTTGGGCGAAGGCGGCTATTGCGGCGATGGAGCGGCACGGCGCTGATCGTTTGGTTGCGGAGGTCAATCTGGGCGGCGAGATGGTCGAGACGATTCTGCGTCAAGAGAGCCCGATGGTGCCGTTTCGCAGCGTGCATGCCAGTAAGGGGAAGGTGGCACGCGCGGAGCCTGTGGCAGCGCTATATGAGCAGGGGCGTGTGCGGCATTTGCGCGGGCTGTCGCAGCTGGAAGACCAGATGTGTCAGATGACCACGGCCGGGTTTGAGGGGCGTGGGTCGCCGAACCGTGTCGATGCGTTGGTCTGGGCGATTTATGATTTGATGATTGCGCCTGCCAAGGGCCATCGCGATCCGCGCGTGCGGCATTTGTAAAGGTGTGGGGGTGTTGCATGACCCACCGTGCGCACCCCCTGCCAAATGTTAAACCCTATCTCGTAAAACTGTGTTCAAGGATCAGCGACACCCAGTTGGGGGTGTAAGATCAAGGAGTTTTTGATGTTCGAATTTTTCAACCGTCCGAAGACACAGACACAGTTTATTGCACCTGAGCAGGTGAAGGCGTCGGCCACGGGGCCTGTGAAAGCGTTTCCGAATGCGGGCCGTGTGGCGTGGAGCCCGCGTGATGTTGTGTCGCTGACGCGCTCGGGGTTTACAGGCAATCCGATCGGGTTTCGTGCGGTTAAGATTATTGCCGAGGCTGCTGCGGCTTTGCCGTTTGTGTTGCAGGATCAGGAGCGCCGGTTTGAAAGCCATCCGGTGTTGGCGTTGCTGGGTCGTCCGAATGCGGCGCAGGGCCGTGCGGAGTTGCTTGAGGCGCTTTACGGTCAGTTATTGTTGACGGGGAATGGCTATTTAGAGGCTGTTGGCGACGAGGGATTGCCGCTGGAGCTGCATGTGCTGCGTTCTGACCGGATGAGCGTTGTGCCGGGGCCTGATGGCTGGCCTGTGGCGTTTGAATACGGTGTGAACGGGCGTAAGCATCGGTTCGCCGCTGCGGAGAATGACAGCATGATTTGTCATATCAAGAGTTTTCATCCGCAGGACGATCACTACGGGTTTTCGCCGCTACAGGCCTCGGCCAGTGCAATTGATGTGCATAATGCGGCGTCACGGTGGTCGAAGGCCCTGTTGGATAATGCGGCGCGGCCAAGTGGGGCGATTACCTATAAGGGGGCTGACGGGCAGTCTTCGTTGAGCGCCGAACAGTATGATCGGTTGCTCGCGGAGATGGAGACGCAGCATCAGGGTGCGCGCAATGCGGGTCGTCCGATGTTGTTGGAGGGTGGTTTGGATTGGAAGCCGATGGGGTTTTCGCCTTCTGATATGGAGTTTCAGAAGACCAAGGAGGCGGCGGCGCGCGAGATTTCGATTGCGTTTGGGGTGCCGCCGATGCTGTTGGGTCTGCCGGGCGATGCGACATATGCCAATTATCAAGAGGCGAACCGTGCGTTTTATCGTCTGACTGTGTTGCCGCTGGCTGCTCGCGTTTTGGGTTCGGTGGCGGATTGGTTGTCGGATTTCACCGGTGAGATTGTTTCGTTGCGCCCTGATCTGGATCAGATCCCTGCGCTGAGTGCCGAGCGCGAGGCGCAGTGGCGTCGTGTGTCGGATGCTGCGTTTTTGACGGATGCCGAGAAGCGCAATTTGCTGGGGTTGCCTGTCTTGGAGGTGGGGGATGTCGGGGAAGGTTGTTGAGCTGCTCAGCCCTGACCCACGCCGTGTGCAACCGCCGTTGTCGGATTTCTGGTTTGCTCAGTTGGATGTGCGCCTGAGCAAGATCGAGTTCATGATGGCGCGCCTTGAGTGGCAGATTGCGTTGATTGTGTGCGGTGCATTTGGAGTGCTGATTTTGGAGATTATCAAAGCCGTATCGGCGCATTGAAGCGAGGTAAAAGATGTCGTTAGAAATGAAATTCTGCCAGTTGGACAGTGATCTTGTGGTAACGGACGGGTCTGTGATCGAGGGCTATGCGTCCTTGTTTGGCAAGGCCGATCAGGGCGGCGATACCGTTGAGGTTGGCGCATATGCCGCGTCTTTGGCCAAGAAAAAGTCGATCAAGATGTTGTGGCAGCATGATCCCGCCCAACCGATTGGCGTTTGGGACGAGGTGCGCGAAGACGCGCGCGGGTTGTGGGTCAAGGGCCGTATTTTGACGGATGTGGCGCGAGGCCGCGAGGCGGCGGCCCTGATTGGCGCGGGGGCGATTGACGGGTTGTCGATTGGCTATCGCACGATCAAATCCCGCAAAAATGACAAGGGCGGACGTCTTTTGTCTGAGCTGGAGCTTTGGGAGGTGTCGTTAGTCACATTCCCGATGCTACCCGATGCGCGTGTGGGGGCGAAGGGCGATGATCCTGCTGCCGCGGCACTGCGTGAGATGGCGGCGGTGTTCACCGATGCACGCCGTCAGATGGCCGCGGATTAACCGCAGCCGCATGAACTAGAGGACTTACAGATGAGTAAACCCGAGATGACGTCTCGGGCCGGGGAAGATGTGTCTCCGGCCCATGAGCTCAAAACCGCGATTTCAGGTTTTATGAGTGATTTCAAAGATTTTTCCCACGGCATCAACGCCAAACTTCAAGAACAGGATATTCGTATGAACAAGCTTGATCGTAAGTCACTGACCGCTGCACGCACCAATCTTGCGGCCTCTGCCCATGAGAATGCACCGCACCAGAAAGCGTTTGCGGCTTATCTGCGCTCTGGTGATGATGATGGTCTGCGTGGCCTGGAGATGGAAGGCAAAGCGCTGGGCACATCTGTGGCGTCTGATGGCGGGTATTTGGTTGATCCGCAGACGGCGGACACCATCAAGGGCACGTTGTCGTCCACCGCGTCGATCCGTGCGATTGCCAATGTGGTGAATGTGGATGCCACGTCATTTGATGTATTGGTGGATCATTCCGAAATGGGTGCGGGTTGGGCGACGGAGACGTCTTCGGTGACTGAGACTGGCACACCGCAGATTGATCGGATTACTATTCCTTTGCATGAGTTATCTGCGCTTCCTAAGGCGTCGCAGCGTCTTTTGGATGACAGTGCGTTTGACATCGAGGGCTGGCTGGCTGGCCGTATTGCCGACAAGTTCGCCCGGTCCGAGGCCTCTGCGTTCATTAATGGCGATGGTATTGATAAGCCAAAAGGTGTGCTGACCTATCCGACGGTTGATAACGACGTCTGGGTCTGGGGTAACCTTGGCTATGTTGTGACCGGTGCGGCGGGCTCTATTGTGGACGGTGATCCAATTGTGGATCTGGTGTATGCGCTGGGCGCAGAATACCGTGCCAATGCGTCTTTTGTCATGAACTCCAAGACTGCGGGTACGATCCGTAAGTTGAAGGACAATGACGGTCGTTTCTTGTGGTCGGATGGACTGGCGGCTGGTGAGCCTGCGCGTCTGATGGGTTACGCGGTGCTGATTGCAGAGGATATGCCTGATATCGCGGCGGATGCGACTGCGATTGCCTTTGGTGATTTTGGGGCCGGTTATACGGTTGCCGAGCGTCCTGACCTGCGTGTGTTGCGTGACCCGTTCTCTGCCAAGCCGCATGTCTTGTTCTATGCCACAAAGCGCGTCGGCGGTGCCGTCAGTGACTTTGGCGCGATCAAGTTGCTGAAATTCGCGGCCAGCTAAGCTGTGCGTGAATGGGGGCGGGTCAGTTGATCCGTTCCACCCCGAGCGCGTTGCCGCGGTCTGTCTAGCTGCTCCCCTTCCGATCGAACGGGCTGTGGTGATGCGTTCGGGTTTTTGGCCGCTTTGGCCCCAACACACTTATTTCTGGAGTGTTCCATGATGTTAGTCGAAGAGACCACCGTGCCGCTGCAGGCGTTGCCGGTCGCCATTTTCAAAGACCATATGCGCATGGGTTCGGGTTTCTCGGATGACGCTATGCAAGATGGTGTTCTAGAGGGATTTCTGCGCGCGGCGCTGGCGGCGATTGAGGCCCGCACGGGTAAGATTACGATCGAGCGTACGTTTAGTGTGACATTGACCGCGTGGCGTGATGGTCAGGCGCAAGCGCTGCCGCTGGCCCCTGTGCGTGCTATTATCGGAGTGGCGTTGCTGGACCGTAATGGTGACGAGACAACGGTGAACAGTAGTGCCTATCGTTTGATGAAGAATACCCATCGCCCGATGGTGGCGGGGGCCGGTGTGTCGTTGCCGCGTATTGCGCAGGGGGGGGCGGTGCGCATTCATCTGAGTGCGGGCTATGGCCCTGACTGGGCGGACTTGCCTGCGGATCTGGCTCAAGCGGTGTTGATGTTGGCTGCGCATTTCTACGAGTTTCGCCATGAGAGTGCGGTGTCGGGTCATGTGATGCCGTTTGGTGTGTCGGCGTTGATCGAGCGTTATCGCAATATTCGTTTGTTTGCCGGGGGTCGCGCATGAGCCGTCCGCAGTTGAACCGTCATTTGAAGTTGGAAGACTTGACCCGTGTGCCTGATGGCGCGGGCGGGTTCAGCGAGGATTGGGCCGAGTTGGGGTTCCACTGGGCGGAAATTAAGGCGGGTACGGGGCGTGAGGGTTCTGGTCCTGCGGTGTCGGTGAGCCGTGTGGCGTACCGGATTACCGTACGCGCGGCGCCTTCGTCGTCGGATGCGAGGCCTAAGGCGGGTCAGCGGTTTCGCGGTCAGGGTCGTGTTTACGCGATTACGGCTGTGACTGAGGCTGCGGCGGGTGAGCGGTATTTGGCCTGCTATTTGCAGGGACCGTTCCAGATTACGTCGATTGAATATGCCGGCTCGCATAATGGTGAGGCGACTTATGAGTTGTCGCTGGCCTCTGCGGGCGAGCTGACGTTCACGGCGGCGCTGTAAATGGTGAACCCGTTGACAGGTGAGGTTGCGGTTATTGTGGATGGTGTGGAGCATCGGTGCAAACTGACGCTGGGCGCTTTGGCCGAGATGGAGGCGTCTTTAGGTGCTGACAGCTTGGTGGATCTGGTGGCCCGCTTTGAGACGGGTAAGTTTTCCAGCCGTGATGTGATGGCATTGGTTGTGGCAGGCCTGCGTGGTGGTGGCTGGGACGGCACGCAGGCCGATTTGCTGCGTGCCGATATAGCGGGGGGCGCTGTTGGTGCGGCGAAGGTGGCGGCGACGCTGCTGGTGCGTGCTTTCACGCCGCCTGCGTAATGGCCGGATTTTGCTAATGGATTGGCCAAATTTGATGCGTGCGGGGCTGCATGTTTTGCGCCTGCGCCCTGCGGATTTCTGGGCGCTGACGCCTGCCGAATTGCAGGTGATGTTGGGCTTGGACGAGAGATTGATGCCGATGGACCGTGACCGGCTTGCGGCGCTGGAGCGCGCGTATCCCGATGTTGTTGGAGGATAAAGAATGAGTGGACTTGACGAGATTGAGGCGCTGGACGGCGAGGTGGGCGCGTTAGAGCGCACGCTGGGTGATGTCACGGCGATGACGGCGGCGTTTGATACACAGTTGCGCGATATTCAGGGGACCTTGGGTGAGACGACCCGTGATTTGGGTCATCTTGAGCGCGGGTTTTCCAATGGGTTGCGCCGTGCCTTTGACGGCTTGGTGTTTGACGGGCTCAAGTTGTCGGATGCGTTGAGTGTGGTGGCGAATGCGATGGTGAAAACGGCCTATTCGGCGGCGGTGAACCCGGTGACGAGCCATTTTGGTGGATTGCTGTCGGATGGTGTGAATGCGGCGGTGTCGAGTGTGATGCCGTTCGAGAATGGCGCGTCGTTTTCGCAAGGCCTTGTGACCCCTTTTGCCAAGGGTGGTGTGTTGAGTGGGCCGGTCACGTTTCCGATGCGTGGTGGCACGGGGTTAATGGGTGAATCGGGGCCCGAGGCGATTATGCCGCTGTCGCGTGGGGCTGATGGCAAGTTGGGGGTGGCGGCGCAGGGGGGTGGCTCTGTGAATGTCACGATGAATATCTCGACGCCCGATGTGCAGGGGTTCCAGCGCAGTCAGGGCCAAATCGCCACGCAAATGGCACGCGCCATGGGCCGTGGCCAACGTAATCGCTAAAGGGAGGCCGTCATGGCATTTCATGAAATTCAGTTTCCCGCAAACCTGAGCTTTGGCTCGGTGGGCGGGCCCGAGCGGCGTACACAGATTGTGACGCTGTCGAATGGCTATGAAGAGCGCAATACGCCTTGGGCGCATTCGCGCAGGCGTTATGATGCGGGTGTTGGGCTGCGGTCGTTGAACGATGTGGCGTCGATAATTGCGTTCTTTGAAGCGCGTGAGGGGCAGTTGCATAGTTTTCGCTGGAAGGACTGGGGTGATTATAAGTCCTGTGCGCCTTTGTCAGCCCCTGTGTCTGCGGATCAGTTGATTGCGGTTGGGGATGAGGTCATGAAGGTTATCCCGCTAACCAAGACGTATACCTCGGGCGGTTATTCCTACGTGCGCCCGATTACCAAGCCAGTTGAAGGTACCGTCAGGGTGGCGATTGGTGGTGACGAGTTGCAGGAGACGATTGATTACGAGGTGGATTTCACCACTGGCGAGGGGATATTTTCGCATCCGCCTGATTTAGGAGCCGAAGTACGGGCCGGCTTTGAGTTTGATGTGCCTGTGCGGTTTGACACCGATATGATCCGGACGTCTGTGTCGAGTTTTCGCGCGGGCGATGCCCCTGATGTGCCGGTGATCGAGGTGCGCTTATGACTGTTGCAGGGTTAAATGCGCATTTGGGCAGTGGGGCGACGCATGTCTGTCATTGCTGGTCGATTGTGCGCCGTGACGGGGTGACGTTTGGCTTTACCGATCATGACCGCGCGCTGGCGTTTGAAGGGATTTCGTTTCGCCCTGATAGTGGGTTGTCGGCGAAAGCCTTGGCCAGCACAACGGGGCTGTCGGTGAATAACACCGAGGCGCTGGGCATGTTGCGTGCGGACGCGGTGACGGACGCAGATATCGAGGCGGGACGGTATGACGATGCCGAGGTCACAACGTGGCTGGTGCGTTGGGATGATGTGACGGCGCGTGAGATCAAGTTCATTGGCACGATTGGTGAGCTGACCCGCGAGAATGGCACCTATACCGTCGAGCTGCGCGGATTGACCGAGATGCTGAACCAGCCGCAGGGCCGTGCGTATCTTAAGACGTGCAGTGCTGTGTTGGGGGATGGTGGCTGTCGTGTGGATACGGCGGATGTTGCGTTTCGCGCGGATGCTGCTGTGACAGGTGTTGAGGACGGTCAGGTTTTGACGATGACTTTGGATGTGCCTTACACCGAGCGTTGGTTTGAGGGTGGGTTTATTACCTTTCGATCTGGTGCTGCTGATGGCTTGCAGGCGGTAATCAAGCGCGACGAGGTTGTGGGGGGCGCGCGTGTGCTGACGTTGTGGCGCCCGATGCCTGCGGATATTGCAGTGGGGGACGCTGTGCGTCTTGTTGCGGGGTGTGACAAGCGGGCTGAGACCTGTCGCGTCAAGTTTAGAAACTTGACTAATTTTCAGGGGTTTCCCGATATTCCAGGCGATGATTGGTTGCTGTCGGTGCCGCGTACGGGCGATGGCGATACGGGTGGGAGCCTGAAGCGATGACGGCGCAGGTTGTCGAGATTGCGCGCGCGTGGCTTGGCACGCCCTATGTGCATCAGGCGTCAAAGCAGGGGGCGGGCACCGATTGCTTGGGTCTGATCCGTGGAATTTGGCGCGCGCTGCATGGGGCCGAGCCTGAGCTTATCCCGCGCTATACTGCCGATTGGTCGGAGCCGCAGGGGCAAGAGGTGCTTTGGGCGGCGGCGGATCGTCATTTGTTGGCGGTGACCCGCGAGACATTGCAGGCAGGCGATGTGATTTTGTTTCGCATGCAGCCCCGTGCTGTCGCCAAGCATCTAGGGATCGTGGCCTGCGCTGGGCCAAGCCCGACATTTATTCATGCCTATACAGGCCACGGCGTTGTCGAGAGCCCGCTGTCACAGCCGTGGCGCAAGCGCATCGTCGCTCAATTCGTATTTCGATAAGGAAGTAATCACATGGCAACTCTTGTTCTTTCTGCGGCGGGCATGGCGCTTGGCGGCTCTGTTGGTGGCACGGTTTTGGGGCTTTCGATGGCCACGGTCGGACGTGCGGCGGGGGCGACCTTGGGGCGGATGATTGATCAGCGGTTGCTGGGTGCTGGTAGTGAACCGGTTGAGACGGGCCGCGTTGACCGGTTCCGTTTGACGGGGGCGAGCGAAGGCACGGCAGTGGCGCAGGTTTACGGGCGTATGCGTGTGGGTGGGCAGATCATTTGGGCCACGCGGTTTCAGGAACATCAGTCGACGACCGGTAGTGGTGGCAAGGGCGCTGGGCCGCAAGCATCGGTGACCGAGTTCAGTTATTCGGTTAGCGTGGCGATTGCGCTATGTGAGGGCGAGATTACCCATGTGGGCCGTGTCTGGGCAGATAGTGTGGAAGTCTCGCCTGCAGATTTGAATATGCGCCTATATCATGGCTCGCAGACGCAAGAGCCCGATCCCAAGATCGTCGCGGTGGAGGGCGCGGATAATGTGCCTGCGTATCGTGGGACGGCGTATGTGGTGTTGGAAGATTTGGACCTGTCGCAGTTTGGCAACCGGATCCGCAATTCACGTTTGAGGTGATGCATCCGTCCGAGGTGGGCACGGCTGACGCTACGGCGGATATTGCGCGGCATGTGCGTGGTGTTGCGCTTATTCCCGGGACTGGCGAATATGCGCTGGCGACGACGGCGGTGCATTTGTCAGCTGGATTTGGCGAGCAGGTGTCGATCAATACCAATTCGCCGATTGGTGGCACGGATTTCACCACCTCCATGGAGAGCCTTGTGGGCGAGATGCCCAATTGCAATTCTGCGGTGCTGGTTGTGTCGTGGTTTGGCAATGATCTGCGGTGTGGAGAATGTGAAGTCGCGCCCAAGGTCGAGCAGCGCATTGTCGATGGCGATGCCATGCCGTGGCGTGTTGCGGGGCAGGATCGTGCGACTGCGCGTTTGGTGCCACAGCTGGAGGATCGTCCGGTTTATGGCGGTACGCCTGCCGATGCATCGGTGATCGAGGCGATTGTGGATATGAAGCAACGCGGCGTAGGTCCGGTGTTTTATCCGTTCATTTTGATGGAGCAGATGCCGGATAATACGCTGGTGGACCCGTGGACGGGAAACGTGGGCCAGCCGACATTGCCGTGGCGTGGGCGTATTACAACGTCGCTTGCGCCAAAGGTTGCAGGCTCTGTGGATGGAACGGCGGCGGCGGACGCGCAGGTCGATGCGTTCATGGGGGCAGCGGCGCTGTCGGATTTTGCGATTGTGGATGGGGCTGTGATGTATAGCGGGCCGTCTGAATGGCGCTATCGTCGGTTCATTTTGCATTACGCGCATCTTTGTGCGGCGGCGGGTGGTGTTGCGGCGTTTTGCATTGGCTCCGAGATGCGCGGCTTAACGCAGATTCGCGGCGTTGGCGGGGCGTTTCCTGCGGTAGAGGCCCTGCGGGTCTTAGCGGGTGAAGTACGCGCCGTTCTTGGTGAGAGCTGCAAGATTAGCTATGCGGCGGATTGGTCAGAGTATCATGGCTATCAGCCAGTTGGGACCGGCGATAAACTGTTTCACCTTGATCCGCTTTGGGCGGATGCGAATATCGATTTCATCGGGATCGACAACTATATGCCATTGAGCGATTGGCGTGACGGGGTGGATCATGCCGATTTTGGGGCGGGCTCGATTTACAATCTTGACTATCTAAAGCGAAATGTGGCGGGTGGTGAAGGATTTGACTGGTTTTACCATTCGCCCGAGGCACGCGATGCGCAAATCCGCACGCCGATCACCGATGGTGATGACGAGCCGTGGGTCTGGCGCAATAAGGATATTGCAGGGTGGTGAGGTCATCAACATCACAACCGTGTTGACGGATTGCGTGTGGGTGCGCCGACCGACTGGGTGCCGCAAAGCAAGCCAATCTGGTTCACAGAATTGGGCTGTGCGGCGATTGATAAAGGCACAAACCAACCCAATAAGTTTCTGGATCCGAAGTCGTCTGAGTCTCAAATTCCGCTTTATTCCAATGGGATGCGGGATGATTTTATGCAGATGCAATATTTGCGCGCGATGTTCGGGTTTTACGCCGAAGCGACCAATAACCCGCAGTCTGTGGAATATGGCGGCCGCATGGTTGATATGACCCGTGCGCATGTTTGGGCGTGGGATGCGCGGCCGTTTCCGTTCTTTCCTGCGACGGAAAACCTGTGGTCGGATGGCGGTAATTATGCGCGTGGGCATTGGTTGAATGGACGGGTTTCGGCGCGGACCTTGGCGGATGTTGTGGCAGAGCTATGCACACGCTCTGGTGTGGCACGGTTCGATGTGAGCCGTTTGTATGGGCTGGTGCGCGGGTATTTGGTGAGCGACATTACCACCGCACGCGCCGCTTTGCAGCCCTTGATGACGACCTACGGGTTTGATGCGATCGAGCGCAATGGCGTGCTGGTATTCGAAACCCGCACAGGCTTGCCCTCGCATGTGGTGGGGGACGGTGAACTGGCGTTGGACCCAAACCGCGCAGCACCTGTGACGTTGGTGCGGGCGCCTGCGGCGGAGGAGACAGGACGTGTGCAGCTTGGTTATATTGACGCGGATGCGGATTATGAGGCGGGGGTTAGTGAGGCAGTGCAGCCGGACGAGCGTGCGTACGGTGTGTCGCGTAGTGAGGTTTCTTTGGCGCTGACCCGCGGCGAGGGGGCGCGTACAGTGGCGGTGGTTACAAGAAGCGCGGTTGGCGACGGATACGGCGGTGTTTGCGCTGCCGCCATCGCAAAACAAGATCACCGTGGCGGATGTTGTGGAACTTGATACGCGCGACCATAAGGGGCTGTACCGCATTGATCGTGTAGAGGAATCCGGTTTGCGTTTGGTCGAGGCGACGCGGGTCGATCCCGAAGTTTACCTGGCTCAGGAGCTCTATGAAGAGGGCGCAGTTTTGCAGGCCTATGTAGGACCGACGCCGGTCGAGATGTTGTTTCTTGATCTGCCATTACTGACGGGGGATGAGGCGCCGCACGAGCCGTATATTGCAGCAACTGCGCGGCCTTGGCCGGGATCAGTGGCGCTATATAGTAGCGCTGTGGATAGCAACTATGTGTTGCACGATGTGCTGCGCCAGCGAGCGATTGTCGGGCAGCTCACGACACCGCTGTTGCGCGGGCCGCTGGGGATTTGGGACAGGCAAGCAGGCGTTGAAGTCAGGCTGGTCAGCGGGACCAGTCATCGGCCGAGGACCTCGCCTTGTTTGCTGGGGCCAATACGATTGCGGTGGGGGATGGCACGCCCGATAACTGGGAGATCATTCAATTTGCGCAGGCTGCACCAACGGGAACGCGGCAGTTCGAGATTAGAACGCGGCAGTTCGAGATTAGTCAGTTGTTGCGCGGGCAGGCGGGGACGTCTGTGATGATGCAGGATGTTTGGCCTGCGGGGACGTTTGTGGTGGTGATGGACGGGCGTCCGCAGCAGATCACGGTCCCCTCTGCGTCGCGCGGGTTGGAGCGGCATTATCGTTATGGGCCCGCCAAACACGCGGTCAGTGCCGCGAGCTTCAAGCATGTTGAGCAAGCGTTTAAAGGGAATGGCTATCGGCCCTATCCGGTCACACATTTGCATCAGCAGCAGGTCAGCGGCGCGCATTTGTTTGACTGGATCAGAGCGACGCGGCTTGACGGAGACTCATGGGGTGCAATCGAGGTGCCACTCGGCGAAGATGCAGAGCTATACCGTGTGACGATTTCGCAAAACGGGCAGGTTGTGCGCCAGGAAGATGTCACATCTGCGTCATTTACCTACACCTCTGCGGCGCAACAAACCGAGTTGCAGAGCGGTGACTATCAGATCGCGCTGGCACAAATATCGCAGCGTTATGGGGCGGGCCCATCAAGGACTTTGACCGTGACGGGAAGTTTCTGATGCGAGCGGTGCATTTGAGCGATTTGAACTTGGGCGCGCGCACATTGTTATGCGCGCGCGAAACAGATCGTGCGAAGTTCATTAAAACCTTGCTGGAACAGGCACATACGGCTGATAAATATCGCAAAAGGATGGGTAAGGCACATCCAGAGTTTGGCAATGGCACGTTAAGTGATGCTTGCGGCCGATATGGGCGGTTGCCGATGCCTGATCGCTGTGATCCGCAGTATTTGCGCTGTCTGGGGGATGTGATCAAAGGGATTTTGGACCTGCATAAGGATCAACACCCGTGATGTCAGTGTTCACAGCTTTACACTTGGTTTTTGGGGCAAAAGCGCGGTAGGAGAGATGATGAATTGAAAGGACGCATCATGGCACTCTCTCCCAGCGCTATCGCAAACGTGGATCCTGTTTGGGACCGTATCCGGCTTGAAGCCCGTGATGCTGTGGCGACCGAGCCTTTGATGGGCAGCCTTATTCATGGCGGCATTTTGCAACATAAATGTCTGGACACTGCCATTGCTGCGCGCATTGCGATGAAACTTGCATCGGCAGAGATGTCAGAGCAGATTTTGCGCGAACTGGCGGATGAGTCGATGGCGGCGGACCCCGAGATTATCGCGGCAGCGCGCGCCGATCTGGTGGCAACGCTGGAGCGTGACCCTGCATGTGACCGCCTGTTACAACCTCTGTTATTTTTCAAGGGCTTTCAGGCCGTGCAATCTTACCGCCTCGCGCATTGGCTGTGGCGTGTTGGCCGTAAGGACCTGGCGTATTTTGTGCAGATGCGCGTCAGCGAGGTCTTTGGCGTTGATGTGCATCCTGCGGCGAGGATCGGGCGCGGTATTATGATCGACCACGCGCATTCTATTGTCGTAGGCGAAACGGCAGTGATTGGCGACAATGTATCGATGCTCCATTCTGTGACGCTGGGCGGGACGGGCAAGGATCATCATGATCGTCATCCAAAAATTGGTGACGGTGTTTTGATTGGTGCGGGGGCCAAGGTGCTGGGCAATATCACGATTGGCCATTGCAGCCGGATTGCAGCTGGCTCTGTTGTGTTAGAGGCTGTGCCGCCGATGAAAACGGTAGCAGGTGTGCCTGCGCGGATTGTGGGCGAGGCGGGATGTGCGCATCCGAGCCTGACAATGGATCAGATTTTGCACAAGCACTAAGATATTGATTTTTTAATGAAAAGGGCCGCGCTTAAAGCGCGGCCTTTTTGGTTTTAGCGATGTGGCTTAGGCCAACATTGTCATCGGATTCTCAAGGTTGTCCTTGATTGCGTTGAGCAGGTTTGCCCCCATCGCGCCGTCAATCACACGGTGATCGACCGACAATGTTGTCGACATGATCGTGCCCACTGTCAGCTCGCCATCTGCGCCAACAATCGGCTTTTTCGTGCCTGCACCGACCGCAAGAATGGCAGAATGTGGCGGGTTAATGATCGCGTCAAAGTTGTCGATGCCAAACATGCCAAGGTTGGAAATCGCAAAACTGCCGCCTTGGAATTCATGCGGCGCAAGTTTGCGGTCGCGCGCACGGGTGGCGAGGTCTTTCATCTCGGTCGACAAGGCCGACAGCGATTTCATTTCCGCGTCACGCAGCACAGGCGTGAACAAACCACCCTCGATTGCCACGGCAACCGCCACGTCGGATTTGGTGAATTGCAAGGTGCGATCCCCTGCCCAAACCGCGTTGGCTTCTGGCACTTGCTGCAAGGCTAGCGCGCAGGCTTTGATGATGAAATCGTTGACCGACAGCTTGACGCCACGGCTCTCAAGTTGCTTGTTCAACTGCCCACGGAACGCCATCAGCGCATCAAGGTTGATATCGCGGCGCAGATAGAAGTGCGGCACCGTTTGCTTGGCTTCTGTCAAACGCGCGGCGATCGTTTTGCGCATTCCGTCCAGCTTCACTTCCGTAAACGGACGATCGGCATATGTTTTCAGCACAACTTCCGTCGACGGACCTGCCGCCATAGTTGCACCCGCTGGCACCGCTTTTGCCGCAGCAGGAGCCGCCGCTGCTTTTGGTGCCGCCGTCGCGTTTTCAACATCGGCCTTCACGATACGACCATGCGGGCCAGAGCCCGTAATTGTCGTAAGGTCCAAACCTTTGTCGGCTGCGATGCGGCGCGCAAGGGGTGTCGCAAATAGGCGTGAGCCGTCTTTCTTTGGTGCCGCAGGGGCAGGGGCAGGGGCCGCAGCAGCGGGCGCCGCCTCGGCCTTTGCCTCTGGCGCCGCCGCAGCCGCTGGTGCAGCCGACGTTGACCCAATGTCAGAAGCGCTTTCGCCGTCTTCCAATAACACCGCAATCACAGCGTTGACCTTCACGCCTTCGGTGCCTTCAGCGATCATGATCTTGCCAATCACACCTTCGTCGACGGCTTCGAATTCCATCGTTGCTTTGTCGGTCTCGATTTCGGCGAGGATGTCACCGGAGGACACAGTGTCGCCCTCCTTCACGTGCCATTTCGCCAATGTGCCTTCTTCCATCGTCGGAGAGAGGGCGGGCATCAGAATTTCTATAGGCATGCTCGTATCTCCTTAACGGTAAGTTACTTTTTTGCAGGCTTCGACAACTTCATCAGCGGTCAAAAGCGCGTGCTTTTCAAGATTGGCAGCATAGGGCATCGGCACGTCTTTGCCCGTGCAGGTGATGACGGGCGCATCAAGATAATCAAACGCTTCTTGCATGATCACGCCGCTGATGTAGCCACCAACAGAGCCCTGCGGCCAGCCTTCTTCGACCGTCACGCAGCGGTTGGTTTTGCGCACCGAGGCCAGAATGGTTTCCGTATCCATCGGACGCAAAGACCGCAGGTTGATCACCTCGGCAGAGATACCCTCTTCAGCCAGCTTGTCAGCCGCCGTCAGCGCATATGTCACACCGATACCAAAGGTGACGATTGTGACGTCAGAACCTTCGCGTTCGATCTTGCCTTTGCCAAACGGAATGTTGAAATCTTCCACGTCAGGCACGTCAAACGACTTGCCGTACATAATTTCATTCTCAAGGAAGATGACAGGGTTGTTGTCGCGAATGGCGGTCTTCATCAGACCTTTTGCATCCGAAGCCGAATACGGCATCACAACTTTCAAGCCGGGTATCTGCATGAACCATGCGGCGAAGTCCTGGCTGTGCTGTGCTCCTACGCGGGCGGCAGCACCGTTTGGTCCACGAAACACAATCGGCGCACCCATCTGACCACCAGACATATATAACGTCTTGGCAGCCGAGTTGATGATGTGATCCATCGCTTGCAGCGCAAAGTTGAATGTCATGAATTCAACAATCGGGCGTAGACCCGCCATCGCAGACCCAACCGCAATCCCAGTAAAGCCCAGCTCGGTGATCGGCGTGTCAACAACACGCTTTGAACCAAATTCAGCCAGCATGCCTTGTGTGATTTTATACGCACCTTCATATTCGCCGACTTCTTCGCCCATCAGATAAACCGTGTCGTCGCGACGCATTTCCTCGGACATGCCTTCGCGCAGCGCTTCACGCACTGTCATCTGCTTCATCTTGGTGCCTTCGGCCCAATCGGGGCTTTGGGCAGGAGCTTGGGCAACCGGTGCTGCGGGTTTCGCGGTTGCAGGCACGGTTTCCACAGGGGCGTCAGACGTCTCTGCTTCGTTCTTGCTCGAGACATTGTCTGCCGCAGATGCGTCTTCGCCGTCTTCCAGCAAGATCGCAATCGCGACGTTTACCTTCACGCCTTCGGTGCCTTCTGCAATCAGAATTTTACCGATGACGCCTTCGTCAACTGCTTCGAATTCCATCGTTGCTTTGTCGGTCTCGATCTCTGCCAAGATGTCGCCGCTAGACACGGTATCGCCTTCTTTGACCAACCATTTTGCCAGTGTGCCTTCTTCCATCGTGGGCGAGAGTGCGGGCATTAGAATTTCAATAGCCATGATTTAAGCCTCCGTCTCTGCGTAGATGTCTGTCCAAAGCTCGGCAAGATCCGGCTCTGGGCTGGTTTTCGAGAACTCGGCGGCCTCGTTCACAATCGCTTTGATTTCCTTGTCGATCGCTTTCAGATCGTCCTCGGAGGCATGCTTGCCCGTCAAAAGCATATCGCGGACTTGCTCGATCGGGTCGCGCTCGTCTTTCATCTTTTGCACTTCTTCACGGGTGCGGTATTTCGCAGGGTCCGACATAGAGTGGCCGCGATACCGGTATGTCTTCACTTCCAAAATGTAAGGGCCTTTGCCCGAACGACAGTGACCAACAGCACGTTCACCAGCCGCTTTCACAGCCAGCACGTCCATGCCGTCGACTTCTTCACCCGGAATGCCGTAAGCCGCCCCGCGCTCCCAAAGGGAAGGGGACTTGGTGGAACGCTTAACGCTCATCCCCATCGCATACTGGTTGTTTTCAATGACAAAAACAACGGGCAGGTCCCAAAGTTCGGCCATGTTGTAGGTCTCGTAAACCTGACCTTGGTTCGCTGCGCCGTCACCAAAATAGGCAAATGTGACGCGCTTGTTATCAAGGTATTTGTCTGCAAACGCGAGACCGGCACCAAGTGGCACCTGTGCGGCAACAATGCCATGGCCACCGTAAAAATGCTTCTCTTTCGAGAACATATGCATCGAGCCGCCTTTGCCCTTTGAATAGCCACCTTCGCGGCCTGTCAATTCGGCCATCACGCCCTTGGGGTCCATGCCACAGGCCAGCATATGGCCGTGATCGCGGTAGGATGTGATGCGCTTGTCGCCTTCTTCTGCTGCGGCCTCCAGGCCCACAACAACAGCTTCCTGACCGATATACAGGTGGCAAAAGCCGCCAATCAATCCCATGCCGTATAACTGACCGGCTTTTTCTTCAAAGCGCCTGATCAACAGCATTTCACGGTAATGTCCCATTAGCTCTTCAGCTGAGACGTTCGGCTTGGCATCTGCCTTTTTGGCTGACATGCATTTCCTCCATCGCGAAAGTAAATTTAGTTTAGTATTAAACTACTTCTAACTTATAACGGCGGGAAACGCGAGAGGAAATCCTACGTGTCATCAACAGGCCTGATTTAACGGATGACGATCTCGTCGGCACGAATAAGGCCAAGCACATCGCGGGCTTGCTGGTCGAGAAGGTCGAGATCAAGGTAGGTGTCGGACAAACGGTGCGTCAGATTTTCCATCCGCGCAACCTCCAGTTTTACCTGTGCCAACTCGTCTTCCAGCACGCGTTGCTCTGCCAACACTTCGCTCCGGCGAAATACGCCGTAATCCCCCTGCACAGCGGCAAAGATGAAATAGAACCCCAACATCATGGCGCCCAAGAAGTATAGTAAAGTCCCCATTGCGGGGCGGCTGCGTCGGATCATAATTCTGCCTCACTGTCATCTCTACCGGACAACTGGGCATAGAATCGCATATTTGATTCGCAAAGGGAATCCCCATTGTGAATATTAAGCGGTTTATTGAGCAATTGATGCATCCGTATCGAAGCTGCCAGAGATCGCAGTGCAAGGTTGACCTGCATCACCTGCCCAACCGCGACGCCCCGAGTCCAATACGGGGAAATATCACGCTGATCGAGAAATCGACCATATGGCTTTCGCCAGTAGAGATCTGCGTCATATCATCGGCGGATAAATTCGCTGGCGTGCAATTGACCAGGCACGTCACCGCGATCAAGGAAAACACAAATACTTGCATCGCTCCACCCAAGCTGAATTTAAATTAGCTCAGGTGGAGGTGAAATTTCTGTCCAGCCTAACCTGCGACTGACGAGGCGTAGATTTCATCAATGGTTTTTGAAATTGTCGCGTTGAAATCTGCATCCGACTGCTGCGCGGTCAGACCCTCGGTCAAGGCGCGGCTGAAACTGGCGATGATACCGGAGTTTTTGGCCAAGCGGGCGTTCGCCTCGTCACGCGCATAGCCACCCGACAGAGCGACAACACGCACAACACGCGGATGCGCGACCAGCGGCGTGTAGACATTGGGCTGCTCGGGAAGTGTCAGTTTCAACATGACATGGGTATCACCGGGCAGGGCGTCGAGATGACGCAACACTGCGGCCAGCAACATCTCTTCGGCCTGCGCCTTGTCGGCAATTGTGATCGTCACTTCCGGCTCGATAATCGGGACCAAGCCTGCGGCAATGATTTGCTGTGCCACTTCAAACTGTTGCGCCACAATCGCCTCAATGCCCTTGGCATTCGCTTCTGAAATGACCGAACGCATCTTTGTCCCGAACATGCCGGATTTGACCGCGCGGGCTAAAAGCGTATCCAATCCGTCAATCGGTTTCATCAACTGCACGCCACTGTGCAGGTCCATCAAACCCTTGTCGACTTTCAGAAATGGCACAACGCGGCGTTCTTCCCAGAGGGTCTGTGCCGCAGGTTTGCCACCGATCTGGCGGTCCATCGTCATTTCAAACAAGATTGCGCCGACCACTTTGTCGCCGGTAAAGGCAGGGGCGTTGACGATCCTGCTGCGCATCTGGTGCATCAGCGTAAACATCTCGTCGTCGTTGGCGTATGCATCGCCTTCAATGCCGTAAAGGCTAAGCGCCTTTGGCGTGGACCCTCCCGACTGATCTAGGGCCGCGATAAAGCCTTTGCCGGATTGGATTTGCTCGAACTGCGCTTGATTGACCATGTGATCCGGCTCCTATGACTATAAGTTACCCTGTCATAGGAGCCTGAAATCATTTGCACAATTCTGGTTACGCTACCGTTAGCGCTATCATTCGTTTAATGCGGCGACACCGGGCAAAGTTTTGCCTTCCATCCATTCCAGAAACGCGCCGCCAGCGGTCGAGATATAGCTGAAGTCCGCAGCCACACCCGCTTGGTTCAGCGCCGCAACTGTATCGCCGCCACCTGCCACCGAAATCAGCTTGCGCGCTTTGGTCAGCTTTGCCGCGGCCTGTGCGGCCGCATTTGTCGCCGCATCAAAAGGTGCTATCTCGAATGCCCCCAGCGGGCCGTTCCATACCAGCGTATTGGCTTTGGCCAAAACCTCTTCGATATAGGCCACAGTTGCAGGACCGGCATCCAGAATCATCGCATCAGCAGGGCAGGCGTCAGGTGCGACAGTCTGACTGTCTGCGCCTGCTTTGAACTCACGTGCCACAACGATATCGCGCGGCAAGATGATCTCGCAGCCAGCAGCCTCCGCCTTGGCCAAAATCTCGCGTGCGGTGTCAGCCAGATCGTGCTCGCACAACGACTTGCCAACATTCATACCTTGAGCTGCCAAAAACGTATTCGCCATGCCGCCGCCGATCACCAGATGGTCAACCTTGCTGACCAGATTGCCCAACAACGCAAGCTTGGTAGACACTTTCGCCCCTCCGACCACAGCCACAACAGGGCGCTTGGGCTTGCCCAATGCCGCCTCAAGCGCGCTCAGTTCCTCGGCCATCAACCGTCCCGCACAACAAGGGCGCAGCTTGGCAATCGCCTCGGTGCTGGCATGGGCGCGGTGTGCTGCGGAAAACGCATCATTCACATAGATATCGCACAGCGAGGCCAAGCGTTTGGCAAAGGCCGGATCATTCGCCTCTTCACCCGGATTAAAGCGCAGGTTCTCCAACAGCAAAACCTCTTCGTCTTCCATTTCCTTGACCGCATCACGGTAATCACTATCGGCAAAGGTAACAGGCACACCCAGTTCTTCGGCCACAAACGGCGCCAGATGGATCATCGACAATTCTTCGACAACCTTACCTTCCGGACGGCCAAAATGCGCCATCAAAATCACTTTGCCGCCTGCATCCTGAATGTCATAAACTGTATCTGCAATGCGTGAAATACGGGTCATGTCGGTGACTTCACCATTCTCCATCGGCACATTGATATCTACCCGCACAAGCACGCGTTTGCCGTTCAGGTCCATGTCGTCAAGCGTCTTCCAAGCCATGTTATAGCCTCCGTAGATTGCGATTTCCCCTGTCATTGCGGCAGATATCCCCGCAGGTCAACCGCGAGCCTTGGCAATCGGTGCCTTGCGCCATATGTAGCTGAGCAAAGTTATACCAAAAAGGAGCGACCAATGGCCGATATCAAAGATCCAGAGAACACAATCATCATGACACTGACAGGGGGTGACGTGATCATCCAACTGCTGCCAGATGTGGCACCATTGCACACCGCGCGCATGAAAGAGCTTGCACGCGCAGGCGCTTACGACAACGTGGCCTTCCACCGCGTTATCGACGGTTTTATGGCGCAAACCGGTGACGTTGAACATGCAAACATGGAAAAAGACTACAATCCGGGCCGCGCAGGCACCGGTGGGTCCGATCTGGGCAACGTCAAAGCCGAGTTTTCGAAAATCCCGCACGCACGCGGATCGCTGGGCGCTGCACGCTCTGCAAGCCCCGACTCGGCCAACAGCCAGTTCTTCATCAACTTCAAAGACAACGATTTCCTGAACGGCCAATACACCGTTTACGGCAACGTCATGTCCGGCATGGAACATGTTGACGCCATCGCTAAAGGCGAGCCACCGGTAAACCCTGACCGCATGATTTCGGTGAAAGTTGCCGCAGATGTATAAACTCGCAGCAGTCTTGGCACTTGTGGCTGGTCCTGCTTTTGCGACTGGCTTGGAAATCGACGTCGCAGGCGACGCCAACGGCACGATCAAAATCGATCTGTTCGACGACACAGCCCCGCTGCATGTCGCACAAGTCAAAGCGATCGCAGAAACTGGGGCCTATGACGGGGTGGTCTTCCACCGCGTGATTGAAGGCTTCATGGCGCAAACCGGCGACGTGCAATTCGGCAAAGGCGACGACACATCCCGCGCAGGGTCCGGCAGTTCTGATCTGCCTAACATCAAGGCGGAATTCTCTGATCGTCCGTTCTTGCGCGGCATCGTTGGCATGGCACGTGGCGGCAGCCCCGATTCAGCGAACAGCCAGTTCTTCATCATGTTCGATGAATACCCAAGCTTGGACGGCCAATACACGATCATCGGCGAAGTCACCGAAGGTATTGATATCGTTGACCAAATCAAGCTTGGCACAGGCGGCAACGGCGCCGTCGTCGGCGCACCTGACGTCATGTCTGCCGTGCGCGTCACCGAGTAAAACAAACTGCACCCCCCTCATGTGTTGTGAGGGGGGATGCCATTCTGATTTAGCTTAATTATAGAACTTTAGGTATTACTGCTGGAATAACGTACCAAGGTTTTACCTAGCTGCAGCCCTACCTAAGACGTCTGGACATCGGTGCAGACATTGTGCGTGATTTCGGGCTTTGTTATAGTGTTGTCCTTGTTTAGGTCGGACACGGGCACCAAGCCGTGATTTCTCCGTTCACGCCCGTCAGTTTTTCTGACTTGGTTTTCCATCCTCAAAATACCGAAATTCGGCTACGGTATCCTCGCAGGCGCTGGCTTTATTGCGTTCGATGTTTGCGGCGCCATTTCGCGCTGGTGGCATGAATACTGTTCATTTTGATATCTGGCAGATAGGGTCGGGATGCCGCCTTGACACGGGACAACCGTTCCCACCAGATGCCCCGATGACACCCAAGCAAAACATAGACGCCTTTGGCGCAACGGCCCTCACCAGTTTCGCACTGCTACTGGCCTTCAATCAAGTTGTGATCAAAGTCACCAACGGCGGCATCCAGCCAGTGTTTTTCGCAGGACTTCGCTCGCTTGGAGCGATCTTTTGCATCTACGCATGGATGCGCTGGCGCGGACTACCGTTGCAATTTTCACGCGAAACCATCAAATACGGTATCATCATCGGCGCAGTCTTCGCCTTTGAATTCCTATGCTTATTCATCGCCATCGATCTGACCACCGTTGGCCGCTCTGGCGTCATTTTCTACTCCATGCCGCTATGGCTTGCTCTTATGGCGCATGTGTTTGTCGCGGGCGACCGTATCACCCCACGCAAGGCGGCAGGGCTTGTATTCGCGCTTGGCGGCGTGGCATGGGCGATTTTGGCGGGTGACGACGGCACCGCAAACATCTGGGGTGATCTGGCTGCCCTTGGTGCGGCCATCGGCTGGGCCATCACCGCACTTATGGCCAAAGCTTCACCGCTGCGCAAACTGCGCCCTGAAATGCAATTGCTCTGGCAGGTCGGCATTTCGGCACCTGTCTTGCTGATCTGCGCCCCGTTCTTTGGCGACCTAATCCGCGAGCTCGCACCAATCCACCTCTGGGGTTTGGCATTTCAAATCGTTGTGATGGTCAGCGCGGGCTTTATCTTTTGGCTCTGGCTATTATCGATTTATCCGGCCAGCGGCGTTGCCTCGTTCAGCTTCCTGTCGCCCGTCCTTAGCGTGGGGCTTGGCTGGTTGCTCTTGGGCGAAACTGTTGGCCCAAACCTGCTTGGCGCGCTGGTGCTGGTCGCGATCGGCATAATCTTGATCAACCGGCCCGCTAGGTCCCGCAAAACGTCTGCGTGACCCGCTCTGATTTGGTCGGGGCTTTCGCAAATGGTGCGGTTGCGTCCGAAAGAGGCGCAAAAGGCTGCGTTACCGCCGCCAACAACGCGTGAAACGGCGCAAGATCACCCGCAACGCCAGCTTGAATGACCGCTTCAACTTGGTGGTTGCGAGGAATAATCTTCGGGTTTATCTGTGCCATCTGGTTGGCAAAATCCGCACCACGCCGCTGTCCCCAACGCGCAGCCCACGCCTGAAACGCCCCGCGATCCGCAAATTGATCCTGCGCATCATCGCCCGCCAAATGCGCAAATGCGTTGGTAAAGTCAGCCCCGCCCTGTTGCATCAAAGCAAGCAAATCCGCGATCAACGCGCGATCATCCTCGGTAGGATCCCCAATCCCCAGCTTGGCCCCGAATACCTTAATCCATTCAGCCTCGTAAACCTCGGGAAACCGGTTAATCAGAGCGGTGAACTGCTCAATCGCGGCGTCTTGGTCCGGCATCAACGGGATCAACGCCGTGGCGAATTGTGCAAGGTTCCAAACCGCGATCTGCGGCTGGTTGCGGTACGCATAGCGACCCTGCCGGTCAATCGCGCTAAACACGCTGTCGGCGTGATAATCATCCATAAACGCGCAAGGCCCGTAATCAATCGTCTCACCCGACACCGCCACGTTATCGGTGTTCATCACCCCGTGAACAAAGCCGAGACCCATCCATTTTGCAATCAAAACTGCCTGCTTTTTCATAACACTTTCAAGCAGTTCCGACGGGGTCTTCACGTCACTATAGTGCCGCGCAACAACATGATCATATAGCGCACGCAGCGCCACCAAATCGCCCTTGGCCGCAAATAACTGAAACGTGCCGACACGGATATGGCTTGACGCAACCCGCGTCAAAACTGCGCCCGGAACAGCACCTTCGCGGTAAATATCCTCGCCCGTTGTGACTGCCGCCAAGGCCCGCGTGGTCGGCACACCTAGCGCATGCATTGCCTCGGATACGATATATTCGCGCATCACAGGACCAATGCCCGCGCGCCCATCCCCACGGCGCGAATAGGGGGTCGGCCCCGATCCCTTTAACTGGATGTCGCGGCCCATGACTTCGCCCAGTAACAACGCGCGCCCATCCCCCAATCCGGGGTTCCAGCCGCCAAACTGATGCCCTGCGTAGGCTTGTGCCAACGGCTCAGCACCGGCGGGCACAACATTGCCCGCAAACACCTGCAAAGCGGCATCAGAGACCAGCCACGCAGGGTCCGCACCCAGTTCTGCCCCTAACGAGGTATTGACCGCAATCCACGCAGGTGCAGGCACAGACGCCGCAGACTGACGGGTAAACATATGCGCAGGCAATCTCGCATAGCTGTTATCAAACGCAAATGTCACCGCAACGGGTCCGTCATAATGCGGAGGTTATCTGACTGGCTAAAACCGACCTTGCCACAAAACCGCGCCAGCCGCTCATCGTCGCCAACACGCACTTTCAACGCACGGATATTGACGTCGCCCAGCGATACAGCAACCGCATGTAACACTTCGGTGCCGATGCCGCGTCCGCGCACAGAGGGTCGGATAAACACCTCTTCGACCCATGCAACCATACCGCCCAACCGGACTGACCAACCAAAGGTGATCATCACATAGCCCAGCGGCGCGCGCTGCGGTCCAATCAGCCAAACCGCCCCGAGAGGCGATCCTTCGAGTAGCGGCACCGCAACAGCGGCGCGGTGATCATCGTCATAAGAAAACCCGCGCTCTTCGTGGTAGCGGGTCATCAGAGATAGTAGCGATTTGGCGTCATCAGGACCGCCCAGATTGATTGCAGTGCTCATAGCCGCGCCAACCTTTCTGTGAGTAGGGCAAAGAAGCCGTCGGCATCCAAGTCTGCCATGAACATCGCATTGGGTTTCCGGTCGGTCACACGCCACCAATCCGCGACGGTCATGCCAAGGGTCAATTCCGACGTCGTCTCGATCTCGACGTTGATATGACGGCCCGTGAACAGGTCCGGCGCGATGAGATAGGCAATCACACAAGGGTCATGCAGTGGCGCACCGTCTGATCCGTATTTTTCCTTGTCGAAGCGCTCGAAAAAGTCGGTCCATGCGGCGACCATATCACCAACCTTGGTCCCCATCGCGCGAAATGCATCGACGCGTGGGCGGGTGGTCAGCGCCTTGTGGGTCACATCCAGCGGCATCATGACCAATGGCACACCCGCGTCAAACACGATCTTGGCTGCCTCGGGGTCCACAAAGATGTTGAACTCGGCAGCAGGGGTAATATTGCCGACCTCGAAATAGGCACCACCCATCAGCACAATTTCCTGCACCTTCCCGATAATATCAGGGGCTTTTTCGAAGGCGGCAGCGATGTTGGTCAGGGGGCCTAGCGGGCATAGCGTCACCGTGCCAGCGTCATGGGCGCGCAGGGTTTCGATGATGAAATCAACGCCATGCTGCGGCTGTAAAGGCATGGTCGGCGCGTCCATTTGCGGGCCGTCCAGCCCCGTTTTGCCATGCACATGCTCTGCCGTGACCAGTTTGCGCGCAAGCGGGGCCGCACAACCCGCAAACACCAACGTGTCACGCTTGCCCGCCAGTTCACACACAATGCGCGCGTTCTTTTCGGTCAGGGGCAGCGGCACATTGCCCGCCACCGCTGTCAGGCCCAAAACCTGCACATCCTCGGGCGACGCGAGCGCCAACAAAATAGCCACGGCATCGTCTTGTCCGGGGTCTGTGTCGATGATGATCTTGCGCGGTGCCATAGTTGTTGTCCTTGTTATCAAGTGACCACTTTGGCCGAGTGACAGGGCAGGGGCAAGGGGTAGGCGCGCATGTTGGCCTTCAGCCGCCTGTGCAACGTGGAAATCTGCGGTGCGCGCTTGTTTAAGGGCGCCACGGATGATGGCAATCTCGACGCAGAACGTATCACTGCTGCGGTTGAAACCGAAATGCTGGTTTTTTTGCGTTCGGCGTCTGGATCTGCTGTGCGGATTTACGCTGTTGATCGGTTAAAAATTGCCCAAAATCGAACTTGCATCAAAGCGGCCTAGATCTGCCCATTCGTGACGTGAAAACCGGCGCAGGTCTGCTGGTTTTCGCGGAATGTGATGCGGTATCTGGTTTGCTGGCAGCGGTGGCGCAATGCTGTTGGTGAGGTGATAATGCCTTGCCAATCTCTAAGGGAGACTTCCACATGAAACTACGTAACCTTTTGATTTCGCTGCCTGTTGCCATGATTGCATTGCCAGTGTTTGCGCAGGACGCCGCGATCGATGCGGACGCGGATGGCATGTATAGCCTGCCAGAAGTGCAGGCAATTTTGCCCGAAATGACGGTTGATGCCTTTACGATGCTCGATACCAATGGTGACGGACTGCTGGACGCCGAAGAAATTACTGTGGCGCAACAAGCAGGCACTCTGCCAGTCGTCGAATAACACGTCGATCCACCCGCCCCGTATCTGTCGGGGCGGGTGGATCGTTTTAGGCGTGACCGCGCGACAGGGCGGCAACGCCTGTGCGCACCACCTCCACCAGTCCAAGCGGGCGCATAAGATCGGTGAAAGCGTCGATTTTTTCGGTCGTGCCAACGACCTCAAAGATGAACGATTCCAAGGTGCTATCAACTACATTCGCGCGAAAAATATCGGCTAGACGCACAGATTCGATGCGCGCTTCGCCTTTGCCTGCGACTTTAAATAGCGCCAATTCCCGCTCTACCGAGGGGCCCTCTACGGTCAGATCGTGGACTTCGTGGACCGGCACGATGCGGCCCAGTTGCGCCTTGATTTGCACAATCACTTGTGGGGTTCCCGTGGTCACAATGGTGATCCGCGAACGTTTGCCTTGGTGGTCGACTTCGGCGACTGTCAGGCTTTCGATGTTATAGCCGCGCCCTGCGAAAAGCCCGATCACACGGGCCAGAACGCCGGGTTCGTTTTCGACGATGACGGCCAAAGTGTGCCGTTCGATGAGATCCTCGTAGCCCGACCGCAGGTTATATGCGGAGTGGCTGGTGGCACCTTTTTTGATCTTCAGTGGAGACATGATGTCGTCCTTTTTGGCTGTATTGTTTGCGTCTTGCACGCGTCTTTATTACGTCTTGCGGTTTTGGCTTACACCAATGCGCCGCCTGACCCTGTGATTGCGCCTTCGGTTTTGGCGTCGCCCATGAGCATTTCGTTATGTGGTTTGCCTGACGGGATCATCGGGTAGCAATTTTCGTGCTTTTCAACCAAGCAATCAAAAACCACGGGCCCGTCGTGATTGATCATTTCCATGATGGCATCATCGAGTTTGGCAGGGTCGTCGCAACGGATGCCTTTGGCGCCAAAGGCCTCGGCCAGTTTGACAAAGTCGGGCAGGCTTTCGGACCATGACGAGGAATAGCGTTCGCCGTGCAGCAATTGTTGCCACTGGCGCACCATGCCCAAGCGTTCGTTGTTCAAGATGAATTGTTTCACCGGTAATTTATACTGTGTGACGGTGCCCATTTCTTGCATGTTCATCAGCCATGACGCTTCGCCCGCCACGTTAATGACCAGCGCGTCGCGGTGTGCCATTTGCACACCCACGGACGCGGGGAAGCCGTAGCCCATTGTGCCAAGACCGCCCGAGGTCATCCAGCGGTTCGGATCCTCGAAATCGAGATATTGCGCGGCCCACATCTGGTGCTGGCCCACTTCTGTGGTGATATAGCGGTCGTGGTTTTTGGTCAGCTCTTGCAGGCGTTGCAATGCGTATTGCGGTTTGATGATCTTGCCTTCTTGTTTGAAAGCCAGACAGTCTTTTTTGCGCCATTCATTGATTTCGCCCCACCATTTTGACAGGCTTTCGGTATTGGTTTTACGCCCGCGCGCATTCCAGACCTTCAGCAGATCCTCAAGCACGTGGGCCACGTCGCCGATGATCGGGATATCAACGTGGATGATTTTGTTGATCGAGGAGGCGTCGATGTCGATATGGGCTTTTTTCGAATTGGGGCTGAATTTTTCAACCACACCGGTGATGCGGTCGTCAAAGCGCGCGCCGACGTTGATCATCAGGTCGCAGTCGTGCATCGCCATGTTGGCCTCGTAAAGCCCGTGCATGCCCAGCATCCCCAGCCAGTTGTCGCCGGAAGCAGGGTAGGCGCCAAGCCCCATCAAGGTCGAGGTGACAGGGAAATTGGTGCCAGCCACCAATTCGCGCAGTAGTTGCGCGGCTTTCGGGCCGGAATTGATGACGCCGCCGCCTGTGTAAAACACCGGGCGTTTGGCTTTCTCCATCGCGGCCACCAGATCGGTGATGCCTTCGATGTCGCCTTTTACCTGCGGTTGGTAGTATGATTTTCGCGCGGTTTTTGTCGTGTATTTGCCTGTTGCGAATTGCACGTCTTTGGGAATGTCGATCAGCACCGGACCCGGACGACCAGAGGTGGCGACGTGGAATGCTTCATGCATGACCCGCGCCAGATCGTCGGTGTCTTTGACAAGCCAGTTATGTTTGGTGCAGGGGCGGGTGATGCCCACGGTATCGGCCTCTTGGAAGGCATCGGATCCGATCATAAACGATGGCACTTGGCCCGTCAAAACGATGATCGGGATGCTGTCCATCAGGGCGTCGGTTAGGCCCGTCACCGCGTTTGTCGCACCCGGACCAGAGGTCACAAGGGCCACACCGGGTTTGCCGGTAGAGCGCGCGTAACCTTCTGCGGCATGCACGGCCGCTTGCTCATGGCGCACAAGAATGTGCTGGATCTGATTTTGTTGAAAGAGTTCGTCGTAAATCGGGAGGACTGCGCCACCTGGATAACCAAAGATGACGTCCACGCCTTGATCAACCAAAGCCTGAACAACCATTTTTGCGCCCGACACTTGATCGCTTTTAGGGGCCTTTGACATTTTCTTGCGTCCTTTTCCGACAGTCACGTTTGTTTACACATAAAAAAGCCCCCGAGGATGTCGGAGGCGCATGGAACCATATGGCTATACCGTTACCGGCCCATGCGCTGTTTTCTAATTAGGTTGACGACATCAATCATCTGGTGCTCCTGTGTGTTGGTTGAGTTTAGGCATAGCGCAAAACGGGGTCAACACTTGGCGTGGAGAAAATGTCGCCAAATGCTGATTTTTCGCAACTTTCTTTCTACAGCCCTGCGGTGCTGCCAATATAGAACAGGTATGCGCCAATCATACCTGTGCCAATAACCCGCCCGATTTGACCGCGCAGGTAGATCGCCGCAATGAGAAAGGCGGTCGCACCGATCAATACGGGGGTGTCGAGGGTCAGAAAACGTATCGCGGCAGGGATGGGGGTGATCACGGAGGTCAGGCCAAGGATGAACAACAGGTTAAAGATGTTCGAGCCGATGATATTGCCGATCGCGATTTCGCGTTGTCCGCGCAGTGCTGCGATGACGCTGGTGGCCAATTCGGGCAGCGAGGTGCCGATGGCGACCACTGACAGGCCGATCATGGCTTCCGAGATGCCATAGGTGCGCGCAATTGTGCTGGCGCTTTGCACCAAAAGGTTTGCGCCGATCATCAGTGCGACGAGGCCCACGACAATCCCAAGCGCCGATTGCCATAGCGGGGTGGTGATGGTCTCGGGTTTTTCGTTTTTTTGGATACTGCGCAGAGAAAGCATCAGGAAGGCGGCGAGGCCTGCGAGCAAAACGCTGCCTTCAATGATGCCGATGCTGCCTGACCACAAGATCAGCGGGAGGCAGAGCGTGGCAAGCAGCATGATGGTCAGATCGCGCTTGAGTGGTTGAAACGGTGTCAGCATCGGCGCAATGACCGCCGTGACGCCGCCGATCAGCAAGATATTGGCGATGTTGGAGCCGATGACGTTGCCAATCGCGATGCCGGATTGTCCGTTCAGCGCCGCTTGCACCGAAACCAGAAGTTCGGGTGTCGAGGTGCCAAAGCCGACGATGGTCAGCCCCACAATCATCGGCGGCACGCCGTATCGGGTGGCAAGGGTAGACGCCCCTTTGACGAGCCAGTCGCCGCCCAGGAATAAAAGCACGAGGCCGAGGGCGAGCAACAGATATGTGAGCATGGTGGGGGTCCTGATAAGAGTTGTAGCGCAAGTGTGTGCTGCCAGCGTGATTTAAAAGGGGACGCGCATTTATATTTAACACCAAGAGTGTCGGCTCAACGCTGTGGGAACGGTCGCCGAGGATGTTTGGCGCAAACAGCCCTGACCAGAGTGTTCGGGATCAGGCTTTGCCGATGTGTACAGCAACGACAGCGGGCTGATATTTGGATCTGAACATATTATGTTGGCGCATTTTTTGGGCGTGCAGGAAGGCAGAAATTCTTAAAAAACAGTTATGCTCGCGGTGCCACAGGGCTGGTGGTCTGGTCCCCCAATTGGCGTGGGGGACCAGAGGTGGTTTATTTTGGTGCTTTGGCAAGTGCAGCGTCGATGTCTGCGGCCGAGTGCCGTTCGGCGATCGCCTCGTGTGGGTCACCTGAGGGCTTGTTCACGATCATGCCGCGTTGGTAGGCAGGGCGGGCGCTAACCTCGTCCATCCAGCGGATCACGTTGGTGTATTCGTGCACGGACAAAAATTCGCCCGCGTCGGGATAGCCTTTGTCTTGCACGGCGCGGCCATACCATGGAGCAGTGGCGATATCGGCGATCGAAAAATCATCGCCTGCAAGGTAGCGGTTGTCAGCCAGTCGTTTGTCGAGCACGTCGAGCTGGCGTTTTATCTCCATCGTGAAGCGGTTGATCGGGTATTCGAATTTTTCGGGCGCATAGGCAAAGAAATGGCCAAAGCCGCCGCCAAGGTAAGGCGCCGCGCCTTGTAGCCAGAACAGCCAGTTCAGGGTCTCGGTGCGTGCGGGGCCTGAGGCGGGCAGGAAGGCGCCGAATTTTTCCGCGAGGTAAAGCAGGATCGCACCGGATTCAAAGACGTCTTGTCCGGTGTCGTGGTCGCGCAGGGCAGGGATTTTCGAATTGGGGTTAATATCGACGAAGCCCGAGCCGAATTGATCGCCGTCACCGATCTTGATCAACCATGCGTCGTATTCGGCGTTGTGACCTGCTGCGAGCAGTTCTTCCAACATTACCGTGACTTTCACGCCATTGGGGGTGCCCATCGAATAAAGTTGTAGCGCATGGTCACCTACGGGCAGCACTTTGTCGTGGGTGGATCCGGAGACGGGGCGGTTCTGACTGGCCCATGTGCCGCCGCTTTCTGTGTCCCAGGTCCAGACTTTTGGGGGTGTGTAGGTTGTCATAACTGCCTCGTTTCAATGGTTTTGCGTAGACTATGGGAGCGGAGCAAGACTGCACCGCCCAGCGTTTCCTATGGTCATCGCCTATGGTTTCGTTGGCTTAGACTTAAAAATAGGAGATTTGAGTTCTATATCAAGAGTGTCGGTGTTCTTGGCATTTGTCTTGGCGAGGTTTTTACGGGCGTGTTGCGCGGTTGATGCCGGGAAGCGAGATTTTCGCCACTTGCTCGGCGATCGGGTCGGTTGAAAGCGGGTGCAGGGCGCTGTCGTAATTTTCCACGGGACCTATGGGCGACCATGTTTGGTTTTGAAACACTTCGACGCCTTTGAATTTGGCTTTGTAATCCATTTTTGCACTGCCCGGCACCCAGTAGCCCAAGTAAATATAAGGCAGACCAAGTTCCTGTGCGATAGCGATGTGGTCAAGAATGATATAGGTGCCAAGGCTGCTTTTGTCTTTTTCGGGGTCAAAGAACGAGTAGACCATCGACAGTCCATCATCGAGCACATCTGTCAGGCATACGGCGGTCAGCGGGCTCGCGGCGTCAGTGCGATATTCAATCAGGCGGGTGCGGATCGGGGTTTCCTCGACCATGGCTGCAAATTCGAACATATCCATATCAGCCATGCCGCCCGTGGCGTGCCGCCCGTCGAGATAGGTGCGGAACAGGTCGTATTGTTCTTCTGACGCCCAAGGCGAGGTGGCGCGCCGCGTGAGATGAATGTTCTTTTTGCTGACACGTTTCTGACTGCGGGTGGGTGCAAAATCGCTGACTTTGATCCGTGCGGACAGGCAGGCGGTGCATTCTGCGCAGGATGGCCGGTAAAGCACATTTTGCGAGCGCCGGAACCCTTGTTTGGACAGGCTGTCGTTTAATTCAGGGGCGGCGTCGCCTTGCAGGGCTGTGAACAGCTTTCGTTCCATCCTGCCATCAAGATAAGGGCAGGGCTGCGGCGCAGTGACATAAAACTGCGGTGCAATAGGAAGAGTGTGGCGCATAAGGTCGTCCTGCTTGGGTTTCTAAAAACCTACATAACCACCCCACCAAAGGCAAACCCCCTATTGCAGCGGGGTCACTCGTTTGGGCGGTTGATAGCCGCTGTGCCAAGCAGGTGGTCGATCAGGCCTTGTTTGCGCGGCGTGACGATCATCGTCAGCACCGAGATCAGTTGCAGCGGCGCCATCGCAACACTGGCAGTATAGCCAAATGTATGGGCAAAGGCGGTGCCGGATTGCAACCGCAGCCCGTTATGGTCACGCAGTTCGATCCCCATCAAGCGCATTCCCCAAGTCGAAGATTTGCCCGCGATGGTGAACCAGCGGTAGGTAAATCCGATGACCAGCATCAGGAACGGGAAAAAGAACAGCGCGGTAAAGGCAGTGAACGGCACGATAATCGCGCAAATAATGCCAATCATCACCACGTCAAACAGCCACGCGAGGGCACGTTTGAATAACACGCCATCATAGAATTCAGGCTTGGTGGCGGGGTCGGGCAGGCCGAGGTGCATGGGGGTGGCGGACATTATCTGGCTTTCATAAAATGAATGGGGGTGGCCCCGTGGATGGGGCCACCGTTTGCGGTTTAGGACGGCTCGGAGGCCGCATCGTCGTCAGCTGCGTCAGGCGCTTTGCGAGCCCGATCTTGCATGAACTGGTCAAACTCTGCTTTGTCTTTGGCATCGCGCAACCGTGTCAGGAAGGATTCAAAGTTGGATTGTTCTTCCTCCAGACGGCGCAGAGTATCGGCTTTGTAAGCGTCAAATGCGGAATTTCCTGACGATTGGCCCATGTGACGGGCAGAATGACGGTCGCTGCGTTTGTGGCAAGACGTGTTAAACATGCGTTTACTCCATATCATATAGGCAAGAAGGGCGAGACCAACAGGCCAGACGAAAATAAAACAAAGGACCATCGCGGCAATCCATGCGCCTTTACCGCGCTCGTCAAGCCAGCTTTCCGCGCGCTTGAAAACGCCCGGACGGTAACCAGTGTAAGACATCGACGTGTTGGAGGAGGATGATGCGGTATTCATGATGGGCTCCTTGGTGTAATGTTTATGTGTTTCACATGACAAATATTGGAAGCCTGCCTGTATCTTGCAAGTGTTAATGTAAATGTTTCTTACATTTACATTAATTATTATTTTATATCAGTGGGTTGGTTGTGGCCTCTGGGGCGCGATTAAGGTGTCGCAGTAAGTAATTCGGATATTTTTTGGGATATGTTTTTGTAGTCGGGAGAAAGAATGAACCGATTAACGTCTGCTATACCTTTCTCACGCAACCGAGGCCTAGCGATGCATTGAAAGATTTTAAATAGGGTCTTAGGCACTTGTTAATGACGCTGAGTTTAAACTTGTCGGTAAGATGATTGACTTAAAAAAGGCCAAAACGATGAGCAAAAGTCTACAAAGGGTTATGGACGCGCTGACAGCGGCCAAGATGGGGACGATTGCCATCGAAATGCCGTCGGAAACCCGCACCGCAGTGCAGGCCGCGAAAGCCGCATCTTGCGAGCTGGACCAGATCGCCAAGTCGATCATTTTTGCGGGCGCGCAGACAGGCGCGTTGTTTTTGTTCATTACAGCAGGGGGCAATCAAGTCGATCCTGACAAGGCAGCACTTTTGGCGGGTGAACGGTTGGAGCGCGCGCATCCGGGCGTTGTCCGTGATCGCACCGGCTTTGCCATCGGCGGCGTATCACCTGTCGGGCATCTTGAACCTGTGCGTTCATTTATCGATCCGCGTCTCGCATCTTTTGGGATTGTCTATGCTGCTGCCGGCACGCCGCGCCATATCTTTGCGATTGCGCCGGATGATCTTTTGCAGCTATCGGGGGCGACATCAGGCGATTTTGTCGCATAAACGCTTACCACGCGAGACCGGTTTTGGCCGGTTATTTAAGTGAAGCTCATTTTTACCTGCGGCTGAAAACGTCATTTCACGAGCCACGTCGGGCACCGACCAGTTGCACAAATCATTGTGGCAAGTGGACCGGTCGCGGTTGTTTTGAATACTCTCGCGGATCATGCAGCCGGATCCCCGATGGAGTTAAAAACCTTATTGCTGTGATAAAACCGAGCGACCCGTCCTGATCCGGAACCCTGCGCTTCGCTTTGTCTTAAAGGAAAGATATAAGAATACGCGCTCTGCGGTGATTAACATGCGGCTTCAGATTGACCATACCTGCGTGCAGGCACACAATAGCGCATGAGTTTTAGCAAACGCCTTTGTCGCGCCCCGCATCCTTACGATCCTGTACTTGGTCACGATGCCTTGGCGCATGTTCCTGATTTGCCACCTGACCTTGCGCCGCTGATTGCGGGTGCTACGGGGTGTAGCCCTTATTTGTCGGGGTTGATCGGGCGCGAAGGTGCGTGGTTGGCGGGGGCTGTTCAAGATCCCGAGGCAGCGGTCGCGGCGGTTTTCTCAGGCCTGAAATCAGTACCCTTGGACCAGTTGTCGGACGCCTTGCGCGAGGCCAAGCGGCGCATTGCGCTATTGACGGGGCTTGCGGATTTGGGCGGGGTCTGGCCGTTGGAAATTGTCACGCAGGTCTTGACCGATCTGGCCGATCTGGCGGTTGACGTCACGATCAAGGCATTGGTCGCGGTCGAGATCAGGCGCGGTAAATTGCCGGGGCTGGACGAAAGCGCTGTTGTCGATGCGGGCGGTTTGTTTGTCTTGGCGATGGGTAAGATGGGTGCTGGCGAGTTGAATTATTCGTCTGATATCGATCTGATTTGCCTGTTCGACGAGACCCGTTTTAAGCCCGAAGATTATCACGATGCCCGTGCCAGCTTTATTCGCGTGACGCGTAAAATGGCGGCGATCCTGTCCGACGTGACTGCCGGGGGCTATGTGTTTCGCACCGATTTGCGCCTGCGCCCCGATCCCAATTCGACGCCCGTGTGTATTTCCAGCGAGATGGCCGAGCGCTACTACGAGAGTGTGGGCCGCACATGGGAGCGTGCGGCGTTTATCAAGGCGCGTGCTTGCGCGGGGGATATCGCAGCGGGTGAGGCATTCATCAAGACGCTGCGCCCGTTTGTTTGGCGCAAGCATCTGGATTTTGCCGCCATTCAGGACGCCCATGATATGCGGTTGCGTATTCGTGATCACAAGGGGCTGGGCGGGAAACTGATCCTTGAAGGTCATAACATGAAGCTGGGTCGCGGTGGCATTCGCGAGATCGAATTTTTCACCCAGACCCGCCAGTTGATCGCGGGTGGGCGCGACGAGAGCCTGCGCGAGCGCCGTACTCAGGATGGGTTAACTGCGATTTCCAAAGCAGGCTGGGTGCCTGAAGACAGTGCTGTAACCCTTTACGATCATTACAAGTTTCACCGCGAGATCGAACATCGCTTGCAGATGATCAATGACGCGCAGACCCATCATTTGCCAAAAACAGATGCGGGGTTTGATCGTTTGGCGGCGTTTATGGGCCGCGATTCGGCTGGGCTGCGCGCTGAATTGATCCAGCGTCTGGAAGAGGTACACGAGATCACCGAAGGGTTTTTTGCGCCTGACGCGCCAGCACCTTTGGCGGATGATTGGGGTCAGGGCATTACCGCCCGTTGGCAGACCTATCCTGCGTTGCGCTCGGACCGCGCAGAAGAGATTTTTCGCCGTTTGAAGCCCGAAATTTTGATGCGGTTAAAAGACGCCGCAAAGCCCGAAGAGGCGTTGTTGCAGTTTGACGGGTTTTTGCGTGGGTTGCCGGCCGGCGTGCAGTTGTTTTCGCTGTTCGAGGCCAATCCGCAGCTGACCCAGCTGATCGTTGATATTGCCGCCACAGCCCCTGCGCTGGCGCAATACTTGTCGCAAAATGCCGCTGTTCTGGATGCGGTCATCGGCGGCGCGTTCTTTAATGCGTGGCCCTCGGTCGCGGCGTTGACTGACAAGCTGGCAGCGGTTTTGAATGACTGCGGCGATTACGAAGCGCAATTATTAGCCTCGCGGATTTGGGCCAAAGAGTGGCACTTCCGCATTGGTGTGCATCATTTGCGCGGCTTGATCGACGCGGATACCAGCGGTGTGCAATATGCCGATCTGGCCGATGCAGTGGTCGCGGCAATGTGGCCCGTCGTTGTGGCGGAATTTGCGCGCAAACATGGGGCTATGCCCGGTGTCGGCGCCGTTGTTCTGGGCATGGGGAGTTTGGGCGCACAGCGGTTGAATGCGTTCTCGGATCTGGATTTGATCATGATCTATGACGCAGACGGGGTTGAGGAATCGGCGGGCCCACGACCATTGGTGACCCGTATGTATTACGCGCGGTTGACGCAGGCCCTAGTGACTGCCTTGACCGTGCCGATGTCGGAGGGGCGTTTATTCGAGGTGGATATGCGCCTGCGTCCCTCGGGTCGTGCGGGCCCTGTGGCGACTTCGATTGAGGCGTTTATGGCTTACCAACAAGATGAGGCGTGGACGTGGGAACATCTGGCGTTGACCCGCGCGCGCGCTGTTGTGGGCAATCGTGAGTTAGCCCAGCGGCTTGAGGTGTTTCGCTGTGCGCTACTCGTCGATAAAGGTCAGGGTGCGGCGGTGCGTTCCGATCTGGCAGAGATGCGTGTGCGTATCGCCGAGGCCAAGCCGCCACAAGGCGATTGGGATGCCAAAATCGGGGCAGGGCGTTTGCAAGATACCGAGTTGGTGTCACAGGCCGCAGCCTTGATCGCGGGCAGTCCGGCGCGGGACGCGGCGTCGCAATTGGCGGCGGGTGTCGCGAGTGGCTGGTTGAGCGCGGCAGATGGCGACGCAATTTCGCATGCAGCATCGCTTTTTTGGCGTATGCAGGCGGCGGCGCGTTTATTGACGGGCGGACAGTTAAGCCCCGAGGATTTGGGCGAGGGCGGTGTGCGTTTGATTTTACGCGAAACCGGCTATGATACGTTAGACGCATTGCAAGACGCGATGCATGACGCGGCAATAAAGGCGGATGCGGTGATTAGCCGTAAACTGGCGGAGTAGGTGATGAAGATGGCGAAATCGGACGATCCCAATGACCCTAAGGGGTTAATTTTTGAGAGTTTCCGCATCGAGGGGATATTGCCCTCTGAATGCCGGACGATATTTTTGGACTGGGCATTGTCGATGCCTGAAGGCGCGGATACGCGCGACGCGGTGACAGGTTTGTTGGAGCGCTACAAAGGTGAACCGTCAGATCATCCGATGAAAGCCACCCTCAATGAGGCGCTTGCAGGATCAAAGGCGGCCATGCGGCGCGGGGGACGCGCCGCAAGGCTGGGGTATTAGCGCGGAAGTTTTGACGCTTCGGCGGCGAGCGCTGTGATGGCGTCCCAATCGCCTGCATCCACGAGGTTTTTCGGCGCCACCCAAGAGCCACCAACGCAAAGCGTGTTGGAGAGCGATAGATAGTCGGCGGCATTTTTCAAGCTGACGCCACCGGTCGGACAAAAGCTGATTTGTGGCAATGGTGCGCCGATGGCTTTCAGCGCTGGTGCGCCGCCGTTTGCCTCTGCCGGAAAGAATTTTTGCACGGTGTAGCCGCGTTCCAGCAAGCGCATGGCTTCGGTCGAGGTGGCAATGCCGGGCAGCAACGGAAGATCGTTGGCTTCGCAGGCGTCCAGCAGGCGATCGGTCGCACCGGGTGAGACGCCGAATGTCGCGCCCGCAGCTTTGGCGTTTTCGACGTCTTTGGAGGTGAGCAGGGTGCCTGCGCCGACGATGCCGCCCTGTACGGTTGCCATTTCGCGGATCACCTCAAGGGCGCTTGCGGTGCGCAGGGTAACTTCAAGCACTGGCAGTCCGCCAGCAACCAGTGCGCGCGCTAGGTCGGCAGCGCGGCTGGCGTCATCGACGACGAGAACGGGGATGACAGGGGCCAGCAAGCAAAGTTCACGGCTGCGGATGGAAGCGTCTTGTGGGGTCATAATGATGGTCCTTGGATTTAGATGCAGACGCCAGCACCGTCAGATGACAGGCCGACATTGTCGCGGAAAACCTGAAACAATTCGCGACCTACGCCGTTGCCATTGCCTTTCAGGTTCGGGGTGGCGGCAGCCCGTGTGGACAGGTCAACACCGATCACATCAATGGTGCCTTTGGTGGCGTCAAGGCGCACAATGTCGCCGTCTTGAAGGTAAGCGAGCGGGCCGCCTGTTGCGGCCTCGGGGCTGACGTGGATCGCACTTGGCACCTTGCCAGATGCGCCCGACATGCGCCCGTCTGTGACAAGGGCGACCTTGTGGCCGCGGTCCTGTACGGTCGCAAGGATCGGTGTGAGCCCGTGCAATTCGGGCATGCCGTTTGACTTTGGTCCCTGAAACCGCACAACAACCACAGTGTCCTGGTTCAGCTCGCCAGCTTTGAACGCCGTTTTCACATCGTCTTGGGTGTGGAAAATACGCGCGGGGGCTTCGATGATATGCCGTTCTTCGGCGACAGCAGAGGTTTTGATCACGCCGCGTCCGAGGTTGCCGGCCAATTGGGTCAGACCGCCGTGGGGGTTAAACGGATCAGAGAACGGGCGCAGGATTTTCTCGTTCAGGGATTTGGTGGTGCCTGCGACAAACGCGATTTTTCCGTCATTGAGTTTCGGCTCGCAGCTGTGTGTAGACAGGCTGTTGCCCATCACAGTGGTCACGTCGTCGTGCAGCAGACCCGCGTTCAAAAGCTCGCCGATCATAAAGCCTAGCCCGCCAGCCGCATGAAAGTGGTTCACGTCCGCCAGCCCGTTTGGATAGACTTTTGCCATCAAAGGCACGGCTTGCGACAGATCAGAGAAATCCTCAAGATCTAAGATAACGCCTGCTGCGCGCGCCATAGCGGGCAGGTGCAGCACAAGATTGGTGGAGCCGCCTGTGGCCATGAGCCCGACAAGTCCATTCACAAACGCTTTCTCCGACAGGATTTCATAGGTCGGGCGGAATGTCTGCCCAAGCGCTGTATTGCTTAAAATTTGCTCGGTGCCGCGAATGGTCAGCGCGTCACGCATCCCGCTGTCGGGGTTCACGAAGGAAGACCCGGGCAGGTGCAGCCCCATAAATTCCATCAGCATCTGGTTGCTATTCGCTGTGCCGTAGAATGTGCAGGTGCCGGACCCGTGGTAAGAGGCCATTTCGGCAGCCATCAGCTCTTCGCGGCCAACTTCGCCGGTGGCGAATTTCTGGCGCACGGCGGCTTTCTCGCTGTTGGGAAGGCCTGACGTCATGGGGCCAGCAGGCAGGAAAATCGCGGGGATATAGCCGAAGGTGGCCGCAGCGATGATCAGGCCGGGCACGATTTTATCGCAGACCCCGAGGTAAATTGCGCCATCAAAGACATTATGTGACAAGCCGATGCCTGCCGCCATGGCGATGATGTCGCGCGAAAACAATGACAGTTCCATGCCGGTCTGCCCTTGGGTCACGCCGTCACACATCGCAGGCACGCCACCTGCGACCTGTACAGTGCCGCCCGCGGCGCGCGCCGCTTTGCGGATGATATCCGGATAATGCTCGAATGGTTGGTGCGCCGATAGCATATCATTATAGGCGGTGATGATGCCGATATTGGGCTGCTGGGTCGTGGCAAGCACGCCTTTGTCATCGCCCATGGCGGCATAGGCATGTGCTTGGTTGCCGCAGGTCAGATGCGCGCGGCGTGGTCCTTCGGATGCAGCGGCCTTCATCCGGTCCAGATAATCACCGCGCGATGCCTCCGAGCGTTTGATGATACGGTCTGTGACGGCTTGGATTGTCTTATGAACGGCCATGGCATGCTCCTGATGTGAGTTGCCTTGCTTTAGCATAAGTTGTTAGCGCTAACAAGATCGGGCTACCCGCTATTTGACGGGGCAGGCCAGATATATTCTTTCCCATGCGCCCGATTACGGGTAAGGGGCGGTTATGGAACAAACCCCTTACCCCGTAGTCCGCCTCAATCCTAAAGGCGACGCCCGCGCAATTCGCCACGGTTTTCCGTGGGTCTATGCAAATGAAGTTGTGACGGATCGCCGGACCAAGGGTCTGACGGCTGGCACCATCGCGATCCTTGAGGATGCAGAGCGCAGGCCGATGGGTCTTGTGGCGATCAATACCGCCAGCAAGATCTTTTGCCGGATGTTGTCGCGCGACGTTGATGTGCCTGTGGATGCCGCTTGGTTCGAGCGCATGATCGGGGCGGCGCTGGCGCACCGCGAGACGCTGTATGCCGAGCCGAATTACCGTTTGGTGCATGCTGAGGCTGACAATATGCCCGGCGTCATTATCGACCGCTTTGGCGATGTGGCTGTGGTGCAGCCGAACGCCGCTTGGGCGGATGTGATGATCGAGACGCTGGTCGATGCGCTGGTCAAGGTCACAGGCGTCACAACCGTGATCATGAACGGCACAGGCCGCGCGCGCACGCTTGAGGGCTTGGAAGAGACCACGCGGGTGATGCGCGGTGAGGCCCCAACGGCGCCGATCCCTGTGACGATGAATGGTGCGACGTACATGGCCGATGTCATGGGCGGCCAGAAAACCGGTATCTTCTTTGACCAACGTCCGAACCATGCGTTTGCGGCAGGTCTGTCCAAAGGCGCGCGCGTCTTGGATGTGTTTAGCCATGTTGGCGGCTTTGGCTTGGCGGCTCTTGCTGCTGGCGCTGATAGCGTGCTGGCGGTTGATGGGTCGGCTCCTGCGTTGGAACTGGCAGAGGCTGGTGCGGCGGCGATGGGTGTGTCGGACAAATTCACGACCCGTAAGGGTGATGCGTTTGCAACGCTCGAGGCCTTGGCCGAAGAGGGCGAGATGTTTGACGTGGTGATCTGTGATCCGCCCGCGTTTGCACCGGGTCGCAAGTCGTTGGATGCTGGTTTGCGTGCATATGAGCGTGTGGCCCGGCTGGCCGCATCATTGGTCAAAGAGGGTGGTTATTTGGGTGTGTGTTCATGTTCGCATGCGGCCGAACTGACCAAGTTCCGCAACGCCTCTGCGCGTGGCATTGGTCGTGCAGGGCGTCGTAGCCAAGTGATCTACACTGGTTTTGCAGGGCCGGACCACCCGCTGTTGCCACATTTGGCCGAAAGCGGTTACCTGAAGGTTGTGTTCTTCCGTCTATGAGGGTGCTGATCGACGCCTGTGTTTTGTATCCCACGGTCATGCGCGAAGTGATCTTGGGTGCAGCAACGCTCGGTTTGTTCGAGCCGCGTTGGTCAAAGCGTATTTTGGAAGAATGGGCGCGGGCCACGGTGAAAATCGGGCCTGAGGCCGAAGTCTTTGCACGCGGGGAAATTGCTATGCTTGGCGTGGCATTCCCGCGGGCAATTGTTCCTGTACATCAAGGTCTTATGGCGCGTCTGTGGTTGCCTGACGCGGATGATATTCATGTTTTGGCCGCCGCCGTCGCAGGGTCGTGTGACGGTATCCTGACCATGAATGCCAAAGATTTCCCGCGCGATTATCTCAGCGAGGAAGGTCTGGCGCGCTACGATCCCGACGGGTTTTGCTGCCGTATGCTGGATGAAGACCCTGACGGGATGCGCGGTGTGGCTGACAAGATCCTCGCCACCGCACGCGAGATGTCTGGCGTTGACTGGACGATGCGCAACCTGATGAAGAAAGCACGCTTGCCACGTTTCGGAAAAGCGTTGTCGTAACCGGATTTTCTAGAAAACCCGTGTCACGGTGCAACCCATTTAGCGGCATTATTTTCAATCGCTTTGATACGCTCGGCCGTGACAGGATGGCTTAGCATCCAAGCGGGTTGTTTTGCTCCATTCGCCCCTGTGAGGTTTTCAAGTTTGTGAAACAGCGAGATTTGCGGCGCAGCGCCGATGCCTGATTTCATCAACAATGCCGTGGCATAGGCATCCGCCTCGTATTCATCGCTGCGTGAAATGCGAGCCGCGAGCAGCGACATCAGTGCGTTGGCGATGAACATGCCGATTCCGGGTAAGAAACGGTTAAGGATCATGGCAATCGCAGTGCGCATTGCGTTTTGGCCTGAGAAATCGATCATACGCCGGCGCGAATGACCCAAGGCGACGTGGCCCAGCTCGTGTGCGATCACCGAGGCCAGCTCTGCCGCCGTCACCTGACCCGCGCGATATTTGTTGAAAAACCCGCGCGTGATAAAAATCCGCCCGTCGGGGGCCGCCAATCCGTTTACCGGCTCGATCTCGTAAATGTGGACCTTGATGCGCGGAATACTGAGGGCACGCGCCATGTCCTCGGTCAGCGACCGCAAGATCGGATCAGCCAGTTCGGTGGATTTTTCGTCAAGCTCTTTGGCGGTCCGCCAGACCGAAAACCGGTACATGGCGATCCCGTAGATCAGAGCAAGAAGAATGGGCGCAAATTTTAACATAGGTTAAACATGGGGTCGCGGTTTGCGTTTGTCGAGGCGTGGTTTTGATACTTTCCAAAGCCACCAGCCCAGCAGGATCGCGACACCGATCGCGGTAACCAATCCGCTGGCATTGCCAAGCAAGCTACTCACTGCGGTGATGTTATCGGCGAATGTGTATCCCATGCCGACATATAAACTTACCCAGACAATTTCGCCCAAGACCCCCCAGAGCGCAAAGCGCATCCATGTGAATTTTGTAAGCCCAGAAACGTAGTTCATGTAAGGACCAAGCGGGGCCACCAGCCAGCATGACAAAAAGATCGACGAGCCACCCCATTTGTCCATGAAAGTGGCGGCTTTATACAGAAGAGCCGCGCGTTTGGGCCGTTTTTCCAACCAGCCTTGCAATCGCAGCCCCATAACCCGCGCAATCCAATAGCCTGTGTTGTCGCCCAAAACAGCACCGGTAAAGGCAGCGCCAAACACCGAGCTAAGATACAGATCACCCGAAGCCGCGAACCCGCCAGAGGCCAGCATCAGCAGCGATGACGGCACGGGCAGGGCGAGACAGCTTAGAAATGTGACGATAAAAACAATCGTGACCCCGTAGTCCGCAACGAGGGTAAGGACTAACGCGCTCATGAACGTGCGGCGCGCCATGCGGCCGCAGCCGCGTCAATACGCTGTTGTAGTTGTTGCATCGTCATACCGGTATCGACCGCTATCGTTCCGATCGAAATACGTTTTGGCGGCGCGCCTTGTTCAAGAAACAGCGCAGGGCCCAGCACTTCGGGCGGTAGACCGTATGATTTTGCGACGTAGCGCGGTGTCATCCACGGGGCCAGCGGTTGGTCATGATGGGCCGGATCCATCCAGTAAGTGGTGGCCGTAATGGTCTGCATCGCGAAGAATAAGGACACAGCAATCACGCCTATAAACGCGACCACCAACGCGCGATGATACGCCCATAGATGCCAGAACCGGTCCATCAGGTCAGTGCTTTCATGCCGCGTTCAATCCCCGAAAGTGTCATCGGCACCATGCGATCAGCCCCGAAAATCTGCTTAATCATGGCAATAGATTGCGTGTATGGCCAGTAGCGTTCGTCAAGCGGATTGATCCAGAGGTGGTTTGGCCATTGTTCGCGTGCGCGTATTAGCCATGTTTCACCGGATTCTGCGTTATAATGTTCATTTGCGCCGCCGATATAGGCGACTTCGTAGGGTGACATCGATGCGTCGCCCACAAAGATGCATTTATAGTCGCGTCCGTACGTGCGCAGGATTTCAGCGGTCGAGATTTGCGCGTCCCAGCGCCGTGCGTTGTCGCGCCAGACACCTTCATATAGGCAGTTATGAAAGTAGAAATGTTCCATGTGTTTGAATTCGGACTTTGCCGCCGAGAACAATTCTTCGACCACTTTGATATGCGGGTCCATCGAGCCGCCAATATCCAGAAATAACAGCACCTTCACTGCATTGCGCCGCTCGGGCCTGGTTTTGACCTCCAGATATCCGTTTTCGGCGGTTTTGCGAATGGTCTCGTGAAGATCGAGTTCCTGTGATGCCCCGTCGCGCGCCCATTTACGCAGGCGTTTCAGCGCCACCTTTATGTTGCGCGTGCCGAGTTCGACAGAATCTTCAAGATTGCGGAATTCGCGTTTGTCCCAGACTTTTACCGCGCGTTGGTGGCGGGATTCGTTTTGGCCGATCCGCACCCCTACGGGGTTGTAACCGTAGGCGCCAAAGGGGGATGTGCCTGCGGTGCCGATCCATTTGTTGCCGCCTTGGTGGCGGCCTTTTTGGTCTTCAAGACGTTTTTCGAGCGTCTCCATCAGTTTGTCAAAACCGCCAAGCGCTTTGATCTCGGCTTTTTCTTCGGCGCTTAGATGTTTCTCGGCCAGCTTTTCCAGCCACTCTTGCGGGATATCCACGGCGTCCATCACCGCTTGCGGCGGGATTGCGTCCAAGCCTGAAAAACTGGCGGCAAAGGCGCGGTCAAAGCGGTCGAGGTGTCGCTCGTCTTTGACCATAATCGTGCGCGCCATGTAGTAAAACGCGTCGATGTCATAGGTCGCAAGGCCCGCCTTCATGCCCTCAAGAAACGCCAGAAATTCGCGCATCGAGACCGGCACACCCGCATTGCGCAGATTGTCAAAGAACGGCAGAAACATTGGGGTTAAACGGCCGCGCGTTCGATGAACACCAGAATGAAAAGGCCGATCAACCCGAAAATCATCGCAAACACTGCGCCCCATTGCAGCAGATCAAACATCTTGCCGCCGCGCGATTTGGCTCGCAACGCTCCGATCACAGCACCGATTAGCAAACCTGCAAGGGGATAGATCATCTGTGTCGCTCTCTAATAAGGGCGCAACGCGGCAATCTCGTTCAGCCGTGCCGCAACGTTTTGGTCAGAGCCAAAGCCGTAACGCGCCCAACCCAGACTGTCCAGACGTAGGGCATCGGCCTGTGCGGTATCGCCGCGCATTTCCAGCGCTGCTGCTTTGAACATCATCAAGGTTGCCAGAAGGGCCGCGTTTTTATGGCGTGCTGCCACATCAGACCAGCTATCGGATAGTGCAATGGTGCGGTCTGCGTCGCCTGCGGCAAGGGCAAACGCCGATTGCTGCACCGCGATATGGGCTCTGTGGATTTGGGTGACGCTGCTTTGACTATAGGTTGCATCGGCGGCGTTAAACGAGGCTAGCGCTGCGTTCGGATTATTGCCGACCTCCAGCCGTCCGTAGGCGTATTGGGCAAAGCCCGCGCGCACGTCGGTCCAGCCAAATGCCTGTCCAAGTGCGATGGCTTGTTGGGCGGCAGCGCGGCGGCTAGAGGCGGATCTGCCGTTGGTAAGCGCGGTTTCCATCGCATCAATCCAGTCACGCGAGGTACCGTTTAGCGGCGCGTTTGCGGCGCGTTCGCCAGCAGGGTTCAGCCGCGCAAGGATCATCGGCACGCGTGTTGCCGCCTCGCCACGCGACATCCCGTTGTGCAATTCGGGCGCGTAGGTGGTGCGCAATATCAACATGTCGAACTGCGTCAGCACGGCGTGGATGTTATCGTCGTTGAACACACTATCGGGCAGGCGGTAAAGGTCGTTGAGCGGCCCAAGCGCCTGCGCTAGTTCTTCATGCAGGCAGTCGCGGATTTCTTGCGGAGCTACATCCGACGGCACAAAAATTGCCGCGCGATCACGCCGCGTCAGTGTGGTCCAGTCGACTTGCGGTGTACGCCGCGCGATTTTGAATTCAGACCAACTGGTCAGGCGCGGCACGACAAAGCACGCAGCTTTTGGCACGGCGGCTTGCAGGATGGCGCGGGGCAGGGCCTCTACGGTAATAGAGGCTGCTTGATTGGCCGGAACCAAGCGGATATCGATTTTGGCCTCGTTGCGTAGACGCGCTAGCAGGTCTTCGAGGTCGGATAGCATGGTGGGGTTCGAGGCCCCTGTGAGCCGCACGGTGACGGGTCCTTCAAAGCGGGTCATCTGCGCAACCGAACGCCCGCTTTCCATGCGAAACGACAGATCAAGGAAATCTTGAACGATTTCTGTGTTCGTGCGCGTCGCAGGGGCGGCAAAATTAGAGGTAAAGACGCGCATCGGCGGTAGCGCTTGGGCAAAGCCCGCGGCGCGGCTTGGCGGTGGGTCCTGTGGAAGTGGCGCGCAAGCGGCCATAAAAGACAGCGCGATGGCAGCAAGTCGGTTCATGCTGAGGCCCTTTGGTACTTGAGGAAATTAGTTTTCTGGCCCACGCGGTCATAGAGCTTGCGGGCTGTGTCATTGCTATCTTGGGTCAGCCAATAGACGTTCTGCACAGCGTTTTGATCAGCAGCTGCATAGACCGCCGCGATCAATTGGCGCCCGACGCCCGTGCCACGCACGGTGGGGCTGACGTAAAGGTCTTGCAGGTAGCAGACGTTTTCGATGCGCCAGCAATGTCTGTGGAACAGATAATGGGTCAGTCCCACCAGTGTTCCGTCGTGCACCGCGACCAGCGCGTTAAAGTCATGGTCATCGCAGCCCAGCAGGCGTGCAAAAGTCGACGCATAGACATCGTCGGACACGTTTGTGCCATAAAATTCCAGATATCCGGCCCATAGCCCCTGCCATCCCGCGAGATCAGCGGCTTGCAACGGGCGGATTTCAACCGGTATTTTTGCCTTGGGCAAACCAGCTACTCCTTATTACGTCAATTCAACCTGCCATTGAACTGCGGCTCCCGTTTGACGTCATTAAGGTCTTATTAAGAAGTTCCTTAGTAACATGTTAATTAACCGTAAAGATTTGGCAGAATACACGCATAAATTGTTTTATTTCTGTATATTGGCAGGAGCGTTGCAGATTCGACCCAATTGCCTAGTGGTGGCCGCAAGACCCGCTACCAGATGTAGCAGGTCCGTCGTTTGTCCTTTGCGACCTGCCAACAGATCAAACTTTATCAGCCCATTTTTTCTCGAAAATTGAGTGCTCGGGGAATCGTTTATATGCCGCTGCAATCACATCACGTGCGCCAGTTGGCGATTTTAGCTTACGCATCGATAGTTCCCAGGACTTGAAATAGGAGAGCGGCAAAATATGCTGATCGCTATTTTCAGCAAACAGGTCTGCGGCCACGCGATGTTCGCCGTCGCTCTGCGCCATTCTTGCCCGTGCCAGCGTCACACCCGGATGGTGCGGCAAAAGTCGGCCCGCTTTGTTATAGTTGCGTTGCGCCGCTTCGGTTTTACCCGCGTCGTTCAGCAAATCAGCCAGCCGCTTTATAAAAATCGGATGCTCCGGCATATGATCGCGGCAGTGGAACATAATCTGGGTGGCACGGCGATATCGCCCCGACAGGCGTAACGCGACACCGTAGACACTTAACAGCATAAGGGATCTGGGGTCGCTCGGCAGCGCTGCGTTATCTTGAAAATGGCGCCGTTCGGCGTCTAAAATATCGCTAGGGATTAGCGTCTTTTTTGCATTTAAACTCGGTGAGTTTGTCAGGCTCTGAAGCAGCTTTGGCTTTTCGAACATCTCTGACCAATCCGCGCCGGTCACCCATAACGGTAAAGTGACGTTCAACGCACCATTGTGTTGGGTGTCATCGGCCGGAAACAGATATGTGACGTTTGAACGACCGGAACAAAGCGTCTCTATCACCACCGGATCAAGTAGAAACAAATTTTGGAATTCTGGTTCATTCTTGTAAAAATAATGCGCAATCGTGTCTTGCCCTGCATCCGAACGGCCGCGTGCCAGATACAGTTTCATAAAATCAGTGGTGGCACGTCGCTGATCCCCCGCCAGATGATCCGAGAGACAGCCCAAGACAGCGCAAGTCATCAAGTCGTTGGCCCAAATGTTGGGATCCGCTTTGGCCTGATCATACACCGCCATCGCGTGCTGCGGTTCACCACAGGCAATCGCCAGCGCCATGATAACGGGTTGGTAGAACGCATAGGTCTGACCGTCGGCCATGACCGATTTCAGCTTTTCATAAAGCGCATGATGCTGGTTCACATTCAGCGCGTGACGGTAGGCATAGCCAAGGCTTTGCGCAAAGTCGCCGGTATTATGAAAACTTTCGGGTTGCGTCAGCACCCGCGCCAGCACTCCGTCAAACGCCGCAGTCTTGTCGCGTCCGTTCAAATCGGACGGCACCTTAAACGTACCAGCCCCGCCAATCATAGCGGCAGAGGTTGAATATGCAGAGAGTGCGGGCGCTACGATCTTGTCGCATTTAGCCATCAGCAACAGCTCGACCAGATCGCGCTGCATGGTTGATAAATCCGGTGCAGTCACCAATTCATCCAGCGTGATCGCGTTCGGGCGACCTGCTGCCATGGCTGCCGCGACCTCTGGCGTGTCCGAAAACAACACTGTCGCGACATCGGGACGGTCCATGATCGCATTGTAAAATTCGTCGGGCGCAAATTTTGACGACCATATTCTGTGACACCACGGGCTCTTGTCCAGAACGTCGCCTCTGCGCACATGCAGGGCGTAGGGTTTACCCGATAGGCTATCAATTTTTGCCATCGCCTGCGCCAGCACCTCTTTTATCCGAGGAGCCCAGTCGATACCGGCGAAAATTTGATGGAAAATGTCCATCTGTTCCGGCCCCAACTCGTTGGCAAACAACAAAGGCTCCAACCCGCTGCTACACAAAAACCGCTCGCCCGCCTTTAACCTCTCTTCGAATAGCTGCGCCGAGATGCTTCCGCGCACCGCCTCAAGATCGGTCAGCGTGCGCAACGCCTCGCGGTCACCCTGCGGAACCTGCCGGATATAGCGCTGCGTGAACTCTTGCGTAAAGATTGGATGCGCGGGATCATCGATGCGCATGTCGTGATCTTCCGAGGTCTGTGTCCAATGGAACAGGACCGACGCACCGTATTTTTGTTCAAGCGACAACAGGTTGCCAATGGCAATAATGCGCGCGCCCAAACGGTCTTTGCGATATCCGATGATTTGCGGCTCAGGCGTTTCCATTGAGGGGCTCCTATTAACAGTCAGTAGGCAATGTTTGAAAACGAAGTGTAAGAGGGGTTAAGACGTCATGCAGGATTTAAGCGCGGCACCATACCGATCCTTTGAGCGGTATCAACGGGCCTTTTGCCGCGGCGACTGCGTTACCTGCCGCCACGCGCCATAAACGCCAGGCGCTCGAACAGATGCACATCTTGTTCGTTTTTCAACAGCGCGCCGTGCAATTTAGGCAAGGCATTGGCCCCGTCACGTTTCAAATCCTCTGCGGTCAAATCCTCGGCCAAGAGCAGTTTTAGCCAGTCCAGCATCTCGGAGGTCGACGGCTTTTTCTTTAGTCCTGCGGTGTCGCGGATCTCGTAGAACTGGGTCAGCGCGGCGGTCAGCAATTTGTCTTTGATGTCCGGGTGGTGCACCGCAATAATCTTGCGCAGCGTGTCCTGATCGGGAAAGTTGATGTAGTGAAAGAAACAGCGGCGCAAAAACGCATCGGGCAGTTCTTTTTCATTGTTGGACGTAATAATCACGATGGGCCGGTGGATTGCGCGCACGGTTTCACCTGTCTCGTAGACGTGAAACTCCATCCGGTCGAGTTCTTGCAATAGATCGTTGGGGAATTCGATATCCGCCTTGTCGATCTCGTCAATCAGCAGCACCACGCGCCCGTCCGCCCCGAACGCCTGCCACAGCTTGCCCTTGCGAATGTAATTGGCAACATCATGTACCTTTGGATCGCCAAGCTGGCTGTCGCGCAAACGGCTGACGGCATCATATTCATACAGCCCTTGTTGGGCTTTGGTGGTCGATTTGATGTGCCACTCGATCATCGGCAGATCAAGCGCTGCACTGACCTGCTGTGCCAGCTCGGTTTTTCCGGTGCCAGGCTCGCCTTTGACCAGCAATGGCCGCTGCAAAACAACGGCCGCATTCACGGCCATTTTAAGATCATCGGTGGCGACATAGCTGTCAGTGCCCTGAAATTGCATGATTTGTTTCCTTGTAGTGTTGCAGCGATCCTATGCTTGATCCCGTCCGGCTTCAACTGTTTGCACACAGTTCAAACAAGGGGGTGACACCGCTTTGCCGAACGGGTAAACGTGCGCAAAATAAGGGGGTGAGAGATGTCAGAGCGCGCAAGAACATCCAACTCAGAGAAACGCAAGGGAACGAAGATGAAAGTAGAAACTTTCCTGCCGGATGACTATCATCCCGCCGAAGACGAACCGTTTATGAATGAGCGTCAGACCGAATATTTCCGTGTAAAACTGCTGACGTGGAAAGCGGACTTGATGGAAGATACCCGCGATACCGTCGCAGGTATGAAAGATCAGACACGCAACATCCCCGACGTGGCCGACCGTGCATCCGAAGAAACCGACCGTTCGCTCGAGTTGCGCACCCGTGACCGCCAGCGTAAACTGGTGAGCAAGATTGATGCGGCCTTACGGCGTATCGACGAGGGCGAGTTTGGGTATTGCTCGATCACCGGCGATCAGATTTCTCTCAAGCGCCTTGATGCGCGTCCGATTGCAACAATGAGCCTTGAGGCGCAAGAACGCCACGAGCGCCGCGAGAAAGTTCACAGGGACGATTGATTTGACAAAGCCACGCCGGACAGTTGCAATTGTTGGCGGTGGTATTGGTGGCCTCACGGCTGCGCTGGCCTTCGCCCGTCACGGGGCGAAGGTTTTTGTTTTAGAGCAGGCGACGGACCTCAAAGAGGTTGGCGCGGGCCTGCAAATTACCCCCAACGGGATGCGCGTCTTGAACGCATTAGGCCTGCATGACGAGGTCGTCGCGAATAGTATTGCCGCTGATGCGGTTGTGCCAAAAGATGCCATATCAGGCCGCGATGTGACCCGCTTTGATCTGACCACGCAACACCCCCGATACCGGTTTTTCCACCGTGCCAGCCTGCAAGCTATTCTAGTCGAGGCGGCGGTTGGCGCAGGCGTTGACCTCCGTTTGGGGGTGACGGTTGCGGGTGTCGATGATGAAGGCGTTTTGCAGACCAGCGATGGGCCGGTGCAGGCGGATGTGATTGTCGGCGCGGACGGGCTTCACTCGAAAATGCGCGGTTATTGCCAACCTGACGCACCGGCAGCCACGTTTACCGGACAGGTTGCGTGGCGCGGTGTGGTGCCACCCCGCGACATCCCACATGAAGCGCATATCTGGATGGCCCCGCACCGCCATCTTGTCACCTATCCGCTGGCAGGTGGGATGTTGAATGTGGTGGCCGTACAAGAGCGCACAGAGTGGGCGGCAGAAGGCTGGTCACATGTCGACCAGACGGGTAACCTGCGCACCGCTTTTGCCGATTGCGCGCCGCGCGTCCGCGAGATTGTCGCACAGATAGATCGACCGCTGCTTTGGGGGCTGTTTCGTCATCCGGTCGCCGACCACTGGACGCGGGGGCGCGTGGCCTTGCTTGGTGACGCGGCACATCCAACGCTGCCATTTTTGGCGCAGGGGGCAAATCTCGCAATCGAAGACGCTTATGTTCTGGCCCGCTGCTGTGCCGAGGCTGACATTCCCGAGGCATTTGTCCGTTATCAATCCCTGCGCCACGCCCGCGTGGTTCGCGCGCTTGACGTCGCCAATGCAAACGCCCGCAACTACCATCTGTCAGGTGTCAAACGCCACATCGCCTTTGCCGGGCTAAAAACATTGGGTGCGGTAGCGCCCAACGCGTTTATAAACCGTCTCAGCTGGCTATACGATCACGACGTGACCGCTTAAAGCGCCAGATCAACCCAGACAGGCACATGATCGGACGGTTTTTCGCGCCCCCGCAGGTCTTTTTCGATCCAGCAGTCACGCAACAGATCAGCGCACTGCGGTGTCAATAAAAAGTGATCGATTCTGATTCCATTATTTTTATCCCAGGCACCGGCCTGATAATCCCAGAACGAGTAATGTCCTTTGCCTTGCTCAACCGCACGGAACGCCTCGGTAAAGCCAAGGTTCACAATGCGACGGAACGCGGCACGGCTTTCGGGGCGAAAGAGTGCATCATCAAGCCAGTTTTCAGGGTGCGCCGCGTCCTCAGGTTGCGGAATTATATTGTAATCTCCGCACATTAGCGCGGGTTCTTCACGCAACATCAACTCTTGTGCGCGGTTCTGCAACCGCGCCATCCACGCCAGTTTATAATCATACTTCGGCCCCGGCACCGGATTGCCGTTCGGCAAATACAGCCCGCAAATCCGCAACGCCTTGTCACCGACAACCGTCGCCTCGATCCAGCGGGCTTGCTCGTCGGTATCGTCACCGGGCAACCCGCGGGTCACGTCCTCGAGCGGAAATTTCGACAGAATGGCCACGCCGTTAAACCCTTTTTGGCCATGGGTTTCGACATTATATCCAAGGTCTTCAATAGCTTGACGCGGAAACCCTTCGTCGACGGATTTGATTTCCTGCAACACGGCCACGTCGGGTGCGCTCTGTTCCAGCCATGTTGTCAGCGCTTCGATGCGCGCTTTTACGCCATTGATGTTGAATGTAGCGATTTTCATGTGGCCCCCTTCGTTTTTTCTGTTTTGACCCAATGCAGCGTATGGTGCAAGGGAGTCCCACAAGATGATGTGTTTGATGTTTTGTGAAATAAACCTTGCGTCAATGTCATTCTGCTTTATCTCATGCACAGAAATAACGAGAGCAAATCCGCATGTTGACGCCTCCCATGACTGAAAAAGTAGACAAAACCGCCCGCGAGTGGTTGACCGTTTTGGCCCAATACCGCAATCCCAGCAACTGGCGATCAAGTTTTGAGTTGGCAGTGACGGTTATTCCGTTCATCGCGCTTTGGGTCGCAGCCTGCTGGTCGTTGCAATATAGCTATATCGCCGCCTTCCTGATTTCTGCCTTAAACGGCGCTTTTTTGCTTCGTTTGTTTATTATCCAGCACGATTGTGGCCACGCATCTTTCCTTGCAAACCGCACCTTGTCGGACTGGATCGGGCGGGCCTTGGGCGTTCTGACCCTGACCCCGTATGACGTCTGGAAGCGGACACATGCGATGCACCACGGCCATGCAGGCGATCTGGATCACCGTGGCATCGGTGACGTGATGACGCTGACGGTTGATGAATTCAAGGCGCGTGACATGTGGGGCCGGTTGAAATACCGCGCATATCGCCACCCCGTCACCCTGTTTGTTCTCGGCCCGTCATACCTGTTTTTGCTGCAAAACCGCTTGCCATTCGGCTTGATGAAATCGGGCGCCAAGTATTGGGTCAGCGCGATGGGCTCCAATCTTGTGACTGCACTTGCAGTGTTTACGATCTACTGGTTTCTGGGCCTTGGCGCGGTATTTCTTGTGTTCCTGCCGACAACAATCGTGGCCGCTTCGGTAGGCGTGTGGTTGTTCTATGTGCAGCACCAGTTCGAGAATACAATGTGGGACGAGCATAAAGATTGGGACCTGCACGAGGCCGCTCTACAAGGCTCGTCACACTACGATCTGCCGGTTGTGCTGCGCTGGTTCACCGGCAACATTGGCATCCACCATGTGCATCATCTCTATTCGCGCATTCCGTTCTACCGCCTGCCAGAAGTTCTGCGCGACCACAACGAATTGGTCGAACAAAGCCGCCTGACAATGTGGGAAAGCTTCAAGTGCGCCAGCCTCGACCTATGGGACGAAAAATCCCGTCGTCTGGTGTCGTTCCGCACGGCAGCGACGCTCTAGGTCACAGCACATCAAGTTGAAAAAAAGGGCGCCTTATTCGAGGCGCCCTTTTTTTTACATCGAAAACGAGGTGCCACACCCGCAAGAGCTGCTGGCGTTAGGATTATTGATCACAAACCGCGCACCGATCAATTCTTCGGAAAAGTCGATAACAGCAGAGGCAAGAAAGGGCAGGGAGATACTATCGATCAGTACTTTTTCTCCCGCGCCCTCTAATACCAGATCATCATCTTTGATTTCATCAAGGTCGATCTCGTACTGAAACCCCGAACAGCCACCGCCCTCGACCGCCACTCGCAAGGCTTTGCCCTGAGCGGCCGCACCGATTTCAGCAAGCCGTTCAAAAGCGCGGGGTGTCACAGTCGGGGGAAGCGTTAGCATTTTGCAAGCCTTACAGTTTGATTATATTTGCAATATAGGTTGCATAGGCAAATACGGCAAGACAGGCAAAAAGGGCACTATATCATGACGGCTCCTTATGCGACGGACCCCGCAAATGCGCGCGGCCGTCTGTATCCAGAGGAAGAGAGCTATTTTCGCTCTCCTTTCCAACGCGACCGCGACCGCATCATCCATTCCAGCGCGTTCCGCAGGCTCAAGCATAAGACCCAAGTCTTTATCGAACATGAAGGCGATTATTTCCGCACGCGTCTGACCCACTCCATCGAGGTAGCTCAAGTCGCGCGCACCGTTGCGGGCGCATTGGGCCTGAACGTGGAGCTGACCGAAGCAGTGGCACTCGCGCATGACTTGGGCCACACCCCGTTTGGGCACACCGGCGAAGAGGCGCTCGACCGTCTGATGCAACCCTACGGCGGCTTTGACCACAACGCACAAGCCCTGCGGATCGTGACCGATCTGGAACGGCATTACGCCGAATGGGATGGCTTGAACCTGACATGGGAAACGCTTGAGGGCATCGCAAAACACAACGGGCCTGTCACGGGCGACATCCCTTGGGCGCTTACCGCCTACAACAACCGTCACGACCTTGAGCTGCACACCCACGCCAGCGCCGAGGCACAGGCCGCAGCTTTGGCTGACGATATTGCTTACAACAACCACGACCTGCATGACGGATTGCGCGCGGAGCTGTTCAGCACCGACGAATTGGCCGAACTGCCGCTTTTGGGCGATTGTTTTGCGCGGGTCGATGCAAAATACCCCGACCTGAATTACTATCGCCGCCGCCACGAAGCCCTGCGCCGGTTCTTTGGCGTGCTTGTCGAGGATGTGATTAGCGTCAGCCGCCATAATCTTGCACAATTGAACCCTCAATCCGTGCATGACATTCGCCACGCGGGCCGCATGGTTGTGCAGTTTTCGCCAGAGCTATGGACCGACCTCAAAGTGATCCGCCAGTTTTTGTTTGATCGGATGTATCGCGCACCCGCTGTGGTCGAGATGCGCATAGTTGTGACCCAAATGGTTGATGACCTGTTTCCGTTTTTCATCGCCAACACTGACGAGTTACCCAAACAATGGCGCAAGGATGTGGCCGATGCCCCCGATAAAACCGCCTTGGCGCGGATCGTCGCGGACTATATTGCTGGTATGACGGACCGCTTTGCGATCCAGGAACATAAACGACTAATTGGCGGCGAAGATATCCCGGCAGGAGTGATTGATGGCAGTTGAAACCGCAACAGAGGCGATGGCGCCCGTAATGGCATTTGCACTTGTGGGCGCGCTTGGCGTTGGCTCGCAGTGGGCAGCGTGGCGTTTGCGGATGCCCGCAATTGTGCTGATGCTGTTGGCGGGGATCATCGTCGGTCCCGTTCTTGGGGTGTTTGATCCCGCGCGCGACATCGGTCCGCTGATGGGTCCGATCATCTCGATTGCCGTTGCGATCATCCTGTTTGAAGGCGGGCTGACGCTCAACTTCCACTCTTTACAAGACTCCGAAAAAGGGGTCCGCCGCTTGGTTTTCATCGGCGCACCCTTGGGCTGGATCACCTCCGCGCTGGCCTTGCACTACGCGGCCGGGCTCAGTTGGGAAAGTGCGGCGGTCTTTGGCGGCATCATGATCGTCACAGGCCCGACCGTTATCGCACCGCTATTGCGCACCGCGCGCCTGTCGCGCCGACCCGCCGCATTGCTGCAATGGGAGGCAATCGTCAACGATCCCATCGGCGCCTTGGCCGCGGTTCTGGCCTTTTCTGTGGTGCTTGTCCTGAACACAACAACCACCATCGGCGAAGCGGTCTTTGATCTGGTCAGCGGTATCGGCTTTGCCAGCATCCTTGGTTTTGCGGGCGGCTGGGGCCTCTCAAAATCCTTTAAACGCGGGTTGGTCCCCGAATATATGAAGGTGCCGGTGCTGTTTTCACTGCTCCTCGCGGTGTTTGCCGTGTCGGATTATGTGCTGCACGAAAGCGGCCTTTTGGCGGTCACCATCATGGGCATCGTCATCGCAAACGCAAACCTGCCCAGCTACGAAGAGCTGCGTCGCTTTAAGGAACACGCTACTGTCCTGCTGGTCTCGGGCGTGTTCATTCTGCTGGCCGCAAGCCTTGATTTTGATGCGGTTGCCAAACTCGACATGCGCGCCGCCCTGTTTGTGGTGGTCGTCATCCTTGTCGCGCGCCCGTTCACCGTGTTCATGTCGCTCTTGGGATCAGGCGTGCCGATGCGCGAACAGGTGTTGGTCGCCTTTACCGGTCCGCGCGGCGTGGTTCTGGTCGCTGTGGCAGGGTTATTCGGTGAACGTCTGCTTGCCTTGGGTTTTGAAGATGCGGCCCTCATTGCGCCTCTCGCCTTTGTCCTTGTCGCCGTGACAGTGGTGCTGCACGGCTTCACGCTTGCACCCTTCGGGCGGTTCCTTGGGCTGACGGGGGCCGATACTCCTGGTGTCGTTGTGATTGGCGGCTCGCCGTGGACAACCGCCTTTGCCGAGGTCCTCAAGAAAGCCGAAGTGCCAGTGCTGATGACCGATCCCAACTTTGGCAACCTGCGCGCCGCACGCACCGCTGGCATCGAGACTTTTTCAGGGGATATCCTCTCGGAAGCCGCCGAACAGCGGGTTGAGTTGGTCAGCTATGCCACCGTTGTCGCCGCGACCAGCAACGACGCCTATAACACTTTGGTCGCAACCGACCTGTCCCCTGAATTTGGCCGTGAAAACGTGTTCCAAGTCATACGCGAAAAGAGTGAAAGTGTGCGCCACCAACTGCCGCGCACTCTGGGGGGGCGCATGTTCGGCCCCGAAGAAACCCACCGCGGCATGAACCGCCTGATGGCCGAAGGCTGGACCTTCCGCCTGACGCGTCTCAGCGAGGAATTCACCTTTGAGCAATGGCGCGAAACCCGCGCCGAAAGCAAAATCATCGCGCGTATTTCGCCCTCTGGTGTGATCAAACTGATCCGCCGTGACGACGAGGTAAAAGGCGCAAAAGACGTGCGGATCATCGCCCTGCGCCCGCCACAAAGTGACGAGAGCGAGACCAACATCCAACCGCCCGCCGACACCTGACATTGACCAAGTCGAAATGCATGCTAAACCGCAGTGAACCAAATCTGAAGGACGCCGAAAAATGAACCTGTTTGCTGATATCCGCGGTCTTGTGATCACCTGTCTTGAGGCGTTGGTCGCGGACGGGACCTTGCCCTCTGGCTTGGATATGGCGTCGGTTTCGGTTGAGCCGCCACGCGACGCGTCGCACGGCGATATGGCCACAAATGCGGCGATGGTTCTGGCCAAGCCCGCAAAAATGAACCCGCGCGCCATTGCCGATGCTTTGGCACTAAAGCTGCTCGACGATCCACGGGTCACAGCGGCGGACGTTGCAGGGCCGGGGTTCCTGAACCTGCGGCTTGACGCCTCTGTCTGGCTGGGTGTCGTGAACGCCGCGTTGACAGACCCCGCATTCGGGCGCTCGACCTTGGGTGGCAATCAGAAAATGCTGGTCGAATATGTTTCCGCCAACCCGACAGGACCACTGCACGTGGGCCACACCCGTGGTGCTGTCTTTGGCGACGCACTCGCCAGCCTGCTCGACTTCGCGGGCTTTGATGTGACGCGCGAATACTACATCAACGACGGCGGTGCACAGGTCGATGTTTTGGCCCGCTCGGTCTATCTGCGCTACCAAGAGGCGCATGACCTTAGCGTCGATTGGCCCGAAGGCAGCTACCCCGGCGACTACCTGATCGAAGTCGGTGAGCAGCTCAAAGCCGAAATCGGCGACAAATACCTGAACGCGCCCGAAGACGACTGGCTTGCCGAAATTCGCCTCTATGCCACAGAAAAGATGATGGACCTGATCCGCGAAGATCTGGCCCAGCTTGGCATCAAAATGGACAATTTCTATTCCGAGAAATCGCTCTACGGCACCGGCTTGATCGAAAAAGCGATTGCCGAACTCGATGCCAAAGGACTGATCTATCGCGGCACATTAGAGCCACCAAAAGGCAAACTGCCTGACGACTGGGAACCGCGCGAACAAACCCTGTTCAAATCCACCGCCCACGGCGATGACGTGGACCGCCCCGTGCAGAAATCAGACGGCGCATGGACCTATTTCGCCCCCGATATCGCCTACCACTATGACAAGGTGCAGCGCGGCTACGACCAGTTGATCGACGTCTTTGGCGCGGATCATGGCGGCTATGTGAAACGGATGAAGGCGGCGGTTTCGGCCCTGTCTGACGGTAAAGTGCCGCTTGACGTGAAGCTGACCCAACTTGTCAAACTGTTCAAAAACGGTGAACCGTTCAAAATGTCCAAACGGGCAGGGACCTTTATCACTCTGCGCGATGTGGTCGATGCGGTCGGCAAAGACGTGACCCGTTTCCACATGCTGACCCGCAAAAACGACGCACCGCTCGACTTTGACTTCGACAAAGTGACCGAGCAATCCAAAGATAACCCCGTCTTTTACGTGCAATACGCCCACGCGCGGATCAAATCCGTGATGCGCAAAGCGGTTGAAGCAGGCGTTGATGTCTCTGACACAGCCCTTGCAAACGCGGACCTGTCCAAAGCCTCGCAAGACGCTGAACTGGCCGTCGCCCGCAAAATCGCCGAATGGCCACGCTTGGTCGAGATTGCCGCAAAGGGCCATGAGCCGCATAAAATCGCTTTTTACCTTTACGATCTGGCCTCCGATTTGCATGGCCTGTGGAACCGTGGCAACGATGATCTGTCCCTGCGGTTCCTGCAAGACGGTGACAATGACACAACACAGGCAAAAATCGCCCTTATTCGTGCCGTTTCGGTTGTTATTGCGTCAGGTCTTGGTATTCTTGGCGTAACCCCAGCGGAAGAGATGCGCTAAAGCGTGCCGCCACTGGGTCGCAATTGAGGCAATCCATCCGGCGTTAGCAGTGGCGCGGGCAGTGAGGCATAGACATGGCAGTTTACGATCAGGGGCCAGCCCCGATAAGCGGTGCAGCGCGCGCCGGCGCACTTGTGAATTTTGCAGGTGCGGCGGTTTCTTTGGCATTGATCGTGGGCATCGGCGTTTGGGGCTATAAACTGGTGATGCGTGATGTCTCGGGTATTCCCGTGGTGCGGGCATTGGAAGGCGAAATGCGGGTCCTGCCCGAAAATCCGGGCGGCGAAGTGTCCTTGCACACAGGTCTCGCGGTGAACGAAGTGGCCGCCGTAGGCGAGGCAGCAGGCCCCGAGGATAGCGTGGCGCTGGCCCCGGTGACCGCAGGGCTTTATGAAGAAGACCTCGATGCACAGCCAATGGCAGAGGCCGAAGAGTTGTTTGCTGCTGATCCCGAACTGCCGCAAGCCGACGTTGAAATACAGGTGCCCGTAGCCCTGAATGCCGATCAACTTGTGGATGTCCCTTTGACCACAGATGATATTCTGGCACTGGCCGATCAAATTGCGGCAGGGGCCGCGCCCATGACTGATTTGCAAGAGGATGACTTATCAGAAACCGAGGCCCTTTCAGAGGATGCACCTGCGGCCACCAACGGCGCGGTTGTGACCGTGTCCTTGCGCCCGATCGCACGACCTGCACCCGCCGAGGGCGATGATGTGGCTGCCGCTTTGGCCTCGGTAATGGCCCCCGAGACACCCGCGCCAGAGATCACCGCCAGTCTGGCGGTTGGCACCAAGCTTGTGCAACTGGGCGCCTTTCCGTCCGCGGAAAGTGCCGCCACTGAGTGGGACCGTCTGACGGGCCGCTTTGGTGACGTGATGACAGGTAAAAACCGCATCATCCAAGCCGCAACATCAGGCGGCAAAGAGTTCTTTCGTTTGCGCGCAGACGGCTTTGCCGAGCTGAACGATGCCCGCCGTTTCTGCGCCACCATGGTTGCTGAAAACGTCGACTGCATCCCTGTTGTGGTGCGCTAGTGGCGCAGGGCGCAACAATCCTCGGGCCAGAAGCGCAGGCTGTAACCGCTTGGGAAAAGTCATTTTTCCGCGACGCAGACCCCTTTGGGTTCATCGTTTTTGCGCGCAACATCGACACGCCCGACCAGTTGCGCCGCCTCACCGCAGAGCTGCGTGAAACCGTCGGGCGCAACGCGCCAGTTCTAATCGACCAAGAAGGCGGCCGCGTGCAGCGCATGCGCAGCCCCCATTGGCGCGAATACTTGCCCGCGCTTGACCAAATGGCGCGCGCAAGCGACCCGATGCGCGCACAGTGGCTGCGTAACAGACTGATCGCGCATGATCTTTTTGACGTCGGTATCGATGTGAACTGTGCACCGCTCGCCGATCTGGTCGAGGATGAAACCCACCCCGTCCTGCGCAACCGCCTTTACGGCGCGGATATCGACACCGTCGTGAAAGCCGCGCGTATCTGCGCCGATGCTTTCCTCGCAGGCGGCGTGCTGCCCGTCCTCAAACACATCCCCGGATACGGGCGCGCCTCAGTCGACAGCCACAAGGCCCTGCCGACTGTTACATCGCTGCGCAGCGCATTGGAAATGCACGACTTTGCGCCCTTCAAAGCATTGAACACCATCGCCATGGGCATGACTGCCCACATCGTATTCGCCGATATCGATCCCGAAAATCCCGCAACAACATCACCCAAGATGATGCAGCTTATCCGTGAAGATATCGGCTTTGACGGCTTGATTATGACCGATGACATCTCGATGGAGGCGCTGTCTGGCACCATCGGCCAACGCGCCCGCGCATCCATTGACGCGGGCTGCGACATCGCCCTGCATTGCAACGGCAAAGCGGCTGAAATGGAACTGGTCGCTGCCGCGGCAGGCGAGATGACCCCGCAAGCCGTGATCCGCGCCGACCGTGCTTTGGCAGAGCGCACCGCGCCGGAAATTATTGACATCAAAGCCCTGATTGCGGAACTTGACGCGCTTATCGCGTGAGGACCAAGTGACTAACAGCATTTTCCAAGAAGACGCGCAATCGGTCGCCGAACGACAGGCCTCCGAGGCTCTGATCGTCGATGTCGGCGCCTTTGAAGGGCCGCTCGACCTGCTGTTAACCCTGTCTCGCACACAAAAAGTCGATTTACGCCAAATCTCGATCCTCGCTTTGGCGCAGCAATATCTCGCCTTTGTCGAACAGGCCAAAAAACTGCGCCTCGAACTTGCTGCCGACTACCTCGTCATGGCCGCATGGCTCGCTTTCCTCAAATCGCGCCTGCTTCTGCCCCCTGATCCATCCGAGGAAGGCCCCTCAGGCGAAGACCTCGCCGCACATCTTGCCTTCCAACTCGAACGGCTGGAGGCCATGCGTACCGCGGCTGCGCGGCTCATGGCACGCGACCAGTTGGGGCGTAATTTCTTTGCGCGCGGCGTCACCGAGGACGTGCAGCGCGTGCGCCGCGTCACCTATACCGCAAGCCTACTCGATTTGATGCAAGGTTACGCCCGCATCCGCACCCGCGACGATTTTCGCCCCTTTGTGCTGGACCGCGAAAGCGTCATGACGATGGAAGAAACGCTGGCCCGTATGCGCCACCTGATCGGCTTTGCAGGCGACTGGACCGATATCGTCAGCTACCTTCCCGAAGGCTGGGAACTCGACCCCGTCAAGCGCCGCTCTGCTACCGCCGCGACCTTTGCGGCCTCGCTGGAACTTGTCAAAGAGGGCAAGGTCGACATACGACAGGCCGATGTTTTCGCCCCCATTCATATCCGCAAAAGGGAGCCCCGCGATGGCTAATCCCCCCAATGACAGCCTGTTTGAAGCGCCCCCGATGGGCGAGCAAGAACGCATGGTCGAAGCGATCCTCTTTGCCACCGCCGAGCCGGTTTCTGTCACCGAACTGATCGGACGGATGCCCCACGGCTGTGACCCTGCCGCGGCCTTGGCTCATGTGCGCAAACGCTACGAGGGGCGCGGCGTGAACCTCACCAAGATTGGCGATGCTTGGGCGTTTCGCACCGCTGGCGATCTTGGGTTTCTGATGCAAAAAGAAACCGTTGAGACCCGCAAGCTGTCGCGCGCTGCGATTGAGACACTGGCGATCATCGCCTACCACCAACCCGTCAACCGCGCCGAAATCGAAGAAATCAGAGGCGTCTCTGTCAGTCGGGGCACGGTCGATCAACTGATCGAGCTGGATTGGGTGCGGATCGGTCGGCGCCGCATGACACCGGGGCGGCCTGTGACCTTTGTTGTGACCCAAGGATTCCTCGATCACTTTAGCCTTGAAAGCGCGCGTGACCTGCCGGGCCTCAAAGAACTGCGCGCCGCTGGCCTGCTGGAAAACCGTCCGCCTCCGGGCACCGCGCTGGAGGCACAGGACGCCGAAGACGATGACGACGACCAGACTGACATGTTCGAAGATCATTAAAAGCTGATCGTTTTCCGGAGGTTTTGGCGGCTTTTGCCTTGGGTGCCAGCCAGTGACGAGATTGAATAAAGCCTCGGACTGTTGACTTGTGCATTTAGCACAATCGGAAATCGTGAGATCCCGATGCCGTTACACTGTGTCATGACAGATTATTCGGCAACCATTGTGGAGTGCAGCAATCGTGCCAACTGTCACGGGTGTGATTGGAAGCCTAGTGGGCGTTGACTGTTATAACGGAAACTAGGGCAGGGTGGCACGGTCACAACAATGCTGCGCTGCGGCTCGCAGGTATAATATTATCTAGGGTACTGCAAAATGTTTTGAAAGCTTGAGCCCTTGACCTTGATAGTTGGATTTTATTTCGCGTCCGTAAAGCGCTTGCGGCATTGCGGCCATATGTTCATAGACCAGACGTCCGACAACTTGCCCGTGTTCCAAAACAAACGGCGCTTCGTGGCAGCGCACTTCTAACACACCGCGCGAGCCTGCTCCGCCAGCCTCTGCGTAACCAAAGCCGGGATCAAAGAAGCCTGCGTAATGCACCCGAAACTCGCCAACCATGGCAAGATAGGGGGCCATTTCCGCGGCCTGCATGGGAGGGATCACAATCGATTCGCGACTGACTAGAATATAAAATGCGCCGGGATCAAGGATGATCCATCCGTCTTTGCTGTGGACCTCTTCCCAATATTCCGAGGGGTCGTAGTGGTTGAGTTTTGACAGATCAATCACGCCGGTATGCGGTTTGGCGCGGTAGCCGACCAGCGTGCCGTTTTCCGGTTTCAAATCAACCGAAAACCCCAGACCGTCAGAGATGACCGCGTCGCCGGATACGATGGGGGTTGCTGCGTGCAAGGCCCGCAACGCGTCGTCGGACATGATGGTTTTACCTTGGCGGAAAATGATCTGGTTGAGCATTTGACCTTTGCTGGCGACAACCGAAAACGAACGTGGGCAAATTTCGACGTAGAGTGGGCCTGTGTAGCCTTCGGGGACGCGGTCAAATTCGACGCCGTGATCGGTGATGATTCGGGTCAGTAAATCCAGTCGTCCGATTGAGGATTTGGCAGAGGCAGCGGCGGTTACACCCGCAGGCAGGGCCAGAGATTCGAGCAGCGGGACCACATAGACGCAGCCTTTTTCCAAAACCGCGCCGCGGGTAAGGTTTATGGCGTGCATTTGAAAGTCTGCCAGCCGTTCAACAACTGTGCGGGTTCGTCCCGCAAGAAAGGACGCGCGCACACGGTAGGCCGTGTCGCCAAGGCGCAGATCAAGCGAAGCAGGTTGAACTTGGCCTGCCTCGATCGGCTCGGAGGCACAGATGCTGCCATCTGCGATCATACCGCGAAGCTGGTGGTCCGACAGGACGCCTGATTTACACATTGTTCATCCTTTTGACATACAAAAACGCCCGTTGTGCGGCTGCACAAACGGGCGATTGTTTGGTCGGGCTAGCAGGACTCGAACCTGCGACCTTCCGTCCCCCAGACGGACGCGCTACCAGGCTGCGCTATAGCCCGACTGGCGGTGTTCATAACTGATTTGCGGGGGCAGGCAAGGCCCAAATGCCTATGCCGCCCGCAAGCTGTCGCGCAGTTTTTCAAGGCGGGCCAATAGTGGGGCGATCTTGTCAGCATTTGCTGTGATTTTCGCGTGATCGACGACAGCAATCAGGCTTAACATCGACGTGGGCGCAATTTCAGACGCTGCAGGGCGTGGTGCAGGGACGGGCGTTGGCACAGCCGCGATTGGTACGGGATCTTCGCGAACTGGTGCTGGCTGCGGCGGAGTCAATGTCTCGCTAAGGGCCAGAACAGGTTTCACGCCTTCTTCGCGCAGCAGTTTTTGTGCGCCTTTGATCGTCATCCCTTGTTCGTGCAGCAGAACCTTGATGCCCGAGAGCAATGCAATGTCCTCTGGCCGGTAATAGCGCCGCCCGCCCGCGCGTTTCACGGGCTTGATTTGCGTAAATTTGCTTTCCCAGAATCGCAACACATGCGTGGGGATATCCAGCTCGGTGGAAACCTCGCTAATGGTGCGAAATGCGTCGCGAGATTTGGCCATGTGCTGTCCTATTTATTGCCGGAAGCAACCCGATCTTTCATCAGATTGGAGGGGCGGAATGTCAAAACGCGACGCGGGTGGATTGGCACCTCTTCGCCTGTTTTTGGATTGCGGCCCACGCGCGCTGCTTTTTCGCGGATCGAGAAGGTGCCAAAAGACGAAATTTTGACGCTTTGTCCGTCGACCAATGCGTCTGAAACATGCGCAAGCACGCTTTCGACCAGATCTGCACTTTCGTTACGTGAAAGTCCCACTTGTGTGTGCACAGCATCTGCTAGATCCATGCGCGTTAGTGTCTTGTCAGCCATGATTTCCCCCTGAAATATACCCGACCATAAGTCAGGGACAAATTAAGAGTCAATAACAAGGGCTTAAAGGGCGGAATTCAGGGCGTTTTTTTTTACTACCAGCGCAGCACAACCGCGCCCCAAGCCAAGCCGCCGCCGATGGCTTCGGTCACGACCAGGTCGCCTTTCTTGATTTTTCCGCTTGCGACACCGATGGACAGGGCCAGTGGTATAGAGGCCGCAGAGGTATTGCCGTGGTCTTGCACCGTCACAATCACGCGGTCCATGCCAACGCCCAGTTTGCGCGCGGTGGATTTGATGATGCGGATATTGGCCTGATGCGGCACGACCCAATCGACGTCGTCAGCGCCAAGCCCGACTTTATCCAAGGCGGTATGGGCGGTTTGGGCCAGTTTTTCGACGGCGTGTTTGAAGATTTCCGGCCCTTGCATGCGCAATACACCCGTCGTCTGCGTCGATACGCCGCCGTCGACATAGAGCAGGTCACGGTAGGTGCCGTCGGAATTAAGGTCGGTGGAGAGGATTCCGCGGTCATCGGTGCTGCCGGTGCCGTCTTGTGCCTCTAACAGGACTGCGCCTGCGCCATCGCCGAAAAGCACGCAGGTGCCGCGATCGGTCCAGTCCATGATTCGGCTGAAGGTTTCGGCGCCGATGACCATCACGCGGTTTGCCTGTCCCGAGACGATCAGCGCGTTTGCATTGGCGAGCCCAAAGGCGAATCCTGCGCAAACGGCTTGCACATCAAAGGCGTAGCCCGTGGTGTTGCCGATTTTGGCCTGCACCATTGTGGCGGCTGAAGGGAAGGTGAAGTCGGCGGTCGATGTGGCAACGATGATTGCGTCCACGTCGTTTGCACCCAGCCCCGCCATGTCCAGCGCGTTTTGGGCGGCAATGGCGGCAAGGTCTGAGGTCGCTTGGTCAGGGGCAGCAAAATGCCGCCGCTCGATGCCAGAGCGCGATTTGATCCACTCGTCGGTGGTATCAAGGGTTTTTTCAAACTCGGCGTTTGAGACGATCCGGTCGGGAAGATAATGCCCGACACCAATTACAACTGCACGACGTGTCATTTTTGCTGATCCGTTTGGGGCGGGGGGTTATTTGGGGGTATCTTGCGCAAGCGTCGCCGCAGATGCAACCCGTGCGGCCAATTTGTCGGAGAATCCCGATTGTGCCAGATGATAAGCGAGGGACAAAGCGGCAGCAATCCCTGTGGCATCGGCGCTGCCGTGGCTCTTGATGACGGTTTGATTCAAGCCCAAGAACACCCCGCCATTGACGCGGCGCGGGTCGATTTTGTGCTGCAACCGCTTGAGCGAGGATTTTGCGAGCAAAGCGCCCAGCATGGAGAAGGGTGTTTTCATCAGTGATTCGCGCAGCAGGTCGGAGATCAGTGTGGCAGTACCTTCGCCGGTTTTCAGCGCCACATTGCCGGTGAACCCGTCGGTGACGATAACATCGACGCGCGAAGAAGGGATGTCGCCGCCCTCAACGAATCCGATGTATTCATATTCGCCTTTTTCCGCCGCGTCCCCGATCATCTCGTGGGCGACTTTCAATTCGGCGCGGCCTTTGTGTTCTTCGGTGCCGACGTTGAGCAGCCCTATGCGTGGACGCTCGATGTCGAGCCCGTTGCGTGCGTAGGAGGCGCCCATGAGGGCGTAGGTCAAAAGATCGTCCTGATCGGCGCGGATATCAGCGCCAGCGTCGAGCATTACATTGAAGCCCGCAGGGTTGCGCGATGGCCAGAGGCAGGCGATTGCAGGCCGATTCACGCCCTCGGCTTTGCGCAGGCGCAGCATGGAAATCGCCATCAGACCGCCGGTATTGCCGCAAGAGACGGCGACGGCTGCCTCGTGGTTGCGCACCGCGTCGATGGTCGACCACATAGAGGTGCCTTTGCCGTGGCGTAGCACATTGCTGGGCTTATCGGTCATTTTCACAACGTCATCGGCATTATGCACAGTTACGCGGTCGGCGATCCGGTGTTTGGTCAACAACGCGGTCAAGTCTGCTATCGGGCCATGTAAAATCGCGCGGGCATCAGGGTTTTCTTTGAAAAACAGCGAAAGGCCCGCAACAACAGCTGCGGGCCCTTTATCGCCACCCATCGCATCAACAGAGATCACATGTGCGGTTGCCGCAGGATGGTCCGTTGTGGATGGGGTCATATCAGGTGACGACAGCTTACGCTGCGTCTTCGTCCAGATCGACGTCTGTTTTTGCGACGATCACTTCACGCGTGGCGTAGTGGTTGCAAGATGGGCAAACGTGGTGCGGGCGCTTAAGCTCGCCACAGTTGTCACATTCGTTTGGATTAGCGGCAACAAGTGCATCGTGCGAACGACGGTTGTTGCGACGGGATTTGGATACTTTATTCTGCTGGACGGCCATGTCTCAACCCTATGATAAGTGGGCAACGTGGCCCGTGTGAAGAAGTCTTTGGGGCCGCCTATACGATTGCGGCAAGCCTGTCGAGACTAGAAGTAAATCAGGCCGCGAACATACTGCGAAAACGTATGGAGGCAACCCTTTTTGCGATTGATTTGGTGATAGTCTATTCGTCTTTGCTTTCCAAGGCCTTGCGAAGGTCACCGAGGCCCGCAAATGGTTTTGCGTCTTCATCGGTCATCGGCGCGATCCCGCTTTTTGCGAAAACGGCGTCACCGAGTTCGGCGTCCGGCGCACGCGGATAGGCAGGCATGCCAAGGGATAAGGCCTCGATTAGCACGCTATAGAGGTCAATGCTGGTGGGCAGGTGTTCGATGTTTTCGTCGGCGGTCATCTCGACCTCCGGTTCTTCGATCTGGGCCACGTCGGCCATATAGGTGCGTTGCACGGGGTCGTCGACACGGCTGGTCACGGGGGCAAGCGTGACGACGCAGTCTTGTACGACTGTCGCGCCCAACGTGCCGCGCAAATTCCAGTCGGTGCGGCCCACCGGCGTGATTGTGCCGGTAAATGTGAGCTTTTTGATTGCAACGATTCCCAAAGCGGCGGCAATCGCCATGCGTTCGTTGGTATTTGGTGCCAAATTGAACGGGGTTGCTTTGCGTGATGCCAGATCGGACAGACGCAGATGTGATGTGGGCAAATCAGACAAGTGTGCTTCCATTCTTGAACAAGTAGGGCTGCATGATGTAGGTGGGATAAAAGGCATAGATCGTATGCGCAAGGGGGCAGTCGAATGGTCAGCAGGTCACATAAGGTTATACGCGGCGCGGCTGTGCTTGCATTGTTGGGCGCAATGGCCTGTTCGCCGGTGGTGCGCAGTCATGGATATTTACCGCCGCCCGAAGATCTGGCGCTGGTGGCAGTGGGCGTTGATACGCGCGAATCTGTGAGGTTAAGCATCGGGCCGCCTACGTCGGGCGGGATTCTGGATGACAGCGGGTTCTATTATGTGACCAGCAAGTTCCGCCATTTCGGTGCGATGGCGCCTGTTGAGGTGTCACGCGAAGTGCTGGCGATCAGCTTTGATGCTAATGGTGTGGTCAGCAATATCGAGACGTTTGGTCTGCAAGATGGCAATGTGATCGTGCTGTCGCGACGTGTGACCGACAATAAAGTACGCGATTCGTCGTTTGTGCGTCAGTTGCTTGGCAGCTTTGGTCAGGTTAACGCCAGTGATTTCCTCGGCGAAGGCTAGGTCGGGTGTGCGGCGGTGACCGCAGCCGCTAGCCCTGCGACGGCCCGCATGGCGCAAAGCCCTGCTGATATCGCGGCATGTCAGGGTTTGCGGCATTCGTGTTTTCACGGACGAGCGGGGCTGGATGTTGATCCGTTTGATACGAATTTTGAACATGTGATGATTGAACGCGCAGGCGTGCTGGTTGGCACGTTGCGTCTACGCGTGCTGCCGGATGGAGCGGATTTCGGGCAAACTTACACCGGCCGGTTTTATGATTTTGGTCCGATGTGTGGCCCGACATTAGAGGTGGGTCGATTCTGTCTGAAGGGTAACGGGGCCTCGTTTGATATTTTACAGCAGGCTTGGGCTGTGATCACGCGGTTGGTAGATCTGCATGGTGTGACGTATTTATTTGGTTGTGCGAGTTTCCACGGGAGTGATCCGGCGCTGTATGCCGATGCGTTTGCACATCTATATCACGGATATCAGGGTAAGATTAAGATCACCCCGAAAGATGTTGATCATAAAGCGTTATCTGAAATTTTTAATGAACCGTTTGATCCGAAGCGAGCCTTTGTCCAGATGCCACAATTGCTACGCACGTATCTGGGATTGGGCGGGTTTGTCAGTGATCATCTGGTATTTGATCGCGAGCTTGGCACGATGCATGTATTTATCGGTGTCGAGATTGCCGCGATACCAGAAGCGCGTGTGAAATCGTTGCGCCGTATGGTGGCCCAGACCGGCCACGAGGATCAGGGGGGCTTGCACAATCGCGCGCCGCGCATTAGCTGACGCGCATGGCAAGAGCACCCTTATTACAACTGTCCGACATCGCCCTCACATTTGGGGGGGATCCTGTATTTGAAGACCTGTCTTTGGTCGTGCAAGGCGGCGACCGTGTCGCGCTTGTGGGCCGAAACGGGTCCGGCAAATCCACATTGATGAAAGTCATGGCGGGTTTGATCGAGGCCGATAATGGCTCGCGGGTTGCAAGCCCTGGCGTGTCCGTGGGCTATATGGAGCAAGACCCGACGATGGAGGGTTTTGCCACGCTGGGCGAGTATGCCGCCAGCGGGCTGCCCGACGATGAAGCCTACCGCGTGGATATGGTGGCCGAAGGGTTGAAGTTTGACCCGATGGGTGACCCCAAGACCGCCTCTGGTGGGGAGCGTCGCCGCGCGGCCTTGGCGAAACTAATGGCCGAAGCGCCCGAGCTGATGTTGCTCGACGAGCCGACGAACCATTTGGATATTGAAGCGATTGCATGGCTTGAAGCCGAGTTGAAATCGACCCGCGCGGCGTTTGTGCTGATCTCGCACGATAGGGCGTTTTTGCGCAACCTGACCCGCGCCACCCTTTGGATTGATCGCGGCCAAGTGCGCCGCGCCGAAGAGGGGTTTGACGGGTTCGAGGAGTGGCGTGACAAGCTGTGGGAAGAAGAAGACCAGCAACGTCACAAGCTGAACCGCAAGATTAAAGCCGAGGCCCGTTGGGCTGTTGAGGGTATTTCTGCACGGCGCAAGCGCAACCAAGGGCGCGTGCGTGCTTTGGCCGATTTGCGGGCGGAAAAGTCGAGCCAGATCATGCGGCAAGGCACGGCAGCAATGGCGTTTGATGGCGGTTCGACCTCTGGTAAGAAGGTGGTTGAGGCCACCGGGTTGGTCAAAACATTTGACGGCAAGCAGATTGTGAAGGGCTTTGATCTGACGATCAACCGTGGTGATCGCGTGGCGTTCGTTGGTCCAAATGGCGTTGGAAAAACCACTGTTCTCAATATGTTACTGGGCTTAATTCAACCCGATGAGGGTGTGGTCAAGCTCGGCACGAACCTTGATATCGCGGTATTTGATCAGGCGCGGGCCGCATTGGATCCGAACCTGACGCTTTGGGAAAGTTTGGTGTCGGATCCGGTGCTGGGCGCGTCTGGCAAGTCTGATCAGGTGATGGTGCGCGGCACGCCCAAGCATGTTGTCGGCTATCTAAAAGAGTTTTTGTTTGATGAAGCGCAAGCGCGCGCGCCTGTGCGGTCGCTGTCTGGTGGCGAAAAAGCGCGATTGTTGCTGGCCCGTCTGATGGCGCGCGAAAGCAATGTGCTGGTGCTTGACGAGCCGACAAACGATCTGGATATCGAGACGCTGGATCTGTTGCAGGACATTTTGGGCGATTATGATGGCACTGTGATGTTGGTCAGCCACGACCGTGATTTTCTGGACCGCGTCGCGACCACGACAATCGCGATGGAGGGCAATGGTCAGGCAGTGGCTTATGCTGGTGGGTGGACGGATTATCAGCAGCAGCGGTCTGATAGTTTGCCTGTACCGGAAAAATCGGTGGGCAAGCAATTGTCCAAAGGTGGCAAGCAAGCGGGTAGTGTGGCGCGTAAAACAACGTTGTCATTCACGGAAAAGCATCGCTTGGAAGAGCTGCCGATTGTGATGGAGAAGTTGCAGGCCGAGATTGCAAAGCTGGAAGAGGTCCTTTCGGACCCTGAGTTGTTTACCAAGCAGTTTGCGAAATTCGAGCGCGCCTCTGATGCGCTGGTAGCCCGTCAGATGTCGCTGTCGGATGCGGAAGAAGAATGGCTTGCGTTAGAAGAAAAGGCCGGCTCTTAATCGAGCCGACCTGATTTTTTCGGATTATGAATATGTTAGGGGTTTGGGGGCGCGTCCCCCAAGCCCCTAATTTTTTTACCCGTCGAAGTTCACTTCTTCCATGATGCGCAATGCAGCTGGACGGTGGGCTGCGAGATCTTCGAGTTTCACGGCGTCTGGGGTAAAGGTGCCCCAGCTTTCCACAACGTCGGAGAGAGGTGCGCCGTCAAGCACGGGGTATTCGCTGTTCAATTCTGCGTAGATGCCCTGCGCTGTCGGGGATACGAGAAATTCCATCAATTGCAGTGCTTCTTCGCGGTTTGGTGCAGCTTTGGTCATCGCAATGCCCGAGATGTTCACATGTGTGCCGCCGTCTTCGAAGGTCGGGAAAATGATACGCACGGAATTTGCCCATTCTGCCTGCTCCGGATCTTCAAGCATCTTGCCCATGTAGTAGGTGTTGCCAAGGCTGATATCGCATTCGCCGGCCCAGATTGATTTGACTTGTGCGCGGTCATTGCCTTCAGGTTTGCGGGCGAGGTTGGATTTTACGCCCTCGGCCCATGTTTTGGCACCTTCTTCGCCATCGTGGTCAATGACCGCTGACAGCAGCGCAAGGTTGTAGTTGTGCAGGCCGGAACGGGTGCAAATGCGTCCTTCCCACTTGTCGGATGCGAGGTCTTCGTAGGTCGTGACCTCACCGTCTGCGACGCGTTCATTGCTGGCGTAGACGATACGTGCGCGTGTTGTGAGGCCGAACCACAGGTTGTCGGCGCTGCGCAGGGTTTCAGGGACTGCTGCGTTCAATACATCGCTTTCGACCGGCTGGATCACGTCGGCGTCGACGATCTGTTGCAGGTTCGCGATATCGACAGTCATGACAAGATCGGCAGGCGAGCGCGCGCCTTCGGCTTTCAGACGCTCGACAAGACCATCGCTGACATAGGCAAGGTTAACGACGATGCCGGTCTCGGCGGTGAAGGCGTCAACAACAGGCTGGATCAACTCGGCCTGACGGGTGGTGTAGACGTTGACGTCGGCAAATGCAGGAGCTGCGATTGCGGCGCAGGCGGACGACAGAAGAAGTGTGCGAAGGGTCATGTGTTTGGCCTTGATCTATGAGAGTTGCTATTGGCCGTTATAAACCCGACTTATTTAGTCAGGTCAATACTTGAATTATTTAGTCGGGTTAGTTTCGTGGCGTTTCGCCTGATCCCAAAGTGCGTCCATCTCGGCAAGGTTACTTTGAGCGGGGGTCTTGCCTATAGAGGCCAGCGCGTCTTCTACCATATTGAAACGGCGTATAAATTTGGCGTTTGTGGCACGCACGGCTGCCTCTGGGTCAACGTCCAGATGGCGCGCCAGATTGGCCATGACAAACATCAGGTCGCCGAATTCTGCGGTGACTTCATCGTGGCTGAGGGTATCGCGGGCTTCGATTAATTCGCCTGCTTCCTCGATGATTTTATCGAGGACATGTGAAGTATCGGGCCAGTCGAAGCCGACGCGGGCGGCGCGTTTTTGCAGTTTTACCGCGCGAGTGAGGGCGGGAAGACCTGCGGCGACCCCGTCGAGGGTGCGGGATTTGGTGCCGCGTTCGCCTGCTTTGATTGCCTCCCAGTCGCGGGTCTGTTGTTCAGCGGATTTGTCGCGTGATTCGTCGCCAAAGACATGCGGGTGGCGGGCGACCATTTTGTCGCTGATCGCTTTGACCACGCTTTCAAAGTCGAAATAGCCCGCTTCCGCGCCGATCGCCGTGTGGTAAACGGTTTGCAGCAGAAGATCGCCGAGTTCGCCTTCGAGATCATCCCAATTGCCACGGGCAATGGCGTCGGCGACTTCGTAGGCTTCTTCGATTGTGTAGGGCGCGATGCTGTCGAAGGTTTGCTCGATATCCCAAGGGCAGCCCGTTTCAGGGTCGCGCAGGCGCCGCATGATTTCGAGGAGCCGCGGCATACCGCCGTTCGGGTCGTGAATTAACGTATCTGCCATTGCGTGGCCTTCCTACATGTTATCAAGTGATCCTATAATTTTAAAAACCGGAGTGCCAGCAATGCCCGTGATCAACCGTATCGCCGATTATACCACCGACATGACTGCATGGCGCAGGCATTTGCACACAATCCCGGAATTGATGTTTGAGTGTCATCAGACGGCGGCCTTTGTGGTGGAGCGGTTGCGTGAGTTTGGCATAACCGAAATTCATGAAGGCATTGCGACCACGGGGATTGTCGCGATTATCGAGGGGCAGGGTGACGGGCCGACGATCGGTTTGCGGGCTGATATGGATGCGTTGCCGATGCAGGAAGAAACGGGGTTGGACTATGCCTCGATTTATGACGGAAAAATGCATGCCTGCGGGCATGACGGGCATACGACGATGTTGCTGGGCGCGGCGCGGTATTTGGCAGAGACGCGCAACTTTAAGGGCCGTGTTGCCTTGATTTTCCAGCCTGCAGAGGAATCGGGCGGCGGTGGTGAGGTGATGGTCAAAGAAGGGATTCTAGACCTGTTCGATATTCAGGAAGTCTATGCGCTGCATAACGCGCCGGACACGCCTGTGGGGCATTTTTATACCACGCCCGGTCCGATCATGGCGGCAGCGGATGATTTTGATATTCATATTGTCGGCAAGGGCGGGCATGGTGCGATGCCGCATGCGGCGATTGATCCGGTGGTGGCGGCGGTGAGCATTGCACAAGCGATCCAGACAATTGTGAGCCGCAATAATTTTTCTCAAGACAATCTGGTGATTTCTGTGACGCAGATTCATACGGGCTCTGCGGATAATGTTATACCTGAAAAAGCGTTTATTAACGGGACTGTACGGACCTTTGATCGTGCTGTTCAGAAGATGGTGATTGCGCGGCTTGAGGCGATTGTCGCGGGCGCGGCAATCAGTTTTGGGGTCGAGGCGGAGTTGGTGTATAACGAGGGCTATCCCGCGACGATCAACGATCCTGAGCGCACGGCGTTTGCGGCGGGCATTGCGCGTGAAGTGGCCGGAGATGCGGGGGTGATTGATGATTCTGGACCAGAGATGGGCGCAGAGGATTTTGCGTTTTTGTTAGAGAAACGCCCTGGATCGTATTTGTTTGTCGGGAACGGTAATACGGCGGGTTTGCATCATCCCGAGTATGATTTTGATGATGAGGCGGCGGCGGCGGGTGCGTCGTTTTTTGCGCGTTTAATTGAACGTGCGCTCCCTGTTTAAGGAATGATATCATGAGTCTAGAAGACGCAAAAACCCAGATTGATCTGGCATTTACCCGTAAGGATCGGCGTGGATTAGCCTATGAAAATGCGTTTAGCGGGGCCACTTCGTTTTTGCGCCGCGCCTATTCCAAGGATGTGGCTGGTGCTGATTTGGTGGTGACGGGCGTGTCGTTTGATCAAGCGGTGACGCACCGTCCGGGCACGCGGTTTGGCCCGCGTGCAATCCGCGAGGCGTCGACGTTGCAGCCTTATGATCCGCCTTATGGTTGGGATGGTTTTGATCCATTGAGCGAGTTCGAGATCGTCGATTACGGCGATATGCCGTTTGATTATGCCAATGTTGCAGGTGTGCCTGCGCTGATTGAGGCGCATATAAAAACTATTATTAATCAAGGACCTGCGACGGTTACTTTAGGTGGTGACCACTTTATTACGCTACCGATTTTGCGGGCTTATGCCGAGAAGTATGGTCCGTTGTCGGTGATCCAGTTTGATGCCCATTCCGATCTGTGGGCTGATGATGATATGGACCGCATCGACCATGGCACGTTTATGTATAAGGCTGTGAAGCTGGGGTTGGTGGATGTGACCCGGTCGGTTCAGATTGGTATTCGTACCGAATGTGACGATTATTTGGGGATGCCGTATATTGATGCGCGTGACGTACATACGAAAGGTATCGGTTATGTCGTTGATAAGGTTAAAAAGATTGTCGGTGATGCGCCGACTTATGTGACGTTTGATATTGATGCGCTTGATCCTGCCTTTGCGCCCGGAACGGGCACGCCGGTTTGGGGTGGGTTGGCGTCGTGGCAAGCCGCGGCGATACTGCGTGATTTAGCCGGTATCAATTGTGTGGGTGGTGATGTCGTTGAAGTGTCGCCACCTTATGATGCGGGCAATGTGACGGCGGTGGCCGGTGCGCATGTTGCGATGGAGCTTTGCTGTCTAGCATTATGGAATAAAAGGAAAATGCCATTTCATGGCATGGGGAACGTTGATGTTTCGTAAAGTGAGGGATGTGTTTTGAAGACTGTTATCATTGTCGTAACTATTTTGGTCTTATTAGTAGGAGTGGCCGTTTATGTACGGCTGGCTGCTGTTGATGTGCCCGAGGTGGCGCAGGTTTATGTGGCGGATAGTTATCTGACCGGTGGTTACGTTGCTGTGCGTGAATTTGAAGGGGAGCGTGACGATGTATTAGCCCGTTTGACGCAGGTGGCGTTGGCAACGCCGCGCACAGTGCTGGTGGCGGATCAGCCGTTGACATTTGTGACCCGTAGTCGCGTGTTTGGGTTTCCTGATGTGAGCCAAGTGACGGCCGTGGATGGTGTGCTGACGATTAAAGCACATCTGGTGTACGGTAAGTCGGATATGGGAGTGAATAAGGCCCGTGTGTTGGCGTGGCTAGCAGCACTTGGTCCGCTATGATTGCTTGACGCAGCACCTGATTTCCCGCATTTGAGGGCCCATGATAGCACCTGATAAAATTGCCCAGATTATTGACCGTTTCCAGTATTTGGAGGCGAAGATGGCGTCTGGGGATGTGGGCGCTCAGATTGCCACCTTGGGTCGTGAATATGCCGAGTTGCGCCCTGTTGTTGAAACGGTGACGGCGTATCGCGATTTGGCGGAGCAGTTGGCCGAGGCCGAGGCGATGATGCGCGATCCTGAGATGCGCGAATTGGCGGAGATCGAGTTTTACGAATTGCGCGATCAGTTGCAGGCATCCGAGCAGGAGGTGCAGATTGCGCTTTTGCCAAAAGATTCTGCCGATGGGCGTCCTGCGCTGTTGGAAATCAGACCTGGTACGGGTGGTGATGAGGCGGGGCTTTTTGCGGCCGACTTGTTGCGCATGTATCAACGATATGCCGAGGCGCAGGGCTGGAAATTCGAGATTTTGGAAGAAAGCCTGTCTGAGCTGGGCGGCGTGAAGGAAGTTGTCGCGCGCATTGCCGGTGATGGCGTGTTTGCCAAGATGAAATACGAGAGCGGTGTGCACCGTGTACAGCGGGTGCCTGAGACCGAAAGTGGCGGGCGCATTCATACTTCTGCGGCGACAGTGGCGGTATTGCCCGAGGCCGAGGATGTCGATGTGCAGATTTCGCCAAATGATATTCGCATTGATACGATGCGCGCGTCCGGGGCGGGTGGTCAGCACGTGAACACGACCGATTCGGCTGTTCGGATTACCCATTTGCCAACGGGAATTATTGTGGTCAGTGCCGAGAAATCGCAGCACCGGAACCGCGAGATTGCGATGCAGGTGTTGAAGACGCGGCTATTTGATCTGGAGCGGCAGCGGGTTGATGGTGAGCGCTCGGCGGACCGGAAGGCGCAGGTTGGGTCGGGTGATCGCTCAGAGCGTATCAGGACGTATAATTTTCCGCAGGGGCGTATGACGGATCATCGGATCAACTTAACGCTTTATTCATTGGCGCAGGTTATGGGTGGTGATCTGAATGAGACGATTGCTGCGTTGCAGGCGGATGCGCAGGCTACATTGCTGGCGGAAATGGGTGCTACGTGACACCCGAAGCGGCGGCGATAGCAAGATTGCGCGCTGCAGGGTTTGAGAATGCGGCGCGTGAAGTGAGATTATTGTGGGGTTCGGTTGTGCCTTACAAGTACGGCGAGCCTGATGCGGAGGGCTTGGCAGCGTTTGAGAATTTGGTGGTGCGGCGATTGGAACATGAGCCGATTTCGCATTTGTTGGGGTATCGTGATTTTTACGACCACCGGTTTTTTGTGACAGCCGATGTTTTGGATCCGCGTCCTGATACGGAGACTTTGGTTGCGGCGTGTTTGGCGTTGCCATTCAGCCGTGTGCTGGATTTGGGCACGGGTTCCGGGTGTATATTATTGTCGTTACTGGCAGCGCGGGATGGTGCCAAAGGGATTGGTGTTGATTATTCTCGAGCGGCTCTGGATGTGGCGGCGCGCAATGTCGCGGCATTGGATTTAAGTGATCGGGCAGGATTGGTGTGTTCGGATTGGTTTGAAAAGGTGGAAGGTGAGTTTGATTTAATCGTATCTAACCCGCCTTATATCGCTGCGGATGAAATGGCCGGATTGCAGCGTGAGGTGCAGATGTTCGAGCCACAGATGGCGCTGACAGATGGTGCCGATGGGTTTTTGTGTTACCGCGCAATTGTCGCGGGATTTGATCCCTATTTACGGTCGGCAGGGTGGCTTGCGGTTGAGATTGGTCCGACGCAAGGGCAGGCTGTGTCGCGCATGATGGTTGATGCAGGATTACAGGATGTGCGCGTCATCGCGGACCTGGATCGCCGTGATCGCGTCGTTTTGGGGCAGAAAACCGCGTAAATCGAGAAGAATTGCCAGTTTTTACTTGCACTGCGCGGAACTTCATGGTTTTTGATAGCCATCGCACGAAGAGCTTTATGCTCGCTCTCGGCGGTTATTGCCAAAAAACGCTTGGGTCTTTGAACGTGCTTTGCATGTAACGGGCCACTTAAAAGCGCAACATAAGCCACAGGGCTTGACGGAAGCACATTTATGAGATCATCGAAGTCACGGTCGCGGAACAATAAAAACCGCAATACCCGTCCATCCGGCGGGAATATCATCAATCGGGTTTTCGATAGCTCTGGTCCTGATGGCAAGGTGCGCGGCACGCCGCAGCAGATTATTGAAAAGTATAACCAGTTACACCGAGACGCCGTTTTGTCGGGCGACCGTGTGGATGCAGAAAACTTTGCCCAGCATGCAGAGCACTATACGCGTATGCAGGCCGAGGCCCAGCGTGAGGTTGATGCCAAGCGCGACGAACAAGAAGAACAGAACCGTGTGCGTCAGGTCGAACGCGACCGCGAACGCGAGGCTCAGGAAGAGCAGAACCGTCAGCGCCAGTCCGAGCGGGACCGTGAGCGGCAAGAGCGGTTGGATGCCCAAGAAGCGGCGTCAAATGATCCGTCCGAGACGGATCAGCCTGAGACAGGGCCCGATTTGGTAGAGACGCCCGAGGCGCAAGAAAAGCCAAAGCCAGTGCGAAAACCACGTCAGCGCAAGCCAAAACCGCCTGCGGAGCCAGCGCCGGAAGCGGCCGAATGAATTTGAGCCCTCCGATTACGGGGGGCTTTTTTTATTGCCGGAGTGGGCTTAGGCCATGATGACGTTTGGGGTATGATTGCGGATAAATATGTCGCTCGGCTGATTTTCAGTGAAATGATTTACAGTTAAATTATTGATTCCGCCAATGTGGTGGAGATTGGCTGTGGCACTAAGTGCCATTAGTTTGTCAGGAGATGTAGGGCAGATTGTAGGTGCTGGCTTGTTGCTGCGCATGGTTTCGATTGCGATTCAGGCAGGTATATCCAATGTGCATTTTCGGGTGTAAGCGGCGGCAGCGAGTGAGGGCGGTCCCTTTGATGCGGCGCTTGCATCTAACGTGTTGTAGTTGCTGTCCAAATTTACATAGTGTTCTGGCGTATTGTGGGGCGTCTATTTCGAAATCCGCTTGTTTGAAGCAAGGGTTGTTGCGCTTGCCGGTTTAGGTTTGATTATATTTGGGAACGCGCCGCGGATAGGGACCACTGGCTTGAGCGCAGTTAGATTAGATGTTTTTGATGCAGGGTTTGGGACTGAGCGCGCGCAGATGTTGCCGACGCGCGGTCCGATGCGGGTGATTGTGGCCCGTAAGCGTTAGCCTTTGAGTGATCGTGCCAAGGCGCAGAACTCTTCGAGGCTGACTTGTTCGGCGCGTTCGGTTGGTTTGATTCCCACGGCGTTGAGGTGGTCTTCAATCGCGGGGTCGACGGATTTGAGCGCCGAGCGAAGCATTTTGCGCCGTTGGTTGAACGCAGCTGCGACGACGCGGTTGAGCGTGCCGGCGTCGGCATCAAAACGTGGTGCGGGCAGCGCGGTGAGATGGACCACGCAGGATGATACTTTTGGCGGTGGCGAGAAGGCTTCGGGTGGCAGGTCCATCACGATTTTCGGGTCCGTGCGCCATTGGGCCAGCAGGGCAAGCCGTCCGTAAGCTTTGGTGCCCGGCTGGGCGACGATGCGTTGGGCGACTTCGCGTTGAAACATCAGGGTGAGGCTGGTCCAGAACGGTGGCCATTCAGGTGGCGTGAGCCAGCGGACCAAGAGTTCTGTGCCGACGTTATAGGGCAGGTTCGCTGCGACTTTGATCGGTGGTGTGAGGTGTTCGAGCGGGTTGACGTCGAGTGCGTCGCCGTTGATGGCGAAGAGGCGGCCCGGATAGGAGGCGCTGATTTCGTCCATGACGGGCATGCAGCGCGGGTCTTTTTCAATCGCAAGAACGCGGCGTGCACCTTCGGCCAGCAGCCCGCGTGTGAGGCCACCTGGACCGGGGCCGATTTCGAGGACGTCTGAGCCTGAGAGGTCGCCTGCGAGCCGCGCGATTTTGGCGGTCAGGTTCAGGTCGAGCAGGAAATTTTGCCCGAGAGATTTTTTGGCTGCGAGGTCGTGTCTTACGATGACGTCGCGCAGGGGGGGCAGGGAATCAATGCTCATGTGCGGGCGTCAGCCATTTTGGCAGCCGTGCGGATTGCGGCGATCATAGAGGTCGCGTCGGCGCAGTTTTTGCCTGCGATATCGAATGCGGTGCCGTGGTCGGGTGAGGTGCGCACAAATGGTAAGCCAAGCGTCACGTTTACTCCGCCAGAAAAATCGAGGGTCTTGATCGGGATCAACGCTTGGTCGTGATACATACACACGGCGACGTCGTAGGTTGCCCGTGCGGCTGCATGGAACATGGTGTCAGCGGAGAGCGGACCGATGAGGGTCATGCCCTGATCGCGCAATGCGTTCAGGACGGGGATGATCAGGTCGATTTCTTGCGTGCCCATTTTACCGTCTTCGCCAGCGTGCGGGTTCAGGCCAGCCACGGCGATGCGCGGGTTTTTAATGCCAAAGTCGCGCCGCATGGCCGCGTGGGTGATCAGCAGGGTATCGGTCAGCAGACTGGCGGTGAGCTGCGTGCTGACTTGACCGAGCGCGATGTGGATGGTGACAGGCACTACGCGCAGCAGGTCGCTCGCGAGCATCATCACCACGCGGTCGGTGTTGGCCAGTGCTGCGAGGTATTCGGTGTGTCCAGGGTAGCCGAAATTGGCGCCATTGATTAGCGCTGCTTTGTGGATTGGTGCGGTGCAGATGGCGCGTGCCGTGCCTGATTGCACAAGAGCCACACCATCAGCAATCGCGTCGATGACCCCCTGTGCGTGGGCGGGATTTGGTTCGCCAGCCACGGCGGGTGCGCCCAAGTCGCGGTGTAAAACCGGCAAGGATGTTGCGCTTAGCGCGGTGGCTTGCGCAGGGTCGTCGAGTGCCGTGGCGCGGGACCCTGCGGGCAGATGCGTGATGTCGCCGATCCACAGCAGGGGTATCTCGTCGCGTAAGGTTTCCCACGCTTTATAAGCGATTTCGGGGCCGATGCCTGCGGGTTCGCCGCAGCTGATCACAATCGGTTTTGCGTGGCTCATCGTGTGGTGATCGTGGCTGAGGAGCGCAGGTCTTCGAGCAGCGCTTCGGCGTGACTGGCAAGGCGTTGGCTGCGCAATTGGGAGCGCACGGCGTCGCGGTCGGCCCCGTCTGCGGCGGCATTGGTACGCCCGCACATCATGATAAACATGAGGGTTTGTCCGTCAGCGGAGGTCAGGTTGAAGGAGGATTCGCCTGCATCAAGCCGTGCGAGTTCAAGTGCGACGTCTTGCGGGATCTCGGCGGGACTGCGGTCTTGACGGTCCAATACATCAGGGGATTGGCCGCGTGCTTGTCCATAGAGATCATCGCAGGTGTCGATGTTGTTTTTCAGCGTGGCCGCGGCGCGCAGGCCCGCCTCGGAGCGTCCGCCCGCAATGTAGTATGTCGCATAGTCGATGGAGGTCGGGGCAATTTTTGCAGCCGCGACTTCACGCAGGGCGCGCAGTTGAAACAGCGCAATGCCGTTGGGAATTGGGATCGGTGCAGTCACATCGCCGGGGCTCAGTGACAGGATCAGTCCGTGCAACTGTTGGGGGTAGTTCGAGAGTGGCAACCAGCCCAAGCGTCCGCCGTCGGCGCGGCTAGGCAGAGCGGAAACCTGACGTGCTTGTGCTTCAAAGGCGGCTGTAGATGTCAGTTGGCTGATCCGCTCGGCGGTGGCTTGGGCCTGTGCAGCCTGCGGTGGTGGTGCGGGGATGATGATTTCTGTCAGCAGCACTTCGATTTCGGAGCCGCCGGAGCCTGCCTGTGCGATGGCGCGGGTGACTTCGGCTTCGCTGACGTTGGATTTGGTATTGAACCGACCGCGTACATAGTCCCGCCATGTGATGCCGATCTCGACAAAATCGCGCAGTGTTTCTTGCTCGATGCCGCTATTGCCAAGTACGGTGATAAATTGATCGAGGGTGAGGTTGGCACGTTCTGCGAAATCGTTCATCGCCGCTTGCAGGCTTTCGTCCGACAGCCGCAATCCTGAGCGGTTCAGTTCCTGCTGTTTCAGCCGGTCTTCGATCAGCCCGTCGCGGGCCGCTTTGCCCAAGTCACCCGGTGTGCGGAAGACGCCCAGCATACGCTGCCGCTGGTCAAGTTCGAATGCGGTGATCACGCTGTCGTTCACGGTGATGACGGGGCGGATATCTTGTGCCGCGAGCCCTGTGCCGAGTGTCAGACCAAAAGCGACGAAGGCACCGATCAATGGAAGTTTACGCATGTGCGGCCTCTTGTTCAAAATGTTCATTATGGCGAGCAGCTCGCCTGTGATCCTGCGGTGCTGTTTGCAGCGGAGAACCCGTTTAAGGTGACTGATACCCCATAGCTGGTCGAGGGTTCAACCGTTGTCGACGAGGTATAGCGCCGCGAGACCGAAAGGTCGACTACCACGCATTCGTTTGTGTAGATTGCGCCGAAGCCTGCCGTCGAAGGTTCGTCTTGGGCGAGATCGTAGCGGGTATCGACGTTGATGCTCCATGTGGGGGTCAGTGTCAGTGCGGTGTCGAGGGTCCATTCGGAGACTGCGTCGGGCCTGCTTTCGGTGGCGTCGGCGGCCTGCCAGATATAGGCGGCAGTGAGTTGGATGTCTTCTGCGTCCCAACCGAGCCGTGTGGCGGCGCGTGTCACCCGAGCATTATCATCAAAAAGCGTGCGCGCCTCGACATGGAAGCCGTTGGGCGCGGTGTATTGCCCTGCCACAAGCCAGTCGGACGCGGTGCCGTCGAGGCCTGAGGAGATGTTGAAGTCACCGCTGCTGGTGTCGCGCAACAGCCGCCCGAACGTCAGGGTCGATGCAGCCCCTTTGACACCAACGCGCGTCCAGCTGATACCTGCTGCGGCCCGCAGCCCGGTTTCGATTGCGTCTTCGCCTGCAAAGTGCGTGGCGTTGAACAGGTTGGCCTGGTCGAATTCGGAGCGTGTGCTGTCCTCGTTAGGCGGGGTGATGCCGTAGCTGTCGGACCAGTTTAGCGCCAAGGTTGGCTCAATCAGATGATGGGCGCCTGCGCGGGGTGTGGCCGCAAGCGGATAGGTGAACGTGATCCCGACCCCCGGTGTGGTACGCAGCCCGTCATCGTCATTTACACCGCCGTCTTGCACGGTGAAATAGTCGCTTTGCAGGGATGTGCGGGCTGTGGTCACGAGACCCGCAGCGCTGATCCAGTCGCGGCTCCACTGAAGTTGAGCGCCGATCCGAGACATATCACGGCCGTCGTCGCCTGACGTGTTGCTGGTCCGATAGAACATATCGGCTGATGTGTTGAGTGTCAGTGTGCCACCTGCGGCGAGGCTATGACGTCTCTCGTGGCTGAAGCTGCCGATGATGGGTGGCAAGGACGCGTTGTCTTCGTCATCGCGCAGGGTTTGGTAGTATGTCAGGTTGGCGAGGTTCAGGGTGTTTTGTGTGACCTGTTGTAGGGTGACGTGCGATAAGAGGCGGTCTTGATCGGAGTAGTCGTAGTCGAGCAGGTAGCCGTCATCGCTGGTGGATTGCACGTCAAACGTCAGTGTGTAGTCGCGGGCCAGATCGAATGTGCCAGAGGCAAGGACATATGCGCGGTTGTCGCTGACAATGGAGTCGCGGCTGGTTGCGGCGTTGATTTCGATTTCGCCGTTGCGGAATGCCTGCCTGTAGCGCGCCTCCAGTGTTGTTGTCGCGCTGGACACATAAGGCGTCAGTGTCAGGTCACGGCTGTCGCCTAATGTGATGAAGTAGGGAATTTTTACGCCTGTGCTCAACTGGTCGGTGGTTTTGAAAACCGGGATCAGCAGCCCACTGGCCCGCTCGAGCGTCGGGTCTGGCAGCCGCACTTGGGGTAGCCACATGATAGGCACGCCACGGATCAGGAATTGGGTGTTGGTGAAGTAAAGCTGCTGTGCCGCTTCGTCATGCACGATTTTTTCGGCGCGGATTTCCCAAAGGGGCGCTTGGTTGCCGCAGACCTGACAGGAGGTCACGGCCACTTTGTAGAGTTGCGAGTAGCGTCCGTCAGCGCGGTCGATTTGGGTGGCAGCCAGTTGTAATTGTTCGTTAAGCACCAGCCGTGCACCGCGTAGGATGCCGTTTTCAAGCTTGGGATCTAGGGTTGCGGCGGTGGCGGTAAAGATGGTGCCATCGGCGGTTTTGATCAGGATTGGCCCTGTGATTGTCAGTTCATCGCCCGCTTGATTATAGTTGATTTGTGAGGCTTGCAGCCGTGTTCCGTCATAGAAAACCTCGATATTGCCGCTGGCTATCAGTTCGGTTTGGCCTGCGATCACTACGTTATCTGCCACTAGTGTGGCGGCCCCTTGGGAGGAGGCGAGAGTGGGGATCAGTAGCAGGAAGGCAAAGAGAAAACGCATCAGCCGTCCTCGTTGTGTAAGAGCATGCCAAGTGATATGGCGATAGCGGCAAGGGGGGGCGCCCAAGCGGCGAGAATGGCGGGGAGTTGTCCGTTTTCGCCCAGAATCTGCGCGAAATTGCGCAGGAAGTAGACGGCGAATGAAACCAGAACGGCCAGTAGCACCATCATGCCGGTGCGTCCGCCCCGTTGGTGGCGCAGGGTAAAGCTGGCCCCGATCATCACCATCGCGACAAGGAATAACGGCAGGGCGAGTTCCATTTGCAGCCAGACTTCGTGGCGTTGCGCCGAGAAACCTGCGGTGCGCAGACGTTCGATGAAGGCAGGTAGATCCCATATCTGGATTGACGAGGGGGTGCCAAAGCTGTCGCGGATTTCAGCGGCGGTCAGGCTCGACGGAATCTCGAGCGTGGCGTGCAGTGTGGCTGCGGCTTCGGCGTTCACGTTGCCGCCAAGTGGCCAGCTTTTGGCGTTTTGCACCACCCATGCGCCTGTGGTCAGCGCGGCGCTGTCGCCCTCGATGCGCCGTACCGGACCTTGGGCCGTAAAGCTGATAAAGCTGACTTTAGACAGCACAGTGCCATCGAGGTTTGCACGCTCTGCGCGGATCACGGTTTGCCCGTCTTCGTTGCCTTGCCGCAGCCATAGACCGGAGGATCCGAATGTTAGTACCGACCCGTTGCCCGCAAGTTCATCGCTGCGGACTTCGTAGTGGCGCGACGTACTGGCGACGATCGGGTTGATAAAACTGACCGCCAGAATGCCAATGGTCAGCGCCATAAGCAGTGGCGAGATCAATGACATGAGCGCGGAGCGTCCGGCAGCGCGGGTCACGACCAGTTCTGACGAGCGGGACAGTCCGAGGAAAAGGGCGATGGTTGAGAGGATCATGATCAGCGGCAGGATTTGGTATATCCCTTGTGGCACGTTGAGCAGCGTCAGCGTGAGGATATCGCCAAAGGTTGCGTCGAGTTTGCTGTAGCGCCGTAGCTGTTCGACCATATCAAGGAAGACCATGATCAAAAAGAATACGCCAAATACCCCGAGGAACGTCGTCAGGAACCGTTTGGCGAAATAGCGGTGGAGTATCATGAGGTCACCTGCATCGCAGGTCGCCGCTTGAAAAGATAAGGGCGTGTGGCTGCGAAAAGCAGAAACCACGAGATGCCAAGACCCACAGCGGTGGGTAGGTAGGTCGCAAACCATAGATCGGGGCTGCTGCGCGCGAGGTTCAGCCCGGCAGTTTCCACCGCTTTGACCACAATGATCAGGAAGATCGCGCCGACGATTTGCCGCCAGACGCCAAAGCGGCTAAATCCGCCGACCATCAGCGCTGAAAAGCCCAAGAGTGCGCCGACAAGCCCCAAAAGTGCTTGACCGAAGCGGTCGTGAGCCTGCGCGATTAACTGTGCTTTGGTCTGACCTGTGGCTGCTTGCAAGGTATCACTGGCGCGCAGCAGGTCGGCCGTGGTGGCCTCGCTGGCACGTAGCCGTGTGCTGGCGGCGACGGTTAGAAATTCGCCGATATCATAGGCGAAATCCTCGAATGTGGTGGTGAAAAGCCGCGCACCGTCGTCTTGCAGGGTTTGGGCCAGACCGTTGATCATGACCAGTTGCGCTGTGTCGTCGGCGCGCACTAGAAACGCTTTGGCGGCGGTATAGGTCACGGATTGCGCGGGGTCGCGGGTGTCGGACAGAAAGATATCGCGCAATTCACCAGCGGGGGTGATGTCGCGGATATAGAAGGTAATGCCATCGGCAGGTTCGATGAATTTCCCCTCGGTCAGCAAGCGCGATGTGATGTTTTGTGCCAACTCGTCTTTGCGTAGGTTTAATTGCGCGGAAGCCAGAGGCACAAGGAAATGCGTCAGGATCGACATGATGAACGCTACGATGAGTCCAAAATAAACCACTGGCCGCGCGAGACGGTAAGCGGAAAATCCGGTGGCCTGCACAACAACCATTTCGGACTCAGATATCATGCGGTTGGTCACATAGACGGCAGCGGCGAATGACGCGAGCGGCAGTGCAAGTTTGATCACCGCGGGCAGGGTCAGCGCGCTGAGTTCTAGAAAAACGGCTGCCGATTGTCCGTCGGCGATCAGCTGGTCAAACAGCACGACCGCTTTGTTGATCCAATAGACCATGACCAGCACAAGGCTGAAAAATCCGAATAGGACCATCAGCTGTGACAGCAGATAGCGGTCAAATCGTGCCAAACCCTGTGTCTCCTGGATCAAGTCCTTACATTTGGTGCAAACTAGCCGATAGTTGCGCCGGACAAAACCGCTATCTGGTCATTTTATCGCGGTCCAGCTAGGTATTGCCGGACAGCATAAAAACAGGATGACTTGCCATGACCAACCCTATCAATTGTCGCTTTACGGATCTGAGCTTGGACGACGTGGCCAGCCTGACCGGGTTGGTTGCTGTTTTCATTGGCACTGATGCCAAGCTGGATGCCTGTGCGGAGCAAGTGAATAAGGCCAGCCAGAAAGCAGTGGAGCGGGTTGTGGCGTCGGAGGCTTTTGCAGCGGCGCCTTCTGGCAGTGCGATGCGGGTTGCGTTTCCGACGGGTATGGCGGCGGATGGCGTGATTGTTGTAAAGCTGGACCGTGACGCGGCCCAAGTGGATGCACGCGCTGCGGGTGCTGCTTTGGCGCGCGAAAAGGGGCCGTTAGAGCTGACTGTTCTGGCGGGTGATTTGGCGGGCGTGGATGATGTCGCCTTGGGGCTGCTGCTGCGGGATTATGATTTCAGCGCCCATAAGACCGCCGCGCCTAAGCCGCGTGGCAATGCGGTGTTTCAGGTGGAGACGCCTGACAGCCATGATGCAAAAACATTGGCGGCGATCGCCGAAGGCGTGTTTTTCACCCGCGATTTGACCAATGCGCCAGCGAATGTTCTGACTACGACCGAGTTTGCCGACCGTTTGGCGGAGTTGCAGGCGATCGGGTTGAAGGTTGAGGTTTTGGAAGAGGCTGCATTAGAAAAGCTGGGCATGGGTGCGCTATTGTGTGTTGGTCAAGGCTCTGACAGCCCGTCGAAGGTTGTGGTGATGCAGTGGCATGGTGGCGGTGACGAGGCGCCGTTCGCACTTGTGGGTAAGGGTGTTGTGTTTGATACTGGCGGCATCAGCATCAAGCCGGCGCTAGGTATGGAAGAGATGACTGGCGATATGGGTGGCGCAGGTGTGGTGTCGGGCGTGATGAAGACGCTGGCGCTGCGCAAAGCTAAGGCTAATGTGGTTGGTGTTGTCGGAATTGTCGAGAATATGCCGTCGGGGGCTGCGGTGCGTCCAGGCGATGTTGTGACCTCGATGAAGGGCGACACGATTGAGGTGGTGAATACCGACGCCGAGGGGCGTTTGGTTTTGGCGGATATTTTGTGGTACACGCAAGAGCGGTTCAAGCCTGTTGGTATGGTGGATCTGGCGACGTTGACGGGGGCGGTTATTATTGCCTTGGGTCATGAGAATGCCGGTGTGTTTTCGAATTCGGATGATTTGAGTGGCACGTTCTTAAAAGCGGCAGAAGCTGAGGGTGAGGGCGCGTGGCGGATGCCGCTGGGCAAGGCGTATGACAAGATGATTGATTGCCGGATGGCTGATATGCGTAATACTGGTGGTGGGCGTCAGGCAGGCTCGATCACGGCGGCGCAGTTTTTGGCGCGGTTTGTGAAGGACGGCACCCCTTGGGCGCATCTGGATATTGCCGGTGTAGCGGCGGTTCCGGGTGGTACAACGCTGGCCCCTGCGGGTGCGACGGGCTGGGGTGTCATGGCGCTAAACCGTTTAATTTCAGAGAATTACGAGGCGTAAGTGGGCGCTGTTTATTTCTATCACCTGACCGATACGCCGCTGGATCAGACCTTGCCGATGTTGGTCGGCAAGGCGCGTGGTGCGGGTTGGCGTGTGCTGGTGCGTGGGCGCGGTGAGGCGGCGTTGAAGCGGCTGGACGAGCGGTTGTGGGCTGGTGCGCCTGCGTCGTTTCTGCCGCATGGCATGGCTGGTGGTGCAAGCGACGCGCAGCAACCGGTTTTGTTGGGAGTGGATGTACCTGCCGACGGGTTTGACTGTGTGATGTCGGTGGATGGCGCGGCGTTGAGTGCGGATGAGGTGAACGCGGCGGCGCGGGCCTGTATCTTGTTTGATGGATATGATGACGCCGCGTTAAATCATGCTCGTGGTCAGTGGAAAATGCTGTCCGATGCTGGATGTCAGGCGCAGTATTGGGCGCAGGTAGATGGCGCATGGGTCAAGAAAGCCGAGAGCGGCGCGCCTTAAAAATCAAATTCAGCGTTAAAGTCCGCGGGGAGATCGGTTGGAACCGGTGTGCAGGCGCAAAGGCCTAAGAGGCCGAAAATGATGATATATTTCATGGCGCTACCTTGTCAGGATCAATTGGTTGTTCTGGATGGTGATGCTGTCGAATTTGGACAGATAGGTCATGCCTAACAGCGAACCCGCCATTTCGCCGTCATTAACGACTGCGCGCATGCCTGTGTCTTGGATATTCCCCAAGCTGACTGTATCGAGCCGCACGGCGGCGGTGCGCACGGTGCCGTTGGCGGTATTTGCGCTGCCGAGATAGGCGAGCGTATCAAGGTCGATACCGATTTTGGTGGCGTCACTGCGAGACAGCACGACTTGGCTGGCGCCTGTGTCGATCACAAACTCAATCGGCACGTTGTTCACGTCGAGCGTCATATAGTAGTGTCCGTCGCGCATACGGGGCAGGGTGATTGTCTCGCCCGCGACCGCTTGTTTTGGTAACAGCGCGTCCTCGATATTGGACCACATGCCAATCACCGCAACGGCGCCCATGAAGATCAGCACCCAGATGCCAGCCTGTTGCAGGGTTTTGCCCAAGTTCATCCGGCTGGCCATCAGATATGAGGCCAAAAGCACCAGTCCAAGGACCGCTAGGTAGATGAAATCGGCTGTTTGGTTCTCTGTCATGAAGCTAATATAGGGGCTATGTGCCGAGACCAAAAGACTGCGCGATACCGTCGAGGATGAACTGCACCGCGAGGGCGGCCAAGAGCATACCCAAAACGCGGGTGACGATGTTGGTGCCGGTCTTGCCAAGCATTCTATCGAGCGGTGTAGCGACGAGCAGGGCGAGGAAAACCGAGACCAGAACAGCGGCCATGACGCCGGTGATCGCTGCAAAATCCAGTGCGGTATTCGCTTGGCCGGCAAGCAGGATGATCGTGGTAATAGCGCCTGGACCTACGATCAGCGGCAGGGCGAGCGGGAAGACAGAAGGGTCGTCGTGGTGTTCTGCCTGGCCTTCGGCGGCGTTATCTTCGCGGCGTGCTTGCCGTTTTTGGAACAGCATTTCGAGTGCTGTGAGGAACAACAGGATTCCGCCTGCGATGCGGAAAGCAGGCATCGAGATGCCGATAAAATCGAGTAAAGCTTCGCCAAGGAACAGGAACGCAAGCATCAAAGCACCTGCGATCAGGCAGGCCCGCAGGGCAACGGTGCGGCGTAGTGCTGCGTTCATGCCTTGGGTCAGGGCCACAAACAGCGGTGCCAGCCCCGGAGGGTCGATAATGATAAACAGCGTTGTGAAGGCTGCGATCAGGGCGGGCAGTTCGGTCATTTTTTCGTGGTCTTCTGGGCTTTTTCAAGTTTTTCGAGTGACTGCATCCACATGCTTTCGGCGCGCTCTAGCCCGGTCATGACTTCGGCGTATTTTTTGTTCCATGTCGCCAATTCGCCTGCTTTGCCATCTTCGTAAAGAGCGGGGTCCGCGAGTTTTTTGGCGAGTTTGTCGCGCATGTCGTTGATTTTTTTGACGCGTTCTTCGGATTTATTGGCATCGGCGCGCATGGCCTGGATCTGTTCGCGCGAGAAGGTCTCGACCTTTGGGGGGGGGACTTTGGCTTTGCCTTTGTCCTTGCCCATTGGTTTTTCGGGCGAGAGCAGCATTTTGCGGTAGGCCTCGAGGTCGTCGTCGTATTGGGTGACGTGACCGTCTTTGACCAACCAGAGCCGGTCAGCGACCATGGAGAGCAGGTGCATGTCGTGGCTAACGAGGATCACGGCGCCCGAATAGGCGGTCAGCGCGTCAACGAGCGCTTCGCGGCTCTCGATGTCGAGGTGGTTGGTCGGCTCGTCGAGGATTAGCAGGTGCGGCGCGGGCAGGGTGGCCAGCAGGAGTGAAAGACGTGCCTTTTGTCCACCGGAGAGGCGGCCAACTTCGGTGTCAGCTTGGTCTGAGCCGAGGCCAAAACCTGCGAGGCGAGCGCGCAGGCGGGCTTGGCCTTCGGAGGCGCGTTCGCGCATCAGGTGTTCGAGCGGTGTTTCGTCAACGTAGAGCTCGTCCACTTGGTGTTGTGCAAAGAAGCCGATGCGCAATTTGCTTGAGGTGACCATGTTGCCGCTGGCGATTTGCAGACGGTCCGAGAGCATTTTCGACAGGGTCGATTTGCCTTCGCCGTTGCGGCCCAGAAGGGCGATGCGGTCGTCTTGGTCGATGCGCAGGTTCAGGTCGCGCAGGATGATTGTGTCGCCGTAGCCCACGGATGCGTTCTCTGTGGCGATGATCGGGGGCGACAGCTCTTCTGGTTTGGGGAAGGTGAACACAGTACGTGCCACGTCTTCGGGCGCACGAATTGTTTCCATTTTCTCTAACGCTTTGACGCGCGATTGGGCTTGCTTGGCTTTGGAGGCTTTGGCTTTAAAGCGGTCGACAAAGGCTTGCAGGTGTTCGCGTTTGGCGTCTTGTTTTTTCGCAGCCGAGGCTAAGAGTGCGCGTTTTTGGGCGCGCTGTTTGGCGAACATGTCGTAGGTGCCTGTGTAGTAGATCAGGCCTTTGTCCTCTAAGTGCAGGATGCCGCCGACGGAGCGGTTCAGCAGTTCACGGTCGTGGCTGACGATCAGGACGGTGTGCGGGTATTTGACGAGGTAGTTCTCGAGCCAAAGCGCGCCTTCAAGGTCGAGGTAGTTCGTTGGCTCGTCGAGCAGCAACAGATCGGGTTCCGAGAACAGAACGGCGGCCAAGGCCACGCGCATGCGCCAACCGCCAGAGAAGGCGGAGCAGGGCTGCAACTGTTCTTCGTGGGTGAAGCCAAGGCCGCGCAGGATCGAGGCAGCGCGGGCTTCGGCGGACCATGCGTCGATGTCGGAGAGGCGCGTTTGGACTTCGGCGATGCGGTGCGGGTCGGTGGCGGTTTCTGCTTCGGCCATCAGGGATTCGCGTTCTGTGTCGGCACGCAGCACGGTGTTGATCAGGGACACCTCGTTTCCGGGCACCTCTTGGGACACGCCGCCGATTTTCCAGCCCTGAGGCAGGTTCACAGAGCCTGTATCAAGCACCATCTCGCCCCGGATGATTTTGAACAGCGTGGTTTTGCCCGAGCCGTTGCGTCCCACGAGGCCGACCTTGTGGCCGGTTGGGATGGTGACGGAGGCATGCTCGACCAATGTACGGCCAGCGACGGAATATGTGATGTCTGATATTTTAAGCATGAGGTCGCTTTGCCTGATGTTGGCGGGGACGTCAATCACCGCTTTTCAAGGTTGGACGCCCATGTTAGTTCGCGCGCATCAATTCACGCGGGGGAAGCCCCGACTATCAACAAAAAGAGGCCCATCATGGCAATTCAGCGTACATTCTCTATCATCAAGCCAGACGCAACAAAGCGTAACCTAACAGGCGCCATCGTCAAAAAATTCGAAGACGCAGGTCTGCGTATTGTCGCGTCCAAGCGTATTCACATGACTTTGGCACAGGCGCAGCAGTTTTACGGCGTGCACGCCGAGCGTCCGTTCTTTGGTGAACTTTGCGAATTCATGATTTCCGAGCCGATTGTGGTGCAGGTTCTGGAAGGCGAAGACGCGATTGCAAAGAACCGTGAAGTTATGGGCGCGACGAACCCAGCAGACGCGGCGATCGGTACGATCCGTAAGGATTTTGCTTTGTCGATCGGTGAGAACTCTGTGCACGGGTCCGATGCACCAGAAACAGCAGCCGAAGAAATAGCGTTCTTCTTCTCTGGTCTTGAACTGGTCGGCTAAGTCTACTGCGATAATTTTGAATTTGAAAAACCGCCGCGCAGGGATGTGTGGCGGTTTTTTGTTGCTTGGGGTGGCATTTATTTTGATATGTCTATGACGCCGATGCGGTCGAGGATGGCTTCAAGGGTAGAGCGATCCTGATCGAAAGCGACGGCTTTGATTTTGTCAAAGCGCGTGCGGAGAGCTAGTTTTTCTGCACCTTTACAATCGTTCCAAGGACGCCCTTGCAGAGACATATGCAGCACATAATACGAGATGAAATGCGGTTTGGTGCCGGATGTGAGTAGTTGCGAATAGGCCGCGTCTGCGCCAAGATCGTGCAGCTGCGCGGCTGTTGTGATGCCTGCCGCGATCAGCGACGTCTCTAGCGCGGGGCCGATATTTCGGATGGTGGTAAGGTCGGACATAACTGTTGTTAGCTACTGCAAAAAAGGGGCTTGCGCAAAAAAGGCCAGTGACTGCGGTGAAACCCGAAGGAGGACGGGAGATGCACAGTTCGCTGGCCGTTATTGTCGCTAAATGCTCGCGTAATCGGTAAAAATCGGCTTGGGCGCGGGAGTGTCGCCTTGTTTGAGAGCCGGTTCTGGCGCTGTTGCGGGCGTTTTTTTCTGACCGATTGGCGTGGACTGTGCCATGGCGTTCATCCTTGCATTGCCTCAATATCGCGGAGTTTCCGCGGGCCTCTTGGTGGGCCATAAGTTACGTTTGCACGGAACTTGGTCAACCAAGAGGCGATCGTGTGGCGAAATTAAGGCGCTATTAACGCTTGGGCGCGCCACGTTTTGGTGCGCCTTTGCGTGGTGCAGTGTTGCCGCCTGGTGGTACAAACCGCTTGGAGGTGTCGTTGGCTTTTGGTTTTGGCTTGCCCGCGCTTGCGCCGTCAGCTTTACCTTTGTAGCCTTCGGACTTGCCTTTGTATGCCGGTTTTGGACCGTCTGACTTACCTTTGTAGCCTTCGGATTTGCCTTTATACGCGGGTTTTGCGCCGTCGGATTTACCTTTGTAGCCTTCAGATTTGCCTTTGTAAGCGGGGCGGCTTTCGTCGTCGCGTGCTTTGTAAGGTTTCTTGATTGGGGCTACTGCATCACCGTGATCGCGGCGCTCTGGCTTGGCGAAGTTGGATTTTTTGTGGCGTGGTTTTTCGCGCTTGGCTGCGTCGCCTGTCGGTTGGATAGCCGCGACGTGTTCTTGCGTCGACGGTGGTGGCGTGGAGGTGTCGCGCGGTTTGCGTGGTGCGCGATCTTCACGTGGGCCACGGTCTTCGCGTGGTGCGCGTGGTTTGTCGTCGTAGTCACGTTTGCCGACGCGTGGACCACGTTCGCCGAGTTGTGGTGGACCGTCGAGTGCTGTCAATTTCGCCTGGTTTTCCAAGGACATTGCGGAGCCTACGGATTTCAGGAACCCTGCAACCGCTGGCTCGGAGATTTCCACGAAGGTTTCGTTCGGTTGAATGCGGATTGCGCCGATTTCGGATTTGGTGATGCCGCCTGCGGTGCAGATCATCGGTAGCAACCAGCGTGCTTCGGCTTTGCCTTCACGGCCCACATCGACAGAGAACCATTTGGAGGGCCCGAACTCTTTGCGCTCTTTTGGCGAGCGGTCAGGACGGTCGGCGCGGTCGGCGCGCTGTGGGCCGTCTTTATAGTCGGACAAGTCTTCGGGGGCAGAGTTTTTGCCTGCAAACAGGCGCAGGTAAGCGGCGGCGATAACTTCGGGTGTGTGAAGTTCGAGCAGTTTTGCGGCGAAAATGGCGTCGGCCTCTGGGATTTCTTCGGTCCAGACCGGATCTTCGAGCAGGCGTTCCTGATCGCGCGCGGTGACTTCGTCAGCGGTGGGCGGTGTGGCCCAAGTGGCGGTCAGTTTGCCCCATGTCAGCAGGTTTTCGGCGCGGCGCTTCATTTTGGCGGGTGCGATCAGGGCGGAAACCCCTTTGCGGCCCGCGCGGCCGGTGCGGCCCGAGCGGTGCAACAAGGTTTCGGCGTTTGTTGGCAGTTCGGCGTGGATCACCAATTCAAGGTTTGGCAAATCGATGCCGCGAGCGGCCACGTCAGTTGCGACGCAGACCCGTGCACGACCGTCGCGCATGGCTTGCAGGGCGTGGGAACGTTCTTGCTGGCTCAGCTCACCTGACAGTGCCACGGTTGCAAAGCCACGGTTGGACAGGCGGGTAGTCAGGCGCGTGACGCTGGCGCGGGTGTTACAGAACACGATTGCGTTTGGTGCGTCGTAGAAGCGCAGCGTGTTGATGATCGCCGCGTCGATGTCGTGATTGGCGACGGAGAGCGCGCGGTATTCGATGTCGGCGTGCTGGCTTTCTTTGGACACAGTTGCTACGCGCACGGCGTCTTTTTGATAGGATTTTGCGAGTTTCGCGATGGCGGCTGGCACTGTCGCGGAGAACATCAGGGTGCGGCGTGTGGCTGGTGCTTCGCCAAGGATAAATTCGAGGTCCTCACGGAAGCCAAGGTCGAGCATTTCGTCGGCTTCATCCAACACAATCGCGCGGATGTCGGACATGTCCATCGAGCCACGCATAACGTGGTCTTTCAGGCGGCCCGGTGTGGCGACAACGATGTGCGCGCCGCGCTCAAGTGTGCGGCGCTCGTCACGCATGTCCATGCCACCAACGCAGGATGCCATTGTCACGCCAGCGCCCGCGTAGAGCCACTGGAGTTCGCGTTTGACTTGTAATGCAAGCTCGCGGGTTGGTGCGATGCAGAGAGCCAACGGGCGTGCGGCGGGGCCGAATGTGCCGTCTTCGGTCAGGATTGTATGGCCGATCGCAAGGCCGAAGCCTACGGTTTTACCTGATCCGGTTTGTGCGGAGACCAGCAGGTCTTTGCCGTCAAGCTCGGGGTTTGTTACAGCTTCTTGCACGGCGGTCAGGGTGTCGTAGCCCTGTTTTTCCAATGCAGCGGCAAGGGTCGGAATCATAGTGGTCATATATTTTGCTTTCGGACGGATACTATAAGTGTGCGCCCCAAGTGCATCGAGCAGTTGGGTTCCATAAACAGGCGCTCGCTTGCATCCATCGTCAAGTCTTCGGCCCGAAGTTCTGCCTCTAGACTTATATCAGTGGAGAGTCAAACGTTGTCGGGCATTTATTGGTTATTTGTTGCGAACCATGTGTCGATGCGGGTTTTAAGCGCATCCCAGATTGCTGGTGCGCCGCGTTTGACTTTTACAGCGACGCGGGCTTCGAGTTGGTCGCGGGTTACGTCATAGTCGATCCAGCTGCTGCCGCCTGCTTGCAGGTTCGAGATCACCGGCTGCACGCGGTCGATGGATTTGGCAAAAATGGCGTCGTTGGTAGCAGCGGCTTCAAATTCTTCCCAAAGCGCGCGAAAATCAGCGGCTTGGTAGGGGGGCAGAAGGCCAAAGATCCTGTCAGCGGCGGCGCGTTCGGCAGCATCTTGGGCGGACGGATCGCGCGCGGCGGTAGAGTGGATTGGCACGTCGCCTGCGTCGATCTCGACCAGATCATGGATCAACAGCATTTTTATGACGCGGGCGGTGTCGACGGGGTTGGTCGCATGTTCAGCCATGGTCAGCGCATATAGCGCAATGTGCCAACTATGTTCGGCGGTGTTTTCCTGCCGCGAATTATCGTGCAGTGATGTGCCGCGCAGGACCGATTTCAGGCGGTCTGCCTCGATTAGGAAAGCAAGCTGCTGGTCGATGCGTGACATCCGGTTAGGCGCCTCGTTTTGCTGCTGATGCGGCCAGAAGTTCCCGAGCGCGGATTTCGGCGCGCCGCACACGCACCGCCGTCAGGAACGCTTCTTGCAGGGTTTGCGAAGAGGCGCCCAAGACTTCGGCGATGTTTGGCACTATATTCTCGTTGCCCGATGCTTCTTGTTCTTTGATTGCAAGATCGGCCAGTTCGTTGGCGGTATCGAGAGTATAGTCGCTCATTTATCGTGTTGTCTCTGTCAGGCGGCGGCGCACATAGGATTTCACGGTGCCGATCATCGGGTCCATGTAAGGGTCTTCAAAGAAGTGGCCAGCACCCGGTGTTTCGTCATGGGTGACGGTGATGCCCTTTTGCTCGTGCAGTTTGTTGACCAGCGTGACGGTGTCCGCTGGCGGGGCAACGCGGTCGGCGGATCCGTTGATGATCAGACCGGAGGCGGGGCAGGGCGCAAGGAAGCTGAAGTCGTACATGTTCGCGGGAGGCGAAACAGAGATAAACCCTGTGATTTCGGGGCGGCGCATCAGGAGTTGCATGCCGATCCACGCGCCAAACGAGAAACCTGCAACCCAGCAGTGTTTCGCATTGTTGTTCATCGATTGCAGGTAGTCGAGGGCTGAGGCGGCGTCAGAGAGTTCGCCCACGCCTTGATCGTATTCGCCTTGGCTACGCCCGACGCCACGGAAGTTGAACCGCAAAACGGTAAAGCCCATGTTATAAAAAGCGTAGTGCAAGTTATAAACAACCTTGTTGTTCATGGTCCCGCCGAACTGAGGGTGCGGGTGCAGCACAATCGCGATAGGCGCGTCGCGGTCTTTTTGTGGGTGGTAGCGACCTTCGAGGCGGCCTTCGGGACCAGGGAAAATAACTTCGGGCATAAATGAGACCTTCTTGGACTTAGGGGCCTAGGCCATTCTTGACGAAAAGCATCAGGCACTTTAGAAAGATTCTAAATGAGAGGGGCATCCCTCGCATCATGGGTTGAGTTGCACCTAATGACGCGGAACCCCAACGTCAATGAAATTGCGCTTTTATGCGCGGGAGTGGCCTGATGAAATTAAGTACAAAAGGCCGCTATGCAATGGTGGCGCTGGCCGATTTGGCGTTGCAGCCCTCGGGCGCGCTGGTGAACCTGACCGAGATTTCCAAGCGCCAAGATGTATCGCTGGCGTATCTGGAGCAGTTGTTTGTGAAACTGCGTCGCGCGAAACTAGTGGAATCGGTGCGTGGTCCGGGTGGCGGATATCGTTTGGCGCGTGCGGCGTCGGATATTCGTGTGTCCGAGATATTGGGCGCGGTCGATGAGACGGTGAGTGCGATGCACAAGGGGGCGGGGGCCTCTGGTGGTGCGTCGGGCAGCCGTGCACAATCGCTGACCAACCGTTTGTGGGAAGGTTTAAGTGCCAACGTTTATGTGTTTTTGCATCAAACACGCCTGTCGGATGTGGTGGCCAATGAGATGGTGCCATGCCCTGCGGTGCCTGCCTTGTTTGAGATTGTGGATGATGAATGAGACGCGTTTATCTGGATCATAACGCGACCACGCCGCTGCGTCCCGAGGCCCGTGCGGCGATGATTGCGGCGATGGACGTTGTCGGCAATCCGAGTTCTGTGCATGCCGAGGGGCGGGCGGCCAAGGGGATTGTAGAGACAGCGCGCGCGCAGATTGCGCAGGCTGTTGGGGCGTCTGGTGCGGATGTTGTGTTTGTGTCGGGTGCGACCGAGGCAGCGGCATTGTGTTTGGCGGGACGTGGACTGCAAGCGTCTGGCTTGGAACATGCGGCGGTGGCGGCTTGGGTTGAGGCGCGGTTGCCTGTTGTCGATGGGCGTGTTGTCGTGGACGAGCCTGCAACGTCTGTGGTGCAACTGGCCAATTCCGAGACTGGAATTGTGCAGGATTTGCCGCAAGGGTTGGCCGTGAGTGATCTGACCCAAGGGTTTGGTAAAGTGCCGTTTTCGTTTGCGTGGTCGGGTGTGCAGATGGTTTTCGTTTCGGCGCACAAGTTTGGTGGGCCTAAGGGGATTGGCGCGTTGATCTTTCCGGCGGGCACTGATTTGGCTGCACAGATCAAAGGTGGCGGGCAAGAGATGGGCCGCAGGTCCGGCACGGAAAATGTCGCAGCGATTGCGGGTTTTGGCGCTGCTTCCGTGGCGGCGCAGAGAGATTTGGCAAATGGACGCTGGGAGCGGGTTGCGCAACTTAGAAATATTCTAGAAAAGGCCATTGAGGAATCTGTGGAACAGACTATTTTTGTCGGGAAAGAGTTTAATCGCCTGCCCAATACCAGCTGCTTCGTGGCGCCGGGTTGGAAGGGCGAGACTCAGGTAATGGCCCTGGATTTGGCGGGATTTGCCATTTCGGCGGGATCGGCCTGTTCGAGCGGCAAGGTGAAAGCCAGCCCCGTTTTGGCCGCTCTTGGGATGACGGATGATCAAGCCCGCTGCGCAGTGCGCGTATCATTGGGCATTGAGACAACTGAAGATGAGGTTTTGCGTTTCGCGCAGGCTTGGACGGATAAATATGCGCGCGCAGTGGCGCGCGGTTAAGGAGTAAGACACATGGCGACTGTAGATCAAGTTGACGTCAAAGAGGGCGTAGATCAGGACACTGTGGATGCGGTGGCTGCCCTGTCTGGTGCGTATAAATACGGCTGGGAAACAGAAATCGAGATGGAGTATGCGCCCAAGGGGTTGAATACTGACATCGTCAAGCTGATTTCATCCAAGAACGAAGAGCCGCAGTGGATGACCGATTGGCGTCTTGAGGCATTTGCGCGGTGGGAAAAGCTGGTCGAGCCGACATGGGCGATGGTCAACTACCCGACGATTGATTTCCAAGATATCTATTATTACGCCCGCCCGAAAAGCATGGAAGTGAAGCCGAAGTCGCTGGATGAGGTTGATCCGAAGTTACTGGCGACCTATGCGAAATTGGGGATTCCGTTGCAGGAACAGGCGATTTTAGCCGGTGTTGAGGGCGCGGATATGCCGCCTGCCGAGGGCCGCAAGGTTGCGGTTGACGCGGTGTTTGATTCTGTGTCGGTTGGTACGACGTTCCAAGCCGAGTTGAAAAAAGCGGGCGTAATTTTCTGCTCGATTTCCGAGGCGATCCGAGAGCATCCCGAGTTGGTGAAGAAGTATCTGGGCACGGTTGTGCCAGCGTCGGACAACTTTTATGCGACGTTGAATTCTGCTGTATTTTCGGATGGCTCGTTTGTTTACATCCCGCCCGGTGTGCGCTGCCCGATGGAATTGTCGACCTATTTCCGGATCAATGCCGAGAATACCGGTCAATTTGAGCGCACGTTGATTATTGCCGATAAGGGATCGTATGTGTCCTATCTTGAGGGCTGTACTGCCCCCAAGCGTGATGTGGCGCAGCTGCATGCCGCTGTGGTCGAGATCATTATCGAGGAAGATGCGGAGGTGAAGTATTCCACCGTGCAGAACTGGTATCCCGGCGATGAGAACGGTGTTGGCGGCATCTACAACTTTGTGACCAAGCGTGCTGATTGTCGTGGGGCGCGCTCTAAGGTGATGTGGACGCAGGTCGAGACCGGTTCTGCAATCACTTGGAAATATCCGTCGTGCATTTTGCGCGGTGATGACAGCCAGGGCGAGTTTTACTCGATCGCGATTGCCAACAATATGCAGCAGGCCGATACGGGCACCAAAATGGTGCATCTGGGCAAGCGCACCAAGTCACGCATTGTGTCCAAGGGGATTTCGGCGGGTAAAGCGCAGAATACCTATCGTGGGTTGGTGTCGATGCATCCCAAAGCGAAGGAAAGCCGCAACTATACGCAGTGCGATAGCTTGCTGATTGGCTCGCAATGTGGGGCACATACCGTGCCATATATTGAGGTCAAGAATAACAGCAGCCGTGTCGAGCACGAGGCGACCACGTCCAAGGTTGATGATGATCAGCTTTTCTATTGCCGCTCACGTGGCATGAACGAGGAAGAGGCTGTGGCCTTGGTGGTCAACGGGTTCTGCAAAGAAGTTTTGCAGGCATTGCCGATGGAGTTCGCGATGGAAGCCCAAGCGCTTGTCGCGATCTCGCTGGAAGGGTCGGTGGGCTAGGCGTGACGGTTCAAAGTCATCATAAATGTCGTCGCATTGCCGCGGGTCTGCCTTATTTGGGCCGCAGTGATCGCCAAAGTATGACCTCAGGCATAACGCTTGGGGGCAATATCTATGACTATGACAGAACAAGTCGAGGGATTTCAGGCGCGTGTGCGCAAGATCAGCGATCCGCGCAATATCTCTTATTACGATCCCGATCTCGCGATGCATATTCCCAAACGCCTGTCGAAACAGGTAATTGCGAAGGTGAAGGGCAGGCGGATCAACGCCGCGTCACTGCTGGCATCGTTAGTTTTGGGCGCGTTGGCCTATGTGCTGTCACAACTTTTAGCCGCGCGGTTTGGCATGATTTACGTCGATGCGCCTTTGGTGTCATTGAGTTGTGCTATGCTTTTGGCGGTGATGATCGGCGGTCTGCTGAACCTGAAAATCATGCTACATTGGGGCGTCCAGTTTTTTGGGATATGGCTGATGTCATTGAGCCTACACAACCTCGTTTGGCTATTTCCAGATACCTTCAAGATCGCGTATTCGCCGGAGTTCGTCGCCGCGATCCAAGCAGGCACAACGGCAGCAAGTCTGACGTTTTTGGGAACTACCTACACGCTATAACAGGCCTCTTTGGCCTGCGTTTTTTGCCCCAGCGAGCTCCCATGCTCGTTGGGATTTTGTCGTTTCACACTATGTTCGCCCATCCGCAGGAGATATAAAATGTTAGAAATCAAAGGCCTGATGGCTGACCTTCATGACGAAGATAAAACAATTCTGAAAGGCGTTGATCTTTCGATTGGCGCAGGAGAAGTGCATGCGATTATGGGACCGAATGGGTCTGGTAAATCGACGCTGTCTTATGTTTTGTCAGGTAAAGACGGTTACGAAGTGACGGGCGGCTCGGCCATGTTGGGCGGTGTTGATTTGTTGGATATGGATCCTGAACAGCGCGCAGCGGCTGGCTTGTTTCTGGCGTTCCAGTACCCTGTCGAAATACCGGGCGTGGGGAATATGACGTTTCTGCGCACGGCGGTGAATGCACAGCGTAAAGCGCGTGGCGAGGACGAGCTTTCGGCGGGGGATTTTCTACGGATTGTGCGCGAGAAGGCAAAGAGCTTGCAGATTGACGCTGAGATGCTGAAGCGTCCGGTGAACGTGGGTTTCTCGGGTGGCGAGAAGAAGCGTAACGAGATTTTGCAGATGGCGATGTTGGAGCCAAAAATGTGCATCTTGGACGAGACCGATTCAGGTTTGGATGTTGATGCGATGAAGCTGGTTGCGCAAGGCGTGAACGCGCTGCGCTCGGAGGGCCGGTCGTTTTTGCTGATCACGCATTACCAGCGTCTGCTTGACCATATTGTGCCGGACGTTGTGCATATTATGGCGGATGGCAAGATCATCAAATCGGGTGGTCCGGAACTGGCGTTGGAAATTGAAAATAACGGCTATGCAGATATTCTGGCGGAGGTGGCGTAATGGCACTGGCCAAATTGAAAGCGGATGCAACCGAGGCGCGATTAGCTGACCTTACGTTGCCTGCCGGCCTGGATGCGCATCGTAAGGATGCGTTGTCCCGTCTGTCCATGATGGGCCTGCCGTCAAAACGGGACGAGTATTGGAAATACACTGATCCGACGACGTTGACGGCAGTGGGTGCTGTGGTGGCGCCTGTGTCCGATGCGGATGAGACCGAGTTGTTTAATGCTGTGGACCGGATTAAAATCGTCTTTGTTGATGGTGTGTTTGATGCGGATGCGTCGGATGATCTGGCCCATGAGGGATTGGAAATTTCCCGTTTGGCGGATGTTTCGGCTGCTGATATTCATTGGGCGAATGACCTTTACGGGACTTTGGAAACGCGCGGCCAGACGCCTGTGCATCGCCCGCTCGCGACGCTAAATACAGCATTTGCTACGGATGGTGTCTGTATTCGTGCGACGGCACAGGTCGCAAAACCTGTGAGCCTGATCTATTTGCACAGCGATGACACGTCCGATGTGATGTTGCATTCATTGGTGAAAGTTGAGGCTGGTGCATCTTTGACCTTGCTGGAAAACGGGCCGGCAGCGGCACGGTTCAATACAGTTATGGAAGTGGATGTGGCTGAGGGCGCAGCATTTCACCATGTCCGGGCGCAGGGTCAGGAACATACACCTCGTGCTGTAACTCACTGTTTTGCAAGGATTTCGGGTGAAAGCCTGTTCAAGTCTTTTACGCTAACTGTGAACGGTTGTTTGACACGTAACGAGTGCATTATCGAGATCATGGGGGACGATGCAGTAGCCCATGTCGCGGGCGCTTGTGTGGGCGATGGCAATGATTTTCATCACGATGATACGGTGTTTATCACACACGACGGGTTGCGCGGTGAAAGCCGTCAGGTGTTCAAAAAAGTGCTGCGCAATGGGGCTGTTGGCGTATTCCAAGGCAAGATCTTGGTTAAAGCTGGCGCGCAGAAAACCGATGGCTACCAGATCAGCCAGTCGTTGTTGCTTGACGGCGATAGCCAGTTTTTGGCCAAGCCAGAGCTGGAAATTTACGCGGATGACGTGATTTGTTCACATGGGTCTACGTCGGGTGCAATTGATGACGATGCATTGTTCTATTTGCAGTCGCGCGGTGTGCCGCTTCAAGCGGCAACCGATCTGTTGACGCTGGCGTTTTTGGCTGAGGCTCTGGACGAGATTTCGGATGCGGAATTGGCCGAGGACTTGCGGGGCCGTTTGGAAGGCTGGCTGGCGCGGCGTAGCTGATGTCCGTCACCTCTGACATGTTGCGTTCATGGCGCAGGCCGCGCGAAGTGATGCGCGATTTAATGGCGCACGGGACGCGTGAAGATCGCGCGTTGGCTTATCTGATGGCAGGTTGCGTGGTGATTTTCATCGCGCAATGGCCGCGTCTGACGCGTATGTCGGCGGGGTTTGATCTGGCACCCGGAGCAGATGTGCCAGAGCTGTCACAACTGATTGCCTATGAAATGTTGGGCTGGTTGATGGTGTGGCCGTTGTTTTTTTATGCGATTGCCGCCGTGTCGCATTTGATAGCCAAGCTGTTGGGCGGGCAGGGTACATGGTTCACTGCGCGCCTTGCGTTGTTCTGGTCCTTGCTGGCGACGACCCCTGCGGCGTTACTTTACGGGCTGACCACCGGGCTGATTGGCCCCAGCATGCAAGCGCATCTGGTCGGCATTATCTGGATCGCGGCGTTTGTTGTGATCTGGGTGCAATCCCTGCGGCAAGCCCAAGTATGAGCGAACTTGTCACATCTTTTTGGGCGGCGATTCTGGTCACGCTGAAAGATCCTGCGCTGATGGCGCAGCGTATTATGCAACGCCGTTACACGCGCGGCACCTTGTGGATGGGGCTGGCGCTGGTCAGTATTCTAAGCGTCATTCTGGTGCAATTGCTGTATTTTATTACACCGATTGCAATGCCGCTTGGCTTTACGCCTAATATTTACGGTTTGGTGATGGCCTGTGTTTTGGTCATTTTGACTTTCGGAATTTATTTGACCGGACAGGTGCTTGGGGGTAAGGCGACTTTTCCGCATTGTTTTGCCACGGTGATCTGGCTGGAGGCCGTGGCTCTGGTGCTGCGTGTGGTGCAAGCGCTGGTCTATCTTTTCAGTCCGGTCTTGTCGTCTTATATTTCGATCATCGGCCTCGTTGCTCTGGTCTGGATTATGGTTAATTTTGTGAACGAAGTGCACCAGTTTAACAGTTTACCGCGCGCGCTTGCTACAATTGTGATGGCTGTTGTCGGGATTGGTTTCGGGTTTGGGCTCTTTATGACGCTGATTGGTTTCAGTGCAGGTATGGGACAATAGTCATGTATGACGTGCAGAAAATACGGGCAGATTTCCCGATCTTGTCGCGTAAGGTGAACGGCAAGCCATTGGTTTACCTCGATAATGGGGCCTCTGCGCAAAAGCCGCAGGTGGTGATTGATGCAATCAATACGGCTTACGCGCAAGAATACGCCAATGTGCATCGCGGTTTGCACACGCTGTCGACGATTGCGACGGAGAAATATGAGGGTGTCCGGGCCAAGATTGCGCGGTTTTTAAATGCGACTTCCGAGAATGATATTATCCTGAATTCAGGCACGACTGAGGGCATCAATATGGTGTCTTATAGTTGGGCCGCGCCGCGTATGCAGGCAGGTGACGAGATCGTTTTGTCGATTATGGAACATCACGCCAATATTGTGCCATGGAATTTCTTACGCGAGCGGTTAGGCGTTGTGATCAAATGGGTTGATGTGGATGCCAATGGTGATCTGGACCCTGATGCGGTGATTGCGGCAATCGGGCCAAAGACTAAGTTGGTGGCGGTGACGCAGATGTCCAACGTGCTTGGTACCGTGGTAGATGTGAAGGCGATTTGTGCTGGTGCGCATGCCAAGGGTGTGCCTGTGCTGGTGGATGGGTCGCAATCGGCAGTGCATATGCCTGTGGATGTGCAAGACATTGGCGCGGATTTTTATGCGATTACAGGGCATAAGCTTTATGGTCCATCGGGGTCGGGCGCAATTTATGTGAACCCTGCGCGGATGGCCGAGATGCGTCCGTTTATGGGTGGCGGTGATATGATTCGCGAAGTTTCTCGTGACGCCGTTATTTATAATGATGCGCCGATGAAGTTCGAGGCCGGCACACCCGGGATCGTGCAGACGATCGGGTTTGGTGTGGCGCTGGATTACATGATGGACATTGGGATGGACGCGATTGCGTCGCATGAGGCGGGCTTGCGCGATTATGCGCGAGCCAAGCTGAACGGATTGAACTGGCTGAATGTGCAGGGTAACTCTGCGACCAAGGGTGCAATTTTCAGTCTGACGATTGATGGCGCTGCACATGCCCATGATATTTCGACGGTGCTGGATAAAAAGGGTGTTGCCGTGCGTGCAGGAACACATTGTGCCATGCCGCTGATGGCGCATATGGGCGTGGGTGCGACCTGCCGCGCATCATTTGCGATGTATAACACAGTCGAGGAAGTTGATGTGTTGGTGGACGCTTTGGAGCTGTGTCAGGAATTATTCGGTTAGGATGGGTTTAAACCCATCATCCGCAGTTGCAGCACGGGTTTAGCACCGCTATAGACACCGCAAGGCACCCATAGCTCAGCTGGATAGAGCGCTGCCCTCCGAAGGCAGAGGTCACTGGTTCGAATCCAGTTGGGTGCACCATTATTTCAAATAAGTTATGTGGATTTTGGTTAATGCCAAGTAGAGCAGATTCCGGACTTGTTCCGAATTAAGGTGCTCTTAGGCGTTTTATACGAGCCAATTAGGCCTTGAAAAGGAAAAAACCGTCGAGCGGGCTGCAACAGGTTATCCCTTATTTAATAGGAGCCAGCCAGTTGTTGTAAGCCCAGAATATTCGGTCGCGAGGTCCTGCGCCTCTATGATAGTTCCAAATATGTGTTGGCTCAACTATTCGCTGCGGAAGGTGCGGTTATATGGCTCGATGTAGGTATTTTGCTGGGGCTTGCCCCAATGGATGTGTTCCAGCCGGGCAGCAATCTTTTACGTTCTCATCTCTCGCCTCAGATATCTTGCCGAAAAAATTCTAGCTTTGAACACCGCTAATTTTAATGGGGGAGGGGCTCAGCAATATGGCAGGCATTTGGCGATATCAGCAAGCACGAAAATTGGGCTAAGACGTATCAATCAGTTTTGGAACTTAGATTTTTTGCACGGCGCCGCGTGACAAGGACCGGAAGCAGATCTGGATGCCGACTGAAAAGGACACGTATTTGAAGAAGATAAACAATATCTAGCGTAAGCTACTTAAAGCATGTTGCTAATTCGTCACGATCTCAATTTACACTATATAAATAAGTTGGATTGTGATAATAATGCGTGAATATTTTACGAGCATACTTAGCGTTTTAGTTTCTTACGACAAGATCAAATCCATTGAATATTTTTCGAATTCGCAATTGGAGCATTGAATGTTGAAATTTCTGTCTGGCATTATTTTGGCGATAGGTTCGGTGCCTAGCGTTGTTTTCGCGAATGGACTAAGTGAAAGTCAACCTTGGGACTTCAGAACCCCGTCCGAGCGGCAGATCCTTTTATTAAGCGAACAAACCCGCCTTAACTATATGTCATTTAATCGAGAAAGCGTTGGCGCTGGTGCTGCTGCGAGTGGGCAAACGGGCAATTCGCTGTCTATCGTCATTACGGGTGACGGGAACAACACAATCGATACCGGTCAAGACAATACTGGCGATCAGACGATCCAAGAAGGAAGCGGAGCTGCGGTAAATACGCTGACCAATGATCCCGATGCGGCCATCGCAGACGCCGCCGCCAGACTGGAAAGCATGAAATGACCGTAAAATTGAAACCTTTAAAGGCGACCAGTGGCGCATTGATTGTTGCCGCTTTGATGGGGTGTGAAAGCCTGCCACCGCAAATGACCGCGGCTCGTCCCGTCTATAACGGCGCAATCCCGACGGTTGTTGCAACGCCAGCCGACGCCGCCTTGCAATGTCTTTCAAATACTTCAGCTGTTCGTAATAGTGGACGTGTATTTTCGGTTCACCTCATTTCTGATATGACGCAAAAGATCGAAATTGACGCAGCCGGCGCATTTATTCCGCGTGATACTGCTGGCATGTTGGTCACCGCTTTGGCGCGCGCTGGCGTGAAGCAGGTCAATCGTATCAACACAACAGTTTCTGAATTCGAAATTGCCCGCGCAAGAGAACAAATTCTGGGCGATGGACGGACCACAGTTGTTGAAGGTGAATCTCTGCCTTACCGTCCGCTTGAGCGCGGATCCTTACGCGGATCAGATGTTGTCATAGACGGCGCGATTACACAGTTAGATTTCAACACCTATTCTGGCGGAGTTGAGGGTGCGTTTTTTGGACTAAGCGGCGGGCAACGTAACTTTGCCATGACTATGGCGGCTGACCTGCGCGTCACAGACACGCGCTCGACCGAACTTATTATGGCACAAGCCTATTCTAAACAAGCCGTGGGCCGTGAGGTTTCGGGCTCTGTGTTCCGTTTCTTCGACGATGAACTTTTCGATGTCCAGATCGGATCCAAAAGTCAGGAAGGCCTGCACGCTGGTATCAGGTGGATGTTGGCAGAAGCCGCATATGACATCGTTTCAACGACACTAAATCATGACGGCAGTTGTGACCGTTTATTGCCTGAAAACCAGAGACTTGCGGCTGTGGCAGCAGCGGCTGCGGTGACGCAGTGATCCGTCCCATAGCGATAGCACTGGTCGCAGCCGTTTGTGCAACCGCATCATTCGCGCAAAACGTGTCCACGCCGGACCAAGACGGCCCGGTCATTGTGGAGGCACCAACTTATGATCCAACGCGTTTTCTTGAGACGATGGTGAGTTACCGCACGCTTGCGTTGACCTGCGAGGACATACTGCCCGGCTCGCCATTGGCGGATTCAGCAGAGATTTCTATGTTTTTTCAAACCCTTGGCATGGCAGAACCATTAGGAGTTGATGCCCGTTTGCAGCGGTTGACAAAAAAGCTGGTGCGCGCACAAGGAGCGTCAATTTGTGCTGAACGCCTGCAACGTAGCGCCTTGGAATATGGCCGTAGCGCAAGTAACTATTCTCAAAACAAACCCGAGGCATGGCCAAATGCGCCGCGTATCAGCGCCGGACCTTGGTGCGCATCGTTGTCCTGTTCAGAGTTGTCGTTCTAGCGGGAAATTGACGCCGCGTTACCAACCTGACTATGCGTGCCTAGATTACTCTGCACTGTCTGGGATTGATTTGCGGTCTGGGTCGCATTGATTGTGCCGCCAGATTTCGGCGTATCGGTTGCTTGAATTTCAAGCAGGTTGACGATGTTTGTGCTGGAATGCGTATAACCTGCAATATTTTCTGACATCTCTTTCAGCGTGACGCCCTCGATCCGGTTTTCAACAATTTGACGACCATCAGACACCTGCGTCAGCCCTTGGACGTTTTTTGCGCTGACAAAGTTTGCAATGTTCAGGCCGCGCTGGTTGACGCCTACTGGCGTGTTCCCATCCAGCGATGTGACTGTGTTAAGCACAATCTGGGTGCCGCTGAAAATGCGCGCGACATCGCGCACATCGTCTGCGATCAAGACGTTACCGATGTTTGTACCAGATTGGGTTATCTCATCGCGTAGATTTACGGCTTGATCTAGGCCAACCATATTTTCTATCCTCTGCGTGGTATCAGAGGGAAACAGTTGTTCCCCCGATCCGATAGACACTGTAGCCAATACCACATTTGCGGTATTCCGCCCTGTCTGCGTCACACCCGCCAAGTCAGCGGCAGGACTTGTTACTTCGTTGTAGACTGACTGCGTGGCACCGGGACCAAAGGCCTGACGCACAGCATCAACTTGATCGGCGATCACGATATTGGCTATGTTTTCACCAATCTGGTCCGTAACAAATGGGTTGCCTGTTTGTGTTGCCAAGAGGACATTGCGTGCAATTTGATTGCCTAGCATCGTCTGATCAACATTTTCAACAACCGCCTCGGTCGCAAGCAGCAGATTGACCGCATTCAGGATCGACTGATCAACCGCGCCGGTCATATCAGGGTTCAGAATGCCGCCGCCGATCTGTCCAATAGACGAAAAGGTGCTGAGGACAGAGTTTCCGCTGTCACCGTTTAGTATCGCCGATCCATCGCGGTAGATTTCGTTCAGACCTGTCTGGTTACCAATAGAGGTTTGGGTAACCACAAATCCACCAAGGTCGGGGCTCTCCGCTGTAGCGGAGGTCGCGGTGCCAACAAGGGCTAAGACCGTAAGCATACGCTGCATGGGAGAATACCAATTCAGATTTGGAAAGGGGCGCTACAAAGCGCGGGATGGGGCGGCGGCAGACCCGCCGCCCCATAGGTTATACGTGGTAAATTACAATCCGCTCACAGAGTTTGCGACGTTTGTCGCTGCCTGCGTGACGCTGTTCAGGTCATCAGCGCCCAGCAAGCTGTTAGCCGCATACTGATCGCCTGAGAAGTTCTGCGTCACTTCGGTCAGACCGTTGAGGTCAGGCAATGAACCCGCCGACAAGATGTTGGCTACGTTCGTAGCACTTTGATCAAAGTAGGCCACGTCTGCATTGATGCCACCATGAGTGTTCACAGCCATGTTGCTTGCGGACTGATAAACATCGGTCGCGTCTTGTGAAACCGTCCAACCTACCTGTGTTACCGTTGCAAGGTTAATCGCGTTCAATGACGATTGGTCGATGATTACTGGATCCAGCGCGGCAGGCACTGCGCCAACAAGTCCAGCGCTACTGAACATCACATAGTTTGACGCACCCTGACCGTCGCCATCGTCGCCGTCATAGATTTGCTTGATAGACGCGCCACTGAGCGAGCCGCCAACGTTAAGTGAATTCTCTCCGACACTCAGGCTGTTTGCCACGTTTACCGCGCTTTGCATCAAGTTTGCAATTGACGCGCCAGGCGTTGTGTCATGTGCAACGTTTCCGGCATATTGTTCGATGTCACCAAAGACTTTTTGAACTGAATCACCCTTCAAATCGTCTTCGATTTCAGCGAGGTTCATCACGTTGACCGCATCTTGTGCAATGTCTGTGACGCCTAAGTCGACATCAAATTGGTTGCCAGCATTCTGTGTGCTGTCATCGATTTCTTGCAGCATATCGATGCCACCAGCATCTTCAAGCAAGTCATCCATTGCCGCCATGTTCATGACGTTTGTTGCATCTTGATCAATGCCGACACTGAAACCATCGCGAATATCGATGTCATTGAATGCGTTTTGATCTGCGTTATCGATGACTTGTGTCAGGCGGTTGATGTCGTAACCTTGGCCAGCGTCTAGGGTCAGGTCGATGCTGTTCAGCACGTTCGTGCCGGCTTGCGTGATATCGGCCAGAATTGCAGGGTTGCTACCTGTGCCTTGGGTTTCAAAGTCGTTTATTGCTTCCTGGAGCATATCTTCTTCGGCAAACTGATTCACATCATCCAGCGATCCAAAATCAATGGAAATAATGTTGGCTGCGTTAATACCAGCTTGTGACACATTAGTTGCATCATCACTGATATTGATCTTGTTCAGGGCTTGCTGAAGCGCCTCTACGGTTTGCGAAATATCAGTCTGTTCTGCCATCGCAGGCATAGCAAGAAATGTGGCAATGGCTGTAGTTGTGAGGAACTTGTTCATAATAGTCTCCATCTTTCAATTAGCCCCCAGATGTAAGCCAGCGGGCGTGAGTATGCCGGTCAGAAAACGTCCGACACAATACAAACCAACGGATAAAAAGAGGGATTTAAGAGTGGCTGAAGTGGAATCCAAAATTGTACTTCTGGATCTTCCGCATCCCTTGACGAATCGCCTTGGGATATTTCTTCCGTTCTCAGCTCCCCCCAGAGCCGTTTGGAATACAACAAAGGTTTGCACCAACGGCAAAAGCAATAAAGTCAGGAAAAAACCTACATCCACATTACGTATTAATTGTAAAGTGGAAGTGTTTGGTGAATAGAGCTAATTTCAACTTTTTTATAGATAAATGAGTCTAATTGATGGCATTTATGTGGATTTACATTGTCAATGGAAAATCAAGAGTAAATGTGTTAAGGTGTTTTTGGGTGTTGATTACTTTTCCGTCTGAGTTCTAAAAAGCCATTAATTTTTTTATGGTACCATTTCGGCGGCAAACAGCATGACACGAGGTCGTTTATTTTTTGACCAATCGTAACAAATTTATCTACGAGGTTTCCGATGTTTGAGTTTCATACTGTCCGAGCTGGGGCAAATTTGCCTGAAATATGTCCATCTTTGCAGTTCAAAATTACGCTTCTTTCATCAAATGAGAAAGTGCGTTTGCACGTAAAGCGGGCGGTTTCGATCGCTGGCGGCTCACTGCAAAGCGATATTTCCAGTCTGGCTGACCTACCGCAAACGTGTTCTCTCACTGACATCTACGCCATTGATCCCGATATTCTTGAAAATCCAGCATGCGACGCGGCGCATCTACTTGATGATAAGCTTATCTGCGTTGTGCTTGTTGGTGGTCCCTCGGGACTGGTGGCGACACGTCCAGCGGTGCGAGGCGTGGTCGATCTGGATATGGCGCCCGAGGCGCTGGCTACAATTTTTTTGAATGTGAAATCGGACCGAGATGCACCGATTTACGGCCCTAAACTTAGTCTTCGCGAAAGAGAAACATTGCGATTTTACGGACGGGGCATGACTTTGAAGGAAATTGGGCACTGTCTTGGTATTAGTGCCAAATCGGCAGAAACTTATAAGACACGCGCATGCCAAAAGCTTGGTCTATCTAGTCGTGCCGCAGTCCTCGAATTTACTGAACCATCACTTAGTCACCTTTAAACATCTCGAAACCGTCGGTCTGATTTGATGTGTTGAATACTAGATTACTCGTTCAGTTGAATGGAGATGCGGGCGCGCACACCGCGCGGTGGGAGCGGCGAAGATTGTGCAAGCCTGATCTATTCCTCGGCCTAGCAAGATAACGTCACAGTGTGCCTTGCTGGGTTAAACATCGGAGGGATTTGGCGATGATTGTTCTAACATCTTTGCTGACCATTTTCAGCGATCGTAAGAAGTCTGGGCATCTATGCTGTGCGGTGCCAGGTGCGACTTTGCACCCGCCATCGCTTGCCAAGTTTAGAATTGCAAAACGGTGATACGAGAACGATGACGCTTGATCTAGCGGACCTTCTGATATGTGCAGCACTGAAATGTAGTCGGATCAGTGCATCCGCGTCCGTTGGTTCCTTCTAATGAGCTTACCGAAATAGTTGACGAGTTGGGGCATGACTGCATCACGATATTGTCCACGAAGACCCTTGCTCAGGACGTTATTCTGTTCGTAGGTCTCTCTTTACTATGTCCATTAGAAAGCTAAAATTTTCGGGTCGGGGTAGGGCGCTGCCGTTTGCTTGCTAACCCAAGCTGTAATGGTTTCATTGCCTAAGGATCCCCAGAGCAGTCTATCGGCAGGGGCAACTTTGAACTATTAACTTCTAAAATGTACCAACCGTTAACGCGCTAGGGCTGGCCTTGATAACCATGTAATTGGGAGGTGGGGTATCCGGCTACGATAATCGCGGAAGGTTTCAGCCGGTATCGCAGCCATTTATGGAGTGCCTGCAATAGACGCGCGGCTGTTGACTTACACTTTACAACATTCGCTTTTTCCCAAGCGTCCTAAAAGGGTTAACAGGTCAACACTCATCAGCTTGGTTGTTGGTGTGCTTGGGGGGCAAGGTCGGTACAGTTGACGCGCGGAAAAGTGTTTTCTTTCATCGCCATGACATCTCTTCAAAACCCGATCAGCATCAAAGGCTTTTCATTTTGATGGTATCGGTCGTTTTGGTAAGTGGAGGCGAACACCGCCTTTGAGGTGGCGATGTTCTGCCGAGGGTCTAGCTTTCCTCGCGGATTGCTTCGACTATTTGCGCCATTTGGTCGTAAGGCACGTAGCCGCGTAGCATTTGGTCTTCGACCACAAAGGTGGGGGTGCCGCTGATTTGCATGGCTTGGCCAAGCAGGCGGTTTTCCTGGATAATTTTAGCGACGGCGTCTCCTTGCATCTCGGCAAGGATGGCGCCGGTGTCGAGGGCGAGGCTATCGGAGAGATTACCGAGCATGTCGGGGGTTACGTCGCCGCGGAATTCCATCAGGGTGTTGTGCGCGGCCTCGTAGGCCTCGTCGCCCGCCACGATCCGTGCGGCGATTGCAAACTGCGCGGCCAATAAGGATTGCTCGCCCAGAATCGGAAATTCTTTTACGATGTAGCGGATGTTACCGTCAGTTTCTAAAAGTGTGGCGACTTCTGGGTGGGCTTTTTTGCAATAGCCACATTTATAGTCGGTAAATTCGACGACGATAATGTCACCTTCGGGATTGCCGCCGACCCAAGAGTTCGGATCGTCGTGTAATTGCCCCGCGTAGGTTTGGGCCAGCTCGATATCGGTGCTTGCCTTGGCTGTTTGTTCACGCTGCTCTAACACGCCGAACGCTTCCATGAGAACTTCGGGATTTTCGACAAGATAGGCGCGGACTTCCGCGCGAAAGGCAGTGCGTTCTGCGTCGGTCATGGCCTCTTGGGCGAGAGACGGGGTGGCCAAGGTCAGGGTGAGGACGAGGGCTGCGAATTTCATATCTGTTTCTTTCATTAGGCTTTGGCGGGAATTGGATCACATCTGCGCGGGACTGCCAAGGTCAGTTGTTGACGCACCCCACTTGCAACAGGCACAAGTGCTGAAAACATATGAGGCAGCCCATGAGACACTCAACCCGAGGCGACGTCGATCCCTTTATTGTGATGGATGTAATGGAGGCGGCGCGTAAAGCCGAGGACGCAGGCCGTCATATTATCCATATGGAGGTCGGGCAGCCTAGCACAGGCGGACCGAAAGGTGCGCGGGACGTTTTGACCGACGCATTGGCAGAACCGCTGGGATATACTGTGAGCTTGGGATTACCTGCGTTGCGTGCGCGGATTGCGCGCCATTACGGTGATGTTTACGGGGTTGATCTCGATCCGACCCGTGTGGTGATTACTGCGGGCGCGTCAGGTGCGTTTTTACTCGCGTTTTCGGCCTTGTTCGACAACGATGCGCGGGTCGGTTTGGGCCTGCCATGTTATCCGTCCTACCGCCAGATTTTGAAGGCAGTCGGCTTGGCCCCTGTGGAGATGGAGACCACCGCAGCGGGCCGCTATCAACCGCAGCCGGAAGATGTGGCGCAGTTTGATCTGGACGGGTTAATTGTGGCCTCACCTGCAAACCCGACAGGTACGATGTTGGACTTGGCACAGATGCAGGCGCTGGCGGATGCTTGTGCGAAGGCGGGGGCGGCATTTATTTCTGACGAGATTTATCATGGCATCAGTTACGATAAAGCTGCGGTCACGGCGTTACAGGTCACGGACGATGTCTATGTGATTAATTCGTTTTCCAAGTATTTTTCCATGACCGGTTGGCGGGTTGGCTGGATGGTTGTGCCCGCGGATCATGTGCGCAAGGTGGAGCGGTTAGCGCAGAACATGTTTATTTGTTCGCCGCATGCCTCGCAGGTTTTGGCGCTGGCGGCATTTGACTGTGCGGACGAGCTGGACGGACATTTGGAGGTCTATGCGACCAATCGGGCCATTATGATTGTGGGTCTTGCCGCTGCGGGCTTGGGCAAGTTTGCACCGCCTGACGGGGCATTTTATATCTATGTGGACGTATCGGAGTATACTGATGATGCGCGGGCATTTGCGGCACAGATTTTAGATGAGGCGCGGGTTGCTGTGACGCCGGGCTTGGATTTTGATCCTGTTGACGGACACAAATGGTTGCGGTTTTCTTATGCGCAATCAACCGCGGATATCACCGAAGGTGTGGCCCGTATCAAGTCGTTCATGGAGGCGAGGGCATGATTCGGTTCGTGGCGCTATTGATCTGCTTGAGCTCGCCGGTTTTTGCGCAACAATTCAGTGCTTTGGCGCGTATCGATGCGGCCAAAAGTCAGGTGACGGATGCGGGGAGCGGGCTGGCCGTCGATTTGCATTTAAGCCAAGCGGTTCCGTACAGGGTGTTTACACTGGACGTACCCAAGCGTCTGGTTCTGGATTTTCGCGAGGTGGATTGGCGCGGGGCCAGCCGTGAAGCGATGCTGAATGCCGACCATGCCAGTGACTTGCGCTTTGGCCCGTTACGCCCCGGATGGTCCCGGATGGTGATCGACTTGGGCCGCGCGATGGGGGTGTCCGAGGCGGGTATGACGGTGGATACGCAAACGGGAATTGCGGTGCTGCATGTGATGATGGACGCCGTAAGCGACGTGGAATTTGCTGCATCTGCGGGGGCACCTGTAGACTCGGAATGGCAGGCACTCGCGCAGGCGGATATGACAACGAAAGCGCAAAAAGAGCCTGACGGGCCGATGATTGTCGCCATTGATCCGGGGCACGGCGGCATTGATCCTGGTGCCGAACGGGATGGTGTGCGCGAAGCGGATGTTGTGCTGGCACTGGCGATCGAGGTTGCGGAGGCGATCAACCGCACAGGCCAGATGCGTGCAATTCTGACCCGTGACGCGGATTTCTTTGTTCCGCTTGATACCCGCATGACCATTGCGCGCGCAGCGGGGGTGTCTGCATTTGTCTCGCTTCATGCGGACGCATTGGAGGAAGGTGGGGCGCAGGGCGCGTCCGTCTATACTTTGTCGGATGCCGCGGTGGATAGCGCGTCCGAACGGATGGCCGAGCGCCATGAACGTGGAGATTTGCTAGCGGGTTTGGACCTTGCGGGGCATGACGACCGAATAGCTACGATCCTAATGGATCTGGCGCGATTGGAGACGGGTCCATCGGGAACTCTGCTGGCAGATGCGGTGGTCAAAGGTTTACGCGGAGCGGGTGTGAAATTAAACAGCCGTCCGCGCCGCACAGGTAAGCTGGCGGTGCTAAATGCGCCTGATTTTGCTAGCATTCTGGTCGAGGTCGGGTTTTTGTCGTCGGATACGGACCGCGCGGCATTGTCCAGCCAGATCGGTCGCGCGCCGATGGTGGCGGGCATTGTATCTGCACTAACGTCTTGGGCAGATGCGAAGGCATCGCGGGCCCCCTTGGTTCGCCAGTAGCGGTAAGTTTTGAAAAAGTGATGTGACGGGTAGCGAAATGCTGCTTTCGGCTTTTGACCATTGGCGTATGTGCCCTTATAAGCCACCTAACAATATATGGGGGCTAATGCCTGTGCTGCGCTTTATTATGTCATTTTTTGGCGGTATCTTTTCGATGCTGACACTAGGTCTTGCAATGATGGCGCTGACCATTGGTGCCGTTTTCCACATGTATGGCCGTGATTTGCCGTCTTACGAGGTGTTGTCACAGTATACGCCTAAGACGATCAGTCGGATTTATTCGGGTGAAGGCAATATCATTGACGAGTTTGCCACCGAGCGCCGTTTGTTCACTCCCGCTGAAGAGATTCCCGATCTGGTTAAACAGGCGTTTGTGTCGGCTGAGGACAAGAATTTCTATGTGCACAACGGGTTTGATGCCCGTGGTATGGCCGCTGCGGTTTTCGATGCGGTCAAGAGCCGTGGCGAAGACGTACGCGGGGCCTCGACGATCACCCAACAGGTCATGAAGAACTTTTTACTCGATGGTTCTCGGTCTGTGGAGCGTAAGATCAAAGAAATCATCTTGGCTGTCCGGATCGAGCAGGCGATGCCTAAAGAACGAATTCTTGAGTTGTATCTCAACGAAATTTTCCTTGGCAAAAACAGCTTTGGTGTGACGGCGGCGTCTTTGACCTATTTCAACAAACCGCTATCGGATCTGTCACCCGCAGAGGCGGCTTATCTGGCGGTTTTGCCAAAAGCGCCGTCGCGCTATGATCCGGTACGCGACTTAGCGCGGGTTATTCCACGCCGGAATTTTGTTCTGCGCGAGATGTGGGAAAACGGGTATCTGGATGATGAAACCTATAATGCCTCCCGCGAAGAACCGCTGTTGACTGTGCAATCGGGTGATATTGACAGCTTTCGTTCCGAACGTCCGCCGCGTGATTATTTCACGGACGAGATCAGGCGTCAGTTGAGCCAGAACTTTGGCGAGGACGAGTTCTTTAGTGGGGGGCTGTCGATCCGTGCAACTGTGGATCCCGAGATGCAAATCGAGGCTGCACATGCTTTGCAAAAGGCGCTCGAATCCTATGATCGTGGTGTTGGGCGTTGGACAGGGACCTCAAAAACGATTGCGGTTGAGGCATTAGCCAGCGAGGAAAGCTGGCGTGCGGCCTTAAGAGATGTCGTTGTTGCCCGTGACATTACGCTTGAGAACCAATGGTTTCCAGCTGTCGTGCTAGAGGTTGGGGATGCGCAATTACGGATTGGCATCGAAAATGTGTTGGAGACCGAGGCTGAACCACAGTTCGTACCGCGCAACGATATTGAATGGATCAGAGGCGATTTTGCCGAAAACTTTGATGTTGGAGATGTGGTGCATGTGCGCCGCATGACCGCCGATGCCGATGGTAGCTTCATTCGCTGGACACTGCGCCAGGTTCCGGAAGTGCAGGGCGCGTTTATGGCCATGGACGTCAACACTGGTCGTGTGATCTCGATGCAGGGCGGGTTCTCTTATCAGGCGTCGGTGTTCAACCGTGCAACCCAAGCCAATCGTCAGCCCGGTTCGTCATTCAAACCGTTTGTTTATGCCGCTGCTTTGGACAGTGGCTATTCGCCCGCCACAATTGTGGTAGATGCGCCGATCGAGATTAATACGCCACAGGGTGTCTGGCGTCCGCAGAACGCATCGAACCAGTTCTACGGCCCGACACCACTGCGCACAGGGATCGAGCAATCGCGTAACCTGATGACCATTCGTTTGGCCCAAGAGGTCGGCATTGATGTTGTCGGAGATTATGCCGAGAAGTTTGGTGTTTATGATCGCATGAACCGTGTGCTGTCGACCGCACTTGGCTCCGACGAGACGACACTGTTCAAGATGGTCGCGGCCTATGCGATGTTTGCGAACGGTGGTGAACGTGTCGAGCCGACGTTGGTCGACCGTGTGCAGGACCGCTATGGTAAGACAGTGTATCGACATGACGAGCGTACCTGCGATGATTGCACGGATTTGAACCTACCGCTTGGACAGTCACCGCGTATTGTTTCAAATCGCGAGCGTGTGATGAACGAGATTACCGCCTATCAGTTGACCTCGATGTTGGAGGGTGTTGTGCAGCGTGGATCGGCCTCGCGGACAGTGAAACTGCCGGTTCCGATTGCCGGAAAGACGGGCACGACCAATGATGCCAAGGATGTTTGGTTCATCGGTTTCTCTAGTAACATCGTTGCGGGCTGCTACATCGGGTTTGATAACCCTCGCTCTTTAGGTCGCGGCGCGTTCGGTGGCACGTTATGTGGGCCGGTGTTCAGCCAGTTTATGGGACAGGCGATTAAGAAATATGGCGGTGGTCAGTTTAATGTGCCTGCGAACTGTCAGTTTGTGAAGATCGACCGCTTTAATGGCGCGCGTTTGCCTGATAGTGCCAGCGGCACCAATGTGATTGCAGAATGTTTCCGTCCTGGCGAATTGCCCAACTTTGGGATTACCTTTGATGGTGGCTTTGGCATGGCGGCGGATCTGCCGTTGTTTGATGTTGTCCCACGCTCGAACCGTTCTGTCACGACTTCGTCGGGTGGCACGGCCACGGTAGGCCCCAAGGCGACGTTCGGCACACTATCTTCGGGTGGTCTTTATTGACCGCCCTTGTTATCCAAAATTAACGTCGTTTTCCAGATAGGGCTCCTATGCGCGCAGATACCCAAAACACCGTTGATGCGGTCGAAAAGTCGTTGAACCTGCTCGCGCAGCGTTTGGATTACGACACGGCCCCATATCGCTTGGAGGAATTCAACGCCCGAGTTGAAGATCCGACCCTGTGGAACGATCCCGATGCGGCGCAGAAATTGATGCGTGATCGCCAGAATTTAGTCGATGCGATTGGTGCTTACGAAAGCATCAGACAGGATTTGGCTGATAATATCGAGTTGATCGCACTTGGCGAGATGGAAGATGACGCCGAGGTTGTGGATGAAGCTGAGGCGGCGCTGAAAAAGCTCGCCAAACATGCCGCCCGTAAAGAATTGGAAGCGCTGCTCGACGGCGAGGCGGATGGCAATGACACGTTCCTAGAGATAAATTCTGGGGCAGGCGGCACCGAGTCCTGCGATTGGGCCAATATGCTGGCACGCATGTATGTCCGTTGGGCCGAGAAAAAGGGCTATAAGGTTGAGTTGCAATCCGAAACCCCTGGGGAAGAGGCGGGCATCAAGTCGGCTTCCTATAAGATTTCCGGTCAAAATGCCTATGGCTGGTTGAAATCAGAAAGCGGTGTGCACCGCTTGGTCCGCATTTCGCCGTTCGATAGTGCTGCCAAACGCCATACATCGTTCACCTCGGTGAAGGTATATCCGGTGGTGGATGACGATATTGATATTCAGGTTGAGGCCAAGGATATTCGTTTGGACACGTATCGCTCGTCTGGTGCCGGTGGTCAGCACGTCAACACCACCGATTCGGCGGTGCGCATTACCCACTTTCCGACAGGTATCGTTGTAACCAGTTCCGAAAAATCCCAACACCAGAACCGCGATATTTGTATGAAGGCGCTCAAGTCGCGCTTGTACCAGATGGAATTGGATAAGCGCTCGGCAATTGTGAACGACGTGCATGAGAATGCGGGGGATGCGGGCTGGGGCAACCAGATTCGCAGCTACGTCTTACAGCCTTACCAAATGGTGAAAGACCTGCGCACCTTACACGAAACATCAGATACCAAAGGCGTGCTGGATGGTGATCTGGACGGCTTTATGGCGGCAACGCTGGCACTGGCGGTATCGGGCAAGTCTCGAGCGGACGCGCAGGGCGACTAGAGGTTCCGGGCCGGTACGGCTCTCGGTTTGATGGCGTCACGGATTTAATTGTAGCCGTACGACGGTTGCAGCGCCGCGAGATGGAGCCGGGTCGCCTGCCAATATAACGTTTCAGCAAACGGTCGTTTTGGTTGTCAGCCATTACACAAAGAAATGCAGTTTCTTGCAATCACTTTGGCAGATCATAATGCGTTATGTCACTCTAAAATAATACTCCCTACTAATAGTCTTAATGACCAACTTAGAAACCAGTATGAAACGTATTTTTCTTACTGCCGGAGTATCTCTTTTAGCCACGCCAGCACTCGCGCAACTCAACCCGGATGAGCACGGTTTGTCATGGTTGGGCTGTCGCACCTTTCATTCAGGCTCAATCACATACTCGTGGTCGAAATTTGGCTATGGGCGCATCACGAGGCGGCCGCGCAATATGGGCGTTACCTTATGCCTTTGTCGAGCCGATGGTCCTAATCTCGGACTGAAGGTGGCGCTGACTCTTCCTTAACCCGTTGGTGTGCCGGCAGTAATTAAGTGCATTTTGGGACTGTTCCATGGCCCCGCACATGGTGCTGAGTTAGGCCCGCAGGTGAGAACGCGTTTGGTTTCGGATTTGCCGTATTTACGGATATTTTACATGGTGTCGGTATCTCTATTGCTGTGTTGATCAGCAGGGCATTCGCCGGATCCAAGTTCGCAAAGAGCCTTGGCTAGGTAACTGCAGCCGGCGGTCTGTGGGGCGCATTCAGCGGTTAATCAATAAATCTAAAAGTTTCTGTCTCCTAAATATCTTGATCCGCGATCAGGTGGCAGAAGCATTCGCCTTTAGAACAGCGTGAAAATTGCTGATGTGCGGCTACTAAAAACCAATTCAAACTCTAACCAATTGTGGCAGGTTTTTTGGCTCGTTGGTGGTGACGCTCACTGAGGATTTCTGACGCTTTCGTAAACGCAAGAAAAAGGGCGCTCTGATCAATATCAGGCGCCCTTTAGCTTAAGCCCCATTCGGGAAACTTAGGATTTTGTCTCAGGCGTTGGCATCTTTGCCTTGCCGCCCGTGCCATTTGTCAGGGGATCGTCCTGACGTTGCACAGAGCCTTCGAAGTGTGCACCGGATTCGATCGCGATGGTCTTGTGGATGATATCACCCTCGACCCGTGCGGACGACGTCAGGCGGACTTTCAGACCACGTACACGGCCGATGACACGGCCATTGACCACAACATCATCGGCAATCACTTCACCGCGCACGGTGGCACCTTCACCGACTGTCAGCAGATGTGCACGAATGTCGCCATCAACTTGACCCTCGATCTGGATATCACCTGTCGTTTTCAGGTTACCCGTGACCAAAAGGTCTGACGACAGCACGGATGCTGCCGGTTTGGCTTTTGGGGCCGCTGACTTGAAGTCAGGTGCAGGTGCAGATGCCGCAGGCATCTTTGGTGTTTCATCGGCCTTTGGGCCTGGCTCATTGATTTTGGATTTAGAAAACATCTTGTCCAGCTCTTATGTAAATCATTGGGTTAACAGGTTCGCCACCGACGCGGACCTCGTAGTGAAGGTGAGGCCCGGTGGACCGGCCTGAGTTGCCCATATCACCAATTCTATCTCCGCGCGAGACTCTTTGTCCAACTGAAACTTTTATCGCGTTTTGGTGAGCGTAACGGGTCTCGATACCAAACTCATGCTGGATTTTTACCAGACGTCCATAGCCCGATGACCAGCCTGCAAAGGTGACGACGCCGTCTGCGGTGGCATAGATCGGAGTGCCGACAGGACCGGCAAAGTCGGTGCCTGCGTGCAAGCGGCCCCAACGCTGACCAAAACCTGATGTGAAGCGGAAGTTTGCCTTCACTGGGATGTCGAACGGGGCACGTTCAGCCGCGATCCGGTAGAGGTTAATACGGTCCATACGATCCAGGATGCCATTTGCGCGTTCTGCGTCAGGATCCGGCGCGCCGCCTTTGGTCGAGAATTGCAGCGGCATAAGCGGACCGCCAGTACCTGAATAACCACGGCGCACCGCTGACAGCAGTGTCTCCGGGTTCAGACCTGCTTGGCGGAACATCTTGTCCAAAGGCTCGACTGAGACCATCATCGCTTCTTCAAGCTGGCGGAAGATTTCGTCGTTCTTTTCGCCCAGCAGACGGAGTTCTAGCTCCATTTCGGCTGCGTGATCTAATGCAAATGCGGCGTCGGCCGCGATCAGGTCGCGCTCTGTTGCGGTGTCGCGCAGGGCGTCTGCCAGCAAGTTCATTGTGCCGGTGGCTTCTTGCGTCATCAGGCTAGCGCCGCCTGTGGTGCCATCGCCAGAGAGGGCGGCAACCTGGTCGCGGGCCAATTCGCGATCTTTCATGGTGTCACGCAGGGTGGATTGCACAACCTCAAGGCCGGTTTCGAGTTCGCGGCGCTTGTCTTCTGTGTTAAGCAGTTCAGATTGCATGATCGAGATTTGCTCGAGTGCGGAAGTGAAGCGGCGCTGCGCGGCCACGGCCTCTTCAGCACGGTTGTCGCGTTCTGACGAGAGCGAATTGAGCCGTTGTTCGTAGATCATCTGGTCGCGTTGGGCTTGCGCGCGAAAGTTGCCGGCACCGATGCTGTCCATCAGCAAAATCGCGGTCGCAATAATAGTCCAGCCAACCACAAGTGTGCCGCCCGTCCATGCCACCAGTTGGGTCTCAGAGGTCAAGCGAATGAACCGCGTTTCATTGTCGGAGCGCAAAAACAACCTTTTCTCTGGGAAATGGCGTTCTAGTTTCGCGTGTATCCGCGCTGTAATGCGAGTTCTCAAAAGATAGTTTCCTTGTCCCGTCCCGGTGTGCGACGGATTCCCAAGCCTGAACCTACCGCCCTTTGCTGTTAGAGACCCAAGCCCCATCCCGCAACAATTTTGGGCAGCGGTTTACGGATTTTTCATGGATATTTGCATTTTAGGCGTCATTTCGCCTACTTTTTAACTGCAATTCTGCTTAATCAGATCTGTAACCAGCTATGAGCGGCCAGCAGGAAAGCCGCGGAATACCTGCTCGACCTCGTTTTTCGTCTGTAAAGGACGCGTTTGAGAGCCGGTCAGCGGCGCATCACATTCACAGCCATCTACAATAGTGGGGTTATATTACGCGCGCGGCCGCAAGCACCACTTCGACATGGCCCGCCACCTTAACCTTCCGCCATATTTGTACGATTTTTCCGTCGGTGCCGATCAAGAATGTGGCACGCTCGATGCCCATAAAGGTTTTGCCATACATCGATTTCTCGACCCAGACGCCGTAGGTTTCGCACAGATCTGTGGTTTCGTCAGATAACAATGCGATGCCAAGCGCGTGTTTTGACACGAATTTTTCGTGTTTTTTAACGGGGTCTTTTGATACGCCAAGCACTACGGTGTTGGACTTGGCAAAATCTGTGACTGCTTGCGTGAAACCGGTCGCTTCTTTTGTGCACCCTGATGTGTCGTCGCGGGGATAAAAGTAAAGCACGACCTGCCGGCCTGCGAAGTCTGCGAGGTTAACTAGATCGCCACCATCGCGTGGTAAGCTGAAGGCGGGGGCCTTGTCGCCAATTTTGAGAGTGCGCATGTTTTTTTCCCGTTGTATAAAAGTGTCGGGTTCTTTCTAGCCCAACGCTGGTAAAAATAAAGAGGGCGATGATCGGGCGACCATGGTTGATGAACAAATCACACCAAAACCCAAGCATCGCTTTTGGCGGCCGTTTTGGCATGTTTTACGCATCTCTGGGCTACTTGCTATTCTTCCGGTGGTTTTTGCGGCCGTGGCGGCGTTATTATTGATAGACCGCGATATCGATGCGCCTGATTGGTTAAAGTCGCGCATCGAGCAGCGTGCTTCATTGGCGCTGAATGGCGGACAGCTAACTTTTGATAGTATTTTCATAGCGATAGGGCGTGATCTTCATCCAAGGGTTCGTTTGCAAGAGACCGAAATACTGGATGCGAGCGGGATGTTGGTCGCGCGAATTCCGGTGGTTGAGGGTCTGATATCGCCGCGTGGCGTGCTGTTCGACGGTAGCGTGTTGATGCAGGATGTGGCGCTAAAGGGCGCGCAGATTAACGTGAACCGCGCGAAAGACGGCTCTGTATCGCTGGTGTTTGGAGGCAGCGGGCCAAAGTCGGCACCGTCTTTTGCCGCCTTGCTTGATCAATCGGTGAAGCTATTTGAGGCGCCCGCACTTGCTGCACTTGAAGAGATAAGTGCGACTGGTGTGGTCGTGAACTATAGTGATGCGCGCGCCGGACGTAGCTGGACCGTGGACGGCGGGGTGATTGATTTGGACCTACGCGGCGGGCAAACTGCGATGCGTGGCGCATTTACTGTTTTGTCGGGTGGCGCGGCCATTACGCAACTGACGTTTCAGTTTGATCACGCACAAGGTGCCGATGAGGCCGTGATTGGAGTGTCGATCACCGATGCCCTGGCCCGTGATATTGCGAGCCAGTCCGATGCACTGCGCTGGTTGGCCGAAGTGGATGCGCCGATTTCGGCAGCTCTGCGCACGACATTAAATGAAAAGGGCGCGCTGGGTCCGTTGAGTGCGACGCTAGAACTGGGGGCTGGCGCGTTACAGCCCAATGCAGAGACCGATCCGATCGGGTTTGACAGCGCTAAGGCCTATATGACGTATGATCCCGCCAGTCAGTTGATTAGTTTTGATCAGGTCGAGATTGATGCGCCTGCGGGGCGTGTTGCGGCATCCGGCCGTGCCTACCTGCGCGAGTTTGAAAGCGGCGTGCCACAGGCTTTGGTCGCGCAGATCGCGTTTTCCGATGTGACGTTAGCGCAGGGCGGCCTGTATCCGCAGGGCCTAACCTTGCCGCCATTGTCGGTGGACGCGCGATTGCGGTTCGCGCCTTTTGCCGTAGAGATCGGCCAGTTGGCTCTGGCAGACGGCGAGACGCATCTGACGGCGCAGGGCCGCATTTCTGCTGCTCCCGATGGGTGGGAGGTGGCGGTGAACGGCGCGCTGGACCAGATTGATGCGGCGCGTCTTGTTGCACTGTGGCCCGAGAGTTTAAAGCCGCGCAGTCGCTTGTGGATGGTTGAGAACGTTTCTGCGGGGATGTTGACCGATACCCAATTCGATTTTCGCACGGTGCAAGGTGCGCCGCCTGCGATCACTGCAAGGTTCGAGTTCGAAGGGGCGACCGCAAGGTATATGCGCGATATGCCCCTGTTGCGGGGCGCTGTGGGTGTCGGAAACTTACTTGATAACCAGCTGATAGTGTCACTGGACGCGGGTCGTGTGCCTGCGCCGCAGGGGGGCGCGATTGATTTGACAGGCACTGCGATCACGATTTTGGATACCCGTGTGCGAGGCGGTAATGCGGCGCTGGACCTTCGCATGGACGGTACAATTACTGCGACCCTTGCGCTTTTGGATAGCGAACGGTTCCAGTTTATCAGTAAGGCTGGGCAGAGTGTTGATATTGCGGACGGGCGTGCCACTGTGCAGGGCTATTTGCAGTTTCCTTTACGCAAAGGCGTGCCGCCTGAAGAGGTAGAGCTAGATATTGCCGCAGCTATGACGAACCTGCGCAGTGATACCGTGATTAAGGGGCGCAGGTTGACCGCTTCACGTCTCGACGTGCTAGTTGACAATGATGGGGTGCAGATTTCCGGTCCCGCCCAGTTGGACGGCATTGCCGCGAATGGTACGTGGCGCAAGGCATTTGGGGCTGCGGAGGCGGGTAAATCGCAGCTGACATCGACCGTCACACTGTCGCAGCCGTTATTGGATGCTTTTGGCATTGCATTACCCGCAGGTGCGCTGGGTGGTGAGGGGCAGGCGGATTTGACATTAGATTTGGTTGAAAACCAAGCGCCTGCGTTTCGTCTGACATCGGATTTGCGCGGGGTGAGTGTGGGTCTGCCCGCAATTGGCTGGCGCAAAGAGCCCAATGCGCGCGGGGCGCTGCTGGTTTCGGGTACGCTTGGGGCGGTGCCGCGTGTGGACAAGCTTGAGATCAGTGGCGGCGGCTTGGACGCTAAGGGGTCGATCAGATTGACGCCTGCGGGTGCATTGGACGAGGCGCAATTTACTCAGGTCCGTATCGGAAACTGGATGAATGCACCGATTACGGTTTCAGGGCGTGGCAAGGGCCAACCTGTCGGCGTAAGCCTGAGTGGTGGTATGCTGGATTTGCGCGGCGCGTCATTTGGCGGAACTGGTGGCAACGGGACGCAATTAGGGCCGATGAGCCTTCGGCTAGATCGGTTGCAGATCACCGAAGGCATTACACTGCGCGATTTTCGCGGTGACTTTAGCGGGACAGGCGGGTTTTCGGGTGCGTTCACGGGGCATGTAAATGATGGACCTTTGCTGCGTGGCACGGTGGTGCCCCAAAACGGGCGCTCGGCTGTACGCTTAGTCTCGAATGATGCCGGCGGCGTGGTTGGCGCAGCGGGCTTTGTCAAAAACGGCGTTGGCGGCACGCTGGACCTGACGCTGTTGCCTGTTGGCGCTGCGGGTACGTTTGATGGCACTTTGGCGGTGCGCGGATTGCGGGTGCGAGATGCCCCGTCGATTGCCGCATTGTTGGATGCGATTAGCGTTGTGGGGTTGGTGCAACAGCTAGACGGTGGCGGGCTGGCGTTTGACGAGGTCGACGCAAAGTTTCGCCTGACCCCCGACCGTGTGATTGTGACAGAGGCAAGTGCGGTAGGGCCGGGGCTAGGCATTTCGATTGACGGGATTTATGCGCTTGCGTCCAAACAGATCGATTTTCAAGGGGTGGTGTCGCCGTTCTACCTGATCAATAGCGTTGGATCGTTTCTCACCCGTAAAGGTGAAGGGTTGATTGGCTTCAACTTTAACCTTACGGGCAGTGCGGCAAGTCCCAATGTTAGCGTAAACCCGTTGTCTGCGCTGACCCCGGGCATGTTTCGCGAACTATTCCGCCGTCCGCCACCAGAGGTATCACAGTGAAGCTATCCGATTTTGATTTCGAACTGCCCGAAGATTTGATTGCAGTGCGCCCTGCAAAGCCGCGTCCCTCGGCCAAAATGTTGGTCGCCAACGGCGCACAAATTTCGGATCATGTGGTGGCAGATTTGCCTTCGTTTTTACGCAGCGGTGACGTGTTGGTATTGAATGATACCAAGGTTATTCCGGCTCGTTTGTTTGGCCTGCGCCACCGCAATGGCGAGTTTGGAATGACTGCGGCCAAAATGGATGTGACCCTACTTGATCCGCGCAGCGACGGCACATGGATGGCGATGATTAAACCGCTGCGCAAAGTAAACGACGGCGAAGTAATTGTGTTTTCGGACGAACTATCGGCCACTGTTATGGCGCGTGCCGATGGTCAGGCACAGTTGCAGTTCAGCCTGACGGGTGACGGTTTTGATGACGCGCTGAATGCGGTAGGAGCAATGCCGTTGCCGCCTTATATCGCCGCCAAACGCCCTGCGGACGATGCAGACAAGGTGGATTATCAGACCTTTTGGGCAAAGCACGCGGGTGCTGTGGCGGCTCCAACCGCGTCATTACATTTTGACGGCCCGTTATTACAGGAACTCGCGGCGATGGGCGTGCAGTTTGTGCATGTGACCTTGCATGTAGGGGCCGGCACGTTCCTGCCAGTGAAGGTCGACGATATTACGACCCATAAAATGCACGCGGAATGGGGCGAGGTCACACCGGCTGCTGCGGCAGAAATCGCGCTAGCAAAGTCCGAGGGACGGCGGGTTATTCCTGTCGGTACCACGGCGTTGCGGCTGATTGAAAGTGCTGCGCGCACAGGAGAAATAGCCCCTTGGAAGGGCGAAACAGATATTTTCATTACGCCGGGATTCGAATTCAAAGTGGCAGACGGATTGATGACAAATTTCCATCTCCCCAAGTCGACATTGATGATGTTGGTGTCCGCAATGATGGGCGTTGACCCCGTTAAGCGGATTTACGCACACGCAATTCACGAAAAATACAGGTTCTTTTCTTATGGCGATGCTTCCTTGCTTCTTCCGGAATAAGGCGCTGACGTTGGCGTTTGCTGAGGTGTCGCAACAGACACTTGGGCTTTGTGGCGGGGACTGTTAGGCAGTCCAAAGAATTCAGGTAAGGGACCACGTTTATGATTCAGGTATTAAGTGGCTCTTGGGCGCTGTATCTTGGCATGTTCATGTTGATGATCGGCAACGGTTTGCAAGGAACGCTGCTGGGTCTGCGTGGCGATCTGGAAGGGTTCAGCACATTTTCGCTATCCGTCATCATGTCTGGCTATTTTGTGGGCTTTTTGTTCAGTTCCAAAATGACACCGAAGCTCATTCGCCGTGTCGGACATGTGCGGGTATTTGCGGCCTTGGGGTCGGCTATTTCCGCGGTGCTTATCTTATATCCCGTGCTAGTCGAACCTTGGGCATGGACGCTGGGGCGCGTTATCATCGGGTTTTGCTTTTGCGGTGTGTATATCACGGCTGAAAGCTGGCTGAACGATGCTTCCACCAATGCCACACGCGGCAAGGCGCTGTCCTTATATCTTATGGTACAGATGGCGGGAATTGTTGCGGCGCAATATATCGTGTCGCAGGGCGATATTTCTGGCTATGCCTTGTTCATCATTCCATCAGTACTGGTGTCATTGGCGTTTGCACCGATTTTGTTGTCGATACGCCCGACGCCGCAGTTTGCGCAGACAAAACCGATGACTATTCGCCGGTTGATCGAGGCCTCGCCGTTGGGCTGTGTGGGGATGTTCTTGTTGGGCGGCGTGTTTGCGTCGCAGTTCGGCATGTCGGCGGTTTACGGATCGCAGATCGGTCTTTCCGTTGGGCAAATCTCGTTATTTGTCTCGGTGATTTATGTGGCAGCGCTCGTCGCGCAATATCCGATCGGCTGGATGTCCGACCGCATCGACCGCCGGATCCTGATCCTGATTTTGGGCGTGGTCGGCGGCTTGGGCAGCTTGGTCGCGTTTTTTATCCCCGATAGTTTCGGGGTCATATTGTTCAGTGCTGCGGTTCTGGGCGGTACGTCAAACCCACTTTATGCACTGCTTATCGCCTATACAAACGACTATCTGGAGCGTGACGACATGGCGGCCGCATCTGGTGGGCTTTTGTTCATTAACGGGGTTGGCGCTATTGCAGGACCATTGATTGTAGGCTGGATCATGGGGGAACTTGGTGCAACTGGCTATTGGCTATTCTCGGCGATTTTGATGTTGTTGCTTGGGGCCTACGCAGCTTACCGGATGACACGTCGTAGCCGCTCTGATCTGGACACCGATGGTGTCAGTTATGTGGCTGTGTCCTCGTCGTCGTCCCCGGTTTTGGCAGAAGTTGCACAAGAGGCCTATGTCGAGGCTGAACTGGAAGAAGAGGCGCAGGCGAACGTATAAATGCTTGCCTGATGGCCGCCGGTCTGTTTGGTTTAAATCAAAAGGGTCGGATGGAGGGACGCAAGTGCATATTACCAAGCAAATTGTGACGTTTTGGGTTGATGAGATCGGCCCCGATGGATGGTATCTGGTCGACGATGCGCTTGACCAGAAAATACGGGACCAGTTCGGGTCGGTCTGGCAGGATGCGCAAGAGGGCGGTTGCGGGCTATGGTTGACGGATCCGACGGGTGCATTGGCCTATCTTATTTTGACCGATCAGTTTTCGCGCAACATGTTTCGGGGTGATGCCAGGTCGTTTGATACCGATTGTGCGGCACGAGCGGTCGCAAAAGCAGCAATTGAACGCGACTGGGACCGCAAGGTTGTGGAACCGCAGCGCCAGTTCTTCTACATGCCCTTGATGCATTCCGAGGTTTTGACTGATCAGGACCGCGCGGTGCGGTTGATCCATGCGCGTATGCCAAAGCATGGGGCCAGCACCTTAAAGCATGCCAAAGTGCATCGCGCGATTATCCGGCAATTCGGCCGCTTTCCATTCCGTAATGAAGCCTTGGCGCGTGTTGCGACACCTGCCGAGGAAAAATTCATGCAGGACGGCGGATATGGAGCGGCATTTCGCGCGTTTAGCAATTAATCAAATGGGTTTTATCGCGAAAGGCGATGGTCACTAGAGGTCCGTTGAAAAGTAGTTTAACATCAAACTAATTCTAAATTTGGAGGACGAAGAATGGCCGCGAAGAACTTTGATCTTGTCGTGATTGGTGCAGGCCCGGGCGGCTATGTCGCCGCAATTCGTGCAGCACAGCTTGGGATGAATGTCGCGATTGTCGAGCGTGAGAATATGGGTGGCATCTGTCTCAACTGGGGCTGTATTCCGACAAAGGCGCTGCTGCGGACCTCTGAAGTTTATCACCTGATGCACCGCGCCAAAGAGTTCGGCCTGTCGGTCGAAAAGGCCAGTTTTGATCTGGCTGCTGTGGTCAAACGCAGCCGTCAGGTTGCGGGACAGTTGTCAGGTGGTATCAGTCATTTGATGAAAAAGAACAAGATCACGACCTTTATGGGCACTGCCAAGATCACAGCCAAAGGCAAGGTTTCAGTCGAAACTGAAAAGGGCGGCGAAGAGCTGACAGCGAAAAATATCGTGCTGGCGACAGGCGCGCGTGCGCGTGAATTGCCAGGTCTTGAGGCAGACGGCGAGTTGGTCTGGACCTATCGCCATGCGTTGAACCCGCCGCATATGCCTAAAAATCTGTTGGTCATCGGCTCTGGCGCTATTGGCATCGAATTCGCTAGCTTTTACAATACCATGGGGTCCGAAACAACTGTCGTTGAGGTCATGGACCGTGTGCTGCCCGTGGAAGATGCCGAGATTTCGGCCTTTGCGAAAAAGCAGTTTGTAAAACAGGGCATGAAGATCATGGAAAAAGCCATGGTTAAGCAACTTGATCGCGGCAAAGGCAAGGTAACGGCCCATATCGAAGTGGGCGGCAAGGTCGAAAAGCACGAGTTTGACACTGTGATTTCGGCTGTGGGTATTGTCGGCAACTGCGAAGATCTGGGTCTTGAGGAACTGGGCGTGAAAATCGACCGGACCCATGTGGTGACCGATGAATTCTGCCGGACGACGGTCGAGGGTCTTTATGCGATTGGTGACATTGCGGGCGCGCCTTGGCTTGCACATAAGGCATCTCATGAAGGTGTGATGGTCGCTGAATTGATGGCCGGCATGCACGCGCATCCCGTCAAACCGGAAAGCATCGCAGGTTGCACATATTGCCACCCGCAGATTGCCAGCGTCGGCTACACCGAGGCGAAAGCCAAAGAGTTGGGCTACGAGATCAAAGTCGGCCGCTTTCCCTTCATGGGCAACGGCAAGGCGATTGCATTGGGTGAACCCGAAGGCATGGTCAAAACTGTGTTTGACGTAAAAACTGGCGAACTTTTGGGCGCGCATATGGTCGGTGCAGAAGTCACCGAGCTGATCCAAGGCTACGTTGTCGGCCGCCAGTTGGAGACCACTGAGGAAGATCTTATGGCCACCGTGTTCCCACACCCGACGCTGTCCGAAATGATGCACGAAAGCGTTCTGGATGCATATGGCCGCGTAATCCACATGTAATCTGACATTAGCGCAACAAAAAAGGCCCCCGCTAGAAATAGCGGCGGCCTTTTATTTAAGAGGTTACATAGTCGGAAGCATTGCTGCGAATCCTGTGAACGACCCTTCTAGATCTGTCGTTTTGATCGCCGCACCTGTTTCAAGATCGATGGAATAAAGACCCGACATATCAGCTCCTTCCATCATTAATACGGCGTAGGCTGTGTTTGTGTCTGCCTCAGGGGAAACAATGTCAAAACCACCCGAATGAGCCAAGTCGACTTCTATGCCGTCAATTGTGATCTTGGCTACCGTGCCAAGCGTGCCATCATTGTTGGCGAGTGTCACAAGGGAATCTGTCGCCGCATCAAGTACATACTGCGCTGTTGTCTCTTGTGTCGCGCCATTGACCGCGTTGGTATACGCGTTGGCGTAAATCATCGGTGTCGTGCCGGCGTTCACATCGCCATCAGCGTAGAACAGATCGGTAAAGCGCAGCACAGAATTCGCACGTTCGTCATTGTCGCCAAAACCGGTCGGAAAGTATACAAGGTTCGCGCCATCGCTAGACACGGCACGCACAGCGTCAATCGCGTTGTTAAAGTCGAGCCCGACAGCCGCATCAGCGCTCGCCATTGCGTTCTCGCCAATTGTTGCACCCAGATCTGTTAACGTACCAGTGGTGACGTCGATGCCATAAACCTGACCTGCACGCGTGACCCCGATCAGTTCGCCAGTCACAGGACGGTAGGCAATTGCATCAATCTGGCCCTCCAACATGACCTTATCGCCAGCCTCAACGAGACCGGGCAACATCACCAGTGCCATACCATCATCAGTTAGCGCGTATCCGGACGCAGGGCTTGCGTGTTCGGCAGCAAACGCTGGCGCAGCAAGCAAAGTCAGGGCAGTCGCAGAAATCAAAGTCGTTTTCATGATGGTATCCTTTAATATTTTCAACCTCTGCCTGCAGTGTTGCAGTGAGGCGTTACGATATAAACGGATGGGCGTTCCGATAAGTTTCACTCAAAAGTGATTTATCTTATGGCTCGGGCTAAACAGGGCAAAACCGGCAAATTATTTCTCGCATGTTCGTCATATGTTCTATATTCGGGGTGGCGATCCTGTTGGATGGGCTTATCTGTTGGGCTTGAGTTTGTTGGGGGCATCATGGCCGAGTTAAAATATATCGAAGTGCGCGGCGCGCGAGAACATAATTTAAAAAACATCGACGTGGATATTCCACGTGACAAACTGGTGGTGATCACCGGATTGTCCGGATCGGGGAAATCCAGTCTGGCGTTTGACACTGTCTATGCTGAAGGGCAGCGTCGTTATGTGGAAAGCCTGAGCGCCTATGCGCGCCAGTTCCTTGATATGATGGAGAAACCTGACGTAGATCATATTTCTGGTCTGTCGCCAGCTATTTCGATTGAGCAGAAAACCACGAGCAAGAACCCGCGGTCGACCGTTGGGACGATCACCGAAATTTATGACTATTTGCGCCTGCTGTATGCGCGCGTTGGCACGCCTTATTCCCCCGCAACAGGTCTGCCGATCGAGGCGCAGCAAGTGCAGGATATGGTTGACCGCGTGATGGCCTTGGAGGATGGCACACGCGGCTATCTGCTTGCGCCGATTGTTCGCGACCGCAAGGGTGAATATCGCAAAGAGTTTTTAGAACTGCGCAAGGCAGGGTTCCAGCGGGTCAAGGTCGATGGAACATTCTACGAGCTGGACGAGCCGCCCACGCTCGACAAGAAATTCCGCCACGATATTGACGTGGTCGTTGACCGGATCGTCGTGCGCGAAGGCTTGGAAACACGTCTCGCCGATAGTTTCCGCACCGCCTTGGATTTAACCGACGGGATCACAATCCTCGAAACCGCACCCGCCGAAGGGGAACCCGATCGCATCACTTTTTCCGAAAAGTTTGCCTGTCCCGTCAGCGGTTTCACCATCCCCGAAATCGAGCCACGTCTGTTTTCGTTCAACGCGCCATTTGGGGCCTGTCCAAAATGTGACGGACTTGGTGTCGAATTATTCTTCGACGAAAACCTTGTCGTGCCTGATGTGACGTTGAAAATCTCGGATGGTGCGTTGGCACCGTGGCGCAAAGGAAAATCGCCTTATTTTTTGCAGACGATCGAGGCAATTGCCAAACATTACGGCTTTAACAAAAACGCCCGCTGGAAAGAACTGGAGCCAAAAGTGCAGGAGGTTTTCCTGCGTGGCTCTGGCAAGGAAGAAATCAAATTCCGCTATGATGAAGGCGGCCGCGTTTACACTGTAGAACGCGCGTTTGAAGGCGTCATTCCCAACATGGAACGCCGCTACCGCGAAACGGACAGCAATTGGATTAGAGAAGAATTCGAAGGCTACCAGAACAATCGTCATTGTGCTGATTGCGGCGGCTTTCGCTTGCGTCCAGAGGCGCTTGCGGTACGGATTGGCGACCAACATGTTGGCCACGTTGTACAACTATCCATTAAGGAAGCTTACGATTGGTGTTTGGCGGTCCCTGACAGCCTGACCAAACAAAAGAACGAGATAGGCAAAGCGATTTTGAAAGAGATCCGCGAACGCTTGGGCTTTTTGAATAATGTAGGTCTTGAATACCTGTCACTCAGCCGCAATTCCGGCACGCTGTCAGGAGGCGAAAGCCAGCGCATCAGGCTTGCCAGCCAAATCGGTTCGGGGCTAACTGGCGTTCTTTATGTGCTCGACGAGCCGTCGATTGGTCTTCATCAGCGTGACAATGACCGCTTGCTGACCACTTTGAAGAACCTGCGCGATCAGGGCAACACGGTGATCGTCGTGGAACACGACGAAGAAGCGATCCGCGAAGCTGATTACGTTTTCGACATCGGCCCGGGGGCAGGTGTTCATGGCGGTCAAGTGGTCGCCGAGGGGACACCCGACGAGATCATGGCGAACCCTAAGTCATTGACCGGTCAATACTTAACCGGCGCGCGCGAAATTGAAGTGCCCAAGGTCCGCAGGAAAGGCACTAAGAAAAAGCTGACGGTGGTCAAGGCTACGGGCAACAATTTGCAAAACGTAACGGTGGATTTCCCGCTTGGGCAATTTGTCTGTGTGACAGGTGTGTCGGGCGGCGGCAAATCAACGTTGACGATTGAAACTCTGTTCAAAAATGCCTCGATGAAGCTGAACGGCGCGCGCCAAACGCCGGGTCCTTGTGAGACCATTAAGGGGTTTGAGCATCTCGATAAGGTCATCGACATCGACCAACGCGCGATTGGCCGCACGCCGCGATCAAACCCTGCAACCTATACGGGTGCGTTTACCCCGATCCGCGACTGGTTTGCGGGGCTACCTGAATCGAAGGCGCGCGGTTATAAACCGGGTCGTTTTTCGTTCAATGTGAAGGGCGGGCGCTGCGAGGCCTGTCAGGGCGACGGGGTGATCAAGATCGAAATGCATTTCCTTCCTGACGTCTATGTGACCTGCGAAACCTGCAAGGGCGCGCGATACAATCGCGAGACGCTTGAGATCAAGTTCAAAGGCAAATCGATTGCCGATGTGCTGGATATGACGGTGGAAGATGCGCAGGGTTTCTTTACCGCCGTGCCGTCGATCCGGACCAAAATGGACGCGCTGATGCGGGTAGGTCTTGGTTACATCAAAGTGGGGCAACAGGCGACGACATTGTCGGGCGGCGAAGCACAGCGCGTCAAGCTCTCCAAGGAACTCGCAAGGCAATCAACGGGTCGTACGCTGTATATTCTCGATGAGCCGACGACAGGGTTGCATTTTGAAGATGTGCGTAAGCTGTTGGAAGTACTGCATGAACTGGTAGATCAGGGCAATTCGGTCATTGTGATCGAGCATAATCTGGACGTGGTAAAAACTGCCGACCATATCATCGATATTGGCCCCGAAGGCGGTGATGGGGGTGGTCGCATCGTGGCCATCGGCACACCAGAGCAGGTGGCGGAAGTCACGGAAAGCCACACAGGCCGCTATCTCAAACCGATGTTACAGCCAAAGATCGCGGCGCAGTAGTTCGCCAATTTAGGGTAGATTTAACGCGTCTTCGCCCAGTGAGGCCGTCATTTTTTTAATGTCGGCCTCTGTTACATCTGACCAAGATGTATGTTGCCATTTGGGGGCGCGGTCGCGGTCGATGATCGCAGCGCGGATGCCTTCAATAAAATCCGAGTGCTCAACTGCACGGTGTGTAAAGCGGTATTCACGTTCAAGCGCGTTATGAATGGTCGGATTGTTGCGGACGGCATTGATCAGCGGCACGGCACAAGCCATCGACAGCGGCGAATTAGTGTCCATGCGGTTTTTGGCGTAAGATCCCTCTGGCAGGTTTGTGTAGATATCGGCCAGGCTGTCGTGCTTGAACAGTGTGTCGAGCGATTTTTGTTGGGCGCTGATTGCTGCCTGCGGTGGTGTTTGCGGCACTATAGCTGACAGGTCGCCCGTTTCGGCAAGTGTATTCTTCACGATATCCCACTGATCTTGCGAAATGAAATAATCAGCGAAACCAGTATATATCGCATCAGCGGCGTTTAATCTGTCACCTGTCAACCCAAGATAGGTGCCGATATAGCCGGGTGCATTTGCAAGCAGCAACGTGCCACCGACGTCCGGTACCAGCCCGATCTTGCATTCCGGCATGGCAATTTTGCTGTTTTCGCAAACGACCCGATGGCTTGCATGGCAGCCCAATCCGACGCCTCCGCCCATGGTAAAACCGTGTAGAAAGGTGACGACGGGTTTGCAGTAGGTCGCAAGCTTAGCGTTCAACCGGTATTCGTCTCGCCAGAATCTCTGCGCGTAGGCGTAGTCTTTGACCTGTGCAGAGGCGTAGATGTCGGAGATGTCCCCGCCCGAACAGAATGCACGCTCGCCTGCGCCATCGATGATAATAAGTGCGACAGAGCTATCATTGCGCCAATCGTCAATTGCGGTCTCTATGGCCGTGCACATGTCCCAGGTCAGCGCGTTCAATGCCTGCGGGCGGTTCAGCGTGATATGCCCAGCAACGCCATTTCGGCGTGTGATAATGTCGCTCATACCTGCCTCATCAGGGTTGCGGTCGTCAGTGCTGCGGGAGCAGTCAAAAGTCTAAAATCCATAAACGTCTCCTTGGCCACGAACCGTTGTTCATGTGGTGGGTCAAAGCCAAAGCCGCTTATGGATATAGTCGGCCCGCAGAGCCAACAAGGCCCGACCTAGCTGATTGTAATCGTGCCGCGCATATTGCTGTGCGGGGTGCAGCGGTAGTTAAAACGACCCGCGCCGCCAAATGTCAGAGTTGCGGACTGGCCGTTACCTAGCAGTCCAGTATCAAATGCGCCATTCAGATCTGTAGCCGTGTGTCGCATATTGTCTTCGTTGACCCAAGTCACACTGTCACCGGCTTTGATCGCGAGCGTTTCAGGGGTAAATTTCATACCCTTTATCACAACGCGATGCGCCGTTGAATGACCCTCAGCGGCGGCCATTGAGGCAGTGAGGGGCAGGGCGATAAGAGCAGCACCCAAGCGAAGCGCATCGCGGCGTGTTGGATCGGTCATAATAAAGTCCTTTATAAGTTAAACAGAACTTTTTTGTCCTGCCTTTAGAATTACCCACGAGCGACGGGTAGAAAGAGTTTCACTCATCCTGCGGTTTTTACTTTTAACCGCTGGGCTAAAGGGGCTCTGCGCTAGCTTAACAGTGCAATCCATCTACGCTATAAAGAAAATAACCGCTTCTGGGGCGTCTGCATGGAAACAATACTGGGTATTTTCTAGGCAGCAAGGCGTGGCTTTCGCGTACTTGCCTGCGTTGTATGCTTGACAGATGTGCCTTTGGTTTGTGAAACTTGAGGTGAACGAACGATAACCACTAGGAGCGCGTGTATGATTGTTGCCCATATTCTCAAGTCAAAGCCTGAAACAGGTGTGGTATCGGTAAAGCCCGAGGCATTGATTTCGGACGCGGTGGAAATTCTCGCCCAGAAACGTATTGGTACGGTAGTTGTCTCCGCTGACGGCGCATCGCTCGACGGGATCCTGTCAGAGCGCGACATCGTTCGCGAGTTGGGACGTCGTGGTGCAGCGCTCATGTCGGAACCCGTGAGCACGATTATGACCTCGAAACTGGTCACATGTTGTTCCTCTGATAAGACGGATGACATTTTGACCAAGATGACCGAAGGTCGCTTTCGCCATATTCCGGTTGTGGATGACGGGGTTATGATCGGGTTGATTTCGATCGGCGACGCGGTGAAAGCCCGTCTTTCTGAGCTGTCGATGGAGAAGGATGCGCTTGAAGGCATGATTAGGGGCCACTGACCCCTTGCATTCTTTTGCGCGATAATGTTGCGTGCATTCAAATTATGAATCACGAGGTACGCTATGCGTGTTGGACTATACCCGGGCACATTTGATCCCGTGACAAACGGACATTTGGATATTGTGCGCCGTGGCTGCACGCTAGTCGACCGTTTGGTGATTGGCGTGGCGATCAATCGCGACAAAGGGCCTATGTTCAGCCTCGAAGAGCGAGTTGCAATGGTGAAAGCCGAATGTGTGCCGCTCGGAACCGAAGTGGGCTGCGAGGTGATAGTGCATCCGTTCGAAAACCTGTTGATTGATTGCGCCCGTGATGTGGGGGCCAGCATGATTATTCGCGGTCTACGTGCGGTAGCTGATTTTGAGTACGAATTCCAGATGGTTGGAATGAACCGCTCGATGGACAACTCGATTGAGACGGTATTCCTGATGGCTGACGCCAAGAATCAGGCCATTGCAAGCAAACTGGTGAAAGAGATTGCCCGCCTTGGTGGTGACGTGACCAAATTTGTCCCTGCCGCCGTGAAAGATGCTTTGCGTGCCCGATTGACATGATCCTGCGCCGCCAGCTGATCGCTGGAGATGCGCATGGTCTAACCTTTAGCGATTCATCTCAGCTTGCCTATCCGCTTGATCAGCAGCTATTTATGCTGGCCTGATTTTGGGTCAATGAGATGAGCCCCCAATCTGCATATTATCTTGGCCTCAGGGCAGGGGCATGCGGTGATGTGTCCCTTGGGCATAGCAGGCGGTAGGACACCACGTTGCGGCTCTGGGCTATTCGGGAAGGGTGCGGCCGAAACCGGTGGGCCGTTGTTTTGTGCATGGCGCTCAATCCGGCGAGCATGCGCGGTCAAAGGTGTGATAACGGACGTCCCATTTACGCGAATGTGCAAACACATGTCACAGAAATCACGCTTGCATGCATGTCTGGTGCCTAGGGCGCAAAAGTCGGGGATCTCTGGCACAGGCGAATGGTCATCGGGTGGTTAAACGGTTAACTCGCGCCGGTCTCGCGACCCGGTTCCATGCAGCGCAGGGCGCTGGCCATCAGACGATCACATCTGCGCTTGCCATATTGAAAGACTTATCGAAGAAAGTATTCAATAATAACCAATGGCTTAGCAGTAAGCGTTGATGTTCATGATGCGTGCTGCGTCGGCGCGGCTAATTTCACAGGCGCGGTATGTTGGTGCTTTGCGAGTAGCGAGTGCACCGAGTATTTTTTTAAGGATAGACAATTTAATATTCCAATAGAAAATGAGGTTTGATTGCCCGCTCTCTACGCCTTACATACACGTCGCACCACTGCCCGTTTCAGCTACCCGCGATGCGCCCTGTGCATAGCTCAGCAAAAAGCCGACCCCAGACAGGCGGTCGGCTTTTGCTATTTATGGGTTTTAAATCAGTTTTCCCATCGCCACAGCCGTGTCAGCCATGCGATTTGAGAAACCCCATTCGTTGTCATACCATGTCAGGATCCGCACCATATTTCCGTCCAAGACCCTGGTTTGGTCAAGATGGAAAACAGACGAGCGTGGATCATGGTTGAAATCGACGCTGACATTCGGCTGGTCCGTATAGCCCAGAATGCCTTTCAGCGGGCCTTCGGTCGCAGCCTCCACAATCGCCGCATTGATTTCTTCAATAGTCGTGGCGCGTGTTGCTTCAAACGTCAGATCAACCACCGAGACGTTCGGCGTTGGAACACGGATCGCGACACCATCCAGTTTACCGTTTAATTCCGGTAGAACCAAACCAACCGCCTTGGCCGCACCGGTGGAGGTCGGGATCATCGACAGGGCCGCAGCACGCGCGCGATACAGATCCTTGTGCAGCGTATCCAGCGTCGGCTGATCACCGGTGTAGCTGTGGATCGTGGTCATAAACCCTTTGGTAATCCCAACGGTGTCATTCAGGATCTTCACAACGGGGGCTAGACAGTTGGTGGTGCAAGATGCGTTGGACACCACTATATCGTCTTTGGTCAAAAGTCCGTCATTTACACCGTAAACAACTGTTTTATCAGCATCTTTACCAGGTGCCGAGATCAACACACGGGATGATCCATTGTCAAGATGCGCTTGGCATGCCTCTTTCGACGTAAAGATACCAGTGCATTCCAGAACAACATCCACGTCGCCCCACGGCAGATCAGCGGGATTGCGGATCGCCGTCATCCGGATTGGCCCTCGGCCCACGTCCATGCTGTTGTCCGTTGTCATCACAGTCGCAGGAAACCGCCCATGCACAGAATCAAACCGCAGCAAATGCGCATTGGTCTCGACCGGCCCCAGATCGTTGATCGCGATCACTTCGATATCCATGCGACCGGATTCGATAATAGCGCGCAAGATATTGCGCCCGATACGACCAAAACCGTTAATTGCTACTTTGACTGACATGGTTCGCCTCCTGACATGACACTGGTGTGTTTGCGCTAACATCGCTATTTTTGCGCGAAGGTCAAGGTTTAGACGGTGACAATTCCCGATCTAACGCCAGAATGCAATCTTGGAGATAAGTTGTAGCAAGCCACGCATCAGAATTTCTACCGCACCCAAGTGCAGGAAAAAGTGGTCAATGGTAAAAAAGCCGATGATGAGTAGGCCGAGCCAAATGGCAATGGTATTTGTCATAGTGCAGCTTTAGCGCGCCGCAGCGCCAAGCGAAAGAGGAGCGCTGTAGCGCTCCTCAGAATTAATGCAACAAGCGTCCCATGGAGGATGCAACGTCGGCCATACGCGCCGAGAAACCCCATTCATTGTCATACCATGCCAACACGCGCACCGTCCGGCCACCAACAACTTTGGTCTGGTCGGGCGCAAAAATGCAGGACTGCGTGGTGTGGTTGAAGTCGATCGAGACCTTAGCTTCGTCGTCATACGCCAACACAGAGCGCATCGCGCCGTTGGCGGCCTCTGCCATGATCGCGTTGATTTCTTCCACGGTCACGGACTTGCCCGCTTCAAATGTCAGATCCACAGCCGAGACGTTTGGCGTTGGTACGCGCATGGCTGTGCCATCGAGCTTGCCTGCGAGTTCTGGCAATACCAGACCAAGCGCTGCGGCAGCCCCGGTAGAGGTCGGGATCATCGCCATTGCGGCCGCGCGGGCGCGGTAAAGGTCGTCGTGGCGGCGGTCCAGCGTTGGCTGGTCGCCCGTGTAGCTATGGATCGTTGTCATGATGCCGCGCTCGATGCCCACTGCGTCGTTCAGCACCTTCGCAAGTGGTGCAAGGCAGTTCGTCGTGCATGACCCGTTGGATATCATACGCTCGTTAGCCAGCATATCGCGGTGGTTCACGCCGTAAACAACTGTGCGGTCGACGTTGGTGGCGGGGGCCGAAATCAGCACCTTCTTTGCGCCACGTGTCAGGTGAACGTGTGCTTTGTTGCCGTCATTAAATTTGCCTGTGCATTCCAAAACCACGTCACAGCCTGACCAGTCCAGCTCTTCGGGGTTGTAAGTCGACATTACATCAATCGGGCCTCGGCCCAAATCCATGGTGTTGCCCGAAACCGTGATCGGCGAGCCAAAGCGGCCATGCACTGAATCGTATTTCAGAAGATGCGCATTGGTGGCAATCGGCCCGGTTGCGTTGATTTTGACCACTTGCACATCGTTGCGCGCGGCTTCGGTAATATGCGCCAAGGTGCAACGACCGATGCGTCCAAATCCGTTGATCCCGATAGTAACAGTCATGGCTATTCCTCTTTCGCGCGATTTCGTTAAGGCTGGTATAGGCAACACTGGCATGGGGCGGGAAGGCATATTGTGATATTCTTCAATATGTTAGCGATAAAAGAGTGACATTGTGTCTGGTGGCGCTAACTGTTTGCGTTAACACTTCAGCCGCTGGCATGGCACGACACACACCACGGCGAATCAATCAAAGGATTAGAGCATGACCAAAGCAATGGCAGATAAAACTCTTTTCTGCGCACGCCTGCTAATCGCGGCTCTATTTCTTGGTGGTGCAATTCAAAAAACCACGTCTCCAGAGGGGGCTGCAGATCTGTTGCAAAACTGGGCAATGCCTGCGGGCTTGATTTATCTTGCTTTAGCATACAACGCATTGGCCGGTTTTGCGCTTGTGGTCGGGGTGCAGGTGCGCTCGGTGGCACTATCGTTGGCGGCCTATTGCGCGTTCACAAGCATTTTCCACTGGATCCCCGCGGACCCGTGGCAGATCAGTATTTTCGTAAAGAACTGGGCAGTTTCTGGAGGCTGTTTGGCGCTTGCCGTGGCAGGGTCGGGGCGCATTGCGATGCGCCCCGACCGACCGATGGATTGAAATCCATCCTACTTACTTGATCAGCGATTTCACTTGGGCCGCAACATTTTCTGCTGTGATGCCAAATTTCTCGAACAAGGTCTCGGCGGGTGCAGAGGCGCCAAAGCTGTCCATGCCCACAAAGGCGGCTTTCTTGGAAGCGCCACGCTCGCCCGACAGGAAACGATCCCAGCCCATTTGCACGCCTGCTTCGACAGCGACGCGCACAGGACCCGCAGGCAATACGCGCTTGCGGTAGCTTTCCTCTTGGTCAAGGAACAACTCGTGGCACGGCATGGACACAACGCGGGTGCCGATACCCTCAGCTTGCAGCAAATCACGCGCAGCCAAAGCCACTTCGACCTCGGAACCAGTCGCCATAATGATCGCCTGACGCTTGCCGCCTGCATCGGCCAAGATATAGCCGCCTTGGGCTGTAAGGTTCTTGACCTTATGCTCCAAGCGCACAGTCGGCAGGTTCTGGCGCGACAGACAGAGCACCGACGGGGTACTTGTTGATGTCAGGGCCACTTCCCAGGCTTCGGCGGTTTCCACGGTATCCGCAGGGCGGAAAACGTGGGTGTTCGGTGTCGCACGCATTATCGCAAGATGCTCGACAGGCTGGTGCGTTGGGCCGTCTTCACCCAGACCAATGCTGTCGTGGGTCATCACATAAGTTACAGGCACGCCCATCAGCGCGGACAGACGCATCGCGCCGCGTGCATAGTCGGTAAAGCACATGAACGTGCCGCCATACGCCCGCGCGCCGCCATGCAGCGCCATGCCGTTCATTGCCGCCGCCATGCCATGCTCGCGCACACCATAATAGATATAGCGGCCCTCGCGGGTGTCAGGGTGGAACACGCCCATGTCGCCGGTTTTCGTGTTGTTAGAGCCTGTAAGGTCCGCCGAGCCGCCGATTGTCTCAAGCATGATCGGATTGATTACTTTCAGCACTTCCTCGGACGATTTGCGGGTCGCGTATTTGGGCGCAGTCTCACTGGCATTTTTCTTGAACGCACGGATTGCAGGGATCAGCTTTTTAGGCGCTTCTCCCGCGTTGGCACGGGTGAATTCTGCCTGTTTGGTGGGGGAGAGCTTTGTAAAACGATCTTCCCAATCTGCTCGGGTTGCAGCACCGCGTGCGCCAATTTCTTCCCACTGCGCTTTAATTTCCGCAGGAACATTGAACGAGCCCGCAGGCCAGCCATACAATTCTTTAGTGGCTGCCATCTGGTCCGCGTCAGTCAACGCGCCATGACCCTTTGATGTATCTTGTGCCGCGTGACCCAGTGCGATGTGTGTTTTACACGCAATCATTGAAGGACGGGGATCGTTCTTGGCGACCGCAATCGCGGCGTTAATGTCGTCGGGGTTATGACCGTCGATTTCCTGCACATGCCAGCCTGACGCCGCAAAACGCATCATCTGGTTAGTCTTGTCCGCAATATCCACCGTGCCGTCGATGGTGATATTGTTATTGTCCCAGAACACAATCAGGTGACCCAGTTCTTGCATCCCTGCAAGGCCGATCGCCTCTTGGCTAATGCCTTCCATCAAGCAGCCGTCGCCAGCGATCACGTAGGTGTTGTGGTTGACAACAGATACACCGTAACGGGCGCGCTGGATCTCTTCAGCAATCGCAAAGCCGACAGAGTTCGCAATGCCTTGGCCAAGCGGGCCGGTTGTGGTTTCGATGCCGTGTGCATGGCCATATTCTGGATGACCCGCGGTTTTCGCGCCCCACTGGCGGAAATTCTTGATTTGCTCAAGCGTAATGTCTTCGTAGCCCGTCAAGTACATCAGCGCATACAGCAGCATTGAACCGTGGCCAGCAGACAGGATGAAACGATCACGATCCGGCCACTCCGGGGCTTTGGGATCAAAGTTCAGGTGCTTCTCAAAAAGAACCGTCGCCACGTCGGCCATGCCCATTGGCATACCTGAATGACCCGAATTTGCGGCGGCAACCGCGTCAAGTGTCAGGGTGCGGATGGCGGCGGCTTTCATCCAATGGTCGGGGTGTGCTGTGCGCAGTGCTGCAATATCCAAGGGTCATGTCCTATTGGCTGGCGTTAATCTGGTGTTGTCAGCGTAATATCAGGGCAGGGTGTAAGATCAAGCGCGCTGCGTAAGTCTTTCATATCGTTACGATGTGCCTGTTTGCTGGCAAGGCCGTGATCGCTTAGGCTGGCGATCAAGAGGCACGATTCGGTCATTACGGGTGCCAGCAAACAGTGGCCCTGAGTACCCGATGGCATATTACGCTCCGGGTTCGGGCGTGTGGAAGGACGGACAGATGAGTGAAATTGATCAACTAGAAAGCAGGATAACGGCAGCTTTGGACCGTATTCGCGCAGGCGTCGGGCAGATGAGCGAAGCTGTGGCAAAAGCGGCAGAGCCAAAGCCAGAAGTCGAAGACGAAACCGCAGCCCTGCGCTATCAGCTGCAAGAAGAGCAGAACGTAACCGCCCGTTTGGAAGAGCGGGTAAGTGTCCTGCGCGAGCGGCAAGATGGCAACGTCGCCGAAATGAAAGCACGGGCAGAGGCCCAGACCCATAAGATCACCGCGCTGGAAGCCGAAATTCAGGAGTTGAGCCTGTCCAATGCCGAATTGACCGCCTCAAATGAGACACTGCGCAACGCGGCGCAAGACACCAACGGATCGCCAGAGTTGATGAACCGCGCAGCTGTTGAAGAAATCGAAGCTCTGACGGCGCAACGTGCCATTGATGCCGCCGAGATTGATGCGATTATTTCCGAGCTGAAACCTTTGATCGAGAAAGCGTAGAATATGCCACACGTCGAAATAACAATTGGTGGTCGCAACTTCGAGGTAGCCTGTCAGGACGGCGAAGAGCACTTCCTCTATTCCGCCTCTGCCATGCTAGATGCAGAAGCGACCCATCTTGCCGCGCAAGTAGGGCGTATCACCGAGGCCCGTATGCTGTTGATGTCAGGGTTGATGCTAGCAGATAAGACGGCAGGACTAGAAGATAAAGTCAGCGAGGCCGAAGCGCGCGTCGCCCAATTGCAGGCACAGGTCCACGCCTTGGAATCCCGCCCTGCAGCACGCGTCGAGGTGCCGGTTGTGCCCGCGCGTGTGACCGAAACACTGGCCGAAATCGCTGCCCGCGCAGAAGCCTTAGCTGATCAGATCGAAGGCGAAGTGGCGTAAGCCTGCCATTTTATTTGGGTGATTGCATCAACTACGATTTGAAATCGTGCTATTGTTTTACTCGTTACCGCGCCAGCAGGGCAAAACCCTCGGCGCGGTAACACCACTAATTTATCTCGACAAAAGTGATGCCGAGAAAGCAAGTAAACGTCGTTACGCGTTTGCTTCGCGGATTGTGTCGGCGGCTTCTTTATTGAAGCTCACAGCGTTATCGGACAGCAGCGTGTCTAGTTCGCCCGACAACATCATCTCGGTGATGATATCACACCCGCCGACAAATTCGCCTTTAACGTAAAGCTGCGGCACGGTTGGCCAATCGGAATAATCTTTGATGCCTTGGCGGATTTCTTCGTCGGCCAGCACATTCACATCGGCAAATTCAATGCCCATGAAATTCAAAACGCCAGCTACGCGGGACGAGAACCCGCATTGCGGCGCGTCTTTGGTGCCTTTCATGAAAAGCACAACATCATTGGAGGTCACGGTTTGTTTGATTTGATCGGCGGTTGTCATGTTCTATCCTTTGGGTAGGCGATTATTCTAAAATAATCGTAAGTCCCGAATTCTCTAGAAAATTCGGATTATTCAGGGGCTTTTGTGGTCAATGCAAGGGCGTGAAGCTCGCCTGATGTTCCGTCCATCTTGCCTTTCAGTGCCGCGTAAACCGCACGTTGCTGCTGCACCCGGTTTTTGCCCGCAAAGCTGGCGTCAATCACCTCAGCAGCAAAATGCGCACCATCATCGCCTTGCACTGCGATCTTTGCATCGGGGAATTCTGCGCGCAGCAGTGTTTCAATCTCATGGGCGGTGATCGGCATTTTGATTTCCTTTACACGTTATGTATAAACTAGGGGTAGATGCACGGGGCTTCAAGCGATGGCTGCTGCAAAACTGCTGCGGAAGACTGTGGCGAGGTCGGCAAGCGGGGCGTGGTGGCGTCCGAATGTCACCACGTCACCCCCGACTTTCCCAACCATTGCGAGCGGGACACCGACGCGCCCTGCGGCCAGCATCAACTCTTCGGCTTGATCAAAATTGCAGGCAATCAGGTAACGGGCCTGATCTTCGCTGAACAAGGTCGGCGTATCCTCAGCATCGAGCGTGATACCAACACCAGCAGCTTCCGCCAGCTCGAACGCAGCAAGCGCAAGCCCGCCGTCGGATAGATCAGTGCAGGCGTGGATCGCAGCATGGTTGGCGCGGATAAAATCACCGTTACGCTTCTCCGCTTCCAGATCAACGTGCGGTGCATCACCTTCGGCGCGTCCGTAAACCTCCGCAAGCAGTGCCGATTGCCCAAGATGGCCACACGTTTCACCAACGAGTAACAAAACGTGGCCTGTACGGATCTGACCGGCAATCATCAGGTCAGGATGCGCAATAATGCCCACTGCGCCAATGGTCGGCGTCGGCAAAATACCCTTACCGTCGGTTTCATTATATAGCGATACATTGCCCGACACGATCGGCATATCCAGCGCGATGCACGCCTCGCCGATCCCTTGGATCGCACCCACAAACTGGCCCATAATTTCGGGCTTTTCCGGATTGCCAAAGTTCATATTGTCAGTTGTCGCAAGCGGCGTCGCCCCCACGGCGGTCAAGTTGCGATACGCTTCGGCCACGGCTTGCTTGCCACCCTCAACAGGGTTGGCTTTTACATAGCGCGGCGTCACATCAGAGGTAAAGGCCAGCGACTTGTCCGTGCCATGAATGCGCACAATCCCCGAACCCTGACCCGGCGTACGGGCCGTATCGCCCATAACCTGCTGGTCATATTGTTCGTAAACCCACTGCTTGCCTGCATAATTCGGGCTGCTGATCAGCGCGCGCAATCCGTCGATCGGATCAACACCGACCACATCGCCCAATGGCGCAGCAGCTGGCGTCGGCACCCAAGGCCGGTCATATTCAGGCGCAGAACCAGAGAGCGTCGCCAGCGGTAGGTCGGCTTTCACCACGCCGTTGTGCATCACTAGGAAACGGTCTTCGGCAATCGTTTCACCGACAATAGCAAAATCAAGATCCCATTTTACAAACACGGCGCGGGCTTCGGCTTCCAACTCGGGCTTCAAGACCATCAACATGCGTTCTTGAGATTCCGACAGCATCATCTCGTAAGCCGTCATATTCTCTTCACGCTGCGGCACGTCTTCCAGATTAAGCCGGACACCTAGCCCGCCTTTATCTCCCATTTCCACCGCAGAACACGTCAGGCCAGCGGCCCCCATGTCTTGTATCGAAATCACAGCCCCCGTGGCCATCAGCTCAAGCGTGGCTTCCATCAAACGCTTCTCTGTGAACGGATCACCAACCTGTACGGTGGGGCGCTTGTCCTCAATCGTGTCGTCAAATTCAGCCGACGCCATCGTGGCCCCGCCAACCCCGTCACGACCGGTCTTGGCCCCTAAATAAACAACGGGCATGCCAACACCAGAAGCAGCGGAATAGAAAATCTTGTCGGTATCCGCGATCCCCGCAGCAAAGGCATTCACAAGGCAGTTGCCGTTATAGGCTGGATCAAACCGCACTTCGCCGCCCACTGTCGGCACGCCAAAGCAGTTGCCATAGCCGCCAACGCCCGCAACTACACCATTCACAAGCTGGCGGGTTTTCGGATGGCTTGGCGCGCCAAACGATAGCGAGTTCATCGCGGCAATCGGACGCGCGCCCATCGTAAACACGTCACGCAGAATGCCACCAACTCCCGTCGCAGCACCTTGATAGGGCTCGATATAAGACGGGTGATTGTGGCTCTCCATCTTGAATACCACACACTGGCCATCGCCAATATCCACGATGCCCGCGTTTTCACCGGGGCCGCAGATGACCTGCGGACCTGTGGTGGGCAAAGTGCGCAGCCATTTCTTGGACGACTTATAAGAGCAGTGCTCGTTCCACATGGCAGAAAAAATGCCAAGCTCGGTGAACGTAGGTTCGCGTCCGATAATTTCCAAAATGCGGGCGTATTCATCGGGCTTTAATCCGTGAGCGGCAATAAGGTCGTCAGTGATGATGGGATCTTGCATGGGGGCCTCCGAGCAGTTGATCCGCTTTTAACGGGGGATCGCCCAAGGGGGAAGCGCGAATACTGCTGTAAATATGGGCAGATTGAAAAAACGCGCCTGACTTGGCGAGCAGGGCTATGCTTTTACGTTAAAAATATGGACCACAAGACAAAAAAATGCCGGGCACAAGGCCCGGCAAAGTCCAACAGGGAGGTGAAAGCGGTGAGCGTTGAAGCATCACTGCCTTCGAAAGTTTAGATAGTGCGCAATATTTAACCATTCAAGACAAAACGGACCTCACAATTCGCATTGCCGCTATGCACTCAGAGCATGGCTGGTGGCGAGTCATGAGGGCAATAGGTTAAGTTGCCTGTCTGTCACGAATTTTTTTCCGATGTGAAAAAATCTCTTCTTCCACAAAATCACGAAATGCGCTGATCCGCTTGGATTGGCGCAATTCTTCCGGGTAGGCGAGGAACACAGGCACCTCAACCGATTCGATCTCCGGCAGGACCCGTACAAGGTCGGGAAAGTCCTCTACTATATAGTCGGGTAGCACGCCAACACCCAAATTGTTCAACACCCCCTGCAACACCCCAAAGTAGTTGTTCACGGTAAACACACTTTGTACGTCAAAGCTCATCAAATGCTGCACCAGCGATGCACCAGCTGCAACCTGCGCGGACGACAGGCTTTGGCTGATCAACCTATGGTTGCTGATATCTTCGATGACGTTAATCGCGCCGCGTTGATCAAGGTATGTTTGGGACGCATAGAGCCGCATTCGCACCGACATCAGACGCTTACGGATCAGGTCGGCCTGCGACGGCTCTTTCATACGGATCGCCACGTCCGCTTCACGCATTGGCAAGTCCAGAACCCGCTCTTCCAACATCAAATCAATACGCAGATCAGGGTATTTTTCATAAAGTTTCGGTAGACGCGGAGCCAGCCACAATGTGCCGAATGCCGTGGTGGTGGTGATACGCAAATCACCAAACACTTCTTCTTCACTATCGCGAATGCGCGCAGAGGCGGACTCCAGGCGTTTATTCATCGATTTCGTAGCGTCAAACAGCAACTCGCCCTGTTCGGTTAGGATCAGGCCCCGCGCATGGCGGTGAAACAACGTGGTGTTCAGCATTTCCTCTAGCGCGCGCACCTGACGGCTGACCGCCGATTGCGACAGATGCAATATCTCGCCCGCATGGGTCAGCGACCCTGCATCTGCGACGGCGTGAAATATCCGTAACTTGTCCCAATCCATTTGATTATCCTCGAAATTCCTAAACTCATAAAGCCGACTATGAAAAAGCACGCTGATCCATTCTGAACAGATGCACTATGAACAGATGAAAATATAAGCAAGCGCGATCACGCTTTAAACATCTCAAACCACAGTCTAGCTGAAATGTTGGGCGTTTTTTGCATAAATGTGCAATATTTATACAATACATCAAATTTTTTCGATACGCGGCGGGTTCTGCGTCAGGTTTCGGGATGGGGCCGGCGAAAAGCGCGCGGCGCGGTCACGGTGGTCTTTCACTTGGCAATCTATGTCGGCTATAAGGGCGGTAAGTGGCGCAGTAAAACGGCCGCACGAATAATGCAATTTACCGTGGAACGGTGGGGGCGATAAAATGGCAGTCGGAGTTTTTGATAGTGGTATAGGTGGGTTAACGGTGCTGGATGCGCTGCAAGCGCGCTTGCCTGATGTGCCGTTTGTCTATCTGGGCGACAGCGCACATGCACCATACGGCGTGCGCACGCCCGAAGATATCTACAACCTGACCACCGCCGCAACCGAACGCCTGTTTGATGCAGGCTGCGATCTGGTGATTTTGGCCTGTAATACGGCCAGTGCTGCGGCTTTGCGTAAAATGCAAGAAAGCTGGGTTCCAAAGGAAAAACGGGTCTTGGGCGTCTTTGTGCCCTTGATCGAAGCCCTGACCGAACGTCAGTGGGGCGATAACTCGCCGCCGCGCGAAGTTGCGGTGAAACACGTCGCTTTGTTCGCAACTCCCGCAACCGTCAGCAGCCGCGCGTTCCAGCGTGAATTGGCGTTCCGCGCGATTGGCGTTGATGTCGAGGCGCAGGCCTGCGGCGGCGTGGTCGATGCAATCGAGGACGGCGATTACATCTTGGCCGAAGCCTTGGTGCGCAGCCATGTCGACGCCCTAAAGCGTAAAATGCCAACACCCGACGCCGCAATCCTGGGCTGCACACACTACCCTTTGATGAAAGACATGTTCCAAGACGCGCTTGGCGCAGAGGTGAAAGTATATAGTCAGGCCGATCTGGTCGCAGAAAGCCTCGCCGATTATCTGACCCGTCGCCCTGAAATGATTGGCGCAGGCACACAAAACGCATTCCTGACCACAGGCGACCCGAAAAAAGTGTCCTCGCGTGCAACCCAGTTCCTGCGACGTCAGATCACATTTGAATCTGCCTGATTGTCTGCCACCATGCGCCGACCTACATTCATCCTGACAAAAGGATCATAACCATGACGAAAAACGTCGCCATTTTAGGCGCTTCAGGCTACACAGGCGCCGAATTGGTGCGCCTGATTGCTACCCATCCCGCGATGAAAATTGTGGGCCTTTCGGGGAACTCCAAGGCGGGCATGGCGATGTCAGAAGTCTATCCGCATCTGCGCCACTTGGACTTGCCGCGCTTGACCACAATCGAAGACATGACGTTCGACGGCGTTGATCTGGTGTTCTGCGCCTTGCCACATGCCACATCCCAAAAGGTGATCGCGGCTTTGCCAACGTCGGTGAAAGTGGTCGACCTCTCCGCCGACTTCCGCCTGCGCGATCCTGCCGCCTATAAAAAATGGTACGGTCAAGACCACGCCGCCTTGGATCTGCAAACCGAAGCTGTCTATGGCCTAACCGAGTTTTACCGCGACGAAATCAAAACCGCGCGTCTGGTGGCTGGCACCGGCTGCAACGCGGCAACTGGACAATACGCATTGCGCCCGTTGATCGCCGCAGGCGTGATTGATCTCGACCGCATCGTCATCGACCTACAAGCCGCCGTGTCTGGGGCAGGGCGCGCGCTGAAAGAAAACCTGCTGCACGCCGAACTCTCCGAGAATGCGCATGGCTACGCGGTCGGCGGCACACACCGTCACCTTGGCGAGTTCGACCAAGAGTTTAGCGCCATCGCTGGGCGTCCCGTCACCGTGCAATTCACCCCGCATCTGATCCCCGCAAACCGCGGTATTCTGGCGACGATCTATGTGGACGGCGACGCGAATGTCATCCACGAAACCTTTGTAAACGCTTATAAAGACGAGCCATTCCTTCAGGTTCTCCCTCTGGGTGAAACGCCTGCAATCAAACATGTGCGCGCCAGCAACTTCTGCCACATCGGCGTGGTCGCAGACCGCATCAAAGGGCGCACCATCATCATCGCCACACTCGACAACCTGACCAAAGGGTCCAGCGGACAAGCCCTTCAAAACGCCAACCTGATGTTGGGACTAGACGAAACCGCAGGACTGATGTCCGTGGCGGTGTACCCATGAAGGGCCTCAAGAAAAAACGCCGCATGCAGGTGATCGCGCTGGCCTTTGTGGCAATGGCTTTGTCGACCGGATTGATTGGCTACGCCATGCGCGACGGCATCAACTATTTCCGCTCTCCCAGCGAAGTCGCCGATGCGCCTCCCGCACCAAACGAGCTGTTCCGCATCGGCGGTTTGGTCGCCGAAGGCTCGATTTTACGCGGTCAAGGCGAACAGGTTTCCTTTGCTGTAACTGACGGCGGGGCGACAATTCCCGTGGTCTACACGGGTATCCTGCCTGATCTGTTTAGCGAAAATCAAGGCATGGTCGGGCAGGGGCGTTTGATTAACGGCACCTTCGAAGCCGTTGAAATCCTTGCAAAACACGACGAGACTTACATGCCAAAAGAGGTGCTTGATGCACTGAAAGAGCAAGGCGTGTACGTCGCGCCGGACGGTGCTGCCGCGATCAATTAACCAAACCATATGCATCTTGCACACATCTAAATGGTGAGGTGCAAAATGCAGACGGTTAACGATATTGCGCGGGCGATCCTTGCGCGCGAAGGTGGTTATGTAAACGATCCCGATGATCCGGGTGGGGCCACAAACCATGGGGTCACGGTGCATACAATGCGCCGCTTGGGCCTTGATCTGACAGGCGACGGCAAGGTGGACGCCAGCGATGTGCGGCGCCTGACCGCCGATCAAGCTTTACAGATTTTCATCAACGACTACTTCCACAAACCAAATCTCGCGCTGCTGCCACCGCCACTACAGGCGTCGGTTTTCGATATGTATGTGAACGCAGGCAATAATTCCGTGAAAATCCTGCAACTCCTGCTCAATCAAATGCGGGTCACCGTCAGCGTCGACGGTGCAATCGGACCGCAAACCGCCGCGGCCGCAGCACAGGCCATGGCCGCCGCGCCAGATCACTTTGTCGATGCCTACGGCATTGCACGGCGCAACTATTACTACGCTTTGGGCGATGCGCGCCCCGCCAGCCGTAAATACGCGCGGCGCAAGGATGGCGGCAAAGGCGGCTGGATCACCCGCGCCGAAGAGTTTATCGCGCCAAAATATCACCTGTCAGACGCGGCCCATAACGCGAGGGTTGCAGCATGGGCGTGATCGACAAAATCATGAGCGGTGTCTTTGGCGGTGGACGTAATATCGTCGCCGAAACTGTTGAGGTATGCCGTGAAAATGCCGAAAACGGAGCGGTGCGCGCTGCAGACCAAAAAACCGCAGCGCTGGCGCAATTTGCTGCCGAATTCAGCCAGCCGCGCCAATCGGGTTTTGACCGTTTTATAGACGGGTTAAACCGTTTGCCGCGCCCGTTGCTGGCGCTTGGCACAATTGGATTGTTTGTGATGGCTATGGTCGATCCGGTCTGGTTCGAATTCCGCATGATTGGCATCTCGGCAGTGCCAGAACCGCTTTGGTGGCTCATGGGCGCAATTGTCAGTTTCTATTTTGGCGCAAGGCATCAGACGAAAGGCCAGGAATTCCAACGACAAGCGGTGCAAACCGTCGCCGCGGTCAATGTCGCCTCACCTCCGACCGCCGATTTTGCGGAAAATCCCGCACTGCTGGATTGGCAGGGTGGCGATGGACGCACTTGAACTGGAACGACGGATCGCAGCACTCGAATTGCGCAATGCAGTCGAAGACGTTCACCGTCTGAACATCGGCACGCGACTGGCCTCGATAGAGGAAATGCTGCAATGGCTGGTGCGCCTGATCATCGGCGGACTGGTTCTGGCAGGGCTTACCTACGCGGTTCAAGGCGGCTTCATGATCTAAAACACCAAGATCGCCCTGCGGCGAAATGCGCGGGGCGATCACAAAATAATGCAAATGCCGCGTATGTTGTTTAGGCCAAATCTGCGCTAGCTTCGCTCTATGTTAAATGAACTTGCACACTTCGCGCTGATTCTTGCCTTTGGGATCGCAGTTATTCAAATGATCGTCCCGATGATTGGCGCCCAGACGGGGCGGCGATCGTGGATGGCCATCGCCGAACCTGCGGCAACCAGTCAGGTGATCCTTGTCGGTTTTTCGTTTAGCGTGCTGATCTGGGCCTTTGTGCAATCGGATTTTTCGCTCGCGTTGGTGCATGCAAACTCGCACACAGCCAAACCGCTGATCTATAAAATTAGTGGCGTTTGGGGCAACCACGAAGGCTCGATGCTTCTTTGGGTATTAATCCTGACGATCTTTGGCGCCTCTGCCGCATGGTTCGGTGGCAACTTGCCAGACCGTCTACGTGCACGTGTTTTGTCCGTGCAAGCCTCTATTTCTGTTGCATTTTATCTATTTATCTTGCTCACCTCAAACCCATTCGCACGTCTCGCAGTGCCACCATTAAACGGTCTTGACCTCAACCCGCTGTTGCAAGACCCCGGTTTGGCGTTCCACCCGCCGTTTCTCTATCTTGGCTACGTCGGCCTGAGCATGGCGTTCTCATTTGCAGTCGCGGCTCTGATCGAAGGACGCGTGGACGCCGCTTGGGCGCGCTGGGTGCGCCCGTGGACCCTTGCGGCATGGATGTTCCTCACCATAGGCATCGCACTTGGCAGCTGGTGGGCCTACTATGAACTTGGCTGGGGTGGCTTCTGGTTCTGGGATCCGGTCGAAAATGCGTCGTTTATGCCCTGGCTGATCGCAACCGCCTTGCTGCACTCGGCGATTGTCGTCGAAAAACGCGAAGCCCTGAAAAGCTGGACTGTGCTGCTAGCCATCGTCGCATTCAGCTTCTCGCTCCTTGGCACATTCATCGTGCGATCCGGCGTGCTAACCTCCGTGCACGCCTTTGCAAACGACCCCGAGCGGGGCGTATTCATGCTCATCATTTTTGGCGTATTCACAGGCGGCGCACTCACACTATATGCCGCACGCGCAGGCACATTAGAGGCAAAAGGTGTGTTTGGCGGCGTCAGCCGCGAAAGTGGGCTGGTGTTGAACAACATCCTGCTCGCTGTCAGCGCCTTAGTCATCTTTGTCGGCACAATTTGGCCGCTTGTGGCCGAGTTGATCTTGGGACGCACTCTGTCAGTTGGCCCGCCGTTCTTTGACGCTGCCTTTACACCTTTCATGATTGGTCTGGCACTTGCCTTGCCGCTTGGGTCGATGCTGTCGTGGAAACGGGGCAGCCTGTCAAAAGTCTGGTCTCACCTGTGGCCTTTTGCCCTACTCGCTGTGGCAATCGGCTCTTTGATCTATGCAATGCAATCGGGGCGGTCGGCGCTTGGACCCATTGGCACAGCTCTGGGCGTCTGGGTCGTGGCTGGCGCGGTTGTCGACATCGCGACCCGTACAGGGCGCGGCAGCATTATGTCACGCCTCGGGCGACTGTTCCGTCTGCCGGGGGCTGATTGGGGCAAGGCTATCGCGCATATCGGTATGGGTGTGATGGTCTTTGGTGTGGCCGCGATCACCGCTTGGCAACAAGAGGACATTCGCGTGGCAACCGTCGGCGAGGCCTATGACGTAAGCGGATTCACTTTTGAGCTGCGCGACGTAACCCAAGCCGAAGGCCCGAATTACCTGACCACCATGGGCGAAATCGTCGTGAGCAAAGACGGGCGCAACGTCACAACCCTATATCCTGAAAAGCGGTTCTATCCGGTCGCGCAAATGCCCACAACAGAGGCTGCAATTCGCAACGGCATCGCGCGCGACATCTATGTGGTGATCGGCGATGAACAAGCCGGCGGCGGCTATGTCGTCAGGGTTTATATAAAGCCGTTTGCTAACTGGGTCTGGGGCGGCGCGATATTGATGTCGCTTGGCGGTATCTTTTCGCTACTGGACCGGCGGATGCGCATGGCGGCAGGCGCGCGCAAATCCACCACTGCAAAGGCCCAAACCGCATGATGCGTCTCATTGCACTGCTGCTGCTTCTTGCGACACCTGCCTTGGCGGTAGAACCGTCCGAGATGCTGGCCGATCCTGTATTGGAAACCCGGGCGCGCGAGCTGTCAGCGGGGCTGCGCTGCCCTGTTTGCCGAAATGAGTCTATCGATGAATCCAACGCAAGCATTGCGAAAGATTTGCGTTTAATCCTGCGGGAACGGTTGGTTGCAGGTGACAGCGATGCGCAGGCGGTCGACTTCCTTGTGCAACGCTACGGCGAATACGTGCTGCTCAAGCCCACCAAAGGCGGCGCAAACTGGGTCCTGTGGGGCGCTGCACCGACAATGTTGCTTTTGGCATTGCTGATCGGTTTTACAACAATCCGTAAACGCGCAGCAACGGCAGAGACAAAACTCGATGCCTCCGAACAGGCCCGCTTGGATCAAATCCTGCGCAACTGACGCACCGTCCTGCTTTCTTTTGCCAGCCTGCGCGTTAGGGTTGACCAACAGTTAAACAGGATGCACCCCATGGAATATCAAGCAATCACGCTGCACATCGCGGACGGTATCGGTGTTATCACATTGAACCGACCCGATCTGATGAACGCGCTGAACACACAAATGCGCAGCGAAATCACCCATGCCGTCAAAACTGCCGAAACCGCCGTGCGCTGTTTCGTGTTGACAGGGGCAGGGCGGGGGTTCTGCTCGGGACAAGATCTGGGGGATGGCGGCTCCGCTGCAACGCTTGATTTAGAAATGACATTGCGCGACGAATATGTGCCGATGCTCAAGGCAATTTATGACTGCCGGGTGCCAACCCTCTGCGCCGTGAACGGCCCCGCAGTAGGCGCAGGCGCAAACCTAGCGCTGGCTGCCGATGTGGTGATTGCCTCGGAAGATGCTGTGTTCATCCAAGCTTTCACTCGTATCGGCCTGATCCCCGACGCGGGCGGCACCTATTGGCTACCGCGTCAGATTGGCGCGGCAAGGGCCATGGGGGCGGCTCTCTTTGCCGACAATATCACTGCCACACAGGCCGTCGATTGGGGCATGATCTACGAAGCAAAACCCGCTACCGAGTTTGAAGCGCACTGGCGCGCCCGTGCCGCCGCTTTGGCCAATGGCCCGACCGAGACATACCGCCACTTGAAAACCGCAATCCGAGGCTCGTTTGAAAATACACTCGACCAGCAACTGGCGGTAGAGGCACAACTTCAGGGCAAATGCGGCCAAACCCGTGACTTCCAGGAAGGCGTCTTGGCTTTCCTCGAAAAACGTCCAGCAAAATTTGAAGGGCACTAGCATTACATCCCCTGTTCTCGGATCAAACGCCGCTTGCAGGGGACTTTCTTGATATATTAGCAAGTTCACAGTCGATTGCGCGGCTCGGAACCGATGATCAATCAACTAACTGCGCATATTCACCGTGTGACCCAATGTCTGCCAGATCAGTTGCAGGGCACTACGGACCCTGTACTTTAGACAAAACTTAGCCTTTTCAGTCAGCTAGCGAGCGCGATCAGTGATGGATCAACATCCGCGGTAAGCGCAGACCCGCCGGTGATTACACAAATATACGTGATAATTGCACCTATGGCGTGGCTCGCAAAATAACTCGTGCAACGCCATTAGATCATCAACTCACACAGCACGCAAAGCAAGGTGATCGGTTCTCAACATCAAAAAAAAGGGGCCGCGTTATGCGCGACCCCGATTACTTAGCGTTTTTCGATATCGACATAATCCCGGGCGGTTTCGCCCGAATACAACTGACGTGGTCGACCAATTTTCAACTGCGGATCAGCAAGCTGCTCTTTCCACTGGGAAATCCAACCCACCGTGCGCGCCATTGCAAAAATTGGCGTGAACATGGACGTTGGGAATCCCATCGCTTCGAGAATGATGCCGGAATAGAAATCGACGTTCGGGAACAGCTTTTTCTCGGCAAAATACGGATCTGCAAGCGCCTGACGCTCCAGCTCTTTCGCAACCTGCAAAAGTGGATTATTTTCGATACCCAACAGCTCAAGAACCTCGTCCGCCGATTCCTTAAGCACAGTCGCGCGCGGGTCGAAATTCTTGTAAACGCGGTGACCAAAACCCATCAGGCGATAGCTATCGTCCTTGTCCTTGGCGCGCGCGATAAACTCTGGAATACGATCAACAGTGCCGATTTCTTTCAGCATTTCCAAGCAGGCTTGGTTTGCGCCACCGTGGGCAGGGCCCCAAAGACAGGCAATACCGGCCGCAATACAAGCAAACGGATTTGCGCCCGACGACGACGCCAAACGCACAGTCGAGGTAGACGCGTTTTGCTCGTGATCCGCATGCAATGTGAAAATCCGGTCCATCGCCTTAGCCAGAACAGGGTTCACATGATATTCTTCGGCAGGCACCGAGAAACACATATGCAAGAAGTTCGCGGCATAATCTAGATCATTGCGTGGATAAACAAAGGGCTGGCCGATGGAGTATTTATAAGCCATCGCCGCAATCGTTGGCATTTTCGCAACCAAACGGATCGACGCCACTTCGCGCTGATGCGGATCATCAATGTCAGTGCTGTCGTGATAAAACGCAGACATCGCACCCACGACACCCACCATCGTCGCCATAGGATGTGCATCGCGGCGGAAACCGCGGAAAAACATATGCATCTGCTCGTGGATCATTGTGTGACGGGTGATCAGCGCCTCGAACTCTTCGAGCGTTTCAGCATCCGGCAGCTCGCCGTAAAGCAGGGCATAACACACTTCGAGATAATGTGACTGACCTGCAAGCTGGTCAATAGGATACCCACGATGCAACAATTCGCCTTTGTCACCATCAATAAATGTGATCGTGCTGTCGCAAGCCGCCGTAGAGGTAAACCCGGGATCATAAGTAAACACACCGGCCTGTGCGTAGAGCTTGCGAATATCGATCACATCCGGACCCGCCGTTGGCGAGAGAATAGGTAATTCGTAGGACGTCCCATCAATGGTTAATGTCGCGGTCTTGGTCGGTTCAGCCATTTTCGTTCCCCATGTAAGCCGCACACCCTTCTGGTGGCAGCGCAAATTTTCCGGTCATTTGCCCCTCGTAACGAATTAGCGTCACGAAAAGGTTTCAGGCAGTTACCTGCGTGAGACGCGCAATTGTTTCCGCACGACCAAGGACCAGCATCATATCAAAAACACTCGGCGAGACGGGGCGACCAGACAATGCCGCGCGCAGCGGACCGGCCAGTTTGCCAAGCTTCATATCGTGACTCGCGGCCACCTCTGAAACGACCCCCTCAAGAGTGTCACGCTCCCAGCTAACATTTTGCAGCTGCGGCGTCAATTCCGACAGTATACTACGGAATACATCGGTCAATTGCGCACTTGCTTTTTCATCCGGCACGATTGGCGTATCAGTCAGAATAAAGTGTGCCTTTTCAATAAGATCTGGGAAAGTTTTCGCCCGTTCTTTTAGGCAATACATCGCACGCAACATCCCATCTTTTTGCTCTTTTGTGAAATCGGGCATACCTATTGCCGCAAGGTAACCCTGCATTTCATGCAGCAGCGCAGCATCATCCGCCACGGCAATGTGCTGACCACAAATATGCTCAAGTTTTTTGGTGTCAAAACGGGCAGGCGATTTGCCAATCCCGCTAAGTTCAAACCATTCTTTCGCCTGTTCGTCGCTGAAAAACTCGTCATCCCCATGGCTCCAGCCAAGGCGCGTCAAATAATTGCGCATCCCCGCCGCAGGATAGCCCAACGCCTGATATTCCGCAGCACCGGTCGCACCGTGGCGCTTCGACAATTTCTTCCCATCAGGCCCAAAAATCAACGGAATATGCGCGAGCACTGGCGCATCCCATCCCATCGCCTGATAAACCAAATTCTGACGGAATGAATTGGCCAAATGGTCGTCGCCACGGATCACATGGGTTACACCCATATCGTGATCATCGACCACAACGGCCAGCATATAAACGGGGCTGCCATCGGATCGCAGCAAAATCATGTCATCCAGCTGGTCATTTGAAAATGTCACATCGCCCTGCACCTCATCATGCAAAGTTGTCGATCCTTCGCGTGGGGCTTTGACGCGAATAACAAAGGGTAAATCAGGGTGATCCGCCTCGGCCACATCGCGCCATTTTGAGCGGAAGAGTGTCGATGTCTTGTTGCTGCGCGCTGCTTCACGAAAGGCCTCAATCTCGTCTTGGGTTGCAAAACACTTGTATGCACTGCCAGCAGTTAACATTTGATGAGCAACCTCGACATGCCGCGCGGCGCTCTCGAACTGGCTGACAGGCTCGCCATCCCAATCTAGTCCCAACCACGTCAAACCATCCAAAATCGCTTGGCGATTTTCATCCGTCGAGCGGCTGCGATCGGTATCTTCAATGCGCAGTAAAAACGTGCCGCCATGCCCGCGTGCGAACAGCCAGTTAAACAACGCGGTACGTGCGCCGCCGATATGCAGTGCGCCAGTGGGCGATGGAGCGAAGCGAGTGACAATTTTGGATTTGGACATGAATATTAACCTCTTGTTCACCAACATGCGCGAATGATGACTGGTGTCCGTTGGGGATACTAAGCCCGGAGGTCTAAAACAAGTGCGCGCGCTTGGCATCATCGAAAATGCACTGCTCGCGCAACGCGGACACCTGTTCGGCTGGACACCCGTTTGCCTTGGCATCGGGATCGGCAGCTATTTTGCACTGCAAAACGAACCAGACAGCATCCTGTTTGCAGGTCTCGCGGTCGGGCTTGCCATGCTGGTGCTCGTCTCACGCATGGTGAACGTGGCCGCAGCCCCACTTCTGATCGGCCTTGTTTTAATCGGCGTCGGGGCAGGGGCCGCCAAACTGCGCACCGACACTGTTGCAGGTCCGGTTTTGGGCTTCCGGTATTATGGCCCCATTGAGGGGCGAATCGTTAATATCGACCGCTCTGGCAGCGATGCAGTGCGGCTCATGCTTGACCAAGTGGTCCTGTCGCGGATGAGCCCCGAACGTACACCGAAATATGTGCGCATTTCCGTGCACGGCGACCATCTTTCAGCCAATTTCTTACCCGCGGATAAGGTTTTGACCACTGGACACCTGTCCCCGCCCTCAGGTCCGGCCGAACCGGGTGGTTTTGATTTCCAACGTCACGCGTGGTTCATGGGGCTCGGCGGCGTCGGCTACACACGCAACCCGATTGTGCGCCTGACCGCAGCCAAAGGCGGCGATTGGCGTTTGTGGATTTTTACGCAACGCATGATCCTCTCCGATGCCGTCAGGCGCGAAATTCCGGGCGAAGCAGGCGCCTTTGCCGCCGCCATCATGACGGGCGACAGATCCGCCATGTCCCAAACCACATTGGGCAATCTGCGCGCCACAAACCTCGCCCACCTTCTGGCAATCTCTGGATTACACATGGGTCTGTTGACGGGTTTTGTCTTTGCCGTCGTGCGTTACGCCCTGGCCTTGATCCCGTTCATCACATTGCGGATCGCGACCAAGAAAATTGCTGCCATCGTGGCGCTGATCGTCGGCGCAGGATACCTCGCACTTTCTGGCGGCAATGTCGCCACCGAACGCGCCTATATCATGGTCGCCGTGATGCTGGTCGGCGTGCTGTTAGACAGACGCGCGCTCACCCTGCGCGCCGTGGCGATGGCCGCCACAATCGTGCTGCTGTTCCAACCCGAAGCACTCGTCGGCCCCGGTTTTCAAATGTCATTCTCTGCCACAACAGCCTTGGTTCTGGTCTTTGCCAATCTGCGTAAATTCAACACGCAAGCCCTGCCCAAATGGACGCGACCTGTGTTTTCGGTGGTGTTATCTTCCGCCGTGGCGGGATTTGCGACAGCACCCTTTGCCGCCGCACATTTTAACCAATTTGCGCATTACGGGTTGATCGCGAATATCCTCAGTGTCCCGCTAATGGGCATTCTGATCATGCCCGCCGCCGTCTTGGCAGTCTGCCTTGCGCCTTTCGGCGGCTGGGGGCTTGGACTTTGGCTGATGGAATTGGGCCTGCGCTGGATTCTGGTTGTCGCCGCGCGGGTCGCCGACATCGAAAACGCCGTCAGCCACATCATCGTGCCGCGCGCTGGTGTTTTGCCACTTCTTGCACTGGGTCTGTTATGGTTCACGCTCTGGCAAGGACGCGTGCGCTTCACAGGCTTGTTGGTCGCTGCTTTGGCGGCGATCCTCTGGGTGCAATCTACACGGCCCGCAATTTTGGTTGCCGATAATGGTGGATTGATCGGCGTGATGGGCGAAAACGGGCGCATATTATCGCGTGCCAGCGGTAGCGGTTTTGTCGCCAGCATCTGGCTCGAAAACGACGGCAATCCCATACCACAAGCCCAAGCCGCCTTGAACCGTGACGAGGGCCAATCACCACGGCGCATGGATGCTACCCTTGGTCCTTGGAAAATCACACAAATCACAGGAAAAACCGAACTCGCCAAGGTCACAGACTGCGACGGTGCCGATATCCTGATCACCAGCACGCAAGACGATCAACAACGACCTTGCCTGACTTTCGACCCGATCATTTTGCGCGCCACGGGATCATTGGCGCTTGATTTGGATACGGCGGGCAACCTCGTCATCACCACAGCAGCGCAAATTGCAGGACAACGCCCATGGACCACATCTTCCCCGGACATTAACGGGGAAGGTGTGACACTTATGGCTGAGAAACCTTAATTGTAGTTGCGGATCAACCCGACCAAACGACCTTGTACTTTCACCTGATCATCACGGTAAATTTGCGGACTCATCGTTGAGTTTGCAGGCTCCAGCGCAATGGTGCTGCCTGTCTGGCGGAAACGCTTTAATGTTGCTTCCTGATCTTCGACCAAGGCCACCACGATATCACCGTTTGAGGCGTTCTGCGTCTCGCGAATAACGACAATATCACCATCATTGATGCCCGCTTCAATCATCGAATCGCCGCGCACTTCCAAGGCGTAATGCGACCCTTGACCCAACATCGAATGCGGCACGGAAATGTTATGTGATACCTCGGAAATCGCGGCAATCGGAGTACCAGCCGCAATGCGTCCCATCACGGGCAGTTCAACCGACATATTCTCAACAGGCATAGCTGTACGCGGGGTTGTGGCAGGGCGGTCGCCGTCAATCACACGCGGGGAGAATCCGGTTTTAGGCAGCATGGAATCGGGAAGTTTGACGATTTCCAAAGCGCGCGCGCGGTGCGCTAACCTGCGGATAAATCCGCGTTCTTCAAGGGCCGTAATCAACCGGTGGATGCCAGATTTAGATTTCAGATCCAGCGCTTCCTTCATCTCGTCAAAAGAGGGCGGAATGCCGTCCCGCTGCACTCTTTTATGAATAAATCCCAAAAGATCGAGTTGCTTTTTTGTTAGCATAGGCCGCTTCTCCCAATAACACTGCGTATCGCCTATGTTCTAGTCATGTTCCTGTTTTGTGTCAATCAATGGCTGTCTACAATTATATTGATTTAGAACCTTATATTCGGGAGCTAATCATCTCGGATTTTATGGCTGTTCGGAAGTGTAATTGGTGCGAATTTTTCGCATGATCACCAATTACCCAGGTGGTGCCGCAAAATGGCTCATCTCCTTAGAAACTAAGGCACTGGAGAAATAGATTCTGTTCGGCGTTACGCATGAGGAGATTTCGAATGGATATGACGAGAGAAGGCAGGCCTGAGCCCTGAGAAACCGGTTCACAACCACACCTCAACCTATCTCTGACCGCTTTGATTCAAATCCAAGTCTCAGTTGAAGTTCTCATATTTTATAAGTTTTCTCATTACTTAGGGGCGGGCCTGATACCAAACCTTAAGCCTAATCCGTTTGTCTAAGCGCAATATAGCGGTGTTTTTTTTTGCATGACGCGAGATCTGAGACGCCGGCTTGGGAACAGGACGTGGCACGATGGAATTTAGAGAAACCCGTTTGCGGGAATGGCTTTGTCTTGCAAAACGTCATCTGGCGAAAATCAAGTTGCTGCCCTGCATGGCAGTGTTGGGGTTTTTGACTATGGTAGCGGCTCCCGTTGTAGCCCAGACCAACGCGGCAATTGTCGTGCAGAGTGACAGGGGTGGCTTGATCGGGCAGCGCAGCCAGCAGATTGGTAACTTTCGCGCAGCGGGCCAGCGTGTCGAGCTGCGGGGGACATGTCTATCTGCATGCACAATGTATCTTGGCCTTACCAACACATGCGTCGCGTCAAATGCGACTTTCGGATGTCATGGACCTACCCGCAACGGTCAGCCGCTTATGGGACGCGAGTTTGACCATTTTTCGCAGCTCATGGCCGATAACTATCGCGAGCCGCTGCGTTCGTGGTTTATGACGACGGCAAGGTATCGGACAACAGGCTACTATCAGCTCAGCGGTGCTGAATTGATCCGGCAAGGTTACACGCCCTGTTGATCGCACGATCAAGTTTTACTTAATGCGCTTGGCTAACAACGGGACGCGGTATTGACTGTTTGCGAGGTCTTTGGAGCGATAGTCTTAGCGCGGCATCTCGACAAGGTTCACGCCGGGAATGGTGTCGCGGGCCAGATCGACTAAATGAGCATGGTGGGTAAAGATAATCGCCTGACCGCTACGTCCGATATCGGCGCAAAGTTGTAATGCGGCGCGGGCCCGACCGTCATCGAAGGTTTCCATGATATCGTCTAAAATCATCGGCAGTGATCCAAGATCGCGCGCAAAGCTGCGGTAGCCGGCAACCCGTAGTGCAAAGTAGAGCTGTCCCATGGTGCCTGTGGACATCATCTCTACGGGGACTGCGGTGCCGTCCGGTTGCACGCCGACCAGTTTTTCACCTTCAACCTCGCTCCAAACATCTACGCTGCTCCATGCTGGCGCTGTGATCGCGACAAAGGCGTGCTCGACGTCACGCAGCATTGTGGTGCGCCGTTCTGATGCCAAGCGGCGCAATGCGCCTTTTGCGGCCAGAACACCAAGGCGCGAAACAACAGCCCTTCGTGCACCTGCGCGCAAATCCTCTTGCAATGTTGCCTGCTCGGTGGCGAGTTCGCTGCGGTCAGCCGCGTCAAATGCTGCCGCATATAGCCGTGTTGTTTCGCGGTATGCGTCGCGGGCATGTTCGCGCGCGTCTTGTGTGTCAGCCAAGAGTTGCGCGACAACTGCGGCGCGGGTCACATCAGGCAGCAAGGCCAGTTCCGCGTCAAACAGTGCGGCCTGTGCGCCAGTGCGGGCGATCTTGCGCGCGCTGTCATGTGCTACGCGGGTGCTGCGCAATGCGTCACGCTCGGCCAGCAGTTTGATGCGTGTCATGGGGGGTAAATCGTCGCCACTTTGCCCGTCAAACCAGCTGTTAAGGGAGGTTTTGGCATCTTTCACAGCGTTTTCAGCACTTTTCCGCGTTGCGATTTCTGCCGTCAGCCGGTGTTGGGCGTCGGAGCGGATTGCGGTCATGCGCTGTGCGGTTGCGACCCGATTGCGGGCGGTTGCGATGGTGGTCAGTGGGTCGTCTAAAGGATCGCCTGTCAGCAGCGCAGTGATCCGGCCCGCGCTGTCGCGTAATTGGGAAACGGCTCGCTCTAACGCGGTGATCCGTAGGGAAATTTTGCTATGGTCGCTTTGCAAGCGCTGCAAATTGCGCAGTGGGGGCAGGGTATCGATCAAGTCTTGGGCGTTATATCCGGCCAGGGGCAGGGTGGCGAGCAGGCGCGCCAGATCATCTTGTGCGGCATCCTGGTCCTGTGCGGCCTGTGTGGCCTTGCGGTTTAGCTCGGTGACGCTGTCATTGGCGCGGTTCCATGTCTGCCATGTCTGGCGCAGGCTGTCATCTAGTGTCAAAACCCTGCGCACCGCGTTTGGCAAATCGCTGTCTGTGGTGGTTATGCCCACTGCCTTTGCCGCGTTTTTCAGGTTTTTCGTGCGGGTTTCGAGTTGGTCATTAAGCGTTTCAAATCGGGCGCGGGCCGTGGTCAATTGGGCAGCGACCTGTGCGGCATGCATCAGTGCCGCGTATCGTTCTGTGAATGCGGCAGAGCTGGTCTGTGGCGGATAGCCAAGGGCGGTGGCAAGCGTTGCTGACTGTGCGTGCAAATCGCTTTGCGTTTGTGTCAGCCGGTCGAGACGTGCCTGTGCCGTGTCACGCAAGACCAGCGCTGCATTCTCGTCGCGCCGTGCGGTGGCAAGCTGTTCACGCGCAGCCGTCCCTGCGGCAAAGCTGGCGTGGATGTCATCGTCACTGTGCATTGCGCGTTCAAATTCACCAGCGGTTTCTGCCGATAACGTGTCTCGGTGGGATACCCATGTGGCATCGCGCAGACGCCGTGCTTGCTGGGTTGCTGTGGTATCTACGGACGATGGGCTGTCCGCCTCGGCCTGTCGTTTGGCTTGCGCGAGAAGGTAGTCGGCGTGGCGGGCGTCAAAATCTGCGCGCGCCGACGCGAGATCAGCCGCCAAGATCACTGTCTCGCGCGCGGTATCCAGCAGGGTTTCGCGGGCGGGCAGGCCTGCGCTGACCAGTGTGGCCCAGTTTTCGGGGAGCTCTGCCACGGCGCTGGCAAGGCGCGCGGTTTCTGTGGTGACGGCGTTTTGCGGCACGGATATATCCGCCACCGCTTGCCAGTGATCCCATGCGGTTTGCAGATCAGACATGTCTTGCGGCGCAGGTGGCGCAGTGCCCAATTGCTGCTTGGCTGAGAGGGCGGCGTCCGATGTTGCTGTTGCTGTATTTTGCAGAGTCAAAACTGCCTGCGCGCCACGTGCGAGGTCTTCAAGTTCTTGCGTGGTCAGTGCCAAAGACGCAGCGGATACATCAGGCAGGCCAAGCCCTGTGAGAATTTCAGCGATTTGCGTGGATAGAAGATCACGGTCCGCGCACCGTTTATCCAGATCGGAGGTGGCCGTGGTCGCGCGCGCCATCAGGGACGCGCCGTCAATTGTCAGCTGGTCGAGGTGCGTAAGCTCGGTCGCGATGGCGTCTGCGACAGGATCAACCGGATTATCTGCCACAAGTGTTTCCAGCGTCGCGATTGTCTGATCCGCCTCACCAATACGCTCGGATTTTTCGGACAAGGTTGTGACAAGGCTGGCGACCGCCTCTGCGGCCCCTTTGCCCAGATCAGGTCCGTCAGGAAAATCTGTCAACGCGGCGTCAAGCGTTTCGATATCGCCGGTTCGGTCATACCAGATTTGCGCCGCCTTAAAGGCCGCTTCGCGCAGGCGAGCGGTGCTAAGATCGTCATTGGCAGCTTCAAACGCCCGTTGTGCTGTTTCGTTTGCGGCGCGCAATACGCCTTCACGTTCAGGGGTCAGCTGGGTTGCGCGCAATTCACGCTCGATCTCGACCATGCGGTCTTTGCCGGTTTTCAACACCGTGGCGCGCGCGCCCTTTTTATGAAATTGGTCGGCGCGTGTGCTCATTTGATCCAGCGTGGTTGCCATGCCGGTCAGCCCGGAGACACCCGCATGCAGCAATTGCCCCAGATCGCCCTGTGCGCCCGCAATCCGCGCGCCGCCACGTCGCAGCCCGTCATCATTGAGCGAAAACCGCTCCACATAGGCGTCGCGCGTCAGCCCGTGCAGGGCGGCGGTCAGGAATGTATCCTCGACGGGGCGGCCTTGGTCGTCGGTCAGTGACCCGTTCTTTTTGCTGTTGCGTTGTAAAACGACCGGTCCGTGATTGGGCAAGTCCAGTTCTGCGCCAACCAACAGATCACTGCGTTTGAAGCGGAACTCGTAAGGGTGGTCGCGTGATTTCATCCCGAACAGCAGTTCTAGATATGCAGTGAAAGCGGTCGATTTACCGGCCTCGTTTGCCCCGTAGATCACAGTCACATCCGCCGCGTCGCCTTTGGGTGCTGGCAGCACAATTTGTGCATCGCTAAAGCGGCCATAGCGGGTCAGGTCGAGCCGGTTCAACCTCATTGCGCGTCCATCCCATGCAGTGAAAGCGACACCTCGTGCAGCGCTTCTTCTAACAGATCGCCCAGCGCATCCTCGCTAAGTTCATCCCTGATCGCAGCGGGCAAGGCTGCGCGTAATTCATCGAGCACCTGTTTGCTGGCTTGCATAAACCCGATTTCTTGCAATTCCGCGCGCATCAGGCGCAAAAGATCATCGGCCTCGTCCTGATTTTCCTGACGTGGGGGTGCAGTTTTCACCTTATCAAGATAGACGCGATCAATGTTTTCCAACAATTCGTCTGCCAGCGCCTGCACCTCGTCGCCGGTGTGGCGTCGTGTCGTAACGATCAGCCGTGCTGCGGTATCACAGGTTGGATGTTGCGCATTTTTGAAAGCGGCATCAAGGCTTTGCAGCACCTCTTGCTGGTTGGCGCAGTCGGAAATATCCACCGCAATTTCAACAAAACGTAGATGCCCGACGAGGCGCGGTTCCATCACAGGCACGCCGTCCCCTAGGGTAACAAGCGCCACGTTACCGCCTAGTCTTTCACCGAAATGACGCGGCTGCGGGATGCCGGGCATGACCGCCAGCACCGGACCGGCACTGCGCACAAAGGGTGCATGGATATGCCCCAGACACCAAAGATCATAGCCGTGCGCCATCAGATCCGTTTCTGCGCAGGGCGCATAGGGATCATGGCCGAACGTGCCGCCGAGCGAGGTATGCATCAGGCCGATATTGCGCTGGCCGGCCACGGGTGCGGGGTAATCGGGCAAAAAGCTGTTTGCGACATGGCTGGTGTCAAATGAAAGCCCGTGAAACATCGCACCCGCAATCTCGATGCTAGGGTTATCTTTTTGTAGCAGGTGGATATTTGGCCCCAAGTCGCCATGCACAGAAGGATCAAGCAGTGCGTCGTGGTTCCCGCGGATCAGCACTGTTGGCACACCGGCCGCACTGGCCCGCGCGAGCTGCGTTACTAGAAACGCCCGCGATTTAAGGTCGGGAACGCCGGCGTCAAAGATATCGCCCGCCAGCACCAAAGCATCGACATTCTCGGAAATTGCCAGATCAATGATGTCTTTGAACGTATCACGGCTTGCTTGTTTTAACCGATCTCCGAGAGACGGGTTGCGCAGCGCGGCCGAGCGGATCGGCGAGCCGAGGTGGATGTCGGCAGAGATAAGCAGGCGCATGAGGATTAATGTCTTTCTTGGGTCAGGTCCAATATGCAGGGGGTCCACCTGACAGGCAATGGGAAGGGTGCGAATTCTGGCATAAGATAACGCATTTGGCTCTTGGCCCTCGACCTTTGCAGGGATATCAAAGCCTTCCGAACGTCTTTAGGAGCTTGCCATGACCGCTGTTGCCGACCGCATTTCCCGTAATATCGCCACCGAGATCGGCGCACGTCCCGAACAGGTCAATGCTACTGTCGCATTGCTGGATGCAGGCGACACGGTGCCGTTTGTGGCGCGATACCGCAAAGAGGTTACAGGCGGGCTAGACGATACGCAACTGCGCAAACTGGCCGAGAGGTTGAGTTACCTGCGTGATCTGGAAAAGCGGCGTGCGAGTATTTTGGGTGAAATCACGGGGCAGGGCAAACTGACCGATGCGCTGGCGCGGGCAATTGCGGGGGCTGATACAAAATCCGTTCTCGAAGACCTTTACCTGCCATTCAAGCCCAAGCGCCGCACCAAAGCGATGATTGCGCGTGAAAATGGATTGGAGCCATTGCTGCGGGCTATTCTTGATCAACGCACGGCGGACCCTGCAGGTTTGGCCGAGGCGTATCTATCCGAGGCCGTTGCTACCACCAAAGACGCGTTGAACGGGGCGCGTGATATCCTGGCCGAGGAATTGGGCGAAAACGCGGGGCTTTTAGGACGTTTGCGTCAGGTCATGCAGCAAGAGGCGCAAGTCACCGCTCGCGTGAACAAAGGCAAAGAAGAGGCGGGCGCGAAGTTTTCTGATTACTTCGACCATACCGAGCGGTGGGCGACGATTCCGTCGCACCGAGCATTGGCGATTTTACGCGCCGCCAAAGAAGAAATTGTGACCGTTGATATTGCCCCTGATCCCGAGACGGGTCTTGAGAAGGTTATCACCATTGTCGCCGCTGAAATCGGCATCAAAGGGCAGGGTCTTGGTGACAAATGGCTGCAAGACGCGGCCAGTTGGACGTGGCGTATCAAACTCAGCCTGACCATGTTCATGGACCTGATGACTGATTTACGCAGGCGATCCCACGCCACCGCAATCGAAGTTTTCGCACGTAACCTTAAAGATTTGCTGCTCGCAGCCCCTGCGGGAGCGCGCGCGACGCTTGGGCTTGATCCGGGCATCCGTACCGGCTGTAAAATCGCGGTGGTCGACGAGACTGGCAAACTGCTCGACACTGCCACGATCTATCCGTTCCAGCCCCGCAAAGACCTGCGCGGCGCTGAGGAGACCTTGCTGCATCTGATTAAAAAACACGGCGTTGCCTTGATCGCGATTGGCAACGGTACCGCCAGCCGTGAGAGCGAAAAACTGGTCTCCGACGTGCTGAGAAACCTGCCCACAGGTGTGGCACGGCCAACCCCTGTGATCGTCTCGGAGGCTGGTGCGTCGGTCTATTCCGCCTCGGAACTTGCCTCGCTCGAATTCCCCGATGTAGATGTGTCGATCAGGGGGGCGGTGTCGATCGCGCGCCGTTTGCAAGATCCGCTTGCGGAACTGGTGAAAATTGAACCGCAAGCCATTGGCGTCGGACAATACCAGCATGATGTTGACCAACGACAACTGGCACTTTCCCTTGCAGCCGTCGTTGAGGATGCAGTGAACGCGGTGGGCGTGAACCTTAATATGGCCTCCGCGCCGTTATTGTCACATATCGCAGGACTTGGGCCATCACTGGCGCAAAACATCGTCGCTCACCGTGATGCCAACGGCGCATTTCCGTCCCGCAAATCCCTGTTGAAGGTTGCGGGACTGGGACCAAAAGCGTTCGAGCAATGCGCAGGTTTCTTGCGCATCACCGAAGGCACAGAGCCGCTTGACGCATCCTCGGTGCACCCCGAAGCCTACGGCGTCGCGCGCAAAATTGTGCAGGCCTGCGGGCGAGATGTGCGCGCGATTATGGGCGATAGCGCGGCTTTTGCGGGTCTGACCCCTGAACAGTTTGTGGATGACAGTTTTGGTCTGCCGACGGTGCGCGATATTTTGTCCGAGCTGGAAAAACCTGGCCGAGATCCACGCCCAGCGTTCAAGACAGCGACCTTTGCCGACGGTATCGACAGTATCACCGATCTCAAGGCCGGCATGTCGCTGGAAGGCACCGTGACCAACGTTGCGGCCTTTGGCGCGTTTGTCGATATCGGCGTGCATCAGGATGGATTGGTGCATGTTAGCCAGCTTGCGGACCGCTATATCAAGGACGCCCATGAGGTCGTTAAAACCGGCGATATTGTACGGGTGCGCGTCACCGAAGTCGATGTGCCGCGCAAACGGATCGGGTTGACCATGCGCAAGGACAACAGCGACGAACCAGCAGCACGCGGACCTTCACCGCAGAAGGCGCAGGGCAAACAAAAGACGAGTGCGGCCCCTCAAACGGCGGATAGCCAAGGCGCATTAGGGTCTGCCTTGGCCGCAGCGCTTAAACGCTAGCAGGGATCATAAACACATCGTAACGTGTGGACTTTCCTTTTATTTGATGGGTGAATTGTCGCAGTCCCGCCATCGGCGCACCTTTGGCGGGCCACTTGAGAACCACGCGGTTGCGGGCGTGGTTTAGCGCCACTTGCATCAAGGCCAGCGCATCGTTGTCAGCGCCAACAATCTCGCGGACCTGACGTAGCTCTTGCTTGACCAGCGCCGAATTGTGACGCGGCGGGTGCATCGGATCAATCAGGATTGCCTCGCCGTTCAGCGTGGGGATCAGGTCTTTTGCATCGCCGTGCAGAAGGGTCATGCGGGCGATAATTTCCGCAAATTCACCACCCGCATTTTCTGCGCGCGCCATGCCGTCAGTTAAGAGTGCATGCATGGTGGCAGAGCGTTCGATCAGCGTAACTTGCGCACCCAAAGATGCCAGCATGAACGCATCACGCCCCAAACCTGCCGTTGCATCAATGATCACGGGCGTTTTGCCCGCGCGCAAACCCATGGCCTTGGCAATGTCCTGACCGCGTCCGCCACCAAACCGCAAGCGGTGTCCCACTGCGCCCGACACAAAATCCACTTGCAGCGGGGTCGCCCGTTTAATGCCGCGTTCGTCTTTCATGATTTACCCCGTTGCTCGTCTTAAGAAATCTGTAATGACAGCACCTTACACGTCAAAAAGAAAAAGGACCCGGTGATTTATCATCAGGTCCTTCAGTCCTGTGGTTCCGACGGTAGAGGCCAGAGCCATTTTCGATGACGTTGTAAGTCATTGGAAATTAAATAAATTATTGTGACGTAACCGTGGTCGATGGCAAAGTATAATGTAGTACTTTATAGCTAATGCAAGTTGGTGACGCAACTCTGCAGCTAAAGCCGGGATACGTGCAAGTTCTACGCCTGCTGGCGACCTTCGCGGTGGACGTTGTGCAAGGTGCAATCCAGCAGGCGGTTGCTATGGGTGCAATTTTTCAAGGCATCTGAGACCGGTTCAGAAGTACGCACCGGAATTGAAAAATGGATAGCGTATTGCAACGCAGAACGGTCATATTCCACGCAGGAAATATTCATCCCATATGAAGGATATGTCAGAAAAATGGAACTAATGAGAGTGGCAGACTAAATGAAACGCTGATCCAGCTTTAGTTGGCCGCAAACTGGTCGAATTATTGGGACCACCTCGGTTCCAATGTCAGTTGTGAGGAAATGCTGATGGACAAAACCTTATACCCCGGCACCTCCAAGTGACTAGAGGATCGCGTCAAGGTCTTTGCGAAGGTTCTGCAGGCGTACGGGGTCTACAGCAATCGACTAATACTTGCTGGGAGCCGTGCCATATTCTCCTTTGAATAGTCTAGAAAACTCGCTTGAATTTGAGAACCCGCAAGCCATTGCGACCTCTGTCATGTTCAAGGAAGGTGTTTGAAACTCAATCATACCTCTTGCGGCTTCCAGACGGCGATGCCGAAGCCTCTCCATCACAGACGGGCCTTCCGCAAACACTTTGTACAGATAGCTGCGAGAAATTCCACAATGTTGCGCTATAGTTTTTGGCGTCAAATCGGGATTGTTGTATCGGGCATCGATGAAAGCTAGGATCCGCGCCCTTACAGCTTGCATCGCCAAACTGTCTTCAGACTCACTCCCGCTCGAAGTGAGGAAAAATGCGACCGTATCCAGCATTTGATTGGTCATGAAACCAGCTGTTTTCGCATCGAACGTTTCTACGTTATTGAGAAGTTCCGCTACCAACCTTTGCATCATATGAAAGATAGCGTCAGGTTGAACAATTGGCTTGGACAGTACATTCGTTTTGCGCCCGAGCCGGTGTTCCAACGCACAAACTGGAATTTGTACATTGAAGGTTGAGTAATCGCGTTCCACCCGCAGTTTCGCAGTCAAACCATTGTTCAACAAATAGGCTTTCTGGGGGACCAAGCGGGTATTTAATTCACCAATCTGACACATTGCCTCGCCGCTCTCTGGAAATGTGAGCGAATAAAATGGTTCATCCGACTGCTTGTGTCGGCCCCTTGATCGTTCAAACTGCTGATGTCCAAATTCTATTCTGTTGAACGTTAAGTCACCAACCTTTTGGCTATGGAGGCTTCCAGATATCTGACCTTCCTTAACAGGCTGAAACTCTAAATTCCCGCCCCATACACCGCTAAAGACAGAGCGCCAGTGTTCCTCAATCCGAGCGTGATCGACATCCGATGTTCGGCCTATCAAGGGGAGTTGATGATTATGATCCATAGGTTGGAGTGTTGCGCGTTTTGAATAAACGAGCAAGTGAAAGTGGACGCTGTCACAAAAAATAGTGTCTTCGGACGCAAGCGGAGCGCCAAGAAATAATCATATTATAGTTCGAACCTAGGGAGGATTCGTTATGAACGGAACACCGCAGTATGATTTGATCGTATCGTGTGATGGGAGTAATTATGTTGTATCTGGCCATTGCGACGACACACTGTTGCTTTGCCTCGAGAGCGACGATGCAATGACATACGATACAGGCTCATTTGGCTAAATGACCTGAGGATAGCTACACAGCATTGAAAATGTGATTGTGGTAAATGGGTTAAAGATTGTCCCTGAACTCGTTGGCAACGCGCTGTTTAAAGAAGCGGTCCGGTGAGGTCTGACCTAGGGGGCAATCGCTTTGATTTTCGTATCTATCGGCATCAGACAAGGTGTCTAAAATCCAGAACTTGTGGGAGAACAAGATGAAAAAAATATCTTTTGCAGTGCTTTTAGGAAGCACTTCATTCTTTGCTGTAGCGGCACAGGCAGAGACAACCAACTGGACGTTGGCCTATCTGGCAGTCCAGGGCACCATTTATGAAGAAGTGGCCCTTGCGATCCCTGAGCGCATTTCTGCAGCCACAGATGGCCAGCTTATCATCACTACGAATTCATCGCTGGTTAAGGGCAATCGCCTGCTTGAGGGCGTGCGCGATGGATTGGTGCAGATGACACTGCCGTTGACCGGATATTACACTGGGTCTCAACCTCTTTTCACCGTTCCCAGTTTGCCGGGCATTTCCGAGAGCTACGACGACCTTAAGGCGCTGTCAGCATCGGAATATGGAGATCAGGTACGTGCCGTTTATAATGATACTTACAACTCGACCCAGTTGATGGAGACGGCTTTCTGCCCACAAACTCTGTTCTCCACTGCTCCGATCACGACAGTGGACGAATGGAACGGCCGTAAGCTACGTGTTAACAACCGCGGCACCGGACTTATGGGCGCGGAACTCGGTGCAATTACCGTTTCGCTTTCGGCGGGCGAAGTTCTGCCAGCGTTGGAGCGTGGTGTGATTGAAGGCGTAATCACCGACAGTTGCTGGGCCTATGGCGCAGGCTTTGGTACGGTTGTCACTCATGCATCGGACTGGAAACTGGGCAGTGTCGTTCCTGCACACGTCTTGGTAAATAATGACGCTTGGAATGCTTTGCCGGAAGATCTGCAATCTAAAGTCGCCGCAGAGTTCGAGGCGATCGAAGCGGATTTCGAAGCGCGTTGGCGTGAACGCGCGGCTGAAATGCCCGGATTGTGGCGCGAGGAGGGCGTAGAATTCACCGAAATATCTAGCGAAGAGACAGCGCGTGTCTATGCTGAAGAAATTCAGGCTCCTGTTATTGCTGCATGGCGTGAAGACATGGAACGTGTGGGACTCGACGCCGACGCCGTGCTGGCAACAGCCCAATCGGCTGTCGAGTAAAACCAATGGGTTCACAGGGAGAAACCCAGTCGGGAGCGGCAACGCCCCCGACACTTGGGCAATTCATCGGCTCCATATCGCGATGGCTCGCAATTCTGTCGGTTCTAGCGATGCTTGTTAGCGTGAACTACGAGGTCATTGGCCGTAGTTTCTTTGGTCACGCCACAATCTGGGTTACTGAGGTTTCAACTTACCTTGTCGTGATCATCACCTTCATTGGAGCCGCCTTTGTGGCGTCCCGAGACGGTAACGTTCGGGTGGATTTGGTGTTGAAGCTATTTTCTGAGCAACGACAGATTGAAATTAAGAATTCACTGACTTGGATTGCGATCTTTGTAGCACTTGTGGCGTTGTGGAAGGTAACTGGTTTTTGGAAAGAGAACTTTGACAGCGGTGCGCGAAGCTGGAGTCTGCTGAATACGCCGCTCTGGATACCTCAACTATCAGCCGTAATTGGTCTTGCAGCGCTCGTGCTTGCAATGACTTTCAACGAGACTGCAAAATTTGGCGTATTTGCTGCTCTGCCTGTCCTCGCCGCCATGGTGCTTGCTATGATTGACGGGACTGGATTGCTGTCCTTTGGTTTGTCGCCTTCAACGTCGATCCTTTGTCTGGGTGTATTGACAATAATCAGCGCAGGACTGGCCGGAGGTGTACGGGCATTGATTGTTGTTGGAATAGTGGTGATACCCGTCGTTATACTTTTCATTTTGACCAATGATGCGGGACTCTCAGTTAAGTCCATGGCCCTTATCGCCGTCTTGTTTTTCCTACTGTTTTCCGGTCTTCCTGTCGTTTTTTGCCTTTTTGCCATTGGTATCTTTGCGATGATCTTTTGGCTTCCACCCGTGACGCTCAATTATATTGGTGAACGCTCGTGGGAAGCTGTCAACACGTTTGAATTTGCTGCGATCCCGATGTTCGTTCTAATGGGTTCGATCTTGGTCCGCAGCAACGCGTCGTCCGAGATGTTTGAGGCTGCACGTCTTGGAATGGGGCGAATTCGCGGAAGTTTAGCGCATGCGTCGATTTTTGCATCCGGTATTTTTGCCGCTGTTTCAGGGTCCAGTATTGCGACTGCAGCCACCATGGGGCGTGTCGCTGGACCGGAAATGATACGCGCGGGATATAAACCAGAACTGGCTTACGGTGTTCTTGCTGCCGGAGGCACATTGGGCATTTTGATCCCACCGAGCATCGCAATGATCGTCTATGGTCCACTGGCTGACATTCCCGCCTCGCTTATTCGGGATACTGTTGCTCCACTGATTTCTTCAGAACAACTTTGGTGGTCAGGCGGGGCCGGGCTTTGTTCGACCGTAGCGAACTATATGCGATTTGCACGCATGCTTTTGAATGGCGGCAGCTTAGATAGTACTCAAATCCTTCGACCTGAAACACTCGCTCTCATGTGTCAGGACTACTTGCCGGAAAACGTGGGCTATGGCACATACACTGCTGCATTGGGCATCACGGCGCCTTGGCCAGAGAACGGCTTGGGATTTGGTCTTGGGTTTGCAGTAGGAACACAAGTTACGGAACATCTTCCAGGTGGCATCGGTGAAGTCCTCTGGCCCGGCGTTTCTGGAGCAAACTTCTGGGTTGATCCGGAAAACGATCTCATTGTCGTGTTTCTGACGCATGCACCTGACCACCGAGCCACCCATCGTATTGAATTGCGAAACGCAATCTATGCCGGACTGAAAGAGGAAACATGAACATGATTTATCCAAATATTGCGATCTTGGGTGCAGGCACAATCGGAATGAGCTGGGCCGCTCTATTTGCGGCGACTGGGCGAAACGTTACCGTGTATGATCCGTCTCCCGAGACCAAATACCGAGTACTGGCGTTCATGGAAAATGCCGCAGAAACAATTGCAGCCCTTGGCTGGGAGCATGCAGGCGACATCACGAAACTGAGTTTTACAGATGACCCTATAGCAGCTGTTTCTGATGCGGATTTCATTCAAGAAAGTGTTCCTGAGCGTTTGGATGTCAAACACCAACTTTATGCTCAGATCGAGCCGCATCTAAAGAGCGATGTAGTAATCGGTAGCTCAACCTCTGGCCTGAAACTTTCTGAAATGCAGGCGGGGTTCGAAAACCCTGGACGCTTTATTCTGGCGCACCCATTCAATCCACCACATCTTATTCCGCTCGTGGAGCTTATGGAAAACGAACTGACTGATGCTGGCGTTTTACAGGCAGCGAGCGATTTCTACGAAAGCATCGGCAAAGTATGTGTGCGCCTGAATAAAGAGGTTCCAGGACATATCGCAAACCGTTTGCAGGCGGCAATCTGGCGCGAAACCATTCACCTAGTTATGGAGGGCGTTGCAAGTGTGGAAGACATCGACAAGGCAGTCGCCTTTGGCCCAGGATTGCGATGGGCGGCGATGGGGCCAAATACACTACTGCATCTAGGCGGTGGAGAAGGCGGCATTCGTGCGTTCTGCAAACATTTGGGCGGCCCGTTTGAAAGCTGGTGGGAAGATCTTGGTCAGCCTCGGATTACCCCTGAAGTTGTCGATGCGCTGGAGGCGGGGGTCCGTGCGGCCGTTGAAAATACCTCCATGTCGGATTTGGCAAAAAAGCGAGATGAATTGGTGCTTCAATATGTATTGGCAGCGACCAGTCACCAATCAAACATCGCCAAGTGAATTGAAAGAGTATTTGTAAAATATGCGATCAACGCGAAAGTTGCTGCAGAACATGTCCATGATGTAACCGCAACCTTCACCCATTGATAGAAGTGGATGTTGGAGAACAGTGGAAGTCAGGGAAAAGGATGCAATCTGTTGGCCTAGGTAACGCCGATTCAAATATCAGCACTAATTCTAAAGGCTGAAGTGATCAATGATTGCAAGAACGCTGAAGCGACGCCCTTCAGAAAACAACGGATATGGTAAGGCCGATCTTGGCATGGTCGCGACGCATATCGGTCAACTTTTGCGACCTGATGGCATGTTTGAAGAAAAGGACACACTACGCGGTTTGATTGATCGTATCGTCCTGCAGCCTAGCGAACCTAACGGCAAACTGGTTTTCTCCCGCTTACGTTTCTCTGATCAACAGAGCGCTAAACCGGACTTACGACCCCATAATACGTTGGAGATCAACGCGCCGACATCGCCGAGCGTGACCGAGGGGAGAGCGGTAAGTGCCAGCATAGCAAAGGGCAAGGAATTTCCCCGCCCTTCATTTTTCTGTGTTGATTGATTAGGCTGGTTTTGCCGATCTTTAGATTTTCATTTCAAGACCAAGGTTCAGTCCCCAGGTCTCATAGTCATCTGTTCCAATGCCATCGTAGGTAGCACCGGCACTCAATGTCGTCCCATTGTTTAACATGTAAGCTGTGCCAAGATGAATTCGTCCACGGCGGCCATCAAACTCGGGTGTAACCGTTCTGGCAAAACCATCGCCGTCTGCTGCAGACCAGATGCCCGCTATACCTCCTGTCAAGGTCAGGCGGCCACTGGCAACAGAGGTGGTCGCGGATTTTCGGACCAGTTGTTAAGGTGGATCGCATGACGAAAGAAGTGATCCCAAATGACAAAACGAAAGAACCATTCGCCCGATTTCAAAGCCAAGGTTGCGCTTGAAGCAATCCGCGAGGAGATGTCGATGGCGGAACTGTCCAAAAAATATGGCGTTCATCCGACCCAGATAGGGACTTGGAAACGGGCGGCGATAGAGAATATGGCGACGGCATTTACGCGCAAAGGTTCAGCGCCCGATGGGGTAAGTGCCGTTGACGTCGACAAGCTGCATTCCAAGATAGGTCAGCTTGTTGTGGAGCGATATTTTTTGGCGGATGCCTCGCAGCAGTTGCTCGGGATGCGAGGCAAAAAATGGTGAGCCGAGATCATAAGTTAAGCATGCGTAAACAGTGCGAACTATTGCAGTTGTCGCGTTCGCGGCTTTACTACCAGCCCGTCGGCGAGAGCGCTGAGAACCTGCGGTTCATGGAAATCATCGACAAACAGTTCCTGGAAACGCCTTGGTATGGATCGCGTCAGATGGCCCGGTACATGAAGCGCAACAATCACCAATGTGGCCGCCACCGGATCCGGCGCTTGATGCGGCTTATGCGTCTGGTTCCGATCTATCAGGAGCCCAACACAAGTAAAAAGCATCCGCATCACAAGATCTGGCCTTACTTGCTGAGGAATGCGGCAATTGACCGCCCAAATCAGGTTTGGTGCGCAGATATTACCTACATACCGATGCGACGCGGCTTCCTGTATCTCGTGGCGATCATGGATTGGCACAGCCGCAAAGTGCTTTCGTGGCGGCTGTCCAACAGTATGGATGCAGACTTTTGCGTCGAGGCTTTGAAAGAGGCGCTCGCCAAGCACGGCACGCCGGAAATCTTCAACACCGATCAGGGCAGCCAATTTACCAGCGGCGCTTGGATCGACGTGCTGGTCGACGCAGACATCAAGATCAGCATGGACGGAAAAGGCGCATGGCGCGACAATCGCATGATCGAAAGGCTCTGGCGATCGTTGAAGTATGAATGCGTCTATTTGAATGCCTTTGAGACAGGCTCGGAAATGCGGGCTGGGATCGGCAAATGGCTGACGTATTACAACTCTGAGCGCCCGCATTCAACTCACGGCATATTGACCCCAGATGAGGCCTATGTCAGCAAAACAGAACCAATGAGATTAGCAGCCTAAATAAAACCCAGATCCACCTTAACAAGGATGTAAACTGGTCTAAAATCTAGGACCACCTCTCGCCGTAACTTAGTTCGCCTGCGACTTTCATACTCAACAAATTACGATCGGTCTCGAAGTTCTGCTCAGCGACGCCGTCAATGCTAACGGAGTTATCCGTTTTGCCAAACAAGTAGCGTCCTTCGAAATAGAGCGGTTGGTCAGGCGATTTGGCGACAAAGTAAGGTCCGACAAGGTAGCCATTTCCTTCTGTTATGCTATCGCTGTTCTTCTGAGACAGTCGGTCGAATTGTAACATTACACCCGCGATTGCATCAGGCGACAGATTAACGTGGGCACCAGCAACTCCGAAGAAGTAATTGTTTTTGTGATCTCCGCTGTTCGTCCAGCTCCCTTGGATACGCGCCCAAACAGGCTGATTGCGAGCGGTGGCGAAATCGAATGTACCGTTGGCTTGGGTGGCCTGTGCGTTGAACGCATTAGCAACATTGCCGGACAGCAGACCAATAAGGTCGGGTTGGGCGGCAATTACCAAGCTTGCACGGTTTTGCATATAGGTGGCGATTTCTGTCTGTATTCGCGCGACAGATGGAACCGCAACAAAGCTCTGAGACAGGATGCCAGAGGCATTTCCAGCAGCATCGACAATAACAATGCCAACGTTGCCGGTAGGTTGTGATGGACCTGACGTGACAGAATAGGTCCCACTGGATGATATCGCCACAGCGCCAATTGTTCCGTCAGGGAAAGTAACACTCGTCGTCGCGCCAGATTCTACATCTGTACCGGAAACGGTGATAGACCCATCAAAATTAGTCGTGATTGATGTGTTTGCAGCTGTTGGCGCATCTGGAGGTGTCGTGTCAGATGGGGCTGTGACAGTGATGGTTACGGCATCGGCTGATGATGCCTCAATGCCATCATTCACGACCAGCGAGAAGGTCAGTGCCTCATCTGCATCACCCACGGCCAGCGTTGGTGCGGTGAATGTCGGGCTTTGTGCAGTTGCATCCGAGAGGGTGACAGAAGTGCCACCGGTCTGGGTCCAAGCGTAGGTCAGTGTTTGCCCCGCATCGTTTGCGTTTGACGCGGCACCGCCTAGCGTGACGGTCGCGGCAGAGGCTGCGTTGGCATCCGTTCCGGCGTTGGCGGTGGGTGCCGTGTTTAATGAGCCAGGCCCAACATTGTATTCGTGTACCCCTGCGAACAAGCCGCCCGCCGCGACCAAGAGCGTGAATTTGAAACCCATGTATGTGTCTGTTGAAAATGCGCCGTCCGCCCCGTTTTGTGAGAAGTACTTTATATTTGTCTCCGGGGTATTGAGGCACCACGCTAGAAGAGCGGGAAAGATCGTGTTGACCTCATGCTTTGGTAGGCCATTATCGTAGGATGTCTCGTCCACATGAAAATAATTGAATCCGTTAAACACTTTGACGAAGGCGTTACCGGCCGGTGTCACCTGGCGATTCACGGTGCACGACCTTACTCCAAAAGGTCCCGATGCGGACATGGTGTCTGCGGCCGTGAACGCGGACGTGGCAGGCGCCGACGCACTTAATGCGGCTGCGCCTATGCTAACAGTGTATAGGGCCCGTTTGATCCAGTTTGAATTTGGCATCGCGGCCTCCGGTTACCCTGCCCAACCATCAGGCGGTATATGTTGTTATTGCTGCGTCGACTTGCGCACGCGGCACACCTTTGCGCGCACGCAAATATTGCGCATAAATCTGATGCAATTTGCATCCGGTGATTCCGGACCGTTGTCGCAGAACATTGGTTAATTTTTCAGCGTCTGCAGAAGTTATGTTACATAATCAATGTTTGAAAGCGGCAAAACTACGCTTTTTATAAAATAAACGAGTTAATATTAGGTTTCAATTTAGCTTTCTGATGCCTTTATGCGCAGGGTGGCTTGGTAAATGTCTGGAATGGGCCGAACGGTCCGAATCAACTTTGTTCAACATCCGAAGGATAAGATTGTTGGGTCGTATTTCAAACGACATAGCTTCAAATCAGATTCCGAGTTATTTTCGCCAATTTTTCCAAAATTCAAAATCATCTAAGCATTTAAATTTAGTGGATAGACGGTGCCCCACACGGACTCGAGCCGCGGACCTATCTGATTGCATAAATGCATAATAATTTTTTATACATATCTGTTGCTGGACTGCAGCGCATAGCACTCTAAGCATGTTGCTTTCGCTATGCTTTCCGTACAGTTTGAAGTGCAGAGGCACACTTCAATTTGAGTGACTATGCCATTTAACTCAAAGAGTAAAATGGCTCCGACGGTAGGGGTCGAACCTACGACCAATTGATTAACAGTCAACTGCTCTACCACTGAGCTACGTCGGAACATGGGGGCGATATAGCAATGGTGTTCAGGGGCGTCTAGAGGTTTTTTGCAATTTTTTGCTTTTCTTACAAAAGTTTAAAAATTGCATGCTGTGAGAGGTCTGGATTTGCCGCGACGTGCCGCCTTTGATGCAGGTCGACAAGATGCGCAAAGACGTTGCGTTCTGCTGCTGGCAATAGTGCCATAGGTACGTCGGTATAGATGTCACGGGTCAGCGTTTGCACTGTTGCCGGCTGATCGCCCAGCGCGGCAAGAATCTGCGCCTCGCGGGATTTCCGGTGGGCGATCAGCCATGTAAGCCGCGCCTTGGGGACATTGATCGGCGCACCGTGACCTGCATAGTAAATCCGTGCGGGGATTTGTTGTAGTTTTTCACAAGATAGCATGAAATCCGTCAGGTCGCCGTCGGGCGGCGAGACCAGCGAACTGGCCCAGCCCATCACATGATCACCGGTGAATATTGCATCATCCCAGATCAGTGAAAGGTGATTCCCGATGTGGCCGGGTGTGTGCAGGGCGGTGAGCGTCCATTCGTCTGTCCCGATTGTCTGCCGGTCACTCAGTATTATATCAGGTATGAACGACATATCGATTCCTTCACCTCCGCCTGACAAACCTTGCTTTGCAAGAAGATCCATCACCGCACTGCGCCCTTCAAGGTGGGTGCCAAACGCGTAAACAGGCGCGGAAACTTGCTCAGACAGACGCGCCGCCAGTGGTGAATGATCAAGGTGGTTATGGGTCACAATGATATGGCTGACCGTCGCACTACCAATCGCGCGCAACAGTGCGTTAAGGTGCGCCTCGCTGTCTGGCCCGGGGTCAATGACCGCAATTCGGGTCTTACCCAAGAGATAGGTATTGGTCCCCAGATATGTCATTGGCGACGGATTCGGTGCCAAAACCATCCGTAACCCGTCTTCTAAATCGTAGGCATGCCCGACAATCGGCGAAAAATCGGTGTCTGTCATCGTGATCGCATCTTTCCCATTGGTGCGCGCCGCAGTATCCTGCCGCCATGTTCTGGCAATGGCTCAAAAATTATATGCCGCGTGGCCTGTATGGACGCGCAGCACTCATCCTCATCCTGCCCGTTTTGACGTTGCAGCTGCTTGTCTCTGTGGTGTTTATCCAGCGCCACTTTGAGGGTGTGACCCGCGCGATGACAAGGGCCGTCAGCATCGAGCTGCGATATTTGCGCGATACAGTGAATGCGGCCCCAGATATGAGTGCGGCGCAAATGGCGCTACTGAATGTCGCTACGCCCTTGGAATTCAAGACCACTCTGCCCGCGACAGGCATACCGCGCACAGACATTCGTAACTGGAACGACCTGACGGGCAAAGCCGCGATCGCCAACCTGCGTAACAGCATCCCCGAAATTCTCGCAGTATCTTTGGAAGATCGCAAAGTCGTGCAGCTTTGGATCGACACGTCTTTTGGCCCCGCGCTGCTGACATTCGGGCGTGGGCGGGTATCGGCGTCGAACCCGCACCAGTTGTTGGTGATTATGGTGGTGATGGGGGCGATCATGACAACAATTTCTTACTTTTTCCTCCGTAACCAATTGCGGCCGATCAAACGCATGGCCGACGCGGCGGCAGAATACGGCAAGGGCAGGGTGACGCCGTTCACGCCCACCGGGGCCGTTGAGGTGCGTGCGGCTGGCATGGCATTTCTTGATATGCGGAACCGAATTGAACGACAAACCCAAAGCCGGACTTTGATGCTATCGGGGGTTAGCCATGATTTGCGCACACCGCTCACACGTCTACGGCTCGGACTATCGATGCTTGACGGTGAAGATACTGCCCCTTTGCTGCGAGACGTCGACGACATGCAGGACCTGCTTGACGCGTTCTTAAACTTTGCGCGTAACGATGCGGGCGATAACCTTGAATGGTGTATTCCGCGCGAGATTATCTTATCTGTTGTGGCGGATGCCGTGCGCATCGGACATGTGGTGCGTGTGCATGAGATCAGCGGGCTTGACGTGCCCGTCTCTGTGCGCCCGATGGCCGTGCGGCGCGCCCTGGATAATCTGATTTCCAACGCGCTTCGCTATGGTACTTGTGCCGAGATTAGCCTCTCTGTGACCGAACGCGCGGTGCGGCTGACCGTCGAAGACGACGGCCCGGGCATTCCCGCGCAAAGCCGTGAAGCCGCGATGAGCCCTTTTGTGCGACTGGATCCGGCGCGCAATCAGGACAAAGGCACAGGCGTCGGGCTTGGTTTGTCGATCGTTGCCGACATTGCGCGCACGCATGGCGGACTGCTGAGGTTAGGTGACAGTGAACGGTTGGGCGGCCTGAAAGCAGAAATGGTTCTGGCAAAATAGAACCGCGCCATTTTCTGGCGAGAAACACGTTTTGTGCGGGGGGGGTCGGCAGAACTGTAGCGCGGTGTTCTCTTAAAAACCCTTTCGCGATAGTGCAGGGACATTCGCGAATATCATGATCGGCCCCGAATAGAGTTGCTTGGAATGCTGGGACATCAAAATCAACCCGTTACGTGAATTTGGCGCAACGCGCCCCGACCCACTGCCAGATAGCTGGGTCAAATGGATGGCCTTTGTTTTGACAACAGCCGCCAAATTACCCAAAAACTAAAGCCACTAAATCGCTGAACCGACGGTCCATCGCCAAAGAGGCGATACCTGACGGGGGGGTGCGATTTTAGACGCCTATGAAACCGACGTGTTGAGAGGCGAATTCAATTGAGGTGCTACGCGCGCATGGATAGCTTTGAATAGAATCTGCACTTTTGATGTCTCTACGCAAAAGGCTGAAAAGTTGACAACGACACTTGTTGTTTCCCGCACGCTCGGTGTCGTCTGCACTAAACTACTGCTGAAAGAGATCACGATGAACAACTCAAGTGCGAAAATCCCACGCAGGCTTCACTACGCATGGGTTGTGGCCATTATCGGCGGTATCGCGGTGTTTTGTGCGCTTGGTCTGGGCCGGTTTGCATTTGGTATGATGCTGCCATCGATTTCAACGTCACTGGATCTGAATTACTCTCAAAGCGGCATCTTGGGATTCGGAAATCTGGCTGGTTATTTGGTAGCCGTGCCGCTGGTGCCGTCGGTTTTACGTCGGTTTGGTACGCGAACCGTCGTGACATTCGGATTAGGTCTTATGTCTTTGTCGATGTTCGCGATGGCAATGACGCATGGTTTCTTTTGGCTTACGGGTTTTTATTTTCTGACCGGATTGGGAAGTGGCGCTGTGGTTGTGTCGGCGATGAGTGTAACGACAAAGTGGTTTGCCCCATCCCATCGCGGTGTTTCGTCGGGTATGGTGATGGCTGGGCCGGGTTTTGGTATTATTTTAACCGGCTTTGCCGTGCCACGGTTGCAACCGCTGTATACTATGGCAGCGTGGCAAGTGGGATGGTTGATTTTTGGTGTCATCACAGCCTGCGTCGCCGTGCTTGCCGTTTTTTATATTCGCAATCATCCGCGCGATGCGGGGCAGGCGCCCTTTGGGCGTCCAGCGAAAGTTGCCGGCAGCAGCGCAGAGCCCATGACCCGACGCGCCAAGGTCAGATTGCTCGCACATATGGGCCTTATCTACGGCATCTATGGCGCAATTTATATGCTGTACATGACATTTATCGTTACCAGCATGGTGGACACTTATGGCATGACCCAAGCCCAAGCAGGCGGCCTGTGGTCATGGTTCGGGTTTCTTTGCATTTTCTCGGGGATGTTGTTTGGTGGTCTGTCGGACAGGATTGGACGCCGTGCAGGGATGGCCATTGCGTTTGGTATTCTTGCCGTGGCTTTTGGCCTTGTCGGGTTTGGGCAATCAGTGATGGGGCTCTACATTTCGGTGGCCTTGTTTGGTCTCGCAGTCTGGAGCATTCCGGTCATTATGTCCGCTTCGGCAGGTGATTATTTCGGATCGGAAGGCGCAGCGAGCGCGCTGGCAATTTTAACGCTGATGTTTTCCACAGGGCAAGCACTGGGACCTGTCATTTCCGGTATTCTGGCAGAGAACCGCGGTGATTTTTCCCTTAGCTATCGCTTGGCTGCAGTAGCGGCACTTTTTGCTATCGCAATGGTAATAGCACTTCGCCCGCCAAAGGTTATTGATTAAGGGCTTTGAGCCGATCATCAAAACCTATGAACCAAAGTATCCCAAGGTCGTTTAACGAGCGCGATGCCTGAGGTGATTTGTGATGGCATAATTTCATTTTTAGTGTAGCGGGGCAGGCTTTGGAAATTAACTGAGTAAAATAATCAGAATTGACATTGCAGAGTATTTTTGTCAGGTATGTGATCTGATGCCATTCGATGCAAAAATCAAACCATACATCTACTGAGGAAACTTTATGACCCGCACCTTTTTTTCTGCCTTCGCGGCAGGCTCGCTCATCGCGCTCCCTGCTTTTGCTATCGAAAAAACGGATGTTTTGATAAATTATGCTGATATGGCATTGGCAAAATATGAAGACAGCCTGATCTCTGCAAAGGCCCTGCAAGCAGCGATTGACACATTTTTAGCGGATCCTTCTAATGACGCACTTGAAAGCGCGCGCGCGGCGTGGCGCTTGTCTCGCGTGCCATATATGCAAACCGAGGTGTACCGTTTTGGCAACCCGATCGTCGACGACTGGGAAGGGCGCGTGAACGCTTGGCCACTTGATGAAGGGTTGATTGACTATGTTGACGCGACCTATGGCGGGGCCACGGATGAAAACGAATTTGCTGCGTTGAACGTGATTGCAAACCCGACATTTACCCTCTCAGGGCAGGACGTTGATGCGACCAAGATCAATGCCGCACTCTTGTCAGACACGCTGCAAGAGGCCGATGGGGTCGAGGCAAATGTCGCAACTGGCTATCATGCGGTCGAGTTTTTGCTTTGGGGTCAGGACCTTAATGGCACCGGCGCTGGGGCAGGTGCACGACCTTGGACAGATTACGCAATTGGCGATGATTGCACAGGTGGAAACTGTGACAGGCGCGCCGATTATCTGCGCACGGCAACGCAGCTTTTAGTTGACGAGCTTGATTATATGTCTGCGCAATGGGCTGAAGGAGGTGCTGCACGCGCAGCTGTTTTAGCGGAGCCCGCAACAGGTATTTCGATGATGTTAACCGGCATGGGGTCACTTTCTTACGGCGAGCTTGCCGGCCAACGAATGAAGCTTGGCGTGTTGCTTAATGACCCCGAAGAAGAGCACGACTGTTTTTCCGATAACACTCATTACAGCCACTATTTTGACGGCGTTGGCATTCAAAACGTCTACCTTGGCAGCTACACACGCATCGACGGAAGCGTCGTTTCTGGCGCATCTTTGCAAGATTTGATTGCACAAACTGACGCTGACGTTGCCGCCCAACTGGCTGCTGACATTGCCGTATCTGTTGCGGATCTGGATGCAATTGTGACAGCCGCGGAAAATGGCATGGCCTACGACATGATGTTGGCCCGTGACAACGCGCAGGGCGAAGCTTTGATCCTTGGGGCAGTTGATTCACTGGTTGTACAGACCCGCGCGATTGAGCGTGCAGTGACGGTGCTTAACCTTGGAGAAATCGCGCTGGAAGGCTCTGACAGTCTTGATGCGCCTGACGCGGTATTTCAATAAAAGACGTCGCATTGATTGCGGGCGTCGATAGGGTATACCTCTCTCTCTCAGCGTCCGCAAATATGCTACTATCCCAGACCTAAAATACCGAGACTAACATGAAAAACCCAGTGGCATCCTTGTTCTCCCGCCCGGGCGTACTGCTTATCTCTGTGCTTGGCGTCGCGGTATATGCGATCTCGGGCCAAGCGCAAACGGGCGCCGATCTGACGATTACAACGCTTTCGGCTGTTCCGCGCACCGCAGCTGAGGTCGCGCGCGTCGCTTCCGTCACAGCGCTTACGAGTGACTTTACCAAAGCAGAACCTTTTGAGGCTAACGGCGGTGGTGGCACAACGGTGCGTGCGCGTGACAACGCAGATGCGTTCTCGCTGGTCTCGGCCAATGCCAGTTTCGAGCGTGAATTGCAATTCACCCTTGGCAACGGGTTTTTTACGAAGCTCTGGGTTTCGTCACCTTCGTCGACACTGGCATCTGACGGGCTTGGGCCACTGTTCAACGCCCGCGCGTGCCAGTCATGCCACATCAAAGACGGACGGGGTCATCCACCCGAAACCGACACAGATAACGCGGTCTCGATCTTTTTGCGCATCTCGGTCCCTGTTGCGGGCACACAAGATATGTCCGAGATCGAGGCCTATCTGCACAGCATCGATGCAGATACAAAGCGCACCGCACCCCATCCGATTTACGGCGAACAAATGCAGGATACAGGCGTGCTCGGTCATGCCGCTGAATACACGTTTGATGTAGATTACGCCGAGATTTCAGTGCCTCTTTCTGGCGGCGAAACTGCGACCCTGCGCAAACCGACCTACACAGCAGCAAACCTTGGCTATGGCCCGCTGGGGGATGGCGCAATGTTATCGCCGCGCGTCACGCAGCAAATGATCGGGCTTGGACTGCTCGAAGCGATCCCAGCCGCAGATATTCTTGCGCAGGAAGATCCTGACGATGCGGACGGCGATGGCATTTCAGGACGCGCGCAATTTGTCTGGTCCGCTGAAGCAGACCAGATCATGCTAGGACGTTTCGGACACAAAGCAGGCAGGCCGTCGGTGCGCGAACAATCCGCTGCTGCGTTTTTAGGCGATATTGGTATTTCAACGCCGATCTTTCCTGCACCGTCAGGCGATTGCACAATTGCACAAACTAACTGCATGACCGCGCCCAACGGCACAACCGGCGGCGATGAAGCCACCGAGATCGGAACCGAGGGGCTGGATCTTGTGACCTTCTACGCGCGCAACCTCGCCGTACCAGAGCGACGAAACGTGGACGATCCGCAGGTGCTACGTGGCAAGCAAGTGTTTTACCAAACCGGTTGCACGTCTTGCCACACACCTAAATATGTGACCGATAGACTGATCGATCAGCCTGAACAAAGCTTTCAACTGATCTGGCCACACACTGACCTTTTGCTGCATGACATGGGAGAAGGCCTAGCCGATAACCGCCCCGAAGGACTCGCCAATGGCCGCGAATGGCGCACACCGCCGCTTTGGGGGATCGGCATGACCGAAACTGTTAGCGGGCACACTTATTTCTTGCATGATGGACGTGCGCGGTCATTACTAGAGGCAGTTTTGTGGCATGGTGGTGAGGCGCAGAACGCACGTGACACATTTGTTGACATGCCTGCCGAAGACAGAGCCGCCCTCATTACATACCTGGAAAGCCTATGAAATATATCTTGCCTTTCATCTTGGCACTGACCGCGTCTACCGCGACCGCCGACGTCACGCGCGCCGTGGATACATATATCTTGCCTGGCTATACCGCCTTTGCGCAAAAAGCTGATGCATTGCATGAGGCGGCGCTTACCGGCTGCACAATTGCGATAGTGCAGCCCGCATGGAACGACGTCTTTGATGCGTGGCTAGACATCAGTCACCTGCGGTTTGGTCCCGTCGAGAAAGAGGGCCGCGCAGTCGTTATCGCCTTTTGGCCAGACGAGCGGGGTGCGGGTGTGCGCAGCTTGGCAGGCCTAATTGCAGATCAGGATCAGGTGATCGCATCGCCACAAGGCACGGCACAAATTTCTGCAGCGGCACGTGGGATTTATGCGCTTGAATACCTTTTGTATGATCCGCAATTCGCAGACACAGGCGACTATGGATGCGCCTTGACCCGAGCTCTGACCGCAGATCTTGCGCTACTGGCTACACAGGTGTTGAAGGATTGGAACGACGGTTACGGTGACGTATTGCGCACCGCAGGGGATCCCGGCAATCAAACCTACCTGACTGAGCGCGAAGGTATACAAGCTCTGTTCACAGCTCTTCTTGCAGGTATAGAATTTGACGTTGAAAAACGACTTGGCAGACCATTGGGCACGTTTGAAAGGCCGCGCCCAAATCGCGCCGAAAGCTGGCGGTCAGGGCGCAGCCAGGACAACCTGACCCTCTCGTTGAAGGGCCTGAAATCGCTGAAAGATGCGCTCTCTGACGCGCCAACGCCGGTCTCTGATGCGGCTTTTGCCAAGGCGTTCGTCCTGCTTGACCAACTGGAAGATCCAATTCTGGCAGGCGTCGCCGACCCGCAAGGTAGGTTCAAAGTTGAAATCGTCCAGCAATCCTTGCAGGCGATCGGCGATGCTGTCGAGGTTGAACTGAGCGATCTGCTCGGCGTTGATGCGGGCTTTAATTCTGCCGACGGCGATTGATATGGCTACGCGGCGCGGGTTCATCGCATCCCTGATCGTCTCAGCCACATTGCCCGGAGTGACGTGGGCAGATGTGGGCGGGCCTGACTACCTTGCAGCTGCAAAAGAACCTGACGGCAGTTTTGCGTTGGTTGGTTTAACCGCGCAGGGCGTTCAGACATTCAACATCCCTCTACCCGCACGGGGCCATGCAGGGGCAGCGCACCCAATCAAGCCCGAAGCCATAGCCTTTGCACGCAGACCCGGCACATTTGCAGTGGTGATCGACTGTTACTCGGGGCGTGTCATGCATAATCTTGCGGCGCCCTCGGGGCTGCACTTTAGCGGACACGGCACCTATAGTGCAGACGGCCAGACGCTTTATACCAGCGAGGTCGAAAACGCGGGCGGTGCGGGGCGTATCGGCGTTTGGGATACGGTCAATCATTATACCCGCAAGCATAGTTTTGCCTCTGGCGGCATAGGCCCGCACGAAATCTTGCGGATACCTGACAGTGAAACGCTCGCAATCGCCAATGGCGGCATTATAGTCGCCCTAGACGATGATCGCAGCAAGCTTAACCTTGACACAATGGCCCCGAACCTCAGTTATTTAACGCCCGATGGTACAGTTTTGGAACAGGTGGCATTGCCCGAGACATTGCATCAGAATTCTATCCGCCATTTAGCTGCAGCACCTGACGGCACCGTGGCTTTTGCGATGCAATGGGAGGGCGACAGTGCAGCCTTGCCGCCACTTTTAGGATTGCACAAACAGGGCGAGGGGGCACGCCTTACCGCATTGCCCGACCATCTAGCATATCGGCTAAAGAACTATGCCGCGAGCGTCGCCTTTGATGGGCAGGGCAACCGCGTGGCGATGACCTGCCCTAAGGGAGGCGTCATGGTGCATTTCGACCGCAACGCCCGCGACCCAGTCTTTATTGAGCGCCGCGATATTTCCGGACTAAGCAGTGCCAATAGCGGGTTTGTCACAACTGATGGTATGGGCGGCTTGCTGCACGCACAAGGAGATCAGCTGACACCACTTTCAATGCACAAACGGAATTGGGACAACCATCTCGTGAAAATTTGAGGCTAGAAAACAGGAGTTGTCACATATGTTTGAAAGTCAGTTTTATGCTGCTAGACCAAACAATGCAGACAACAAAGCGATGCCCTCAAATTCACATTATTATCAAGAAGATTACACGTTCACCCATTCCAAGGGCTTTTTTGTTGAATCCTGCGCATTTCCTTGCTTTGCAGGAGGGACAGACAGGTCGATGGGTATGCCACGCTAATGATCCCGCGGAGTGCACGCAGACCGCTAAGCCCAGCTTTCGTCTGCGCGATGAGTGAGCCGAAGAATACCACGACGGTGGCGGGCTGCGTTTGATGCTGCGTGTCGAGCGGTCCAGAAGTCGTCGCTGGGTGTAGAGTATCGTCATCTCGGGAGGCGGAAGGCGTTGGCCTAGGCAAGCCCACAGTTGGGACGTTAGTATTCGGGGGAAAGCGGCGCTAGATAACGCGCGTACTGGGCAAGCCGGTAGCGAACCAATTGCCGTTCGCCACAAGGGCCTCACTTCTATAACCTTACTGCCGCGACCGAGCACGCCACTGCAGCTAAGTCCTCGAATCCCGTACTGCAAATACCACAAGCAATGAACCGCTCCTCGTTTGCCGGAGGCTGATTACTTCGTCTCACGCGACCATATCTAACGCATTGAATTGTGCACAGTACCTCTCTTCTGCTTCTGCTGGCGGGATGTATCCGATGGGCTCAAGTAGGCGACGGTTGTTAAACCAATCGACCCATTTGAGAGTTTCCCACGCGACCGATGCCATGGTTTTCTATGGACCCAGCGGGTGGATGACCTCGGCTTTGTAGAGGCCGTTTATGGATTCGGCCGAGGCGTCGTTATCATAATAGTCACCGACGCTGCCAACAGGGGGTTCGATGCCCGCGAGGGCCAGCCTCTCAGTATCGCGAATGGACAGATATTGCCCGCCGCAGTCGGAGTGATGAATGAGGCCACCTTTGTGAACAGGGCGGCGATCATGCAGCGCTTGTTCCAGCGCATCGATAACAAAATCCGTTTTGGGCGAATCGGAGGCACGCCAGCCCACGATTTTGTCCGCGAAGGCACCAATAATGAAGGCGACAGACACGAAGCCCTGCCGCCCTCTCACACATGCTATTCATGTGCTGCCGGGCAGTGGTCGAGACGTAAGTGAAATCGCTCACCCAAAGCATGTTTGACGCAGGCGCTCGGAACTTGCGGTTCACCTTGTCTTTTGAGCATGGCTGGCTCTTGTCCTGCACTGTCGTTTTCTTTGCCCTTCCACGAATAACGCCATGGATATCAAGGCGTTTCATCAGCCTCGCCATAGTGCACAGGGCGATCGTGAACTTTTCACGCTGCATTTGATACCACACCTTTCGTATGCCGTAGACTTCATTGTTCTCTTCCCAAACACGTTTAATCTCAGGGCTCAGATCCGCATTCCGTTTGGCACGATCCGAGGCCAGATCAGGGCTTAGGGCGATTGGCAAAACCTTGCAAATCGGCTCGACACCCGGGTCATTGCGGTGCTCTTCTATGAAAGCGATCATCGTTTGAACGGGCGGGCGAGCTCCGCCTGTGCAAGATACGCTGTGGCCTTGCGGAGAACCTCATTTGCCTGACGTAGTTCTCGCGTCTCGCGTTCCATCGCCTTAATCTGGGCGCGCTCATCGGAGGTCTGCCCGTCTTTGCCGCCGTTATCGATATCCGATTATTTAACCCAACGCCGCAGCGTATCCCTGCCACATCCGACCTTTGGCGTAATGGCCATGATCGCTTCAGATTGATTAGCATACTCGTGTTCATGTTCCAAAACCATCCGAACCGCACATGCGTGCACACCAGTCGAAAATCTGTTGGTTCTGTTACTTTTTCACATAGGCTCCATCCGTACTTACTTTGGCGCCTCCGGCAAACTGGGGGAGGTCCACAGTGAACTGAAGTCCTCGGTCCATCGATATAGATTTTATACATGGTGAAGCATGCGCAGCCGTTGTTTTCTTATAAAAGTTCCAGACAACCCATCCTGTGAGACGTTTTCCTCGAGGCCCTATCGTTCTTACTTACGCACCTTGGTTATTGTTATGCTCATCCTTATTGCTTGGAAATGACTGACTTTGGTTTTGTTGTGATTCCTGATATCGGCATTGAATGGTGCTTCTGCCTCACGAGGAGCAAAGCACGGTAGCCCGCGCCGGACTTATCGCTTCTTCAGGTTAGGGTCTTCGACGAGCGGCCCCAATAGAACTGAGCCAAACAGTGGCTGATAGTGTTCGCGGACGCTTCGGAGTTCTTTGAACGACAGAGCGTATTGGCCAATTTGGTGGAAATACGTGATGCGGGCGCGGACGATGCTTTCGTCTTCGTTATATCCCATTTTCCGGAACGCTTTGGTTAAAAGATCCATCCGCAAACTGTCATTCAGTTTTACCTCACGGGCCAGCGCCGAGGAGGTGCGCGACCAGTCTCGGGTGGCCAGGTCGAGCGCCGGGCTGAACGGGTCTTCGTCTACCCAAGTGTGGACAATATCGGTGAACATTTGCAGGCCGGTCTCGTGGGGCTTCTCGTCCAGATCCTCGAAGGGGCGGCAATTTGCCCGCCGCCATTCGTTCAACAGTTCCTCGTGCAGGTCGCTCAGACTGGCGAAGTGAAAGTAGAAACTGCCCCGGGTGACGTGAAGTTTGCGGGCAAGATGCTCAATCTTGACCTCTGCAATACCACGCTTTTCTAAGGTGCGCCGCGCCGCCGACACCCAAGCTTCCCGCGATAGATTTTTACGCGGGGGCTTCGGTGCTTTAACAGGTTCAGTGGGCTTACCAGGATTACTCACGTGTTACAGGCCTTTGTTATCGCAATTGTTTCTTGTCTTGAGGCCGATGGAATTAGGTTAAGTATCAGCCGTCTTATCCCTTGATAGGCGCTTTAGTCCTGCGTCGCGAGCATTTTGTTTCGACAAAGGTGTTGATGTTTTTTGGACGCAGGGCATACAATACAGTATTGTATGTTAGTGGCGGATTCGCAAGATCGGTGAGGGGGCAGAAAATGACGACCAGAGGTGATTTCGACGCGATACCCAAGCTCGATGTAGGTGCACTATACGGCACGGACGGCGCGGCTTTGGTGAAGACGGCAGCGGAGTTGCGGACCCATCTGGAAACAACCGGGTTTCTATATGTGGTTGGTCATCCCATTGCGACCGAACAGATCGAAGCCGTCCGTGAGTTAAGCAAACGGTTTTTTGCGTTGCCCGACGGCGAAAAACGCAAACTGCAAATCGACAAGAACTTTCGCGGTTATCTGCCGTTTGCGGCATCAACAATCGTTATGTCGTCAGTTGAGACGGTCAAAAAACCCAACCAGAGTGAATCTTTGTTCTTTCTTCATGAGGTTGCCGAAGACGACCCGCGTGCATTGGCCGGAAAGCCATTGCAGGGACCAAACCAATGGCCCGACGAGGACGTTTTGCCCGAATTTCGCGCGATAATTGAAGGTTACGTGCGGGCGATGACCGTCTTGGGGCAAAAGCTGGTGAGTACAATTGCGGTCTCTTTGGGGATGCCGGTCGATGCGTTGGACCGATATTTCGATGATCCAACAACGTTTTTGCGTTTGCTGCATTATCCGCCGCAAGCCGCAGAAAAGGATTTGTTCGGATCGGCGCCGCATACAGATTACGGATTTATCACGTTGCTGGCACAGGACGACGTCGGTGGGCTGGAAGTAATGAATAAACACGGCGAGTGGGTCGCTGCGCCGCCGGTGCCGGGTGCCTTCGTAATGAACGTGGGTGACATTCTGGCGCGTTGGTCAAATGATCGGTTTGTCTCCACACCGCACCGCGTCATCAATAGTTCCGGTCGCGAGCGGTATTCGCAGCCTTTCTTTTTTGACCCCTCGATGGATGAAAACATCGACGTTCTGCCTGTCTGTGTCGGCGCGGACGGTCAGAAGAAATACGAGCCGGTCTTTTATGGTGACTACCTTATGGAACGCATCGATAAAAATTATCACTACCGTAAGAAAAAGGCGGCTGAACAGGTCTGAGACCTGTGTCGTCAAATGCAAAGAAGTCATCACAATTGGAGGTAACAATGACTAAGTCAATCAAGGCGATTACGCCTATCGCGGCCGCGCTTATTGCGCTGGCTGGCAGCAATGCCATTGCACAAGACATCCCCCTTTCCCCCGAAGTTGCGGACAGCGGTGTTCTGACCATCGCAAATACGCTTGACTATGCGCCGTTCGAATATCTTGACGAAAACGGTGCCCCAACAGGGATCATTGTTGAATTGGCACAGGCCGCCGCAGCGACCATGGGAGTCGAGCTTGACCTGCAGCGTACGCCGTTTCCCTCGATTATTCCTGGGCTCGCAGCAAACCGTTTCAGCATAGCTTGGGAAACCTTCTCGGCGACGCCAGAGCGGTTGGAGCAAGTTGATTTCGTTATGTTCCTGAAGGCAGGGGTTGCTGCGTCGACCTTGCCGGAAAACGTAGAAAACTTTGCCGGCGACTACCCACTATGTGGCAAGGCGGTTGGCGTTGCGCCAGGCAGCCTTGCGGATTTTCTGACCGAGAAACTGGATGTCGAATGCGCGGAAAACGGGCTGGAGCCAGTCAAAAGATCGGTCTTCAACAACTCCACCGATATCGTGCAAGCGGTGCTGTCGGGTCGTATTGACGCCCGTCTGGACGACGCCACGTCCTCCACTTTCTTCGAGTTAGAGACTGGTAAGCTTGTGGTACTTCCAGCCCTTTACGAAGTGTCCCCCCTCGGCATGGCCATCGCGAAAGATGATTCCGAGACTGCGGAGATGATGCGCGCCGCGTTGGCTGCGACGTTTGAGGACGGTACATATATGGCGGTTCTCGAAAAGTACGGCATGGGCCCATACGCCATCGAAGCGCCTTACGTTGTTGGCTCGATGGACGACCTGCGCGACAATTAAAATCTTCGGGCGTCTGGGTGACCGGACGTCCAAAACGGAATAAGAGGCACAAACTGATGGATCATCCAGACGGACAGGGCGGCGGTACCCCCCTGAATATCGCTTCGCTGAAGGTGGTTGCGCAAAAGCAATACGGGCTGTGGATCGGTACCGCTGCGGTGTTGGTTATATTGTTCGTCATCGTGCGCGCTTTTGCGATCAATCCAGCCTTTCAATGGGATGTGGTGCGGAAGTATTTATTCCACCCGTCGATCCTTGACGGGCTTTATACTACTCTGTTGCTTACTCTAGTAATCATGGTGGCAGCAGTTATTCTGGGTACCATCATTGCGATCATGCGTGTTTCGCGCAGTGCTATACTCAATGGCTTCGCCGGCGCTTACGTCTGGTTCTTTCGCGGTGTTCCGGCCCTGATCCAACTGATATTCTGGTTCAACCTATCGGTGCTGGTGAGTGACATTACTTTGACATTACCGTTCGTGGGAGAAGTGTTCTCGATCCGCACCAACGATTTCATGACGCCGTTCTTTTCCGCAGTCGTGGCGTTGGCGCTGTGTGAAGCGGGCTATATGGCGGAGATCATTCGCGCTGGCATAAAATCAGTGCCAAGCGGGCAGGGCGAAGCGGCGACCGCTTTGGGAATGCCCTACAGCAAGATTCTCAAGCAGATCACACTGCCCCAGGCCATGCGCTTTATCGTGCCGCCGACGGGGAATGAATCGATCAATCTATTGAAGATGACTTCACTGGTGACCTTTATCGCAGTGGATGATCTGTTCTACTCAGCGCAGAGCATTTATGCCCGTACATTCGAGACGATACCGTTATTGATCGTGGTCTCGGCTTGGTATCTGGCAGTGGTCAGCATCATGTCTGTGGGTCAATTCTTTATAGAGAGATACTTCGGCCGCAGCGAAAAACAATTGGATGTTCTGTTCGACGTCTGGATGCGCGCCGTCTTCCATCGCAAGAAACGGAGCGACGCTGATGTCTGATGCCACCTTAACGAACCGTGAACGGTTCAACGTGCCCGAAAATTCGATGATATTTGCGCGCGGTGTCCGCAAAAGTTTCGGTGCAAACGAGGTTCTTAAAGGTGTTGATATCAATGTCGCTGAAGGCTCGGTGACCTGTATTATCGGCCCGTCAGGTTCGGGCAAGAGTACCTTTCTGCGCTGCATGAACCATCTGGAAAAGCTGAACGGCGGGGTTATCCTGATCGACGGAGATTTTGTGGGGTATGATTTAATAGGGGATCGACTTTACGAGCTGAAAGATCGCTTGATCTGCCAGCGGCGGGCTGAAATTGGCATGCTGTTTCAGTCGTTCAATCTGTTTTCACATATGACCGTGATGGGAAACCTGATCGAAGCACCAATCCGCGTGCGCAAGACACCGAAAGCAGAGGCGCAAAGTCTTGCGCTTGAATTGCTGGAACGGGTTGGACTGTCGGACAAGGTGAACGCCTATCCCCGTGAATTATCCGGCGGCCAACAGCAACGTGTCGCCATCGCCCGCGCTCTGGCGATGCAGCCCAAAGCGCTGCTATTTGACGAGCCGACGTCGGCGCTTGATCCCGAACTGGTGGGAGAAGTGCTGGCCGTTATGCGGGATCTGGCGGAAAGCGGGATGACTATGGTCGTCGTCACGCATGAAATCGCCTTTGCGCGCGAAATTGGCGATCAGCTCATATTCATGGACGACGGAATGGTCATCGAACAGGGCGACCCGAAAGAGGTCATCACCAACCCGAAGTCCCCCCGCACAAAGCAATTCTTATCCCGCGTGCTGTAGCGCACTCCAAATTTCTGACGGCTTCTAAGCCGCAATCCAAAGGTAATTAAAATGACAAAAGATGACCTCGATTTCAACAGCCTTGCAGTGTTCTACGAGCCCGAAGAGCATTCGCAGTCGATCAACTACCCGCTCTATATGTCGGCGAATTTCGAATATGGCGGAGATACCTATGACCGGATCGTCGACGGTGCGCGCAAAGATGTAAATATCTATTCGCGCTGCGGTAATCCGACGGAATACAAGTTTGAAAATCATGTTGCGCGTTTGGCAGGTGGCACCAGCTGTTTGGCGACGGCTTCGGGCATGGCGGCGATTTCCCATGCACTGTTTGGCGTGATGAAAGCGGGCGATCACATCATCGCGGATCTGACGACTTATTCCAGCACGCATGAATTCTTTGACCACCGCGCGTGTGATTTCGGACTTGATGTAACGCTGGTCGATTGCACCGACGTAGACCGTGTGCGCGCTGCGATCCGGCCGGAAACGAAAGTGCTGTACTTCGAATCTATTGCAAACCCGACGATGAAAGTCCCTCCGATGGAGGCGCTGGTCGCGCTGGCTCATGAGCACGGGATCGTTGTCATCTGCGACAACACTTTTGCCTCGCCAGCGATCTGCCGTCCGCACAATTTCGGCGTTGATGTAGTGGTCGAAAGCGCGACAAAATTTATCGGCGGTCACAACGACGCAGTGGGTGGAGTCATTACCCTTAAATCCGACATTTTGCCCACCGATTGGCTGGAAGACGTGCGTTGGAACACCTTGAACAAGCTGGGCGCGCCAATTTCTCCGTTCAATGCATGGCTGTTGCTTCGCGGGGCACAGACTCTTGGCTTACGGGCGGAACGGATGTGCGCAAGTGCGGCAAAGATTGCCAATTGGTTGCAGGGCCACGATCAGGTGGAGCGGGTTTTCTATCCGGGGCTGGAAAGCCACGGCACCTATCTGGCGGCAAAAAAGCAGTTGCGAGATGGTGGTTCGATGTTGTCGTTCAAAGTGGAAAGCGAGGAGATGGGCGTGCGGGTGTTGAAGAACCTGAAGCTCTGTGCCTTTGCCGCAAGTCTCGGTGGGGTCCGCACCACGACGCAGGTGCCAGGAACAATGGCGTTTTTGGATATTCCGCAGCAAGAACGGGTTGCCATGGGAATCGAACCCGGCCTGATCCGCGTCTCTGTCGGGATCGAACATGTCGACGATATCATCGCGGACCTAGAACAAGCTATTGCCGCAGCGTGACGGAGTAACAAAGTAAAGTCTGCAAAGCGTGATGACGTCACGATAGGCCCTGAAATCCATCAACGGCGTGCCGTCACTAAACCGCTTGAGGAGGCGATTCATAAGTGTGCGTACCTCCAGTCAATCTTGGCTGGAGGCGAACGGCCCAAAGGAGAAGTGTAACTTCCACAGACTATGCTGCCGAGCGGTTGGTTAAACCGGACGTTCACTATAGCAAATAAGGTCCGGAAGGAAGGCAAGTCATCTAAAAGAAAAAACGGTTGTTGCTACTATTCGGATGGTTCGAATTGGAGCTATCGCGTTTTCGTGCCGCTCCAAGTGCTCGGTTAAATTACCATCCGCTCGAAAAAAGCGACAGGGTTTTTGCAGCTCAGTGTTAGTGACGGCCTCGCGGATTGTAGAAGCCATTGATGTATTCGAAGATGGCATCTCAGCCTTTCTGCGGGTTTCCCATGTATCGCGCCAGATCAATTCCGCTTTGATGGTTTTGAAGAACGTCTCAACAGCCGCATTGAAGCTCCTATATTCGTCAAGTTGCGATTTGATCTGTTTTCGATACACAGAGCTGGCTGTAGATTTCGCGGACGATGTAGCGTTTCAGGCATCGAATTATCTCGCTTTTGCTCTTCCCGTCTTTCGTGCGTTTCTTGACATATGCAAGTGTCGGTTGGTGGCTTCGCATTCTAACGATAGCAACACGATAGAGTGCTGCGTTGGCCTGTCGATTGCCGCCTCTGTTTAACCGGAAGCGGTGTGTTTTGCCGCTGGAAGCTGGGATTGGGCAAACACCGCAGAGCTTTGCCAATGCTGCTTCCGAACGGATGCGCGTTGGGTCGTCGCCAACGAGGATTAGCATCTCTGCGATTGTCAGTGTTGCTATCCCATGAGATGCCATCAGGTCTGGTGCGCGTTCGGTGACAAGGCGTTCCAGTTCCTTGTCGTGGGCAATAATTTCTTCATGCAGCCACAGCCACCGGCGCGCCAATGCCCGCATGGCGGCTTTTGCTGAGGCCAATGGCGTGTCGATATCGCCAGGCCGAAAGGCCGCAATATGCCGGATCAACGCGACTTTCCCTCGAATTGGATCCAGTGCCTCCCGAAGATCAGCAGGTGCATTAATGATCAACGTCTTCAGCGTTACCATCGCCTGTGAGCGTGATTTAACGCCAGTATCGCGTGCAATCTTCAAATGTCTGATCATTTCGGATGACCCTGTTTGTGTCTTGGGTCGCGCTGTTGCCTGCCCAGAAAGAACGGATCGTGCAGCGCCCTCTGCGTCCAAACTGTCTGTTTTACCTTGCGTGTATCGCAGCTGTCGGTTTGGTCGTGTGACCTCAATGACATTGTGGCCTTGAGCCAACAAAGACCGGGATAGGCCCGCACCATACGAACCAGTCCCTTCGATTCCGAATGCTAGAACGTCCCCAAAAGACTGCGACCAGCGTTCCAGCTCCAAATACCCTTTGGGATTGGTGGGTATAGATAATGCGGCCAAACGGGTGCCTTGCGTATCGATTGCGACGGCAACATGTGTTGCTTTGTGTGTGTCGATGCCAATAATGATTGGATGTGTAGTCTTCATGATGCCCTCATTGCTAAGAATGCCCAGGCACCGATCCGAGGGGACAGGACTGTGATGGTACGCTGACCGTCAGGCTCCTATAAAGTCACATCTCGCCCGTTGCCGGGGCGACTTGACGGTCGACACGTCAACGCAATGACACGCAGTCAATCGTAGCATGGGTCAGGCCATCAAGCCGCAATACCATACTCACAGTCATAGCAATTACCCTTTGCCGCTCATGGACACTTTGAAGCCGTACTGGCACAGGACTTTCTGATAATCGTGTAAACAATATTGCGACCCGCGATCCGTGTGATGGATGCAGTCCTTTGGCGGCGCCCGGAAGGCTATGGCCATGTTCAATGCCCAGATCGCCCCCTCTCGGCCGATTTGGCTTTGCCAATTCGCCTGCCGGGCAGCGGATCGCGTTTCATGCGTTTACTGATGGCACAGTCGATCACGCGCCTTAAATGCGGGTCCAGTATCACAGCGAGGTACAGCCATCCCTCACGCGTCCAAATTTAGGTAATGTCACCGGTCCATTTGTGGTTTAGTTGGTCCGCTGAGAACTCACGGTCCAGCAAGTTCGGCGCAATGTTGAACTTGTGATTGCTGTCGGTCGTGGCTTTATGTTTGCGCGTTCTAACCGCAGATATACTGTTCTGACGCATCAAACGCCCCACGCGACGATGGCCAATATTCAGGCGATCTCCTTCGGCTCTTCAGTCATGCGCGGCCTCCTATAGCTGCCAAGGCTGAGGCTGGACTGTTTTTGATGTGCGCCGGCGTAACCAAATCAGATCGCTGTCTGCGACTGGCTGGGCGGCTACGGAACGCCCGTAAGTCGCGCGCGCTGACATTCATGACATGGCACATCCGTCCAGTGGAAAATGCAAATTGGTGTTCTTCTCCTCTCATCGAAACTGCGTTTCGACTGCCGGGCAGCGGATGAATCCAAACCTCACGGCTTTTGGCGCGCGAAAATCCCTCTCAGGGGATTGCTCCGCATTCCCCTGCCGGTAAGTGCGCCGTGGCCTTTTTTAGGATTTCCCGCTCCTCCTTGTGGATATGGTTTTCACGTCTAAGCCGGTCATGCTTCTGAGCCAGCCCCAAATCTTCCTTCGACACCACATCCGTGTCTCGGTGCGCTGTAATCCATTTTTTTCAGCGTCGATAACCGACGTCAAGATCGTCAGCCACCTGCTTACGTGTAAGTCCGCTGGTCAGTGCGACACGCACCACATCTTACCTAAATTCGTCTGTTCGTTTCAGCCCCATAGTTCATCTCCTTTGTTGCAGTAAATGCTATCAAAGGAGCGGCATCAAACCGTGACAGGTCCATTAATGGCGGGTAAAATGGGGGGTGAATTGCAGTAAAAACCTCTAAACATCGGAAATTATAAACAAAATTTAGGGTCTCTGGCGGAGACGCAGGGATTCGAACCCTGGGAACCCGTAAAGGCTCAACGGTTTTCGAGACCGCCCCGTTCGACCACTCCGGCACGTCTCCGCATTTGTTTTCACTAGATAAAATGAGTGGCCGTGGCAAGAGTGTTTTCAAGTTTTACAATCGATTTACGCATCCTCGTTTTGTCTTTGTTCTGCCTGGACTGAAAACGCTTCACATTCTCACTCTGGCGGCGGGTAATATGGTTATCTCACGATCATTCATTTCCGTTTTTAGAAAGCTTTCTCTGTCCTACATTGCGAGAGCATTTAGCCAGAATTTGCAAAGACTTATGGTCCGTAATTGATGCAATCTGTCCGTCCGTGCTTCCTGCTTGTGCGAGCTGGTGGGTTGCGGTGTATCGCCAGCCATGCATGACGTAGCCTTGCCTGCCAATGGCGTTCCTGATGCGTCTGAACCTTTGTTCGGCCGTGTTGTTATGGGTGGCTGTGCCGTGCGCAGTGTTTGCTATGAAAAAGCCACGCTTGGGTGCGGACGCCAGAAATTTGGAAAGGCGGTGAGTGGACGAGATATACAGTTCCGCGCCAGTCTTGTTTTGAATTATGTTGTTTCTATCACCGTTCATGTCCGAGCATTTTATGTCCAGTACGTCTTGGATGCGTTGCCCTGCGCTACACTGGTAATCCCCTCGAAAATTAGTGGTGTTCAAAAGTAGAGTTTTCTCGGCAAGATATCTGAGGAGATTTTGATGAAGATGACGAGATATAGCGAACCCCAAATCCTTGCGATCCTGCGCCAAGCCGAAGGCGGTGTGCCTGTCTCTGAGCTGTGCCGCGAGCACGGCATGAGCAACGCGTCATTCTACAAATGGAGGTCGAAGTATGGCGGGATGGACGCATCGATGATTAGCCAGATGAAGGCCCTTGAAGACGAGAACCGGCGTCTCAAGAAGATGTATGCCGAGATGAGCATGCAAGCTGAGTTACTGAAGGAAGCCCTTGGAAAAAAGTGATCCGGCCAGCCCTGCGTCGGGGTCTGGCCGAGAAAGCTGTGGCGCGACACGGTGTCAGCATTGCGCTGGCCTGCCGCACCTTTGGCGTGAGTGAGACCTGCTATCGTTACAGCCCGCTCTTGAGCGACGAGAACGAAGAGGTCGCCGATCTGCTGGTTGGGCTAACGACCGCCCGGAAGACGTGGGGGTTTGGGCTATGTTTCCTGCATCTACGCAATGTGCAGGGCCATCCGTGGAACCACAAACGCGTTTACCGCATCTACTGCGAACTGGAACTGAACTTGCGGATCAAACCTCGGAAACGGTTAAAGCGGGACAAACCCGATGCGCTGGCAGTGCCAGACGCACCGAACGTGACCTGGTCGATGGACTTCATGGCGGATCGCCTCGGGGACGGTCGGGCGTTTCGGCTGTTGAACGTGCTGGACGACTTTAACCGCGAGGGTTTGGGCATTGAAGTTGATTTTTCTTTGCCCGCCGAACGGGTCATTCGCAGCCTCAATCGGATCATCGAATGGCGTGGAAAACCAGAAACTATTCGGGTTGAATAATGGCCCAGAATATATCAGTGGCAAGCTGTTAGAATGGGCTGAAAAACAAGGTATTAGCATCCAGCATATCCAACCCGGAAAGCCGCAGCAGAACGCTTACATCGAGCGCTACAATCGCACGGTCAGGCATGAATGGTTGGACCAACACATCATTGAAAACATCGAGGAGGCGCAAGACTTCGCCACACAATGGCTTGTCTTATAATGAACTTGGCTCCTGCTTTATAATGGGGCCACTGCCCGCCACGTCATTTGTGACAGGCAGTGGCGGCGGTTGGATCGTAAATGGCTGGGTCATGATGGACCGCTCCAGAGTTTGATCAACCGCCGTCTTCCCCAAAGGCCTGAACGGATACGCGTGCAACAAGTCACGTATGACAAGCATAGGATATGGAGAATATGACAGATCATAACATTGGCGTGGACATTTCTAAATCCCATCTGGACGTGTTTCGATTGGAAGACGACATGGCTAAACGCTTCGATAATTCAATCACAGGCTTCCGTGCTCTTATCAGATGGTTGGGCAAGGCGACCCGTGTAGCGAGGGTCGTTTACGAGCCGACAGGATCGTATCACAAAGCCTTTGAAGCGACACTTGGGAAGGTGTTACCATTGGTCAAGGTAAATCCTTTGCAGGCGCGCCGTTTTGCGCAGGCCCATGGTACGAGAGCTAAGACTGATGCAGTCGATGCTCGAATGTTGGCGCTTATGGGCGCGGCATTTAATCTTGAACCACAAGTGCCTCTCCCGAAAGAAGCAATTGACCTCAAAGACTTGCATGTTGCGCGGGCTGGGTTGGTCAAGGATCGCACCAGATTGCGCAACCGTGCTCAAATTCAGGGGTTATCTCTCCTGAAACGCCAAACCAAAGCGCGTCTCACGCTAGTGGAACGCCAGATCGTTGAGTTGGACGCCGAGATAGCAGCGCTGATCCAGGCGCGGGAGAGCACCGCACGTACGCATGATATTTTGCGTTCCATGCCCGGTGTCGGCGCTGTTTCTGCTGCCGCAATATTGACCCTGATGCCCGAACTCGGCACGCTAGATCGCAAACAAGTGGCCAGCCTGGCTGGTCTCGCCCCCATCACACGCCAGTCTGGATTATGGCAGGGCAAAGCGTCCATCGGAAGCGGGCGCAAGCCCTTGCGCGATGCCCTTTACATGCCCGCATTAGTCGCCATGCGCTGGAACCCAGACCTCAAAGCAAAATACGAACACCTACGAGACGTGGGAAAACCCGCCAAGGTCGCAATTGTCGCTATAATGCGGAAGCTAATCGAAATCGCAAATGCACTTGTCAAAGCTAATCGCAAATGGACACCAAAAACCGCTTGATCAAGACGGATACTCTCGACTTACAACAACGAGCGCCCCAACATGGGCATCGGCGGCATCACACCCGCCATGAAACTGAAAACAACCGCATGAATTCTACGGCTGGACCCCATTAAAAATGGGGGGATTACCATGGGCCAATACGATTGCACTGAAAAAAGCTGGCATATTGCAAGGTCGCGATGTCGGAGCGAATGCTGAAATTGTAATGGGCGATGACCAACTGGCCACCGGAGAGCTACGTGAAGACGCAGCGATGGCTACGATTATGTGCCTACAACCCGGTGAAGCGCGCGATACATTAGGCATGTCTGGTCAGGAACCGAAACATGTAACAGATGCAGAACGGGAATCCGATATGGCTGTTCTCAGTTCCGCGCTGAATTATTGTGCGCGGCACGGAATTACGTCGATCATCAATATGGATGGCAACAAGTATCAGCTAGAACTTCTACGAGCACTGGAAAAGCGTGATCAGCTACCTTGCCGGGTTGAAGTCCCCAATAGAGTATTTGAAGAAGGCCCCGAAGATCCGGTGCAGAAAGCACTGGATATGACGCGGGAATTCAAATCTGACAAACTGCGTTGCGGCCGGTTAAAGCTGTTTATGGACGGTGTCTTTGACAATTGGACCGCCGTTATTTTGGATGATTATGCAGACAGGGCAGGGAACCGCGGTGTGCCTATTGTAACCGCTGAACGGTTCAATGAAATTTGTATTGATGCCGACAAACACGGCCTTCAAATCAGCGTTCATGCCGTTGGCGACGGTGCTGTGCGTATGGTTCTGGATGGCTATGAAGCGGCCCAAAAAGCCAACGGACACCGGGACAGCCGCCACAGGGTTGAGCATATTGACACCATTCACCCTGATGACGTTCCACGCTTAAACGAATTGGGCGTCATCGCGTCAATGCAACCGGTGCACCCCCCCGGTAGTGCGGGTTTGTCGTTGGAGCCGACCACAACGATCATGGGGCGTCATCGCTGGCCGTACGCCTTTAACTGGAGGATGATTGCAGATACCGGGGCGACGATCTGTTTTGCAACAGATTGGCCGATCTCTCCTATCGATCCGCTTTATGCGATTAATTGTGCTCTAACCCGTCAACCATGGGACGATGATTTGCCAGATCCACGTCTAAGCCTTGAAGAATGCCTGTTAGCTTATACAAAAAATGGCGCCTACGCTGCATTCGACGAAAATCGTCTGGGACGGGTCGAGGCTGGCATGTTGGCCGATTTAGTTGTGATCCGGGGTGACTTGGACACATTGCACCAAAATGGCCCATTACAAGTAGAGAGCGTGCTCACAATTTGCGATGGGAAAATTACATATCAATTAAGCCAAATCTGAATATTCGGTTGAATTTACAAAGAGGTAGATTTTCGTTCGTGTAACAGTGCACTCAGAGGGGTTTGTTAAATTATGTGGACAGCGTTGGAACACTAAATCCAGGACATTGCATGAACAGGTTATTGCAAATGAATGAACAAGAGCTACGAATTGCTGTTGTCTCGACCAACCGTTGCGATTTCCCGTTAAACTATCTTCTAGGCGCGCGCGTTCCGAAAACAGATCTTTTAGTAGTGTGCGGCAAAAGCCCACTCTGTCCTGCGGTTTCAACGGGTCGTTGCAACACAGGCTTCAAATTTCTCTGCTGGTGTCTGGTATTGCAAGGTTTTTCTTGGCCGCTCGTTTAGCTGACGTGCGACTGCGCTAAGTTTGGCTTGACTGAACCCTGATATATCAGTGCCTTTTGGAAAGTACTGTCTGAGAAGGCGGTTGGTGTTTTCATTGCTCCCACGTTGCCACGGAGATTGTGGGTCACAGAAGTAGACATCGATATTTGTGGCTATGGTGAACTTTTGATGCCCCGACATTTCAGACCCGCGACCCCACGTCAGGGATTTGTAGAGCTCCTTGGGAAGCTTTCGTGCCTGTTTGATCAGGGCTGTGGTCACACTCTGGGTGTCTTTGTTCGCAACTTTCGCCAGCATCACAAAACGGGAATGACGCTCAACCAGCGTGGCGATGTAACTGTTGTTCGAGCCCGCAATCAAATCGCCCTCCCAATGGCCCGGAATGGCACGATCTTCGACCTCAGCTGGACGTTCGCTGATCGAAACAGCATTCTTGATTTTACGTAATTCAAGGCCCTTTTGGGTGGCATGCCTGGAGCGTCGTACCGCACGTCGACTGCGCAGACATTCCTGCAATTCCTTCTTCAAAACCCCTCGGGTTTGGACATAGAGGCTGCGATATATCGTTTCGTGTGACACGCGATTTTGCTCTTCATCAGGGTATCTTCGTTTGAGCCAGCCTGCAATTTGCTGCGGCGACCATTTCCGTCGCAGCTTGCGCGCTATCAACTGGCACAATGGATCATTGAATGAGAGCTGACACAACTTGGGCCGTGTTGCGCAGTCCCAAGCGCGCTGGTCTGAGTGGGTCGCGCGATAGGCTTGGCGTCCGCCATTTCTGCGAACCTCTCGGCTGATTGTCGAAGGCGACCGGTTCAGGTGTTGCGCGATTGAACGAAATGACTGTTCGGCGACAAGCCCTCGGGAAACGTCTTCCCGTTCAATAAGGCTCAAAGCACATCTTGACCGTGTACGATCAGCAGGTCGGATCCCACCAGTTCGCGCCAAATGAGGGAAGATCGAAGTAGACGCACGATTGAAGTGACGGCCAATCGACCCCATTGAATCGCCGCGTTGCCACCGATCCCACATCTCGGATTTCTGCTGGTCCGTATAATACGTACGTGTGCGATACTTCATTATAAACACTCCATCTTTCCATAAAGATTAAAGTGTTGCGTCGACCCGTTGAAACCGCACTGCAGTGTGTGAGTTCGCCTTTCGCTGATTTTGTGGCTGCAACGAAAGTCCGCAATGACGAGCCGCACTGCAGCATTCGGAATGGTTGCTGAAAGGCGGCTCCTCTAATTGGGTGTTTGGGTCAAGCTCTTTTTCCTTTTTAGTTTCGGGTCATTGTCACTCATCCGGGTCACGCTTCTCTTCGCAGTCTGGTTGGTGCCGTGGTGGCACCGCTGCACGCATATGTCGGATCGGACGTGGAGAGCCTTGCTTTGAGACGCGCTTCACGTTGCGCAGCAGCCATTTTCGGCTTCTTCCACGAACCTCGTCCGGTGAGGGACGACCCCGTTAGGATTGGTGGTCGGCTTTTAGGTCATGCCGCTCCTCCCACCTGGTCCTGACGGAACTCCGTGCCATCAATCCACATCCGGTGGAGCAAGACGGCGAGTTTGCGGGCGACGGCGACAACGGCGCGGCGACGACCCTTGGTCCGCATCAGTCGCATGCCCCAAGACTTGATTTGAGACCCCGCCATCGTTCGCATGAGCAAAGCGTTGGCGGCGGCGTACAAAGTTGCGCGGACATCTCGGTCTCCCGCTTTGGATATACGACCGGGATTGTCATGTTCACCAGACTGGTATCGTCGCGGGGTCGGCCCAAAATGTGCGCCAACAGTGCGGGATCGTTTGAATCGCGTCGGATCATCAACAGCAACCTTGAAGGTCAACGAAGCAATCGGTCCGACACCCGGAACGGTCATCATCCGCATGCAAACTTCATCATGGCTGGCAGCGCGTTTGACGCGCCGATCCAGTTCGAGAAAATGCTGATAAAAAACCACACGTGCATCCAAGAGCGGGATCAAGGCATGGGTCAAAATATCATCCATCTCAATCAACGGCCTGACGATGCCGTCAAAGCTCCCGTGCTTCACAGTCATGGGCAGACGACTGCCGAAGATCTTCAGCAGTCCACGGACTTCGTTTTCCAAATCCATCGTTTTCTTCAGCAACGCCTTGCGTGTGCTGAGCAAGGCACGCACCATGTGCCTCTCGGCTCTTCATATGCACAGGGCTGAACCAGCCGGTGCGCAGCACTTGAGCGATGCCACGTGCATCATTCTTGTCAGTCTTATTCCGCATTGCCGACAGCGCTGCATTGACCTGTCGCGCCTCCATGCAGACCACATCAAAGCCCTCTGTTGTCAAACCGAAGTACAGGTGCTGGCTCATTGTGCCTGCTTCAAAACCAACCCGTTCAATCGGATGCGCAAACTCAGCAAGGCAATTAGCAATGTCGCTGACCTCGCAAGGCAGCTCCCGCTCAAGAAGCACCTTTCCCTTGCCATCAACAATGCAAAGCGCACAGGATCGCAGCGATACGTCTATTCCGGCAAAATATTCCATCTTCTTTCTCCCTTGTTCACGGTCATCCTGCGATCTTATCGGGAGCTCGACCTCAAAACAGAGGGTAGCCCAATTACGCATGCTAAGGGCCGGAAGCAGTAGCCTCCACGAAGGGCGAGTAGTGCCAGTCGGTGTTTCTACGCGAGTTTTATCTCTATGTCAGGCAATCGGGCGTTTCGGCGCTGAACTTTCTCGCTGGCGACGACCCGAGAGCGTGGGTGGTGCGCTGAATGTGGGTATGTCGGCACAAAAACGATTGTGCAGTATGTCGCTGGAAGGGGATGGGTTGAACAACGGGAGAAGATCAGAGGATTTATTGTTAACTGCTTCCCGATGTTTTCAGGTTACTGAGGTGCCCCTAACTTCCTAGACGCCTGCCTCGTTCATTTTCTGCTGTTTCATTTCATAGTCAACCGGTGACAGCATGCCGTTGTTCGTGTGCTTGCGTGTAGGGTTGTAGAACATCTCGATGTAATCGAACACATCCTGCCTTGCGGCGTCGCGTGTGAGGTATGTTCGCCGCCTAATGCGCTCCCGCTTCAAAAGCTGGAAGAAGCTTTCTGCGACCGCGTTGTCATGACAATTCCCACGTCTGCTCATGCTGGCAACCAGATTGTGTTTGCTAAGGAACGACTGCCACTCTTTGCCAGTGAACTGTGAACCTTGGTTTGAATGGATCATGACTTTTTGCTTTGGTTTGCGCCGCCAAACAGCAGCCAACAAGGCTTGCAAGGCCAGGTCAGTTGTCATGCGAGATTGCATCGACCAACCAACGACACGTCGTGAAAACAAATCGATGACCACAGCGAGATATGACCAGCCTTCATGGGTTCTGATGTAGGTAATGTCGGTCACCCAAACCGCGTCAGGTGCCGCAACCTCAAACTGTCTGTCCAGCGTGTTGTCAGCGACAACAGCAGGTTTGCCGCCATAGCGACCAGGCCGACGCTTGTATCCGATCTGTGCTGTGATGCCCGCAAGGCTAGCCAATCGTGCCACACGGTTCTCGGAGCAGGTCTCGCCAGCATCACGTAGATCATCGGCCAGCTTCCGATAGCCATAGACCTTCCCGCTATCTGTCCATGCTTGGTGGATCAGCTCTGTCTGCCGCGCATCTTCAAGCGCGCGTACGCTTAACGGTTCTTTAAGCCATGCATAGAACCCGCTGAAATGCACAGCCAGCACACGACACATCGACCGCACCGAAAACTCCGCACGATGACCCTCAATAAACGCGTACCTCACTGAGACTCTCGCGCGAAGTACGCGCGCGGCATTGTCCTCGGACCAATGGCGGACAATTTGCGCCCTTTTTTAAGATTGTGCGTTCCTCGGTGACGCGGGCCAGCTCTCGCTTCAACCGTCTGATCTCAGCAGCCTGCTCCGCAACCTCCGATCTGACACGTGGCGACTTCGCAAATTGCGCCTTCCAAGTGTACAGAGACTTGGTGCTTATCCCTAGCCGCTCGGCGACTTCGCTGACCGCATATCCACGCTCAACAACCTGCGCCACAGCGTCCTGTTTGAACTCGTCTGTAAACCGTATTCCTTTGGTCATATCCGTCTCTCCTTGGTTCCAAAATTACCAAGCAAAGCGTCTACAAATCTAGGGGCACCTCATACTTTCCCCCAAAACTTTACGCCCAAGGGTCTCGAAAATCCACATTTGGTCCGATTTTCGAGACCGACCCGTTGGACCACCTCGGCACGTCTCCGCTCTGGGGCTTCGTTCATGGGCGCGGGCTTGCGTGCAAGTATCTTTGTGACAATTCCGTGTGTTGTCTTGGCAAGCCCGCGGACGATGCATAAGTTCTGTAAATAATATCGCTCTGAAAGGACGCCCCATGTTTGCCCGCACACTTACTGCCACTGCGTTTTCAATTGGTTTTTGCGCTCCGGCTTTTGCCGCGTCAGCTGATACGCAGGCCTTGTTCGATGCTTTGGAATTGCCACAGATTATCGAAGTCATGCGCGCAGAGGGTATTGCGTATGGCGGGCAGCTTGGCACTGATATGTCTACTTCGCAGGTGAATGCCACTTGGGCCGCAACGGTCGAAAAAATTTATGAGCCTACAAAGATGCTGGACGATGTGCGGACCGCTTTTGATGCCGCGCTTGCAGGTGACGACGTGCCTGCGATGCTCGCGTTTTTCGACAGCGAGCCGGGCAAAACTTTTGCGCAGCTTGAGGTCAGCGCGCGGCGTGCGCTGCTTGATGATGCGGTTGACGACGCAAGCAAAGAACTGGCGGCGATCGCCGCAGATGATCAGACCGATCGCTACAAATTGGTCTCTGAAATTGTACAAGTCAATGATTTGATTGAAACAAATGTCGTCGGGGCGCTCAATTCAAATTACGCGTTTTACAAGGGTTTGATGGCAGGCGGCGCATTTGAGGATGGTTTGACTGACGAACAGATGCTATCGGATGTTTGGGATCAGGAAAGCGAAATCCGTACTACCACGACACAATGGATCTATTCGTTTTTGCTACTTGCCTATAATCCGGCGACCGACGCAGATATCAAAAGCTACATCGCGTTTTCGCAATCCGAAGCGGGCAAGCAGTTAAATCAGTCCCTATTTGAAGCCTTTGACGGGATGTTCAACGATATCAGCTACGATCTGGGCCGCGAAGTCGCGCGTATGATGGCAGGTGCCGAGCTGTAAATTAGCCGCCATAGATCATCAAGGCGGTCACCAAAGCACCCGGATTTGCATCGTACAACCCAAGGTCGGATTGCAGCTGGATCAACCGCGCAGGTCTGTCTTGCACAGGTATTCCTGACGTCTTGAATGCGTCTTCCAATATCGGACCCTGGCCTGCGATGATCTGGTCAATTAGGGCAGGGTGGTTAGATTTGACCAAAACCTCGACCTGACCACGTTTTTGGCTATATAGCGTGTTAGCCGCTAAAGTAGACAGACCGGAAATGGGTGCGGTAAAGGGATTGCCCAGATGATTTGCTCCATCGGAGCAGCCGGACAAAAGGGCCAGAAAAATCAGGGTATATCGCATGTGTTTGGCCTTTCTAGGGCTTGACTTAAATCCACAATGGATAGATAAGCCGCCATCTGGACAAGGTATTTGTTTGGGCTTACGCGAAATTACGCCCAAGACGGGCGCGCTGTCCAAAGGCACCAAACGCCTGTTTTTACAGGGGCCTCAGTGACGCGAGACATGAAGGATAGACATATGTTTGCGGTTCTCAAAACCGGCGGCAAGCAGTACAAAGTTGCCTCTGGCGACGTATTGCGCATTGAAAAACTGGACGCTGTTGCAGGCGACAAAATTCAATTCAACGAAATTCTGATGGTTGGCAACACAATCGGCGCGCCTTTTGTGGCTGACGCTGGCGTGCAAGCCGAAGTCATGGACCAGATCAAAGGCGAAAAGACAATTAACTTTGTCAAGCGTCGCCGGAAGCACTCGTCCGCACGTAAAAAAGGCCACCGCCAGCAACTGACACTGGTGCGTATCGGCGACATCATGGAAACTGGCGCTGACAAGTCTGGCGTTAAAGCGGCGATCAACGGCGCTGGCTTCAAAATCGAGCCGGCATATGTTGGCGCACCGACTTCCAAGAAAGCCGCCGCCGCCGCAGAGCGTGCGTCCAAGCCAAAGGCTGACAAAAAAGCTGCTGCGCCTAAGGCAAAAGCCGAGCCAAAAGCAAAGGCTGCACCTAAGGCAAAAGCCAAGACAGACGGCGATGATCTGACACAGATCAGTGGCGTAGGTCCGGTGATTGTTGGCAAATTGAACGACCTTGGCGTCACAACATTCGCACAGATCGCAGCATGGACCCCCGAAGATATCGAGTCCATGGATGAGAAGCTGAACTTCAAGGGTCGCATTGACCGTGATAACTGGCTTGCACAAGCTGCCGATCTGGCGAAATAAGCGTAGTATAGGAGAGACACCATGGCACATAAAAAAGCAGGCGGTTCATCCCGTAACGGCCGCGACTCAGCTGGTCGCCGCCTCGGCGTGAAAAAATTCGGTGGCGAAGTGGTCATTCCAGGCAACATCATCATGCGCCAACGTGGCACAAAGATGTTTCCGGGCTTGAACGTCGGTATGGGCAAGGATCACACGATTTTTGCAACTGCTGAAGGTAACGTACAGTTCCACAAAGGCCTCAAGGGCCGCACCTTTATTTCGGTTCTTCCCGTGGCGGAGGCCGCTGAATAAACCGAAACTTTAAGTTTTTAAGTTTAAAGGGATCGGCGAAAGCTGGTCCCTTTTTTAGTTATGGTCTGTAGTATCCGGGAGGGATCAACAGGCTTTGCGTTCTGAGGAGAAATGCGATGAAGCAAGACGTGACGTTAGATCAACCAATATTGCACGCGGACAGGTTTATCATGCGCGCGCCGCGTAAATCGGACGCGGGCCTAATCGCGCTTTATGCGTCTGATGAACGTGTCGCACGCGGCAGTCGTGCTATACCGCACCCTCTGCCACCAGGTGCTGTAGAGGCAATGATCGCCCGCGCACAAGCGCCAGATCGCACTGAAGATACCTATGTGATTGACGGATCTGCGTATGGCCATGCCGAAGCGATTGGCGTGATCAGTCTGAACAAAATGGATCGCGCCCAGACCGAAATTTTCTTTTGGATTGCGCCCGCATTCTGGAATACCGGTTTTGCAACCGAAGCCGTGAACACGGTCATCGCCGCGAATCCGACAGGCGCAATTCGGTTTTTTGCCGAGAGTTTTCAAGATAACCCGCGTTCGGCGAGAGTGCTGACCAACTGCGGGTTCGACTACCTTGGCGACGCCGAAGCGTTTAGTGTTTCGCGCAATACGTCCTTGCCCACATGGACCTACACGCGCAAGACGGGCCTATGACGCCGCCGGTTTTGACCACGCGGCGACTGACATTGCGACCGATCACTTTGGATGATGCCGATGCGATTGCGAACGCCATGCGCAATTGGGACGTTGTGCAATGGTTGACCGCCCCACCATTTCCCTATGCGCGGACTGATGCGGTGCATTTCATAAACGAGATTGCCCCTAAAAGCACAAATTGGGCAATAGATGCAGGTGACGGACTGATCGGTGCGATCAGTGTCCAGCCTGATCTGGGGTATTGGCTGGATGCGGAATTTCACGGCCAACATGTCATGAGTGAAGCCGCCGAGGCGGTGGTTCACTGGTATTTCAGCCAAACGGATCTGCCGTTGATGTCAGGTCATTTTTGCGGCAACTCGGCATCTCGGGCGATTTTACTAAAACTGGGCTTTACCGACGTTGGCGCAGAGAACCAAATACAACATTGCACGCAAGAGACTGTTGTTACTCAGCGTATGACCTTGATCAAAAATGCCTGCACCGCTTGAGTAAACCGCAGCAATAGACTACCTCTCGCGATGAACATGCCCCCCCGAAAGGCCTCCGACGATGAAGTTTCTTGATCTTGCCAAAGTGTATATCCGGTCCGGCGCAGGCGGTGCAGGCTGTATTTCGTTCCGCCGTGAAAAGTTCATCGAATACGGTGGTCCTGACGGCGGAGATGGCGGTGGCGGCGGGTCGATCATCGTAGAGGCCGTTGAGGGTCTCAACACACTGATTGACTTCCGTTATCAGCAGCACTTTTTTGCGCAGAACGGCCAACATGGAATGGGCAGTCAGCGCACCGGAAAAGACGGCGAAGACAAGGTGTTACGCGTCCCTGTTGGCACAGAAATCATCGACGAAGACGAGGAAACAATCATCGCCGATCTGACCGAAGTGGGTCAGATTGTTGTGATCGCCAAGGGCGGGAATGGTGGCTGGGGCAACCTGCATTTCAAATCTGCAACGAACCAAGCACCACGCCGTGCCAACCCCGGTCAAGAGGCGATTGAGCGTACAATCTGGTTACAACTCAAACTTATCGCCGATGTCGGGCTGTTGGGGATGCCAAACGCAGGGAAATCCACATTCCTCGCCGCTACATCAAATGCGCGTCCGAAAGTCGCCGATTACCCGTTCACAACCCTGGTGCCGAACCTTGGTGTTGTGGGTGTCGATGAGGTCGAGTTTGTGGTCGCGGATATTCCGGGATTGATTGAAGGCGCCAGCGAAGGACGCGGGTTGGGCGATCAATTTTTGGCCCATGTAGAGCGCTGCGCCGTTCTTTTGCATTTGGTTGATGGCACAGCGGGTGATCCGGTGCGGGACTATCAAACAATCATTGGCGAATTAGAAGCTTACGGTGGTGATTTGGCCAAAAAACCGCGTCTTACGGTTCTGAACAAGATTGATGCGCTAGACGAAGAAGAACGCGCGTTCATCAAAGATGAGCTGGAAGCAGCTGTCGGTGGTCCTGTGATGATGATGTCGGGCGTGTCGCGTGAAGGCACACAAGACGCACTGCGAGCGTTGCGTGCCGAGATCGACGAGAACCGTTTGCGGCACCGGAAGATCGAAGATCAAGAGGCGGAGGATGCGCCGTGGCAGCCATAAGCAACGCCAAACGGCTTGTTGTTAAAATCGGGTCTGCACTCTTGGTCGATTCCAATACGGGCGCATTGCGTCGCGATTGGCTGGTATCTTTGGCCGAAGACGTGGCCGAAATTCGCAAGCGCGGCACCGATGTGATTTTGGTCTCTTCAGGCTCGATTGCGCTGGGACGGGGTGTTTTGGGATTGCCTGTTGCGGCATTGCCGTTAGAGCAATCACAGGCGGCAGCTGCCGTCGGTCAAATTCAACTGGCACGCGCCTATGAAGAGGTGCTGGCCCCACATGGCATCATCACCGCGCAAATCCTTGTAACGCTTGAAGACTCTGAAGATCGCCGGCGCTATTTGAACAGTCGTGCAACGATGGAAACCTTACTGGGGTTTGGTGTCACGCCGATTGTGAACGAGAACGACACCATCGCCACCGATGAAATCCGTTTTGGTGACAACGACCGTCTTGCAGCGCAGGTCGCAGTCACAATCGGCGCAGATCAATTGGTTTTGCTGTCTGATGTTGATGGGTTATACACCTCTAACCCCAACATTAACAGTGATGCGCAACACATTGAAATTGTGTCTATTATTACGCCTGAGATAGAAAACATGGCGGGTGACGCAGCCTCGGCGTTATCAAAGGGTGGCATGAAAACCAAAGTCATGGCTGCTAAGGTCGCCACCGAAGCCGGTTGTGCTATGGCGATCACATTGGGAACGCCGCTTAACCCATTGAAAAATCTAGAATCTGGCGGTCGCGCTACATGGTTTTCGCCGCAGACAGACCCCCAAACTGCCCGCAAGCGCTGGATCGCTACGATGAAATCACGCGGTGGTTTTGTGATTGATGCGGGGGCGCAAAACGCGCTGCTTGCTGGGAAAAGTCTTTTGCCTGCAGGCGTTGTCGCGATTGAAGGGCAGTTCGGGCGCGGTGATCCGGTGTCTATTCGTGCGGCGTCGGGTGCTGCGATTGCGATTGGGCTGACGCGCTATACCAGCGATGAAGCCCGTCAAATTATGGGGCGCAGGTCGGATCAAATCGAAGATGTGCTGGGATATAAGGGCAGAGCTGCCCTGATCCACCGCGACGACATGGTGCTATAGGAGATGACGATGGATATTTCGCAAATGATGCAAACGATCGGAATGCAGGCGCGCAGTGCGGCCCGTGATCTGGCGGTGGCTCCGGCGATGTCCAAGGCTGCGGCGCTTACGTCAGCGGCCGATATCATGTGGGCGCGGCGCGATGCGATTTTGGCCGCCAACGCAAAAGACATGGACTACGGCACCGAAAAAGGCCTGTCGCCGGCGATGCTGGACCGGTTGATGCTGAACCTGGAACGCATTGAGGGCATGGTAAACGGGCTGCGTGCAGTTGCCGCGCAAAACGACCCGATCGGCGAGATTACCGAAAGCTGGACCCAACCAACGGGCCTGTTGATCCAGCGCGTGCGCACGCCGATTGGTGTCATTGGTGTGATTTATGAAAGCCGTCCAAATGTCACCGCAGATGCCGGTGCCTTGTGTCTCAAGTCCGGCAATGCCGTTATTTTACGCGGCGGCTCCGAGAGTTTCCACTCGTCCACCGCGATCCACGCATGTCTGGTGGAGGGGCTGAAAGCCCAAGGTTTACCTGAACATGCAATCCAGCTGGTTCCGACCCGCGACCGCGCGGCCGTCAGTGCGATGTTGCAAGCCGTGGATCATATTGATGTGATTATTCCACGCGGCGGAAAGGGCCTTGTTGGCTTGGTGCAAAAAGAGGCGCGTGTCCCTGTATTTGCCCATCTGGAAGGGATTTGCCACGTCTATGTTGATGGTGCCGCCGATCTGGAAAAAGCCCGTCGCGTGTTGTTAAACGCCAAAACCCGCCGCACAGGTATCTGTGGATCTGCCGAAACATTGCTGGTGGACCGCGCATTTTATGACCAACACGGTGATGTGCTGGTACGTGATTTGTTAGATGCTGGTGTTGAGGTGCGCGGTGATGCGCGCGTCGCACAGACCCAAGGCACGATTGCTGCCAAAGATGATGATTTTGGCCACGAGTTTCTAGATATGATTATTGCGGCCAAAGTGGTTGACGGCGTTGACGCCGCGATTGCGCATATTCGCACATTCGGGAGTAATCATACCGATGCTATTCTAACCGAAGACGATGCTGTGGCTGACAAGTTCTTTCACCAGCTTGATAGTGCGATTTTGATGCGCAATGCCTCGACCCAGTTTGCCGATGGTGGCGAGTTTGGTATGGGCGCCGAGATTGGCATCGCCACCGGAAAACTGCACGCGCGCGGCCCGGTAGGTGCAGTGCAATTGACCAGTTTTAAATATCTGGTGACAGGTGACGGGACGATCCGCGCCTGACCTAAAACTGAACCGTGATCGAATCCACTGCGATTTGAATGTCCAAAACCTTGCCCGCGTCCGCCACGATGGCGGGCAGCAGAGCAAATTGCACCTGTGCAGGGGTGTGGTCGATGACAACCTGCGGATCGGTCAAGCTGTCCCACAGCGGTTGAGCAATTGACACCCGTGGCCCCTGCGCCTTGAGCACCCATTTGTCACCGTCGAGATGGATATGAATATCACCGCCAAGTGGCATCGCAGTCTCGAAGCACTGCAACAAAAGGAACGCGGTTTGCACGTCACTGCGCGATTGATCCCCTGTGACCTGCCAAAAATAGTTGAAACGCCCACCAAGAGCCGAAGCGGCCAAAACCGACAACACTTCTTGACTGCCAATCGTGCGCTTTGAGGATGGAGATCCAAATGCGATACGGAAAAACCGGATCCTTGCGTTCGCATTTTCGACGCTTTGTGAAATGAGGTCCATTTCGGGGCTATGCCCGATAGTGTCGTTTGTCAGACCTAGCAGTTCGACCCCATTGCCGATTGCCCCGATTGGGCTGATAAGGTCGTGACAAATGCGTGACCCAACAAGTGTTGCAAATTCCAGGCGCATCATGCGTCTCCTGACGTAAAAAGGATTATGATGGACAACTTTAACGCAATTCTTGCGCCGGGGATGATTGTAAGCCATCCGACAGCGCCCGATTGGGGTTTAGGACAGGTGCAATCAAATATTGGCGGGAAAATTACTGTAAATTTTCGCGAAAAGGGAAAAGTTGTCATCGATGGCGGGCAGATCATGTTGGTCCTCGTCTCGACTAGTGGCGAACCCGACTAAGGCTAGCAATGTTGGTTCGGCTGTCAATCTTCGTTTGGCTCATATTCCTTTAATAACATTGCTAAATGGTTACCAAGAAATTAAACGACCCCATATTTTTACGAAATATCAGGGTTTAGCGCCAGAAAGGATCATGTTTTGCTTCATCATACGCCAAAGTATGTGGTCCGTCTCGCGGATAGTCCTGCTGACCTGATTGCGGCGCAGCGCCTGAGGTATCAGGTGTTTATCACCGAGATGGGCGGCTGCGGTCCGTTGGTGGACCATCACAGCAAGGTAGAGTGCGATCAATTTGATGCCTTTGCAGCGCATCTTTTGTTGGAGGATATCGCACCCGAGGCGCGCTGTCGGCTTGTGGGTGTTTACCGGCTTATGACGCGGGACATGGCGGCACAGGCTGGCAGTTTCTATTCGGCGTCCGAATTTGACTTATCGGCATTATTGCAAAGTGACCTTCGGTTACTTGAATTGGGACGCTCTTGTATGCACCCCGATTACCGTGGCGGGGCGGGCATTCTGACACTTTGGGCAGGTCTTGCGGATTATGTTGCTGCTGCCGGTATAGACATGCTGTTTGGCGTCGCCTCATTTCAAGGCACAGACACGGATGCGCTGGCGCCGTCGCTGACGTATCTAAATAATATGCATTTGGCCCCGCCTGAACTTGCGCCTGTTGCCCGCCCGGATGGGGCTGTACCGATGGATATCATCGCAAAGGACAAGATCGACCGCAAAGCGGCGGTTGTGCAGATCCCGACTTTGATAAAGGCCTATTTGCGCTTGGGTGGCATGGTCGGGCAGGGTGCCTTTGTGGATCGCGCGTTTAACACCACCGATGTCTGTCTGTTGGTTGATGCTGCAAAACTGACGGCGCGTACCAAAGGAATGCAATCATGACGCCTGCGTGGAATGAGGGCGAGACGCCTGCACAGTATGCGATTGGCCCAATGGGGGTGCTGCGCGCGATTTTGCGGGGTGTGCCGCTAGTGATGTTGGTGTTTGGCAGCTTGATCTTGCTGCTGGCGTTGCGCCTGATAGAGCGACCTTTGTTTGGCTTGGGCCGTCCATTTACACCTTATATCACGCAGTTTGTCTGCCGCGCGGCGTTTGTATTGCTTGGCATGGGGTTTTCGCGCTCTGGCGCGCCGATGGAGGGTGCGGGGGCGGTTGTGGCCAATCATTCATCATGGCTCGATATTTTTGCGTTGAATGCCTCTAAACGTATTTATTTTGTTTCAAAATCAGAGGTTGCAAAGTGGCCGGGCATTGGCTGGCTCGCCCGCGCGACCGGCACCGTGTTCATCCAGCGTGACCGCACACAAGCGGCTGCGCAGATTGCGGTATTCAAGGCGCGTTTGGCTGCGGGACATAAACTGCTATTTTTCCCTGAAGGAACCAGCACTGACGGGCAACAGGTGCTGCCGTTCAAGCCGACACTCTTTGCCGCGTTCTTTGATCCAGCTTTGGCGGACCGGATGCGCGTGCAGCCCGTGACGTTGAATTATACGGCTCCCGAAGGGGCCGATCCGCGCTTTTATGGCTGGTGGGGCGATATGGCTTTTGGTCCGCATTTACTTGCGACCCTGGCGGCCCCGCGACAGGGCAGCGTAAATGTGATCTATCATGCGCCGGTTGCGCTTGCGGATTTTGCTGACCGCAAGGCACTAGCGAAAGCGATGGAAGATAACGTGCGGAGCGGATTAGCCCATCGCGGCAATGAGCGCCTTTAGCTGGGCTGCAGGATTTTCCTGTGACCACACTTCGTCACCCAATCCAAAGAAATCGGTATGCGGCGATAGCACGCGAATAAGGTCTAGATCCAGTGCGCCCTCTGCGACAACAGGCACTTCGATCATTTGCGACCACCATTCAAACAGGTCCAGCGGTGCAGTTGATCCGTCACCCAATGCAGTGTGTCCGACGGGTCCGAAACTAACGTAATCCGCGCCGAGCTCGCCCGCAGTCATGCCGTCATGGGTTGAATTGCCGCAAAAGCTGCCGATGATCGCGTCTGCGCCCAGATCAGCACGGGATTTTTTCACAGAACGCGCGCCATCGAGAAAATGAACACCGTCCAAGCCCAATCTTTCGACCAGCTGGATATGGCTCTCGATCACCAAGGCTACGTCGCGCGCATGGGTCACTTCGCGTAGTGCGTCCGCAGCTTTCCCGATACGCGCCTCGTCGCGGCTGGCAAGCGACAGGCGCACACAGGCGATCTCGGTGACATCAAGACACGCGGCGAGTTTATCGGGGAATGTTATTAGGTCCAGTTCACTTGGGGTGATCAGGTAAATTTGCGGGCGATCAGGTGTTTTGGACATGGGTGTTTCCGTTTTTATAGGGTGTTGCGCAGGGTCTAGCGTGATTTGCGACGCTTGGCTACTTTGGCGGGTATTTTTCCACGCCGGTTTTATGAAAAATCTTCATTTGCTGAAAGCTTCGCGCTGAACATGGCGTGAACTGCGTTCAGATGTGTGGAGTAGCTCTCTTGCGTGATCTATGCGTGCAGCGTATCACGCCCTAAATGCCAAAAGGAAGCCTGATGCCAACCGATCGCCCACAACCGACATTTATACTAATCCGTCCGCAGATGGGTGAAAACATCGGGGCCGCTGCTCGTGCGATGTGGAATTTCGGACTGGACAGGATGCGGATCACCAGCCCGCGCGACGGCTGGCCAAACCAGAAAGCGGTGGCGATGGCCAGCGGCGCCGGAAGGTTGCTGGATGAGGCGCAACTGTTCGACAGCACAGATGCTGCGATTTCCGATTGCACCTATGTCTATGCGACGACCGCACGGGACCGTGACCTGACCAAGCCTGTGCTGACGCCCGAGGCAGCAATGACCGAGGCGCGCGACAGGATTGCAGCAGGTCAATCGGTCGCCGTGCTGTTTGGTCCGGAACGGGCAGGGCTGGAGAACGACGATATCGTGCGGGCAAACGCGATTATTTCCGTACCGGTGAACCCAGAATTTGCCTCGTTGAATTTGGGGCAATGCGTGTTGTTGACCGCTTACGAGTATCAGCGCGCGACTACACAGGTAGATCATCGCACCGTCAGCCACGTCGGCGATTGGGCCGCGCAGTCCGAGATGGCGGCTTTGGCCGCACATTACGAGGAACGGTTAGAGACCGCAGGCTTCTTTTATCCGGCGCATAAAGGGCCAAACATGAAAGCCAATCTGCGCAACATGTGGAGCCGCCTGCCGTTGACCCGTGCCGATGTACAGATGTTGCACGGAATTTTGCGGCAAATGGTCCGCTGGAAAGAACGCGATTAGGCTGGTCTTGTCGCGCCGCGATTGGCGCTCTAGGTTGCAGGCAAGCAGATAAGGACCAGCAGACATGGCTACCAAACCACGCAGTATTTTTGAAGAGGTCGGCGACGTGCAAAAGCAAGTTGCAAAACCCGGTGGCATTGACGCCAAGGGCCGCGGCGCACGCGGAGCGATCCGCATCTGGCTGGGGCTTATATTTGCGCTTGTGGGCATCATGATCCTTGTGGGTGGGCTGACGCGCCTGACCGATAGCGGGCTGTCGATCACTGAATGGGCGCCATTTGCAGGGGCCATGCCGCCGACGACTGACGTCGCTTGGGCCGAGGCATTTGACCGGTATCGACAAATTCCCCAATACGAATTGCAGAACAAAGGTATGGAACTCTCTGAATTCAAAGCGATTTTCTGGTGGGAGTGGGGGCATAGGCAGCTTGGGCGTGTCATCGGTCTGGTTTGGGCTGTCGGATTTATTGGCTTTCTTGTGGCGCGCAAAATTCCGACAGGTTGGACCCGTAAGTTATTGTTTATAGGGGTTTTAGGTGGATTGCAGGGCGCTATTGGCTGGTGGATGGTGACAAGCGGGTTAAAAGAAGGAATGTTGGCGGTGGCGTCTTACCGTCTTGCAACACACCTTGGGCTGGCCTTTGTCATTTTCGGGTTTATTGCATGGTATATTTTGCAACTTTCCCGCACTGAATCGGCCCTGATGCAGTCCCGCAGGTTTGGCGATAGCCGTCTTGCGCGCCTTGGCAAGTGGCTTGTGGCGTTGACCTTTCTCCAGATCCTGCTTGGAGCGCTGGTGGCGGGCATCGATGCAGGGCGCGGCTATCCTGACTGGCCGTTGATGGCGGGCGGGTTCATGCCGCCACAGCCGTTTGATCTAGTCCCGCTGTGGCGCAACTTTTTTGAGGATCCCGGGCTGGTGCAATTCATGCACCGGATGGCTGGCTATGTCGTATTCGCATTTGGTATCTATGTCTGGGCCAAAGCGCGCAAGAACGGCAATACGCGCACCCGCTTTGCGTTCAACGCGATGCTAGGTGCGATGACGCTTCAGGTTGTGCTGGGCATTGTCACCGTGATTTATTCCGCACCGGCGCATATCGCGATTGTGCACCAGTTGGGCGCGGTTGTGCTGTGGGTGGTGATCCTGCGAGCTGCATTTCTGGCGGGCCATCCGCATCCACAATCCGTGAGGGGTTAACCATGACTGCATATGATGATCTGATGGCGTTTCAGCGCGAAACCGAGGCGCTGGCGCAGGTTGCCGGCCGTTTGGGATGGGATCAGGAAACCATGATGGCCGAAGGGTCTGCACCGCAACGCGCCGAGGAACACGCGGCGATGGCATCGGTACTGCATGCCCGCCGCATTGATCCGCGCGTTGGCGATTGGTTGAAAAGCGCGCAGGCCACTGATGACGTCGGTCACGCAAACCTGCGCCACATTCGCCGTAGCTATGATCGCACAGCAAAAGTGCCTGCGCGATTGGCAGCAGAACTGGCGAAAACAACCTCGCTGGCGCATCGCATCTGGGCAAGATCTCGCGCCGAGGAGGATGTCGCAAGCTATCTGCCGGTTTTGGCAAAGGTTGTCGCGTTGCGTCAGGAAGAGGCGGATGCGCTCGCGCAGGGTGGGGACCGCTATGACGCGCTGCTGAATGACTATGAACCTCGTTCAAATGGTACTGAAATTAGCGCGATGTTCGATGCGCTTCGTCCACGGCTGGTGGCGCTGCGTGCTGCTGTGCTGGACCAACCAAAACCGCAGAGCTTGACCGGTCATTTTGATGAAGCGACACAGCTTGCGCTGTCGACAAAGCTAGCATTGGCCTTTGGCTATGATCTGAGTAAAGGACGCATTGATAAGGCGGTGCATCCATTTTCCAGCGGCTCCGGCAGTGACGTGCGGATTACCACCCGCACCAATCCAACTGATCCATTCAACTGTTTTTACTCGACTATTCATGAGGTTGGCCATGCTGCATACGAGCAGAATATCGATGCTGACTATCTGCTGACACCTCTGGGTGCGGGCGTATCGATGGGCGTTCATGAAAGCCAGAGCCGGATTTACGAGAACCAGATCGGGCGCAGTCGCGCGTTCACGGGCTGGCTGTTTGGTCAGATGAAAGACGCCTTTGGTGATTTCGGGATTGCCAACGAAGATGCGTTCTATGCGTGCGTGAACGGCGTCCACAACGGGTTCATCCGCACCGAGGCGGATGAGTTGCAGTATAATTTGCATGTGATGCTGCGCTTTGATCTGGAGCGCGCTTTGCTGGCGGGTGATCTGGCTGTGACCGACCTGGAGGCGGCATGGAACGACCGTTTCAAAGCTGATTTTGGTTACGCGGTTGATAAACCATCTTACGGGCTGTTGCAGGACGTACATTGGTCCGAAGGCTTGATGGGCTATTTCCCGACCTACACGTTGGGCAATGTCTATGCGGGCTGTTTGAACGAAGCGATGACAGCGGCGGTACCGGATCTGGAAGCGGACTATGCGCGCGGCGACACATCGCGGGCGACATCATGGTTGCGCGAGAATGTGCAGACCCATGGCGGGCTATATGAACCCAAAGAGGTGATCACCCGCGCGGTTGGTCATGCACCGAGCGAAGTGCCACTATTGGATTACCTAGAGGCCAAGTTTTCAGGTATTTATAAGCTGTAATGGACATTCAATTGAACGCCGCGCAGCTTCAGGTGTTTTTGACCGAGGCATTCCCGCAAGTTTGTGAGGATTTTTGCGTCGATGCAGTCACTGACGCGGGCCTTACCTTGCGGTTGATCATCAAGCAACAGCATCTGCGTCCGGGCGGTACTGTGTCCGGGCCTGCGATGTTTGCCCTTGCAGATGTGGCGATGTACTTGGCGGTTCTGAGCCGGATTGGCCCGCAAGCGCTAGCCGTGACCACCAATTGCAGCATTGATTTCATGCGCAAACCTGCGGCTGGGGCGGATCTGCGCTGCGAGGTGAGTTTGCACAAGATCGGGCGCGTACTGGCGGTGGGCGATTGCCTGATTTACAGCGACGGTCACGATAAACCGGTTGCGCGGGCCTCGTTGACCTATGCGATTCCGCCAAAGTAATGGGGTATTATAATACCTAAATGTTAACGCATTGATTTTACTATATAAATTAGTCGTTATGATACTTGACGGTCTGGGTGGTCGCTTTATAAGCCAGTTATCGAATGACGGGTCGCTTTTGGCCCAACTAGAATTGGTGACTTATGACTACTTTTACCGCGACACCTGCGGATATCGACAAGAAATGGATCATTATCGACGCTGAAGGCGTTGTTTTGGGCCGTCTCGCGTCTGTTATCGCAATGCGCTTGCGTGGCAAGCACAAGCCTTCTTTCACGCCGTCCATGGACATGGGCGACAATGTTATCGTGATCAACTGTGAGAAAATCCAGATGACCGGCAACAAGCGTGACGAGAAATACTATTGGCACACTGGCCACCCTGGTGGCATCAAGGAAAAGACGAAAGCCGAGATCCTTGAGGGTAAGCACCCAGAGCGCGTTATCATGAAAGCTGTCGAGCGCATGTTGCCTGGTGGCAAACTGTCTCGCTTGCAGATGACTCACCTGCGCGTATTCGCAGGCACAGAGCATGGCATGGAAGCACAAAAGCCAGAAGTTCTGGACGTTGCATCCATGAACCCTAAGAACACGAGGACTGCATAATGGTCGATCAAGTGAACTCTCTCGAAGAGCTGGGCCAAGTTGCTGAAGGCGTTGAAGCACCTGCTGCTGCGCCTGTTGCGATTAACCGCGAGCCAGTGCGCGATGCACTTGGTCGTGCTTATGCGACTGGTAAACGTAAAGATGCGGTTGCCCGCGTTTGGATCAAGCCAGGTTCCGGCAAAGTTGTCGTAAACGGCAAAGAAATGTCCGCGTATTTTGCGCGTCCAGTTCTGCAGATGATCCTGCGTCAGCCATTTCAGGTTGCTGGTGTTGTTGATCAGTTCGACGTTATGGCAACTGTTGCTGGTGGTGGCCTTTCCGGTCAAGCTGGCGCGGTAAAGCACGGTGTTTCTAAGGCGCTTCAGCTTTATGATCCGACATTGCGCGCAGCTTTGAAAGCTGCCGGCTTCTTGACACGCGATAGCCGCGTTGTTGAGCGTAAGAAATACGGTAAAGCAAAAGCCCGTAAGAGCTTCCAGTTCTCTAAGCGTTAAGCTTTACGAACTTGTTTTTGGGAAGAGGGCGGCCAGCAATGGCTGCCCTTTTTCTGTTTCTGGGGGGGAGCGAGTTGTCTTTCCCCGCTTATTTTGAAGAAACTGATCTGGCCGTAACTGAACAGCTGATTACGCGGTTCCGACTGGACAATCTCATCGTACAGACCGCCGAGGCGTTGATCGCAAACCCGTTGCTGGTAGCGGTGGTACCGGATCGGGTGATCAGGCTATGCTGGTATCCTTCCAAAGCGGTGGATCATCAACAGGTGGCGACATGAAATTCGACACCGTGCAGCTGCATGATACGATCCATTTTCTGCATGATGAAACGTCAAAGCACGGTCAAACCCGCCTCGACACACGTATGGCGGGCAAAAAAGCTGAAATAATGCGGCCGATAATCTTTTGCATCTTGCACTTTTCGGCCACGCAGTGAAGATCGACCCATGTGGAAAAAACTGACAGCGACAGAGGGACGACGCGGGCTACTGATGGTTAGTCCGCCGTTGATCTATGCGCTGCTGCTTTTGGCGTTCCCTTTGGGCGCAATTGTTATGTTCAGTTTCTGGACGCAGGACTTTATGAATGTCGATACGACATTCACTCTCAACAACTACCGCGAGATTGCCGAGAAACCGATCTACTTTGCGCTCTTGCAGCGGTCGCTCTTTGTCTCTGGCGTGGTCACTCTCGTCACGGTGCTGCTGGCGTTTCCGATGGCATATTTCGTGTCTTTTCATGTACCTGCACACCGAAAGTCGTTGTGGCTGTTTCTGATCACGATCCCGTTCTGGACCAGCTATCTGATCCGTGTTTTCCTATGGAAAGTCATCTTGGGCTATAACGGCGTGATCAATTCGGGGCTGCTGAGCGTCGGGATTATCGACGAGCCGCTGACCTTCATTTTGTATAACGTAAACGCGGTCATCATCACGCTGGCCCACGCATTTGCACCTTTTGCGATCCTGCCGATCTTTGTGGCCTTGGAGAAAATCGACCGCTCGCTGCTTGAGGCGTCTCAAGATCTTGGCGAAAGTAAGTTCACCACCTTCTTCCGTGTCACCTTGCCGCTGGCCATGCCGGGTGTGGTGGCTGCTGTGTTGATCGTGTTCATCCCAACAATCGGCGACTATGTGACACCCGAACTGATGGGCGGCGCAGGCGGCAAGCTGATTGCAAACATGATCCAGACGCAGTTTTTGGCACTTAATAACGCACCGCTCGGGGCGGCGCTGGCCATTGTTGCCATGCTTTGCGTCACTGCCATCAGCCTGATTTTTGTGCTGCTGAACCGCCGTTGGCTGCGAGGTCGATCATGAGCCTACGAATCTACGCCATTGCCTATCTGATCTTTCTTTACGCGCCGATTGTGCTGCTGCCGATCTTTGCATTCAACGATGCGACGATTATCGCATTTCCCCTGACAGGGTTCACAACCGAATGGTTTGCCGAGCTGAGCCAAACCAAAGCAATGCACACTGCCGTGCAAAACTCGCTGTTCATCGCGGTCATCACTTCGCTTTTATCAACAATCCTCGGGGTTTGCGCGGCGCGGGCAGGGGCAATGTACAACTTCCCCCTCAAGCGCGGCATCTTGGGTCTGGTCATGTTACCCTTGGTCCTGCCCGAAATTATCGTCGCGGTCTCGCTTCTGATCGTGGTGGTGCAAATCCTTGATCTGGGCCTGTCAAACTGGACAGTTATCGCGGCGCATGTGCTGATATGCACACCGTTTAGCATCGCGATCCTGAACGGAGCATTCCAGAACCTTGACCCCAGCATGGAAGAAGCGGCGATGGATCTTGGCGAAAGCCGCTTGTCCGCATTCCGCCTCGTGACCCTGCCGCTGGTCATGCCGGGCATTATCTCGTCAATGCTTATCGCCTTCACCATTAGTCTGGACGAATTCATCATCGCCTTCTTCCTGACTGGCGCAAACCCGACGATGCCGGTTTATATCTGGGGCCTGTTACGCTTTCCGTCCTCGTTACCAATCGTTATGGCCTTGGGCACAATTCTGGTCGCGCTGTCGATCATCCTACTGACATTTGCAGAAATTATGCGTCGTCGCGGCCTCGCCCGTGCAGGGGTGCGCGACAAAGGGGGCTTCCTGTGACCGACCTAATTTCACTGACCGGCGTGAACAAATACTACGGCGATTACCACGCGCTGCGCGACATCGACCTGACGATTAAAGAAGGGGAGTTCTTTTCGTTACTGGGCCCGTCGGGCTGTGGCAAAACTACATTGCTGCGCACAATTGCGGGCTTTGAAGGCGTCTCTAGCGGTGCCGTCATGATCGGCGGCAAAGACATGGCGAACGTGCCCGCTAACATGCGCCCCACCAATATGGTGTTCCAATCCTACGCGATTTTTCCGCACCTGACCGTGGGTGAAAATGTGGCCTTTGGCCTGCGCAAACGCAAAATGGACAAGCTGGAAAAATTCCAAGCTGTCGAGCAAGCTCTTGATATGGTTGGCCTCAAAGGGTTCGGAGACCGTCAGGCCCATGCACTGTCTGGCGGGCAACGTCAGCGTGTCGCACTGGCCCGCGCGCTGATTCTCAAACCAAACGTGCTGCTGCTCGACGAACCGCTGTCGGCGCTCGACAAAAAGATGCGCGAGCAAATGCAGGTCGAGTTGATGCAATTGCAGCGCCACGTCGGCATCACCTTCATTCTGGTCACCCACGATCAGGAAGAAGCACTGGTCATGTCAGACCGGATTGCTGTGATGTTTGAGGGCGAAATCGGTCAACTTGCCGACCCTGAAACGCTATACCGCCGCCCCAACAGCCGCCGCGTAGCTGAATTCATCGGTAAAATGAATTTTCTCGATGCCAATGTCATTTCGGTCGACGACAAAATCAAGGTGGATGTGGCAGGGCTTGGCATGTGCACGGCTGAACTGGAGCAGGCGCCTTCAGGCATCGACATTGGTCGGTCTAAAGTGGGCATTCGCCCTGAAACCCTTGGCATCCTGTTTGACGGCGAAACAACCGCGCGCGAAACCATCGCAGGTGTGGTGGATGAAGTCGTCTACTACGGTGATATGACCTATTACGATGTGCGCATTGACGGCGTTGCCAGTACGCTGAATATCGCCATGAAAAACCTGATCGGGCGGCCGGTTCTGGATGTCGGCGCGAAAACCTCCGTGGTTTGGGATGCGCGTTCGCTGGTCTTGCTGCCTTAAAACGGCACCGCAATCCGCAACGAGATTGTTTCTAACCCGGGGTTCAGCTTTTGGGTGTCCGCGTTTGACCTGTGATCGTAGGCCGCAAGCAGCGTCACCCCGTTGCTAAACTCGTAACCGAGGCCGAGTGCAGAGCGGAACTGCAACGCGCCACCGATGTCAGGCCCGTCACCACGTTTGAAATAACCCGGCATTAACGAGGCTTCTACAAACAGCGGCCCGTCGATCAGGTCCTGTGTCGTCCATTTTGCACCAGCACCAATCCAGACATCGCCCATATCTGACAGCGCCGCGCCGAAGGTCGGCTGGAACGGGCCGTAACTGGTGCCATAGTCATAGCCGACCATGACTTCATGTCCGACTTGCATCTTGTTGAAATCAATCTGTGCCACCTGAAATGTCAGACGTGTTGCATCCTGCGCTGGCGCTAAGCATCCCGTTTTACAATCCGTCAGGGCCATGTCCGTCAGGCTCGCTACCAAGAATATCGCCGCTAGTGTTCCGTCCATAATGCTATCCTATGTGTCAGGGGCGACGAGGCCTAAGCCGCGTAAATAAATTCCGATGCCGCTTTCCAGCAGGTCCTCGGGGGGAAACGGTGATTTTGTGCCGGGGCTGCCGCGTGCAAATAACTCTACTACACCGTGCGACAACGCCCAGATATGCGCCGAGAACATCTGCGGTGGCGGGCGTCTCTCGGAAGGAATATGCTGGCTTAGCGCGAGTGCGGCGGTTTCAAATACTCCCATGGCGCGTGTTGCTGCGGCATGCAAGGCAGGGGTGCGCTGCATCGAAATGCCGCTCTCGAACATCGCCACATAATGCCCCGGGAATTTGTTGGCAAAGACCAGATAGGCACGACCCGTCGCTGAAAATGCCGCCAGATCGGACGGTTTTCCGCCTGCATAAGCTTTTTCCATCATCTCGCCAAAGATTTCGTAGCCTTGCAATGCAGCCTCGGCGATCAGGTCTTCGCGACCTTCAAAGTGTCGGTAAACAGCGGCAGGTGTCACGCCCGCTTCACGCGCGGCCTCTGACAAGGTAAATCCGGTCGGGCCGCGTTTTTCGATCAAAGACAGGCAGCCAGCAACTAAAGCCTCGCGCAGATTGCCGTGATGATACCCGCGCTTAACCATGCCACACGTCAGAGCCGTCCACGACCAAGGGATCAACCGCGCCTAGCCCGTCGTCATTTCGGCCGGTGTAATCCAACGGAGTCAAAACCGAGCGGATCACATTCAATCGCGCACGGCGCTTGTCGTCGGATTTCACAACGGTCCAAGGCGCGTCGTCGGCATCTGTGCGGGTCAATGTCTCTGCGATGGCGGTTGTATAGGCGTCCCATTTTGATAGCCCTGCGACGTCGATCCAGGATAGTTTCCACTGTTTGAGCGGATCTTCCTCGCGGTCCAAAAACCGTTTCAATTGTGTGGCTTGCCCGACATTTAGCCAGATCTTGAACAGCTTGATCCCGTCATCTACCAGCAGCTTTTCAAAGGCATTCACTTGGGAAAACCATTTTTCGCGCTCGGCATCGGTGCAAAACTCGAAGACGTGTTCTACAACGCCGCGATTGTACCAACTGCGGTCAAACAACACGATCTCGCCCGCACTTGGCATGTGATCAATGTAGCGCTGGAAATACCATTGGCTCGCCTCACTCTCGGTCGGCTTGGATAGCGCCACAACATGGGCATGGCGCGGGTTCAGATTCTCGCGGAATCGCGCAATGGTGCCACCTTTACCCGCCGCATCGCGGCCCTCAAAGACCACCACAATGCGCGCGCCCGTTTCAATCGCCCATGCCTGCATCCGCACCAGCTCTACCTGAAGCGCCTCGATCTCGCTTTCGTAGGCGTCCCGGTCCATGCGTTTTTTATACGGATAGTCGGCGTTGAGAATATCGTTCTTACGCGCATCCTTGATCGCCGCCTTCACCTTTGCGGGCGCTGCCTCGTTGTAGAATTTGCTGATGCCGCCGTCAAAAGGCAAGTCCATGGGTCTATCCTCGTTTGCTTGCGCTCACTATGCGCAACGCTGCGCCTTAGCGCAATCCGGCGCGACCCGCCGCACGGTCAATCGCTGCGATTGCGGCCTCGGGATCAACATGATGCGGCATATGTCCGACACCCTGCATTTCGGTCAGACGGGCAGAAGGTACGATGTCGCGGAACGGTCGTGCATGCACGTCAATCGGCACCGTGGTGTCAGCAGTGCCATGCAGGATCTCGATTGGCAACGTCAGCTGCGGATAAAGCAACTTCATTTCTGACACATGCGGGTGGGCGGTATTGACCTGCCGCACATTAGCGCGGAAATTTTCGGGCCTTAACGTCAATCTCGCACCGATATGTGCGGCGTAGCCTTCGGGCGCAGGGTCGGGCGCAAAGGTGCTTTCAACCACCGATGCAATCTGCGCATCGGTCGCAATCGCCGAGATCACGGGAATAGCCACCAGACCGCCAAATGCGCTGCCATTGATGGTATAATAAGCGCCCAAATCATCAGGCCACGGCATCATGACACCTGCAAATGAAACCACCGCTTTGGCGTTCACCGGGCTTTGCGCCTCCAGTCCCGCTGTGGCCCAGGCCAAGGCGACAATCCCGCCAAAACTATGACCTGCCACAACCGGATCTTTGATGCCGATTTTTGCAGCGGCTTCGCGTAGCATCTTTGCTTGATCTTGCGGGCTGTCGCCCTCGGTGGCTGTCGGCCCGACGGCGATACCAGGCACGCGGTCAGTGTAGCCAAGCCCAGGTCTGTCAAAGGCAGTGACAGTGTAGCGCTCGCTTAAAATATCAAACAAATCAAAGGTATAATCGCGCAAGTTGCCGCCCGCGCCGTGCAGCAAAACCAACTCAGGACCGGACCCTGCACGCAAATAATGCACACGCCCGCCCGTTACCTCGACGAACGCACCCACGGGTGGAAACGCGGCTTCTACCGCGGCAGTGCGCGCGGCAGATGTGCACCCTGCCAGCACAGCACCGATGCCAAGCGTTAGCGTCGAGAATTGGAGAATTTTAAGTACCGATTTCATCAATATCATACTTTGTTGTCTGGTAGATCTCATTGATCCAGTTACCATACAATAGATGCGCGTGACTGCGCCAGCGGTTGGTCGGCGGCTTTGACGGGTCGTCGTTTGGATAGTAATTTTGCGGTACGTTAATTGGCGTGCCTTCACTCACATCGCGGTCGTATTCCTGCTTGAGTGTGCCACTGTCATATTCAAAATGGTTAAAGATATAAAGCGCACGGTGGCCCGCATCTTCAACCAAAGCAGGTCCAGAATCTTCGCTTGTAATCAATGTCTTAAGACCCGTCGCTAATGCGATATCATCTTGCCGCATTTCGGTCCAGCGGCTGACGGGGATCACAAATTCGTCTGAAAATCCGCGCAAATATTGCGAAGCCTGTGCCGTTACATGGTGCTTGAAACAGCCAAACACCTTGTGGTCTGTCAGATGCTTTGGCACGCCGTGAAAATAATTAATCATCGCCATGCCGCCCCAGCACACGCCAAACGTGGAATGTACATTGGTCTGGGTCCAGTCGAACACGCGGGTCAACTCGTCCCAATAAGTCACGTCATGGAAATCCAGATGCTCGATCGGCGCACCTGTGATAATCAATCCGTCAAATTTTTGGTCGCGGACCTCGTCAAACGTTTGGTAAAATTCTTCCATATGCTCTGCGGCGGTGTTCTTGGTTTTATGTTCGGACATGCGAATGAGCGTCAGTTCGATCTGCAGTGGCGTGGCGCCGATCAGTCGCGCAAACTGGTTCTCGGTCTGGATTTTCTTGGGCATCAGATTCAATAGCCCGATCCGTAACGGTCGGATATCTTGATGGCCGGCTTGATCCGGATCCATCACCATCACACCCTCGCGCGTCAGCACGTCGTAGGCGGGCAGGGAGGCTGGGATCTTGATGGGCATATGACTGGTCCTAATGTCGTCGCTTGAGGTGTTGAGGTAGCGCTATTGGTTCCGCATCTCAAGGGCGTCCGCGATCATGTTCACAAACCCGTCAGAATCTTTGACCTTTGCCACAGCGTCCATTGGAATGGTCAGCCCCCAACGGTCGGCCATCGCCTTGTAGCGCGGCTGACGGTGCGCGAGTGCTTTGGCAAAAGCCCAACGGATAAAGTCGTCTGGGTTCACTTGATCGGGCTGCGTGTTGAACTCTGCCAAATACGCTTGCCACGTCTGCAACAAAAATACCGGATCATAAGACATCGGCTTGGGTTCACGGTCAAAACGGCGGACCAGTTCTGCGGTATGTGCATCGGACCCTTCAATCCAGACCATCAAGGTCTTGGACGCCAGTTCTGTCATGATCGGATCATCAGGGTCATTCACCTCAACCCACTCACAAATCGACCCGCCCGTATCACAGATGAAATGCCGATACTGATACAGATCATAGGCGCGATCAATGAAATGGCCGGTGTCATAAAGTGCCGCAATCTCGGCCTTCTGAAACTGACCCTGACGGCGGGTATATTCGTCCCATGCCAAACCACCCGCATCAACACTGCCGGGTTTGCCCAGATACGACGACATCGGCTTGAGATCATCAAACGAGATATTCGACCCGATATAAATACTGTCAGAGCGCAACAAATCGCGCAAAAAAGGCACCTTCATCGCCTCACGCTTGGCATTATCCGCAATCAACTCGCCCATATAGCGCGTGCCAATCCGGTAATCGATCGAGTAATGGAACCAGTCGCCCTGCGCACGCACGAGGTTGGACAGATACGTCTTTCCAAGGCCTGACATCGCGAAGAGCAGAACACGTTTATGCGACGCGTCGCGCCAGTCAGATGCGGTTTTGTATATCATGTGCGTAGGGATAGTGGTGGATTGGATGGGTTTCCAGCCAAAATGTTTTTTGGTTTGCATTACTAAAGCTTGGTAGCACAACTAGATCAATAAAAACTTTAATGGGTGATGTTCATGACTAAGAAATCTGACGGGCATTTAAGACGAGATAGCAAAGGACTACCAACTCGCAAAGACATTGCCCATATTAGGATCGATCATGAGAAAAATCTTCAAATTATAATTAAAAAGAATATGTTGATTAATCAGATTCAACGCGATGGACCGAAAATAGCAAGGTCGTTTGATCGACTAACTAAAACCGAAATCGAAAAATGCAGTGAACTCGTAGCAAGATGCTCTGGTATTCTATTAGAACATCTTCCAAGTGTGGATGATAAAGGTTCAAAAGCAACTTCGGCGCGGCTATTATCAAGCGCTATAAATTCATTTATTGCAAGTATTGAGGTCGCACGTCACGGTTACCCGAGGCAATATGGTGCATTAGCGCGGATGGTTGTTTAAACCTTGGCCATTGTGCTTGTCTTGGCTACGAAAGAAGATGCGTTAGCCAAGTTTTACGCTAATGACCTACCTTCGAGTAAATGTGTAACTTGGGCTAGCAAATCAATTTCAGAGATAGGGAAGATGTGGGGCTTTTTCAGCAACGAATTTGTTCACATCGGAACAGGTCATGCTTCACTTGAGATGCCTATCCCTTATTTGAAAAACGACGACACGTTAGGATTTGTAAAGCACTCGATTGTGTCCGTTGCGTTCTTTCTGAGTATGATCACAGAACTCGTATTTGCCGATGAAATTTCACATCTCCAGTATTGGAAACCAGAGTCTGGAGGGTACACTTTTGATCCAAAATATGAAGTTATAGAATGGCTGGAACGGCAGTTTCCAAATGGGGAATAGTGATGTGCCTACATTAGCAATCCGAGCTAATTAACCACTCAATACCCCCGCCAAATCCAACCGCCACCCAGCACACGACTGCTCTCAGGATCATAAAACACACAAGCCTGACCCGGCGACACACCTTCTTCGGCGACCAGCAACTCTACTTCCGCTTCGGTATCCGAAATAGGCCGCAGGATCGCTTCAATTGGCGGCTTGGTCGAGCGCACCTTTACCGAAATCTGGCGCTCACCACCCGCGAGAAACCCGTCGTCACCCAGCCAGTTAATCTCGCGCAGTGGCACCATACGCGTGGCCAGCATCGCCTTTGGCCCCACGATCACATGGCGTTTATCCACGTCCAACCGCACGACATATAGCGGATCAGCCAAACCGCCGATGCCCAGTCCGCGCCGCTGCCCAATCGTATAATGGATCACGCCCGTATGGGCGCCCAAGACATTGCCCTCAACGTCCACGATATCGCCAGGCTCCGCCGCACCGGGGCGCAGTTTCTCGATCACCGCCGCGTAATTCCCGTCAGGCACAAAGCAGATGTCCTGACTGTCCGGCTTATCCGCGACACTCAATCCATACTTCACCGCCAACGCGCGGGTTTCTTCTTTGGACTTCAGATGCCCAAGTGGAAACCGCAAATATGCCAACTGTTCGGGCGTGGTCGAGAATAAAAAATAGCTTTGATCCTTGGTCGGATCCGCCGCCGAATGTAGCTCTGCACCACGATCGCCGACAAACCGCTGGATATAGTGCCCGGTCGCCATGCAATCGGCCTCCAGATCCTTGGCGGTGTTCAACAGGTCCTTAAACTTTACCCGCTCGTTACACCGAATACATGGCACAGGGGTCGCACCCGCCAAATAACTATCGGCAAACTCGTCCATTACCGCCTCTTTGAACGTGTTCTCGTAATCCAGGACGTAATGCGGAAAGCCCATTTCTTCGGCCACACGGCGCGCATCATGGATATCGCGCCCTGCACAACAAGCACCTTTTTTGGCCAACGCCGCCCCGTGGTCATATAACTGCAACGTCACACCAACCACATCGTAGCCTTCTTCAGCCAGTTGCGCCGCCACAACAGAGCTATCCACGCCACCAGACATCGCCACCACCACACGTGTCTGCGCAGGCGTTTTAGCGAATCCAAGCGAGTTTAGGGGCTGGTCAAGGCTCATCATTCTATCCAATCGTGAAACATTTGTTCGAAATATAGGTAAATCCTATGAATGAACAAGGCGCAGCTACACCTCTCATTAAGGCTGCCACCGCATAACTGTCTTGGGACGACCTGAAAAGGGAAGAGAGAGATGTATTTGAAAAAAGTAGAAGGGCCGCGGTCAGTCACGTTGTCAGACGGAACAATCATGACGCGTGCGGACCTGCCTTCACCCGATACGCGCCGATGGGTTGCGTCAAGAAAGGCCATGGTTGTTAAGGCGGTGACCGCTGGATTGCTGACTCGCGAATCGGCGAAAATTACCTACGCTCTATCGGAAGAAGAATTTTTGGAATGGGAAACTGCGGTAAAACAACACGGAATTGGGGCGCTGAGAGCCACAGCCCTAAAACGGTATAGACAACCCTAGGTAGGAAAGACAAAGTTAATTCACGTCGTTAAACTACAATTAACCATTCGGCGCATAAGGTGCTTTCATCAGAGAGACAGCGGAGAAACTAAATGCGTGTATTGTTGGTAGAAGACGACCCTACAACCTCAAAGAGCATCGAATTGATGTTAACCCATGCGAATCTAAACGTTTATGCGACGGATTTGGGGGAGGAAGGGATCGATCTGGCGAAGTTGTATGATTACGATCTGATCCTCCTTGATCTTAACTTGCCAGATATGAATGGGCACGAAGTGCTGCGGCAACTGCGACTTAGCCGTATTGATACGCCGATTTTGATTCTATCTGGCGACGATGACACCGACGCTAAACTCAAAGGGTTTGGCTTTGGCGCGGACGACTATATGACCAAACCGTTCCACCGCGAAGAACTCGTGGCGCGCATTCATGCGATTATTCGCCGCTCGAAAGGCCATGCGCAGTCGATCATCAAAACCGGCCGTATTGACGTCAACCTTGACGCCAAAACTGTCGCGGTGGGTGGGCTAACCGTGCATTTGACGGGCAAAGAGTATCAAATGCTGGAATTGTTAAGCCTGCGCAAAGGCACAACATTAACAAAAGAGATGTTCCTGAACCATCTTTACGGCGGGATGGACGAGCCAGAACTGAAAATCATCGACGTGTTTATTTGCAAGCTGCGCAAAAAACTTGCAGAGGCAACCAGCGGTGACAACTATATCGAAACCGTTTGGGGCCGCGGCTACGTCCTGCGCGATCCACAACCGGTCGCCAACGCAGAAAAAATCGCCGTCAGCGCATAGCGTCGCATCGCGTTTTTCTGATCCGCAGGGGGCTACGCACTTTACCTCCTGCGTGACACTGCTAAAACTTAAGCATGGCCGCATCTATTTGCGGTCATTTGCTTGGAGGAAAGCCGTGACGCGTGCGAACTTAACTGACACTGCAACCAAAGCCATTGATGACCTGTCAGCCACCGATGCCGCACAAGAACTTGCGCGCTTGTCGGTTATCCTCATGCAAGCCAATAATGATTATCACGGTGCAGACGCACCCGCGATTGATGACGCAACCTACGATGCTCTCAAACGCCGCAATCAGGGGATCGAAGCCCGCTTTCCAAAATTGAAACAAGCCGATAGTCCCTCCGATCACGTCGGAGCCGCACCCGTAGACGGATTTGGCAAAGTCGAACATGCGCAAGCCATGCTCAGCCTCGGCAACGCATTTACCGACGACGATATTGTCGAGTTTGACGAACGCCTGCGCAAATTTCTCGGTCTCGCAGCAGATGCCCCACTCATCTACACAGCCGAGCCAAAAATCGACGGGCTCTCGCTCTCGCTGCGTTATGAGGACGGCAAACTCACCCAAGCGGCAACCCGTGGCGATGGCGCGTTTGGTGAAAACGTGACCGCAAACGCGCGGACGATCGCCGACATCCCACACGAAATCCACGGTGCGCCCGCAGTTCTCGAAGTGCGCGGCGAAGTTTACATGAGCGCCGCAGACTTTGCCGCGCTTAATGAAAAGCAAACGGCAATCGGCGGCAAAACCTTCGCAAATCCACGCAACGCCGCCGCAGGGTCATTGCGCCAACTTGACCCTGCAATCACCAAAGCACGCCCGCTGAAATTCTTCGCCTATGCTTGGGGCGAACTTTCGACCGCACTTGCGGACAAGCAATTTGGCGCAATCATGGCCTTGCAACATTTCGGCTTCCAAACGAACCCGCTGACCAAAAAATGCGCGTCACCTGCCGAGATGATCGCGCATTACCAAGACATCGAAACGCAACGCGCCACTTTGGGCTATGACATCGACGGCGTGGTTTACAAAGTTGACGACCTTGAATTGCAAAAACGCCTCGGTTTTCGCAGCACCACACCACGCTGGGCGATTGCCCATAAATTCCCCGCCGAACTTGCTTGGACAACCCTGACAGGCATCGACATTCAGGTGGGGCGCACCGGCGCATTGTCACCTGTGGCGCGACTGGCTCCTGTGACCGTCGGCGGCGTCGTCGTCTCAAACGCAACCTTGCACAACGAAGATTACATCGCAGGCATCGGCGGCGACGGCAACGACATCCGTGGCGGGCGCGACATTCGTATCGGCGATTGGGTGCAAATCTACCGCGCGGGCGACGTGATTCCAAAAATTAAAGACGTCGACATCTCGCGACGCAAAACCGGATCAGAGCCCTACGTATTCCGCACAACATGCCCCGAATGCGATTCACCTGCGCCGCGCGAAAAGGGTGACGCGGTGCGCCGCTGCACTGGTGGGCTGATTTGCCCCGCCCAAGCAGTCGAACGGCTCAAGCATTTCGTCAGTCGCGGCGCATTTGATATCGACGGTCTTGGCGCAAAACAGGTCGAACAGCTCTACACCGACGGCTGGATCAAAACCCCCGCTGACATTTTCACCCTACAATCGCGCTATGGCCAAGGCCTACAACAGCTTAAAAACCGCGAGGGCTGGGGCGAAAAATCCGCTCAAAAGGTCTTTGATGCCATTGAGGATAAACGCAAAATCCCGTTGCGCAAACTCATCTTTGGCCTTGGCATCCGGCATGTCGGTGACACGAATGCAGGCCTGATCGCACGGCATTACGGCACTTGGGCCACCTTGGAAAACGCCCTGACATCCGCTCAGATCGGAACCGGCACCGCGTGGGACGACCTGATTGGTGTCGATGGCGTAGGCGAAGTTATGGCCACATCCCTGATTAGCGCGTTCCAAAATGGCGCCGAGCGCGCATCAATCGACGAACTCGTAGCCCAGCTGACCGTGCAAAACGCAGTCACCGCAACTGCAAACGATAGTCCCGTCGCGGGCAAAATCGTGGTATTCACCGGCACCTTGGAAAAGATGAGCCGCGCCGAAGCCAAAGCCCGCGCCGAAAGCCTTGGCGCGAAAGTTTCTAGCGCGATCAGCGCGAAAACGGATATCCTTGTCGCAGGCCCCGGCGCAGGATCCAAAGCCACAAAAGCCGCGAACCTTGGCATTCTCACCATCGATGAGGACGCATGGCTCGCGATGATTGACGGATTATGAACGGCCGCCCCGAAACACTTTTCCCGTTATTCGCTGCCCTGACAAATCTCGACGGGATCGGCCCCAAAACGGCGCAAATCCTTGAAGCCGCAGGTATTTCCCGCCCGCGTGACCTGCTGATGACGCTGCCGGTGTCGGGCGTTGATCGCGGCCAACGGGCCAGTATCCGCGACGTGGTTCCGCCCGCCGTGGTAACGGTCGAGGTCACGATCGGCGAACATTACCCGCCAAGCACACGCAGTCGACCCCACCGCGTGCATGTCACCGACAGCGAAACCACGTTTCAATTGGTGTTTTTCCACGCGCGCGGCGATTATCTGACCAAACAACTTCCGACGGGTCAGAAACGCATCGTTTCGGGCAAGATCGAGGCCTTCGATACCATCGCCCAAATGGTGCACCCCGACCACATCTTGCGGGTAGAGGACGCGGGCGACATTCCCGCCTTTGAACCGGTCTATCCGCTTCACGCTGGCATCACGCAAAAACTAATGTGGAAAGGCACCCGCAGTGCGCTTGGCCTTGCGCCTGATTTGCCCGAATGGATTGATCCTGCTTTGAAATCCCAACACGGCTGGCCTTCGTGGCAACAGGCCCTGCGCGACGCCCACACGCCGGAAGCCACAACCGATCTGTCGGCTCATGCAAAAGCCCGCGAGCGATTGGCCTACGACGAGTTTTTTGCGCATCAAATGACATTGGCCTTGGCTCGCGCCGTTTTAAGACGTGGCAAAGGCACGGCGTCCAAAGCCACAGGCGCCTTGCAAACCAAGGTGCTGGCAGCACTGCCTTACGATCCGACCGGCGCCCAGAGCCGCGCAGTTTCCGAGATTGCCGCTGATCTGGCAACGCCGCTGCGCATGAACCGTTTGCTGCAAGGCGATGTCGGATCCGGGAAAACGCTGGTCGCACTCATGGCGCTTTTGGCGGTGGTCGAGGCAGGCGGGCAGGGCGTCATGATGGCCCCGACCGAAATTCTGGCGCGGCAACATCTTGACGGATTGCAACCTTTGGCCGCCAGCGCAGGCGTGGTTTTGGACCTTTTGACAGGTCGCGATAAGGGCACCGAGCGCGCAAAAAAACTGGAACGCCTCGCCAATGGTGAAATTCAAATCCTCGTTGGCACTCATGCCGTGTTCCAAAAAGGCGTTGAGTTCAAAGATCTTAGGCTTGCCGTGATTGACGAGCAACATCGGTTTGGCGTGGCACAGCGCATGGAACTCGGGGCCAAAGGCCGCGCCGTCGACGTGTTGGTCATGACCGCGACCCCGATCCCGCGCAGCCTTGCCTTGGCACAATACGGCGATATGGACGTGTCGGTTCTGGATGAGAAACCACCCGGACGCACGCCAGTGCAAACCGCACTCGTATCTACAAAACGCATGGACGAAGTCATCACAAAGCTGCGCCACGCGGTTAACGAAGGCCGCCAAGCCTATTGGGTGTGCCCATTGGTCGAAGAAAGCGAATTCCTCGACATGACCGCCGCCGAAGAGCGGTTCAAACGCCTGCGCGCGACGTTGGGCGAAGGGGTCGTAGGCCTCGTTCACGGCCAAATGCCACCCGCCGAAAAAGACGCAGCAATGGCGCGGTTTGTGTCGGGCGAAACCAAGGTGCTGGTCGCAACTACGGTGATCGAGGTCGGCGTCAACGTGCCAAACGCGTCCATCATGATGATCGAGCGCGCCGAAACATTTGGACTTGCTCAGTTGCACCAACTGCGTGGCAGGGTCGGGCGCGGGTCCGCCGCGTCCAGTTGCCTGCTTCTCTTTCAGGAACCATTGTCGGTAACAGGACGGCGCCGTCTGGAAATCCTGCGCGAAACCGAAGACGGGTTCAAAATATCCGAAGAAGACCTTGCTATGCGCGGCGCTGGCGACGTGATTGGCACCGCACAATCGGGCGTGCCACGATTCCGCATTGCAGACATGGAACGCCAAGCATCGCTGATGCAGATTGCCCAAACCGACGCGCGAAACTTGCTGTTGCTCGACCCAAAACTGGTTTCTCCACGAGGGCAGGCGGCAAGGACCGCTCTTTGGCTGATGGAACAGGACAAAGCAATCCGTTTAATATCAGTTGGTTAGAAATTAAGTTAACGATTTGTTCTCTTATGTTCTCATTTGTTCTTTACAGGTCATTAACCTTATGGAACAAAGGGGAAACAACAAAACATAAGGGAGCAAATCAATGGCTAAAGAGATTAAAACGGTTATCTACCGGTCACGCGATACCATTCTTGGCGATGCCCTTGGTGCTGCTGCTTTACTTGTGATGTTGTTTGTCGGCCTGTCCTTGCCCGGGATGGTCTGACCTGCCCAGCGAATACGGCATCCGGTCCGTCCCATTGTCTTGTCCCACCTTGCAATGAACGACCTGCCTGTCAAAATCCGATGTGGGGGCCTTGCCTCTCCCCTTGGATCATAGGACTGGATGCCGCATCGCAAATATCTACGCCGCCATCCTGTCCTGGATGTGCGGCGTTTTTTTATACGTGGCTGGCGGCAATCGCATCCAAAGTGGCATCAAAGGCCAACATGATCGAGGCATGACGGTTCTTATAGTCCTGCGCTGGTTCCAAAACGCCCAGTCCCTCAAACGGGGGCAATGGCATCGGCCCCGCGCCCTTCAGCATGGCTTGCATCTGATCGCGTCCGGTCTGCACCTGCGCAGGGGTCAGCCCCACAACAACGCTGCCCACAACGGACGCCGCAGCTTGGCCCAATGCACAGGCTTTCACGTCTTGACCATAATCAACAATCACCCCGTTTGCGAGCTGCACATCAACAGTCACCGCGGACCCACACAGTGGCGCACGCTTTTTCGCCGTCCCTGAAGGTGCCGCCAATCGCTCGGTGCGCGGCATGTCGGCCGCCAGTGCCAAAATGCGCTGCGAGTATAATTTCATCATCTCGATTTTATCTGTCACCGCATTTGCCCTTTTGTCGTCTTGGCCTTAGATAGTTCGCAACACCGCAAATGCAAAGGTCCGCACAGATGTCTTTTGATCCCACCACCCTCAAATTCAACGAGGCAGGGCTGATCCCCGCGATTGCCCAAGATGCAGCTTCGGGCGAGGTTCTTATGATGGCATGGATGAATGTCGAGAGCATCCAGCGCACTCTGGATAGTGGCGAAGTCACCTATTGGTCGCGTTCCCGTCAAGAATTCTGGGTCAAAGGTGCCACCAGCGGCCACACGCAGCAGCTTGTCGATTTCAAATTCGACTGCGACCGTGACTGCATTCTCGTAGAAGTAAACCAGACTGGCGCCGCCTGTCACACAGGCCGCCGCAACTGTTTTTACACCGCTGTCCGCCACGGCACCGAAGTCGAAATCGCCAAACCTATGGGTCAGGAAGACCCACCAAGCGTCTGATATCATTGGGGGTTGCCCCCTCGACGCGGTATTTCGACAAGGCCCGCGCATCGTCACGCTTGGCCAACCGCTTGCCATTTTCGTCGCGGATCAATCCGTGATGATGATAGATAGGCGTCGGCAACCGGAATATCCGCTGCAGGATCACATGGATCTTGGTCGCCTCAAACAGATCAGCGCCGCGCACCACATGGGTAATCCCTTGCGCCGCATCATCCAGCACCACAGACAGATGGTATGACGTGCCCATATCGCGCCGCGCCAGCACGACATCACCGATGGTTTTGATCACCTCGTCGGCCGTGAAACTAATCAGCCCCGTTTCACCGTTGGGTCCGTGACCCGTTTCGGTAAACGAAATAATCTTTCCGGCCTCATGAATTTCACCTGCCATATTCGCTGCGCGGTCCATCCATAGCCGCAGGGCGGCGTCGGTCGGCATGTCAGGGCCAATCGCCAAGCCACGATTCTCGCGGCAGGTGCCAGGGTAGATAATCCCGTCAGGCCCCATCACCGGATCTGCGCCTTCTTGCGGGGCGCTGGCGGCGTCTAGAACATCGCGCCGACTGCATGAACACGCGAACACATATTGCCGCCTCCACAGGTTTTGCAGGCGCGCATGATAGACATCCAAACGATCCGATTGACGCATAACCGGCGTCGGCCACCATAGGCCAAGCCATTGAAGATCATCGTAAATTTGCGTTTCCCATGCGGGGCGTGCGCGCGACTGATCAATGTCTTCGATGCGGAGCAAAAACTCGCCGCCGGCCGCCATTGCCATGTCATACGCAAGCAGCGCAGAATAGGCGTGGCCCAAGTGAAGTGGGCCAGTTGGCGAGGGGGCGAAGCGAGTGATCATGCCAGCTTGGTAAGCCAGTCTTGCCAGTCGATTTTGGCGCGATCCGTATAACCCTTATAGCGATCCTTACGACCACGCCGGCCTGATTTCATGCCTTCCAACGGCGGAAATAGACCAAAGTTTACGTTCATCGGTTGGAATGTTTTGGCAGCCGCACCACCTGTGATGTGCGACACAAGTGCGCCCATGGCCGTTGTATCTGGCACCTGTGCAACGTCAATACCACGCATTTCAGCCACCGCCAGACGCCCTGCAAGCAGTCCCATTGCGGAGCTCTCGACATAGCCTTCGACACCAGTGATCTGTCCCGCAAAGCGGATATTGGGCCGAGATTTCAATCGCATTTGCCCGTCCAGCAGGGTTGGTGAGTTGATAAAGCTGTTGCGGTGGATGCCGCCGAGCCGCGCAAATTCGGCGTCTTCAAGCGCAGGAATCGTTTTAAAAACAGCCTTTTGCGCGCCATACTTCATCTTGGTTTGAAAACCGACGATATTGTAAAGCGTTCCCAGCGCGTTATCGCGGCGCAGTTGCACCACGGCATAGGCTTTGGTTTCAGGATCATGCGTGTTGGTCAGGCCAACCGGTTTCATCGGGCCAAATCGTAGGGTTTCGCGGCCACGTTCAGCCATGACTTCGATAGGAAGGCATCCGTCGAAATATCCGGCCGTTTCGCCCTCTTTAAACTCTGTTTTATCAGCTGCAAGTAAAGCATCTATGAACGCCTCGTATTGCTCTTTGTTCATCGGGCAATTGAGGTAGGCGGTCTGCTCTTCAACGGTTTCGCCTTTGTCGTAGCGCGATTGCATCCATGCGACGTCCATGTTGATGCTATCGTGGTAAACGATGGGGGCAATTGCGTCGAAAAATGCCAATGCTTCGGCGCCAGTTTCAGCGGCGATTGCTTCTGCTAAGGCGCCGGATGTGAGCGGGCCTGTGGCGATTATCCAGTGTCCGTCGGTGGGCAGTGATGTGATTTCATCGTATGAAATCTGTATGTTAGGGTGTGATGTTAAGGCGGCTGTCACGCTTTGCGCAAAGGGGTCGCGGTCCACGGCCAGCGCACCACCTGCGGGTATGCGGTGTTTTTCTGCAGTCGCCATAATCAGACCGTCAGCTTTGCGCATTTCCCAATGCAAAAGACCCACGGCGTTTTGTTCGTCATCGTCAGAGCGGAATGAGTTAGAACAGACCATTTCTCCAAGGAATTCAGTACGATGCGCGAAGGTCTTCACCTTCGGGCGCATCTCGTGGATCACCACCTTAACGCCTGCATTTGCTGCCTGCCAAGCGGCCTCTGAGCCGGCCATACCGCCGCCGATGATGTTGAGAATATCTGTCATGTGACCCGTTTTTATGTCAAAAGGCGGGGCTTGAAGGCCCCGCCAAAGTTACTGTATTTATTGCGTCTTGCGCGCGTCTTCTTTGCGTCTTGCTTTTACTCGACGATTTGTGCGTCCTCGACGCCGTCATCTTCTGCTTCACCTTGATCGGCAATCCATGCCACGGACACTACGATTTCCTTTTTCGCGGTATCAAAGACTTTCACGCCGCCAGCGCTACGCGAGCGGAACGAGATGCCCTCGATTGGTACGCGGATTGATTGGCCTGTGGAGGTCACAAGCATGATCTGGTCCGAGAGTTCGACCGGGAAGGAGGTGACCAACTGGCCGCCGCGCATCGCTTTGTCCATTGCGCCCACGCCCATGCCGCCACGTCCACGAAGTGGATAATCGTGTGAGGACGAGAGTTTGCCCGAGCCTTTTTCCGTGATCGTCAGGATCAGGTTTTCGGAAGCAGACATTTCGACGTAACGCGCCGTGCTGATTTCGCCTGCGACGACATCTTCATCTTCGTTCTCGGCCTCGTCGGTCAGACCCGCCATGGCGCGGCGCATCTTGAGATAGGCTTGGCGCTCGGAGGATTCTGCCTCGAAGTGTTGGATGATCGACATGGAGACGACTTTATCGTCGCCTTGCAGTTTGATCCCGCGCACACCAACCGAGTTACGGCTGTTAAAGACCCGCACATCGGTTGCGCGGAAGCGGATAGCGCGCCCGGAGTTGGTAAAGAGCATCACATCGTCGTCGTTTGACGCAATACGCGCATTGATGAGCGTGTAATCGGCCGTGTCGCCCTCGAATTTCATCGCGATCTTGCCGTTACGCATGACGTTGGTGAAATCCGACAGTTTGTTGCGCCGCACGGTGCCCGCGGAGGTTGCAAAGACGACTTGCAGGTCGTCCCAGTCTGCCTCGTCGCGATCCACAGGCATAATAGCGGCAATCGACACACCTGGCGGGATCGGCAGGATGTTCACGATCGCCTTGCCTTTTGCGGTGCGTGACCCAAGTGGCAAACGCCATGTTTTGAGTTTGTAGACCATGCCATCTGTTGTGAAGAACAGCAGTTGGGTGTGGGTGTTGGCCACAAACAGGGTGGTGACAACGTCTTCTTCTTTGGTGGACATCGAGCCCACGCCCTTGCCGCCGCGCCGTTGTGCGCGGAAGTCGGCCAAAGCGGTGCGTTTGATGTAGCCGCCGGAGGTGACGGTCACGACCATGTCTTCTTTTTCGATCAGGTCTTCGTCATCCATATCGCCCGACCAGTCGACGATCTGTGTGCGGCGTGGCACGGCAAAGTTTTGGCGCACTTCGCCGAGTTCGTCGCGGATGATCTGCATGATCCGGTCACGCGAACCAAGAATTTCGAGGTATTCGCGAATTTTTGCAGCCAAGTCTTTCAACTCGTCAGTCACGTCATTCACGCCCAGTTGGGTCAGGCGCTGCAAACGCAGTTCCAAGATCGCGCGTGCTTGCGTCTCGGAAAGGTTATAGGTGCCGTCGTCGTTGGCGGTATGGGTCGGATCGTCGATCAGCGCGATATATTCGAGGATCGGGCCAGCAGGCCAGCGGCGTGTCATCAGCTTTTCACGTGCCTCGGAGGCGTCGGCAGAGGCGCGAATTGTCGCAACGATTTCGTCGATGTTGGTGACGGCGACAGCCAGACCGCACAGGATATGCGAGCGTTCGCGGGCTTTGCGCAGCTCGAATGCCGTGCGCCGTGCGACAACTTCTTCGCGGAAATTCACAAAGTGATACAGGAAATCGCGCAGCGTCAATTGCTCGGGGCGACCGCCGTTTAGCGCCAGCATGTTACAGCCGAAATAGGTTTGCATCGACGTGAAGCGGAACAATTGGTTCAGCACAACTTCGGCTGTTGCATCGCGCTTGAGCTCAATCACAACCCGCACACCATTACGGTCGGATTCGTCTTGCACATGCGCAATGCCTTCGATCTTTTTATCGCGCGCAGCTTCTGCGATTTTATCGATCATGACCGATTTGTTCACTTGGTAAGGAATTTCGTCGATGATGATCGCCCAGCGATCCTTGCGAATTTCCTCGATGCGGGTTTTGGCGCGCAAAATCACAGAGCCGCGTCCCTCGGTATAGGCTTTGCGGGCTCCGGCGCGGCCCAAGATAATGCCGCCCGTCGGGAAGTCGGGCGCAGGAATATATTCGATCAACTCTTCCGACGTCATGTCAGGGTTGTTGATTAGCGCCAGCGTCGCGTCGATTACTTCGCCAAGGTTATGCGGCGGAATGTTCGTCGCCATACCAACCGCAATACCGCCAGCGCCGTTGACCAGCATGTTGGGATAGCGGGCGGGTAGGACCGTGGGTTCGCGTTCTTTGCCGTCATAGTTGTCTTGAAAATCGACGGTATCTTTCAGAATATCATCGGTCAGGGCGGTGGCCGATTTCGCAAGCCGCGATTCAGTATAGCGCATCGCCGCTGCACCATCACCGTCCATCGAGCCAAAGTTGCCTTGGCCATCGATCAGCGGCAGCGACATCGAGAAACCTTGGGCCATACGCACAAGCGCTTCATAAATCGCGCTATCGCCGTGCGGGTGATAGGCACCCATCACGTCGCCCACGGCCTTTGCCGACTTGCGGTAAGATTTGTCGGAGGTAATGCCTTTTTCATACATCGAGTAAATAATACGGCGATGCACAGGTTTCAGACCATCACGCAGGTCCGGAATAGCGCGCGAAACGATGACCGACATCGCGTAATCAAGGTAACTGGTTTTCAGCTCGTGCTCGATCGTGACAGAAGGCCCGTCGTAAACGTAGCGCCCGTCAGGGATTTCATCATTATTTTCAGGTGTTTCCGGCGTATCGTTCACGTTATTACCCTTGCCCATATATCGTCGTCCGGAACCTATCAGACACAAGGGCTGGCATCAACGCTAAAGGGTGATTTGGCCCGCAGGGTTTGCGGGCCACATAAAATCAGGCTTTGGCGCGCTGTAACATTCCGAACAGATCGCGGGGATCGTCGGGGTCTGCGACAAAATCAAGATTTTCAAAGAACGGCGTGTCCTTGACGGTTTTATAGACGTAACGCAGCGCCGAAAAATCCTCGATCGCAAAGCCGACGCCGTCAAACAAGGTGACTTCACCGGCCGATTGCCGCCCTTTGGCCGCACCTGTCATGACTTCCCACAGCTCTGTAACCGGATGGTCGGGGGCCATTTGCTGGATTTCGCCCTCGATGCGGGTTTGCGGGGGATATTCGACAAAGACGCTGGCGCGGGCGACGATATCACGGTGCAGCTCGGTCTTGCCGGGGCAATCGCCACCAATTGCGTTGATATGCACGCCTGCGCCGACCATGTTATCGGTCAGAATAGTTTGCGTGTCTTTGTCAGCCGTGGCTGTCGTGATCACCTGCGCACCCATGATCGCCTCTTCGGGGGTTTTGCATTTGGTCACATTCAGGCCATGCCCCGCGAGGTTGGCGGCGCATTTTTCGGTCGCTTCAGCGTCAATATCATACAGCCGGATGTTGGTGATCCCGTTCACGGCTTTCTGGGCGAGACACTGGAATTCGGACTGCGCACCATTGCCGATCATTGCCATTGTATCGGCATCTTTTGCAGCCAGATATTTGGTCGCGACAGCAGACATCGCACCGGTACGCAGGGCGGTCAGCATCGTCATTTCCGACAGCATCACCGTATAACCCGAATAAACATCAGCCAAGACGCCAAATGCTGTGACGGTTTGCAGCCCTTCTTTCATGTTTTTAGGGTGGCCGTTCACATATTTGAAGCCGTAGAATTCGCCGTCCGATGTGGGCATCAGCTCGATTACGCCGACATCTGAATGCGAGCCTACGCGCGGGGTCTTGTCAAACAACGGCCAGCGTCTGAAATCGGTGTCGATCTCGGTGGCCAGATCGCGCAGAAATTTTTCCAATCCGATATGATGCACAAGGTTCATCATATTGGCGACCGAGACGAATGGCACCAGCGCCAGTTTCGAAGGAATATGTGTCATGGATGTCTCCGTGTAGGCCGGTCAAAGACGCGGCGTCCTAAAAGTGATGCGGTCAGTTCGACCATGAGCGAAGCAGTCTTGCCCCGTTCGTCAAGAAACGGGTTCAGCTCGACCAGATCCAGCGATCCCAGCAGCCCGCTGTCTGAAACCATTTCCATTACCAGGTGGGCTTCGCGGTCGGTCGCGCCGCCAGGTACAGTGGTGCCAACCGCAGGGGCGACAGAAGGATCAAGAAAATCTACATCAAGCGAGACATGCAATACTCCGTCAGCGGCTGCGACCTTGTCCAGAAAGGCGGCAAGCGGGCCACGGATACCTTCCTCGTCAATGCGTCGCATATCCACCAGATCGACATTCAACTGCGCAAGAGCCGCGTGTTCCGCCGGATCAACCGAGCGCAGCCCGATCATGCAGATGTTTTCGGTAGGCACTGGGGCGGGTACCGGCGGGAACATATCAAATCCTTCGCGGCCGATATAATACCCTGTGGGTGTGCCGTGGATATTGCCGCTGTCTGTGCTGGACAGGGTGTGGATATCGGTATGGGCATCGAGCCAAAGCACAAAGAACGGTTTGCCGATGGATTTGGCGTGTGCCGCCATTCCCGAGACCGTGCCCATCGCCAGCGCGTGATCGCCACCTAGGAAAATCGGCATGCCCTTGGGCCCATTTTCTATCGCGGCATTTTGCAGGGTCTCGCACCAGCCGATATTCTCGGCCAGTTTATAAAGGGCTGGATTACTATGATCGGTGTCGGCCACCGGAGCTGGCGCGAGATTGCCAAGATCGGTGACGGTGAACCCGAGTGCGGTGATGGCCTCGGCGATACCGGCTGTGCGGTAGGCGTCAGGCCCCATGAGGCAGCCGCGCGTACGTTTTCCGCAATCGACAGGCGCGCCTATTAAGATGCAATGTTTTTGTGTCATGGGGGGATCATTGCCCGTATTGATGCTGGTTTCATCACGCAATTTGCGCTAAATGATAGCGAATTGCGCAATATGGACGGTATAAATGGACGACCTGGATAGTAGGCTGATTTTGTTTCTGCGCCGCAATGGGCGGGCGACCCTGTCGGAACTGGCGGCGGATTTGAAAGTGACCCGTGCGACGGTGCGCGTGCGTATGGACCGATTGCAATCATCCGGACAAATCGCGGGCTTTACGGTTCAAACCCCTGCTGATGTCGCACCGCATCCGGTGCGCGGGATGATGATGTTGGAGATTGCAGGGCGCGGCACAGAGCGGGTCGTGCAGCGTTTGCGCACCATGTTGGCGGTCACAGCGGTGCATACCACCAATGGCACATGGGATTTAATTGTCGAAATCGGCACAAATAACCTTGAGGCTTTCGATACCGCACTGACGGCTATTCGCACCTTTGACGGGGTGGCACGCTCCGAGACCAGCCTACTTTTGACGAGCCGCCGCTAACCAGATCACCATCAGAACAGCGGATGCGAGTGCATTCCAGCTGGCCATCGACAGCGACAGCATTTCCCAAGAGACCTGATCGCACATGATCAACATATCGCCTGACAGCGACAGCAGATTGCTTGACGCATCCAGCCCGCCGCCAGTGCAGCTTGACGGGCCTTCCCACCAGCCGCGCTCTACGCCGGTATGAAAGAGGCCGGTCGCACTGGTCGTCGCAGCAGCCAACGCGCCCAGATAGGGCCAGATGCGGTGCGGGATCAGGTGCGCGGCGATGCCGATAGCCAAGGCTGCAAAATGCGGCCAGCGCTGCCAATAACACATCTGGCAGGGCGGATAGCCGAGAGCTTGAAATACATAAGCACCTGCAAGCAAGGCGAAAGAGCCGAACGCGGCCAGACGGATCAAGTTTAACTTTGTCATAAAACACCTACCATCAGGAACCCGCCAACAAGCAGCACGCAGAAGAGCACAAAGACGAGACCCAGTTTACGTTCGATAAAATCGCGGATCGGGGCGCCGAATTTCCACAACAGCACGGCGACCAGAAAGAACCTGAATGCCCGCGCAATGATCGCCGACAAGATGAACACCGGCAGCGACAGCCCCGTGACGCCCGACATGATCGTTATAACTTTGAACGGGAACGGTGTGATACCTGCAATCAGCACAGCCCAGGCGCCGTAAGCGTTGAATTTTACTTTGAACGCCGCAACCGCGTCGGATTTGCCGTAAAAATCAAAGATTGGCTGCCCGATCACGTCAAACAGAAACGCGCCTATATAGTAGCCGAACAATCCACCTAGCACCGACGAGACGACAGCGACCGTTGCAATCAAAAACGCACGGCGCGGTGCGGCGATGATCATCGGGATCATAATCACGTCTGGCGGTATCGGGAAAAACGAGGATTCCATAAACGACACAGTGGCCAGCGCCAATAGCGCATAGGGCGACGCGGCAAGCGTCATGGTCCAGTCGTAGAGTCTGCGCAGCATATCCGCGTCCTTTGATAATGATGCCGCTTTAGGACACGGGTCTGGCGTGTCGTCAAGCTTGTGCGCTCGCGCAATGCGGCTAGAATAGCACAAAATCTGAAAGGGATCGTTATGAAGTGGCAAGGAAGGCGCAAGAGCCGCAACATCGAAGACCGTCGGGGCCGCGCAAGTGTGGGGCGCACCGGCGGCATTGGGGGCGTCGGCGCGATTGTGCTGTTACTGGCGGGGTGGTATTTCGGGGTCGATGTCAGCGGCTTTGTCGATACGGGGCAGGGCGGTGTCAGCACGACACAGGGCGCAGAGATCACGCCCGAAGACGAGCGCGCGGCAGAGTTTGTGTCGGTGACGCTGGCCGATACCGAAGAGGTCTGGATCGATGTCTTTCGCGCGCAGGTCGGTGAACCCTATGTGCCACCAACGCTGGTCCTGTTTAAAGGCAGCACACAATCTGCCTGCGGTGGCGCGTCCGCAGCAACGGGCCCGTTTTATTGCCCGCCAGAAAAGAAAGCGTTCCTCGATACGGATTTCTTTACGACACTCGAGCAGCGTATGGGGGCAGGCGGTGATTTTGCCGCCGCTTACGTCGTCGCCCACGAGATCGCGCATCATGTGCAAAACGAGCTGGGGATACTGGGACAGGCGAACCGGATGCGTGCGCAGATGTCTCAGACAGAATCAAACGAGATATCAGTGCGGATCGAATTGCAGGCCGATTGTTTGTCGGGCATCTGGGCGCGCGGTGCGCAGGCCAAATTCGGCAGCCTTGAGAGCGGCGACATTGCCGAGGCAATGAATGCCGCCAAACAGATCGGCGACGATACCTTGCAACGCAATGCGGGCCAGCGCGTGCAACCTCACACCTTTACCCACGGCACCAGCGCCCAGCGCCAGCGCTGGTTTGCGCGTGGCTATGATAGTGGCGAGATAGCTGACTGCGATACATTCTCTGCGTCAAAGCTCTGAAGTCACACGCTCTGAAAAAAGCCGATCAAAACAAAAACGCGACCCTGCTAAAAGCGGGGTCGCGTTTTTTGTTGGTAGCCGTGGCCGGACTTGAACCGGCACGCCCGTTAAGGCAACGGATTTTGAATCCGTCGTGTCTACCATTCCACCACACGGCCAACATGGGCTCATTAGCCAAGGTCGCAAAAAGACACAAGACAGAAAGCGCGTAAAACTGTGCAAAAGTTTAAGTTGTAAGTCAGGCCGTGAGCAGGGGGGGCGTAAGTGGCTGCAATATCGTGTCAGGCGATAAGTGCGACCGTTTGTATTTGAATTAAGTTCCGTATTGCCAGTTCTGAGCAATCGAGCCTGTTTCACGAATCGTGGAGAAAATGAGGCGGACGCTACGATTTACGGCACGGTGGCGACGGATTTGGAGACAATCCGGCCAAATTGGCCAACCTGTTTCCATTTTTAAGACGTAAACACGGACGAAAAAAATTTGAATATTGAAAAATGACGTAGGGTTAACGCAGTGATGCACTACGCAGGTATGAGGTCATTTTATGTCGAATAATGAGACAAAAATGAAATTTTGTAACCTTTGTCCCGTTTTATCGCTGACTTTACACGCTCTACGTGTAAATTTATTTCGGGTTCGGAAACAATGACCTCTGCGCCGGGGTGCGAGTCCGACGTTTAAAGTCAAATTTGCGTAAACCTCACGGCTTACGGGGAAAAGTTCATGCATTATTTCCTTTTGAAAATCGGATAACTTGGATAATCAGAAAGAGCCCAACTGGGGGGCATACCGATTGTCTGGGGCAGTCGGGCTTGAAGTGCGTTTTGGCGTGTTTCAGGCGAATGTGATGTCTGCGTGAAACGGGTCGTTCCGAATTTAGCAGTGTAATGTAAATAGTGCGGTTTCTCGATGAGGACTGCCTATGTGTTTTGGTGGGCCCGTGATGGGGCCGGCCTTGGCATGTGAACAGTTTTGTCGAGGGCTCTGCCCCGATTTTGAGTAGGAGATACAGGATGACTGTCATCAATTTTAACGACTTATCCCGCGGTACTGTCGTCGATAACGAATATAGCGTACAGGGTGTCACGGTTTCTGCGTCTGGCGGATCTGGCAAAGCCATGATCTTTGACAGTGCAAATCCTACAGGCGGCGACCACGATCTGGCGACCAGCAATCTGGGCGGCGTATTGATCATTTCAGAGGACGGCAAAAGCTCGGACCCGGATGACAATGCCGGTGGCGGAAAGCTGAATTTCAAGTTCGACGATCCTACATCCGTACAAAGCCTGACATTTCTCGATATCGAAGAAGGGGCATGGGTCCGTTTTTATGACGCCGACAATTGCCTTATCAGCAAAGAGTGGATCAAGCCGACAGACAACAATGGCCAGCGCGTTGCCGAATTCGACACGGACGGTGTGTCCCGCATGGAGGTCCAGTTGTGTGGCTCCGGTGCGGTTGATAACCTCGTGTTCGACGGCCCGTCCGATTTGGATGGCACGGTCACAGGCACCGACGGCGACGATCTGATTGATGTGAACTACACCGGCGATCCTGACGGCGACATGGTCGATAACGACGATGCGATCCTTGCGGGTGACGTGGGCGATGACGACCTGATCATTGCGGGCGCGGGCAACGATACCGTGCTTGCAGGTGCGGGCGACGATGAAGTTTACGGCGGCTCTGGCAATGATATTCTGATCGGTGACAACGAATCCGGCGGAGCGCTTGGCCGCGAGGACAGCTTGACATTGCAGTGGAACGAAGTGGCATCCAACGGCACCAAACTGGGTGCAACGCAGACCTATGAGGTCGGTGGCATGGACGTGACTGTCGGCTTTACCGTGCAAGACAAAGGGGCGACTGGCACAATCGGCTCTGACAAGATGTATGTGGAAACCGGCGAGGGCTTTGATGCCAATTCCGGTCTTCAGCTTTACGGTCTCGGCGGCGAGGGTGGCGTTGATAACACCTCTACAACGACCCTGACATTCAACTCTGGCGACGTGGCTTATGGCGACGAAGTGCAGGATGTTTCCTTCCGTATTAACGACATCGATTTTGGCACGCGCTCTGATAACCACCTCGATATCGTAACGGTCCGCGCGTATGATGCGAATGGCAATGAAGTGCCTGTGACCATCTCTGCGGAATCCAATGCACAGCTTATCAACGGCAATACCGTGACCGGCGGTGTCGCACATGCGGATGGTGTATCCCAAGCAAGTCAGGCCGGTTCGGTGTTGTATAACATCGCAGGTCCGGTTGCCCGTATCGAGATTGACTACGACAACGGCGATTGCACCGACCAGCGTATTGATGTCACCGACATCACCTTCACAACCACCGCATCAGACGCGGTTGATGAGAGTGCCGGTGACGATCTGATTTATGGCGGTAGCGGCGACGACTATATCGAAGGCAACGACGGCGACGACGTGCTATACGGTGATCGTGGTCCGAATGGTGGTGCGCCAGCAACGGTCGAGCGTGAATCTTTCGGTTGGCAAGGTCGTACTGATGATGAAATCGACGAAGGGTTCGCAGTTAACACAGGCAGCGTGACCGTGACCTATGACCGTATTCAAGATACCGGCAACCATAACTCCAGCCTTGTTAATAACGTCGACCTGAACGTTGACGGTATCGACACCGGCGACTTGACCATCGACACCAACAGCTCGCTTTTCTCTGAAACCAAAGGTATGGGCAACGAAGGCGCATTCTCTTGGGACTTTTCAAAACCCGTCGACAATGTATCGTTTAACATCAATGACATTGATGGCGACGGTATCGTGCGCGTGACGGCCTATGACGCAGATGGCAACATGATCCCTGTCAACCTGACAGGCGGCAGCAAACTGACGTTGAAAGACACAGATACCGTTGCAGGTGCTGATACGGCCGATAGCCGTGGCGGATATGGTGATACGGATACTGCGAATTATAACCTGAACGTTTCGATCCCGGGTCCGGTGTCCAAGATCGTGGTCGAGCATGACCAGGACGGCGCCAACAACTCTGGCATCAACATCACCGAAATCTTCTTTGACAGCACCGATGCGCTGTCATCCGATGACGGTGTGGATGGCAACGACACCATCTTTGGCGGTGCTGGCGACGACGTGATCTACGGCGAAGGCGGCGACGATACACTGGTCGGCGGATCAGGCGAAGATACAATCTTCGGTGGCGCGGGCAACGACGACATCGACGGCGGCACAGGCAACGACGTTCTTTACGGTGATGACCTTGACGCATCAACAGGCAAGAACCTGCTGGTGAACGGCAGCTTTGAAGCAGGCGTTCCTGATGGCTCCACAAACTATAACGGCACTGTGACGGGTTGGCAGTCCGCGAGTGGCAAAATCGAGATCTGGGCTGACGGCTTCCTTGGCGTCAACGGCACCGACGGATCGAACTTTGTTGAGCTGGACCGTAGTCAAGAGCTGGATAGCATCTGGCAGGACGTGGCGACCCAAGACGGTCACACTTATGAAATCAGCGTTGATGCATTGCAGCGTGGCGGGGATGCCGACTCGGTCGAGATCCTTTGGAACGGTGTTGTGGTTTCTGTTGTGCAGCCGGGTGCTGGCACAGAGTGGGACACATTCACGGTGCAAGTGACCGGCACAGGCGGCGTCGACCGTCTGGAATTCCGCGAACTGGCTAGCGAAAACGACTCGACCAGCCCACTATTGGACAACGTCATTCTGATCGACGTGTCCGAAGGTGTTGGCGGCAATGACACCATCAACGGTGGCGACGGCGACGACCTGATCTACGGGCAGGTTGGCGATGATACGCTGACAGGCGGCGCAGGCAACGATGTGATCTACGGAGGCGCAGATCGTGATTACATCTACGGCGGTGCTGGCGATACGGTTGACGGTGGCTCGTCAGGTGACGACTACGACATTCTGGACGTCACAGGGCAGGGCGAATTCATTCTGACGGGTCCGGACGGCACAGGCGTTCCTATCCCTGACAGCAACGGCAACGGCTTTGACGGTCGGATTGTGTTTGTCGATGCGGACGGAAACCCGACTGGCGAAGTGATTGATTTTGTCGAAATCGAGGAAATCCGCGGCGAACAAGCCAACACGGGTCCCATCGCAACCGATGATGTCTTCACCACCAACGAAGACGATCCATCCCAGATTGTTGGCAATGTAATCACTGGTGACACCGGCAATGGTGCTGACAGCGGTCCTGACGGCGACGCGCTGACGGTTTCCGGAGTGAACGGCAACGCTGCGGGTGTTGGCGTAGCTGTGGTAGGCGACAATGGCGGTCTTGTGACCATCAATGCCGACGGTACGGTTGCTTTCGATCCAAACGGTGAATTTGAAGCCCTTGGCGACGGCGAAACAGCCACCACCGAAGTCACTTATACCGTGACCGATCCTGATGGTGCAGAGTCCACCGCAACGGTCACCTTCACAGTCACAGGCACAAACGACGCGCCTGTTGCGGTGATGGATGCAAGCGATGCGTCCGACAAAGGCCTGACCGATTTGGGCAATGTTCTTAGCAACGATACCGACGTTGAGAACGATCCATTGACAGTGGCACAAGTGAACGGCGATGCGGCAAACGTCGGCCAGCCAGTAGCTGGTGACAACGGCGGCTTGATCACAATCAACGCCGATGGCACTGCGACATTCGATCCAAACTGCGAATTCGAAGCGTTGGACGCAGGCGAAACCGCAACAACAGAGGTCACTTATACCGTGACTGACCCTGATGGCGCGACCTCGTCGACAACTGTGACCGTCACTGTCAAAGGCGTGAATGATGGCCCAGTCGCTGTTGATAACACCTACACTGCGACGTCAAACGAAGCTGGCGGCGACATCGACGGCAACGTGATCACCGACAACACTGGCAACGGCGTTGATAGCGATCCCGAAGGCGATGTGCTGACCGTTTCTGCGGTTGGCGGCTCTGCGGCCGGTGTTGGCACTGCGGTTGCGGGTGACAACGGCGGGTTGTTCACAATCAATGCCGATGGCACCGTCGACTTTGACGCCAATGGTGACTTTGACGATCTGGGTTTGAACAACACGGCGCAAACCTCGGTCACTTACACGATCGTTGATGAAGCGGGTAACGAAGACAGCGCAACAGCCACATTTACGGTCACGGGCACCAATGACGGTACGGTTCAGGGTACCTCTGGCGACGATATCATGGTGCCGGGTTATGTCGACGGCGATGGCGATATCGTGGACGGTAACGACGCGATCCTGCCAGGTGATACCGGCAACGACGATCTGATCTATGGCTATGAAGGCAATGACAGCATCGAAGCAGGCGACGGCAACGACGAAATCTACGGCGGCACTGGCAATGATACCGTTGGCGGTGGTGACGGCGATGACGCGATCTACGGCGGCGACGGCAACGACAGTCTTGCGGGTAACGCAGGCAACGACATAATCGATGGCGGCGCAGGCAACGACATCATTCGTGGTGGCGATGGCGAGGATGACGTTAGCGGTGGTATTGGCGAAGACACGATCTTTGGCGGCGATGACGACGACACCGTAAACGGTGGCGCAGGCAATGACACGCTTGACGGCGGTCAGGGCAATGACGTCGTCTACGGCGAAGATGGCGACGATAGCATCAATGGCGGTACCGGCGACGATACGCTTTACGGCGGCGCTGGCGATGACAGCATCGCAGGGGGTATCGGCAACGATCTGGTCTATGGCGGTGACGGAAATGACGTCATCAACACCGGCAACCATGTCGATCCGGCAACCGACTACGACTATCCGGGCGCGGTTGTGCCGGGTCTGCCAATCGGTGACAACGATCCGTTCCCGAACAACGACATGGACACAGTCTATGGCGGAGTTGGCGACGACATCATCTATACAGGTGATGATGCTGACACGGTCTATGGTGGCGAGGGTAACGACTTTATCGACTCTGGTATTGACGACGATCTCGTGTTTGGCGGCACAGGCAATGACACCATCATCGGCGGTCAGGGCGAAGATGTCATCGAAGGCGGTGATGGCGACGATCTGATCTACGGCGGTCTGGTCAGCGAAGTGCTTGACCTGCCAGATGCATTCGATCCTGCACCAGACGATAACCGCGACACCATCTATGGCGGTACTGGCAACGACACGATCTTTGGTCGCGACGATAACGACACATTGTTTGGTGGTACCGGAAACGACTATCTGGATGGCGGCATCGATGATGACGAACTCTATGGCGATGAAGGCGACGACACCATCTTGGGCGGTCAGGGCAACGATCTGATCTTTGGCGGCGACGGCGATGACCTGATTTACGGCGGGATCGGCAACGATACGATCAACGGCGGTGAAGGTCAGGACACGATCTATGGTGGCGCTGGCGACGATACGATCCAAGGCAATCAGGACGACGACGCAATCTACGGCGACGAAGGCAACGACACAATCACAGGGTCGCTTGACGATGACCTGATCTTTGGTGGCACGGGTAACGACGAAATCCGTGGCGGCACAGGCGACGATATGATGTTCGGCGACGAAGGTGACGACTGGATCCAAGGCGGCGGCGGTGATGACATCATCTATGGCGGCGAAGGTGACGATAGCCTGCACGGCGGCGATGGTGACGACGTCATCGAAGGTGGTGACGGTAACGACATCATCAACGGTTGGCACGGCAATGACGTCCTCACTGGCGGTGCTGGCGAAGACACACTTTACGGCGGTTTAGGGTCCGACACGTTCTTGGGCGGCAATGCCGGCGATGTGGTTGTCGGTGGTGAAGATCCGGATGATAGCGATTGGGATACACTTGACCTCACAGGGTCCAATGTAGACTTTATCACTTACACAACTCTGCCAAACGGATCGAATGATCCGGAAAGTGGTGTTGTGACGTTCCTCGACGGGTCCACGATGACATTCTCCGAGATCGAGAATGTGATCCCTTGCTTCACGCCAGGGACCGCAATCGCGACCGCAAAAGGCGAGCGTCTGGTTGAAGAACTGCAGATCGGTGACCGCATCATCACACGTGACAACGGCATTCAAGAAATTGCATGGGTTGGCCACAAAGAGATGACTGGCAAGCAACTGGTTCAGAACCCGCATCTGCGCCCCGTCCTGATTAAAGCAGGGGCCTTGGGCAACGGTCTGCCAGAGCGCGACATGATGGTATCGCCAAACCACCGGGTGCTGGTCTCCTCCGACCTGACACAGCTTTACTTCGAAGAGAACGAAGTTCTGGCTGCTGCCAAGCATATGGTTGGCGCGAACGGCATCCACGCGGTCGACGTGATGAGCACAACCTATGTGCACTTCATGTTCGAGCGTCACGAGGTTGTTCTGTCAAACGGCGCTTGGACCGAAAGCTTCCAGCCGGGCGATTACTCTCTCAAGGGGATCGGCAACAGCCAGCGTAACGAGATCATAGAACTCTTCCCTGAACTCAATACAAAGGCCGGCTTGGAAGGATACCAGTCCGCCCGCAAAGCACTGAAAAAGCACGAAGCAAAGCTTTTGCTCAAGTAAGTCAAAAGATGCAGCGCCACTCCAAAACGTCGGGGTGGAAAACGCGGGGGGCCAGTGATGGCCTCCCGTTTTTTTGGATCTGCAACAAACTGCGCGACACATGACGACTGGTCGCGAAAAATACAAATTTTACAGCACCTTATCAGCCCTGCGCATACGGCGCGACGCACCAGCGGCAAGATAAATAACAGGGATCACATCAGGCGCGGGTCAGGTGTAACCAGATGCAGCACCGCGTCGACCTTCAGAGGCGCCTGTATCAAATCGTCAAGTGGAGCGGTTTCCATGCGACGTCTCATGGTTTAGGTCTATGTTAAACGCCAAGAAATCGTTGATTTCGTCCGACACGTCATGTCGTTGTTTGACAACAAGGGCGACGCCGCAGCACATTTGAAGGGGCCCGAATGATCCGTCTTTTAAACATGCCAGTGCATCTGTTCCACGAGGCCCTGCGGCAGACCCGTAAACTCTGGGTGCGGGTGGTCATGTTTGGCATGTTGGCGCTGGTTGGTTTGGCCGCTGCACGGCTCGGGGCCGCGTTTCTACCCGTGCGATTGACCAGCTCGGTCGATATCACGTCGGTGGACAGGCTGCTGGATATCATCTCGAATTCAATGCTGGCCGTCACCACGTTTTCCCTGACTGTGATGGTTTCGGTCTACCGCGCCACCTCGACCCAGTGGACGCCGCGCATTCACCGTCTGATGTTAGAAGACCGCACCACGCAAAACACTCTGGCCACATTTATCGGCGCTTACGTCTATGCAACCGTGGGGATTGTCCTGCGCGAAACCGGGCTATTTGGTCCCGAACATGCGTTTCTCATCTTCTACCTGACGGTCGCGGTCATGGCGATCATTGTGGTCTATATCATCCGCTGGACCCTGCATTTGCAGAGCTTTGGCAGCTTGATTGAAACTGCGCGTGAGGTGGCCGCGATCACCACCCGTCGCTTGCAAGAACGCATCGATTCCCCGTGTCTGGGCGGGCGTCGTTATGGTGACGTGCCGAGTGGCGCATACGACATTCAGGCAAAAGTCTCTGGCTACATCCAGTTTATCTATACAGATCAGCTGCAAAAAATCGCTGAGGATACCAATGCGCAGATTTATGTCACGCGCGATGTGGGCAGTTTTGTAGTCGCAGGTGATGTCGTGGCCCGCGTTTTGGGCGGGGAACCAGTGCAGGACGATATTGCCGACGCGATGGTTTTGGGGGATCTGCGCAGCTTCGAGCAGGATCCGCGATTTGGATTGCTGGTGTTGGGCGAAATGGCCAGCAAGGCGCTGTCGCCGGGCATCAATGACAGTGGCACCGCGATTGATGTGATGACCCGTCTGACCACAATTTTATGTCTCTATCGCAACGAGGCTGATAGCGGGATCAATGCGCAATATGACCGCGTGTATCTGCCTGCGTTGGGTGCGCATGACCTGCTGAATTCGGGATTTGGCACCTTGGCGCGTGACGGGGCGGCGATGGTCGAAATCCAGATCCGGTTGCAAAAAGCGTTACAAAGCCTGCGCTTGCATGGCGATCCTGCGATGCAGGCTGCGGCAAAAATATTTGCCACAGCCGAGTTGCGCCGCGCTTTGCAAGCGCTTCCGTTTGATGGTGATCGCGACCGCCTAGCGGCACTGGTCGACGCCGATTTACGCTAAAGCTGACAGTGATCTGGCGCTACGAGGCCGATACCAAAAGTCGCGATAACGCGCCGCACTTTGATTTCGATGATAAAACCTGCGGGCCTAAAGCCCGCAGTATATTAAAGACTTACGGGATGATCCGTGTGTATTTGCTACCTTCCAAGGTTGCACCGACACGCAGACCCGCCTGCGCAAACACAACGGCAATAACAGGGGCCAGCGACGTCGTCGTTTCGGCGCGCAGCACTTCGCCCATATCATTGATTGCATATTCGATATCGGCGCCTGCGGCCCAACCTTGCGAGCGACGGAAATCCATCAGGCTGTTTTGGGTCATAAAGAACAACACATGGCTATATTGCTGTGCGCCAATCTGTAACCCTGCAGAACCGCCGGTGGTTGAGTAATAATCAACTGTCGAGCCACCAACCAGCAACGCGCCGCGACCGAACGATCCGCCAAGCCCAAGACCCACTTCGGTCACCAGCGGCATGACCAGCATGCCCGCGGATTTAGTGGCCAGATCTCTTGTGCCGGGATAGCGCGAATACATATGCTCAACCGTGCTCGACACACGCGCGTCGATCGTCGAGGCACCGTTGCCGCCAATGCCGTTACCGCAAGCGGCCAGCGTGGTGCCTGCCACTGCCCCGAACGCAAAAGTCCGTCGTGAAATTTGAGTCATAATACTGCCTTTTTTATCTTGTCGCGAGAAGCTGTTTCCGCTTCTTATCACATATAGTCTAAGCAATTTATGCGAATCTGTCACGCACTAGATCACGTAAAAGCGGTTTGCAGCCAGCAAAGGGTCCAAAATGCACACAGCCCGTTGTAATTGTGGCGCAGTTCAGGTGTCGGTCGACGCTGAAATGACGCCGCCTAACGCCTGCCACTGCACATTATGCCGCCGCCAGTCGGGGCATTATTGGGCCTCTGCCGAGTTCAAGCGCGATAAAGTCACGATTGAAGGGGCTGATCGCATCACTTGGTATCAGGCATCCGACAAAGTGCGACGCGGATTTTGCGCGACCTGCGGTTGCAATATGTTCTTCGATGCACTCTTCCAAGATTGGATCGCAATCGCCATGGGCGCGTTTGACGCGCCAACGCGAACCGCGCTGGCGCTGCATATTTTCACTGATAACAAGGGCGATTACTATAAAATCACCGACGATCTACCGCAAAACGCACAATAATTAACCGTTCATAATCTTTGCAGCGGCAGGGGCGAAATAGGTCAACACCCCGTCACAGCCCGCGCGTTTAAAGCACATCAGGCTCTCCATCATCACCTCATCACCGTCCAGCCAGCCATTCTGCGCCGCAGCCATCATCATCGCATACTCGCCCGACACCTGATATGCGTAGGTCGGCACGCCAAACTGATCCTTAACACGTCGACAGATATCCAGATACGGCATGCCCGGCTTGACCATGACCATATCGGCACCTTCCATCAGATCGCGCGCAACCAGACGTAGCGCCTCGTCACTATTGGCAGGGTCCATCTGATAGGTTTTTTTGTCTCCCGTCAGTGCAGCGGACGCGCCAACCGCATCACGAAACGGCCCATAGAAACTGCTCGCATACTTGGCGCTATAAGACAAAATCGTTACGTTTTGATAAAGGTTGGCCTCGAGTGCATCACGGATTGCGCCGATACGCCCGTCCATCATATCCGATGGTCCCAAAATATCCGCACCCGCCGCGGCCTGCGCCAAGGCCATTTTCACAAGTGCCTCGACGGTGCGATCATTCACAATCTGGCCGTTTTCGACAAATCCGTCATGCCCGTTGATATTATACGGATCCAGCGCAATATCCGTCATAATCGCGATATCGGGCACCGCATCCTTAATGGCACGGATCGCACGATTGGATATATTCTCGGGCGACCACGCCAGCGCGCAGTCCTCGGTCCGTGCCTCCATCCCTGTATAAGGGAAAATACAAATCGCAGGAATTCCAAGGGCATAGGCCTCGCGCGCCGCACTTACTGCACGGTCTACCGTCTTGCGGGTCACACCGGGCATTGATGCAATCGGCGTCTCGGCATCGACACCTTCCATCACAAAAATCGGCCAGATCAAATCTGACGGCGTCAGCACATTCTGGCGGGACAATGCGCGCAATGCAGGGCTTTGACGCATACGGCGTAAGCGGGCGGCAGGGAATTGAGCAAGAGTTGGTTTCATGATACGGGCCTTTCTGGTCACACCCGTTTGGTCGCATGGATTTTGCACGCTCGCAAGTCTGGGCTTCCCTCTCATCTGCGGCTAATATGCGCGGATAAATCGACCGATAACACTTGGGGGTCCAGTGGACTGGAACAACGCAATTCTACATGTGATCAATGTGCGGTCATTTTCGAGCCTCTGGTATTGGATTGTCGTGGCCATCATGTGGTCCACCGTTAGCCATTGGGTGCTCGGTGTGCCGTTTGACTTGATCCAACGCGGCAGACGACAGGGGGGACAGGCAGAAATCGACCTGACCGATCTGGTGCGCATCAATGTGAACAGACAGTTAGCCACCGCCGCACTTGCTGGCATCTGGCTCATCGGGTTCGTGTTTTTTGTCTTAACAATGCTGGCAGCACTCGGGTTTATCTACCATATTGAACTAGCGCAAGCGGTTTTGCTGCTGGTGTTGCCGCTGTCATGTGTTGGCGCACTGACCCTGTCGACCAGCCGTTTGATTGCCGCCACATCACCACAAGGCGAAGCCCTATACGCCATTTTACTGCGCCACCGTTTATGGACCCAAGTCATTGGGATGATTGCAATTTTTATCACCGGCCTCTACGGAATGTTCTATAATCTCGCCATTGTGCGCGGGATGTGATGACACGATGAACAGCCCCACCCATATCACCGTCAGCGGCGCACCCGAGGGTTTTGACGCCAAACTGATCCTCAATGAGCTCGCAAAAAACGGTCCCGTGATGCATGTGGCCCGCGACGACAAACGGCTTGCGGCGATGCAGGCGGCGCTGGCTTTCTTTGCGCCAGAGATGCCGGTTTTTGTGTTCCCGAGCTGGGATTGTCTGCCCTACGACCGCGTGTCTCCCAACGCGGATATTTCTGCGGCGCGTATGGCTACACTTGCCGCTCTTGTGCACGGAATGCCGGCGCAATTCGTGCTGTTAACCACGATGAACGCCGCAACACAGCGGGTGCCTGCCAGATCAGTGCTACGCGACGCCGCGTTCAAGGCGCGCGTTGGCGACCGGATTGATGAAGCTTCGCTGCGTAACTTTCTGGTTCGTATGGGTTTTACCCAAAGTCCGACAGTGATGGAAGCAGGCGATTACGCCGTGCGCGGCGGCATCATCGACATTTATCCACCGGGGCAATCGGGTCCCATCCGGCTGGATCTTTTTGGTGATGTGCTTGACGGCGCGCGGCGCTTTGATCCCGAAACCCAACGCACTACCGAAAAACTGACAGAGATCGAGCTCGCACCGGTTTCCGAAGTGATCCTCGACGAGGCCGCGATCATGCGGTTCCGGCAAAACTACCGCATCGCGTTTGGCGCGGCAGGCACCGATGACCCACTTTACGAGGCGGTTAGCGCAGGGCGCAAACACGCCGGTATCGAGCATTGGTTGGGCTTTTTTCAGGACGATCTGGAAACCTTGTTTGATTACTTACCGCGTGTAACCATCAGTTTAGACGACCAAATTAGCCCGCAACGCCTTGCGCGCTGGGAAAGCATCGCAGATCAATACGGCACGCGCATGCATGCACTGACCCAGAAAAAACGCATGGACAGCGTTTATAAACCGGCCAAGCCCGACCTGTTATACCTTGACGACACTGCGTGGGACGCGGCCTTGGCAGGTAAACGCGTGCTGCAATTCTCGCCCAATAAGCAGGCCACTGGTCTGGGTGTCATTGATGCGGGTGGACGTATCGGCCGCAGCTTTGCACCCGAACGACAGCAAGAAAACCTTAGTCTTTTTGGGGCGTTAGCCGATCATATTAAAGCGAAATCCAAGACTGGTCCGGTTGTCGTTGCATCGTATTCCGAGGGCGCGCGCGAGCGCCTGATGGGACTGATCGAGGACGAAGGACTGGTCGAGACGATCCCTGTGACCGACTACAAACGGGTTGGTAAACGCGGGCTGCATCTGGCCGTTTGGGCGCTGGATGCAGGGTTCGAGGCAGACGGGCTGACGGTGATTTCCGAGCAAGATGTGCTTGGCGACCGCTTGATCCGCCAAACCAAACGCAAACGGCGCGCGCAGAACTTTCTATCCGAGGCCACCAGCCTGAACCCCACCGATCTGGTGGTGCATGTCGACCACGGCGTTGGACGGTTTATGGGGCTGGAGGTCATCACCGCTTTGGGCGCGGCCCACGAATGCCTTTTGATTGAATATGCTGAAAATTCAAAGCTTTACCTGCCAGTAGAGAACATAGAACTGCTCTCGAAATACGGCCACGAAACCGGACTGCTGGACAAATTGGGCGGCGGCGCGTGGCAAGCCAAAAAGGCACTGCTCAAAGAGCGTATTCGTCTGATCGCCGAGCGCCTGATCCGTGTCGCGGCCGAACGCGCGTTGCGCACAGCGCCCGTGCTGGATCCGCCCGATGGCATGTGGGACCAGTTTCTGGCGCGCTTTCCCTACGTTGAAACCGACGACCAGCTGAACGCCATCGACGATGTGATCGAAGATTTGGGCTCTGGCAAACCGATGGACCGGCTGATCTGTGGCGATGTGGGCTTTGGTAAAACCGAAGTGGCGCTGCGCGCGGCATTTGTGGCGGCCATGTCGGGCGTGCAGGTCGCAATCATCGCGCCAACGACCTTGCTGGCACGTCAACACTATCAGAGTTTCGCAGAGCGCTTTCGTGGATTTCCTATCAATGTCAGACCCTTGTCGCGTTTTGTGTCAGCGCGTGATGCCACATTGACCCGCGAGGGCATCACCTCTGGCACGGCTGATATTATCATCGGCACCCATGCGCTGCTCGCCAAAGGCGTAAAGTTCAAGAACCTCGGCTTGTTAGTCATTGATGAAGAACAAAAATTCGGGGTTCAGCACAAGGAACGCTTGAAACAACTACGCACTGATGTCCATGTATTGACATTAACTGCGACGCCTATCCCACGGACATTGCAGCTTTCTTTGTCAGGTGTGCGCGATTTGTCCATCATCGGCACACCGCCGATCGACCGTCTGGCAATTCGGACGTATGTTTCTGAATTTGATACAATAACCGTTCGCGAGGCGCTTTTGCGTGAACATTATCGTGGCGGTCAATCCTTCATCGTTGTGCCGCGCATTGCCGATATGGACGAGATGGAACAGTTCCTGAAAAATGAAGTACCGGAAGTTTCCTACATCTCTGCCACAGGGCAAATGGCGGCTGGCGACCTTGATAACCGCATGAACGCATTTTACGATGGTAAATATGACGTGCTTCTGGCGACAACAATCGTCGAATCCGGTCTCGATATCCCGACAGCGAATACGATGATCGTCTGGCGCGCCGACATGTTCGGGTTAAGCCAGCTTTATCAGATCAGGGGACGTGTGGGCCGCTCGAAAACCCGTGCCTATGCCTATCTGACCACCAAACCGCGCCAGAAACTGACTGACACTGCACAAAAACGTCTGCGGGTGCTGGGCAGTCTGGACAGCTTGGGTGCCGGTTTTACCCTCGCATCCCAAGACCTCGACATTCGCGGCGCGGGCAATCTGCTTGGCGAAGAGCAGTCAGGCCAGATGCGTGAAGTGGGTTACGAGCTTTATCAACAAATGCTCGAAGACCAGATCAATGCAATCCGGTCGGGTAACGCCGAAGGTATCGTGGACGACGGTCAATGGGCGCCGCAGATCAACCTCGGGGTGCCTGTGCTAATCCCCGAAGTCTATGTGCCTGACCTCGACGTGCGTCTGGGCCTGTACCGCCGCCTGTCCGAGCTGACCACAAAGGTCGAACTGGAAGGGTTTGCTGCCGAATTGATCGACCGCTTTGGCAAATTACCGCGCGAAGTGAATACCTTGATGCTCGTCGTCCGGATCAAAGCGATGTGCAGACGGGCAGGGATCGCCAAGCTTGATGCCGGGCCAAAAGGTGCGACCATCATGTTCCACAATGACAAATTTGCGTCACCTGCGGGCTTGGTAGATTTCATCTATGATCAAAAAGGTCAGGCCAAGGTCAAAGACAACAAGATTGTCATTATGCGCGACTGGTCCAAAGAGCGCGACAAAATCCAGGGCGCATTTGATATCGCCCGGGATCTTGCAGGTAAGCTGGCGGCGGCGAAAAAGGCTTAGGATTCGTCAGTGGCCCGCCGTGGTCCCAATATCCGCATCAGCGTCAATCCGACGACCACGCAGCCAAACACCCCGATGGTCAAAGGCAGCGGTGTGCCGTCAAACGTCAGGCTGATCATCATTGAAATCAACGCCGACAGGATCGTCGAGATACCTGCGGCAATCGACGCCGCCATGCCCGCAATTTTGCCCATCGGCTCCATCGCAAGCGCGTTCAGGTTACCAAAGGTGAAGCCGACCATCAGCATGACCGAAACCGCCCAGATAAAGTAAAGCCAGAACGCCAGACCGCCGCTTATCAGGAACACGGCAATAACCGTCGACGAGAATACGACCTGCACACCCAATGTCCCTTGAATGATTTTACGCATGCCCAATCGGCCGACAATGCGCGCATTGATAAAGCTGGCAGACATGGTCAAAACCGCAATGGCGCCGAACCACAACGGGAATGTGTCGGCCTTGTCGTAGTAGATTTCAAACACCGGCTGGATCAGCGAAATTTGCAAGAATAGCGCGCTGTAAAGCACGGTTTGGACGGCGACTGAATAGCGGAACACACGGTTGCCAAAGGCGTATTTCGCGGCTTCCCACATCGACGATATCTTTAGCGGGCGGCGGGCGGAAACAACGTGGCTCTCGCCCTGACGCGATCCGTACCACAGGCTGACCACGACACCAAAAATCACCATCGAATAAAAGATCGCCTGCCAGTTAAACATGTTCAGGATCACCTGACCCAACAGCGGCGCAATCGCGGGTACCAGCCCGAATACCATCATCGCCATCGACATCACAGCGGCCATCTTTGGCCCCGAGTAAAGGTCACGCACCATCGCCAGACCCGCAATACGGGGTCCCGACAACGCAAGCCCTTGAATAAACCGCGCGATCAGCAAAATCTCTAGGGTCGGCGCATTCGCCGCAAGAACGGAGCCTGCAATGAAAATAAGATAGGGCCAAATGATCAATGGCTTACGGCCGTAGGCGTCCGATAAAGGTCCCGAAAACAAAGTGCCGGTTCCCATGCCTAGCACGAAAATCCCCACCACCAGCGCAGAGCGTGCAGGATCACTTGGCGACAGCTCCGCGCCGATCGTCGACAGCGCAGGCAGCATCGCATCAATTGCAAAGGCCATCGAGGCAAATAACATGGCAACAAGTGCGACGAATTCGCGCTCGGATAGGGCTTTGGTCGGGGTCTTCATGGTCTGCTCTTTTTTGATTAGGACTGCTCTGATGCGTCTAGTTGCGACTGTATGTCTTTAATAATTTGCACCCAGGTCTCGGGTGGTTGCGCGCCGGGCACCGCATGGTGTTGCGCCACGATAAACGTCGGCACCGAATTCACGCCCATTTTGCGGCTATGGGCGTCACGTTCGCGGATCAAAACGGTATCTTCATCCGTCGCTAGCAAACGCGTGACCATCGCCGCGTCCATTTCGGCACTATCGGCAATATCGGCCAAAACCGCATGATCACCAATATCGCGGCCATCCACAAAATAAGCTTTGAACAGCAGATCAACCACAAACGATTGGCGATGCTCGATGCCGGCCCAGTGGATCAAGCGGTGTGCGTCGATCGTGTTCGGTGTGACCTTCATCGCTTCGAAATTGATCACCGCACCGGTTTTTTCCGCGTGTTCGACCACAGGCGCATAGGCTTTCACCGCTGCCTCTTTGCCGCCAAACTTGCCTTCAAGGTAGGCTTTGCGATCCATACCGCCCGCGGGCATATCTGGGTTCAACTGAAACGGATGCCATTCCACGATGAACGGATGCTCCGGGAATTGCAGCAGCGCCTTATCCAGATTGGTTTTGCCGATATAGCACCATGGGCAAATCGGATCGGAAATAATATCTAGCTTGACCATGCGCGGCCTCCCGGTTTTGACGCAATACGCGCCTGAGTAATGTGTTGTTTGCACCGCGCGGCAGGGTGTCTTGGCGCACAAATAGCCTTGGGTATTTGTAGCGCGTAAATGTGTCCGCACACCACGCGGTCAGAAGATCGTCCTTTACCACATCTGTGCTAACATAAAAGGCCGCAATAATGCACACAGCCTGTTCGATCTGTACCTCACAGATCGCAGCCTTTGTCATCGCTGGATACGCTTCAACCTCAATCAGGTTCACGCGGTACCCGCCCGCATTTATCATATAGTCGTCGCGCCACTCTTGCCGCTTTTCACAAGCTTACCATTTTGCACAGTCGCCACGCGCTGACCTTGTTGCTGCGGACTAGATGCATCTTTGGGGGTGGGATGAGCCAGATTGCCCGTCGGATCGTTAATAAGTGGTAAATTTCTCAATAAAGCAAGCTTATCCGCGGATAAGGTTTTACCCGTCTCTCTGCATCGTGCAAGTAGGCACAATCTTCATCGCTATGCCCACACCCCGACTGTTGCAAGCATCAGTCGGGCAGACTAATAGAATTCCTATGTCAGACATTGATCCCAAAACCTTGATCCGCATCGCCCATGAAGACGGCAGGACCGAAACCGCGCAGCCGCTTGATCTGGGCCAGCGCGTGCGCGAGCTGCGCAAATCGCGTGACTGGACGTTAGAACAGGCTGCCAAGCAAGCGGGATTGGCACGCTCGACCCTCTCCAAGATCGAGAACGGGCAAATGTCACCGACCTATGAGGCGCTGAAAAAGCTGGCAGTTGGCTTGGAAATTTCGGTGCCACAACTTTTTACGCCCCCCTCAACGGCACAGGTAAACGGCCGCCGCACGATCACATTGGCGGGCGAGGGTGCGCAGCAAATCACCACGACTTACGAGCATACAATTCTTGCCGAAGCCCTGACGGCCAAAAAAATGCTGCCCTACCGCGCCCGTATCCGTGCGCGCCGGATGGATGATTTTGATGGCTGGATCCGCCATGACGGCGAAGAATTTTTATTGGTGCTGACAGGCACTGTGCAACTGTTCACTGAATTTTACGAGCCTGTGGACCTAAAGCGCGGTGACAGCGCCTATTACGACGCCGCGATGGGTCATAACGTGGTGTCGACGAGTGCGGATGATGCCACCGTTTTATGGGTGACATCGCTGGCTTAACGGCTGTTGCGATTACAGCACCACATCCACCGCGCCAAGCGCCAGTTGCCCTGTGCCAACCGCCACATTGCCCGCGGTACGCGCCACGGTGCAGGCTTGCAGCGGATATAATGCGCCGCAGATAAGAAACAGTTTTCGCATAGGTTTTCCAGACATGTGATGAAGAGGACCAGCGCAGCGCTGGCCCTCGAAAGTTATTCTTCGTACCACCAGACATCGGGCTGCCATCCGGGCCAGTCGCCAAAGATCGGCAGGTCTTCGGGGAAGTGCAGATTTTTTGAATGCGCGATGCGGCTGATGTTCCACTGATAGATCGGGATCACATAGCGTCCTGCGGTCAGCACCCGGTCAAGCGATTTCACTGCCGCGACAAAATCGTCCTGATTTTCCGAGGTTAGAAGTCTGTCGATCATGGCGTCAGCAGCTTCGGATTTGATCCCCATCAGGTTGCGTCCGCCTATCTCGTCTGCGCGGTCCGCGCCAAAATAGGCGTCTTGCTCGTTGCCCGGCGAAAGTGACAACCCGCTGCGGTAGTAGGTCATGTCAAAATCATACGCGTCGGTCCGTTCTTTGTATTGCGCGCCGTCGACCGAAGATACGGTTGGCGAAATACCAATACGTCCAAGGGCTTGCACATACATGTCGATGATCGCGGTGTTTTCGGTTGCTGCGGCTTCAATAAGAATATCGAATTTGAACGGCGCCCCGTTTGCGTCCTTCAACACGCCGTTTTGCACGGTCCAGCCTGCAGCTTCGAGTTGGGCCAGTGCCGCGCCGATGCCCGCGCGGTTGCGTTCTGATCCGTCCGAGACCGGCAGGGTGTAACCCTCTATTGTGCCGGGCGTCAGGGAGGCTTTGAAGGGTTCCAGAAATTCGGCGACCCGGCCCGTGGCGGGGCCGTGGTCCATGCTCAAAGGTGAGTTGGACCAATAGGACGTGATGCGCGGTTGCTGGCTGCCGGTCATCGTCTCGTTGATAAATTCAAAATTGAAGGCGTGCAGCATCGCGTCGCGCACCCGCCAGTCGGCAAAGACCGCGTTGCGGCTGTTCATCACGAATCCGGTCATACCGGAAGGGCGTTCGTGGGGGAGAATGGATTTGATCACCTCGCCGCTTTGCGCCATCGGGAAGTCGAATTGGCCGTCCCATTTTGCCACGTTGAATTCGCGGTGAGTATTCACCTCACCGACTTTAAAAGCTTCGAATGCAGCGGTCTCGTCGCCAAAGAATTCTAAACGAATTTCGTCAAGGTTTCCGACGCCGCGCATAAAGGGGATGTCAGCGGCCCAATAGTCGGGGTCGCGTTTGAAGGAGATAAAGCGGTTAGCTTCAAAATCGTCGATCACATATTCGCCGGAGACGATGGGAATAACATCAAGGCCGCTTTCGCCAAAGTCCAAGCCATCCCATTGGGATTTCTTGAGGATGGGGCGCAGACCTGCCAGCAGAGCCAGTTCATTGTCGGCTTCTGTAAAGGTGAAGCGCACCGAGCGCGGGCCTGTGGCCTCGAGGGTTTCCACTTTTTCCCAGAACCCGCGGTAGCGGCCGTGGCCTTGGGTGCCCAGTGTCTCGAATGACCACATTACGTCTTCTACTGTGATCGGGCTGCCGTCGTTGAACTGCGCACCTTCGCGCAGGGTAAATTCAACCCATTCGCGGGCGGGGCCGGTTTCGATTGTCTCGGCTATGACGCCGTAAAGCGAGAAGGGTTCATCCAGCGTGCGCCCCATCAAGCTGTCGCCCATCAGGTAGCGCAATTGCCAATGCACGTTGCCTTTGAGGATGTAGGGATTAAGGCTGTCGAATGTGCCGACGTTGGCGGTGACCATTTTGCCGCCCAAGGGCGCGTCGGGGTTGGCGTAGGGCAGGGCGGTGAAATCGGCGGGCAAAGCGGGGTCGCCATACATCGCAATACCATGGGTTGATTCGCCAAAAGCGGCAGTGCCTGCCAAAACAATAGCGTTGGCCGCGCTGAACCGGCGCAAATATCTGAAATAGTGTGGCTTCATTTCGGCAATAATCCCTGCAATCCCTGTGTACGTTAACGATCAACTTATAGCGAGTTCACGGGCTTATCAAACTTTTAGCTTGGCCGTAGGCGTAGTTAGGCGTATAACGTCCTTACTGCTCGATAGGTTTCTTGCCTGTATGAAACCTGCCTCAATAACTTTACGCCCGCCTTGTGCGGGCGTTTTTTTTGGTCTTTTGCAGGTTATCCACATGTTTGCCCACAGGATTAATGCTGGTGGAATCAGCTGAGAATCGGTGTGTTATTTGCAGGTGCAGGATCTATACTGCAGGTATCATTTTCAGCACCGGAGCCAAGATCTATGTCATATCAGAACAAAACCGCCGTTATCACCGGATCAAATTCGGGTATTGGCCTTGGGATTGCGCGAGAACTGGCCCGTGCGGGGGCGCATGTGGTGTTGAATTCGTTCACCGACCGCGATGAGGATCATGCGATTGCAGCCGGGATTGCCAAAGAGTTTGGTGTGAAAGCGCGGTATATTCAGGCGGATATGTCCAAAGGGGCTGACTGCCGCAAGTTGATTTCGGAGGCGGGTGTCTGCGACATTCTGGTAAACAATGCGGGTATTCAGTTCGTGGCGCCGATTGACGAATTTCCTGCCGAGAAGTGGGATGCGATTATTGCGATCAACCTGACCAGTGCGTTTCACACCACGGCGGAAGCGCTGCCGATGATGCGCGCGGCTGGCTGGGGGCGGATTGTGAATGTGGCTTCGGCGCATGGTCTGACGGCAAGCCCGTATAAATCGGCTTACGTCGCGGCCAAGCACGGGATTGTCGGGTTTTCGAAGGTGACTGCCTTGGAGACTGCGCAGGAGCCGATTACCTGCAATGCGATTTGTCCGGGCTATGTGTTGACGCCTTTGGTCGAGGCGCAAATCCCTGATACGATGAAAGAATACGGTATGGACCGCGAGACGGTGATCAAAGAGGTCATGTTGGCGCGCCAGCCGTCAAAGGAATTTGCGACGGTGGAACAGCTCGGTGGGACAGTGAATTTCTTGTGCTCGGACGCAGCGGCACAGATTACCGGCACGACCATCAGCGTTGATGGTGGCTGGACCGCACTTTAATTAAGATCAACCTTACGTTGTAATTGTGGGGCGCGTGGAAATCGGAGGCGCTGTTCAGCTGAGCAGTTTTACTGCCAGCGCCCACATCACCAGCCCGATGATCACGTCGAGGATCCGCCATGCGCGGGGTGATTGCATGACGGGCGCGAGTAGTCTTGCGCCGTAGCCCAGGCCAAAGAAAAAGACGTAGGACGCGGTAACCGCGCCTACGCCGAAAGCGTAGCGTTCGGCGTTTATGGTGTATTGGGTCGATATTGCGCCGATCAATCCCAGCGTGTCGAGGTAGACGTGCGGATTGAGCCATGTGAAAGCGGCGGCGGTGGCGAGGGTGGTCCAGAGCCCTGCGGATTTGCCGGTAATCTGGTTGTCGTAGTGACCAAGGTAGGCGGCGTGAAGCCGCAGGGCGCCGTAGACGAAGAGGAAGGCGGCACCACCCCACGCCATGATTTTTGGAAGCATAGGTGCCGCGTCAACGATGGCCGCAAAGCCGAGCACACCTGCAGTGATCAGAGCCGCGTCGGAGGTGGCGCAGAGCAGGCAGAGCCAAAAGACGTGTTGTTTTGCCAGTCCTTGCCGTAACACGAAGGCGTTTTGTGCGCCGATGGCGAGGATCAGTGAGAACCCTGTCGCAAAGCCCGTGAGTGCGGGGGTGATCATACCGCAGGAAGTGTTACGGGTTTCGAAGGGTCTTTGGGGTTCGGGTAGACCAGTCCGGCAGAGATCACCAGTTTGGCGGCATCTTCGACGCTCATGTCCAGTTCAAAGACATCTTCACGCGGCAGGAACAGCAGGAAGCCCGAGGTCGGGTTTGGTGTGGTGGGCAGGAACACGGTTGCGATATCGCCGCCGGTGGAGATTTTGTCGCGCATTTCGCCTTTGGCGTTGGTCGAGATAAAGGCAATCGCCCAGATCCCTTTGCGCGGGTATTCGATAAGGCAGGCCTTGTCGAAGGAGGTGTCGCGCTGCGAAAACACGGTTTCAGCGATTTGTTTAACGCCGTTGTAGATCGAGCTGACGACGGGCATCCGTCCCACGAGGTTTTCGCCCAAGCGGATGAACGAGCGACCGATGATGCCTTTGCCGATCCAGCCGACGATCACGGTGAAGATCAAAAAGATGATCACGCCGAAACCGCGCACGTTTACATTGATCGGTGCGGCGCCGTCGGGGCGGAAAAACCGGTTAATAAGGGCGTCGGGGTGGTAACCTTCGGGCACAAATGGCCAGACCCAGCTATCGACCCAGCCCACGACAGTCCACATCAGCCAGAGCGTGAGGGCGATCGGGGCGACGATAACCAAACCCGCCAGAAAGTTACTGCGCGCGCGTGCGATCAGGCCGCGTTTTGATGGTCTGGTGTCGTCATGTAGGGGGTCGAGGTGCATGGAGGGACGCCTTAAAGTTTGGTCACATGTAATGTGACGTGAGCGCCCCTACAAGCTTTACTACACAGGATCGCTTTGACTGATGATCTCGGCGGCGATTTGGGCGGCCAGACGCGCGTTGTTGCGCACGAGGGCGATGTTCGCGGCCAGCGAGCGGCCTTCGGTCAGGGTGAAAATCCGGTCAAGCAGGAAGGGGGTCACGGCCTTTGCGCTGATGTTTTGCGCCGTTGCTTCTGCGAGGGCTTGGGCGATCACGGGCGCGAGGGTGTCTGCCGGGATTTGGGCGTCTTGCGGGATCGGGTTGCAGATGAGTTGTCCGCCGGTGAGCCCCATTTGTTTGCGGGTCAGTTGCGCGCGTGCGATATCGGCGGCGGTGTCCATGCGCAGAGGTGATGCCATCGCAGAGGTGGCTGACCAGAAAGCGGGCAGGGCGTCTTGACCGAAGGTGATGACGGGGACGCCGAGGGTTTCGAGGACTTCGTAGGTTTTCTCGAGATCGAGAATTGCTTTTGCGCCAGCGGCCACGACGGTGACACCGGTGAGCGAGAGTTCTTGCAGGTCGGCGGAGATATCGAATGAGGTCTCAGCGCCGCGGTGTACACCGCCAATGCCGCCTGTCGCGAAAACGCTGATGCCTGCGAGGTTGGCTGCGATCATTGTGGCGGCGACTGTGGTGGCTCCTGTGCCGCCAGTGGCGATGCAGGCTGCGATGTCGGCGCGTGAGAGTTTGGCGACGTTTTGCGCTTGGCCCAAACTGTCGAGCATGTCGGATTCAAGGCCGATGTGCAGCACACCGTCGATCACAGCGATTGTGGCGGGCGTGGCACCGTTGTCGCGCACGTCTTGTTCCACAATGCGGGCCGTTTCGACGTTTTGCGGAAAAGGCATGCCGTGGGTGATGATTGTGCTTTCCAGCGCCACAATGGGCGTGTTTTTGCGGCGTGCTGTCGTGACTTCGACGCTGAATTGCATCGGCAGGTTTTGGGTCATTGTCATTGGGGTGTTTCTCCTGAAACGTAGGTGGCGGCAGCGTTGGATGCGCGGGTGAGTGCGGCTTGGCGGTCAAGTCCTTGCGCCTCGCTTGCGATATGTGCTGCCATGAATGTGTCGCCTGCACCGGTGACCCGCGTCACCATAACGGCGGGGGCGGTGTGGCTGATGATATTACCTGCGGTGCCTTCGGCGCAGGCATTGCCGCCATCAGTGACCAGCACGCGGTGTGCACCTCGTTTCAGCAGAGCGCTTGCTGCGATGGCGGAGGTCTCGAATTTGGTTTGGCAGAGCAAGCCTGCTTCCTCCAGGTTGACGTAGAGAGTTGCTGTGGGGTGGTCCATCAGCGCCAGAAGTCGCTGTGCTTTGCCCGGTGAAGCGGGGGCGACGCGCAGGTCGGCGTTTGCAAATAGCGGCGAGTTTGCGATGGTTTGCAGCAGGTCTTCGGTAAGGTTGCCGTCAAGGGCTATTGTGCCTTTGAAGGGGTTTTCGAGGCTGCCGAGGCGGCCATCAGACAGGGGGCGCAGAATTTTGTCGCCTGAGGCTTCGAGCGAATGTGCGTCGGCGATAGCGGCGATGAGGCCGTTTGCGCCCTCAACGGCCATATAGATGTCAGTTGGCAGGTCGTCGGAGCGGTAGAGGTGGTCGGTGATCAGGCCCATGCGGTGGGCCTCGGCGACCAGTTCGTTGCCTTCTGCGTCGCGCCCGATAGTCGAGAGCAGCGTGGGGGTCATGCCAAACTGCCGTAGGGTCATGGCGATATTCATCGCCACGCCGCCCGGAAGTCGCGTGATACGTCCCGGCACGTCGGACCCTACGCGCATATGGAAAGCGGCGCGTCCGATCACGTCCCATAGGACCGAACCGATACATAAAATGTCAGATTGTTTTGTCATGCCCTGCTTTTGCAGCAGGGCGTGACCGTTTGCAAGTGCGGCTGAGGTGCAATTTAGGGGGCTGCGAAAGTCAGGTTCGCCCAAAGGGATTCGTAGGCTGCTTTCGTGGCATTTGCCAATTGTTCAGAGGGTTCGCGCAGGACAACCGCGTCGAGCATGTAGCTGTTGCCAGAGGTGACTGGCACGGTCGCGATGCCTTGGGCATTGGTGCGGGTGTAGCCGATCGAGACTGCGCCGGTCGGGGTTTTGGTGAAAATTTCGAGTTGGGTGTTTGCGCGCACCACGTTGCCGTAGAATAGCTGCACCCGCATGCCGCCTGACAGGTCGTCGGTATAGGGGTTGGTCAGGGCTACAATTTCAGTTTCCAGCCCGACGCGCCGGTCCGCACCTGCGCCTGACCCCACGCCGATCAGGGTTTTAGAGTAGCGAGAGTAGACTTCTTTGACGTTTTCGAGCGGCAGGCCGCGTGCGGTGTGGCTGGCGCGCAGATCGCCCAGATCCTTGTGATCAAGGAATGCTTTGAACTTGTCCCACGTTGCGTAGTCGACGGTTGAATTGCGTGCTTGATAGGCCACCACATTCAGCCCGTCTGCAAGTGGTGCGTTGTCGAGTGCCGGCGTGTCGCCTATGCGTCCGGTGACGTCGGTCGAATTGCCATTTGCAAAGGTCTTGAAGTGTGCGAACCGTTGCGGCACGTAGGGGAGAATAACCCCTTTGAAGTCCTGTCCATTGACAATATTCGCGGTCATTCTACCATCCGACATTATCTGGTAGGCGTCGGGTTCCAGCCAGAGCTCGTGTGCCGTCGCAGGTCCCGCCAGCAAACCAATTAAGAGAGCAATTTTACGCATGACACCGTCCTTTTCTGTTCCGTTTAAACTGTCCTTTGCGCGCCTGTTGTCAAGCATGCTCTTGGTCTGGTTCACAACTCTGTCAACCGCGAGCGCCCATGAAGTGCTGCCTTCTATCGCCGATATGACGAGGGAGGGTGATACATTGGTGTTTGATGTGCGCCTGAATTTGGAGGGGTTTATTGCGGGTATTGATTTGACCGCGGTGGCGGACACTGCAAATGCGCGTGAGGCTGCGGATTATGATGCCTTGCGTGCGCTGGCGCCTGAAGCATTGGCCGCGCGGTTTATGACGTTTTGGCCGCAGATGGCAGAGTCGATGACCTTGACGGCGGACGGGCAGCCGATGCTGGCCGAGCTGGTGTCGGTGGATGTGGGACCGGTGGGTGATGTGGAGGTGACGCGCGCCTCTATGATCAAGTTTACCACGCCGCTACCTGCGGATGCGCAGGTGGTGCAGGTCGGATGGGCGCCGGAATTTGGTGTGCTGGTACTGCGTCAAATCGGTGTTGAGGCGCCTTATGACGGTTATTTGGAAGCTGGCGCGCAGTCTGATCCGATTGCATTGGCCGGTGGCGATGAGGCGACGGGCTGGGAGACATTTACGCGTTATATTCCGATTGGCTTTGATCATATCGTGCCCAAGGGGCTGGATCATATTCTGTTTGTGCTGGGATTGTTTTTCTTATCGGCGCGGCTGCGTCCGCTGTTAACGCAGGTGACGCTGTTCACGCTGGCGCATACGATTACGCTGGCGGCCGCGGCGCTGGGCTGGGTTGTGGTGCCGGGCAGTATTGTCGAGCCGTTGATTGCGGCGTCGATTGTGTATGTTGCGGTTGAGAATGTCTTTATGAAAACGCTTAGTCCGTGGCGACCGTTTGTGATTTTCGGCTTTGGCTTGTTGCACGGGCTTGGGTTTGCGTCGGTGCTGGCCGAGTTTGGATTGCCGCAGAATACCTTTGTGCCTGCGTTGATCGGGTTTAATGTGGGTGTTGAGGTTGGCCAGTTGGCAGTGATTGGCGTGATGTTCGTTTGTGTGTTGCAAGCGCTGCGCGTCGATCGAGGAGCCAATGAGGCGTCGCAGGGGATAGCGTTATACGGTGTGCTGGCGGCGGTTGCTGCTGTGTTGATCTGGTTGAACCCTGCGCCACTGGTGACGTTGATCGAAGGGCCGGTCTGGGTATTTGCGGCACCGCTGATGGCGATATTCCTGCTGTGCATGGTGTCGATCCAGTTGCGTGATCATCTGGACGCGTACCGCCGGATCGTGGCTATTCCGGCCTCGCTGGCGATTGCGGTCGTTGGCACATACTGGTTCATCGAGCGGGTGTTCTTGTGAAAATGGTCCTGCCGGATGTGAGGCCACTTGCAAATGGCAGGAACGCCCGCTAAAGGAACGCTACGAAATCCCCAGACGGGGCGGGTCGTTCGGGGAGAAATCCCGGACAATCCACCGGTTGTCGCACTTCAGCGCCTTCACCCCCGTCCTTGGTTAAAACCGGAAAAGGAAGACTGACATGGCTCTACCCGAGTTCTCCATGCGCCAATTGCTTGAAGCAGGCGTACACTTTGGCCACCAGACAGCGCGCTGGAACCCAAAGATGCAAAAACACATTTACGGTAGCCGTAACGGCATCCACATCATGGACCTGACACAGACAGTGCCAATGCTGGACCAAGCGTTGCAGGTTATTCGCGACACAGTTGCCAAGGGCGGCCGCGTTTTGTTCGTTGGCACCAAGCGTCAGGCACAAAAGCCAGTTGCTGATGCTGCTGAGCGTTGCGCACAGTTCTACATGAACCACCGTTGGCTCGGTGGCACATTGACCAACTGGCAGACTGTTTCCAAGTCGATCAACCGCCTTAAAGCGATTGATGAAGCGTCCGAGAACGGTTTTGCCGGTCTGACCAAGAAAGAGCGTCTTGGCATGGAACGTGAGCAGGGCAAACTGCAGGCGTCTTTGGGCGGTATCCGCGAAATGGGCGGCGTGCCTGACCTGATTTTCGTCATCGACGTCAACAAAGAAGACCTCGCAATTCTGGAAGCCAAGAAGCTGGGCATTCCTGTGATCGCTATTGTCGACACCAACTGTTCGCCAGACGGCGTTGATTATGTCATTCCAGGCAACGACGATGCGGCGCGTGCAATCGCGCTTTACACTGATCTTGCAGCACGTGCGGCCCTTGACGGCATGCAAGCGCAGCTGGGTGCAGCTGGCGTTGATATGGGCGCAATGGAAGAGTTCGCAGAAGAGCTGGTTGCTTCCGAGCAGCAGTAAGCTTTGTGAGACTAATAGAGGCAGGGGTGTTCCCTGCCTCATCCCAATTTGAATTCCGTAATGGAGAGATAACATGGCAATTACCGCTGCAATGGTAAAAGAACTGCGTGACAGCACGGGCGCAGGCATGATGGACGCGAAAAAAGCGTTGACTGAAAACAATGGCGACATGGAAGCATCCGTTGACTGGCTGCGCACCAAGGGCCTTGCAAAAGCTGCTAAGAAATCCGGCCGTACTGCTGCAGAGGGCCTTGTTGCCGTTGCGGTTTCCGGCGGCAAAGGTATCGCTGTTGAAGTGAACGCCGAGACCGACTTTGTATCCAAAAACTCCGATTTCCAAGGCATGGTTGCGAAAATCGCAGCAGTTGCTTTGACCGTTGGTGATACAGACGCGTTGAAAGCGGCTGACATGGGCGGCAAAACCGTTGAGCAGACTGTGACAGACGCAGTTGCAATCATCGGCGAGAACATGTCCGTGCGTCGTATGGCTGTTCTGGAAGGCGAAACCGTTGTGTCCTACGTACACAATGCGGCTGCTACAGATATGGGCAACATCGGCGTTCTGGTTGCGATGACTGGCGACAACGAAGCGTTTGGCCGTCAGGTTGCGATGCACATTGCAGCTGTGAACCCAGTGTCGTTGTCCGAAGCTGATCTTGATCCGGCAATCGTTGAAAAAGAGAAGAACGTGCAGATCGATATCGCGCGTGAATCTGGTAAGCCAGACGCAGTGATCGAGAAGATGATCGTTGGCCGTATGCAGAAATACATGGCGGAAGTCACATTGTTGAACCAGCAATTCGTTGTGAACCCAGACCTGACTGTTGGCGCGGCTGCAAAAGAAGCTGGCGTTGAGATCACTGGTTTTTCCCGTATTGAAGTTGGTGAAGGCATTGAAGTTGTGAAAGAAGATTTCGCAGCTGAAGTGGCAAAACTGAAGGGCTAAGGCGCTATTCATTCGAGATTGGAGGCCCGCTTGTGCAAACAGGCGGGCTTTTTCATGGGCAATAGGTGAGGTAGTGGCGCGGATATGGGGAATATATTCTGAGTGGCTTGGAGACGGCGAATATTGCGCGGATCGAGGTGTTGCGTGGGGCGCATTCAGTCTATTATGGCTCGAGTGCATCTGCGAGCGTGACCAATATTATTACCCGCAATGGCAAGTTTGGCGACACTTATGTAGCCACGTTAGAGGTGGGTGCGGCAACGACTGCGACGGTTTTTGCAGCGCGCTATGAGCTAACGATATTGTGACGCTGAATGCGCGTGTCACGAACCTGTTTGATAGTGATGCGGTTGATGTTTGGGGTTTTGCTACGCGCGGGCCTGCGGCCAATGCTGGTGTCAGTGCAAGTTTTTAAGTTGATAAAGGCGTTCTGCCTGACGGGCGCGCTGATGGCTTATCCGGTGACCGTGATGTCGGACACGCCGGTCAAGGTCGTGTCCGTCAATCTTTGCACCGATCAACTTGCGATGTTGGTGGCGGCGGATATTGCGGTGCGTGTGATATTGCCTGCGCGTGATCTGAAGCTGGGTGTGGCGACTGCATTGGTGGGTGCGCCGTTGTTTTTGCACCTGATTTACCGCACGCGGAGGGACAGATTATGAGCCTGCTGATGCTGACTGGTTTTGGTGTGGCACGGCGCAATCACAGTATTCTGCGCGGAGTTGATCTGGTGATCGGGGCAGGGGGAGTTGGTTGGCATAATCGGCACGAACGGTGCGGGGAAAACGACGCTAATGCGTGCTGCCTTGGGGTTGATTGAAGGTACGGGTCATAGTTCAGTGGTCGCGTTAATGCCGCGCGAGCGGGGTCGCGCCGTGGCCTGGCTGCCGCAGGCGCGCGAGATCGCATGGCCTGTGGATGTGCAAACGCTGGTGATTAGGTCGCGCGCCGCATTCGGCGGTAGGCCAGCGCGCTGGTGATGCGGACGTTGCCGCTGTGGCGCGGGCGATGGACCGTATGGATTTAGGCGCGTTTCGCGACCGGACTGCGACGCGGTTGTCTGGCGGCGAACAGGCGCGGGTTTTGATTGCGCGGTGTCTGGCGCAGGAAGCGCCGTTGTTGATGTGGTTTTTCTGCTGCTGGTGTTTTTCATGATGTCGGCGCGGATTGCGCCTGCGCCGCCATTTTTTCTATCGTTGCCTGTCTCGCAGAGTGAAACGCCTTTGGAAGAAGACGTGACGCTATAAAACACAGCGCCTGAGTATCCGGGCCGATGCGGATTTGCCGACGCCAAAGCTAGCCAATGTCCAGGCACGGCTTACCGGTATCGCCATCACATCTGTTGATCTTGCCGTGGCAAACCCGTGAGACAGGCGGTGGAATTCATCGGGTTTGCGGCAGTTGCGGCGGTGGTGCATCTGGTGGTGTTCAGTGCCGCGCCCGATGGTGGACCAGAGGTGGGCGGGGGCGAAGATACCATCAGTCTCGCGGCTGCCTCTTGGGCGATTTCAGCTATGGTTGATGATTGGGACCGGCCGGTCGAGGCGTTTCAGCAAAGTGTCCTTCTTGCACCGGTTATGCCAAGCCGGTAGCAGGACCAACCCTCAATGCTGGTCATGCAGTCCAAGCACCAGCCGGTTTGTCGTCGGGCGTGCATCAGTTTTCGTTGCCAATAAGGTTTGATCGGTAGGCGTTTTTTCAGGATTTATGCTGATTTCGGGGACGAGGTGTAAGGCGCAGAGCCTGAAAATCATCAGGATTGCGCCCTACGTTCCCCAGACCAAAGGCCACCACTTACAGAACAGCTTTGTCATACGCTTTGACGTGACATCACGAAAGTAGTGTATTCCATACCTTTTGAATTAATCGAATGATTTCAGTTAGATATCCATCACAAACATCTGATTGGAGAAAGCGGCTTTTAGCACGGCTTGCGCGGTGGTTTCAACGTCCAGAGTTTCACGGGCCAGTCGCAGGTGTTTTTCGACGGTCGCGGGTTTCAGGCCTAACAACAACCCGATATCTTGCGCGGTTTTGCCGTCGCCGACCCATTGCAGCACTTCGCGTTGCCGTTTGGTCAATTGCCGTTCGCCAGTCTGGGGCAGGGTCAGCAATTTCAGGTGCATGACGTTATTGGCCGCCACAATTTCAGCACCGTATTTTTGCCAGATCGCTTCGACGTCAGGCTGGCTTAAACCTTCTTTTGCGGTCAGCGCGATGGCAGCTTTCACCCGCTGTGACACGGTTTTAAAGCTGATTGTGTAACCTGCAGTCACATTCATTTTCTGGTTGAACGCGACCACGCCAAGCTCTTTCGGGTTGAGTTTCCCTGCGTTGGCCATGTCCGAAATCCATTGCCAACTACATGTGCCAGCGTTTTCCAGCGCCCAACGTATCATGGGTCCATTGGCGAGATGACCGTCGTTCAGATACGGGATCATGTAGGCGTTGCTGTGGGTCGTGAGCAGAATCCGGTCTTGGGGGTTTCCCAATGAATTGGAAATGCTATCGCGCGTAAAGCCGTAAATCAGCCGGTCGAACCCGAATTGCGCCATGTAAGTGGTATGCAGGGTCCAGAGCGCCTCGACGGAGGTGGAGCTGACGATATCGTCGATTTGGGTTAAGACCGGCTTCATGGCTATGGTCCGGTTATAGTAAATGTAACATAATCATGATTATGCGACTTACGTATTCTTTTACGACACTGCATCTATTGCGCCGCTTTTAGCGTATGTGAGATGTCTGCCAGCCCTGTGATGCTGCCGGTGATAACGTCGCCGGCGTTAACTGCGCCCACGCCCGCCGGTGTGCCTGTCATGATCAGGTCGCCAGCGCACAGGTGGTAGAAGCGAGACAGATGGCTGATGATTTCCGGCACCGACCAGACCATATCGGAGAGCTGTGCGTCTTGCTGTGTGGTTCCGTTGACGGCCAAGGTGATGCGCTGTGATGCGACGGCGCCAAAGCTGTCGCGCGGTGTGATCGGTCCGATCACGGCTGCGTTCTCGAAGTCTTTGCCAAGCGACCATGGTCTGCGGTTGTCTTTGCCGATTTGTTGCAGGTCGCGTCGTGTCATATCGAGCCCGCAGGCATAGCCATAAACCGCGGCTTGAGCGCGCGCTTCGTCTGCTTGGAAGATGTCGTCACCCAAGGCCACGACCAATTCCATTTCGAATTGGAAATTTTTGGTGCCTGCCGGATATGCGACGGTTTGCGTGTTTTGGCAGATAGCTTGTGCGGACTTGGTGAAATACCACGGTGCTTCACGGTCGACCTCGCTGCCCATTTCAGCCGCATGCGCTGCGTAGTTGCGACCGACGCAGAAAATCCGGTTCACCGGGTAACCCGCGGTGCTGTTCGTAATAGGCAGGATATGCAGTTTTGGCGCGGCGCAGATCAGGTCAGTCATGGGGCGTCCTATGGTTTGGGTGGATCTTTGGTGCATCACACTATAGCGCGCGCGAAGATACAACCGTGGTTTTCAACCAAGCGCATACCCTGCTCTTTGCCGCAACGCGCAGCGGCGTGTAAAAAGTAAAGTGGTCGCGCTGAGACCACGCCAAGGCATCAGCGCGTGACGATCACATCGGTTTGAGGTCGCGCTTAAAACGTGCGGCGTTTTGGGCGTAATGTGTGGCGGAGGTTTCGAGCGCTGCAATTGCTGAGCTGTCGAGTTGGCGCACCACCTTGCCCGGCGCGCCCATCACAAGGCTGCCGTCGGGGATGACCTTGCCTTCGGTGACTAAGGCCCCTGCCCCGATCAGGCAGTTTTTGCCAATCACCGCGCCGTTCAGCACCGTTGCGCCCATGCCGACAAGCGAATTATCCCCGATGGTGCAGCCATGCAGGATTGCGCTATGACCGATGGTGCAGCCGGTGCCGATGGTCAGCGGATAGCCGATATCGGTGTGCAATACGCAGTTTTCCTGCACGTTGCTACGCAGGCCGACGGTGATTTGTTCGTTGTCGCCGCGAATTGTGGTGCCAAACCAGACTGAGGCTTGCGCGCCCAGAGACACGTTGCCGATGACGTGGCATCCGGGTGCGATCCATGCGTCGGGGGCGACTTGCGGGACTTTTTGGCCAAGGGCGTAAATCATTATCGGTCCTCGAATTGGGTTTGCAGGGTGCGCACATGGTTCATCAAATCAGGTTGCTGGCTTGCGCGCAGGCGTTCGGCACTGATGATGGTTTTGAGGCGCATTTCGGTTTCGTCCAGATCGTCGTTCACCATAACATAGTCGTAGCCGTCCCAGTGGCTAATTTCGTCCCAGCTTTTTTGCATACGCTTTTCTATGGTTTCCGCGTCGTCCTGACCACGGCTGACAAGGCGGCGGTGGAGTTCGGTGATCGAGGGCGGCAGGATGAAGATCGACAAAACGTGGTCGGCGAGTGCGGATTTGCTGATTTGTTGTGCGCCTTGCCAGTCGATGTCGAACAGCACGTCGCGGCCTTGTTCGATGGCGGTTTGCACGGGCGCCTTTGGCGAGCCGTAGTAGTTGCCGAACACCCGCGCGTGTTCGAGCATTTCGCCGTCCGCTACTTGGGATTGGAAGGTCTCGGTGCTGACAAAGAAGTAGTCGGTGCCGTCAACTTCGCCTGCGCGCGGGCTGCGTGTGGTGGAGGACACGGAGAAGCGTAGCGTGTCGTCCCATGTCCGCAGACGCCCTGCGAGGGTTGATTTGCCGGCCCCTGAGGGCGACGACAGGATGATTAAAAGGCCACGTCTTTTCATATTAAGATTGCGGTTCACGGGGTTACTCCACGTTTTGAATTTGTTCGCGCATCTGATCGATGACGGATTTTAACGCTAGACCGATGGTGGTCAGCGCGGGGGCGCCTGCTTTGGCGCAGAGTGTATTGGCTTCGCGGTTAAATTCCTGTGACAGGAAGTCAAGTTTGCGCCCGCTGGGGTTTGGATCGCACAGAAGCGTGCGCGCGGCGGTGATATGCGCTTTGAGGCGGTCGATTTCTTCGGTGACATCGGATTTCACGGTCAAGAGGGCAAGTTCTTGGGCGATCCGACCTTCGTCGACCTCGGTGATGTCTTCGAGAATGCGGGCCATGTCGGCGCTTAACTTGGTTTTTAGAGCGGGTTTGCGGGCCTGTGCAGCGGTATTTGCTGCTGAGACAAGGTGTTCGATTTCGACGAGTTGGGCGGTCAGCACGGTTTTTAAGGCAGCCCCCTCCTCTGCCCGCATGGCGACAAATGCGGCGACGAGGGGTTTGATATCTTGTGTGAGCGCGGCGATGAGCGGTGCGTCGTCGGTTTCGCTTTTGTCTTGGGTCAGCACGCCGCGCTGGGAGAGAACGTCAGCCGCGTTGGGTTGTGCGAGGGTCACGCCCATTTCGAAGGCGCGTTCTTGCAGGGCGTCGAGGGCGGAGAGTACGGCGTCGAGCTGGGCTGCATTCAAGCTGAGGGGGTTTGCGCCCTCTTCGCGGGTGATGCGCAGGTTCAGGGTGATGTTGCCGCACGCCAGTGAAGCGGTGATCGCCTTGCGTGCAGTGGTCTCGACTGCACCAAGCCCGTCGGGGATTCGCAGGCGTAAATCCAAGCCGCGTCCGTTCACGCCGCGCATTTTCCAGCTCCATGTAACAGAGCCTAGCGCGCCAGTGATGCTGGAAAATGCGGTCATGGAATTGGTCATAGGCCTGTCCTTCATCTGGTTAAACAGCACCTAAGGCACTTACGCCTGATGGATCAAGGGTTGTCAGCTGTGTGCGTTAACCCGTTAACACTTTATTAAGTGAATAAAGTCTTAACGGACGCTAGATTGTGTTTAGATTGTGACGCCAAGTGGTTCACATTATGTCAAGCTAAGGAGACACACGATGACGACGACATTGACCTTCCCATTGGCTGCGCGCCGTGCGTGTGACCCAAAGCACCCTGTTCTGGCGAGCCTTGAAGAGTATTGGCAGTCGCTGCGTAAAGACGACGGAGTGCCCCGCCGCGCAGATGTTGACCCCGGTGCGATTGATAGCGCCTTGCCGCATACATTTGTGCTGGAGCGTGTGGCCCCCGGTGTGGCGCGTATGCGCGTGGCGGGTCAAAAGTTGCACGAGATTATGCGTATGGAGCCACGCGGCATGCCGATCAGTGCGTTTTTTGCCGCAGATGATCGTAGCACATTGGCGGTGTATTTAGAGAGCGCATTTGCGGAGCCTGCCTTGGTAGCGATCCCTGTGCATATCCCGTCAGGATTGCTACGCACGAAGGTGCGTGGTGCGATGCTGTTGCTGCCGATGCTGGATGATCATGGCGATGTCAGCCGCGTTTTGGGTGCGTTAGTGGTGGATGGCAAGTTGACTGCCCGCAGTAGCCGTTTGCAAACTGATGACAGCCAGCCGATGCGCATGGAGCCGCTGAAGTCTTATGTGCCTGCGCCAGTCGTAAAAAGACCGGACAGTTTTACCCGTCCGGCCCTGCGTTTGATTGTCAACGACACCTATGTTGCCACGGACGCCTAACCTAGCTTGCTTTGGACGCCGCGATTGCGTTGCGACGAAGGGACAGCTCTTCGGATACCAAGAACGCAAGTTCAAGCGACTGGGACGCATTCAGGCGCGGGTCACACGCGGTGTGATAGCGGTCTGAAAGGTCCTCGTCGGTGACAGCGCGCACGCCGCCTGTGCATTCGGTCACGTCTTTGCCTGTCATCTCGAAATGCACGCCGCCCGGGACTGTGCCCTCTGCGCCGTGAACACCGAAGAATTCGCGCACTTCGCGGAGAACGGACTCGAATGGACGGGTTTTGTAGCCCGAGGACGCCTTGATCGTGTTGCCGTGCATTGCGTCGCAAGTCCAAAGCACGTTTGCGCCCTCTTCCTCGACGGCTTTGATCAGACGCGGCAGGTGTTCACCCACAGAGCCCGCGCCGAAGCGACAGATCAGCGTCAGACGGCCCGCTTCGTTTTCGGGGTTCAGCGATGCCATCAGAGCTTTCAGATGCCCTGTTGTCATCGACGGGCCGCATTTCAGACCGATCGGGTTTTGCACGCCTTTGCAGAATTCGACATGTGCGCCGTCGGGCTGGCGGGTGCGGTCCCCGATCCAGATCATGTGGCCGGAGCCTGCGAGCCATTTGCCAGATGTCGAGTCCACACGTGTCAGGGCTTCTTCATATTCCAAAAGCAACGCTTCGTGGGATGTGTAGAAGTCGACGGTTTGCATGGCGTGCGAGGCTTCGTCGCGGATGCCTGCGGCTTCCATGAAATCAAGCGTATCGCCAATGCGTTCCGCCATTTCGCGGTATTTCTCGGCTTCGGGTCCTTCGGTGAAGCCAAGCGTCCAGGCGTGGACCTTGCGCACATCGGCGTAGCCACCTGTGGAGAACGCGCGCAGCAGGTTCAGCGTGGCAGCGGACTGTAAGTAGCCTTGTTCCATGCGGGTTGGATCGGGGATGCGGGCTTCTGGTGTGAAGTCAAAACCGTTGATGATATCACCACGGTAGCTTGGCAATTCGACGCCATTCGCAGTTTCAGTCGGGGCAGAACGTGGCTTGGCCATTTGACCTGCCATACGGCCGACTTTGACCACCGGCACTTTTGCCCCATAGGTCAGGACCATTGCCATTTGCAGCATCACTTTGAAGGTGTCGCGAATGTTGTCGGCGCGGAATTCCGAGAAGCTTTCGGCGCAATCGCCGCCTTGCAACAAAAACGCGTCGCCACGGCTGGCCGCACCGAGCGCTGCTTTCAGCTTGCGCGCCTCACCGGCAAAAACCAATGGTGGATAGCTGGCAAGACGACCTTCGATAGCATTCAGTGCCTCTGCGTCGAGATAGTCAGGCATCTGAACGCGGGGCTTATTACGCCAGTCAGATTTTTGCCAATCAGTCATTGTCTTGCTCCATTTCATCTATATTGCCCCCGCTGTTAGCGGTAGCAAACGCGGTTATAACCCGAAGTCACGTGCGGGCCAATGCCAAAAGGCACATGAGCGCCGGCAATTGCAACAGTCAAAAGCGACAAATTTTGTGGAAAGAGGCTTGTCGTTTCTGTGCAAAGCTGGTGTGGTCGGTAAACAAGAGCGTGAGGAACAGTGCGATTATGGATGACCCACACACCATCGACGTCGTACATGCGGGCAAGCCGCGACGGTTTGTCTTTGCATTGATGGACCAGTTTACCATGCTGTGTTTTGCCTCGGCGATCGAGAGCCTGCGCATTGCGAACCGCACGGCCGGCAAAACGCTTTATACATGGAAGATCATTGGCGAGGGCGGCGCCAGTGCTGTGTGTTCCAACGGCTGCAGTTTTATGCTCGACGACGATCTGTACGCGTTGGACCGCGATGACACTGTGATGTTATGTGGTGGGCTGGACGTGCAGCATGCGACCACCAAGAAGCTGTTGAGTTGGATTCGGCGCGAGGCACGGCGTGGAGTGATTGTCGCGGGGCTGTGCACGGCGGGCTATACGATGGCTAAGGCCGGATTGCTGGACGGGAAAAAAGCGACGATCCATTGGGAGAATCAAGACAGCTTTGTTGAGGAATTTGAAGAAGTTATACTAACAAAATCGGTCTTTGTGGTGGACGGCAACCGGATTACTACAGCGGGCGGCACGGCGTCGATTGACCTGATGCTGAAGCTGATTGCGGATCATCATGGAGAAGAACTGGCCAGTGCGGTCGCGGATACGTTGATTTATTCCGCAATCCGCACCGATCGAGACACCCAGCGCCTGTCGATCCCGACGCGCATCGGGGTGCGGCATCCGAAACTTAGCCGCGTCATCGAGATCATGGAAACCAATATCGAAGAGCCAATTAGTCCTGCAACTTTGGCGAGTGATGTGGGCATGTCGACGCGGCAGTTGGAACGGTTGTTCCGTCGATATCTGTCGCGCAGTCCCAAACGGTATTATATGGAGTTGCGGCTACAAAAGGCGCGGAACCTGTTGATGCAAACGGATATGACGGTCATTAACGTCGCACTTGCCTGCGGCTTTGCCTCGCCATCGCATTTCTCTAAATGCTACCGGTCGCATTATGACACGACACCGTACCGCGAGCGTGGCACCCATGCGGCGCGGCTCCCTGTTTGATGAACTACCCTTAGGGTTGAATCTGCCTGTTGAAGCATCAAAACGTCTGAAATATGCTCTGATAACAGATAATTTTCCTGTATGTTCAGGCTTCACATTCCCGTATTCGCTGTTAATCTCCTTGTTAGGATAACAAAATCCATTAGGGAGACTACGTATGAAAAAAATAATTATGGCGACTTCTGCCGTTGCAATGATGTCCACTGCGGCATTTGCGGAAGATGTAAAAATCGGCGTCATTCTGGGCTTTACTGGCCCGCTTGAATCCATCACCCCAGCGATGGGTTCGGGCGCTGAGCTCGCGATGGCGGAAGTGAATGCGGCTGGCACCTTTCTAGATGGGTCCACAGTCACATCGATCCGTGCAGACAGCACATGTATTGATGCGGGTGCGGCAACATCTGCGGCCGAGCGGCTGGTTACCGGCGACAAGATCAACGCTATCATGGGGGCAGCCTGTTCGGGTGTTACCGGCGCGATCCTTGCTAACGTAGCACTGCCAAACGGCATTGTGATGATTTCCCCTTCGGCGACATCACCTGGTCTGTCGACCGCAGAAGACAATGGTTTGTTTTTCCGCACAGCGCCGTCAGATGCCCGCCAAGGTGTGATCATCACCAATATCTTGCAAGATCGCGGCGTGGAAGAAGTGGCGATTACCTATACAAACAACGATTACGGCAAAGGGTTGGCTGACGCGTTCCAAGCAGAGTTCGAAGCTGCTGGCGGCGTTGTGACGATTTCGGCGGCGCATGAAGATGGCAAAGCCGACTATTCCGCAGAAGTGGGCGCGCTTGCCTCTGCTGGCGGCGAAGTTCTGGTTGTTGCAGGCTACGTTGACCAAGGCGGATCGGGCGTTGTGCGCTCTGCACTGGATACCGGCGCGTTTGATACGTTCTACTTTCCAGACGGCATGGTTGGTGTGAAGCTGAATGAAAACTTCGGAAGCGAATTGGACGGGTCTTATGGCGCGTATCCCGGCACAGATAACGCAGGTGCTGCGACCTATCTGGAGCTTGCAACCGCTGCCGGTTTTGACGGCACGGGCGCGTTTTCACCCGAGAGCTATGACGCGGCTGCGCTGATCATGTTGTCGATGCAGGCCGCAAAGTCGTCCGCATCCGCTGATTTCAAGGATCACGTCATGGACGTGGCAAACGCACCGGGCGAGCAGATCTTGCCAGGTGAGTTGGCTAAAGGCTTGGAAATTCTGGCTGCTGGCGGCGACATTGACTATGTTGGTGCATCCGCAGTCGAGTTGATTGGACCCGGCGAATCTGCTGGTAGCTATCAGGAAATCGAATTTTCTGACGGCGTTTACGCGACAATCGGTTACCGTTAAGCGGTGAGAGGCACTTGGGCTGGCGCGGGATTTCTTGCGCCAGCCCACCACAAGACGATACGTCATATAAGACGTGCGAGGGGATGTAACATGATTGTCGTTGAGAATTTGGTGAAAACCTTTGGTGGTTTTCGCGCGGTGGATGGCGCAAGCCTGCGGATCGAAGAAGGATCTATCACCGGACTAATTGGCCCGAATGGCGCTGGAAAAACCACTCTTTTCAATGCGATCGCAGGCGTCCTTGAACCGAGTTCGGGTCGTGTGACGATGATGGGCGAAGATATTACCGGTCTGCCGCCGCATGAACTATTTCACAAAGGGCTGCTGCGCACGTTCCAGATTGCGCATGAATTCTCGACCATGACGGTACGCGAAAACCTTATGATGGTGCCAGGTGCGCAATCGGGTGAGACGCTGTGGAACGCATGGTTCGGCCGCAAGCGGATTGCTGACGAGGAGCGCGCGCTGTTGGCTAAAGCCGATGAAGTGCTTGAGTTTCTGACGATTGACCACCTGAAAGACGAGCGGGCAGGCAATATGTCCGGCGGTCAGAAAAAGCTGTTGGAACTGGGCCGCACGATGATGGTCGACGCCAAAATTGTGTTTTTGGATGAAGTGGGCGCAGGTGTGAACCGCACCCTTCTGAACACCATTGGTGATGCGATTATCCGGCTGAATAAAGAGCGCGGCTATACGTTTGTCGTGATCGAGCATGACATGGACTTTATTGGCCGGCTATGTGATCCGGTGATTTGTATGGCCGAGGGCAAGGTGCTGGCGCAAGGCACGCTGGCGGAAATTAAGGCCAACGAGCAGGTCATCGAGGCCTATCTTGGCACCGGTTTGAAAAACAAAGATAAGGTCAGCGCAGTATGAGCAGTAACCCCTATCAGAACACCCGCGGCAACAAGGACGCCAGTATCGCTAAGCAAGGCACGTCCAGCACCAGCGAAGGACCTGATAAAAAGGGCCGTGCGACCCCGTCTGCGGAGGTGCCTTTTTTGTCGGGTGTTGCGATGACGGGTGGCTACGGTAAAGGCCCTGACATTTTACACGGTTGCACGATTTCTGTTGATCCAGGCCAGATTGCGGTGATCGTAGGGCCGAACGGCGCGGGCAAATCCACCGCGATGAAGGCGCTGTTTGGCATGTTGAATGTGCATTCAGGTGCTGTACATCTGGACGGCGAGGACATTACCAAACTGACGCCGCAACAGCGTGTTGTGAAAGGTATGGGGTTTGTGCCGCAGACCTCGAATATTTTCACCTCGATGACGGTGGAAGAGAATTTGGAGATGGGTGCGTTTATTCGCACCGACGATTACCGCGAAACGATGGCACAGATTTACGACTTGTTTCCGATCTTGAAAGACAAACGTAATCAGGCGGCGGGCGAGTTATCGGGCGGGCAACGTCAGCAAGTGGCCGTTGGCCGTGCGCTGATGACAAAGCCGAAGGTTTTGATGCTCGACGAGCCGACAGCGGGTGTATCACCGATTGTGATGGACGAGTTGTTTGACCGTATTATCGAGGTCGCCCGCACGGGTATTCCGATTTTGATGGTGGAACAGAACGCGCGCCAAGCGCTTGAAATCGCTGATAAAGCCTATGTTTTGGTACAGGGTGCCAACGCGCATACCGGCACCGGAAAAGAACTGCTCGCGGACGAGACTATCCGCCGCAGTTTCTTGGGGGGTGAGCTGTTGAGGCAATTAGTCCCCCCGGCGTCGATGTGCATGCCGTTTTTCGCAACTGCTGCCCTTGCGGGCAATCAGCGATCTTTTCAATTTGACCGCTTTCGCACAACCGCCGGAGAGACGCAAAACGTCGACTGGTCCGTGACGCTTGCTCAGAAACACGCCAACGCCCGTTTGATTGAAAACGGCAGTCGTGAACCGGAGAATAGTGCGCTCTGGCAAATTAATTTTCATGGCCAAAAGATGATGGCGTATTTTGACGCAGGTCACGCCGCGCAGAGGACAAACTGATGGATTTCCTGAACGCCCTTGTGGCCCTCACCAATTATGTGATCGTGCCGGGGATGGCGTATGGCGCGCAGCTTGCGCTTGGTGCGCTGGGTGTCACGCTAATTTACGGTATTCTGCGGTTTTCGAATTTTGCCCATGGCGATACCATGGCTTTTGGCACCGCGATGACGATTATCTTTACCAACGGATTGTTGGCCCTTGGGATCACCTTTGGCCCGCTGCCAACCGCCCTGCTCGCCCTGCCCTTTGGTATTGTCGCAACCTGTATTCTGGTGCTGCTGACGGATCGGATTGTGTATAAATTTTACCGTGATCAGAAAGCGGCTCCGGTGATCCTTGTGATCGTGTCAATGGGGGTGATGTTCATTTTAAACGGTCTGGTCCGGTTTGTGATCGGTGTGCGCGATATTCAGTTTTCCGATGGCGAGCGGTTCATCATTTCGGTGCGCAGGTTCAAAGAATTGACCGGACTGGAAGAAGGTCTTGCGATCAAAACCACGCAAGGGATTACAGTTGTTGTGGCGATTTTTGTGGTGGCTGTTTTGTTCTGGTTTCTCAATAAAACCCGCACCGGCAAATCCATGCGTGCGTTTTCGGATAACGAAGACCTGGCACTACTGTCAGGCATCAATCCTGAAAAGGTTGTGATGGTCACATGGATGATTGTGGCCGCGTTGGCGACCACCGCAGGTGTGCTTTACGGGCTGGATAAATCATTCAAGGCGTTCACTTATTTCCAACTTTTGCTGCCGATTTTCGCAAGTGCCATTGTTGGCGGTTTGGGCAGTCCTGTTGGTGCCATCGCTGGCGGATTTGTGATCGCATTTTCAGAAGTCACTATCACCTATGCGTTCAAGAAAGTGCTGGAATACCTGTTACCAGACAGCCTCGCGCCGGACTCGTTGGTCCAGCTGTTATCGACGGATTATAAATTCGCCGTGAGTTTCTCGATCCTCATCATCGTCCTGCTGTTCAAACCAACGGGCCTGTTCAAGGGAAAATCCGTATGACCCTCACCTATCGCAATGCTTTCCTCGTTATGTTTGTTGCAGCACTATATATTCTTGAAGGATCGACCGAGTTCTGGATTTTCTCCGGCTCATGGGACAGTTCGCTCAAGATGATGACCTTTGCGCTGATCAGCGCGATTATGGCGCTTGGCGTGAACCTGCAATGGGGATTTGCGGGGCTGTTCAATATCGGCGTCATGGGGTTTGTCGCGCTGGGCGGTTTGGCTACGGTGCTAATTTCGATGCCCGCCACACCGGGCGCGTGGCAGGCTGGCGGATGGCAGATATTTGCGGGTCTGGCTTTGGGTGCGCTCACGATTGTCAGCACGGTGATGATGTTTCGCTGGTTGCCAAAGGGCGGGCTGCGCACATGTATGACGCTGGCGCTATTGATCATTGGTTTCTTTGCTTTCCGCGCGGTTTTTGATGGTGGCGTGGCAAATGTCGAAGCGATTAATCCTGCATCTACCGGCTACCTTGGCGGATTGAACTGGGGCGGCGAGAACTACAAGGACTACGGTTGGTTGACGGTTGTGGCGTGGCCGGTTGGCGGCTTGTTTGCTGCTGGCGCTGCTTGGGTCATTGGCAAAACAGCGCTTGGTCTGCGCTCGGACTACCTTGCGATTGCCACACTGGGCATTGCTGAAATTATCATCGCGGTGATGAAAAACGAAGACTGGCTTGCACGCGGCGTGAAGAACGTGAACGGTTTGCCGCGTCCGGTGCCTTATGAGATCGATTTGCAAAACGATCCGGGGTTTATCGAGAAAGCAGCGTCGTTTGGTCTTGATCCGACGACCGCTTCGACGCTTTACACCAAAATGGGCTATGTGATCCTGTTTACGATTGTGCTGGTAGTCTTGCTGTGGCTGGCGCAACGCGCGCTGAACTCGCCGTGGGGCCGTATGATGCGCGCGATCCGTGATAACGAGACCGCCGCAGAAGCGATGGGCAAGAATGTGACCGCGCGTCACTTGCAAATCTTTATTCTAGGATCGGCTATTTGCGGTATTGCGGGGGCGATGATGACGACGCTTGATGCGCAGCTGACGCCTACATCTTACCAACCGCTGCGCTTTACCTTCCTGATCTGGGTGATGGTGATTGTTGGCGGATCGGGCAATAACTTTGGCGCGGTGCTGGGCGGATTTTTGATCTGGTGGCTGTGGGTGATGGTTGAGCCGCTGGGGCAATGGATAGCGGAAGTGACCACCTCGGGCTTTGCCACCGACCACTGGTTCCGCATCCGCATGGAGGACGCAGCGGCGCATTTCCGCCTGTTTACCATGGGTATTGTGCTGTTGCTGGTGTTGCGATTTAGTCCGCGCGGGTTGATGCCCGAAAAGTGAAAATCGCGTTTCTGCATACCGCAGATGTGCATGTGGCCACCTTTGATACTCTGCTGAAAGGCAGCGGTGTCGAGGTGGTCCATCAACGTCGATCCGGACATTTTGGCGCGCACAGGCGGATGGTATTGACGCGATATACGCATCGACCGTCCCGCATTTGAAGCGGCCGTTAAAATCGGGCCACAGATCATGCTGGTCACTTGCTTGAACGCCACCAAAGCTGCCTCAGAGGCGCTACTGGACGCTTGCGGCGGCGTATCGCCAGATACGCTGGTCTGTGCTGACCACACCAAAGTTGGCGGTTGATGCCGCCTTGGCGCTGGTGCACAGGGCCGAGGCGCGGTAGACAGGCCCCCAAATCTGTCTTGTGCAAAGGCCTGCTTATCTCATGGCGCTTATTTTCCGCTGGCTTCTTCGCCTCACGACTCTGCTGATCGTTTTGATCGTTGGAATCTTTGGGCTGACCTATTACTTTGCTGCACGGTCCCTGCCCGATTATGACGCCGAGGCTGCAGCGCTTGGGTTAATCGCACCGATCGAGATCGTGCGCGATAATGCCAACGTGCCACATATCTTTGGTGAGAATGACGCGGATGTTTATTTTGGATTGGGCTATGCCCATGCACAGGACCGTTTGTGGCAGATGACGATGCTGCGCCGCACAGCCCAAGGGCGGCTGTCGGAATTGTTTGGCGAGAGCACGTTAGAGATCGACAAGGTGCTGCGCCGCTTTGATCTTTACACGCTGGCGAGCGGTTCTGTGGCAGTGCAGGACGATAGCACAAAAAGCGCACTTGAGGCTTATTCTGCGGGCGTGAATGCATGGCTGGCCGAGATTAACAAAGGGGCGCTAGGACGCGGTGCCCCTGAGATGTGGATGTTCAACCATCCTGTCGCGCCATGGCAACCTGCTGACAGTATTGCCATTCTCAAGCTGATGGCATTACAGCTTTCTTCGCATCTGGAGGCGGAAGTGCTACGTGCGCGCACCTCGCTTATGATTTCGAGTGACAGGCTTGCGGATATTTTGCCCGATGATCCGACAACGGGGATCGCTGCCCTGCCCGACTATGCGAGCCTCGTGCCGGGCCTGCCGCGCTATACGCCTGATAGCAGGCTTGCTTATGGGCCACTCAATCCGTCCAAGCCGCCTGAGCTTGCAGGGGCGTCAAACGCTTGGGCTGCGGGGATCGAGCGCGCGGCGGCGGGGTCTACTTTGTTGGCCAACGATCCACACCTTGGGCTGACTGCACCAACCGTCTGGTATCTGGCGCGATTGGAGTTGCAATCCGGTGGTGTGATTGGTGCCACTATTCCAGGCATGCCCGCGGTTTTGTCAGGGCGCAGTGCGGATTTGGGTTGGGGGATCACCAGCAGTTATCTGGATGATCAAGATATTTTCCTAGAAGAACTGAATCCCGAAAACCTGAATGAATACCGCACCCCTACCGGGTGGTCCGAATTCCGCACCCGCCAAAGCATTATCCGTGTCAAAGACGGGCCTGCTGTCACGCTGAAACTGCTTTGGACCGATAATGGTCCCGTGATGCCTGCCGCGCAATATGATCTTGGGGCGGTGACCCCCGCGGGGCATGTGGCGGCAATTGGCTGGACGGCATTGTCGGAAAAAGACACCACCATGTCCGCTGCTTTGGCGATTGGCCATGCGCGTACCGTGCAAGAGGGCATTGACGCAGCCGAGCGCTATATCGCACCAAGCCAGAACCTGACCTTGGCGGACCGCACCCAGATTGCGATGAAGACCATCGGCGCAGTGCCCGCCCGCGATGTAAATCATCAGTCCAAGGGACGGTTTCCCAGCTACGGCTACCTTTCCGAGAACCGCTGGCAAGGGCGTATGCCTTATGCCGACAACCCCGAATTTGTGAACCCTGAAAGTGGCATTTTAGGTAATACCAATAACAAAACGGTGGACCGTCCGTTTCCCAATCACATGTCTTATTTGTGGGGCGATACGCAGCGCATTAACCGCTGGACCCGTTTGATGCAAAGCCGTGCTGTGCATACGCGCGAAAGCTTTATCGAGGCACAACTGGACACTGTGAGTTTCACGGCGCGCGCGCTGTTGCCGTTGATTGGCGCGGATCTGTGGTTCACTGGCGAGGCTGCGGTGGATGGCACGCCTGTGCGCCGCCGTCAGGAAGCGCTGGAATTACTTGCGGCATGGAACGGTGAAATGAACGAACATTTGCCCGAGCCGCTGCTGTATGCGGCGTGGTTGCGCAGTCTTAACGAGCGGCTAATTCGCGACGAGATGGGGCCACTAACCTCGGAGTTCACCCATGCCAATCCTGTGTTCATCGAGCGGGTGTTCCGGAATGTGGACGGCGCGTCGGCGTGGTGTGACGTGATCCAGTCCGCACCCGTGGAGACCTGCACCGAGATCGCGCGGCTGGCGCTGGATGATGCCCTGCTGTGGATTGATGAAAATGCTGGCGGTCGCATAGCGGCGCTGCGCTGGGGCGATCTACATCAGGCGACCCATGACCATCCGGTGCTTGGCGACGTGCCTGTGCTGAACTGGTTTGTAAATATCCGTCAATCCACCAGCGGCGGCGACAACACGTTACAACGCGGCCGCACGTCAGGTACTGGGCCAAATCCCTATGAAAACGTCCATGCAGCGGGGTATCGCGGGGTCTACGATTTTGCTGATCCTGACAGTTCGGTGTTTGTCACGGCCACCGGCCAATCGGGCCATCCACTGTCGCGCTATTATGACAATTTGGGCGAGTTATGGCGGCGCGGCGAGTATATTCCGATGTCGTTGGACCCTGATCTGGCAAGGGCGGCGGCGGTGGGTGTGACCACGTTGGTACCCGCCGCACCCTAGATCACATACGGCTGAAGCGTTCTTTTTGCAGCAAGGTCCAGAACACGGTCAAGGTATTGCCCGCGTCGGTTTGGGTGTCGTCGGTAACAATTCCCTGCTCGAACAGCCAAGCGCGCTTGCGGCCCTCGGCAAAGGTGAGTTTGATCACCTCTTCGCGGCGCGGGTCTTTCAGGTGTTCGGCCACGGCTGCCAGCAGGGCGTCCATGCCGTCGCCTGTCACTGCCGAGACCGCAAACAGGTCGTCGGTGCGCGCGGACTGGGTTTCGACAGCGTCGCGGCGGTCCTCGTCGAGCTTGTCGATCTTGTTCCAGACTTCGATCAGCGGCGCAGTTTCAGCGACCCCCAATGCGGTCAGGATCGCCATCACGTCCTTGGATTGCTCTTCGGTTTCGGCGTGGCTGATGTCGCGCACATGCACGATCAGGTCAGCGTCCAGCACTTCTTCAAGTGTCGCGCGGAAGGCCGCGACCAGTTCGGTTGGCAGGTCAGAGATAAAACCAACCGTGTCAGACATGATGATTTCGTCGCCCGTGGGCAATTCTATCTTGCGCATGGTCGGGTCAAGCGTGGCGAATAGCATGTCTTTCACAAACACATCTGCGCCGGTCAAGCGGTTAAAGAGCGTGGATTTACCCGCGTTGGTATAGCCGACGAGAGCCACAATTGGGTAAGGCACTTTGGCGCGCGAGGCGCGGTGCAGAGCACGGGTTTTTACAACCTTGGCCAGTTTGGCGCGCAGACGCACCAGATGGTCGTCAATAGCGCGGCGGTCGGATTCGATCTGGGTTTCACCCGGACCACCGACAAAGCCCATGCCGCCACGTTGGCGTTCAAGGTGCGTCCATGCGCGGACAAGACGGGTGCGTTGGTAGGACAGCGCTGCCATCTCGACCTGCAACACGCCTTCGGCGGTGCGCGCACGGTCAGAGAAGATTTCAAGGATTAGGCCGGTGCGATCAAGCAATTTGACGCCCCATGCTTTTTCCAAGTTACGTTGCTGTACCGGCGTGACCGATCCGTCGACCAAGACCAGTTCAACCTCGGCCTCTTCAAATATCAGCCGCAGTTCTTCGATCTTGCCTTTGCCGAAAAGCATTCCCGCATGACGTTTTGGAAGGCGCACGGATGTGCCCCCCATCACTTCGATTTCGGGCAAGGCGGCTGCTAGCGCAATCGCCTCTTCCAGCGCAGGTCCAGCGTCCCTGCGTGTCTGGTCGTTTTTCAGATCAGGGTGCAAGACCCAAGCACGGGTGATGTGCTTATCGTGTTCCAGCAAAGTTATTCTTCGCCTTCATACAGGCTGATCGGCTGCGATGGCATGATCGTTGAAATCGCGCTTTTGTAGACCAGCTGGGCTTGTCCGTCGCGACGCAACAGGACACAGAAACTATCAAACCATGTAATCACGCCCTGCAATTTCACGCCGTTGACCAAAAAGATCGTCACAGGCACCTTGGCTTTGCGCACATGGTTAAGAAATGCATCTTGCAGATTTGCTTTATCGGCCGCCATAGCGGGACCCCTTTTTTTGTTCTTGCGGCCGCGATCGGCCTCCCTCGTTTATCGGTGCAGTATGTCGCGCCATGGCAAAGGTTTCCAGCCCAAAAAACAGCATTTATTTTCGCCAGATTTCAGGGTTGAAAAGTGCGATAATCGCCAGCGTTTCAAGTCGTCCAAGCACCATTGCTGCCGCGAGAATCATTTTGGCAAGATCTGGAATGCCCGAGTAGGAAATCGGATATTCGGCGGCGACTTGTGCCAAAGGACCGGTGGTGGAGAGCGCTGAGATCGCAAGCACCATTGTCACCTCGAATTGCACCCCTGTCAGGGATAGCAGTAGCATAACGCCCGCAATTGACAGGGCAAATAGCATAAAGAAAATCCACGAGATATAGGCACCCTGACGTCTGATACGGCGCGCTTCGCGGCCACCACCACCGACCGACGAGGGATAAACCAGCCGTTCCAACTCGCGTTCGGAGTGCCGGTAGAGCGCGTATATCCGCAACAGTTTCACGCCGCCCGCTGTGGTCGCGACCCCGCCGCCAATCAAGGCTAGACCCACCAGCCCCAGCCCCGGTGTTTGCAAGCCCGACCATGTGGCAATGCCTGTCCAATAACGCGATTCAAATCCTGTTGTGGTTAAAAACGAGGTGACGGTGAACAGCGCGCCCCAGAATGCTTTGAACATCTGGGTCCATGATGCCACCGCCTGCCCGTCACCTGCGCCGACAAAATGCCGGAAAAATAATGCGCCTGTAACCATGACGATCAAGGCGACGCCAATTTTGAATTCGGGATCTTTCAGCAGCGAGCTGTCTTTTTCACCAAATTGTCCGGCTGAAAACGACAGGCGCGAGATTGCGAGGATAAAAAAGACCAGAATCAGCGCTTCGCCCCAGAAGCCAGCTTTGGCGTAATACAGACCGTTAATCGGCGAGATGCCCGAGGTCGACATGACCGACATGGCGTGGATCAGCGCGATATATGGCACCTCGCCCAGACTGGTCAGCCCCAGCCACAACACAAACGTCAAGCCAGTGTAAAGTGGCGTTAATGTGATCGCAAAGCGCAGCAGACGTTCGGTCGGGTCAGCAATCTGTCCAATCTGCGTATAGGTCGCAGCAATAGCGCTTTTGCCCGCTGCACCGGTCGCACGCACCTCGAACCCGCCCAGGTTCATCGGCGCGAAAATCGACACGGCGGTGATCCAGATCAACAATCCGCCGAGCCAGCCGACAAGCCCGCGCCACAGGTGCAGCGATGGTGCCAAACGGCCCGCGTTGTCATAAACAGTGGCCCCTGTCGTGGTCAGGCAGGACACCATTTCGAACCATGCATTTAGCAGTGTAGTATTGCCAACCGCCTCGTAGAACGGGATCGCAAACATGACTGGCAGTACGGTGAAAGCGGCCAGAAGGGCGACCAGTTGGCTACGTGCAACGCTGACAGGTGCGTAATTCGACGTGGCCAACCCCAGAATGAAGGAAAGCAATCCGAACAGCACAAAGCCGTAGAAGAAGACGCGCATTGTCGTAAAATCATTTAACGCAAGCGCATGCATTGCAGGGATCAGCATCGCAAACGCGCCAATCCCCATAAGGATCACAAAAAACGGAAGTCTTTTGATCCAGTCCATCATCAGAAAAAGTCGATGGAGACCTGCAAAAGCCGCTCGACCTCTGGCACGTCGTCAGCCATTGCAAAGATTGCGATCACATCGCCTTCGTCGATCCGCATATCGCCTGTTGGCTTCAGCGGCTCGCCTTTTTTCATCACGGCACAGACCAGCGTGCCTTCGGGGAAAGCGATATTTTTGATCATCTGGCCCGATATCGGTGAGGTGCCAAGCACCTGTGCTTCGATCACTTCGGCCTCTGCATCGCCGATTGAATAGACCGCCCGCACACGGCCATGACGGATATGGCGCAGAATCGAGCTGACGGTTGTGGCGCGCGGATTGATATAAGCGTCTATATCCAGCGGCCCCATCAATGGCACCAGACTGGGGTCGTTGATCAATGCAATCGCCATAGCACAGCCCATCTCTTTGGCACGCACCGAGGCCAACAGGTTTGTCTTATCGTCATCGGTCACAGCCAGCACGGCGTCGGCGGAACTAATGTGCGCTTCCTCCAGCAAAGCGCCATCCAACCCGTCGCCCAGCAGTACAATTGTGCGGTCCAACACGTCGGCAGCGGCTTCTGCGATTTCACGGTTTTTTTCGATGATCTTGACGCGCACCCGCTCGGTTTGTGCTTCTAACGCACGCGCCACACCCAAGCCTACATTGCCACCGCCAATGATCACGATGCGCTCTTGCTTGGCATTTGATTTGCCGAAAATCTCCATTGTACGCGAAAGATCTTCGGAATGGGTGAAAGCGTAACAGTCGTCGCCTGCAAAAATCTGGTCACCGGCAGACGGCACAAACAATCGCCCCTCGCGGCGGATGCCGACCACAACCGCGCGCAGAGTCGAAAACAGATCCGTCAACTGGCGCAGTGGCGTGTTGATCACCGGACAGCTTTCGTCAATCGAGATGCCGACAAGCTGTGCTTTGCCCTCCATGAAGCTTTCGGTGTCAAACGCAGACGGGGCTGCAAGCCTTTGCAACGCGGCCTCGGCCACCTCGCGCTCCGGACTGATCACAACATCGATCGGCAGGTGATCACGGCGGTAAAGGTCGGAATAGATCGCCGTCAGATAGCTTTGTGCGCGGAGCCGCGCGATTTTGCGCTGGATGGCAAAGACCGAGTGGGCGACCTGACAGGTGACCATATTCACCTCGTCGGAATGAGTCGCGGCGATGATCATATCGGCGTCCTTGGCGCCAGCGCGGGCCAGCACGTCAGGGTAACTTGCAAAGCCGCAGATCCCTTGTACATCAAGCGTATCAGTGGCGCGGCGCACGAGTTCGGGATTGTTATCCACAACCGTCACATCGTTTTTTTCGCCCGACAGATGCCGCGCGATTTGCCAGCCAACCTGACCCGCTCCGCAAATAATCACTTTCATCGTGTCACTCCTTGCAACTGGCTACGGGTGACAGAACGCGGATGTTTCGTCAATTATGCTTCGCCTTCAATATACGCGACACGTCCGCCAGCTTTGTTGGTGGTCGAGACGCCAAGAGATTTGAGTTTACGGTGCAACGCAGAGCGTTCCATACCCACAAATGACGCCGTCCTGCTGATGTTGCCACCGAAGCGGTTGATCTGGGTCAGAAGGTATTCGCGCTCGAACAATTCGCGGGCCTCGCGCAATGGCAAGGTCGCAAGGCCGCCCGCCAGCACAATGCGCCCCTCTTCCGCTGTTGAACTCTCGGCCGAGGCTGGCAATTCTTTGGCGGAAATGGCATCGCTGCTTTCACCTAAGATCAGCACACGTTCGATCACGTTTTTCAACTGACGCACGTTGCCGGGCCAGAGCATGGTTTGCAGCAAGGCACGGGCATCTTCCGCAAGTTTGCGCAGTGGCAACCCCTGCGCTTTGTTCAGCATTTCGATGAAGTATTCGGCCAGTAGCGGAATATCCTCGCGACGCTCTTCCAGACTAGGCACCGCAATCGGGACCACGTTCAGGCGGTGGAATAATTCTTCGCGGAATGTGCCGGCCTCAATGGCCATCGGCAGATCACGGTTACTGGAGGAAATGACGCGCAAATCGACCTGCACCTTGTCATTGCCGCCAACCCGTTGGAACCGTTGATCGACCAGAACACGCAGTATTTTTGACTGTGTTCCCAGTGGCATATCACCGATTTCGTCGAAATAGATCACACCGCCATTGGCCTCTTCGAGTAGGCCTTTTTCAATGCCACGACTGCCACCCTCACGGCCAAATAGCACTTCTTCCATGCGATCAGGCGCGATCGAGGCGGAATTAACGGTGATAAACGGCGATCCTGCACGGTTGGAATGCGCATGGATATAACGGGCAGCGATTTCCTTGCCAGCACCCGCAGGCCCTGTCAGCATGACACGGCCATTGGATTTGGTGACCTTATCCAGTTGGGATTTCAGGGTGCGGAATGCAGCGCTATCGCCGAGCATATCCGTGCCTGCGACTTCGCCGCGCTTTAACTCGATATTTTCGCGGCGCAACTTGCTGGTTTCCATAGCACGGCGCACAACAACCAGAAGTTGATCGATGTTGAAAGGCTTTTCGATAAAATCATAAGCCCCTTGTTTGATCGCGGCCACGGCAATTTCGATATTGCCATGACCGGAAATGATCACGACCGGAATATCTGGGTGGTCGCGTTTCACGGTCTTAAGGATATCAATCCCGTCCATGTTGCTATCTTTCAGCCAGATATCGAGCACCATCAAGGCTGGTGGCGACTTGGCAATTTCAGCCATACAGTCATCTGAATTTCCGGCAAGACGTGTCGTAAACCCTTCATCCTGAAGGATATCCGAGATTAACTCACGAATGTCACGCTCGTCGTCAGTGATTAGAATATCGCCCATGTGTGTTACCCTCTAACTATTTATGTTTGCTCTGTGCCGCGTGGCATCAAAGGCAATTTGATTTCGGCCATGGCCCCGATATGGCCAGTCCCGTGAAAGTCTGCGGCGTCTTTGAGTGTCAAAGTGCCACCATGTTCTTCGATGATTTTCTTCACAATCGGCAGGCCCAATCCCGTGCCGCTACTGCGCGTGGTGACATAGGGCTCGAACAGGCGCGCGCGGTCATGCGGCAAACCTATGCCATTGTCGCTAATTGTGAGTGTTGCGGTGCAATCCGAATAGGCCATCTCGATCCGAATTTCGGGATGATAATTGGGCGCATCCTCTTTTTCACGATAAGTTTCAGTGGCTTCGCCTGCGTTCTTAATAAGGTTTATGAGCGCCTGAGAGATCATTGTCTCGTCTACATCCACGCAAGCACCCTTTTCGGGCAGCGCCACAAAGAAGGTCACGTCAGGCTGGCCAGCCTCTTGCAGGGTTACTGCGTTGCCGACCAGCGTGACCAAGTCCGCTGGCAATAGTTTGGGTTCTGGCATCCGCGCGAATTTTGAAAATTCGTCAACAATGCGTCGTAAGTCGTTGGTTTGACGCACGATAACGTCTGTCATCTGTTCCAGCTTGTCGCTCTCGGCCACTTCTTTTGAGAATTTTCGTTTGATGCGTTCAGCCGACAATTGAATTGGCGTCAGCGGGTTTTTGATCTCGTGGGCAATACGGCGCGCGACATCCCCCCATGCGGCCATGCGCTGCGCACTGACCAGATCGGTCACGTCGTCAAAGGCCACAACATATCCCTCTAGCGTGCCCTCGGCATTGCGCCGTGTTGACATCCGCACCAGCAAACTTTCCTGCGAGCCATCGCGGATCAAATTGATTTGTTCTTGCGCCACTTCACGGCCGTCCTTGCGCATCGCCTCGAAGAGCGCGCCGAACTCTGGCACCGCCACCGCAATTGCCACGCTTTCTTGTGCTTCACCCACGGCCAAAAGACCTTGCGCCGAGCGGTTGGCAAAATCGACACGGCCCCGTGCATCCAACCCCACGACCCCGGATGTCACCGAGCCCAACACGGAATCAAACAAGCGACGTCGCCGCTCGATCTGGCGGTTGGTGTCCAGCAATTCATCGCGCTGCACCTTCAATTGGGTTGTCATCTGATTGAAATACATACCTAATTGCGAAATCTCATCTTCGCCAACATCCTCGATCACTCGCACATCCAGATCACCCGCACCGACCCGTTGTGACGCCGTAACAAGTCGCCCGACAGGGCGCGACAGTCCTTCGGCGAACCAAAGCCCAAGCCAGATAGCCGCCAAAATGAGAATTACAGCGAAGCCCAGATAAATCAGTCCAAAGTTGAATAATAATCGTCCGCGATCATTCTCTAACTGCTCGTAGAGCGCCACAGTTTCCGTGGTCTGATCCAGCAAGGACAGGATTTCACCATTCACGGTGCGCGTCACATAGACAAAGCGGTCGTGAAACTGCGGCATCGCGATCAGGGCCCGAAACTCGTTGTTGTTGGCGTCCTCGATGATATGGGTCGTTTTTGCCGTTGCCGCTACAAAATCCGCAGGCCGTGGCTGCTCGTAGTCAAAATCATACGATCCGGCACCGCGCGTCATGATCTCGCCGGTGCCGCTGATGAAATAGGTCTCGGTTAGCCCGCGATCAATTTGGTTTTGCACCTGCGCAATTGCCAGTCGCACATCGCCATCATCCATAAAGAAGTTGCGCAATCTCTCGGTGTTCAGATAGGCGGCGAGAGCTTGGCCGTCACGGGTTAATTCCTGTCTTTCTTCGCGTTCATAGGCCTGTGCAGTGGTCAATGACGTGCTGAGAACTGTGCGGACCCGCTCGGAAAACCAACCTTCTAGACCGACATTCAGCGACAGCATCGCAAACAGGGCGACCAGAACGGTAGGCGTCAGGGCGAGCAGCGCAAAAACCCCCGTCAGACGCAAATGCAGCTGCGAACCTGCGGATTTAGCGCGCCGCGCCGCGATCATGCTGGCCACACGCTGCATCACTAACGATGCGACAACCATCACGTAAATCAGATCGGCAAGGAGTACTAAACGCAGGAACGGAGAGGTTGAAGACTGCACCAACGGGCCCAAAACCACATAGGTCAGCACCGCCAGCACCGGCCCCAACAGGACAAGCCCCAGAACCGTCGCGTTTTGGACCGCGCGATTGCGGCGCCAACGGCTAAACCGCGCTAAATTCGTTCGCGTTAGGCCACGCTGCACGCATAAGCCCCTTTATATATAAAGGTGAGGTTGCCCTCACATACCACCACATTGCGTGTTTAGCCCCAGATATAGTTGCGTCCGAGGTGCCACGCTTATGTTGCGGTTTTACATCATTTTGCGGCGGCGTGTCACGCGGATATCCAACTCTGTGATCTTCTTTCGCAAAGTATTTCGGTTGATCCCTAGTAAATCGGCACATTTTGCCTGATTCCCCGCCGTTGCATCCAAAGCAGTCTCGATCAATGGCCCTTCAACCTCGCGCAGGATTCGATTGTAAAGGCCCGGTGCCGGTAAGTCGCCGCCATGCAAATCAAAATAACGCCGCAAATGTTTGCCAACCGAAGCCGCCAGTTTGTCGCCGTCTGCACCCCTCGTTGCAGGCTCCATTGCAGGTTGATTGCCCAGAACGGCCTCGACCTCGGCGCGGTTAATTTCTTCGCCGGCGGAGGTGAATACCAAGCGCTTGATCGCATTTTCTAACTGACGCACGTTACCAGGCCAGCTATACCCCCGGATCAGGTCCAAGGCGGTAACGCCCATGCGACGTGCTGGCGCACCTTCACGTTCGGAACGGGTTAAAAAATGCGCGACCAGCAACAGTATATCATCGACCCGCTCGCGCAGCGATGGCACATTGATCGTCACGCCGCCAAGGCGATAAAACAGGTCTTGACGAAACGAGCCATCCTCCAGCTTTGCCATCAAATCGGTCTGGGACGTTGCCATGATACGCGGGGCAGTGTCGTCCAAAGCGTCCAGCATGCGCACGATACGACCCTGTGCCACATCAGACAGATCGCCGACCTCGTCAAATAGCAACGATCCCCCCTTGGCCCGCGCAAGCACCGCCGAGAGCCCGTCCACTTCTTTCAGATCAGCACCTGATACGACCACAAACGGTTGGGTTCGCCGATCAGAATAATCGTGAATAGCGCGTGCAATCAACGATTTGCCTGTCCCGCTTTCGCCGGTGATCAACACGGGCATAGGCGTATTAATGATCCGCGCAACCAAACGGTATAAGCTCTGCATCACCGGCGTGTGGCCCACCAGCGGCAGATCTCCTGTTTCGTTGGACGCAGGTGGTTTTATCTGGGGCGTACGCCGTTTGATCTCCAACGCCCTTGCCGCCCGCTTCATTAAATCAGGCAAATCAAACGGCTTGGGCAGATAATCATAGGCCTCGGCCTCGGCTGCCTTGATGGCCGTCATGATCGTATTCTGCGCCGAAATTACAATCACCGGCAATCCAGGACGGGCAAGTGCAATCTTGGGCAGTTGCTCTAGGCCATTGCCGTCTGGCATCATCACATCGGAGATCACCAAATCGCCCTTGCCTTCATCCACCCAGCGCATCAACGTCACCAGCGACGAGGTGGCATGCACCTTGCACCCTGCCCGCGTCAGTGCTTGTGTCAGAACCGTGCGTATCGTGCGATCGTCATCTGCGACCAGAACAGTGCCATCCATTATTTTTCTCCAACAATTTTCGGGGCAAGTGGCAGCGAGATGCGAAACGCCGTGCAACCAGGGGCGCTTTTGACCGAAATCCAGCCCCCTGCGTCGCCGATCAGTTTCGACACCAGCGCCAAGCCCAATCCGGTGCCATTCTCGCGGCCTGAAATAAACGGCTCGAATACATCATTGGCGATCTCGGGGGGCAAACCCGGTCCGTCGTCAATAATCTCGACCTGAAGCGGCAAGCGGGCTTGCGTGCCGTCAGCCCTGCGCACCCGCAATGATGGATCATAGAATGTGTGTAACTTGATCTGACCGCTACCATTCGCCGCCTCGGATGCATTTTTCAGCAAGTTCAAGACCACTTGCAATAACTGGTCCCCGTCGCCGAGAACATCAGGCAAAGACGGGTCGTATTCTTCGACAAACCGCATATGTGCGCCAAAACCGACAGCCGCAGAGCGTTTTGCACGGTCCAAAACATCATGAATATTCACCGAGGTCAGCAAGGGTGGGCGCAGATTGCCGAACTGCTCAACCTGCTCTAATAACGTCACAATGCGGCGGCTTTCTTCTACAATCAAATCAGTCAACTCCTGATCCTGCGCAGGCAGCCCCATTGCCAACAATTGCGCAGCGCCGATAATTCCCGCCAGCGGATTTTTGATTTCATGGGCCAGCATTTCCGCCATGCCAATCGCCGATTTTGCCGCTTTACCCGTATTATGGCTTTTGGTCATGCGGCTGGCAATTTCGCGCGGGCTGATCATTGCGATCATCACATCGTCACGGCCCTGATGGGGGGTGAACTGGATGTTGCACTGCATCGGCGGTCGCTCAAAGCTGCCGACATCAACGTCATTTACAAATAGCGGCGTGCGACCGTCGCGGGCGCGACCAAATGCGCCTTCTAACGGTGCATCAATCATTACGGTGTCCCAGAAAGATTTACTTTTCAACGATTTGGCGGATAGGTTCAGAAAACTCTCTGCCGCTGGATTTATTTCGATAATCATATCCATTTTGTCGAGTAACAACGTAGGAACAGGCAACGAAGCCCAAAGTGCCGCATCTTCAATCACACCGCGATCCCCGCAATTGCATCAGGCAACAGGCGCAAAACCGCCTTTGGATCTGGTTCGGTCAGGACTTCGCGGCGCAGCGCGCTCGGTGTTTCCACATCGTCCATATACCAGCCCAAATGTTTGCGCGCGGTCTTGCGACCAAACTCAGAGCCGTAGAACGACAACATCTCCTCGTAATGTCCGCAAACTAACGCGGCCAAATCTGCCCCGGTAGGGATCACAGGCGCTGTCGTGCCGTGCAACTCACTCGCAACTTGTGCCAAAATCCATGGCCGCCCCTGCGCGCCGCGCCCGATCATTACGCCATCCGCGCCTGACTGTTTCAGCGCCTCGCGTGCCGTATCCGCCCCCATAATGTCGCCATTGGCAATTACAGGGATGTTCACCGCCGTCTTGATCTCGGCAATCGCGGCCCAATCGGCCGATCCTTTGTAAAACTGGCAGCGCGTGCGGCCATGAATCGTGACCAATTTGATCCCCGCATTCTCGGCCCGCTTGGCCACATACGCCGCATTTAAACAGTCATGATCCCAGCCTAGCCGCGTCTTGAGCGTGACAGGAATATCGACGGCGTTCACCACCGCCTCGATCAAGGTCAGCGCATGATCAGGATCGCGCAACAGTGCCGACCCTGAATACCCGCTGGTGACTTTTTTGGCAGGGCAGCCCATATTTATATCAATGAAAGCCGCGCCATTTGCCGCGACCAGCTTGGCAGCCTCGGCCATCCAATACGCCTCGCGGCCCGCGATCTGGACCGCTGTGCCCGCCTGATCAAAGCCTAATTCGGCCTTTTCGCGCGCGGCCGGCTTGGCTTGTACCATCTCCTGGCTTGCGACCATTTCGCTGACAACCCAGCCCGCGCCAAACGATGCCACCAACTGGCGAAACGGCAGGTCAGTGATCCCCGCCAAGGGGGCCAAAGCCACGGGTGGGCTGAGTGAAATTGCAGACAGTGAAATCGATTCGACATGTTTCACGGGAGGGGAAATACCTTTTGATGGATCTGGACTCCAGATTTACTTGGGTTCACGGGCATTCACAACGCATAGTCGCATAAAAAACACGCATCACATCAAGTTCGCACATTTATTAAGCAATAATACCCACGCCTCGCCACGAATTGCGCCACAGACGAACAGGCAGTAAACACGGCGTAGGAAAAGGAAACACGATGACCACAGCAGCAATCATTGTCGCGGCAGGACGCGGAAACCGCGCGGGCGGTGCGTTGCCCAAGCAATGGCAAGCGCTGCACGGGACATCCGTAATTGAATATACTTACAACGCCTTAAGGCCGTTTGTTGATTATATCGTCGTCGTTTTGCACCCCGATGATGCAATCCTCTGGCGTGCGCTTAATCTCACTGCGGACCACGTTGTGATGGGTGGCGCGACCCGCGATGCCTCTGTACGCGCGGGGCTTGATGCGCTTGCAGAAACCAATCCAACCTATGTTTTGATCCACGATGCCGCGCGGCCATTGGTCAGTGCTGCGATCATCACCGATGTTATTGCGGCTCTCGACCATCATGAGGGCGCGGCCCCCGCGCTGCCTGTCACTGATGCGCTGTGGACTGGTGAGGATGGCTTTGTAAGCGGTTCAAAAGACCGCGAAAATCTTTATCGCGCGCAGACCCCGCAAGGGTTCCATTACCATGCTATCGTGCAGGCACATGCCGCCCTTCAAGCACCTGCTGCCGACGACGTTGCCGTCGCACGCGCTGCGGGCATTGATGTGGCCATAGTGCAGGGCGAAGAACGCAATCTCAAAATCACCACAGCCGTCGATTTTTCACGCGCTGCCAGTATGTTAGGACAGGAAATGGATGTAAGATGTGGTAACGGATACGATGTGCATGCCTTTACCGACGGGGATCACGTCTGGCTTTGTGGCGTGAAGGTTGCACATACGCGCAGCCTGCTTGGGCATTCCGACGCTGATGTTGGCATGCATGCGGTCACAGATGCGATCTACGGCGCGCTGGGTATGGGAGATATTGGCCAGCATTTTCCGCCGTCCGACCCTCAATGGAAAGGCACGGCAAGCCATATTTTCCTGCGTCATGCTGTGAAGCTCGCGGCAGATAACGGGTTTAAAATCAGTAATATAGATTGCACTCTTGTCTGCGAATATCCTAAAATTGGTCCGCATCAAGCGGCGATGAAAGCCGCCCTCGCAGACATCATGGGGCTCAGCCCTGACCGGATTAGCGTCAAAGCCACCACATCAGAACGCCTCGGTTTCACAGGTCGCGAAGAAGGCATCGCTTCACTCGCCACCGCAACATTGGTAAAATCATGAGCAAACTTATCGCGACCTTCTTTTATGTCGGGTACATGCGACCCGCGCCTGGCACATGGGGATCACTCGCTGCCCTGCCCTTTGCGTGGATTATTATAACCTTCACGGGGCTTTATGGGCTTATCCTCGCGTGCATCGTGGTCTATGGTCTCGGCTTCTGGGCGACCCAACGCGAAACTGCGGGTCAAGAAAATCACGATCCGTCGGAAATCGTGATCGACGAAGTCGTCGGTATGTGGATCGCCCTTTTGCCCATCGCCAGCATTGTCACGTCGCGCGATCTCGACGCGCTTGCGCTTTGGCCCGGTTGGATCACCGCATTTGCGCTATTTCGCTTGTTCGATATCACCAAGCCGTGGCTCGTGGGCTGGGCAGATAAGCGCGATGATGCCACGGGCGTGATGCTTGACGACGTGCTCGCAGGCATTTTTGCGGCTCTTGGCGTCCTGCTTTTGGGCGGTTTTTATCATGCGGTGCTGATGTGATACGCGCCAAAACCTTGCTCGACCTTGCAAGCGCCGCAAATCTGACAATCGCCACCGCAGAAAGCTGCACGGGCGGTATGGTGGCTGCTGCAATCACGGAAGTTGCAGGCAGTTCCGCGATTTTCGAGCGAGGGTTTGTGACCTATACCAACATCGCGAAGAAGCAAATGCTCGGTGTGAGCACTGCGACGCTTAACGCATATGGCGCGGTATCCGAGCAAGTCGCCCGCGAGATGGCTATCGGGGCCGTCGCCCATTCGAACGCCGACATCGCCGTCAGTATCACCGGCATCGCAGGTCCTGGCGGCTCGGATTATAAGCCCGAAGGACGTGTTTGTTTTGGTCTACATACCTCGCAAGAGACCCGTGTCATTACGGAGGAATTTGGCCCGCTCGGGCGCGCAAATGTTCGCAAAGCGGCGACCGATTACGCGCTGGACTTGCTTATATCTGCTGTAAAGTCTTACGCGTCCCGGTAAAGGTCGTCCGCGCGCGTCTCAAAGGACTGAACAATACGTTGCATTGCCTCATTGAAAAACAAACCTGCTGCGCCTTGTAAGAGCCTGTTTTTGAATTCGAAATCAACTTCAAAGGATACCTCGCAACCCGCTTCGACATCACGAAAAACCCATGTACTTTCCAGAAACTTAAACGGGCCATCCAGATACGATGTGTCGATCTTTTTTAGCGCTGGCCACAGCAGGACCCGACTGCCAAAGGTTTCACGAAACACCTTAAACGAGATCACCAAATCCGCGAGCATTTCAACATGGTCATCATTTTGTATCTCGCTGCGCACGCGCGCGGCAGCGGTCCACGGCAGAAATTTTGGGTAATTTGCTACATCGGACACCAGATCATACATCTGATCCGCAGTGTAGGGCAAAAATTTTGTCTCGGAATGGCTGGTCATATCGGACTTTCGCAGGTGACTTCACCCGTTGATGTCGTAGAATAGAACCAGAAATCAAGCTTGAAGCACAAATTGAGGCCGACATGACGCAAAAAAACTATGTGATCGACACCATGATCAGCGCGAAATCCATCGCCGCGCGGATCGAGGCGCTGTCACGCGAAATCCAAACCACCTTCAAAGATACCGACAAGCTGGTTGTGGTCGGGCTATTGCGTGGCTCGTTTGTCTTTATTGCAGATCTGGTCCGTGAACTTGATCTGCCGGTCGAGGTGGATTTTCTGGAGGCTTCGTCTTACGGTGACGCTACAGAGAGTAGCAGAGAAGTCCGTATTTTCAAAGACTTGCGCGGTGGTATTGAAGGCCGCGACGTGCTGATTGTTGAAGACATTATTGATACAGGTCACACTTTACAGCATGTATACGACTATCTGATGACTAAAAAACCGGCGCGTATGAAAACTATTGCTTTGCTTGATAAGCCGGCACGCCGCGAGGTGGATTTCAAACCGACGTGGATCGGATTTGAAATACCAGATGAATTTGTAGTGGGCTACGGAATCGATTTTGCGCAACGCAACCGTAATCTGCCATTTGTTGGTAAAGTCAGGTTCACCGAAGCATGAACCCGCGCTGGCTATTGCACGCAAAACGCTGGGCGCAAAATCCGCCCAGCATGAAGAAAGTTATGTTTGTCTTTGGAATCGTTGTCTTTTGCTTGGTGCTCGTAGGGGTGGAAAAATTGGGATTACTGCCCGATTGGGTCGCCGCAGACCGCGTGCAACGCGCCCCGCGGCTTTAGGCTTGCCCGAATTTCTTCAACCGCGCAGCGCGCAATTGCGCAAAATCGTCGCCTGCATGATAACTTGATCGTGTCAGCGGCGAGGCCGAAACCATCAAGAAGCCCTTGTTGTAAGCTGTTTTCTCGTAGGTTTTGAACTCTTCAGGCGTCACAAACCGGTCAACTGCGTGGTGCTTGGGGGTTGGCTGCAAGTACTGGCCGATCGTCAGAAAATCGATGTCAGCCGCGCGCATATCTTCCATCACCTGCGTGACGGATTGCTTATTCTCGCCCAAACCGACCATGATGCCCGACTTGGTGAACATCGTTGGGTCAATTTCTTTCACGCGCTGCAACAGGCGCAATGAATGGAAATAGCGCGCGCCGGGGCGCACCTCTGGATAAAGGCCAGGAACTGTTTCTAGATTGTGATTGAATACATCAGGTTTTGCTTCAACAACGATTCGTAACACATCGGGATCACAGCGAATAAAGTCAGGCGTCAAAATTTCGATCGTTGTGCTTGGCGACTGTTTGCGAATGGCACGGATGGTCTGGGCAAAATGTTCAGCCCCGCCATCCCGCACATCGTCGCGATCCACAGAGGTAATCACCACATGGTTTAGACCAAGTTTTTTCACGGCATCGGCAACGCGGCCTGGCTCGAATACGTCGAGATCCTCGGGTGGTTTGCCCGTTGCGATATTACAAAACGTGCAAGCCCGCGTACAAACTTCGCCCATGATCATCATCGTTGCATGGCCCTGTGACCAGCATTCGCCCACGTTGGGACAGCCTGCTTCTTCACAGACCGTGACCAATTTATGCTCACGTATGATGTCGCGGGTCACCTTATAACCCTCGGATGTTGGCGCCTTTACCCTGATCCAGTCAGGTTTTTTCGGTTGCACGTTGTCAGGGCGCTTGGCTTTTTCAGGGTGACGTTGAGCAGGTATTTTCAGATCACGCACGGCAATATCCATAAATGAGGTCATGGGTAACCTAGTATTTCCCGCGCCTGACGACAACACCTTGCGCGCGCTATTGGGTCATCCGATCAATGGGGCGTATTTTCCGAGCTCAGTGTAGTGTCGTTTCAGACGCTGCAACCCTATCCGCAGTACAATTTTACCTGATCTCGCTGACCAGCCCATTGATTTCTCGGTATTTTCCAGTCCTTCCAGCAAACAACAGCAGTGAAACACCACATCCATCAGTCCCGTACCCAAGATCACCAAGTGCAGCCTGCACTCTCAAATGCCCTGCAATGGCGCCGCGCGGACCATCTGGCGCAGGCATGCCGGCCATAAACACTGCAACGTCAGTGCCAATCTAGCTGCCCATTTTGGCAAGCTCGAAATCCTCGCGTAGGCGTTCGCCAGCGGCGACCAGATCGCGGGGCAAAAACGGCTCACCGTCACGATCACGGCGGCGCGACAAGCCGATCAATGGACTCTCGACGGCTGGGGGTTTGGGGCGCGTGTCCCCCTCAAACACTGCAAGATCCCATGCTGGCATGCCGCGCATCACACTACGCGCGTCACCAAAACCGGAGGCTGCATTCTCGCTTTGGGCGGTCAAGGCACGCAATGCCGCACGTCCCGCATTGGTGATAAAATACCGCGACACGCGGCCCGTCGTGTCAGAGCAACTAATCCAGTCTTTTAACGCTAAAGCCTGTGCAATCTCGCGTTCGACGACGGCCGTGCGCAACTGGTCCCCACCGTTACTTTCGCGCACAATAACAGCCGTTTCCATTTGGCTGGCCACAGCCATCACAGCACCGGGTTCGCATAGCCTGAGCAATACACGCTTGGCTTCCTGCTCGATCCTTGTTTGAGTCAGGCCATCTCGCGGCGCGGAATGCTCGTTCAGGCGGACGATCTTCATATGTGTAATTTCCTTGTTACTATGGCCTTGATCCCGCGTTGATGTCCGTGAAAGTGCGCGCAGCGCGTCATCAACCAACGGGTCGTCACGGCGTCCCTCATAGCGGCGCACTTGACGCAGAATCGTGGACGGGTGGCAGTTGTGATCCTTCGCAAGTGCACGGATAGAGATACCATGTTCTGTATGCGCCAGATAATGCGCCGCAGCGATTGGCACCCACGTAGGAAGGCCCTCTGTTACATCTTGAATCCGCTGGTTTTGCATCCCGATATCCTTACGTCGCCCTATCCAGCTAAAGCCTGCCGAATAGGAATCACATTGCCAGTTCACAACCTATGATTGCATTGGTTACTCAATAGTTAATTGTTTCCAATCACGTTCACTATTGTTTCTAAAAGATAAATAATCATGGCCCCACCGCGCGCCGTGTTGTCCGTTTGCGCAACGCCCCTGTCCGCCATGCCATGTACTGGGCACTGCCACACCCAAAAGGACTCTGACCATGCTAGATATTTCTGCTCGTATCGCCCAACTGCGCCGCCCTCGTTTGCTGATCAATGCCGCTCGTTTCGGGCTTGATGATTATGTGCGGGATCAACACCTGAAGCGTATTCTTAAAACCGACATCATCCCACGCCCTGCCCCCGCTGTGATGCAGCTGCTGGACATCGAATACGCCATGAATGGTGCACGCGTCGAAAAACAGGCCACCTATTCAGTGGCCTGTCATGTCGAAGTGATGATTGCTTTGATGGCGGAAGCACAAATTTTGCGCGCCACCAGCCGCCCGCTTGAGGTGGTTACATAAACGAGTCAGGCATGCTTGCCTTTTTATCAGCCACATACGCCCGCAGCCGTGCTTCGATCTCGGGCTCAAGCGCGGGCTGCTGGTAGGTATCGATCATCTTTTTCACACGGACCGCAGCCAAGGCTTGCGTATCGCGCGCGCCCTCTTCGTCCCATGTCTCGAACGGCTTGTAATCGAACAGATCAGAGCGCCAGAACGCAGTTTTAAAGTTTGCTTGTGTGTGCGCGCAGCCCAGATAGTGACCGCCTGGGCCAACTTCGGCAATTGCACCCATCGCTTGCGCATCTTCGGACATATCCACGCCGCGCGCAAAATGGTGCAAGGTACCAAGCTGATCGGCGTCCATGACGAATTTTTCGAAAGACGCAACAAGGCCGCCCTCAAGCCATCCACAGGCATGCAACATGAAGTTCACACCTGAGAGCAAGCCCATCTGCAAACTGTTAGACGTTTCGTAAGCCGCCTGCGCATCAGGCAGTTTAGAGCCACAGAACGACCCGGCAGAACGATATGGCACGCCCAACCGCCGCGCCAGTTGCCCTGCCCCGTAAGTGATATGCGCGGCTTCTGGCGTGCCAAAGGTCGGCGCGCCCGAGTTCATATCAATCGAGGTCACAAATGCGCCCATAATCACCGGTGCACCAGCGCGGATCAGTTGACTGTAGGCGATGCCTGCCAGCACTTCGGCCATGACCTGCGTCAAAGTTCCCGCAACTGACACAGGGGCCATCGCCCCGCCGACAATAAACGGTGAAATAATAGAGGCTTGGTTATTGGCGGCAAAAATCTCCAATGCGCCCATCATAATACTGTCAAAGGTCATCGGGCTGTTGATGTTAATCAGCGATGTCATGACCGTGTTGTTTTGCACAAACTCTGCGCCAAACAGGATGCTGCACATATCAACACTGTCTTGCGCGCGGCTTGGCTCGGTCACGGACCCCATAAACGGCTTGTCCGACAACACCATATGCGCCAGCAACATATCCAAATGGCGCTTGTTCACAGGAATATCCGTCGGTTCGCAGACTGTTCCGCCTGAATGGTGCAGCCATTTTGACATGTAGCCAAGTTTCACGAATTTTTCGAAATCGGCCATCGTGGCGTAGCGACGCCCACCTTCGACATCGCGCACAAATGGCGGGCCGTAGACAGGGGCCAGCACAAGGTTCTTGCCGCCGATTTCGACATTGCGCTCCGGATTGCGGGCGCATTGCGTAAAGGTTGCGGGGGCCGTGGAACATAATTTGCGTGCAAGCCCGCGCGGAATCCGCACCCTTTCGCCATCAACCTCGGCACCCGCCGCGCGCCAACGATCCAGCGCGTCCGGGTTATCAACAAACATAACGCCAATTTCCGCCAAAATCGTCTCGGCATTCCGCTCGATAATATCCAGCGCCGCTTCATCAAGAACCTCGTAGTTCGGAATATTGCGCTCGATATATTTGGCAGTCTCAACACTGACGGCTGTGCGCTCTGCACGGCGGGCAGCACCACCGCCACCACGGGCACGACGGGCGGGAATTGTGGATGCATCAGTCATGGGAATGTCCTCAAAAACAAGTTGTTAGCCCCTCAATACCTAAAACAATGCGACCACCTTGGGAAATTAACGGCGCTTGCTGCGCAAAAGCGACATCTGACACTCTTGCACAGGCCCCCAACTCAAGGCTAAAACGCGGCATGGATATACAGACACATGAACGCCTTCTCATCATCGACTTCGGTAGCCAGGTTACGCAGCTGATTGCGCGTCGCTTGCGCGAGCTGCATGTCTATTGCGAAATTCATCCCTATCAGGTGGTGGACGATGCCTTTTTAAGTGATTTCGCACCCAAAGCGATTATCCTTTCAGGCGGTCCGGATTCTGTGACCCGCAAGGGATCACCGCGCGCGGCGCAATCGGTCTTTACGATGGGTGTGCCGGTTCTTGGGATTTGCTATGGTCAGCAAACCATGATGCAGCAACTTGGCGGTCAAGTGGATCGCGGACATGGCACGGCTGAATTTGGGCGCGCTTTCGTGACACAGCAAGGGCAACTTGACTTGCTTGACGGCTGGTTCGGGGATGACAAAGAACAAGTCTGGATGAGCCACGGCGACCACGTTTCGGAAATTGCGCCCGGCTTTGGCGTTTTTGGTACTTCGCCCAATGCCCCTTTTGCTATTACGGCTGATGTGTCGCGCAATTTTTATGCGGTGCAATTCCACCCGGAAGTGCATCACACGCCAAACGGCGCAAAACTATACGAAAACTTCGTGCGCATCGCCGGTTTTTCGGGCGACTGGACAATGTCGGCCTACCGCGAGCAGGCGATTGAGGCGATCCGTGCCCAAGTCGGCGACAAAAACGTGATCTGCGGGTTGTCTGGCGGCGTTGATTCGTCCGTCGCGGCGGTCTTGATTCACGAAGCGATTGGCGATCAACTGACCTGCGTTTTTGTGAACAACGGATTATTGCGCCAGGACGAGGCCGAAGGCGTCCTCAAAATGTTCCGCGAAAACTACAACATTCCGTTGATCTATGCAGATGAGCAGGAACTGTTCCTTGGCGAACTCGAAGGGCAATCCGACCCCGAGACCAAGCGCAAAATCATCGGCAAATTGTTTATCGACGTGTTCCAGAAACATGCCAATACAATTGATGGTGCCGAATTCTTGGCCCAAGGCACACTTTATCCTGATGTGATCGAAAGCGTGTCTTTCTCTGGTGGTCCCTCGGTGACGATTAAAAGCCACCACAATGTTGGCGGTTTGCCTGAAAAAATGGGCCTGAAACTGGTCGAACCCCTGCGCGAATTGTTCAAAGATGAAGTGCGCGCATTGGGGCGTGAGCTTGGCCTGCCGCAATCATTCATCGGACGCCACCCGTTCCCTGGTCCCGGCCTTGCGATACGTTGCCCTGGCGAAATCACCCGCGAAAAGCTGGACATCTTGCGCAAAGCGGACGCGGTCTACATCGATCAAATACGCAAACACGGGCTCTATGATGACATCTGGCAAGCCTTTGTGGCCATCCTGCCGGTGCGTACCGTTGGCGTTATGGGCGACGCGCGCACATACGATTTTGCCTGCGCCCTGCGCGCGGTCAACTCGGTCGATGGGATGACCGCGGATTATTATCCGTTTACCCACGACTTCCTTGGGGAAACCGCCACGCGTATCATCAACGAAGTGCAAGGCATCAACCGCGTGACCTATGACATCACCTCAAAACCTCCGGGCACCATCGAGTGGGAATAGCGCACTTGCGCTAAATCTATGCAAATGCAGTGTCTGCCGGCATCTTTTCAACAACATAAATGTTTGAAAGGATATCAAATGTACGGCTTTCACTTTGCATGACTTGCGTAACCATTGCTGAGAGCCTCGGATGCTTAATCGGTGTCATCACAGACGCTTTACTCCAACGATGATCCACACCTTGTATGGCGTGTCTTATGCTCACTATTTCCGTCAGCGGGTTGGCAAAATAACGGGCATAGCAGGCACCAACCCTTAATTCACCTTACCACTTGAATTCACATGAAAATCCGGCGACATTGCCCGCGCCGGCAGACCCGCACGGCGGGATCCCGACATGAGTACTACGTTCCGCGCCGCAACATGGATGATTGGCGCAATCGTCGCCTTCACCACAATGGCCATCGCAGGCCGCGCCGCATCGCTCAACCTCGATACATTTGAAATCATGCTCTACCGGTCGCTTGTTGGCTTCAGCATCGTGATGATCGCAGGATGGGCAATGGGCACATTAAACCAAATCAACCGCGACCGGATCGGGCTCCACGCATTGCGCAACCTGTGTCACTTCACCGGACAAAACCTTTGGTTTTTTGCAATCACTGTCATTCCACTGGCGCAGGTCTTTGCCGTGGAGTTCACCACCCCCATCTGGGCAATCGTATTGGCACCTCTCATACTAAAAGAACGGATCACACGCATCGCCGCGATCGCCGCCGCCATCGGCTTTATCGGTATCCTTATTGTCGCACGTCCGGATTTCCAAAACCTTAACGCAGGACTGATTGCAGCAGCTCTATGCGCAATCGCATTTGCATTCACTGCAATTTTCACCCGTAAACTGACGCGGACGGCGACTATTACCTGCATCCTTGCGTACCTCACAGGGCTGCAAGCCATCTTTGGACTGATCTGCGCGGGTTATGACGGCGATATCACACTGCCTGACGCACAAACCCTGCCATGGGTTGTTATCATTGGCATAGCAGGGCTTGCCGCGCACTTTTGCCTGACCAAAGCACTGTCGATTGCGCCTGCCGCCGTCGTCATGCCTATCGATTTTGCAAGGCTACCAATCATCGCCGTGGTGGGAATCATCCTGTATAACGAGCCAATCGATATTTGGGTGCTGATCGGCGGAATCATTATATTCGTGGCGAATTACATAAATATTAACTTCGGGCAGGCTAAACTTGTGACCTAACTGTGTATTTATGCCGCGGTGCTCTCGCGACGTAACTATAACGCCACGTCAATAATTGACGAAAACCAGTTGAGGTTTTTAACATCAACTATCTTATAAGTTTCATGACGGGGATGGAGACATGAAAAAACTCACTACAGTTGGGGCAGCACTTATGCTGACAACAACCGCCGCTTACGCAGGCGGCATTGACCGCTCTGGTCAAAGCATTGGCGCACTCTTTGAAGACGGCAAATACGTCGAACTTAGCTACGGTTACATGACACCATCGGTATCTGGCACCGTTGGCGCAGGCACCGTTTCCTCGGGCAGCGCGGTACCTGAATATTCGAACGCTGGTTTTGCCTTCAAAACAGACATCAGCGATGATGTCTCGGTGGCGTTGATCATTGACCAACCATTTGGTGCAAACATCGGTTACGATTCGACCGACCTCGGCTACCCAATCTCGGGCACCGGCGCTGAAGTAAATTCGACCGCGATCACATTGGTTGGACGTTATAAATTCAATGAAAATATCAGCGTTCATTTTGGCCCACGCTACCTGACCGCCGACGGTTACTATACACGTAACATCCCGTCGATCCCTGCCGCCGCCTATACTTCCAACTACTCAAGCGGATCTGGCACAGGCTACGTGGCTGGCATGGCATACGAGCGTCAAGATATCGCAATGCGTGTTGCCCTGACTTACAGCAGCGCAATTGCTCTAGAACTTGACGGCGACGGTGCTGGTGGCCTCGGCAATTTGACCGCAACAATGCCCCAGTCTGTGAACCTAGAATTCCAATCCGGCGTTGCAGCCAACACATTGGTCTTCGGTTCGGTCCGTTGGGCAGAATGGAGCGAAGGCGACATCACTGACGTGTTCCTCAATAGCCTCCCTGGCGGCGAACCTATCGTGGAATGGGACGACGATGTTGTCACATACACATTGGGTGTTGGCCGCAAGTTCACCGATAGTTTCTCTGGCGCACTCACCTTGGGCTATGAAAAATCCCTCGGCGGCGCACAAAGTAACCTGTCGCCAACTGACGGCTACACAAGCGTTACTGTCGGCGGCACATACACACTGGCCAACGGCATCGCGCTGACGGGCGGCGTGCGCTACATCATGGCGGGTGATGCAACGACCGAAATCATCGGCGCAGAATTCGAAGACAACCACGCCGTCGCTGTTGGCCTGAAAATCGCTTACACATACTAAGTTTTGATAAATCGACGGAAAAGCCCTGTCATCTGACAGGGCTTTTCCATTTCCGCATTTTTCGGGTTGTTGAGTGCGCGATTTCCACCGACAAACCCAAATGACCCAAATTCAAAAAAACCTCACCCCGACCGCTTGGCTCTTGCTGGCCATCCTCTCCCTCATTTGGGGGGGCTCGTTCCTGTCAATCCATGTGGCGCTGAACGAAATCGGCCCGCTTACCGCTGTTGCCCATCGCACCGGCTGGGCCATGGTGATTCTCTGGGGTTATATTCTTATAAAACGCTATCCCGTCCCATGCGATCCGCGCATCTGGCTCGCATTTCTGGTCATGGGGCTCCTCAACAATGTGATCCCTTTCTCGCTGATGGCATGGGCCCAGTTGCACATCGAAACGGGGCTGACGGCGATTCTCAACGCTTCAACCTCGATCTTTGGAGTCCTTTTTGCGGCTCTATTCTTTGCGGATGAAAAACTTAGCTGGCGCAAAACTATCGGCGTTACCACTGGATTTATCGGCGTCGCCACAGCAATCGGCCTGTCCTATCTCGCACATTTTGACCTGCGTAGCATCGCTCAACTCGCGGTGATCGGCGGCACGATGTCATATGCGCTTGCAGGGGTCTGGGGGCGTAAAACTCTAGGCTCCCTTAGCCCGCAAGTCGCCGCCGCGGGCATGCTCACAGGATCAAGTTTAATAACAATCCCAACCGCTTGGATCATCGAAGGCCCGATAACGCTCGCCCTGCAACCTGCCACTTGGCTCGCCATCGGCTATTACGCAATTTTCGCGACAGCGCTCGCATATCTGCTATTCTATCGCGTGCTGAACATCGCAGGCTCGGGTAATACGATGATCGTCACCCTGCTCGTCGCGCCCGTCGCGATCATCCTCGGCGCGGTGTCATTGAGTGAAGCGCTGCCAGTAAACGCCTACATCGGCTTTGCAATCCTTGCGTTTGGCTTGCTAATTCTCAGTGGCTGGATCGGACCCCGTCCAAAACGGCTCTAGCGGCACGTAGCCCCGGGGATTCGCCACCACGGCCCAAGCGGTCCATGGTTAACGCCATGGCAGCCCGTTGGGCAGACGGATCATCCAGCACGGCGAGCACCGCCGCCGCAATCGGCATAGGCTGACAGGCCTTCCCAACAAACTCTGGCACAACTCGGCTCTCGCTGACCAAATTCACCAAGGTCACAGTATCCACCAATAACAACCGACTGATGATCACGCGACTCAACCACGCCATATCATAAGCAATCACCATCGGCGTATCATTCGCCGCCAGCTCCAGTGAAACCGTCCCAGACGCCGCCAAAGCCACGTCCGCCGCCGCGAAGGTGCCACGCTTCAACGCCTTCGCGTCACCATCTAAAACCTGCACATCCACAGACCAACTTGCCGCTAATTCGCGTACCAGACCGGTCACATTGCCTGTGGTCGGGATCACAAACCGCGCTGTGGGATGGGTTTTGGCAATCGCAGCCGCCGCCGCACCAAAGCGATCCATCAATCGCTGCACTTCGCCGCGCCTGCTGCCCGGCAACACCAAAACCAAGGGGCCGTCCCCTGTCCATGCCGCCACTTCTTCTGCGTTAGCCAGCGCATCGGTCACCACAGGATGCCCGACAAAATCACAACGCATCCCCGCCGCTTCCATGTAGTGCGGCTCGAACGGAAACAGGGCCAGAACCTGATCAATATGACGCGCCATGCGCATGGCGCGCTTTGGACGCCACGCCCAGACCGTCGGCGCCACATAATGCACCGTGCGAATATCACTTTTGGCTTTGACAAGTTTCGCGACGCGCAGACAAAAATCAGGGCTATCAATCGTGATCAAAACATCCGGTCGGGTCGCTAAAACCGCCTCTGCCATCTCGTGTACACGGGCCTTTAACGCGCGATACTTCGGCAAAATTTCGGCCAAACCCATCACACTCAATTCATCCATCGGGAACCGGCTGACCAGCCCCGCATCCTGCATCAAAGGCCCACCAACCCCGTCAAACGACACATCCACTAGCGACGACAAGCCCGCCATCAACGCAGCCCCCAGCTTATCGCCCGACGCCTCGCCCGCGATGATAAAGACTCGCATCAACGCTCTGTTGTGGGGCGAACCCACAACACTTTGTCATGTGCATCCAGTTCACTGATTACGGCTGTCATGTCCAAAACCATCACACCACCCGCCTCAATCACGATGCCATCCAAACCCGCGTCCACAATCCCGCGCGCGGTCGCAATCCCGATCACAGGAAGATCCGCACGACGATCCTGATCCGGCTTTGGTCCCTTCACCAACACCCCACCCGTGACCCGCACCGCTGCAATCAGCGCGTCCGTGCCTGCGTCATCTTCTTGGGCAACCACCTGATCACCTGAAATTACACAAGCTTGCCCCAAATCACGCGCACCGAGTTTCACCAATACCCGCTCGCCTAGAACAGCCTCGGCCATCATCTTTGCATCTGGGCGGCGGCGGGTCGGAACACCGGCCGCAGGCAGCAGTTGCGGCACCAAAGCATGCGCAGCCACGATCTCGAACCCGTCATTTTCAAAAATCCCAAGCACGGCGCGCAGCGCACCATCATCCCCCTGCGCAATCGCGCCAGCAATCAGTGGCACCAAGGGTTTTGTCGCAGCATCAATCGCATATGGATCAACCACAGGCCGCTTCACAGCCCCCGCGAAACACACCTGCGTCACTCCCAAGCCCTTCAACTGGCTTATAAAACTGCCCAATTGCTCGATACGAAAGGTAACCTTGGTAGGCACCTCTGGCAAAAAACCCGCCATCGCACAGACCAATGCATCAGGGCGCGCTGCCACAATCGCGGCAGGCAGTGCGCCCGTACCTGCGATCAGCGCCAGCATCAGCTTGGGGTCAAAAAGTTACGGTCAGTCTCGCCCAAAATGAACGCGACCATCTGCTGCACATATGCGCTTTCGCTCTCGTCGGCCAAGCGCTGCGCACGATCGTGAAACGTGCCTTCGCCGTCTTTCAACATCTGGAACGCCGCGCGCATCGCGGTGATGTCAGCGCGGGCAACGCCCTTACGCTTCAAGCCAACGAGGTTCAAACCATCCAAGGTGCCACGCGGTCCCATCACCAACCCGTGCGGTACCACATCATTGGTCACCATCGACAACGCGCCAACAATAGCCCCCTGCCCAATCCGCACCCACTGATGGATTCCGCAAAGACCACCGATAATAACGTCGTCTTCAATATGACAATGGCCTGCCACGGCGCTGGAATTCACCACAATGACACGGTCGCCAACCTGAGCATCATGTGCAATGTGACAGCCTGCCATAAATAATCCGTCGTCGCCGATACGGGTCACACCACCGCCGCCAACCGTGCCGGTATTCATCGTCACATGCTCGCGGATACGATTGCGCGCACCAATGCGCAGTGACGTTTTTTCGCCACCAAACTTCAAATCCTGCGGAATTTCACCGATCACGGCGAAGGAAAACACAATTGTATCATCGCCGATATGGGTATCGCCGGTAACCACGACATGGGATTTGAGCACAACATTCGCACCCAAAACCACCTCTGCGCCAACCAGACAAAACGGACCAATCTGACAGCCAGCGCCAATAACTGCACCGTCTTCAATAACCGCCGAAGGGTGGATTGCCGACATCAGGCTTTCAGGTCCATCATGGCGGTGAACTCCGCCTCTGCGGCCATTTCGCCCTCAACCATTGCCACACCTTTAAACTTCCAAACCTTGCCGCCCGCCTTACCGCGTGTCGTTTCCAAGTGCATCTCAAGCACGTCACCTGGCACAACCATGCGGCGGAATTTGCAGCCATCGATTGCCATGAAATACACGTTGAGATTGCCGTCCGTCAGACCAAGGCTGGTGCCGATCATTACGGCAGCCGTCTGTGCCATTGCTTCGATAATGGTGACACCGGGCATAATCGGATTGCCGGGAAAATGGCCCTGAAAATGCGGTTCATTCATCGTGACATTCTTGATGCCTACTGCCGATTTGATGCCGTCAATATCGCGAACTTTATCGACCAGCAAAAACGGATAGCGATGCGGAATGATCTTCTGGATCAACTTGATATCGGCCGTGGTGGGCGTCGCAGGTGATGTTGTTGGCTGGGCTTCGGTCATCAGGTCAGATCCATTCATAAAATACTTATGTGACTGATACCAAACGGACAAGCATCCAGCAAGTCACGGCTACCTCTAGGCTATTGATCCGCTACAGGCTCGGAACCGTCACCCAAATCGGCATCAATGCGGGCAATCGCAGCATTGGTAATATCAACACGCGACAGCGACAAAAGCACCATGTTCTGGTTCAGCATCACAACCGCACCTCGCTCTACCATCAACTCTCCAAGCGTTGTGCGTACACGTTCCATAAATAAGCGTGGCGCATTTTCACGATCGGTCTCAAACGCTGCAATCGCTGCATCGCGCGACCGCCTGATCCCCTGTACACGGGCATCAAACTCTGCGGCCTCCACACGAAATGCAGCTGGGTCCATATTCGGACGACGCTCGGTCAGGCTTTTTTCTTCCGAGGTCAAATCTGCGGTGATACGATCGTTTTCGGCCTGCAACGCACGCGCGCGCGTTTCCAACTCCGACGTAACTCTCTTGCCATAAATCGTCGTGCGAAATAACTCGTCAGTGTCAACAACAACTACGCCAGGCCCATCCGTGTCAACAATTTGCTGGGCCACAGCCGGTAAACCGGCAATCGCAAGCGCCCCCGCAACATATACAGCGCGTAACATCCGCATCAGAAACTGGTCGAAACCGTCACGTCAAAGCTCTTGGTATTATCCTCGTCCTGGGCATCCAGTGCTTCGGTAAAGTTAAAGCGCAACGGCCCAATCGGCGTGTCCCAAAATAACGATACACCCGCAACCGCACGCGGCGTGTAGTCGTCATATAATACCGACGTGCATGTCTCAGACGCCGCGCCACAGTCAGCAAGGCTGCGCCCGATATTCCACACGGACCCATAATCCACAAAAGCACCGCCGCTGATACCGTATTCGCTCGGCAAGCCAATCGGGAACTCAGCCTCCAAGCGCGCTACCGCGTAAGTGTTTCCGCCCAATGCGTCATCTGTAAACTCGTCACGTGGGCCAATACCACCCGCTTCAAAGCCGCGCATCAAACGACTGCCCAAAAAGAAACGATCCGTGATCCGACTGTTGCCCTCGGTAAAGTCCAGATAGCCGCCTTCGATCGTAGCGCGCAACGTGATCTCTTCGTTGTATACCTTCGTCTCTGCAGCGGCCAAGGCTGTGGTTTTAATGTACTGCGAATCGCCGACCCCAAACTGCTGGCCAAAACGGAATACTATGCCCGCATTCGGGTTCAGACCGGTGCGGCGCGAATCGTAGCTGTAAAGGTACCCAACGGACGACGACCACACGGCCCCCTCCAGCGCATCTTCTTGAATCAACAGACTTGCATCGTCGTCAACTTCGGTAATGTCGGTATAGTCAGATGACACATACATTTGTAAGCGGCCACTTTCGCTCACCGGGAACGTCAGCGATGGCTTGAACTTAAAACGCTCTGTATCGTACAGAGCATTTTCATTGTCTGTCGTGCTATACTCCAGATCGAGACCAAAGCCTAAATCACGGCCTAAAAACTGTGGCTCGTTAAACGAGAACGACAGCACACGGTTCGTCTCGGCCGTAGATATCTGCGCACTGACACCCTGCCCCCGACCCATAAAGTTGCTCTGACGGAACGACGCCAGCAACCCAAAACCGGTATCAGAATTATAGTTGCCGCCAAACGACAATGAGCCCGTGTTCGTTTCTTCTACGTCAACGTCAATAACCACCTGATTTGGCGACGATCCCTCGCGTGCCTCGACATTTGCATTGCCAAAGAACCCAAGCGCACGAATGCGCGACGCGCTCTCGCGGATTTCACGTGGGTTGAACGGATCGCCCTCTACGACGCGGAACTGATTGCGCACAATACGGTCCAGCGTGGTATTGTTGCCTTCAATATCAATACGCTCGACAAAAATCCGTTCGCCACGCACCAGCGCAAATTCCATATCCAGCGACAGATCACGATCGTTGCGGGTCACACGCGGATCAACCGACAAAAAGTTGATGCCAAGCCGCAGCGCCAAACGTTCTAAACGCGCAATCTCTGTCTCTAATACGGCGGGTGAATAGACAGCGCCCGATTTCAACGTCAGCGCATCACGAAACACAGCCACATCCGCCTCGGGAATATCACTGGTTACCGAGATATTCCCAAACTTGAACTGCTGGCCTTCTTGCACGTTAAACGTGACCAGATAGGCATCACGCTCGCGGGTCAGCGCCACATCGACATTCTGCACCTCAAAATCAACATAGCCGCGCGACTGGTAAAAATCAGTTAACGCGCGACGGTCAAACGCAATCCGGTCTTCGACAAATGTATCACGACCAATAATCGCGCGCAAAATGCCCGCCTGCTTGGTCTCTAGCACGCGGCGCAAACGGCCCTCGGAATATGTGCGGTTTCCGACAAACGAAATGCGCTCGATTTCGGTCAATCCGGATTCAATCACTTCAAACACCAGATCCACACGGTTGTCAGAGCGCTTGATGATACGCGGGCGCACAACCGCATTGATGCGGCCCTTGTCGGCGTACACTTTGGCAATTGCTGCCGTGTCGCGCTCGGCCTGCGCGGGCGTATAAACGCGGCGGGTCTGGCTCTCGACCACGGCCAGCAATTCGGCGTCGCGCACCTTCGTGTTGCCCTCGATATTGATCTGGTTCACCGTTGGCCATTCAGTAAGGACGATCCGCAATGTGCCGCCGGTTGTGGTCACATCCACCGTCTCAAACAGGCCAGAACCGCGAATACGCTGAGCCGCATCATTTAATTCACCCGCCGAAATCGCTTCGCCGCGACTGATCCCCGCAAACGATAGAATCGTGCCATCCTCGACACGCTGGTTGCCCTCGATCGACACCGCGTTAAACACGGTGCTCTGCGCATGGACTTGCAAGGCATAAACAGAGCTGACACCCAAAACGAGCCCAAAAAACAGACCTCGCATCGACGTGGAATTTTTCGCAGCAGCAAGCGTTTTGGAACGGTTCATGGTCTTCGCCTATATTGTCATCTCATTATGCACTGGAGTATCGCGTAAACCGCGCCTTGTCAAAACGAACAAACGCGCCACAATGGGCGCGTTTCTGCTGAGTTTCGGCCGTGTGTATCCTTATCAGATCAACGCGAGGTATGATCCAATATAAAGTGCTGCAACCATCGCGCCAATCATCAACAGACGATCAGCATTCAAGCTTACCAAAAATGACAGCCCTTTATAACTCTGGTTCAAAATTTGCATCTTTACGCTCCTATCTTGTGGGGCATTTTCTAGCCGGCAATCACGGCGCAATTGTGACAGGTGCCGCCCGTTTTACGGGCACAGCACCAAATCATTTAACATCGCGAACGCCATCATCGCCGCGATCAACCCCAGACCAATCATCATCAGCACATTAAATGCCGCCACCGACGGTTTACGGCGCATCACCGCTTCATACGCGTAAAATACCAGATGCCCGCCATCCAGAACAGGAATGGGAAATAGGTTCAATAGACCGACCGCCGCAGACAACATGCCCAGAAACCATACAAAACTCGTGGCCCCCTGTGCCGCCATTGATCCCGAGGTCTGCGCAATGCCAACCGGTCCTGACAGATTACACGTCGAGATATCGCCCGCGATGACATGATATAGACCTGATAGCGACGACGAAATAATGAACTTTAATTGGGTATATCCCCCCGTCAGACTTTCCAAAATCCCTAAATTTGCGGTCGCCTCGTCAAAGAAAACCGACCCCGTGACACCAATCAAATAGCGGGCCTCGAATCCGCCCTCGGCCCGCGGGATATCGACACGGCGTGGCGCCAGCGTGAAATCCATCGTCTGGCCATCACGCCACACCTCCAACGTCAAAGGTTTGCCATCCGCCGCAGTCACCGTTTCGATCAACTGGGCAAATGCCACCACATCAGCCCCGTCAACGGCGGTAATCACATCACCCTTGCGCAGTCCGGCATCATCTGCCGCCGAACGCGGACTGATCCCCGTTATCGCAGACGGCATCAGATACGGTCCCGTAACAGTCATTGGCTGACCGTCACGCACAATATCATACTGCAAAGTCGGCGTGTAAGGCAGCGTCTCGATCACCGGCTCGTTATTGCCAAATGCAAGCCCTTCAACACGCAACACCTGATCGCCCGCCTGCAACTCGGACACAAATTGCGACGGCAAATCGCGACCGGCCTCATAGGTCAGCGGATCAATCGAGCGACCACTTGTCATCGCAATCACAGCAAAAATCGCAATCGCCAAGATAAAGTTGAAAATAGGCCCTGCCAAAACCGTCAGACTGCGCGCCCACAAAGGCGCTCCTGCCATCGAGCGGCGCTTGTCTGTGTCACTGACGTCTCCGGTTCCGCCGACACCCGCAGCATTGGCATCGCCCATAAAGCGCACATACCCACCAAACGGCAGCGCCGCGATTTGCCAGACAGTGCCGCGTTTATCGGTGCGCTGATACAGCACAGGGCCCATGCCAAGGCTGAACACTTCCGCGTGGATACCCGTCCAACGCCCGACGATATAGTGGCCATATTCATGGACCGCTACAATGACCGAAAGGGCCAGAACAAAGGCCGCAATCGTGTATAACCCGCCGCCAAATGACGACATAATCTGTGCAAAATCCAAAACTCTATCCTAGCTTAGCCGCTGCTTCGTCTGCGCGCACGCGCGCCAAAGCATCTATTTCCATTACGTTATCTAAGGTAATCTGGGCATTTTGCAGCCCCTCGTTGGCCGACATCGTGTCAACAACCCGTGACACCACCCTCGCCATGTCCAGAAATCCGATTTTATGAGCGATAAACAGATCCAACGCGCGCTCTTTGGCCGCATTAAACACCGCTCCGCTCAAGCCGCCCAGTGCCATCACGTCGCTTGCAATCTGCAACGCAGGATAGCGCGCAGGATCAGGGGCCTCAAAACTCAATTGACCAATCTTGGCTAAATCCAGCCGCTCCACCGGTAAATGCCCCCGCTTAGGCCAATGCAGCGCGTAGCCAATCGCATGGCGCATATCAGCAGGCCCGACATGGGCCATCAACGCGCCATCCGTGAACCCGACAAGCGCATGCACCAAACTTTCGCGGTGCACCAAAACCTCGATCATCGCTGGATCAATTCCAAAAAACTCTTTGGTTTCAATCAACTCCATGCCTTTGTTAAACATTGAGGCAGAATCAATCGTGATCCGCTGGCCCATATCCCAATTGGGATGGGATGACGCCTCGGCCAAACTCGCCCTCTCCAGATCCGCAATCGGCCAGTCGCGAAACGCGCCACCCGACGCCGTGATAATCACTCGCTCGACTGCGGTCATATCCTCGCCGTTCAACGCCTGGAATACTGCAGAATGTTCGCTATCTACCGGCAAAATGACCGCTCCCGCATCCCTTGCGGTCTGCATCAATAGCGGGCCTGCCGTCACCAGACTTTCCTTATTCGCGAGCGCCAGCGTGCCGCCCTTTGCCGCCACAGTCAGGCTAGGTTTCAGTCCCGCAGCACCCACAATCGCCGACAACGTCCAGTCGACACTGCGATCAGCCGCAGCCGCAATCGCATCATCGCCAGCGGCAACTTCCACATCATGTCCCGCCAGCAACGCCTTCAAATCATTGTATAACTCTTCATGGCACGTCACTGCCATCGATGCCCCTAGGCGCACGGCATCCTCAGCCAGGCGGTCAATATTGCGACCACCCGTCAGCACCACGACATCATAATCATCAGGCTTACGCGCGATCAAATCAACAGCGCTCTGGCCTACCGATCCGGTCGCTCCAAAAATTGAAACAGACTTCAAAAAGAAACCCCGGGCACATTTATCAAGCTGATAATAATTACCATAAACAAGGCAGCCCCCAACAATGCATCAAAGCGGTCAAACAACCCGCCATGGCCGGGAATCAACGTCGAGCTATCCTTGACGCCCACACGACGCTTCAGCGCACTTTCTGCGATATCGCCCATTTGACCCGCAAAGCTAATGACGACCGACATCAGCACAATCACTGCACCCGCATTGGTCAAAGCGACAAAAATCAAACCAACAATTGCCGCAGAAATCCAACCTGCAACCGTTCCCGACCACGTTTTTTTCGGACTGATCGACGGCCAGAACTTAGGCCCGCCAAAGGTGCGGCCCGCAAAATAACCAAACACATCGGTGGCAATTACGACTGACATCAACCACAGCAACCAGACAAACCCGTATTCAGCACGAAAATGCAGCAACCCGTAACCCGCGACAGGAATAGCCAGCGCAAACAGGAAAAACGCACGGCGCTCGATTTTAATCTGGCTCGCGCCAACCACAGGCACAATTAAAAACATCAACAATGGCCAGCTGCCTACCAACGTCAATTGCCCCGACATTACCGACGCAGTCAGTGCGGCCATCAACATGCCCGGCGTGGGACGGTCGGGGGCAATCATCGTCCACAATTCCCAAACCATCACAGCGGTGACAAACACCACCAACATCTGAAACCAGACACCACCCGCAATCACACCAACAGCCCCCACAGCCGTCATTGCCACGCTGGATATTAGCCGGACCGTCAGGTCATCCCAATTCTGTGATTTCATGCCATTTGCCCTAAGATGCCGTGACTGCGCCAAACCGACGCTCGCGCCCGCCAAATCCTGACAGGACCCGGGCAAACTCGGCGGCAGTAAAGTCCGGCCACAGAGTGTCGATAAATTCATATTCCGCATAGGCCGACTGCCACAGCAGAAAATTGGAAATGCGGGCCTCGCCGCTGGTGCGGATTACTAAATCAGGATCGGGTAAAAACCGCGTATCCAAAAACTTCGACAGGGTTTCTGCGTCCACATCTTTGTGGGCCAAACGCCCCTCTTCAATCTCGATCGCCATCAGTTGCGCCGCGCGGGTCACCTCATCGCGTGCCCCGTAATTTAACGCAATCGTCAAATGTACCTTATCATTTTGCTGGGTGCTCTGCTCTAACGTATCCATCAACGACACCAGCTTTGGGTCCAGCCGCACGCGATCGCCAATAAACCGGACCCGCACGCCGTCCTTGAACAGCGCCAAAGCCTCTTTCTCGATATAGCGCCGAAACAGTTTCATCAGGCCAGACACCTCGGACTGGGTGCGTTTCCAGTTCTCGGTCGAGAACGCGAAAATCGTCAGATATTTCACACCTAAATCAGGACAAGCTTCTACGATTTCGCGAACGCGATTGGCACCTGCATGATGCCCGAACAAACGCGGGCGGCCACGTTGCTGCGCCCAACGCCCGTTGCCATCCATGATAATGGCAACGTGATTAGGACCGCGTGATGTGTCGCTTGCGTCTTTGGCCATCAAACAGGCCTCCCTTCGGATCAGACCTGCATGATCTCGGCTTGTTTGGTCTCGACGGTCTCGTCGACCTTTTTGGTATGTTCAACGGTCAATTCCTGAACTGCCGCCTCCCAAAATTTCTGGTCGTCCTCTGACATGCCGTCAGCTTTTGCCTTCTTGATCTGGTCCATACCGTCACGGCGCAGGTTGCGCACCGACACCCGCGCACGTTCAGCGTAGTCGCCTGCAACCTTGCTTAATTCACGACGGCGTTCCTCGTTCAACTCAGGGATCGGCAACATAATAATCGTGCCATTCAGCTGTGGATTAATCCCCAGACCGGAATTGCGGATCGCCTTTTCAACAGGGCCGACCAGCCCCTTGTCCCAAACGTTGATCGTGACCATGCGCGGCTCTGGCACGTTCACAGTCCCAACCTGGTTAATAGGTGTCATCGACCCGTAGGCATCCACCATGATCGGCTCCAACATTGACCCCGAGGCGCGGCCGGTGCGCAATGACGCAAGCTCCACACGCAAGTTAGCAATTGCCCCGTCCATACGGCGCGCAAGATCGTCGGTATCTAGAATAAAATCTTCTGACATAGGTCTCTACTCTTCACTTGAAGGTTCGGATTGGTTTTTCAATGCTATAGCGCAGGTTTGCGCCAAATGTATAGCCTCATGCCCGCATAGACATGTCGCAGGTTGTGCAGGTTTTCGTCATGCGGGCCTAATCATGCACAATCGTGTATGTGCCTTCACCCGCTAAGATACCCTTAAAGCCGCCGGGCTCATCCAGACTAAATACGATAATCGGCAGATGGTTATCACGCGCCAGCGCAATCGCAGAGGCATCCATGACGCTCAAATGCTTGGCCAGAACCTCGTCGTAAGTAATGCGGTCATAGCGCACCGCATCCGCATGTTTGGCAGGATCTTTGTCATAGACACCATCAACCTTGGTGCCCTTTAAAATCGCCTCACAGGCCATCTCATTGGCGCGCAAAGTAGCTGCAGTATCGGTGGTAAAATAGGGATTGCCCGTGCCAGCAGCAAAAATACAAACCCGCTTTTTCTCAAGGTGACGCACCGCACGACGGCGAATATAAGGCTCGGCCACCTCGTTCATGGTAATCGCCGAAATCACGCGGGTATGAATATCCAGTTCCTCAAGTGCCGACTGCATTGCCAGTGCGTTCATCACCGTGGCCAACATGCCCATATAATCCGCAGTGGTGCGTTCCATGCCTTGGGCAGAACCCTGCAGCCCGCGAAAAATATTGCCGCCGCCAATCACCATGCAAATTTCGACACCCATATCATGCACGGTTTTCACTTCGCGCGCGATGCGCTGCACTGTGGGAGGATGCAGACCAAAGGACGTGTCGCCCATCAGGGCCTCGCCCGAAATCTTCAACATTACTCTTTTATAAGATTTTTTGGCTTCGGTCATGTGCTGCCCCCTGCGCAATAGTATGGAACCTGCGCTAACTTGTCTCAAAACGCGCGGTGGTTCAATGTGACAAACGCATAATCGCGTGGCATTTCCCTAGAATCGCACGATAACCTGCTTTAAAGAACGGCCCATGATAAACATAGACGCCAATTCACCCGTCCTGATTGCAGGGCCCACGGCCTCTGGCAAATCCGCGCTTGCGCTGCATATCGCCCGGACCCAAGGCGGGATCATTGTAAATGCCGACGCCCTCCAAGTGTTCGACGGCTGGCGTATCATCACGGCACGCCCCGACGATCACGATCTCTCCCTCGCTCCGCACGCACTTTACGGCCATGTGCCTTACGACGCCCCCTACTCCACCGGCCAATGGCTACGCGAAGTCACACCCTATATCTCTGGCACCGAGCGCCCGATCGTAGTTGGCGGTACAGGTCTCAACTTCTTGGCCCTGACCAGCGGATTGGCAGACATCCCCCCGACCGATCCAGCCCTACGCGCCCGCGGCAACACGCTCTCACTCAGCGACCTGCTTGATGCCCTCGATCCCGACACGACCGCCCGCATCGACACCCAAAACCGGATGCGCGTACAACGGGCTTGGGAGGTGCTGCACCAAACTGGGCGCACGATGGCAGACTGGCAAGACGCCACACCGCCGCCCGTATTGCCCATTACGCGATGCACCCGCATCAGCCTCGATGTGCCAACGGACTGGCTCAATACACGCATCACACAGCGCTTTGACATCATGCTTGACCAAGGTGCACTGACCGAGGCCGCCGCCATGCTACCCGCTTGGGACCCTACCCACCAGTCGTCCAAAGCCATCGGCGCATCTGACCTGATCGCGCATTTGAACGGCGAGATCAGCCTTAAAACCGCCCGAGCAAACGCGATCATCCAGTCAAAACAATACGCCAAACGACAGCGCACGTGGTTCCGCTCCAAACACAAAGACTGGCACCAGCTTGACCTCTCAAAAACCACACCTGAAAATGCCATTCACTTCGCGTCATGAAATTAACGTTGTTTAATATAACAACTCGGGCCAAGCTGGCATCAACAAAAGGACCGATATGACGCTTGGCACCGAAATGATCCCGACAGCCCTCTCGCTGTCCTCAATTGCGCAAAACTCCACAGCCGGCCGCTGGCGGACCGAAGCCATGCGCAGCCACGCCACTCCGCGCCTGCTGTTCATCACCCGCGGACAGGGGCGGATCACAATTGCGGGGCTGACCAGCGGCTACGGGGCCAACAACCTGATCTATATCCCCGCCCACACGATGTACGGCTTTGAAGTCGGCCCGACCGTTTTCGGACAAATGATCGTTATCCCCGCCGCCATGGCTTCCGAATGGCCCGACGCACCCGTTCACCTGCGGCTACGCGATGTACATGTGCAAAAACAACTGCTGGGCCTCGTCGAGGCGCTCGAACGCGAACTGAAATCCGCCAGCGCATCCCACGCACGCGCGGCGCATTGCCACCTTGGGCTACTGGCCGTTTTCTTCGAGCGGCAAATCGAAGCGGCCCCGCCCAGCACAAGCAAAGCGCGCACCGATACCACCGCCGCAAGGCTGGTCGCAGCCTACACCGACCTGATCGAACGAGATTACCGGCGCGACAAGTCCGTCAGTGATTTTGCAGCTACGCTCGGGGTCACACCCACCCACCTGACAAGGTGCTGCAAACAGACCTGCGGCAAGTCGGCGCTGGGCCTGCTGCGCAACAGAATTCATTTTGAGGCATGTATGCTGCTGCGCGACACCAGCCTGCCCGTCAAGGACATCGCCGATCAGTTGGGCTTTCAAAGTGCGGCCTATTTCACCCGCAGCTTTTCCGCACAAACGGGCCACACACCCAGCACATTCCGCAGACATGGCGCGACGACCCAACACAGCTAAGCGCCAATCTTTTTAGCTGCACCGAATAAATTTAGTGTGGCAAAACTTACACCGGCACTCATGCAAACAAAGCAAGCGCTTACGACCATGCGCCGTCCGGACACATCTCGCACCCGGATGGTAATCCTGTAAGATTATCGGTGAAAGCCGTGCTTAACTGCCCCAGATCACCCGTACATAGTTACGCGTCTCGTTATAAGGCGGCACGCCATTGTATTTCTGAACGGCCCCGGGGCCCGCATTATAAGCCGCAAGCGCCAGACGCCATGTGCCAAATGTTTCGAATTGACGACGCAAATACCGCGCGCCGCCTTCAAGATTCTGCGCAGGATCAGCAGGATTTACACCCAAGGCACGCGCTGTCTGCGGCATCAATTGCGCCAATCCCAGAGCACCTTTATGTGACCGCGCATTGACGTTCCAGCCGCTTTCCTGCTGCACAAGGCGCAAGAACAAATCCTCAGGCACGCCGTGTTTGCGGGCCGCAGTGCGCGCTACATTGATATACTCGCCCGCATAGCGGCCGCTATAGGCAGGCAGTGTTGATGTCGAAATCGTCGGCACCACAGCGCGTGGCGGCTGCAATCGCACGGAATTATTGTATTGTGCCGCCGAGCGGTTATCCAAGACGCTCAACTGGTTCTCGAACAAGGACGCGCGCGTGCGTGTTTCTGCAAAACTTTCCATCGGCGCCAGCACGGCACCCACGGCAAAAATCAAACCAAACCCGCGCATACAAACGCCCCCAGACATTACAGTTGCGCGGACTTTACACATTTGGCCCAAAACTGCAAACGCTAGGCAACAGATATCCGCTCGTAAACCTTGTCGGACCAAACACGGTCTGTCACAACAACGCGTACTGTAGAATCGTGTAGGGGAATAAAATGGCCGGAAGCGTCAACAAAGTTATCTTGATCGGCAATCTGGGCCGTGACCCAGAAGTCCGTACATTCGGCAACGGCGGCAAGGTGTGCAACTTGCGCATCGCCACCTCTGAAAACTGGAAAGACAAAAGCACCGGCGAACGCCGCGAGAAAACCGAATGGCATTCGGTTGCCATCTTCAACGACGGTCTGGTGCGCATTGCCGAGCAATACCTCAAAAAAGGCTCGAAAGTGTATATCGAGGGCGCATTGCAGACCCGCAAATACCAAGCCCAAGATGGCACCGACCGCTATTCCACAGAAGTGGTTTTGCAAGGTTTCGGCGGCACATTGACCATGCTCGACGGCCGTGATGGTGGCGGTCAAGGCGGCGGTGATCAGGGTGGCTACGGCGGTGGTGACCAAGGCGGCTACGGCGGCGGTAATTCTGGTGGCAACTCTGGCGGTGGCTACGGCGGCGGCAATCAGGGTGGTGGCAATTCCGGCGGTGGCTATGATAGCGGTCAAGGCGGCGGACGCTCTGACATGGACGACGAAATCCCGTTTTAAATCAATCAGGTGGGATGGATCTCATCCATCCTACCTCTCGGCTAATGCGTCTTTCAAAACCGACAACACCACATCACGCGGCACATCGGATGTGATAAACGCATCACCGATCTCGCGGGCCAGAATGAACCGCAATTGGCCTGCGACGACCTTTTTATCTTGCCCCATCAGGTTCAGCAAAGCTTCCGCATCAGGCAAATCACCCTCGATATCACGCAGATCAACCTTGGTGCCCATATCACGCAAATGCGCGCGCACGCGGGACGGCGATTCCTGACTGCACAGCCCTAAACGGGCCGACAACTCGAACGCCATCGCACACCCAATCGCCACACCTTCGCCGTGCAGCAATCGGTCCGAATAGCCCGTCGCGGCCTCTAGCGCATGACAGAACGTATGCCCAAGGTTAAGCAGCGCACGATCTCCCTGTTCGGTTTCGTCACGCGCGACAATGTCCGCCTTCATCTGCACCGACTTTGTCACTGCTTGCACGCGTGCATCCATATCGCCCACTGCCATCGCAGGGGCCATCTTTTCGAGCCATTCAAAGAACTTCAGATCACCCAGCAGCCCGTATTTCACGACCTCGCCGTAGCCCGCCAGAAAATCGCGCGGCGCAAGCGTGCCCAGCAGCGCAGTATCCGCCAGCACTAACGTCGGCTGGTGAAACGCGCCGATCAAGTTCTTGCCGTGACGCGTATTGATCCCCGTTTTGCCGCCAACAGAGCTGTCAACCTGCGCCAATAGCGAGGTCGGGATCTGTACAAACCGCACGCCACGTCGCAACACAGAAGCCGCGAACCCAGCCAAATCTCCAATCACCCCGCCACCAAAAGCGATAACAATATCACCGCGCTCTACTTTCTGATCCAGCAGAAAATCACAGGTCCGCTCGACCTCCGCCCAGCATTTTGTGGCCTCGCCAGCAGGCAAGGCCAGCGCTTGTGACGTGATGCCTGCCGCCGCCAAGCCCGCCTGAAGCGCGCTTAGATGTAGACCCGCCACTGTCTCGTCGGTGATGATGGCCACATGTCTGCGCCCGCCAAACGGCGCGATAAGATTACCCGCTTCGATCAGCAAACCCGGCCCGATATGGATGTCATATTCACGTCCGGGCAGATTGACATGCACGGTGGCGGCAGTGGTAATACTCATGGGGTGCGCTCCAGAATTTGAGGGTCGGCGGCAAGCGCATCAAGCACATCTGCGGTCGTGCTTTCAATACTCGCATTTGGTTTGATCACGACCTCTAGTTTTGCCTTGGCGTAGATCGGCGTGCGTTCTGCCAGCAATCGGGTCAATGTTCCTAACGGGTCATGTGTCATCAGCAAAGGGCGGGTGTTCTTGTTGCGCACCCGTTCCCAAAGAATTTTCAGATCGACATTCAGCCAAAGCGATACTGCCTTTTTCGCGATGAGTGCGCGGGTGCGGTCCGATAAAAATGCGCCGCCGCCTGTTGATAGGATGACGGGGGGCCCCGACAGCAGCCGGTCAATCACCTCTGCCTCGCGCTTACGAAAAAACGCCTCGCCGTCGCGCTCAAATATTTCGGGAATCGATTGCGTCGCCGCTTCCTCAATCGCCACGTCACTATCCAGAAACGGTACCTCCAATTCGGTCGCCAAGGCGCGCCCGACTGCCGTTTTACCCGACCCCATCATACCCACGAGCACAACCGTACGGTGTAAAATCGGTTTCACCTCAGCTTGGGTCATGAGAAAAATCGCCTTATCTTCCAGTGTTTGATAGGCATAGTGCCGCCTAATTTAAATTTGTTTATGTGAATGGAGTGATATTGCGTGAAAGGCCATATATAAACAACGCAGAACGCGGCGACTAGACCGCTTATCGGGCAAATATGAGGCAATACCATCCATGTTATGGCGACTTATCAAACTCTTACTGGTGCTGATTATTTTGGGTGCCTTGGCATTGGTGATCTACGCCTATGCCGGACCCATCTTTTTCCCATCCGATTTCGCGGCCCCTGTGGCCCCTGTGTCGCTACCTGTCACGCTGGATCTGAATTAAATGCACAAGGCTTGGTTCTTGGTGCCAATGATTTTGGCGCCGCATATTGCGCTGGCGCAACAGGCTAGCCCGCTGTCTGCAATAGACTGGCTGTCTCAGAGCGTCGAGGCCCATGCAACCATTGCCCCTCCAGCCAAACCAAAACCAGACGAGCCGCCGATCGCCAGTTCCGCAGATGTGCCGCAGGTGACGGTTACAGAACTCGACGCGCCGGCGCCTGCGCCAATCGGGTTGCTCTCGTCAGAGGTCACGGGGCTGCCCAAATCTTTGTGGGCGTCCAGCAACAGCCAGGATCTCGTTCCATTATTGCAAGCAGCACACATCGACGCCCTGCCCGCCGTGCAGGAATTGTTAATGACCCTGCTTCTGGCAGAGGCCGCGCCGCCGCTTGGCGAACGCGCTGATGGACTGCTCTATCTTGCGCGTGTGGACAAGCTGTTGGATATCGGCGCGCTTGACCCGGCGTTGGCCCTGTTGGTGCAGGGTGACAATCTACAACCTGATCTGTTTCGCCGCTGGTTTGACGTGGCCTTGCTGACAGGCACGGAAGACGAAGCCTGTAGCGTCATGCGCGACACCCCACGGGTCGCGCCGACGTACCCCGCCCGCATCTTCTGCACCGCCCGCAACGGCGATTGGTCTGCCGCCGCACTGATCTTGAATACCCACCGCGTTTTAGGGGATATCACGCCCGAAGAAGAGGCGCTGATGTCACGCTTTCTTGATCCCGATCTGTTCGAGGACGAACCGCCCCTGCCCGCGCCGACCCGTCTTAGCCCGCTGGTGTTCCGGATGCGTGAAGCAATTGGCGAGGCGATGACCACAACCCGCCTGCCCAACGCCTTTGCCCACGCTGACCTGCGCTCCACAACTGGCTGGAAAAGCCAGTTAGAGGCGGCAGAGCGATTGGCCCGTATCGGGGCTATATCCGAGAACGTGCTTTTCGGATTTTATATGGCCCGCAAGCCCGCAGCCTCGGGTGGGATTTGGGACCGTGCGCGCGCAGTGCAAGCTCTCGATATCGCGTTGAAATCAGACGACGCTGACGCTGCCTCTGCGGCCCTGAAAATGGCATGGGACGAGATGCAGACGGCCCGTTTGGAAGTTACATTTTCTCGCTACTTTGCTCCGTCTCTGACCGGGCTGGCCTTGACGGGACAGGCCGCAGAGATTGCACTGGATGTGGGTCTGCTGTCACCAAATTTCGAGGCAGTCGCACAGGCCAATGATACCCAAGACTTCCGCGTGCTTTTGGCCCAAGGTGTGCCTGAAGGTGCGCAAAGCGATCAGGAAAAGGCGATCCAGACGGCATTTGACGGGATCGAACCCAGCGCAGAGTTCGAGGCGATGGTTTTGAACGGTGAATTGGGGGCCGCGTTGCTGCACTCGATCGCTACGGCGGATGCGGGCCTGTCAGGGAACCTGACCGCCTTGACCGATGTGCTGGCGTTCTGGCGCTCTATTGGACTGGAAGATGTCGCCCGCAAAACCGCCCTGCAAGCCTTGATCCTAGAGCGCGCCTCGTGAGCGCCGCCGACCAGCCGATGGCCCACTGGATTCAAGCATTTCTTGAGGCGCAGGCCGCAGAACTAGACGCCGCAACCAACACACAACTGGCCTATGCGCGCGATTTAACCGACTTTTCCGGCTGGCTGACGTCCAAGGATCTGCACTTTGCGGGTGTCACACAAGATCATGTGGAAAGCTATTTGATCCACTGCGACGCGCAGGGATTGGCGAAATCGACCCGCGCACGCAGGCTCTCCGCGATCAAACAAATTTTCCGCTTCGCCTTTGAAGAAGGCTGGCGCACACAAAACCCCGCGATCACAATCAAGGGGCCGGGACGATCCAAAGCCCTGCCAAAAACCCTTGATGTGCCCGAGATTGAACGGCTTTTAACCGCCGCCCGCGATAGCCGCGAAGGTCTGCGGAATACCGCACTGATGGAACTGCTATACGCCACAGGCATGCGCGTCACGGAATTGGTTAGCCTGCCGGTCAGCGCGGCACGCGGCAATCCTGCGATGCTTCTGGTGCGAGGCAAAGGCGGCAAAGAACGTCTCGTGCCCCTGTCACCTCCCGCCAAGATTGCTATGGCTGCGTGGCTGGTCGCGCGTGACAAAACCGAGGAAGACGCCCGCCAGAAAGGCGTCCCCCCTTCGAAGTTCCTGTTTCCGTCGCGCGGAAAGTTGGGTCACCTGACGCGGCACAGGTTTTTCGGCCTGATCAAGGAATTCGCCGTCGCTGGCGGTGTCTCGCCTGAAAAAGTGACACCACACACGATTCGCCACGCCTTTGCCTCGCATCTGCTCGCAGGCGGCGCTGATCTGCGCTCGATCCAGACAATGCTGGGCCACGCCGATGTCGCAACAACCGAGATTTACACCCATGTGCTGGACGAGCGGTTGACCGAACTGGTCATGGACCACCACCCGCTGTCGCGCAAAACGCCAAAGACGTCTTGAACGGCGCCTCACAAAGCCCCATAACACTCGCGAATAATTTAGATGAAAGTGAACGATGGACACGTCCCTCTTCGATACCGCATTCTGGCTGACTGCGGGTGCCATTCTGGTGCTGCTGGTTCTCTCCGGATTCTTCTCCGGCTCTGAAACCGCACTCACGGCTGCATCACGCGGCAAGTTGCGTACCGCAGCAGACAAAGGCTCCCGCGGTGCAGAACGCGCGTTGGAAGTGACCGACGATAGCGAACGGCTGATCGGGTCGGTCCTATTGGGCAATAACGTGGTGAATATTCTGGCGACCTCGCTTGCCACCGCCCTGCTGACCAAGATATTCGGCCAGAACGGCGTGGCCTTTGCCACGTTGATTATGACGCTCCTTGTGCTGATCTTTGCAGAAGTACTGCCTAAAACCTATGCGATCACGAACCCTGAAAAAGTGGCCGCCCTGGTGGCCGCACCTATCGCTGTCATCGTGCTGATCTTTTCACCCATCGTCTCTGCCGTGCGGTTTTTTGTGCGCGGCGTGTTGTTTTTGTTTGGTGTGCGTACCGATCCCGATAGCCAGATATTGGCGGTCCACGAGGAAATCGCGGGTGCATTGCAACTGGGCCATTCCGAGGGCATCGTTGAAAAAGAAGACCGTGACCGTATCTTGGGTGCGCTTGATCTGAACGAGCGGATGGTTGAAGAGGTTATGTTGCATCGCTCCGGTATCGAAGTGGTCGATGTGACCCTGCCGGTGCAGGACATCCTCAGCCAGATTTTAGAAAGCCCACATACCCGCCTGCCGCTTTACCGTGATGACCCCGAGAATATCGTTGGTGTCATCCATTCAAAAGACCTGTTGCGCGCACTGCACAAATTATTGATTGCCGATAGATTCAACCGCCGCGACATTGGTAATTTTGACATTATGTCGGTTGCGATGGACGCATATTTCATTCCAGAGACCACAACGATGGGCGACCAGATGCGCGAATTTCTGCGCCGCAAGTCGCATTTTGCGCTGGTCGTGGATGAATATGGCGGGCTGCAAGGTCTGATCACGCTAGAAGACATCCTAGAGGAAATCGTGGGCGAAATTGCCGATGAATTTGACGAAGATGAGGCCGCCCAAGTCGAGGCCACATCCGACGGTGCCTATTTGGTCGAGGGTGGCATGACCCTGCGCGACCTGAACCGCGCTTACGACTGGGCCTTACCCGATGACGAGGCCAATACAGTGGCCGGTCTGGTGATCCATGAAGCGCAGATGATCCCCGTGGAAGGTCAAGTGTTCAGCTTCCACGGGTTCCGTTTTGAAGTGATCGAAAAGGACGAAAACCGGATCGCAATACTTAAAATCCGGCCACTTTAATTACCGCCCCTTAAACAAACCGCCCAAGATGCCGCGTACAATGCGGCGACCTGTGGTGCCTTTCAGCTCTTTCATCACGACATTGACCAAAGCGCCGCCAAACCCGTCGTCTTTGCTTGACCGTGACGACCGCTGCGTGGTCTTGCCTCCATCATAGCGGCGCGCGCGGCTGTGTTCGCGGTCTTTTTCACCGGCGTCTTGTGCTGCGGCCTCCGACTGCTCGGCCTCTTTCGCTGCGGCATCCGCGCGTTTTAGCAGTATTTCATGTGCGCTGACCCGATCGATTGCCACGTCGTATTTTCCCGCCATATCCGATGCGGCCATGACTGCCGCGCGGGTCGGTTTGTCGATCGGTCCCAGTTGCGAGGCCGGCGGGCGGATCAGCGTACGCTGAACGACTTGCGGGATACCTTTCGCGTCAAGAAACGAGGTGACCGCCTCGCCTGTACCGACCTGCACAATGGCATCAGCAGTATCGAACGCAGGGTTATCTCGGTAGGTCTCTGCTGCGTTTTTCAGCTCCTTGCGGTCACGCGCAGTAAAGGCACGCAACGCGTGTTGTACGCGGTTACCGAGCTGGCCCAACACATCATCAGGCACGTCGCCGGGGTTCTGAGTCACAAAATAAACCCCCACGCCTTTCGACCGTATCAGACGAGCGACCTGCTCGACCTTATCCACCAGCGCTTTCGGCGCGCCATCAAACAGCAAATGCGCTTCGTCGAAAAAGAACACCAGTTTAGGCTTCTCAGGATTGCCGACCTCTGGCAGTTCCTCGAACAATTCCGACAGCAGCCACAGCAAAAACGTCGCATAAAGCCGTGGGCTACCCATCAACTGATCGGCGGCAAGGATGTTGATCTCGCCCTTGCCATCGGCGCGCACGCGCATCAGATCCGACAATTCCAATGCAGGCTCGCCAAACAGCGCAGTGCCGCCTTGATTCTCCAACACCAACAACTGCCGTTGGATCGCACCGACGGACGAGGCCGCGACATTACCGTATTTCAACGACAGATCACCGGCATTTTGGCCAACCCAGATCAACAATGATTGCAAATCCTTGAGGTCCAGCAGCGGCAGGCCTTGCTCGTCGGCGATGCGGAACGCAACGTTTAACACCCCCTCCTGCACCACAGTCAGATCCATCAAGCGCGACAGCAATAGCGGCCCCATCTCTGCCACCGTGGCACGGATCGGGTGACCTTGCTGGCCGAACAGATCCCAGAACGTGACAGGAAAACTTTCATATTGCAGGTCAAGGCCGATGGTCGCTGCACGGCTCGTAAAAGGCCCGTGAAGCTTGAATGCCTCGGACCCTGCCACCGCGAGCCCCGACAAATCACCTTTCACATCAGACAAAAATACCGGCACGCCTGCGCGCGAGAACCCTTCGGCCATGATCTGCAAAGTCACGGTTTTACCGGTGCCCGTGGCCCCCGCAATCAGCCCGTGACGGTTCGCTTTATCCAGCAAAAGCAGCTGCGCTTGTCCGTATGCATCGCCGCCGCCGCCGATAAAGATATCATCTGCCATAAGTTCAGGCCCTTTTATTTGCTAAAAATGTTTGCATCAAAATACATTTTTAACATGTTCATGCCAGTGTAATCGCACGGTCCTGCGCCAACATGTCCCCGGTGTGGTGACCGTATCCTTCGTGTTAAACTTGCCGTGCCTTCGGGCGCGGCACTTTTCTATCTGCCTCGGGCCATGCCATAACTTCAGTTTTTTTAATTGACGGACTTGTGCGCACAGCATAAAGTTTGATCAATTAGTCGGCTAAGTCCGACGGGGAGACAACGATCAAGGGACCTTCGGGTCCCTTTTTCTATGCGCTTTGAATTTAAGGGGCGGCTTTGGGGCGCTAATCCTGTTGGCAAAACCCCGCCGATTTCCGCTTATTTGGGCCTGACACGGCGCGGCCCTCATGTTAGATCGCATCAACAATCATTTAGGAACGACGTTATGTTGAACTCAGTCAAACCAATCTTTCTTGCCGCATTAATTGCAACGTCGTCGAGCGCATTTGCGCAAGAGACACCTGCAACCGATGAAACGACGGCACCTGCGGCTCAAGAGGCTGCAACAGAAACGCCTGCCGCTGATGCTGTGGCTCAAGACGCTGCAACTGATGCCGCAACGCCCGCCGCTGATGCTGACGAAGATTTCGACATGGGCACAGAAGTTGCGACGGCAAATGCGCCTGACGCCAACGCAGTTGGCACGCCTTACATTCGCGAAGAATTCGGCGACTGGGCTTTGCGTTGCTTGAACGCCGAGGAAGGTCAGGACGATCCTTGCCAGTTGTATCAACTCTTGAACGACGCTGAAGGTAATTCAGTTGCCGAAATCAGCATGTTCCCCCTGCCCGCTGGTGGCCGCGCTGCAGCCGGTGCAACAATTGTTGTGCCGCTCGAGACGCTGTTGACCGAGCAGTTGCAAATCACTGTTGATGGTTCAGCATCACGCAGCTACGAGTTTACGTTCTGCAATCGCGCAGGCTGTGTTGCGCGTATCGGCTTCACAACCGAAGAAATCAACCAGTTCAAGCGCGGAAGCAAAGCAACAATGCGCATGGTACCAGCTGCGGCTCCAGACCAAGAGGTGGTCTTGGACATTTCGCTTTCCGGTTTCACCGCAGGCTTCGACGGATCAGGAAACTAAACCTTCCGCAATACCAGATCAAACCGTCTGCAACTCACGTTGCAGGCGGTTTTTTTATGTTCAGATTTTGCGCAGCGCAATAACCGCGTTCAGCCCGCCAAAGGCAAACGCATTCGACAAAACGGCGTCCACGCAGGCATCTCGCGCCACATTCGGCACCACGTCCAGCGCACATTCAGGGTCAGGCTCTTCATAGCCGATGGTCGGCGCAATCACCCCGTCGCGCAGCGCCATGATGCAGGCAAGAAGTTCCACAGCGCCGGTACCGCCAATCAAATGACCGTGCATCGACTTGGTGCTGGAAATCATCAGCTTATCGGCATGCGCGCCAAACACATCGGCCACAGCGGCACATTCGGTCTTGTCATTGGCCGCAGTGCCTGTGCCATGCGCGTTGATATAACCCACATCTGAGCGATCTAATTTCGCGTTTTTCAACGCCCCTGCAATCGCGCGCGCAGCCCCTTGCTTGGACGGCATCACAATATCTGCGGCATCAGACGACATCGCAAACCCTGCCACTTCACACAATATTTCCGCGCCGCGTGCTTTGGCATGCTCATACTCTTCAAACACAAAAACCGCTGCCCCTTCGCCCTGGACCATGCCATTGCGCGTGGCTGAAAACGGACGACAAGCATCCTTGGACATCACGCGCAGCCCCTCCCACGCCTTGATCCCGCCAAAGCACAACATGCTCTCCGCGCCGCCCGTGACCATGACCGTCGCCATGCCGCAACGCACCATGTTAAACGCCTGCCCCATCGCGTGATTGCTCGACGCGCAGGCGGACGACACGGTAAACGATGGACCAAGCAAGTTGCACTCCATCGATACTTGGCTCACGGCGGCACTGTTCATCAATTTGGGCACAATAAAGGGGTGCACACGGTTCTTGCCCTCTTCATAAACCGCGCGGTAATTCTCGTCTTGGGTGTTCAACCCACCACCAGAGGTACCAAGGATAACCCCCGACATATCCGCCAATTCGCCTGAAAACGTCAGCCCCGATTGGCCGACCGCCTGGCGCGCAGCCAGCAAGGTGAACTGGGTAAACCGGTCATAAAGCGCGATTTGCTGACGGTTAAAATAGTCCGCCTCAGCGTAGCCTTTGACCTGCGCCCCAATCTGGATCGCCAAACGATCGACGTCTCGAATATCGAGGCGGTCAATGCCACAACGGCCCTCACGCATCGCCTCAAAGGTGCTCGCAACATCCGCGCCAAGCGGATTGATCGTCCCTGCCCCTGTGATGACAACGCGGCGGTTCACTTCACGCTTGCTCCGCTTTTAACTTGTCAATTGCCGCAATAATCGAGGCAACGGTTGAGATATCAAACGCGCTGTCACTTGGATTATTGGCATTAAACGGTACAGAAATATCAAAAGTCTCTTCAATCGCAAAAATACTTTCAACCAAAGCCATGCTATCAATGCCCAAATCCTCTAACGAATTTTCAAGCGCCACATCGCTGGGCTGCAAAATGGCCTGTTCGGCGAGAATGGCGATAACTTTGTCTTGCGTACTCATCTGTGCGTTCCATTGGTGACTGTGAGGTGTCTAATCATTCTGCGTAGGTTTTGAAACAGTCTTATGTCGTAAAACCGCTTGGCGCAGGCTGCGCTCACGCGCGCGGTATGTCAGCATCGGCTGCGCAGGATAGCCCATCATGAAACTGCCCGCAGGCACATCCGCCAACACAATCGCAGCACCGCCAATCACACAATCAGCGCCGATGCGCAGATTATCCCCGATGCCCGATTTGCCGCCCAGCACACAGCGATCACCAATCACCGCAGAGCCCGCCACCGCCGTTTGCGCACAGAGCAGACAATCAGCGCCTACCACGACATTATGCCCGACCTGCACCAGATTATCGATCTTGGTGCCACATCCAATGCGCGTCGCACGAATAGTCCCCGCATCCACCGTGCTATTGGCGCCAATCTCGACATCGTCGCCAATCTCGACACCGCCCAACGAATGAATACGATGTTGGGTCGCATCGACAGGCGGCTCAAACGGCACTTTTCCCAGCGTCTTACGGCCGATTTCAACATGGGAGGGTGCAGCAGTCACAAACGAAAATCCGTCCCCACCAATCACAACATTAGGCTGGATCACGACACGTGCGCCAAGGCGTACCCTACACTGAACGCGCACACCGGCACATAACCGCGTGTCTGCACCGATCTTCACCCCTGCCGCAATGCTCACATGATCCGCGATCTGGCAGCCATCACCAATCACAGCCCCCGCACCAATCACGCTGAAATGACCAATCGACACCCCCGCGCCAATCTGCGCCGTGGGATCGACCAGCGCATGGGCACTGATCCCCGTCCCCCTTGGAACACCGTCCAACATCTGCGTCAAACCAGCCATCGCCAAACGGGCGCGCGGCGCCTCAATTGCGGCCTGCAACCCCAGCGCGCGCCAATCCGCCCCCGCCCAAACCACGGCCGCGCGGGCCTGCCCCTGCGCCAAAGCAGGACCGTAAGCAGGTGACATCGCCAGTGCCAAATCATCCACTCCCGCCGACTGCGGCTCCGACAACCCCGTCACCAAAAGATCAACGGCGCCAAAGGCTTTTGCCCCCAACGCCGTTGCGATGTCTTTCACTGATAGTGTCATACGTCTTGGACCCCTGAATTCCTCAAGGCAAGACTTAGCCCTGAACCGCGCGGACTTCTACCCCTTCGCGTGCCAATGCATTCCAGATGTCAGCGTCGCGCCCGTAAATGTCGCGGCGGAACTGCAAGCGGCCAGTCACATCAGTAAAGGCCGTGCGGTAGACGATATGCACAGGCACAGGCACATCGAGGTTAACGCGAACCTCGGACCCCGTGCGCAGACGCGACTGAAAGTACTCTACCGGATCCGATGTCTGCTTGGCCAAAAGCGCATAAGCAAAATCAAACGGATCATTCAAACGAATACACCCATGGCTAAGGGCGCGCACTTCGCGGCCAAACAACGACTTGGACGGGGTGTCATGCAAATAGATATTGTAGACGTTCGGAAACATGAACTTGACCAAGCCAAGCGCATTCGCGGCCGACGGGCCTTGACGCATCGAGTACGGGAATGTGCGCGCAGTGTAGCTGCTAAAGTCGATCGCAGATCGGCTCACGGCGCGCCCTTTGCTATCGATCACATCAAGCTGGCTCACCGCATTGCGATTGTTTTGCATCAACGGCAAGTATTCCTTGGTCACAATAGAGCGCGGCACATACCAGCTCGGGTTGATAACCATGAACGCCATTTCATCGGAAAACTCAGGTGTTTCGCGGTCGGCTTGCACCGCACCAACAACCGAACGAGTCGTAAATGTGACCCGGTCATTATCCACAATCGCCGCAGAGAAATCCGCAAGGTTGACCCAAATATGACGCTCGCCACGCGGACGGTTGATCCAGCGCTCACGCTCCATCGAGACAACAACCGACTGCAAGCGAGACGCCATAGGCACGTTGATTTCACGCAACGTGCCAGCGCCCACGGTCCCATCTACGACTATCCCATGTGCCTGCTGAAACCGCTGCACCGCTGCTTGAATTGACGCATCATAGGTCTGAGTGGCCGAAAGATCCATAAATCCCATTGCGATCAAACGGTTACGCAACTCAATAACACGTGCCCCTGTCGCACCGGGCGCAAGCGCGCCGCCACTAACCGATGGCCCCCAACCACCCGCATCCAGTAACGCCTCCAGACGCAATTTCTCACGCATCAAACGGGTGTACTCTGGCGAACTCGGCGGAAGCGACCGCAAGAACCCCGCAGGGTTTGCCTGCGAAAATGCTTTAATCGTGTCAAGACGCGCGCGCAGCGGCACTTCACGTTTGATTGCATTGCTAACAGATGACGGGGTCAAAATGCCGGTCTGCACATCGCGGGCGTATTGCATGAACAAGCGGCTTAGCTCGACTTCCATACGGCCCTGCTCGGCAGGTGTCGTCGCAGCACGCAACTGCGCCATGATCGCATCCGGATCATACCGGATCGCAGGCAATCCGTGATTCCCCGCATCCGCAAACGCAGCAAGCAAGGCATTGCGACGCCCACTGTCCCCCTGATCACTCCAGATACCCTGAAAATCGCGGGCGCGGTAAAACGCAGACAAATCCTCATCACGCGCAGCAGCCTCAGCCACCGCTTGACGGAACGCGGTCACCTGTGCCTGCGCCGACGGGACCCAAACAGAAAACAACATGCTCGCAACCAACACGGCGCGCAACACATGTGACTTAACTAAAACAGACATATAGCCCCCCCAACAGAGTAATACTTCATGGCACAAACACACAGTCCACGCATTGCCTCGTATATGGATAAACCACCCCATCACTGTCCATTCACAAACACTACATCTGACGTTACGGCAAAATAATGTTGCCCATACGCACGAACAAAAAAGCAACGGGACAAAAAGCCCGCGGCAATTTGCGCAAAAACTCGCCTATTTGGGGGTAGTTTCGTGCCTGCGGGCAAAATTGACTTGGTCCAAGAATCGACTCGTGCAATAAGGGCGGTGCATCTGGGGACATAGATGAAAACACCGTTGAAAAGCGGAATAATGTTGAGCGACGGGACAGGCGCAAGAAATATGAAACAAAACAAAACAGTGGGCATGACCCGCCGCGGTATCCTTGGCGCATTTGCAGCGACTGCGATCTCCGCCGCACCAACTTATTCGAGTGCTGCAGGGTTCCTGCGTGGTGGTGGCGATGTCCGTCGCCTGAAAATGTATAATGGCCGCACCGGCGAACGCATGGACACGATCTACTGGATCGAAGGCCAGTATATCGGTGAAGCAATCCGCGAAGTGAACATCTTCATGCGCGACTGGCGTACCGGCGAAGCAATCAACATCGACACCCGCACCATTGATATTATGGCTGCCGCACATAACCTGATGGATGTGAACGAACCTTATATGCTGCTGTCCGGTTACCGCTCACCGCAAACAAACGCGATGCTGCGTAGCCAATCAAGCGGCGTTGCGAAAACATCGCTTCACATGGTTGGTCAGGCCGCCGATCTGCGCCTCGATAGCCGCAGCACCGCACAAATTTCGCAAGCCGCACAAGCCTGCCGCGCTGGCGGCGTCGGTCGCTACCGCGGTTCCAACTTCGTGCATATGGACTGCGGTCCAATACGCACCTGGAACGGCTGAGCTCCGCCCTAGCAACGATAAATAAAACGTCCTACGGGGGCGTTTTTTTACGTATAAATGCATGGCTCAACTGCTTGCAGCAACGATGATCCCGCGCCGCGATGATGATCTCACCACGGCTGCAAGTGAGTGACACCCTATCACTCCCTAATATTGTCGGTAGCTGAATTATCTTCAGCCATATTACCACGCTTCTCATTGAAGCGTGATTATTCCCATCGGGCCCAAAGGTCACTCCCCCGAGGCTAAGCGGCGAGGTTACCATTTCAACTCGGTGAAAATGGATGAACCGCCGAACTTTTTGAACAAAAACACTTTGATGTTACCGAATTTCCTTCAGAACAATCCCTGTCGAGGCTCTCCAAGACGACCATGGAATACGGCAACCGCCGTTCAACTTGTGCATTAAAATAATACTATACCTTCAAGCTACTTAGGTCATTTATACATCTCAATGCCCATCAGGAAAGTGTAGCAACGCGCTAATCTGCGACAGGCGGCGGCGATCATAGAACGGGTGGCACAGATGGCTGGACTGATCAAACGGGAGACATTTGACACCTACGAATGCGAGTGCCCAAACGGTTTCTTGCAGTCGCTGGACGCAAAGAAATCCACCGTTCTCTTGAGACCGACAGTGAGCGGCGTGCCCGTGAGTTGTTGCCCGATGTGGAGGCCAGGTTGCTAGCCGAGCTCGATGAAAAAGCTATCATAAAAGAGCGACCAGACGAGGCCAGCCCTTACCGCGCAGCGCAGAAGATCGCGCAAGCGAGAGGCTTCGCCTACCGCCCGCTCTCCGATCTCCTTGATGCACCGCTGGATGAGATCTTGAGCCGCGTAGAAACTGCCAGCGCCGATCCCGCTACTGAGACGGCAAAAGCCCTCCTTGGGGCGATCGATGAACCGGCGCTGATGCTCTCAGGGCTTGTCGATGAAGTTGAAAGCCTTGCGGCGCACGACAATCGATACAAAAGCGAAAACCAGCTGCGCCTGTGGCGCAACCCGCGCAAACGTGCCGTTGCCAACCTGATGACGGCTCTGGGCGGCATGGATGTGTTCGTGTCAGAGATCGACCACGCTGCGGCGCTGAAGCACAAGGCTTGGTGGCAAAGGAAGATCACCGCCGAAGGCCTGTCGATGGAACGCGGCAACAAGGACTTCGCAAACATGGCCGGAATGCTTCGTCGCTATTACGAGGGCATAGCGCAACCCAATCCGCCAGAGCCATACCGTCGTGTGAACCTCAAGGATCGGCACAAGGTTGAAACCCGAAAATTGGAAATCCCGGTAGATTGGATTGCCGATAAATGGTTTGCACCAGGCGCATTCGACGCCACAAATGCGGAAGCGCGGAACATCCTGCTAATCTCAATCGAAACGGGGTGCAGGCAGTCTGAGATCCACGACCTTCCAGCAAACGCTATTGTGCTGGATCACCCCCCCCCACCTGCGGCTCGCATTTGAAGAGGGCGAGGACCGCAGAGAGATCAAGAACAGTTCATCCGCACGGTTGGTGCCTCTTGTCGGCGTCGCCCTCGCGGCAGCCAAACGCCATCCGGAAGGGTTTCCGCGCTACAGAGCGCAAGAGCAACTACTCAGGAAAGATGAACAAATACCTTCGCAGCAATGGCCTGCTGCCGTCCCCTCAGCATACAATTAGAGGTGTGCGCCACACGTGGGAAAGCCGAATATTGAACGCGACAAAGCGCATGGACGTCAGCGGTGAAATGATGGGTCACAGCGTAAAGGTCATCCGCGGTCGCCCCGTATATGGCGACGCAATGGATTTAGCGCGAAAGCAAGAACTTGCTCAGAGCGTCATGCTGAAGGTGCCAGAACATTTTGGTCTTGTCGCGTTTACGTTCCGGTCTCTCAGTTCATTTAGGCAGCCTTTCGTTCGAAGGCCAAGGGGCTTTTACCTCCTAACGACGAGTGCCGGCGTCGTGGATTGTAGAACCCATTGATATACTGAAATATCGCCCCTTCGGCTTGACGTCTGGTTTCCCAACGGTTGCGCCAGATCAGCTCAGCCTTGAGGGATTTGAAGAACGTTTCAACCATGGAATTGTCGTAACAATTGCCTTTTCCGCTCATCGATACTTCGAAGCCACGTTTGTTCAGGCGCTTCTGATAGTCGCCTGAACAATATTGCGACCCGCGATCCGTATGATGAATGCAGCCCTTAGGCGGCTGTCGCAGCGCGACAGCCATATCCAATGCCCGGATTGCCAGGTCCCTCTTCATACGATTGCTGACCGCCCAACCGATGACGCGTCGGGAGTATAGGTCGAGAATGACCGCCAGATACAGCCAGCCTTCACTGGTCCAGATATATGAAATGTCGCCTGCCCATTTCTGGTTTGGAGCATCAGCAGAAAAATCCTGATCCAACAGATTGGGGGCGATGTTAAAGGTGTGATTGCTGTCGGTTGTAGCCTTGAATTTACGAGTTTTGACAATCTTTATGCTGTTGTCTCGCATCAAGCGCCCCACACGCCGGTGGCCTACCGCCAGCCCCAGTTCCTGTAACTCTTCAGTCATCCGGGGGCGGCCGTAGCTTTGCAGGCTGAGACGGTGTTGGGCACGAATATGAGCTAAGATCACCATATCATCACGCTGTCGCTGACACATTGGGCGGACCCGCCACGCACGATACCCACGTGATGTGACCTGCATAACCCAGCACAGAAACTCAACCGGCCATTCTTCTCTCCAGGCGTCAATGAAGGCAAACCTCACCGACTTTGGCCTGCAAAGAAGATCGCCGCTTTTTTTAACACTTCCCTCTCCTCTCGCAGCACGCGGACTTCCTTGCGAAGGCGTTCGTTCTCCCGCTCCACATCTTCATGAGGACCCGACATCAAATCATCATGCTGGTGTTTCTGAACCCATTTGTTCAGGGTCGAAAGCCCAACACCCAAATCAGATGAAACCTGAGGGCGTGTTAAGCCGCTGGTCGTGGCGATGCGTACCGCATCACGTCGAAACTCGTCTGTGTATCTCGTTGCCATTTCTTGTCTCCTTCATAGCAAACATTGCTCGAAAGAGACCGGAACTAAACCGGGACAAGACCAAGGTCTCTCATGACCCAACTTCTTCCGATCACCTACGACAACATCGACGCCCTCGCAGCATCAGCCTTTGCCAGATCGCGCGACTGCCTTACCGCAATCCAGCGGGATATCTTGCACAACATCAAGCCAATGGAACGCGTCGGGTTTCAGCGGCTTGTCGATGCGATTGAGACCCGTAAAATCTTTACCCAAGAGATGGTGGACGAACTCGATGTGCAGATCGACGTTCTATCGCGCCATATCGAAGGCGGCACGACAGTGCTCTCACACGTCGATTATGACGAATGTAATGTGTCTGCCCCCGCCTGCTGGAACGAAGCACGCCAAACGCAACAAGCGCGGGACTGCGCGCGGGCGTTTTTTATCCTGCTGGATTTACACGAGACACTGATGGCTGTGCACGACCTTATGCAAGCCGAGACGGCTCTATCAGAGTTGCGCCAATCGCTCTGATCCCAGAGACACGCGGGACATAGACACCCCGCGTCAGGCGCGCTGGCGAACCTCCTGCTGCTACAGATGTCAGCGCGCCGCATTAGTAAGAGTGGGGATGTGTAGCAAATTGTGTAGCAATTTGACGCAATCAAGTTTGCTCATCCCTGCTAACTATATGCTTTATAAAAGAAAATCCTGAAATTTAATCAGGTCTTATGGCGGACAGACAGGGATTCGAACCCTGGAGACGGTCTCCCGCCTACACACTTTCCAGGCGTGCGCCTTCGACCACTCGGCCACCTATCCGTTGAGCGGGGTTTAGGCGGGTGACATGGGAATGGCAATACCTGAATTTATGTTTTCGCATCCCGTTGTCACTTGTGTGCGTTCGGCCCATAGTTGCGCAGACCCAACCCAAAGAGCCGCTGCATGAACAAACGCGACCACCCTGCCCTCAAGACGGCTTCCGCCTCTGACCTGCAACGCGTGCAAACCGGCGCATTGATCATCATTGCCTTTGCCGTAGTGCTCTTCTTGCTCGTGCAAGCACGGTTCATGCTGATTTCATTAGCCAGTGCGATCATCCTGTTTTCGCTGACCTCTGATGTGATCAATTTCATCGCACGTTTACGGATCGGGCCGTTTCGTATCCCGAATGTTGTAGCCAGCCTTGCTGCGATGGTTCTGATCGCCACTACACTTCTGGCGCTAACTTCAATTTTGCTGGCACAGGTGAATACGGTGCTGGTGACAACGCTGTCCTACGCAGAACGCGCACCCTCCGCTATCGCGTCACTCTTCGGCTTTATGGGACCAAAAACCGAACTCGCGATCCTGAATTCTGTGCAATCGATCAATTTTTCCAGCTCGCTTCGCACTATGGCGGGTCAGGCAGGCAACCTGACCCAAGGCACCGTGCTGGTGATCCTCTTTGTCGGGTTTCTCTTCGGAGAACGGATCTGGTTTGGCACAAAACTGAATAACTTCATCGGAGATCCAGTGCAGGCCGAGCGCGTTGGCCGTATCATCTCGTCGATTATCCACCGGGTAAACTATTACCTGCTGGTGAAAACTCTAATTTCCGCAATCACAGGGGCCATGGTTTTTGTGCTGGCCAAGCTGTTCGGACTAGATCTGGCGACGGCGCTCGGCGTGATTACATTTGTGCTGAACTTCATCCCCAACGTCGGCTCTATTGTGGCCACAGCGCTGATTGCGCTGGTCGCACATGTCCAATTGGGCGACGCATCAACAACAGGGATTATTTTCCTTTGCGCCGGTACAATCCAATTTCTGAACGGCAACATCATCGACCCGCTGATGATGGGCCGCGCACTGCGCTTGTCGGCCTTTGGGATCATCCTGTCACTCGCCTTCTGGGGGGCTGTCTGGGGTATTCCGGGCATGTTCCTGTCAGTGCCGATCATGGTGATGCTGATGGTCGTGTGCAGCCACGTCCCTGCATTGCGCCCCTTTGCAATCTTGTTATCGCGCGAGGGCTTGGCCGAAAGCGAACAAATGCTCGACCAGCAACGCCAGCCCCGCCAACCCTAACTCGCAGGTTTTAACGTGCGGCCAAACAGCAGCGCAATGCCGAACTCAGCAGCCGCCGCAGCCAAAATACGAGCATCCGCAGTGCCTTGCCAAAATTCAAATATGCCCATCACGCCGATCCCCGCAAAAATCACGACCATCGCCCAGCTGATAGCACTGCGCTCGGGCGTGCGTTTTGCCCCCCGCACCAGCCATAAAAGAACGGCGAGCCCTGCAAACATCGGCGCAGCACGGCGGACCATAAAGCGCACCGGCGTCAGCGTGCACACCGTAATTCTGTACATATGTGGCGGGCAAAAACAGCAACAGCAAAAACAACAGCGCACAGACCAGTGACGCCGCAATCGCGGTAACGCGAAACATCAGCTGCCTGCCAAATGCAAATAAACACGGCGGTTCTGCTTACCCTTTTTCTCAATCTTACCAATCCGCACACGTCCGATCTCATTGGTATTCCGGACATGAGTACTACCACAGGGCTGCAAATCGGCAGTATTATCGCCCGCCCCGATGCGTACCAACCGGATCATGCCCTGCCCACGTGGTGGCTGCACCGACATCGTTTTCACCAGCTCTGGATGTGCATCCAACGCCTCTTGCGTTATCCACTCTTCACTCACAGCAAACTGGCAGTCGATCATCTTGTTAATCATCTGCTCTAACGCCTCTTTGTCGTCGGGGGCGTCAGGCATATCAAAATCAAGACGCCCCTTGTCCATCGCAATAGATCCGCCCGACACCGGCAGCGGGATCACAACCGACAGCAAATGCAACGCCGTGTGGACCCGCATATGGCGGTGCCTACGGTCCCACACAATCTTTTGTGTCACCCGCTGGCCGACGTAAGGCAGTGGCGCAGGTTCGGCAGGCACAAGGATCACATCATCCCCGTTACCCTTCACTGCCGTGGCAATCTCCATCGCCCCACCGCTCCACTTAATCGCACCACTATCGCCAGGCTGACCACCCGAGGTCGGGTAAAATATCGTCTGATCCAGCACGATCCCACCTTCGTCGGTCAGCGCGGTGACGACCCCCGTTGCCTCGCGCAAATACGCATCTTCGCGGAATAAGAGACGGGTCATTCTTCCTCCTTTGGCGCGGTCAAAGGCTGTGCGTTGCGCAGCCAGACATCGCTTTGCGGGAAAGGGATTTCAATACCTTCAAGCTTAAAGCGCGCGGCGATTTCTTTCAAAACTTCGGATTTCACAACCATCAAAAAGTTAACATCGCGCAAAATGGCACGGATTTCAAAGTCGAGACTACTTGCGCCAAAGGCAACCAACAAAACTGTCGGCGGCGGATCTAGTAGGACCATCGGATTTGCCTCTGCGGCCTCTTGCAAGATTTCGACCACACGATCAACATCAGACCCGTAAGCCACGCCAACCGGAATAATCGACCGTCCCACCGAATTGCCGCGCGTCCAGTTAATCACCTGATTGCTGATCAGATCGGCATTGGGCACAATCACATCGGTACGGTCAAAGGTTTCGATCCGCGTAGAGCGCACCGAAATATCGCGCACATAGCCCATCTGGCCACCCACCTCGATCATATCGCCTTCACTCACCGGGCGCTCGATCAGCAAAATAATCCCCGCGACAAAGTTCTGCACGATATTCTGCAAACCAAAACCAATACCCAGCGACAGCGCACCCGCCACAATTGCCAGCGACGACAAATCAATACCCGCAAAGGTAAATGCCGCCAGCGCCGACAGCGTCAGCCCCAGATACCCAACCCCCGCAACAATCGCATTCCGTCCGCCCAGATCAAGACCCGTGCGCGGCAAAACCGAGGTCTTCAAACTGCTCTTGATCACCCCTGTCAGCACAATCCCAAGCACAAGGACCACGCCAAACGTAAAGAAGGTCGACGGTGAAATCGTAATCCCCCCGACGCTAAACCCGACACGGAACCGCGTCCAGTTATCGACCAGATTTTCCGTCGAGGCCCCCCACAAAAGCGCCAGCAACGGCAGACTTAATAAAAACAACCCCGTGTTGATCGCAATCGGCAAAAGGCCATACGGGGATACATCCTCAACGACGTCCACCGAGACGATCTCGCCCTCCATTTTCTGCGCGGGCGCTGGACTGTTAGTGGTCAGCGCATAGCTCAACTGCTGCAAAACAACGACAAAAGCAAACAACGCAAGCGACAAAATCGCAGGGTTAGTAATTGATTGCGCCGCGGCCGCATAGCCAAACGCAGAAGCCAAAGGACCAAGCACCGCAATGATCTGCGCCAAACGCCCCAGCAACACACGAAGATGCCCCTTTTTGAAAATTGCCACCGTGTCGGGACGTGGCGGATGCGAAATCATCGCCCCCAACCCCCATAACAATACGCCAGAGACGATCTGGAACGGAAAACCTGCAACCTGCGTGACCAGATCAGAGGTCGATTTGACCTCGAACAAAACCAAAAACAACAGCTGAAACGCCAGCACGCCGCTTAACCAGATCACCAAATAACGCCCGCGCGCACGGGTGTCAGGATCATAGCCTAAAATCCCGTCATCATGCTCTTTTGTCGGAAAATACCAATCCGATAGCCATTTGGCAAAGAAAACCAATCCGGTTGCAGCAGGCAGTGCCTCTAGAAACTGCCCTGCAGCCACGCCGGTAAACCCCGAGACCGACAAAATAGCAGATAAGACCGCGACCCCAAGCACAGGCAGAACAACCGTCGCCAAAGACAGCACAAACCGGATTACAAAAGCAGTCCGCTCGGTGGTGCAAAAATATCGAGACTTAAGCGACGCAATCCAAACGCGAATACGGATCAGAAAGAACAACACGACGACGATACTGACCAGCACAACCGCCAAGCGCGACCAATAACGCCCGTTCGCAGCCAGCGATTTTGACAAAGACCCGATTTCACTGGTCGTCAACGTCAACGACCCCGCCACCGCAACAATCACATCAGGCCATAACGAAAAATTCACCGGCGACTGGCTGCGGGTCGCAAGCCGCGCCGCTTCGCGCTGACGGATCTGGATATCTGCCTCCGACACCAACCCTGCCGCCTGCACATAGGCCTCATTGGCCAGAATTTTCGGCAGGCTTAACCGCGCCAGTTCGGCGTCCAAGGCCTCCATGCGCGCAATCAGAACCGGATCGGTCAGCTCGCTGCCCTCGGGCGGCGCAATCGCTGCAATCTGATTGTTCACCGTCGACAGGCGCAGCGCATTGGTATCAAGAGCTGCAAAAAACCGGTCGCGCCAGATCACAATTTCTGCGCGCACACGGGTCAACGCAAACAGCGACGCAGTACCTTTCTCAAGGATTGCGGACGCATTATTGGCAAACCCGGGCCAAGCGTCATAATCGATCCCCTCAAGCAGAACCGGATCGCTAATCGTCGGCAGCACATATGCATCTTTTGCACTGTTAGCATCGTCAATCTCGGGCGTCTGCGCCACTAGCGACCCCGACATCAGCATCAACGCGCTGATAAGGCACAGAAAACGCAGGATCATTGGTTTACAAACATCACAGGCATATCAGACGGGGTTGCCTCCAGCCATGCAGGCACAGGCAGACCCTTTTCACGCAAAAACTTAGGGTTAAACAGCTTGGATTGATAGCGCGTGCCATAGTCGCAAAGAATGGTCACAATCGTATGCCCCGGCCCCATTTCACGCGCCATGCGGATAGCACCCGCAATATTCACGCCGCTTGACCCACCCAGACACAGCCCCTCATTCGCCAGCAGATCAAAAACAACCGGCAGTGCCTCGGCGTCCGGAATGTTATAGCTGAAATCAGGCGTGAACCCTTCAAGGTTCTTGGTGATCCGCACCTGTCCGATGCCTTCGGCAATCGATTCACCCGACGTCGCGATCTCGCCCGTGGTATAAAAACTATGTAGCCCCGCACCGTCGGGATCAGCCAGACCAATTTTCACGCCCTTTGGCTGCAACGCCATGCCAACGCCAGCCAACGTGCCGCCAGACCCAACAGCACAAATAAAGCCGTCAACATGGCCGTCGGTTTGCGCCCAGATCTCGGGACCTGTGCCCTCGACATGCGCCTGACGGTTCGCGATATTATCAAACTGGTTGCCCCACAAAACACCCTCATTGCTGTCGCGCGCCAATGCCTCGGCCAAACGCTGCGAGTAGTGGATGAAATTGTTCGGGTTGCGATACGGCGCCGCTGGCACTTCGATCAACTCGGCCCCCGCAAGCCGGAGCATATCTTTCTTTTCTTGCGATTGGGTCTCAGGGATCACAATCACAGTTTTGAACCCCATCGACGCTCCGACCAACGCAAGCCCGATGCCGGTATTGCCTGCCGTGCCCTCAACAATCGTGCCACCAGGCCTTAATTCGCCTTTCGCAACCGCATCATTGATCATGAATAGCGCCGCACGGTCCTTGACCGACTGGCCGGGGTTCATGAATTCAGCCTTGCCCAAAATCGTGCACCCCGTCGCCTCGGATGCAGCACGCAGTTTGATCAATGGGGTGTTGCCAACACTTGCGGCCAAGTCAGATTTGATATGCATGGGATGTCCTTTTTCAGTCTTACCCATACCTAAGCGGTCAACCCTTGGCGCGCAATGCACCTCGCTCTGTCGCAAGGTAATACAGCATCATGATCAGCGGTCCTGCGTTAATTTCTCCACTGCGCACCAAAGCCATTGCGTCGTCAAATCCTAGCAAATGCAACCGCAAGTCTTCGGCCTCACTCTCTAGCCCACCAAACGACGCATGATCATCGGGCAAATCACATAGCCCCAAATAGGCATGAAAATAATCGGTCGACGATCCGGGTGACGGATAGAATGATGCAATCTCGATCAGCTCCAGCGCGTGCAAACCGGCTTCTTCCACACTTTCGCGCAGTGCCGCCTCTATCGGGGTTTCACGCGCATCAACCATGCCAGCAATCGGCTCTAATACCCACGGCTGCGGATCATGGCGCACGACAGGGGCGACACGCATTTGCTCAACCAGCAACACGCGGTCACGCTTTGCGTCGTAGGGCAGCACCAATGCGGCATCGATGCCAACAAATACCTCGCGGGGCAACACCGCACTGCGCGCGCCGTCAAACTGCTGATGCGTTAACTCAAGCGCTTGAAGACTAAAGAATTCCCCCGTCGGAGCCGCCTGCGATAGCACCGCAACATCCGACAGACCCGCGTGATGGCGGCGCGTTGTAGGTTTTGTGTTTGCCGCCGCGCGGGTCTTGGCCCAGGCCCGTTTTTCAAACATATGCCACTTTTGACGGATTTGCGCCTGCGACAGCGGCGGCTCGTGGGCAAACAATTCAGTCGCAGCAAGCACGGCAGGCGCCTCGTTGCGCACCGCCCAAGCCGCCAGCGACCAGTCACCCTGCGCCACAGCACTCCCCTCAGGGGGGAAATACATCAATACCTCACGCGCACCCTGCGCCGTCTGCACCGTGACGTCACTCAACGTATAGCCAAACGCGCCCTCATAGGCATCCAGCCGCGCCAGTTGCGCAGTCTCGATATCGGTCATCACAATACCATGCGTCACCGCACCCGCCGCCGCCCGTATCAACGGCACCACATCCCCCACCACCGCACAGACTTGGTAGCCACTCAGATGCGCTTCGATTACGCCAACCTCGCCGTGGCCCGCTACTGCCCGTCGCAAGGCTTCCGACATCAATGTTCCATATACAAAAATATCCATTATCGCGGATATTTCTTACCAATGATGCCTGTCACCAAACCAGCAATAAGGCCACCAACCAGCAGCGTTAAACCCATGGTCTGTGTTCCAAAAATCAGTAAATTATCATACATCAAATTGAAAACATCCACGATCGCCTCCATCGGGCCATCATACCGACGACGCAACGAAAGGTGGATCATCTGCACAAACGACATGATAAACAAAATCCCGAATACCATGGCAGCCATCGCTGTCATCCCCGTGCCAACCCCCGAACGGATGTCCATGGTCTTTGCACCGCAAAACACCCAGCCCGACCACGCACCGACACCCACACAAACCGGCAATAGAAACCGCGGCACAACCGCCTCGTCAAATAACGGCACCATAACCGCGAATATAAAATAGCCCAAAATTGCAAATACAATCAAAGCCGTGAGTTTTGCAGCGGTTGGCATGGCCTGCTCCTGTTAACATTTACAAACCACGCCCGCCCCTTCACCAAGGCGTTGCATCGTGGTCCGTGTCACCCCGCAGTTTCCGCTATGACGTGGACCAGCACAAGAGCGCAGGTCGATCTGTGAGATTTTGCTGCCAAACTGCTCAAAAATCACGCGCCTCATAAGCGCGCAACGCCCGCGCGCGCCCCTCCGCCATATCAACAACAGGCGCAGGATAAGCCTGTCGCGGCGACACCTCCCACCCACGCGGCACCGCATCAAAATACGATAAGGCACTGGCCGGAGGATCCACCTGCCCTTCGCAAATCCAACGATCCACATAGACATGGCCCTTGTCGAACTTTTCCAACTGGGTGACCGCATTAAACACCCGAAAAAACGGGCTTGCATCGGGACCAGAGCCCGCCGTCCACTGCCAGCCCATCGCATTGCTCGCAGGATCCCAGTCAATCAGACAATCGGCAAACCACGCCTGCCCGACCCGCCAATGCGTCAGCAAATGCTTGGTCAGATATGAGGCCACAATCATCCGGCCTCGGTTATGCATCGTGCCAGTCACATACATCTCGCGCATCGCAGCATCGACAAACGGAATACCTGTGCGGCCCTGTTTCCACGCGATCACCTCGGGCGTATCGGCCTCGTTCCACGCAAACCCGTCCCAGTCAGGCTTCCAGTTATCCGACACAATATGCGGAGTGTGATGCGCCAGATGATATGCAAACTCGCGCCAAACCAATTCCTTCAAAAACACCTCGGCGTCCGCCTTGCCGTCATGCAAGGCGCGCCAACCAGCGTGCCAACAGGTCAGCGGTGAAATCTCGCCGTAGGTCAGGTTCTCGGACAGGCGCGACGTGCCGTCAACAGCGGGCAAATCACGGCTCGCCTTATAATCCGCGACCCGCTCGTCAATAAACTGATGCAAACGATCAGCGGCGGCAGCCTCGCCCACACAGCAATACGGACGCAAAACTTTAGCCCCCCGATCCATCGCCGCGTCCATCTGCCATGCCTCCAGATCATCGGATGCAGGCCAGTTACTCACCGCGGCAATCGTTTCAGGCGCAGGCAAGCACGCGGCCAATGACAGGCTCCGCACGTTTTTCCACATCGGTGTAAATACGCGGTAATAACCGCCGGTTTTTGTCTCGACGGTCCAAGGCTCAAACAAAACATGTCCCTTGAATGACTGCACATCAACGCCGTCCGCCTTTAGCGCGGCCTTGACCTCAACATCACGCGCCTTGCTGTCAGGATCGTAAAGCCGCGACCAGAAAACCTGTGCTGCACCCGTCTCGCGCATCACATCGCGCAAAACCTCCAACGCCGGACCACGACGCAAGATCAAACGACTGCCCATAGCCTCCAAATCATCGCCAAGACGTTGTATCGACAATGACAGCCGGAATTTCGCAGCCGCCCCCAGACCTTCGGTCAAGGGATCATAGATGAACAGCGGCAGCACGGGCCGCCCGCTTGCCACAGCAGCCGTCAAAGCCGCGTGATCCGCCAACCGCAAATCCCGCCTGAACCACAGTATAACCGGTGTCAATTCCGCCACGCTCTACCCTCGCTTAAATCCCGCATACACATTGCAGGAACCAGCATAGCGCTCCCCTACAGGACCTGATCTAGCGCGGAGATCAACTTATCAACCTCGGATTGTTGCGTGTAATGCACAAAACTGACGCGCAACACACCCAAGTTTGCATCGACACCCAGCGCACCCAACGCGCGGCCCGCGTAAAAATCGCCGCCTCCCGCCATAATCCCCAATGGCGCCAGCTTTGCAGCCACGTCATGCGCGTTCCCCTGCAACGCCATTGCCACCGTTGGCGCACGTTTTGCCGCTTCACGCGGTCCAATCAACCGCACCGAATTCTTTGACGTCACATAATCCAATATCGGCTGTGCCAAGGCAATCTCATGCTCCCGCATCACATCATGCGAAAAACGGGCCGCGCCGGCACCCTTTCCGCCGCCATGATGCGCCGAGAACGCCTCGAAATAATCTGCCATACCGGCCGAGGCCGCCACCTGCGCATGGTCCGGCCCCGCAGGGGTGAACCGCTTATACAGAGTATCACCGTTAAAATGGTGGCCCTGATTAGGCAGATCAAAACCGAAATCCTCGCGGATCACCATGATGCCCTGATGCGGTCCAAAGGTCTTGTAAGCGCTGAATAGATAGACATCACAGCCAATCGCACCCACATCGGGAAATCCGTGCGGCGCGTAGCTGACGCCGTCGACGCAGACCCGCGCGCCCGCCGCATGGGCACGCGCGGTAATATCCACCACATCATTGATCGCCCCCACCACATTAGAGCAATGCGGAAAACAGACCAAACGCACATTTTCATCCAGCAGATCATCCAGATCATCAGGGTCCAGCAAGCCGGTTTGCGGATCAATCTGCCATTCGCGGACTTCAAACCCTTCCTCGGCCAAACGGCGCCAGGGACCACTATTGGCCTCATGATCCTGATTGGTCACGACAATGGCGTCACCCGGTTTCAACCATCGACGCACGGCATTGGCCAGCACATAGGTATTCTGCGAGGTGCTTGGGCCAAACGACAGCTCGTTTGTCGCGACCCCCAGCATCACCGCCAGACGCCTGCGCGCCTCATCCATCTCTGCGCCCGCCAGTTGCGACGCCTCGTAGGGCGCATAGGGCTGGACCTTGCGCTGCGTATAATAGCGGTGCAACCGGTCGATGACCTGTGCGCAGGTATACGATCCGCCCGCGTTTTCAAAAAATGCCTGACCGTTCAGTGACGGCTGCGAAAAAGCGGGAAATTGGGCCCGAACCCATGCAATATCCATATCCATCTGCCCACCAAAGGCCAAAACACAAAGCGGCGCAAGTCCGGACAGGCACGCAGGGTTAATTTTCATCCAACCGCACATAAGCCAGCGCAACGGATGCATAGCGCCCCGCGAATACCGCCCCAAAACCGCAATTTGTCAGGCTGGACTGCCACAAAACTGGCCTTTTCCGGTGAAAACTTGAACTTAGCGACCTTGGGATGTTATGTGTCCCCCCCGGCCAGCCTCGCGCTGCGCCACAAAATATAAAAGGAAAGCGTATCAATGAAAATAGAGGCTCCATTTACGGAGATCGATATCAACACGCAGGACACCGGCTTTTACAAAGACAATAGCTTGCCGATCGCCCTGCTCTCAAAGTCAATAATCGTCGCACTGGTTCTGTGGGCGCTGTTGTTTCCGGCCAATGCCAACGCGACACTTGGCAGCTGGAACTGGAAACTGCTCGAAATTTTTAACAGCTTCTACATAATCATTGCAGGCTTCTTTGCATTCTTCCTGCTGGTCATCGCTCTTCTGCCACAAACAGGCAAACGTGTGATGGGAAAAGAAGGCGAAAAGCCGGAATTCTCCAATTTCTCCTGGTTCTCGATGATGTTTGGCGCAGGGCTAGGCGTGGGTCTGATGGTCTTTGCGACCGCAGAACCAATCGGGCTTTGGGGCTCGAACCCTGAAATTCTGTCCGGCGCTGTCGAAGGTCGCACCCAAGAGGCGCTGCAATCGGGCTTCCGCTACACCTTCCTGCACTACGGTTTTCATGCATGGTCAATCTACGTCATCACAGGACTTAGCCTCGCCTACTACGCCTATACCCGCGACATACCTCTGACGATCCGCTCTGCACTGACCCCGCTTTTCGGACGGCACATCAACGGTGTGCTTGGTCACGTGGTCGACGTCCTTGGCGTTGTGGCAACCATCCTCGGTGTGTCCGTCACAATCGGCTTTGGCGTCTCGCAATTCATCGATGGTGTCTACGCCATCACCGGCATGCAGTGGATGATGGACATGTCTGGCGACGTACCCGAACCGGGCAAAGTCGGACTGATCGCAGGCTTGGTCATGATCATGGCATTGTCGATCATCTCGGCGGTGTCGGGCGTCGGGCGCGGAGTGAAATACCTCTCGAACCTGAACCTCGTGTTGTCGCTCATCCTGCTTTTGACCTTCGTGGTCTTCGGCTCATTCTCCTTCGCTCTTTCGACCTACGGCGCGGCATTTGTCGACTACATCGTGCACTTCGCACAACTCAGCTTTGGAACGTGGTTGCCACAATCCGGCGCCGACTTCAGCGCCGCTTTGCCAGAAATCGCCAAGCCTTTGATGGCGGATCTGACCGGCGCACAAGGCGCATACGGCAGCTACGACAGCTTTGTCGCAGGACTAACCGGTGCAGCGGCCGAGCTCGACGAGACAACCTTGCAAGCGGTTTACGCCGCAGGCGAGCAAGGGCGTCAATTCGGCTGGCAGGCAAGCTGGACTACGTTCTACTGGGCTTGGTGGATCGCGTTTTCCCCCTTCGTCGGCTTGTTCCTTGCACGCATTTCGCGCGGACGCACGGTGCGTGAATTCATCGTCGGCTGTGTGCTTGCACCGTCACTAGTGTGTTTTGCATGGATGGCGATCCTCGGCGGCACGGCAGTTGATCTGGAACTGACCGGCGACGCCAACGGCATCATCGCAGGCGCGTCACAAACCTCGATGTTGTTTGTGACCTTGGGTCAGATGATCTCTGGCGGGTTCCTGACAGGCATCACGGTCATGTGCGTTGTTCTGGTCATGACATTCCTTGTCACATCTGCTGACTCGGGCATCTTGGTGCTGAATACAATCATGTCGGGTGGCGAAGAAGAAACCAGCATCAAACACCGGATCGTCTGGGGCTTAATCCTGACCATTGTAATTGGCGCGCTGATCATTGCGGCAGGCGAAAACAACCCGATGGAAGCGCTGAAAAGTGCGATGATCATCGGCGCGCTGCCGTTCACGATCGTGATGGGCTTGATGTGCATGGCCCTGATCAAGGCGTTCTACCGCGATGGGCTGCGTGACAAACACGGCACCATCGGCGAATAAACCAACACCACTTTGAAACTCAAAAAGCGCCGCAGTCATCCTGCGGCGCTTTTATTTTTGACACGGTCCGGTGCGCTCATGCGTTCACATCAACTACGATACGGCCCTTGACCTGCCCTTTCAAAATACCAGCCCCCAAGGCCGGCAAATCCGCTAGCGTCGCAGGCACAATCATCGCTTCAAGCTTGTCCATCGGCAGGTCGCCGGCAATCCGGTCCCATGCACGCACACGGTTATCATAAGGCTGCATGACACTATCAATGCCCAACAGGTTCACACCACGCAACAAAAACGGAATGACCGTTGCAGGCAGGTTTGCACCACCCGCCAGACCGACCGCCGCCACACTCGCCCCGGACTTCAACTGGCCCAGCACACGCGCCAGCATCTCGCCACCCACCGCATCAATGCAACCGCCCCACAGCTCTGCCTCCAATGGCCTCTTTATGGTCTCGTTCAACATCTCACGCGGCACAATCTGGGTCGCCCCCAAAGACCGCAGATAGCTTTCGGTCTCGGGACGCCCCGTGACCGCAGCAACCTCATGACCCAACTGCGCCAAAATCGCTGTGGCCACCGACCCGACACCGCCTGACGCCCCCGTCACCAAAACCGGACCATCCTTGATCCCCTGATCCTCTAGCGCCATGACCGCCAACATCGCCGTTAGCCCTGCCGTGCCAACCGCCATCGCTTGCCGCGTATCCAGACCCGCAGGCAGCGGCACCAACCAGTCGGCATTCACCCGCGCCTTCTGCGAAAATCCGCCCCAGTGAACCTCGCCCACACGCCAGCCCGTCAACAAAACCTTGTCGCCTGCCTTATAGCGCGGATCATCCGACGCCTCGACGGTGCCTGCAAAATCAATGCCCGGCACATGCGGATAATTGCGCACCAGACCGCCACCTGGCCCAACACATAACCCGTCTTTGTAATTCACCGTTGAATAGGCGACCGCCACCGTCACATCACCCGCCGGCAGATCATCCAACGACAGCTCTTGCACAGCGGCGCGGGTGTCACCCGCATCATCTTTTTCAACCACTAAAGCTTTAAACATATTTATCTCCCGTTTGCATAAGACCTGCCCGCATGGGCAAACTTTGGGAAATTTATGACAGAGGATGAATAGTGTTACAAACAAAAGCTTTAAGCACAAAATCCCTGCCACCAATTGACACTTGCGAGCGTCCCGATCGCGCCCTAACCTGCATTCAAATAACTCACAGGGAGAACTTAGCATGAAATTCACCACCCTTCTGGGCGCTGCGTCCATTATTGCGCTGGGCACAGGGCTAGCAGCCCAAGACGCCGAACTGTTGGTCTTTGATTACGCGGGCTTCGAGCTGCCAGAGTATCACACCGGCTATACCGCCGCACACGGTCAAAGCCCGACATTTGCGTTCTTTGGCGACGAAGACGAAGCGTTTCAGAAAATCCGTGCAGGTTTCCAAGCGGACGTCTCGCATATCTGCGCAGGCTCTGTGACCAAATGGGAAGAGTCGGGTATCATAGAGGCTTGGGACACATCCAAGCTGACCCATTATGCTGACCTTGATGCAAACCTTACCGGCACCGATATCGGCGCGGGCGGCGAGACATTCTTTGTGCCAACCGACTTTGGCTCCACGGCCATTGCCTACAACCCTGACGAAGTGACCATCGAAGAGGTCGCATCGCTGAACGTGTTCAAAGACCCGCAATATGCAGGCCGCATGACATTGCCCGATAACGTCGACGACGCCTACGCACTTGCCTATCTCGCAACGGGTGTGGCCAACTGGCAGAACGCCACCGACGAACAGTTCGAGGCGGCCTCGCAGTGGTTGCGCGATGTGCATCCAAATCTGCGCACCTACTGGACTGATCCAGCAGAATTGGCGCAGATCATGTCGTCGGGCGAAATCCTGATCGCTTGGGCGTGGAATGAAACCTATCCGGCCATGGTCGCCGAAGGTCGTTCTATCGCGTTCCAGCGCGAAGCCACAGAAGGCTCTTCGCTTTGGCTCTGCGGTTATGTGAAACTGAAAGACGGCCCCGGTTCGGACGACAAAGCCTACGACTATCTGAACTCGTTTCTGGCCCCCGACAGCGTGATGCCGCTCCTTGAAAACGGCTACGGCTCGTCGAACAAAGTGGCCCTGAACGATCAGGTCAGCCTCGAAGATCTGGAACTCAGCGGTCTGGAGCCAATCGACGTGCCAGTGCTTGCACAACTGCCGATGAGCAATGAAAAACGCGAGCGTCAGGTCGAGACTTTCGAAATGATTAAAGCAGGCTTTTAAGCCCCCGCTTTGATAATTCATGCAAAGGGCGGCGCATCTGCGCCGCCCTTTTTGCAAGACGCGCACAAGACGTGTGCAAGACGCAAAAAAGACACCTCTTGCACAACGACCAAAGACGTCCTATCTTACTCTTGTCCTTCGGGACTATGAACATAAACGCGCTTGTAATAAGCGGATCGGACCCGGGGGCGGTACCCGGCGACTTCACCAGCACCCTGCTCATTTGGCATCTGTGGGGTCGAAATAGGATCGACGAACGTCTAAAGAGGTTAGCTTTGTTTCGGTGAGTTACCACCGTTATCGGTACAAAATTGTATAGTTGCAAATGACAACCGTGCTCCGGCTATGGCGATGGCTGCTTAAGCAGTCCTCGTTGCCGAAACTTAAGTCCTTGCGTTTAGCGACGTAAGGCGGGGTTCGCAGGTACCTGGCAACAGAAACCTGCACTTACCCTCTTCCCAAGGTGATATTTCTGGCGCTACACTTCCGATCATCCCTTTGATTGGAGCGCATCATGCGTCTATTCCCCTTCGCCTTGACTGCCCTTATCGCGGGCAGCGTTCCTGCCCTTGCGCAAGACGCTGACGACTACGCAAAGCTGGGCCCGAACGCCGTTACCCTTACCACAGATAGCGCCTATTTGCGCAGCGCCGCTGCCCCCGATTACTGGGCGTTTTCGCCGTTTACCAAGCCACAGTTCAGCACCTCGGCCTGCTCGATTGCGACAGTCACCGCCGCGATCAATGGTATTAAAGGCCAGCCTGCGTGGGCGTCACAAGCCATCATGTCGCAAACTGAACTGCTAGAGGTCACCGCCAATCCCGAATGGTCCGCACTGTCGGCAGAGGGCGGCGACGGCGTGACTTTCCAGCAGCTGGTGGATTTCGCCACCCTCGCTCTTGCCGCCACCGATCTAGAGCGCAACGTGGTATCGTTCCACCCGACACAAGCCAATGACGCGACCCGCACCGAGATGGTTAACATGCTGGCCCTGAACGAAATTACCGCCGACAACGCGCTGATGATCTACTTTAACCAAGGCGTTGTGACAGGTGATTGGGACGGCCCGCATATCTCGCTCATCGGGGCATATGACGCTGACCAACAGCGCGCGCTGATCTTGGAAGTCGACCAAGAATGGTACATCCCGTATTGGACCCCAATCGATGTTCTGTTAGAAGCCATGGTCAAGCCAACCTCAGCCGAACACGGCCCACTTGAGGGCGAAACCGGCGGCTTGGTCATGATCGCAGCGGCTAATTAAATCGTCATTCACCTCTCAGGAGCGAGGCACTGTTTCACATGCGCACCCTCGTTCCTTTGATCCTGTGTTTGCTCGCGCCGCCCGCTGTCGCCTGCGATACAGCACTTCTTTTGGCCATCGATGTGTCGAACTCGATTGATACCGCTGAATACCGCCTGCAAACCGACGGGCTGGCAAATGCGCTGCGCAATCCCGAAATTGTCGCGGCTATGCTGCGCCAAGAGACCGCCATCGCCGTGGTGCAATGGTCTGGCGAAACCAGCCAAGACCTTTCGATCCCATGGACCCAAATCCGCAGCAGCCTTGACGCTGCACGGATCGCTGATACCGCCGAGCGGATGCCACGCACATTTGTGCTGTCGGACACCGCCCCCGCCGAGGCGATTTTATTCTCGCTGGCGCAATTTGCCTCTGCGCCCGTCTGCAAACACCGTGTCATCGACATCTCGGGCGACGGCACCGCCAACGCAGGCTCTGAGACCCGAAGCGCCCGCAACATTGCTGAGACAGCCGGCGTCACTATCAATGCCATCGCCATCGAAAGCATGGGCCTTGCAATCACCGGGTTCTTCAAGCGCGCCGTGATTACCCGTAACGGATTTGTCATCACCGCCCGCACCCACCGCGAATACCCCGACGCTATCCGTCACAAAATTTTGCGCGAACTTAGTCAGGCTTTGGGTTAATAATGTCGGCCTACTACACCCTCATCCGTGTATTCGGACGCATCGGATTGTTGTCCTTTGGCGGCCCTGCGGCACAAATCGCACTTATGCACCGCGAGCTGGTCGAGACCCGCGCGTGGCTGACCGAAGCGCAATTCTTACGCGCCTTGTCATTTTGTATGCTGCTGCCCGGCCCCGAAGCCATGCAACTCGCCACCTACGCAGGTTGGAAACAACGCGGCATCCTTGGCGGGTTGATCAGCGGTGGTTTGTTCGTCTTGCCGGGTGCTATCGTCATGATGATACTCGCACTCGGCTACGGCGTTTATGGATCACTCGACTGGATGCAGGCGGTGTTTCTTGGCGTTAAAGCCACGGTCGTCGTCATCGTGATCGAGGCGCTGTTAAAAGTCTCCAAACGCGCGCTCACATCCACGCGACACGCCATCATCGCAGCACTCGCCTTTGTCGCCCTGTTCTTTTTCAATGTACCGTTTCCGATCGTCATCATCATCGCAGGGCTGATCAGCGCCTTTGGCACACAGGCAGCGGCACAAACGCCAACAGCCAAACTGCCGTGGGCAAACAGCCTGCGGATCGTCCTCACCGGCGCGTTGCTTTGGGCAGCGCCCATCATCTTGCTCTTCGTTACCTCCCAAGATTTTTTGTTACAAATCAGCCTGTTCTTTTCGAAGCTCGCTGTCGTCACTTTCGGCGGGGCCTACGCGGTGCTGGCCTATATGACGCAAGAGGTCGTGGTAAATTTCGGCTGGGTCAGCACGGATCAAATGATGGACGGCTTAGGCCTCGCTGAAACCACCCCAGGGCCGCTGATCCTTGCCACACAGTTCATCGCGATGATCGCAGGTTTTACACAGGGCGGCATCGGCATAGCACTGGCCGCAGGGGCATTGACGCTCTGGGTGACGTTTGTGCCCTGCTTTATCTGGATATTCGCTGGCGCGCCGTTAATTGACTGGCTGGAAGGCCGCCCTAAAATCTCGGGCGCACTGGCGGGTATCACCGCTGCGGTGGTTGGGGTCATCGGCAATCTGACACTTTGGTTTGCGCTGCACGTCTTTTTTGCAAACATCAGCAGTGTCACCTTAGGTCCACTCAACACCATCGTCCCTGATCTACATAGTTTTCAACCCCTCCCCATGATACTGGCCGCACTTGCAGGTTACCTGCTGCTCAAACGCCAGTGGAATATGGTTGCGGTGCTATTTTTATCGGGTTGCCTCGGCCTGTTGGCGCTAACAGTCGGACTGCCCCTTTAATCCCGCTTCGAATCTTATATGCTACCGGTATTATTCTCATGGGGTGCTGAACTGTGACCGGAACTATTGACTACGGCAATTTGATGCACCGCGCGATGCGTGGGCTGATTCAGGAAGTGTTAACAGGGATCGCCAGCAATGGCCTGCCCGGCGAACACCATTTCTTTATCACCTTTGATACAATGCACCCCGACGTTGAAATCGCAGATTGGCTTTCTGACCGGTATCCGGGCGAAATGACCGTGGTGATACAACATTGGTTCGACAATCTGCTGGTCACCGATGAAGGGTTCACAATCACGCTGAACTTTGGCGACAACCCTGAAACGCTTTATGTGCCGTACGATTCGATCCAGACTTTTGTGGATCCATCTGTTGAATTCGGGCTGCGGTTTGAAACACAACCACCCCATGACACCGACGACGCCCCAGAAGCGCCGATGGACGAAATGGTCGAAACTGATGCCGAACCCGCCGTGCGTAAGGATGCAGAGGTCGTCAGCCTGGATCAATTCCGCAAGTAATCCGTCTTTTTGTTGCTTGCACAGCCTTGACGCTGTAAACGGCATACAACCGCATACAATAGGTGATGATATGACCACTACACGCACAGAATCCGACAGCTTTGGCCCCCTTGAGGTGCAATCCGACCGCTACTGGGGCGCGCAAACGCAGCGCAGTTTGATGAACTTTCCCATCGGTTGGGAAAAACAGCCCGTCGCCATTGTGCGCGGCTTGGGTGTGATCAAACAAGCCTGTGCTATTGCCAACAAAGATCGCGGCAAACTGGAGGCCGATGTTGCCGACGCGATTATCGCCGCCGCCTCCGAAGTGGTTGCTGGCAAACTCGACGATCACTTTCCGCTGGTGGTTTGGCAAACGGGCTCTGGCACGCAGTCCAACATGAATGCCAACGAAGTCATCTCGAACCGCGCGATTGAAATGATGGGCGGCGTGATTGGTTCCAAAACGCCTGTTCACCCAAACGATCACTGCAACATGGGCCAGTCATCCAACGACACATTTCCAACGGCGATGCATATCGCTGTCGCAATGACCGCGCGTGATGTTTTGATCCCGGGCTTGGAAAAGCTGCATGCCGCGCTGGAAGCAAAACAAGAAGAATTCAAAGACATCATCAAAATTGGCCGCACCCACACAATGGATGCAACGCCGCTGACTTTGGGTCAGGAATTCTCGGGCTACGTTCACCAAGTCGCGATGGGTATCCGCCGCGTGAAATCCGCCCTGCCCGCGATTTATGAACTTGCGCAAGGTGGCACGGCTGTCGGCACTGGCTTGAATACGCCCAAAGGTTGGGGCGAAACCGTCGCCGCGCATATGGCAGAAATCACGGGTCTGCCTTTCGTGACGGCACCCAACAAATTCGAAGCGTTGGCAGCCCATGACGCATTGGTAGAAATGTCAGGCGCGTTGAAAACCGTGGCTGTCAGTATCTACAAAATCGCTTGCGACATTCGGTTCTTGGGCTCTGGCCCGCGCTGCGGCCTTGGCGAACTGATGTTGCCAGAAAACGAACCCGGGTCCTCGATCATGCCAGGCAAAGTGAACCCAACCCAAGTCGAAGCGATCACGCAGGTCTGCGCCCATGTGATGGGCAATGACGCAGCTGTTGGATTTGCAGGCTCGCAAGGGCATTTCGAGTTGAACGTGATGAAGCCAATGATGGCCTATAACGTATTGCAATCTATGCAGCTTTTGGGTGATAGCGCCGTGGCGTTTACCGACAATTGCGTCGTTGGCATCCAAGCGGACCGCACACGCATCGAAAAACTGATGCGCGAAAGTTTGATGCTTGTGACGGCTCTTGCGCCCACAATCGGCTACGACAACGCCACGAAAGTGGCCAAGACCGCGCATAAAAACGGCACGACACTCAAGGAAGAGGCGATTGCGCTAGGCTTTGTTGACGAAGCGACATTTGACAAAGTTGTGCGCCCCGAAGACATGATCGGGCCTAAATGAGCGTCGTAAACTTAAATCAGGCGCGCAAAACCAAATTGCGCGCCGAAGATAAAGCGAAAGCCGACGAAAATGCCGTGCGCTTTGGACGCACCAAAGCCGAACGTATTTTGGAAGTGACAACCGCCGCCAAAACCCATGCGCGGTTGTCGCAGCACAAATTTGAAGATGAATGACTGAGCGTCCGGTCAAACGGTCCCTCACCTTGCGCGGCCACCGCACAAGCGTATCCTTGGAAGACCCGTTTTGGCAGGCATTTCGCCAAATAGCGGTGGCAAATAATCAAACCGTCAACGGCCTAGCCGCGCAAATAGACGAAGCGCGCGGCGATGTCGGACTAGCCTCTGCTATCCGACTATATGTGTTAAAATCGGTTCAAGGTCAGACGTGATTTGGCGGATTAATAATATCGCGCAATTTCGCCAGTTTATGGTGCTTACCGAAGCCTGATGTCGCAAAATTACGCGGCTTGCGTTCGTCGCGCGTCACCGGTTCGCGCTCGTATGGATCATAGCCGCGATCGAGATCAGATCCCTCAACGAGAGATTTCCAGATCACGAACGCGCATTTACGCGTCTTGTTCAAGGTCATGAAACGCATGGCCGTACCCCACTGAATCAGTCCCCACCGATGTTTTGGTTCACACAAATTCACCGCAAAAGTGTGGAAAAGTGAAAGCCGAGCGGCGAGTAATCGACACTACATATATGGGTAGCTGTAAAGAAGAGCTTAACAGGCAGGATCTAAGATTGCGATTTCATGACTGGTTTACCGTTTTGCAATCAGACACAAATCGCAGGCTTTGCGTGAGCAACCTAAACAATTAGTTGGTGCGCGGGACAAACCTTAACCAAATGCCGTCCTTGGAGCGCACCGTCAGATGCGCAACCGGCTCTGGCACTTGATCTACCACAACTTCGAAACGGAACGCGCGGGTCAGCATGGCCAGCAACAAGACCCCTTCAATCATTGCAAAACCTGCGCCAGGGCAAACGCGTGGCCCTGCCGAAAACGGCATATAGGCATCGCGTCCGCAGGTTTTACCATTTTCGGTCGCCCAACGGTCGGGGTCAAATCCATCGGGATTGTCCCACATGCGCGCGTGGCGATGCAAATGCCATGGCGACAAGACCACCTGCCCGCCCACCGCGACATCACGGTTGCGGAAACTTTCGGGGCAGGTTGTTTCGCGCACCATCATCGGCACAGGCGGATAAAGTCGCAGCGCCTCGCGGAACACATCACGTGTTGTGCGCAGCTTGGGCACGGCACTAAAATCTTCTGTCAGGTTCGCAGCCTCCGACGCGACCTTATCCTGCCAGTCGGGGTAGAGCGCCAGTAAGTATAGGGTCCATGCCAAAGCCGAGGCGCTTGTCTCGTGGCCTGCCAGAAAGAAAATCGCAACCTGATCTACCATTTCATCGACGCTGAATGTCGCGCCGGTTTCAGTGTCCACCGTGGTCATGATCTTGGTTGCCAGATCATCTGGTGCAGTTCCCGCCTTGATCGCGTCCAAACGTGCTTGGGTCAAATTCGTGATTAGGCCGCGAATGGCTTTGGCCGTCTGCTTGGTCTCGGATTTGAAAAACCTTGGCATCCATTTCGGTCCGCGAATAAAGGCCGCAAGGTTCAAAATCGGCTGGGTGCGTTGATAACTGCGGAACTCGTCGAAAACGCGGCCTGCGACCTCGTCTTCAATCGGAAGCGAAAATAAGGTGCGAAAGATCACATCGGCGGCTGCGTGGCTCGTTTCGGCCTCCACCTCTTGCGGTGTGCCGTCTGCAAGTGCTGTCATGCGGAGAACCGAAGCCTCGCCCGCCGCCCACATCGCCGGGAATGTATCGCGCAGGCGGCCGCCCTCAAACGATGGGTCGATGATCCTGCGTTGGCGTTTCCAAGTCTCGCCGTTGGTCAAAAATACGCTATTGCCCAACAAGGGACGCAAGCCTGCACCGATGCGGTCTGATTTTGGAAAGTCACCCGGGCGCTCTTTTAGAACCCGCTTGATCAGTGCGGGATCATTAATCATGTAGCTGCGGAAAAACGGGGTGCGAAACTCTGCCATCCATGCGCGGTATAATTTCGCGGGTTGTGCCGACAGGATATCGGTGCGGAACAATTTAAGGTAGCGCAGCAACGATACCTTTTCAGGGCGCGGCACGGGTTTGGGCGGCATCATGGGCTTGTGCTTGTGTATTTGGACGCAACTACATCAATGCGCGATTTGGACGGCGGGCGGTCATGATACCGATCGGCCAATGTCATTGGTCCCGCTGTGATTTGGAAATAGTCATAATCCTTGGGGCGGTCAAAGGCGCAAAGATACTGAAAATGCAGTCGGAAAAACCGCCAGCGCAGCGCCTTCCATGTTTCTGGTGACAAGGATTGTGTGAACGCAGCCGAGATGACCAGCGGCCATTTGCTGTCGTCCGTCTGCACGCCTGACACCGACACGGGATCACAGAGCGCAAAGGCGCAGCCGTCGCCCGGGGCTGTAACATCGACCCAAGCCAGTCCGTTCTGCACGCTCAGATACCCCAAGTCGGCGCGCAAGCGGTAAGCGTCAGGCAGGAATGACATCATCGGCACCACTTGGCCCAATGATAAAAACCCCAAAGCGGGTCCATTTGCAGGCACCCTGCCCGCACGGAACAAATCAGCCAAAACAGACACCGCCAGATGTGCGCCTGACGAATGCCCAACGACCAAGACTTCGTCGACCTCATCGGTCAGGGCCTGCGCGATTAAATCACCAAACTCTGCCATGCGCGCCTCTAGCTGCGGCGGATTAGCGCCCCGCCAGCGCGCCGAAAACGCATAGTCATGCATCAAATAATAGGCAAAGAATTTGCCGTCTTTGCGTTGGAACCAATTCAGGATCAGCCACATAACAGCCAGTCCAAGCACCCAGCCGATCAGCGCCCCGATGCCACCCATAAGACTGCGTCCAGCCCAAGCCAGCGTTGCCGCCGCGGTAAATGCGATCATGAGTTGCAGCAGTAACATACCAACCGGATAAAGGGCGGCAATTACCGGTCCCTTGCGCATCCACATCAAGCGCCGCAGTGCGCCGGTGGTAATATAAGTCCATGCCGTGCGCACCAATTGCCAGTACGTCGCAGGCACCGAGGTTGCCATGCTATCGCGCACAATGTCGGACCACAGCAGCACATCGACATCTGCGGTCACATGCACCGCATCGATTGTGGCATTCACCTGCCAGCCATAAGGGCCTTTGCTCTGCTTGGGTGTCTGCGCGATCTGGTAGCCGCTGATCTGCGCCTGTAAGGTGCTTTCGGTGCGGTAGAGCTCGCGGTAGCGGCGCGGATGAATGGGATCATATCCGGGGATATAAAACACCCGCCGTGTCCGTACCGTTTGAATGTCTTTGGTCTGGGCCATCGTTCACCTGTCGCTCGTGCCGGATCACTCTACGCCAAGTTTCGGGCTAAATTAAGTCTTTAGCCCAATGTGGCGAGTGCCGGGAATCGCTCTAGCAGCCACCAGCTAAACGCGGTGAATTGGCCGGTCAGCATCATCAGCCCCACAGTCCAAAGCAACAGGCCAGAGGTACGCTCGATTTGCGCCATATGGCGCTTCATCCATGCCATCGGTCCTTTAAGGCGGGGGAAGAACGCGGCGACAAGCAAAAACGGGATTCCGAGACCAAAGGCATAAGTTGCAAGCAAAACCGTGCCGCGCATCAATGACGCCTCGGACGCCGCCAGACCAAGGATGGTGCCCAGGATCGGCCCCAAGCACGGCGTCCAGCCAAATGCAAAGGCCAGCCCCAGAACATAAGCACCAAAGGCCGAGCCGCCGTGGTCTCCTGTTGTGACCCGCGCTTCGCGGTCCAGAAAGCCGATGCGGTAAATGCCAATAAAATGCGCACCGAAAACCATCACCACAATGCCTGCAATGATCGTGAACCAGTCTTGGAACTGCAAAAACACGCGCCCCATCGCCGAAAATGCAAAGCCGAGAAGCAAGAATACGGTCGAGAGACCCAGCACGAAGAACATCGCCGCGACTAAAACACGGCGGCGTGCAGGTGCATCACCTTCCATCTCGTCCACCGACACCCCGCCCATATAGGCCAGATACGGCGGCACAATCGGCAGCACGCAGGGCGACAAGAACGACAGCAACCCCGCAACCAGCGCGATAAACATCGCAGGTAGTAATGATGCATCAAGAATTTGGGCGGCCTCTAACATGAACTGGCTCCTTTGCCCCCCTCATACGTCAGCAATCGCGCGGCGTCACGCGGCGAGAGGTCACAGGTGTGTTTACGCGGTGAAATATCTTCCGTATTATTCAGGCATGATACATGATCTTGATGCACGCGGGCTGCTTTGCCCGCTTCCCGTTCTCAAAGCCCGCAAGCGGCTTTTGAGCCTCGCGTCAGGTGATGTGCTGCGCGTGGTGGCAGATGACCCTGCGGCAGTGATCGACATGCCGCATTTTTGCGCCGAGGCGGGTCACACGCTGGTCGATATGACAGATAATGGACCCGACCAAACCTACGCAATTCGAAAAATTTGAGGAAAACGCATCGCACCAAATCAAAACGGCCGTATCATCAGATACGGCCGTTATTGTTTTTAGCGTCCTAAAGACCACCAGCCCTTACGTTTGGGCGCATCGCTCTTTTCAGGCTCAGGCGCCGCTGGCGTTTCCACAACCGGTGCGGCCACTTCGACGGGTTCAGCAGCTTTCACAGGGGCCGGTGTTTCCACAACTGGCTCAGGTTCAACTGGTGCGGGCTCAACTGGTGCAGGTTCTGGCGCTGATGGTGCGACCACTTCTGGTGCTACCTCAACAGCCACTTCGGCAGCAGCCACACCTTCAGCGTCTGCTTTAGGCTTCGGCTTTGCACGGCTCTTACGCTTCGGCTTGGGCTTTTCCTCAGCTTTAGGCGCATCGCCCTCAATAGCATCTGCTACTGGCGCTTCGGCCTCTAACGCTGGCTCGGCCTTTTTACGGCTGCGCGTACGCTTTGCCGGCTTCTTTTCAACCGTTTCAGCGACTGGCTCAACCGGCGCATCCGGCTCGACAGGTGCATCCGCGTCAACTGCGTCAGCCTCGGCAACTACAGGCGCTTCTTCAACCTTCTTGCGGCTGCGCGACCGTGTACGCTTTGGCTTCTCGGCTGGGGCAGCCTCTACTGCTGTCTCACCGTCAACGGCAGCATCAGCCACAACTGGCGCATCAGCTTCACCATTCTCGTCAGTTGCGTTCTCGCCTTCACCGTTTTCACCATTGCCACCACGACGACGACGACGACGACGACGCTTTTTCTTGGGACGCTCTTCGCCATCAGCGGTTTCCTCGGAAACTGCTGTCTCGGCCACAGCCTCTACGATTTCTTCTTCATCTGGCGTTTCTTCAACGATATCATCATCGTCATCTTCAAACATGATGGCACTGGCGACAATCGGGGCCGCCTCTGGCACAACGCGCGTGGCGGTCTTGAACTTTTCGATCGCAAAGTCAGGCGACACCAGCGTTGGATCACATTCAATACGCACGGACATGCCGTGGCGCGCTTCAATATCACCAATATGCTCGCGTTTGCCGTTCATCAGGAAGTTGGCAATCGCAATCGGCGCACGAACCAGAACCTCTTTCGAGCGGCCGCGCGTGCCCTCTTCTTCCAAGGCGCGCAAGATTGACAGCGCGACGTTATCGTCAGAGCGCAACAGACCTGTGCCGTGGCAATGGCTACACATTTGCGTTGTGGCCTCTAGCATACCCGGACGCAGACGCTGGCGCGACATTTCCATCAAGCCAAAGCCGGAGATGCGCCCCACCTGAATACGCGCACGGTCGGTCTTGAGTTTGTCTTTCATGCGTTTTTCAACAGCGATGTTATTGCGGCGTTCGTCCATGTCGATAAAGTCGATCACGATCAAGCCAGCCAAATCGCGCAGGCGCAACTGGCGGGCCACTTCATCAGCGGCCTCAAGGTTGGTCTTGGTGGCGGTCTGCTCGATCGAGCCTTCTTTGGTCGCACGGCCGGAGTTCACATCGATCGCGACTAGCGCCTCGGTGATCCCGATCACGATATAGCCACCGGACGGCAATTGCACAGTCGGGTTGAACATCCCTGCGAGGTAGCCCTCAACCTGATAGCGCGCATAAAGCGGCAGCTGCTCGGAATAAAACTTCACGTTTTTCGCGTGTGACGGCATGATCATCTTCATGAAGTCTTTGGCGTTACGGTAGCCCGCCTCGCCTGCAACAATCACTTCGTCGATATCTTTGTTATAAAGATCGCGGATCGAGCGTTTGATCAGATCGCCTTCTTCATAAATTTTCTCAGGGGCAATCGATTTCAGCGTCAGCTCGCGGATCTGTTCCCACATACGCTGAAGGTATTCGTAGTCACGCTTGATCTCGGCTTTTGTGCGCTGGGATCCAGCGGTGCGAATGATCAGACCTGCGCCTTCTGGCACGGTCATTTCACTTGCAATTTCTTTTAGCTTTTTGCGGTCAGGTGCATTGGTGATCTTGCGCGAAATTCCGCCACCACGGGCAGTGTTCGGCATTAACACGCAGTAACGACCAGCCAGCGACAAGTATGTGGTCAATGCCGCACCTTTGTTGCCACGCTCTTCTTTCACAACCTGAATAAGCAGGATCTGGCGAACCTTGACCACTTCCTGAATCTTATACCGTTTTGGGCGCGGCTTGCGCACGGGACGCACATCGTCACTGTCATCTTCTTCGGCGACGCTTTCGATGTCGCTATCCTTGTCAGACGGATCAGCACCGGACTGGGCATCAGAATCGTCATCAGTGTCGCCATCATCGTCGTCATGGGACGGGGTCTCGACTGGCGTATCCGCCACAAGCGTCATCGGCGATGATCCCTCGTCATCGTCACCAAGATCAATGGTTTCCATTCCCGCAACATCGTCAGAGGATACATCATCAGAGGTGGCTACCGCATCCGCACCCGATACGTCAGATGCTTTTGTACGTGTCCGCGTGCGACGACGCTTCACAGGCTTTTCGTCGTCCTCTTCCTCGGCTTTCAGGCTTTCGGCATAGGCTTTCTCTTCGGCTATCAGGGCCTCACGATCCGCCACAGGAATCTGGTAGTAATCAGGGTGGATTTCCGAGAAAGCAAGGAAACCGTGGCGATTGCCGCCGTAATCAACAAATGCGGCCTGCAACGACGGTTCAACCCGTGTCACTTTCGCAAGATAGATGTTCCCAGCAACCTGACGTTTAAACTGGCTCTCAAAATCAAACTCTTCGACTTTGTTCCCGTCGACCACAACGACGCGGGTTTCTTCCGCGTGTGTGGCATCGATTAACATTTTCTTCATTGTATCCGTTCACTCGCGCAAACGCAGACAGCCCCCGTGGGGCAAGGCTGCATTTGGCGATTTCTAAATTGGCGATATAAGCACGGGCAAACGTCAGGTCCCTAAGGGCCCCCGCGTCATTGCCTGAATTTTGCGCGCTTTGCATCGCGTTGCTACTCCGGTCCCCCATAAGAGAACCCATTCTAGACCCGGCGCATTGAAATGCTCACGCGACCAAGGGCGTTCCTCTGACCATTTTCAGGTCAAATCAGCTACGTCTTGCGGGGGAAAAAATCCGGTTTCCGAAAGACGTAGAAAATCCTACCGGGCGACACCACGCACCAACGCATGGACACCCGTAAACCATACATAAGGGAGATAATGGTCATTAGACAAGGTGCTGTGTGCAAACAACGTGGATTTTACAGATAATCCGACCGTTGCAGCGTATATTTTGCCATTTTTTCGTTCAAAGTCCGGCGCGGCAGGCACAATTCGTCCATTACAGCGACGATACTCCCCTTATGGCGGCGCATTGTGTTGTCGATGAGCATGCGCTCGAAGGCTTCGACGAACTCTTTCAGCGGCTTGCCTTCGGTGGTCATAGTCGGCTTGACCTCGTCGTTATCGGCCATCAATAGCGACGCAATTGATCCGGTGCCGCGACGGTTTTGCAGTACTGCGCGCTCCGCCACATTGATCAACTGACGCACGTTGCCGGGCCATGGGGCTTGCAGCAATTGCGCGGCTTCCTGGGCCGACACCTCAGGCGCGTCGCAGCCATATTCTTCCGCATATTGCTCGGACAGGCGGGTAAATAGTGTCAGGATATCCTCGCCACGGGTACGCAGCGGCGGGACAGTTATCCGCAGGGCCGCAAGGCGATAAAACAGGTCGGGGCGTAGCACGCTTTCGCAGGTTTTATCCAACTCTTGCAGGTTACAAATCGCCACAATGCGCGTCTCAGCAGGTGTGCCCTGTTCGTTGATCGCGGTCAGCAGGCGGGCTTGCAAGGCATGACTGAGGGCCTCGACATCCTCTAGAACCAGAGTGCCACCACGGGCCTCTTCAATCGCGGGAATAGGCTCGTCGTCTTGGGCTGGGCCGAAAATCCGGCGGCTGAGTGTGTCTTCGTCAAATGCCGTGCAGCTGATGAGTACAAATTTCTTTGCGGCACGCGCGCCCACTGCATGAAGCGCATGAGCCACCAGTGTTTTACCAGTGCCTGTCTCGCCCTCGATCAGCACATGGCCATCGGCCTGCCCCAGATCAAGAATGTCCTCTTTGAGACGCTCCATCGCGGGCGAGTTGCCGATCAGTTTTTTGATCAAGGCAGAGCCATCTGATAATTCACGGCGCAAGGCACGGTTGTCCAAAGTCAAGCGGCGGGCCTGCGTGGCTTTTTTAGCCAGCTCGGTCATGCGATCAGGATTAAACGGTTTTTCTAGAAAATCAAACGCACCCAGACGCATCGCTTCCACGGCCATTGGCACATCGCCGTGACCGGTAATCATAATCACAGGCAAGGAGCTGTCCAAACCCTTGAGTTTGCGCAAAAACTGCATGCCATCCATGCCGGGCATCTTGATATCAGAGACCACAATGCCGGGATAATTGTTGCTGAGCCCTTTCAGCGCATCTTCGGCACTTGCAAAGGTCTCGGTGTCAAAGCCGGACAGTGCTAGCCATTGGCTGATTGATTGCCGCATGTCTTTTTCGTCGTCTACAATTGCGATTTTCATGGCTTTGCCCATTGATCAAATCCTTATTCTGCCGCTTCGGCTTCTGCACTCAAGATAGGCAACTGCACCTCAAATACAGCCCCCCCACCCGCAGCATTGCGTGCGGTTAGTCGTCCACCTAGGTCGTTCACGATCCCTGACGAGATAGCAAGCCCCAGACCAACCCCGTCGCCCGGTTGCTTGGTCGTGTAAAACGGCTCGAAGAGCGCGTCGAGGTCTTCGATGCCCTGCCCGTTATCCCGCACCGTCAGGCTGACGGTTTCACCGGTGGCAAGGATGATTTCGATCTCGGGGTGACGGACGCCTTTTGTCGCGTCCAGCGCGTTGCGCAGCAGGTTGATAATGACCTGCTCCAGACGCATCCTGTCGCCCATAATCATCACTTCGTCTTCGGGTAAAGTGCGGGTGATAATGATGTCGCGTAACTTGAGCTGCGGTTCCATCATCGACAAGGCAGACGACACTGCAGCCCTTGTATCTACTGGCGAAAATACGTCGCCCCCTTTGCGGGCATAGGACTTCAACTGCTTGGTGATCGCGCCCATTCTCTCGATCAGATCATCGATCCGCTGGAATGACGACAGGGCCTCTTCTGGCCGCTTGCGTTGTAACAACAGACGCGCCCCCGCCAGATAGGTTTTCATTGCCGCCAAAGGCTGGTTCAACTCGTGACTGACGGCCGCTGCCATCTCGCCCAAGGCTGCCAGTTTCGAGGATTGCGCAAGGGTCAATTCGGCCACTTGCAGGGTTTTTTCGACCTTTTGGCGTTCGGCGATTTCCCGCTGCAAACGAATGTTCAGAGCCCGCAATTCGGCGGACTCTCGCTGAAACAATATGACACGTGAGGCAGCGCGGCGCGACCAGAGCCAGAAAATCAGCGCCAGAATAATTGCGAATCCCATGACCTCTAGCGCAAGGATCCCGTTGACCTGTTCACGAACCGACGAATAGGTTGTGTAGCTGACCATGCGCCAGCCTTGAAACGGCACGCGGGCTTCGCGGCGCAGCACCGCCTCGCCGCGCAGATAGGCATCAACCGGCAGTGCGGCCCAATCCTGCGTGGCACGCACAGCACGCTCAATGGCCGAAGGGGCAGATTGCACAAGGATAGCAGAGCTTTCGTCCAACCCACGCCACCGCGGCTCTGTCGACATGACGATCTTGCCCTCGCTGTCCGCCACAAACACCGCGTCCGCCACGCCTGCCCAGCCCCGCTCGAGTTTTTGCAAATCGACTTCGACTGCCAGCACCCCCGCAGTTGTTCCCGCAACCTCGACGCGGCGCGAATAGACAAAGGCATAGGCCCCGTTTGATTGCTCGAATGTGGTAAAAATCGTCGCATTGCTGCGTAAAGCATTGATAAAATAAGGCGACTGTTTGTGCATTTCGCCCAAGCGATTGCGATCTGTTGCCGCCACCGTGCGCCCGTCGGAATCCAGCAACATCAATGACGCCGCCCCGATTTCATCAACAAACGACAACAGCCGTGCGGTCGACAACGAATAATCTTTGTAGTCAAGCGCTGCAATCAACTGCGGATCACGCGCCAGAAGTTGCGGCACAATCGAATTGCGCTGCAATTCGCTCATCAAGTTCGCGACATATAAAGTTAGGCGGAGCTCTGCACGATTACGCGTGGTTTCCGTAAAGCGCTGCGTCAACAGCTGATTGGTCACATAGATGCTGATAACCGCAATCGCGCAGACGACCAAGACAGCAATCCGCATGACCCAGCGGCTTTGTTCACGGCGTTTGGATCGGGTGACAGGTTTTCTCATGCAGGCACTTTACGCCCTGCCCCACAACATGCGCAAGCAGCTGGTCTTACGCAGCAGTCAATTGACCGATCAATCCGCGAAAAAGCGCCTGCCCGTCGGTGCCGCCATGCCCCGCATCAACAACCCGCTCTGGATGCGGCATCATTCCCAGCACACGGCGGTTTTCCGACAATATACCTGCAATACCATCAACAGAGCCGTTCAAATCCGCGGCGTAGGTAAAGGCCACGCGGTCCTCGGCGTGCAATGCCGCCAAAGTCTCGGGATCAGCGGTGTAATTTCCGTCATGGTGGGCCACGGGCATCTGCACAGTATCATCCGCACGATACCCTTGGGTAAATGCACATTCAGCGGTCGTAACATTGAGACCTACTGTTTTGCAAATAAATTTCAGTCCTGCATTCCGCATCAGCGCACCGGGTAGTAACCCGGTTTCTGTCAGCACCTGAAAGCCGTTGCAAACGCCAAGAGCATAGCCACCGCGTTCCACGTGGGCCACAACCGCCTTGGACACCGGTGAACGGGCCGCAATGGCACCACAGCGCAGATAATCACCAAACGAGAACCCGCCCGGGATCGTAACCAAATCCAGATTGTCCGGCAACGACGCATCTTTATGCCAGACCATCTGAACGTCCGCGCCCGCTGCTTTCAAGGCCACAGCCATGTCACGATCGCAGTTTGATCCTGGAAAGACGATAACCGCTGCGCGCATTATAGCACCTCGATCTTGTAGCTTTCGATCACTGTATTCGCGAGCAGCTTTTCACACATCTCGGCAATAGTCGCCTCTGATGTGCCATCGGCCAGATCCAGCTCGATCACCTTACCCTGACGCACAGAGTGCACACCTTCAAAGCCAAGAGACCCAAGCGCGTGCTGCACAGCGGCACCCTGCGGATCCAGAACACCAGTTTTCAACATCACATGAACACGAGCTTTCATCGTTTTGATATCCTTTAGTTAATCAGCGTAGGTTTGGTTGGAGTATGGGTCACATTTGACGGTAGAACCCCCAAACGCCGCGCCACTTCGGTATAGGCGTCGGCAAGATCGCCCAGATCGCGACGGAACACATCTTTGTCCAGTTTGCGTCCGGTTTCGATGTCCCACAAACGACAGCTATCAGGGCTAATTTCATCCGCCAAAAGCAATCTCGGGAATTCGTTGTCGTAAACGCGGCCAACTTCGATTTTGAAATCAACGAGTTTAATGCCGACACCATACATCACACCCGACATCCAGTCGTTGACGCGCAGCGCAAGGCTGACAATATCATCCATGTCCTGCTGGGAGGCCCAGCCGAACGCGATGATATATTCCTCAGGGACGAGTGGATCACCGAGTTTGTCGTCTTTATACGAAAATTCGACAATGGGGCGCGGCAGCGGTGTGCCTTCTTCCATGCCCAACCGCTTAGCCATCGAGCCTGCAGCAAAGTTGCGCACAATTACTTCCAGTGGGATAATCTCGACCTGACGGATCAACTGTTCGCGCATGTTCAGACGTCTGATGAAATGCGTCGGGATACCAATCGCCGACAACCCTGTCATGAAGTATTCGCTCAGACGGTTGTTCAACACGCCTTTACCTTCAATAACAGCCTTTTTCTCAGCATTAAACGCCGTGGCGTCATCCTTGAAATACTGCACATAAGTACCCGGCTCGGGGCCTTCATACAGGATCTTCGCTTTACCTTCATAGACCAGCTTGCGGCGCGCCATGTCATCACCTCGTTGTTACGCTTGCCCCGCCACGGGGCGCGTCTTAGGGGGCTGATACGACAACCACCCCTTGCGAGCAAGCCAAAGGACAGCCATATCTGATGTATAAACCCGCAATTCACCGAGGATCCCCAAGATGAGCACATTCAACGACCGCGAAAACGCATTTGAAAATAAATTTGCCCATGACGCTGAGATGCAATTCAAGGCAGAGGCACGTGGCAACAAGCTGCTAGGTCTATGGGCTGCAGAGCTGTTGGGCAAATCCGGTGATGACGCGTCGGCTTATGCCGCAGAAGTCGTGAAATCAGACTTCGAGGAAGCAGGGCACGAGGACGTTTACCGCAAGGTATCAGGCGATCTGGGTGACAAGGCCGACGAGGCTACAATCCGCGCCAAAATGGCAGCGTGCCTTATCGAGGCTAAAAGCCAGCTTCTGAGCGAAATCTGAGCCTCATCCACAAGCGATCCGTAAAAGGCGGGCCCGCGTTGGCGCGCCTTTTACATTGCAGCATAGTTCTGTGCATGCGAAAAGCGGCCGATAATTCAACGAAGGAAAACACCAGATGACCAACGCGCTGCGCAAACTTATGGAAACACGCGACTGGCTTTTGGCGGATGGTGCAACTGGTACCAACCTGTTTAACATGGGGTTAGAGGCTGGCGAGCCGCCCGAGTTCTGGAATATTTCCAAGCCCGACAACATCCGCAAACTTTATAAAGGTGCGGTTGATGCAGGGTCCGACATTTTTCTGACCAATACGTTTGGTGGCAATGCGTCGCGCCTGAAACTTCATAAAGCTGACGATCAGGTGTTCGAGTTGAACCGCACTGGGGCCGCTTTGGCGCGCGAAATCGCTGACGCCGCAGGCCGGCCCGTTGTAGTTGCAGGCTCCGTTGGCCCGACCGGCGAGATTATGGCACCGATGGGCACCCTCACCCATAGCCGCGCTGTGGAAATGTTTCACGAGCAGGCCGAAGGGCTAAAGGCGGGCGGCGCGGATGTGCTATGGGTCGAGACGATTTCTGCGCCCGAAGAGTTTGCTGCTGCCGCCGAAGCCTTTGCGCTGGCGGATATGGAATGGTGCGGCACAATGAGTTTTGATACCGCAGGGCGCACCATGATGGGGCTTACCTCTGCCGATATGGTGAAAACCGTCGGCAAGCTAAAACACCTGCCAATCGGATTTGGCGCCAACTGCGGCAGAGGTGCATCGGATCTGCTGCGCACGATACTAGGGATGTCTGCGGTTGATGACACCCAAACCCTGATCGCCAAAGGCAACGCAGGCATCCCGCAATTCCGCGAGGGCCACATCCACTACGACGGTACCCCTGAACTGATGGGACAATACGCCGTTCTTGCGCGCAATGCAGGGGCCACGATTATCGGCGGCTGCTGTGGCACGATGCCGGAGCATCTGAAAGTGATGCGCGCGGCACTGGAGAACAGCGAGAAAGGTCCGCGCCCAACGCTGGCCGATATCACAGCAGCTATGGGTGACTTCTCGTCCGCCTCTGACGGCACAGATGGCGCAGGCCCAAGTGCTTCACCGCGCCGGGGCCGCCGCGCGCCGAGAACCTAAAATAGGGACTTAAAACAGCGATAATTGATCTCCTGCTTGGGGCGGCACCGCAAATAAATCCTCTCGCAATAGAGGTAACGTGCGGTCCAACCCCAATCGGCGCATCGCAATAACATAACGCTGCTGGATCAAATCGGCCCACTTGCCCTGCCCGCGCATCCTTGTGCCAAACGCAGGGTCGTAGTCTTGCCCGCCATGTAATTCGCGCACCCGCCCCATGATCCGCGCTGCGCGATCAGGAAACGCCTCTGCCAGCCAATCCTGAAACAAGCCCGATACCTCGCGCGGCAATCGTAGCACGATCATCGAGGCCGCAACTGCGCCCGCCCCCTGCGCCGCCGTCAAAATCGCCTCTAACTCGTGATCCGTCAGCGCCGGCACCACGGGGGCCACCATGACGCGCACAGGAATCCCCGCCTCCGCCAACTGCCGGATCGTGCGCAACCGTGTCACAGGCAGCGGCACACGCGGCTCCATCGCACGAGATGTCTTATTATCTAACGTCGTGATCGACATGCCGACACGCACCAACCCTTTGGCCGCCATCGGCGCCAGAATATCAATGTCACGCGCGATCATCGTGCCCTTGGTGATAATCCCCACAGGATGATTAAACCGCGCTAAAACCTCCAAAATTCCGCGCATGATCTGATGCTGCTTTTCTATCGGCTGATAAGGGTCCGTATTGGTGCCAATCGCAATCATCTTGGGGCGATACCGCGGATTGCGCAGCTCTTTTTCCAGGATCGCAGGCGCATCGGGACGCGCAATCAACTGGGTCTCGAAATCCAAGCCCGGCGATAACCCTAAATAGGCATGACTTGGACGCGCATAACAATAGATACAACCATGCTCGCAGCCACGATATGGATTGATGGAGCGGTCAAACGACAGATCAGGCGAGGTATTCTTGCTGATCACACGGCGAGGCACTTCGACACTGACCTGCGTGCGCAGAACGGGCAGTTCGGCGTCGGGCTCCCAGCCGTCATCAACATGCTCTGCACTAAGCCTGTCAAAGCGCACAGCCGGGTTAGAGATCGCCCCGCGCCCCTTGATACGTAGATTATGATGATCAACCAGTCGAGACATGCCACCATAATGGAACATACGGAGAACATAGGCAAGCATTGGTCGGTCACGCCCGCACAAATGTCGCGAATAGTTGCGTGGCTTCTTTCTTTCCGGCGCACAACAGTTAAAAGACCCGTGTAAACACGCCAATGGAGGTTTTCCCCAATGTCCGACGAAGACGATATCATCCTTTCCGAACTCAACGACGATGATCTTGTAGCCCAGATGTTTGACGACCTTTATGATGGCATGCGCGAAGAAATCGAAGAAGGTGTCAACATCCTGATCGCGCGCAAATGGGCGCCCTATGACGTGCTGACCAAAGCACTGGTGGGTGGCATGGCCATCGTTGGGGCCGACTTCCGCGACGGTATCTTGTTTGTGCCAGAAGTATTGCTGGCAGCCAACGCAATGAAGGGCGGCATGGCCATCCTGAAACCGCTTTTGGCCGAAACAGGCGCACCGCGCGTTGGCAAAATGGTGATCGGAACCGTCAAAGGCGACATTCACGACATCGGTAAAAATCTTGTTGGCATGATGATGGAAGGCGCAGGTTTTGAAGTTGTCGACCTTGGCATCAACAACGCGGTCGAGGGTTATCTGGACGCGCTTGTTGCGGAAGACGCCGATATCCTCGGCATGTCCGCCCTGCTGACCACGACAATGCCCTACATGAAAGTTGTGATCGACAACTTGATCGAAAAAGGGATGCGCGAAGACTACATCGTATTGGTCGGCGGCGCACCGTTGAACGACGAATTTGGTAAAGCTATCGGCGCAGACGCTTATTGCCGTGACGCGGCCGTGGCGGTGGAAACAGCGAAATCCTTTATGGCGCGCAAACATAACCAAGCTGCAAACGCCTGATTTGATACCATTGCAAACGAGGCCTCGCAGCACATCTGCGGGGCCTTTTTATTTGGGCGACCCTTCCTATCTTAGAACAAAGGAGCCACTCATGCCGCTACCTCGTCTTCTCACTCTTCTGGCCGCTGTGATTTGCGCCGCCGCGTTAACGGTCTGGGCCTTGATGGGCACAGAGGCCGCCAATCCCCGCTGGATCGCTGTGGGCCTTGGCGTCGCACTTTTGGTGCGCTTTATCGTGGCCCCACGCAAATGATAAACCTGCCTTCGGATCAAGCTCTGACCAAGGACGGTTTTGCCGATGTGAAAGGAGGTCGCGTATTACTGCTGGCTTGTGGCGCTTTGGCGCGGGAAATTCTGGCAGTCAAAGACGCAGGCGGTTTGCACCACCTCGACCTGCAGTGCCTGCCCGCAATCTATCACAACCATCCCGAAAAAATTATCCCCGCAGTAGAGGCTAGCGTGACCAAATATCGCGCGGATTACGACAGCATCTTTGTGGTCTACGCCGACTGCGGCACAGGCGGACAACTGAAAGCAAAATGCGACGAACTTGGTATCCAAATGGTCGAAGGTCCGCACTGCTACTCGTTCTTTGAAACCAACGATGCCTTCGCCGCGCGCGACGAAATGACCGCCTTTTATCTGACGGACTTTCTCGTGCGGCAATTTGATGCCTTTGTCTGGGAACCACTCGGACTTGGCAAACACCCTGCCCTGCGCGACATGTATTTTGGCAATTACGAAACGCTTGTCTACCAAGCGCAGACAAAAGACGAAGGTCTTGAGGCCAAAGCAAAAGATTGCGCCGATCGTCTTGGCCTTGCTTACGTTTACCGGTTCACAGGCTACGGCGACTTGGAAACAGTGCTCAAAACCCTTTAGACGGCCGTCGCATGAATCCGCGCGATCATCGCACGCACACCGTTGGATCGCTGCGCGGACAAATGATCGTTCAACCCCAGCCGCCCTAATTCCGCATGGGCATCAATAGCCTGCACCTCAGCCACAGGCAGCCCGCTATACAGCGCATGAAGCACCGCAATCAGCCCGCGCACAATCATAGCGTCGCTATCACCTTGAAATGTAAAAATCCCATCCGCAACCTTGGGCAGGATCCAGACCTGCGAGGCACAGCCGTCCACTTTGGTCGCAGCTACCTGAAACGCAGGATCAAGTGGATCCATCGCTTTGCCCAAATCAATCACGTGACGATACCGGTCTTCCCAGTCATCAAAAAACGCAAAATCTTCGGCAATCTCTTCAAATGCAGCGCTCGCCATGGCTATTCTCCTCATACTGTCCGCATTGATGTAGGTCTGATCTGCCCATAGGTCCAGAGGGTGCTTTTCAACGCCGCCGTGATCCGCTACCCACAGGGTAATGATTTGTGGAAAGGCCAGACTATGCGTATCACCCTGCCCCTCTTGCTTGCTGCAACCCTGACGGTGACAGGCTGCGCGACTATTTCAGACTCGCGGGTCAATCCGCTGAACTGGTTTAGCCCCTCACAACCCTCGATGGTGACGTCCTCAGGCGAACGCCGCCCACTGACACCCGCTGGTGGCAAAACGCGGATCGTCGATAGCCGTGGTGCAATCCAATCGATCACCGACCTGACACTGGAACGCACATCCGAAGGCGCAATCGTGCGCGCTTCAGGTCTGGCTAGTACTCTTGGTCAATTCAATGCGGAACTGGTTGAAACCGCTCAGCAAAATGGTGTCCTGACCCTGACTTTCCGGATCGAATCCGCAGGCAATGCCGCCATTGGCAGTGCATATTCCCGCCAGGTTACCGCAGCTTACGCGCTCTCATCCAATGACCTGCAAGAGATTCGCACCATTCAGGTGCAATCGGCCACAAACGCCCGTTCCGTCTCGCGTTAAAGCGTGACGGTCACGACCTTCTGACCATTCACAGCCAAGCCAATTTTGCCGTCACACAGGCGCAAAGCCTCGTCACCAAAGAACTCTTTGCGCCAGCCGCGCAAAGCAGGCACATCGCGCTCGCCCGCCGCAATCGCATCCAGATCGGCACTCGAAGCAATCAGCTTTGCCGCCACAGATTCGTTCTCTGAAATCGATTTCAGCAACACACGCAACATATCTGCCAGCGCAGGGTTCACCTGCAACTTGGCACGGCTCAAATCGGGCTTCGGCAAGCTATCATTGGGGGCTTCGATGCCCGCCTTTATCGCCGCAAGAATGCCTGTGGCAATATCACCACGCCGTGCTTCGCGCAGCAACAGACGTGATCCGCCCAAATCTTTCTCACTTTGCGGCTTGGTCGAGGCAATCTCGACCAGCGCGTCATCTTTGTACACACGGCTGCGCGGTATATCGCGTTCTTGGGCGTAAATCTCGCGGAACCGAGCCAATTCACGCACAATCGCAAGGAATCGACCTGAGGTCGTGCGTGTTTTCACGCGACGCCACGCCTCTTCAGGGTCCGCCTGATAGGTCGCCGGATCATTCAGAACGGCCATCTCTTCTGCGACCCATTTCTGACGACCGGACTTTGTCAGGCGCGCAGCCAGATGCTCGTAAATATCACGCAAATAGGTCACATCACCCACCGCATATTTGGCCTGCGCATCGCTTAACGGACGGCGCGCCCAATCGGTAAACCGCGAAGATTTATCCAGATCAGCCTTGCAGATTTTGCGCACAAGCGTCTCGTAGCCCACCTGCTCGCCAAACCCGCAGACCATCGCGGCCACTTGTGTGTCAAACAGCGGACTTGGGATAATACCGGCATCCACAAAGAAAATCTCAAGGTCCTGACGCGCAGCGTGAAACACCTTCACCACATCCGGATTGGCGAACAATTCATAAAGCGGCGCGAGCGACAACCCATCCACCAGGGGGTCCACGAGCACTGCGTCATCGCCCGCATCATCCTGATAGGCCAACTGGATCAAACAGAGTTTGGAATAATAGGTTCGCTCGCGTAAAAACTCTGTGTCTACAGTCACATAGGCGCGCTGAGCGGCCTGCTCGCAGAACGCGGCTAGCGCGTCGGTCGTGGTGATGGTCTTCATAAATGTCCCGCGTATTTGCCCCAAGGGCTCAAAGTTGGCCCGTCATAGGCGATTATCCGCATAAATGAAAGGATTACGTCCCAAGACGTAAAATCCTACGCTCCCCCGCCGCATATCGACGCAGAATCGCGGGATAAAGCGTATGTTCAAAAGGCAAAATCTTTGCCGCCAAACTTTCCGCCGTATCCCCCGCCTCAATCACAACCTGCGCTTGGCCCAAAATCGGCCCACCGTCCAATTCGGCTGTGACTTCGTGCACAGTGCAGCCATGCACATTATCACCCGCGTCAATCGCACGCTGATGAGTATGCAGCCCGCGGTATTTCGGCAAAAGCGACGGGTGAATGTTCAACATCTTCCCCTCCCACTTTGCCATAAACTCCGCCGACAAAATTCGCATGAAACCTGCGAGACAGATGATATCAGGCGCACTTGCGATCAAGGCCTCATGCAACGCAGTCTCAAACGCCACACGATCTTTTGCAAATTTTTTATGATCAACCACTTGCACGGCGATACTACGTGCTTTGGCCTTAGCCAATCCACCTGCATCCGGCACATTCGACACCACCAAAACAGGTCTGCAGGGATGGTCGCCGGTCATATCATCAACCAGCGACACCATATTCGAGCCGCCCCCCGAAATCAGGATTGCGACCCGTTTCATTAGAGCAACGCGCCTGTATAGCTGACGCCCTCGCCTTCAACGACTGTGCCCAGCGTGTAAACCGTTTCACCGGCCTCACTTAGTACTGCTTTCAAGGCCTCGGCTTCATCCGCACTCACCGCCAAAACCATGCCAACACCCGCGTTAAACGTCTTAAGCAATTCGGACTGCGCCATGCCGCCCGTCGCCGTCAGCCACTTGAACACCGCAGGCAATTCCCAGCTATCGAGATTAACCTGCGCACCCAAACCTTCGGGCAAAACGCGCGGCAGGTTCTCGGTCAAACCACCACCCGTGATATGCGCTAACGCGTGCACGCCGCCCGCATTCACCGCAGCCAGCGCCGATTTCACGTATAAGCGTGTCGGCATCAGTAACGCCTCGCCCAGCGACACATCGGCAAACGGTGCCGCATCAGCCCAAGCCAACCCAGACACCTCAACAATACGGCGCACTAGCGAATAGCCATTGGAATGCACACCATCAGATGCCAACCCCAATAATACGTCCCCTGCAACAACACCCGCAGGCAGGTCCGCACCACGCTCCATCGCACCAACAGCAAAGCCGGCAAGATCAAAGTCGCCGTCGGAATACATGCCAGGCATCTCGGCTGTTTCGCCGCCAATCAACGCACAACCAGACAACTCGCAACCCTTGGCAATCCCATTGATAATACGCGTCGCCTCTTCCAGCTCCAGCTTACCAGTCGCGAAATAATCAAGGAAAAACAGCGGCTCGGCACCTTGGCAGACCAAATCATTCACACACATGGCCACCAGATCAATGCCAATCGTGTCAACGTTTCCGGTATCAATAGCAATGCGCAGCTTGGTGCCAACGCCGTCTGTCGCAGAAACCAAAATCGGGTCTACAAAACCTGCGCCTTTCAGGTCAAACAACGCGCCAAACCCGCCAAGTCCAGACATCACACCAGAGCGTGCCGTGCGCTTGGCCGCAGGCTTAATGCGCTCCACCAGTGTGTTCCCCGCGTCGATATCGACGCCCGCATCAGCATAAGTCAGGCTTGTCTTGGTCATCGCATTCATCCCCAGCAGCGAAAATTCCCCTTCGCATTAGCCCAACAGGCTTGGCGGCGCAACTGCACAAGAACTGCACAGGTCGTACACAGCGTTAGGAACTAATTAACATAGTTGAGGGTTGATTGATTAATACAACGGAGACCGGACATGTTTAAACTAATGACTCTCGCCCTTATCGCCCTGCCTACCCTTGGCATGACAGACACAACCTCATTCGGTGATGGTCCATGGATTGCAATCCCCGCCGACTTTGAGGTTCGCGCCATGATGTCGCCCCAAGACGAAATTCGCGCAATGGCCGATCTAGATGGCGACCCCTTAGTTACTACTGCCGACGAGATCGAAATGATTGCAATGCTGACACAAATGCTTGGTACAGCACCCACAGATCATCAATCTGGCCTTGACCACGCCAGCGTGCCTGCTATCCCTGCGCTCACTGGGGGCCTGTAGCTCAACTGGTTAGAGCAGAGCGCTCATAACGCTTTGGTTGCGGGTTCAAGTCCTGCCGGGCCTACCATTATACATAAGTTTCAATAACTTATGTGTTTGGTGGGTGAAAATTACCCCCACCAAACAACATTAACATTTAGGAAATTTTTCCCACTATTGGTGTCACTGACAGCCAACGATATTGACTTAACTCAAACATCGCGCTCAAAGCTAAGAATGGAACAAGTATCTCAAGCAAAGGTACAAACCACGAGTAAATCCATCTAAAACGAATTTTAGAAATGTCTTGGTTAAAAGTGGTGCCCGCGGCCGATCGCTCGAAACGCGCCGCTTGCATCACAGACAACGCGCCGCATAATGGACCAACCAGATGAGCCGAACTCTATCTTAGTTTAGGCCGCCTTTGGTGCCAAAAACCCTGACGACGGACACTCGGCCCTTTAGTCACCCTCCTTTTTTTGCATTAAATGCTATTTAAGGAGCGGGACCAAACCGCGACAAGTTCACGCTTTTTCTTCTGTAAGGCACCCAACTTTATCGCCCTGAAACCTGCTAGGTTGGATTATTTCTCAAATAACCTTCCACGAAGAACGTTTTTCCAACCTAATCAGCTTATACGTGACGCTGGTCCTGTCTTCATTGCGGCCATTGAAGCGAGCCGTGGACATGTTACTTCTCACTCGAACGAACGGAGAAATAAAATGAATAAATCATTAGCAATTACAGCACTCGCCTTGTCGGTTTCCTTTAGTGCCGCGCAGTCTGAGACACTGAATGTAGGTATGTCGGGCGGTTACTTTCCTTTCACTTTCGTCAAGCTCGACGTTTTGCAAGGGTTCGAGGTCGATTTCATCAATGCCATCGCGGAGCAGACCGGGGACGAAGTGAACTTTGTCACAATGTCGTTCTCCGGCCTGATAGGTGCGTTGGAAACAGGTCGGATCGATACCATTGCCAATCAGATTACGATCACGCCTGAGCGCGAGGCAACGTTTGCTTTCTCCCAGCCATATGTTTTTGATGGCGCGCAGGTCGTGGTCAAAGCGGGCAATGAAGAGACAATCACTCGCGTTGAGGATCTCAGCGGCAAGACTATCGCAGTCAATCTGGGATCAAACTTTGAGCAGTTGTTGAATGAGCTTCCAAACGCCGAAGACATCGACATCCGCACTTATGAGAGTAACATTGCGCAGGATACGGCCCTTGGCCGCGTCGATGCCTTTGTTATGGATCGCGTGTCTTCTGCCCAGTTGATTGCAGAAAGCCCGTTACCGCTGGCGCTTGCAGGCAAACCATTCAGCGAAATACGTAATGCGCTACCATTTAGCAATGACGAAGACGGCGTCGCGCAACGGGACCGGATCGATGCAGCCATCACTACGCTGAAGGAAAACGGCACCTTGGCCGAAATTTCCGAAAAGTGGTTTGGCTCCGACATCACGACCGCGGAGTAACGTTCATGCGGGCACTGGATTATGAATACATGTGGGATTTGGTTCCCGTACTTTTGGGTTATGTGCCTCTGACGCTTTTCATGGCGTTAGTGGGTATGTTTTTTGCCCTTATACTGGCTTCAGTTATAGCCGTTGAACGGGTGTTCCGCGTGCCAGTGCTCGACGTTTTTGTGCGCCTTTTCATCAGCTTCTTTCGCGGCACCCCGCTGCTGGTGCAACTGTTCCTGTTCTACTACGGCCTGCCGCAGGTTCTGGCGTTTTTGACAACTATCGATGGCGTCACAGCGACCATCATGGGGCTAACGCTCCACTTCTCTGCCTATATGGCCGAGAGCATCCGTGCTGCGATACTGGGTGTGGATCGCAGTCAGTGGGAAGCAGCCCAAGCTGTGGGTATGACCCAAACCCAGATGATGGTGCAAATCATCCTGCCTCAGGCCGCACGCGTGGCAGCGCCAACGCTGGTCAATTACTTTATCGACATGATCAAAGGCACCTCACTCGCGTTTACATTAGGTGTTACAGAACTCATGGGTGCGACACAGAAAGAAGCTGCTGGCAGTTTTCTCTACTTTGAGGCGTTTTTGGTTGTCGCAGCGATCTATTGGATCATGGTCGAAGCATTGTCCTTCGCGCAACGGCACTTAGAGACCTACCTGAACAAGGCGTACGCACGATGACCTCAAATGCTGGCATTTCCATATCTGGGCTGAATAAGTCCTTTGGGAACACATCTGTACTGAAAGATATTTCGCTGGACATCGCGCCGGGTGAACGCGTCGTCGTCATCGGTCCTTCAGGGACCGGAAAGTCGACTTTGTTGAGGTGCCTGAATTATCTCGACCGTCCGGACAGTGGGACCATTCGGGTTGGTGATCTAACCATTGATCCAGCGACTGCGTCACGGTCTGACATCTTGGCACTCCGGCGTAGAACGTCGTTCGTATTTCAGAACTATGCCCTCTTTGCCAACAAAACGGCACGCGAGAACATCACGCAGGCGCTTATCACCGTCAGAAGACATTCCAAAGCAGACGCATTAGCGCGCGCCGATGAGATACTGCGCGAGACTGGCCTGTCCGACAAGGCGGAATCCTACCCCGCTGCTCTTTCAGGAGGGCAGCAGCAGCGTGTGGGGATCGGTCGTGCAATGGCGCTAGATGCTGATTTGATGTTGTTTGATGAGCCAACTTCGGCTCTTGATCCTGAATGGGTTGGCGAGGTTTTGGATCTCATGCGCCGTGTCGCAGAAAAACGCCAGACAATGTTGATCGTTACCCACGAGATGCAATTCGCACGAGAAATAGCGGACAGGATTATTTTCATGTCGGACGGGCGGATCGTAGAGCAAGGGACGCCAGAAAAGCTACTTGAGGCCCCCGATGATCCGCGCACGCAAGCCTTCTTACGACGTGTTGCTAAGACCGGTCCTTAGTAACCAGACCTCGGCCCCGCTATCTCCTTACGTGAGGACAGCCGACAAAGTTGAACAAAGACGTTCACAAGTACTTGGTTTTTGGACGCAGAAAGTTGGATTTCCAATAGAAAAGCCACAGAATTGATTGATCACTACTCTTTGGTCGCAGCATCGTAAATCTCGCGTGCAGCGTCGATTTTTGTAAGGTTATCCAAGGCCCAATGCCCTAATGCGCGGACGGGTTCACGGAATGATTGACCCATGGGCGTCAGATTGTATTCCACCTTTGGCGGGATTGTCGGATGGTAAGTACGGTTGACCAAACCGTCTCGTTCCAGCGATTTCAAAGTTAGACTGAGCATGCGTTGCGAGATACTTAAATTCCGTTTCAGCTCATTGAAGCGAAGCGTCCCATATTGGGCCAGTGAAATGATAACAAGGACGCTCCAACGATCACCAACGCGCGACAATACTTCGTTAATGCGTTTGCAATCTGGACATTGCTGTGAGTCTAACATGTAGGTTCCCTTTTTGTGACTGAGGTTCTTTTTTGTGCCTTCTTGCGACTCAAGTAGGTTCTTAATAAGTAGTCAGTAACAAAAGTATACCGCACTAAGTGAGTGCCCACAATAGGATCGATTTCATGACCAACGACACCCTCCTCGACCAGCTGAACTGGCGCTATGCGACCAAGAAAATGGACGCGACCAAGACAGTCCCACAGGACAAGCTCGATGTAATCATCGAAGCGATCCGCATGGCGCCAACTTCAAGTGGCACTCAGCCGTTTGAGTTGATTGTCGTTACAAACCCCGAAAAACTGGCGGAAATTCGAAAAGCTGCGGGCGATCAGGCCCAAATCACAGATGGCTCTCACTTACTCGTCTTTGCCGCGTGGGATAACTACACGACCGACCGCATTGATGAGGTCACTGATCTCAATGTCGCAGCACGCGGCGATTTGCCAATGCTGAATGCATATTACGAAAATCTGAAAAACAACTATCTGCCGCGCGACGCGGAGGTCAATTACGCGCACGCCGCCCGTCAGGCCTATATCGCGTTGGGAATTGCGCTGGTCGCAGCCGCCGAACAACAGGTCGATAGCACCCCGATGGAAGGTTTTGACCCAATCAAGGTCGATGAGATTTTGGGATTGTCGGAACGCGGATTGCGCTCTGTTATTCTGCTACCTTTAGGCTACCGTGATCCAACTGGGGATTGGCTGTTGCCAATGGAAAAAGTGCGCAAGTCGGCTGAAACGATGGTCAGCTACGTCAAATAACCCATGAGATAACACCTCAAAACTTCACCTCAGATCCTAGCAGATATCGATGATTTCGTGCTTAGCTTTGCCCGACTTTTATTCAAGAAAGTGAACAAAAATGTCCCTACCTAAAACATATCTCCAGCTGATTTCTACTGTCACTACAGATGGTGAATTAAAGATGCGCCTTGCTGAAAAGCAGATGCCAACACCGGGTGCTGACGAAGTTCTGGTCCGCATTGAGGCGACCCCTATAAACCCGTCAGATCAAGGCGTGATGTTTGGAGCGTCGTCGATGGACAAGGCAACATCGACTGGCACCGGAGCTGAAACGATCCTAACGGCACCGGTGTCAAAGCAGGGCATGCAAGCGATGAACGCCCGTGTTGGTCAAGACCTGCCAATTGGCAACGAAGGCAGTGGCACCGTTGTTGCTGCCGGTGCGGACGCGCAAGAGCTTATGGGCAAAGTGGTTGGCCTGATGGGCGGCGAAATGTATGCGCAATACCGTTTGGTCAAAGCGGCGATGTGTCTGCCCCTTGGTCCAGACCACACTGCAAAAGATGGTGCCGCCTGCTTTGTCAATCCACTTACGGCGTCGTCCATGGTTGAAGCCATACGGCTAGAGGGGCACACCGCGCTTGTCCACACAGCCGCCGCTTCAAATTTGGGCCAAATGTTGAACCGCATCTGTCAAGCTGACGGCGTGCAACTGGTCAATATCGTGCGCTCTGCAGCGCAGGAAAAACTGTTGCGTGATATGGGTGCCGAATATGTCGTTGATAGCTCAAAAGACAGCTTTATGGCGGACCTCACAGATGCCGTACACAAAACCGGCGCTACCTTGGCGTTTGATGCAACCGGTGGCGGACGGTTGGCGTCAGATATCCTAAGCGCAATGGAAGCCGCCGCTGCACGCACCCCCGGAGCCTACAGTATCTATGGATCCGTAAAGCATAAGCAGGTCTATCTTTATGGTGCTTTAGACACATCCGAGACAATACTTACCCGTGGATATGGTATGGCGTGGGGCGTCGCAGGATGGTTATTGCCAAACTTCCTCGCGCGCGTTGGTCAAGAGGTTGCCGGGCGAATGCGTGCGCGTGTTGTTCAGGAATTAACGACAACCTTTGCAAATGAGTATTCTGACGAGATTTCGCTTGCCGATGCGCTACAGGCCGACGTCGTGGCACGCTACAATGCCAAAAAGACGGGTGCTAAGTTACTCATCAATCCGCAACTACCGCTATAACGCGTTAGCTATATGAAAAGCCAATGCCCGCTCTGGCACGTAGATGTGTCAGGGCGGGCATTACGTTCCAACGTTTCGATCGCGAACAGGGAAAGCTTTCGCTACCGCTGACTGACGAGCAGGGCAAACGCATGAAGCTTGTGAGTCACTATGCCCTGTCTGATGTTATATTGACTTGACGTATTTTCACCTCGGCAAATGAGGTGTGCAGATGTTTCAGGAATTGTTAACGAGCTTTGATGGGATAGGAGAGCCACGGCAGGTCGGTAAGGTTGATCACCTGCTGATTGATGTCTTGGCGATCACGGTGTGTGCGGTGTTGGCGCATGCAGAAACGTTTGAAGATATTGCGCTTTATGGCAAGCATAAAGAAAAATGGTTGCGGCGATTTCTAGAGCTGCCGAACGGCATTCCCTCCCATGACACCTTTCGACGGGTGTTTATGTTGGTAGAGGCTGAACGGTTTGAGGCTAGTTTTTTGGCTTGGACACGGGCGGTTTTTAAGCCGCCTGAGAATGGTTCGCCGCGCCAGATTGCGGTGGATGGCAAGGTCATGCGACGCTCTTTCGATCGGCGCAAGGGCAACTCGCCCCTGCATGTGGTCAGCGCATTTGCGACGCAGTCGGGATTGACGCTTGCGCAGCGCGTCGTTGCTGAGAAAAGTGGGGAGGTCGAGGCGCTCTTGCCGCTGCTGGAGGGGCTGGATTTAACAGGTGCCTTGATCTCGCTGGATGCGCTTTACGCTCAGAAAACGCTTATGACCAAGATACGTGAACAAGGCGCAGATTATCTCATCGCACTGAAGAAAAACAACAAAAAGGACCATGCCCGCGTTGTTGAACATTTTGCGGACACAACCTTTGGAAAGACCCCAGACAGCCCCGCAGTCTTCGATGCCTTTGAGAAAACGCATGGCCGACTGACCCGTCGTCGCGCCTTTGTCAGCAGTGATCCTGAGTTGATTGCAGCGCTACAGGAATGGCGCAATGTGCGTCAGGTCATCGCAGTGGAAAACATCACCAGCAACACGAACGCTCATGGTGGTGGTCGCGGAGAAACCAAAAGCGATATCAGATACTTCCTGACGTCCAGTTCCGCTGATGGCTTGACCCTTGCGGCTGCCGTACGAAATCACTGGGCAATTGAAAACAGCCTGCACTGGGTGCTGGATGTCGGTTTTAGAGAGGATGAAAGCCGCCTACGCGACCGCAATGCTGCAGCAAATCTCGCTGTCATCCGCAAGATCGCCATCAATCTTGTAAAAGCCGATAAATCCCAAAAGGGTTCTATCAAAGGTAGGCGCAAAGCAGCAGGTTGGGACAATAATTACATGCAGAAAATTATAGGGTTTTGACCTTCATGCGTTTGCCCTGGACTGACGAGCAGTTCGACACATTGGACGATGTCCCCGTCAACAGGCCCTTTGGCGATCTAACTTCAAAAATGTCAGAAACATTATCGTCGTAGAGTCGGTGGTCCTATATGTCCCACCGACACTTATTTTATTCCAGAATTTCGACATCACGGAAATAAGGCACGTTCAGGTTCGAGCGCCAGAAACCAGCTACATCTGATGACATCATCATGTAGTTATATCGGTGATACATCGGCAGGATGATGTGTTCATTCATCAAAACCCCTTCTGCATCGCGCATAAGTTCCAGGCCTTTTGCCTCGTCGCTTGATTCCTTCGCGGCGTTTACTGCGGTTTCAAAGTCGTCGTTTTTCCACGCGGCAAGGTTGTTCGGGCTGTCAGGCAGGAAAACGTCGAGGAAGGTCATCGGGTGCGGGTAGTCAGCCCCCCAACCCATCTGCGCAATTTGGAATTCAACTTGCTGCACTTCCGGATAGTAAACTTGCCATTCAGTCGCGCGGATTTGCACGTCGATATTCAAGTTTTTCTTCCACATCTGTTGAATTGCTTCGAGCAATTTCTCAATCGGTGGAGAGGTATATGTAACGAACACCGTTTCGGGGAAGCCTTCGCCATTTGGATAGCCAGCTTCGGCGAGCAGCGCGGCGGCTGCCTCGGGCTGCGCGTCCGCGTCCAGACCATAGGTGTCGATCCCATCTCGGAAATCTTCACCCGCCAATGTCAGCCCGTATGGCACAAGGCCAATGGCAGGTTTGTCCGCGGATTGCAGAACAAAATCGACGATATCTTGACGGTCGATCGCCATGGATAGCGCTTGACGCACGCGCACATCATCAAGCGGAGATTGCGCAGGATTGAAGAACGCGTAGGTGGTTCCAAGCGCAGGCACGACCATAAAAGCATCGCTTTCGGCCATAAGGCGTGGAATTTCCGGGGCTGGCACGGCCTCGATCCCGTCAACCTGGCCGGACTCCATTGCCGTGAGGGCGGTCGCTTGATCAGGAATCAAGCGGAAGGTAAGCGTATCCAGCGACACGGCGTCCGCATTATAGTAAGCGTCGTTTTTGGCAAAAACCACGGACTCGCCAAAGTTAAATTCACTCACTTTGAATGGGCCGTTACCAATGAATGTCTCTGGATTTCGTGTCCATCCTTCTGGGTCGGCTTCGACCATGTCCTGACGTACTGGGAACCAGTTGGTGTAGGTCAGCAGCTGCAACATGTATGGAATGCGGTTGGTAAGTGTGAAGGTCAGTGTTTTGTCGTCGGCTGCCGATATTGCGACATCTCCGGTCCCACCATCCGCATAATGCGCTTCTGCACCAGAGATCAGATAAAACATCGCAGGGTTCTTAGCACCTGCTGCAGGATCCAAAACGCGCATCCATGAATAGACAAAATCCTGTGCCGTGACTGGCTGTCCATCAGACCAGTTCGCGTCACGCAAGTGGAACGTATACGTCAGGCCGTCTTCAGAGACCTCCCAGCTTTCGGCCATAGCCCCTTCTATTTCGCCTTCTTTGCTAAAACGGACCAAGCCTTCAAAAGTGTTTCCGATGATCGGCGCAGCAAAGGTTTCAGACGTCAAACCAGGGTCGTAAGTCGCGGATTCGTTGTTCACAACATAGGTCAGATCACCTGCCGCAAAAGCAGGTCCTGAAACGAGGGCCGCAAGAGCTGCAGAAATTACTAGGTTACGCATATTAAGTCTCCTGTTGGGTAGATGAACCGCTGTGTGACAGCGGGTGGTGGCAAGCAACGGCGTGACCGTCTGCATGGGTAATCAATTCAGGTTCAGTTTCCGCGCAGAGTGCTGTCGCATAGGGGCAACGTGTCCGAAACCGACATCCCGACGGTAAGTCGAGCGGACTAGGCACTTCACCGGCCTCGATTTTATTGTCGCGCCGTGCAGCAGGATCAGGCACAGGAATCGCGGACCAGAGTAACGCCGTATAGGGATGGCGTGGTCCGGTATGCAGCATCTCCGACGGTGCAATTTCCACGAGTTTACCTAAATACATAACGCCAATACGATCAGCGATATGCCGCAGCATGGAAAGGTCATGCGTGATGAACAGATAAGCCAAACCTGTACTCCGCTTGAGTTCGGCAAGCATATTTACGATTTGAGCCTGAATTGATACATCCAGCGCGCTAATGGGTTCATCGCAAACCACCAGATCGGGCTGCAAAGCAATGGCGCGGGCAATGCCGATCCGCTGTCGTTGACCACCCGAAAACGAATGTGGATAGCGGTCTGCCGCATCTGCACCAAGCCCGACCTGATCGAGCAGTTCGGCGACCGTTGCGCGGCGTGTTTCGGGTGTGCCAATGTTCATTATATCTAAAGGCTCAGTGACTAATTCACCGACTGTCATGCGACCGTTTAACGCCGCAACAGGGTCTTGAAATATCATCTGCATTTTGCGGCGATGCGGCTTGAGCGCTTTTTCACCGAGCGTGGTAATGTAAGTACCATCAAGTTTGATCTGCCCGGCAGTGGGCCGATAAAGCCGCATCAACGCGCGCGCGAGGGTGGATTTTCCGCACCCGCTTTCTCCGACAAGGCCAAGTGTTTCACCTTGCCGGATCGTAAGGCTCACACCATCAACGGCCCGTAGCGAACCGTGCCGTGTCGGAAAATGCATTTTGAGATCTACAAGTTCAAGAATTGGAGCGCTCATTGTGCAGATTCCATCTCTGGTGCCATAGGATCAGCCCGCCAACATCGTGTGCGTTGGTTGGGTTGTAAGACGGGGTTGTCGGACGCATCGTAGAGCGCCGGAGGGGTTGCACAAATTCGCATTGCTTGCGGGCAACGTGGAGCGAACGGACAGCCGGATGGCGGGCTGCGCATGTCGGGCGGATTGCCTAACACTGGCGACAGTGGCTGCCCTGCCAAGCGCGGATCCGGGATCGCAGCGAGCAGTCCGCGCGTGTAGGGATGCTGCGGGTTCGTGAAAAGATCTGCAACGTTGGCTTCTTCCATGACCTGACCGCCATACAGAACCATGACGCGATCCACCGTTTCCGCGATAACGCCAAGATCATGCGTTACAAGAATGATTGCCATGCCAAGCCTGTCACGCAGCTCTTTTAAGAGCGTGAGAATTTGGCGTTGGATTGTCACATCAAGCGCAGTCGTCGGCTCGTCTGCAATCAAAAGATCTGGTTCGCAAGCCAGTGCAATGGCAATCATCACACGCTGACGCATACCGCCTGAGAATTCGTGCGGATAGCAGTCAATGCGCGTAGTTGCTGACGGAATGCGGACAAGATTAAAAAGTTCAATGGCGCGAGCCCGCGCTTGGGCTTTGCTGATTTTGCGGTGCTGAATCAGGGTTTCAGCGATCTGGCGTCCGACGGTCATGGTCGGATTTAACGCGGACATCGGATCTTGAAAGACTACCCCGACTTTATCGCCACGAATACGCGTTAGTTGCTTTTCAGACAGTTGCAGTAGGTCTGTGCCGTTAAGTTCCGCAACGCCAGAGCACGACGTGCCCGCCGCGCTTAAGCAATTTCAGAATACTCATGCAGGTCACGGATTTTCCCGATCCACTTTCACCTACAAGCCCCAGTATCTCGCCGCGCTTGATCGTCATGTCGATACCGCGCACCGCGTGCACGGTCCCCCGCTCGCCACGATATTCCGTTCGTAAATCACGTAAGGATAAAAGCGTTGAGGTCATGATTCCAACCTCGGATCCAGCGCATCGCGCAATCCGTCACCCAAAAAGTTGAATGCCAGCATCGTTAAGCTGATCGCAACTGCCGGGAAAAACAATTGATGCGGATAAGCCCGCAGTGTTTCCACAGCTTCGGACGTCAATGTTCCCCAGCTGGCTTGCGGCGGTGTCACGCCAAGGCCGATAAAACTCATGAAACTTTCAATGAATATCGCAGACGGGATCAGCATCGTCAGCGTGACAAGAATTGGGCCAAAAGCGTTTGGGAGAAGGTGCTTGAATAAGATACGCGAGGTTGATGCCCCCATTGTCCGGGCCGCAGCCACGTAATCTTGATTTTTCAACGTCAGGATTTGCCCGCGCACGACACGCGCCATGTCGACCCAATAGACTGTCCCGATTGCAAGCACGACTGATAGCAGTCCCGACTGCAAAACGACCATCATCAAGATCACATAAAGGGTCAACGGTATGGTCGCAACAATCTCGACAAATCGCATCATGACAGCATCGACCCGCCCGCCTAACAAGCCAGAGATGCCCCCGTAGATCACGCCAATCACAAAGTTGGTCAATACGGCCGCTGCAGCCACCATCAACGAGATGCGCGCGCCATAAAGTTGTCGCACAAGCACGTCTCGGCCAAGTTGATCTGTCCCAAAGGGGTTGCGCCTGTTCAACTTTCGACCACCAGCTTGCGCAGGCACACCATCGATCAACAGGACTGACGGGCGTTGGCTGTAGTCTAGCACGACCTCTTGTCCATCAATATCCCAAGTACTTTTACGGTTCATCATGTCACGATCATCAGGGCGCAAAAGTGCTTCGATGCCATGCGATGGGCCAATTTCGTACAAGCTCAAATTGCTGGTATTGACGTGGACTAACCGTCCCTGCCCGACCTCATAAGGACGGTAAGTTGGCGGTAGATTCGATAACTCCAGGTTTTGCTCAAAGTAACTATAAGGCGACATTAACGGGCCAAAAATCGCAGACATCACAAGAAAGACAATGAAAACAAGTCCCATCATCGCAGGTTTATGGTGAAACAATCGCGTACGCACACCTGACCAGAAACCCTGGCTTGCTGCTGGCACAACCGGCGCCACCATTTGCGCGCCACCTGCGGTCATAGGAAGCCACATTTCAGCGTCTATTGCAGGCTTTTTCATTTATTATCCCCGTATGAAATCCGCGGATCCAACCAGAGGTACAGCAAGTCGACAATGAGAATCATCAGCATCAGGAAGGCCGCGTAAAAGATCGTGATCCCCATGATCGCGGTGTAGTCTCGGTTAGTGATCGAAAGCACAAAATGCCGCCCAATCCCGGGTAATGCAAAAATCTGCTCAATCACAAAACTACCCGTCAGAAGATTGGCTACCACCGGCCCGAGAACCGTCACAACGGGGATAAGAGAATTGCGCAACCCGTGACGCAGCATGACTGTGTGCGCAGGCAAGCCTTTGGCGCGCGCCGTCATGATGTAATCGTGTTCCATCGTTTCCAGCAGACTGGAACGAGTCAATCGAGCCACAAATGATACCCAGAACCCAGACAACGCCACCACAGGTAAGATATATCCACGCCAGTCATCAAGGCCAAATGCGGGAGTCCAGCCAAGCCGCAGCGCGAAGATATAGAGCATAACAGTCGCGATGACATAGGACGGAACCGCTATCCCAAGACTCGCCAAAAACATCGCGAGCGTATCCGGCCAACGACCGCGGTTCAGCGCTGCGACAATACCAGCAGGAACGCCAATCGCTACCACGCAGATAATTGCAAGCAGCCCCGTCTGTGCCGTCACTGCTAAACCTTCCATAATCATGCTGTTGACACTGACGCCGGGGTATTTGAACGAAGGGCCCAAATCGAATGAAAGTACGCCACCAAGATAATTCAAATACTGGCGCCAAACGGGTTGGTCCAAACCAAACTTAGCGTTCAACGCGGCCTCGATTTCAGGAGCGAGCATCTTTTCCGAGACGAACGGACCACCGGGCACCGCGTGCATCAAAGCAAACGTAAGTGTAATGATGGCAAATAGCGTTAACACCATCATCGCGATACGTTTCATCAGCCAAACAACTGGAAGGCGGTTCGCGCTATTCACTGGAGGCTACCTTATCAACATCTGGCCGTTGACGAAATGTCGGACCATTTCCCAGCCAGAAAATAACGGCCTCTTCTGTTTCTGAGGTATAAGCTTGGTGTTGCTGATCTGACCTAAAATGCAGCGTATCGCCAACGCCCAAATCGTACTTCTGCCCCCCGATAATGAAGGCTACCCGGCCCGATCTGACCTCGACGAACTCCTCGCCAAAATGTTGATCAGTCTCGGTTGTGAAAGCTACAGGAAGAGAAATCAGGAAAGCAGAAAAAGATGCGCCAACAAATTCGCCGTGCAACCGTTGATAGGTCATACCACCTTCACGCACCCAAGTCGTTTCACGTCCCTGCGCACGCGTGACAAGTCCGCGCGTATTGGACATTTGAATAAAATGCCCCAAGTCGAGAGAAAGAGCCGATGCCAATCTGTTAAGTGATCCAAGCGAAGGAGTCGCCAAGTCGCGCTCGATCTGACTTAGATATCCGACAGACAAATCGGCACGTTCACTCAATTCCTGCAAAGTACAGTTCTGATTGCGCCGCGCCGTGCGCAACAATGCACCAACTGCAAAATCCGTTTTTGTTTTATTTTGATCACTGACTGTAGACAAGTAATTGATCTCCAAATGCGATAATCGTGAGTATCTAAAAAATTTAGATTGATGCAAGAAAATTATTATAATTATTTTACAAAAACATTTTTCAGCTAGTCAAATTCAATCAACTGGACACTCGCCCACTCTAACCGCCCGGCACTCTCCGACATTATGACGCGAAACGCCTTTCTCTTTTCGAAAACGCGTCTGCGCAGTTTTAATTCTCATGTTGGTGCCGGTAGATAAGTGCAGCGCGTGCAATTGGCTATAAGGGTCTGCCACACAGAAGAGCGCTCTGCTGTCGTAGACTTCGTACACGAGTGTCGGAAACGCTTGGTCTGCCAGCTGGGATAGGTTCTTTGGCATATCAAGAGTATAACAAGCACTGTCGCAATCTGCCTTACTTTTCACAGCGCCAAGGCGTGACGCGGCAGGTGTCTGTTAAAAATCTCATACTGTTTCCTCATTGATCAGAGTAAAAGCCAGCCTACAACAGCTCACCGAACGCCGCTATAGTATACAAAGGTATACACTAGCCCTTTCACCAATTATCAAACTGCGCTATATCATAACGTGACTTCATACATATCCGGAGAGATTTATGTCCAAGATTAAGGTAGCCAAACCCGTCGTTGAACTCGACGGCGATGAAATGACGCGGATTATCTGGGACTTTATCAAGCAAAAACTGATCCTGCCGTATCTGGACATTGATCTGAAATACTACGACCTCGCCATGGAGGTCCGCGACGAAACCAACGACCAAATCACCACTGACGCGGCTGAAGCGATCAAAAAATACGGCGTTGGCATCAAATGCGCGACCATCACCCCTGACGAGCAGCGTGTTGAAGAATTCGGCCTCAAGCAAATGTGGCGCAGCCCGAACGGCACCATCCGCAACATTCTTGGCGGCGTTGTGTTTCGCGCGCCCATCATCTGCAAAAATGTGCCGCGCCTTGTGCCGGGCTGGACCCATCCCATCGTGATCGGGCGGCACGCCTTTGGTGATCAATATAAAGCCACCGACTTCCTAATGCCCGGCCCCGGCAAACTAACGATGAAATTCGTCGGCGACGATGGCACCGTGATCGAGAAAACTGTGTTTGACGCCCCATCAGCTGGCGTGGCCATGGCTATGTATAACCTCGACGATTCGATCCGGGACTTTGCGCGCGCCTCTTTCAACTACGGTTTGGATGTCGGCTGGCCCGTCTACCTCTCAACCAAAAACACAATCTTGAAAGCTTATGACGGACGGTTCAAAGACCTATTCCAAGAGATTTTTGACGCAGAGTTTGCCGAGAAATTCAAAGCCGCCGACATCTACTACGAGCACCGCTTGATCGACGATATGGTCGCCTCTGCAATGAAATGGTCAGGCAAATTCGTCTGGGCCTGCAAAAATTACGACGGCGACGTGCAATCTGACACGGTTGCGCAGGGCTTTGGCTCTCTCGGTCTGATGACCTCAAAACTGCTGACTCCCGACGGCAAAATCGTCGAGGCAGAAGCCGCGCACGGCACCGTCACGCGCCACTACCGCCAGCACCAAGCTGGGCAAGCCACCTCTACGAACTCCATCGCATCAATCTTTGCATGGACAGGCGGCCTGAGGCACCGTGCAAAACTCGACGACAACGCGCAGCTGACGGCATTTGTCGACACACTCGAAAAAACCGTCGTCGACACGGTGGAAGCAGGCTTCATGACCAAGGATCTTGCACTTCTTGTCGGCCCCGATCAAAAATGGCTGACCACAACTGGCTTCCTCGAAAAAATCGCCAACAACCTTGACGCCGCGATGTAAAATCTACGACATGGTCAACATGTAAGGGGCGGCCTCACGGCAGCCCCTTTTTGATTTGCACCTTAATACGACCGGACGACACATGCGCCAAGCACCTGATCTCTCGAAACATACCCTCACCGAAGACCTGCAAGGGCTGTCGATGGGCGTTTTCTTTTGCGCAATTAGCGTTCACCTCCTCACCCACCTCGGCCTACTCACAGGTCAAACCGCGGGCATGGCGGTCATTATCTCTTATCTGACAGGTTGGTCATTCGGCGCGGTCTTCTTTGTGATCAATATCCCCTTCTATGTTCTGGCATGGCTGCGCATGGGGCGCACCTTCACCCTGCGCTCATTACTCTCGGTCAGCCTGCTCTCGCTTACCACAACACTGCTGCCCTACGGCTGGGCCCCTGGTACCATCCACCTCGGCCTAGGCGCGGTAATCTGTGGTAGCTTGGTCGGCACAGGACTCCTGATCCTGTTTCGTCACAACGGCTCAATGGGCGGCTTTGGAATTCTAGCGCTGTTCATCCAAGACAAAACAGGGCTTAAAGCAGGCTATGTGCAACTGGGTGCTGACGTCATCATATTTAGCGTCGCGCTCTTTATCTTTCCGCTCAATATTGTTGCATGGTCCCTCATGGGGGCAATTGTCACCAATATGGTCATCGCCGTAAACCACCGCCGCGACCGCTATATCGCTACCTAAGGACACGCAGCCATGCCGACACACTATATCCTCCTTATCTTTGCAATCATAACCGAAACCATCGGCACCACTGCGCTGCAAGCCAGCGCACAGTTCAGCAAACTTGTGCCCGCGATCATCTGCGTCATCGCCTACGCCGCCTCTTTCTACCTCATGGCACTGGCCCTGAAAGTCATCCCCGTCGGCATCGCCTACGCCATCTGGTCAGGCCTCGGGATCGTGATGATCGCCATCATCGGCTACGGCGTCTTTGGGCAAAAACTAGATCTGCCGGCAATTTTAGGCATGTGCATGATCTTGGCAGGCATCCTCGTAATCCATCTCTTTTCGGCCACATCCACGCATTAAGACTCAACGGATCAGAGCCTCCGCGCGCATTACCCCTTTCCTTTTATAGCTTGGCGCGTTATCCGCGCGCAAAGTTGGCGCGTTGTCGCCCGTTCATACCCGCAGAAAGCAAAGAGCATATGGAAATCCGTAACGTCGCTATTATCGCCCACGTTGACCACGGCAAAACGACCTTGGTCGACGAACTTCTTAAGCAATCGGGGGTCTATCGTGAAAACGAGGCCACCCAAGAGCGGGCGATGGACAGCAACGACATCGAGCGCGAGCGCGGTATCACAATTCTTGCGAAAAATACCTCTGTCGAGTGGAAGGGTATGCGGATCAACATCATCGACACGCCCGGCCACGCCGACTTTGGTGGCGAAGTCGAGCGCATCCTTTCGATGGTCGACGGTGTTGTGCTACTGGTTGACGCTGCAGAAGGCGCGATGCCACAGACTAAATTCGTAACGTCAAAAGCCTTGGCTCTTGGCCTGCGCCCAATCGTTGTTGTGAACAAAGTCGACAAAGCCGACGGTGACCCCGACAATGCCGTAGATGAAGTGTTTGACCTCTTTGCCGCCCTTGAAGCGAATGACGAACAACTCGACTTCCCGACAATGTTCGCCTCTGGCCGTTCTGGCTGGTGTGACAATGAACTCGACGGCCCTCGCAAAGACCTTAGCGCCCTGTTCGACATGATCATCAGCCATGTCCCTGCCCCTGCGCAGCTGTCGCGTCGCGACGAGAAATTTCAGATGCTTGCAACCACACTGTCCGCCGACCCGTTCATCGGTCGCATCCTGACAGGCCGCGTTGAAGCAGGCACCTTGCGTGCAGGCGAGACCATCAAATCGATGACGCGCCACGGCGAAAAAATCGAGCAGTTCCGCGTTTCCAAAATCCTTGCGTTTCGTGGCCTTGGCCAGCAAGCGATTGATGTTGCCGAAGCTGGCGACATTGTCACCATCGCAGGCATGACCAAAGCAACTGTTGCCGACACCCTTTGCGATCCATCCATCGACGTGCCTCTACCCGCACAGCCAATCGATCCGCCAACGATCACCGTGACCTTCGGGATCAACGACAGCCCGCTGGCAGGTAAAGAAGGCAAGAAAGTGCAATCGCGCGTCATCCGTGATCGTCTTGCTAAAGAATGTGAAGTCAACGTCGCGATTAAGATCCAAGACACTCCAGGCGGCGACGCTTTTGAGGTTTCCGGCCGCGGCGAATTGCAAATGGGCGTTTTGATCGAAAACATGCGACGTGAAGGATTCGAGCTCTCGATTTCCCGCCCGCAGGTTATCTTTACTGAAGTTGACGGCGTGCGCCACGAGCCAATCGAAGAAGTCACAATCGACGTGGATGACGAATACACAGGCTCCGTTGTCGAAAAATTGACTGGCCCGCGTAAAGGCGAGTTGATGGAAATGAAACCAGCGGGTGCGGGCAAAACGCGCATCATCGCTCTGGTGCCGTCCCGCGGCCTCATCGGCTACCACGGCGAATTCCTGACAGACACACGCGGCTCTGGCGTTTTGAACCGCCTGTTCCACGGCACAGCCCCTTACAAAGGCCCAATTCAGGGTCGTCGTCAGGGCGTCCTGGTCGCAATGGGCAGCGGTGTTTCCGTAGCTTTCGCACTTTGGAAACTCGAAGATCGTGGCAAAATGTTCATCGGCGCGCAGGCTCCGGTTTACGAAGGCATGATCATCGGCGAGCATAGCCGTGAAAACGACCTTGATGTGAACCCTTTGAAAGGCAAGCAGCTGACCAACGTGCGGGCCTCTGGCACAGACGAAGCGGTGCGTTTGACAACCCCTGTTACCATGTCGCTTGAGCAGGCGATCGCCTATATCGACGACGACGAACTGGTTGAAGTCACACCAAACTCGATCCGTCTGCGCAAGCGTTACCTCGACCCACACGAGCGCAAACGCCACTCCCGCTCTGCAAGCTAAGCAGCAGCATCAGATATGAAAAAAGGCCGGTTCCCTGAGGGATGACGCATTCCGAGATCCGGGACATAGAGAGGCCCCTGCGAAGTTTTTTCGCAGGGGCCTCTTAACGAATAGTGGATCTCATCGCGTTTCGAACTTTCGCCACAGGGGAGTGCCGTGGAACAACCACGGGCGATAGAGCACTCGGCGAGGATCGGGTGCCTTGTCCTTTTCGTCAGCGGCACCAAGGCGCATCGCAGGCGTTCGCATTACCGGTGCCGTTGATCGACGCTTTGGGACCTGAACGACCTCGACCGAGCCTGGAACACGCACCGAGGAGGGTCCCATCTCAACATCTGAGGTTGCTTTGCCCGCAGATCCGGGACCGACATATTGCCGTGCCTCGAACCAGTTATAATACACCCGATAGATGTTGAGCATTGCGACCAGAACCGCCGGATTGAATACAGCGCCGTTTATATAGCTTGGGCCATTTCTTGCGGATTTGCCGCCGGCTCGCTTGGTGGGGCTAATGCGTGTCCGCAGCGAGTTCATAAATGAGGAAACCGGCTGGATCGTTGTATGAAGCACGCGCCGTGCGAGCGCATCTCGTAGATCGGTATCCGTGATGTCTTGGTCGAACCCAGCCGACCGCAGTGCCTTGCGATACTTTTTTCTGATGACCGGGAATCCAACCGCCTTTTCGGTTTCCCCAAAATGCTGAACCGGCGATGCTGCCCAAAACTGCGGGAACTGTGCTGACTGGAAGTTGGCAGTGGCAAAGGAAAGAGCATTTCCTTGTCTATCTCGATTGACGGCAGGCTCCAGGTGATGGGAGCAGTAGCTGCGTAGAAGCTCGTATCTGGGGATTTCCTTACCCGCCGCAATCGTCTCCTGATTTGCGAAAGCTTCGAAGGCGTCCTCAAACTTCTTTATGCGACTTTGGCTCTTCGGCGTGGATGCTTCCTTGTCGAACGCAATAACCAACCATTCGAACAAGTCGGCCTGAATCATATCGCGAAAGATGTGTGGCACAACGCGGCCCATCGCCGCTTCGCGATCACCCACAAGGGTGATTTTACCAACAGGCAACATTTCCTATAAACACGCGAGATGGGCGGCTTTCGTGTAGCTCGGCTTGACGAGAATGCCCTTAAAACTTCTCCGAAAGTCGCGATCGACATCGCCAAAGCCGAAATACCCATTGCGGATTTCATCAAGAAGCGTGCGTCGATCTCGCGCATCGTTGAGCTTTCCCTGAATCTCTGGCGGTAATGCGACTCCCGCGGCTATATCGTCTTCGTAGGCGTGCTCAATGCGGTCAGAGAAAACACGCCAGTTGCCCTCCGCACTTGCAAAGAATGCCGCCTCATCGAACCGACCGCTGGGGCGCTGGAAATGCAGTTTCAGGGCGCTCACCACCTTGCCAGAAGACTTTCTGGTATAATGCTGCCGGATATTCTTGGGCTGCTCATTTCCATCAATGTAATGCTTCTCGAAGAACGCTGCGGGATCGACTCTGGTATCAAAGTTGGCATCAATCCTGAAAACATAACCACTGCGGATATCGGCACTTACGGAGCAGATCAAGGTCGTCAGACGGCGATCCTGGCGACTTTCCCAGTTGATTGAAATGTTGACATCGTCGTGGGCAATACGCGTGTGAATGAAGCGACCTGAGTCCTCTTGTTGCTTTTTCCATTCACGCAACTTGGCCTGTTCAAACGCAAGCATTGTCTTCTCAAGCCAGAAAATACGGCTGTATATCCGACTGACACCGCATTTCTTTCCGGTGTCTGGATCGGACAGCAGCCGCGCAAGATCGTTGATGCTCGCGCCATTGACCAAAGCTCGCAGTAGTCGCACATTGTCATGCTGCTTCTTTTGGCCTTGGTGATCGAGTGTTGTCGAAGTCCGCGCGCCCGGCTTCCCCTTGCAGGGCTTGTGGATCATCCGAAATCCGGCTGCTTTCTCTTTGCGCCTGTTCCCGTCAGGAGCCAGTTTGCCGTGTGCGCCGTTGAAGACGAACTCATTTGACCTGTCGAGGTAACGCGCGCCGCAATGACCGCACTTAGGCCCTTCCAGGAGTCCGCTATGCGTCCGCAGTCGGTCGATTTCTTCGAGCAAAAGTTCGTTCGACATAATATTGAACTCTATGCCGCATTCACTATTCCCTTTCTGGTGATGGCAAGCGATCCCTCTTCCATCGTCCCAGGCCCTTGGGTCGTTTTGATACTCGAATGTTTGGGATACCGTGCTCTTTTTGCTATTGCTGGTAAGTGAGTATCCGCCCAATCCCGTCGCGAGTGCAGGCATCTTTACTGAAGCAAGCAGCTTCCTTTGAGCGGCCCCATTTCCTTTGAAGACCGGCAGAGAAAAGTTTGGTGCAACACCGTAGTTCCCGCAATCAATATCACCGCAGGTGTTCATATTGATTTCTGGTGTTGGATGTGGGTATATTGCTTTCAGTGAAAGCTGGGGAATGCTCTTGACCATCAGTTTGCCCTTCCGGCGTTGTGTCAAGATGGCCTCCATAAGCCAACAAAAATGTTGGCCATTTTCTCTAAACAAGAAATGCTGATCGCATTTATTTGAAAAGTGTTGCTGCGGGACAAAAGTCCCTCACCACTCAGTCCAGTGTAAAAATGAATAACTCATAAAAAACAAGCGCCTGCCGAGGAAAATCTCAACAAGCGCTATTTTTGTGTCCCAAAAGCCGGAATGCGTCACCTGAGGGAGCCAGCCTTTTTGTTTGTGCTTATAAAATCGTGCTAGATTTCTTCGACGATACTCAACTCGCGCTGACTTGCCCCCTTAGCAAACCCCAGCGCTTCTTGATAGGCCTTCGAATAATAGCAATCATGCGCCGCCTGCAAACTCTCGAAACGAGCCACCACATTGCGCTGCCGCTCAGGTCCTTCCAACTGCTCATAGTTGCCGCCACGCGCCAAAAACACGCCGCCATGATCGGCAATCGCCACAGTGGCCCGCTTGGCATACTCGCCATAAGCGGCCTCATCCGTGACAGTTACGTGGGCTATCCAAAGTGCGCTCATACTTTACTCTCCAAGAATTTTTCTGCATTTTCAATTGCTTGCATAGCATTCTGCGCTGACGAACCGCCACCTTGGGCCATGTCCGCACGACCGCCGCCGCCTTTACCACCAAGCGCAGGCACGGCCGCGCGCAAAATATCAACCGCCGATACCTTATCGGTCAGATCAGCCGTGACACCCACAGCGACCGCAGCACGGTCGCCTGTATCCGCGATCAATAAGACAGCACCGCTGCCCATCGCGGCCTTCATCTCGTCGATCAACGCTGGCAAATCCTTACCCGTCACACCTTTCAAAACCTGCGCTTGGAAAGGCACACCCGCGATGGTCTTCACTGCCGCATCTGATTTCGTACCACCCGACATCGCCAAATCACGGCGCAACTGCGCCACTTCATTCGCCAATGCCTTACGTTCGTCCATCAAGGCCTTCACGCGCTCAGGCACTTCAGCCATAGGGGCTTTCATTGCACCCGCAACCTGCGCCAAACGGTGATCCTGCGCGCGCAGATAATCCAGCGCCGCCTGTCCGGTCAGCGCCTCAATCCGGCGCACCCCTGCACTCGACGCACTATCGCCCAGCATCACAAAGGCACCAATCTCGCCCAACCTTCGCACATGGGTCCCGCCGCACAACTCCAAGCTATAGGTATCACCCTTCGCGCCCTTGCCTGATCGTGCCAATTGACCCATCGACACAACGCGCACCTCATCGCCGTATTTCTCGCCAAATAAGGCCTGCGCCCCCAAGGCACGCGCATCATCAGGCGTCATGCTACGGGTTTCAACTCGGCTATTCTGCCGGATCATCACATTGACCTCACGCTCAATAGCGCCAAGATCAGCCAAAGACACCGCCGCATTATGGCTAAAGTCAAAACGCAAACGATCAGGTGCATTCAAAGATCCCTTTTGCGAAATATGATTCCCCAAAGTGTTACGCAACGCCTCATTCAACAAATGCGTTGCAGAATGGTTTGACTGAATATCCATCCGGCGCGCCACATCAACCAACAACTCGGCACCCTGCCCAGTCTTAATTTCGCCCTCAGTGACCTCAGCCACATGAATAAACACACCCGCCACTTTCTTGGTGTCGGTGATTTTGGCCAGGCCCGTTGATGTCTTCAGGACACCCGCATCCCCAACCTGACCGCCAGATTCAGCGTAAAACGGCGTCTGGTTCAAAACGATCTCTACCTTGCCCGTCGCCATAGCAGGCGTCGTGCCATCCGTCATTACAAGTGCCAAAATCTGCCCCTCTGCAGACATCGTATCATAACCCAAGAAATCCGTGATGCCATGAGCATCCGCCATATCAAACCAAACAGAGGCATCCGCAGTAGCACCCGTGCCGGCCCAAGCAGCACGCGCCTTGGCCTTTTGCTCGGCCATCGCCTCATCAAATCCGTCAGTATCCACCGCACGACCCTTTTCGCGCAACGCATCTTGGGTCAAATCAAGCGGGAAACCAAAAGTATCATAGAGTTTAAACGCCGATGCCCCTGACAAAGCCGCACCTTCAGGCAGCCCCGCCAACTCGTCATCCAACAACTTCAAACCACGATCCAAGGTCTGCTTGAACTTCACTTCCTCGTTCAACAGTGTCTCTTCAATTAACCGTTGCCCTTGCCCCAATTCAGGATAAGCGCCGCCCATTTGCTTGATCAACTCAGGCACCATGCGGTGCATCACCGGATCTTTGGCACCCAACAAATGCGCATGACGCATCGCACGGCGCATAATACGGCGTAACACATAGCCACGGCCTTCATTAGAGGGCAACACACCCTCGGCAATCAAAAACGACGTAGAACGCAAATGGTCGGCAATTACGCGGTGATGCACATTTTGGTCCCCGAACGGATCGGTCGACGTGACGTGGGCCGAGGCCTCGATCAGCGCGCGAAACAGGTCCGTCTGATAGTTATCATGGCTACCTTGCAAAAGTGCTGCCACCCGCTCCAGCCCCATGCCCGTATCAATTGACTGCATCGCCAGCGGCGTCATCGAGCCATCGGCAAACTGCTCGTTCTGCATGAAAACAACGTTCCAAATCTCGATGAAACGATCGCCATCTTCCTCGGCAGAGCCTGGAGGACCACCCCAGATATCATCACCATGATCATAGAAAATCTCGGTGCAAGGACCACAAGGCCCCGTCGGCCCCATCTGCCAAAAGTTGTCGTTAGTCGCAATGCGAATGATCCGATCCTCAGACACCCCCAACTTCTTCCACATCGCGAACGCTTCATCATCGGTATGATAAACCGTTGTAATCAAACGATCCTTGTTGATACCAAATTCTTTGGTCACCATATCCCATGCAAACGGAATTGCCTCGTCCTTGAAATAATCGCCAAAACTAAAGTTCCCCATCATCTCGAAAAACGTATGGTGACGGGCGGTATAGCCAACGTTATCAAGATCATTGTGCTTGCCACCTGCCCGCACACATTTCTGCGCCGAGGTCGCGCGCTGATAATCGCGCGTCTCCACACCGGTAAACAGATTCTTAAACTGCACCATGCCAGAGTTAGTAAACATCAACGTGGGATCGTTGCGCGGCACCAACGGGCTCGACGGCACGATCTGGTGGCCTTGTTTTTGGAAATAATCAAGGAATGTAGAGCGGATATCAGCAAGGCTGGTCATGTGCGGCTTTCAGCTATAAATTTGGTTTGAATTAGAAATACCCCTGCGACTGCGCAGTGTCCACCAGCCATGCAAAAAGGGCGCCGCATGACTGCGTACGCCCTCATTAACAATCAAATGAAACAGACTTTAGTCTTCCAACATATCCGCATCATCGCTTTTCGCCGCAAGATCAAAGTCTAACCCATGCGCCGCACGGATTTTATCTTCAATTTCAAGCGCAGTTTTTGGGTTTTCCTTCAAAAATATTTTGGAGTTCTCACGACCCTGCCCCATACGCTCGTCACCATAGCTATACCACGCGCCAGATTTCTCAACGACGCCCGCTTTTACACCCAGATCAAGCAGTTCGCCCGTTTTGGAAATGCCTTCACCATACATGATGTCAAATTCAACCTGTTTGAACGGCGGCGCCACCTTGTTCTTTACAACCTTCACGCGTGTCGAATTACCAACGACCTCATCACGATCCTTAATCGACCCAATACGGCGAATATCCAAACGCACAGAGGCATAAAACTTCAAAGCATTACCGCCGGTGGTGGTCTCTGGCGAGCCAAACATAACGCCAATCTTCATCCGGATCTGGTTGATAAAAATCACCATACAGCCCGATTTACTTATCGATCCTGTCAGTTTGCGCATCGCCTGGCTCATTAAACGCGCATGCACGCCAACCGAATAATCGCCCATATCCCCCTCAAGCTCGGACTTCGGCGTCAACGCAGCCACGGAATCGACTACGACCATACTCACCGCACCAGAGCGCACCAATGTGTCGACGATCTCCAACGCCTGCTCGCCAGTATCGGGCTGCGAAATCAACAACTCATCAAGGTTTACACCCAGCTTTTTGGCGTAGGTCGGATCAAGCGCATGCTCTGCATCCACAAAGGCGCAAACACCGCCTTTTTTCTGTTCTTCTGCAATTGCATGCAGCGTCAATGTCGTCTTGCCCGACGATTCAGGCCCAAAAATTTCGATCACGCGGCCTTTTGGCAAACCGCCAATCCCTAGCGCAATATCAAGCCCGAGAGAACCCGTGCTCGTTGCCTCAATCGCGGGCATCTGGTTCTGGCCGCCCAATTTCATAATCGAGCCTTTGCCAAACTGCCGCTCGATCTGCGCCAGCGCACTTTCTAGCGCCTTTTCTTTCTCCGCTGTCTTTTTATCTGTCATTTTATTATCTGCCATTTTGAAAAGCTCTGCCGTTGCCATTGTTCTTGCCCTTATCCCACACCCGACGACGGGCGACAATTGGAGGTTTGTTCCACTTATGTTCCCGTTAGCCAATGAGGCCAAAGAAAGAACATTGCAACAAAATTCTGCTCTGATCACCATGTATCATGAGTGGTTAATTATTGATTTATGTTTTAACTTGGCTTCGATACATTGCGAAAGGTGCCTGTCAAATGCTTGTTTTCTGGAAAGAAAATCTTGTTTTTCTCGCTGTTCCAAAAACAGGAACAACGGCCATCGAGGGTGCTTTGGCACCGCGCGCCTCAATGGTTTTACGCGACCCACCGATCCTGAAACACTCGGCGGTTTACCGATATAACCGATTCCTTAAGCCGTTTTTTGTGCAAGCCGGCGGTCAAATGCCCGAAACATTTGCCGTTGTGCGCCATCCCATCGACTGGCTTTCAAGCTGGTATCGTTACCGGCACCGCGACGATCTGGTCGGTCATGAAAACAGCACCCGCAACATCACATTCGACGATTTTGTGCTGGAATACTGCAAAGGCAAACCCGCGCCCTTTGCTGCCGTCGGCTCTCAAGCCAAATTTTTGCTTAACGGTGACGGCACCCTGGGCGTCAACCACCTGTTCCGCTACGAGGCGCAACACAAGCTTATTGCCTTTCTCGAATCCCGATTGGAGACCACTATCGAGTTGAAACGGCTCAACGTTTCTCCCGCAGTTGCCCTCGTTTTATCCGATAGCGTCGAAGACAAACTACGCAAAAAATGCGCCGCAGAATTCGACGTCTGGGCCATGGGGCAAGAATGATCTTAGATTAACGTGCCCGCACCGCGTCCTGCCGACCGGCAAAGCGGCGCGCGCGCCTCATCATCCATTTGTGGCTCAAGGCGACGCTCAAGCGCCCACTGCGCCGCAAACCCCGCCTAATCAGGATAAATCCCCGCACGCATCCCTGCAAGCCACGCAACCCCCACGGCCGTAGTTGCCAAAACCTTAGGGCGATCCACAGCCGCGCCAATAATGTCGACAAAAAATGCATCGACCAATCCGACGCTGACATACCACCACAAACTCGAAAAAAACATTTATCTTCAGAGCTTTGCCAGTCACTCTTTATCTCCTCCAACAAGTCGCGCGTCTGAAATCCGAAACTATCGAGTGCCGCCCGTGCAAACTCCTCAGGACCGGAATTGCGCGTCAGCCCATAAATTGCGCCCCGCGCTTCAGCGTCCCAATGCGGTGCACCAAGCCCTGTAAACGCAGACACTATATAAAACTCTTGCTTCAAACCGTCGCGCAGCCACTGCACCACAGCACACGCAATGAAAATAGAGCCTTCCAGCGCGTAAGTCAGCTCGCCATCCAACTGATAAGCAATCGCACCCAACAACAATGATTGCGACCGTACCAGCGTATCACCCGTATTCAAAAGCGCAAAACACCCAGACCCACTGGTCGACTTCAACTTCCCCGGCGCAAAACACGCCTGACCTATCGTCGCTGCCTGCTGATCACCCGCAACGCCCATAATCGGCAGCGGCACACCGAACAAATCCGCGCGCGTCATACCAAAGTCACGCACCTCTGGTAACATGTCCATCGGAATTCCCAAGCGTTCGCAAGTATTTGCGTCCCACTTCCCATCTCGAATACTATATAACATCGTGCGCGCGGCATTTGTGGCATCAGTCACATGTGACGCGCCCCCCGTCAGCTTCCAAATCAGAAAACAATCAACCGTCCCAAACATCAACTTGCCCGCATTTGCCTTCTCACGCGCGCCCTCAACATTGTCCAAAGCAATTTTAACTTAGTCCCGGAAAAGTAGGGATCCAACAATAGACAAGTCTTTACCGGCACTTCCACCTCGAAGTTATCTTACTTCAAAGCCTGACACATCGCCGACGTCCGCCGATCCTGCCAGAAAATTGCATTATGAATTGGCGCACCTCTCTCACGGTCCCGCACCAACGTCGTCTCGCGCTGGTTTCTGATGCCGACAGCCGCAATCCCAGTCTTTACAATCACCGCACCACAGGTCGCCGCAGTAGAGGCCGAAATATCCGACACATCATGCTCAACCCAGCCAGACTGCGGAAATACTAAGCGAACTCCTCTTGCGAAATGGCCTTCACTGCAATTCTTTTATCAAAGACCATCGCTCGACTCGACGTCTTGCCTTGATCTATCGCCAAAATACCCGCCATATTCCCCTCAGGCCGCTTTCATAAAGGCATCAACCGCCGCATTTTCCGCTGACGTCATGCGGAACCCTAACTTGGTACGGCGCCAAACAGCATCCTCTGCTGTCAGTGCAAACTCGTGGGCCATCAACCAATCCACCTCGCGCGCAGATAACAAATCGTTAAAATACGTACCAAAATCAGCCTCGACCTCGGCATCTCCCATCAAATCATCCGCCAGCGCCCCGTACGTAAGCGCGCGCAATGCGGCGAACATACCCCTCGCGCACAAACGGATGACGCGCACTCAATATCACCAGACGCGCGTCATGGACCCAGTAATCAGAATACTCGTAGGCACGGTTAAACTTATCTTTCAGACACTTACCGATCTTATCAGAAGTTAAGTCTAGGTTTATTGTCACCGTTAAGATTTTGCGACCACCCAAATGGTCATACATGAACAGCCCAAAATGGATCAACCATACAAGCCTACGGCCACGCATCCAAGGCATGAACAACCCCAACAGCTTTGAGGTAGGCGTATCACATTCAAACCGCATATCTTTGTGGTAAGGCAACACAAAACGCATCGAACAAGAGATATGCGGCATAGATTTGAGCAAAAAATCTTTTTAGTCAAAGAGTTGCGGACCATACTGAATTCGGAAACTAAAGATATCGCAGCCGCCATGAAACATGCTTTGTCGAAGCAGAGTACGTCGCAAAGTCCAGATCCTTCATCTCGGCTAATCCGGTGCGCAACCCGCGCCCTTGCACGTCACGGAAATGCCAGTGCCGTTGATACCTCCGCCGATAATGAAAATATCGAATTTCACAGACATAAACGTTTCCCAAAAATCCGCAATTTATATGGTAGCGCAAGTCAGAGTTGCAGCAATCCATTCAAGTGATGGTTTTCAAAACAACATCGCCAAAATGACAAAATAAAACTGCTATTCGTCTGAGCTTTGCCCCTTAAACCCTGTTGCTACAACAAATTTCTCTGAACTGTCCGCCCGCGATGACGGTGGCTTTACATAAGCGACTTTTTTGAATTTCATCTTCAACATTAAATTCAGTTCGGCTTCTGCACCACCCGCCAGCACCTTGGCCACAAACGTGCCACCCTCGGTCAGAACATCAAACGCAAAATACGCCGCGGCTTCACATAAGGCCATAATACGCAAGTGATCTGTCTGCTTGTGGCCACAACTTGACGCCGCCATATCCGACAGCACGACATCCGCTTGACCGCCAAGCCATTCAATAACCTGTTTGTCGGCATCGTCCGCCAAAAAATCTAGCTGATGCAACGTCGCACCCGCAATCGGCTCCATTTCCTGTAAATCGACGCCCAAAATCGTGCCGATCTCCTTGCCTTTTTTCTCGCCCAAGGCATTGATCCGTGGCACTGCGACCTGACACCAGCCACCCGGCGCAGCCCCTAGATCGACGACACGCGCCCCGTTCGTCAGAAAATGGAATTTATCGTCCAATTCCATGATCTTATAGGCCGCTCTTCCGCGAAAACCATCCGCCTTGGCGCGCACGACATATGGGTCATTCAACTGCCGCTGCAACCACATGGTCGACGACATTGAACGGCCACGCGCAGATTTCACCTTAACGTGCAAATCACGCTGGCCGCGGCCCGAAGTATTCTTGGTTGGTTTTTGTGCCATCTTGTTTGCTTTCTTTTCAGAAAAACACCTTTATCAGTAAGGTGTGTCTTCTAGAACCCCATCCGCGGACATTTGCGCATAAAGCAATCCTTCGCGCAGTCCGCGGTCCGCCACCGACAACCGGTCTGTCGGCCATAAACGCATCAGCGCCTGCAAGATTGCAGCGCCAGACATAATTAACGCCTGCCGATCCTTGCCAATGCGCGGATCGCTGCGCCGCCCCGTTGGACCCAACGCCAGATAATTCTGGATCACAGCGTCAATCTGGTCGGTTGACATACGTAAGCCATCCACTTTGGTGCGATCATAACGCCTTAACCCCAAGTGACTGGCCGCGACCGTAGTCACCGTTCCGCTGGTACCGACAATCTGAAAACCCTCGCGGATCTGGGCCGCTGCACTCGGAGCAAACCCTTCCAGACTTTCCTCGAAAAACCACGACATCAACGCAAATCGTGCAGCATCATCGTCCACATCAATAAATTGGTCGCGCAACGTGGCAACACCTAAAGGCACCGAAATCCAGTCCACGACCTTGGCAGCAGCAAACGGACCCGGATCGGACTTAAACCCCGCGTGCAGACGCATGATCGCGCGAGGGCGTTCTCTTGCGGGTACATTCGTCAGGTCAATCCACACCAGTTCCGTTGATCCTCCGCCAATATCAACAACCAACAACTGGTCTGTTTTAGTGCTGACTAACGGCGCACAAGAAATCACTGCCAAACGCGCTTCTTCTTCTGGCTGGATAATCTCGAGAGAAAGCCCGGTCTCGCGGCGCACCTGAGCTACAAAATTCTCACCATTACGGGCACGCCGGCAGGCCTCTGTCGCCACCAGCCGCATATTTTTCACACCGTGTCGATCCAGTTTCTGACGACAAATACGGATTGCATTGATCGTGCGGCTCATCGATGCGCGCGACAATTTACCGGAGCCCTCAAGCCCATGGCCCAATTGCACCGTTTTAGAAAAACTATCCACCACATGGAACTGACTACCCTTGGGTTGGGCAATCAGCATCCGGCAGCTATTCGTGCCCAAATCCAACGCCGCATAGAGCGCGGTTGGATCGGACGGTTTTGGCGCGGGGGTCACCACCGCTTTGGGGAACGCGCCCGCACCATTGGGACGCTTCGGCGTCATAATCACGCCTTCCATTTAGAGTTATCCCTAACGTAGGTCGCAACCCCCTTACGTGCAAGCGCTCACATCAGGCAAAATGAATGCCTCTCAACATTGTCATGAAAAGAACGGTTGCACCGCCCACTGGCCTCGCATGCTCAAGGCCGTCATATCTTGCCCGTCGCTAGATGCGTCCACCATGTCGAAAACCGACGTCGGTGCGCCGCGTCAATTGCGTAAAAAGTACCAACACAGGGCGGAAGCGCTACAGGAGAATCACATGGCAGATGTCATAATCGTATACTGGCGCGATATGCCCGCCCAAGTCATCGTAGGCAAAGGACGGCGGGGTACAAAACGGCCGTTACCCGAACGGTTTGAACAAGCCATCGATCGCGCAGCCATGAAATCAGGCGCCGCCGAAAGCGACGCATATCTTGAGGGCTTCCGCAAAGCGGCGCCCTACCCCGTTGACGGGACCGACGCCGATGTCGCCGCTGCTCAAGTGGCGCGCATCGATGCTGAATACGACCTCACAAAAATCAAAGCCCTTATCGCCAACGACGGCTGGGCCTGATTAAATACTAAACCCTCGGAGTTCCTGCATGTCTTTGTTGCCTTTCTTCAAGAAAAAAGATGCCGCGCCCGTTGGCGTCGACGCACACGTAGAAGCCCTACTCGAGGATTATTCCATAGAGGTAATGCCGCGCACCGCTGACAAGGTCGAAGATTTCAAGGCCCTGCTCCCCGCGAACACCCGCGTCTACATCGCCCACATCGACGGCACGCCGATCGAAGACATGCTCGCCACCGCCAAACGGCTGGCTACCGACGGCTACAACGTCATGCCGCACTTTCCCGCGCGTATCATCAAAGATACAGCCACCCTCACCGACTGGATCGCGCGCTACCAAGGCGAAGCTGGCGTGACCCAAGCACTCCTGCTCGCAGGAGGCGTCGCCACACCGCACGGCGAGTTTCACAGCTCCATGCAACTTCTCGAATCCGGTGCATTCGGCAAAGCAGGCTTCAAACACCTGCATGTCGCAGGCCACCCCGAAGGCAACAAAGACATCGATCCCGACGGCTCGGACAAAAACGTGATGGACGCCTTGCGCTGGAAAGCCAAATTTGCCGATACTTCAGACGCAAAAATGGCCCTCGCCACACAATTCGCCTTTGAAGCCGATCCGATCATCGCGTGGGCCGACAGCCTTAAGAACGCAGGCATCGACATCCCGATCCACATCGGCATCGCTGGCCCCGCCAAACTGCAAACTCTGATCAAATTCGCCATCGCTTGCGGCGTCGGCCCCTCCCTGCGCGTGCTGCAAAAACGCGCGATGGATGTGACCAAACTGCTCTTGCCCTACGAGCCAAACGAGATCATCACCACACTCGCAGCCCACAAAGCCGCCAACCCTGACTTTAACATCACCAACGTTCACTTCTTCCCGCTTGGCGGAATTACGGCCAATGCAAATTGGGCCATCACCCATGGCGGCAGCTCCGCCATTCCAGCCACAGATCTTTAAGGACCGCTGACTATGACCCGCACAATTGTCGAATCCAAAACGAAAACCGCCATCATCGGCTTCGACCAACCGTTCTGCGTGATTGGCGAACGGATCAACCCGACAGGCCGCAAGAAACTGGCAATGGAACTCGAAGCAGGCAATTTCTCGACGGTCGAAGCAGACGCAATCTCGCAAACCCTCGCAGGGGCCACAATCCTTGACATCAACTCTGGCGCGGTGTTCTCGAACAAAATGGCCGAAGACCCGCGCTACGCTGACAACAACTTTGTCGAGCCTCCGTTGATGCATGAACTCATCACGCGCATTCAAGCAATCACCGACACGCCCCTGTGCATCGACAGCTCGGTACCTGGCGCGTTAGAAGCAGGCCTCGCCGCCTGCGAAGGCCGCCCGCTGCTAAACTCTGTCACAGGCGAAGAAGAGCGCATGGAGCTGGTCCTGCCACTGGTTAAAAAATACAACGTGCCCGTCGTAGCAATCTCCAACGACGACACAGGCATTTCCGAAGATCCCGACGTGCGCTTTGAAGTCGCCAAGAAAATCGTGCAGCGCGCCGCTGATTTCGGCATCCCCGCGCATGACATCGTGGTCGACCCGCTGGTCATGCCGATCGGCGCAATGGGCACTGCTGGCCTGCAGGTTTTCGCACTTGTGCGCCGCCTACGTGAAGAACTCGGCGTCAACACTACCTGCGGCGCGTCTAACATCTCCTTTGGCTTGCCCAACCGCCACGGCATCAACAATGCCTTCTTGCCTATGGCCATGACCGCTGGCATGACATCGGCAATCATGAACCCCATCACCCTGCCCGTAAAACTGGCCGACATCGAGGCCAAGAAAATCGCTCTAGCCGAAGCTGGCGTGATCCTGCCAGAAGACATCGACATGGAAACCTTCTGCCAGCTCATGGGCCTTGGTTCAATGCAGGCCCGCGCAGGCAAAGAAATGGAAGCCATCCGCGCCGCCAATTTCCTGACCAACAACGACCCGTCAGGCAGCGATTGGATCAAATTCAACCGCCCAACCGTCAAAGCAGGCGAAGGCCGCGCGCGCACAGGGCGTCGCAGCCGCGGTTAAGTCGGCAAACAACAAAACACCACCTGAACGCAAACTCAGGTGGTGTTTTGTTTCTAAGGTGAAAACTTCCTAGCGATAATACAATGATCGTCCATTATTGAAAATCTGCACCTTCGCAGGATCCGCATTCATCCGCACAGCCTTGTCGCGCATCTCGGTATGAATCCCCGGCAGCTTGCCAATCACTGCATCATTGTCGCCAACCTTGTCAAAATACAACAAAGTCACTTCGCCCAAGGCCTCGGAAAACCTTACCTTCCCCTCAAAGATATAGTCGTCACCATCCGTTCTCACCATATCCTCAGGGCGGACCCCGACATTGACCCTTAGCCCCTTATCCGCCACCTGCGTCGGCACCGCTGAGGTCGCAACACCACCCCCATCGAGCTTCACTCTGGCCTGCACGCCGGTCTCTACAATCTCACCGGACAGCAGGTTCATCGCAGGCGAGCCGATAAACTGCGCCACAAACTCGTTCTCGGGCCGCTCATATAGCTCCAGCGGCGTGCCAACCTGCGCAATGCCTTTATTTGCCAAAACCACAATCCGCGTAGCCAGCGTCATCGCCTCAACCTGATCATGGGTCACATAAATCATCGTGCTATTGGGCATCGACTCCTTGAGTTGCGCAATCTCGATCCTTGTTGCCACCCGTAATGCGGCATCCAAATTCGACAACGGCTCGTCAAACAAATACACTTTGGGATCACGCACAATCGAACGACCAATCGCCACCCTTTGACGCTGCCCACCAGACAAGGCCTTTGGCAACCGATCCAAATACTCATCAAGTTGCAAAATTTTCGCCGCACGACCCACCGCAGCATTAATTTCCGCAGGTGTTTTCTTCGCCAGTTTCAACGCAAACGACATATTATCGCGCACCGTCATATGTGGATAAAGCGCGTAAGACTGAAATACCATCGCAATGCCGCGCTGTGCGGGCGGTACGTCATTCACGACCTGTCCGTCGATCTGCAACTCGCCACTGGTAATCTTCTCCAGCCCGGCAATCATGCGCAACAATGTCGACTTACCACAGCCCGACGGCCCGACAAAAACGATCAACTCGCCCGTTTTGATATCAAGGTTAATGTTATTAAGCACATTAACAGTGCCGCCATACGTCTTTGCGACGTCCGTCAATTTCAGATCAGCCATTGCCGTCTCCCTATACTTTCTTAGACGCTACGCCGTGCAGCCAGACAGGTCTGCCAAGGACCGAGCGCTAACGGACCTGCAGCCAAGGCGACCGCCCCCAAATCCGCTCCGATCTGCTCCCAGTCACCGCTCGGCAACTCGACCTCAGCGGGCGCATCACTCACATTAAAAGCACAAAAAATCTCGGTATCCGCATCGGTGCGGGTAAAACGAATAACATTGCCCAACGCCGTCACCGCCGTATGGCCGCCAATCGCTAACGCAGCATGGGCCTGACGAAACGTAATCGCGCGACGGTAATGATGCAACAACGCGCTCGCATCCGCCTCTTGCGTGGCCACCGAAAGCCCCAATTGCGCTGGCGACACCGGCAACCAAGGCGTCCCGATCGTGAACCCACCACGAGTATTGCTCGCCTCCCAAACCATCGGTGTGCGACAGCCATCACGCCCCTTAAACTCGGGCCAAAACTGAATCCCATAAGGGTCTTTCAAGTCTTCAAAGGCAACATCTGCCTCAGGTAAACCCAATTCTTCGCCCTGATAAATACACACCGAGCCGCGCAAGCACATGATAAGGCTCACAAACATACGTTTTGCCGCGTCTGACAGACCCCACCGCGTTGCATGGCGCACAACATCATGGTTCGAAAATGCCCAGCACGCCCATCCGTCCGCCGCCACACGGTCCACATGATTCATGACCTCGACAATACGGGTAGCGGTCGGCTGCTCCGGCGACAGAAACTCGAACGCATAACACATCTGCATCAAATCATCGCCTTTGGTATACTCGCCCAAAATCTCCAAACCGCGCTGGGCATCGCCCACTTCACCCACAGCAGCCGCGCCGAACGGCTCCATCACGCCGCGCAACTTGCGCAAAAAATCCAAATTCTCAGGACGGTTTTTGGAATAAATATGCTCCTGATGATTATACGGGTTCACCGCAGGCGCCGTATCGGCATTGCGGCGCTCTGGCGGCAACGCAGGGTTGTCTCGCAACTCTTTATCATGGGTGTAAAAGTTGATGGTATCCAAACGGAATCCGTCCACCCCACGCTCCAACCAAAACCGCGCGACATCTAACAAGGCATCATGCACAGCAGGACAATGGAAATTCAAATCAGGCTGGGCCACCAAAAAATTATGCAAATAATACTGCTCGCGACGGGTATCCCACTGCCACGCAGAGCCACCAAAAATCGACAACCAATTGTTGGGAGGCGTGCCATCAGGTTTTGGATCAGACCAGACATACCAGTCCGATTTCGCGTTGGTGTTACTCGCACGACTTTCCGTAAACCACGGATGTACTTCGGCGGTATGCGACAACACCAAATCAATCATCACACGAATGCCTAGTTTATGCGCCGTCTCCATCACCGCATCAAAATCTACCAGCGTGCCAAACATCGGATCGACGTCGCAATAATCACTCACATCATAGCCAAAATCTTTCATCGGCGAGGTGAAAAACGGCGAGATCCAAATCGCATCCACTCCCAAACTGGCAATATATGGCAGTCGTTGTACGATCCCTGCCAGATCGCCAATCCCGTCGCCATTGCTGTCCTGATAACTGCGCGGATAGATCTGATAGATCACCGCCCCGCGCCACCAATCCTTGTCAATTTCACCCGCGACCAATGGGGCCTTCGCAACCGTATCCATCATATTTCCTTACTTAACAGAGCCAGCCAACAGACCACGCACCAGATATTTTTGCATCACGAAAAACACGATCAAAGGCACCGATATCGACACAAAGGCCGAAGTCGCCAAAATCTCCCAATTGCCGCCACGGGTCCCCAACAACTCAACAATCTGCTTGGTCATCACCGTGGTTTCACCCGTGCTATCAATCAAAAACACAAGACTCACCAGCAGATCATTCCATGTCCACAAGAATTGAAAAATCGCAAATGATGCCAGCGCAGGAAATGATAGTGGCAAGATAATTTTGGTGAAAATCTGAAAATCCGTCGCGCCATCAATACGCGCATTTTCAATAATATCACGCGGCAACCCGACCATATAATTGCGCAACAGGTAAATTGCGAGCGGCAGCCCAAAGCCAGTGTGCGCCAACCAAACCCCCAAATATCCTTTACCGATGCCAATATCATTGTGGAATTTCAAAAGAGGGATCAGCGCCAATTGCAACGGCACCACCAATAACCCAACCACAAACGCCACCAACAACGCGCGCCCCGGAAAATCCATCCATGCCAGGGCATAAGCGGCAAAAGCCGCAATCAAAATCGGGATGACCGTCGCAGGGATGGTCACCGTCATCGTATTGAAAAACGCCTTGGCCAAACCCTCGCGGTTGCTCTCGTCAAACAGTACGTTTTGATAGTTATCCAACGTAAATTCAGGCGGTGTCACAGCCGTCACAAACGCCCTCTGGCCCCTTCCCGACATCTCGGCCTCACCCGTCCAAAGATAATCGCCATTGGCCTGCACAGTCATACTTTGACCATCGCCCAAATCGGCAATCTGCCCCGGCACATAAATGTCAATCTCGCGGCTACTCACACCCCAAACACTAATCTCGGCCCCACTCTCCCCTGCAACCGCACCGGCCTCGACAAACAGATTGCCGGCAACACGGTACACCCCATCAACTAAGCTCTGCGCGCCATCATCATCAGGATCGGCGCTGCGCAACGTCAGGTTCTGCTCTTGGGGGAACATCGATTTCCACCAGCCCGACGTTGAAATCTGGTCCGCCGTGCGAAAGGATGACACAAACAACCCCAACGTGGGAAACAACCACAACATCACCAAGGCCGCGACCGAAATATGCACCGCCCAGGTCAGGCTCGACTTGCTGCCCGCAATATTGTCCATCAACGCATCTCCTTGCGGGCGTTATACACGTTCCAAACCAAGATCGGCGTGACCAACAACATGATCACCATCGCGCCCGCCGATCCCACACCCCAATCATTGGCGCGAAATAGCTTGTCATACATGTAATTCGCCAAAACCTGCGTCTTCCACTGACCGTTTGTCATCGCAAACACGATGTCAAAAACTTTCAGCACAACAATCGTGATCGTAGTCCAAACCACTACAATCGTGCCGGCAATCTGCGGCACCTTGATCTTGAAAAATACCTGAAAAGGACCTGCCCCATCCACAATCGCAGCCTCAACCGTCTCTTCCGGAATCCCACGCAATGCAGCCGACAAGATCACCATGGCAAAGCCGGTCTGAATCCAGATCAACACCACCATCAAGAAAATCGAATTCCACAACGGAATAGTCAACCAATTCTGCGGCACACCATACGGAAAGTCAGCCGTCGCCACCCCGAACACCCCGCGTAGCGCCAGAAAAACCAACACAATCGCAATCGCTACCCCAACAGCATTCAAGATCGCCATCGGCATGGTCGGACGATGATGCCCCGGCCACATCATATTGCGCGTCATCGTCACGCCTGCAAAGCCAACGAGCGTCCCAAACGCCACCAATAACGCTGCAGGCAACACCCGCAGCATCAACGCCGACCCAAACCCGCCATTAAACTGCAACCAAACTGCGTTCAGCACACCAATCTGGTTACTATCCACAGGGCGCGTATCGTAAATCAGCTTGAAAATGACTGCAGCACCAACAAACGAAATCGCCATCGGCATAAAAATCAACGACTTAGCAATGCTACCCCACCTAATACGGTCGGTCAATTGCGCGGCCAGCAGCCCAAACGCCGTCGAGGCCGCGGGCACGATAATCAGCCATAATATATTGTTTTTTAACGCTTCCCAAAACTTGGGATCATCCAACATCTGACGGTAATTAGCCAAGCCCACAAAGGCATTGCCCTGATCACGATCCGTCAGAGAATACCACAATGTCGCAAACACAGGATAGGCCAGATACAAACTCAACGCGATCAATGCAGGGGCCAAAAACAGCCACGGACGGATCATATTGGCTCGGTTAATATTGCGGCCGGCGTCCTTACCCTTGGCGGGGAATAACACATGATCAAGAAATACATTCGAGAAGTAAAAGTAACCGATACAGCCACCCACACCCACAACAATCGTAAACAGACCGAGTAACGCAGGATGCATCATTTCCCCTCTCCAAAGAAAATCAAACGAATAGGGCCGCCCGACACATCGCCGGACAGCCCATTGAGCACTCTTACTTCAACGCATCCCAAGACGCTTGAATACCGGCCGCGACGTCGGTCGCATCTTTGCCGCCGACATAGTCAACCATACCAGTCCAGAACGAGCCCGCACCAACACCACCCGGCATCAAGTCAGACGCATCAAACCGGAACGCGGTCGCCGCCAGCAAAACGTCATTCATCTTCTTCGTCGCGTCATCCACGAACTTGGATGTATCAACACCCTTATGTGGCGTCAAAAATCCGCTGCGCGCCATCCAGATTTCGTTGGCGTCAGTGGTCTGCAAGTAAGCGACAAGATCATGCGCCGCTTGGTTTTCGCTTGTGATGGTCCAAACCGTGCCAGCCCCCAAAACAGGCGAGCCAAGCTCTTTGCTTGCATAAGCAGGGAAGTAGAAGAAATCGGCATCTTCACCTACAACTGTCCCCTCGGGGAAAAATGCAGGAATAAACGACGCCTGCTTGTGCATGTAACACTGCGGCGGCGATGCGAACAAACCTTTGGGGCTATCGCGGAAATCGGTTGTTGCCACAGCACCCGCACCACCAGCAACGTAAGCCTCGTTACGCGCAAATGCACCAAACTCTTCGATCGCCGCGACGACCGCAGGATCATCAAATGGCATCTCGTTGCTGACCCAGCGGTCATAAACATCAGGCGCTTGCGTGCGCAACATCATGTCCTCAACCCAGTCCGTCGCAGGCCAGCCCGTCGCAGCCCCCGACCCCAAACCAATACACCACGGTGTGCCACCATCCGCCACGATCTGTTCAGACAAGGTCTTCAAGTCTTCCATCGAGGTTGGAATTTCATAGCCCGCATCTTCAAAATTTTCGGGACTATACCAAACCAGCGACTTCACATCGGCCTTGAAAAAGAACCCATACAGATTATCGGCACCATCGCCGTCCGCGTATGTGCCAAGATCAACCCAAGACTGACCCGCCGCATAGTTCTCAACGACCCAATCCCCTGTGCCATCCTTCAACGGCGTCAAAAACCCGCGCGACGCCATATCGGCCGCCAAGCCAGGCTGCGGAAACACCGCAACATTCGGCGCGGAGCCCGCTTCTGAATCAATCATGATCTGCTGCTCGAAACTGTCCGACCCCGTGTAACGCACGTCATGACCGGATTTTGCCGCAAAATCAGCCAGCACCACCTCAACATTCTCCTGATCGGGGCCAAGCCATGGACCAAATACCGTCAACTGCTCGGCCTGTGCCACTGTGCCCAAGGCCATGGCTGCCACACTGATATAGAGTGATTTTTTCATAAAGTCGTCCTCCCTGATGCGCCGTCCCGCGCATTTTTTAATCTACGCATATGCTGCGCATTCATACAACCAACTGCAATACCCAGAATCAAAATCAAAGCGCTTTGGTTTACAGAAATCTCTGCGATCCGACCTAACGTGTCAACAAAACATTCCATAAACCTTAAAATTACACGCCTTGATAAATTCAAAATCTATTAGCGCAATGCTTTGACCTCCCTGTACGACCTCGTTAACATATCACAAAATTGAAAGCGCTTTGAAGATACGATGAACCTAAAACAACTCTCCACCAACTTGGGTCTCAGCCAGACAACCGTCAGCCGCGCGCTGAACGGCTACCCTGAGGTATCCGAGGCCACGCGCAACCGCGTGCGCCTTGCCGCTGATCAATTTGGCTATTCGCCCAGCACTCGCGCAAAAGGGCTCGCCACGGGCAAAGCACTGGCAATCGGCCACGTCATCAGCGTCTCGTCACAGCACGAAATCGTCAATCCGGTCTTTGCAGATTTCATCGCAGGTGCGGGCGAAACCTACCAGCGCTACGGCTACGACATGATCCTGTCGATGATCGACGACACCAAAGAAGAATCAATCTATCGCGGCATGCGCACGCGCGGCTCGGTCGACGGCGTGGTTGTGCATTCGCCTTGCATGAACGACAAGCGCATCGCCCTGTTGACCCAAATCGGCATGCCATTTGTCGTGCATGGCCGCGCTTCTGGCGTCACCGCCCCCTACTCGTGGCTCGACGTAAACAACCGGCGCGCGTTTCACCGCGCCACGCAATTCCTGCGCGACCTTGGACACAAACGTATCGGCCTGATCAACGGTTTGGAACATATGGACTTCGCCTACAGGCGCCGCTCAGGCTACGAACAAGCCCTGCTCGCCAACACCATAGCCATTGACCCAAGCATCATGCGCACCGGCGAAATGACCGAACCTTTTGGCCACCGCTTTACACGCGAACTGCTGGCGCAAGAAAATCCGCCCACCGCCATTATTACCTCTTCGCTGATCTCCGCCATGGGTGCACGCCGCGCAATCGAGGAAAAAGGGCTCGTCATGGGCCGAGACGTCTCGGTCATCACCCACGACGATGTGCTGTCCTACCTTGGCAATGGCGACGACGTACCGGTCTTCACCTCCACCCGCTCCTCGGTGCGCGACGCAGGGCGCAAACTCGCCGAAATGCTGATTGCCGAAATCACAACCCCACTGCGCGGGCAGCAAAACCACCTGCTCGAAGCCGAACTGATGGTCGGCCAATCCACAGGTCCAGCCCCCAAAAACCGCCCCCACTCCTAAGGATATCCCATGCAGTTCAAACGCTCTGATTTCCCCGACGGTTTCCTCTTTGGGGCCGCCACCGCAGCCTACCAAATCGAAGGACATAAATTCGGCGGCGCAGGCTCGACCCACTGGGACACATTCGCCGCCACCCCTGGCAACGTGATCCGCGCCGAAGACGGCGCATTGGCCTGCGACCACTATCACCGCTACCAGTCCGACCTCGATTTACTTAAAGATGCAGGCCTAGACGCCTACCGCTTCTCCACCAGCTGGGCGCGGGTCATGCCCGACGGCAAAACCGTGAACCCCGAAGGCCTCGACTTCTACGACCGCCTCACCGACGCCATCCTGGAACGCGGTCTAAAGCCCTTCCAAACCCTCTACCACTGGGACCTACCTTCTGCTCTCGCCGATATCGGCGGCTGGGCGAACCGCGAAACCGTGCTGCGCTTTGGCGATTACACCGATGTCATTACCGACAAAATCGGTTCCCGCATGGCCTCCATCGCCACTATCAACGAACCGTGGTGCGTCTCATACCTCTCGCACTTCCTCGGCCATCACGCGCCGGGCCTGCGCGACATCCGCGCCACCGCCCGCGCTATGCACCACATCAATCTAGCCCACGGCGAGGCTATGACGCGGCTGCGGTCTAAGGGGATGAACACCTGCGGCATCGTGCTCAACTTTGAATACGCAAACCCCGCCGACGACACGCTAGAGACTGCCACCGCCACCGACCTGCAAGACGCGATCTACAACCGCTGGTTCATCCAAGCCATTACCAAAGGCACCTACCCCCAGAACGTCCTTGACGGGTTCGGCCAGCACATGCCCGAAAATTGGCAGGACGACATGGCCCAAATCAGCCAACCGATCGATTACCTCGGCGTCAACTACTACACCCGCAACAATATCGCCCATGACGCATCGGCCCCCTGGCCGCACATTAAATCCGTCGCAGGCCCCCTCGTCAAAACGCAAATGGGCTGGGAAATCTACCCCGAAGGGCTGCACCACGTCCTGACCCGCATGGCGCGCGACTACGTCGGCGACCTGCCACTCTTTGTCACCGAAAACGGCATGGCATCAGACGACCACGTTAAAGACAGCGCCGTCTTTGACCCGCGACGTACAAAATTCGCCTCCGACCATATCCTTGCCACCAAACGCGCCATCACCGACGGCGCCAACGTGCAAGGTTTCTTCTACTGGTCCCTGCTCGACAATTATGAATGGGCCTTCGGCTACGAGAAACGGTTCGGGATGATTCACGTCGACTTTGAAACCTTGCAGCGCACACCTAAAGCATCCTATCACGCCCTCAAATCCGCCATCACGCGCGCATAAGGCCCAGATCATGTCCCATCCGCAAAACACGTACTCCCTTGTCGCCGATATCGGCGGCACAAATACACGCGTGGGTCTGGCCAATGGGCGCACCCTGATCGAACGCACGATCCGGCGCTACTCCAACGCTGACTACCCTGGCCTCGAAACCGTACTGAAACGCTACATCGCAGATGAAGCCAACGTGAAACCCCTCGCCGCCTGCGTCGCCGTCGCAGGACCCGTTCGCGACGGACAAGCCTCCATGACCAACCTTGACTGGGCCATAGACAAAGACACGCTTGTACGCGCCACAGGCGCCCAAACCGTTGCCATATTGAACGACCTGCAAGCCCAAGGCCACGCGCTCGGCCACCTCGACCCAAGTAAAATCCGCCCTATCATCGACGGCCCCGACGGGCACGTCAATGCCGCCAAACTGGTCGTCGGCGTCGGGACAGGATTCAACGCGGCCCCCGTGTTTGACACCGAAAACGGACGACTTGTAACCCCTTCCGAAAGCGGGCACGCAAACCTGCCGATCCGCAACGCACGCGAATTGCGCCTGTGCGAATACGTCTCCAACGCCCACGGTTTCCCCGCTGTCGAAGATGTGCTCTCAGGGCGCGGGCTTGAACGCGTCTATGCTTTTTTGGGCAACGAAGCGAACGACCCACGCGAGGCCGCTGCGCAAGACATCATGGCCGCCTGCGCCGATCATTCCGACCCGCGCGCATTAGAGGCCGCCGAACTCTTCACCCGCATCCTCGGCACCGTCTGCGGCAACCTCTCACTCATCCAGCTGCCCTTTGGCGGCCTCTACCTCGTTGGCGGCGTCGCACGCGCCTTCGCGCCCTACCTTATTCAATTCGGCTTCGGCGACGCGTTCCGCGACAAAGGTCGCTTTGCAGGCTTCATGTCCAATTTTAAAGTCAGCGTGATCGAAGACGACTACGCCGCCCTGACAGGCTCCGCTGCACATCTCGACTGGCTCAAAAACACCCCACCACCCAAAACGCCTTTGTAACACTCAACAATCATCTCAAAACGCTGCTCGGATACAGTCACATCAATTATGTGGAATTATCTGACGTCAACGCCTTTTGGAGATCGACACTTTTCCGCTAACTTTAGGTTCGGCCCAAAAAACCGCAGCCTCATACCAAGAGTTAGTGATCCAAAATCCACATCTGCACAGCAACAAAACTCCCAGCAAAGTTTGTGGTGAAATGGCTGAGTGTTTCAAATGCGAGCGTCACTCCAAAGTAAGGTGAGGCCAGTTACATCATAAGTCGGAGGCGTGACCAATGAGGCAGATCGTTCTATCCACGATCAACTGTGAACAGTATATTGTGCAGCGATATCGCTTACATTCCAGTGCGCCGCGGCTTTCTTTATCTGATCGCGAGCCATTGCCCATCGGCCCCCTTCACCGATAGATGTAGATAGGGCAACGCGCAATGTGCTGGCCTGACGCCTTGCAAACTCGTGGCCGTTAGTTCTTGTAGCGAGTCCCGAAACGAGGCAATCAACCCCAGATCGTAATTCCTCCTCTCTCGAATCGCTGCGAATACCCTGCTGCACAGCCCTCCCAGGGTCGCAGCTTATAGTTGCTTCTTGCGTCACCACCACAATCTATACGGGTGTCATATATATCAATCAATTAGCGTGTTCGCTACCTCGACAATATTTCGATAAAACAGCTGTGGCGGGCACTTAAACAAGAGGTTGCCTATCTGCACGAGCTGCAAGACGGCCTCCCAGCCAAACCCATGAACAAAGATTGAAACAGCGTCTACATCGTTAACCAGTCCCTCACGACCCTCGACAAAAGATTGCCAGACGACCCATTATTTAAAACAACTGAAAGACCGGAATATAAACGCCAGAAGACCAGCACCGCCAAAACCTTAGGTGGATGGATTAAGCAGACCGAGAATGACGTGGCATGTGCCCCTGAGCATTGGCCGGCGTGATGACGGGAGGAAAGGTACCGCATGAGAGTTCCCTAACGGAAAAACTGGGTACTAGGTAAAGCCAATGAAATATTGCGCCAAGCGTCGGCGTATTTTGCTCAGGCGGAACGCCCCCGCCCCCCCCACTGAGGCGATCATCGCCATAATTCATCGCAAAGGCATGGCATTGAATCGTAATGTCGCAAGATGGGAAGATCATCGCGTTGTATTGGATGTAGAGACGATCTGCAGGTCACTGACGATTGCGCCGTCAACCTTTTACCACCAACTTGCGTTCCGCGCCCCAAAATCCAGGGGTCAGGAATTAAAACTATCAAGTCTACGACCTCCGTAAGGCATGGCATCCCGCTATCGGGATCATGCGTTGGCATGAGCCCTGTCGGGTAATGGGCAGGCAATAAATATCCATTCGTTACATTGAAATTGGACGAATCTGGCACAAAAATATCGATCCTACAGCGCTTACCCTGCCTCAAGTGGCACCTCAGTCCCTTTCGCCGTCGGAAACTCATCCTCGCCGAGACGAACTATGGCCTTCTAAGAAACAGCGCTAAACTATAGCAAAGGCCAATGGCGGAACTGCAGGATCTAGAGATGACTATCCCTTGGTTTTCTCGATTAGCTCTACAAACAACGGTTGCTCGGACACATAGGAAACATCCCGCCAGCTGAGGTTCAAGAGAAATACTACGCAAAGCGCGATGTACTTAATAGGGTCGCATAAAATGAATCTGTAGGACCTCGGCAAACAAGTGGCGGTTCACTAGTTCAAAACATCCGATTTAAACCACAACCCCGCAATATGTCTGCCTATGCAATCCTTGAAGCACTGGTGGTGGTAGAAATACTTATCAACAATTAATTTCTCTGAAATTTTGACAAGTTTTGACCATAATAAATCCCACCTAAAAATAGCATTGACAGGTGCTCTATCTAGGTCCGTAAATTCGTGGCAATTAAAGTTAGTTGGAAACCACGACAAAACAATCAGATTAAGAATATAGCCACGCCGTACTCACGAAAAAACCCGTACGAAGCGCCTGTTCGCCAATATGCTCCTCCTAGGATTGCGCCCGCATCGCGACGAGTTGTGATTGCACGGTTGTCGTCAGTTCGTTTAGTGAAAACGGTTTTGGCAAGAATACCGAATTCTGAATCCGTGGACCGTCATCACCAAAAGCGTCTTCTGCATAACCGGATACAAAAACAACGCGTGTGTCGGGGCGACGCTCAAGTGCTTCACGCACCCACGTCGGCCCATTCATTCCGGGCATAATTACGTCGGTTACAAATACATCAACGCTTAGGTCAAGATCAGCCAACATCGTCAGAGCGGCTTCGGCGGAATCCGCTTCCAAAACAGTATAACCGCGCAAACGTAATGCCCGGGAAGCAAATGCGCGAACGGGTGCTTCGTCTTCAACTAATAAGACGACCCCTTCATCCGATACAGAGAGTGGCTTCACGACCGATGCAAGTTCTGGCGTCAAATCGGCGACCGACATTTCATAAACAGGGAACAAAAGTGAAAACTCTATGCCTCGATCAACTTCGGTGTCTACAAATATAAACCCGCCCGTCTGTTTTACGATACCGTAAGCAGTAGACAACCCCAACCCCGTCCCTTCACCTAAGCGCTTTGTCGTAAAAAACGGTTCAAAGATTTTGGGAAGTTTGTCCGCAGGAATTCCGTGGCCTTCATCAATCACCTTAACAACTACATAGTTACCTGGCGGCACCAACGCCTGATCACGCAGCACAGGTTCATTCAATGTCAAATTTTGCGTCTCAACACGGATCTCACCGCCCTGCGGCATCGCATCGCGCGCATTCACAACCAGGTTCATGAGGACCTGTTCGAGTTGGCGCTTGTCAGCCCTGATCGCAGCCAGTTCCTGATCGTGCGACAGCGACAGAATCACTTTTTCTCCAACCAATCTGTTCAATAGATGGGTCAAATCCGACAACGTATCCCGAATATCGATGACTTCGGGCTGCAAATTTTGCTTACGTGAAAACGCCAATAGTTGCCCGACGAGACTGGCCGCGCGATTTGCATTCTGATGAATTTGGATCAAATCGCCATAATTCTGATCGCCTTGATCGTGGCGTAAAAGCAATAAGTCACAATGACCTGAAGTAGCAGTTAAAAGATTGTTAAAATCATGCGCACCCCCCCCCCGCAAGTTGTCCAATTGCTTGCATTTTCTGGCTTTGGACAAACTGCGCTTCCAGCGTTTTCAATTCAGTCACGTCATTCAACACTGCAATAAGATGCGGATCTATCGCTCCCCCTGCCGTATTTAAGGTAACTTGCATGAACACATCTCGGTTTTCACCTCGCCCCCTTAAAAACTGTGAGACATCGCCGCCGCGTCCTTCGATCGCTTCGCGCAACCAATCCCCAAACGGTCGCCCTAGCCCGTCAAGAACATCCGCAACACGCTTTCCGTGCGTCGATGGAACGCCTAAAAGCCCCCGCGCCTCACGGTTTGATGCTACAAGCTCACCATCGGCAGAAATTTTCAAAAGAGGAACAGGCAAATCCTCAATGGCGTCCCATTCAGTCGTTAGCTCACGCACCCCCTTTTGCACATCTTCTTTTGCATCGCTTGGAATGATGTAGATTTCATTCCGACCAGCTTTACTTTCAACCATTGCCAATGTGACAGCAACAGAGCCATTTACGCTATCGAGTTGGCAATTCAAACCGGTTCGCGGAACAAGATCACCCAACACCTCATCCATCGACTTTGGGCGATACCCTAGGAATTTTCGGCATGCGTCATTGACGAATAGGACCGTGCCGCGCTTCCCTAGCGTTAGCATCGGAATACTAAGGGCATCACTCGCGCGCCCTTTAGGTTGATCATTTTGTAGCCCGTTTTCAAGACGCCATAAATATGCGTCCTGGTCAAGCTTTGCGACCGACAAACCATACTGCCCTGACCGCGTCACAATCTCTTCTTTACCACATCCCATTGCATCAGCGCGGGTCAAGAGCCGGTAAAGAACGACGTCCGGGTTAGCGACAATTGCCGTCAAAATCACACCAAGTGACTGTTGGGCAGTCGGCTCAAACCTAATTTTTGCAGCTTCATTGCATAAAATAACCTCGCCCTCACTATTCGTGAGGAATGCAATATCAGGATCGTGGGCAACGACATTTGCTACAATAGAATTTACGGTCTCAATGGGCGGGGCACCGCGAAACTGCTGCGCCACGAGAAATATGCTACCGACCGAAAAAACAAGCGCAGCAGCAAAAAGGCTTACCTGTACAACAGGCTGAGGCATCACAACTGCGCCACCAATGCACACCAAAACTGCGAACGCTAACCATATAGCACTCCGGTACTCCCTAGGCTTCGCAAGCGTTCCCGCGATAGCTTGATCAATCGCCGTCAAAATAATCCCCCCAGTCACTTAGCTCCCACTAAACTGTAAGGAAATTAATTTAGACTTAATACTGTCAAAAAAGCGAAATTAAACACGCGGCATTTCAATCACAGGCTGTGTTAATCTCGTTTTAAAATCGCATAATAGAAACCATCACCGCTATCGTCAGGAATCCGTTGCCGCGCGGCCACTTCTGACCAGCCCTGATTGTTCCGCAAAAAGTTTTTAATCACATCGCCGTTTTCAGCCTCAAACACGGAACATGTCGCGTATACCAAGCAGCCACGATGATCGACATAACGCGAAGCATCTGCAATAATATCGCCTTGTAACATACTGTAATAATTCAGCTTACTTTCACTCAAAGCCCATTTAGCTTCCGGTGCGCGCCGCCACGTACCACTGCCGCTACAAGGTGCGTCAACAATCAACACATTAAATGGCATTTCCTTCGGAAGGTCAGCAGTCTGAAGTAACGTAATATCCACCCCTGCACGCGCCGCTCGTGGACCAATATCTGCGGTCCGTGCAGCTGAAATATCATGCGCAAACACCTTGCAATCATACATATCGGCAATCGCAAGCGACTTACCCCCACCACCTGCGCAATAATCCAGAACACGCGCTCCCTTGTGTAGATTGATCGCTGCCATTGCCTCTTGTGATGCCAGATCTTGCAGCTCTACAAAACCCTTCGTATACGCCTTTGAAATATGAACACGTCTTTCATTTTCAATGACTTGCAAGGCGCAGTTTACATTACCAACTGGCATCGTTGTGATACCGTCCTCTGATAACAAAGCTTGCGCTTGAACCAAAGTGCCACGCCGCAAATTGACTCTCAAAGTCACCGGACCGCGTTTTTGCAAGACCTGTGCCGCTGCAACCGCTTGCACTCCCAAATTTTGCTGCCAGATAGCCCACAACCAATCGGGAAAATCATAGCGTTCAGCTTCAGTTTCAGGCGGATTACCACCCGCGATCTCGGCGTCTGTCAGTGCATTTGGAGCATACAGCCCACAGCCAAAAATAGAACTGATATCAATGTCCTGATTTCGAAACAGTCCGAGAACCAACGCCCGCCCTGTCATACCCCCGCCAACCGCAGCAAGCGATCGTTTCTGGCGGAGTACATCAAAAACATGATCACGCACAGCCGCCCGATCCTTGGCCCCCGCATAACGATTACCACGTCCCCAACGGCTCAAACATTTCTCGGCTGGTTCACCGGCCAGTATCGCGTCCAATACATCAATAGCAGCCGCCGCACGCGCAGAAGGCGTCATAACGTCACCTCACAAGCCACTAGAAACACTACCCAACACGGTAATTTGGGCTTTCACGCGTAATCTGCACATCATGCACATGGCTCTCTTTCAGACCTGCACCGGTGATCCGCACAAACTTACAATTTTTGCGCATCTCGGCCACTGTCGCGTTACCAGTATAGCCCATTGCCGCGCGCAATCCGCCCACCATCTGATGCACAACAGCACCCACGGACCCTTTATAGGCCACTTGACCCTCAATACCCTCAGGCACCAACTTGTCACTCGCCGCATCCTTCTGGAAATACCGGTCTGCAGAGCCCCGCGCCATTGCGCCCAAACTCCCCATTCCGCGATAGGATTTGAACGAACGGCCCTGATACAAAATCATTTCACCCGGGCTTTCATCCGTGCCCGCAATCATCGAGCCAACCATCGCGCAAGATGCACCGGCCGCAATTGCCTTGGCAAAATCACCGGAAAACTTGATACCACCGTCAGCAATCACCGGAACATCACCTGCCCCTTCAGCGCAATCAATAATCGCAGTCAATTGCGGCACACCCACGCCAGCCACCATACGCGTCGTGCAAATCGAGCCGGGTCCAATACCCACCTTGACCGCGTCCGCACCTGCACCAATCAATGCACGGGCAGCCTCCGACGTTGCGATATTACCTGCAACAACCTGCACATCATACGCCGCTTTAACCCGCTCGACAGCCACCGACACCCCTTCAGAATGACCATGCGCAGTATCGATCACTATCAAATCAACACCCGCTTCAATCAACGCCACCGAGCGCTCAAATCCAGCATCGCCGACGCCCGACGCCGCAGCGACCCGCAAACGACCTAAATCATCCTTGCAAGCCATCGGGTTCAACACCGCCTGCTCGCTGTCTTTCAACGTCAAAAGTCCGGTCAACTTGCCCGCCTTATCGGTAATCAACAGCTTTTCGATCCGTCGGGCCTGCATCAAAGACCGCGCCTCATCCAGATCCGCAGGCTCACGCAACATCGCTAGATTTTCGGACGACATCATCAATCGCACGGGGGTTTTATCATCCGTGGCAAACCGCATATCACGATTGGTCACAATCCCAACGATACGCCCGTCGGCACCCACAACCGGAAAACCCGTAACCCGATACCGTTCCATCAACGTCTTGGCATCTGCCAAGGTTTGGTCAGGCGTCAGTGTAATCGGGTTATAAACCGTGCCGGATACAAACCGCTTTACTTGTCTGATTTCAAGCGCTTGCGCCTCAATATCAAGGTTCTTATGCACCACACCGATACCGCCTGCTTGGGCCATGGCAATCGCCATCTTGCCCTCAGTCACCGTATCCATTGCACTTGATAACAGCGGAATGTTCATTGCAATCTTTTGCGTCACGTATGTGCGCGTATCAGCGGCAGACGGCATCACACTGGATGCAGCCGGAACCAACAATACGTCATCAAAGGTAAATGCCTCACGAATCTCCATCAACCTGTCTCCTGGGATGTTATTAGCGTTGCATATGCCCTTTGCCACGGTTCTCCCGAAACTTAAACCCTAAAACACCAAATGCCGCAGATTGACGACGACAAGGCGGGTTCGACCTTTCCCCCGCGCAGCAATACGATAGTGTCCCCCCAAACAAGCAAAGGGCCGCGACATGAGCAACGATCCACTCGTGATTTTCACACCATCAGGAAAACGCGGAAACTTTCCCGTTGGCACGCCGATCCTCACGGCGGCACGTCAACTTGGTGTGGACCTTGATAGCGTCTGCGGCGGGCGCGGCATCTGCTCAAAATGCCAAGTCACCCCCTCTTACGGCGAATTCTCCAAGCACAAGGTCACAGTCCAGCCCGACGCTCTTTCCGAATGGAACTCCGTTGAGGAACGCTACGATACCATCCGCGGCCTGCCCAAAGGGCGGCGTTTAGGCTGCCAGGCCACAGTTCAAAAAGATGTGGTCGTCGACGTGCCAGAAACCAGCCAGGTCCACCGTCAAGTCGTGCGCAAGCGCGCCGAAGCCCGCGATATCGTCATGGACCCCTCCACAAGGCTCTATTACGTCGAAGTCGAAGAACCCGATATGCACACCCCTTCCGGCGACCTTGAACGCCTCGTGAAAGCCCTGCGCACCGACTGGGACCTGCCCGCGCTAGAGGCCGATCTCGGTGTCCTCAAAACCCTGCAACCCGCCCTTCGTAAAGGCGAATGGAAAGTCACCTGCGCCGTCCACCTCGGCGATGACACGTTTTCCCCGCGTATCATGCAAGTCTGGCCGGGCTACTACGAGGGCGCAATTTACGGCCTCGCCGTGGACCTTGGCTCCACCACTATCGCAGGGCACCTCTGCGATCTGCACACCGGCGAAGTTGTCGCCTCATCGGGTATTATGAACCCGCAAATCCGCTTTGGCGAAGACCTGATGAGCCGAGTCTCCTACGGCATGATGAACGCGGGCGGCGCAGACGAAATGACAAAGGCCGTACGCGAAGGCATGAATGCCCTATTCACGCAAATCGCCGCAGAGGCCGAAATCGACCGTAACCTGATCGTCGACGTCGTCTTTGTATGCAATCCGGTCATGCACCACCTGTTCCTCGGCATCGACCCGTTTGAACTCGGCCAAGCCCCCTTTGCGCTCGCCACCTCGGAATCCCTCTCGCTTCGAGCCATCGAGCTTGACCTCAACCTGCACCCCTCCGCACGGGTCTACATCTTGCCGTGCATCGCGGGCCACGTTGGCGCAGACGCCGCTGCCGTGGCCTTGTCCGAGGCCCCCGATAAATCCGAAGACCTTGTGCTGCTCGTCGACGTCGGCACCAACGCGGAAATCCTGCTAGGCAACAAAGACAAAGTTCTGGCATGCTCGTCGCCAACAGGCCCCGCATTTGAGGGCGCACAAATCTCGTCTGGCCAACGCGCAGCCCCCGGTGCAATTGAACGCGTCGAGATTGATCCCATCACCAAACTCCCCCGCTTCAAAGTGATCGGCTCCGATCTGTGGTCAACTGACGAAGGTTTCGCCGAAGTCACCGCGCAAACCGGCATCACCGGCATCTGTGGCTCTGGCATCATCGAAATGGTCGCGGAAATGCGCCTCGCGGGTATCGTCGACGGCCCCGGCCTGATCGGATCTGCGGAACAAACAGGCTCCAGCGCCTGCTTCCTAGACGGCCGCACAAACTCCTACATGGTCCACGACGGGTCAGCCACAGGCGGGCCGATCATCACAGTCACCAACCGCGACATCCGCGAGATCCAAATGGCTAAGGCGGCACTCTACTCTGGCGCACGGCTGCTGATGGACAAATTCGGCGTGGATAAAGTCGACCGTATTGTCCTCGCAGGCGCATTCGGGGCGCATATCAGCCCAAAACACGCAATGATCCTCGGCATGATCCCCGACGCACCTCTCGACAAGGTGACCTCCGCAGGCAACGCCGCTGGCACAGGCGCGCGTATCGCGCTCCTCAACCGCCAAGCGCGCAAAGATATTGAGGCCACCGTCCACAACATCCACAAAATCGAAACCGCAATCGAGCCGCGCTTTCAGGAACACTTTGTCAACGCCTCCAACATCCCCAACGCCGTCGAACCCTTCCCGATCCTCAATTCCATCGTCACCCTGCCCGACGTCAACCACAACACTGGCGGCGGTCGCAGGCGGCGCAAGTAACCCAAAACCCGCAAGAGGGCATTGACGCCCCCTTGCGGCTTGGCTATTCCAGCCACGTAACGCGGGTATGGTGAAAAGGTATCACGAAAGCTTCCCAAGCTTCAGTTACGAGTTCGATTCTCGTTACCCGCTCCAGTTCATCACCACCTTAAATCCCATATAAATAAGCCTAAAAAAGACGCATTAGTGTGGATTTTCCGGGATTGATTTGTACCCCAATCTGGGAAGAATCGGGAACGCCTGGGGCGGTTTTTGAATGTGACCCCCAGACAATCCCCAGAACCAAATCCTTTGGACTTGATCAGATGGATTGGCGTCCTGCTCGCGTAATACACAATTACCGTTTCACTAACGTATTGTGCACAATCGTATCAACGCCGACAGGCTCAAACTTTGCGCACCGGCGATGTTCGCCCTCGCGGACGTTACTGCTTCCGGCCCAAAGCAGCCGATCGCAAATGGCCTAGGTTCTGCGATGCAGCATCCCCGAAGCGGACCTTAGCGCCCTGCTTTACATGGACGAAGGTCGCGCGATAAGCCCATCGAATATGACAAGCGATGCTATAAACGACGGAACTGGATTGAGGTCATGTTTGGCCGCCTAAAAGACTGACGACAGATCAACACCCGATACGACCGGTGCCTCAAGGTGTTCCTGTCTGCAATCGCTTTTACAGTAACCATCTTGATTTGGTTTTAACTCAATGATTCTAGAGCCTTATGCAGTTGTTGCTTTATCGAGAACTGCAGCCGATAAATCTGATGAGATAGCATAAAAAAGCCCGCAGTTTGACAAAAAAAAGCCTTATTTAGCGCCGAATTATCCACTTGGGTAAGTCGCGAAAAGCTATTGTCTCTGTGTTTTCTGATTTGCGCGTTTAACAATTTTCTAGAGGGTCATGAGCAATATGATAATCCAAAAACTCAATGCGATCATGGCGGTGATGGTGCTGTCATTTATGGCGCTATTCGCAACAGCTCAAGCGGGCTTTGCGCAAACAACCATCGACCCAGTCAGCGGCGGGACATACGATCTTAACTGGAATGCGCCACCTGGCACCGGACTGAACGTACAAGCAGCAACATCATATCAAATTGAGGGGAATACGGGAAAAACATTCGATATCTCGCTTGTTGATCAAGGCGCGCCAGGTGATGCGTTCGCAATTGAAGTCAATGGCGTCCGCTTAACGCCAACCACAGAAAACGGCGGGCCGGAAACGCGGGGGCCAGGTGCGACCGCGTATTACTCAGCGAGTTTCGACAACGTCAGCATCCCAAATGCGAGCAACTCAATTTTGGTTTTTATCACGGATTCATGCTGTACCTCTGGTGGCACTAGTATTGTATTTAGCGACGTTCAGGCGGCTGTGCTAGATTCCACACCGCCAGTGGCGACAACTGTTTCCCTTGCCTCGAACAATGCGAACGCAAGCTTTGCAACGGCAGGCGACACAGTCACCCTTACAATGGTTTTTGACGAAGCGCTTGCTGCGGCACCAACTGTATCGCTTTTGGGTCAATCTGTGACGGCGACCGGAAGCGGGACCAACTGGTCGGCCAGCACTGTTGTTGGCCCAACATCGACCGAGGGCAATGTCGTGTTTGCGATTTCGAATTATCAAGACGCAGCCGGAAACGTCGGTTCAACAGTGTCTGCAACAACAGACGCCAGCGCCGTGACCGTTGACCGCGCCGTCCCTAGCTTGACGATCAGCGGTGTACCGTCCAGCTATTTGCTAGGCGATATCTTTAGCGTCACCTTTACATTTAGCGAAGCCACGACAGGCTTTGACGCTTCTGATGTGGCTGTCGTCGGCGGCGCGCTGTCGATTTTCCAAACCAGCTCGTCCAGCGTTTATACGGCCACATTGACGCCCAGCAATGTCGGCGCGGTGACTGTTACAATTGTTGCTGGTGCGGGGCAGGACAGCTCAGGCAACCCATCGGTTGGTGCCAATGCAACGTCTACGATCGAATCCGCGACAAGTGCTGGTGAAGAGATCACCTATTTCATGGAAAACCGTGCACATGCGCTTGTCCAGGCGCAACCAGGGTTGACGCGATTCCTGAGCGGGCGCGCATCTGCGGGCACCCTTGATGTTGCAATAAACGGAGTGACGCAAAATCTGACGTTTGCAAGCGGCACCGAAGGGTTGGTGTGGGGCAATGTGCAAGCTTCACAGACCGAAACAGCAACCCATGAATTAGGCTATGCGCTGCTGACGATGGGGGCCCATGCTTACCAGACGGATCACTTGATTATCGGCGGCATGGTACAAATCGACAAAGCCGAGCAAACATCAACAAGCGGCGTCGAAACCTCGGGTGTTGGCGGCATGGTCGGTCCTTATATGGTTAGCCAAATCGGCGATCAGCCGCTCTTTCTTGAGGCACGGCTTTTGTACGGTGTGAGTGAAAACGAAATTACGCCGCTTGGTACCTATACTGACAGCTTTACAACCGAACGTTGGTTGGCGCGTGTCGGCGTCGAGGGGGCCTATGCGCTTGATAACTTCACGATATTCCCGAACCTTAGCATCAGCCACGTGAAAGATGCCCTTGAAGCCTATGTTGACGGGCTGGGTGATACTGTTGCAACGCAATCAATTGCCTTAACCGAGATTGCCTTTGGCATTGACTTTGAGACGCCAATTGCGATTGAAACCGGTGATCTGGTTGTTACTGGCGGCCTGTCTGGCAGTTGGACAAGCAAAAAGGCGACTGGATTGGCAGGCACCTATATTGAAGCAGGCGAAAACTGGGGCGCACGCGTTGATCTTGGCGCGCGCTATACGGATGAATCTGGTATTATCTTGTCGTCAGGCATCTATCTAGCCGGAATCGATTCAAACAGCGCACGCCGCACAGTGGGTGGGGAGTTTGGCCTTGAATACCGCTTCTAGTTAATTGGCAGAAAACTAATAGGACGTTAGGGCGGGGGCGCGGATGATCGCGCCCCCGCCCTTATCGCTGCGACTTATGGGCTGCTGATTTCTGCGATACTCAAGGCAAAATCATGACGACCCCACCCCGGACCGACTTTGATCGTCTTCTCAATGTGTAGAAGACATAGCCGAAAAACCGCCTTAAGGTCCGTTTTCGATCATGCAACTATTTAAGTTGATACCCGCAACGAAAGTCGGCTTGCTGTGTGTAGTAGGTCCGCATTTACACTCAATCGATCAAAATTCGCACCTGCAGCGAATGGTAGCTCTCCGCCCATGTCGATCGACGCTCACGGCCCAAAGCATGCGTAATTGGGCTACCCTCTGTTCTGAGGTCGAGCTCCCGATAAGATCACAGGATGACTGTGAACAAGGGAGAAAGAAGATGGAATATTTTGCCGGAATAGACGTATCGCTTCGATCCTGTGCGCTTTGCATTGTTGATGGCAGAGGAAAAGTGCTTCTTGAACGAGAGCTGCCCTGCGAGATCAGCGATATCACTAAGTACCTTGCTGAGTTCGCACATCCGATTGAACGGGTGGGCTTTGAAGCGGGCACGATGAGCCAGCACCTGTACTTCGGTTTGACAGCAGAAGGCTTCGATGTGGTTTGCATGGAGGCGCGACAGGTCAATGCGGCGCTATCAGCAATGCGGAATAAAACTGACAAGAATGATGCTCGCGGGATAGCTCAAGTGCTACGCACGGGCTGGTTCAGCCCGGTACATATGAAGAGCCGAGAGGCCCATGGCGTCCGTGCCTTGCTTAGCACGCGCAAGGCATTGCTAAAGAAGACAATGGATCTAGCCAATGAAGTGCGCGGTTTATTAAAGATATTTGGCATTCGTCTGCCCAAGACTGTGCAGCACGGCAGTTTCGATGGTGTTGTCCGACCGATGATCGAGATGGATGACGTTCTGGCCCATGCCTTGGTGCCACTATTAGATGCACGTGTTGTGTTGTATCAGCACTTTCTGGAACTGGATCGGCGTGTCAAACGCGCCGCCAGCCAGGATGAGGTTTGTATGCGAATGATGACCGTTCCGGGTGTTGGACCGATTGCATCATTGACCTTCAAAGCCGCTGTGGACGATCCTACGCGCTTCAAACGGTCACGAACTGTAGGCGCGCATTTTGGGCTAACACCGCGACGATATCAGTCAGGTGAGCACGACAATCCTGGTCGTATATCGAAAGCGGGGGACAGAGACGTTCGCGCAACTTTGTATGCAGCTGCAAACGCTTTGCTGATGCGGACGATGGCCGGATCGCAGATCAAATCTTGGGGTATGCGGCTAATGCGCACCAAGGGTCGTCGTCGCGCCGTTGTAGCTGTCGCACGTAAACTCGCCGTCTTGCTCCACCGGATGTGGATAGATGGCACAGAATTCCGTCAGGACCAAGTGGGGGGCAAGGCATGACCTAAAGCCCAAACACCAATCCTAACGGGGTCGTCCCTCACCGGACGAGGTTCGTGGAAGAAGCCGAAAATGTCTGCTGCGCAACGTGAAGCGCGTCCCAAAGCAAGGCTCTCCACGTCCGATCCGACATATGCGTGCAGCGGTGCCATCACGGCATCAACCAGACTGCGAAGAGAAGCGTGACCCGGATGAGTGACAAAGACCCGGAAGAAAGAAAGAAGGAAAATGAGCTTGACCCAAACGCCCAATTAGAGAAGCTGACTTCTGCCTTGTAGTTGGGCGCTGCAGTGCAGCTTCACCAGAGCGGCCGTTCGCCGCCTTCGCAGCGTGCGCCTTGGCATGCCGTATTTTTCATACGTTGCTTTCAGTGCTTTTGCTTAAAAGTGACGTTAGAATACTTTTAAGCTGTTCTCGGTTGAACGCGGGATGGGATAGCTTATCCCGCGCACGAGGCGGAACGATGCGAGTGTCATCCAACTGAAGAATCCAGAGCGAAATCTGCTTTTTTTCCAATCTATCTAAGGCAATCTCGATCTCATCAAAGCACCATGGGCTGCATGCGTAGTTGGCGCTCCAAAGAGCCACAAATATCTCTGAGCTGAATATGTTTTCACGGATTTCGTCAGGTATGGCGTGGCCTGTTACGAAAGATGCTTCATCACGCAAAACGTCATAGCCACGTCGCCTGAATGTCATTTCAACAAAGTCGGCTTCTTCAGACTGTTCTCGCGCATAGCTTACGAAGACCCTCGCATTTCCCTCTGGCCGAAGGATTTTCTCTGATGCCGCTTTCGAAAGGAGTGATGGAATTTCCTGATATTTTCCAGCCTGATGAAGTATTTGGGCATCATTTCTCAAGATATCGTCGTACTCGTACCTGTGAGAATCCAAAAACCGAGCAGAGGCTCCCTTCAATGCGGTCAATGGAATAATGAGCCGTCCCCGACTATGCGCCAGCTTCAATAGAAGCTCGGCAGAGCCTCCAATTCTTCCACCTATAGCTATAAGCGCAGAGCAGCGGTCAAGAGCGCTAAGTTGTGACAATAACCAAGCGTGCTGAAGCGCCTCTGGTTCATCGGTTTCTGGGGGGTGATGTGGAAATTTATCTACGGAAGAGTTTGGTAGACGTTCAACCCAATCGTCGACCTTTTGCCGTATATGTTCAATATCGGGGAAGTGGAATTCTACTTTTGCAGCGTGCTGGGATTCGGCAATTCCTTGAAGTGCAGCATAGTCGGCGGAGCCTTCGAATGGGCTACAAACTATAAGTTCATTTCCATTTTCCGTAAGGCACTGTGCAAGCTGAGACATGCCATCCAAAAATTTTGAATTATCCGCTAAACTTTGTGGGTTAGTTTGAGCCGGTAGCCCTCCAATGATCATGGTTCTCATGTGTAACTGCTGCCTTTTTTGGTTGATCTATTTGTGCCGGCATATGAAGGTGATGGTTGGGCACCGTCTATAACAATTTGGGTGTTTCGCCTTTACGTGCAATTTCTTGCCTTGAGCCTAACGCGGTAGCAAGTTCATCGCCAATGTTCTGAACCAGGCCGAGACTGTAGCCGGTTTACTTTCCGAGCCAATTATCGAGGGTTCGAAAAGCCCGTCCACTGCGTGGGAGCCAAGCTGACGATAGGCCTCGAACTGAGCCTCGTTGAAATTCTGATCCAATGTCGACTGGTTAGGAAAGTCGGGGTTCGCAGCGCGGTATGTCCGGATAAATTCAGACTCGTTGCCTGTCACCGAAGATTTAAGGACCAAGAGTAGGCCGTCTGACTCGCCTGGATATTTGATCCGGCACATCAGGGCGTGTGCCGCTGTGTGCCCAGTTTCAAAATCGGCCCGCAATTCCTCAAGCCCAGGCATCATCTGGATGCCAAAGTCGATCTGGGCGTGGCGCACAACAGTCATCAGTGTGGCGAAACTATCGTCATTATCGGCACTCGCATCGCAGGCAATAATGAATTTGCAGCGCCTTCGCAGAAGCTCGTAAATGCCTGAATTATCCACATGCGCGCCGTCCGACAGCAATAACCAATCAGCTGTTTCATCCATATCAACCGAAAACATTTCCCGAAAGAGTTTTGGAAAGCCGGCCCGCAGGCTTGCATCTCCACCGCCCGGCTTTCGAACCCACAAACCGAGGCGCAAGTTGAGAAACGCCATCAGACCGGCAAACGATGGAAACGACATCAGAGACATGTGCGGCGAAACGGCGGCGCCTGACGTCGCGATGGCGGTGGCCAGGTCGAGATCTCCGTCGCTGGTTTTCCATTCCATGGTTTGGTAATATTTAGTTGACGGCGATCCAGTCCAGAACTTCGACATGACGAAGAAATCACCCTTGCGTTCGCGCAATACTGGGGACTTGCTCGTTGGCAAGTTCACCGTTGCGTTTATGAGGTGATAAGGGGCCATCCCCGACGAGCAATCTTCCGCGTTGGTCTTGGCGGTGTTCAGCTCTTTTAAGGGAAGGAAAGTATCGCCGTCTAACGTGGTGGCAACGAAACTGCGCGCCAGGCGGTTGCGGTAGAGACGCCCTGGGCCAGTCTGGTTCACATCGAGGGCGAACGCGGCGATCAAACCGAGGCACACAGTCGCGGCGACAAGGCAAAGAATACCGCCCCAGTACGGCAGGTGCGTCGCGAGATCCCAGAGCGCAAAGGAAAAAACCAGACAGATGATCGGGACAGCGATACTGGCCACGACAAGCGCGGCACGCATCAGCATCAGTTCGGCGGCTCTGCGGATGGTCGGTCTCGCGATCCGCGCAACGGTCGGCAGGCTGACGGACACCGCCAATGCGACCGCACCGACCGCAGGCTCTGTGTTAATTAGACCTTTGTATAGCCCATAGAGAGGTGGGATCAGGCTGACCGAGAACAGGGCCGTCGCGACACCCGCCAAGACGGAAAACCGACGGATCGCCCTGCTTCGATTCAGGCCGTGACCAAGGGCAAAAACCAGCAAGCCTACAAAGAAAGCAATTAATGCAAGCGTCCGCAGAATCTGCTGCGCATCGCCCCAGATCGACCTTGCCAACATTACTATCAGGACGACGAAGCTCAGGATCGCTGCAAGTCCGACCCAGTTAACCACCATCCCAGCAGCTAGACTGCAAACCATCGACCATTTTTCGGCAAAGCCCGACGGAGATAGATACTTGACCTTGGTACGCAATTTGCGGATTGCATCTGTATCAGGGCCATTGCGCTGCTTAAGTGGAGCAGCCGGGTTTGCAGTGTTCGCGGCCATCTGGCGCGAGATGAATGCCCCAGTGTAGCCGCCGCCCGAAACCGTGGACATAACGTCCACATCATCCATCATACCATGATCGGCGAGCGATTGGCATACGCCGAGACAGAAACTTGCCGACCGGATCCCGCCGCCGGATAGCGAAAGCCCGACGGCATTGGAGATTTTCTCTTCGCCCGTTCCCCTGCGCGCCGCGATTTCCGAGGCTTCACTTTTGTTGATCTCATGATGAACGGGATCGTCAAAGAGGTGCGCCGCCGGAATGCCGTAAGCAAGATCGGCGAAGAGATCGTCGAGCATTTCCGAGGAAATGACGGGTGGCATTTCCAGATCGGTGAAGTCACTACCATAAGCCATCCTGTGGAGCGTGTCGGCAAATTCACGCAGCCCAAGTCGCAATGCTGCAAGATCGCTGCGGAATTCAGAGGCTCCGTCGCGGGTTTTGAGCTCTCCGGCGATAGATCGAGGATGCCACTTGGCCGTCACCGGCCTCAAAACTGTATTGAGCATGTCTGAAGTCTGGCGAGCGAAATTTTCGCATCCGGGGTTTAATTTGATGGCCGCGCGAGCAAATCCGAAGACTTGCACGAGACTCTCGAGCGCACGCGTTTCGTCCCCGTCCTGATAATGTAGAGGTTGGATAGAGATTCGCGTACGTAATTCAGCGAGAAATTCGTGAGCCGCTTTGGCGTCCGGCTTTGGTTCTATGTCTTCATTGTCTTCCATGTGTTCAAATCATTTCAGAAATTTTATTAGAAGGATTGAATTCTATTTTCGAAGTTTGGGCACCAAGAGCCTTCACGTCGTGGAAATCACTACCACACTGGCGTCAAGAAGTTTTTCGGCAGCTTTACCGTGCAAGCCATTTGGCAAGGGCGAGTGCTGTGTTTTCGCGTCGATCCCACACCATCCATTCGTCCTTTTCGTTCCCTTTGAATTTTCGCCATACCACACGGTCATAGAGCCCTAGATACTCCCAGTTGGTCCAGCTGTCGCTCATGGTATCTTCCAACACAGGGAAAATGGCAATGTTGTCAAAGGATTTGTACCCATCTGCGACCCCCAACTCCCAAGGCACCCACCGGCTATCCTTGCTGTTTTCTGTGGCTAGCAGCACAAATTTTTTTGACTGTCCAATTCGATTTTTTAGCGTAGTTGCCGTATCTTTACTCGTGTATGGTGGCAGGCTTGGGTCTTTTTTATCGATGTAAACCGTTGCGCCATGGTTCTCAATAATTCGAATGACGCTGGGCAAGATATCCTGATCTTTGCTGGAATGAGATAGAAAGGTTGTACCACTCGAGGACCGTTCTTCAGCCCGCTTTCTGATATTGGTCTGCTCCTGCAGGGACAAATTCTGCGTGAAGCCACGAACTTGGGAACGCGTGAAGAAATTGGCCAAAACAGAGATACCTTACTGGAAACGATTTATGAAACTTTGCGCAAGATTCGGATTGTAGTTCTTTCGACGCATTGGCAGCGACAAATCATAATCGTTGGTGTGCCCCACTTTGGCCGTGGCATCTACCAGAAACTTGAGATTTTCCGGCTGATTCTCGATCCGGGACCATGGCACGACAGACATGGCCACGCCCGGTTTCATCAAGTTGTCGATAATCCGTTCCGGGAGATCCGGATGGCGATCTTCTAGTACTGCTTTAGTTTCAATTGTCGTCCAGCCGCTTTCGTAGTCAGGGTAGATCGCTTCCTTCTCGCCGGGCAATCCTGCGTACCAGTGGCCGCTGGAGATTGACGGTAGTTCGATCACCAATATGCCGGACCTCGTATTGATCGCGCCGTCGATCATCGAAGACTTAATTTCCCAATCGATGTGCTTTCGAAAGCGCGTTTCTGCGCCGCAAAGCAGAATCGTAACCTGTGTGTCGCGAAGATAATCGTCGCGTATGATCCGGCGGATAACCTGGCTTGAAAGGTTGTCGTCGATGTCACCAACCTCGACGGACCGGTCCTCGAATGCATGATAATTATTCGCCAAATACGTCAGGTGTTCCCGGTAGGATTGATCGTTGTTGTGATGATAGCTCACAAAGGCTTTGGCCATGCTCAAATCTCCCACTTGCTGATGGGCCCCAGATTGAGGTCCGATGCAATCCGTCTCACCAAGGAATATGACCGATATAGTTATCCATTGCCATACGCGGCATGCACGATGCTACCAGACGGCCCTCGAAGGTCCGATCTCACAGAAATGGCTTCGAAAGTTCGCACCTGCAGCGAACGGCCCGTTTCCGCCCGTTGCATAGGCCTCACTCCGCGAATCTTTACACCATGGTAGCCTCGTCCCGTCAACGTTGTGTTGTCGTTGTGGGTGGGCTCGGTGGATCGGAGGAATACTTATGGAAAACTCTCATAACTTACCGGCGATCCGTGCGCTTAGGCCCGCTTGGAATAAGGGACGCATCGTTGGTCAGAAACGACCACTGATGCCAAAGCACGTCTGGGCGATCCGGGTACGGCTAGAACTCGCTGAAGCGCGCCGAGACTTGGCGTTATTCAATATGGCCATTGATAGCAAGTTGCGTGGCTGCGACCTCGTGCGCATGAAGGTTGTTGATGTCATGGCATCGGGTCAGATCAAAGAGCGCGCATCGGTTATGCAGAGCAAAACGCAAAAACCTGTGCGGTTCGAGATTTCAGAAGGCACGCGCGCATCGCTGGATAAATGGATGGAAGATCCGATAATGGTTGGCTCCGAATATCTCTGGCCGGGTCGGTTCCATGAGCGGTTGCACATCTCGACCCGCCAATATGCACGCATTCTACGTGAATGGATCACGTCGATTGGGCTAGAGGCGACGGCTTATGGCACGCATTCGATGCGGCGCACGAAGGTTACGCAGATTTATAAAAAGACTGGCAATCTGCGTGCAGTCCAACTGCTGCTTGGTCACACTAAAATGGACAGCACGGTACGCTATCTTGGTGTCGAATTAGAGGATGCATTGGTCATTTCCGAGGCTATCGAGATTTGATCAAATGGGCCGCCCGCAATGGCGGCCCCCCATCAACGAAAATATCAACCTCGCGTTGGTCCGCGTTTTATCAATCGCCACCACCAGCTACATCGAGGAATAAATTCACCAATGCGGTGTTGATAAAGTAGTTGTTCCGCCCAACCTGAACTTTCTCAACCAGACCATGGTATGCCAAGTCGTCCAGATATTTTGCCGCTGTTTGCCGTGAAACGCCTAGGTCCTGCACCAAAAAATCGATGCGAGTGTAAGGATGGCGGAAAAGATTGTTGAGTAGGTCTTGCGAATAAAGCTTTGGGACCTCGCTACGCATCCGCGTTTTCATATCGCGCATCTGTGTGCGAATTCCATCAACCAGCAGCAAGGTCGCTTCGGACGTTTCAGCAATCGCCTCAAGCATGAAAAGCACCCAGTTTTCCCAAGCGCCGTCTGTGCGAACTTCTTGAAGCAGGCGATAATAGCTGCTTTTGTTCTGAGTTATGTGCCGGCTTAAATAGAGAACCGGAATCTCTAAGAGACCCGTTTTTGCAAGATAGAGCACGTTCAGGATACGTCCGATCCGACCATTGCCATCCGGAAAGGGATGGATGCTCTCAAACTGATGGTGGATCAAAGCCATACGGATCAGCGGATCGAGCGTGTCACGGCCTTCGCCATTCACATAATCTTCAAGGTCCCCCATGAGGTCGATGATTTCGTTCCGATCCTGCGGCGGGACAAAAACCACTTCCCCGCTCGCCTCGTTTCGCAGTGCGGTTCCCGGCGTTTCCCGAAATCCACCTTCGCGCTGTTTAAGCAATTGGAACATCGCAATTATGGTCGCGTTTGTGATCAACCCATCTGACTCGCGCAAACGATCGTACCCTAGTTTCAATGCGTCTCTGTAGAGCGCTACTTCCTTCGCTGCAGCACTTCCTGGACCACCGGGGAAGAGTTCGGCCTGAAAAAGATCATCTTGAGTTGTGACGATATTTTCAATCTCTGAGCTAGCTTTTGCTTCCTGAAGCGCCAGCGTGTCGATCAAGATTGTTTGGTTTGGAATTGAAGCCGCACGACCTTTTAGTTCCGCCAAAGCTCTATTGGCGCGTGCAAGCGCTTTGAGGACCGCGACAGTGTCGAAATCGATAGCTGGTGGAAGCGGTGCGATATTATAGGTAGGCTTTAACATGTCATGACCGATACGTTATGTTTTTATGATTTTTTTAACATATGCGTGTCGACATGTTAAGCAAGCCAAATTCGCTTAACACATAGCCGCTTAACCTAGATTATGCAGTTTAGCCCCCAAATCTCCAATCAGCAGATCTCTCTATTTTAAAACTGAATGTCTGCTTCAGATCACAGAGACCGTGAGCTTCGCACCTGCAGCGAAGGTCCGCAATCCGCCCTTTTGTTGATCGACACGAACGGCGGTTTCCGAACATTGGGTGAGATACAGAATGCTGCGTTGCTGCCCCCCCGAAACGGCCCTTAGTCATCTGCGATGAGATTGAGAAACTCAGTTTCTCCCAAGATTTTGATTTTATGGCCCTCCTGCTGCAATGCTTCCGCACGCCGGTGTTTGCTGCTTTTGTCGTGACCAGCCAACGTAGACATGTCCTGGTCACCGACAACCAAAAGCGTTACCTTTTTTGAAACACTTACTTTTACGGTGATTCCCGCTCCTGCTGCAAACGTTGCCGCCTCCATGCGAGACATGGCCAACTGCCCTGTAAAGCAGGCAACATGCCCAAAAAGTGGGCCATTCTGATTTCCTGTAATTGCAACCGATGTCTTGTGGCTCTGCGTTTTGGACCTCGCCAAATCTGAGAAATTTTCACCGGTAATAGCTTCCGCCATAAGCACAACTTCTGCAGCTGCACGGGCATCTTCTTCTGCGTCGTGGTGCTCAAAATTTAAGTCCAAATGGGTTTTTAGGTTAGCCAAGCCATGACCACCATTGCCTTTCAATTCCGGCCAAGCATTTCGCGCGATTTGAACGCTATCGACCCAATTGGCCCTCAATTCTGGAATGCCATAGTATTTGCTGGCTGCGTTGAACGCCTGCTTGTCAAAATTACTGTGTTGCACGAGGATATGGCGCTCAAGCAACGGGCGCAACATTTGGAGAACATCTTGAAAGTTGGGAGCGTCGTTTATTACTGCTTCGTCAATGCCGTGTAGATCGACGTTAAAACTCTCAAAGTGTTGTTCTGGGTCGACCAATATGCTGAATGTTTCGATATCGCCACTGGCAGACACCATTGCCAGACCAACTTGACATATGCTGCTGTGTTGTCGATTAGCAGTTTCCACATCAACGGCCACAAATCGGTATGTTCGCATCAAGAATTCGTGTCGATCGGATTGCCCGCTTGCGACCACCTGATTCTTACTTGGTGCTATGTTTACCGTAGTTTCTTGTCGATTGTAGGGAGCCGCAATAACAGTTGGATGAACTGGATTGGGCGACTTGAGCCGTTCTTCTGAATCGCTTAATTCAATGACCAACCCTTTCTTGGCTCTTCTACTGTCTGACGTCAGCGCCTATGGGACCAAATAGCGTTATTTGATAAGAGAGTGTTTCTGGCTCATCGTCACCACTGAGGAGTGGAAGATGAGACAAACAACGACGAGCCCTGGCGAGAAGATCGTCAAAGACATCAAACGCGCCACGCGCAAGCATTACTCATCCGAAGAGAAGATCAGGATCGTTCTGGATGGTCTGCGTGGTGAAGACAGCATTGCAGAGCTGTGCCGCCGTGAGGGTATCTCTCAGGGCATTTACTACAAATGGTCCAAGGACTTCATGGAAGCCGGAAAGCGGCGCCTTGCGGGCGATACGGCACGTGCGGCGAACACTGACGAGGTGAAGGATCTGCGCCGTGAGGCCCATGATCTCAAGGAAGTTGTGGCGGAACAAACGCTCGAACTCCGTTTGCTTAAAAAAAGCATGCTGGGCGATGGGGGCAACCACGAATGAGATATCCTGCATCTGAGAAACTGGAGATCATCCGGCTGGTCGAGGAAAGCCACCTGTCAGCACGGCTCACGTTGGCAAAGCTGGGCATTCCCCGCACCACATTCTACCGTTGGTATGATCGATATTTGCGGCGTGGCGAAGTTGGACTGCAGGATCAATCGCCGAAGCCCAAACACGTCTGGAACCGCATTCCTGACGAGGTGCGGCGCAAGGTCGTGAAGTTGGCGCTGAAAGAAACCGAGTTGTCGCCACGTGAACTGGCCGTGACGTTCACGGATCGAGAAAGCTATTTCGTATCAGAGGCTTCGACGTATCGGATTTTGAAGGCGCACGATCTGATCACCAGCCCAGCGTTTATCGTTATAAAGGCGGCGAGCGAGTTCAAAGACAAAACCACGGGCATCAATCAGTTGTGGCAGACGGACTTCACATATCTGAAGATCATCGGATGGGGCTGGTTTTATCTCAGCACGATCCTCGATGACTACAGCCGATATATAATCTCGTGGAAACTTTGCACCAACATGAGAACCCAAGACGTGACGGACACATTGGACTTGGCTTTGGCAGCGTCGGGATGTGACCAAGTTCATGTCGTCCACAAACCTCGCCTGCTGAGTGATAACGGCTCCAGCTACGTCTCGGGGGAGCTGGCGGAATGGTTGCAAGACAAGGATATGAAGCACAGCCGTGGCGCGCCCTATCATCCTCAAACGCAGGGCAAGATCGAGCGGTGGCATCAGACCTTGAAGAACCGCATCCTGCTGGAAAACTACTTCCTACCCGGCGATCTTGAGGCTCAGATCGAAGCCTTCGTAGACCACTACAATCACCAGCGTTACCACGAGAGCCTGAACAACGTTACACCCGCCGACGTATACTTCGGACGCGACAAAGCCATTCTACAGCAACGGGAAAGGATCAAACGTAAGACGCTCGAAACGCGACGCTTGCATCACAGACAACACGCCGCATAATGCAACCAACCAGATGAGCCGAACTCTCTCTTAGTCTAGGCCGCCTTTGGTGCCAAAAACCCTGACGACGGACACTCTTCTACGTTCTTGCCACCATACAAGCAGGACAGGCAAACCGAAGGCGAAAATCATCTGATAGCCAATCGACCAATTCTGCAAGGCAACGACAACGGCGAACATGCACAGCACAAAAAATAATGCATAGAAAAAGATAACTCGAAAGAGTTTAATAATTATCGTCATTAACCCAACCCTCTAATATGAAGAAAATTAAATCTCCAAGTTTTTCGCATAATCACTAATACTAAACTAAAAGGTATGCTGCTTCACTACACATTGGAAAGGTTAACAATTCAGTTCGTGAAGAGGTGGTCCTAGATTTTAGACCAGTTTACATCCTTGTTAAGGTGGATCTGGGTTTTATTTAGGCTGCTAATCTCATTGGTTCTGTTTTGCTGACATAGGCCTCATCTGGGGTCAATATGCCGTGAGTTGAATGCGGGCGCTCAGAGTTGTAATACGTCAGCCATTTGCCGATCCCAGCCCGCATTTCCGAGCCTGTCTCAAAGGCATTCAAATAGACGCATTCATACTTCAACGATCGCCAGAGCCTTTCGATCATGCGATTGTCGCGCCATGCGCCTTTTCCGTCCATGCTGATCTTGATGTCTGCGTCGACCAGCACGTCGATCCAAGCGCCGCTGGTAAATTGGCTGCCCTGATCGGTGTTGAAGATTTCCGGCGTGCCGTGCTTGGCGAGCGCCTCTTTCAAAGCCTCGACGCAAAAGTCTGCATCCATACTGTTGGACAGCCGCCACGAAAGCACTTTGCGGCTGTGCCAATCCATGATCGCCACGAGATACAGGAAGCCGCGTCGCATCGGTATGTAGGTAATATCTGCGCACCAAACCTGATTTGGGCGGTCAATTGCCGCATTCCTCAGCAAGTAAGGCCAGATCTTGTGATGCGGATGCTTTTTACTTGTGTTGGGCTCCTGATAGATCGGAACCAGACGCATAAGCCGCATCAAGCGCCGGATCCGGTGGCGGCCACATTGGTGATTGTTGCGCTTCATGTACCGGGCCATCTGACGCGATCCATACCAAGGCGTTTCCAGGAACTGTTTGTCGATGATTTCCATGAACCGCAGGTTCTCAGCGCTCTCGCCGACGGGCTGGTAGTAAAGCCGCGAACGCGACAACTGCAATAGTTCGCACTGTTTACGCATGCTTAACTTATGATCTCGGCTCACCATTTTTTGCCTCGCATCCCGAGCAACTGCTGCGAGGCATCCGCCAAAAAATCTCGCTCCACAACAAGCTGACCTATCTTGGAATGCAGCTTGTCGACGTCAACGGCACTTACCCCATCGGGCGCTGAACCTTTGCGCGTAAATGCCGTCGCCATATTCTCTATCGCCGCCCGTTTCCAAGTCCCTATCTGGGTCGGATGAACGCCATATTTTTTGGACAGTTCCGCCATCGACATCTCCTCGCGGATTGCTTCAAGCGCAACCTTGGCTTTGAAATCGGGCGAATGGTTCTTTCGTTTTGTCATTTGGGATCACTTCTTTCGTCATGCGATCCACCGTAACAACTGGTCCGAAAATCCGCGACCACCTCTCTTATTCACGGCCCACCCTACGCCGTCCACAACCGCCGCAAATGCGTCAAGAAATACGGCCTTGAAAGACTGCCCCGTTGCAGCCATTTTCAGATTTGACACATCTGCTATGGGCTCGAAGCCGCCTTTTGCTTTCGCGGAAACACTTGATGACGCGCCAGCGGCGAAGCCGTCATTGTTTTTTAGGCTATAATAAGTCGTCAGCGCTGTGTTGATGTTTGGCAGGAGGGGTGGATGGAGGGCCAAATCATGCCAAGAGTTCAACTTCCCGCTGTCACCCCAAAACGAAGAGCCTCGAATAAGTGTCGCCTCGGCGGGCAAAAGCGCCCGCTTCTGCCAAAACAGGTCTGGGCCATCCGCGCTCGCCTCGAACTCGCGGGTAATCTCCGCGATCTCGCATCGTTCAACGTCGCAATTGATAGCAAGTTACGCGGTTGCGATTTGGTGTCACGACAGGTCATTGACCTACTCAGGGACGACAGAATGCATGAAAGAGTATCCGTCGTTCAAAGTAAAACGAACAAGCCTGTGCAGTTTGAACTGGCTGAAAACACGCGAGAAACTGTGACCAACTGGATTAAGTCTCCGGAAATGATCGTATGTCAGCTCTTGCTTCCGAGCCGGTTTCATGATCGGCCGCACATATCAACACGCCAGTATGGGCGCTTGGTTCGGGACCTCGGTTGTCTCGATTGGTTTGGAACCAAGTGGCTACGGCACCCATTCTACGCGCCGAACGAAGGTGGCGGAAATTTATCGCAAGACAGGCAACCTGCGTGCTGTTCAGCTTCTGCTTGGCCACACAAAAATTGATAGCACCGTCAGATATCTGGGGGTCAAGCTCGAAGACGCGCTGAGCATTTCCGAGCGGATTGATATCTGAGAATTCTGCCGAACGGTTGGAGCCGTTCGTCATTTCGAAGCGATCTTGATCGTTTGATACTTCCTACGGCAGCGCTGAGCCCACAGTATCCGATGCCGTCGCGCTCGCATATGACCGTTACTGCAATTAATGTCCAAATGGGCCCAACGTGATTGAAACGACAGTCAGATCAATCCTGTCCGCACGGCAATTGCAACCGCCTGGTCGCGTGTTTTGGCGTGCAAGCGCATTCGGGCGTTGCGCATGTGCAGTTCGACTGTGGCTTCGGAAATACTCAGTTTATGGGCTACTTCAGCAGTCCGAAACCCATCGGCGACATATGCAAGGCAGTCGCGTTGTTTTTCGGTCAGCGACAGCGAAGACTGTGTTGCGGGGGACGCATTAAGGCCTGCATAGACCAACTGACACCACGCGTGCCATGTATCTTCGTGCTCTTGTCGCAAGTTGGCGAATTCGCGCGCGTCGAGTGTGGACATCAAGTTCAGTCCGACACCTGAACCATGTGTAAGGGGCCGCATCGTCACCGACATGCCGGTGCAGATGTCCAGTGCGGCGCTGCCTTGCGCGATCTGGTCCAACTCGATCTGCGTCAGGTGGTCGTGATCATCAGTGTGTCCGACTCCCGTGAGCTGAGTTGCAAACCCCCTCAGACAATTTCGCGCAAACGGATCCAACCCGTTTTCAACCGTATTCTTATAGCGTTCGGTCCACGTGTCGTCTGCGTTTGTCAGGATTAAAGGTGCCCTATGCTGCGACAGATCCATGAAAATGACCTTCGACAGCCCCATCGCCGGCAGGCACCCGATTGCCGCGCTCCATATTTGCGCAGGCGGTCCGGCGATATTCATTTGGTCTGCAAGTGATCTGGTAACGGACATTGGTACCTCTTGTCGAAAACCTAAGGAAATCCATACCTTGTGTAAACCCGCCCCGATTGGTTCATTTTCACCAAACATAGTCGGTACACTGACTGTGCCCATTTCATGTCTGGATGTTGTATGCGGTTCCTCTTATCTTTTATCTTGCTCATGTGCACAGCAAACGCCAGCGCAGCGCAGACCAACACCCGTGATGTGATGGTGGTGTTCGATATGTCGGGATCTATGTGGGGGCAAGTTGACGGGATCGCTAAAGTCGAAATCGCACGTGATGCATTTGGTGGATTGTTGAACGACTGGCAGGCGAATGGCACACGCACTGGCCTGATCGCCTACGGCCACCGCGAACGGGGCAATTGCGCGGACATCGAAACCCTTGCCCTTCCGGGAGACGGGACAGACATTGCTGGGGTTGTCGCGGGCCTGTCGCCGATCGGCAAAACGCCCCTGTCGGATGCCGTGCGTCAAGCGGCAGAGCATTTGCGATTTACCGAGGAGCCTGCGACGGTTGTTCTGCTGTCGGACGGTGTCGAAACATGCAATGCAGACCCTTGCGCAGTCGGCGCAGAGCTTAAGGCGCTTGGCCTTAATTTTACCGCCCATGTCATCGGGTTCGACATTGCAGAGGGCGATAAAGCGCAGCTTCAGTGCCTCGCTAATGCGACGGGCGGGCAGTATTTCGACGCCGCTGATGCGGGGGAACTGGCAAACGCCATGCGCGGCGTTGCGCAAGCGACAGTCGAACCGGCCTTGATTGAGCAAACGCCACAAACCAAGGAAATTCATCCGGTCATCATCCGCCTTTCCATGCCTTACGGCGTAGATTTACCCTTAGAAACCACGATCTTCCTGAATGGCGACGAAATTGGCCGGGTAAGCGATGCGCAGGCTGTCGTGCCGGGCCTTTCCGTTGACCTGCCCATCGGACAGCTGGAACTGCGCGCCGAGGCCGAAAAGGCATCAGGCACGTTCTCTTTCGACATCACGGCACAAACCGAAATTCTTGAGCTTGAACTGACACCGGCGCAGGACGACTACATCATTCAGGTCGGCCCGCTTTTGCCACTTACCGGTGAACATATCGTTCTGATTGAAAACACAACCGGCCTCGACCGTGACATCCATAGCCGCGTGTACCTTGCACCGGCGGGCAGTTCGGACCAGGCCGAATACTTGGGCGGAGACCTTCTGTCGCCCATCGCGGGCATCTATAACGAGTCCCGCATTCCATCACCTGCCCGCGCTGGCACTTATGATATTGTCGTCATGGATGCGCGACAGATAGAGGAATACGCACGGTTTCCTGTCCAGTTTGCAGATGCGGTTGTGCCTGAATGGCTGGGCGTGGGTGACGCGGAAATCGGTGCCACAGTGGACGCGCGTTGGGCGGGGGATGCAAGCTGACAATCCAGTTTCCGCTTTTTTCAAGATGGGCGCGCCTTTGCGCCACCAACCGTAATGTCGAACGTGGCGACAGAGGAAGGGTTCAAGCTGACGGTGCCAGACACCGAGGGCGTCTACGACCTTGTCTTGCGTTGGTATGACGCAGACCGGAACAGGATCGATTCTGACATGGGCCAAATTGCTGTCGGCATGGTGCAACCCGTTCAGGACGTCACGCCCGAGGCTGCCCGAGACGAGGCCCCCAATAAGGAGGCTACTCTTGAAGAGACCAGCAGTGGCGATCTCTCCAACGGTGATTCTGATACCGACGGGCTGGCCCAAGAAACCGCCGCGATGGGTGCAGAAGAATTCCCGACTATTGCGGTTGGTGACCTACACGGCGACTGGTTTCTTGTCGCGGCAGACTACCGTTTCCACCCGATGCTGGCGACGCAGGTTGTCCATGAAATCGATGCGGTGGATGTAAACGGCGATATCGACGTGTGGGCGCATGACTGGAATTTTGGCGAGACGACGGGCGCCGAGAGTTTTGTTATGACCCGCGAGGGGGACAACATAACCTTTGTCGCAAACCTGTCGGATCAAATCTACGCCGGAACACTGACGCGCGAGGGTACATTCTGGCGCGGCAAGATGGAATATGACGGCAATACCGTGGATAGTTTGAACGTCATCCTTGTGCGCCCCGACGAAATCCCCCTGCTTTACGTGGCCGCCAACCCTGCCCCCGTGGCGATCAGTATTATCGCCTACGATGAACGCGGCGAAGTAATCGAAACGCCAACCCAATGGTCGATCATTCAGGGCGATGCGCAGGATGGCGCACATGTCCGGTCCGACTCGGGCCAGCACTACCAAGAGGCAATAACGCCAGGCGCCTATTTCGTCACAGCAACAAGTGACGGCATGAGTGGGACTGCAAATCTCGTTCACGCGACCGGCTGGCGGACGGGCCATGTGGTGGTGGTCCGCCCACAAGATGAGGGCGCAGACCTACCCATTGAAACCGCGTTTTACTGCTCACCTGATGAAAACTGCACCATGAAGATGGCCGATATCCCGATATCATTTGATCTCCCAGAGGGATGGGGTGCCGAAAGACCGCTGCGGATGCCGGCAGGGGAAACTACATTCAACATGGCCACATTGACGCCAGACGGTCCGTTCTACGCCACCCTGAATCAGCCACAGCGCATGGCGTCGCTCGGCCCATGCACCGAACTGATGACCGGAACGTTTTGCCACGACGCAATAGATAACCCCGCGTTGCTGGCCGACATTGCCGTGATCCAGCGCAGCCTGTCGTTCAAGCCCGTCGGTATGTGGCTCGACGATGACCGCTTTGACACCCTATTGAACCAATTGACCGGAGAAACCGAATGAAACGCCTCGCCCTGATCGCAGCGATTTGCGCAAGCCCGGCAATCGCCGACAACACCCAGGTTTTCGTCGTAGACGAAAGCGGACAAGGCGTTGTTCAGCGTGAAAGCAAGGTCACAATGGAAGAAGCCGAAATCCTGATCGGCGGGAAACCTCCGGCTGGGACGACAGGTGTTGTGCTGCAACGCGGCGAGCCGGCTGCATGGACAGACCTGCTCCCCCAAGAGGTAAACGCGCGTTTCGGTGGTCAGGGCGAACCCTACATTGAACACCGCGACGGTGAGGACAACGACCCTAAAACGGGGGCTGATGCAGACGAGGAAGAACTGCGCCGCAATCCGGAGGAGGACGAAGAGTCCGACATTGAGTTCGAGCTTGATGAGGACAAGTTTCCAGCCCCTGACGCAATGAACGCCGCACGCATTCAACCCCAAGACGGAAGGTGGGCGATCGAGATCCGAGAACAGATATTTACCGGCTGCCCCGCAGGCATAGAGGATGCTGCACGCGCGCAAGTCGCCGCACTACAAACATCAAGCAACACCGGCATCTTTGGCCCTGATTTCACGCCACAAAACATGGCACCTCAACTCGACTGGACGCAAACCGGCGGAAATTCGTGGCATGGAATCCTGGATCAAACCGGCGAGCGCGCGGGCGTCTATATGCAATGGGCCGTGCAGGTCGAATCCCCGACGGTAATCAATCACCGCCAACAGTTGAACTTCATGGTGGCGGGCCTGGGCAATTGTGAGGTTTACAGCTTTGTCACAGCATTCTGGGTAAACTGAGACGTTAACTGACGCCAAGCTGCGTTTATTCGAACGGTTCTGAATACGCATGAGATTACAACACGGCACCGAATAGCGACTGGCCACCGGCAAAGGTAAATTTAAAAGCGGCGTTGGTGTGGCCCCAGCGAATTTTACGCTGACGCAGCATTTCCCACGCTGCGAGCGCATGCAGCGAGAAAACCAAATTCACACAATGGGCTCTCCGACCCATTTCGCCGCATGATCTACGAACGGCGGTTCTGGGAAAGAGTGTCGTTCGCTGCAACGCGCACGAGTTAGTTAAACGCGGACTAAGTGACCGTCCATGCGACGTCGAGCAAAGTCTGCTTTTGCTAACTAGGATCGCTTGTCTAAAGCCTCAAGCAGTTTATCTTTCTCATCTGGCTTCATGGACACGGTGTGCATGTTGGCGGGGTATGAACCATCCTCCACGGCTTCCTTGAAGCCTTTGACGGCGTTTTGGCGTTCTTGTGTCAGTCTCTTGCGAATTGCGGCCCCATCGCCCCAAGACTGAGCATGACGGGGCGGGTTTTCGGTTTCGCCGCAAATGTCCTCGAAAAAGAGAAAAATTACGTCGCCCGACCGCCCTGCCCCGATAGAACTCGTGATGAGGGACGTATGCTTGCTAATCGCTTCAAGGGCATCCTCAGCGACACATTCAACTTCGCATCCGAAGGCCCCGGCATCTTCAAGGCGGCGCATATCATCCAAGATCGCAATCGCTTCATCAGCGGTCTTACCTAGGGTTCTCATTCCACCGAGTTGAATAGATTTGGACGGCACCATTCCAACGTGACCTTGCACTGCCAAACCTTGATTTGCGAGCATTTCAACAACATCGAGACTGCGAGGTGTCAGGACGCTATCGGCTCCCTTTGTCGCCGCCTCAATGGCCCCAGCAAGTATATCGTCATTGGTAATGTATCGCCCTGCAAACAACGCCGCCGTAATGAAGGTATTTGGCGCACCAGTTCGGACCTGTGGATACCAATCACTGCCCGTGATGATCATGTCGATGCCTTGATCTGCAATAATTGCAGCTTCATCAGCATTCTGAGCCGTCACTTGGGTCATCTTGTAATTTGCCGCTTTGTTGGCGTGCATGTCGGCTATAGTTACGTTTCTTTGCTCAAACGAATGGCCGTAGGTATAAATGTTTTTCATGATTTCAACTTAGGTTTGGGACGCAGGGATATTGATTATAATGCCGTCCATGTCTGGCGTGACCTCAATTTGACAACTCAACCGGCTGGTCTCTGTTGGGTCAATCACAAAATCAAGCATGTCGGTTTCATCTTCTTTTGCTGGCATGATTTTGTCGAACCATTCTTTGTTGATGTAGCAATGGCATGTGCCGCAGGCGCATGCGCCGCCACACTCTGCAGCAATGGCCGCGATGCCCGCATTCACTGCAACTTGCATCACTGTCATGCCAGGTTCAGCAGTTGCTTCAATCGATTTTCCATCCGCTTCGATAAAGGTAATCTTGGTCATGTGTCTATTTTCTCCGAACGGCTATATCGAGTGCAACTGGTCCACGCACGGATAATCCTGGCTTATAAATAGGTTCCTGTGTCAATTCGATTGACGCGAAACGCTGATTCAACGTCGTGAAAATCACGTCCATGTCTAAGCGAGCTAGGTGGTTGCCGAGACAGAAATGCGTCCCGCCGCCAAAGGCGATGTGCCGGTTTGGGCTGCGATTTGCGTCAAATTGATCTGCGTGCTCAAAACGGTCAGGGTCTCGGTTGGCAGCACCATAGAGCAAACCAAACCGCGTACCTGCTTCGAACTTGCGGCCGCCCACAACGGTATCTTCTGTTGCAAAGCGATGGAAATAGGGCAGCGGCGATTCAAACCGGAACATTTCTTGCACAGCCAGATTGATTATTTTGGGATCATCGCGCAGCTTCTGGTGCTGGTCGGGAAAGCGCAGCAGCGCGTGCATACCGGAGCCAAGAACGTCAATCGTCGAACCATGTCCGGCCATCAGGATCAGCATTGTTGTCGCAACCAGCTCATCCTCTGACATGCGGCCTGCGTCTTGATGTTCGACCATGCGGGACATCAAGTCATCCTCTGGGGCTTTGCGACGTGCATCAACGAGCGTCAGGAGATATTCGTAGAACTCCTTGGTTGCTTGTTCGGCAACGCGTTTGTCGTCATCGTCGCAGCCAACATTGAAAAACCGAACTACCAGCTCAGACCACACCCGCAACTGGGGGCAATCTTCATCTGGTACGCCGATCACACGACCAATGATATGGCCAGGTACATGCGCGGCAAAGTCTTCAACAAAGTCAAACTCAGTACGGTCAGCCAGATTGTCCAAGAGATGATCTACAAACGCTTGGATCGTATCCCTTTGTCTCGCAATCATCGCGGCAGTAAATTCTCGGAAGACCAATTTTCTTAGTCGAGAATGTGTATCGCCTTCGCTCTCCAAAAGGTTCGTCTGCACAAACCGCTCGTGATGCGGCATGTCATGCCAGTTCATCTTGCGCTGTTCGTCTTTCCGCTCCGCGTCCGACAGTAAATGATCGCGGCTGCGCAACATAGTTTTATTGAGTGCGACAGCTTCTACGTCAGTCGCCTTCGTCAGCATCCACGAGTTTACATCGGCGTAGTGATACGGCTCTGGCAACGCACGCAGGCGCGCGTAAGCGACATGAGGGTCACGCGCAAAGCTGACTGATAGAGGGTTGAATTCATTATTGGCTGTCATAAGTGGGGTCCGTTTCTGACATGTGCTTGCCAATCATTGCTTCGTCCGGCTTTAAATAGGAATGGACAGAACACCTATTTTGTATATTCCTATTATACATTCATCAATTTTTCTGCCAAAAAGCCAGTTAACATGAACTCGATTGTATATAACTCTCCCAAAAAACATGGCTCGCCGTACCCGTATGGCGTCCTAGCTGCAGGACGCAGCCGGTTCCGACATGGCGACCCCAAGATCAGCGATCAATTCAATGAACACACCCTCATTTTGACGATTGAGGGGGCGGGTGAAATTGATACAGAAAGTTACGCCACTTTGACCGCTCCACGAATGCTCTCATGGGTGGATACATCAACCGCATACAGCCACGGATGCGCTGACGGTGAAGCAAATTGGGACTACATCTGGTTTTCGTTTGAGGGTCATATGGTCGATGCTCTCTACACGTTATTGGAACGGCGAGGACAGTTGCACGTTCTCGCCGGGACGGACGCGCTCGCCGTTTTTAATCTTATTGTGACAAATACAGCTTCAAACCATCCAGGGCGACACGCTCAAATCAGCAGCTTGATCTCTCAATGCCTGTCATTGTTCGAAAACAGCCCACGCCAGCTTGAGTTTCACGACAGCCTTCAAAACCTTGCAAGGCGAATGAGGGAGGACATCGCAGCCGATTGGAACACAAAATCAATGGCTGATCTTGCAGGACTAAGTGTTTCTCGTTTCCATACAGTTTTTAGAGATGAATTTGGGATGCCGCCCGCAACATGGATTCGAGAGCAACGTCTGACCGCCGCTAAAAGGTTTTTGACTGAAACTGACCTCGATGTTGCAGTAGTCGGAGAAAAATGCGGCTACCCTGACCCGCATCATTTTAGCCGCGAGTTTGCGAAGAACGTCTCGTTGCCACCTTCAAAATTCAGGATGCGAATGCGTTCGCGTGTAGCTCGGTCGAGTTGATCGTTCGCCGAAACCTGCCGTTCGTGGAAGGTGCAGCATTTGTTAAAGGGGGGCTCGAAACCGCCTTTTGCTTTCGCAGAAACACTTGATGACGCGCCAGCGGCGAAGCCGTCATTGTTTTTTAGGCTATAACCAGTCGTCAGCGCTGTGTTGATGTTTGGCAGGAGGGGTGGATGGAGGGCCAAATCATGCCAAGAGTTCAACTTCCCGCTGTCACCCCAAAACGAAGAGCCTCGAATAAGGGTCGCCTCGGCGGGCAAAAGCGCCCGCTTCTGCCAAAACAGGTCTGGGCCATCCGCGCTCGCCTCGAACTCGCGGGTAATCTCCGCGATCTCGCATCGTTCAACGTCGCAATTGATAGCAAGTTACGCGGTTGCGATTTGGTGTCACGACAGGTCATTGACCTACTCAGGGACGACAGAATGCATGAAAGAGTATCCGTCGTTCAAAGTAAAACGAACAAGCCTGTGCAGTTTGAACTGGCTGAAAACACGCGAGAAACTGTGACCAACTGGATTAAGTCTCCGGAAATGATCGTATGTCAGCTCTTGCTTCCGAGCCGATTTCATGATCGGCCGCACATATCAACACGCCAGTATGGGCGCTTGGTTCGGGACCTCGGTTGTCTCGATTGGTTTGGAACCAAGTGGCTACGGCACCCATTCTACGCGCCGAACGAAGGTGGCGGAAATTTATCGCAAGACAGGCAACCTGCGTGCTGTTCAGCTTCTGCTTGGCCACACAAAAATTGATAGCACCGTCAGATATCTGGGGGTCAAGCTCGAAGACGCGCTGAGCATTTCCGAGCGGATTGATATCTGAGAATTCTGCCGAACGGTTGGAGCCGTTCGTCATTTCGAAGCGGTCTTGATTATTTAATACTTCCTACAGCGGCCTGAGCCCACAGTGACCAATACTGCGTAATGCACGGATGTCCCCTATGGCGAAGGCGCAAAAAACTATCACAACTGCTCGGACTTTAAACGGGGTTTGTGGCAGCGTAAAATATGGTAGATTGAACACTTGCTAAACAAGGTTTTTTGGAACGTACACAATGGCACTTTAACTGGACAACGCGACCAATCGACTAGTGGATTTGGCAAACTAACCGCACCTGAAATGTGTTATTTTAATTGTCTATTCGTCAGCGTCAGCGCATCCGACACTGATACGTTGTTCAAAGCTCAAAAATATCGCGCAGGCTTTTGGAAGGCTGCTGTCCCGTACTTAGCTTCAGATCGGACCGAAGGTGCTCTATGTGCGCGCCTACCAAACGCAATGTTCCGTCTGCATCACCTTGCACCAAAGCGTCTACAATGTTGGCGTGTTCGTCTGGCCCGCAATTGAAGTAGCCGCTGTCGCGGTAGATTGCGGTGATTAATAAACTGCGTGAAATTAGATCGCGCAATAGACTTTGCAACACACTCGACTCGGTCAATTCTGCAAGCGTGAGATGAAACAGTCCGGACAATTTGATAGCGTCGGCCAGATGCCCGTTTGCGACGGCCTCTTTTTCGCGGCGAATGATGTCGCGCAAGGCGTCTGGAAGTATGAATTGCTTGCGTGTTTGACGTCAGCACCCGTGGGACAGATTTGAGGATTTGAATAGCGGAGGATTTCTGGTTCATCTTATCGATTAGGAGATCGAGATGACGAAGAAGCCACAAACATCGAAAGAGGCCGCCGAGAAGGTGGTCAAGAACATCCGCCGTAGGACGCGGCAAACCTATTCAGCTGAGGAAAAGATCCGCATTGTTTTGGCGGGCCTCCGTGGTGAGGAAAGCATCTCAGTGCCGTGCCGCCGTGAAGAGATCGCTGAAAGTTTGTATTATAGCTGGTCGAAAGAGTTTCTGGAGGCAGGCAAGCGGCGCCTGTCTGGGGACACCGCGCGTCAAGCGACGTCGCCTGAGGTGAAAGATTTGCGTTCTGAGTCATTGGCCCTGAAAGAATGCGTGGCTGACCTGACGCTTGAGAACCGTCTGCTCAAAAAAGCATGACAGGGACTGGGGTATACGAGGAGTGAGATATCCTGCATCTGAGAAGCTTGAGATCATCCGCACCGTTGAGGGATCGCATTTGCCAGTCAAACAGACTCTCGACATGTTGAGCATTCCACGCAGCACTTTTTATCGATGGTATGACCTCTATGTCGACGGTGGGTTTGATGCGCTGGCTGACATCTCGCCGCGCCCGAGGTCAGTCTGGAACCGCATCCCAAACGCCAGACGCGATGACCTGATCGAGTTCGCGCTGGAGCACGAGGCGTTGTCCACACGTGAACTGGCCATCAAATACACTGATGAGAAGCGTTGTTCGGGGGAAGCGCCCCACTGGGGCCTTTCCTGATCCCTCCAACTTTATATCTGAATCATCATCTTATCGTATTCTCAAAGCAGCTGACCTGATCACTGCGCCTGATTATGTTGTGATCAAAGCGGCCGACGAGTTCACGGATAAGACCACCGCCATCAACGAGATGTGGCAGACTGACTTCACTTACTTCAAGATCATCGGGTGGGGCTGGTATTATCTCAGCACAATTTTGGATGATTACAGCCGCTACATCATCGCTTGGAAGCTTTGCACCAACATGCGAGCCGAGGACGTAATGGACACGGTCGAATTGGCGTTGACGGCGTCCGGTTGCGACAAGGCGGTCGTCCGCCACAAGCCACGCCTGCTCAGTGACAACGGCTCATGCTACATCTCTGGCGATCAGGCCACGTGGTTAAAGGATCAAAAAATGACACATGTCCGCGGCGCGCCATTCCACCCGCAGAGCCAAGGCAAGATCGAACGCTGGCACCAGACCATGAAGAACAGGGTTCTGTTGGAGAACTACTACCTACCCGGTGATCTCGAACACCAAATCGGGGCCTTCGTCGATTACTACAACAACCAGCGTTACCACGAGAGCCTGAATAATGTGACACCCGCAGACGTCTACTTCGGACGCGACAAAGCTATTATCAGAGAAAGGGAAAGGATCGAGAAACGGACAATCCAACGTAACCGCTCCATTGCCACCGCCTGCCGAATTTCAACTTGTTGATCTAAGATACGTGTTTAACGGCGTCGTTAACGACGTGTCTTAGGTGGGATTTGGTATGCGTGGTGAAATTCTTGGGATGGAGCGGCGGCGCTTCTGGCATGATGACGACAAGCTCGAGATTGTCATGTCAGTTGGGGTTGATGGCGCGTCAGTTACACAGGTTGCACAGCGTCACGATGTGACGCGGCAGCAGGTCTATGCTTGGCGCCATGACCTAAAGAAGAAGGGGCTGTGGTCCCCGGATAATGGGGCGCTTTTTATGCCTTTGAATGTTTTGTCTGAACCCAGCGTTCCCACCCTCTCTGATCTGGTGTCCAGCCCATCGGAGTCCACGCCTGTCGAAGTGCGTTTACGTGGCGGGCGCAGCCTACGCTTTGATAGCAGCATGGATGCGGCGGCGCTGACGCAGCTGGTCCGAGCGGTAGAAGCGGCATGATCGGCCCAGGGACTGGCGTTCGGGTGTATCTTGCGTGTGGTGTCACGGACATGAGGAAGGGCATTGCTGGTTTGGCAGCACTTACGCAGGAAGTTTTACGTCAGAAGCCCACTGGGGGTGCAGTGTTTGCATTCCGTGGGCGGCGTGGCGACCGGATCAAGCTCCTGTTCTGGGATGGCCCAGGCTTTTGCCTCTATTACAAAGTGCTTGAACGCGGTCGCTTTCCTTGGCCGACGGCTACAGAAGGTGCGGCGCGGCTGACCTCTGCGCAACTTGCGATGCTGTGGGAGGGTATGGATTGGCGCAGGCCAGACTGGGGCGCACCACCGGCTCGCGTCGGGTGAATTATTCGCCTGATTAGCGTTGTCTTTATGGCGTCTATACCCTTGCTATGGTAGTTTTGCGCATGTCCATTGATGTGCAAAACCTCCCTGATGACCCTGCCGTTTTGAAGGCAATGATCGCTGCTTTGCAGGTGGAGAATGCCAAAATATCGGCCACCTTGCGTGTGCATGACCAGCTTGTTCAGGCGCTACGTTTGCGGATCGCCAAGTTGCAGAAATTGGCTTTTGGTAAATCTTCGGAAAAGATCGAGCGCGAGATTGAACAGTTGGAGCTGGCACTCGAAGGCCTGCTCATTGCTGTTGCCGAGGAGGATGAGACGCCAATTGACGAAGGTCATGACAAACCTGCATCCAATGAGGTGTCTGCCCCCACACTCCGCCGCCGACCGCGGGTCTCTGATGCGACCCTGCGTGAACGGCGGGAACTTGATCCCGGCACATGCTGCCCGGATTGTGGTGGCGATCTGCGCGTGGTGGGCGAGGATGTCAGCGAACTGATCGACATGATCGCCGCTCAGATGAAGGTGATCCAGATCGCCCGGATCAAAAAGTCCTGTCGCCGCTGTGAGAATATGGTGCAGGAGCCCGCACCCAGCCGCCCGATCCCGGGTAGCATGGCGGGTCCGAACCTGCTGGCGCACATACTGGTCTCGAAGTTCGACGATCACCTTCCCCTTTATCGTCAACATGAGATATTTGAGCGCATGGGCGCGGACATCCCTGAAAGCACGCTTGTCGGTTGGTGTGGCCGCGCCATGAAGACGCTGTTGCCACTTATCGAGCGGATCGAGATGGACGTCATGGCAAGTGATCTACTCCATGCAGATGACACGCCGATCCGGGTGCTGGATCGCTCAAGGCGCGACAAGGGACTTGGCAAGGGGGTGAAGCAAGGTCGGATCTGGGCCTATGTGCGCGATCAGCGTCCTTGGGCGGGATCATCTCCACCCGGTGCTGTCTATCGGTTTGCACCAAACTGGAAGGAGGAGCATGTCCTGAGCCATCTGGCCAATGCTCGTGGCATCCTTCAGGCGGATGGTTACAAAGGCTACGCCAAACTCTATGAGCCTGAACCGGGTGGTGTGCCGCGTTTGCGCGAAGCCGCCTGTTGGGCGCATCTGCGGCGCGACTTCCACGACTTCTGGTCATCAACCAAGTCCGAGATCGCCCGCGAGGCGCTCGACCGGATCGGCAAGCTTTACGACATTGAGCGCGACATCAATGGTCAACCCGCTGATGTCCGCCATGCCGCGCGTCAAAAGCTGAGCTGGTCAAAGATCGAGGCCTTCTTTGTCTGGTCCGAACAACAGCTCCTGCGCATTCCTGGCAAGAGCGAACTGGCAAAGGCGTTCCGCTATGGCCTCAGTCGGCAGGAGGCTTGCAGCCTGTTCCTGGCTGACGGTCGTGTCGCCATCGACAACAATCCAGCCGAGCGTGCCTTGCGCCCGATCGGCATCGGAAGAAAAAACTGGCTGTTTGCCGGGGCGGACACCGGTGCGGAAACACTTGCGCGTGCCATGACCGTCATTGAAACCGCCAAGCTGAATGGCCTAAATCCGCAAGCATATCTGGCCGACATTCTCGACCGTATCCATGATCACAAGATCAATAGGTTGGACGAATTGCTACCTTGGAATTGGGCGCCAATGGCCACGCAAAACAGTCAAGCTGCATAAGCCGCGGTCTCAATCGCGCGGTTACGTTTAATCCGCAGGTTCAGCTCCAGCTCGCAGTAGATCCGATAGACGCGCTTGCGGTTCCACCCATAGCCCTGGACGTTGCGCAGGTACAAAAAGCATCGGCCGAAGCCCCAGTTCCGCTTGTTGGCCGTCAAGCGTTCAAGCCAATCCGCGATCTCTTTGTTCTCGTCACTCAATGCAGGGCTGTAACGATAGCAAGTCTCGCTAATCTCGAACGCACGGCACGCCAACGCGATACTGACACCACCCCGCGCGACTGCCTTCATGGCCATCTCTCGCCTTTGAGAAGGCCTCAGCGCTTTTTCCAAGCGCCTCCTTCAGTAAATCGTTCTGCATGCTCATCTCCGCGTACATACGCTTCAGACGGCGGTTCTCCTCGGCCACATCCTTCATCTCAGAAATCATCGACGCGTCCATACCGCCAAACTTCGCGCGCCACTTGTAAAAACTGGCGCTGCTCATGCCATGTTCGCGGCATAATTCAGAAACCGGCACACCGCCCTCTGCTTGCTTCAGGATCGCCATGATCTGCGCGTCGCTGTATCGTCCCTTCTTCATCGTAAATCTCCTCAGATATATTGCCGAGAAAACTCTACTTTTGAACACCACTAATTTTCGGGGGGATTACCGCTAGAAGTCTACAATAGACTTTTAAGTTTAGATTTTCTTGCACACCCGCACGAATCCTGCATCATGTTATTCGCCAGATTTTCCAACTTCTTGGTGTTAGGCCGCTCGCCCTAAGCTGTCCATTGCGACAATTCACCCCCTACGGACGTTGCTGACCGCTTCCAAAGACGAGATACTTAAAACTTGTCAATTGCTCTGCCCCAACTGGACCGCGCGCGTGCATCTTGCCTGTCGCAATACCAATTTCAGCACCCATGCCAAACTCGCCCCCGTCCGCGAACTGAGTTGAAGCGTTGTGCATCACGACGGCTGAATCGATGGCAGACATAAAGCGTTTGGCAGCCCCCATATCCTCAGAGATAATCGCATCTGTGTGGCCAGACGAATGATCCTGCACAAATGCGATAGCCTCGCTTAAATCACCGACAATCTTCACTGAGATGATATTGCTAAGATACTCTGTGTCCCAATCTTCATCAGTCGCGGCAACGATACTCGGAAGTATGCCTTGTGCTTCAGCGTCGCCACGTAGTTCGCAATCTCCGAGCGCGGTAGCTAAAAGAGGCAACACCGTAGCCGAAATCTTGCGATCGATTACAACACATTCAGTCGCGCCACAGATTCCGGTCCGGCGCATTTTTGCGTTCTGGACGATGCCTACTGCTTTTTCGACATCTGCACTTTCATGGATATAACTATGATTGTTGCCGTCCAAATGCAGCAATGTCGGCACGCGGGCCTCTTTTTGGACCAGTGAGACCAATCCGCGTCCACCACGTGGAATGACCAGATCGACAGTCTCGGTACTATGCAAAAGCAGCTTGACCGCCTCACGGTCGCGGGTGTCGACGAGCTGAACGGCATCTTCGGGCAGACCGGCTGCCTTAAGGCCCGCTGCCAGACATGCAACGATAACGCGCGAGGAATGCAGGCTTTCAGAGCCGCCGCGCAAGATAACAGCATTGCCTGATTTCACGCAAAGCGCACCCGCATCCGAGCCGACGTTGGGACGCGATTCATATATCATCGCGATGACACCTATTGGCACACTTACGCGGTCGATTTTCAACCCGTTGGGCCGGTCAAAACTTGCGAGGGTGCGGCCTAACGGGTCGGATTGTTTTGCGATGGCATCGACGGCGTCCGCCATCGCACTCACGCGGTCCTCAGTCATGGTGAGGCGATCAATAAACGCGGCATCCTTACCGCTGATGCTGTCCAAATCAGTTGCGTTCGCAGCCAAAATCTCGCTCATACGCGCGCGCAATTCCTTTGCCGCTTCGTTCAGCGCCTGATTGCGCTGTTCAGCCGTCGCCAAAGCAAGCTCTTGCGCCGCAGCTTTTGCACGTTGGCCAAGGCCTGCAACAACTGCTGTGACGTCCATCGGCTTTGTGCCCGTACTTAGATCGTTCATATTATGTCTCCTATCTGCTGCGCTGTCGCGCGGCACTTATTTCAATTCGGCGGCGCGTCGATAAGCGGCCTGCACGGTATCATTCAAAAGCGTATCAAGGTGTCCATCGCGTCGCAGCGCGTCCAGTCCAGCCTGTGTCGTGCCGTTCTTACTGGTCACCGAATTTCGCAATTCCTCCAGTGAGGCATCCGACTGTCGTGCCGTTTCAACCGTGCCGGTGATGGTATCAAACACCAGCGCGCGGGATGTTTCCTCGTCAAACCCCAAACGCTTGGCCGCTTCGACATAGCTGCGCATAATCTCGAACACATATCCCGGCCCGCTTCCGCTCACAGCGGTGAGGCGATCAATTTCATCCTCGCTCGCAAGCGGAACGCAGCGACCTGTCTGGGCAATGAAATCTGTGACTTCCGTGATCTGCTGTTCGGTGCAGACGGAATTCGCATAAAGCCCCGAAACCCCCATTCCCACCATGGCAGCCAAATTGGGCATGACGCGAATAATTGCAGCCTCGCCCACGATACCGGCCAATGTCGCGATACTACATCCTGCCGCGATCGAGACGAAACAGCCGCCCGGTTTCAACGCCGGGATATAGTCAGGTAGCAAGTCTGCGATCATCTGCGGTTTGATGGCGATGACAATGACGTCAAATTCCGCGGACGGCAGAGATGTCGCTTTTGTGACATGCGTTACGGCATCTGGCAGGTCTGTGACTGCGGGATCGGCGACCGTAAACTGGTTACCATCGTGATTGACCCACTGGCGCAACATCGCGCCGCCCATCTTGCCGCATCCTATCAAAAGTATCTTCATTTTCAGCCTCCTTAACTTCGGCAAACCCGCACACATCGTGTGCCGCACCGTTTCGACGGGGCGTTGGATCAACCGGTGAATTTTTATCGGCGCCAGTTGGAGCAAATGCGCAAGAAATTGCGCTGCAACGCAGCAACCTGTTTGCATTCGCATACGGGGTGCGTGTTATACGACACCCGAACACCTGAATGAGGTCTTGCTATACGGCTGCGTCCAAGGACGCAAACGGTTAGTATTTTCTCACTAAAAACAAAGAGATAACGGAGATATTACATGTCAAAGAAGAAAAAGATCGTTATCAAGATCGGATCAAGCTTGCTCGCCAATAGCGACAACCTAACCCTGCGTTATGCTTTCATGAACGGTCTGTTAAGCGACCTCGCGCAGCTTCAACGAGAGGGACATAATATTATTTTGACGTCGTCCGGCTCTGTTGCTCTGGGACTGAATATGATCGGAAAACGGCCCGAGGACGCGGGCGTTTTGGACAAGCAGGCCGCAGCCGCCTGCGGTCAGCCTTTGTTGATGAACGCCTACCGTCAAGTCGCATCAGAGTACGATTTGGAAGTGGCGCAGATGCTGGTGACGGTCGAAGATATGGAAGAACGCCGCCGTTTTCTGAACATCAAAAACACCATGCTGAGATTGTTCGAAAACGACATTATGCCGATCATCAACGAGAACGATTCTATTGCGACACGTGACCTTCGTGTCGGGGACAATGATCGGTTGTCGGCCAAAGTGGCCCAAATGGTAGAGGCGGATGAACTGATTATCCTGACTAGCGTCGAGGGTCTTTATGATCGCGACCCGTCTGATCCGGACGCAAAGTTCATTCACGAAATAGAAGATGTCAGCGAACACCTGGAATCAACGACCGGTATCAGCGCATTAGGCAGTGGCGGCATGCTCACAAAAATGCACGCGGCAAATATGGCGCAGAATGCCGGCGTAGAGACGATTATCGCTGAGGGCATCATTGAACGCCCTGTTTCGTCCGTTCTCAACAACGAGCGACGCTTCACGCGCTGCCTCGTGCGTGGAGAAACAGCCTCACCGTTGAAAGTATGGCTCAGCAACCGGCTGCAAGTCTCCGGCACGCTCATAGTCTCCAGCGAAGTGGCTGAAGGCGTCGCAAAAAAGAAGCGTGGGATCAGCAGAATGGACATTATCTCGCTTCAAGGCGATTTTATGAAGGGCGACGTGCTGCACGTTTATAATGAAACCGGTGAAGAAATTGCCCGTGGGCTGACAAATTTTTCATCTGAAGAAACAATGTTACTTGCACGCCATCTGGATATGCCCGTCGAAGACGTCATCGGCTATAAGACGAAAAGCGACATCATTGGCGCCGAAAACATACTCGTGCTTGAGGAAAAGCACCTGCAACTTGAGGCACCTGAACACGACCAGAAAATCGTCATTCCAGTATAACCCATTGCTCTAGCAACGTGCTCGGTTATCGCCGCGATAGCGCCAAAATCTGGGCCTACAATGCGTTCTCTGATCGCGAAAATGGGGTGCTCGTATTAGACGGCACCCTCATCAAGCCGGAACGGCAAACGGCGGCAGAATCCTATCATTTGCCGTTTGTCGTTGGCCCAGATGGATGCTTAGCCGTACTTTGCAAACGGCGAGACCCGCGCACAGCTAACGTTCGACGTCAGCGCAGCATCGGCAAAAGTGAGCTCGAAGCTGCCGTTTGGTACGCCAGCATAGGTCGCTCAACATGCTTTATTGCTGGCTTTAAAGAAACCACTCAATAATTGGTCATTTCGGGTCGGCGGCGATGCATAGAATGCCCGCACTAAAGTGCGGTTATTCAGCTATATCGTTTCCAAGTTTCCATCTCGAGCGCCTAGCGGGTCTCGACCTCTGAGATCTCTGTCTGGATGCCCCGCCGCCGCGCAGAGTCTTTCGCCTCGACAAGCCGTGCACAGGCGTTTTCGACACGGACGATCAAAACGCCAAAAGGTGTCATAGCCCCACTCTCTGCAAACGCGTGGGCGAAAGGATCGGCGGTCAAATTGCGTTGTTTGAGGGCCTTTTCCAGCACCCGGCAACTCGTCAAGAGTCACCGTTATCCTGCGCGCGTTTGAAGGCCTTGTCGATGTGTGACCCAAACATGATAAGCATGATCTTATTCGAATATTTTGTTTGGTCGTCGTATTGGTCTCAATAATATTAATTCTGAACATTCAATACAAGGCAGTTCGCGGGGCGATTAAAGCCCGATCGTTTTCAAACAGAAGGTAGCTTAGACGATCGCCAGAGGCGCCACGCAACCGTGATAGGTCCATAATGAAAATGTTGATCGACGATACGCGGGAGCCAATGGATGGGTTTTAGCTTCATTCAACAGGCCCAAAATCAACAGTGCACCAGATTACCCCCCCCAGATCAAAAAACAATGGTTACCAATATCAATGATAGTCGTGACGTATACTACAAGCGCCCTAAATTTCAGTTAAGGGCTCGGCTCTCGTTACCGGCTCCAGAATCTTTCCATGATTGCACTAGCGCCCCACAAAATTGCGGCGTACTTCTATGGCAATCAACAGGAGAAAACAAATGCCGAAAATCACCCGCCTACACACAACCAACCGCATGTCCCAAGCTGTGATCCACGGCGGCATCGCCTATATTGCAGGGCAAGTCGGCGCCGAAGGCAAATCCGTGACCGAGCAAACCGAATCCATTTTGGGCAAAATCGACGCGCTGCTGGCTGAGGCAGGCACCAATAAAACCAACCTGCTGACCGCACAAATCTGGGTCGCGGACATAGCCGATTTTGCCGAAATGAACGCGGCATGGGATGCATGGGTGCCCGCAGGCAACGCCCCCGCACGCTGGACTGGCGAAGCCAAACTCGCAACGCCAGGCTACCTCGTAGAAATCATTGTGACCGCCGCTATATGACCGTCCCTTTCCTGACCGCACTCACCGCCGCCGAGCTCCAGGGACAAGGCATCCCCGCCCCCTGGAGCTTCGGTTACGCCGACAAAGTGCGCTACGGTGAAATCGACATGCTTCATCACGTCAACAATAGCGTCTACCTCAAATGGTTTGAAAACCTGCGGGTGCGCTACTTTGTGGACCGGGGCATCTGGAAAACCGGCGACAACCAACCAAAAGTGGTGATCCGCAATTCAAGCCTACACTACCGCTCAGAGGTAAAACTGGGCCAGGACTATATCCTGACGGCACGTACAACCAGCATGGGAAACACTAGTTTCACAATGGAATACGGAGTCTGGGTCAATGGCCAACTGACGACAACAGGCGACGCCGTGCTTGTCACCGTCGATAAAAACGGCCAGAAATGCACCCTGCCCGACGCGGTGAAATCCGTGTTTAGTGACCTTGATAACGCCGTGCAAACCTAGCCGATTAAGCGGTTTGCGAACGCAGTTTTAGTTGCACCGGCCTTCTTGCGGCCACGTGTATAGCCACGACCTACACCGGAAGTTGCCTGTTTTAAGACGCTATATATATGGCCCAAGGGCAAAATGACGCGTAAACAATGCCTGAACGCAGTTCACGCGACCAAAACGCTTAAACCCCGTGCATCTGCAAAAACGTGATCAAAGCGGCAGTAGAGCCGTCATAATCACTCACCGATTTGCTTCCCTCAACCACAGGCTGCAACGCAGTCGCCAACTCCTTGCCCAATTCCACCCCCCACTGGTCGTATGAATTCAGCCCCAAAACCACACCTTCGACAAACACACGATGCTCATACAGTGCAACAATCTGGCCCAGCACAAACGGCGTCAACTGCGGATAGGCTAGGGTCACAGACGGACGGTTGCCTTTGAACACACGGTGCTTGGCCTGCCGCTCCAACTCCGCACCCGCGAACTTATCCGCGACAGAGGCGCGCGCAGCATCCAAATCACGGCCTCTCATTAAGGCCTCGGACTGCGCAAGACAATTTGCCACTAACAACTGATGCTGATGATGCAAGGCATCGTCATGCCCACGCGCCGCCACCAAAAACTCGCAAGGCACAACCCGCGTCCCCTGATGGATCAGTTGATAAAACGCGTGCTGCCCATTCGTGCCGGGTTCACCCCAAACAACAGGGCCGGAATGAACCGGCAAATCTGCCCCGTCCATCGCTACCCCCTTGCCATTGCTCTCCATCTCAAGTTGTTGAAGATAGGCTGGTAACCTACTGAGATTATTATCATAAGGTAAAACCGCACGGGTCGCATAGCCACAGCCTTGATTATGCCAGATCCCGACCAGCGCCAGCATCGCAGGCATATTCTCACGCCAGTCCGCTGCTCTAAAATGCACATCCATCGCCTGCGCACCACGCAAAACCGCATTAAAAGCATCCCGTCCAATGCCAATCATCAACGACAAACCGATCGGACCCCACATCGAGTAGCGCCCACCAACCCAGTCCTCAAAACCAAACACGCGGTCCGGCGCAATCCCAAAATCAGCGGTCTTATCCGCCGCTGTCGACAGTGCTGCAAACTGCGCACCCACGTCCGTCACCTTTTCCCCCATCCAAGCCCGCGCGGTGCGGGCATTGGTCATGGTCTCAATCGTGGTAAACGTCTTGGAGGCCACAATCACCAGCGTTGTCGCCGGATCGCAGCCGTGCAAAACCTGAGTAATATCCGCAGGATCAACGTTGCTGACAAAATGCAAACGCGGACCATCTTGATAAGGTGCCAGCGCCAGTGCCCCCATCGCAGGCCCCAAATCCGACCCACCAATACCAATATTCACCACATCCGTGATCTTGCCACCCTGCCCCTGAAATGCTCCGCTGCGCACCGCTTCAGCAAAATCGCCCATGCGGCCCAGCGTCGCCAGAACCTCCGGCATCACATCAACGCCGTCCACAACCACCGGCTTACCATCCAGATTGCGCAGCGCCGTATGCAAAACCGCACGGCCTTCGGTCTCGTTAATCGGCTCCCCCGCAAACATTGCATCACGCTTGGCCGCAACACCGGTCTGATCCAGCATCGCTACCAACAAATCACGAGTCTCGTCATCAATATTTGTCTTGGCGTAATCCAGACGCATATCCCCCGCCTGCACCGTGAAATCCTTCGCGCGAACAGCGTTCATCATATGTTCAAAACGCCGGTCCGCGACTTCCGCTGCCTTCAACTTCAACGCACCCCACATGGTCTAGCTCCTTGCCCAATGCACAACCGCGCCATTCAGCACAGCCGCAATCGGCGCCTCTTCGGGGGGCAAATGGCGCGCCTTCTCCAAGGATTCACGCTTTTCATCGCCAATAATCAAAACATGACATGTAATAGCACCCTTCAACACAGACGCCGACAGGGTAATGCGCGGCTCGTCCGCACCCGGCGCGCGCATCGCAACCAAAACATCACTCCCGTTCAACGCCAGATCCAACTGGTCCGCACCCGGAAAAATACTCGCCGTATGCATATCCGCCCCCATACCCAGCAACATCACCGAGATCGGTAACATCTGGGCAATCCTCTCCGCGAGTTCCGGCAGTTTTTCCTCTGGCGTCGGCGCATCAGCGTAAAGTGGCACATAATTCGCCGCCGCCGCGTGCCCAACCAACAACCGCTCCCGCAAGAGCCGCGTGTTCGACCGATTAGAGGTTTCAGGCACCCAACGCTCGTCCGTCAACATCACATTCACACGGTCCCAGCCCAGATCAACACCGCACAGACTGTCAAAAACCGGCCCCGGCGTCGTGCCTCCCGGCACCGCCAATGACGCAGTCTCTTGGGTCAGTAATACATTCTTCAACTCACTCGCCAAAACATCAGCAAGGTCGATCATCATCATTTCTGAATCAGGATACTCTTTGAATTCCATCACTCAACTCTCCCTCAAAACAGCCTAAGCCTTGATTTCACGCCACTTTCGCCCGTCACGGTGCAATAGCATCAACGCATCCTCCGGCCCCGACGACCCAGCATCATAAATCTTTGGCACATCATTGCGACGCTCCCATCCTTCGATCAACGGATCGGTCCATGCCCAAGCGGCCTCAACCTCATCGCCACGCATAAACAAAGTCTGGTTGCCTCGAATCACATCCATAATCAAACGCTCATAGGCATCCGAAGCATCCTGCAACTCCGCACTCAACGCTTCGGCAAAGGTCATGTCCAGCGGTACATCCACCAAACGCATCCCCCCGGGACCCGGCTCCTTGATCGTGACCTGCAAATCCATCCCCTCATTGGGTTGCAACCGGATCGACAGGATATTGCGATGGCGCTTTTCATCACCCTCAAAAATAGAATGCCCTAAGTCCTTGAACACAACAGCAATCTCAGAGGCACGCCCTTTCATCCGCTTCCCCGTACGCAGATAAAACGGCACGCCCGCCCAACGCCAGTTATCAATATGACACTTCATAGCGATGAAACTCTCGGTGAAACTGCGCGGATTCTCGGCATCATCACGGTAACTACCGCCATCTGGCCCAGCATCATACTGACCGCGCACAATATGGTGCGGATCAACAGTTTGCAGCGCACGGATAACCTTCAGCTTTTCATCGCGCACCTCGTCAGGACCATATTGACCCGGCGGCTCCATCGCGATCAGACAAAGCAGCTGCATCAAATGGTTCTGCACCATATCCCGCATCGCACCCGCATTATCATAATAGGCACCACGCCCGCCCACACCTACGGTCTCCGCCACGGTAATCTGGATATGATCGACGTAATGATTGTTCCAAAGCGGCTCGAACAACACATTGCCAAACCGCACAGCCATCAGGTTCTGTACAGTCTCCTTCCCCAGATAATGGTCAATCCGGTAAATCTGTTTCTCGTCAAAATGATCTGCCAGCGACTGGTTCAGCGCCCTTGCACTCGCCAAATCCCGTCCAAACGGCTTTTCAACCACAATACGGCTTTTCGCATTGGCAATCTTATGGGTGTGTAAACGCGCGGCCAAATCACCAAATAAGCTGGGCCCGACCGAGAAATAAAACGCCTGAACAACATCCGCACGGACCATGTCCGCCAGCGTATCCCATCCATCGGTGCCTTTGGCATCAATCGGCGTATACTCCAACTTTTCCAAAAACTTGACTAAACCGGCGGCATCATTTTTCTCGTCGCCACCGAACTCGACAATCGCGCCCCGGATCATGTCGCGGTAGCCATCCGTGTCTAAATCCGAACGTGCCGCACCAATAATACGCGCACCATCGGGCATCTGTCCCGACAAATACCTACGAAACAACCCAGGTAAAATCTTGCGCCGCGCAAGATCACCTGTGCCACCAAAAATCACAAGATCGAACGGATCAACCGGAATTACGCGAGAGGCCATGACATGCTCCGTCCTTGTTAGCGCTAACGATGATTGCTTACAGCCCATCGGAATCAAAGTCTAGTGCGGCAGCATATCATGACCCTTTAGTCAGCCAAACTTATAAATCGCTTTGCCGATAGGGCAAAACATCGATTATCAGACGACTCAAATGATTAAAAATCTCGCTAACCGGCCAGAACTGCCTCATGCAAGTCTTCCCAAATCAACATTCGGGCACGCCCTTCGGCTTTTGCACGATACAACGCCTTGTCAGCCGCAACCAGCAATGCGTCAAGATTGTTATTTGCCTTAACCTTCACAGCGCCCACCGAACTGGTCACGGTCACTTCGGGTGCTTCGGGCTTAGGAACAAACTTCACACCTGCAACGATTCTCTGCCCCACCGCGTGCGCCTGCAACAGCGTCGCATCAGGCATAAATATCGCGAACTCTTCCCCGCCTAGCCGTGCACAAAAATCGCTGGCCCCCATACGCTGCTGAATATTTTCCGCAATCGTACGCAGGCATAAATCCCCCACATCATGACCGTATCTGTCATTCAACAGCTTGAAATGATCAACGTCAACCATCATCAATACGCCACTCCGACTGGCCACATCACCCATTTTCGCCATAAACGTGCGCCTGTTGGCGAGCCCCGTCAAAACGTCCGTCCCCGCCAAATGTGCCAGCCGTTTCTGCAAATCATTCAGATGTGCCAGCAAAGCCAGTGCCAGATACAAAAACGGCGCCGCAACTATCAGAACTTCAAAATAATTATTCAGAAAACTGTGATAACCGTCATGCGCCGTCAAAATGCGATCTCGAAAGTAATTCACAAGCCCCATCAAACACGAAATCACTATGAATTTCGAACTGAAATCGACAGGTCCCGTCGGCGCGAGCAGTTTGACAAGTCTATCCAAATTGAAGGGCCCTATGACAATCGACAAGTCCCAAGTGCCCTAAAGTAATTAAGATAAAGTCAACGAGGGCTCAATCCATGCCAAAGCGATCCCTCATGAATGCAAGTGCTACCTGCAAGCCGTCCGGCGCAATCCCGTGGCCCGTGCCCTTCATGATGTGCGCATAGACCTCTTTCCAACCCGCAACCTGTAAGGCCTCGGCGGCTTGCGGCAATGATTGCGGCGGTACAACATCATCCTGATCGCCATGTATCAACAAAACCGGCGGACGACATATCGCCTCATCCACCAACGCTTCAGGCTCCAGCAACCGTCCCGAAATCGCAACAACCCCCGCAACCGCATCCTCGCGGCGCGGCAAAACATGCAACGCCATCATCGTGCCCTGGCTGAACCCCAGCACAATCACCTGCTCTGGCAACAGGTCCTCATCAACCATCACCCCGTCGAGAAACGCATTCAAATCATCGGCCGCCCGCACCAATCCATTGCGGCTTTCTTCCTCGCTCGACCCGTCAATCCACGGAATTGGAAACCACTGCTTGCCCATCGGCGATCCGGCACAATCCTCTGGCGCATCCGGCGACAAAAATAACGTATCGGGCAAATGCTCTGCCAGCGGATCCGCCAGCCCCAATAGGTCGGCCCCATTTGCGCCGTACCCATGCAAAAAAACCACCGCTGAACGAAGTTCACCCGAAAGCGGCTCTTTGCGACCACTCATCAAAGCACGTGTCATAGTATGCCATCCCTTTTCTTTGTTGCCCCGTAATACGCCCAGATGATGCGGGCCGCAACTGACCGCCACGGCGACCACGCCAGCGCCATTTGTGTTAACTCTTTTGCCGAGGGCCGCGCGGGCAAATCAAAGATCATCCGCGCGCCTTCTTGCAAGGCCAAATCCCCGCCAGCGAACACATCCGCGCGGCCCAGCGAGAACATCGCATAAACCTCTGCCGTCCACGCGCCGATACCTGAAACAGACGTCAGCTCGGCCATCACTTCTACATCAGGTAAGTCCCGCAAGCCTTTGAAATCAAGACCCTTACTTGCTAACGAATGCACATATTTGGCCTTCTGACGGCTCAACCCCAACCCGCGCAATTCATCCTGACTGACCGCAACGACGGCCCCTGCCGTGACTAGCCCCGCGCCGACCATCCGGTCCCAAATCGCATTGGCCGAAGCGACACTCACTTGCTGCCCCAAAATCGCATGCATCAACGGGCCAAATCCGTCAGCCTTCAAACGCAAAGGTAATGGCTCAAGCGCCGGCAAAAGCGCGCCAAAGCGCGGCTCGATCCCCGCCAGCCATGCCGCCCCTTCAGCCACATCCGCATCATTCAAAATGATCCGCCCGATCATAGCGCCATAGCCCAAGACACCGCCGCCTCAGCCGTGTCGACACGAGGCGCATCTGGCATTTTGGGGCGGGCAATCATCAACACAGGAATGCCCAAACGCCGCGCCGCCACAAGTTTGGTTGCACTGGCCTCACCACCCGCATTTTTGACCACAATCCACTCCACCCCAAGTGCTTCAAAAACTGACATCTCACGTTCTACAGGAAACGGCGGACGCCCGATCAAAAACTCACCGCCCTCGAAAGGAAACGACGCGGTTGGTGGACCAATCTGGCGACAAATCACACGTCGCCCCTCAAGGGCTGCGTACCGATGCAAATCGGCGCTTCCCGTGCCCAAAAACACAACAGCCCCCTCAGGGATAAAACGCGCGGCATCCTCTTCACAGGCAATCTCGGTCCAGTTATCGCCCTTTTGCGGCTCCCATTGGGGACGTAATACCTGTAAATACGGCAGGCCCGATGCGGTACAAACCGCTGCTGTCCGGTTGGTGATCTTTGTTGCATAAGGATGGGTTGCGTCTACCACCGCCGAAATTTGAACTTCGTTCAGATAACGTTCAAACCCTTGCACCCCACCAAAGCCGCCAATGCGCAACGACACGTCAACCGGATGTGGCGCGCGGTTGTCACCCGCCACTGATGCCACGCAGGCCAGCCCCGCAGACACCAACCCGGATGCAATAGCCACAGCCTCACGTGTGCCAGCCAGCAATAAAATCGTCACAACCCGCACCTCGTAAATATAACACCCCACGGTGAAACCAGCAGGTCTTGCCCCGACTATAAGTCCCAAACACCGCGCCGCAATACTCGAATCCCCTCAGTCAGGCACAGTGCGACCCTATAACCACCTGTCCTTACGTTTTATGGGATTGCACAGCCGCAAATCCGCGCTTACCGATAGCACCATGACAGACATTACAAACGACAGCCGCGCCAAGCGCAACGTAGCCGTGCTGGTCGCGGCCCAAGCAATCCTTGGCGCACAAATGCCTATGATCTTTGTGATCGGTGGACTGGCTGGCGGTATGCTGTCTCCCATCGCCTGCCTTGCGACGTTGCCGATTTCTTTCATCGTGTTCGGCTCAATGATTACAGCACCGTGGCTTAGCCCGTGGATGCAAAAACACGGGCGTCGCGCGGGCTTCTTTGTGGGTGCTGGCGCTGGCGCCGTTGGTGCGACGATATCGGCCTACGGGCTTTATATTAGCTCGTTCTATGTGTTTCTGGCCGGATCACTTTTGACTGGTGTCTATATGTCAGCGCAGGGTTTTTACCGTTTTGCCGCCGCCGATACCGCCTCAGAGGCCTTCCGTCCCAAGGCGATTTCCTACGTCATGGCCGGCGGGCTATTCTCGGCCATCATCGGGCCACAACTGAACAAACTGGTGCAAGACGCCTTTGTTGTGCCATTCCTTGGCACCTATATGGCGGTCGCAGCCATCAACCTGATCGGTATGTTCCTGTTTTTTGCGCTCGACCTGCCCAAAGGCAACAAGGGACAACCTCTCGACGTGAATGCCCCCAAGGCGCGTACAAGGCGCGAACTGCTCTCGGATCCGCGTATTGTTGTGGCAATCATCTGCGCGATGGTGGCCTATTCACTGATGAACCTTGTGATGACATCAACACCGCTGGCCGTTGTCGGCTGCGGGTTTACCACCAATAACGCCAACGATATTGTCTCGGCCCATGTACTGGCGATGTTTGTGCCATCCTTCTTTACAGGTCACCTGATCGCAAGGTTCGGCGCTGAAAAAATTATCGGCGCAGGACTTGTGATCCTACTTGGTGCAGGCAGTGTCGCCTTGATGGGTGTCGACCTGCTCAATTTCTTTGTGGCATTGATCCTACTTGGGATCGGCTGGAACTTCGGCTTCATCGGCGCCACATCAATGCTGGCAGCATCGCACCTCCCGCATGAACGCGGCGTGGTGCAAGGCATGAACGACATGATCGTTTTCGGCATGGTGACTGTGGCATCACTGGCCTCTGGCGGCTTAATGAACTGTTCTGGCGGCACAGCGATCGAAGGCTGGACGGCGGTGAACCTCGCCATGGTGCCGTTCCTTATACTGGCAGGCGGCGCACTGATCTTTCTCGCTACCCTCAAGAAATCAACCTAGCAAACCGACCTTCATCAAGCGAAATCCTTGGGCCATCGGGCCAAGCTCTAACGCGGCCTGCACCACCCTTTGCGGGTCGGCTATTGCGCGTTTTAATGTCGGCTTGGTCAGAAATCCGGCGAGTGCGACATCCTTTGCCGCGCGGCCCTTCACATGCCGTGCCAGCGCACCTTTCGCCAAGTCACGCACTCCGTCCGAGGTCCCGTCAATCAGCGGCTTGCGGCCGCGATCCTCTAACGCAGGAATAGCGCGCAAGAAATTCGCAACACCAACACCATAAGCAAAATCACGCACTGACGCCTCGTTTTCAGCGCCTAAAATCCGTGCCGCGGTCCACAATAAATGACCCGTTGTCGCATCAATATATTCTTCCAAATGCGCGGCATCTTCAAAGGCATCCGAGTAGACATCCCAACGCCGCGCCGCGACCAAGCCCATCAAACAGGTTGCCCCTTCAGCGTCCAAAACCTCTGTCAAAGCGTCGGTCACCTCATGCTTGCGCACAGAGCCACCGCCCGCGATTTCCTCCAGAACATCGGCCCACCATTGCAGACGCATTTCGGCGATCATCGGCTCTTTTGTCACCCAAGGGGCGCGGGTTACTTCAACATTAAAGGCGTAGAGCGGGAACAAAATGCGGCGCGCAGGCACGCTTGCGGCCATGACTGCGCGAAACCGCTCTGGATCGCCTTTTTGCACAATTTCGGCGCAGGCATTGATACTCAAACCGCTTGCGCCCCGTCACGGATCAGCTTCCAATTGATCGCTTCGACCAGCGCATCAAACGAAGCATCCACGATGTTGGCCGAGACCCCAACCGTTGACCAGCGCTTGCCCTGCCCGTCTTCGCTATCAATGATTACGCGGGTCACGGCGTCGGTGCCGCCATCGGTGATACGCACTTTAAAATCAACAAGATGCATGTCTTCGACCAACTCTTGATACGGCCCCAGATCTTTCGCCAAAGCACGCCATAGCGCGTTTACAGGCCCCCGATCCTTGCCATCAGGGCCTTGGCTTTCCGAGACATTCAACACCTTCTCGCCGTTGACTTTGACCACCACAACCGCCTCTGACAGCGACACCATTTTGTTGCGTTTGTTGCGACGCCGCTCAACTGTGACGCGGTAGCGTTTGACCTCGAAAAACTTGGGCAACAGGCCCAATTCTTCGCGCGCCAGCAGCTCGAAACTGGCCTGCGCTGTGTCGTAAGAATAGCCGTGCGCTTCCATTTCTTTAATGCGGTCCAGAATGCGGGTCAGCGCGGGATCACCCTTTTCGACCTCAAGACCAGCCTGTATCAACCGCTCGCGCAGGTTCGATTGGCCTGCTTGGTTGGACATCGGCACAATGCGGGTATTGCCCACCAATGCGGGGTCGATATGCTCGTAGGTGCTGGGGTCTTTGGCGATGGCGGAGGCATGCAAACCTGCCTTATGGGCAAACGCGGACGCGCCGACATAGGCCGCTTGTTTGGCTGGCATGCGGTTGAGAATATCGTCCAGCATACGCGAGATTTTCCGCAGGCCTTTCAGCGCATCCATGCTCACACCGGTCTGAAACTGACTGGCAAACGGCTCTTTTAACAGCAGCGTCGGGATCAGTGTCGTCAGGTTGGCATTGCCGCACCGCTCGCCCAAACCGTTCAACGTGCCTTGGATTTGGCGCGCGCCAGCACGCACCGCAGCGAGTGAATTGGACACGGCGTTTTCGGTATCGTTATGAGTGTGGATGCCCAGATGGTCGCCCGGAATGCCGCTTGCTATCACGGCTTTTGTGATTTCAAACACCTCTTCGGGCAAGGTGCCGCCGTTGGTGTCGCAAAGCACAATCCAGCGCGCCCCAGCGCTGTAAGCTGCATGGATCGCCTCTAATGCGTAGGCGGGATTGGCCTTGTAGCCGTCAAAAAAATGCTCGGCGTCGAATAGCGCTTCATGGCCCTCTTTGACCAAATGCGCAAAGCTTGCGGCGATGTTTTCGGTGTTCTCTGGCAAGGTGATCCCAAGTGCCGTGGTCACATGAAACTCGTGGCTTTTGCCGACCAAACAAACAGCGGACGTTTTGGCGTTCATCACCGCGGCCAGAACGTCATCGTTTTCGGCAGAGCGCCCCGTGCGTTTGGTCATACCAAAAGCGGTCATTGTGGCGCGGGTTTTGGGCGCGGCCTCGAAGAAGTCAGAATCTGTCGGGTTTGCGCCCGGCCAACCGCCTTCGATGTAATCCACGCCCAACACGTCTAACATGGTGGCAATGTTTTGTTTTTCTGCAGTCGAAAACTGCACGCCTTGGGTTTGTTGGCCGTCACGCAGGGTTGTGTCGTAGAGATATAGACGCTCTTTGCTCATGTCAGGCGCTCCTAAAATTTTCTAGAAAAACCTGCATCACAGATCCCCCAGTTTCGCGGCGTCAAATTCAGGGCCAGCAGACCACGTTGCCTGCCCGCCCACATCGGTGACAAGCACACCTGCGGCGTTCAGAATGTCGCGAACTTCGTCGGCCAGACCCCAGTCTTTTGCGGCCCGCGCTGCGGCGCGTTGCTCCAAGAGCGCGTCAACACGCGCGGCAACGGCAGGCACCACATTGGCCCCTGCTTCACCACCGTCAAACATCGGAATATCGGCCCAATTGCTGATAAAACCAAGCATCTGCATCGCATGGGCAAAGCCCGCTAGGCCCGCAGGTGTCTTGCCCTTGGCCATCACATGCAGGCGCGCAATCGCGCCAGAGGTGTTCAAATCATTGGCCAGAACGCCCATAAATTCGGGATCGGCTTTCCAATGGCCCTCTGCGGTCAGCGCCTTGACTAAGGCAGGGCTAAAGCCGTGGCCTTGCAAAATGCCGTACCATTTGCGCAGCGCGGCTTCGGCCTCGCCTTTTTTCTTGGTCGTCCAGTCCATCGGCTTGCCGTAGTGCGTGCCAAGCATAACCAAGCGAATGACCATGCCATGCACGCCTTGATCGAGCAGGTCGCGCACGGTGAAGAAGTTGCCAAGCGATTTGGACATCTTCTTGCCCTCGACCTGCAACATTTCATTGTGCAGCCAGACATTCGCGAAATCGTGGCCGGCGCAGGTGGACTGCGCTATTTCATTTTCATGGTGCGGAAACTGCAAATCGTTGCCGCCGCCGTGAATATCGAACGCAGGGCCAAGCAATTCCAGCGCCATTGCGGAGCATTCGATATGCCAGCCCGGACGCCCGTAACCCCACGGACTATCCCATCCAGGTTGACCATCGCCCGAGGGTTTCCACAGCACAAAATCCATCGGATTGCGTTTGTAGGGCGCCACTTCAACGCGAGCGCCTGCGATCATGTCGTCGATCGAGCGACCGGAGAGCGCGCCATATTCGGCGTAGCTTTCGACAGCGAAGAGAACGTGACCATCGGCTTCGTAGGCGTGACCTTTTTCGATCAGATCTTGTGACATGGCGATCATCTGTTTGATATATTGTGTCGCGCGCGGCTCAAAGCTGGGGCGCAAAGCCCCTAGCGCGTCCATATCGTCGTGATACCAGCCGATAGTTTCGGCGGTGATATCGCCGATATCGCGTCCTGTGGCAGCGGCTTTGGCGTTGATTTTATCATCAACGTCAGTGAAGTTCCGCACGTAGGTCACTGATTTTTTGCCAAATTCAAACCGCATCAGGCGGAACAAAACGTCAAACATCAGCACATTTCGGGCATTGCCCAGATGCGCGCGGTCATAAACCGTGGGGCCGCAAAGATACATGCGCACATTGCGCGGATCAATCGGTTCAAAGTCTTCTTTGCGGCGGGATTTCGTGTTGTACAGCTTGATTTGGGTCATGGTGCCTCGGCTAGGTATAATGCCAGCGGGCTTAACAAGTTCAGGGATCAGATGAAACGTGAAAGAGCAGCCCGCGACGGATGTCAGCAGGTAATAATGCAGCAAATAATGAGTGCGATGCTTTTCATAACGCAATCACTAGCAGCAACCGCGTCATGCGTCCAGCATTTCCACGATTTTGTGTAAGGTATTCAAATTGCGCGCCGTGGTTGGCACATGGCCAATCACCTGCCCCAGATTTGCGGCGAGTTTGGAATGACTGATGCCTTGAGGCGTGTATAGCCAAATGACGCTGCCATCTTGGATTGATGCCGGTGCCGCGATAAAAGCGCCATATTTTCATAAATCGTGGGTGTCGGTCGGATTTGATGCAGAGCCTGCGGAAATGGCGCACTGGATCAAGGTGTCTTACGACATTATCTATAACGCCTTGCCGAAGAAAACCCGCGACGCGATGGCGTGAGCGCTGTTCAAAACCTTATCCGCGGATAAGGGTGTTAATGAAGTGTAACGATTTTGGCGGTCGCTATTTCGCGTCGCTGGCGGGTTGACTTGCCAGTTCGGTTCCTATCCCTTCGCGCACATGAAATTATCAAATCGCGTCACACATATCACGGACGGCGGCTCTGACGGATGGGACGTGTTTTACCGCGCCCGCCGCATGATAGACGCAGGTCAAAAAGTCGTTGAACTTACCATTGGTGAGCACGATATTCGAACCCATGCCAGTATTCTTGATGCCATGGACAGGTCTGCGAAATCGGGCCGCACCGGCTATGCAGAAGTGCCCGGCTCTTTTGCGTTGCGCGATGCGGTGGCTGCACGGATACAGTCGCGCACCGGAGTTCCCACTACGCGTGAAAATATCCTGATCACACCGGGCGGGCAATCAGCGCTGTTTTCGAGCCATAATGCGGTTTGCGATCAGGGTGATACGGCGCTGTTTATTGATCCTTATTACGCCACCTACCCCGGCACGATCCGCGCGATCGGGGCGATACCAAAATCCATTCCTGCCTTTGCGGAAAATGATTTCCAGCCACAAGCCAGTGATATTGCGGCTGCAGCAAAGGGCGCAAAATCACTGCTGATCAATAGCCCGAATAATCCGACCGGCGTAATCTATAGTGCTGAAACCATGGCAGAAATTGCTAAAACCTGCATTGAGAATGATCTCTGGCTGATCTCTGACGAGGTCTATGACACACAGATCTGGGAGGGCAAACACCTGAGCCCACGCGCCTTGCCAGATATGGCCGAGCGTACGTTAGTGGTTGGATCGATGTCGAAAAGCCACGCAATGACCGGCAGTCGGATTGGCTGGGTTTGCGGACCTGCCGAAGTGATTTCACATCTTATTAACCTTGCGACACATACGACGTATGGCGTGCCGGGGTATATTCAGGATGCTGCGGATTTTGCACTTTCTCAGGGCACTCCGCTTGAAGACGAGGTCTCGGCGCCATTCAAACGCCGCCGTGCGTTGACGCTAAAGGCCCTTGAGGGGCAAAATGTAGTGCGTTTGGTGCCTGTGCAAGGCGCGATGTATGCGATGCTGGATGTGCGCGCGACGGGGATGACTGGCGAGGAATTTGCCAATGCTTTGTTGAGTGCAGAGTTGATTGCGACGATGCCTGGCGAAAGCTTTGGCGCGTCTGCGGCGGGACATATCCGCGTGGCGATGACGATCAACGATGACGCTTATGTTGATGCATTACAACGGCTTGTTGCTTTTGCCAAACATCATGCAAAGCCCTAAGTAAAGCTGGTGACCCCGTTCCGCGCATGGCAGGAAACTGCGATGGCGGGCGGGGTAAATGACGCGCCTTTGCTGGAATCGTCAAATTAAACGTTAAAGAGAGTTCAAAACCGACCTAAAGTCGCAATTGGACAAGTTTCCCCTGTTTTCACACGCATCATCATCCCTAACGGGAGGGGCATATGCGCGCAGAGGCTGCGAAACATACACTCATCACACGCACCATCGGCGCGCGCCGTGGGCGGGCAGCGCGAGGACGTCCTGCGATCATGTGATCGTTTGAGCCCTCGCAAACCCTTTCATGAAAGTTGCTGAAATGACCGATATGTCCGACGTCCCGACCAATGCACCGATGTCCAAAACGCTAGGCGCACCGCGCCGGTCTGGTGGACGCGCTGCGCGCACGGCTGCGCGCGCAGCCCCACTGCCCGATGATATGCGCCCGATCAAAGCAGGTATGTCAGGCGGGCGTTTCAAGCCGCTGACGGATGCGGATATGGCGCGGATAAACGAGGCGGCCTTGCGGGCGCTGGAAGAGATCGGGCTATGTGATGCACCGCCATCGGGCGTTGATGTGATGGTGCAGGCCGGCGCGATTTACGGCGCGGACAAGCGGCTGCGGTTTCCCCGCGCGCTTGTGCAAAAGATGCTGGGCCTTGCGAATAAAGCACTTGTGCTACATGGCCGCGACCCAAAACATACCCTCGATCTGTCAGGTACTCGCGTGCATTACGGAACGGCGGGTGCAGCGGTGCATATGGTGGATGTGCATGGCCGCAATTACCGCGAGTCTACGGTGCAAGACTTGCATGACGCTGCAAGAATCGTGCAGCAGATGGATAACATTCACTTTTTACAGCGCCCGATGGTGGCACGCGAAATCGTCGATAATCGCGAGATGGATCTGAACACGATTTATGCTTGTTGCACCGGCACGACGAAACACGTCGGCGTCTCGTTTACCGAGCCTGATTTCGTCGATGATGCGCTGGAGATGCTGCATATGATCGCGGGGGGCGAGGACAGGTGGCGCGCGCGTCCCTTTGTGTCGAATTCGAATTGTTTTGTGGTGCCGCCGATGAAATTTGCCACCGAATCGTGTTTGGTGATGGAAAAATGTATCGCGGGCGGCATGCCTGTGTTGCTGCTATCCGCAGGGCAAGCGGGAGCGACGGCACCTGCCCCGATAGCGGGTGCGATTGTGCAGGCGGTGGCGGAATGTCTGGCGGGTGTGGTTTATGTGAACAGCATTGCACCGGGCTATCCTGCGATTTTTGGCACATGGCCGTTTGTATCGGATTTACGCACGGGCGCGATGTCGGGCGGGTCTGGCGAGCAGGCGTTGTTAACGGCGGGCTGTGCGCAGATGCATCATTATTACGGATTGCCGGGCGGTGCTGCTGCGGGAATCGCGGACGCGAAACTGCCCGATATGCAGGCCGGTTGGGAACAGATGGCGTCGAATGTATTGGCGGGGTTATCGGGGCTGAACATGGTCTATGAGGCCGCTGGCATGCATGCCTCACTATTGGGGTTCTGTCACGAATCCCTTGTGTTAGGCGACGACCTGATCGGTCAAGCGCTGCGCTGCGTGCGCGGAATCGAGGTTAATGATGACACCTTGGGCCTAGAGACAATGCGCGATGTGTGTTTGAAAGGTCCGGGACATTATTTGGGCTCTGACCAGACACTGGCGATGATGCAAACCGAATATGTGTATCCGAAAACGGCTGATCGCACTTCGCCCAAGGAATGGCTGGAAAAGGGCAAGCCTGATTTGCTGGTCAACGCTACGGCGCGCAAAGAGGCTATTTTGGCGAAACCCTCGGACGCGGCCCTTGATCCGGTAACCGATGCAGCTATTCGGTCGCGGTTCAAAATTCATCTCAATTAAACCAAAAAGGCGCGCCATGATGGCGCGCCTTTCCGTAGATTTACGATAGCTTAGAAGCTGTAAGAAACGCGCAAAGCCAATGTTTGTGCAGAAACATCAAAGCCTGAATCGTTGAAGTCTTCAAACTCGTGCTGCAAGACTTCTGCGCCAACGCGGAAGTTGTCGTTGAACGCGTAATCTGCACCGATACCGTAGAAGTAGCCGGTATCATCTAAGTCTGCGTCCTTGAGGGACAACTGCGCAGCACCCGCTGTGAGGTATGGCAAGAACGCGCCAGCATCGTAGCCAACACGGCCTTTCAAGCGCAGAACATCCGCGTCATTGATCGTGTCGACATCAAGGCGGGAATATTCAAGTTCGCCACCGACAACGATCGAGCCGTAATCGCGCAGGTAACCAGCGTGAACACCGTAGTTGTCCGCATCCAGTTCGTCAGAGACGCCATCATCGACTTCGCCTTTGCCGAAGCTGCCACCGACGTAGAAGCCGGTCCAGTCATTGGACATCACGACAGGTGCTGCCGTTACAACAACAGGTGCCGCAACAACGACTGCTTCGGCAAGGCCGCCAGCGAATGCTGTGGACGCTGTGCCAGCGATAAGTACGGAGGAGAGTGCAATTTTATGAATCATGACTTGGTTCCTTTTTTGTCTGTTCATGGTAATTACGCTCTGTCCTCCTATTTGGTTTCATTGGCGATTAACCTTTTCGTGAACGAGTTACTTATGTTGCATTTCATCCACCATTTGGCCGACTGATCGTGCCACCAGAGACAGCAGCCCGCACCCCGGTTGTGCCACGGCAAGAGGTCGGCAGGCCGCGTGCGACCCGCACAGCCAGATAGGCAAAGGCCTGTGCTTCCAGCATATCACCGTCCAGCCCTGCGTCCTCGACCGGCACCACAGGCATGTCCAATCCCGCACGCAGCATTGCCATCAAGGTGGGGTTGTTGCGCCCCCCGCCAGTGACCAACAACTGCGCCGGCCGGCTGGGGCAATGTTCCATCGCTTTGACCACGCTCATCGCGGCGGCGGCTGTAAGTGTCGCTGCGGCGTCCGCGTCGGATAGATCTGCGACAGCGGCTTTCAATTCACGAAAATCGTCCCGATCCAATGACTTGGGTGGCATTTTGTAGAAAAACGCATGGTCTAGGAACGTCTCGATAATGCCATTATGCACTTCGCCACTGGCCGCCAACGCGCCATCCGCGTCATACGGCAGCCCGCGCCGCGCCATCATCAGATCGTTCACAGGCGCATTTGCGGGGCCTGTATCAAAGGCGAGCAGTGCGCCGTCACTTTCAGGTTTCGCCACGCGCGGATCGACCCATGTGAGGTTGCCCACGCCGCCCAAGTTTAAGAACGCAACAGACGCGCAGGCCTTCATCCAACGGGCCAAGGCGAAGTGATAGAACGGGGCCAGGGGCGCACCCTGCCCGCCCATCTCCACGTCTGCAGAACGGAAATCCCAGATCACAGGCACGCCCAGCACATCGGCCAAAACCTGCCCATCGCCGCATTGGTGGGTGCGCCTGTTTGCAGGATCATGCGCAAGGGTCTGACCGTGGAACCCGACCAGATCGACGTCCGCGAATCCGGCGAGGATTTGTGCGTGCAGGGTCTCGATCAATTCAGAGACCTGAGCCAGATCATCGCCGTGCCATTTGCCCAACGCAGCCTTGAGAACCGCCGCTTCGTCAGGCGCGTAGGCGCGGTAAGCCGTATCGCCAAATTCAAGGATTTCGATGCCATCCGTGATGATCACAGCTGCATCAACACCATCCAGCGAGGTGCCCGACATCGCCCCGAGAGCGGTCACTGGTCCGGTTTTTTTCATGCGCATTCCTTGGCACTTTCCCTTTATCAATTGCACGTTTATAGGGTGTCGGACACTTTGTGCAGGGAAAAATGCAATGACCTACCACCCAAAATCCGAATTTATGTCTGTTATGATGGCGCGCGGCTTTCTGGCCGATTGCACTGACTATCAGGGCTTGGATGAGGCGTTGTCTCAGGGTGTGGTGCCTGCGTATATCGGTTATGATGCGACAGCATCATCGCTACATGTCGGCCATTTGCTAAATATCATGATGCTGCGTTGGCTACAAAAAAGCGGGCATAAGCCGATTACACTGATGGGTGGCGGCACAACGAAGGTCGGTGATCCGTCGTTTCGTGCCGATGAGCGTCCGTTGCTGGATGACGCGAAAATTGCAGAAAACATTGCTGGGATGCAGCAGGTTTTTGCGCGTTACCTGGATTACGGCGATACCGCCACTGATGCGTTGATGCTCAATAACGCAGAGTGGCTGGACAACCTGAATTACCTGTCGTTTTTGCGCGATATCGGGCGGCATTTCTCGATCAACCGGATGTTGTCGTTTGAAAGCGTGAAGTCGCGTCTGGACCGCGAGCAGTCGTTGTCATTTCTTGAATTCAACTACATGATACTTCAAGCCTATGATTTTCTTGAATTAAATCGTCGCTACGGGTGTCTGTTGCAGATGGGTGGATCGGATCAATGGGGCAATATCGTCAATGGTATCGATCTGACGCGCCGTGTGCTTGAAAACGAGATTTACGGGCTGACCTCGCCCTTGCTGTCCACATCTGATGGTAAGAAAATGGGTAAATCTGCTGGCGGCGCTGTCTGGTTGAACGCGGACCTTTTGTCGCCTTATGAATTCTGGCAGTTCTGGCGCAACACGACGGACGCGGATACGGGCAAATTTTTAAAGCTCTACACCGAATTGCCTGTGGATGAATGCGACCGTTTGGGCGCGCTGGAAGGGTCAGAGATCAACGCTGCAAAAATCATCCTAGCGAACGAAGTCACATCTATGCTGCACGGGGTTGAGGCCGCGATTGCGGCGGAAACAACGGCGCGCGAAGTATTTGAAAAAGGCGGCGTTGGCGACGACCTACCCACCCTGACACTGACAGCCGATGAGTTAGGCGACGGCATGTCGATTGTGCAGGTCATTGTAAAAGCGGGCTTGGCGGCCAGCGGTAAAGAGGTCAAGCGCCTGATTGCTGATGGTGGCGCAAAGCTGAATGATAATGCATTGACCGACGCAGGACTGATGGTGACGGCTGCAATGCTACAAACCCCGATAAAGCTAAGTGCTGGTAAAAAGCGGCATGCGCTGGTGCAGTTGGGCTAAAGCCACAGCGCATCAACCAGCATAACGAGCACGCCAATCGGCAAGGTAACGATTGACGCAAAAATAGCAGCACCCAAAAGCGTCGGCCGCGCGGGTGCTGCTATACTGCGCGATATGATGCGATTCTTTTTCATCCCTTCATTAACCACCCATTAGGTTTATGATTGTTTAACGGGACCATGAAAATTGCACCGATCCAACAGCACATTCACTTTACATACGCACTGCAAGCCATTGGAGTAAAATCATTTTCTGGTGAAAATGATGTGCAACTTATGCGCAAAGGGCCGCTGCTGTTTGGAACCGGCATCCCCGCAGAGGCAGCACATCATGCGCGCAACAGCATGGGCCGCTGCGCATTTTGCGTTCTCAATACCGATAGCGCCGATGTTAAACCCGCAGGTTTCAGGCAGATTATGACCCCTGCGAGTGTCGCTGAAATTGATCTGACGCAGCCGCTTAATCCGCATGGAAAATGGCGAAATGCATTGCAAAAAGCGTTCAACAGCCCGCTCAAAACCATGCACCGCCCTTTTGATGCAGGCCGTGATACGTGGGTTTTCGCGGCAGACAAAGCGCAGCAGAAAGCCAAAAGGTTTCGTGCCATGCCCCACGCTATCGCGCAAATGTGGCCCGCGCGCGACACATTGCTCTCGACAGCCTCATTGCACGGCACACCCGTAGCTGCGATGCTATTCTTGCGGCATGGCGCGGGTGCGACGTATCAAGTCGGATGGGCAAATGCGCTTGGCCGCCAGCACAACGCGCACAACATGATCCTCTCGCAAGCGGTTGATTACCTTGCCAAAACGGGGCACCTTCGTCTTGATCTCGGAACGGTTGATACGGTGAATGCCCCGGATCTTGCGCGTTTCAAACTGCGGTCGGGCGCGCAGCTGCGTCAGCTTGGCGGCACATGGCTCGCCCTGCACCCATGGCGGCGCTAATACGGCGCAACTGCGCTCATTCTCTTATAAAATTGCGCCACTTGCTCTGGTCAACGGGTGTACCCCGCCTTAAACGGGAGGCAGCACATCTGAAAAGAGGTTGGCGTGACCACATCTACGATCCTTTCGCGCTGTGAGGCCCACGGGTTGCGCATGACCGATCAGCGGCGAGTTATCGTTGCTGTGCTGGAGGCGGCGTCCGATCATCCCGACGTGGAAGAATTGTATAACAGGGCCTCAAACACGGACCCGAATATCTCGCTTGCCACGGTCTACCGCACGGTGAAACTCTTTGAAGAAACCGGTATTCTGGAGAAACACGAATTCGGCGACGGTCGCGCGCGATACGAAACGTCCGACCGCGACCACCATGACCACCTGATCGATATGAACTCGGGCGAAGTCATTGAATTCATGGACCCCGACATCGAGGCGTTACAAGAAAAAATTGCAACAAAACTGGGCTATAAACTTATGGGGCACCGGCTAGAGCTATACGCCGTGCCGTTGAAATCGGGAAAAAATGGATAATATTCGCGGCGCTATCCTGATGGTCGTGGCCATGTTCGGCTTTGCCATTGAAGACAGTTTTATCAAACTGATGTCCGACGAGATTGCCACGGGGCAAATTCTGATCAGCATCGGCGCCTGTGGTGCTGCGGTATTTGCGGGGCTCGCCATGCTGAAAGGCGAACAACCCTTCGGGTTCTGGATGCTGACGGGCAATTCGGGACTGCGCGCGCTGTTTGAGGGAATCGCAGTGCTTGGATTCGTAACAGCACTCACGGTGGTGCCGATTTCGCTGGTGACAACCATTATTCAAGCAAGTCCGTTATTGGTGACACTTGGAGCCGCGGTTTTTTTCAAAGCGCCGGTTGGACCACGGCGTTGGATCGCGATCCTGATCGGGTTGATCGGCGTGTTAATCGTGCTGCGCCCTTTTGGAGATAGCTTTGAAGTGGCGGCACTTTTTGCTGTGCTTGGCGTATTTGCCATGTCCGGACGGGATTTGGTAACGCGGAATATAAAGAAAGAAATCAGCACCTTACAGATCTCTGTTATCGGATTTTTGGCAAGTGTTCCAGCGGGTATTTTGAGCCTGATCCTGTCGGGCGACAATTTGCAATTGCCATCAGCCCATGTCAATCTGCTAACACTTGGTGCTGTTACGATCGGGGTTCCTTCACTTTATTGCATCATCGCCGCCATGCGGATTGGCGATATCTCATTTGTCAGCCCGTTTCGCTATTCGCGGATCGTATTTGGCCTGCTTGCTGGCTTGCTGGTTTTTGGCGAAACCATCGACGGGTACACTTTGCTTGGGGCCGCAATTATCATAGCATCCGGCACATATACCCTGTTACGCGAGGCCCGTTTGCGGCGCGCTTCCAAAACCCGACAAACTCTCGCTATAGATCCCACTATTACCGCTAACACCCCATAGGAGCCTGCCCAATGAGCACGATCATCGATATCCACGCCCGCGAAATTCTTGATAGCCGTGGCAACCCCACAGTTGAAGTTGACGTTATTCTGGAAGATGGCACCATGGGTCGCGCAGCGGTGCCATCGGGGGCATCTACTGGCGCACATGAGGCCGTGGAAATGCGTGACGGCGACAAAGACCGCTATATGGGCAAGGGCGTTTTGCTCGCGGTCGAAGCGGTGAATGGTGAAATCGCCGAGGCAATTGTTGGCTTTGATGCGCTGGAACAAGTCGCAATTGACATGGCGATGATCGAACTGGACGGCACAGCGAACAAATCCCGCCTTGGCGCAAACGCGATCTTGGGCGTATCTTTGGCTGTCGCAAAAGCCGCCGCAGAATTTTCGGGCCAGCCGCTGTTCCGCTACATCGGCGGCACCTCTGCGCGCGTGCTTCCAGTGCCCATGATGAACATCATCAACGGCGGCGAACATGCTGATAACCCTATAGATATTCAAGAATTCATGATTATGCCGGTGGCTGCCGAAAACATCCGCGAGGCTATTCGTATGGGCGCGGAAGTGTTCCACACCTTGAAAAAAGAGCTATCTGCGGCGGGTCACAACACGGGTATCGGCGATGAAGGCGGCTTTGCACCTAACTTGAGCTCCACCCGTGACGCGCTTGATTTCATTATGAAATCTATCGAAAAAGCAGGTTACAAACCCGGCAAGGATATTTATCTGGCCCTCGATTGTGCTGCCTCGGAATACTACAAAGACGGCAAGTACGAGATGAAGGGCGAAGGAAAATCCCTGACCTCTGCCGAGAATGCCGACTACCTTGCGCAGCTTTGCGCCGATTACCCGATCATCAGCATCGAAGATGGTATGGACGAGGACGATTGGGACGGTTGGAAGATGTTGACCGACAAAATCGGCGACAAAATCCAACTGGTTGGCGACGACCTTTTTGTGACCAACCCTGCCCGTCTTGCGGATGGAATTGCCAAAGGGTCGGCAAACTCCATGTTGGTAAAAGTGAATCAGATCGGCACCCTGACCGAGACCTTGCAGGCCGTGGATATGGCGCACCGCGCAAGGTTCACTAACGTGATGTCACACCGCTCTGGCGAAACCGAAGATGCGACCATTGCCGACCTTGCCGTGGCGACAAACTGCGGTCAGATCAAAACCGGTTCACTGTCGCGCTCTGACCGTCTGGCGAAATATAACCAGCTGATCCGCATTGAAGAAATGTTGGGCGAAACAGCGATTTATGCTGGTCGCTCGATCCTCAAGTCGTAATGACCGCCGACCAGATCATCGCACAGCTAAAACTAGCCCCCCATCCGGAGGGGGGCTATTTCCGCCAGACCTGGGTCGGTGACAACGATGGCCGCCCTACTGGAACCTGCATCTATTTCTTGTTGAAAGGTGGCAAACCAAGCCATTGGCACCATGTCGATGCGGTTGAAATCTGGCATTATTACGCCGGTGCACCACTGATCCTGTCGATGTCCGCCAGTGACGAAGGCCCCGCCACTGACCATATACTTGGCCCCGATCTAACCACAGACCAAAAGCCACAACTAATTGTGCCGACAGGCCACTGGCAGGCAGCACGGACCACAGGTGACTGGACCCTTGTTGGCTGCACAGTCTCGCCCGGTTTTGACTTTTCGGGGTTCACTCTGGCAGCCCCGGGCTTTGACATCCCGCGCGGCTAGTCCCTATTCCTCTTCAGGCACGGTGCCAAATCGTGCGAGAAACGTCGGGTCACTGACCTCACCGCTACCTAGATCTTCGCGTAACATATAGGCGTCTGCGCCGACGCAACCCGAACTACGGCTTTCGCGCTCTGCCCGCTCTTCCGCCTGCGCGGCTGTGCTATATTCTAGCACCTTATCTACCTGCAAACCGCCGCCTTTTTTGGCCAAGTAAGTCTGGCAAATAAAATGCAGCTTTTCCGTCGTGTCCTGATTATCCTTCATGATCTTTCCTTTGATTGAGATCGAGAACAAAATAAGAACAATTAAACCCATTCGCAAGCGAATTTAGCTGTAACTTAAACCTCATACAAAAATGCGCCTGATACCTGTAAATCGACACAGCAAAACCCGCAGCTCCTCGACAGGCCGCTGGCATCATCCGTTAAACTCACTTTATGCAGTTAAAGAACATCCGCCTGACGCGCTTTGCAGTTGCGCAGCGAGCAAGACGGCCCCAAAGAGATTGGGCCGCATGACAACGACATAAAGCGGTTTTGGCGTGTTACTATTGTCCGCCCGATGCCATATGTTTGCGATGTGCCATTGCAACACCTGCTTTAGACCAAGTTATTCAAAGGAAATGAGTTCATATGTGCCCAGCATCATTGGTGGAGGAAAGTGATCGTGGATTTATTATCCCGATCGGAGGCGGTGAGGATCGCGTTAAGGAAATGCAGATTCATCGCAAGTTCGTAGAGCTTTCTGGCGGTGCAGATGCCTATATCGTGGTGATACCAACGGCCTCGATGCTTGATGAGACAGGCAATGACTACAACCGCATCTTTTCTAATCTGGGTGCAGGTAAAGTCGACTTTCTCCCGATCACGCAGCGTTCGGACTGTGACAATCCCGACTTTTTAAAGATGTTGGATAGTGCCACGGGTATATTCATCACCGGCGGCAACCAGTTACGTTTATCCGCCATTTTGGGTGGAACGCTTTTGGTGACCAAGATCAGGCGGCAAAACGCGGGTGGCGTACCTGTCGCAGGGACGTCTGCTGGCGCGTCGATTATGTCCGAGCATATGGTTGCGGGTGGTCAAGCCAATGGCGCGCCTGCCGAAGGGACTGTCACACTTGCCCCTGGCATGGGTTTGACCAATGCGGTCATTATCGACCAGCATTTCACCCAGCGAAACCGGATGGGGCGTCTGCTTACGGCAACATCGTTCAATCCGTTTCTTATCGGTTTGGGCATCGACGAAGACACTGCGGCGTTCATCGGCCCTGATAACGTGTTGGAAGTGGTAGGCAGCGGCACCGTTACGGTCGTTGACGCAAGCCAGCTGACGCATTCGTCAATGTGGGATGCACGACCGGGCGAAGCACTTAGCTTGATCGGCTTGCGCCTTGACGTCTTGGGCGAAGGGTGCCGTTATGATCTTAAGGCGCACATCGGGTATCCACCACCGGAACGATTGGCGCATTTCGACGTCACGAACGAAGACGACTGAAAAACTTGCTTGCGCCCAACATCATCAATCCCATGAGGTCACAATTTGAAAATAGTCTCAACGAATGTCTTTGTCGGCCCGAATACATGGGCAAGTTTTCCGGTCATTCGTCACGTTGTTGATCTAGGAGTATTGGAAGATTGGCCCTCGGCGAAAATTGGATCCGGGTTCATCGACAATCTGGTCGCAGCCCTGCCAAATCTTTCGGACCACGGCTGTTCTTATGGCGAAGCGGGTGGTTTCTTGCGGCGATTGCGCGAGGATGAAGGCACGTGGATGGGTCATATTCTCGAGCATTGTGCCATTGAGGTGCAGAATGTCGCGGGCACCGATGTCACATTCGGGCGGACACGTGGCACGGGCAAGCCCGGGCATTACAACATGGTCTACTCTTACCGGCAGCAGGACGTGGGACTGGCCGCGGGCGAGCTTGCATTGCGGTTGCTCATGCATCTTTTGCCAAAGTCGCTGCAAGAAAAAACCGACTATGATTACGATGCCACATTCGATTGGCCCGCAGAATTGCGTCGTTTCGTGTTGCACGCGCAGCGCAAAGAATTCGGTCCCTCAACAGAGTCGTTGGTAAAGGCGGCACAAGATCGGGATATTCCGTGGATCAGGCTCAATGAAAGTTCCCTTGTCCAGTTTGGTCACGGAAAATATCAACGGCGCATTCAGGCCACGATTACGTCCGAAACCAAACATATCGCAGTCGAGATATCGTGCGACAAAGAAGACACCCATAATCTGCTAAACGATCTTGGCTTGCCTGTCCCGCAGCAGCGCATTGTTTATAGCCCACAAGAAGCCGTTCAGGCGGCGCATAAAATCGGTTATCCAGTGGTGGTAAAACCATTGGATGCCAATCACGGACGCGGCGTTTCAATAAACCTGACCAAAGATGCCGAAGTTGAGGCGGGTTTTGCCGAAGCAGAGCTGCATTCGAAAAGTGCCGCTATTCTTGTTGAAAGTTTCGTGACCGGTTTTGATCACCGGATGCTCGTTGTGAATAACAAGCTGGTCGCAGTGGCAAAGCGCGTGCCGGGCCACGTCATTGGTGACGGCAAGCATAATATTGCTGAATTGGTGGATATCGTTAACCTCGATCCGCGGCGCGGCATTGGTCACCAAAAAGTACTGACCTTGCTAGAGATCGACAATCAGGCCAATCGGCTGATTGCGGACGCGGGTTATACTGTTGATACCGTCCTGCCCCAAGGCGAGGTATTTTATCTGCGCTCTACCGCCAATCTATCCACGGGCGGCACGGCGATTGATCTGACAGATGTGGTGCATCCCGATAACCGCGATATGGCGGAACGTGCAATTATGGCGGTGGGTCTGGATGTCGGTGGCGTCGATTTCCTGATTGATAATATCACGCAGTCCTACAAGGACATCGGCGGTGCTATCGTTGAAGTGAACGCAGCGCCGGGGTTCCGGATGCATGTGGCCCCGTCAGAGGGTAAACCGCGCGATGTCGCGGGCAAAGTCATCGATATGCTGTTCCCCCAAGGACAGGAATGCCGGATTCCGATTGCGGCGATCACCGGTACAAATGGCAAGACGACGACCTCGCGCATGTTGGCGCATATTATGAAAACCAGCGGTAAAGTTGTCGGTATGACCTCCACTGATGGGGTCTATGTTGATGGCAAATTAAGCGTGAAAGGCGATATGACAGGGCCGAAATCAGCCCAGATCGTTTTGCGTGACCCCACGGTTGATTTTGCCGTCATGGAAACCGCGCGAGGTGGTCTTGTGCGCAGCGGTCTTGGCTATCAGCATTCCGACGTTGCCGCCTGCCTGAACGTATCTGCCGATCATATCGGGCTTGGCGGTATCGAGAGCGTCGCGCAATTGGCCGTCGTCAAGCGTGTGGTCATCGAGAGCGCCACAAAAGCGGTCGTGCTTAATGCCGACGACATCAATTGTCTGAAAATGGCGGATTACGCCGATGTTGATTCAATTTTTTATGTCACGGTAAACCCCGGTCATACGCTTGTGAAAGAACATATCAAGGCGGGCGGTAAAGCGATCGTATTAGAACCCGGCATGAGTGGCGATATGTTGACGATCTACGACAATGGGCTGCATATGCCTGTTCTGTGGTCACATCTGATCCCCGCGACGCTTGAGGGTAAGGCGATTCACAACGTGCAAAACGCCATGTTTGCGGCGGCTATGGCTTATAGTTTCGAGGTCGATCTGGACAACATCCGCCACGGTCTGCGCACGTTTGACACCAGCTATTTCCAAGCGCCGGGACGGATGAACGTCTTTGACGAACATCCTTTCAAAGTGATCCTCGACTATGGTCACAACCCCGCTGCGATGTCTGCGATGGCGGGCCTCGCCGACCGTCTGGACGTGAAGGGCAAACGTATTGTCGTGGTTTCAATTCCAGGCGACCGCCGCGATGTTGATATCGTTGATGCAGCGGGCACAATCGCAGGGCATTTTGACCATTTCATCTGTAAAGCTGATGACAACAGGCGCAAGCGCGGCCATGATGAAATCCCGCGCCTGTTCAAAGCTGCGTTGATCGCGCATGGCGTGCCCGAAGCTCAGATATCTGTGATTCCGGATGAAGAAGATGCGGTTGCCGCAAGCTTGGATATGGCGCAGCCTGGTGATCTTGTCATCATCTTTGGCGATAACAGTGCGCGTTGCTGGAAACAGGTGATCTATTTCAACGCGCCCGATCAGGCACCGCAGGCCGCATCAAATATGGTGAATTTCCAAGTGCCTGCGCCGTTTGAGGATATGAGCGACAGCGATCTCAGTATGGTGCGCGACGGGCGTGGTGTCAGGCTTGCGCGTGACGACGTAGAAGACGGTGACTGAACAAAGGCCCGCCATATGATTAATCCTGACGACCTTGAGACGGCCCTTGATATCCGATGGGCACAAGCGCCCCACCTGCGCATTGACCCCGTCAGGCGGCTGACGGGGCCAAGTATGATATGGGACCGGACTGGCGCGATCGTCGATGTTTACTTTGAAGACATCGAGACCACAGCGCTGTTGGCGCTTTGGCAATTTCACGCGCGGCGCGTAATGGATGCGCTTGGTTGGCACGATGAACCTATCACCTCCCGACCGTTTCAGGGCGGCGCCACCCTTGCGGTCTCTGCCCCGCAAGACCAGTTGTATTCCTCCGTCTTTGCTGTCCAAACCGCATGGCATTTCTGCGCCGCCGCGCTGTTAAACAGCGAACCTCGGTCGTTTGATCTCATGATCAAAGAGTTGAGGGCGGTAATGGCGCAAGAGGCCAATCCTGCGCTCATGGCGTTGGTCTCAGTCGCGGCCCAACGTGACGTCGATATTTTATGCGATGATGAAAGCGTCTCGATTGGTCAAGGGATTGGCTCGCGCACGTGGTGCATAACCGACCTCCCCTCGCCCGAAGATGTCGCATGGTCTGAGCTTCATGACGTGCCGGTCGCATTTATCACAGGCACCAATGGGAAAACGACGACAACCCGGCTTTGTTCTGCGATTGCCCGTATGGCAGGCTACACTGTCGGTCAGAGCTCAACTGATATGGTGCAGGTCGGCGATGAAATTCTTGATCGTGGTGATTATTCGGGTCCAGCTGGGGCACGGATGGTTTTGCGCGACCCTCACGTCGGGATCGCCTGTCTGGAAGTCGCCCGCGGCGGTATTTTGCGCCGTGGCTTGGCCACGCGTCGCGCCCGCGTGGCCGTAGTTACAAATATCGCCAAGGATCATTTGGGGGATTATGGCATCTCATCGCTGGCAGACATGACGCAGGTGAAATTTGCCGTTGCCCGCGCATTGTCGGCGGATGGCATTCTTGTCCTCAATGCTGATGATCCCAATATCGTCGAAGCGGCCAGAAACCTCACGACAGAAATTTGGTGGTTTTCGAGCGATGCCACATCCCCCCTGATCACCCAAGCACGCGCGCTGGGCCAGCCTTGCGCGTACCTTCAAGACGACACGCTGGTCTTCTCGAAAGGCTCCGCCGAGACTTGGGCAATCGCATTAAACGATGTCCCCGTTACCCTGTCGGGGGCCGCAAAACATAACGTCCAAAATACTCTCGCGGCGATCTCCGCCAGCACTGCCTTGGGCATTCAATCAGATATAATCCAAAAGGGATTATCCACCTTTGTGTCCGATCCAAAAAGCAACCCCGGCCGCTTCAACGAATTTACCTACAACGGCGCAAAGGTCATCGTTGATTTCGCCCATAATGCGCACGCAATCGCAGCCGTGTGTGAAGCAACTGCGTTAATGCCCGCAAACAGACGTTTCCTGATGTTAAGCCAACCTGGTGACCACTCGGATCAGGTTATAGATGAGGTCACGACAACAGCGCTCAAGTTTCGACCCGACCTTATCGTAATAGCAGAAATCGCAGACTATTTACGCGGCCGTGCGCTGGGCGAAACGCCTGATCTTATCAAAGCATCTGCCATCGCTGCGGGGTTTAGTGGCGATCATATAACGCCGGCAATCTCCCCCTCCGCTGGCGCAAAATTGATCCTCCAACAAATCCAACCAAACGACTTGGCCCTTTTATTGGTACTGTCAAACCGCGACGCGGTATTCGACTTACTGTCCGCACCCGTATATTAGCGTAGAGGCAAAATGTGATTTTGTCTCGCACCGCGATTTTGATTGACCTACCCCCCCAATCCAGCGCTACGGGAGTCCTTGCAGTTAATTCTTTGGCCTTAGGCCGCCATCTTGTCCATCGTCTGTCTCTGCAAAAACTCCATCGGTATCAGGTTGCCCAACGCTGAATGCGGCCTGCGCCAGTTGTAATCCTCCTGCCACCCTTCAAGCGTTTTGCGGGCACCGCGCAATGTGCCAAATAACGTTTTATTCAAATATTCGTCTCGAAGCTTGCCGTTGAAGCGCATCATGAAGCCGTTCTGCTGCGGTTTTCCCTCGCGATACAGTGCCAATCAACATCGCTCTCCTGAACCCATTTGAGGATCGCCATGCTGGTGAACTCCGTGCCGTTGTCTGAAACTATTGTCTTCGTTCTGCGATCACCTTGCCCAGTTCACCTGCAACGCAGAGACCAGACAGGGATGTGTCAGCCACCAGAACCAAATGCTCACGACTGAAGTCATCAACGATTGCCAAGATGCGAAACCTGCGACCGTCTCTCAGCGCATCGGAAACAAAATCCAAGCTCCAGCGTTGGTTTGGGCCATCCACTGCCAGGCAGCGGATGAGTGGAAAGGGAAATTGCTATGACTGTGAGTATGGTATTGCGGCTTGATGGCCTGACCCATGCTACGATTGACTGCGTGTCATTGCGTTGACGTGTCGACCGTCAAGTCGCCCCGGCAACGGGCGAGATGTGACTTTATAGGAGCCTGACGGTCAGCGTACCATCACAGTCCTGTCCCCTCGGATCGGTGCCTGGGCATTCTTAGCAATGAGGGCATCATGAAGACTACACATCCAATCATTATTGGCATCGACACACACAAAGCAACACATGTTGCCGTCGCAATCGATACGCAAGGCACCCGTTTGGCCGCATTATCTATACCCACCAATCCCAAAGGGTATTTGGAGCTGGAACGCTGGTCACAGTCTTTTGGGGACGTTCTAGTATTCGGAATCGAAGGGACTGGTTCGTATGGTGCGGGCCTATCCCGGTCTTTGTTGGCTCAAGGCCACAATGTCATTGAGGTCACACGACCAAACCGACAGCTGCGATACACGCAAGGTAAAACAGACAGTTTGGACGCAGAGGGCGCTGCACGATCCGTTCTTTCTGGGCAGGCAACAGCGCGACCCAAGACACAAACAGGGTCATCCGAAATGATCAGACATTTGAAGATTGCACGCGATACTGGCGTTAAATCACGCTCACAGGCGATGGTAACGCTGAAGACGTTGATCATTAATGCACCTGCTGATCTTCGGGAGGCACTGGATCCAATTCGAGGGAAAGTCGCGTTGATCCGGCATATTGCGGCCTTTCGGCCTGGCGATATCGACACGCCATTGGCCTCAGCAAAAGCCGCCATGCGGGCATTGGCGCGCCGGTGGCTGTGGCTGCATGAAGAAATTATTGCCCACGACAAGGAACTGGAACGCCTTGTCACCGAACGCGCACCAGACCTGATGGTATCTCATGGGATAGCAACACTGACAATCGCAGAGATGCTAATCCTCGTTGGCGACGACCCAACGCGCATCCGTTCGGAAGCAGCATTGGCAAAGCTCTGCGGTGTTTGCCCAATCCCAGCTTCCAGCGGCAAAACACACCGCTTCCGGTTAAACAGAGGCGGCAATCGACAGGCCAACGCAGCACTCTATCGTGTTGCTATCGTTAGAATGCGAAGCCACCAACCGAAACTTGCATATGTCAAGAAACGCACGAAAGACGGGAAGAGCAAAAGCGAGATAATTCGATGCCTGAAACGCTACATCGTCCGCGAAATCTACAGCCAGCTCTGTGTATCGAAAACAGATCAAATCGCAACTTGACGAATATAGGAGCTTCAATGCTGCCGTTGAAACGTTCTTCAAAACCATCAAGGCAGAACTGATCTGGCGGGACACATGGAACACACGCAGACATGCTGAGATGGCGATCTCGAATACATCAACGGCTTCTATAACCCGCGCCGCCGCTGCTCAGTTCGGCAGCACGCGACGTTTTCAACCGCAGCTAAAGTTAGCAAAGAGCCCAATCAACCAAATGCTGCAGCAATCTCCTTGGCTGCGTCTACCCAACGCTGTTGAAGTGTGGAATCTTCGCGCCAAGGGACAGCTCACTTGCGGACCTGACCAACGCGTCGGCGTCGATCCGAAAGTGCCTGTATAGGTCAGCAATAGAGCCCGTTTGCCCGAAGTGCTCTACCCCGTGCGAGATCGTTTGATGCCCCCAAACACCACCGAGCCATGACAGTGTGGCGGGATGGCCGTCGATGACGGTGATCATCACGCAGTTTCGTGGCAGGCCTTGCAGTAAGGTTTCGATATGCGAGGCGGCAGCTTTATTGCCATTTGCCCGCGCCCGTTGTGCGGCCGTCCAGCCTGCGTTCAAGCGGTCAGCGGATGTCACGGCAAGGACGCCGACGTCGCGGCGGCCTTCGCCTATCTTGCCCGCTGCTTTTATTGCTTCTGGGGCAACTGCGCCTTGGTAGGCGATGACCACTTCGCAGTTTGGGCCAGGTTCGCGTAGCCAGTAAGCCCCATCAATTGCACCCTGTTTATAAGCATCATTGACGCGCTTGCCGGGCTGTTCAATCGGATTGGTGGTCAGACGCAAATAAACCGATCCTCCGGTTTCGTCCCGCAGCCATGTGCGTTCGTCCGGATCGCCATCGCCATCTTTTTGCAAGTGGTTGAACGACCATTCCATGATCACGGCCAACTCGTCGGCAAAGGCAGGTTCGAACGCGGCAAGGCCGTCTTGGGACATTCCAATTAACGGAGACGCTATGGATTGGTGTGCGCCACCCTCATATGACAGCGTCACGCCCGACGGCGTGCCGACGATCATAAATCGTGCGTCTTGGTAGCAAGCGTAGTTCAGTGCATCCAAGCCACGGGATACGAAAGGATCGTAAACTGTACCAATGGGGATCAGGCGTTTTCCAAAGAGCGAATGCGACAGGCCAGCGGCGGCCAAAAGCAGGAATAAGTTCATCTCTGCTATGCCCAACTCGATGTGCTGGCCTTCTGGGGTAAATTCCCATTTCGCGGTCGATGGGATGTTTTCAGTTTTGAATGTGTCTTCTTGGTGATCGCGCGCGAACAGCTTGCGTCGGTTCACCCAAGGACCAAGGTTGGTTGTACCGGTTACGTCAGGCGAGGTGGTCACGATCCGTTCGGCCAAATCGCTGTCACCTTTGGAAAGGGTATCAAGAATTTTGCCAAACGCCATTTGGGTCGATATTTCCCGATCTGAGGTGATATCAATGATCGGTACGTCAATGACGTCATCACTGTAGCGACGCGAGCCTTTAGCAAAGAACGGCGTCTTTGCTAGCTCGGTCTCAAATACGGTGGGATCGGTAATGGTCGCGAATTTGTCCCACTCCTGACCCTTTGGCACACCCATGTGTTTTTGCCATTCACCCATCTGGGTTTTGTTCATCAGGCCGCCATGGTTGTCTTTGTGACCCGCGATCGGTGTGCCCCAACCTTTGATGGTATAGGCTAGAAAGCAAACAGGACGGTCGTGATCGACAGAAGCGAAAGTATCGGCCATCGTCTGCACGCAGTTGCCACCTAGGTTTTCCATCAACTCGGCAAGTTCCGCATCACTGCGCCGTTCAATCAATGCCGTGACATCGCCCTGATCCCCAAGCGCATCCATCAGGCGTTCGCGCCAAACCGCACCACCCATGAAGGTCAGCGCAGAGTACAACTGGTTCGGACAATCATCGATCCACTGGCGTAGTTTTTCACCTCCAGATTCCTCGAACGCCGCGCGTTGTAGGTGGCCGTATTTAACGCGGACAACATCCCAACCAAAGGCGTCAAAAATTTGCTCGACGCGTTTGAATAATCCTTCGCGCACAACGCCATCAAGCGATTGACGGTTATAATCGATGATCCACCAACAGTTGCGCAGATCGTTCTTCCAGCCCTCTTGTAGTGCTTCGTAGATATTACCTTCGTCCAGCTCCGCATCACCGACAAGCGCAATCATACGGCCCATTTTCTGGTCACTGCCCCATGACTTGGCTTTGATGTAATCTTGCACAATTGATGCAAACGACGTCACTGCAACGCCAAGTCCCACCGAGCCAGTCGAAAAATCGACATCGTCAATGTCCTTGGTGCGCGATGGATAACTTTGCACGCCGCCATAACCGCGGAAGTTCTCCATTCTTTCACGCGTCTGGTTGCCCATCAGATACTGGATCGCATGGAAAATCGGCGAAGCATGCGGTTTGACTGCAACCCGATCTTCAGGCCGCAAAGTCTGGAAATATAGTGCCGTCATGATCGAAACCATCGACGCTGATGACGCCTGATGCCCACCCACCTTAATGCCATCCATTTTGGGACGGATATGGTTGGCATTGTGGATCATCCAATGAGACAGCCACAAAAGACGCTGCTCGATGGATTTAAGGTGCGTGGACATAATGGAATTCCTTTAGGCAGCGTTTTGAACAGTAGACTTGGGCAAAGCTTGCGCAAGATCGGCAATCAGGTCGTCCACGCCTTCAAGGCCAATTGACAGGCGCACAAGACCTTCGCTGATGCCGTGTTCGGCCAGTTCTTGGGTGGAATAGGTCGAGTGGGTCATGCTGGCGGGATGCTGCACCAATGTCTCGGCGTCGCCCAACGATACTGCGCGTGACACCAGTTCGAGCTTGTTCATCATCGCGATACCGGCCTGTTTTCCGCCAATCAGCTCAAAGGCAATCATGCCACCAAACTGGGACATCTGTTGTTTGGCAAGATCATGTTGCTCGAAACTTTCCAAGCCCGGATACCAGACCTTTTGCACGGCAGGTGACGCCTCTAGCATCGCGGCGATCGTGGCGGCACTGCTGCAATGACGATCCATGCGCAACTCGAGCGTTTTTATCCCGCGCAAGATCAGCATCGCGTTGAATGGTGCCATCACAGCGCCGGTCATATCCTTCATCCCCTGAAGGCGAATGTCAGCGACCAGCTCTGCGGAACCGACCAATAAACCAGCCACCACATCACCGTGCCCGCCGAGGTATTTGGTAGCTGAATGGACAACAATGTCAGCACCGTGCTTGATTGGTTGGGTCAGATATGGCGTGGCATATGTATTATCGACCACGACCTTGGCACCATTAGCGTGCGCGATGTCGGACACAGTCGCGATATCAACCAAGCGCATGTTCGGGTTTGCAGGGGTTTCAAAATAAACGACTTTTGTCTTTTCGGAAATTGCAGCGGTCAGGTTTTCAGCCTGCGTCAGATCAACGTGGGTAACTTTGATCCCAAACTTGGCCAACCCGTGATGCATGAACGAGAACGTGCACCCGTACAGCGTTTTGTCCAAGATGATCTCGTCACCCGGCGCAAGGAGCGTCCACAGGGCTGAGGTAATCGCACCCATGCCTGATGCCAAGGCAAGCCCGGCCTCGGCACCTTCCAGCACTGCGATGCGCCGCTCCAAAAGATCATTCGTGGGGTTCGAGATGCGAGAATAGACATGCCCTGCCTGTTCACCGGCAAACATATTCCCTCCAGCTTCTGCCGTTTCAAACACAAAGGTCGATGTCAGGTGTAAAGGCGGCGTCAAAGCCCCTTCGTTCTCCATCGGGTCGTAACCGTGGTGAATTGCCATCGTTGAAAAGCTGTTGGGGTGATTGCGCATGTTGTGGCTCCGTGAATGTTTCCTGAGTAAATTAGAACAGACTCACGTCAAACGGATTGCTAATGATACTTCATCTCGATACCAAATTAGCATATTATGCCAATGAGGGCCGAAATGGACGATAAAGACCGCCAAATCATCCGCGCATTGCAGCGCAATAGCCGAATGACGAATCAGGATCTCGCAGCTGAGGTGAACCTGTCACCATCACCCTGCCTGCGTCGCGTGAAGCTGCTGGAGGAAAGCGGCGCTCTTAAATGCTACACAGCTGACATCGATGCCGAGGCTTACGGTCTACCTGTGACAGTCTTTGTGCGGGTCAGTCTGACCGGCCATAACGAGAAAGTCGTCCAGCAGTTTGAAAAACAGATCAGCTGCGTGGATCAAGTTCTTGAATGTTTCGTGATGACTGGCACGTCTGACTACCTTTTGCGCGTGGTTGTCGCGGACCTCGGAGATTACGAGAATTTTGTGCGCAAACGCCTGCACCCCATCGGCGGAATCGGGTCTATCGACAGCAGTTTTGTCTACGGAGTGGTCAAAAAAACAGGCGTATTTCCACTGCTTGATTGAAGCGAAGTTGAGCCGGTCGTGAAACGGGTAATATAAAAATCGGACCTGGGCGCATACCACTGCGAATGACTGCTAACCCCCTTAGTGACAGACGTCACTCACGGCGCATTACAGATCCATATGGCCTTCGCAGCGAAAGTCGGCTTCGAGTTCACAGTGACTGACGCTGGGAACATTCAAGGGTCTGCATTTCCTGTCCTTAGCCGCTCCCCATTTGACTGCGAAAACCCGCCGATCCTGCGCAGCAGGTTACAAGGTGGCCTCAGACGGCACGGGTGAGCCCGCCATCAACACGCAGGTTTTGCCCTGTCATGTAGCCGCCGCCGTCTGACGCCAATAGGGATATCAGCGAGGACACCTCATCGGCGCGCCCGTACCGGCCCATGGGGATGCGTGCCTTGCGGTCGTCGGTTTCTGGTAGGCTGTCGATAAAACCGGGTAAGACGTTATTCATTCGGATATTGTCTGCCGCGTATTTGTCAGCATAGAGCTTTGTGAACGCCGCAAGGCCCGCGCGGAACACGCCAGAGGTCGGAAAAAGCGGGTCAGGTTCAAAAGCGGCAAAGGTCGAGATGTTGATGATTGCGCCGCTGCCCTGTGCTTGCATTAAGGGGGTTACCAGTCGGGTGGGTCGGATTACGTTCATCAGGTAAAATTCCATGCCTTGGTGCCAATCATCATCGCTGATGTCCAAGATCGGGCCTTTTGGGCCGTGACCCGCTGAGTTCACCAGCACATCGACACGGCCCCAGCGGTCCTGTGCACCCTCAACGAGCGCTAAAAGGTCATCGCTATTCAGGTTCGATCCGGTGACACCAAAGCCGCCAAGTTCGTTTCCAAGAGCCTCCCCTTTTCCTGACGATGACAAGATGCCGATCCTGAAACCATCTGCGGCAAGCCGACGCGCAGCCTCTGCCCCGATGCCGCTGCCGCCTGCCGTGATCAGTGCTACTTTTTCTACTGGCATGTCTGTCTCCAATTATTGATTGGTTTAAGTATACCTACAACCTGTGCGCCATTCGATTGAGAATTGATGTTTCCTGCCTGTAGAAATAGTATCGTCAAATGATCGATCTCCCCTCTCTCAATGCGCTGAGCGCCTTTGACGCCGCCGGACGGTGCCTCAGCTTTCGCGCCGCGGCCGACGAGATGGGTGTCACACAAGGGGCTGTCGCACAGCAGGTGCGTCAACTTGAGGCTGATCTTGGCGTCGTCCTTTTCGACAGATTGCCCAAGGGATTGGCCCTGACGTCTGTCGGCCGTGGGTATCACGAAAGGATCGTGAGTGCGTTTTCTGAGCTGCGGGTGGCGACAGCACTGCTCAAGCCAGAGCTGGGAAAAGTCACAATCAGCGTCACACCGAGCTTTGCGTCAAAGTGGCTCATCCCGAACCTGCCTGACTTTTCAGTGAGGCACCCTGACATAGATCTGCGCATACTGGCGACAGAAAAAGTGTCCAGCTTTCACAGCGACGGCATCGACCTTGCCATACGCCAAGGCGCGCCACCGTTCGGGGCTGCGCTGAATGCAACGCTCTTGTTCGGACAAGATGTAATCGCGGTCGCCGCGCCTAAACTATTGCATGCAGAGCAATTTCCCTTAAGCGCGACGGCCTGGTCGCTGTTGCCAAAGATCCACGACGCATATGACCTTTGGCCAAAATTCCTGGCGGAAATGGGGTTGGTTGACCAAAGCAAGCGTAGACTGCGCCTCAGCCAAACAGCACTAGCTGTTGACGCTGCTATCTCAGGACAGGGCGCTACATTGGTCAGTCGTTTTCTTGTTTCCGGCGACATCGCAGCAGGAACACTTTTAGAAATTGGCGCTTTCAAAACCGCCGAGACGCGGGATTTTTATCTCCTGACATTGCGCAGATCGACGCCAAATCCTGCGGTGGATACGGTTGTCTCGTGGATGATGTTGCGCGCCAAATAACTCGCATTCGTAGTTAGAATACCAATTGCGAAACTGAATGAACGGACATTTAATCGCTTGCCTAGACCTCACACCTTGTCCCGCTAACAACCCTTTGTAGCGATTGATGCCAACGGCGCAGCGGGCATATAGATGCGGCGCTTTCACTCTCAGAGCGAACCACAATGACACAATCCGTGATGGATATGATGCAGAGCAAACCGCTTTAGTCTTTTCGATTGGTATTAGCGTTTAAGCCAGTCATATAGCGCCATGCTTTCCATATCTCTAAAATCAGTTCTACATCACGTCAGATACTTCCCTTTATGGTCGGCGCTGACTGTTATTCGTTGGCGCGCCTTTGATTTACGATCGCGTGGGTTGGGAACGACATTTAGCGTGATCATGGGTTGGTTTCCGCCAGCAAAACGCCGGTTTGACCGTGAAGCCAAACGGGTATTCCCCGAAATGAAGCGCAGTGCGCGCACTAAGCTTGGTCAAAATATGGGCCTGCAAATGGGGCGGACACTCTTTGAGATTTATCACGACGCTGAGTTTCAAACCCAACACCACAAATTCAATGCATCAGGCCCTGGTCTTACTGCCCTGAAAGAGGCCCACGCGGCTGGTAAGGGAGCGATTATTGTTTCTGGCCATTTCGGCCAGTGGGAAGCAATTCGCGCCTCAATCAAAATGCATGGTCTTGAAAGTGGAGCTGTCTATAGACCAAACAAGAACCATCATTACGAACGCCGTATTCTTGCTGGGATTGAAGCAGGCGGTAAACCAATTTTGGCAACAGGCCGCGTCGGGACGAGAGCCCTTGTGAAACACCTTCGGGATGGCGGCATTATTTCCATCTTGTTAGATGAAAAGTATTCAGAAGGCGTGCGGATACCATTTCTTGGCCATGAAGCCCTCACATCGCTCTCTGCGGCCCAACTTGCACTTAAATATGATCTGCCCATGATACCTGCATATGGTCTTCGTAGTGATGACGGGAACGCATTTCGGGTGGATTTCGAGGCTCCTATCCCCCACACCGACAGTCTCACTATGACCCGTGCCTTTAACGACAGTTTATCTGCGCGGATCATGGCAAATCCAGAACAGTGGTACTGGATGTTAAGGCGTTGGGACGGCGTGTGATCTTCCTAAACTGTCTGACAGGTTTGGTTAGCGATAGAACTGTTTAGGAATATGCATCGTGCAGAAAGCAAAACCACCTAACTAACAAACAACACCGCGAACCAGCTGTCGTACCTATGTCGATCAAAATAGCAGCGTACCATCCATCGGCGGCACTCGCTCAAGAGAGACGCAAGAAAGTCCCTCGACTCGTCCCAAACATCAATGGCTGCAATAGCCGTGCCGCAGAATCCGGTATCCAAATTGATCGTAATGGTGGCCCCCATCAACGCCGCTTTCCAAGCAGTGAGCCAGCATCAACCGCTTTGCCACCCCTGCGCTGCTGCACGAAACGGGCGACAAAAACCAATCGTTATACCGACGCATCGGCCAGAAAGCCAAAGCACCTCCCCCACCTCACTACTGCCCAACAGACTTGCCTGAACAACAGGTTGACGTGAACACCTCCTACACCGCAGGCGGGATCACCGAAGATATTTCCCTCACAGGCATGACCGTCACCGGATCGGAATTTGGCGGCGGCACCGTGCCATAACACATAACGGCACCGCCGTGGACGGCGTCTTTTACGGCTACGATACAGGCACAGCAGACCCCGACGAAGTGGGCTCAGCCTCTCGATGCTCCAACCGGGTCTTAAAACTCGTCAATGAGATCGTCGCGTCGACGCCTAAGTCGCGGCGCTCGCTACCCCATGCAATAGATCACGAAGGGCATCGCGAGACAGTGGTTTTGTCAAAACGCCGTTCATACCATCTTTGAGAAATTCACTTTGCTCTTCGATCATCGCATTGGCTGTCAGCGCAACAATCATGGTATCTTGCGATGCGCCACTTTGCCCTCTGATAGCACGTGTCGCAGCACGTCCATCCATGATTGGCATGCTGATATCCATGAGGATGAGGTCAAACCATCCACTCTTAATTGTTGGTTGATAAGGTGTGATATGTGCATTCAAGAGAGGCATACTATTTTTAGCATGACGCAGACCGAGTTTTTTTGCTTGTTTACCGCCAATGATTTGACGGCAAGATGTAGGTGTGAAGTTCGTTGATGCCACTTCCGGGAACAAGATCATAATTTCCTGCCAGCCATCGGCGGTTAGGCTTAGTTGCACCTGATGCCCGAGATAGAGACTCTCGGAAAGAATTCCACCAGAATAGACTATTTCATGGTTATCGAAGAGGATGTGAAGGTAAGTCACCTCTTCCAAATCATAGGCAATTTTGACGCCTTCTATCGCCAGAAGATGTTTTGCCGCGACCAATACTTCTGTGCTATCGAACATCCTCTCAGCCACTTTGGAGGCAATTAAGATACGGTGTTGGGGCGATACAACTAAGTCGCGAACACCATTTTCAGCACCGACAACAGTTTTACAAATGCGGATCGGCCGCAGGTTCTCATTTTCCTCAAGTTCGCGAGCATCAAGTTGACGGCGGCCGACCCAGCGAAGCGGTTGCAATCCATGATCAAGGGTTTGGACGAGGTCACCAACCTTTAGATCTTCTACTGCAACTTCACCATATGCAGTTTCGATCAGGGCTCCCTCTACAAAGCACGGAACAGGAGGGATAGGACCAGTTAAGCAGGCTGGGATCACTTCGGCAACGGGAGTCACCTCAATAACCAAGGACGCGGTCTCTGCGTTATCTGGATCCGTAGCATCAACCGTTGTGTAGGTCGTCACTGGACCTGGGCCGTTATAGTTGGCAGTAGGAGTAAATAGGTATGTACCATCTGCGTTGATCTGGAGATCGCCTTCAGTTCGGCTCGCTATATCACCAGCGTTATAAATGGTAGAGCCAACCAAAAACGTGCTCACGGTAGTCGTCTCGCTGAGGCCAAGATCGCTGCTCAACACCGCATCCTCAGGCGTCGTTACGGTATTATCGACAAATTCAATGCTCTCGATATTGGTGAACTTTACCTCACCGCCAGTTCGAATGCCGTTGGGTTCATTTAATTGGAAAACCGTACCGTTTTCCGTGTTGTTTGGATCAGTGAGCACAATCTCATAAGGGCCGAAGTCTTTCAGAACAAGGAGGTCAAAGTCGCGACCGTCAGCGTTCTCACCGCCATCGATAACATCGCCAACGCCGCCATAAATAACATCAGACCCACCGCCTGCAGACAGATTATCTGCACCGTCTCCCCCGTCTAGAACGTCAGCACCGTTACCAGTTACGATAGTGTCATTGCCACTTCCGGTAGTGATGTGGAACTCTTCAACCCCAGCATAGATCGTTGCGTCTATTATGCCAGAATAGGTGCCAGCAACGTTCACAGCCGTGTTGGTGATTGGCGCCGTAGATACAGATAGATCCATGACAAGCCTGTCATGCCCAGGCCCCGCAGTTAAGGTGCCTGCACCACCCGCGTCCTTTATTATATCATTGCCTGCGCCTGTGGCGACGGTGTCTGCAGCGTTACCCGTTTCAACGACGTCATTACTGTGGCCAGTGGTGATCGTATTGGCTCCGCCCCCCGCCTCGATAACATTATTGCCACCCATAGCGGTAATAGTGTCGATGGCGTCGGAGGCCGTGATGAAATTGTTGCCAGAACCGGCTACTATTACGTTAGCTCCGCCACCTGCCGAAATATAGTTATCACCGTGACCAACTGTGATTGTATCAATGCCTTCACTACCTAGAATGATATTGTTACCGAAGAAGGTGGGCCCGACCGTAATTGTGTTGGCACCTGCAGTGCCAAAGCCAGCATCGATGCAGTTGTTGCCGCCACCAATGGTCATCGTATCAATGCCACTGCCGCCAATAATAATGTTATTACCAGAGAACGTGGGGCCGACGGTGATCGTGTTTGCGCCCTCTCCAGCATAAATATAATTATTACCACCACCGGTGGTGATCGTATCGATGCCGTCACTGCCAATAATAACGTTATCGCCAGAACCGACTAAAAGCGTATTGGCAGCTGCAGTGTCTAAACCAGCATTGATATAGTTATTGCCGTTACCAACGGCGATCGTATCAATACCACTACCGCCAATGACTGTATTTGTGCCTTCGCCGACCACGATCGTATTAGCACCATCACCAGCATCAATATAGTTATCACCGTTGGCCGCGGTAAACGTAAGGGTGTCAGCACCCGCGCCGGTAAGTACGGTCAAGTTTTCAACATTAGTGATGCTAACCGTGCCCAGGTCACCTCCAATGATGGCAGTGGTGGCTGTAACCACACCCGCTGACGCACTATAATCGACGATGAGCCTGTCTACGCCAAGCCCGCCATCTACAATATCAACTCCACCAGAGACGGTAATCACGTTGTCCCCGATGTTACCCGTAATTAGATCACTCGAGCCACTATCCACCACATCTATTGACGCAGACCCGCCAAGAGTCACTCCGGTAACATCGGGCGCCAGTTGCAAAACAATATCGGAGGAACTGACGTCGCCCTCAATGGATATATCATTTTTTAAGACCGTCGCCGTCTCGTCACTGTAACCTGCGCCCAAGAGGATGGTGTCGCCAGGCGAAGCATCCATCATTGCGGCCGAAATCGTCGGATAGGAAAAACCTGATCCTACGGTTAGAGTTGCCAAAGCAGTTCCTTTCACGCAGACTTCAAGAGGATAGGTTCACCTCTTGACATGCGAATTGTCATGCGTACGTAAGCATAAAAATATTTTAAATGAGATTTGGTCCAGAAGATTAGACAGAATTGTCTAACTTCTGCTTGCTGTTAAAAATTCATCTGTAATGCCTTTTTGAGGCTATGTTTAGAGGTGGTCGCGGATTTTCGGACCAGTTGTTAAGGTGGATCGCATGACGAAAGAAGTGATCCCAAATGACAAAACGAAAGAACCATTCGCCCGATTTCAAAGCCAAGGTTGCGCTTGAAGCAATCCGCGAGGAGATGTCGATGGCGGAACTGTCCAAAAAATATGGCGTTCATCCGACCCAGATAGGGACTTGGAAACGGGCGGCGATAGAGAATATGGCGACGGCATTTACGCGCAAAGGTTCAGCGCCCGATGGGGTAAGTGCCGTTGACGTCGACAAGCTGCATTCCAAGATAGGTCAGCTTGTTGTGGAGCGAGATTTTTTGGCGGATGCCTCGCAGCGCCTAACGGCCTCGGGATGCGAGGCAAAAAATGGTGAGCCGAGATCATAAGTTAAGCATGCGTAAACAGTGCGAACTATTGCAGTTGTCGCGTTCGCGGCTTTACTACCAGCCCGTCGGCGAGAGCGCTGAGAACCTGCGGTTCATGGAAATCATCGACAAACAGTTCCTGGAAACGCCTTGGTATGGATCGCGTCAGATGGCCCGGTACATGAAGCGCAACAATCACCAATGTGGCCGCCACCGGATCCGGCGCTTGATGCGGCTTATGCGTCTGGTTCCGATCTATCAGGAGCCCAACACAAGTAAAAAGCATCCGCATCACAAGATCTGGCCTTACTTGCTGAGGAATGCGGCAATTGACCGCCCAAATCAGGTTTGGTGCGCAGATATTACCTACATACCGATGCGACGCGGCTTCCTGTATCTCGTGGCGATCATGGATTGGCACAGCCGCAAAGTGCTTTCGTGGCGGCTGTCCAACAGTATGGATGCAGACTTTTGCGTCGAGGCTTTGAAAGAGGCGCTCGCCAAGCACGGCACGCCGGAAATCTTCAACACCGATCAGGGCAGCCAATTTACCAGCGGCGCTTGGATCGACGTGCTGGTCGACGCAGACATCAAGATCAGCATGGACGGAAAAGGCGCATGGCGCGACAATCGCATGATCGAAAGGCTCTGGCGATCGTTGAAGTATGAATGCGTCTATTTGAATGCCTTTGAGACAGGCTCGGAAATGCGGGCTGGGATCGGCAAATGGCTGACGTATTACAACTCTGAGCGCCCGCATTCAACTCACGGCATATTGACCCCAGATGAGGCCTATGTCAGCAAAACAGAACCAATGAGATTAGCAGCCTAAATAAAACCCAGATCCACCTTAACAAGGATGTAAACTGGTCTAAAATCTAGGACCACCTCTGTTTTGTATCGATTTTTAAAATCAAAAATAAACATACAGGGTCGGCCTGCGATTGGGCTCATATACCCTGAGACGATGTGTTAAGAATAGAATGACAGAAATATCGATACCAAACTTCACCTTAACTCCCTGACGCGTAACACATTCTTGAACGCCATTACTAACTTAAGTTAGTGCGCCTACTAAACGACTACCGACAAGCGACGGTAGGGCTAATAATATACGGTTCCAAGCACTGAAGTACGATGCCATCGCGGTGTTAGCACCGCTGGTGTTTAGAATAATAACTGCTGTCCCCCTCCCCAAATGTCTGCCCCTGTACGGTTCTTGAGATGTGGGAGTTCGCATCGTACTTTGTGAGAGAACCACCCCTTCATGAGTCACATCACAGAGAAATGGTGCATTGCCCCGATACTTTGAGTTCGCGGGTCACTCGATTTCGCTGTTGCAGCGAAAGTCGGCAATGCGGGCTGCTACCGCAGCGTTGGGACAGTATGGCCAAAGTCCGCAATGGGCCGTGAGCGTTGATCGACGCAAGGGGCGGATTCCGGACTTTCGCCGCAGTTGCGAAGTATAGGCTCACCGTTTGAGAATGCAGACGTTTGGCAGCTTGAGGCACTTTTGCCGGCAGCGAAGGTCGGCAAAGAGCCCATTTCGACCAATACTGCGTGTTGTATGAATGTCCGTTGTTATGAGAGCGCTTCAACAACGGCTTCAGTTTTGAATGGGTTTTTTGGAACCATCAATCAGGCTGGTCTGCGCCCGTGCAAAACGATGGTTTTAGAACGAACCCGTTTATCCTATTACAATACGTAATGAGATGTGGTTGGGAACGGCAGGATAAGTAATGAAAATAATTTTAGGCGCGGTAGGACTAACATGTTTTGTATCTGCTGCTCTGGCCGATGACGTGAGTTGCGGAAGCGATGGCAATCAGAGGTCCATTACTCTGTGCGCTGAGCAGGACTATCGAACCGCGGATGGTGAGCTGAACGTCGTTTATGGAGAGTTGATAGAAAGTATATCTGCACCTGGCCACGAAACGCTTCGTACGGCACAGCGCAAGTGGATTGCTTATCGCGATGCTCAGTGCGACTTTGATAGCGCTGGGACGCAGGGGGGAAGTATTCATCCATATGTCCTCTTGACTTGTCTCGCTGACCTAACCCAGATGCAAAGCCAGAGGCTGAAGCGCCAGTTAGAGTGTGTTGAAGGTGACTTATCCTGTGGTGGTCAATGAATGGTTGGCCCCATCGGAAGGTTTCTTCGTAGAACCACGCTAAAGGGGGGCAAATGAGGTCCGCGAACATTCACTGGGCAAGGTGCCGATTATTCTGGCATGCGGCGCGCGCGAAGTCGAAGAACGTACCGTGTCTGCGCGCCGCCTTGGTGAAAAGCAAACATCTGTAACATCCCTTGATGCGATCCTCGAAGAATTGCAAAAATCAGCGACTCCACCCGATCTTTTGTAACATTCCAGCGCTGTAACGTATTACAGACCCGGCCCCGAAAATGGGTCGGTCCTTTGTTTTCAACACCTTAACGCTCCCTGCGTTCTGACATGCGATAACGCCCACGCGATGCACGACCCTGTGAATGGCGCGGACAGTCTGTCGCAGCCTAATGTAGGGATGTCGCTAATCACGGCGCATGAAATGCAACCAACCAACAGGAAGTCATCCCATGTCCAAGACAACAACCACGCTCGCCCTCGCAGCATCCGTCGCAACCGCAATTGCGGGTCTGTCCACAGCCGCACACGCGCAGTCCAACGAAAAATGCTACGGTATTTCCTTGGCAGGTGAAAACGACTGCGCAGCTGGCCCCGGCACAACATGCGCCGGCACATCCACGGTGGATTACCAAGGCAACGCATGGACATTCGTTCCAGCCGGCACTTGTGAAACAACGATGATCGGCGACACAGACGCCATGGGCACCCTTGAAGCAACCGATGTAAACCTGCCAGCGTAAGCTGCAAAACACGTTTCAAGACAGCGACGCCCATCCGCACCGCGGTGGGCGTCACCATGTAAGGAGCCGTTAAGATGTTCGATGCTGTTCGCAAATCCCTGCCCAACCGCCCCGGCGTTGGTTACAAGGCGCAACATTTTAACGACATCATGACGGATGCGGGGCCGGTTGGCTGGCTGGAAATCCACGCCGAAAATTATATGGGTATGGGGGGCCGCCCCCTTGCGCAACTGCGCGCGCTTTGTGAAAAATTTCCGTTTTCCGTTCATGGTGTCGGCCTTAGCATTGGTGGGGTCGGTCGCCTTGATGCTGACCACCTGGCGCGATTGAAAACCTTGTGCGATTGGCTGCAACCCGCCAGTTTCAGCGAACACCTTGCATGGTCTACACACGACAGCGCGTTTCTGAACGATCTTTTGCCCCTGCCCTACACCGCCGCGACGCTGGCCTGTGTCAGCGATCACATCGATGAAGTCCAAAGCGTTTTGGGCCGACAAATGCTGTTGGAAAACCCATCCAGCTATTTGGCCTTCGCCGAATCCGACATGTCAGAAACCGACTTTCTGGCTGAAGTCACAGCGCGCACCGGATGTGGTTTATTGCTGGATGTGAACAACGTTTTCGTGTCTGCCACCAATCTTGGCTATTCGCCACACGGCTACATTGATGCCTATCCCCTTGATCACGTTGGCGAAATACACCTTGGCGGCCATGATGAAGACAGGGATGAAACTGGCGCACCTTTGTTGATCGACAGCCACGGCGCGCAGGTTGTCGACCCTGTCTGGGCATTGCTGGATTACACGCTGGCAAAATCAGGTCCCAAGCCGGTGTTGATCGAATGGGACACCGATGTTCCCGATTGGTCGGTCTTGGTCGAAGAAACGCAGCGCGCGGACACGGCGCTGTCGGTTCTGTCATGATCACCACACAATCAGATTTCCGCGCGGCCCTGCTGGACCCTGCCAAACCGCCCCCCAACGGCGTGCAAAATCCGGACGGCACGCAGGCGGCAAAACGGTTTGATGTGTACCGCAACAACGTCGCTGTGTCCCTTACACAGGCGCTGGAAACCGCATTTCCGGTGGTGAATAAACTGGTTGGTAGTGATTTTTTCCGCGCCATGGCAGGCGTTTACCTGCGCACGCATCCGCCGACATCCCCCGTCATGATGTTTTACGGCGACGCTATGCCCGACTTTCTTGCGGGATTTGGCCCCGCGCAATCGGTGCCCTATTTATCGGACGTCGCCCGCTTGGAATTGGCGTTGCGTCACAGCTACCACGCCGCTGACAGCGCCCCGATTGCGCCCGATGCACTTGCCCAGATCGCACCGGACGCATTGCCCGATGTGACGTTCACATTTGCGCCGTCGGTGTTTCTAATTGCGTCCATATACCCGCTCCACTCGATCTGGACGGCGAATACAGCGGGCGGTGATATCGTCAAAACTGCGCAGCCAACTTTGATCACGCGGCCGGAATTTGACCCGATCGTTGATGCCATCACCCCGCAACAAGCCGCCGTTGCGACCACTTTGATGGCGGGTGCCACCCTTGGCGCGGCCGTGCGCCACGGGGATGCGGGTTTCGATATTGGCCCACTTCTTGGTCTTTTGCTTGCGCGGCATGCGTTAATTTCAATAAATCTGTGAAAGAATACCCGATGATTGCCTTATACGATCGCACCACCAGCGCCTTGAACGCATCCGCCGATACGATCCTGCCAACGCTTGCGCGGTTCGTGTTCGCCGCCACGCTGCTGGTCTATTTCTGGAACGCGGGCCTGACCAAATTTGACGGAACACCCTTCACCCCCGGTGTGGGCGGTTACGCGCAAATCTTCCCCAAAACGATGGAGTCCGTGGGCTATGACATTTCACAAATGTCGATCTTTCACTGGGCCGTCGTCGTTGCAGGCACGTTTGCGGAATTTATCCTGCCACTGCTGATCGTGATCGGGTTGTTCACGCGATTTGCCGCCCTTGGGATGATCGGCTTTGTGATCGTGCAATCGCTGACGGATCTGTACGGCCACGGCGGCATTGCGCACACCGAAACACTGGGCAAGTGGTTTGACGGCCTGCCCAACGGTACGATCCTTGATCAACGCGCGTTCTGGATGGTCGTTCTGGTCACGCTGGTCCTGAAAGGTGCGGGGCCGCTGTCCGTGGATCGCCTGATCACCAAACGGTAAAAATGCGCTTTGTCTTCATCGGGTTTGCCAGCGGCGATGGCCAAAATGCCGCCCAAGCCAGCAAAGCCGATGGGGAACATCGTTGCGACGTTGTGAAGTGGTCCGGCAAAATTGGACAGCGTGCTAAGGTGTATCCAACACGAATGAATGGATACGAGAATGACGAAGCGACGGAGCTTTTCAGACAAGTTTAAAGCTACTGTGGCGCTTGAGGCGCTGCGTGGTGACAAGACGGTGCAAGAGATCGCTGCCAAGCAGCCAACTTCACCCAACGCAGGTGAGCACGTGGAAACGGCAGGCGATTGAAGGCATGGCAGGGGTTTGGCCCCATCGGAAGGTTTCTTCGTAGAACCACGCTAAAGGGGGGCAAATGAGGAACGCCAGTTACAAAGGCGCTTTTCCCATCGCCTTATAAGCCGTTGATCTTCCTATGCCGAGATGTTTTGCGGCTTGAGAAACTGATGTTCCGGCCTTCACAAGTTTTTGGAGTGCTGAGATTGTTTCGGGCTGCAAAGGTGGCCGTCCAGGGTTTCGCCCATGTTTTCTTGCCGCTGCCAAACCGTCTTTTGAGCGCTCAGAGATCAGCCGACGCTCGAAGTGAGCGATGGCCCCAAAGACGTGAAACACAAGCTCGCCTGCGGCTGATGTTGTGTAGATCTGCTCCTCCAAGCTGATCAGGTTGATCTCTCGTGCTTTCAGATCGTCTACAGTTTTCAAGAGTTCTGTGAGCGATCGTCCCAAGCGATCCAGCCTGATGACGGCGAGCGTATCCCCCGGACGCGCAAAGTCCAGCAACGCCGTAAGGCCAGGCCGATCGAAGGTCTTTCCAGAGATGACGTCTTCAAACACGCGCACAGCGCCTTTTTGGGTGAGGCGGTGTCGTTGTCCTGACAGATATTGGTCTGGTGTTGAAACCCGGGCATATACGTGACCCAGAGTTTCGTAAGGAGTTTCTAAAAACGTCTGATGGTGTCTGACGTCAGCGCCTATGGGACCAAATAGCGTTATTTGATAAGAGAGTGTTTCTGGCTCATCGTCACCACTGAGGAGTGGAAGATGAGACAAACAACGACGAGCCCTGGCGAGAAGATCGTCAAAGACATCAAACGCGCCACGCGCAAGCATTACTCATCCGAAGAGAAGATCAGGATCGTTCTGGATGGTCTGCGTGGTGAAGACAGCATTGCAGAGCTGTGCCGCCGTGAGGGTATCTCTCAGGGCATTTACTACAAATGGTCCAAGGACTTCATGGAAGCCGGAAAGCGGCGCCTTGCGGGCGATACGGCACGTGCGGCGAACACTGACGAGGTGAAGGATCTGCGCCGTGAGGCCCGTGATCTCAAGGAAGTTGTGGCGGAACAAACACTGGAACTCCGTTTGCTTAAAAAAAGCATGCTGGGCGATGGGGGCAACCACGAATGAGATATCCTGCATCTGAGAAACTGGAGATCATCCGGCTGGTCGAGGAAAGCCACCTGTCAGCACGGCTCACGTTGGCAAAGCTGGGCATTCCCCGCACCACATTCTACCGTTGGTATGATCGATATTTGCGGCGTGGCGAAGTTGGACTGCAGGATCAATCGCCGAAGCCCAAACACGTCTGGAACCGCATTCCTGACGAGGTGCGGCGCAAGGTCGTGAAGTTGGCGCTGAAAGAAACCGAGTTGTCGCCACGTGAACTGGCCGTGACGTTCACGGATCGAGAAAGCTATTTCGTATCAGAGGCTTCGACGTATCGGATTTTGAAGGCGCACGATCTGATCACCAGCCCAGCGTTTATCGTTATAAAGGCGGCGAGCGAGTTCAAAGACAAAACCACGGGCATCAATCAGTTGTGGCAGACGGACTTCACATATCTGAAGATCATCGGATGGGGCTGGTTTTATCTCAGCACGATCCTCGATGACTACAGCCGATATATAATCTCGTGGAAACTTTGCACCAACATGAGAACCCAAGACGTGACGGACACATTGGACTTGGCTTTGGCAGCGTCGGGATGTGACCAAGTTCATGTCGTCCACAAACCTCGCCTGCTGAGTGATAACGGCTCCAGCTACGTCTCGGGGGAGCTGGCGGAATGGTTGAAAGACAAGGATATGAAGCACAGCCGTGGCGCGCCCTATCATCCTCAAACGCAGGGCAAGATCGAGCGGTGGCATCAGACCTTGAAGAACCGCATCCTGCTGGAAAACTACTTCCTACCCGGCGATCTTGAGGCTCAGATCGAAGCCTTCGTAGACCACTACAATCACCAGCGTTACCACGAGAGCCTGAACAACGTTACACCCGCCGACGTATACTTCGGACGCGACAAAGCCATTCTACAGCAACGGGAAAGGATCAAACGTAAGACGCTCGAAACGCGACGCTTGCATCACAGACAACACGCCGCATAATGCAACCAACCAGATGAGCCGAACTCTCTCTTAGTCTAGGCCGCCTTTGGTGCCAAAAACCCTGACGACGGACAGTCGCGAGCCTCCCATCCGATCTTGCTATCGGCTAAATTCAACATAATCCCTGTCAAATGCATGATCACTTCAGGCGCGTGGAATTCCATTTTAACAATCTGTTTTTTCACGACCTCCAGCGCCGCCTCGACCTCGATGTCTGTGCGCATTTCCCACCACCATAGAGTTTGCCAAGTTTCGGGGTCTTTTGACATAAATACGCTCGTTTTCCGAAGTTCCCTTGATAGGAGGTCCTCGGTGACATGTCCCCTCGATATCCATGCCAGTGCAAGTTCCGCCGAGATTACTTGGTTATATAGCCTAACGTAGGGATGTCCTCCGAACTGCTCTTGGATCAGCTCTAGCGCAGTCTTGGGAGGAGCGTCACCCTTTTGACCGTTAACCTCCCAAAGAGCTCTTTCCCATCCGTTTTCTTGCGTCAAGCCCTCCACTCCAAGACCACCACCACTATGAAATGAAATCGAAAGCGCAACAAAAGTTGCGAGCAAGTATCGCATCGCTTCGGTGTTTTCCCGCAGGTCCGCAGGAATTTGATGGAAAACCCGTGCAAATTCCAGCATAGAATATCGGAGCAATCGCAAGTTCAGGGCCTGAGATGTTTCAAAGATACCAGAAATGAGATCTTTCTCAGCGTTCAGAAATTTACACACTTCAACCTGATCTTTGACCTTTGTCATGGTTTCCAGAAACCCTGCAAAAGCGCCGGCCACATCAGGAGCAATGGCAACAACTCGCCCAATGACTTTCTCTTTTGTCCTTTCGTAAATCTTAACGTCCTTGTCTCGAAGTTCATTTTGGTTCGCGAGAAGAACCACATTTCGCCCTTCGTGCTCCACGAACCGGTTGATCGCACTGAACAACTCTGTGAGGGGCATTTCTGTTCGCTCGAGATCGTCGAAAACGAGAACCTGCGGCAGGTCTTTCATAACTGCTCGACGAAATGCTCCGGTTAGATCCACTTTAGCTCCAGTAAACTTTTCGGTCACACCTTCGGCCAACTTAGTGAACCCTTGCGGAGGTTTTACAGCCCTGCGTTCGAGGACCGATAAAAATAGAGCCTCTTCAATCGCCTTTGAATTAATGGCTCCATAAAGGCTGACATAAAGTGTGTCGTTTCTGCCTGCCATCCAACCTTTCAACGCATGGGTTTTACCTGCACCCCAGGGCGCGTCTATAAGTAGGGCAAACCCTGGTCTCATAAGTAACGCATATGCGTCGAGCTGAGGACTAAGGTGTGAGTTGTCATTCATTTCGTTTTCCTATCGCAAAAAAATGGCTGGATAGTAACCTACTGCAAGATTACGCATCTGTGATCGTTCGCAAAATTACACAGGTTCGATTGCTGTGATTAAGTGGTCTAAGAGCACTCGATGATGCACGGTAAGCTGAAAAAAAAGGGCCCCTGAAGGGACCCCGTTAGTCTTGCTGATCGGGCTCGTGATTATACCGCTCGAAGTTTTTTTGCCTGTGGCCCGATCCGCACCGAGGGCGAGCGCACCCGCCCCGGATCCTTTTTATTCGCTTTTTAGCGCTTGGGAGCGGCTTTACCCCGACTTGGGACAAGTAACCCCCGATTTGGGAGGACCGATGGTCCGACCTACACCAGCACCCGATCCGTTAACTACATCCTGACGTGCCGCCACAAGTGTTGCACTTCATGCAGGTCCCGTTGCGCACCAGCGTATAGTTGCCGCATTCGCCACAAGGATCACCCTCATAGCCCTGCATCTTCGCCTTGTCGCGCGCGGTAAAACCAGTCGCGGTTGTGGTCGCGGTTGTCAGCTTCACTTCGGCGACCGATATCGTGCCCATCGCACTGGCCGCCTGCGTCACCGCATCCTTCACCGCGGCTTGCCCGCCTTGCAACACAATCAATTCCTGCGGCATCCGCTTGCGCAAATACCCTGTCGAGCTGATCTGACGTAGCACTTCCAGCGACCGGTTCGACGCCGCCTCGGACGGGGTCACAACATTGCTCACACCTTCCTGATCGCCACGGCCAATGTCGTCAAACGCGGCACCTTCCGGCTTCACATGGGCCAAATCGGTGCGATCCAGATATGACACTGCCAATTCGCGGAAAATATAGTCAATGATCGAGGTCGCATTCTTGATGCTATCGTTGCCCTGTACCACGCCGGACGGCTCGAATTTGGTAAAGGTAAATGCATCAACAAATTCCTCCAGCGGCACGCCGTATTGCAGGCCCACGGACACAGCAATTGCAAAGTTATTCATCATCGCGCGAAAGCCTGCACCCTCTTTGTGCATGTCGATAAAGATCTCGCCAAGCTGGCCGCCCTCATATTCGCCCGTGCGCAAGTAAACCTTGTGACCGCCGATGATTGCCTTTTGCGTATACCCCTTGCGCCGCGCAGGCATCTTTTCACGCTCGCGGTTGCGAACTTCCTTAATGATGATCTTTTCCACAATCTTTTCGGCCAAAACGCGGGCCTTCTCGTGGTTGCTGCCGCTCTCTAGAATATCGGCCGCCTCGTCATCATCCTCAACCAGCGAAGCCGCCAAAGGCTGCGACAGTTTTGATCCGTCGCGGTATAGCGCGTTGGCCTTCACACCCAGCGACCAGGACAATTCATAGGCCTTCTGGCAGTCCACGATCGTTGCGTCATTTGGCATGTTGATCGTCTTGGAAATAGCACCCGAAATAAACGACTGCGCAGCCGCCATCATGTGGATATGGCTATCAACACTCAGATAACGCTTACCAATTTTACCGCAAGCATTGGCGCAATCAAATACCGAATAGTGCTCCTCACGCAAATGCGGCGCACCTTCGAGTGTCATTGTGCCACAGACATGGCTGTTGGCCGCGTCGATAGCTTGCTTGGAAAACCCGAGGTGACGTAGCAAGTCAAAGGTCGGATCGTTTAATTTCAGGTTCGGGATACCCAGCGTTTTGGTGCAGAATTCCTCGCCTAGCGTCCACTGGTTAAACACAAACCGAATGTCGAATGCCGCTTTCAGCGAGCCTTCAATTTTGTCGATTTCTTCCTGACCAAATCCATGGCCGATCAACGACGTGTGGTTAATCGCAGGCGCCTGCCCGATTGATCCATGACCCACCGCATAGGCGATAATCTCTTCGATCTGCGCCGACCCGTAACCAAGCTTATCCAAAGCTGCGGGCACCGACTGGTTGATGATTTTGAAGTAACCGCCACCCGCCAGCTTTTTGAATTTCACCAGCGCAAAGTCAGGCTCAATCCCTGTGGTGTCGCAGTCCATAACCAGACCAATCGTGCCGGTTGGCGCGATCACCGAGACTTGGGCGTTGCGGAACCCGTGCTTTTCTCCCAACTCTAGCGCCTCATCCCATGCAGTCACGGCAATCTCTGCCAAACGCACATCAGGGCAGTTTGCGTGATCCAGCGGCACAGGATTAATGTCCAGACCTTCATAGCCAGTTGTCATGCCAAGTGCCGCATTGCGGTGGTTACGAATGACGCGCAGCATATGCGCCTCGTTCTTTTTATAGCCCGCAAAGGCCCCCAACTCGCCCGCCATTTCGGCAGATGTCGCATAAGACACGCCGGTCATGATTGCGGTCAATGCCGCGCCCATCGCACGGCCCTCGTCGCTGTCATAGCCAAAGCCCATATTCATCAACAACCCGCCGATGTTGGCATAGCCCAAACCAAGTGTGCGGAAATCAAACGAACGCTGCGCGATTTCCTTGGACGGGAATTGCGCCATCATAACAGACACTTCCAAGGTGATAGTCCACAAACGTGTCGCGTGCATGTAGTCTTCGATCTGAAACTCGCCGTCCTTATAAAAGGTCAGCAGGTTCATCGACGCGAGATTACAGGCGGTATCATCAAGAAACATATACTCCGAACAAGGGTTCGAGCCACGGATCGCACCGTCTTCGGGGCAAGTGTGCCATGCGTTGACCGTGTCATGATACTGGATGCCCGGATCGGCGCAGGCCCACGCCGCATGGCCAACAGTTTCCCATAGGTCACGGGCACGAATGATCTTGGCGACCTCGCCGTTTTTGCGGTTGATCAGCTTCCAGTCTTCGTCGTTTTCAACAGCCTTGAGAAAGGCATCGGTCACGCGAATAGAGTTGTTCGAGTTCTGACCGGACACTGATGAATAGGCTTCCGAATCCCAATCGGTATCATAGGTCGGAAATTCAATCGCGGTATGGCCCTGCTTGGCATAATCCAGAACCCGCTTGACGTATGTCTCGGGGATGCAGGACTTTTTCGCAGCGCGAACAGCGGCTTTCAAGCCTTCGTTCACCGACGTGTCATAGGCATCACTCACCGCACCGTCCCAGGCCTTGATCGCCGCAAAGATAGCGTTCAAGTGACGTTCATGCATTTTAGAGCCCGCGACAATCGACGCCACTTTCTGCTCTTCAATGACCTTCCAGTTGATAAACTCTTCAATGTCGGGGTGGTCGGCGTCGATGATTACCATCTTGGCCGCACGGCGCGTGGTGCCGCCCGACTTGATCGCACCAGCAGCGCGGTCACCGATTTTCAAGAACCCCATCAGGCCCGACGATTTGCCGCCACCCGACAGGCTTTCGCCCGCCGCACGCAGGCTGGAAAAGTTGGTCCCAGTGCCAGACCCGTATTTGAACAAACGCGCCTCACGGACCCAAAGATCCATAATACCGCCCTCGTTGACCAGATCATCACTGACCGACTGAATGAAACAGGCGTGTGGCTGCGGATGCTCGTAGCTGGACTTGGACGCGGTCAACTCACCCGTCTGGTAGTCCACATAGAAATGCCCCTGCGCCGGACCATCGATGCCATAGGCCCAGTGCAAACCAGTGTTGAACCACTGCGGCGAGTTGGGCGCCGCGCGCTGTGTCGCCAGCATATAACGCATCTCGTCGAAATAGCAGCGCGCATCTTCCTCGGTCGAGAAATAGCCGCCCTTCCAGCCCCAGTATGTCCATGCGCCTGCCAAACGGTCGAACACCTGCTTGGAAGACGTCTCGCCATCAAAGGTTGCGCCTTTCGCAGGCTCGGAACGCCACAAGAACTCAGGAACACCTTTTTCTTTCACGCGCTTGGTCGCCGATGGCACACCAGCCTTGCGAAAATATTTCTGGGCAATCACATCCGACGCAACCTGCGACCAACTCTCGGGAATCTCACAGCCATCAAGCTTGAAAACAATCGTGCCATCAGGGTTCCGGATTTCTGATGTCGTGGTTTTAAATGCAATCGAAGCATAGGCATCGTTGCCTGCATCAGTGAAATTGCGTTCTATCTTCATACTCGTGTGCCCTTTGGTCAGCAGCCGTCTGTGCGGCCTCATGCGAAAAGTCCCGCCCAAATCAGGGGCGTCTCAGCGCCAGACATCTTTCGCGTGAGGCTGGAGCGGGACCGAAGGTCCACCTGCTCCTCTCTCACCCGCACACTAGGGCATTAGGTGATGCTCGCTGCGCTGCCACTACATGTAGTGGGTATCTATCTGGCTTCCACTAACTGACGCATCTGCCCCTAGTGGGTCAACGGATTTTTAATACAAATTGTGGATTAAAGGTGTTGACTGACGCACCACAATTCGGGCGCAACTTCTATACCCGATTCATCCCCCGACTTGTCCACAGAAGGTTAATTTTTAGTCAACCATGAAACCCAATTATTCAGCACCTTTAGCCGGACAGCCTCATCCAATCGCAAAACATGCAGCCCGAAAACGCCTAAAGAATCGGCTCATGTCCCCCTGAACCCTGCGTTACAAATTTACGACTGTGAAAACCCTATCGGCAAAAACAAAAGGCCAGCCCGAAGGCTGGCCTTTTTCCGTCTCTTGTTACCAGGAGAGGTATATGGTCGGGGCGATAGGATTCGAACCTACGACCCTCTGTTCCCAAAACAGATGCGCTACCAGGCTGCGCTACGCCCCGACTGGCGCCTATCTACTGTCAGTGAATCGAATTGAAAACCCCTAAATCGCGTTTTTATTCACAAGGTGAAATTGCATCGGCCCCAATGCTCGGATGTTGCAAGATATCACCTGTTTTAATGCCCAAACGTGCGCTCATTCCGCCGTTAACTTCTAAAACAAACTTCACGCCCTGCCCGCCATCAATGACAGTTTCATCCATCGGCACCGCATTTTCGTGAATCGCAAGAATCGCACCGTCAGGTCCGGCGAAAATCATATCAAGCGGGATCAAGGTGTTGCGCATCCAGAACGTCGCCCGTTGCGGTGCGTCGTAGACAAACAACATGCCTGTCATCAACGGCATGGTCGCTACATTCATCAGCCCCTTGCCGCGCTCTTCATTATCATCGGCCACTTCGACCTTGAACCCGGCATGGCCGAATTCACCCGAGACCGTCACACGGTCCTCGGCACAGGATGCAACCGCGCTCGTCGCAAAAAACGACAGCGCAGCACCCAACAATAGTAATTTCATTTTGAAACGCTTTCCCAACTGACAACATCCACGGCCATCTGGCCACGTTTGCCCTCAATCAGGCGCAGGCCAATAGCTTCACCCGCTTGCAAATCCGACAATCCACAGCGACGCAAGACCTCTATATGCACAAATACGTCAGATGGGTCGGCAAAAATATTCGCGAATCCGAATCCTTTGCTTTTATCGAACCATTTAACCCGCGCGGGCAACACAGGTTGCGCAGCGATTTGCTCGACGGTAAATTCTTCCATGTCGCGAAGTGGCGGGTTTGCGCTACAATCGACCGGCGGCGCGAGCGTCACAATCGATACAGCCTGCATTCCCCGCTCAGAGCGCTGCACCTGCATGGTAATCACCGATCCGTCGACGACAGACCCCTGCCCGAAATTACGCAGCACGTTTGCATGCAGTAATATATCAGCCCCGCCTGCGTCGCTGACAACAAATCCGAACCCTTTGGTGGGATCGAACCATTTCACAACGCCGCTTATTATCATCTCCGGAGCGATATCTTCGCTTTCAGTCATAGTGCTTTCTCGCTTCGATCGGTCAGGGGCAGAAATATCTCTACATTATTTTGCGCGATGACGACCACGTTATAGTCAGTTTTTCAAGCCCCTAGATTTCACGAAGCGTGAAATTCAGGGGTAAAGTCGATCAATTTCCCAAACGTCATCCGCATTCAAACGTGTCCAGCGGAACCGGTCGTGTAAACGGAAGGCGCCATCAGCCCAAAACTCGATCTCGACGGGATCAATCCGGAACCCTCCCCATTGTGGCGGACGCGCAGGATTCGTTCCATGCTTTAACCCCTGCGAAGCCGCCGCCACTAATAGTGTAGCACGGCTGTCAAGCGGACGCGATTGCGCCGAGGCCCATGCGCCCAAGCGGCTTTTCAAAGACCGCGACGCATAATACGCATCCGCCTGCGGCCCGTCCTCTTTTACCACCGTGCCGCGCACGCGAAGCTGACGGCGCAACGATTTCCAATGCATCACAAAGGCAACTTTCCCGGCACCCAGAATTTCTTGACCCTTTTGGCTTTCGTAATTGGTGTAGAAAACAAAGGCATTCGCTTCGATTTCTTTAAGAAGCACCATACGCGCGTTTGGCATCCCTTGCGCGTCCACCGTCGACAACGCAATGGCATTGGGGTCATTGGGTTCAGCGTCCACCGCCTCATCCAACCAACGCTGCGCGATCACAAACGGATCGTCACCTGCAAAAATCCCACCACGATCACTCATCGCATTCTCCTTAATGCTTCACTCACTCATACGCTCATGCCTTGCTGTGCCCGTGTCAATCGCCTAAACAATTTCTAACCAACGACCAATTGCAGGAGCAGCTAGCAAATGACGTCAAACTTGATGCAAGGGAAACGCGGACTAATAATGGGTCTCGCAAACGACAAGTCAATCGCTTGGGGCATTGCAAAAGCATGTGCAGACGCCGGTGCCGAGCTTGCCTTCTCGTATCAAGGCGACGCGCTGAAGAAACGCGTAGAACCCCTCGCCGCCTCGCTTGGCTCTGACATTGTGCTGCCTTGCGACGTGGCTGATATGGATAGCGTCGACCAGCTCTTCGTCGACTTAGAGGCGAAATGGGGCAAGCTTGATTTCATCGTGCACGCAATCGGCTTCTCGGACAAAAACGAATTACGCGGCCGCTACGTCGACACATCGCGCCAGAACTTCCTGACATCTATGGATATTTCGGTCTACTCGTTCACCGCTGTTGTCGCCCGTGCGACAAAAATGATGAACAAAGGCGGCGCATGCCTGACCCTCACCTACTACGGCGCCGAACGGGTCATGCCACATTATAACGTCATGGGCGTATGCAAAGCAGCCCTTGAAGCCTCGGTGCGCTACATGGCCGAGGACCTCGGCAAAGACGGGATTCGCGTTAACGCCATCTCGGCCGGCCCGATTAAAACACTGGCAGCCTCCGGCATCGGCGATTTCCGCTACATCCTGAAATGGAACGAGCTGAACTCACCCCTGCGCCGCACCGTGACCACCGATGACGTTGGGAAATCCGCCCTCTACCTCTTGTCCAACCTCAGCAGCGGCGTCACCGGCGAAGTCCACCACGTTGATAGCGGCTACCACGTTGTCGGCATGAAAGCAGTCGACGCACCTGATATTTCTACCGTCTAAAGGACGACTTATGACCCTGACAGGCTTCATTGCCATTGGTCTGCTGCACCTTCTTGCAGTTATCAGCCCCGGTCCGGCGGTTATTATGGCCGCGCGGACCGGCGTGACCGAGGGGTTAAGAACGGGCGCGTATCTGGCAATGGGTCTCGGCTTGGGTGCGGTGATCTGGGCTGCGGCCGCACTATTTGGTCTTGGCATTATATTTGCGGCGGCGCCTCGCCTGCTTTGGGCCCTTAAACTGGGCGGCGGCTGCTATCTGCTCTGGCTCGCCTACGGTTTTTGGCGCGACGCCGATAAACCGCTCGATTTTGCCGATACCGACAAACCACCCCGCACCGCATTTAGCGCATTCCGGCGCGGGCTGTTCACCCAGCTTACCAACCCGAAACCCGCCATCATGTTCTCTGCGATCTTCATAGGGACCATCCCGCAAACCACGCCAGTTTGGGTTTACGGCGCACTTTTGCTTGTCGTATTCATTAACGAACTTCTGTGGAACACCTTTATCGCGCGCATTTTCTCGTTAACGCGCTCCCGCACCGTTTATATTTCCCTGAAATCCATCATCGACAAAACCTTTGGCGGGCTGCTTGCCCTGCTGGGGGCCAAAATCGCCATTATCTAAGGACCACTGCCATGACCGACCGCCTGCCCCACGAAAAAGGCTTTCACATCTCTTGGGATCAAATCCACCGTGACAGCCGTGCGCTCGCGTGGCGGTTAGATGGCAAAGGGCCGGACAACGGCGCGTGGAAGGCCATCGTTGCAATCACCCGCGGCGGCATGGCGCCAGCTATGATCGTGGCACGCGAACTCGATGTGCGCACTGTGGATACCATATCGGTCAAATCCTACCACTCTGGCGGCGGCAAAGCAGACGAGCGGCGCGAAGCCGAAGTCCTTAAATACCCTGACGCGGAAATGATGGGTGATGGCACCGGCATTCTGGTGATCGACGATCTGGTCGACAGCGGCAAAACGCTCGAAGTTGTGCGCAGGCTTTACCCCAACGCTCACTGCGCCACCGTCTATGCCAAACCACAAGGCGAACCGATGGTGCATACCTTCATCACGGGGGTTTCTCAGGACACATGGATTTTCTTTCCTTGGGATATGGCGCTGCAATACGTCGAACCTTATCGCGGCAAGGATTAATAACTCGTAAAACCGCACACAGGAGCCATCATGACCCTCACACGCACCCTCGCAACCTTTGCACCCCCAGTCATGGAAGCACGGCGTTGGCTTGAGGGGGTCACCCATCCGATCGACCGCCCGCTGCTGAACGTCAGCCAAGCGGCCCCCGTTGATCCGCCGCCGCTGGTCATGCGGCAAGCGATCGCAGACATCGTGCTGAACGATCCAGAAGCACATCTTTACGGTGCCGTGCTTGGCCTGCCTGCGCTGAGGTGCGAGATAGCGCAGCAATGGAACGCGGCCTACTTGGGCAACATCACCGAATCAGAAGTTGCGATTACATCAGGCTGCAATCAGGCCTTTGCAGCCGCCATCGCCACACTGTGCACTGAAGGTGACGAGGTTATCTTGCCCGTCCCCTACTACTTTAACCACCGGATGTGGCTGGATATGTCCGGCGTGAATACTGTGGCGCTCGATGTGGGACCAGCGATGATCCCCGATGCACAGGCTGCGGAAAAACTGATTACGTCACGCACGCGCGCAATCTGCCTCGTCAGCCCCAATAACCCGACAGGCGTCGAATACCCCGCCGAGACCCTGCAAGCCTTTTTCGATCTGTGCCAAAAGCGCGGTATCGCCCTGATCGTCGACGAAACCTACCGTGACTTCGACAGCCGCAGCGGCGCCCCGCACGCCCTTTTCCAGAACCCCGACTGGGCTGATACACTCATACAACTCTATTCCTTCTCAAAAGCTTACCGGCTTACAGGCCACCGCGTCGGCGCAATTGTGGCCTCGGTCTCTCGCCTCGCCGAAGTCGAAAAGTTTCTCGATACTGTTGCCATCTGCCCCAACCAAATAGGCCAACGCGCGGCCCTTTGGGGCATGCAAAACCTGACAGAATGGCTGGCAGGCGAACGCTTGGAAATCCTTGATCGCCGCAGCGCGATCATAAACGCTTTTCCCGCCCTTGCGGACAAAGGCTGGACACTGAAAGGCTGCGGCGCCTACTTCGCCTATCTGCAACACCCGTTCGCTGTAAATGCGGCACAACTGGCGCAAAACCTTGTCGCAACGTCCAGCATCCTGACCCTGCCCGGAACAATGTTCATGCCATCAAAAACATTGGTCACAGATCACACACAATCAGACATCAATGACGGCGCTCAACACCTTCGTATCGCCTTCGCCAATATCGACCGCAGCGGCATCACCACATTGATAAATCGCCTGGCGGCCCTTTAATTCACCCGCGCAAGCGTCAGAACAAAGCCTGCGGCAGCGAATTCCATTTCTCGCAAGCTTTGCCCTGCCGCCATATCATAGGTCAGCGTGACGGAAATCGACTTGATATAAAGTGGCGACAAATGACCAGGTCCGTGGGTCACACGGTAACTCATCTCGCACACTAATTCGCTATCGGTTTGCGTTCCGCTGACCGGTTGCACCAATATCGCGCGCCGCCCATCGTAAGTCCGGAACGCATCGGAACAACCGCTTGCACCGATAAAAAGCCCCAATGTTGCAACAGGATCAATCACACCTGCTGGAACACTCGCAGGGTCCGACAGCTCGGTGCGCTCGTCTTGCGGGGCCACACTCACCTCCACCACACGGCCGTCGTCGGACCGGAAAGATATCTCGCGGGTTTTGCGCGACGACTGGCTAAGACTGCGAAATTGTCCCGCCGTTGATTGCCCTTGAAACGTGCCGTTAAAGACGCCCAGCGGTGTGTTATCCAATGTCGAGCTCATCGCCGCCACAGCGCCTTGCACGTCATAGGCCAATACGCCAAGCACCCGCCCGCCAAGGTTCACCGAAAAGCTATCCGCGCGCGCCACCGCCCCTGTCAAAATGAAAGCAGCAATCAAGGTTTGTCTCAGCGCACTTCGGGATATCATGCCAAATTCCTATTTTTCCCGCAGTCTAAGCCGTCACCTTCCCGAACAAAATCCCGTAAATCACCACAAGCAGAGTTTCGCCGCGCCAAAACACGGCCAATCGCATGAAAATGCACATGTCTGCGCCCTTGCACCCCACCGCATTGCGCCCTATCCATTTGCGAGCACCCACGTGGCACAGATTTACGCGAAGAAGGCACCAAAACATGGCGACCAAAAGTAAAAACCGTTATTTCCTCTGGATCATCATGGGTCTGCTGACCGTGGGCCTCTTGGGCTTCGGGACCGGCGGACTTGGCGGCAATATCCGCAACATCGGCTCAGTCGGCTCGAAAGACATATCCGTCGCACAATACCAAAGCGGCATTCGCGAACAAATTCAGGCGTTCTCGGCACAAACAGGCTCGCCCATCGGCTTTCAAGAAGCCCAAGCCATAGGCATTGATCAGGCGGTGCTTGCACAAATCATCACCGAGCGCACGCTCGACAACGAGGCCGCAGAATTGGGTATTTCTGTTGGCGACGAACGCGTGCGCGAAGAAGTCCTGCGCGTTCCTGCCTTTGCCGGTATCAGCGGCGATTTCGACCGCGAAGCCTACCGCTTTACACTACAACAATCCGGCCTCTCTGAGGCTCAATTTGAAACCTCAATCCGCGAAGAAATCGCACGCACAATGCTGCAAGGCGCTGTCGTCAGCGGCGTGCCGTCACCCACGCCTTACGCGGCCGCGCTGTCGCAATTCATCGGTGAAGCCCGCAGCATCACCTTCGCCACGCTGACCGCCGACGACCTGACCACACCCGTCGCAGGGGCCACCGAGGACGATTTGCAAGCCTATTACGACGCCAACCCTGACGCCTTCACCTCGCTTGAAGCTTTTGAAATCACCTACGCATGGCTTGCGCCCGACATGATCGTCGACCAAATCGAGATCGACGAAAACGCCCTGCGTGATCTTTATAACGAGCGGATCACAGAGTTTGTGCAACCAGAACGGCGCTTGGTCGAACGGCTGGTTTATGTCGACGAGGCCGCCGCCACCACTGCCAAAGCGTCGCTTGGCGAAACCCTCGACTTCGAGGCATTGGTCACAGAACGCGGGCTGGAACTTACTGACGTGGATATGGGCGACGTCGCTATCGAAGACCTAGGGGCCGCTGGCGAAGCAGTGTTTAATGCGACCACTGGCGAGGTGGTTGGCCCGTTCAACACACCGCTTGGACCGGCTCTGTTCCGCGTGAACGCCGTTCTGAACGCGCAAACCGTGAGCTTTGAAGATGCACAAGAAGATCTCGGCGCCGAACTCAGCGCCGCACGTGCGCGCCGGATCATTGACGACGGTCGCGACCGTATCAACGACCTGTTGGCGGGTGGTGCGAAACTCGAAGACCTCGCAGAACAGTCGGACATGGAACTGGGCACAATCACGTGGGATACCGAAACCCAAGACGGCATCGCCGCCTACGAGGAATTCCGCACCGCCGCCGCCAGCGCTACGCAGGACGCCTATCCGACCTTGCTAGACATGAACGACGGCGGGATTTTCGCCCTGCGGATCGACGCTATCGCGCCCCCTGCGGTGAAACCGCTGGAAACAGTGCGCGACGCCGTGGACAGCGCGTGGGTGGCACAAGCCTACCAAGCCGCACTGCTGGCACAGGCAAGCGAGATTGCCGAAACCATCCAGCCGCTTACAGGATTTGAAACGCTCGGATTAACCAGCACAACCGATCCTGCGGCGACGCGGCGTAGCTTTATCAACGACACTCCACCCACTTTCATCACCGATGTATTCGAGATGGAAATCGGCGACGTGGCGGTCATCGATAACGGCACAACGGCGATTATCGTGCGGCTGAACGACATTGCAGCCCCTGATGAAAGTGACCCGCAAACCGCCGCACAAAAACAGGCGGCCGCCGACCAAGCTGCGGCAGGAATTAGTCAAGACATCTTTGAAGCCTTTGCAAACGCTGTGCAAAACAGAACTGATGTGACACTCAATCAGGCTGCGGTGAATGCCGTGAACGCCCAACTCCAATAGGCGTTTCACATGGCTTTGCTTCCCGACTTCGAAACTTTCGCACGCGGCTATGACGCGGGCGAAAACCAGATCGTCTATGCCCGCCTTGCTGCCGATATGGACACGCCGGTATCGTTGATGCTGAAACTTTCCGGCGCAGGTAAAAACGCCTTTATGCTGGAATCAGTGACGGGCGGCGACGTGCGCGGACGCTATTCCATTGTGGGGATGAACCCCGATCTGATCTGGGAGTGTCGCGGCACGACCAGCCGCGTCAACCGCAACGCGCGGTTTGACGAAGGCAGCTTCACACCCTGCGATGATGATCCGCTGACAGCCCTGCGCGCGTTGATCGCCGAGAGCAAAATCAACCTACCCGCCGATCTGCCTGCTGCGGCTGCGGGCCTGTTCGGCTACTTGGGCTACGACATGATCCGGCTGGTGGAACACCTTCCAAATGTGAACCCCGATCCGTTGGGCCTGCCCGATGCGATGATGCTGCGCCCCTCCGTGGTGGCGGTTTTGGACGGGGTCAAAGGCGACGTTATCCTTGTGGCCCCCGCTTGGGTCAACGCGGGCCTGTCCGCCAAAGCCGCTTATGCTCAGGCCGGTGAACGGGTCATGAATGCCACGCACGCTTTGGACCGCGACCTGCCCGCCAATCGCACCCTTGCAGACGCAGCAGACGTCGCAGCGCCGGTCTCGAACTTCAGCCACGCAGCCTACCTTGCCGCTGTAGAGACCGCCAAAGACTACATTCGCGCAGGCGACATCTTTCAAGTCGTGCCGTCGCAACGCTGGACCCAAGACTTTGTCGATCCGCCCTTCTCGCTTTACCGAAGCTTACGGCGCACCAACCCGTCACCTTTCATGTTCTTCTTTAACTTTGGTGGCTTCCAAGTCATCGGCGCGAGTCCCGAAATCCTTGTGCGGGTTTTTGGCAAAGAAGTGACGATACGCCCCATCGCAGGCACCCGCCCACGTGGTGCAACACCAGCGCAAGACAAGGCGTTCGAGCTGGACCTGATGGCCGATAAAAAAGAACTGGCCGAACACCTGATGCTGCTGGATCTGGGCCGCAATGATACCGGCAAAGTCTGCAAAGTCGGCACCGTGAAACCGACCGAGCAATTCATCGTCGAGCGCTATTCACACGTCATGCATATCGTGTCCAACGTGGTTGGTGAACTCGCCGACGACCAAGACGCGCTTTCGGCATTTTTTGCGGGCATGCCAGCTGGCACCGTGTCGGGTGCGCCTAAAGTGCGCGCGATGGAAATCATTGACGAATTAGAACCTGAAAAACGCGGCGTCTACGGCGGCGGCTGCGGTTATTTCTCGGCCAACGGCGACATGGACATGTGCATCGCCCTGCGCACCGCGGTCCTGAAGGACGAAAAATTATATATTCAGGCAGGCGGCGGCGTGGTCTACGACAGCGACCCCGAAGCCGAATACCAAGAGACCGTGCATAAATCCAATGCGATCCGCAAAGCCGCCGCAGACGCAGCGATGTTCAGGTCGGGTAACAGCTAGGTCCTAAGCCTTCCAAAATGGAAGACTTAGGCAAGACGCAAAGAAGACGTGAAAAAGACGGTGTTATTGGGCCAATAACACCGCAGAGGCCGGTGCCAAAACCACTTGCCCCGCACGGTTTGCCGTCCCCCACAGGATCAGCGCCGAAATCGTATCCGGACGCACACGGGCCAGCAAAACCACACCACTTTCCTGCCGCGCTTTAAACGCCGCTTGATCCAGAAAACGGCGGATCACGCGTGCGTCCTGACCTTCGGAATCGAGGTCTCGGTAGATCACGGTTGCAGGCACTTCCGCACTCTCTGCCGCCCGCAAAGAGTTATTCAACCCTTTGGAAACGCTGATAAACCCCCGACCTGCATCAGACAGAAACGCCATCGCCTGATCTGTCACTGCGCGGTCATTTGGCAAACCGCCCGTGCCTGCATCCAGCATCAAAACCGTTTCGGAAAACGCATTGAATGTGGCCTCGAACGCAACCTCGACATTGGCCGCGGTCGCACCACTCGGCAAGGCCGCCAGAACACCGACCTCAATCCCCGCAGCGCGATATTCCGCCATCTTAGCTGGCGCATCGACACCCGAAGGATCCAAAATAACAGTCACAGGAAAAGGCAAAGCCGTCAGCGCAGGCACCGCCCCTCCCATCGACCCATCGTCAATTAAAACTACCGATAACAACGGCTTGGCTTCTGTATTTTCAAACGGCGAGCCGAATTTCACCAAGGCTGGCGCATCATTTTCATCCGCTTCAACCGCCTCTTGGGGCGCGTCAGCCACAGGATCTGTCACACTACGATTGACCTTCACCGAGGAATCACCCCCAGGCATATTCGATACCGGATCGCCCACAATCATCTCTGGCACAGCCACTGCAATTTCTTCAGTCACAGTTGGCTGCGGCACTGCAATATCAACGGTTGATGCCGCTGCGTCGTCTTCAACAATTACCGGTGCCGGCACAGGTGCAGGTTGGGTCGAGATGGTCAAATCTTGTTCGACCCTCGGGATCTGAGGGGCGATGGATTGGGGGTTCGGCAAGACCGGAGCCTCATCCGCAGACGAAACTTCTGGTGTAGTTTCAACGAGCTCTGGTGCGATCATGTCATCAGAGACGTCTATTGCCTCGGGCACCGCCGCCGGTTCCACATCAGCCACAGGTTGGGTTATTTCCAACTGCGGTGCCAAAGCGCGCGGCGCCTGCTCGGCAACCACAGCGGCATCGGCGGTTGTGCGCGACGCATCATCGCGGGTTTCTTGCGGGGCTTGCGTCTCTTGCGGTGCTGTTACCTGCGGAGGCACCGGTGGTTTATTCCCCGCTGGCAGCTCGGTGACCAATGACGCAGTGGTCAAAACAGCGCCGCCCACCGCCAAACCCCAGATTACGCCCGAAAATACCCCTTTTAACACAAAACGCCCCTTTATCTTTACGCTATCTTTGCGCTGATTTTCCTGTCTTTGCGCCAAGCGACCTTGACGCCCCCCCATTCTGAGGCCCATGTAGGTTCCACTATACCGTGACCGCGCAAGGGATCGGTAGCCCCTAATTGATCCTGCTAGGCGACAACATGCTGCTACTCATCGATAACTATGACAGTTTCACATATAATCTGGTGCATTACCTTGGCGAACTTGGGACCGAGGTGATCGTGCGGCGTAACGACGCCATTGACGTGCAAGAAGCAATGGCGATGAACCCTGCGGGCATAATGCTTTCGCCTGGCCCTTGTGATCCGGCGCAGGCGGGGATTTGTCTGGCACTGACGGCCGCTGCCGCCGAGACCAAAACACCATTGATCGGCGTTTGCTTGGGGCATCAAACCATCGGCGAGGCCTTTGGTGGTAAAGTAGTCCGCGCAGATGAGATTGTGCACGGCAAAATGGGTACGATGCACCATACCGGTAAAGGGTTATTCCGCGACCTTCCCAACCCGTTTCAGGCCACCCGCTACCACTCGCTGATCGTTGACCGTGACACCCTGCCCGACTGTCTTGAGATCACAGCAGAGTTGGACAACGGGATCATCATGGGGTTGCAACATAAAACCCTGCCGATCCACGGTGTGCAATTTCACCCCGAAAGCATCGCGTCGGAACACGGCCATAAGCTTTTGCAAAACTTCACTGATTTGCTGAAGGTAGCCGCATGAGTGACGCAATAAAGCCCTTGATTGACGCCGCCGCAAACGGCCCTTTGACACCAACGCAGGCCGAAACCGCGTTTGAGATTTTATTCAACGGTGACGCCACGCCTGCCCAGATCGGCGGTTTTCTCATGGCGCTGCGCACACGCGGCGAAACCGTGGATGAATACACAGCGGCGGCAAAAGTCATGCGCGCAAAGTGCCTGCCCGTCAAAGCGCCCGCCGATGCGATGGATATCGTGGGCACAGGCGGCGATGGCAAGCACACGCTGAACATTTCAACCGCGACTGCATTTGTCGTTGCTGGCGCGGGTGTAACCGTGGCTAAACACGGCAACCGCAACCTGTCGTCTAAATCCGGCACTGCTGACGTGCAGGGGCAGATGGGCATCAACGTGATGGTCGGCCCCGAGGTCGTGGAACGGGCAATTCACGAGGCTGGTATCGGCTTTATGATGGCGCCCATGCACCATCCCGCGATCAAACATGTAATGCCCGCGCGCACAGAGCTTGGCACCCGCACGATATTTAATATATTGGGGCCACTGACCAATCCTGCAGGCGTAAAAATGCAACTGACAGGGGCGTTCAGCCGCGATTTGATCCGGCCTATGGCCGACACGTTATTGCAGCTTGGCACCACCTCTGCGTGGCTGGTGCATGGCTCTGACGGCACGGATGAATTAACGATCACTGGCGTGTCATGGGTCGCACAAATCAAAGATGGCGCAGTGACTGAATTCGAGATCACGCCCGAGGACGCGGGGCTGCCAACCCATCCTTTCAGCGCGATCGTTGGTGGAACGCCGGAACAGAACGCAGAAGCCTTGAAAGGCGTATTGAACGGCGTTCAGGGCGCGTATCGCGACGCAGTTCTGCTGAATGCCGCCGCCGCGTTGTTGATCGCTGGTCGGGCCGAAAATCTGCCGCATGGCGTTGAAATCGCAAAACAAAGCATAGATAGTGGAGCAGCGTCTAAAGCACTGGCCACACTCGCAAAAATCACACAGGGCAGTTCATGAACGTACTCGACAAAATCAAAGCCTATAAGCTTGAAGACATCGCCGCTAGCAAATTGGCTGCACCGTTGGCACAAATCGAGGCGCGTGCGCGCGAAGCATCCCCTACGCGTGGCTTTGCCGACAGCTTGCAAAAGGCATCGCGCACAGGCTACGGTTTGATCGCCGAAGTGAAAAAAGCCAGCCCTTCCAAAGGCCTTATCCGCGCTGACTTTGATCCGCCCGTCCTTGCCAAAGCTTACGAAGACGGCGGGGCCACTTGCCTGTCCGTGCTGACCGATGGTCCATCTTTCCAGGGCGACGACAGCTATCTGGTCGCCGCCCGCGCGGCCACATCCCTGCCCGCCCTGCGCAAGGATTTCATGTATGACACCTACCAAGTCGCCGAGGCCCGCGCGTTAGGCGCAGACTGCATCCTGATCATCCTTGCCTCGGTCAGTGACACGCAAGCCCAAGAGCTAGAAGCCTGCGCATTCGCATGGGGCATGGACGTGTTGCTTGAAGTGCACGATGCACCCGAATTGGAACGCGCCTGTCTGCTCAAATCGCCGCTGATGGGCATCAACAACCGTAACCTCAAAACTTTCGAGACAACGCTGGATACGACCCGCACCTTATCGCGTCTCGTGCCCGCAGATCGTTTGATCGTGTGCGAAAGCGGGCTGTCCACCCCCGCCGACCTAGCCGATATGGCCCGCTACGGCGCGCGCACATTTCTGATCGGCGAAAGCCTGATGCGCGAGGCGGATCTGACCACGGCCACACGCAGCCTGCTTGCCAATCCGCTGACCTCGGGCGGGTTGTAATGACGGATAAACTCTCGCATTTTGATGCCGCTGGTCAGGCGCATATGGTCGATGTCTCGGACAAACCCGTGACGTCGCGCATCGCTGTGGCACAAGGGCATATCACCATGACATCCGCCACCTTGGCGCTGGTGACCGAAGGGCGCGCATCCAAGGGCGACGTGCTAGGGATCGCACGGCTTGCAGGTATCATGGGCGCCAAGAAAACCGCCGATCTCATTCCGCTCTGCCATCCGCTGCCGATTACCAAAGTGACCGTGGACCTGACCCCCGACCCCGACTTGCCTGGCGTGCGGATCACTGCGACCGTAAAAACCACTGGCCAAACCGGCGTCGAGATGGAAGCTCTTACCGCCGTCTCCATCGCCGCCCTGACCGTGCATGACATGGTGAAAGCCGTGCAAAAAGACATGGAAATCAGCGGCATACGGGTCACATTAAAGGACGGCGGCAAATCTGGACGGTTCGAGACGACATGAGCAACACGGGCCGGTCACTGGAGCTATTCTTCATCGACGGCCGCCCCGACGGCATGTTAACCGCATTGATGCCAAATTGGTCCGGCCATATCTTGCGCACGCCTCGCGGCCAAATCAAACAAGCTTTAGCACGCACCGAAGCATCGCACACTGGCGTTTATATTCTCATGGGGGAGCTAGACGGCCAACAAACGGCGTATATTGGCGAGTCAGAAGAGTTAGGCAAACGACTAGGACAGCATGACTCCGAGACCAAACCATGGTGGGATACGGCTGTCTTGATTACATCTATCAACAACAACTTGCACAAAGCGCACATAAAGTACCTTGAAGCCCGCCTCGTCGAAATTGCGCGTCAGGTATCATCAGTGACGCTTAATAATAACAACACCCCGCCGCGCAGCCGACTTTCCGAAGCCGACCGCATGAATATGGAGGGCTTTATTGACACATTGTTCATGGCTCTGCCTGCGATCCGTATTGACATATTTATGGACAAACCACTCAAGTCGCGACAAGTACCACCTGCTGTAACCTTACCCCGCCAAATAGCACCGAACGATCGTATCGGAACGCTTTTTGAAATGTCCATTCCTAAGCTTGGAGTCAAAGCAACGGCGCTAATGCTAGATGGGAAAACCATCGTGCAGGCTGGATCAAAAGCACATACTCACTGGCGTGCAGACCCCACTCACAGTTACGCAAACCTGTTTCTGTCCTTGCTAGACAGTGAAGTTTTGACAGTGAAGGGCGAACACGCAACTTTCTCGACCGACTATGCTTTCAATAGCCCATCAGCGGCTGCGGCAATCATAAGAGGCCGCACTGCAAACGGTAAGAAAGATTGGGTACGACACGATACGCAAGAAACATATGAGACGTGGATCGCTCGAAAACTCACTACATCAGGCAAAACGCCATGATCACCAGTGCTGACGCCCTCGCTCATCTTTTCAACCTCGTCTCCTCGCTAGACGTCGGAACCGTTCCGCTGCGCCTTGCGGCAAACCGCACCCTCGCTCGTGATGTCGCAGCTACACGCGATCAGCCGCCCTTTGCGGCGTCGGCGATGGACGGATATGCTGTGCAAAATGCTGACGTGGCCCCGAACGCGCGGTTTACGGTCATCGGTGAAGCCGCCGCTGGCCACGCCTTTGATGGCAGGGTCACTTCTGGCCAAGCCGCGCGTATTTTCACGGGCGCACCCCTGCCAAGCGGGGCAAACCGCGTGATTATCCAAGAGGATGTGACCCGCAACGGCAACACAATCACTCTTAATGCCATTTTTGACACCGCCGGTTACGTGCGCCCTGCTGGTGCCGATTTCAAAGAGGGCGACACCATCACCGCTCCGCGATTACTGACCCCCTCTGACGTGGCGCTGTTGGCCGCTATGAACATCGCTCACGTTCCAGTGGCGCGCAAACCTGTGGTCGCAATCATCGCAACGGGCGACGAGTTGGTGCAGCCTGGCGAGGTGCCAAACGCAGACCAGATTATCGCCTCCAACAGCTATGGTTTAGCCGCGCTTGTCGAGGCTCATGGCGGTCATGCGCGCATGTTGCCCATTGCGCGCGATAACCTCAGCGCGCTTGAGCTTGTGTTTGATCTGGCAGCAAGCGCCGACCTGATTGTGACCATTGGTGGTGCGTCTGAGGGCGATCATGATCTGGTCGGTCAAGCGGCCCTTTCACGCGGCATGAACCGCGCGTTTTACAAGGTCGCGATGCGGCCAGGCAAGCCGCTGATGGCAGGAACACTAGATGGTACGCCAATGATAGGATTACCTGGAAACCCTGTGTCTGCAATGGTTTGCGGGCATATCTTTATGTTACCAATGCTACGTAAAATGTTGGGGCACGCAGCAATGCCCGCTCTGCGCGAGACTGCCATCCTGCGCAGTTCCCTTGGCAAAAACGGGCCGCGCGAACACTATATGCGTGCAAGAATCGACGCAGACGGGCTACATGTTTTCGAGCGGCAGGACAGCGCGTTGCTGACGGATCTGGCGCAGGCCAACTGCCTTGCTGTTCAGCCGCCGCATGATGGCGCGCGTGCGCCGGGCGACCGTCTGGAATTTATTCGCCTATCTTAGTGTTCATTATTATTCGTGGGTGTAACCTCTTATCGGGGATTACGTGAAGAGCGGTAGATATTCGGTAGGAAAAGGTCCGGCATATACGAACGTCTTTTCAAGGCTAAGGAAGCGACCCCGACCTGCAATATGCTCTTATTGATAGCGGAATTATGTAGGTTCGTTGGATGGCGACCAGCGTTAACGGGGGCGCAGCATCAGGCCATCTGTCGATTGGGGACAAGCGGTTTGATAGAGGTTCGCTTTGCAAGACCGCACCGCCTACGGTGCAACTGCTGTGATTTCTCTTAAAGCCACAAGCGGCAACATAACCTCAAGATGCTTTCGACAGAAAAACACTAAAACAAACAGCATACGGACGAAAAATCGATAATCACGTGACTTGCACAGCATTCGTATTAGTTCGTTCATAAAGATAATTTAAAGGAGATCGACAATGCAATCACGCCGCCAATTCCTGTCCACCACCGCCGCGCTCGGGACTATCACGCTCATCCCGTTTACCGCGACCGCTGAGGGCCATGCCGCTGACAGCTATCCCACTGCGAATGGTACTGTCACCGTGCATCCGGTTGCCCATGCGACTTTCATTCTGGAAACCCCCGCAGGCGTGATCTACGTCGATCCGGTCGGCGGCCCCGCGCTTTATGCCGATTTTCCTAATGCCGATCTGTTTCTGATCACCCATGAACATGGCGACCACTACGATGCCGACACACTTGATGCGCTGATGTCGGACACCGCGACAATTATCGCTAACCCTGCGGTTCTCGCGATGTTGCCAGAGCCACTTAAGGCAAAAGCAAGCGCCATCGCAAATGGCGAGAGCTCAGAGTGGGAAGCGATCAACATCGACGCGATCCCTGCTTATAACACGACCGAAGACCGGATGAACTTCCACCCGCAAGGTCGTGATAATGGCTATGTTTTGTCGATCGACGGGCTACGCATCTACATCTCGGGCGATACCAAAGGGACCCCAGAAATGCGCGCGCTAACCGATATCGACGTGGCCTTTGTCTGCATGAACCTGCCCTTCACCATGAACGCACAGGCCGCGGCAGAAGCAGTCACGGCATTTGCCCCTACCTACGTCTACCCTTACCACTACCAAGGGCGCGATGATGGTACCCAAGACCCCGCAGAATTCGCGGACCTGCTTGAAGGTGCCACAGAGGTAAAGTTCGGCGATTGGTACGGCGCTTAACCGCCAAAAACATCGGCATCGCGCAATTTTGTGCGATGCCCTCCGGACAAAATGCGTTATGTTCTGCATATCCTTGATACCTACATGCAGGACACCAATGACACAGCTGAAATTCCGCCCGCAAATAACAGTCATCCTATGCGCTGCACTTTTCTCTCTTTCCGGGTGCGCGATGCTCAAGCGGCAGGACAGCGCCACACAGCGGGTATCAGGCAGCGAACTCGCTTGCATGGAACGTGTCGTCTATTTTGAATCGAACCGATCTAGCCGTGACGGTATGATCGCAGTCGGCAGCGTTGTGATGAACCGCGTTCACTCGGTGCAATTCCCCAACTCGATCTGCGGCGTCGTCGGGCAAAACAATCAATTCGCGCCTGGCGTGATGTCGAAATCGATGGAACACAGCGGCCGCCCGCTTGCAACCGAAGCCGCCACCGCGCTGTTGCGCGGCGAGCGTCACCCTTTTGTCACCCGCGCCATGTTTTTCCACCAAGCGGGTCACAGCTTTCCCTATGACAATATGCACTATGTCCTAACCGCTGGCGGAAACGCATTTTATGAAAAGCGCAAAAGCAACCTTGTGACGCAATCCTCACCTCCCGCGCCCATTGAAGGGATTACGGGAGGTTCTTAGGCCATCACACTTCGCGTGCTGCCTCAATTGCAGCGGCACGGGTCTCGACTTGCTCTACAATATGCTCGATCATGCCTTCGTTACCCAGCTTATGGCTTTGCTTGCCGGCCAAATAAACCATACCCGACCCAGCGCCGCCGCCGGTGAAGCCTACGTCCGTCATCAACGCTTCGCCCGGACCATTCACCACACAGCCGATAATCGACAGGCTCATCGGCGTTTTGATATGCTCCAAGCGCTTTTCAAGCGCCTCAACGGTTTTAATCACGTCAAACCCCTGACGGGCACATGACGGGCAGGAAATGATATTCACACCACGATGGCGCAGACCCAGAGATTTCAAGATCTCGAAACCCATCTTCACCTCTTCGACGGGGTCCGCAGACAGCGACACACGGATTGTATCGCCAATCCCCGCCCATAGCAGGTTTCCCATACCAATTGCGGACTTAACGGTGCCTGATATCAAACCACCAGCTTCGGTGATCCCAAGGTGGATTGGCGCATCGGTCGCATCGGCCAACTGCTGATAAGCGGCAGCGGCCATAAACACGTCAGACGCCTTGCAGCTGATCTTGAATTCGTGAAAATCATTATCTTGCAAAATCTTGATGTGATCGAGACCACTTTCCACCATCGCATCCGGGCAAGGCTCGCCGTATTTATCCAACAAATGCTTTTCCAGCGACCCCGCATTCACCCCGATACGGATCGAGCAATTATTGTCCTTCGCGGCCTTTATCACTTCTTTCACACGCTTTTCGTCGCCGATATTACCAGGGTTAATGCGCAAACACGCAGCCCCCGCCTCTGCCGCTTCGATGCCGCGCTTATAGTGGAAATGAATGTCCGCAACGATCGGGACCGATACCTCTGGCACGATCAGTTTCAGTGCGCGGCTTGACGCCTCATCAGGCACCGAGACCCGTACAATATCCACACCCGCATCGACAGCCGCTTGGATCTGCGCAATCGTGCCCTTTACATCCGTCGTTAACGTATTGGTCATGGTCTGCACTGTAATCGGCGCATCACCCCCAACAGGTACATTCCCCACCATAATCTGGCGGGACTTGCGACGCGCGATATCGCGCCACGGACGGATAGGATTATGGGACATAGGTCTGGCCTCGGGCTAAGAACGGGATCACCAATACCTATGCAGACATTAGAGCATCAGCAACCTCAAAGACGTCACTTATTCGACAGTCACCGCAACTTCGGCCACCAGCCTGACCGCATCAGCAAGCCCCTGATCGGCAGTCAAATCGGCCTGTGCATAGGTCTGCAAAAGATGCTCTGAAGACAGGTTCAAATTTGACGTGACGGTACCATTACGCCCCGCGGGGCCATAGTGTGCGCCGTTCATTGCAAAGTAGACCGCGCCGCTCTCGCCCACACGCAATGTCGCAGGTTCCTCGGTCGCAGGTAGGGCAAAGGTGTCGCCTGCATCCAGAATACCTTCAAAGATCACCGACCCGTCAGCCGCACGCACCCGCACCCAAGCAGGACGCGCCGCAACCAGTTGCACCTCAGGCACGGGGCCTGTGTTCACTTGAATTGCAGCGGGGGTAACCGCAGCCTCAACCGCCGCCATCACAACAGAATTATCTGTTGTCGTCGTGCCAAGGTTCGGGCTTAAAGTCGAAATCGGACCATCACGGGCAATCAAAACCGGCACGTCCAAGGCCTGGGGACGGTACAGGCGGTCTAATGCCTCGGTCGACGGCGCATCAAATGCCGCGAGCGTATCGCTTTGACCCATCGCATTCACGGCGCTGGCCAGCGGGTCCAGATCGGACACAATGGTCGGTGTCTGCTCGACAGGCGCGAACTTCACTTTTTGCACTTCCTGCAAGACAGTCCAGCCGCCATAGCCCAAGCTACCGATCAACGCGATCAACACAGCCACCGATCCAACCGCACCCGGCTCAATACGCGAAAACATCGCCTCGCCGGCGGGAATAAACGGGGTAGCAGACGATGCAAATATATCTTTGCCTGCATTAGCTGCAAAATCATGGCGCGCAGGTTTTGCGGCAGAGGCAGCTTTAGACATGCCATGCGCCGTTGCAAATCCGCTCTCTAGACAGAAAGTATCAAACGCCCAATCGGGGTCCATGCTTAGGTAACGGGCATAAGAACGCACATAACCTGCAATAAATCCGGGCGTATCAAAGGCCGCAGGGTCGGCGTTTTCAATCGCAGCAATATAGGAAGCTTTAATCTTCAACTCGCGCTGCACATCCAACAGGCTTTTGCCCATTGTTGCCCGCTCGCCGCGCATCAGGTCGCCCAAGCGCAGATCAAAGCCGTCAAACCCCTTGGATTTGACGTCCTCAGCAGCTTTTGTGCGTCTGAAGCTTCTTCCGATCATATCATTTCCTGCAAGGTGCTCAATTTATTGGGCGAATCGCCGCGCCCATTTATCTTACCAAGTTATTATCACAGCAAAACATTCATTGCACACGCAGAAAGCTTATCCGGCTAACTCGGCACGATTCAGCGCACAGTGCGACCAAAGCCCGTCCAACGCGCCCACAAGCGCATCCATTTCGCGCGGTCCGTGAACCGGCGACGGGGTAAATCGCAACCGTTCGGTACCGCGCGGCACGGTCGGAAAATTGATCGGCTGCACGTACATGCCAAACTCTGACAACAACATATCCGACAGTTTTTGGGTGTGCTTGGGATCGCCCACAATCAGCGGCACAATATGTGACCCGTGATCAATAATCGGCAAGCCCAGCCCTTTGAGGCGCAATTTCAAAATTGCCGCTTGGGTCTGATGCGCTGCACGCAACGCCTGATCCTGCTTCAAAAACGCCACCGATGCCGCAGCCCCCGCAGCCAGCGCTGGTGCTAGCGATGTTGTGAAAATAAACCCCGGCGCATAGGACCGGATTGCATCACACATCTTGGGGCTTGCCGCAATATAGCCGCCCATCACGCCATAAGCTTTAGCCAAAGTGCCGTTGATAATATCAATACGGTCCATCAAACCATCACGTTCGGCAACGCCCCCCCCACGCGGACCATACATGCCCACGGCATGCACTTCGTCCAGATAAGTAAGCGCGCCAAATTCGTCCGCCACATCGCATAGTGCTTCAATAGGGCCAAAATCACCGTCCATCGAATAGATGCTCTCGAAGGCAATCAGCTTTGGCGCGGCAGGATCATCGGCCGCAATCAACGTGCGCAAATGGGCAACGTCGTTATGACGGAAAATCCGCTTGGCACCACCGTTACGGCGCACACCTTCAATCATTGACGCATGGTTGCGCTCGTCGGAGTAAATAATCAGGCCCGGAAACAGCTTGGGCAAGGTGCTTAGCGTCGCATCATTGGCGATATAGGCAGAGGTAAACAGCAATGCCGCCTCTTTGCCGTGCAGATCAGCCAACTCTGCCTCAAGGCGCTTGTGATACACGGTCGTACCAGAAATATTGCGCGTCCCACCAGAGCCCGCACCTGTTGCATCCAGTGCCTCATGCATAGCCGCCAGTACAACCGGATGCTGTCCCATGCCGAGATAATCGTTGCCGCACCATACCGTCACCGGGGTCTTGGACCCGTCGGGTTTGTTCCAAACCGCATGCGGATATTGACCGCGCGTGCGCTCAATATCAATAAATGTGCGATAACGGCCCTCAGTATGGAGGTTCTCAATCGCAGTGTTCAGCATCTGATCGTAATTCAAAAGACTTCCTTTCGTCTCTCTACCACGCAGATATTTACGCGGTTTAGAATTATTCTAGCCCTCATATAGAGCCAAAAGCTAGGGGGCAATACGCTACAAACTGTCGCTCCCATACTTGGCCTTATGCACGTGCCACGTTAGGTTAAAGTTGATCCACATCAAACTTGTGTAACAAAGGCCAATAATAATGACACTCAACCCCGTCCTCGCCCGCATAGATGACACCCTAGAAGCCGCAACAGAGCGCCTGCTCGACCTACTGCGAATTCCCTCAATTTCGACCGACCCCGCCTATGCCAAAGACTGCGACGCAGCCGCCGACTGGTTGGTCAAAGACCTGCAATCCATGGGGTTTGACGCCTCCAAACGGCCCACCACAGGGCATCCGATGGTCGTCGCCCACTCTGGTGGCACAGGGCCACATATTTTGTTCTACGGCCATTATGATGTGCAACCTGTGGACCCGCTGAACCTTTGGCACAACGACCCGTTTGATCCGCAAATTCAAGACACCGCCAAGGGCCGCGTTATCCGCGGGCGCGGATCTTCGGACGACAAAGGCCAGTTGATGACATTTGTCGAGGCTTGTCGCGCGTGGAAAAAGGTGCACGGCACCCTGCCCGGCAACATCACGATCTTTTTTGAAGGCGAAGAAGAATCAGGTTCCCCGTCGCTTACCCCCTTTATGAAAGAAAACGCAGACGAGCTGACCTGCGATATTGCGCTGATTTGCGATACAGGGCTTTACGGCGATGCAACTCCAGCCATTATCACGCAACTGCGCGGGCTTTTGGGCGAAGAGCTAACCATCACCGGCCCGGATCTTGATCTGCATTCAGGCATGTATGGCGGCATCGCGATTAACCCCGCACGGGTCATGGCCAAAATAATCTCCAGCTTGCACGACGAAAACGGGCGCATCACCGTGCCAAACTTCTACGACGGCGTGCCCGAACTTTCCAACGAGCTTGCCGCATCATGGGACGATCTGAAGTTCGACCACGATGCATTCCTGAACGCTGTCGGCCTTTCGATCCCCGCCGGCGAAAAAGGACGGCGCCCGCTGGAAATGATCTGGTCACAACCCACCTGCGAAGTGAACGGCATGAGTTCGGGTTACACCGGCGACGGGTTTAAAACCGTGCTGCCCTCCAAAGCTTCGGCCAAAATCAGCTTCCGGCTTGTCGGCACCCAAGACCCTTTGAAAATCCGCGAAGATTTCCGCAAAATGGTCGCAGAGATGATTCCCGCCGATTGCAAAGTCACATGGGCAAACCACGGGGCCTCTGCGGCGTCACAAATGTCGACCGCAGATCCGGCGTTTGCAAAAGCCAAAGCAGCGCTTTCGGACGAATGGCCAAATGCGGCGGCTTACGTTGGCGCAGGCGGCTCGATTCCCATCGCAGGACACTTCAAATCGATCCTCGGCATGGACGCCATGCTGATCGGATTTGGCAAAGACGATGATGCGATCCACTCGCCAAACGAAAAATACGACCTGTCATCCTTTCACAAAGGCACACGGTCATGGGCGCGCATTTTGCACGCGCTTACAAAATAACTCTCAGGCCCTCTTGCACCTGCAAGGGGGCCCTACCCGCGCAACACGATCCGTGCCAGCAAGATATCAAATCTATCAACAGGTTCGGGAAAAAATGGCGTCAAACCGATGGTCAAACGGGCCAAGACAACAAACTGTAACGGGAAGCTACAAAAAATTGCACCAAAGCAATTGGCTGCACTGAATACATTTCGCAATTAAAATGTGATTCAATTCTAAAAAAGAAATGGCGCGGTTGACGGGGCTCGAACCCGCGACCCCCGGCGTGACAGGCCGGTACTCTAACCAGCTGAGCTACAACCGCGCAATCTTACGTCATAAATATCTAAGTGGCGCGGTTGACGGGGCTCGAACCCGCGACCCCCGGCGTGACAGGCCGGTACTCTAACCAGCTGAGCTACAACCGCGCATCTTAGAAATTCAAGTCTTTCGACCTGACGTGCCGTGCTTCTAAGTGCGGGATCGCAGGGCGTCAAGCCAGCAATCACGTAAAAATGCTGCAACGGTAAATTAGCTTGAAATCTTACGGAAAAAACCATGCAAAAGTGACATTTATTGCCGGGTTTTTCCCATGTTCCAAATTTAAACCCCAAGTGCAGCCTTTTACGTCTAAACCTGAGTATACGCAGCACGCGCTTAAATTACCGATTTGCTATCAATCCGGCAAAAACTGGACTGCGTGCCGGAATGATCCAATGCGATTGAATCGATACGGGAAAGAAGAAGAGACGCGGTTTCTCAGACAAGTTTACTGCTGCCGTGATGCTGGAGGCGCTGCGTGGTGAAAATGCGACGCTGGTGAGCACGTGAAAACGGCAGGCGGTTGGAGGCACGGCGAGCGCTTTCTCGACAGCAAAATGACACTGCGCAACGACGTTTTTAAACCTCGCGGCTAGCACTGTAGTGGTGGCTAGGAAATCCCAAGCCGCCAATCGCCATTCCAGAAAAACACGCGTTTCGCGCGTCGCGCTTTAGTCCATATCCCCCAACACAATCGCGCGTCCATGTGCGGTGCGCGTGGTTGCCGCGGCACTCAGTCGCCCGTCGGCCGCGCGCGCGGCGCTGGTGATCCGCCCTACATTGCCAGCCGGTACGCGGGTCACGCAGTGGCCAGCCGCCTCTAGCGTCGACAACGTGGCTTCTGACAGAGTATCTTCGGCGACGACGCCACTTGGCTGGCGTGATCTAGGGTAGAACGACGAAGGCATATGGGTCGTGTGGAACATCGGCGCGTCAGCAGCTTGCTGTAGGTCCATACCGTGATGCACGTGGCGCAGAAAAAATAACAATTGCCATTGGTCCTGCTGATCGCCGCCGGGCGTCCCAAAACTGATCCGCCGTCCGTCGCGGTGCCATGCAAGGCTAGGCGAAAGTGTCGTGCGCGGGCGCTTGCCCGGTTTTAGAGAACCTATGGCAGCATCATCAAGCCAATACATCTGCGCACGTGAATTCAGACAAAATCCTAAGCCCGAGACGATGGGCGAACTTTGGAGCCAGCCGCCTGAGGGCGTTGCCGAGACCATATTGCCATGGCGATCAATGACATCCAGATGCACAGTATCACCGCGTGGGGTCGTCGCCAGATGCGCCATCGTTGGCTCGTAAACAGCGCCTTCGGGCAGGCTCATTTTGTCGAGCATGGCCTGCATTTGCGCGACCTGCGGGCCATAGCCTGCAACGGTTCCTGGGCGAAGATCACAATCAGCACGCGCACCGATCAATGCGCGGCGCGCAGCGTTATAATCCGCAGATAACAACGTATCGATTGGCACTGCATCATGCGTGGGATCGGTGTAGTAGATTTCGCGGTCTGCCATCGCCAGTTTCTGCGCCTCGATTACCAGATGCACAAAGTCGGATCCAAGTGGGTCCATCGCGGCCAGATCATCATCCGCGAGCAACGCAAGCGATTGCAACAAGACCGGCCCCTGCCCCCAAGGACCGGTCTTGGCAATGGTCCAGCCGTGGTAGTCAAATGTCTGCGGGGCTTCGTAATGCGCCGCATATCCTGCCATGTCAGCCGCATTCAACACACCCGCATGGGGCCTGCCGCTGGCATCCATTGCCTTTGTCTCAGCGCAAAATGTTGAAATCTTTTCCGCGATAAAGCCACGGTAAAAACAATCCCGCGCGGCATCAATACGGGCTTCGCGAGTCGCACCTTTGGCGAGGTCCACAACCTGCTGCCAAGTCGCGGCCAGATCGGGATTGGTAAACAACGCACCTTTCACCGGTGGCGCGCCTCCGGGCAACCAGACCTCGGCAGAGCTGGGCCAGTGTTCACGAAAGTAATCCGCAAGCCCCGCAATAGTATCGACTGCACGGTCCAGCATCAGGTGGCCGTTCGCGGCCAGATCAATCGCAGGGGCCATAATATCGGCCAACTCCATCGTGCCGTGATCGCGCAGCATCAGCATCCAGCCATCAAAAGCACCGGGAATTACAGTCGCTAGCAAGCCGTCACCGGGGATCAAGTCCAGCCCTTGGGCGCGGTAATGCGCAATCGTCGCACCAGCAGGTGCCGCTGCCTGCGCGCAGAGCACAACGGCCTGTCCGTCTTTCCAAAGGATCGCGGGCAGATCACCACCCGGTCCATTCAAATGCGGCTCGACAACCTGCAATACCAAACCGGCAACAACGGCCGCATCGAATGCATTTCCGCCATCGCGTAGAATTTTCGCGCCCGCCTCGGTTGCCAAATAATGGGTCGAGGCGATAGCGCCAGTCTCGGATACATCTTGCTGCATTATGTCTCTTTCGGATCAAGGGCGTCGCGCAGGCCGTCACCCATCAAATTAAAACCCATCACAACCATAAAGATCGCAACACCCGGCCACATTGCCATCCATGGGGCCTGACTTAGAAAATTACGGGCTGTCGCTAGCATCGAGCCCCAGCTGGGCTGTGGCGCCTGCTGACCCAGACCCAGAAAGGACAGTGCAGCTTCGGCGATAATCGCGGTGGCAATCGTCAACGTGGCTTGCACCAGAATTGGCGGGAATACATTTGGCAGAATGTAATGCGTCATAATCCGCGTATGTCCCAAACCAATCGCCCGCGCCCCTTCAACGTAATCTTCTGTTTTGACCGACAAAACCTGACCACGTGTCAGGCGGATGAAAATAGGCACCGCTGAAAGACCAATAGCAATCATCGCATTGGTTAGGCTTGGCCCCAAAAATGCGGCCAGTGCAATCGCAAGGATCAGGAACGGCATCGCCAGCAAGGCATCCGTGGCACGCGCGATAATCTGGTCGGTCCAACCGCCAAAATAGCCAGCGATCAAGCCTAATGGCACGCCAACCGCCATGGCGATCAAGACCGAAATCACACCCGCCATCAGCGATGCGCGCGCGCCCCAGACCATACGCGACAGGATATCACGGCCCAACTCATCGGTCCCCATCCAGTGCTCTGCGGACGATGGTAGCCTGATCTTGCCCCAATCAGTATCAATCGGATTAGGAACAGGCAAAATCGGGGCCAACAGCGCGATAATAACAAAGAACACGACAGCAACGCCGCCAACCATCGCACTGCGGTTCTTTTTCAACTTGCCCCATGTGCGATTGCGGCGGGGTGCCGGTGCATCGTCAATAATCGGGGTCACAGCAGCGGTCATATTGTCGCCCTCATACGGGGGTTAAGCAGAACATAAAGCACATCTGCCAACAGGTTTATCAAAATAAATCCGGTCGCCGTGACAAGCACAACACCTTGCACCACAGCATAATCTCGATTGAAAACCGCATCGACGATCATCTTGCCAAAACCGGGGATGGTAAAGATCTGCTCAGTCAGGACCGCACCGGCCAAGAGTTCACCAAACATCATTGCCGCAACAGTGACGATCGGCAGCAACGCATTGCGAAACGCATGACGCCGGATCACAACCTTTTCGCGCAGCCCTTTGGCACGTGCAGTGCGCACATAGTCGGCCTGCAACACACCCAGCATGGACGACCGCGTATGGCGCATCAATGTCGCAGCCAGTGCTGTGCCCAGCACGATGGATGGCATCAGCATGGTCTGGAAACTACGCACGGGATCGACCCAAGGCGACTCGTAGCCAGAGGCAGGCAACCAGCCCAAATTGACCGAAATCAGCATGATCATCATGATGCCAAGCCAGAAATTCGGGATCGACAACCCTGACAGCGCCAGAAAGTTCGCTAGATAATCCCAGAAGGTGCCTTTTTTCACCGCAGACATCACGCCCGCCGGTATCCCGATCACAGTGGCAAATATCATCGACATCACCGCAAGCTGCAGTGTGACGGGCAGTTTTTGGGCAATCAGCTCGGTGACGGGAAGACCGGTGCGCAATGAAATGCCCAGATCACCGCGCAGCACATCGCTGAGCCAGTACAAATACTGAAAAATCACCGGATCATTCAGCCGGTATTTTTCGCGCAGAAACGCGATCGTTTCGGGGTCGCGGCTCTCTCCGGCGAGCACCAGAATAGGATCACCCGGCAACAGCTTTTGCAGCAGAAACACAAAGATCGACACCAAAATCAGCGTCGGAATGGCAACCAGCACCCGATTGGCAATATAGCGCAGCATGTCTACAGGCCCTTTATTATAAGTGTCCCGCCCGCGTGACTGCGGGCGGGATCATCGAGGTTATGACGCAGATTTAGCCAGACACGCCGCGCAAACGGATGATACCATCGGCATAAGGCTCGAAACCTTCAATACCTTCACGCATGGTGTAGAAGTACTTGATGTGATACAAATAAATCAGCGGCAGGTCTTCTTTCAGGATATCGCGGGTCTGCTGATATAGCGATTTGCGGGCTTCCATATCGGGTTCTGCGCGGGCCTGTGCCAGCAGTGCGTCAACGTCTTCATTCAGGTACTTCTGGTCGTTATTGGCACCCGTGCTGCCGACGAAGGCACTGATATTTGCATCGGGATCAATCCGGCCTGACCACCCCTGCTGGGACATATCAAAATTGCCCTGCACGTTTTCGGACAGCAATGTCGCAAATTCCGTGGCGCGCAGTGTAATTTCGAAACCGGCGTCTGCTGCCATGGCCTGAATGACCTGACCTTGTTGCATCGCAATCGGTGCGTTGCCGGTTTGCATTTCGATCCGCACAGGCGTCTCTACGCCGGCTTCGGCCAGCAATTCGCGGGCACGCTCTACATCGCGCGCCGGAACGGGATCGCTTTCGTCATACCACGTTGTACCCGGTGCGGCCCATTGATTGCCGGCGACATATTCGCCCTCAAAGACAACCTGATTAAGCGCTTCGCGGTCAATTGACAGCGACAATGCCTGACGGACACGTGCATCGGACCCTAATGGCCCCTCGGCGCGCGTACCGTTACCAACGTTGATGGTAATGCCTTGGTACCCGATATTAGCCACTTCAAACAGCTGCAAACGGCTGTCGTCGCGGATGCTTGGCACGTCGGACGGAGCGGTGCGCTCGATGATATCCAGATCGCCGGACCGCACATTGGCCAGACGCACGGTGGTGTCGGGGATCGGCTGATAGATCACGCGGTCATAATGGAATTGGTCCGCATCCCAGTAGTCCGCGAATTTCTCCAACACGATCCGGTCGCCCTCAACGCGTTCTACAAAGGCATAAGGGCCTGAGCAAACAGGTGCCGCGCCAAAGCTGTCACCGGCAGCCTCTGCTGCGTCAGGCGAATACATCCGACCTGCATGGTGCGCCAGTTGCGCCACCAAAGTAACGTCAGGACCGTTCAGGGTCAGTGTCAACTCATGCTCGCCTGTCGCCTCGGAACCGGCGATGGACGAAAGTTCTGCACGGCGGTTACTGGTTGGCAAGTTCATGTTGCGGTCTAGAACGCGCACAGCAGATGCAGCATTAAACGGCGTGCCATCATGGTGTGTCACACCTTCGCGTAGTTGGATGGTCAGCGTCAGACCATCGTCCGACCACGTCCAGTCGGTCGCCAGCTCGGGAATAATTTCCATATTGGCATTGGTGTTAAAAAGCCGGTCGCAAAGCGATTCATAAACCAGCGATGACACAAAAGTCCGTGACTGGGACGGATCAAGTGAATCAGGATCCTCGTTCAAACCGATGCGCAGGTCCGCCGCGGCAGCAATACTGCCCAAGGCGACTGTGCCGAGCAGTGTGGTAATCAGTGTGGTAATTCTCATTGAAATCTCCTGTTGTCGAGTTTTTATTGACCGGCAGACTGGTTGGCTGCCTCGCGGTATAGCGCAAAGCGCGCTTCGGTTGCCGCACTGCGCGGTGCAGTGACGACGGCGTCTGACCCCATGACTGGCAAATCTTGCCAATGGTGGCAGGCGGTTTGATGGGTCCCGACTGTGTCCAGTGCGGCATGCGTGGTTTTGCAGATCTCCGTGGCATGCGGACACCGTGTATGGAATTTGCAACCTGCAGGAGGACTGGCAGGCGACGGAATATCCCCGCCCAAGGCCGGCATCGGACCGCGACCACCCGGAACAGGCACCGGAATGGCCGCCAGCAGGGCGCGGGTGTAGGGATGGCGCGGAGACTTAAACAGGTCTTCTGTTGCGGCCAGTTCAACCACCTCGCCCAAATACATAACCGCAATGCGGTCAGCCATGTGACGGATCACCGACAGATCATGTGCGATAATAATCAGCGTCAAACCGAAATCATCTTTGAGATCTTCCAGCAGGTTCACGATTTGCGCTTGCACGGACACATCGAGCGCTGAAACTGGCTCGTCACCTATCAGCAATTTCGGGCCAGAGGCCAAAGCGCGCGCAACACAAATCCGTTGGCGTTGGCCTCCGGAAAATTCATGCGGATAGCGGTCGGCATAATCGGGACGCAACCCGACCTTACGCAGCAAATCAGCCACTTTTTCGCGGCGCTGTTTGCGGTTCAGGCTGGTGTGAACCAATAATGGCTCGCCCACAATCGTCTCGACAGTCATCCGTGGATTCAGTGATGAAAACGGATCTTGAAAAATGAATTGCATCTGCGACCGCAGTTTACGCATGTCGCTTGCTGGCAGCGTGGTCAGGTCTTGGCCGTCATAAACAACCTGCCCTTCCGAAGGATCCAGCAGACGCAACAAAAGCCTTGCAAGGGTCGATTTTCCACAACCGGATTCCCCTACAATCGCAAAGGTTTCGCCTTTGTTCACAGACAATGACACGCCATTGACCGCATGAATCGTTGTCGCGGCACCAAACAAACCGCCATCGGTCGTGAACCTTTTGTATAGGTTCTTGGTCGTCAGAATAGGGTCGGTCATGCGGCACCTTTGGCAGAATAAAGTTCCAGCGGTGCTTTGATACAGGCCACTTTGTGCGCCGGCGTGATCGCAATGTCTGCCGGGCGGCCCGCGTTGCAGTCTTGGGTGGCAAACGGACACCGCGTTGCAAAACGACAGCCTGGCGGCATGTTTTCCGGCACTGGCACCGCCCCCGGGATAGTCATCAGCCGCGACGCCCCCTGCACTCGCCCTGAAAGCGCCGGCATCGAGCCCATCAGGCCCAACGTATAGGGATGTTGCGGATCGGTGAAAATATCCTGAACGGATCCGGATTCCACCACACGTCCCGCATACATGACCGCCACATCATCGGCAATTTCCGCGACAACACCCAGATCATGGGTAATCATCAACATCGCTGCACCCGTTTCCTTTAGCAAATCGCGCATCAGATCCAGAATTTGGGCCTGAATGGTCACGTCCAACGCGGTGGTTGGCTCATCTGCAATCAAAAGGGCGGGATCATTGGCCAGCGCCATCGCGATCATCACGCGCTGACGCATGCCGCCCGACAATTGGTGCGGGTATTCGTCCAGCCGCTTGGCAGCCGCAGGCATTCGCACCAGATCGAACATTTCCAAGGCACGCGCCCGCGCCTCTTGCTCGGAGCATTCGCGGTGGCGGCGCACCGCTTCGGCCACTTGATTGCCGATCGTAAAAGCGGGATTTAACGCCGTCATTGGCTCTTGGAAAATCATCGCAATACGATTTCCACGCAAGGATTCCATCCGCGTCACGCTATAGTCCAGCAGGTTATCACCGTGAAACAAAACCTGCCCGTTGGTCACTGTCGCGGCTTTCTTGGGTAGTAAGCCCATTGTTGCCAGCGATGTCACCGACTTGCCGCAGCCTGATTCCCCGACCAGTGCAAGCGTGCGGCCGGGATTGATTGACAGGCTGACCCGATCAATCAGGTCAATCGGCTGACTGTTAAAACGGATCGACAGATCACGTAGTTCCAGTGTCGGCGTGGCGATTTCACACGTCATGGCCGGTCATTTCCTCTTGGTTATAGTGGATCAGCGCGGTGTAAAGATCGGTCAGATGATCGCGCATGGCTTGCGCTGCGGCAGCGCCGTCACCTTCCTCCATCGCGGCGAGAATACGGCGATGTTCGGTTTGTGGATAACCCACGTTGATCCGGTGGCGATTGTTGATGTTGGTGCGTAAGCGCAATAATCCTTTATCGTGCCGCCAGACATTGAGCCGGTCGAATAGCGACAGCAGCAGCGGATTTGCCGCCGCTTGCGCGATTTCGCGGTGCAAAGCGCTGTCCCACAAATCAGCACTATCGACGTCTTTTGCGCTGTCAATTCTGTCGATGCAGGTCGCAATCCGGCGCAATATGGCAGGTGATGCGCGCTGCGCCGCCAGACGCGCCAGCGAAGGCTCCAGCGCCAAACGCGCCTCGATCAGGTTGACCAGGCCAGCGGGACTGGGGCTAACGGTATCTGCCTGCGCCAGAGGCATATCCTGCGGCGGCCCCGTGAATGTGCCAGAACCTTGGCGTCGCCAGATCGACCCTTCGGCCTCTAGCACTTCCAAAGCGCGCCGGATCTCGCGCCTGCCCACCCCTAATTGTGCAGCCAAGTCACGTTCGGTCGGTAGCTTTTGCCCCGGTGCCCCACTGAGTGAGACCAATATCGCGCGCAAACGTTCCAGCGCCACAGCGGAGGTATCTGCCACTGCACAGTTTTCGTCACTAACTTCCCTAAGGTCAAGCTTCGAAGCGAAATCCGGAGATTTGGGTGAATCGTGTGAATCATTTTCCATTGGTTCAGCTTAAGGTTCTTTTTGGTTCACGCAACAAATATTTAGTTTGGTCCGACGGGTTATCCCGCGACACCGTGTATTGCGCCGCTGCTTCAGGCGGACACATCCATTGATTTGCGATATCGGATTCGAGCCATCCGGAATATTTTGAACATCGCGAATATCATGATTGCCGCATCGCTTAGACGAAAGTCCAAGGTGTGGCCCGAATGCGCAATCATCACAGGGATGTGGCGGCAACCGAACCGAGCCCGTTCACGAAACAGGCGTTTGACCGCAGTTCGTAGATCCGCATCGGATAATTATTTGATTTTATTTGTAAAATGGCGATTGATCAAAGGTAAAAAAATCCAAAATAAATAGGTATGCCGCTGATATTTATCAATAATAAGATTCTATCATAACCAAGCATGAGACTGACGAAGTGACGTAAACAACCAAGTTGTCGTCGCCCGGCTTTGTGAAAGTCAAATACCCCCGCCGGAGCGAACCAGCGGGGGTCTTGTCACGTTTAGTTTCCGTTTGGCAGCAGTAGTTGAACCAATGCCGCCTGCGTTAGAAAACCCGTCGGATCAAGGTTTCGACTTCTTTGGAACTGCCGGATCGCGCGGCGCGTGAGATCATCAAATTTCCCTTCCTGAGCCCCCGGATCCAGTCCCAGTTGCGACAGCCGTTGCTCGATCACGCCGCGTGTCAACGGATTGAGATTGAGTGACGCCTCGACGCCCTGCGCGCGTTCGTTAGAGGCGGCATTCGCCTGTTGATCGCGCAAGGCTGTCACGCGGGTCTGCGCCTCGTCGCGGAATGCGCCATCGCGAAAATCATTCAAATAGGCCTGATACGCCTCGGCATTATCGAGGCTGCGGGCTTCGGTCCATGCATCACGGTCGGCACGTGCCGCCTGCGCCAGCAGGTTTTCTTCTAAAAGGTTCAATGCGCTGGTGGCCTGATCTGCATAAGCACCATCAGGATACCGCTCTAGGTAGCTGCGCAATCCCGCGCTCTCACCTTTCGCTCCGGTTTCTTCCCAGTAAGCGCGGTCCAGCTGAAGCTCTTCTGCACGCGCGCGCGCGGCTTCTTCTTCGAGCTGCGCCGAGCGTCTGGCGGCTTGCGCGTTAATCCGTGTGATTTGTTCGGACGTCAGATACGTTGTCTGCCCAAAGCCGTTTTCCTGCTGCCAGTTCATAATAGCCGTCCGCGTCCCCTGACCGTAAATACCATCAATGCCGCGTGTGTTATAGTTCAGGATAGAAAGATCGCGCTGGATGCTCCGGCGCGCATCTCGCGTCAACGCGAGCCCCTCTTCGCCAAGCCGTGCGGCGCGGTTTGGCTCGGCTAATATCGTCTCTATTGCGCTTGACGCTTCACTGGCAAAAGCACCGCGCGGATATTGTCTTAAATAGGCTTGATAGGCTTCCAGCGTTCCCGCATTCTGTGCTTGTGTCCATGCGGCCCGTCCTGCTTGCTGATCTACGATAACGGGGCGTGGTGCAGCGGTCGCGGGCAAGGAAGCGGTCGCCTGCATCACCAAAGTCTTGGGTTGAAACCCGTCAACCTCCAAGCCGCGCGCATCATCCACAGCCGACAGGATATCCGCCTGAGGTGTGATAACCGCGCCCGTAATCAAGCGGGTCAGACTACGCGGGTCGCCTTGAATAACTGTGACACCCTGCGGGATATTCATCACCCCAAGACCTTCTCTCAGGGTCGGTCCGATACTATCGGTTGCTCGCTGGTCGGACGCTAACATCAGGATTGCCTGACCTGGCACGTTCGCCAAAACCTGCAAAACACTCTCGATAGATACAGCTTCTTGTTCGAGCGCGAATAGCGTTGGCGCTGGCGCATTGACTGACAGGAACCAGCTTCGGGAGCCATCGGTGACAAATTGTCCCGCCAACACAACAATCAATCGCTCGGCATCCTCGGCGCGCGATTGCAAACGGGTCAACACATCGCGCATGGCATCAACTGAAGGCTCCATCAGCGCATCAACCACATACCCGGCGCCACGTAAATTTTCGGCTACGTCCGTCACGTCTGTACCACCTGAAAAACGGTCGAGGGTCACATAACGATCCGCACCGATTAGCACGGCTGCATCTTCAGCAAAAACAGGGAACGCGATCAAGGACAACACTGTCGGTAAACAAAACAAACGCATGGAAGTCTCCAATTGAAATGGATTTCGACCCGCATTCTTGCGAGCCTTGATGTTAGCGTTAGGTTAGATCTGATCGCCCGTGATATCCAATAACAACCTTTTTCAGACGCTGTCTGTGAACAGCGACTATAAAAAGTGCAACGCTCAGACGTGACCAAAACCCAAAGGTGCAATACAATCGCAATCGCTGACGTCGGGTGTGATTACCGGCGACCCATTTATCAACATTACCGCAGATTTGCCTTATAACCAAAGTATCCGATCAGGGGAGCGCGGCTCTTAGAACATTTGGCTACCCGGCAGATGCCGCCAGCATATCGCCGGCGTAGGCGTCCATCAGCTCTGCGCCAAACTCCTCGGCGCCTTCAATGCGTAGATCCGAAATATGTGCAATGGCATCATCGCGCACCTTGCGGTTTGGATAGACCGTCACAATCGAAAACCGGTCGAGGTCTGCATCAACAAGCATCGAGTGCACAGCCCCCAAAGCCAAAAGCCCCGGAAAGTATTTGCGCTGCATCAGCTCGGTCACATGTTCCAAGGTCTCGGCGTCGCCCGTCATGCGCCACGTCGAAATCGTTATAAAACTCATTTTAGCTCCTCCTACAAACGCCATAACATCAATTTTCAAACACTTATCTCGCGCTTTTTGCGATCAATCATCTGCCTCGCGCCACAACAGGCTGAGCACTCCGCGCCGGGTTGTCGCGAGCCGACACATGTTCAGCTTTTCAACTTGCTGGCATGATACTCAATCACACTCGCCAACCCGTTTAATGCCGCCTTTTCTGCATCGGTCAGGTCGCCGAAGGCCAGTTCTGTTTCCTCAAAAAGCACTTCCAGCTTGCGCATCTCGTCTTTCAGCTGCCGAAGTTTCTCTGTCCGGTTTGTCGATGTCGTCATCGTCATCTCCCCAAAACCCGCATTGATTGCGACCACCCGATTTTAACGCGGGATCCGCTACTTATAGCACAGTTTGCTCAAATCCGGAACAAGATCGCGCTATCAGGCCCACATTCCCTCCACGTTCGACTGCACGGGGCGGGGGAGTTCAGTAAAAATGGTGACGTTTAAAAAAGCGCTCCCATTGTCCAGTTTGGTCTAGAGATCGGGCCATTTTTGCCGCTGAGCAGCTGGTGGCATAACCGATCACTTCAGCGTATCGCAGTATCCGCAACTTGCGCTAGATCTCTCGTTGGTTATTGTCCATAAACATCTCTCTGTTCACCGTGACGAGAAGTGACAGGATATGTCTCGCGAGTAACGGAGGGATCTACAAAGAGGCGGCCGAAAATTCTCACTAAAAAGATTCTGTTTGATTTTACCGTTTATTACTGGCAAGTGGCATGAAATATTTTTGGAAACTAGTGGAACTCAAATGCAAGTAAGTGTTCGTGATAATAACGTTGATCAGGCGCTTCGTGCGCTCAAAAAGAAGCTACAGCGTGAAGGTGTGTTCCGCGAAATGAGGCTCAAAGAGCATTTTGAAAAGCCATCCGTTCGGAAGGCTCGCGAGAAAAAAGAAGCGATTAGCCGTCAGCGCAAATTGGCGCGTAAAAAGGCAGAACGTGAAGGCTAAAGCCTAATCGTAATACGTGCATCATGTGGTCAACTATAAATGTTGGTGCATGGTCGGCCTCTGTCATATTGCTGTCGTTGCGTCTAGCAACGTTAATTGACAGTTAAAAAAATGGCTGAAGCGATATTTCAGCTGCGTTGCCGCAGCTGAACAACTACGCGTGTCGCTGAGCGGTATTACACTCGGCATTTCCGCGGATCGCAAAAGATTTTATAGTTAAATAGCACTGTTTGGACAATGCTGCGTATAGCAGTGTTGGGATGGACGCTTCACAGCATTAGAAAATCTGACACAGTCGGTGGTCGTTTCTTCGGCGCGCCGACGAGAATCTCAAAGCGCCTTTTGTGACCGCCACTCCCTTCAATGAGAGACATAGACGGATTATTTTGACCTGATTCTGCCACAAAACAATGCGCGTACACCTATTGTGGCAGCGGGTGCTGATCTAAAAACCGCTCCAAGCACGCCGCACATACGGCAAAGAGAGCATGATTGTTAGATTGCTATTTTTCCTGCAAAATATAGGGCGGCAACAATGCACTCAAACTGCCGTTGATTTGCATTGTCCGCGCGGGGTCGAATTCCCCACCTGCGAGCGGCTCGCGATGGTGGGCAGTCGCCTCAAAACTGCCTTCAATGAAAACTCCGTCATCACGGGTTTCAATGCTTGTCAGGGAAAAAGCGACGTCACTGGCCTCGGGCTCGGATTCGCTTGCGATCCAGCCAGACCTCCAGCCTTCTGCCAAATACATCACCGTGGCGTTCAACGGGATCAATTGGCCACCAACAGACATAACGTCGAAACTGAACAAAAGGCTGTCTTCAGAAACTTGCACGGTATCTTCGGCTGGTTGACCCCAAAGCTGAAAAGATTGCAAATTCGCGACTGCGATCGACAAGCCAAAGGATTGGCTTTCGTTGTCTTGCGCGGACAAAAACCATGTGCGTTCTTCACCATCGAGAGTGGCGGTGATATTGCCAAAAACCTCTTGTCCAAAAGACAGTGTTGGAGCGAGGGACAGAGCGGCAGCATAGATAACGTAGCGAAATGATGAAAACGGCATTGGTTTTCCAATCTATGAAAGGTGAATTGCTGTATAGTTCGTGCGTAAACATCGGGTATTGCAAAAGTTTAGCGACCAAATCCTAGCCTGCCAATTATTTATATACGCCCTGACGCAATGGTTTTTGTGACCATAATATTTATTGTCGCATTTTTAGAGCTGCATGCTAGGCTGGATCATATAGATTCCATTATTAACCATGGAAGAAGTGTTTCAAATGTTTTTTAAATTCAGCATCGCCTTCTTTCTTGCCTTCATTTCTATTTCGTCCTTTGCCAATGCCGCGCCTGATGTCGCATGCAATTACGGAAGCCCCAAGGCTTGGGCGCAGGTCAACGGCACGATTGTCGGGTCTTGGCAAATTTCGCACCATGCGGGCTATGTTATTGCAGGCCCGATGACGATGCCATTCCCGGCGAGTGGCGACATCGAAACGATGCAAATTGAAATGACCGCAGATGGCGGCCTGATTGGCACCCACCCGGAAGCACAGGCCCCTATTGAGTTTGTTTGGGCAGATGAACCGCCTTGGAGCTTTGAAGCCCATGCAAAGGCAGATGGGACGCCTGCCCCTCTTTTGTCGTCATCCGATGTTGAAACGTTGATGGGCTGCAAAGTTGACGATCTTGCGCGATTGATCGGTCATTCTCAGGTGACGCTGGGCGGTGTCACAATGGATTTCACACTGCGATTGATGGTCCTTGGGGCGACATCCATCTATGGTATTTTCCACACATCGAGCATCGTAAACGGTGTTTCGGTAAAAAGTTGGCGCGCGGTTACCATGACGCGCTAGGCCAATCAGGTCGCGCGAAGGAGTGTGAAGCGAGTGGAACACCTCAATTCGCTGTGAGCTATTTCTGGTGCGACAAGGGCTGGATATACGGACTGATGATGACAAAACTGGTCCCTGCCCTTCGCTATTTTACGTCCAAAAATCCACGATTTTGTTTATAACGCTCTGATCCATGTCAAGGCAGCCGATGTATATGGCGCTATTATTAAGACTAGACTGTTTTATTTTAAACTGGAGAGCCCCCTTGACCTCTCAGCACCGCATACCCAATGAGATCAAACCCTCAAACGCTATTGTTTCAGCTGCACTACCCGTCCCGGCCTTGCAGCCAGTTCCCAAGACTACACGCATGGGGCGACATTGGAAATGGGTAATCGCGGCACTCTTAGGTGTGGTGATTGGCTATGGTTCATACGCTTACCTTTGGCTGGATCAAGCGACCGTCGTGCCCGTCGAGATTGCAAGCTATGCCCCTGCGACACGGATCTTGGGGGTAAACGGGCGGATTGATGCGGTGCATATGATTGACGTGAGAACACAGATCACGGGCCGTATCGCTGCGATCACTGTGGAGGAAGGCGTCTCGGTCGAGATTGATCAATCTATGGTCGAGATAGACGCGCAAGCCCAGAGTGCGGTCGTACGCCAAGCCATCGCTGGATTGGACGCAGCAGTTATCGCACGACAAGATGCATTTCAAGATTATAATCGTGCGGTATCACTTGGCGAAAACATATCGCGCACTGCACTGGCATCCACGTCAATGGCGTTACAAGCAGCAGATCAGGAAGTTTCCCGCCAGACCGCTATTCTGGATCAAGCGCAAATCCTTTTGGAGACTTACACCGTTCGCGCCCCGATCACAGGGCGAGTATTATCGCTGGACGCCGAAGTTGGTCAACTTGTCGGCGCATCCGCTCCTTTGCTGACATTGGTTGACGATGGTGATGTGATTGTCGCAGCAGATGTCGACGAGGCCTATGCGACACAGATCAAGTTGGATCAAGCCGCAGTTCTACAATTGGCCGGTGAGGACATGACGCGCACAGGGCATGTCAGCTTTGTGTCCAGACGTGTTGATGAGGGCACGGGTGGACTTGCTATCAAGCTGGCCTTTGGAGCCCCTGTGAGCGCTCCTATCGGGATGACCGTGACTGCAAATATTGTTGTGGACGCCCGTGAAGCGGCGTTAACCGTTCCGAGAGCGGCAATCGTGCAGGGGCAAAATGGCCCCAGCGTATTTGTCGTGCAAGATGGCATGGCGGTTCCGCGCGCGGTTTCGGTTGTAGAATGGCCCGCAGCGCGGTTGATCGTTTTGAGCGGATTAGTTGCGGGTGATACAGTGATAGTTGACGCGACAGGTATTAAAGAAGGCCAAGCGGTCAAAGTGGATCAGCCTTAATGCGATACGCCCTTAAAATTGCTATTCGTTACCTAACCGCAAGTAAGGCCCAAACTGCTCTTTTGGTGGCAGGTGTTGCTGTGGGTGTGTTTATTTTCATCTTTATGTCCGCCCTGATTGGCGGGTTGGCCGAGTTTATCGTATCTCGCACCGTGGGTGACATCTCGCATATCTCGGTTGATGCAGAGGTGGATGACCCTGCGTTGCTGATGCCATTGGATGGTCACGTGTTGTTTGTCGCCGAACGAGGCAGCATGAAGTCCGCCACGCTACCCGAGGCGTTGACATGGGTGCCACTCATAGAGGCCGTGTCGGGCGTCAAAGCGGTTTCGCCGCAGATCTCTGGTGCAGGTTTTTTGACGCGCGGAGCACAGGTCAAGCAGGTCAGTGTTACAGGTATCGAGGCCGGGCGCGAATCCGCTATTTTGAAACTCGCTGGATATTTGATCGAAGGATCTGAGCGAGTGAGCGCAGGTTCGATTATTCTCGGGCATGATCTGGTTGATGATCTGGATCTTTCGTTGGGACAGACATTACGATTGCAAAGTGCAAACGGTGTGACCTCAGTTTTGACTTTGAGTGGAATTTTCCAAACCGGCAATGGCGCGATTGATGGCGCTCGTGCGTTTGTCAGCCTGCCCACCGCGCGCACGTTATTTGCGATGCCACAGGGCGTAACGCGGATCGAGATCAAGCTGTTTGATCTGGACACCGCCGATATCACGGCACAGCGAATTACTGCATTGACGGGTTTGGATGCGGTGCCTTGGACGGACGGTGCCGCGCAATTGATGGAAGCATTGAACGCGCAGGCAAAAACAGGATATTTTTTAAAAACCTTTGCCATGATCACGATTGTGATCGGCGTCGCCTCAGCACTTTTGTTATCGACTTACCGCCGCCGCCCGGAGATTGGCATTATGCGCGCGATGGGTGCGGGGCGCGGATTTGTGGTCTTTGTTTTTGTGACACAAGGCGCGTTAATCGGCCTGATGGGGGGGCTTGCTGGCGCCGCACTAGGATACCTCGCACTCTTGCCTTTTCCATCGCGCGGTGCTTTTGAAGTGGGCACATTACCAATGGATATCACCCAAGGATCATACGGTTTGGCCATAACGTTGACCGTGATTGGTGCAATTCTTGCGTCAATTCTACCTGCAAGATCGGCAGCGCGTGTTGATCCAGTTACGGCAATCGGCCAATGACTGTGTTGTTAGAGGTGAGCAATCTGTTCAAAACCTTTGGCGAAGGCGAGGCCGCGACACGTGTTTTGCGCGGCCTGTCCCTTTCGCTAGAAAAGGGTGAAGTGGCCGCTTTACTGGGGGCGTCCGGATCGGGCAAAAGCACGCTTCTGACGATACTTGGCACCTTGATGAAACCCACGTCAGGCAGCCACGTGATGCTGGGACATGATTTGACCACTGCTGATGACAAAGCGCTGACGGCGTTTCGCAATCGCCATATCGGGTTTGTGTTTCAGTTTCACAATTTGTTGCCAGATTTCACCGCCTTGGAGAACGTAATTTTCCCCACTGCAGTGCGTGAAGGTCGCGAAACGACTGCCGCCCGAAACCGTGGACAGAATTTGTTGACGCGCATGGGTTTGGGCGACCGGATTAATTTCCCCTCTACCAACCTGTCGGGCGGGCAAAAACAGCGTGTTGCTGTGGCGCGTGCCTTAATGAATAGCCCCGAATTAGTCTTGGCGGATGAGCCGACGGGGAACCTTGACCGTGCTTCTGCAGCACAGGTGATGAAGTTAATCGCCCAAATTAATCGAGAAGAAGGCACCACGTTCCTAATTTCGACCCATGATGAAAAGATAGCGAACTTATGCCGCCGTCAGATTGAAGTGCGCGATGGCTTAGTGACGGGATGATATAGCGCGCGATGTGCTCATTTCGGATGCTGACGCCTCTTAATCAGGAACTGCTTTCAGGTCCAAAAGCCATAAGTGTGACGCATCACGGTTCGACTATCACTCTTTTGCGGAAGAATACTTTTGACCCCACATGGCAAAGATATAAACGCGAAACAGCGGTTCGTATTTACCATCGCAGCCAAACCAGAATGCGACGCCCTGCCTATGGGTAATGGATCATCGCGCTATAGCTCGTTAAAGAAAGTCGGTTTCGATCCCAAAGTGACATATATTTGCACATGGAAAGAACTGTTGTAGCGCCAGCGGAGGTGCCCCTCTCCCAATTTTACTATTTGTGTATAAATGCCTAAAACCAACCCACCGTCTGGCGAGTGACGTCCAACAACTTTCATGAAAGCGTCCCCAATGGCCACGAAAAATAAGCTGCATCCGCGCAATCAACACATAGAAGGTTACGACTTTGTGCGTTTAGTGGCGCAGACACCTGAACTAGAAGCTTTCACGATCAATAATCCACGCGGTCAGACAACGATTGATTTTCAAGACGTGAGAGCTGTCCGTATGCTCAATCGGGCGTTGTTAAAAACGCATTACAATATTGATTTTTGGGATATCCCTAGCGGCTATCTATGCCCACCAATTCCGGGTCGTGTTGATTACATCCACTATCTCGCGGACTTGCTTGCCGAGAGTAATAACCAAAAAATCCCATATGGGCATCATATCAAAGCGTTAGACATCGGCACAGGTGCAAGCCTTGTTTATCCCCTGACGGGCCAAAGCGAATACGGCTGGCACTTCACTGGCGTTGATATCGATGCGGGTGCGCTCGAATCCGCAAGGCAAATTTGTGAACTCAACGCATTGAAAATCACCCTCAAACGACAAGTTGAGCCAGAGAATATCTTTCGTGGCGTGATTGAAGCCAACGATATTTTTCACGTAACCATGTGTAATCCGCCGTTTCATTCGTCTATGGAACAAGCGAATAAAGGCACCCAACGTAAGTGGGCGAGCCTTGGGAAAAGACATTCAAAAAAACTCAACTTTGGCGGCCAGAATGCTGAACTTTGGTGTCCGGGTGGCGAGATAAAGTTTATCGCCCGCATGGTTGAACAGAGTATGGAATTCGCGGAACAGTGCCTGTGGTTTACCTCGTTGGTGTCGAAAAAGGATAACCTTCAGCCACTCTATCGCATTTTGGGAAAAGCCAAAGTTGCTGATTATAAAGTCATCGAGATGGCACAAGGGCAAAAAACCAGTCGTTTTGTTGCTTGGACTTACTTGAAGAAGCATCAAAGATCTTTGTTCAATAATAATGCTGAGGCCTAGGGGGCCTTTGCTAAAAATTTGCAATTCAGCTAATGCCTGCTCCGTAAACGCATCATCACAGTATCCCGTGACACTATGAACGTCCCCTTCTCAAATTGATGGGGGTACTCAACTCAAAATCTGGCAGGTAAGGTCTTTTCGCTAACCTAAGTGTTTAGTGTGGCGACTACTTGGCCGAGGGAAATTAGTTAGAACCGTTTTGCAAAAGACAGGGATGCGCCACTGTTGAAGCGCATCCCGTTATTTTCGGCTCGCTTAGATGTGACCTATGGACCAAAAGAAAGTCTCGCCTGAACTGTCATCAACACCATCATTATCGGTGCTGACCCAAGCAGATCCGTCCTCAAAAATAGCCAGACCTTCGACCTTATCCACCACATAGCCGTTGTTTGAAAGAAGATCAGGGATCAAATCGCGGACCTCTTGCTTGGTGACAACAGGCAGCGGCCCATCCAAAGGTGCCGCGACCATTTGATCGGCTGACACCCGATAGATTTTCTTGAGTTTTGCCGCGTCACCGATTTGATTGTCGCGCTCGATAACATAGACATCGCCGTCATGTGCCACGATTTCCGAAAGACCTGTCCAGCCCGTATCAGCACCCGTTTTTGGATAGTGAACCGCACCCCATTCGCCAGTGTCGATTGTATACGCGACGAGCTTAACATGGTCCGAAGGATCGTCGCCCCACTCGCGCTGCACCGCCATCCAAAGCGTGCCATCAATCAATGTGATCCCCTCAAAGCCAAATCGTTTTTCGACCGCAAGCAATTCCGCAGGCAGACTGATTTCTTCGGAGATTTCTCCGTCTGCATCAACGTGATACAAACCGTGAGGGATCATGCGATCTGTGCGCCCCTCTGACGCGACCCAATAACCGCCCTCGCCGTCCAGCGTGATCCCCTCAAGGTCAAGCTTTTGCGCTGGCATTCCCGCGCGTGTCACGGGCAACGCGGTGGTGATTTGCGCAGGGGTTACATTGGTATCAATTGTGAAAATCGTCGGTTGATAGCCGTAGAAACTATCGTTGACCGCATATACGATCCCATTGTCGCCCGCGACCATCCCAGAAATCGCACCCCACCCAATCAATACGTCTGCACCAGCAGAGGTCAGTTGCGGATATGTTGCAGCCGCATCTTGATATTCGTAAATCATCACGTGGCTACGCACGCCGCCATCCTCAATCAAGTCGGCCTCATTTGCGGTGACAAACAAGCCACGCGACGGGATCGCGATGGCACCTTCTGGTGCAATACCTGATGGCAACATTTGCTTTAGCAGAGGCGTTTCAGGGTTACTGACATCGTACACCCCAACGATAGACGCGCGCTCTGCCAAGATGAACGCATAGGTCGTGCCGTCAAACGTCGCGACCTCCATGCCTTCAGGCTCTGCGCCTTTGGCATCTGACCGTTTGTCAGGATAGTGCCCGGTTTGGATAATCGCATGTTCAAAACTGTTACCAGCCTCAAAAACCTCCGTGCCGTCTTTATTGAAAATGGTCCAGCCGCGCGCACCGCCGTCCATATCGCCCTCATTGGCAATCGCGAAATGCATACCGTCGATCCATTGCACACCGTCAGGTTCGCGCAGGCGGCCTGTCTGGCTTTCGGTAAATCGTAGCGCAGCGCGCTCGTCGGTGGCGTCAATTTGGTCCAGATCAACTGCCCCAGCAGAGAAATGGCTCAGGATTTCACCCGTCTTGGACAGGACAACAATGTGGTTGTTTTCCTGCATTGTCACAACGATTTCGCCCGCCGCATTCACATCCACGAACTCTGGCTCGGGGTCTTCTGGAGAGATCTGCGCCAATCCTGTGACGTCAAATTTTACCAAGCTCTCACACGCTGGCACACCATCCACAATATCAAGCACTACGACATAGCCCGCAGGCAATTGTCCCGTGCGACCGTCACCCGCATCCTCGTCCCGCTCGTTCTCGATTGCGATGGTGATAAAGCTGCCGTCAGGTGCAATCGCGGTGCTGTCTGGCTGGCCGCCCAAGTCACAAGACGCAACCTCGGCCTTTGTGTCGATGTCATACGCCTTCAGCAAACCAGATGGCACAACATAGCTCTCGGATGTATTCACACCAACCATCGCAACCTGCCCCAGCATCGACACCGCCGTGGGCTCACCGCCAACATCAATATTGCCTTTCGGTCGCGGCGCGTCGGGGTCCGTAATGTCGATCATGCCGATTACACCCAGTGGGCTGTCGGAATACACCAAAGTCATCCCGTCGCCTGAGGCGCTAATGATCTCGGACGACGACGTGGCAAGCGGATCGGCATTATTTGCAGATGTCGCAAAGCTGCTGATGCGGTTAAAATTCATCTCGGCGGCGGCGGATGTTGCGACAATCGCAAGTGTAGACGTCATGCCAAGTAACTTGAAAGACATAGTGCAGTTCCCTATTTGTTTGCTTGGCGCGACCTAATGCGGGGAACGTAAAAGTTGCATGACGATGAGGTGACTGTTTTATGAAACACTGCACCAAATCACATCATGATCCGACAGTGGTAAATCATCCGGCCCTAACGCAGAAACCAAGGCATGCTGCACACAGCTCAATCCGCGTGTGAAAAACCAATCCAGTTTCATTTCACGGGTCGGGTGTGGGGTGATCAAACTACGGCGGGTCGTATTACCCTCTGGTGTGGCATCCCAATGATAACCACGCAGGCCGGCACGCTCGAACAGGGGCTCGCGGCGCCAGTCAAAGTCAGGCGGCTGGTGATTTCCCGTGTTCAAATCACCACCAATCATCACAGGCATGTCAGGCGCAAACACATCGATCGCATCCATTAAACGGTCAAACTGCAAGGCACGGTGTTTCCCGTCTGCGTTACTCTCCAAATGCGTGGACACAACGCAAACAGGTCCGTTTTCGCGCGGCACAATGGCCATCAACGCCATGCGCCCGCCGACACGTGGCTGCTGCGGGTCGGCGTCAAGCTCATCGCTGGCGAACCAATGACCATGGTCATCTAGACGCACCATCGTCACCGCCTCGAATGGCACCGCGCTTAAAATCGCATTGCCGTGCCACCCGCGCTCGTTGAAATCATCACTACAAAATGGCAGCTCGGTTGTTCCGCCAAGATCAAGCTCGTGAAACTCGACACCAAAAGCATAGGTCATGCCCAATTCATCTGCCATCTCCTGGGCCGTATGGCGCTGTGCAGTGCGGGCCATACCGTGATCGACTTCTGACAGCAAAACCACATCAGGCATCAAAGACGCCAGCAAATCTGCGTTCTGCTCGGGGAAAAGTCCACGTTCGACATTCCACGCAGCGATGGACATCTCGGCAGGCAGCAGCTTTTCCGCAACCTCCCGCCCCACCTGAACCGCATTCATTGCAGGTAAAGTTTTTAACAATGCCTGATGCGCCAACGTCGTGCGCGGCGCGGCCAAAATCACCTCCAGTTGGTCGGACGTCACAAGCGGCAGCGCATCAACAATCTTCATGCGACCCTCACACCCCGCTCTGCACAAAACAACGACACCGCGTCAGGTTTTAATGAGACACGCAACGGACCCGTCGAGATGATATTGTCTTTGCCAACATAAATACTGATCTTTTCACCGCCTAAATCACCATGCAACAAACGGTGCGCGCCGAGCTCCTCAACCAATGTGACCTCAATTGCGATCGGGCCCGACGTGTCTGGCACGATATCTTCCGGACGAATACCGACTGTCACCCTGCCCGCCTTTACTGCCACGTTACCCAAACCCAAAGCGCCAATCCGCACTTGGCCGCCAGCAACATCACCCGCCATTAAATTCATCGGCGGTGCACCCATAAACGAGGCAACAAACGTCGTTGCAGGCGTATTATAGACTTCGGACGGGGTGCCGATCTGCTCTATGCGCCCCTCGTTCATCACAATAATCCGGTCAGCCATAGTCATGGCCTCAACCTGATCGTGTGTCACATAAACTGCTGTAACACCCAATCTGCGTTGCAGCGCTTTGATCTCGATCCGCATCTGGTTGCGCAGCTTAGCATCAAGATTCGACAAGGGTTCGTCGAATAAAAACAGCTCTGGATCACGCACAATCGCGCGGCCCATAGCAACGCGCTGGCGCTGGCCCCCCGACAATTGGCTCGGCTTGCGATCAAGGTAGTCGTCAAGGTTCAACATCGCCGAAGCTTCGCGCACTTTGCGGTCAATCTCGCCCTTGTCAATCTTGCGGTTTTTCAAACCGTAACCGATGTTTTTGCGCACGGTCATATGCGGATATAATGCGTAGTTTTGAAACACCATCGCGATGTCGCGGTCGGCGGGATCAAGATCGTTGACGCGCCGCCCACCGATACTCAAATCGCCTGACGAGATATTTTCTAGCCCTGCAATCATGCGCAGCATCGACGACTTCCCGCAGCCTGACGGGCCGACCAGCACGACAAATTCGCCGTCTGGAATGTCAAAACTTGCGGGTTTCACAGCCGTGAAGCCGTTGGGGTAAACTTTGGAAATTTGGGACAGCGTAACCTGAGCCATAGTAACGTTCCTTACTTATCCGATTCCGTCAAACCTTTGACGAACCAGCTTTGGAAAAATATGACGATGAGGACGGGCGGCAAAATGGCGAGGAGTGCCAACATATTTGCACGGCCGTATTCGGGCAAACTTGTGCCTTCGAGCGATTGGGTGATTTGTTTGATGCCGCGCACGAGGGTGAACATGCCCTCTTCGGTAGTGACCATCGTGGGCCAAAGGTATTGGTTCCAGCCGTAGACGAACATAATGATGAACATCGCAGCGATCATGGTTTGGGATAATGGCACCAGAATATCGATGAAGAATTTTACCGGACCAGCACCGTCAATCCGCGCGGCTTCCACCAATTCTTCGGGGATCGAACGGAAGTATTGGCGGAAAAAGAACGTCGCGGTGGCAGAGGCTATCAACGGGATAATAAGGCCTTGGTAGGTGTTCAGCATCCCGAGTTTTTGCGCGATTTCGTAGGATGGAAGGATGCGCACTTCGAGCGGGAGCAGCAACGTGGTAAAGATGATCCAGAATGCGAATGTGGCAAAGCGCATGCGAAAATAGACGATTGCATAGGCTGCCATCATACCCAGCACAATTTTCCCGAAGGCAAATCCAAGCCCGAGGGCCAGTGAATTCCAGAGCATCCTCAGACCGGTATTGGCCCCTGAAAACCCATCGGCTTGAAAGATCGCTTTGCGGAAATTTTCGTCAAGCTGGTCGCCTACCGCCAAGGACGGGCCAGTTTTCATCGTCACTAAATCTGGCATCGTGGTCATTTGCAGCAGCATTAGAACCGGAAGCAGCATGAAAATCGCCCCCAAGATCAGCACGCTGTGATCCAACACCACCGAAAATTTAATACGCCGTTTTTTATGTGTCTCGATTTGCATATCAGACCTCAAGTATAGTGAATGCGGCGCTCAACGAGCCGGAATTGAAACACGGTCATTGCCAAGACAAGCACCATTAATATGACCGACTGCGCCGATGATCCGCCCATGTCGTTGCCACGGAAACCGTCAACGTAAACCTTGTACACAAGGGTCATTGGGTTGTTTCCCGGCTCACCTTTGACCACCGTGTCGATGATGCCAAATGTATCAAACAGCGAATAAGTGATGTTGGTGATCAACAGGAAAAATCCTGTGGGTGCCAAGAGCGGAAACGTCACATCCCAGAACCGGCTTGTTGCAGATCGGTTGTCGATCAGCGCCGCTTCGCGAACGGATTTAGGTATCGACTGTAGGCCCGACAAGAAGAAGATGAAGTTGACGGGGATCTGTTTCCAGACTGAAATCAACACCATAGCAAAAGCGGTATCGTAGTAATCCACACCAAGCGTGAACTCCCACCCGAGGTTGCCAAACAGACGCGTCAGTGGTCCCCAGCTTTGGTTGAACAGGATGATCCCGATGACACCCGCAACTGGCGGAGCCACGGCATAAACCCACATCAGAAGCGTGCGATAGGTTTTGGCGCCACGGATCACCTTGTCGGCTTTCACCGCCAGTAACAACGCGATCCCAAGCGACAACCCTGTGACCAAAAGCGTGAAAGACACCGTGAACATCGCCGCACGACCGTAAGCGGCAGAGTTGAACAGGGTTAGATAGTTCGCAAAGCCAACGAACGTTTCGCTAAATCCGAACGGGTCTTGTAGGTAGAATGACGAGCGCAATGCGTGGATTGCTGGCCAATAAAAGAAAACACCAATGATCCCGATTTGCGGCACAAGCAGCAGGATCGGCATCCATTGATTGTTAAAAGCGGCACGTTTCATGGACAGTCCTTGTGCATGCACGAATGGCCGCTCGCGGCGGCCACTCGGCAATTTTCAGAGTGAGGATTTAATTCGACTGCGTCTGTGCAAAGCGTGCAAGCAATTCATTGCCCTCCGCTTCGATCGTCGCAAACGCATCATCCACAGATGTTTCGCCGCCAAGGATGCGACCAAACTCACGGTTCATCACGTCGCGGATTTGCACGTAGAACCCCATGCGGTACCCTTTGGTGTTTTCGCCTGCTGGCAAGGACAACTGCTGGATGCCGACTTCTGCGGCGGGGGCGCGGTCATAGTAACCATCCGCTTTTGCCATGTCGTAGGCTGCGATTGTGATTGGCACATAACCCGTCTCTTGGTGCCACATATACTGCACCTCTGGGGAGGTCAGGAATTCAAAGAACGCTGCGGTTGCTTTGTTCTCTTCGTCCGACTTGCCAGACATCGCAAACAAGGCCGCGCCGCCGATGAATGTTTGCTTTGGTTCTGTTGTGACTGCTTCCCAATAAGGCAGATATGTCGCAGAGAAATCAAACGGCAACCCCAGTTTTGACAGGCCACCGAATGAGCCGGAAGAGCCGAGCCAAATCGCAACTTTACCCTCTTCAAACGGTGTTTGGTTGTCGTTCCAGCCTGCGCCGTAATAGGCGTAATAACCTGCATCAAGCCAGTCTTTCACCTTGGACCAATGCATCTTGACCTCTGGTGAGTTGATCAAAATTTCCGTATCGGTGCCTGAATAGCCGTTGTCGTTGGTCGCAAATGGAAGATCATGACGCGACATGAAGTTTTCCGCGAAAATCCAAGGCGAATGGGATTGCGCAAGCGGAATATACCCCGCATCAGCCAACGCAGGGGCGGTCACGGTTTCAAACTCTTCCCACGTTTTTGGCGCTTCAACACCAGCAGTTTCCATGGCTTGCTGGTTGTAATACATGATCGGCGAGGATGAGTTGAACGGCATGCCGATCATTTTATCATCGCTATCAGCAAAGAAATACCGCACGCCAGAGATGTAATTGTTGATATCGAAATCGACACCATTCTCAGTCAACAAATCCTGCACAGGGATCGTCGCACCCTTGGCGCCAATCACCGTTGCCGCGCCTGCGTCAAACACCTGCAAAATGTTAGGCTGTTCGCCTGCGCGGAATGCCGCGATGCCCGCCGTCAACGCTTCTTCGTATGTGCCCTTGAACGCAGGCGTGATGACGTAATCAGACTGGCTCGCATTAAAGTCTGTTGCGATCTGATTGACCGTATCGCCAAGCGCGCCACCCATGGCATGCCACCACGTGATATCTGTCTGAGCCACTGCCGCGCTGGCCATCATGGACAGGGTGGCCGCTGAAAGAATTGAAAGACGATTCATAGAAAGTTCTCCGGTCGTGTTTCGCCCTTTTTGGACAAAACCTATTGGCGGCGCAGGCAGCATTGCCTACGCCCTATTGGAAGCGGATCTCACTGGACCCACGGGATGTTTCGATTTCAAGTCAGGTGAACACCCGACATGCGCGTAACCGCATGGCGTTTTCATAGTGAATGATTGTAACAGCTATGTGTAAGTTAACGCATTCGCGCACATTTTTGTGCTGTTCCGTTTCACCTAACTGGCATGCCTCTTTTCGGCGAGAAACACCTCTGTTTTCTCAACATTTGGATTGATATGCACCACGATCTCACCCGCACATCATCATCTGCAGACATCGCCTATTCGCTATTTAACCATTTTGGAAATACACTTGGTTCAAAGCCTTTTCGACGTCGATCCAACGACATCGAACGAGTCGGATATCTCGACGAAGCTTTTCTTATTACCATCTCGCACCATTTCGCCGCATGCGCGGCATTAAATAAGGCTCTGTAGCTGAAATATTGCAATGTCGGTTTTGTCCCGCATAGCGGCCCTTATTGCAAACCACACAGAACCTCTCATCCCCGCCCTTTACTGACAGACAGCACTCACCGCCCATTGCTGATGGGGTGGATGGCTCTTGCTCCAACCGGCGTCGTAATGCGCTATACTGCAGGTGTCGAAATCTGCATAGAGAGGAGCCACCCCATGGAAGTTACCACAATCGGCCTAGATTTGGCCAAGAACATTTTTCAAGTTCACGGGATCACTAAAGACGAAGAGGTCGCCTTCAACAGGCCTTTGAGACGGGCACAGTTGTTACCGTTTTTCTCCAAGCTTGCACCCTGCCTGATTGGTATGGAGGCTTGTAGCAGTGCGCATCATTGGGGGCGCGAGCTAACAGCGTTGGGCCATGATGTCCGGCTGATCCCACCGATTTATGTCAAACCATATGTTAAACGCGGAAAGTCTGACGCCATTGATGCCGAAGCCATTTGTGAAGCGGTAACGCGTCCTACGATGAGGTTTGTTGCGATAAAAACCGTTGAACAACAAGCTTTGTTGTCGCTCCATCGCGCACGGAGTCTGCTCATGCGCCAACGCACACAGCTGATCAATGGCTTGCGTGGCATGGTCGCTGAGTTCGGGGTTTACATCGCGAGGGGCCTCGCGCGGGTCATTGGGTTTGCTGAGGATATTTTGATGGGTGAAGTACTGGACTTGCCCGAGATCGCCAATGAGGTGATCCATAACCTTTGCGAACATCTCATGGCGCTTCACACGCGGATCCGATGGTATGAAAACCGGCTCAAGTTGGTCGCCAAAGAAGATGCGCGGGTCCGTTTGTTGCGCACTATTCCCGGTGTTGGCGCTGTGACCGCCTCGGCAATCATCGCCAGCATTGGTGATGGCCATCAGTTCAGCAATGGCCGCGAGTTTGCAGCGTCGTGCTGAAAGCACGCCTTTGGCGTGACGCTGGGACTGACGCCCGCGAACAAATCCAGCGGCGGCAAAGAGAAGCTCGGGCGTATTACTAAAATGGGCGATCAATATTTACGATCATTGTTGGTCGTTGGCATGACATCGCTTGTCCGACAGACCAAATCGCACCCGGAGCGCGCAAGTAAGTGGCTGATATCGCTGCTGGAGCGAAAACCCGCACGCTTGGCGACTGTCGCCATGGCCAACAAGACCGCTCGGATCGTCTGGGCCGTTCTGACCCGCAACGAACCATATACACCGCACACGGTCTAAAGGAGGAAGAACAACGAGTTAGCAAGACCCGCGAGATGATGGTGCATAAGTCTGCGGCCAAAACCAAGACACCCCGTCGAAGGTCCCGGGCAACATAGCCCGCTAAGCTGTAAGGGACTTGGTTTGCGGAACCCATCAGGGCCAGCGGTCAAAACCGCGCAAACAGGCCGGACACATGACTGCTTCTGACTAATGCACAAATCGGATCAAATATGTCTTGCTATGCAAGAGCCATCCACACAGGACCTTCGTGACACTGGCGATCGGTGCAGCGCAGCTTTACCAGAGCGGCTATCTTGGGATTATGCGGCACGGTTGTGTTGGAGTTGACGGGTTTATGACGATCAGGTCTCAGCAAATGAACAAAGGGCGCAGGTTCCCCTGGGCCCCTTGTTATTAAACCAGCAAAAGGAGGCCGTTTTAGAACTGCATTTGGATTCCGAGATCAATCCCGTAGCTCTCATAATCATTCATGCCGATCCCGTCATAGAATGACCCAGCGCTCAGAATCGTTCCGTTTGACATTGTGAAGCTTGCCCCAAGTGATACCCGTGATCGCGTACCATCTGTGATAGCCGTATCTGAGGCGGCAAAGCCCGTTCCGTTGCTACTCGACAGAATGCTTGAGATACCACCCGTTAACAACAGTTCGCCACTCGACAAAGAAACAGGTTGGGCAAAATTAAGGCCTGCTGCAACTTCATTCATTTCGATGCCCTGCTCACCGACAATATTGCCTTGGATATTTGCAAAGGCATCCTGCGTATCCCACAGATGAGTGGCTATCAGACTTGGCGTAAGAACCAATTCTCCATAATTGATCTGACCAGCCACCTTGAGCGACGCCAATGTCCGCTGCGTGACAAAGGTTTCAGCCGCTGCGCCTTCGACGCTCAGGCTATTTTCAGTTTTACCAGTTAGCAATCTGCCCTCAAAGAACAAGGGCTGCTCGGGCAATTTGACCACAAAATAAGGTCCAACAAGATAGCCATCACCTTGAGTTGATGACGCCCCATCTGTTTGGGTAAACTTATCAAACTCAAACAACATACCCACCAAAGCATCTTGCGACACCTTCGTATGAGCTCCGACTGCGCCAAAGAAATAGGTGCTCTCGGCTGCGCCAAACTTAGACCAACTACCCTGCAACGTTGCCCACACTGGCTGGTCACCTGATGTGGCAAAGGCGAAGTCACCGTTGCTTTGGGTCACATCGGCGTTGAAGTTACTTGTGGCTGCACCCGACAGAAACCCGATCAAGTCAGGTTGTGCCGCAATCGTCTGACTTGCCCGATTCCGCATATAACCCGCAATCTGTTCCTGCATTTGCTCTACTGTGGGTGCCACGACAAAGCTGAGGCTCAACACTTCAGAGCGATTGCCTGCTGCGTCAATAATAACGATTTAAACATTACCACTTAACTGAGCTGCGCCTGACGTGACCGAAAAGCTGCCAGTAGCAGAAAGTCCGGCACGGGCCACACTTCCGTCTGGGAAGGTGATCTCGACTATCGCATTTGGCTCTGCCATCCCCGTAACAGTGATTGAGCCGTCCGGATTGGTTGTGATCGTTGTCGACGTCGCAACAGCAGGTGCCGTGGTGTCGGTCACTGTCTGTATGACGGTCACGGTAAAGCTCACCTGTGTCGCATCATTGCCCGCAGTATCAGCCGCGTCCATGGTCACAACCGTCGCGCCAATCAGGAAATCATAAGCGCCCGTAAGCACCGTCGTCCCAACCTGATTGGTGATCGCAAGCCCCGTATCGAAGTTGTCGGTCACAGCGCCCAAACCAGTGACATCCAGCGAAGCCGTATTGGCACCCGCATCGGTCGTGGCAACTTGATCCGCAGGTGCAGTCAAAACAGGTGCTCCCGCATCACTGATGGTCACGGTAAAGCTCACCTGTGTCGCATCATTGCCCGCCGTATCAGCCGCGTCCATGGTCACAACCGTCGCGCCAATCGGGAAATCATAAGCGCCCGTAAGCAGCGTCGTCCCAACCTGATAGGTGATCGCAAGCCCCGTATCGACGTTGTCACTCACAGTTCCCAATCCAGTGACATCCAGCGAAGCCGTATTAGCACCCGCGTCGGTCGTGGCAACTTGATCCGCAGGTGCAGTCAAAACAGGTGCTCCCGCATCACTGACCGTCACGGTAAAGCTCACCTGTGCCGCATCATTACCCGCCGTATCAGCCGCGTCCATGGTCACAACAGTCGCGCCAATCGGGAAGTCATAAGCGCCCGTAAGCACCGTAGACCCAACCTGATAGGTGATCGCCAGCCCCGTATCGACGTTGTCGGTCACAGCGCCCAAACCAGTGATATCCAGCGAAGCCGTACTGGCACCCGCATCTGCATTTGCGGCTTGATCCGCAGGCACCGCGATGATTGGTGCAATGTTGTCCGTTGGCGCAGTGTTGATCAGCGAAATGGTGTAGCTACCTGTTTTTTCATTCGGTTCGGTCCCATATGCCAAACGGGTCAGTCGGCAGGCATCAGACCCATTGAAAATTCCACCACCACAATCAAACCTACCATCACTTTTAAGGGTTAGGTATTCGTCTGGCGCACCGTTCAGCGTGCCAGAAATCGCCGTCGCGCTTTCAATCACAATTGTCGTTCCGGTGTAAGTCGACCCAGTGGCGGGAATTAATATAGAATCCGCAAATTTGACACTCAACGTGGCGATGGTGCCCCCGGAGACAGTGAAAGTTCCGATAAACGGAGCACGATCAGCGGGATCATCGATGTCTCCGTCTATCCGGTAGCTCCCATCAGCAAGGGCTTGCGCAAAAGCTGGTCCCGCAAAAACTGCACTCAAGAGGTAAATCGCCGCAATGGCAATCAGACGAGAAAAATTCAAAAAAAATGTATGCATGTTCAGCACTCCACCAACCAACTAATAACCTCGCAACGCCCCATCATCAGACTTTCTCACCAAGTAAAAACCAGCTTCCCTCTGTGAGCTCACGTTTTAAGGTCGCGAGGAGCACAGACGAATGTCAGCAACTATTCAGGGCCGCTTAAAGCGAAATCGAGGTTGTGGGTCTGCTAGAAAGCTAAATGCTCAAAGTAATGTCTATCCAATGGTGAAAATTAGGCAATTGATAAAAAAGCTCCGAAACCAACGACTTAATCGCTGTTGCATAACTATCATAACGGTAAAAATCTGCGTCAAACTCCGCCATAAAATATCGATCAAACCATCAACACCTTTGCCCGAAACGCCAATTGGACAATGACGTGTTTCTGATACGTCATTTACGCAAGCTGATCTTGGGTGCTGATGACTTAAGCGCTGCCGTCCTATCCAGTCAGAACTGAACTTGCATCTCAAATGACAACTACGGACTACCACATCATAAACCACCATGCGGACTTCGGCGACACTCACTTCAAATGCGCGTGCTCTGAGTCATCTGGCGAAGGCAACCGTTTAAAAAGAGGTCAAAGTCACAAATGCTTAAGACGATCTGATGGTCGCAGTGGGCCCATACCGGAAGTGTCAAATCTTTGCTGCGTGCGCACGAGGTGAGAAAACCGGCCCTTCGCACAATTTGCAGTTGGGCAGCAGCAGCTAAGGATCAAGTTGCGGACAAAATCTTCATGTCCAGTAAGACGGTTGCGGCTACTTTTACTATACTGCGCTTGATAGGTGCGCGCGCCGGACGCCATGATGGGACATGCCCCGTTCAATTGCTCTAAGATCACACTGTATTTGGTCTATTGAAAGATCAACGCGATCCTCTCTTTGCTTAGCAGCGACCATTGACCTGAAGCCATGCCATCCGGCAGTGAAAGATTACCCAAACGTTCACGGTGTAGGTTCTCCACGTGATTGCCGGCGGCTGCAAACATGCGGCGCACCTGATGATAACGACCTTCAGTAACATGCAATAGTGCTTCGGTTTCCGAAATAATCTCCAGTTTGGCCGGAGCCAGCGGTCTTGGGTCGCGCTCCAAAACCAATTGGCCCGACGCAAACAACTCGCCCTCGGTGCCATCAAGCGGGCGGGCCAACTTGGCGCGATAAGTCTTTCTAGTGAAACTTTTAGGGCTGCTGACATGGTGTAGAAGCTTGCCATCGTCGGTCAGTAACAAAAGGCCGGATGTCTGTTTGTCCAAACGGCCGATGGTTGAAATGGGCGGGATGCGCCGCCTCCAGCGATCGGGTAGCAGTTCATAAACCAGCGCGCCAACCTCCTTGTGTGAACATGTCATACCCACTGGCTTGTTTAAAAGGATAACCATGCCAGCGACAGGATCAAGCGCTTCACCGTTGACCTCCATGCGTGTCGGCAAATCTGCAGTGACAAGGATGCGTTTGGAAACGTCCCGGATCTCGGCAGCATCATGAGTGATACTGCCATTCTTTGCCATCTGCTTGATTTCGCTGCGCGAGCCATATCCCATAGAGGAGAGGAGCTTATCCACGCGGGTGGTTGATGCCTTAGCCATTACTTTTCTGCTACCTCTGCGAGCTAATCGCCAAATCTCTGAAAAATATGGCCCTGATGAAGCGACTCGTTGCGCCTGCTGATCAAGGCTGTTCGTTGCATTACCAATTGGTTAGATTAGCTGCTTTTCACAAAGTGACGAATGTAGATGTTTTGATTTAGATAGGAGTTTCCTGTAAGATATCCGACTTAATGATCCTGATTACTCTCTCAAGTCTGCGTCAGATGCAGTTCCGTTATCTGCGCAGTGCGGCCTGTGGACATAGGAACGACGGTTGCCCGAGCGTGTTCGCGGGACGGCGTCGCCGAAACGCTCCCACCATCGTCTTTCCAGCGTGAAATACATTCATGAGTTGGGGAAACACTTTCCTCGCTCACGGCATGATCCACAGCTTTGAACAGGTGTGGGAGTAATTCTTCAAAGTCAGCTCTGCATAACATCATTATATTGTTTCCTTCTTAACGCATTGGTCTTTTCGTATGTGCTGCGCCACCGGAACGGGATGGCGCCACTATTGAGTTTGACGACCGTTAGGCTACCAGCTTAAGCGCATTTTGGTCATCACTGGCGATACGTGAAGGCTTTGCCAATAGAACCATGCCATGCCTGCGATCATCAAAACCGCCACCAATTCGCTGGATGTCACTGCGCTCTATGCCGATGTCTTTAAGCAGGCGATCCTCCATGGATTGCAGCTCCGCAACCATCTTGCGCCTCTTCCAATTGTTGACAGCCGCGCGAAGCCAGCGTCGCCAAACGCGAGGTCGCGCCATTCCGCTATTGTTGTTCGCAGCGTCTTGGTCGCTAAATTGAGACATGTTGTTTCGATGTGTGAAAAAGGAATGCATATCATCCTCCAAATCTGAGGTTACTGAAGCCGTAACATTAGTCTCTGCTGTGCCGAATTTTTAGAATGCGGTCAGTCGCAATTCAAAATCGGCGGGGCAGATGCCTCCGTCGTCTCGAATAGATCAAAGCGATCTGAAAAAACCCCGAAGCGCAAAGTGGCACAAGTAGGCCAACCCCGCCCGGGGCTAACGGCGGTTTAGTCGATTTCCTGCGAAAAGCAGGAACCTCATATGGAAGCTAAACATCAGCATACTCCTCATATGGGACACCGCATCGATGCTTTCAATCGTGTTGCGTAGGTCTATGTCCCTTCGGCGCAAACGCGCCAGTCAATGGGCCATAAAGGTCACTAAAACAGTATGAAATCTGTGTTTAGTTATCGAGATTGACTATTGATCAGTAGATACCTAGCTCTATCAGCATGATGGTGCATGCTGATCATTTCCGGTTTCTACTGCTAAACCGCCCGCTTCCCCGGGTGGTCTAGGCGCATTCGCGTCGTTTGTACCTTCCGGGTTTTCTTTCAGTCTTGAAGAGTGGTTCTGGCATTAATCCGCCAGTGGATAATTACGTTCAACGTATCCAGCCCTGAGAGACGGCCACGTTCGTCAGGCATTCCTCGACCATTCGCGCATCTCGTTCTTTCCACCATTTCTGAACCTGTCTTTCACCATAAGGAGTTCATCTATGTCTACTTCCCCCGCTGCCACCCAAAAGGCACCCAAGCGTAACCCGAAAGTTGTTATCAATGCCGATGACCTGACCCACCTTGAGGGGCTGGCCGACAGCATGATGCTACGTCAGCCCGCGCTGGCAGACCGCCTCCATGAAGAGATCGGCCGCGCCCGTATCGTAGCTTCGGCCAAAGTTCGCGAGAATGTTGTGACGATGGGCAGCACCGTGAGCTATCGCGACGAAGCAAGCGGCCAGGAAAAAACGGTAACGCTGGTCTACCCCGAAGAGGCCGACATCACACAGCTTTGTGTTTCGGTCATGACACCTATCGGTGTTGCGCTATTGGGGCTGTCGGAAGGGGCAGTTTTTTACTGGGATACACGAGACGACCAGCATCGCATGTTAACGGTCCTTGAGGTGATACAGCCCACGGCAAACTCGTAAATCAAGAAAGCGATGAGGCAGGACGTCCTGCCTCATCTAAAGACTTGAACAATCAGAGCCACAGAAGAAGCGCCTGAAATAGCCATCAAACATCATCCCCGCCGCCTCGTCTGGCCAAATGTTTTCGCAATTTCAGGCATGGAACGGATCCTGTTAAAGCCACATATCACTGTGCTTTTCGGCGAGTAAAAAGCGCAATCTATCGGCATCACGCTGACCTGAGCCCCAAGTTCCCTCCAGCTTTGCGCGGAGTCCTTGGGGTTAAATCTGTGACCTCAGGCGGCCATTTTGTCCATCGTCTTTCTCTGCAAGAATTCCATTGGCGTCAGGTTGCCTAATGCTGAATGTGGCCTGCGCCAATTGTAATCCTCCTGCCAGTCTTCGAGCGTTTCGCGGGCCTCACCTAATGTGCCAAACAGCGTTTCATTGAGGCATTCGTCCCGTAATTTGCCGTTGAAGCTTTCGATAAAGCGGTTCTGCTGGGGCTTTCCTGGCGCGATATAGTGCCAGTCAATGCCTGTATCCTGAACCCATTTAAGGATCGCCATGCTGGTGAACTCGGTGCCATTGCCGGACACAATCGTCTTTGGCATGCCACGCTCAGAGATTATGTGGTCCAGTTCTCTGGAAACGCGTTGACCTGACAATGATGTATCCGCGACCAATACCAAATCCTCACGGCTGAAGTCATCGACGACGGCCAGAATGCGAAAACGGCGACCGTCTGTCAGTGCATCCGACACGAAATCCAGGCTCCATCGCTGGTTAGGGCCATCCGGCAGCACCATTGGCTTCCTTGTGCCCAAAGCACGCTTCCTGCCGCCTCTACGGCGCACCTGAAGCTTCTCTTCACGGTAGATGCGCCTCACTTTCTTGTGGTTCACCTCAAAGCCATCCCGCGCAATCCTCACATGGACACGGCGGCAACCAAACCGCCGCCGTTCACGAGACACGCGTTTGATTGCATCTCGCAGCTTCGCATCATCGCCACGGCGCGACAGATACCGCACCGTTGATCGATCAATCTGTAGCACATCACACGCCCGTCGCTGGCTGACCTGATGGACTTCCATCAAATGCACCACAGCTTTCCGCTTCCCAACGGGCGTCACCATTTTTTTGAATTGATGTCTCGCAGCATGGCATTGTCCAACATCTGCTCCGCCAATAGCTTCTTCAACTTACCGTTCTCGTCTTCCAAGGCTCTCAGCCGCTTCGCGTCAGACGGTTCCATGCCGCCATACTTCGATTTGTATTTGTAAAACGTCGCCGAACTGATCCCGTGCCGCCGTCATACATCAGCGGTCTTCTCACCAGCTTCCTGTTCCTTGATCATCGCTATGATCTGTTCATCCGTAAATCGTGCTTTCATTTGTCCGTCCTTTTGTTGGGCGGCCTCTACACAAATCTGGAGGAATTTTAGGGGCTCAGGTCAACGGCGCTGACCTGCTTACCTTCGCATGGCCTGTCAGTTGCGTTACGTCGATGGCCTAAATCAACAGGCTCCAGATAATCGTTAGCAGGTCGGCAGCGCCTACTCGCGGGATTTCGCTGTCGCGGTCTTTCCGTGACTTAAATGGCTCGTTGGTCGCAATAGCCTTAATAATAAGGCGATATCGCCCGCCCAGCGTTGAAAGCGCAGGCTAGACAGCCCATATGAAAAGCATGATGATGATCCGCATTCATATGAGGTCCCTGCCCTTCGCAGGACAGACACTGAACCGCAGGTAACCCCGGGCGAAGCGGATGACTATGCCGTTCTACGCCTCGGGGTCTCACAGATTGATTGATCTGTATTATTTGACAATATGATATGCACACCTGTGCGACGCGGTTTCCCACCACGCATAGGCATTTAGATGCAGAAAAATTGTTGCGGTTTTCACTCATATAAATGGAGGATGATATGAACCCCATCTTGTTCAGCAATGGATTTTTGCTTTACCAAGCTAACGTTTTATCAAAGAACCCGAACCGACCTGAAAGGAATAGGCGGTTTCAGAGCTGGATGCGTATCGGTTGGGAAAAATGGAAACATCGCAAGATGATTGCGACACTGAATGCACTGGATGACCACACACTCAAACTCATCGGCATTCCGCGCCGCCATATCAAACGCTTTGCTGACAATCTTTGTGGTGTCGACTCAAAGATTTCGGCACCTACACCCGCACCCAATGAACGGTTTCACGGTCAAAGCAGGCTTAAGCATGCTTCATAGCGCTTGAAGAGGTAAGCTGGTTGCGTCATCGAATTTGGATGGCGCAACCGCTCACCTCGCTCGAAAAATGACCGATTCACCAATCGTCTTTTCTGGCTCGCTGCGAGGTTCCCAAGCCCATGAATGGAACCCGCCTTTTTAACTCGCTTTGGTCCACCGCATTCGACGCTGCAACGTTTCAGGCGATAGAGCAATCCAACGCATTGGAGGCTATAGCCTCCGAAAACAAAAGGAATTCTTCCTTGAATATCAAACACCATTTGAGCCGCCTTTTCTTTCCCGCCGTTGCTCTTGTCGTCAGTGTTGGCCTTGTTTTCTATCAATCTGAATTGCCTGCTTTTTTGGCGAGTAGCGAAGAGTTCTCTCTGTTTTCGACGGCAACCATCTACTTGGCTGCTGCGTGGGTGGCGAGCCGTGTTACGGCAATGATCCTGGATCAGATTGGCGGAACCCGGCCCTATCCTCGCTTGCTTAAAGACTTGATTACTGCATTTTTCTTCACGGCAGCCTTTGTGTCGATCGGATCACTTTACATGGGGCAAGGTGCGCTTGGTGCTTTCGCTGGCTCGACCATCATTCTTGCGCTCTTGGGCTTTGCAATCCGCAACGTTGTAGCTGACACCTTATCAGGTATCGCACTTACGATCGAAGCACCGTTCCGCATCGGCGACTGGATCGACATCGATACACTAGCACAGGGTAAAGCAATCGAGATCGGCTGGCGCACAACACGTTTGTTGACTGTCGATGGCACCTATCTGATCCTGCCCAACAGCCAGATCTCGCGCCAACGCATCACAAACTATTCGGCACCCAAGAAAAATTTCCGCGCGCAGCTTAACATCACGCTCGACCACGGCCTGTCGATTGGGAAAGCGCGGGAGATCATGTCGGAGGCCTTGCGAGAGTGTAAGTTGACCCAACAGGATCCCCCGCCGGACATCCGCGTGCGATCATACGACGAGGGTGGCATCAGCTATACGGTGCGTTACTGGGTGCCGCGGTTTGAACATGCCGTGGATTGTCGCGATGAAGTTTACAGCCTGATCGATGACGCACTCCGCCGCGCCGGAAGCATCGCCCCATATCGCAGAATACAGTTGGTCCGCGCAGCGCATGACACCGATGAGACTGACCTCTCCGTGCCTCTTGCAAAGACAGAAGCATCCCGCGATTGGCCAACCTCCTAATGGCGTTACGCCTTCAATCATTACTAATTGCAAAAATGAACGGAAACGTCAGAGGGATCTTGTTGATGATTGTTTTGAGGCGCCACAATGAAGGTCAGCGAGCCAGCTGAAGCAAGCGGCACACGGGTCACTGGAGGCACCGCAGGACCCTTACTGCATTCTGGGCTGCCCTAAAACTAGCTCAAGGCCGGTCTCGCGAAAGCGGTCATTCATAGAGCGGCTAAAGTCTGCTTTCGAGAACAAGAAGATCGTTCTCTGGGAAAATGGCAAATGCAGTTTGTGAGTTTAACTTGCCGCTCTTAATATCTCGATCAGGTCCACATGAGTTAGCGAAAACGGGTTCCCTTTCATCGAAGACGCATTAACAGCGGCCTCTGCGACCGCTCCATAGTCGTCCGAAGACAGTCCCAAATGCTTGAGGCTGCGCAGGCCCAGCGTGGTCGACCACTGCCTAAGATCGGCAAGCCCGCCACCGTGACGACCCGTGGCAAAGTTGGTGTCAATTTGCCCCACTACCCACATTAACCGGTCGTAAATGTCGGTATGTTCCTCTGCTTTGCGCAAATGACTTTCTAGCACTGCAGGCAGCAATGTTCCGCAAATTTCACCGTGGGGCGCATTAGTTTTGCCGCCGATGACGCCTGCAAAACCATGAACAGCACCCAGTCCCGCATTGGTCAAAGCCAAACCACCACAAGTGCTGACCCAAGCCATCGCGTCCCACGCGTCCGGCGCGTCATTTTCAACCAGATTACGCAGCTCGCGCAAACCAACCGGAATAGCCGCACGACAAATCGCGTCAGTCATCGGATTAGATTTGATCGACAGATAAGGCTCGATCACTTGGGTGACAGCATCCAACGCAGCGGCAAGTGTCACATGTTGCGGCGCGCCCTGCATGAGGCCCGCGTCAACAATGGCAAGCTGCGGGATCATGCGTGGGTCGCGTAAGCTGACCTTAAGGCCACGTTCAGGCACCGAAATCACCGCGTTCTTCGTCACTTCTGCACCAGTGCCCGCTGTGGTCGGTATTGCAATCATCGGAATTGGCGCGGCGTCCAATGGGCGGCCATCTCCCACGACCTCGAGATAACTTAGGGCGGGCCCCGCACAGGGGATCAGGGCGGCCAGCGCCTTGGCAAAGTCAATGACCGACCCGCCACCAAGCCCGATCACGACTGCTGGGCGGAAATCGTGCATCCTCGCCAACGCTCGCTCGATGTCTGGCAACGACGGTTCATTCTGGCAAGTCATTGTTTTTATTGTGAGTCCTGCATCACGGCAAGACGTCACCAGCCATTCTGCCCGCTTGGCATTGGCCCCATGAACCAACAAGATGTGATCTCCAAACCCCTTGGCAATAGTTGCAGCCTGTTGGCTTTGACCGCGTCCAAAATGGATAGTTTGGGGGCTCGAGAATGAAAACATAGATTATTGCCTTATGATGCGAGTGCCATATTGGCAGAAATGTAGCGATTTGCCATCTGTGCAATGGGACCGGATAAATTTTACCGGCCCTGGCCATAAATCGCGTATGCTACGCATACCTGATGAAGCCCTTCATTCAGGACATTGCGGTCCCCGTCCGATTGAACCTCCATCACCGCTAAAATGAGCCAACGGACTAGTTAACATCCAAATTCGACGAGCCATCAAAAAGGGTCGAAATAGATCAGATAGCCCCCCGCCTCGGGATCCTTCACCATGTAACATCCTCGACGTCTTCTGCCACGAGCTCCGCAAGGTGCGGGCTGTTTGCACAAATCCTCTCAAACGCACCATCGCCCACTTCGTCCGCGATGATGCGACATGAACTCGCGATATCTTAAAGCAGAAAAATGAAGTTAGGGTCTAATGGCGCTTAGCGTCCGATAGCGCAGCAGGGTCATACCAGTGGTATTACGTCCTCAAAAACTCAAAGTGGCCTGGACGGCCTTTTTCCAAGACGCGTATTTGTGCTCACGCGTGGCCTCTTCTATTTGCGGTGTAAATTCGGTTTCGCAGGCCCATTGCATGGCGAAAGTCGCTTGATCTGGATAGAGGCCAACATGCATGCCCGCGAGCCAAGCGACACCAAGAGCCGTCGTTTCGCGGATTTTGGGGCGATCTACGGGAGCGCCAATAATATCGGACAGAAATTGCATCGCCCAATCGCTTGCCGACATGCCGCCATCAACCCGCAAGGTCGGTTGCACGCCCGTCGCTTGCCAATCGGCAGACATAGCTTCTAGCAAATCACGCGTCTGATACCCGACACTCTCCAGCGCGGCTTTCGCCATTTCAGCAGGTCCCGTGCCGCGTGTCAGTCCAAAGGCGGCGCCACGGCATTCGGCATTCCAATAAGGTGCGCCCATTCCCACAAAAGCTGGAACAATCACAACATGCTGATGCGGGTCGGCTTGGGCTGCCAGCGCTTGTGTCTCGGCCGCGTCGCTGATGATATGAAGGCCGTCACGTAACCATTGCACAACAGCGCCCGCCACGAAAATCGAACCTTCCAACGCGTAAGTTGGCTTACCGTCCAACTGATAGGCAATCGTGGTCAGTAGGCGATTTTTCGACACGACGGGTATCTCGCCTGTGTTCAAGAGCGCAAAACAGCCCGTCCCATATGTCGATTTCATCATCCCCGGTTCGAAACAGGCCTGCCCCACCGCAGCCGCTTGCTGATCGCCCGCAACGCCGCAAATCGGGATTGGCGCACCAAAGATGGCCGCGTCGCTGTGACCGAAATCATCTGCACAATCTTTCACCTCGGGCAGCATCTGCATCGGGATATCGAGCAGATCACAGATGGTTTTGCTCCAGCGCCCCTTGCGGATATCATAAAGCATCGTGCGCGCGGCATTCGTCGCGTCGGTCACATGAACAGCACCGCCAGTTAACTTCCAAATCAAAAAACTATCGACTGTGCCAAACAGCAATTCACCTTTGGTGGCGCGGGCCCGTGCCCCCTCAACATGGTCCAGAATCCAACCCAGCTTGGTGCCCGAAAAATACGGATCAACTAAAAGGCCTGTGCGCTCGTTGATCATCACTTCATGGCCAGCATCGCGCAAAGCGCGACACTGATCGGCCGTGCGTCTATCTTGCCAGACGATTGCATTATAAATGGGCTCGCCGGTAGTTTTATCCCAAACAATCGTGGTTTCACGTTGATTAGTGATGCCCATTGCAGAAATTTGGCCCGCCGAGATACCCGCATTCCTCAAAGCGTCTTTGCAGGTAACAAGCGTGGTCTGCCACAAATCAAGCGGATCGTGTTCGACCCAGCCAGAATTTGGAAAATGCTGTGCGAACTCTTTGTGTTCGCTGGCCACAACATCCATCGCGCTATCAAACACCATCGCACGGGTTGATGTCGTGCCTTGATCAATTGCGAGAATGTGGGTCATGTGAGGCCTCGATGATTTAGGATACAAGAATGCCAAGACCCCGCGAAGCTGAGGATCATTCGACAGTCTTTGAAAATTAAGTGGATGTCAGGGTACCCGGGGCCAGCAATGTGGCCCCGGATGTTTAGCTTACTGCCAAGATTTGATCAGCTCGTCATACGAGATTGTCTCAGGTGTCTCGTCTTCGTTCTCAAGCTTTGGCTTTGGCGAACCAGGTTGGTCCAACCAGAACGACGGATCGCTTTCTTCGTTCATAACCGGGCCAAGTTCACCCTGAACACCGGACCGCTCCAGACGGATCAGAACTTTTTCCTGATCTTCGCACAGCGCATCAAGTGCCTCTTGTGGTGTCTTTGCACCGGACATTGCGTCGCCGATGTTCTGCCACCACAATTGTGCCAGTTTAGGATAGTCAGGAACGTTGGTGCCGGTTGGCGACCACTGAACCCGCGCTGGCGAACGGTAGAATTCGATCAGACCACCCAGTTTTGGTGCACGCTCGGTAAAGCTTTCGTGCTGGATCGTTGATTCACGAATGAATGTCAGACCAACATGGCTTTTCTTCACGTCCACTGTCTTGGATGTCACGAACTGCGCATAAAGCCACGCAGCTTGCGCACGATCCACAGGTGTCGATTCCATCAGCGTCCATGAACCGGCGTCTTGGTAGCCGATCTTTGTGCCTTCGGTCCAATATGCACCGTGTGGCGATGGTGCCATGCGCCACTTTGGCGTGCCGTCTTCGTTCATCACAGGCAAACCAGGCTCTACCGATGCTGCGGTGAACGTTGTATACCAGAACATCTGCTGTGCAACATTCCCCTGTGCAGGCACTGGACCCGCTTCAGAGAATGTCATCCCTGCGGCTGTCGGTGGAGAGTATTTATTCAACCACTCGATTGCCTTCGTCACAGCATATACAGCTGCTGGACCATTGGTCGCACCGCCGCGCGCCATGCACGACCCAACTGGCTGTGATTTTTCGTTAACGCGGATACCCCATTCGTCAACTGGCAGACCGTTCGGCTCGCCTACGTCGCCCGCACCCGCCATGGAAAGCCACGCATCGGTGTAACGCCAACCCAAAGACGGATCTTTCTTACCGTAGTCCATGTTACCAAAGACATCGCCTTCAACACCCATACGCGACAAGTCACGGCCGGTGAAGAATTCAGCGATGTCCTCGTAAGCGGACCAGTTCACAGGCACGCCCAGCTCATAGCCATACTTCTCTTGGAAGTCCGCTTTGTTCTGCGCGTCATCGAACCAATCGGCACGGAACCAATAGAGGTTCGCGAACTGCTGGTCTGGCAACTGATAAACTTTACCATCAGGGCCAGTCGTAAACGAAATGCCGATAAAGTCTTCCAGATCAAGGTTGGGGTTGGTTACAGATGCACCTTCACCAGCCATCCAGTCGGTCAGATTGCGCGCCTGCTTGTAACGCCAATGCGTCCCGATCAGGTCACTATCGTTGATATAGGCGTCATAGATGTTCTCGCCCGACTGCATTTGCGTTTGCAGCTTTTCAACAACGTCGCCTTCACCGATCAGGTCATGGGTGATTTTGATGCCGGTGATGGCCTCGAATGCCGGCGCCAGAACCGTGGACTCATATTCATGTGTCCCGATGGTTTCAGATACAACATTGATCGACATGCCTGCGTATGGCTTCGCCGCATCAATAAAAAACTGAAGCTCGGCTTCTTGGTCAGCACGTGACAAGCTTGAAAGATCACCGATCTCTGTGTCAAGGAATGCCTTAGCGGCATCCATATCGGCGAAGGCCGGTGCGGCAACCATACACGCCGCAAGGCTTAACGCCGTCGTTCCTTTAAGTCGCAAGTTCATTGTTGTTCCTCCCTAAAATAGAACAGTAAAGACAGTCCTGATCTTGCAAACCAGACCGCCCCCAAATGCCAGCCATTACACCCAGCGGAAAACCGCGATGGCGTAAAACAGACATACGATCAACGCACCCCATTGGGGGGCGGTGAACATTCCAAGCCAGGCCAAATTGATAAAGGCCGAGCCAAGCAGCGTGATGAACAATCTGTCACCGCGCGTTGTTTCAATCCCAAGGGCACCGTTGCGCGGCACCTCGGGAAACTTGATTGCGAGGATCGTAAACGCGATCAACGTCACGGCGATTACCCCAAAGAAAGCGGCGGTCGGCCAAGTCCATGCCATCCATTCCATTGTTTTTCTCCTCTTTCTCTTCTTACACGCGGCCCAAGGCAAAGCCCTTGGCGATGTAGTTGCGAACAAAATAGATCACCAAAGCACCCGGAATGATTGTGAGAACACCCGCAGCAGCGAGAACCCCCCAGTCAATCCCAGCGGCACCAACAGTGCGTGTCATAGTGGCGGCGATTGGCTTGGCGTTCACAGATGTTAACGTCCGGCTCAGCAGCAGCTCTACCCATGAAAACATGAACAAGAAGAACGCTGTCACCCCGATACCTGACGCTACCAGTGGTGTGAAAATGCGGATGAAGAACCTGGGAAAAGAATAGCCATCGATATAGGCCGTCTCGTCGATTTCCTTGGGCACACCGCGCATGAATCCTTCCAAGATCCACACTGCCAGCGGCACATTGAACAACGCATGGGCCAAGGCCACAGCAATATGTGTGTCGAACAACCCGACAGAACTATAAAGCTGAAAGAACGGCAGAGCGAAAACCGCAGGTGGCGCCATCCGGTTGGTCAGCAACCAAAAGAACAAATGCTTGTCGCCCATAAAGGAATAGCGGCTAAAGGCATAGGCCGCAGGCAAGGCAACAACCAACGAGATAACCATGTTCATGATGACATATGTCATCGAATTCAGATATCCTGTATACCACGACGGGTCCGTCAAGATCGTGATATAGTTGTCGAACGTCAGGTCGCTGGGCCAAAGGGTGAAGCTGTTCAAAATCTCCGAATTGGTCTTCAGGCTCATGTTCAAAAGCCAATAGATCGGCAAGAGAAGGAACAACAGGTATAGACCCATCACGATTGCATTGCCCTTGATCTTTGGTAGGGCAAAGCTGCGCTTCGTGGCTGTGTTTGTAAAGTCAGACATCAGTGGCCATCCCTTTTATCGAGGTTCGTCATCACAGTGTAGAAGACGTATGAAATCAGCAAGATCACAAGGTAATACATAATCGAGAAGGCGGCCGCAGGACCAAGGTCGAACTGTCCGAGCGCCATCTTGACCAAGTCAATCGACAGGAAAGTCGTCGAGTTTCCGGGCCCGCCACCTGTCACCACAAAGGGCTCGGTGTAGATCATGAAACTATCCATAAAGCGGAGCAGGATCGCGATCATCAGCACGCCCATTATCTTGGGCAGTTCGATAAAGCGGAACACTTTCCAACGGCTGGCTTGGTCGATCTTTGCCGCTTGGTAATAGGCATCGGGGATAGATTGCAGACCTGCATAAGCCAGCAATGCGACCAACGATGTCCAGTGCCAAACATCCATCACAATCACAGTCGCCCATGCCGCATAGAAATCTTGCGTATAGTTATAATCGATACCCAGCGCGGCCAGCGTATAGCCAAGCAAACCAATATCAACGCGCCCGAAAATCTGCCAAATCGTGCCGACCACATTCCAAGGAATAAGCAAAGGCAGCGACATCAGGATCAGACAAGTCGAGGCCCAGAACCCTTTTTTCGGCATATTCAGCGCCACAAAGATACCGAGTGGAATTTCAATCGCCAAGATGATGACCGAAAACGCGATCTGGCGACCCAAAGCATCCCACATACGCTCGGATGCCATCATTTCCCTAAACCAGTCGAGACCAGCCCAGAAAAACCTGTTTTGCCCAAACGTATCTTGGACAGAATAATTCACGACCGTCATCAACGGAATAACCGCCGAAAACGCGACGAGCACAAGCACTGGTAGAATGAGGAACCAGGCCTTTTGATTGACTGTCTTATTCATGGCGGACTCCTTTTGAGGGGGTACAGATTACGTGTGTCATCACGCCACCTCAGGCGCGACGCGCCAGCTATTGGAATAGACGTTGATGCCAGCGGTATCGAACACAACGCGGTTCATATCGGGCGATATATTTTCGCCTTCAGCGGCCAAAATATTAATCTCCGTGCCTTGGAAATCAGCGCGCACGATCTTGTGGCGACCGACATCTTCAACCCGCTTGATTGTCACGGGCAATCCCGCATCACCCGCACTCAGCGAGGTGAATTCGGGCCGCACACCTATTTCAACACTCCCCGCAGGCTGACCAAAACCTTTGCCAAGCGCGATTTGTGTCCCGCCAATGACAGCGGTATCGCCCTGCACGTCTGCGGCCAGCACATTCATGCCCGGCGAGCCGATGAAGTAACCGACAAACGTATGCTCAGGGGTCTCGAACAATTCTTGCGGCGTGCCCATTTGCACCACGCGACCATCATACATAACAACCACTTTATCCGCAAAGGTCAGCGCCTCAGTCTGGTCATGGGTCACGTAAATCATCGTGTGGCCAAACTCATGGTGTAGCGATTTGAGCTGTGTTCGTAGTTCCCACTTCATATGCGGATCAATCACCGTCAGCGGCTCGTCAAACAACAACGCATTCACATCTTCACGCACCATGCCACGACCAAGCGAGATCTTTTGCTTGGCATCTGCCGTCAAACCACGCGCCTTGTGGTTCAGGCTATCTTCCATCCCAATCATCGCGGCAATCTGCTGCACGCGGTCTTTGATATAGGCGGGGTCAGCACCACGGTTGCGCAGTGGAAACGCCAAGTTATCGCGCACGGTCATCGTGTCATAGACCACGGGAAACTGGAAAACCTGCGCAATATTGCGCTGCGTCGTGGGCGCGTTTGTGACGTCCTTATCGTTGAACAGAATGCGCCCCTGACTGGGGTGCAACAGGCCAGAAATGATGTTGAGCAACGTGGATTTTCCGCACCCGGATGACCCAAGCAGGGCATAGGCCTCGCCATCCACCCAATCGTGATTTAACTCTTTAAGCGCATAGTCGTCTTCATGCTTTGGGTTCGGCAGGTAGGAATGTGCCAGATTTTCGAGGGTAATTTTTGCCATTGTTCCGTTCCCTCAAGCTGCAGCAGCATAAGACGCAGCGGCGACAGAGGTGCCGTCTTGCGCAAAGATATAAACGTGAGCTTGGTCGAGATAGACACTGAGCGGCGCACCGATCTTCAAATTCTTAACGCCATGCACCAAGCCCACCCAGTTTTCGCCGTGATGCCTAAGGTGGATAAATGTCTCCGACCCTGTAATCTCTGTGACGGTCAACTTACCCGTAAACTCTAGCGCGTCGGGCGCTTCCTTGTTCAACTTTAGGTGGTTCGGACGAAAGCCCGCTACAAAGTTGCCATCGCCAAGCCCTGCAAAAGCACCAGAGGTAGCACTGGTCACCTGCCCGTCACCAAAACGAAGCTGATTTCCTGCCTTCTCAAACTTCAAAAAGTTCATCGGTGGATCAGAAAATACGCGCGCGGTCGTCGCATTCACTGGCTGGCGATAAACGATCGGGGTCTTGTCAAATTGCGTGATACGGCCTTCCCAAATCGTGGCCGTATTCCCGCCTAGTAACAGCGCCTCTTCAGGCTCCGTGGTCGCATAAACAAAGATTGAACCCGCTTCTTCGAAAATCTTCGGGATCTCTGCGCGCAATTCTTCGCGCAATTTATAGTCGAGGTTTGCCAAAGGCTCATCTAGCAACACAAGGCCCGCATCCTTCACCAACGCCCGCGCAAGCGCACAACGCTGTTGCTGACCACCAGAAAGAGCAAGCGGCTTGCGATCCAGAAACGGGGTGAGCTTCATCAGGTCAGCTGCCTTTTTCACGGCAGCATCAATCTGATCGGCGGATTGCTTCAACAATCGCATCGGACTGGCAATATTCTCGTAAACGGTCATCGACGGATAATTAATGAATTGCTGATACACCATCGCGACACCGCGATCTTGCACACGCATGCCAGTGACGTCTTTTCCGCCCCAGATCACCTTACCTGTATTAGGCACATCAAGTCCCGCCATCAGACGCATCAATGACGTCTTCCCGGACGACGTTGGCCCAAGCAACACGTTCATTGTGCCCGACTGCAACTCCAAATCAGTGGGGTAAATATGTGTCTGGCCATTCATGACCTTCGACACGCCCTCTAAAACAAGTGACATTTCTCTCTCCCCTTTTCGCAGCTTACGCTGCGTCCTGCTATCACGACGTAGCAGGCGCTTTTGCCAACCATGCGTCAAGCACGTCAATTTCTTGTGTCGTCAGACGAAGACCTAGTTTTGAGCGACGCCAAACGATATCTTCCGCAGTGCGCGCAAATTCGTTTTCAACCAGCCAGTTCACTTCCCGCTCAGTCAAATTCGCCCCGAAGTTTTGACCAAGATCGGCCTCAGCCTTCGCGTCTCCCAGCACTTCAAATGCGTCCAGACCATAAGCCTTGACCAAACGCGTGACCCAAGCGGCGCTCAGAAATGGATACTTCGCGGCCAGACGCTGCGTCAGTGCGGCAACCCCGTCGACTGGGAAATCACCACCTGGTAAAGGCACGCCAGAGGTCCAAGGCTTGCCTGCTTTTGGAAAGAATGGCGTGATCTTTTCCAAAGCAGTTTCAGCGAGCTTGCGATATGTCGTGATTTTACCGCCAAAGACATTCAGGATCGGCGCGCCAGCCGACTGATCAACCTTCAATACATAATCGCGGGTTGCAGCAGTAGCCGAGCTTGCGCCGTCATTATAGAGCGGCCGCACGCCAGAGTAGGTCCAGACGACATCATCCTTTGTCACGTCTTCTTTTAGATATTTGGACGCGAACGCCAAAAGATAATCCTGCTCTTCGGGCGTGCAAACGGGCTTTTGGTTAACATCTGTATGGTCGGCATCGGTCGTGCCGATCAATGTAAAATCGGTCTCGTAAGGGATCGTAAAGATAATCCGCCCGTCTTCACCCTGAAAGAAATAGCATTTATCATGGTCATAAAGTTTGCGGGTCACGATGTGACTGCCACGCACAAGCCGCACACCTTCGGTGGAATTGATCCGCACGGTGTTGCGGATGATATTTTCGACCCAAGGGCCACCAGCATTCACCAACATACGTGCCTTCACGACGCGCGGAGAGCCACCTTTTGGCTCTAGGCCCACATGCCATATTCCGTCAATCTGTTCTGCGGACGTAACCTTCGTGCGGACATTGATCTTGGCGCCACGAGCCACGGCGTCGCGGGCATTGAGGGCGACCAGCCGGCTATCTTCGATCCAGCAATCGGAATATTCAAAGGCTTTCTGAAAACGGCTCTCAAGCGGTGCCCCCTCAGGGGTTCCACTCAAGTTCAAAGAGGTTGTCCCCTTCAAAATCTTGCGTCCACCAAGATTGTCATACAGGAACAAGCCAAAGCGAATGAGCCATGCAGGCCTACGCCCCTTCATCCACGGCATCACAATGTTCAAAACCTTCGACGTCGGCGTATCGCCGTCAAAGCGCATGTCTTCATGGTAGGGTAACACGAACCGCATCGGCCATGAAATATGCGGCATTGCCCGCAACAGCGTCTCGCGTTCGATCAACGCCTCACGCACAAGACGGACTTCCCAATATTCCAGATAGCGCAAACCGCCGTGGAAAAGCTTGGTCGACGCAGAGGACGTGGCCGAGGCTAAATCATTCATTTCAGCCAACTCAACGCTGAGCCCGCGGCCGACCGCGTCACGGGCAATACCGCATCCATTGATGCCGCCACCAATGACAAAAAGGTCGACGATGTCGTGACTTTCACGTTGGTCCACTGAAGCCTCCCCGCATTCAAATTCCGCCATAGCCTTCCGGCTTGCGACATAAAGTCAAACAACACTGAATTAGAAACTAAAGCAATAACGAATGTTCGCTTTCTTTCGTTTGTGACTAACACACTGAAAGTGAGACGTTTTTATTTTCGACACGCCCCCAACAATGCGATTTCTAGCATTTTGACGCGAATCGAACACTTGACGTTTAGTTAACGCTGTTGGTTATTACTGGAAAACGGACACCGCAGCCTTGGCGTGCGTTACGGTAATGCAAATGAGGAAGCCATGGTCTCGAACTTCAGACAACAAGAGATACTCGAAATGGCCCGTAAAGACGGGAAAGTCACGGTTGACGGCCTTGCAGAACTCTATGACGTGACCGTCCAAACCATACGTCGCGATCTGTCCGATCTGGCAGATAGTGGGCGACTGAAACGCGTGCACGGGGGCGCAGTTGTCCCTTCGGGCGTCATCAATATTCAATATGAAGAACGCCGCAAGTTAAACGAGGCTGGCAAAAAGGCGATTGCTGTCAGATGTGCGCAGGAAATCCCCAACGGGGCCTCGGTTTTTATGAACATCGGAACCACCACCGAAGCCGTGGCGCATGAACTGCTTGACCACGAAAACCTGCTCGTCGTGACCAACAATTTGAACATCGCGAATATTCTGGCTGCAAATCACAGCTGTGAAATCATCTTAGCTGGCGGCGTCCTGCGACGCGCAGACGGCGGCATTGTCGGCGGCTTGACCGTGGAGATGGTAAAGCAATTCAAGTTTGATTATTCTGTCCTTGGCTGCTCTGCAATCGATCCCGATGGTGACCTGCTTGATTTTGATGGCCAGGAAATCATGGTCAGCAGCACCGCTATCAAAAGATCTCGAAAGGTCATGGTCGTCGCGGATCATATTAAATTCGAACGCAAAGCACCGCTCACGATCTGCTCTCTGAGCGATGTCACCATGCTCTTCACCGACAGCAGCCTGTCCAAGGATCTTATTTCCAACTGCACCAACTGGGGGACCGACGTGATTATTGTCTGATCAGGTAGAAATCGTAGTTGGAGGCGCTCGTTTGAAAAATCGCGACAACACAGGTTGGATTTTCGTCTTACCCGCAACACTTGTGATTGGGCTCATCGGGCTGATCCCCCTCATCACAGTGATCAACTATTCCTTCTTCGAAATCTTTATTCTCGATACGCGTTTCTGGGTCGGAACCGACTGGTATACAGAAATCATTGGCTCTGGTCGCTTCTGGGCTAGCTTTGGCCGCAGCACTTTATTCTCGGTCCTGATCCTCGCCATCCAAATTCCACTTGGCATCGCGATTGCTCTTTGCATTCCCCGACGAAGATTCTGGGTCGGCATCACACTTGCCATCATAGCCCTGCCGCTCCTTGTGCCGTGGAACATGATCCCTTCACTCTGGCTCAGCCTGCTTAATCCAGACACTGGCATTCTGGGGTGGCTCTTCCCTCAACTTGGCTGGCCTGCCGATTGGAAGTTATCCGTTACGCATACTTGGGCGGTGATCATCGCAATGGACGTCTGGCATTGGACCAGTCTTGTGGTGATCCTGTGCTACAGTGCGCTCACCACAATTCCAGCCGCCCATTATCAGGCCGCAGCAATCGATAGCGCAGGCCCCTGGCAGGTGTTTCGCTTCATTCAACTGCCCAAACTTTATAACGTGCTCCTCATGGCAATCCTGTTGCGGTTCATGGATTCATTCATGATCTACACCGAGGCATTTCCGATCAACGCGGGCGGACCAAATGCTGCGACCATGTTCCTCGCCGTTGATCTTGGCGAAGAGATCAAGGCCTTCAACTATGGCCCCTCCGCCGCGCGCTCCGTGATCTATTTCCTGATCGTCTTGACTGTCGCATGGACCTTTAGCAAAGCCCAAGTCAGGCTTGATCGCGCAGACAGAGCATGAAGCGCCCGTTGAAATATTTGCCTGTGGTAAAGCGAACCCTCTTACTCAGCTTCATTGCCTTTGCATGCTTACCACTGATCCAAATGACCATGATCAGCTTCACGGCCACCTTGCCATCCCCCACCACCGATGTAGGCACCTTTACGCTTTCAAATTACGCGGGTATCTGGAGCAACCCTAATTTGCGCTCGGCTTTCCTCAATTCAATTGCCTATGTGCTGATCAACATAGCGATCACCATCCCCGTGGCGATACCAGCGGCATATGCTTTCTCCCGCATGTCGTTCGTTGGCGACAAACATCTCTTCCTAGCCTTCATCGCATTTCGGATCACGCCGCCTGTGGTGCTCACTTTGCCAATATTCCAGCTCTTTTCCAGCCTAGGTATTGTGAACTCGGTCTTTGGAATTGGGTTGGCACATTGTTTGTTTAATCTGCCAATCTCAATCTGGATCTTACAAGGCTTCATTTCGGGCGTTCCCAAAGAAATGGATGAAACCGCATTTCTCGACGGCTATTCACGCCCACGGTTTATTTGGAAATTCCTCATGCCACAGATTTCCTCAGGAATCGCAGTCACCGCGTTCTTTTGCTTTATGTTCTCATGGGTTGAGGTGGTTTTCGCGCGTATCTTGACCACCACCAATGGCAAACCGATCAGCATGGCAATCAATGCACTCTTTGGTTTCCAGACCGATATTGGATTGGTAATGGCGGTAACTGTCGCATCAATCTTACCCGGCGCCGCATTGCTGTTTACGATGCGCAATCACCTGTCTAGGGGCTTTAGGATTGGCCGAGTTTGAAACAATTTCGCGGTTCTAAGCCGACAAAAACAATGATTTCAGGTATTTGATCATAGCTTCTAGGTCCTCATTCGCTTGGAGCGCCTTCGAATTTCGTGACATTTGATGTCACGATTGTTTACGTTTTGAAGCTAAGTCCTTTACGTCTACCTGTCAGATTGTTGTCCTAAGTAAACAAGTTTGTTGACGTTTTTGAGCCAACGCAAACAAATTTCACCAAATTGTTACGGCTTGGTCTCAACCAAACCTGAGACTGTTCCGGAAGTGTCAGGAGCACAACCACTAACACCGTCTTGCCAAAGGCAATCTTTTCCGCAATCTATAGGTTCAAGACATTTACTAATGCAAAATGACACCCCGAGGAGACAATCATGAACATCACGCGCCGCGCGGCCCTTTTGGGCGCTACCGCTCTGATCCTCGCAACGCCAGTTCTGGCACAAGACGCCGTTTGGCCAAGCAAGCCGCTGCATGCGTTCGTAGGATTCCCCGCTGGCTCATCGCCTGATTTGCTGGCGCGGATCATCACTGAACCGCTCGCCACCGCACTGGGCCAGCCGATTGTCATCGAAAACAAACCGGGCGCTGGTGGCGTGATTGGCATCCAGCAAATGCTGAACGCAAAAGATACCGATTACGCTTTTGGAACAACGATCAACGGCCCGATGACCACCGCGCCACGGCTAATGCCTGATCTTGGCTACGATGTCGCGGCTGACATCATCCCCGTTGTGCTGATCGCGACATCGCCGCTGGTGCTTGTGGTGGCCGCTGACTTCGCATCTGAAGACGTTGCAGGCTTCATCGCCGCCGCTGGCGTCGAGGCTGAGGCCCTGACCTACGGTTCTGTCGGCCAAGGCTCTGGCGCACATCTGACCGCAGAGCTGTTCTCGGACCGCGCCAATGTGGACATGCTACACATTCCTTACACCTCCTACGCCGAGGTCACGACAGCCATTATCGGCGGCGAAATCGACTCTGGTTTCATGGCCCCCTCCGCCGCGATGCAACACGTTGAAGCAGGTACATTAAAAATCCTAGGCATCACCTCACTTGCGCCCTTCGATCAGGCACCGGGTGTGCCCGTGATGGCAGGTCAAGGCGGACTTCCTGATGATTTCAGGGCCGAATTGTGGAACGCATTTATCGCGCCCGCAGGCACCAGTGCAGCGATCACGCAAAAACTGAACACCGATATCAACGCAATCCTGCAAGACACGGCTGTGAAAACGCGGCTCTTGGACATGGGTTGGCAGGCCGTCGGCGGCACGCCGGAAGAGCTGCAACAGCGGATAACCGAGGATACCGCAATCTGGGGTTCGGTGCTCGACCGGATTGACGCAAAGTCCTAAATCATGAAGCGCGATGTCTATGATCTTGCCGGTGGCGTGCTGCTCGCCGCCACCGGCCTTTTCGTCGCACTATATGCGGCAGCACATTACGATATCGGCTCGCTCCGCCGCATGGGACCGGGTTTTTTCCCCGCACTCCTCGGCGCTGTGCTGGCCGTGCTTGGCCTAATGGTCGCCGTCCCCGCGTGGGCGCGGTCGGGACACGTTGCCAGCATCGCGTGGAAAGAGGCTGCCACTGTGCTAACGGCAATCCTCGTCTTTGCGATCGGTTTAGAACGCTTAGGACTTGTGCCAGTCACAATGGCAACCGTCCTGATCGCCTCGATTGCAGCCCCTGATCGCCGGATCATCTGGCGTCTGGTGCTGGCCCTTACCGTCACCGCAATATCTGTCCTGATATTTCACTTCGGCTTGAAAATGACGATCCCGCTTTGGCCAAATACACGATGACTGGCTGGGAAGGGTTCCTACACGGCTTACAGGTGTCCTTGCAACCCGAGGTGCTGATCTACTGCGTGTTCGGCGTGGTCTTGGGCACTTTCGTCGGCGTCCTGCCCGGTATCGGAGCGATGGCGACGATCTCTCTTTTGCTGCCAATCACCTATTATCTTAGCCCCGAAGCGGCGTTAATCATGCTGTCAGGCGTTTACTACGGATCACAATACGGCGGCTCCGTGGCGTCCATCCTGCTGCGCCTGCCGGGCACACCACAATCCGCAGTCACCACACTTGATGGCTATCCAATGGCCCAGCAAGGCCGCGCGGGCGTGGCGCTATTCACTTCAATGACCTCCAGTTTTCTCGGTTCGATGTTTGGCATCCTTGTTTTGATCCTGCTGTCAGGCGTCCTATCGCGCGCAGCGACCTCGTTTGGGGCCGCCGACTATGCCGCGATGATGATCCTCGGTCTTGTCGCTGCATCGACTATCGGGGCAACCAACGCGACGAAAGGCTTTGCTATGGTCGTGCTAGGGCTGATCCTCGGCACCGTAGGCACCGACGTGAATTCAGGCGCGCAACGGTTCATTTTCGGTCAAACCGATCTGATGGACGGCATCAACCTCGTGGCACTCGCGATGGGACTGTTTGGCGTGGCCGAGGTGATCGCGAACATCCAAGTCGCCGAACGTGCAGGCGTGCCGCACCGCATCGCACTGCGCGAACTGCTGCCAAGCCGCGCAGAGTTGAGGCGCATCCCCTTCCCTGCCCTACGCGGCGCAAGTCTCGGCAGTTTCTTCGGCGCACTTCCGGGCACAGGCTCCACAATTTCATCCTTCCTCGCTTACGCCGTTGAACGTCGCGTCTCGCGCACACCGGAAAAATTTGGCAACGGTGCAATCGAAGGTGTCGCAGCCCCCGAGGCCGCCAACAACGCCGCAGCTATCAGCGCATTTGTGCCAACCCTCACACTCGGCATCCCCGGCGATCCGATCATGGCGTTGATGCTGGGCGCACTAATTATCCACGGGGTGCAACCCGGACCTCTGATGCTAGAGGCACGGCCCGATATGTTCTGGGGCCTGATCGCCAGTTTCGGCATCGGCAATCTTTTGTTGCTGATCCTCAACCTGCCGCTGATCGGTATCTGGGTGGCGATGCTGCGTATCCCGTTCCGCTGGCTCTATCCGGCAATCCTTATTTTCGTCTGCCTTGGCGTTTATTCATTGCGCGGCGCCAGCTTTGACATCTTCGCCGTGGCCCTTATCGGCGCGATTGGCTATGCACTTTCACTGGCACGGTTTAATCCGGCACTTTTGCTGTTGGGGTTTGTTCTCGGACCCTTGATCGAGACCAACCTGCGGCGCGCCCTCTTAATTTCGCGCGGTGATCCAATGGTCTTTTTGGAGCGCCCGATATCGGCAATCTTTGTCGTGATGATCATTGCACTCATCGCAATGTCGATCGTGCAAGCCCTGCGGCACAGATAAACACCATGACGGCACCACTTGATAATCCCGCTCTGATTAAGGCGTCAGCTCCCAACCCGAACGAAAAACACTGTTACGCTGTTAGTCGATTGTCAAAACTGTTTTGAACATCTAGCGCCAGCGTTGCACGGACAAATGACGCTACGCGTTCATCAAGACCATCTCCGCTGGCCTGAGAGGGCCTTAACTGGGCCGTTCGATGGCTCAACGGTCGTTGTGACCCGTCATAGTCCCACACCTAATATCTCGGACCCGAATGACAGCAACATCGATCCAGCCTACACGTCTGACCTGTCGGAGTTCATCCTCCGGCATCAGCCACAAAGCTGGTTATTTGGTTCAGGGAAGGCATAAATGTCATATCCTTGTTCTCCGCTGCTTTATGGGTAGGACCAGCCGTCATGCTCAACATTGAAGATCCGCAAGGGTGCGCCGGGTTTGGTAGTGTCGGCACGCAGATGAAATACCGCACGTTGTTGCTGACCAAAGTTTGTAAAATCAACATTGATTGTCACCATACCGCGGAACATCGGCTGGTCGGGATCGGGTGTCGGAGACTGAACCGTCCCGTCAAAATCCTGCGCCCCGAACAAAGGATGCGCCTGAACGTTGCCCGAGTTGAGCCATGCGACAATATCGTCCGTGAAATACATGTTCGCGTTCACGGGATCCAGAGGACCGGGTCCACCCGAGGCATCGGTCTCTATCTGGTGATAGTAAAGCTCCTCAACCAGATTACGGGCGCCCTCAACAACATGATCCAAACCGACCTGATCAGACTGCAGCGCATTGCCCTGCGGCGCGCTAAAGCTCTGAGATTGGGCTTGCCCCTCGCCCGATTGATCTGGCGTGATGAACCGTTGCGCCACCCATCCAGCCTTATCCATTCCTGCGGTACGCATCAGACACCAGCGTTGTGGCAGCGCCGCGATCTGTGCTTGGGTTAACGCACTATAATGGCCGGCATTATAAAAAGGCACGCAGGTAATCTGCTCCAAATTTCGCTCGTTATGAGCAAAACGCTCGATCACCGGATAGCTGGTGCCCGGCCCCATCCGCACGTTAAGAGTGTCATTGGACGAAACTCCGTTGCCGCGCCAGGCATCAGGGCCATGGCCATCGATCTCAGCATGTGCCGTAGCACCAACGAAAGACATAATAGAAGCCATGAAAACCAGCTTCGCTTGATGCTTGATGCGTTTATCTAGTGTCATAATGTTTTACCTCCCAAAATGGTCACAGCGACTATTCATGTCACCTGCGACACTTGCCAAACCATAGACTATCACCAGAAACGGAAAAGTAAGCCTTTGTTTTATTCGGGCGTGCTCCCACCTGCCTCGTATCCTAGTTTATACAGTCACGCCCACAGCAACCGATCTCCACGGTCGGCCACGCCATAGCGGGCCATCACGCCGAAACAATATCACAGGCTGGAACTGGAACACTTCGCCCCAGCCTGACACGCGCACGCAAACTTAGCTCAGGAACTCTATCGTCAGTCATCACGCACAACGTCTCAATCCACTGCCGTTCATTCGCCGTCAGTGGTTTTAGTGCAATCGCGTTCATTGTTGGGTCCTCATTTCCCCAAGATTGCACGAACAGCTGCCCGCGCTCGCGTCGTAACCGCTGGATCAGCGTTGCCAGACGCATCACGCAGCACCTCCAACCAGCCGATTTCCCGTTCAGATACAACCGTACCAATGATCTCGCCGAAGACCCTAGCCATGATCAATTTCTCCCGATTATGACGTGTTTCTAATACGTCAGTTATAACGAGATCATCTTGGGTTGAGCTTGGGTGCTGATGGCCTCAGTGCTGTCTTCCTTTCAAGTCAGAGCTGGACGAGCATTTCAAATCACAACTACAGACGGCTACGAGCCGATCACACCGAAAACCCATTATTATCCACATCGCTTTGGAATTAGCCCAATCTGGATTTACCCGTGTGTGACGCCATTCCTTGGTATTAAATCATTGGCAAAACTGATTTAGTTCAACGTAGGTAAAGATCATACACGTGACCATCTTAGCTCATCGCCCTGTGAGTTTTCTTACAGTCCCTAAATAATGCCGTGGACTGGCGATGCTAAAATAGCCGCGGGAAGATGAGCTTTGGGGCAACATGTTTTAAAATCTCCAGTTTGGGGTTTGCTGCCATTTGCTACATGCAAATAAGGTTGAACATTGCCGGGTCCAGATGGTCAGCTATCCATCACACGATAAGGGTTACATCCTAGTCCGCAATGCGGACTTCGGCGACACTCACTTCATCCGCAAATTTCCCGCTGATTAGGTAATCCCCCCATTTTTAACGGGGTGCGGCTGTAGAACTTACGCGGCCATTTTTAGTTTCTGTGCGGGTGTGATGCCGCCGATGCCCATATTCGGGCGGTCATTGTTGTAAGTCGAGAGTATCCGTCTTGATCAAGCGGTTTTTGGTGTCCATTTGCGATTAGCTTTGACAAGTGCATTTGCGATTTCGATTAGCTTCCGCATTATAGCGACAATTGCGACCTTGGCGGGTTTTCCCACGTCTCGTAGGTGTTCGTATTTTGCTTTGAGGTCTGGGTTCCAGCGCATGGCGACTAATGCGGGCATGTAAAGGGCATCGCGCAAGGGCTTGCGCCCGCTTCCGATGGACGCTTTGCCCTGCCATAATCCAGACTGGCGTGTGATGGGGGCGAGACCAGCCAGGCTGGCCACTTGTTTGCGATCTAGCGTGCCGAGTTCGGGCATCAGGGTCAATATTGCGGCAGCAGAAACAGCGCCGACACCGGGCATGGAACGCAAAATATCATGCGTACGTGCGGTGCTCTCCCGCGCCTGGATCAGCGCTGCTATCTCGGCGTCCAACTCAACGATCTGGCGTTCCACTAGCGTGAGACGCGCTTTGGTTTGGCGTTTCAGGAGAGATAACCCCTGAATTTGAGCACGGTTGCGCAATCTGGTGCGATCCTTGACCAACCCAGCCCGCGCAACATGCAAGTCTTTGAGGTCAATTGCTTCTTTCGGGAGAGGCACTTGTGGTTCAAGATTAAATGCCGCGCCCATAAGCGCCAACATTCGAGCATCGACTGCATCAGTCTTAGCTCTCGTACCATGGGCCTGCGCAAAACGGCGCGCCTGCAAAGGATTTACCTTGACCAATGGTAACACCTTCCCAAGTGTCGCTTCAAAGGCTTTGTGATACGATCCTGTCGGCTCGTAAACGACCCTCGCTACACGGGTCGCCTTGCCCAACCATCTGATAAGAGCACGGAAGCCTGTGATTGAATTATCGAAGCGTTTAGCCATGTCGTCTTCCAATCGAAACACGTCCAGATGGGATTTAGAAATGTCCACGCCAATGTTATGATCTGTCATATTCTCCATATCCTATGCTTGTCATACGTGACTTGTTGCACGCGTATCCGTTCAGGCCTTTGGGGAAGACGGCGGTTGATCAAACTCTGGAGCGGTCCATCATGACCCAGCCATTTACGATCCAACCGCCGCCACTGCCTGTCACAAATGACGTGGCGGGCAGTGGCCCCATTATAAAGCAGGAGCCAAGTTCATTATAAGACAAGCCATTGTGTGGCGAAGTCTTGCGCCTCCTCGATGTTTTCAATGATGTGTTGGTCCAACCATTCATGCCTGACCGTGCGATTGTAGCGCTCGATGTAAGCGTTCTGCTGCGGCTTTCCGGGTTGGATATGCTGGATGCTAATACCTTGTTTTTCAGCCCATTCTAACAGCTTGCCACTGATATATTCTGGGCCATAACACCTTCGGAATGATGCTGGTTGAGAGGCTATGACCGCCTGCGCAGCCCCCAAATAGCGCAGCAGGTGGTCATAGCCTCGCCTCAGGTCCCTACAGTGGTTTTTGCAACAAACCACACTGCAAAGGAGACCGACTATGACCGAGATTGTTATTGCACAAGATGCACCAGTTTTAGTGGCCATCGACATCGCCAAAGCACGGCATGAAGTTTTGATAGCCATCCCAGGCAAAAAGCGCCGCCGCCGTTTGACTGTCCTCAACCAAATGGAGGACTTCCAGCGGTTGATCACATCATTGGCCAGTTATGGCCGTCCAGTGCGCGCAGCTTTTGAGGCGACTGGTAATTACCACCGCGCCTTTGCTTATCACCTCGCAACCGCAGGCTTTGAGGTGAAGTTGGTGTCGTCAGTGGCTTTGGCGCGTACCCGGGAAGCTCTGCATAACAGCTGGGACAAGAACGACCCCAAGGACGCTCAGGTCATCCTTCACATGATGGAGATCGGGAATGAGCAGTTTTATCACGACCCACTGGTGTGTGGAACGAACGACATCCAAGAGCTGTCTAAAACCCATGACATCGTGTCCAAGTCAAAGACAGAACTGTGGCACCGCGTACTGACACATTACCTGCCGCTGTATTTCCCCGAAGCCGACCGTTTTCACCGCAGCTCGCGCAGCGACTGGTTCTTTGCATTCCTTGAGCGCTATCCATCACCACACTTTATCTCAGCCATGAGCAAGGACGCATTTACCGCTGACGCCTGGGACGTTGTAGGCCGCAAGGTTGCAAAAGAACGTTTGCTTGCTGACATTTATGAGACCGCCAAAGCATCTGTGGGGCTGCCTGTTGCTCCCGATTCTGACGCGATCGGCATGTTCCGTTTGGTCCTCGGTGAAGGTCGCAGTCTCATCGCGCAACGCAATCAGATTGAGAATCGTGCCGTGGCGCTTCTCAAAGATCTGCCTGACTATCAATTGCTGACATCGGTCCCTGGGATAGGTCCGATTAACGCCCTGACCATTCTGGCGGAAGCAGGTGACCTGCGCCGGTTCGCACATCACCGACAGTTCTTAAAGTTCTGTGGAATGGACCTCGCGACGATCCAATCGGGCACATTCCGGGGCCAAACCAAACTGTCAAAATATGGTAATGCCCGACTGCGCCGGACCCTTTGGATGGCAGGCCAGGTCGCCATTCTGCAGCGGACCAACAGCTTTCGAGACAAGTTCGAACGCTACATCGCGAAGGACCGCCACAACAAACATTTGCGCCGCAAAGCGTATACCGCAATCGCCGCCAAGATGGCCCGTACTGTTCATGGGATCATTAAACATGGCGAACCCTATCGCCCCTTCTTTGAGGGGTGATCGATCGCAGAAGGACCTTTCTCTGTAAGGGCCGTGGAGGCAGGCAACTGACCTCGTAGATAATGTTCAGGCCTTCTGTGTTAGCGACCCGATGATCTCGTCTTAAGGACGGTGAGAGCCGCAAAAGCGTACTCTGTGTTTGTTATGGGAGAGACTGTCGTTGACCAAAAAGCCGAACTAAGCCATGCTTTGAACGTGTTGAGACGCCTCGACACGACAATGACCTGATGCCAAATCAGCCAAATATTCCGCGCATAGGACGTTATCAACCCGAATAGTTTCTGGTTTGCCGCGCCATTCGATGATCCGGTTGAGGCTGCGAATAACCCGTTCGGCTGGCAAAGAAAAATCAACCTCGATGCCCAAACCCTCGCGGTTAAAATCATCCAGCACGTTCAAAAGCCGAAACGCCCGGCCATCCCCGAGGCGATCCGCCATGAAGTCCATCGACCAGGTCACGTTTGGTGCGTCCGGCACTGCCAGCGCATCGGGTTTGTCCCGCTTTAACCGTTTCCGAGGTTTGATCCGCAAGTTCAGTTCCAGTTCGCAGTAGATGCGGTAAACGCGTTTGTGGTTCCACGGATGGCCCTGCACATTGCGTAGATGCAGGAAACATAGCCCAAACCCCCACGTCTTCCGGGCGGTCGTTAGCCCAACCAGCAGATCGGCGACCTCTTCGTTCTCGTCGCTCAAGAGCGGGCTGTAACGATAGCAGGTCTCACTCACGCCAAAGGTGCGGCAGGCCAGCGCAATGCTGACACCGTGTCGCGCCACAGCTTTCTCGGCCAGACCCCGACGCAGGGCTGGCCGGATCACTTTTTTCCAAGGGCTTCCTTCAGTAACTCAGCTTGCATGCTCATCTCGGCATACATCTTCTTGAGACGCCGGTTCTCGTCTTCAAGGGCCTTCATCTGGCTAATCATCGATGCGTCCATCCCGCCATACTTCGACCTCCATTTGTAGAATGACGCGTTGCTCATGCCGTGCTCGCGGCACAGCTCAGAGACAGGCACACCGCCTTCGGCTTGGCGCAGGATCGCAAGGATTTGGGGTTCGCTATATCTCGTCATCTTCATCAAAATCTCCTCAGATATCTTGCCGAGAAAATTCTACTTCCGCATCCCCTTAGTTTTGGGGAGGATTACCATTAGAATAACCTTTCGGCACCATGGGCGGAAAGGAGCCGTTCGCTGTGGGTGCGAAGTCGCACAATACCGGACAATTGATAAGTTCCTACCACGCTCGATATTCGATAGGTTTTGTAAGAGAAACCTAATCAGAACGGATCTACTCGACATAAAAACGGTGGTTTCTTAGACCCCAGTCGGCAAAAACATCAGCCATGATCGTATTGGCCTGATGCTCCATCGACTTGTTATCAATGCGCGCGGCTTCTTGCTGGCCAAACACAACGGCTTCGTCCCCGACAATGATATTGGGCACATCTGTGACGTCTGCCGTTATGGTGTTCATAGATATTTTACCCAGAATTGGCACTCTTTGACCTCGGATCAACACTGCACTTTGGTGGAAAAATTCACGCCTTATCCCGTTTGCGTATCCAATCGAAATATTGGCTATACGCCTCTCCTCTTGGAGAATGGTTGCGCGATCATATCCAATGGTGCTGTCTTTGGGATAAGTTGCTAGATTGGTCACCCGCGACTTCAATTCCATTGTAGGCTGGAAGCCGAGGTCTGGCCTTAGAATTCCATATAAGATTGCGCCGCAGCGAAATAACTCTGTCGTCACCTCTTGTTCTGACACGAGACTAAGCGAGCTTCCCGCATGCACCTTCACATCTGTGCGGTGCAATGTGCTATGGGCAAAGATCCAATTCACATCCTTTTGAAATTGCGCGTTGCTTGCGGCGAGGTCGTGCGGGGTATTCGATGGGAAATGACTACAAATTCCCACGACTTGAGGGCCGATAAGGTCTAGGATTTCAAGACAAGTTTCCTGTCCTTCCTTGGTTGCCAGCTCAAGCCCGTCGCGTGCCATGCCCCCTGCATTGATCGTGAGATGGAGTCCCTTAATTTGAGCACCTTCGCGCATCAATTCTTTTACGATTCGCGCCGTATAGAGCGAGCTTACCTGCTCTTGGATCTGATCGGGCAAGGCTCCCCTTATTTCGTGGCCTGTGGCTGTGCGAATCCGCATTATCGTCCCTGTAAAGCCCGCCATACGGACGGCCCTTGCTTCGGAGTTGGACGTGATGCCCACATGCTGAACACCCAACCCGCATAATATAGGCACGACCCTGTCAATACCATGTCCGTAGGCGTCGGCCTTCAATACAGCCAATAGTTGGGCCCCTTTCGGCAGAAGGCCAAGTGCAAGTTTAAGATTGTAAGCGATCCGCGCGGGAAAAACCTCGCACCAAGAGGCGTGCACGATATCGGTGGAGAGTTGTTTATCCCGCATGCGCTGACAGAATTTGGTCGATAATAGTCAAGAAAAGACCTGCGCCGAGCGGCAACAGAGCATCGGGAAAATCGTAATCAGGATTGTGTAATTGAGGTTGGGTTGCACCTGCTCCCAAAAACATCATGGTTGCACTTGCGCCATCCAGACCGAAACGACCGAAATCTTCGGACCAACGCATCGGGTGATCCATTTCGTGAATGCTAAGCTCTTGCAGACGGACCGCTTGGCGAGCGATGTCAGTTGCCCCTGCATCATTAACAACCGTTGAGAATACATCATGCCAGTGGACGGAAACCGCAAGCCGCTCGTCAATAGTTTCGACGATGGTCTGTGTTTCAGCAACCAAACTCTCCATACCTTTATCAGTCATGCTGCGCAGAGTAACGCGCAGTTCACCTTCGCCCGGCGCAATGCCAAACGTTGGCGCGCCGAGCCGCACATGCGTGAGTGTGCTGAGGCCAAAATCACTATCTAATATTGTGCCGAAATTCAGCGCAGGAAGATGTTGCATCAAGTGGGCGATTGCGGCACCGGGTGAAACGCCATCTTCGGGCGCAGCTGCATGGGAGCTTTTTCCGTGCAGTAAAATTTGCATACCCCGAGACGCACAATTGGCGGGGCCTTCGCGCAATCCAATCTCACCCAAAGGACGACCGGGCACGTTATGGTAGGCGAATGCATAATCCGGGCGGATCACTGGCCACCTTGGATCATCGATCACCGCCTGCGCCCCAAATCCCGTCTCCTCAGCCGGCTGAAACAGCAAGATTACCCGCCCACGCGCAGGCCGCTTTGCCAATCCCAGCGCGACCCCCATCACCATGCACATATGTCCGTCATGACCACAAAGATGGCCCTTGCCTTCGACCTCAGAGCGATAGGGGAGCGTCGATTCCTCTGCGATTGGTAATCCGTCGAGTTCACACCGGATCAGCACGGTTGGCCCAGGCTTTGCGCCACGAAACTCGGCCGCGACACCGTAACCACCCAGGTTTTGCCAAATCTGGTCAGCACCTGCGCGTGTCAGCTCTTGGACAATTCTGGCGGCGGTCTTCGCTTCTTCACCAGAGATTTCTGGTTGGCGGTGCAAATCGTGCCGCAGCATCGTAAGATAAGCCGTCTGTTCATTTGTTATGGATATCATTTGTTCACACTGCTTCCTGATAACCTGCAAGAACGCGGGTCAGATTGATCCCAAGCGTATCAGAGAGATATCCACCTTCTTGCACAAACAGCACAGGGATTTTCAGACTGGCAACCGCCGCGCCAATGGCGGCGAACCCGTCCTGCGTGACAGCAAATCCTTGGAACGGATCATCAACTGAGGCATCCAACCCAAGTGCCACGACCAGCACATCTGCGCCAAAAATTGAAACCTGTGCCAGCGCTGTATCAAGTGTTTTCAAAAACACCTCGTCACCTGTGCCGCGCGCCAGTGGCAGATTGAGGTTATAACCTAACCCGAGCCCTTCGCCATTTTCTTGACCGTAGCCCCAGAAGAACGGGTAAAACCGTTCTGGGTCCGCATGAATGGAAACCGTGAGCACATAATTGCGGTCATAAAAGATGCCTTGTGTGCCATTGCCGTGGTGCACATCTACGTCCAGAATTGCGGGGCGTAATCCGCTGTGCCGTAACCGCTCTGCCGCTATGCCTGCGTTGTTATGAAAGCAAAACCCACCGGCCAAATCACCAAATGCATGATGTCCTGGCGGACGCGAAAGCACATAAGCACCTTGTTCGCCGCCGGCTATCAAATCCGCGCCAGTAATGGCCGACTGTGCGGACCAATAGGCCGCCTCCCATGTGCCTTTGGCGATTGGGCAGGCAGTATCGGCCTGATGAAAGCCGGATTGGCCAGTTGCGGATTTTGGATATCCGTCTGTGCGGCGTGCGGGGTGAATGTTTGGGATCACCTCGTCGCCGGCGCCGTCGATCCATTGCCATCGCTTATAGATATTTTTCAAAAACGTCAGATATTGAGGGGAATGTAACGCCGCGATCGGGCCGAGGCCTGCATCAATGGGGGACTGAAAAACGCAACCCGCAGCCTCGGCGCCTGCACGCAGGACTTCAATACGGCGCGGTTGCTCTGGATTGGGCAGGATATTTCCGTTCGCCATGAAATGTTTGGGATCATGCGCCCATTGTCGGTCGTCAAATACGGCTTTCATCGTCATCCTTTACGTGTGGTGCTAAGCTTGAATCGTGGCGCGGTCCGCGCCCTTCCTAAATCGTCGTGCGGTCCGCGCCCTTGAGGCCCAGCATTTTGCGCGCTTCAGTCGGCGTTGCGACCTCACGACCAAGATCTTCGACAATACGCCGGATTTTCTGAACCTGCTCTGCGTTGGTTTTGGCCAACTGCCCGCGCGCAATCATCAGGCTATCTTCAAGTCCGACCCGCACGTGTCCGCCCATCGCGGCCGACATGGTGATCAGTGGCATCTGATGTCGGCCTGCTGCCAGCACCGAGAACATATAATCGTCGCCAAACAGCTTGTCGGCGATGACCTTCATATGCATCAGGTTCTCGGGGTCTGGCCCCATGCCGCCCAAGACACCGAACACAAACTGGATAAACAGCGGCCCCTTTACGAGCCCGCGATCGACAAAATGTTTCAACATATAAAGGTGGCTGATATCGTAGCATTCAAACTCGAACCGCGCACCGCGATCTCTGCCCATTTCGGTCAAGATACGGACCATATCGCGGGGCGTGTTCTTGAAGACCAAGTCATCAGACTCTTCCAGGAATGGCTTTTCCCAGTCGAATTTCCATTCTGAAATTCGTTCCGCCGCCTGATAGAGCGCGAAATTCATGGTACCCATATTCAGGCTGCACATTTCGGGCTCGGCGTGTTTGGGGGCGGCCAGCCGCTGATCGAGGGTCATTACCGCGCTGCCGCCCGTGGAGATATTCAAAATCGCATCGGTCGCTTGGTTTAACCTTGGCAAGAACGCCATGAAATCTGCAGCGTCCGACGACGGTTGGCCCGTTTTGGGATTGCGCGCATGAAGGTGCAAAATGGCAGCACCAGCTTCGGCTGCACCTATCCCATGTTCCGTTATTTCATCAGGCGTGATCGGAAGATATGGCGACATAGAGGGCGTATGGATTGACCCCGTAATGGCGCATGTAATGAGAATTGCAGACATATTAACCCGCCTTCATTTGCATGTGAATATATCGCGTGAATTCGACCAAGGTGGCATCCAGCCCCGTGATGATTTCGTCGATGTGATCGTTATCGACAATGAGAGGTGGGCAAACCAGAATATGATCACCGGCGACCCCATCCCGCGTTCGCCGTGAATAGACGATCAGCCCACGATCATAAGCCATATCGACAAATTTTTGATGCGCATTCAGATGCGGTGGCAGTGGTTCTTTGCTGTCGCGGTCCGCCATAAATTCAAACGCAGTGAGCAGACCTTTTCCGCGCACATCGCCGATAATTTCATGCTTTTGCATCAGGCCATTCAACCTTGAGATCAGCTTTTCACCCATCAGTGCGGCATTGTCGCAGAGGCCCTGCGCTTCGATTTCTTCCACCACGGCCAAACCTGCGGCGCAAGCAAGCGGATTGCCGGCATAGGTAAACCCATGTGCAAATCCGCCTTTGTCCATCACAGCGTTCACGATTTTTTCATCTGCGATAACGGCACCAAGCGGCACATAGCCTGCCCCAAGCCCCTTGGACATCGCAATAATATCAGGGCGCGCAGCCCAGTGCTCGCTGGCCAAAAACGCGCCTGTCCTGCCCGCACCTGTCATCACCTCATCGAGGATTAACAGCACGCCATATTGGTCACAAATCGCGCGAATACGTTCCATGTAGCCCAATGGCGGCACCAGCGCGCCAGTTGAGGCCCCGCCAATCGGCTCGACGAGAAAGGCCAGCACGTTTTCAGCACCTTCACGCAGAATTTGCGCCTCCAGCATATTCGCATAATGGGCGCCGGTTGCTGGATCATTCGGGTCAAGCCCGTCAAGATACGCACGGGGTGCCGGAATTTTCGGCATCTCCTGCATCATCGGCGCGAAGGGGGTGGTTAAGCTGGCGAAGCCCGTAACCGCCAGCGCGCCAAGGGTGCACCCATGATAGCTTGGGCTGCGCGAAATCACTTTCCAGCGAGAGGTGTTATCGGTCGCAATCGCATATTGGCGCGCCAGTTTCATAGCGCTTTCAACAGCCTCGGACCCTCCTGAAACAAAAAACACCTTGTTCAGACCGTCAGGCGCTAATCCCGCCAGCTTTGCCGCAAGCGCCTCTGATGCTTCGGTCTCAAAATGCAATCGGTAGCCAAAGGTCGATTTCTCCATCTGGCACTGCATCGCCGCGAGAACCCGCGGGTTGGAATGGCCTATATTGCACACCATCGCGCCTGACGATCCATCCAGATACCGCTTGCCGTCCTGATCCCACATATAGACGCCGCGCGCACGGTCCAGCATGGGTCGCTTATTGCCTGACTGATAGAAAAGGTTGCTCATCTGTGCTCCTGAACGCAAAAGCTTTGCGTGCAAGAATGGCCTCGGCACGCCTTGCTTAAACCATGGAAGAAACGCTATTATTAATCAAATAAATAGCTTCAATTCCAAGTATAGGAATTCCCTATGACCCGCAAAACGACGCAATTTGAACCAGAACGCATTGCCCGCGAACTGGATTGGAACCTACTGAGAACCTTTGTTGTGCTCGCTGAAAGCCGATCAGTGACCGATGCCGCAAGTAAGCTTCGCCTTAAGCAACCCACGGTTTCCACAGCACTCAAGCGGTTGGAAAGCACCATTGGACGTAAGTTGATCATTCGGTCGCCCGGGCAATATGTGCTAACTGATGCGGGGCGCATTTTGTATCGCGAGGCGCTTGAAATTCACGGATCAGTGCTGCGCCTTTCGACCTTGATGCGTGAGATGACCGATGATGTGAGGGGCCATATCCAGATTTCGGTGGCCAGCCATGTGTCGTGCAAATTGATTGACAGGGTGCTCGCAGAATTCCACGCATCCAACCCGAAGGTGACCATTGATATTGAAGTGCAATCGAGCGCAAAGGCCATAGCTGCGGTTGTTGCAAAACGCGCGTCATTCGCGATCTGCCTTGTAGGGACGCAATCACCCAGCATTGAATATCGTCAGGTATATCGCGAGTTCTTCGGGTTGTTTTGTGGTCCGCCGCATCCGATGTTTGGTCGCGAAGACTTGAAGCTGGAAGATTTGGCCGGACATGGCTCGGTAAGCTTTGAAACCGACCATTTGGAGGATGTCCTCAAGCCCGTGACCTTGTTGCGCGCGCGCGCAGCATTAGAGCAAAAGGTCACCGGTGTTTCGAGCCATCTGGAGGAAGTCCGCCGCATGGTTGTTGCGGGGCTCGGTGTCGGTCCCTTGCCCATGCATGTGGCTGCACGTGATGTCAAAGATGGCCAACTATGGCAGGTCCCGCCCTATGACGGGCTTCCTGCGATTGATGTTCATTTGGTATGGAACGACCGCGCCAACAAAAACCGCGCCGAAGAGTTTTTGCTCAGAGATTTGCTCACAGCAATCGAGACGACGCCATTAGAGGAACGCACCTATTCCTGAGAGGTCTAGCGGCGCTGTCCCGCGAGGTGTTTGCGTAAAAACTCTTTCGTTCGATCATTTGTCGGATTGCGAAACATAACTTCAGGGGGACCTTCTTCGACCACTACTCCTTGGTCCATAAACAAAACCCGATCACAAACACTCTCGGCAAAGCTCATTTCATGGGTCACGATGATCATGGTCATATGCTCTTCGGCCAGCTTTTTCATCACGAGGTTCACCTCTTCCACCAGTTCCGGATCGAGGGCAGACGTGGCTTCATCAAACAGCATCACTTTAGGGTTCATCGCCAGTGCGCGCGCAATTGCGACACGTTGCTTTTGTCCGCCCGAAAGCTGCGACGGGTAATAATCTATCCGCTCCAACATGCCGACCTTATCAAGCTGCTCTTCGGCGAGTTTGTTGGCGTCAGCATCCGAAAGCTTCTTCAGCATCTTTGGGGCAAGCGTCACATTTCCACGCACGGTCAGATGTGGAAACAAGTTGAAATGTTGAAACACCATGCCAATTTCTTGACGCACCAAGTTGATGTGCTTTTCATATTGGCGGTGGGGCAGTTTTTTGTTGATCTGCTTATCCTCCAGCCAAATTTCGCCACCAGTCAAGGGATCCAGATCATTGATTGCGCGCAAGAGCGTGCTTTTTCCGGACCCGGAAGGGCCGATAATTGCCACGATCTGCCCTTTATGAACCTGAAGATTGATATCCTTAAGAACCTCTAATGCACCGTAGCTTTTCTGCGCATGCCGGATATCTACAAATGGCTTTTGATCGGTCATGTGATCCCCTTGATCATTCATCGTGAAGCCTGAACGCGTCGTTCAACGCGACGTTGCGCCGCTTCCATGAAGAGGTTGATAATATAGTAAATGACGGCCACCAGAACGTAAAACTCGAATGGCCGGTATGTGCTGCCAATGGCGCGCTGTGCTGAAAGCGTAAGTTCAGACACCCCGATGACAGAGACCAGCGCGCTATCTTTCAAAAGGGCGATCATGTTGTTGCCAATGGGTGGAATGACATCGCGAATGGCTTGCGGCACCACAACTTTTCGCAGCGCCTGCATCCGGCTCAGTCCAACAGTTCGGGCCGCTTCAATCTGTCCTTTGTCCACCGCCAGAATACCCGTTTGAAACAGCTCGGAATTATAAACGGCGAAGTGCAGGCCAAGCCCGATGATCCCTGCCATAACTGCGGGGACGTCGATGCCCACTTGCACAAGGCCGAAATAGATCAAAAACAACTGTAACAGCAGGGGCGTGCCCATGAATAGAAACGCAAATGCGCGAAACACAAGGCGGACCAGCTTTGGCGCATATAGCGCGATGACCGCCAAAAACATCCCGCCAATGAAACTGACGGCGGCCGCCCCAAGCGTGATGAGGATCGTCCAGAGCGCACCCCAAAGGATGATATCGAGATATTGCGGTATAACTGTAAAATCCAGTCCCATAGAACCCTCTCGGCTGTTAACTAATGCGCGCTTTGCGATCGAGCCAAGACACAGCTTGGCCGGTGATATAGATAATGATCATGTAAAGAATGCCCGCGATCAGAAACATCTCGAACGGCTTGTAGGTTGATCCGATAAAGCGCTGCGCCGTATAGGTCAGTTCCACCACCGAGATCGCCGCAACCAGTGCAGTCGCCTTAATCATGGCGTTGATATTCACCCCAAGAGGCCGGATCATGAGGCGCATCGCTTGCGGTAACACAACATAGCGCATCGTCTGAAAGCGGCTTAGGCCAACCGTGCGTGCGGCCTCGATTTGCCCTTTGTCGATGGCAATAATCGCACCGCGCATGGTTTCCGTCATATAGGCACCTGCATTGATGCCGAGCCCGATGACCCCAGCCTGAAATGCATCCAACTGAATGCCGATTTGAGGACCGCCGAAATAGAGGATGAAAAGTTGGATCAAGGCCGGTGTGCCTCGAAATACGCTGACGTAGGCGGCGCCCAGAAAACGAATGAGGGCAAAACGCGACAAGCGCGCAGAGGCGCCAACAGCCCCGAGAATTAACCCCAGAATAGTCGTCAGCACCGATAACAAAACGGTAATCCAGGCAGCTTCCAAGAAGAACGGAAAGACCTTCTGCATCAGTTCAATATCCACGTTCGGCTTTTCTCCTGTATTTACTCACATCTATTTTATTTATTTATGTAAGCTATTGACGAGCATGGAATAAAATTGCCCCGCCGTCCTGCTCAGTTCTCTGATACAGGTAGAAGGCGGGGCAACAAAGTGATATTTTAACGGATGTCGCCGCCAACCCATTTATCGGCAATCTCAAGATAAGTGCCGTCGGCCATCATCTCGTCAAGTGCAGCCTGCATTGCGGCGCCGAGCTCTGGATTGTTTTCGCGGATCGCAATACCTGCGCCGAACTCTTCGGTTTCAACGTCATCAATTATAACATATTGTTGACCAGTTTCCTGCATAGCAAGTATCGCCGCAATATTATCGTTTACGATCACGTCGACGCGGCCGTTTTCAAGCTCCAAAAGAAGCTCTGGCAGGCCCTTGTATGTATGCACATCGTAACCAAGTTCACGCGCCCAAGCCTCGTGCGTTTCACCTAGTGTGAGGCCAACTCTGGCATCAGCCAGCTGCGCGCCAGAGGTGAAGCCGTTGTCAGGCTTGGCAAAAATCGCGCGTTTGGTCGTGTAATACGGGCCTACGAAATCAAGAACCTCGTCACGTTCTGCGGTGATCGACATTGAGCCAACAATCGCGTCGTATTTATTGGCAAGAAGACCACCGATAATACCATCCCAAGCGGTGGTTATGATTTCCACCTCGAGCCCCATGCGTTTGGCAATCTCGATACCAATGGACGGGTCAAAGCCTACGACTTCGTTGGCGTCATTCACAAAGTTGAATGGAGGATACGCGCCCGTCATCGCGATGCGAAGCACGCCCCGCTCTTGAATACCTGCAAGCTCATCTGCGGCTGCGATGTTTGCTGAACCAAGGCTGGCAGTAGCAATGCCTGCGACCAAAACCGACCGTAAAAGTGTTCTGCGCGTTGTCATCATATTCTCCAATAGACTCATGTGCAGGGTATTTCCTGCATGATACTATTGAAATGCTCGCACAGCGCAGGTTATCGCACAAATAGATAATGGATATTATTACTATTCATTCAATCTATAGCTTGAATGCAATATTGCCGAACTCAGCGGCGATAGCAGGTCAAAAAAAGCGGTGAAAAGCCTATTGCTTGGATATCTCCCTTGGAACGCAGCACCACAGCTATACTCTTTTAGGTTCCGTGACGGTTTTGGGCCGAGAGTTACCAAACACTTAATACCGGGCACTTAAGGTGTCAGCGAAGGATATGGACCCGCTCCCAATTTTACAATTTGTGCATGAGGGCCAAAAATCAACTCACCGTTTAGTGGCACAAACACCTGAACTTGAAGCTTTCACGATCAGTAGCCCACGCGGCCAAACGACGATCAACTTGCAAGACGTGAGCGCTGTCCGAATGCTAAATCGGGCTTTGCTAAAACCACATTATGACGTTGATTTTTGGGATGCCCCTAGTGGCTATCTGTTCCCACCAATTTCCGTCGTGTCGACTACATCCACTATCTCGCGGACTTGCTTGCTGAGAGCAATAAACAAGACATCCTACATGGGGCGCACATCAAAATGTTAGATATCGGCACCGGTGCGAGCCTCGTTTACGCTGCCCACAGATCGCTGACATCGCGTATCAAAATAAGGAGTAGGACTATGGTTTTCTTTTTAAGGCGTCGGCCTAGACGTTGCAGACTATTGCAGCCGAACCCAAACATCTTGGTGCAAAGATCGGCATGACATCGGTGCTACATTCGTGGGGCTCGGCAATGACTAACCTGCCCCCCCGATGCCTTCGCGACATATCTTGCACCGCTGAGCAAAACCAACTGGGTGGTTTATGCCAAAGAACCCTTCGGCGCGCACGAAGCCGTGGTGGCCTATCTGAGCCGATGCAGACGCCGTAGCCTTCAAATGGAAAGACTGCCGGATCAAATCTGGCGGCAGGATGAAGGTCAAACTACTCTTGCTCACAGCTCGAATGATGAACTCTGCGCAAAACATCAATGTGCTGGAAGGAGAAGCAACCGCAAATACAATAATATCTCTGAGGCACTGATCTAACTCTAACCACCATTATCCACAAACCTGCAAAAATTAATTTTTTACACTCTAAAATTAAATGGGGTAATTTCCGAATAGCGCCCAGCTTCGCCACTAGCGTCACATCGCCATAGCCAGCTGTGCGTCCTGCATGCCCTTTGTATGGCGTCCATGATCCTATCCGAAACCCCAAGTTCAATGCACTGCATCTTAAACCTATGCCGCCATGCATGATTTGGGGCTATACCTTCAGGAGTAAGCTCTGCTTGCCTAAGCCATGTCGCAAGTCGATTTGAAATTTGCTTTGATTTCGTCACGTAGCTGTCCAATGTTGTTCCACCGTGACAAGGTAATCCCCCCATTTTTAATGGGGTCCAGCCGTAGAATTCATGCGGCTGTTTTCAGTTTCATGGCGGGTGTGATGCCGCCGATGCCCATGTTGGGTCGCTCGTTGTTGTAAGTCGATAGCCATTCAGTTGCTTGGTCCTGCGCCTCCTCGATGGTTTCAAAGATGTATTGCCCCAACCACTCACCCAGAACCGTGCGGTTGTAGCGTTCGATATAGGCGTTCTGCTGGGGCTTGCCGGGCTGGATGTATTCCAGCCGAACATTGCGCTTTTCAGCCCATTCCATCAATTTGCCACTGACATATTCCGGGCCATTATCTACACGAATTGTCTGCGGCTGACCGCGCCATTCAATGATCTGGTTCAAGCTTCTGACAACCCTCTCAGCAGGCAGCGAGAAGTTGACCTCGATACACAATCCCTCGCGATTAAAGTCGTCCAGCACGTTCAACGTCCTGATCGACCGACCGTCCGCAAGCTGATCCGCCATGAAGTCCATGGACCATGTTTCATTTGGCTGCTCAGGCACGGCCAGTGGTTCTGGGTTGTCTCGCTTCAAACGTTTCTTAGGTTTGATCCGCAGGTTCAGTTCCAGCTCGCAGTAGATCCGATAGACGCGCTTGTGGTTCCACCCACAGCCCTGGACGTTGCGCAGGTACAAAAAGCACAGGCCGAAGCCCCAGTTCCGCTTGTTGGCCGTCAAGCGTTCAAGCCAATCCGCGATCTCTTTGTTCTCGCCACTCAATGCAGGGCTGTAACGATAGCAAGTCTCGCTAATCTCGAACGCACGGCACGCCAACGCGACACTGACACGACCCCGCGCGACTGCCTTCATGGCTGAGGTGCCCCTAACTTCCTAGACGCCTGCCTCGTTCATTTTCTGCTGTTTCATTTCATAGTCAACCGGTGACAGCATGCCGTTGTTCGTGTGCTTGCGTGTAGGGTTGTAAAACATCTCGATGTAATCGAACACATCCTGCCTTGCGGCGTCGCGTGTGAGGTATGTTCGCCGCCTAATGCGCTCCCGCTTCAAAAGCTGGAAGAAGCTTTCTGCGACCGCGTTGTCATGACAATTCCCACGTCTGCTCATGCTGGCAACCAGATTGTGTTTGCTAAGGAACGACTGCCACTCTTTGCCAGTGAACTATGAACCTTGGTCTGAATGGATCATGACTTTTTGCTTTGGTTTGCGCCGCCAAACAGCAGCCAACAAGGCTAGCAAGGCCAGGTCAGTTGTCATGCGAGATTGCATCGACCAACCAACGTCACGTCGTGAAAACAGATCGATGACCACAGCGAGATATGACCAGCCTTCATGGGTTCTGATATAGGTAATGTCGGTCACCCAAGCCGCGTCAGGTGCCGCAACCTCAAACTGTCTGTCCAGCGTGTTGTCAGCGACAACAGCAGGTTTGCCGCCATAGCGACCAGGCCGACGCTTGTATCCGATCTGTGCTGTGATGCCCGCAAAGCTAGCCAATCGTGCCACACGGTTCTCGGAGCAGGTCTCGCCAGCATCACGTAGATCATCGGCCAGCTTCCGATAGCCATAGACCTTCCCGCTATCTGTCCATGCTTGGTGGATCAGCTCTGTCTGCCGCGCATCTTCAAGCGCGCGTACGCTTAACGGTTCTTTAAGCCATGCATAGAACCCGCTGAAATGCACAGCCAGCACACGACACATCGACCGCACCGAAAACTCCGCACGATGAGCCTCAATAAACGCGTACCTCACTGAGACTCTCGCGCGAAGTACGCGCGCGGCATTGTCCTCGGACCAATGGCGGACAATTTGCGCCCTTTTTTAAGATTGTGCGTTCCTCGGTGACGCGGGCCAGCTCTCGCTTCAACCGTCTGATCTCAGCAGCCTGCTCCGCAACCTCCGATCTGACACGTGGCGACTTCGCAAATTGCGCCTTCCAAGTGTACAGCGACTTGGTGCTTATCCCCAGCCGCTCGGCGACTTCGCTGACCGCATATCCACGCTCAACAACCTGCGCCACAGCGTCCTGTTTGAACGTAACCGCTCCATTGCCACCGCCTGCCGAATTTCAACTTGTTGATCTAAGGTACGTGTTTAACGGCGTCGTTAACGACGTGTCTTAGGTGGGATTTGGTATGCGTGGTGAAATTCTTGGGATGGAGCGGCGGCGCTTCTGGCATGATGACGACAAGCTCGAGATTGTCATGTCAGTTGGGGTTGATGGCGCGTCAGTTACACAGGTTGCACAGCGTCACGATGTGACGCGGCAGCAGGTCTATGCTTGGCGCCATGACCTAAAGAAGAAGGGGCTGTGGTCCCCGGATAATGGGGCGCTTTTTATGCCTTTGAATGTTTTGTCTGAACCCAGCGTTCCCACCCTCTCTGATCTGGTGTCCAGCCCATCGGAGTCCACGCCTGTCGAAGTGCGTTTACGTGGCGGGCGCAGCCTACGCTTTGATAGCAGCATGGATGCGGCGGCGCTGACGCAGCTGGTCCGAGCGGTAGAAGCGGCATGATCGGCCCAGGGACTGGCGTTCGGGTGTATCTTGCGTGTGGTGTCACGGACATGAGGAAGGGCATTGCTGGTTTGGCAGCACTTACGCAGGAAGTTTTACGTCAGAAGCCCACTGGGGGTGCAGTGTTTGCATTCCGTGGGCGGCGTGGCGACCGGATCAAGCTCCTGTTCTGGGATGGCCCAGGCTTTTGCCTCTATTACAAAGTGCTTGAACGCGGTCGCTTTCCTTGGCCGACGGCTACAGAAGGTGCGGCGCGGCTGACCTCTGCGCAACTTGCGATGCTGTGGGAGGGTATGGATTGGCGCAGGCCAGACTGGGGCGCACCACCGGCTCGCGTCGGGTGAATTATTCGCCTGATTAGCGTTGTCTTTATGGCGTCTATACCCTTGCTATGGTAGTTTTGCGCATGTCCATTGATGTGCAAAACCTCCCTGATGACCCTGCCGTTTTGAAGGCAATGATCGCTGCTTTGCAGGTGGAGAATGCCAAAATATCGGCCACCTTGCGTGTGCATGACCAGCTTGTTCAGGCGCTACGTTTGCGGATCGCCAAGTTGCAGAAATTGGCTTTTGGTAAATCTTCGGAAAAGATCGAGCGCGAGATTGAACAGTTGGAGCTGGCACTCGAAGGCCTGCTCATTGCTGTTGCCGAGGAGGATGAGACGCCAATTGACGAAGGTCATGACAAACCTGCATCCAATGAGGTGTCTGCCCCCACACTCCGCCGCCGACCGCGGGTCTCTGATGCGACCCTGCGTGAACGGCGGGAACTTGATCCCGGCACATGCTGCCCGGATTGTGGTGGCGATCTGCGCGTGGTGGGCGAGGATGTCAGCGAACTGATCGACATGATCGCCGCTCAGATGAAGGTGATCCAGATCGCCCGGATCAAAAAGTCCTGTCGCCGCTGTGAGAATATGGTGCAGGAGCCCGCACCCAGCCGCCCGATCCCGGGTAGCATGGCGGGTCCGAACCTGCTGGCGCACATACTGGTCTCGAAGTTCGACGATCACCTTCCCCTTTATCGTCAACATGAGATATTTGAGCGCATGGGCGCGGACATCCCTGAAAGCACGCTTGTCGGTTGGTGTGGCCGCGCCATGAAGACGCTGTTGCCACTTATCGAGCGGATCGAGATGGACGTCATGGCAAGTGATCTACTCCATGCAGATGACACGCCGATCCGGGTGCTGGATCGCTCAAGGCGCGACAAGGGACTTGGCAAGGGGGTGAAGCAAGGTCGGATCTGGGCCTATGTGCGCGATCAGCGTCCTTGGGCGGGATCATCTCCACCCGGTGCTGTCTATCGGTTTGCACCAAACTGGAAGGAGGAGCATGTCCTGAGCCATCTGGCCAATGCTCGTGGCATCCTTCAGGCGGATGGTTACAAAGGCTACGCCAAACTCTATGAGCCTGAACCGGGTGGTGTGCCGCGTTTGCGCGAAGCCGCCTGTTGGGCGCATCTGCGGCGCGACTTCCACGACTTCTGGTCATCAACCAAGTCCGAGATCGCCCGCGAGGCGCTCGACCGGATCGGCAAGCTTTACGACATTGAGCGCGACATCAATGGTCAACCCGCTGATGTCCGCCATGCCGCGCGTCAAAAGCTGAGCTGGTCAAAGATCGAGGCCTTCTTTGTCTGGTCCGAACAACAGCTCCTGCGCATTCCTGGCAAGAGCGAACTGGCAAAGGCGTTCCGCTATGGCCTCAGTCGGCAGGAGGCTTGCAGCCTGTTCCTGGCTGACGGTCGTGTCGCCATCGACAACAATCCAGCCGAGCGTGCCTTGCGCCCGATCGGCATCGGAAGAAAAAACTGGCTGTTTGCCGGGGCGGACACCGGTGCGGAAACACTTGCGCGTGCCATGACCGTCATTGAAACCGCCAAGCTGAATGGCCTAAATCCGCAAGCATATCTGGCCGACATTCTCGACCGTATCCATGATCACAAGATCAATAGGTTGGACGAATTGCTACCTTGGAATTGGGCGCCAATGGCCACGCAAAACAGTCAAGCTGCATAAGCCGCGGTCTCAATCGCGCGGTTACGTTTGAACTCGTCTGTAAACCGTATTCCTTTGGTCATATCCGTCTCTCCTTGGTTCCAAAATTACCAAGCAAAGCGTCTACAAATCTAGGGGCACCTCAAAAAAAGCAATTCCTATCTATTCAGAACCAAGGAAGTAACGCATGGAAAATCAAGTCATTTTGGACACTCCATTTTCACCATATAGCCTTGCAAAACGGTGGGATGTTAGTGCCACGACGATCCGGAACCAATGCGTTTCTGGTGATCTAGCTCATTTTCGTCTTGGTAAATTATACCGCATACCAGCTGCAATCGTAAAGGAAACGGAAGCATGTCAGAACTCACAATTGGAAGGCTACGCGGCGGCTTCTGCGTCTCATGGATTGAGGTCGGAAAGCGCCGTAGATATCAACTTAAGGCACGCTCAAGAAAGGAAGCCGAGGCTGAAAGAGGTGGTCCTAGATTTTAGACCAGTTTACATCCTTGTTAAGGTGGATCTGGGTTTTATTTAGGCTGCTAATCTCATTGGTTCTGTTTTGCTGACATAGGCCTCATCTGGGGTCAATATGCCGTGAGTTGAATGCGGGCGCTCAGAGTTGTAATACGTCAGCCATTTGCCGATCCCAGCCCGCATTTCCGAGCCTGTCTCAAAGGCATTCAAATAGACGCATTCATACTTCAACGATCGCCAGAGCCTTTCGATCATGCGATTGTCGCGCCATGCGCCTTTTCCGTCCATGCTGATCTTGATGTCTGCGTCGACCAGCACGTCGATCCAAGCGCCGCTGGTAAATTGGCTGCCCTGATCGGTGTTGAAGATTTCCGGCGTGCCGTGCTTGGCGAGCGCCTCTTTCAAAGCCTCGACGCAAAAGTCTGCATCCATACTGTTGGACAGCCGCCACGAAAGCACTTTGCGGCTGTGCCAATCCATGATCGCCACGAGATACAGGAAGCCGCGTCGCATCGGTATGTAGGTAATATCTGCGCACCAAACCTGATTTGGGCGGTCAATTGCCGCATTCCTCAGCAAGTAAGGCCAGATCTTGTGATGCGGATGCTTTTTACTTGTGTTGGGCTCCTGATAGATCGGAACCAGACGCATAAGCCGCATCAAGCGCCGGATCCGGTGGCGGCCACATTGGTGATTGTTGCGCTTCATGTACCGGGCCATCTGACGCGATCCATACCAAGGCGTTTCCAGGAACTGTTTGTCGATGATTTCCATGAACCGCAGGTTCTCAGCGCTCTCGCCGACGGGCTGGTAGTAAAGCCGCGAACGCGACAACTGCAATAGTTCGCACTGTTTACGCATGCTTAACTTATGATCTCGGCTCACCATTTTTTGCCTCGCATCCCGAGCAACTGCTGCGAGGCATCCGCCAAAAAATCTCGCTCCACAACAAGCTGACCTATCTTGGAATGCAGCTTGTCGACGTCAACGGCACTTACCCCATCGGGCGCTGAACCTTTGCGCGTAAATGCCGTCGCCATATTCTCTATCGCCGCCCGTTTCCAAGTCCCTATCTGGGTCGGATGAACGCCATATTTTTTGGACAGTTCCGCCATCGACATCTCCTCGCGGATTGCTTCAAGCGCAACCTTGGCTTTGAAATCGGGCGAATGGTTCTTTCGTTTTGTCATTTGGGATCACTTCTTTCGTCATGCGATCCACCTTAACAACTGGTCCGAAAATCCGCGACCACCTCTCAACGGGTTGGTTCGGTGAACCAGCAAATACTTATCAAAATTTGGGAAAACACTATATAAGTATGGTGGGTGATGAGAGGCTCGAACTCCCGACATCTTCCGTGTAAAGGAAGCGCTCTACCAACTGAGCTAATCACCCGATAGCGGTCATTTAGAACAACGCGCTACGGTGTGCAAGCCTCATTTTAGCATTTTTTTCACACCGTCTTTTAAATGGTAAACACAACCCTGCCCGTCGTGGATTGTCGACCGACCCAACGAGGCCTCGCCCACAACCAACGTCTGGATCACGCGGCTTGTAATACCGTGAGTAACAAGCACCGCAGGACCCTTCAAATCAGCCAAAAACGCAGCAATACGGCGCTCGACCGCCGCCAATCCCTCGCCGCCCGGTGCCGCCTCATATTGGGCCATATGGGGATCAGGCACATCAGCCATCGGCAAATCACTACGGTACAGACCAGCCCAATCCCCGACACCAATTTCAACTAACCTGTCGTCGGTGCGGATCATTCCCGCAATGTGCGCCAACGCGATTCCCGCCGTCTGCACCGCACGCGCCTGTGGGCTGCATACAAAATCAAAGCCTTGTAAATCCAACCCGCTCAAAATCTCGCCTTGACGCGCCGCATCCAACCCACCCTGCGGGGTCAACGGAGAATTCAGCGCCCCCTGCATACGGCCAGCAGCATTCCACTCGGTCTGGCCATGCCGCAAAATATAAAGTTCGGGAAACATCATGCTAATCCTGCGTCAACAAAGCTCTTCACCACGTTGTTCACATCATGCTGCACATGGCGCTCAAAGCCAACGCAAGTCACGCGGCGCACCAGTTCATCGTCGCCAACAGATCCGCGATGACCAACAATGAAATCATCAATCCTCGTCGTCATCATCGTCGTCGATATCTGACACATGATCCGTTTGGCCAGCACCCTGCCCCGCGCCATCTTTCATCGTGCGCAGCTTAAGCGTCAAAACCTTCGCGCCGTCACCAACATCCTTGGACTTGACCACACGCAGCTTACCCATCGGCGGTAAATTCAACTCTTCGCCATTTTCCAACGCTTCGGCCAAAACCGCCAAAGCGGCCTCAATCGCAGGTTTCGCATCGCGCTTTTTGACTTCTGTTCGGGCCACGGCACGATCAATAAACTCGGGCTTCTTCACCGTTTCACCCTGCGGCACTGACACGGCGGCCGACGCAATTTTGGCTTTCGGCGACATAGCATTGAGCGGTGTCACCACCGGCTCAGGCATCACAGTATTCAATTTGACGGTGCCAGAAGCACCACTTTTCTTGCCCGACATCAGACGTTCCTCACTTCATTTCAACCAAGTTATGGCAGAGATCTCGATTTGCTTACAAGGGATTCTTCAAATTTTTCAGTTTGTTGCACATTCCAAAGTTTGCGCACCCATCAGACCACCCATGCGTGTGAACTGACACCTCTGCCATGCCTCACAAGAAACCCCCTCAACGTCCCCCCAATTCTGCACAGGTTGTAAAACAGCTCTCAAGATCGGGCAATGCGTTGGCAATATTGACGGTAATACACGCACCATCGTCACGAACGCCGCCTGCCCTATTGGCAGCGCCAACATAAGCATAAAATTGGCACTGACAGGCAACGGCCCCTCCAGATGATAAAGCGCCAGTCCTCTTATCCGCCCATCACGTGGCACATAAAAAGACAAGACAGACCATAAAACGGCTTCAAAGCAAGCAATTTCACCGCGCCAATTGCGTCCACGTCCCGCTGTAAAACAGCAGCGCCGCGGTCGGTCCTAAAGGTATATTTATCAAACATACTCAACATCTTTCTGTCATGAAAAGACCAATGCCTCATGCGCATCTTCAGCGTCTCCCCGTCATTCGTAAGGTGAAAACAGAATGACCCGCTGACTAAATATAGCACTGTCACAAAGATGACCGCATCGCCAAAAAGAAATGGCGCACCACTCGCGCGGCACGCCATTCCAAATCACACAATAGCTCGCTTAATGGGCCGTGGCTCCTGCCGAACCTGCCGCACGAACCAGGGCCGCCGCCGCTGCCGCTTCTTCCGCCGCTTCGTCCCACTCAATCGGCACGGGCTTGGACACCAGCGCATGGTGCAACACCTCAGACACATGTTTCACAGGGATAATCGTAAGCCCCTCTTTCACATTGTCAGGGATCTCGGGCAGATCCTTTTCGTTATCCACAGGGATCAAAACCGTCTTGATCCCGCCACGCAACGCCGCCAACAGCTTCTCTTTCAAGCCACCAATCGGCATCGCATTGCCGCGCAACGACACTTCGCCCGTCATGGCAATATCCTTGCGCACAGGAATCCCCGTCAACACCGACACTATCGACGTGACCATTGCCAGACCGGCACTCGGACCGTCTTTCGGCGTCGCGCCATCAGGAACGTGAACGTGAATATCAATGGTGTCAAACTTGGTCGGCTTCACACCAATCTCGGGTGCAATCGAACGCACATAAGATGACGCAGCTTCGATGGACTCCTTCATCACATCACCCAGTTTACCCGTGGTCTTCATACGGCCTTTGCCCGGCAACCGCAGCGCTTCGATATTCAGCAATTCCCCACCAACAGAGGTCCACGCAAGTCCCGTGACAACACCCACCTGATCGGTCTCTTCCGCCAGGCCATATTTGTGCTTTTTCACACCCAGATACTCATCCAGATTATCCGCGTTCACGGCGATAACTGTGGCTTCCTTCTTTACGATCTTGGTCACAGCCTTGCGGGCCACTTTTGCCAATTCACGCTCTAAATTCCGCACGCCAGCCTCACGCGTATAAACCCGCACCATCGCCAGCAACGCATCATCTGCAATGCTAAACTCTTTGGCCTTCAAACCGTGGTTTTTCATGACCTTCGGCAGCAAATGCTGTTTGGCGATCTCGCATTTCTCATCCTCGGTATACCCCGACAATGTGATGATCTCCATACGATCCAAAAGCGGGCCGGGCATGTTATACGAATTCGACGTGGTCAAGAACATCACATTCGACAGGTCATACTCGACCTCCAAATAGTGATCCACAAATGTGGAGTTCTGTTCCGGATCCAACACTTCCAGCATCGCCGACGCAGGGTCGCCACGAAAATCTTGACCCATTTTATCAATTTCATCAAGTAAAATCAATGGGTTCGTCGTCTTTGCCTTTTTTAGCGCTTGAATAATCTTACCGGGCATCGAGCCAATATAGGTCCGACGGTGACCACGGATCTCGCTTTCATCACGCACACCCCCAAGGGAAATACGGATAAACTCACGACCCGTCGCCTTTGCCACAGATTTACCAAGGCTGGTTTTACCCACACCCGGAGGACCGACCAAACACATGATCGGGCCCTTCAACTTGGCCGAACGCTGTTGCACCGCAAGATACTCAACAATACGTTCTTTAACCTTGTCCAGACCATAGTGATCATCGTCCAGAACCTTTTGGGCCGCGGTCAAATCCTTCTTGGTACGCGATTTCACGCCCCAAGGAACGGCCAAAATCCAGTCCAGATAGTTGCGCACAACTGTGGCTTCTGCCGACATCGGGCTCATATTTTTGAGCTTCTTCAGTTCGGCATCGACCTTCTCTTTGGCTTCTTTCGACAGCTTGGTTTCAGCAATCCGCGCCTCAAGTTCCGCGACCTCATTCGCCCCGTCCTCGCCATCGCCCAATTCCTTCTGAATGGCCTTCATCTGCTCATTCAGATAATATTCGCGCTGGGTGCGCTCCATCTGGGATTTCACACGGGTTTTGATCTTTTTCTCGACCTGCAACACGGACATTTCGCCCTGCATCAAGCCGTAAACTTTCTCCAAACGCTCGGACACCGACAGCGTCTCCAGCAATCCCTGCTTTTGATCCACCTCGATACCCAAATGCCCTGCGACCAAATCTGCCAGTCTCTCTGGCTCGGTTGCGTCACCAACAGCGGCCATCGCCTCTTCTGGAATGTTCTTCTTGATTTTGGCATAGCGCTCGAATTCAGAAGCGACATTGCGTAGCAATGCTTCTGTTTCGTCAGCCGCTCCAGGCACTTCCTCAAGATATTCTGCAGAGGCCTCAAAGTACTTAGAATTATCAAGGTATCCGGTAATCCGCACGCGATCGCGGCCCTCAACCAACACCTTTACGGTGCCGTCCGGCAGCTTCAACAATTGCAAAACATTGGCCAAAACGCCTGTCTTATAGATGCCATCCTGCGCCGGATCGTCCTCGCCGGGATCAATCTGGCTAGAAAGTAAAATTTGTTTGTCGTCCTGCATCACCTCTTCCAAAGCGCGCACAGATTTCTCACGCCCGACAAAAAGCGGCACAATCATATGTGGAAACACCACAATATCGCGCAACGGCAAAACGGGGTAAGATAAACTCAACGGTTCTTTCATGCTCTTTTCCTTTTTATGCAGATGAACCCGCCCCGCTTCGCGGCAACAAACTCATCCCTTGGACTAGTTAAGATGGGGCGATTGCCCCACAGTTTCAACAGCCCAACGATTTTGTGACACTCTGCCTACACCAGTCACCATCAGCAAGGCAACTTTAGCGAAACACGATCAGTTTTGCACTTCATCCTTCTCGCGAAACTCGTTTTTCTCGAATTCACGCGACGCATTCTCTTCTGCCTTCAAGGCTAAGTGCAACAATTTATAACTTTGCCCATACCAATGGGTGTCGCAAGGATATTCCAGCTGCAATATTTTTGCATCTTGGGGGGTAAACCCGCGCTGTGACGCAGGCAAGGCTCTGCGGCCCCACGCAATTGGATCATTTTTGTGCTCCTCATCATATTCCCAGCCGACCTTTTCACAAACTCGTTTAAACATCTCGAACACAACATGCTGCGTTGGGTGATTTATCCCATATAACGTCGGTTGTTGACGCCACGTCGCGCTCAAATAATCAGCAATCTTAATATCGCAGTCCTCGGCTTCCTTTTGCGCAATCCGCTCAATCGAGCCCAGAACCCGCGCCTCGCACTCCATATCAATCTCGCCGTTGTAATAATCTTCGAAAATCTTGATCGGCTTGCGACCCTCTTGCCCACGCAAAATCTGCTCTGCCCCATAAATGACCGATTTACCTTTAGAGGCAATAATCTCCAGCGATGCGATACCATCGATATAAACGTAAGGCACAAAAACCACGTCGCCCCGCGCACTCGCAATCACATCATTCACGTTAAACGTGGTCGTCGGATTGGCAATCGCCTGCGAAATAACAAGATCAGCTTCGTCCAATTCACGGCGCGTCGTTTCCTCGTCAAACCTCCCCCAATACGGCGTGATCGTCTGAAAACTCGCGTCCAGATCAGGAAACATCTCGCGGCAAAGCCCGCGCATTGCATTGATCTGACAACTCCCTAGGAAGAACACTTTCATCGTTACGGTCCTTTTATCCTGCTCGTAACGCGATTACCTCGGATTGATGCGAACATCAAAGCGGGTCAATATCCCCCTGCGCCCGACCCGCATGAAACTGTGCCTCCCACGCGCCAAACGTCCCCTGCGCAATCGCATCGCGCATCCCCTGCATAATATCCTGAAAATAATGCAGGTTATGCCACGTCAGCAACATCCCCGAGATCATCTCCTGCGCGCGAAACACATGATGCAGATACGCGCGGCTATAACTCGAACAGGCGGGACAGCTACAATTTTCGTCCAATGGCCGTGGATCATCAGCGTGGCGTGCGTTCTTGATATTTAAAACACCGCGCCGTGTGAAAACCTGTCCTGTGCGCCCCGACCGGCTAGGCAACACACAATCCATCATATCGATCCCGCGCTTGACCGCGCCCACAATATCATCCGGCTTGCCCACGCCCATCAGGTACCTTGGTTTATCAACAGGTAACTGATCGGGGGCAAAGTCCAAAACGCCAAACATTGCCTCTTGGCCCTCGCCCACGGCCAACCCGCCAACGGCGTAACCATCAAATCCGATATCAACCAGCGCCGATGCACTCTCTTCGCGCATATCCTGTTCAAGACCACCTTGCTGAATTCCAAACAAGGCATGACCGGGACGGTCTCCAAAAGCATCGCGCGATCGCTGCGCCCACCGCATAGACATCCGCATGCTCTCTTCAATACGGCCACGATCCGCAGGAAGCGCAGGACATTCGTCAAAACACATGACAATATCCGACCCCAACAACTTCTGAATTTCCATTGATCGCTCTGGTGTTAACTCATGTTTAGACCCGTCAATATGGCTCTTAAATGTGACACCCTTCTCGGACATCTTGCGTAAATCCGCGAGGCTCATGACCTGAAATCCGCCACTATCCGTCAGGATCGGCTTCTCCCAGTTCATAAACTTATGCAGACCACCTAAATTGGCAATACGTTCCGCCGTCGGGCGCAACATCAAATGATAGGTATTGCCTAGTAAAATATCAGCACCAGTCGCAGCCACACTCGACGGTAACATCGCCTTGACCGTTGCAGCCGTGCCAACCGGCATAAACGCAGGCGTACGAATGTCGCCACGCGGGGTGGAAATAACACCGGTGCGGGCTTTGCCGTCGGTCGCTTGCAGATCAAATGAAATACGTTGTGTCATAGCCCCCTCTTGCCGCAACTTTGGCAAAAGGAAAAGAGGGATCGCACACAGGTAACAGGAAACGGCCGCCAAAAATGCAAGACTTTCCCAAAACACGCTTCTCCTCCTTGCAATAATAACCAAATCCAGTTGCTTCACCCGACATATACTCCAACCTCTTAATTTTCCCTTTCCGTCGTAAAATTACGGCGCCCACTCTCAACCCTTTACGCCCGCCCCTCTAATCCCTATATGTTCAGTCAGGAATAGCAGGACATCAGCCATGACAGACGCAAACTCACCCGTTGAAGGCACACCTCTCATCGCCCCTTCATCCACAGACCACCCGCTTTACGATACAATCGTCGAGGCCATCCGGTCCGTTTACGACCCCGAAATTCCAGTCAATATCTTTGACCTTGGATTGATCTATACCATTGATATCAAAGACGATAATGCAGTGAATGTCATCATGACCCTCACCGCCCCGGGGTGTCCGGTTGCAGGCGAAATGCCCGGCTGGGTCGCTGATGCGGTCGAACCCCTACCAGGCGTCAAACACGTCGACGTAGCCATGACATTCGAACCACAATGGGGCATGGAAATGATGTCCGACGAAGCACGGCTCGAGCTCGGCTTTATGTAACGCTTGATCTTGAGTGCAGGCCGCTTAACCATTGCTACAAAAGGGGCGACATATGGCAGACTACGCCGTCCTGACGGGCGATATTATCAAATCATCGCAACTACCCGATGGTGGTTTAGACCTTATTTTCAATAACTTACATCTTGCAGCTGATGTAATCGAAAAATGGCAAGGCGCGCCCGCTTACCTGACACGCAATCGCGGCGACGGCTGGCAAATGGTGGCCGATCCGCGCTTTGCTCTACGCGCGACTTTTGCCGCGCGCGCCGCCGTACGCATGACCGACCGGCGCTACGACACGCGCATCGCTCTGGCAGTTGACACAGGCACACTTGCAGGCAGCGACCTTTCCACCGCCTCGGGGCCTGCATTCATAAAATCAGGCCAAGCTCTTGAGGCCATGCCGAAAAAACGCACCTTTAGCGTTGTCCCCGAAGGTGGCACGCATAGCCTGATCTTGCGGTTGGCCGAAGAAATCATCGCGCGCTGGACCCACACACAGGCTGCACTTGCCCTACGCGCGCTGGCCCCAAACCGCCCAACCCAAGCCGAATTGGCCCTACAATTGGGGATCACACAACAATCAGTGCAGCAGTCCCTTGATGCCTCGGGCGTCGACGCCCTGATTGATATCTGTGAGGCCCTCGATGCTTCCTAATTTACAGCCACTTTTACCTGTTTTCCTCCATTACAGCCCCCTTAACCTGTTACCCCAAAAGACAGCACCATGCTGACCACTGCCCTCGCCCTGATCTGCGCCCACCTGATCGCCGACTATCTGCTGCAAACCAGCTGGATTATCACAAACAAAAAACGCCCCGTAGCCATGGGCGCGCATATTGTAATTGTCTTTATTACCGCCGCTTTGGCGCTACGCGGCAGCATCGGCCCCGCTTTAACGCTGACCGCCCTTCACCTTATTATCGACGTGATTAAAACCCATTTTGCACCCGAAAAACTCTGGACCTACATCGCCGATCAAGCCGCCCACTTCGCCACTATCATCTTGATTTTCTTTATCTTTCCGCAAATATCAACGCTCTGGCCCGCTGATACCGCCTTCAACGTCCCACTGGCCACAACAGCAGGGCTCATCGTCACCGTCTGGGCTGGCGGCCCCGCGATCGGGCTCCTGATGCAAGACTTTCACGGCAGCCAAGGCGACGGCCTGCCCAACGCCGGTCGGATGATTGGCATGTTGGAACGCGCCGTGATCTTCCTGCTGGTGCTCACCGGACAACCCGCCGCCATCGGCTTCCTGATCGCAGCAAAATCAGTGCTACGCTTCGACACTGCGTCCAAAGATCAAAAAGCCAGCGAATATGTCATCATTGGCACTCTCGCTTCATTCGGTTGGGCGCTTCTCTTCAGCTTCGGCACGGCTAATCTCATCACATTCGCGGCCCTCCCTTGAGCCGGCCCCCATTCGTGCCTAAATAACCCAAAAGGAGATTTTCATGTTCGGCATCCCAGGCAAACAAGCGGTTTCCATCACCGACAAAGCGGCGACGCAAATCGCAAAACTTATGACCAAAGACGGCTCTGAAGGGTTACGCATCGGTGTGAAAAAAGGCGGCTGCGCGGGCATGGAATACACCATGGAATATGTCAACGAAATCAATCCTCTGGACGAGACAATTGAGACAAACGGCGCGCGCGTGATGATCGCACCAATGGCACAAATGTTCCTGTTCGGAACCGAAATCGACTATGAGACATCCCTGCTCGAGTCTGGCTTTAAATTCCGCAACCCCAATGTGGTCGACGCCTGCGGGTGTGGCGAGTCGATCAAATTCAGCGAAACGCTGGACACTAAATAATGTCCGTCTCTGACGCCGACGTCGCTTTTGCAACCGACCTGTTTTCTGACCTCGGTCCGATCACGCACCGCAAAATGTTCGGCGGCCTCGGGCTTTACTATGACGGTACGATCTTCAGTCTGGTTGACGGCGAAGGCACGATTTATCTCAAATCAACAGGCAACCTTGCCAGCACCTTGGCGGACGATGGCGGCACTCAATTCCACAACATGCCCTACTGGTCCATGCCCGACATAGCACTTGAGGACCCGACTATCGCATGCGAACTCGGACGGCGGGCGCTCGGCGATCTTCTGGACTGAACGGCGCTCCACTACGGCTTTGCAACCGCACCATGATCTTGCTACCACTGGATAAATTCTTACTGGAGGGACACCAATGCGCCGTAAACTTGCCGCCGGAAACTGGAAAATGAACGGGACACGCACCGATCTCGAACAGGCCCGCACCATCGCAAATCATCCTGCAAAAGGTATCGACGTCCTGCTCTGCCTCCCTGCGACCCTGCTGAGCGCGGCCTCTGACTTGCCAATTGCACGCGGGGGCCAAGACTGCCACGCCAACGTCTCGGGCGCACACACAGGCGACATTTCCGCCCAAATGCTCGCTGACGCGGGCGCGACCTACACGCTCACGGGCCACTCGGAACGCCGCACCGACTACATGGAGTCCAATGAAGTCGTGCAGGCCAAATCCACCGCGGCCCATGCCGCAGGCCTCACCGCAATCATCTGCATCGGTGAAACGCTGGACCAGCGCGAAACAGGCGAAACCCTCAATATTATCTCGACCCAACTCACAGGTTCGATTCCCGACACCGCCAACGCCAAAAATACCGTCATCGCCTACGAACCCGTCTGGGCCATCGGCACTGGCAAAGTCCCAACCTCCGCACAAATCGGCGAAGTTCACGCGCATATCCGTACCCACCTCATCGCAAATTTCTCCGACGGCACCGCCTTCCGCATCCTCTACGGCGGCTCGGTCAAAGCTGGCAACGCCGCTGAAATTTTCGCCATTCCAGACGTCGACGGCCCGCTTGTCGGCGGCGCTAGCCTGACCGCCGCCGACTTCACCCCCATCATGGACGCGCTCTCGACCGCCTAGTTTGATAGCGGTTAAATTCCCGCCAAAAGCGCAACTCCATAACAAAAAACGGGCGCCGCCTGAAACTCAAGCGGCACCCTTTCCACGCCTCAAACCCGTCGACCAACTCACAATAGTCACAGGCCCGATAAACTTTGCCGGAATATATGGGACCATAATCAGAAATATGATCGCACACCGCATCATATGTCCGAGATGCTGCGGGATTTGCCCATCGTCAAGCTTCAGTAGCTTCATACTAAATCCACCACGCGGCCCACATCTACTTGGGTAAAACAACTCGCTCCCGTACCGTAAAAACATCTGCAAGCCATTGGAAATGGCATCTGATATATGCCCCGTCTCCAAAACCATCACCCGCTGACGTACCACAACAGCGGCCTTGCCCCGTTCCGAAAACCCGCTCCCATTTTCGGCAAAGATCTAAATCGCACCTCCTGAAACCGCGCCAATTTTCGTCGCCAGATCATCCACATCCAACGGCCCTCGAAAGCCAACCTGATCCAACGCCTCAGCACACCCGATGCATAAACAGGTGCGAGGTCACCATTACGTAGAATTTCCCCAAAATACAGTCCGCGAAACTGGCGTTGTAACACAACTTTAACCGTCACCACTTGCAATGACCTCCCAGCCACGGCAAACCCTATATATGCAACACTTTTCCCAAGATCCAATTGATCCCGCCTTCGTCCAAAACCCCTACCCGTTCTACGAACGCACACGCGCGCACGGCGATCTGTTTTACTGGGACGAGTATAAAATGGCCTGCACGGTCAGCTACGCCGCCACTCACGCCGCGCTGCGTGACAAACGCATGGGACGCGAATGCCCGCCCGAATTTGCGCACAAGATCCCCAAAGCCCTCACCCCCTTTTACGACATCGAAGCGCACTCGATGCTCGAACTCGAGGCCCCGCGCCACACCCGCCTGCGCGGCCTTGTTCTGCGCGCCTTCACCAGCCGGACCATCGCCGCCCTCGCCCCCGACATGCACCAGCTCTGTAATGCCATGATCGACCGTTTCCCCTCCGAACCCTTCGATCTGCTCACCGCCTACGCACAACCCGTTCCGGTGCGCATCATCGCCAAACTGTTGGGTGTGCCGCTCGACGCCAGCGACGACCTGCTCATATGGTCCAACGCGATGGTCGCCATGTATCAAGCCAAACGCACGCCGCAAATAGAACAAGACGCAATCATAGCGACCCTCGCGTTCTCGGCATTCATCCGCGATCACATCGCCGCCAAACGCAAAGCACCCGCCGATGATCTTATCTCGACGCTCATCGCGGCAAATGAAGCCGGCGACCGGTTAAGCGACGACGAGCTTGTCACCACCTGCATCCTGCTTCTGAACGCCGGCCACGAAGCCACGGTCCACCCCCTCGGAAACGGTACCAAAACCCTGTTAGAGACCGGCCACCGCAACATCACCCCCACCCTCGTGGAAGAAGTGATCCGCCATGATCCGCCGCTCCACATATTCACCCGTTATGTCTATGAAGACATGGAATTTTACGGCGAAAACCTTAAACGCGGCGATCAGGTCGCCTGCCTGCTCGCGGCGGCAAACCGCGCCCCCGCAGCCTACACCGACCCCGCTACATTTGACCCCGCCCGCACAGGACCAAAAAACGCGAGCTTCGGCGGTGGCATCCACTTCTGTGTTGGCGCTCCACTGGCACGCTTAGAGATCGAAATCGCGCTCAAAATCCTATTTGAACGCTGCCCGAACCTCAAACTCGTCGGCGCACCAACCTATGCCGACGTCTTTCACTTCCACGGTCTCGATTCCCTCATGGTCCAAACCTAACGCGCGCCCTAAATGGGCAATGCGATCGTCGACTTAATCTCCTCCATCGACAGCAACGCCGTCACATTAAATACGCGCACTTCTGATATCAGCGCCTGATAAAACACGTCATACGCTCGGGCATTCTGCACGCGAACCTTTAAGATATAGTCAATATCGCCCGCCAAACGATGCGCCTCCTGCACCTCATCGCGCGACATCAAGGCCTGCAGAAACCGCTCTTGCCAGTCTTTGTCATGCTCTGATGTGCGGATCAGCACAAAGAAACACGCCTCAAATCCTAACTTTTCCGCGTCCAACACGACGGTCTGCTGACCAATCACGCCCGCCTCGCGCATTTTGCGGATTCGGTTCCAAACCGGGGTCTTGGATGACCCTACGACCTTGGCAATTTCATCCAAAGACTGCGCCGCGTCGGCCTGAAGCGCGCGCAAAATCTTCCGGTCTGTCTCATCAATCCGCACTGACATTCTATATTCTCCGCTGTCGTGGAATAATTCATCCACCTGCCGCCCCAATGCGAACATACGTCCTTACTTACGTCAACATATGGTCAATATCCAGAAAATTATCCTATATTGAGGCAAGGTTTTGACAAGGAGAGACGCAATGAAGCACTTCCCCATCTTTCTCGCCGTCGCAGGCAAACGGATCGTTGTCTCCGGTGGAGGCGAAGCAGCACTGGCAAAATTGCGCCTCCTGATGAAAACCGGAGGCAAAATTAGCGTTTATGCCGCCGACCCCAGCGCCGATCTCCTCCTTTTACACCAAGCGGGCAAACTCACCCTTGTCACCCGTGCCATGAAACGCGGCGACACGATTTGCGCTGCCCTATTCTACGGCGCAAACGAAGACGCAGCAGAGGACGCACGTACAGCCGCTATCGCCAAGGCAGAGGGCGCACTCGTCAATATTGTCGATAACCTGCACGACAGCCAGTTCATCACCCCAGCCATCGTCGACCGCGACCCCGTTGTTGTGGCCATCGGCACTGAAGGGGCCGCTCCCGTACTCGCCCGCGCAATCAAAGCCGACATCGAAGAAAAACTCCCGACGACCCTCGGCGCACTCGCGCGTATCGGTAAAACATTCCGTCACGCCGTTGACGTCCTGCCCTTTGGCGTCAAACGGCGCACATTCTGGTCCGATTTCTACTTCAGCGCCGGCCCCACCGCGATGGCAGACGCAGGCATAGATGGCGTGCAATCCGCCCTCGACACCCTGCTCGACAAATACATCCAGTCCGCCAAAACCGAAGGCCACGTTGATCTCGTTGGTGCGGGTCCGGGCGACCCTGACCTTCTCACACTCAAAGCCCGCAAAGCCATCGACAAAGCCGACGTAATTATCCACGACCGCCTAGTAACCCCTGCGATCCTCGAACTCGCCCGCCGCGAGGCCATCATTATCGACGCAGGCAAAACCGCTTTTGGCGCCTCTACGGCACAGGCCGACATTGACGCTATGATCGTCAAACACGCGCAGAACGGCCACCATGTTGTGCGGCTTAAATCAGGTGATCCAACGGTATTCGGGCGTTTGGACGAAGAAATTGACGCGCTTACATCTGCAAATATCTCCTATCAAATCATTCCGGGCATTACGGCGGCCTCCGCTGCTGTCGCTCATATCGGACAAAGCCTAACAAAACGTGGACGCAATGCCTCCGTGCGCTTCCTCACCGGACACGACACACAAGGCTTCGCAGATCACGACTGGAAATCTCTGGCCGTCGAGGATGAAGTTGCGGCCATCTACATGGGCATAAAATCCGCCCGCTTTATTCAAGGGCGGCTTTTGATGCATGGTGCAAACCCCGACACGCCGATGACCATCATCGAAAACATCTCACGCCCTGATCAGCGCATCATTACCTGCACGCTAGCCACGCTGGAACCGACACTCTCAAACGCAAATCTGACCGGCCCCGCCCTTACATTCCTGGGCCTCGCCCCACGCGCAGCGCAAGACGCATGCAAGACGCAAAGAATACGCGAAAAATACACCAAACTGGAGGCAATTTGATATGTCCGCTCCCTTCTCAAAAGTCATCACCGCAAATGCTCTTCTCGAAGGCGACGCTATCTGGTTCACACCAAAAGGGACATGGACGCGCATTATGGGCGAGGCCGAACTATTCACCGATGAAGCCCACGCAGAGATCTGTTTTCTCGATGCCCAAGCCGACCAAGCCGCCGTTTCCGGCGTCTATCTGGTCGACGCAAAGAATACTGAACGCGGTCCACAACCCGTTCATTTTCGAGAAGCCTTCCGCACGCGCGGCCCATCAAACTACGCCCACGGCAAACAGGAATCCTAAATCATGTATGTTTACAATGACTTCGACACCGACTTTGTCCGCAACCGCGTAGCGCAATTCCGTGACCAAGTAGAACGGCGCATCGACGGCTCCCTGACTGAAGATGAATTCAAGCCACTGCGCCTCATGAACGGCCTCTACCTGCAACTGCACGCTTATATGCTACGCGTCGCAGTCCCTTACGGCACCCTCAATTCCGCGCAAATGACCCAACTCGCATACCTCGCCGACACCTACGACAAAGGCTACGGCCATTTCACAACGCGCCAAAACATCCAGTATAACTGGCCCGAACTGCGCGACGTGCCAGACATGCTCGACGCCTTGGCCGACGTCGGCATGCACGCAATCCAAACCTCTGGAAACACGATCCGCAACGTCACTGCGGACCATTTTGCAGGCGCCGCAAAAGACGAGGTCGAAGACCCGCGCCCCGTCGCCGAGTTGCTACGTCAATGGTCCACCGACCATCCCGAATTCCAAGGCCTGCCGCGCAAATTCAAGATTGCCGTGACCGGTTGCGAAGCCGACCGCGCCGTGATCCGCGCCCATGATATTGGTCTGCGGGTCATTCGAAACGCTGCTGGTGAAATCGGCTTTGAGGTCATCGTTGGCGGCGGCCTTGGTCGCACACCCATGGTCGGCAAAGTGCTGCGTGCCTTCCTGCCAAAATCCGATCTGCTGCCCTACTGCGAAGCCATCGTCAGCGTCTACAACCTGCTAGGTCGCCGCGATAACAAGTATAAAGCACGCATAAAAATCACGCTGCACGAGAACGGATTGGAAAAAATCCAAGACCTCGTCGAGTCGCGTTTCGCACAAATCGCACCTCACTTTGCCGGAGTCGACCAAAACTGGCTCGCGCAAATTGAACGCTCATTCGCCCCCCCTGCCTTTTTGACAAAGTCCACCGACGGTTTCGAGGCCGCACGCCTTGCCAATCCAGCCTTCCGCTCATGGAGCGACACAAACCTGTCCGAGCACCGCGCCAATGGCTACGCTATCGTGTCCATTTCGATCAAAAAACATGGGCTCACACCGGGTGACGCAACCGCCGCGCAGATGCGCGTCATGGCTGGCATTGCTGCGAAATACGGTCACGACGAGTTGCGCATCAGCCACGAGCAAAACGTGATCCTGCCCCATGTACATAAATCCGACTTGCCCGCGATCTACGCAGAGCTACGCAACGCTGACCTCGCCACCGCAAACATCGGCCTGATCAGCGACATCATCGCCTGCCCGGGCATGGATTACTGCGCCCTCGCAACTGCCCGCTCTATCCCTGTCGCCCAAGAGATCGCAACAAGGTTCGACGCGCTGAAACTGGAGCACGAAATAGGCGCGCTCAAAATCAAAATCTCGGGCTGCATCAATGCCTGCGGTCACCACCATGTCGGCCATATCGGCATTCTTGGACTGGATCGCGCTGGTGTCGAGAACTACCAGATCACCCTTGGCGGCGATGGTACACAGACCACAACTATCGGCGAGCGCGCTGGTCCCGGCTTTGGCGCAGATGACATTGTACCTGCAATCGAGCGACTGGTTCTGGGTTACCTCGGCCTGCGACTGTCTGCCGACGAAACCTTCCTGCAAGCCTACCGCCGCCTCGGTGCCGCCCCGTTCAAAGATATACTCTATCCAGAAAAGGCAGTGAAAAATGCCGCTTAAAGACATCGCAGACCGCCGCAACGTACTGCACCGCAAGTCGGACCCGCAAACCATCCTTCATCATGTCATCGACGACGTTCAAATCGGCAAAACGGCTGTCGTCAGTAGCTTCGGCGCCGAAAGTGTGGTCCTGTTGCATATGATGGCACAAATTGACAAAACCACCCCGATCATCTTTCTCGACACTGAAATGCTGTTTGACGAAACCTTGCAATATCAAAAGGATGTGGCCCTTAGCTTAGGCCTGACTGATATTCGCGTCATCACGCCAGATCGCGACGCGGTGCTTGTGAACGATGTCGACGGATTGCTGCACCAAGCCGATACAAATGCCTGCTGCCACCTGCGCAAAGTCAAACCGCTGGCAGATGCTCTCACTGATTTCGGCAGTTGGATTTCGGGCCGCAAACGGTTCCAATCGGGGGCGCGCGCCGACATTCCCCATTTCGAAAAAGACGCACACAAAATCAAGGTGAACCCGCTCGCCACATGGACACGACAAGATCTGGCCGCCTATATCACAACGCATAAATTGCCACGTCACCCCTTGGTTGCCCAAGGCTATCCCTCAATTGGCTGCACGCCCTGCACCAGCCGCGTCGAAGCGGATGAAGATCCCCGTGCAGGCCGTTGGCGTGACACGGAAAAATCAGAATGCGGCATTCATTTCGAAGGCGGCAAAATCATCAAAACAGGCGTAGCAGCATGAGCATTATCATCACCGACACCGGCTTTTCTCGTGACGATTGGACTATGGGATATCGGACGCTAGATAGCGAACCTGCCAATGATTGCACCTGTGCAATCGACCTTGCATCGCACACGCCCCCTGACGCGCTCGCGGCGTTGAACAACGCCGGCATGATCCGCATCGATTTCCCTACCTCCGCTGACGGACGCGGCTTTACGCTTGCGGCGATTCTGCGTAGCAACGGGTTTAACGGACGGCTTCGCGCACGCGGACACATCCTCGCCGACCAATATGCCATGGCGCGGCGCAGCGGCTTTGACGAGGTCGAGATCGACGATACCCTTGCCGCGCGCCAGCCCGAGCCCCAATGGCTGGCCCGCGCAGATTGGCAATCGCACAACTATCAGGCACGACTTCGCGGCTAGCCCTTTCCCTGATCCATATCAAAGACTAAACGGAGGGCGGTCCCTAGAAGGATCGCCGAATGAACTATGACAGAGCAGAACCCAGTGAATATGCAAACAGCCGCCAAAGTCCCCGCCCTGCCTGACGCGCAGACCGTGACCGCCGTCACCCATTACACCGACCACTTGTTCAGCTTTCGGGTCACGCGGCCCGCATCCCTGCGGTTCAGATCCGGCGAGTTTGTGATGATCGGCCTGATGGGCGACCCTGATCCGGTGACGGGAAAACAGCGCCCTTTGCTGCGCGCCTACTCTATCGCCTCGCCATCTTGGGACGACGAACTGGAATTCTATTCGATCAAGGTGCCGGACGGCCCGCTGACCTCGCGCTTGCAACACATCAAAGTCGGCGACGAGATCATCCTCAAACCCAAACCCGTCGGCACCTTGGTGCATGATGCACTGGTTCCAGGCAAACGGATCTACTTTTTTGCGACCGGCACCGGCTTTGCGCCCTTTGCGTCCCTGCTGCGTGAACCGGACACCTACGAAAACTTCGACGAGGTCATCGTCACCCATACCTGCCGCGATGTGGACGAGCTGACCTACGGGCGCGACCTGATCGAAAACCTCAAAAGCGACGAAATGATGATCGAATTGCTCGGCGCAGAAAACCTCGCCAAGATCCGCTACTACCCGACCACAACCCGCGAACACTCTGCCAAGATGGGGCGCATCACCACGCTCATCGAAAACGGCGAACTGTTCACCGATCTCGGCTTGCCACCGCTCACCCCCGCGACCGACCGCGCCATGGTCTGCGGCAGCCTCGCATTTAACGTGGACATAAAAGTGCTGTTAGAGAAAGCGGGCCTGCACGAAGGCGCCAACTCCGATCCGGGGCAATACGTGATCGAAAAAGCTTTCGTCGGTTAAACCCGCACGACAATAACAAATAGCAATAAAAAAAGGGCCGCATCATCACTGACGCGGCCCTTTTTATGTCTATAGCCTCGGGCTTACATGCCCATTGCTTCTTTCAGACGTGTGAGTGTCGCATTCAGCAACGCAGGATTTGTTCTCACGCTTTCAACTGCACCAGTCAGGACAGTTTTCTGCACGTCCGACAGATTCGAGTTTGCGATCATTTCCACCACTTTGTCTGCGTCGAAACCTTCTGGCGTCAACAATGCAGCGGCCTCATTTGCGTCCTCAGCCATAGCGTCCGTTGTCGCAGTTGCGGATTCTTGCGCAGCAGTCACTTCAGCGGCCGCAGCCTCTTGGGTCGCAGCAGCCGCAGCAGCAGCGTCATCAACAGCAGTCGTTGCAGCCTCTTCAACAGCAGTCACTTCAGCAGCAATAGCTGCTTCAGCTGCTTCAGCGGCAATAGCGGCCTCAGCGGCGGCAGCTTCTTCAGCGGCAGTCGCAGCAGCGGCAGCCTCTTGGGCAGCAGCAGTTGCAGCTTCTTCTGCAGCCTGTGCTTGCGCAGCAGCAGCTTCCTCAGCGGCAACCGCAGTAGCAGCAGCCTCGTCAGCAACATCTGCTTCAACTTCGGACGCTGTATCAACCGCGTCATTCGCCGACCCTGTCAGCTCTGCCACAGCGACAGCAGGTGTTTTGTCGTTTGCGAAATATTGGTAGCCGAAAAAGCCGAGAATCGCCGCGACGATTATAATAATGATTGCTCTCATTGGTCATGTCCCCTTAATGTTTGCATCATACTGACCCCCAGATGGGTCCTGCGGATCATATGTCAGATAGTAATCTAAAGGGAAAGCACCACTTTAAGCGAGATTCCCCCCACATAGGCGGTTATTTACAGGTTTTTTCGGGTTGAAGAGCGACCCCGCGAGGTCTACCTTGTGCACTGCACCCTACTAACGATTAAAGGATAAAGATCATAGGACGCAGACCACACAACGCGCCACCAGCGCGCGACACCGGCCCTCGCATTAACGAGCGTATTCGCGGGTCCGATATCCGCCTGATCGGTGCAGAAGGCGAAAATGAAGGCGTTGTATCGCCGGAACGTGCTATGGAACTCGCCGAGATCGCAGGGCTGGACCTTGTAGAAATTTCTCCGAACGCATCCCCGCCCGTGTGTAAAATCATGGACTACGGCAAATTCAAATACGAGACCCAAAAGAAAGAAGCCGAAGCGCGCAAGAAGCAAAAGATCATTGAGATCAAAGAAGTGAAATTCCGTCCAAACACGGATAACGCTGATTACGATGTGAAAATGCGGAATGTGTTCAAGTTTCTTGAAAACGGCGACAAGGTGAAAATCACCCTTCGTTTCCGTGGCCGCGAAATGGCTCACCAGGAATTGGGACGTATCTTGCTAGAACGCGTCGCAGAAGACACCAAAGAAACCGGCCGCGTCGAGAACTTTCCGAAAATGGAAGGTCGTCAGATGGTTATGCTGATCGGCCCGCTTCCGAAGTAACTCCAAGACGACAGGCGCTCTCGGCATTTGTGCCAAACGCCTGTCACTTGGACGCCGTTTCGAAGAAAACGTCGGGGAAGGTCGTCAGATGATTATGCTGATCGGCCCGCCTCCGAAGCCACTCCAAGACGACAGGCGCTCTCGGCATTTATGCCAAACGCCTGTCAACTTGCTCCAGCGTGACGTCGATCATCGAAGCGCGCTGCAAATACTCTGCTTTGCGGTAAATTCAAATTGAAACCATTTGGCTTCGCTTTTACTGTCTACCAGCCGACGATCATTGACGGTTGTGGTGTTGCGACCCGCTTAAATGCGTGTTCGTTGGGGCAACAATATTCTTGTATCCTTATTCCTCCTCACAGACATCATGCCCAAGAAGCGCCACGCCTCATGTATCGCGCGCACCCGTCATCAGAATGCCAATGTGACCCTGAACGCTGACTTCTGTGTCGAGCCTTTAAAGCAGTTTGCTTTAATCTGAGCCAAATCCTGCATCTTTGAAAAATACCCTTCAGCCATGGGCTTTCAGTATTTCAACTGCCTGCGGTTTTTTTGGCCAGATCGTTTGTCAGGCATCACGTCTGTGCGGGGTGCCGGGCGAGTTGGATTTCAACGTAAATATCAAAAGCGGCCCGATCCATTGTGCCACCGATCACCCAATGCATAATCAATACTGCGCTGATCGACCCTGCGATGAATTTATGTGCCTGTCAGCGACCAAACGGCGCCACACCGAACAGACATTCCGGCCACACAGACGAGTCAAATGCGTTTTAACAGAGGTCTTATCAATCCAAAACCAGCCGCTATGGTTTCTGGCGCATGAACGGCTGACTGCGCACATTCCAATCAACTCGCGCCAGTCCAATCAGCCCGCGCACGCCTCGCCTTGGTCCTTTGACGATATCGTTGCGCTTCTCGAAAAACAGGGACATCCGCCCAAAACGTCTCGAACCATATAAGAAAAGCTAACCAAGATGACCCATTCCAACGCTGTCGGTTTCGAAAGTCCACTCCACCTACCTGATTGACAGCAACGTCAACGCCAGGCTGGCTGACGATTGCACGCTATCGGCAGCAAGAGCGCTTTGTGCCAGATACCGGCGTCTGACCTCGTCAACACGTTCGGGTGTCACCAATTCCGACAGATTTGAGGTACCAAACATGCGTTCCGATTTCGCTTTTAAATCGCCTAGCTGTCGGTCAACGTCCAAAACACCAAAACTCGACGGCAAACCAAATATCGTCTCAAACACCTCCCGCAAGGGCTGCGATGCCATCACCGCGTACCATTTGCCATTTTCACTCGCCCCGCTCTCAGCGATCGTCGTCAGTTCCGGCCCTAACGCCAAAGCAAAACGCATGGCCGGTTCTTGCTCGCCAACCTGTATTTCGAACTGCCGGTCAAGATAGTTCTGAACCACGGTCTCAGTGAATCCGGGCGGATACTTCTGCTCCACCTCGGGCGCCTCGAAATTGAAACCGTCAGCCAACGCGCGATACCGCGTATCGGACGTCGTATTATACCGCGAAACAGGATCTGATCGGTCGGATGTAAATAGGCTATTCACGAATTTAGCCTGATCCTCCCTAAATGGCACGTCAAAGAAATCATAGCTCGCAACCATCAGCTTGAAATTGTTGAAAAAATCTTCAGGCGTATTTAACGGATCAGTTTGCGCTGAAACGGTTTTGACGAATTTCTCTAGTTTACTTTCAAAAACCAGACTCGGGAAAGGCGGGTTTGGATTATTCGCAAGGGCCAGATCAAACTTCTCACGCTCTGCAAAGCCAAATGCATCTGCCAAAACGCTATAGCGCGGATCGTCCCGACTATTCGCAACAGAACTGTCATCTCCGGTATCGGACTCAAGCACGGACCTGAGGAAATCAAGCTGGTACTGATCATCTTCCAACCCAAAAACTCTCAGCGCTTCGTTCAACAGGTCCGGCTTGTCGAACAGGTCGTCGACTGTCTTGATATTCTCTGCCTGTCCGGAAAACACTTGCGCAAAACTAAACACAGTATTGCCGTTACTTTCCTTGCCCGAGAAATCAAAAGCCGTCGCAAGCGCGACATAGCTGGGGTCGCCAAGGCGGTTAACAAACGAATTTGCATCAGCGGGGTCCGATTCCAATACCTGCTTGAGGAAATAGGTGTTTTTGACGTCCTGACCCAAATCAAATGTCTTTAGCGTCGCACTTAATAGCGCGCGATCATTCAGCAAATCATCCGCAGATTTCAGAGTCTTAAGCTGATCAAGCACCTCATCGCCCGTCTTGACACCAAACGTACTTGGCCCGCCATCCCCAGAGAAATTAAATGCCTTCGCCAATGCCAGATATTGTTTGTCCGCCAGCCTGTTCGCCAGCGACGTGCTATCAGACAGATCCGATTCCAGCACCTGCTTGATAAAAGCCCGGTTATTTAAATCGTCATCCAACCCGAACGCGCCCAGCGCCACTTTCAGAACACTGCGATTATCCAGCAATTGATCCGAGGTCTTAATATCTTGTATTTGCGTGACAAAATTATCGGTTTCGCGCTTCACCTGCGGCGACTGCGCCATCAAATTCTGCTGCGTATCACGCGTTCGCGCTAGGAAATTATAACCAGCAATGCCGCTTCCGAAGGTTAAAGGTGAAAAACTCATGGTGCCCTCTGCATCTGTTGCGCTCCCGTAACCATCGTGTAACCGTCTTTGGTCGCCCTCGATCAGACTAAGCGCAATATGTTAATTTTACCTTTAAGCCGACCAAGCACCTGTCACCGCACGGGCGGGTGTAAACAGTCCGTCAAACGCGTGTAATGGCTTGGGCCATACAACAACACGACTTCAACACGCATCCCCCCCACCAGCTTCACCCTCAGCCGTTTCGCGCAAAACCGTGGACGCTCCCAATAAGACGCCGCTGTTGTGGATCATCCGTGATACCTCAGCGCCGCGACCCCACCCATACGACAGCGCAAGGTCTTGGATGCCGAAACAACCAATCATATCTTTCTCCTGTGTATGTTACTTAAACATAGTCCACCAACACCGCTGACAGTTCAGGTCAGCAGACACCATGAGCCCGGCCAAACAGATGCATTGCCCCTGCCCGCCCTTACGCCTAACTTGCAGCCAAACGGATAAGGAATTTTCAAATGGCACATGACACCGCAGGCTTTGGACCCGACCTTGGACCCTTCGACTGGGCCGACGCCTTCCGCATGGAAGACCAGCTCGACGAAGACGAACGCATGCTGCGCGACGCGGCGCAGACATTCGCACAAAGCAAACTGCAACCCAACGTCACCGCAGCCTACCGCGATGAAGTCACCCCTCCTGACATCTTTACCGAGATGGGCAACGCAGGGCTGCTTGGACTGACGATCCCCGAAGAATACGGCGGGCTTGGGGCGTCTTACGTCACCTACGGGCTCGTCGCGCGGGAAATCGAGCGCGTCGACAGTGGTTACCGCTCGATGATGTCCGTGCAATCCTCTCTCGTGATGTATCCCATCTACGCCTACGGCTCTGAGGCACAAAAAATCAAATACCTGCCCGCTCTGTCCGCAGGCACAGCTATCGGCTGCTTCGGGCTGACCGAACCCGACGCCGGCTCTGACCCATCCGGCATGAAAACCGTCGCGCGCAAAACTGCCAACGGTTACAAAATCACCGGCTCTAAAATGTGGATCTCAAACGCCCCCATCGCCGACGTCTTTATCGTCTGGGCAAAATCCGAAGCGCACGGCGGCAAAATCCGCGGCTTTATCTTGGAAAAAGGAATGGAGGGACTTTCCGCCCCTAAAATCGGCGGCAAACTCTCGCTGCGGGCATCCATCACAGGCGAAATCGTGATGAAAGACGTGGACGTATCCGAGGACGCCCTGCTTCCCAACGTCGAAGGGCTCAAAGGCCCGTTTGGTTGCCTTAACCGCGCGCGCTACGGCATCTCGTGGGGTGTTATGGGTGCAGCTGAAGCCTGCTGGCATGCCGCACGCCAATACGGGCTGGACCGTCACCAATTCAAACGCCCCTTGGCCCAAACCCAACTGTTCCAGAAAAAACTCGCTGACATGCAAACCGAAATCACCCTCGGCCTGCAAGGCTCCCTGCGCATCGGTCGGTTGATGGACCAAGGCAAAGCGGCCCCCGAAATGATATCCCTGATGAAACGCAACAACTGCGGCAAAGCGCTTGACGTGGCCCGCATGTCCCGCGACATGCACGGCGGCAACGGCATCTCCGAAGACTTCCCCGTCATGCGCCACATGATCAACTTAGAGACCGTCAACACCTACGAAGGCACCCACGACGTGCACGCCCTTATCCTCGGACGGGCACAAACAGGACTGCAAGCTTTTTTCTGACGCGCAATTTCCTTATTTCTGGCGGGGCATTTACCAATTTTTGACACAATGCCCTGTCAGTCAAACAGGAATTGTCACCGGATGAAACCCGGATCGGAGAGTAGTAATGAACGATATGCGCTTGAATTTCGAGGCTGAACTTGCTGGCCTGGAGTTTGACGACTGGTATGACCGGATTGAAACGCTCAGCGATGATCTAGGCTACTACGAAGCCTTGGGAAAAAACCACTGCGCCGCTTTTCTTGATGCAGGCACTAATCTTCTGGTCACCTTCGAGGCGGCCGACTACATTCGTAAATACAACGCAAACGCCGAGCCGCGCGGCTTCCACTACACGCGGCACGAAGCGTGGTCACATCTCGCGATCATCAGCCAAACCGACAGCTGGTTTCGCGACCCCGCAATCTATCGCTACTTTGACCGGTTGATCGACGACGGCTTCTTTGAAGATTTCGACAAAGTGCTCTTTCACGGCGCACATGGCGGCGGCTACGCGGCTGCGGCCTATAGCGTCGCGGCGCCAGGATGCACGGTGCTCGCCCTGCGCCCGCAAGCCACACTTGATCCGCGCGTCGCAGGCTGGGAAACCCGCTACATCGACCAGCGGCGACAAAACTTCACCTCGCGCTACGGTTTTGCCCCGGATATGATCGACGCGGCCAACCACGCCTTCATCGCCTTTGACCCGCTGCAACGGTTCGACGCGATACATGCCGCACTCTTCACCCGCGATAACGTGACCACGCTACGCTGCACAGGGCTCGGCAACCGGCCCGATGTGGCGCTTGACGCGATGGGTATTCACGACGAGATGATCGTCAGCGCAATGAACAAAACACTGACAGAGCATAGCTTCATCAATGCGATGCAAGCTCGGCGCAACCATATCCCCTACCTGCGCACGCTCTACACCCAGATGATCAAAACCGGCCATCCGGTTCTGGCCGCCAATGTCTGCACCTATGTGCTACGCCAAGGCGACAACCCGTTCTTTGCCACAAAACTGCAAGAATTGCGCGAAGAAGGCCACAGCCCCAGCACTCCGCTAAAAACCAGAGTTGCCTAACAGCGACTTGACCCAAACACAAAAAAACCGCGCTTGAGGCTCACCTCGGGCGCGGTTATTTTAAGTGCGGTAAACGCGATTTTAGATGTAGAACTTGTCGCGAAATACATGCGCGACAATACCTTCGCGGGTAATGCCAATGTTAGCCAATTGGTCATCTGACATGTTTTCATAACGTGCGATTATTTCTGAACGGCTGCGTGCGACGACAACAGCTTCAAATGCACTCACGATGAAATCCCACGCGGATGTAAAGAGATTTGATGTTTTAGAAAGCGAGCTGCGTGTGTCGGTGATAAAGGCCATGATGATGTTCCTATCTGTTATCAATGTCTGTTGAGAACAACATAGCAATTATGCTGCGATGCAGTAGGTCTTCTTTCTGCATCGCAGCATTGCGTAAGCCGCATAGCGCCTAGCGGTTTTGACGCGCCGCAATCAAATCCTGCACTGCCGCCACCAGCCGGATACCAAAATACCCCAACGCACCGCCAAGGATCACCCAGAACGCCGACCCCGAATCCAGCAGCGCACTGACAATGCCCGCCAGCAACATCGCGACAATAAACGAAATCAGCCGTGTCTCCGCCAGCTCAACAGTAAAATGCTTCTCCATCTTACGCACCAAGGGCCGCGCCACAGGGGCATCCAGCTGCGGCGTCAAAAACCCGGCCGCAATCGCCACTAAAAATCCAAACATATCGTCTCTCCAAGCCCAAAAAAATCACCTTGCGCCTATATCAGCGGCGCTGTGTCAGTATACAAGAGAGAAGAATCTGTATCTGGTCACCGCAGCTTTGAAAGTGTACCCCCGCCCCATGCCTGACAAAAACATAACAGAACTGACGATCCGCCAGCCCGACGATTGGCATTTGCACCTACGTGACGGGGCAATGTTGCAATCCGTGCTGCCCGAGACCGCCCGCCACTTTGGCCGCGCGATCATCATGCCAAACCTGATCCCGCCAGTGGTCACAGCCGCAAATGCTATGGCCTACCGCGACCGCATTATGGCCGCCCTGCCCGCAGGTTCAGACTTCCAGCCTCTGATGACCCTCTACCTCACCGAAGAAACCGACCCCGAAGACGTCGCCGCCGCCCATGCCGCAGGCATCGCCACGGCCGTGAAACTCTACCCGGCGGGTGCGACCACAAACTCTGCATCCGGCGTCTCGGATTTTGCCAAAGTCCGTCCCGTGCTGGAAAAAATGGCGGAAATCGGCATGCCGCTCTGCGTACACGGCGAGGTCACCCATGCAGACGTCGACATTTTTGACCGCGAAGCCGTGTTCATCGACAAGGTCCTGAAACCCCTGCGCAAAAAGACCCCCGACCTCAAAGTGGTCATGGAACACGTCACCACCCAAGACGCGGTAGACTATGTGCGCGACAGCTCTAAAAACATGGCCGCCACGATCACCACGCACCACCTGATCATCAACCGAAACCACATTCTGGTAGGCGGCATCAAACCCCATTACTACTGCCTGCCCGTCGCCAAACGCGAAGTCCACCGCGTAGCACTGGTTCAAGCCGCGATCTCTGGCGACAAACGGTTCTTTCTGGGCACCGACAGCGCGCCGCACACCGACCCCGCCAAGCTTCAGGCTTGCGGCTGTGCTGGCTGCTTCACCGCGACCAACACCGTCTCGTGCCTCGCCGAAGTGTTCGACGCCGCAGGCGCGCTTTCCAAACTCGAAGCCTTTGCCTCCCTGAACGGCCCGCGCTACTACGGCCTAGACCCAAACACCCGCACGATCACCCTGACCAAAGGGACCGCCGTGCGCTACCCCGCCCATATCACCACGCCCGACGGCCCTGTCACCGTCTTTGATCCCGGTTTCGACCTTCACTGGTCGGTCCACGTTAACGCATAGAAAGCTGCCTTTATGATTCCTTCATCCTTCCCCCCAAAAGACGAAATCGCACGACTGACCGCAGGGATGCTTCTGGAAATAGAGGCGATCACCTTCAACGCCCGCGAGCCGTTCACTCACGCATCCGGCAAACAAGCGCCCACATATGTTGATTGCCGCAAACTCATTTCTTATCCGCGGATAAGGTCTACGCTGATGGACTTTCTCTCGGTAACGATCATGCGCGAAGCCGGATTCGAGTCTTTTGACAATATCGCAGGCGGTGAAACCGCAGGCATCCCGTTTGCCGCACTTGTCGCAGAACGTCTTGCGTTACCAATGACTTATGTGCGCAAAAAACCCAAAGGCTACGGTAAAAACGCCCGCATCGAGGGTGTCATGACCGAAGGCCAGCGCGTGCTTCTGGTCGAAGACCTCACCACCGATGGCGGCTCCAAGCTCTCGTTTGTCGACGCCATCCGCGAAACCGGCGCCACGTGCAGCGCCACGGCGGTGATTTTCTACTACGGCATCTTTGAAGGCGTCGAAAAATCCCTATCCGACCACGGCGTCCAGCTCTTGCACCTGTGCACATGGTGGGACGTGCTGGCCGAAGCCAAAGCCCGCGGCTCTTACGACGCAGAAACACTGGCAGAGGTCGACGCGTACCTGCGCGATCCCGCTGGCTGGTCAGACGCCCGAAAATCGTAACCGGAAAATAAACACCGGCAAGAAACCGCGACATCTAGCGGTTTCTTGCCCGCAGCATCCCTAGATATGCTAGGCTGCATCTTATCCACAAAAACATACAATTTGCGCATACCGCCCATGTTTCGTAAGTAAACAAGGGGACAATCAAGGTCGGGGTTAGGGTCACAATATGAACGAAGTCGCAACATTCAACGCCACAGGCGTAGCCACCACATCCCCGGTCGATACCATGCCGCACTCAATTGAGGCCGAACAGCAATTGCTCGGTGCGATCCTGACAAATAACGATATTTTTGACCGTATTGCCTCTGTGGTTGGCCCAAAACACTTTTACGATCCGGTTCACGCGCGCATTTTCGAGACCGCGGCAAGCCGCATCGCAAAAAACGCACTGGCCTCGCCCGTGACACTTAAAACCTTCCTCGAAGACGACGAGGGTCTCAAAGAACTCGGCGGCCCTGCCTACCTTGCCCGCCTCGCGGGTTCCGCGATCTCGGCATTTGCCGCGCGTGATTACGCCCAGATGATCTATGATCTGTCGACACGCCGCGAGCTCATAATGGTCGGGCGCAATATCGCTGACAAAGCCGCCAAAGTAGACGTGAAATCCGAACCTTCCGAGCAAATTGTCGAGGCCGAACAAGAACTTTACCGCCTCGCTGAACAAGGGTCCACCGACACCGGCTTTAAGTCTTTCCTCAAAGCAGTGACCGAAGCGGTCAACGTCACCAACGCCGCCTACCAGCGTGACGGTGGTTTGTCGGGCATTTCCACAGGACTTGTTGATCTTGATAAGATGCTGGGCGGTTTGCACAAATCCGACCTTCTGATCCTTGCTGGACGTCCGTCGATGGGCAAAACATCATTGGCGACAAACATCGCCTACAACGTCGCCAAAGCCTACCGCAAAGGCAAATTGCAAGACGGCACCGAAGGTGCGGTCAACGGCGGCGTCGTTGGTTTCTACTCGCTTGAGATGTCGGCCGAACAGCTTGCCGCGCGGATCCTGTCCGAAGCCTCCGAGGTCAACTCGCACCAGATCCGCTCTGGTGATATGGAAGAAAGCGAATTTCGTCGCTTTGTCGAGGCCGCCAAAAATCTTGAAGCCTGCCCGCTGTTCATCGACGACACACCCGCCCTGCCGATCAGCCAGTTGGCCGCCCGCGCCCGCCGTCTAAAACGAACGCACGGTTTGGATCTATTGGTTGTGGACTACTTGCAGCTGGTGCGCGGCACCGGTAGATCCGAGAACCGCGTCAACGAGATTTCCGAAATTACCATGGGCCTGAAAGCCATCGCCAAGGAGTTGCAAATTCCTGTTGTTGCTTTGTCGCAGCTGTCGCGTCAGGTCGAAAGCCGCGAAGACAAGCGCCCGCAACTGTCTGATCTACGTGAATCGGGCTCGATCGAGCAAGATGCTGACGTTGTGATGTTCGTTTACCGCGAAGAATACTACAAAGAACGCGAAAAACCGGGCGACCACGAGATGGACAAAATCGCAGCGTGGCAAGACGAGATGGAACGCCTGCGCGGCAAGGCCGAGGTTGTGATTGGCAAACAGCGCCACGGGCCGATTGGCACTGTCGGGTTGTCGTTCGAGGGGCAGTTCACCCGCTTTGGCAACCTTGCCAAACCATGGCAAGGCACCCCGTCCGAGGAATATTGATCACTTCACAGGCGGTTTAGGTTTGTCTTTCACAAAGGGATGCACAAACTGCCTGAGATACCCGCGCGGTACGTTGTCGCCCACCACGCCGTATTTTTCCGGCCATGCGGTTTGCGGCAGATAGTGTGTGCCAAATAACCAGTCGTAGATCGGGAAATGTGAGGCGTAGTTGATGTCGATCGCCTCGCGGTCAGAGCCGTGGTGCCAATGGTGAAAGCGCGGCGTCACAAAGAACCGTTCGAGAAACCCGAGCTTCCAGCCGATGTTGGCGTGGATAAAGCTTGAGTAAAAATAGACGATCAGCAGGTAGCCTTGGATCGCTTCTGGGCGGAAGCCGAGGGTGAACATCGGCAGTGCGGTCAAGCTGCGCAGCACCGCGATTTCCATCAAATGCATCCGCGCACCGGCCAGCCAGTCCATCTTTTTGGTGGAATGATGGATGGAGTGGAAGCGCCAGAGAAACGGTACCATATGGAACGCGCGGTGTACCCAGTATTGCACAAAATCAGTCGCGGCCATGATGATCAGCACTTGAACCTGGAACGGTAAATTTATGATATGTATGCGAAAATCATCCAGAACGATCTGTGCGTTGACGATATTTGAAGGCGCCAGCGTGATGAAGCCAAGCACCTGCACCATCATCGAGCTGATCAGATAGTAGAACATGTCTTCCTGCCATTCGGGTCGGAATACGGTTTGGTCGCGGCGCGCGGGAAAGAACCGTTCAAGCGGCACAAACAAGAAGCCCACGATCAGCACGTTGATGATGAAATAATCCAACCCGAAATAAAGGCGTTGTGTGGTACCTGCCCCGAACTGCGGCTGTGACGTTGCCATCAGTGAGGCGACCACCGAGATCACCAGCGCGGTCCAGCCTAGAGATTTTCGCTTTGACAGGATCAGGCTGATCAGGGCCAGCGCGTAGCCCGCCAAAAGCACAAAGCGCAGCGCGAAAGTGACCGCGCCGCTGTCTTGGATAAATGCGATTTCGGGATAGGAGAAGGTTTCGGGGAACCAGCGCAACAGCACCAGCAACAGACCCGCAAGACTGGCCAGCAGCGCCATTGCCCCTGACAGCCAGCCGCTACCAAGCGGACGTTCTCCGCGTGGTGTTTCCAACTGGCTAATGACCTTGCGCAGCACCCACATCACTTGTCTCCTAAAATTTTCGGCACAATTGCGCGGATTTCCGCAAAAATCCAGCATGCAATCGTAACTCGGGGATTTTGCAGCGCATTGGCCCCTTGCCGCACCCCTGTTGTGCTGACAAAAGGGCGTCCATGAGCACTGGACATATTACAATCGACCTTGACGCCATTATTACAAACTGGCGGGCCTTGGATAAAATGACAACGTCCGAGACGGCCGCCGTTGTGAAAGCGGACGGCTACGGGCTAGGCGTGGGAACGGTGGCACGCGCACTGGCGAAGGCCGGCGCGCGCAAGTTCTTTGTAGCTGTGGCTGAAGAAGGTGCGGCTGTGCGGCAAGCCTTGGGCGAAGGTCCCGAGATTTCGGTGTTTTCGGGCCATATGAGTGGCGACACCGATATGATTGGCGACCTTGGTCTGACGCCGATGCTGAATTCCATTGACCAGATTTCGCGCCATTTCGAGGCTCTGCCGGGCGCGCCGTTCGGGCTTCAGCTGGATACTGGTATGAACCGTTTGGGGATGGAATGGGACGAATGGGGTGCGATTGCCGAGATTGCACTGGCGCAGCGGCCGTCGTTGGTGATGAGCCATCTGGCCTGTGCCGACGAGCCGGATCATCCGATGAACGCCTATCAGCTAAACGTGTTTCGCCAGATGACAGACGGGATTTCTGTTCCGCGTTCGCTGTCTGCGACGGGCGGGATTTTGCTGGGGCGCGATTATCATTTTGACGTAACACGTCCGGGTATTGGCCTTTATGGCGGGATGCCTTTTGCGGACGCGCGAAATGTGGTGCAGATGGATCTGCCTGTGGTGCAGATCCGCAGTCTGGATGCGGGTGAGGTTGTGGGCTATGCGAATGCCTGGCAAGCCACGCGCCCGAGCCGGATTGCGACCTTGTCGACCGGTTATGCCGATGGATTACTGCGGGCGATGTCTGACAAGGCGACGCTGTTTTATGGCAATGAGCCCTGCCCGCTTGTGGGCCGTGTATCGATGGATTTAATCACTGTTGATGTGACTGACCTGTCGGAAGAGCCCCATGCGCTAACCTTGCTGGGACCACACCAATCGGTGGACCAGCTGGCGCAGGCGGCGGGCACGATTGGATATGAAATACTGACCTCTCTTGGCCCGCGTTATAGCCGGCGCTCGCGTGGCGGGTAATTCATAGCGATTCGTAAATGGTGCGAAGTTTTGTGGTGAAATTCGGTGGTTTTGCAGGCGTTGGCCGATAGATTAACATCCAACTGTGACTTTAACGCAGGGCAATAATCGATGACGGTTGCCACTTGGCGCTCAAACGGGACTGGCATGCGTAAATAGGCGGAAAACCACTGATTGTGCTGTTTTCTAGGCTGCTTTGGCATTTTTTCACGGTTTTCGAGTAGGTGTTATTCTTGTGACAATGGCCCGCAATTTCTCTAATTTAACCTGTGGTCAAAATTCGGAAAATATTCCCCCTTTGGTTTAATGGCTTGAATCTATTACCGTTACCCCACTGAGAAGATTTCACTTTGGGGGAAGTAAAATGCATTTCACGGGTATTTCACATCAAATTCTGCGGTTGTTTCAGGGTGTGGCAATGCTGATTGTCGGCTCTGGTGCGGTGGCGATGATGACCTATACGTTCATGTGTGCGGTCGGGCTAGCGTCTTGGCTAACGCTGCCGATGGTGTTTGGCGAGGTCACGATGCAGGACTTTGGCACCTATGTGCAAGTTATCGCCACGGGTCTGGTGCTATGTGCGGCCTTGATGATCCCCACCAATATGCGCCTGAACGCGCTGGAGCGCAGCCACCGGTCGTTTCACATGGGGATGGATGACGTGGCCCGCGCCTATCATCTGTGCCATACGGCGGACCGTGCGGGTGTTTTCACACTGAGTTCCGAGTTTGACGCGGTGCGCGAGCGGTTGGCCTATCTGCGTGACCATCCTGATTTGCGCGAGTTGGAGCCGGATGTGATCGAAGTGGCGGCCCAGATGTCGCAACAGGCCCGCCACCTGTCGGACGTATATTCCGACGAGAAAATTGCGCGCGCCAAGCAGTTTTTGCAGCAACGACAGGAAGAGGTTGAGGATCAGCAGGATCTGATTGTCGAGGCGCTACATACGACGCAACAGCTCCGAAAATGGGCACAACAGGTTGATTTAGAAGAAAGTATTGTGGCGTCGCAACTGGATCAGCTTGACGAGAAGCTGCAGGCGATCTTGCCGCGCCTTGGCTACCAGTTTAACAACGCCGAAGATAATGTGGTCACTTTGACCCAGAAACCGGCGGCTGAATAACACCTGATGATGCGCAGTATTTTGATCGCGGCTAATCTGGCTTTGCTTGTGGCGTTTCCGGTTGCTTGGTTTGCGCCTTTGCTGCGCGCGGGGTTGTTGCCGCTGTTCAGGCTGTCGGAAATCAGTGTGATGTCGGGTCTGCAAAGTCTCTGGGGGACGGATGTGTTTCTGGCGCTGTTGGTCACGATTTTTGCGCTATTTGCCCCCTATCTGAAAACCATCGGGCTGGCGTTGATTCATTTTGATCTGTTGAGCCCGAAATTATTGCCTGTGCTGGCGTGGATGGGCAAACTGGCGATGGCGGATATTTTTCTTATTTCGCTGTATATTGTGGTGTCCAAGGGCATCGGGATCGGTAAATTGGAAACCGCATGGGGGCTGTATTTGTTTACCCTTTGTATACTCGCCTCTATTGTTATTTCCGCTCTCACACCGCGTATCGCCCGCCCAGCTTAAATTCCCATTGCTACTGAATAATTAATGGGGCAAAACGAGAACATGGCAAAACAGAAAATTTACACCTGCAATGAATGCGGCGCGTCTCATACCAAGTGGTCGGGGCAATGTGTGGCGTGTGATGCGTGGAATTGCATTGTTGAGGACAAGCCGTTGGCGACAGGTCCGGCCAAGAAATCTTTGGGCGGGATGCGTGGCGCGCGCATTGCTCTGACGGATCTGGCGACCACCGAAGCGCCGCCGCCGCGCACGTTTTCGGGTGTGGGCGAGTTGGACCGTGTGTTGGGTGGTGGGCTGGTCAAAGCCTCGGCCCTGCTGGTGGGCGGTGATCCGGGGATCGGAAAATCGACGTTATTGTTGCAGGCGGCCGCAAGGTTTGCCCGTAACGGCTTAAAGGTGATTTATATTTCTGGCGAGGAATCGACCAACCAGATTCAAATGCGTGCGCAGCGGCTGGGGTTGACGCAAAGTCCTGTGAAGCTGGCCTCGGCCACCAACCTGCGCGATATATTGACGACCTTGGAGGTCGAGAAGCCAGATCTGGCGATTATCGATTCTATTCAGACGATGTGGGCGGATAATGTGGATTCGGCGCCTGGATCGGTGTCACAGGTCCGCGCCTCGGCGCATGAGCTGACCACATTTGCCAAGACCCACGATATGTCGGTGATTATGGTCGGGCATGTGACAAAGGACGGGTCGATTGCGGGGCCGCGTGTGGTCGAGCATATGGTGGACACGGTGCTATATTTCGAGGGCGAGCGCGGCCATCAGTTCCGGATTTTACGCTCGGTCAAAAACCGCTTTGGGCCTGCTGACGAGATTGGTGTGTTCGAGATGACTGGCAAGGGCCTTGCCGAAGTCAAAAACCCCTCTGCGCTGTTTCTGACGGATCGGGGCAAACCCAGCGCGGGGTCCGTTGTCTTTGCGGGCATTGAAGGTACCCGCCCGATGTTGACGGAAATTCAGGCGTTGGTGGCCCCCTCGCCGCACAGTCAGTCGAAACGCTCGGTTGTGGGGTTGGATGCGGGGCGCTTGGGGATGATTTTGGCGGTGTTAGAATCGCGTTGCGGCGTGCCGTTCACAGGGCTTGATGTCTACCTGAATGTCGCAGGCGGGATGAAGATCAATGATCCTGCGGCTGATCTGGCTGTGGCAGCTGCGCTGGTTTCGGCCCGAGAAGATGCTCCATTACCGCCTGAAGCTGTGGTTTTTGGGGAAATAAGTCTCTCTGGGGCGTTAAGACCTGCCGTGCAGACCGAAAATAGATTGAAAGAAGCGCAAAAACTTGGTTTTACGTCGGCAATCACACCGCAACAGACCAAGAAGGTCGCGGTGGCGGGGCTAAGTTTGCGCACATCGCAGGATCTGGCCTCGTTTGTTGAAGACATATTCGGGGATCGTGGCCCCGAAAAGCAAAAGTGAGAGACGCGCATGGAAGGTTTTACAATCATCGACGGGGTGGTCGCCGCTATCATCGTCGTATCCGCCCTGCTGGCGTATAGCCGCGGGTTTGTGCGCGAGGCCATGGCGATTGCGGGCTGGATCGGCGCGACGATCCTTGCCTTCATCTTTGCCGATTCCGTGCAGCCGCTTATTCGCGGGTTGCCGGTGGTTGGCGATTTCATTGGTGACAGTTGCGAGTTGTCGATTATCGCGTCGTTTGCTGCGGTGTTTGCGGTGGCGCTGGTGGTTGTGTCGATTTTCACGCCGCTGTTTTCGAGCCTTGTGCAACGCTCGGCACTTGGCGGGGTGGATCAGGGGATCGGTTTCCTGTTTGGTGTGCTGCGCGGTGTCTTGTTAATCGCGGTGGCTTTTTTCGTGTACCAGACTGTGTTGTCGACCCAGAAGATCGACATGGTTGAAAACAGCCGTTCGGCCAAGGTATTTGGTCAGTTTACCAGCAAGATCGAAGAGCGCGATCCTGAAGCGGCGCTAGGCTGGATCACCACGCAATACGAGCAGCTCGTTGGCAATTGCGGCGCGGCTGAGTGATTTGAGGGCGGGTTAAGGCCCGCCCGTCATGACGTGCCTGTCACAATGCGCCTTTCGTCGGGTGACACTTGGCGCGAGACCTATTAAGAGAGGGTAAATCAAACCCTCGGATTCGGAGTTGCACCGCCTTGTCCCATTCTATGCCCCCTGCCCATCCTTTTGACGATGATAAGCTGCGGGAGGAATGTGGCGTGTTTGGCGTTGTGAATGTTCCCGACGCATCGAATTTCGTGGCCCTTGGTCTTCATGCCCTGCAACATCGCGGTCAAGAGGCGGGCGGCATTGTCACCCATGACCCTGTGAACGGGTTTAACCAGCAGCGGCGTATGGGGTTGGTGCGCGACAATTTCACCTCGCCCTCGATGATTGCATCTTTGCCCGGCACGATCGGGATTGGCCATGTGCGTTATTCCACAGCGGGATCCAAGGGTCAGACGGCGCTGCGCGATGTACAACCGTTCTTTGGTGAGTTCTCCATGGGTGGTGCTGCGATTGCGCATAACGGCAATATCACCAATGCGCTGGCGCTGCGCCGCGAGCTGATTGATCGCGGCTCTATTTTCCAGTCCTCATCCGATACCGAGTGTATTATCCATTTGATGGCGCGTTCTATGGGGCAGAATATTCCTGACCGTATGGAAGAGGCGTTGCGCAAAGTTGAAGGTGCATTCTCGATAGTCGCGATGACACGCACCAAACTGATCGGCTGCCGTGATCCACTGGGCGTGCGTCCGTTGGTGTTGGGCAAGCTGGGTGAGGGTTGGGCGCTAGCGTCAGAAACCTGTGCGCTGGATATTGTGGGCGCTGATTTTGTGCGTGAGATCGAACCCGGTGAAATGGTCGTGATTACCAAAGACGGTGTTGCCAGTCATTTCCCGTTCCGCCGTGCAAAATCGCGGTTTTGTATTTTTGAAAATGTTTATTTTTCGCGGCCTGACAGTATTTTGGGCGGCAAGTCGGTGTATGAAATTCGCGAGAGTATTGGCCGTGAATTGGCGAAAGAAGCTCCTGTTGATGCGGATTTGGTTTGTCCTGTGCCTGATAGTGGCACGCCTGCGGCGATTGGTTATTCGCTGCAATCGGGTATCCCCTATGCGATGGGGATTATTCGTAACCAGTATATGGGCCGCACGTTTATCGAGCCCTCGGAAAGCATTCGCAACATGGGTGTGCGTCTGAAGCTGAATGTGAACCGTGCGCTGATCAAGGGCAAACGGGTGATTTTGGTTGATGATAGTGTGGTACGTGGCACGACCAGTCGCAAAATCAAGGAAATGATTTTGGAGGCAGGTGCGGCAGAGGTGCATTTCCGCATTGCCTCGCCACCGACCCAGTGGCCGTGTTTTTACGGGGTGGATACCCCCGAGCGTGACAAGCTGTTGGCGGCGACAATGAGTGAAGACGAGATGCGCGACCATCTGGGAGTGAATAGTTTAAAATTCATCTCGCTTGACGGATTATACCGGGCGTCAGGCCAGCCGAATGGCCGTGATGCGAAGAACCCGGCGTTTTGTGATGCCTGTTTCTCGGGTGACTATCCTGTTAAGCCGAGCGACATGATCGCAAAAGGCTTTCAACCTAAGAGTCCGGCAGAATAATATGACAAAAATTGCACTGATTACCGGCGCGTCGCGCGGGCTTGGCGCGGCGATGGCTGTGGCCTTGGCCCCGACCCATCACATTGTGGCCGTGGGCAAAACCACGGGCGCGCTCGAAGAGATCGACGACCTGATCCGTGCCGCTGGTGGCGAAGCTACGCTTGCGCCGATGGACATTACGGTGGACGTTGCGATGCAGCAGTTGTGCCGTTCGATTTTCGACCGCTGGGGCAAGCTGGATCTGTGGATCCATACCGCTGTTTTTGCATCACCTTTGGCCCCTGCGGGACATATTGGACCAAAAGATCTGGCGAAATCTATCGCAGTGAACGTCGAAGCCACGGCGCGGTTGATCAGTTATGTCGGGCCACTGTTAGGCCATGACGGTCACGCGGTTTTCACGGATGATCCGCGTGGCGGTGCGCAGTTTTTTGGCGCCTATGGTGCGACCAAGGCGGCGCAAATTGCCTTGGCGCGGTCATGGGCTGCCGAGAGTACGAAAAACGGTCCGCATGTGCATGTGGTCACGCCAAATCCGATGCCGACGGCCACCCGCGCGCGGTTTTATCCCGGCGAGGACCGGTCCGGTCTTGCCACACCTGCACAAGAGGCCAAGCGCCTGCTTGCGACACTCGCCCTATAAAGGAAATGCTATGACTGCTGCGATCACCGTTACCGATTTGTTGGATGCAGCGCATAAAACGTCGCAGGCTGGCGGAAAACCCGCCAAGATCGAGGCCGCGAGCGTCGAGCTGGCCGCAGCGTTCGAGGCGCGGATGCAGCACCATTTCAAACGCGGTCCGTTTTACAAAAAGCTTCACAAGCTGCTGACTGCAGAGGGAAATCATGATCTCGCGACCAAGGTCCACCAGTATTCTGTCGCGGTTTCTGTGATCAAGCATGGCCCCGGTGCCAGCTACCGCGAGTTGAAAACCATGGATGATCTGCCGTTCGACATACGCACCCCTGCTGCCGAGCCGCATACGCTGGTTGATGTGACCTCCGGCAACTTTTTTGCGGGTCTGGTCGAAACGCTTGAACAGGCCCATCAGTTTCTTGAAAACCGCGACGTGCAAAGCGCTTAATCTATTCACAATGCTTGCTCCAAACGCGCGGCCGCATTAGGTGTGGGTGATCATAAAAGGCGGCACATGCGTATTCTTATCACCAATGACGACGGCATCAACGCACCAGGATTAAAAACGCTCGACAAGATTGCGCGCCAGATTGCCGGACCCGCCGGCGAAGTTTGGACCGTGGCCCCTGCGTTTGAACAGTCCGGTGTCGGGCATTGCATCAGTTATACCCATCCGACGATGATCGCAAAGCTGGCGGAGAAGCGGTTCGCGGCCGAAGGGTCGCCTGCGGATTGTGTGCTGGCGGGGCTTTATCATGTGATGAAAGATGCGCGTCCTGATCTGGTTTTATCCGGGGTTAACCGTGGCAATAACGCTGCTGAAAATACGCTATATTCCGGCACAATCGGGGCTGCAATTGAGGCCGCATTGCAGGGTATTCCAGCGATTGCGATGAGCCAGTTTTTCGGGCCCGCAAATGCGGAGAGCGAGGACCCGTTTGAGGCGGCGATGGTTCATGGGGCTGCGACTGTGCAAGCAATCCTTGATAAGGGTATCTGGACGCAAAATGACGCCTACACCACCTTTTACAACGTGAACTTCCCCCCAGTGCCTGCAAATGCAGTGAAGGGTCTGAAGGTCACGACCCAAGGCCGGCGTGCGGGGGTTAATTTTTCGGTGCAGGCGGACAAATCGCCAACGGGCCGGGATTTTCTTTGGGTGCGCGGCGGGCCACAGCAAGGACCAACCGCACAAGGCACGGACGCGCAGGCCAATCTGGACGGTTATATCTCGGTCACACCGATGCGCGCGGATTTGACCGCGCATGATATGATCAGCAAGCTCCAAGGGTTATTGGAGTGAGCGCCTCTGCGGAAGCCAAGATGCAATTTCTTTATGCTTTGCGCTCAAAGGGCGTGACGGATCCTGCGGTGCTGAATGCTATGGAGCGGGTTGATCGCGCGTCTTTTGTAAAGGGTATCTTTTCGGACCGGGCCTATGAAGATATGCCGCTGCCGATTTCGTGTGGCCAAACCATTAGCCAGCCCTCAATTGTCGGGCTGATGACACAAGCCTTAGAGATCACCAATCGCGACAAGATTTTGGAGATTGGCACAGGGTCGGGCTATCAAGCCGCAATCCTCGCGCAACTTGCCCGCCGCGTTTATACGATTGATCGTTACAAGCGACTGGTGGATGAGGCGCGGCTGATTTTTTCGGCGCAAGACATCACCAATATCACCGCGTTTACCGCAGATGGCAGTCACGGGTATCCAGAGCAGGCGCCGTTTGACAAGATCCTTGTCACGGCTGCTGCCGAAGACCCGCCTAGTACCTTGCTTGCGCAATTGCGGGTTGGCGGGATTATGGTATTGCCCGTGGGCCAGTCCGATACGGTGCAAAGTCTGATACGTGTCAAGCGGCTTGCGACTGGCTACGATTACGAAGAGTTGCGCGCCGTACGCTTTGTGCCCTTGCTTGAAGGGCTTGGCGCGGACTAAACCAGTACACGGCAGATCCCGCGATAAGGGACCGCCGCAGTTTCGAGGAGACGCAGAAGATGAGCATGAAACAGGTTTTGATGACAGGGGCAGCGCTTGGGCTGCTGGGCGCATGTAGCGAACCGTTTGACCTTGATATGCGGGGGATCACTAGCGGATTCAACACCTCGGACGCCGTGGCGGATATGCCGAACCGTCCGCGCCCTGATGATCGCGGCATCATTTCGTATCCGAACTATCAGGTTGTTGTGGCCAAACGCGACGACACGATTGGCACGATTGCCTCGCGGCTTGGGCTCGATGCGGGGGAACTCGCACGGTATAACGGCATCGAGGCGGACGTGAAACTACGCCGCGACGAGCTTGTGGCGCTGCCTACCCGCCTGGCTGAACCTTCGCCCTCGACAGGTGCTTTGGCGACCGGACCGGTCCAACCGACAGGGTTTGATGTGAGCGCAGTCGCGACCACGGCGCTGGATCGTGCAGGACCGCAGACACCCGTCGCAACCGCGCCGCTGCCGACTGCTGCGCCCGTGTCACCTGCCGGCGTCGAGCCTGTGCGCCATAGGGTTGCCACAGGCGAGACGGTCTATTCCATCGCGCGTCTATACAATGTGCCAGTGCGTGCGATCTCGGATTGGAACGGACTTGGACCCGACCTTTCGGTGCGCGAAGGGCAATTCCTGTTTGTGCCGCAAAACGGGCAATCTGCCCCTGCGGCCCCTCTTCCCGTTGTGGCGGCTGAACCCGCCCCGGGTGCAGGTAGCGTCACACCCGTCCCGCCAAGTGCGGCAGAGCCGATGCCCGCGGTCGAACCTTCGATCCCGATCGCAGCGGCAGATGTGCCTAAAGCGCCCGATCTTGGCACGCCAACACCGCCGCCCGCAGCACCACCGGCCGCCGCTGCATCATCTGCACGCCTTGCCTATCCTGTGCAGGGTACGATCATCCGAGAATATGCAGCGGGACGCAACGAGGGCATCGACATCGGCGTGCCAGCCGGCACATCGGTGAAGTCCGCAGGCGCTGGCACTATCGCCGCTGTCACCACCGACACCAGCGGCGTGGCGATTGTTGTGGTCAAACATAGCGATGGGCTGCTGACGGTCTACACCAACCTTGAAGGGTTAAGCGTCGCCAAAGGCGATAGCGTTTCTCAAGGGCAAGCCATCGGCAAAGTACGCGCCGGCAGTCCGAGTTTTGTGCATTTTGAAGTGCGGCGCGGTCTGACTTCGGTCAATCCTGCCGACTATTTGCCATAAATTTTGCGGGCCTCGATCTTTGAGGGGACGAGGCCCGCTGATGCGGGACTTAGCGTAGGGTAATACCGCGGCGCCCAGCCAAGTCGGTAAAGTACTGCCATGCGACACGGCCAGAACGGCTGCCGCGCGTGGCTTGCCATTCGATAGCTTCGGCGCGCAGGGTCGCGTCATCGATTGGGACGTTATGTGCGTCACAGTAGCCACGGATCATCGCCAGATATTGATCTTGATCGCAAGAATGAAAGCCGAGCCAGAGACCAAAGCGATCCGAGAGCGACACTTTTTCCTCGACCGCTTCGCCTGCCGAAATTGCGGTGGAGCGTTCGTTTTCAATCATGTCGCGTGGCATCAGGTGGCGGCGATTAGAGGTGGCATAAAGCACTACGTTTTCGGGCCGGCCTTCGATGCCGCCGTCGAGAACCGCCTTGAGAGATTTGTAATGTGCGTCGTCATTGCCGAACGAAAGATCGTCGCAATACATGATAAAGCGCGCGTCTTGACCGCGCAGCATGTTGAGACAGCGGCCGATGCTGGGCAGGTCTTCGCGTTGTACTTCGACGATTTTCAGCTGTGCGTGGTCTGCGTGAACTGCGCCATGTACGGCTTTGACAAGACTGGATTTTCCCATGCCACGAGAGCCCCACAACAGAGCGTTATTTGCGGGCAAGCCTTTTGCAAATTGAATGGTGTTGGTCAGCAAGGTATCGCGGGCGCGGTCGATGCCGACCAGCAGGTCCACATGCACACGGTTCACGCGCGTGACAGGTTCAAGCCTGTCAGGGCCTGCGTGCCAGACGAAAGCCGACGCCGCCCCAAAATCAGGGGCGGCCTGCGGGGCTGGGCTCATGCGTTCCAGCGCCGCTGCGATACGTTTCAAAGGCTTCATAGGTTTGGATCCTCATCGCCGTCTTCGTCGTCGTCAATCCATAAGCCTTCTGCGCGCAGTTTGGCTTCGCGGATACGCTCGACGCGGGCGACCAGCTGGATCGAGACTTCGTAAAGGCCGTAGACCACGACAAACAGGATAACTTGTGAAATCACGTCAGGCGGGGTCGCGAGGGCGGCGACGATTAAGATGGCAACCATTGCGTATTTACGGGTCCCGCGCAGGCCGCGCGCCGAGACTAGCCCCGCTTTGCCCATCAAGGTGAGCAAGACAGGGAGCTGGAAGCACAGGCCGAAGGCCACGATGAACTTGATGGTTAATGCGAGATAGGCTTTGGCCGAGCCTTGGAAAATGATGCCCGCAGCGACAGTGCTGGCACCTGCATCCGAGTTGATGACGTTTTCTTGTTGGAAGCCTAGAAAGAAACCAAAGGCAAGTGGCGTAATGACATAATAAGCAAACGCTGCGCCGGTCAAAAACATGAAGGGCGAGGCGATCACAAAGGGTAAGAATGCGCCTTTTTCGTTTTTATAAAGGCCGGGAGCCACGAACCGCCACAACTGATAGCTGATGATCGGAAAACCCAAGGCCAGACCGCCAAGAAGCGATATGGAAATCGCGACAAAGAAGCCTTCTTCCAGCGCGATGAACTGCAAGTCACAGGACTGTCCGCGTGCGGCCAATGCGTCGCAGAGCGGTTCTGTCAGAAAGTTAAACACCGGATTCCAAACGGTAAAACTGATGACCATGCCCAGAATAAATGCGAGCACCGATTTGATCAGGCGCTCGCGCAATTCTGTGAGATGTTCCATCAACGGGGCGGAACTGTCTTCCATTTCGTCATGCGCGCTCATGCGTCACCTTTGGGTTTTGCCGCGGGCTTACTTGCCGCAGGTTTTTTAGCAGCCGGTTTTTTGGCAACAGGTTTTTGTGCGGCAGTTTTGGGCGCGGCAGGCTTTTTGACCGCCGGTTTTTTAGCCGCAGGCTTTGGTGCGGAGGCTGCTTTCGGTGCAGGCGTAGCCACTTCGATTGGCGCCGCTTCGCGGTCCTTGCGGGAGCTTGCCGCTTTTGCCATTGCGTCGGACGCCTTGGTTTTTGCTGCGGCGCGTTCCTCGGACAAGGATTGGGCGGCGGGACTTTTGGTCATGCCAGTCGCTTGTTTCAGCTTGTCGACGCCGAATTTCTGCGGGTTTGCGGCCGCTTTCAGGCTGCTGGAAATATCCCGCACACCGGATTCATCCGCCGCCTGCTCCATCGCGCGACTAAATTCGCGCGCCATGCCGCGCGCTTTGCCCGTCATCTGCCCGACCGAGCGAAACAGTCCGGGTAGGTCTTTCGGGCCGATCACAATCAGCGCCACAATGGCGACCAGCACCATTTCGCTCCAGCCAAGGCCAAACATCAGCGTATTCCCTTATTGGGGTTGGTTCAGGCTTTGTCTTTTTCGTTCACGGGGGTCACCGGCTTAACGGGGGCCATTGGGGTCACGTCGTTGGTATCGTCCAGACCCGCTTCGATTTCAGCTTTGCTATCATCAACGCCTCTTTTAAACGCCGTGATACCTTTGCCTACTTCGCCCATCAGGGACGAGATTTTGCCGCGTCCGAACAGCACAAGCACAACAACAGCGATCAGCAGAAGACCGGGCAAACCAATATTATTCAGCATTTCATTTCTCCTATGCGCGGCCAACACGGGGTGCGCAGCGCGTTTCATGTTCTGGCTTAGAAATAGCCAGTCATGACGCCTGTTAAAAGCGGCAAACGTAGCTTTTTTACAGGGTTTTAACGATAGTTGTGACAAAAACTTGTCAACTGACAGAAAATTGGCAAAACTCTAACCGAAAACGAGGGAATCACTGATGCGCCGCGCTGACCGCCTGATGGCTTTGATCCAGATTTTACGTGACGGCGCATTGCACAAGGCGGCGACATTGGCAGCGGCTACGGATGTGTCATTGCGTACGATTTACCGCGACATGGACACGCTGGCCGCCTCGGGCGTGCCAATTGAGGGCGAACGCGGGATCGGTTACCGCGTGACGGCTGCGATCACCCTGCCCCCATTGAACCTGACAATGACGGAAGTTGAGGCTTTGCATATCGGGTTGTTGGCCGTGGGGCAGAATGGCGATGCGGAATTGTCGGCGGCGGCGCGTAGCCTGTCGGCCAAGTTAGACGCTGTGATGCCGGAGGATCGCTCGAAAGCGCCGACGGGGTATGGGTTTGCCGTCTACCCGTTTGCCGATGCGGCGCGCGGGTTTCAGTATTTGCCAATGATCCGCCAAGCGATCCGCACCCGCCAGAAGCTGAAGCTGACGTTGCATGGAGCGGATCAAACTGTGCGTCCGTTGCAGCTTGATTACTGGGGGCGGCTTTGGACCTGTGTGGTATGGAACGAGACAACGCGCAGCTTTGCGGAGCTGCGCGTTGATCAGATTACTGTGTTGAAGATCCTGCCGAGCCTGTTTGTCGATGAAGCGGGCAAATCGCTGGCGGATTTTATTGCGTTGAAACCTTAGAACCCTGCCGCTTTGCGGAGCATGTTCATCGCGACCAGTATGAGGAACAAGCCAAAGAACCGCTTGAGTGGTTTAGGGTCCATCCGGTGCGCCAATGCGGCCCCCCACGGAGCGGTGATCAGGGTCATGGTGATGACCAAGCCAAAGGCGACCAAGTTCACGGCACCTATCGAGAACGGTGGTGACACGGCCATATCGACGGAGAGAAATCCGATCACCGAAGGCACGGCGATGATGACACCAAAGCCTGCTGCGGTCGCCACAGCACGGTGAATAACCACGTTATGCAATGCCATAATCGGCACACCAAACGAGCCGCCGCCGATGCCCATCAGCACCGAGAGGAACCCGATGGCGGGCGAAAACATGATACGCCGCAGCCCTACGGGCATTGCATCGCCCAAGCGCCAATGTTCTTTGCCAAACGCCATGTAGAGACCGACGATGGTGGCCAGCACACCGAAAATCGTTTGTAAAACGCTTGATTGCAGGGATGAAGCGGTAAAAAACCCGATCACTGCGCCGACCGCGATGCCGGGTGCCCAGCTGCGCAGGATGTCCCAATCAACCGCGCCTTTTTTGTTATGCGCCATGACAGAGCGCACCGAGGTCACGATGATTGTGGCCAGTGACGTGCCCAAGCACATCTGCATCAACTGAGGGCTATCGTAGCCAAGCATTTGAAATGCGTAGAAAAAAGCAGGCACAAGAATGATTCCGCCACCTACGCCTAATAGTCCAGCCAAGACGCCCGCAAAAGCACCTATGACCAACAGCATCGCTGCCATGCTCAAAACCAAGGTCATATCCACGATCTTATTTCCTTATAAAACATAACTTAAGGCGCGCAAAACCGTATCCGCATTGGCATCAGCGCGGTGGGCGTTTTCCGACAGATACCGCCGCCACATCCGCGCGCCCACCCTGCCCTGAAATAGCCCCAGCATATGGCGCGAAACCTGTTGCAATCGCCCGCCTGCCGCGATGTGATCACTGATATAGGGGATCATGGCATGCACAGCCTCGTGGGCGGTGCGCGAAAGCCCGCCGCCAAAAATCAGGCGGTCGGCGTCCAGCAACACATTCGCAGGGCTATGGTAGGCGGCGCGCCCGATCATCACTCCGTCGAGGCCGTTTTCCAGAAACCGCAGGGCTTCGTCCATGGTTGTGACGCCGCCATTTACTGAAAGATGCAGATGCGGGAACAGCGCCTTCATGTCGTGTACCAGCAGGTAGTCGAGCGGTGGCACGTCGCGGTTTTCCTTTGGGCTAAGCCCTTGCAGCCACGCCTTGCGCGCGTGAATGATGAACCGGTCGCAGCCGGCGGCACTGACCTGCGACAGAAAATCGGGCAATATCTCGGAGGGCGATTGGTCGTCTATGCCAATGCGGCATTTTACCGTCACGGGCACATCCACAGCGTCACGCATCGCGCCGACACACCGCGCGACAAGCGATGCGTTTTCCATCAGCACCGCCCCAAACGAGCCGGACTGCACCCGGTCGGACGGACAGCCACAGTTCAGGTTAATCTCGGCGTACCCATAATCGGCACCTATTTTAGCAGCTTGCGCCAATTGTGCAGGGTCCGACCCGCCCAGCTGCAACGCCAAAGGATGCTCTGCCTGATTATAGCCCAGCAACTTGTCACGATCACCGTTGATGACCGCAGGGGCAGTGACCATTTCGGTATATAGCAATGCATGCTGCGACATTTGGCGATGAAAATAACGGCAATGCTTATCGGTCCAGTCCATCATGGGAGCAACGGACAGCCTTGCCGCCCTATAAGTATCTGTTTTTAATGCACTATTATTCAATTCTACTTCCAGAATGTTTTGGTCATTTATACGCATTTATGCTTATTTTCGCCTATAATTTACTATCTGAACAATGGATGTTGTTCAAATTGGCCAAAAATGTTGTTCAGGTATGACCCAGTTAGTAGAACGAAAACGCAAAGACGGCTCGACCGCCTTTGTCGCACAAATAAACGTCAGACAAAACGGTAAATGGGGACATAGAGAATCCCGTACATTTGACAAGCGCTCATCTGCCGCTGCTTGGTATAAAAAGCGGATGAATGAGATCAGTACAGATGGCGACGATCTGTCCTCGATCAAGAGCAAAGGCCGAACGCTAAGCACTGCGATCGACCGCTACATCACCGAAAGCATTAAGGTTATTGGGCGAACCAAAGCGTAGGTTTTGCGATCAATCCGTGATTTTAATATTGCAGAAACGACCTGCAACGAAATTCAGAGTCGTTATATTGTAGATTTTGCAAAAGACCTTGGCGCGACAAGGTCACCGGCAACCGTGAGAAACTATATGTCTCATCTTGGCGCAATCTTTGCCGTGGCCCGATCGGCTTGGGGCATCCCACTTGACCAACAGGCCATGAAGGATGCGTTTGTGGTCTGCAATCGACTAGGGATAACTGGCAAAACGAAGATACGCGATCGGCGCCTCTTTCACTCGCGCATGTAAGGTTTTGGGAATTGATGACCTGCGCCTTCACGACCTTCGGCATGAAGGTGTGTCGCGCCTGTTCGAAATAGGTGAAACCAACCCCTAGGTCGCAGCCGTGTTCGGGCATCGATCATGGATATCATTGCAGCGATACACCCATATCAAACAGACCGGCGACAAATATGAAGGCTGGAAGTGGTTGGATAAATTAGCTCAAGTGTGATGGGGATTCTGGAAAGTGGTGCCCGCGGCCGATCCACGAGTAGCGCGGGAGTCGCCATAGAAAATTGATCGTTGAGGACCACGTTTCAGCGTCAAACCAAACCAATCAAAACAATGCGTTAGCAGAAACACGGACCACGAGGCGCGTCGTTTACGCACCCTGCTATCCATCCTTCCCAAGTCAGGAGATTCCTAGACCAGTGTTCTTGGTGAATACTCTCTAGCGCACAGCAGTTGATCTGGTGAAACGGCCAAATGTGAAATTATTGCACTACGGTCCGTTCCCAAAACGAGCGCTCGTTGATGGTTCGGGCTATGAAATAGCCCTAAAAGAGTTCCCCAAAAACACTTCTCAACTTTTGCTTGCTTTGCGAAGGATGGCTCATCACGATTGGGACGTTATGGTACTCATGAGCGCGCCGTATCTCACAACTGCAGCAGAGAACGAGTATTTAAGTAAAATTCATTTTGGCCTTGGCTTCCAAGTGCTTCTCGAAAGAAAATCAAAAGGAAATGACCATGTGCCAAACAAATTCAGACAAGGGCGTGAGCCGACGTAACCTGCTTGGAGGTAGCTTAGCCATTGTTGCAACTGGTGTGGTTGCGTTGCCTGCGTATGCTCAGACAGAAGAAGCGACGCCGGTGTCCCCCGACGAAGCTCTGCAACGCCTGATAGACGGAAATGCCCGCTATGTTGCCAATGCGGCGATTAACACCGACTATTCAGTAGGGCGCGCGGCGCGGGCGAAGGGGCAACAGCCGTTTGCAGCAGTTGTCTGCTGTTCGGATTCGCGGGTGGCACCTGAACTGTTGTTCGATCAAGGGCCCGGCGCACTTTTCGTAGTACGGGTGGCAGGTAACTTCATCAACGAAGACGGGCTTGCCAGCCTTGAGTTTGGCGCCGCCATCCTTGGTCTCAAGCTGATTGTCGTGCTTGGCCACAGCTCTTGCGGGGCCGTTCGTGCGACCATCTCATCGATAGAGGACAAAGCTCTACCACCAGGACATTTGCCCAGCCTAGTCAACGCGATTCGTCCGGCGGTCTATGACGCCATGACAGACAATCCCGAAGATCTGCTTGTGGCCGCGACGGCGCGAAATGCCGAAATAAATGCCAAACGCGCACAGACAGAAGGGCCCATCCTGTCCGAACTTCACGAGGCTGGAATACTCAAGTCGGCTGCTGGGGTCTATGAGATTACTACGGGAAAGGTGACCTTCCTCTGACTTATGTACTGCACAATGGTACCCGCGCCGACATGCCTACACTTTGCGCACTGCCCGCGCTTTCGAATGATCACAAGTGGGAAGTCAGCACCTAAACACTCGATCTCCTGACGTAGAGCCAACGCTCGCGTAGAATCGGAACTGGCACTTAGCGCTCCGTCGTGAGGATGGTAGCAAATTGCCGCTGTTCGCCCTTCGTGGAGGCTACTGCTTCCGGCCCAAAGCCGCCGTTGCAGGAGCGGTCACGCGTCAGCTCTATGCTCACGCTGCAGCAAGTATCAGGGCCGAAGATCCGTGCCTGACAATCCAGATACATACACTTTGGCAGGACCAATACTTTGCTCGTTGCTAATTTAGCAGGCCATGGTTGTTATCGACGCAGGTTCCCGAGCGCCGCTCCCCCTTATCTGCGGTACAATACCAAATTCCAGCATCGATGATTGAAATCCCTGCAATCATGCTCGGGATAAAGTGCAAGTAATCCTAACGGGATGGGTTAGAGAGTGGGAATTGGATAATGCATTTTTGGCCAGGCTGGCCGGTGAGGAAATTGTCGTCATTTTTTCGTGGATTTTCGTGTGTTGCTACATTTGGCGGAGCAATAGCGCACATCGTCCCATACTTTTTCCCATTTCTTACGCCAACTGAAGGGGCGCATGCAGACGGGGCAGGTCTTTTGCGGGAGGTTAGCTTTTTTCATGTGGCGCGATTTCTTTGAAAAATCTGTCAGTGTCGGCACGGATCGCGTGTAGTTTTTCATCCGTCATGCGATCAAGGCTTTTGTACATGAACCCCATCCGTGGATTGCCGCGTAGCTTGTCCGCGTTGCGGTCGATAAAGTCCCAATAAAGATAGTTAAACGGGCAGGCTTTGGGGCCGTTTTTTACCGTGTGTTTATAGCTGCAAGACCCGCAATAGTTCGACATTTTATTAATATAGGTGCCGCTTGCCGCATAAGGTTTGGACCCCATGATGCCGCCATCTGCGAACAAGATCATGCCGCTAACGTTCGGCAGTTCGACCCATTCGTAAGCGTCGGCATAGACCAGAAGATACCAATCATTGACCTGATCGGGGTCCAATCCTGCGATCAATGCAAAATTACCCAGAACCATCAACCGCTGGATATGATGCGCGTAAGCGTTTTCTTTTGTCTCTGTAATGCACTGGCGCATGCAGTTCATTTGCGTGTCGGCGGTCCAGTAAAAGTCCGGCAAAGCGCGCTTGGCCTCAAGGAAGTTCATCGCCTTATAGTCTGGCATTTTGAGCCAGTAGATGCCGCGCACATATTCACGCCACCCCAAAATTTGGCGGATAAACCCCTCAACGGCATTTAATGGCGCACTGCCGTCGTGATAGGCCGCTTCAGCGCGAGCGATACACTCAAGAGGCGCGAGAAGACCACAGTTGAGGTAAAGTCCGATGTGACTGTGGAACATCCATGGCTCGTTTTGCACCATCGCGTCTTGATAGTCGCCGAAGAGACGCAACCGCGCATCGACGAACAGATCCAAGGCTTGCAAGGCGGCATCACGCGTCACAGCGAAGTGGAATGGGGCAATGTCGCCAAAGTGGTCGGGAAAATGTCGCGATACAAGGTCGATCACATCTTGGGTGATATCATCGATATCTGCGTGAAACGTGTCTGGTACGGTCAAATCTTTTGGGGGAGATTTGCGATTGCTTTCATCGTAATTCCATTGCCCGCCGATGGGGTCGTCGTCCGTCATCAGGACCGCGTGTTTCTTGCGCATCTCGCGGTAGAAATACTCCATGCGAAACTGTTTGCGTCCTTCAGCCCACGCGGCAAATTCCTCAGTTGAGCACAGGAAGCGGTCGTCAGGGCGGATTGTCACGGCCAGGCTCAGGGTGCTCGCCCATTGCTTCATATCCTCGAGCACACGGTATTCACCGGCTGCGGTGACGATAATTTCGGAAATATCGCGCTGATCTGCCAGCAGCGCAACTTCGCCACGAAGGGACCCAGTATTTGCGGGATCATCATATTTTACGTAGTGGACATTGAAGCCCTTCGCCGAGAGCGACGCCGCAAAGTGACGCATCGCAGAGAATAGGAACACAATCTTCTTTTTGTGATGCTTGACGTAGGTCGCCTCTTGGCGGACCTCGCACATCAAAATCACATCGTCCTTTGTGGCATCCGTCAGGCTTGAAACCGCGTGCGATAACTGATCGCCAAGGACCAAACGCAGTTTCATCGCTGCGCCATGTTTTGCTGTGGCTTCAAGACGCGCACGTATAAACCGCCAGCATCGCTTCAGCATTTGCGGCAAGAACGGCAGTGGTTCGTTTGCCGCGCGCATTTAGGGATATTAGCGCGCCATTGATCTCGTCGTCGGACACCGTAATTTCGCGCGTGCCATTTGTATCGTCCACGTCAATCGTGAACGATATTTTCTGTTCAGGGCCAAGCGTTGCGATAGAAAGCGTCGCAGTTTGGTCGCCATCTGTGATGGTCGGCTGGCTGGTCAACAGGTCCGCGCCCTCGGTTATTTCAAACGGTTGAAATACCTCAACGCCTGCACCTGCGGAGCTCACGTCAAAGATCAGGCCCGCGTTCGTGGCTGCAAAGTCGATAATCAACTCGGCAGGTCCGATATCGCAACTTCCTTGGTTCGTGATAATAAATGCGTCCTTGGGCGCGCCTTCGACGAACTGAACACGCACGTCAGCAACAGATGGCGAGGCAATAAATAAGGCGAAGGCAGCAAGACAAAGTTTCATAAGATGTCATCCAAATAGGTGTTTCAACGGTGGCTTTTGACAATGCGGCCAACGATAAGCTGGTTATAGTGGCTACGGATCGTAGTTTTATTTGGATCACTCATGTTAGAAATTCTGTCTCTGGCATCGCAAAACCGGAGGCGCACATATGATGCAATTTGACCCAAAATGGGAGTTTATAGCCGACACTGTCATGGGGGGCGTATCAACGGGTGCAGTTACTCAAGAGGTATTTGCGGGGCGCGATGCTGCGGTTTTACGTGGGGAGGTGTCGCTGGAGAATAACGGCGGATTTGTGCAAATGGCGTTTGATCTACACGCTGATGGTGCGGACGCAGATGCGCGCGCATGGGATGGGATCGAGGCGACGATCTGGGGCAACGGTGAGACCTACGATATGCGGCTTCGCACTGCGCAATTAACGCGCTCTTGGCAATCCTTTCGCACCGATATTCAGACGCAAGAAGCGTGGCAAACGGTGCGCATTCCGTTCGCTGCATTCGCGCCACACCGCGTCGAGGCGACGCTAGATGTGTCATGTCTGCGCCGCATTGGTATTGTCGCTATTGGTCACGAATTCAGCGCAGTTGTCGCCGCCTCGAGCATCGGGTTTTATAAGACTACGTAGCGGTCTTTGGCAAACGCACGACAAAAACTAACGCGAAAAGCTTTAACGCGCATGGCAATATCGCATAGAGAAAATTCAGAGACTGAAGTGCATGTGCGGAGTTCGCCCCAGTTGGCGTGAACCCTGAGTATTGTAAAGCAGGCAAAACAATCGCGGCAGCGAGGGCCAATGATATTTTGGCGGCAAAGGCCCAGACACCAAACCCTATGCCAGTGGCAACACCTGCCGTCATCAGCGCGGTGGAAAACAAGGCTGGGAGAATAACCATATCTGCGCCCAAAGCCGCCCCTGAAACCGCAGAAATCAATCCAAACTGCCAAGCTGCGCCAACCGGAAGCATGTAAGCACCAATGAAAGACAAAATCGCAAGGCTCATCGCAAATAAGAGAACCTTACGCGCCCCAAAACGTGCCGACACCTTTGACCAAAACGGTGCGGAAATGCCTGCGGTCACAAAAAATAGCAGCAAAAACATGCCAGAAAGGTCGGGTAAGTGAAGCCGATCTTCGACAAAAAACAAGAACAGCGTTGAGGTGACGGCAACGGGTAGCGCATTCAGTAGCCCGATCAAAAGCAATTGGATTATCTTGGGCTGTAAGAGGTCTCGCAAGGATTGGCTGGCGAGGGAGGCAATCGGCACAGGTGCCCAGAATGGTTTACTCAACAACCAGACCGCCAGCGAAGCAATCACAAGCGTTAGGCCAAAAATCGCATAGCCCTGTAAAACACCAAAATATGCCCCCAAAAGGCCTGGCAGGATAGCGGCGACAAGAATGCCCCCCAGCGCCCCCGCTTCACGCCGCCCTGCGAACCGCAGGTGTTCGCTTTCGGCACTGTTCCCCACAACTGCGGCGCCCTGCCCGTAGAAAAGAATGGTGCCAAGACTGTAAGCGGTAAACACTAAAACCAACCCGGCAACCAACCCAAGCAAACCGGGTTGGATCACAAACGCGATCAAAAACCCGAGCCCCATCCCCAAGAACGAAACTGCCACAAAGCGCGGGCGAGAGGCTGGATATTTGTCGATCATGCGCCCTAAAACCGGGTCTTGCACGAAATCCAACGCTCGCAGACCAAATAGCACATATCCAATCGTGCCCAGACTAATACCCAGCTCAGCCGCGTAGCTCGGAAGATGAATATACAAAGGTATCCCAGCCGAAGCCAAAAACGCCGCTATGGCGGGAACGCTCAATCGATTTCTCATTCATAATCCAAACTTTTTTATATTACGTTTCATCTTTCGCTTTGGACCAATTTGCAGCTGGGCTTATTCTGCTGAACGACACAGTCCCCTTCCAATTCCTCTCCGTTAGTATGCGAGTCGTAAGATTTGATGCGATCGCGCTAACGTAGGGCTTACGCAGCCATTTTCAGTTTCAATGCCGGAAATTTCTTATCGCCGCTCTTTTGAACCACCAGTAATTCTGATAGCTGATCCGCATACTAAAATGCACATTGGAGGCGTAACATGGAGCGTGTGAAGTTTACCCAGATGAAAGATGGCACGAAGGAGGAATATGAATTCCTGACGGCTCACGAGATTGACTATACCAAAGGAACTGCGGATCGATTGTTGCATGCTCTTGAGCATCTTGATGAGGGTCTTTCAGGATATCAAATCACCCGCTTAGGGCATTCGGCGCAATCTGCGACCCGTGCATGGCGCGATGGGGCGGACATCGATTGGGTCGTATCGACTCTTTTGCATGACATTGGCGATATATTTGCGCCGTACAATCACGATGAATATGCCGCGACTATTCTGAAGCCGTTTGTGCGCGAGCAATGCCGTTGGTGCGTCGAAACCCATGGTGATTTTAAAATGCTATATTATGGGCAACATCTGGAAGGATTCGATCAGAACAAGCGTGAACGTCATCGTGGTGCGAAGTATTTCGACGACTGTGCGGAATTCTGTGAACGGTGGGACCAGACCAGTTTTGACCCAGATTATGACACGTTACCGCTCTCATTTTTTGCGCCGATGGTGCGGGACGTGTTCGCACGTAAACCCTACGATCCTGAGGTCATGGGCGCCCCGGATCAACCTCTGACAGTGCCTCAAACCGCCGCTGAACGCGCGGTTACATAGTCCGGCTTCGGATATATAACCCTGCATGCTGAACCTCATGCAGGTTCTGGAGACGAGCCAGCAGCGCGGGACCAGACATATAGGGGCGGCCTTCTCCAAATAAGATGCCGTTGGAACCGCAATCTCGTAGGGAGGCTTGGTCCGGACGACAGACATCCGGTACAAAGCGCCAATGCGATACGGAGGAAACCCACATGAGCTACAAACTGTACTACGCGCCAGCAAGCGCATCATTGGGTGTTAGGGTCATTCTCGAAGAGATTGGAGCAAATTACGAACTCCTACCGACCAACATAGAAATGGGAAAATCCCGGTCACAAAGCCATCTGGCGTTAAATCCCAACGGCTGGGTACCCGTTCTTATTTGGGGTGAGAACGCAATGTACGAATGCGCTGCTATCACGATTTTTCTGTGCGACCGACACCCCGAAGCGAAACTCGCACCGGCAGTTCATGAACCTGAGCGCGGATTGTTTCTTCAGACGCTGGTCTATTTTTCAAGTGCTGTGCAAAATGCATTCCAGCTGGACTACTACCCAGATCGCTTTGCTGACACGCCTGCGACAGAACCGAGTGCGCAACGCCGTGGACTTCGACGATTGCGCGAGACGTGGGCGATCATTGACGATCAGATTGGAAACAGCAAATGGATGATTGGTGATTGCTTCAGCGCTGCTGACATCTATCTGTTCATGTTGACGACGTGGCTCCAACCCGCACGCGGGCAGCCATCGATACATGAGTTTCGAAACGTAAAGCGAATATCTGATGCTGTGATGAAAAGACCCAGCGTACAACTCGTGTACGAAAAATGGATATCAGAACAGAAATAGTATTAGTTAAATTTATATAAGGACTGAACGGCCCATACCCTAAGTTCGAAAAATGAGTAGGCCTCGAGACAAATCAGGGACACTGAGTGGCCTTGACGACAAAAAGGACCCAACTCGCATAGCCGTTCTCGCCCCCCCTCAGCCAATGCCGTCGATCTGCCCTTGAGGAACTGTATGCGCTGCTGACCGTGTTCTCAGACAAGCACCATCGTCGCCCAATTCACTGCCGATGCATAGCGTTGTCGGGTTCGCGCTTTTTCAACGCGACGACAGTAAGAAATCACACTGGTGCCTTGGACAGGTCTGGATCAAACGTACTACAGGGTATTCATAAGAGACATGAAGCATCAGGGCGACGAGGTTGGAAATAACGTGTGGTGCGACCTACATTAACCGACAATGAAAATTGCACTGGCGGTATCAAAGAAGAAGCCAATGGTATTCCGAGTTAACATTGACACAATCATCGCCGCATTCAAGCGCGCGCGCACAGTTCTAGCGATTGAAGATCTGCGTTTCAGCGATAGTCAACACGAAGGTGTTACGCGCTTGTGCGACATCGGTGACGGGACGAATTTACAGAACGCGTAGTGGTCAAGCTCGATGCTACCAGATCTTTTGCGTTGGAAACCTAACCCCTCGCCGCTTTCGACAATTGCATCGCCTGAATGGTGAAGTTCGTGCACTTGTCGGACCAAGCAGATATTGCAGATACCGTGCCATCATACTTGGGATTAAGCACGGCTTCCCTTTGGGCGCCGTTAATCATGCTGCGCAGCAGGGTAGCCACTTCGTAAAGATCAACATCCTTGGGCAGCGTGCAGTTAGAAAGAAGCGCGATGAAACGGCGGTCAAATGCGTCGGCTACTGTGTCGATCGAGGACAGGTAGTTATCGCGGAACTCCGGGAAGCGGGATTGTTCTGAAAACACGGCGCGCGCGTTTAAAACACCCCCGTTACCGAGAACGAGATGAGAATAGGCGCGCGATAGTGCCATGATAGCGCCCTCAACTGTTGTCGCGGTTGAAGGCGTATCGAGCTGCGCGATGCCTGTCTCTATAGCGTCGTCTGCGACCAATCGAAACAAGCTCGCCTTGTTCGAAACTGTTTTATAGATCGTTCTCGTCGACATGCCCGCCCTACGAGCGACGGCTTCGATACTGGTTCCTGCATATCCTGCGCTCAGGAACACTTCGGCCGCCGCCTTGATCAAGATCGCGCGCGTTTCCTGCTCCGTACGCACAGAGGGACGACCGCGGGGCCGCTTTACTTTCACCGTTTCATGTTCTGTCATTGCCGCTCCTCTCTCGCTTTATAAAAACGGAAATTTTCATAAATCAAGAGCGAAGCGCATCGGCCTATTCATCTGCACATCACGAATTCTTGAATGGCAGATTTCGTAATTGACATTGTGCAGTCAATAATTTTAGAAAACCGTAATTTTCCAAATAAATTTCATGCCAAGGATTCCCGATGAAACTGAACAAAACCTTGACCGTCTCAGTCATCGCCGTTGCTGCGGCGGCAGGATATCTGGTTTGGACATTGAGCCAACCCGCGACCTACCTTGTGCAAGGCGAAATCGAAGCGACACGCATTGATTTGTCGGCAATGATTTCAGCGCGTATTTCTGAAATGCCCGTCACTGTCGGGGACAGAGTCGTTGCAGAAGATGTCGTTGTTCGGATGGAAAGCGCAATACTGGATGCTCAACTTGCCGCCGCGCGCGCCGCGCTGGAAGTTGCGCAGGCCAACCGCGACCTTACCTACTCGACCCGCCCGGAAACGATTGCCGCTGCTGAAGCCCAGTTTGAATCCGCGCGTTCCAGCGTTACGCTAGCGCAGAGCAACTTTGACCGCGCAAGCCAGCTGCAAGGCGACTCGGTTGTGTCGCAGGCATCGCTAGATCAGGCGGTCAACAATCTTGCTGCTGCAATTCAAGCCCAAGCTGCAGCGCAGGCCAGCCTTGATCAGGCACGCAACGGCGCGAGCCCTGAACAAAAGGCCGTGGCTGATGCCCAAGTAAGGCAGGCTGAAGCATCCGTTTTGCAGACGACAGCCAGCGTGGATGAGATGATCGTGACATCCCCCATCGACGGTGAGGTGACGGCGCGAACTGCTGAATTGGGTAAGCTGTTTAGTGCGGGGGCACCGCTGATTTCCATCGTGGATGTGGATCACGCGTGGTTTACGTTCAACCTGCGAGAGGACCTTTTGGAGGGACTGGAGGTTGGCCAGTCTTTGAAAGTACGTATTCCTGCTTTGGGCGATGATGCCGACCTGATTGATGCAACGATTTCATCAATTAATGTCCAAGGCAGCTATGCCAACTGGCGCGCAACCAAAGCGACCGGTGACTTTGATTTGCGGACGTTTTCTGTGCGTGCAGATCCTGTTGCGGCAGTTGTGGGATTGCGTCCCGGGATGAGCGTTTTGGTGGATTGGCCTGCCACAGTCCGCAACGGTCAATGATCCGGTGAACCCCACGCATCTTCCCCCCGGTTTTCGACGGATTTGGCGTCGCGAGTTGCGCCAGATCGCGACACGGCCTGCCCTTGCGTTCATGCTGGTTCCGCTGCCACTGATCCTGTTTCTTATGCTGGCTGTGATTTTTGCGCCAGGCTTGCCGCGCGACCTTCCGGTGGCTGTCGTTGATTTGGATGGGTCAACGATGTCGCATCAGATCGTGCGAATGGCAGACGCGGCAGCTGATGTTGAGATTGTCGAGCATCTTACATCTCTGAGCGAGGCGCGACATGCGCTTGTGGCACAGCGTGCCTATGCAGTTTTAATGATCCCAGCCGGTCTGGAACATGATATCTTGTTGGGGCAAAGGCCCGAGGTTGTGATATTTTCCAACAGCCAGTTTTTGACAGCAGGCGGCATTGTCGGGCGCAGCTTAAGTGCTACAGTTTCGACCTTTTCCGCGGGTGTGTCATTGCGTCTGCTTGAGGCCCAAGGAGTCGGATCCGATCGCGCGCTGGATTTGATCACGCCAATCCCCGTACAGCAAAGCCCGCTGTTCAATCCCTCACTTGATTACATCCAGTTTCTGCTTTCGGCAGTCATGCCGACCGTCTTGCAGATTTTCATCTGTGCCACTGCGGTTCTTTCGTTTTCTCGCGAGCACCATTCCCCTAACGGCATGCCGCGCCTACAGCGTATTGCACTAACGCCAACACGCGCAATATTGGGAAAACTGCTTCCCTACACCTTTGTGGGCACGTTCGTTTTGATGATTGGCGATGTGCTTTTGTTTAACGTCTTTGACGCCAGTTTTCGTGGCAACGTCTTTGTGTTTTTCTTCAATGGTTTCATTTTCATCCTCACTTGTCAGGCTATGGGGGCGCTTATTGCGCTGATTGCCAAGGAGACCACGGGTGCCCTTGGGATGATGGGGCTCATCGTGGCACCGTCTTTCGGGTTTGCCGGCGTTAGTTTTCCCCGCTTCGGAATGACGCTCTTTTCGCAGATTTGGGGTGCGATCATACCGCTGACCCCCTACCTGCAATTGCGAACAGATCAGACCCTGCGTGGCGCGCCCTTAGAGTATTCGCTGCCGGCGATGGGGTGGCTTTTCGCCCAACTTTTGGTTTTCTCAACCCTGTTGTGGATTGTGACGCGCAAGAAAATGGCCCAAATACCGGTTTCTAAAAACGCTACCGCCGAGGCTCGAGAGAGTAAGTCATGAACAAGCTGCGCCACTTCCTTGCCGAGGTATTCGGGGTCATTCGGACGCTTTTTGCCGACGACAGTGCAAAGTCTACGATGATTGTTGGCATTCTGATTTACAGCGTTCTTTATCCACAACCTTATGTAGGTGAGGTGTTGCGCGATGTTCCTGTGGCGGTGATCGATCAAGACAACTCGACCGCCAGTCGGACCCTCGTGCGTGAAATTGACGTGACAGATTTGGTCGATGTAACCATGTCCGCGCCGGATATGGAAACCGCGCGGGATGCCTTTTACCGGCGCGATGTTTATGGGATCTTTGTTATTCCAGCAGGCTTTGAGGCTGACATCCTTGCCAGTCGACCCGCGCCAATTGCCGCCTATAGTGACGGTAGCTATCTGTTGATCTACTCTAATGTAATGCGGGCCGTCGCCACGGTTGCAGGGACAATGGGCGCGCAGGTCAATTATGCGCGCCTCACCGCACTAGGCGTCGATGATGGCGTGGCACGCACGATGCTGTCTCCTATCGCTGTAACCAATGTGGCTGTTTTCAATCCACAGGGCGGCTATGCCAGCTATGTGATTCCAGCGGCTTTTGTCCTGATCTTGCAACAGACGTTAGTCATGGGGATCGGACTACTTCATGCGGGGCGCAGGCCACCAACTGGCGCACGTTTGTGGGCCACAATTACTGCCTACTTTGCCCTGTATATGGTCTGGGTAGCATTCACCCAGATGTTGATCCCCTATCTCTACAGTATTCCGCGTACCGGCGACCTTGCGACGCTGCTGTTGATCTCTGTGCCATTTATCTTTGCTTGCATTGCAATGGGATTTGCTATCGCGATGGCCATTCCTTGGCGCGAAGGGGTCGTGTTTTTACTCGTGGTGATCGGGATGCCAATGTTTTTTCTTTCGGGCATCTCGTGGCCAGTTGAAATGATACCTGACCATCTGCGGACTATCTCGCAGCTTGTTCCATCCTCGACGGCCATTTCCGCATTTGTCGCGGTCGATCAAATGGGCGCTTCGGCTGGGGATGTGGCAAGTGCAATTAAAACGCAGATAGTTCTCATTGTCGTCTATTCGACATTGGCGGTCGCCCTTTCGCGACTGCCCCACAATCGGCGGTAGCATCTAATTATCAAAATATAAGATGAGAGAAAAAGTCGAAACGGCTGCGCGCTTTTCAAAATTACACGAGCGCCGAGGGCCGCACGAAAGCGGGACAGGTGCAATCTGCACCTCCGAGAACGCTTAGAATATTTGATCTCGCATACTGCATCGCTGCCAGCAAAACTTCTCAAAAGTAATGAGAAGTTATCCACACTCACTTCCAAGCCAAACGCATCATGTCAGGTTTTTAGGCGCATTAGGTTTCCCTCTTGATTTAACAAATTATCTGAAGAGGTGGGCGTGCCAAATGATTTTTGAAAATAGCTTCAATGACATTCAATACGCAACAAGCGGCGCAATAAATTAAAGGAAATCAGACTTTTACGCCACCAGTCATCATTAATGCAGCGGAGAGATATGCGCTCCATTTGATGTCAGCACAAAAACTTTACGTCACTCTACCACCTATAAACAGGCGTTACGGGGATGTTCGTCAATTTGCTTCAAGTGTCCAGTTTTTGCGCGAAAACTGACCTACGAGTGGTGTGAACAAAAGTGGATCCGCGAAACTTCAGGGCGCAGCGCGCGAATTTCATTACCGTCGTCCTCAGCAATAAACTTGACCGGGTAGGCAAACTTAGCGACGCTCTGTATATCAACGTGACCGCGTGACGTGGTTCGGAATTTATATAAACACCTTGGGAGACGAAATACCATGATGGACGCAGGCACCCTTCAGACATTTGACCCATCCACTGACGCCCAAGAATTCCGCGATGCGCTAGGCACGTTTGTCACCGGCGTCACGGTTGTCACCACCGACAGCCCCGACGGACCCGTGGCGATTGTTGCCAACAGCTTTGCCAGCGTCTCGCTTGATCCGCCTCTGGTGCTGTGGTCGCCGGCAAAAAGCTCAAAAAGGTTCGAATACTTCCATGGCGCACGCAGGTTTGCTGTGCATGTGCTAAGCGCGGATCAACGTGACATTTGTGCGGCCATTGTTAGGTCCAAAACGGCGATCAAGAACGTGCCAATGCACCTATCGCATTGCGGCATGCCAATCATCGAAGGCGCGCTTGCGACATTCGAGTGCAACTTGGAGGCTACTTACGACGCAGGCGATCATGCAATCATTCTGGGTCGCGTAACCAGAGCCCACCACCAAGGCGGCGACCCGCTGGTGTTTCATGGCGGCAAATACGGCGCGTTCAGTGCAGGTTGAATTGGCTCGCGTGTTTTCTCGTCAACGCCCGTCAGACCAAGGCCCGTCAGAAATGGCGTTTATTTTCATACTCGCAACACCTAAATAAACGCCATCCTTTCCGCGCGTTCCGCATCAGGGAACCGCCGATAGAGCGCGACATCAAAATCACCCACCATACAATGAACATTACCGTACAGCCGCTCTACATCTTCATCTTTTGATCCCGTAAACCGAAAAGCACGGTCCAATTGGCTCAAATTTTCCAGCTCGATTTCTAAGAGAAAGTCGCGCGCTTTTGGCGCACCAAAGCCCAGTTTGCGCCGACACAAACGCCACGACACGATCACGCCGTGCGACTGCAATAGTCCCATCCATGCCTCGATCGCGACAGAAAAGGCAACTGCTTTTGCATCGTCCCGCAGGTCAATGCCACAATGATATAAGTTCATACACGCGCTCCAAATTCATACAGCCAGTGTTTCAGACGAATGCTACGATTTGGTTACCGGCAGAAAAAAACTAACGGGCTTCAATCATGACTGTCGCGGCCATTGCCTGTAGAGTTGTGGCGCGGAAATTTCGCGGTGGGGCATACATCATTTGTTTACGCGTGCACGATAGAGGTCAGATATACGAAGTCGTTTCGTCTAATTTTCAGGGCCGTAAAATTGGGAAAGGGTTATAGTTTTATAGCAGACTAAGCGACAATGAGAGACCTAACGTCGTGACGCGCGCGTGAGGATTGCGGTCCTGTCGGCACGCCAAAACGCAAAACTTGGACGAGTTTGCGATCAGGGCCAATCGCCATTTGAGCCGTAACCTGTGCGCGGGCAGCCGCGTCGTCGGTCAACGCAGCCATTGGCCAGCCGGCCAAGCCCAATTGCGCGGCCTCCAGGCACAGCCGCAGATACGCTTGACCGGATTGAACAGGGCTTTCGTCGGCGGGGCGGTGGAAACAAGCAATCAATGGCGCGGTCATCGTCACATCTGCTTCGGCGGTCATTGCTGCGGTCTTGCCAAGTAGGTCCAACAGCGGCCACATCGGGCCAAAACCGGTCGCCACTTTGCGCGCCAGCCTTTCGTCGATTTGCAAGGCATCAAGGCTCAAACCGTCAACTTTATATCGCGGATGAGATGGATGCAGGCGCATCCAGCTGAGCAATTCCCGCCGGAACGGTTTGCTGCGCAGAATACCAAGCGATGCCATGTCATTCAGCCCTGCAATCCAGCTACGTGTTGATACGTCGAGGATAAAAAACGTATCGCTGCGCGACCAGCCAAACAGTCGCAAATATTCATTTGAAAATGGCCCGCGCCATGTGAAGCGCGCGTCCAAAAGTGCCTGTAACGGGTCAGTTTTTGAGCCATATCGCAGCGTCAAACGCGCCGCCATACGGTCCCCTGACCAGCTATGCAGATCCTCGTTTGGCCAAAGATCGTTGACGTCACACGCGACCCCAAGTGCGGATAGCGCGAGCACTGTGGCCTCTACTGCCGCCCCGCAAGACAGGCCGATATGTGCGCCGGAAGGGTCCGCTTGTCGCAGGATCACGCTACGATCTGCTGCGATTTCAATCGTTTGGGAGGTGCGTCGCCAACGTGCGGGCTGCGCATTATGGATCGACGGAGCAAGGCGCGCCTGTGCCACAATGGTTTCAAACTGTGCATCAGTTAACATTCAAGGCACCCTTGTCTGCGATTAACGCGGCCATTCGTTGCACTGCACCAAGCTCGCAATGGGCAACGTTTGATCCTAGAAATGCTGGCACAGAGATCGCAACTATCTGACGCGGCTTTGTGCCCAGATCAAGCAGATGCGTGGCGTCAAACCGTTCGAACAGATGCGCCATGTGATCCTCGGCGACGTGGCCTAGTGCGGGGCGCTGATCGCGGCGCAGGACGGGAGCGGCAGTGAAAATGCGGGTCAAGACATCGGGGATTAGTCCATCAAGCTCGGAGGGGGTGATCACCGCCGCTTTATTCATCAAAGGATGATCCGACAGACCTTGCAGGAACCCGAGCACATCGCCCTGATAGGGCCGTGCCAGATAGGCTAGGATCGACGCCTGCCCTGCTGCATCTCGTCTGTCACGGGCGCTTGCCGTAATCGCCAGTACCAGCAGTGTCGCCAAAATAAGCGCGACGATCAAGATGCCGCCTTGCCGCCCAAACCCGCCAATCAGCGTGACCATTCCGCCGCAAAGAAGCGCCGCAAAAACCACTGATAAAAGCGCAAAGACGCTGTGCCGATGACCGTCCTGCACGCGCCCCAAACCCAGTGCCAGCCAGCACATCATCAAGACGCCGATGGCCGAGACTTGCACAGGTAAATGGAGTGCAACTAGCAGAAAATCTGATGCGCCAAGCGGGACTAAAAACAGGAGGGCCAAGCCGAGGCGATGTGCGGTACGGTTTTCGCCCGCCGACAGACTGTTGCGGTCGCGGGTTGCGATAAGCCAACCCGCGATTGCAAATCCACCGAGCTGGTAGAGCAGCAAGCCGTAGAGCCGCGCGGGATCAAGGGCGTTACCAAGCCAGAATGCGCTGATACCAAAGAGGATTGCGCCTAACCCAACGTAGATTTTCACCCACTTTGGTGCATGGCGGCGCAGCATGCTTTCGGTGAGTAAGAGTGTTGCCAACGGAATCAGCGCAGCAGCCAGAATGACCACAAAGCGGAACCACATGCCCCCTGTCAGCACCACCAAGGCTCGCCCCGCAAACAGCATCATGCCGACGCGCAGCACAAAGATGAACCGCGCGGTTAGGAGGGTGGTGGCTGCGTTTCCGGCGAATTGCCAGTGTAAGATTGCAAGCCCGATGATACCTGCGAGTGATAGGTAAAGGTCGGTCAGAATGTTGGCCGAGGCGATCATCGCCCTGCCCCGTTCCATGGCCGTAGATCGCGCCAGGTCTGCCCTGCATCAGCCCAATGCAGGACCGGCAATACGATGCGGCGCAACGCGACGATACCGCCCGCAACAAGCAAGGATAGGACCGCAGAGCGTGGCACGGCGCGGGCCAGATAACGCCGCATTGCGCCGATATCCATGAGGCCAAGTTGCAGCACATCGTCGCCGCGTCCATAGTTCAGAATCTCGGCACAATAGGTGTTATAAGCGGTGTCGCGGTGCTTGGGGGCGGTGTCCCAGGTTTTCTTCAACGCGTCTGATCCGCCCGTGTAAGCGTTTGAGATTACGAACTTAGCTTCGTCAAATGTGGCTTCGTTGCCAACTCCGAAAACATCGCGCTGATTGGTCATGATGGCGCGTGCAAGCATCAGATGCGAGAGCCTTCGCGGCCCTGCGCGCGGGGCGGGCCAGACGTCTGAAAACATCTGGTCGACCATACCGACGACCGCAGGCACTTGGGTCACGTTTGAAATCCAGATCGGGCGCAGTTGGCGGCGCGAGAAGATGAGAAAACAGGTCAGCCCGTAAAGCACCCATGACAGGTTTTGTTTTTGCACGGCAGGGTCGACCATGACCAAGCCCAGATGCAGAACCTGCACGGGCTGCGGCGCCACATCGACCAGCATGATTGCCAGCGCGTTAAAGGCAATCGGGGTGTCGGCAGCGTCGGTGACCAAGGTGATCACGGTCTCGCGCAAGCGTTCGCCATCGGGGGCAAAAACGCCGTAGGTGAGATCGCCTGCAGGCAGGGTTTTGCTTGCGATAAGCCGTAGCTCGCCTTGTAAAGTGGCAAGTGCAGCGTCGTCCATCCAGAGTGCGGGGCGTTCGATAATCCGAACGCGCAGGTTGCCCGAGCGGATGGTCACGTCCAGATATTGCCTGCCGAAAGATTTGAGTAATGCGGTGATCACACGGGCTGCTCCCTTTTGGCGGAAGGTATGCAGCCCACGCGGAGTTCACAAGTAGCGGTTTACCAAATTCTCCAAGCGTTCTTGACGGCCAGAGCGTGGTTTAGGGTTGGTGTTTTCAGCCATGACTTTGGCAGTGATACTGTCGAGGTCGGAGGTAAGAAGCGCCTTGCCCGCGTCAGTGTCCCAGCCTGCGTAACGGTCGTTGCGCGCCGTTTCCAGCTTGCCGTCTTTCAGCATCGCGGCCGCCGCTTTCAGGCCTGCCGCACAGGCGTCCATGCCGCCGACATGGGCGAGGATCAGGTCCTCGGCGTCGAGCGATTGGCGGCGCAATTTGGCGTCAAAATTTGTGCCACCTGTTTTGAAACCGCCAGCGCGCAGCACCTCGTAATATGCCAGCGCCATTTCTGGAACGTTATTGGGGAATTGATCGGTATCCCAGCCGGATTGGTAGTCGTTGCGGTTCATGTCGATGGAGCCGAAAATGCCAAGTTCTCGGGCAAGGGCCAACTCGTGCTCAAACGAATGGCCTGCCAAGATTGCATGGCCCTGCTCGATGTTCACCTGCACTTCACCCTCAAGCCCGAAGTCTTTGAGGAAGCCGTAAACGGTGGCAACGTCGTAATCGTATTGGTGTTTTGTGGGTTCCTGCGGTTTGGGCTCGATCAGGATCGCACCTTTGAAGCCTGTCTTGTGTTTATAGTCGACGGCCATTTGCAGCATCGCGCCCGCCTGTTTACGTTCGCGGCCCATGTCGGTGTTCAGCAGGGTCTCATAACCTTCGCGCCCGCCCCATAGCACATAGTTTTCGCCACCGAGCTTCATTGTGGCGTCCATGCAGGTTTTGATAGTCGCGGCCGAGAATGCGAAAACATCGGGGTCCGGATTGGTCGCGGCTCCTGACATATAGCGGCTATGAGAAAACAGGTTGGCTGTGCCCCAGAGCAATTTAACACCAGATTCGGCCTGTTTTTCAGCCAAATAATCAACGATCTCTTCCAAGTTGCGGGTATTCTCCGCGAAATCGACGCCTTCGGGACGCACGTCGGCGTCATGGAAGCAGTAGTATGGCACACCGAGGATTTGAAACATCTCGAAGGCGACATCGGCTTTCATCCTAGCGTGATCCATCGTGTCACCGAACCAAGGGCGCTCGAACGTTTGTCCCCCAAACGGATCACCGCCGGGCCATGCGAATGAGTGCCAGTAGGCCGCAGCAAAGCGCAGGTGGTTTTTCATCGTTTTGCCCATCACCACTTCATCTGGGTTGTAGTGGCGGAAGGCGAAGTCGGTGTCGGCATCAGGTCCCTCGAATGAGACCTTCGGGATGCCTCTGAAAAAGTCGGTCATGTTAAGTCCTTGAGTGCTGCGTAGCTTGCGCGGTATCTAGCGTGAGCGTGTTGAAACGCGCTGGTGAGTGTAGTGTCCGGCTCAACGACGCGCGCGATTTTTGGTGGTGTCGCGATCTCGGCCCCTGCCCCGTTGGCAGCCATCAGGCCAAGCCGCGCCGCGCCAAATGCGCCGCCAAAATCACCCGCGACGGGCAATTCAACAGGCATGTCGAGGGCGGTTGCAATCGCTTTGACCCAGTAGTCGGATTTAGTGCCACCGCCGACGCCAATCAGGCGGTTGATCTGTGTGCCAGTTGATTTCAGGGCCTGGAAATTGTCCACGAAGGCATGGGTTACGCCCTCTAGCACGGCGCGTGTCAGGGCGTTGGTGTCATCGCTGTGATCTAGATGCAGAAACGCGCCGCGCACCTGTGCGTCGTTATGCGGTGTGCGTTCGCCCCCAAGGTAAGGCAGGAATAATGCGCGGCTTGGGGCTTGCAAATCACCCAAAACACTTGTCAGCGCAGATGCATTATGACCGACGCGATCTGCATACCAATTCAGCGCATCGGCGGCAGCTAAAATAACACCCATTTGGTGCCAAGTCTTTGGCAAAGCGTGACAAAACGTATGCACAGCACTGGCTGCATCAGGTTGGTAGGCGTCCGAAGCGGCAAATAAAACGCCAGAGGTGCCAAGCGAGACAAAGGCGTCGCCCGCCTTAACGACACCGACGCCAACAGCGCTTGCCGCATTGTCGCCGCCGCCGCCAGCCACCACAACACCGCGCGGCAGTCCCCAGCAGTTTGCGAGCTTGTCACTGAGGATGCCCGAGACCTCGGAGCCTTCCACAAGCTTTGGCATCTGGTCGCGGGTCAAACCGGTTTTGGCGAGCAAATCATCGGACCAATCGCGGGCGGCAACATCGAGCCACGCCGTGCCCGCGGAATCTGACATGTCACTGACAGTCTCGCCTGTCAGCCAGAACCGCAGGTAATCTTTGGGCAGAAGCACCTTGGCGATGCGGTCAAAAACCTGCGGCTCATGCTTGGCTAACCACGCGATTTTTGGCGCGGTGAACCCGGGGAACACGATATTGCCGGTGACAGCGCGAAACGCGGGATCGGCGTCCATATTGGCGGCCTCGGCGTGGGCGCGGGTGTCGTTCCACAACATGCAGGGGCGCAAAATCTCGCCCTGCGTGTCAATGAGGGTTGCGCCGTGCATTTGTCCCGAAAGACCGATACCGCGAACGGCGTCCAAGGAGACCTGCGCTGTCAGGGCCTGCATCGCGGTGTCAACGGCATCAAGCCATGCGGCAGGCGCCTGCTCTGACCAGCCTGTCTGCGGCCGGTTCGCCTTGAGCGGGCTGGTGGCCTCGGCTAGAATCGCCTGTGTGTCATCAATTAGAACAGCCTTGAGCCCAGATGTTCCGAGGTCTAATCCGATATACATCAAGCCACCTTCGTGGGGTTTTTGCCCATGATAATCATCGACAGAATGTCATCTTCAGTCACGTCTTCAACCCGCTCGACCCCGATCAATTGGCCGTTTTTCATCACAGCCACGCGGTCACACAGTTCCATCATTTCGCGGGTGTCGTGACTGATCAAAAAGATGCCCAAACCTTGAGTTTTTAATTCTTTGATCAGGTCCGCGACCATCTGGGTCTCATGCACCCCAAGTGCGGCGGTTGGCTCGTCCATGATCAGTATTTTAGCCTTAAAATAGACCGCACGGGCGATGGCGACCGACTGGCGCTGGCCACCCGAGAGCGCCGAAACCGGTTCTTTGAGTTTTTTGAAGTTTGGGTTCAAACGCGCCATAATCTTGCGGGTTTCGGCCTCCATGCGTCCATCATCCACAAAGCCCAGTTTGCTCGTTAACTCGCGTCCCAAAAACAGATTTGAGGCGGCATCGAGGTTATCAGCAAGTGCAAGGCTCTGGTAAATTGTCTCGATATTATGGTCGCGGCTGTCGCGTGGCGTGCGGATATCGGCCTTTTTACCGTCGATCCAGATCTCGCCGCTATCGCGTTGGTATGCACCTGACAACATTTTGACCAATGTGGATTTTCCAGCCCCGTTATGGCCCAAAAGTCCAACAACTTCACCGGGATACAGATCAAGGCTCACGCGATCCACGGCCTTGATACCGCCGAATGAAATGGACAGGTCGCGGATATCCACGAGGGGTGTTTGTGTCTGGCTCATCGCGTTTCCTTACTTCGATTTGCTACGATAACGGTTGTCGACAAAGACAGCAAAGACCAGCACCGATCCCACCACAATCTGCTGCATGGCGCTATCAAAACCGATTAAAACCATGCCTGTCTGCAAGGATTGCATGACAAATGCGCCCAGTATTGCGCCGTAGATTGTACCAACGCCGCCCGCTAAAGACGTGCCGCCGATCACGGCTGCGGCGATGACATAGAGCTCGTCAAGCGTGCCAATCGCGTTGGTCGCAGAGCCGAGGCGGGCGGAGGCGACAACAGCAGAGAGACCCGCCAGCATGCCCATCAGTGCAAAGATTTTGACTGTCATCCAACGGGTGTTGATGCCCGCCAATGCAGCAGCCTCAGGGTTGCCCCCGATAGCAAAAACGTAACGGCCGAACCGGGTGCGGGTCATCAGGATCGTCATCGCGATCCCTACTGCGATCATGATCAGAACAGGAATCGCAAACCCGTAAGAAATATTCAGACCACCCTCTGGCACCACGATGTTATTGGCCGCTGCATATTGTGAGACGATGCCTTTGGGCCATGTATAGGCGTTAACCAGCAGCACCGCGCCGATGACCATGCCGCAGCCCAAAGCCGCCAGAACAGCATCAGCCCAGATTGGTCGCTGCGCAAAGTCATGATCCCCCCGCCGTTTGCGCGCGGAGATCAGTATCCACAGAATCGCGGCACAGGAGATCAGTCCGACTATCCAGCTACCGGTGCTGCCGACCGCGCCGTAAGGACCACCGCCAAGCAGCGCAAATGTCGCGTCAACGGGGGAAATTGTTTCGCCACGGGCGACCAGATAGCCGACGCCGCGCCAGACCAGCAAGCCGCCAAGCGTCACGATAAATGCAGGGATCGAAAGATAAGCAATCAGCCAGCCGTGAAATGCCCCGACCAAAGCGCCCATTACGATGCCGCTCAGCACCGCAATAATCCATATCAGCGGATGTCCGAGCCCCAGATATTGCGGCAGGATATTGACCTGAATCACACCCATTACAATTGCGCAGAACCCCAAAACCGAGCCCACGGAAAGATCGATATGACGGGTTATAATGACCAGCACCATGCCCGTGGCCATGATGCCAATCGACGCAGTTTGCACCGAGAGGTTCCACAGGTTGCGCGGCGTCAAAAACGCGGAACTGCCGTTTTTCAAATAACCGGACAAGTGAAACCCGATCCAGATGAACAACAGCGCCCCTACCATGCCCAGCAAGCGGGTGTCTATTTCGGTCGCCCGCAAGAACCGCGTTAGCGGATTGGTCGAGGGGCTTTGGTTGGTCGATTTTGTCATCTGTCCATCCCATGTGGCAGGGTCAAGAAAACACCAATGGCGAGCCTCGACGGGCATGTCGACCAAGAGGCGATCGGATCAGTATCTATAATAAGGTCAATATGTTGGCTGGTACAGTTAATGCACCAGCCAGCGTGGTATTTTGCTTAACAGCCGGCGACACCGTCCATTGCGCCTTCGCAAACTTTGTCTTTTTCGATGTGGCCTGCGTCGATAACGTCGCTGATGTTATCTTTGGTCACAGGTGTCGGCGCCAGAAAGATCGCGTTCATTTCAACGCCGTTTTCACCACCGGACCAGGTCACAGCGTCCTCGATTGCGTCAAGCGCCGTGCCCGCCGCCAATGCCGCAGCGATATTACCTGCGGCAGCACCCAACTGACGTGCATCTTTCCAGACCGACACTGTTTGTGTGCCACGGGCCACACGGTTCAACGCAGCGTGGTCGCCATCCTGACCGCCTACCGGCACGTCCAGCCCCTGCGCTGCAAGTGCGGCAATCGCGCCACCCGCCATACCGTCGTTTTCAGCCAGAACAGCGTCAACTTCGTTATTTGCAGCCGTCAGGATCTGCTCCATATTCTTTTGCGCGTTGTCCGGTTTCCAGCCGTCTGTAAAGCTTTCGCCGACGATCACGATCTCGCCCGAGGCCACTTTGTCACCGATCACCTCCATCATACCTTCTAGCAAAAACAATGCGTTAGGATCGCCTTTGTCGCCTTTTATGATTGCGTAATTGCCGGTTGGCTGCACATCCATCACGGTCTGTGCGATGATGGAACCCACGCCTTTGTTGTCAAATGTCAGGTAGAAAGCCCGCGCGTCCTCGATTAGACGGTCGTAGCCTACGACAGGAATACCCTCGCCAGCGGCCGCGTTAATTGCGGGACCGACAGCGTCTTTGTCAACGGCGAGAATAACCAGCGCGTCAACACCCTGTGCGATCAAGGCCTCAACGTCAGTCAACTGCTTGGCGGCAGAGTTTTGTGCATCGGCAGAAATATATGTGTCGCCGTTTGCTTCAATCGCAGCCTTCATCGCGGCCTCGTCGGTTTTCCAGCGCTCTTCCTGAAAGTTCGACCAACTTACACCAACAGTCAGACCATCGGCCAAAGCGGCCGAATTAAAACCGACAACCGCAATGGCGGCAGCAATAATAGATTTATGCATGAAATCCTCCCAGATATGCAGCTTCCGCGGATACGGAATCACGAGTCTTTGGACTCGATAGGCCCAACATGCGCCATTTAATTCAGTTGTCAAAATAAAAATTAGGGAATTTTCTATAAATATTGCTTTTCGGGCTAGTCTATCGGTATTTAATTCGCCAACCTACCCCAACAGCAACGATATCAGTGTGATTTTTGGAATTTTAATTCAAGGGCTAAATTATGTATGACAGCCATGAAAAGCAGGCAGTTATGCCACACCTGCCGCAAGGATGTGGCCCGATTTTGCCGGTTTTAGGCCGTGATGCGACGACGTTACGCCAGCAAGTGTTTGAACATGTGCGCGCCGCAGGACGTGCTGCGCGCGCTGATATCACCCGCGCCTTGGGAATCAGTGCGGGGTCGGTAACCACGCTGACCGCTGATTTGATCGCACGCGGGATGCTACGCGAGGTCGAAGGGTTGGCGCGTGAGCACGCGCGTGGCCGCCCGCCTGTGGCCCTCGAAGTTGTGCGTGACTGCAAACATGTGATCGGCATCAAGCTATCCGAAGAAACTCATACCGCCGTGCTGACAGATTTTGCAGGTAACGTGTTAGCCGATGCCTCGCTGACTACTCCACAACCGCGCAAAGACGTCGAAGTGGTGCTCGACGAAATGGACGCCTTGATCGCGGAGCTTTTGGTGATCTCGGGCAAATCTATTGATGAAATCGATGCGGTGGGCGTGGGGCTGTCCGGGATCGTGGACAATATCACGGGGGTGGTCGCATGGTCGCCGCTGATGACCGCGCGCGATGTGAACCTTGCCGACGGGTTTAGCAAACGGCACAACCTGCCGTTTTATGTGGATAACGATGCCAATATGCTGACGCTGGCCGAGCTTTGGTTTGGGGTTGGGCGAGAGCTCGCCAATTTTGCGGTCGTGACGATCGAGCACGGAGTTGGCATGGGTCTGGTGCTTGATAACCGCTTGTTTCGCGGCTCGCGCGGTATGGGTTTGGAATTAGGGCACACCAAGGTGCAACTTGACGGCGCATTGTGTCGTTGCGGGCAGCGCGGGTGTCTTGAAGCATATCTTGCCGACTATGCGTTAGTGCGCGAAGCAGGGACCGCCCTTGATCGCGGCTCGCGTAATGTGCAAAGCCCGAATGCCATGCTTGATTTGCTCTACACGCAGGCCAAAGCGGGCAACGAGGCCGCGAGCACGATTTTCAGGCGCGCAGGGCGTTACCTTTCGGTGGCACTGTCAAATGTAGTGCAACTGTTTGATCCTGAACTGATTATCCTGTCGGGCGAGCGGATGCGCTATGATTATCTTTACGCCGATTCTGTAATGGCTGAGATGCGGCGGCTAACGCTGTCAGACGGGCGCGCGCCCTGCCCTGTGGAAATCCATGCATGGGGCGATCTGGTCTGGGCGCGAGGTGCAACGGCTCTGGCGCTCGCCGCTGTGACCGATGCCGCATTGACCGAAGCACGCTCATGATCCGCGCACTGCTCCTATGCGTTATGGCCACCGGCGCAGGCGCAGGCCCTCTGTTCGAGGACCACAGCGACGCCCTTGGGCCCCACAGCTATAGCGGCGGCTGGGAACATTTTGTCGGCGGCGGTGTCAGCGTGCTGGATTGCAACGATGATAGCCTGCCTGACATTTTTGCAGCAGGCGGCGAGGCCCCTGCCGCCCTTTGGAAAAATACTGGCGCATTTACGTTTGAACGCACAACCATTGCGCCACTTACAGGCGTCACAGGGGCCTATCCGCTGGACATCGACGGCGACGATATTCTAGACCTGTTTGTGATGCGCGTCGGGCCAAATGTAGTGCTACAAGGCACAGGCGATTGCACTTTCACGGATGCGACGGACCGCTGGGGTATGCCCGCAGGCACGGCATGGACCACAAGTTTTTCGGCATGGTGGGATGGCGACAGGCCGACGATGGCGTTAGGAAACTATGTTGACCGAGATGATCCGGAAGGACCGTTCGGGGCTTGTGACGACAACGCGGTCCTGATCCCGCAGCCAAATGGCTACACGCAACACGTGTTGACCCCCGGCTACTGTGCGCTTTCGATGCTTGCGGCTCGTGACGCATCGGGCCAGCATCGCTTGCGAATTTCCAATGACCGCCATTACTATCTGCGCGACGGGGCTGAACAGATGTGGGACACGGCCGCGATGCGGTTTTTGACAGAAGCCGATGGCTGGCCGCGCCTATCAGTTTGGGGCATGGGCATTGCCTCGCGCGATATTACAGGCGATGGACGCGACGAGGTTGTGTTGACCTCGATGGGCGACCAGTTGATGCAACTGGCGCAAGCAGACGGCACCTATATAGCAGCCCCTTTTTCCATTGGCACCTATGCGCAACGCCCCCACACAGGCGAGGACGGCAGGCCGTCAACCGGATGGCATGCGCAATTTGGCGATATAAATAACGACACCCGTCCGGACCTGTTTATTGCTAAGGGCAACGTGGACCAGATGCCGGGGTTGGCGATGGCCGACCCTAACAACCTGTTGATGCAAAACGTGGATGGCACATTTTTCGAGGCGGCGACACATGCAGGTGTCGCTACGACCGAGCGGTCGCGTGGGGCGGCGCTAGTTGATTTTGACGGTGACGGACTGTTGGATTTGGTGGTCAACAACCGTCGTGCGGATATCGAGCTGTATCGCAATGTCAGCCCAGCTACCGGCCACTGGATCACGCTAGATCTGCGCAGCGCCGCCCCCAATACCCGCGCGGTCGGTGCGCAGGTCACCGTCAATGGGCAAAGCCAGCAAGTTATGGTCGGCGGCGGTCATGCGGGCGGGCAAGCGGGGCCTCTGCACTTCGGGCTTGGCGATGCAGAGCAAGCGGAGGTGCGTGTTATATGGCCAAATGGAAACGTGACTGATGCAACGCTGGACACCGATGCGCAGCACATCTTACACCCCGTCAGATAGATCTGTGGTTGACACATTTTCTCACTCTGGGAAATCCACCGGCAGCCCGCTTGGCACCGTATCCGGCACACCCAACCTGCCATCGGTTGCAACGGGATCGGTCAGCGTGTCAAGAAACGCGATCAAGGCTTGGATCTGCGTTTCATCCAGCCTCTGGCCCGTCACTGCGACGGCACGAGAAATCGGCGTAAAATCCTCGGACAGATCAATAACATCCATCCCGGGCAATACGGCCTGTGCAACATCATAGCGTGCCAATCCCGCCACGGGATCGGCGTGATCACTCAGAAACGCCGCCAGATCACGGTGCGCGCCGGCATGTCCATAAGGCCCCGTCAGCAGCACATTTCGCAATGACGGCGTGCGGAACGCATATAGATCTTCGACGTGACCCGTCACCAGATAGCGGCCTTCATCGCGGGCATGGTTCTCGAACGCGGCGGCTTTGCCGGGGCCAATTTGCGGTGCTCCCATGGCGTGAAAATCATGGTCCGTCAAAAAAGGGCCGCTATGGCAATTGGCACAGCCCGCATCTCCGTAAAACAATTCCATGCCCTGTGCTGCCGCGCCGTCCAGCGTTGCAGCACCTCTCAAAACCGCATCGAAAGGTGCCGTATCCGAGCGCCACTCAAACGCCATAAACGCCGCAATCGCATTGGAAATATCGGTAAAATCAATCCTGCCACGCTCAGGATACACTACCGCGAACTGCCTCGCATATTCAGGCACCGCTTCGACGCGCCTTGCGATAATATCCCACGCACCGCCCTGCCCTGTCAGCAAACCTTGGCGGACCGCTTTGGAAATGTCGTTCTCATTATAATGGCCTGCCATCTCGTCAGGGCTTAGCACAGGGAACATTGTCTGGGCGGATAAAAGCGAGGCAAACCCGACCAGCATATCTGCGTCCAATGGAGTACGGATTCCGTGCGTGCGGGCTGCATCCACCTCAATACGTCCGTCATGAAACAGGCGGGTGAACTCATGCGCGCCCAAATTAAACAGCGCGGGCGCATTCCGCGGAATCCGCGCTTCCGGCAGATTGTCGGGGTCAACAACGCGCGACGGACCCAACCCGCGCCCCCCATCACCAATACCCAACGACAGCCCGTCAGCAGTGCCAAAGGCTGGATGGTGACAGGTGGCACAGGACACTTCGCGGTTGCCAGACAAGATCGGATCGTAAAACAAATCGCGCCCCAAGAGCGCCTCCTGCAAAGACACGGGCGCATAATCCGCGTCGGTCACTGGGGCCGGCGGCTCTGCAAACGCAGGCAATGGGATCGAGGCTATCAGCAAAAGTAAATAACGCATGCCAGCAACATGACTTAACGTTATCAGTCACACAATCTGGATAACACTTAGATCCCTATTTTTAGCAAAAATCGAGCTCCGAAAAAAACATGGTTTTTTCGCAAAAACCCCATTGCGCTTTTCAACAGCCTCCTGCTATATCCGCCACACAAAGTGCCCCTATAGCTCAGCTGGTAGAGCAACTGATTTGTAATCAGTAGGTCCGCGGTTCGAGTCCGTGTGGGGGCACCATTTAAATCCGTTAAGTCATTGTATTTTATATAAAAAATGACAAAGGCTCCTTTCTGCATCCCCCTAATTATCCACCTTCTGGATTGCGGTTATGAGGTTTAGCCTTAGACGTAACAAACTTCGGACAAACCACTTTGCCTAAGACTTTTTGTCCTTCGCTAATTTCTTACGAAGTCGCACAACACGCTTATCCCAGTCGTCCGTCCAGCCCGCCTGCTTTGCTTCATCGCAAAGCTTCAACGCATCTTCAAAATTCCCGCGTTTTTCTTCAATTATCGCCAACTGCTTGAAACAGTAGTGGCCGGGAAGGCCGCTGCCCCAAGGTAGGATATGTGCAGGTTGCTTGAAGGCAACTAAAGCCTCTTGGTGCATCAAGACAGAACGCCTACATGCATCAATGGCCGCTTCCAATGCAAATTTATCCACGTCACGCCAACGGTAAAAAACCTTACACATTACTGATAGCGCAAAGTGCCTATCTATAGCAGGTGCATCATCAGGCCATATATTGTCCGCTTTTGCGATAAATTTGTACGCTGTAAATCTAGTTCCTTCACCTTTTAGCCAATCCGCCACGTTTGTAAGAAAGCTAATGCGTGACTGTGTTGTCCAACTTAGTGAACCCTCAATTTCGCCTTGGTCTGGCCCGTAGGATTGCTCGACTGCATCGCGGTCCTCCGGCGTCAACTCTTCATGCCACCAGCTTTCTAACCCTAGAACCCTGATTTTGCCTTCAATTGCCTTTTCGACCATTGTGCTGCCCCTTCAAACCTAAAATTGTCTATACATCGTGACTGTAGCAGCAGCATCGGTTGAATCATTCGAAAAATTTTCAGTCAAATAGTCTTTAGCGGCTCGCCTCAAATGTCTATCGGTGTCCTTTTTTTGTTCCCACGAGTGCCGCAATAGCAGCCCGAAGTTCGACAGCTTGATAGCCTCTCTCTCCATGTTTCCAGTTCGGGTGCGCTCTACCGGATCCTGCGCCACCCCGCGCACCGTGCATCCGGCAAACGGTCCACCCGCTAACCGCTGGGCTTTTGCAGGGCTGGCCGGTACGTTTTGATTTCGCGGTGCAGCGCTGGGCTGCGTGCATTGCAAACGCGCTGGTCATTCTGGTTTCCTTCATGGGCAGGTGAAGGCGTCACGGTAAGCCTCCAAGACGAGAAACCGTGCAGTTTCGTGGCGTGTAGCAGGGTTGTCCTGCAAATACCTTACAACAACATCGCGAAGCTGGGAATTTAGTACGTCTGGGGGAATACAGTGTTGGAAGGCTATGTTGGCAAGGCTGTTAAAGCTTTCCGTATCTATGTCATCCTCTGCGCTTTGGCTGAAAAGCAATCCGCCCAGAAATTGCCCCTCTATCTGTCCGATGAGGTAGCCCACACAGAAGGCAGCCATCGCTTGGTCATCCGAGGTGCAGGCTTCATGCAGGTCATTTCCGGAAATAGTCTGCGCCTTGGCTGGTTGTGCGACAGAAAAGCCCGCCAATAAAATCACGTAAAGATAAAGCTTCATATTATTCTCACTTAGTTGTCTGAATGTACGTCTATCACACAGTGCATGGGGTAAGCGTCACTTTTCATTATTCGCCCCCCCCTTTGTCACGTTCCCAACTATAGCCTGCCCGCCGCTTTCGACTGTCACACGCTCAACGCGCACTGTCTGCCCTTTGCTGCGATATCGCTTCAATGTGTCCATCTGTGCTGCATAGGTGCGGCCAAGCTTATTCAGGGCGCGTTCTGCTGCATCCTGTTGCGGGATATTTTCAACATGGTTCAAGCGGCGCGCAAGCATCATGGTCGCTTGGTGTATCGCCGCCATCTGCGTGAACAACAAAGCTTCGGCTGCATCTTTGGGGGCCATCGCATCCAAAAAGCCAATCGCGAAGTTTGAAGCCACTTCATCTATCCGCTTTTCATGCGACCCCAAACTGGCAATTTGTGCAATGAGGCCCAGCGCGACAGGCTTTCCCGTTTCAGGGGTGGATATGCGACCAAAGTCACCATCAATTCCGATTTGCAAAACGCCGTTTTCATCTTCGTTCATCTCTAGCGATGGTCGTTTTCTATCCACAATTTTTGGGTTGTTCTTTTCTTTCTTCGATACGCTCTTAGCCATTTCAATTTCCTTTCGGGTGGTCCCATTGTTTCGTTACGCCGTTCCAGTGCTTGCCTTTTGGCCCGTGCCGATCCCATTCCGTCAGCATCCGCCAAGATGCCAGCGATACAACGCGGCCGGTCCATGTCAGGGGTTGCCCATCAAGGGTGGTTCCGTGCGGGTGTTGTGCGTCTGGATCCGCTGCAATTTGGCGTTTCTGTGCTAGGGGTGTTGCGACACCTGCGACAACCGCGACACGGGGCGCAGGTGTCGGGGCCGGATCCTGTACCGGCAGTTGCACCGAAGGGGGCGGCGTGCCCCCCTCGATTTCGGCTAGCGCCTGCTGCACATCAAACCACATGCGCGCAGCCCTTCACGATACGCCAGCTTTCTGCCCGTGCAGCGCCCCGTACAAGCGTGCCGGGGTCTAGCGGTGCAATCCAGCCGTGGCGTTCCAGCAAGGCAAGTGCTGCGCGTGCCTTCGGGCTTTCGCGCAGCGCGTTCGGTCCAAGGCGCACAACATCGCGCACCATGATTTCCGTCTCTGTCCAGCCCTCCAGCATCCACTTGCGCAGGGCTTCGGCCCGGTCGATTTCGACAGATACCGTTGCAGCATCGGCCAGCCGCACCGCTTCGGACAGGTGAAACTGCGCCAAGGCGATGCCGTTGCCCATATCGGCGGGGGTCACTTCGGGCGCGCGCAGGTCGCGCCACATCGTCAGCACGCCCGCAATGCGCGCCGCCTGTTCTGCGGATTTGCTGGCATAGCCGGGCAAGCGGTGCAGCGTGCCGCCCGGTGCCTGTGCCGCTTCTACCGTGTCCGCATAGCGGATCAAAAGCGCACGCGCGCCATCCGACAGCGGTAGCGTGCGCGGTTGCAATTCACGGGTGTCTGCATCCATCAGCATGGGCGTTTCCAAGATTTCGCGAAGGCGTATACCGAATTGATCCAACGCGCCCCCATCGCGGCGCATGGTGCCGTGCAGTCGTGCGCCGATGGTGCTGCGCGGCTCACAAATCAGAAAGCGGGGTAGAAAGCCGGTATCTGCTGCCATCGGATCCGCCATGAAGCCACGCGCCACGCCGGGCTGCACCATGAGATGAACGGCCAGCCGCCGCCCGAACAAGGTCGAGTGCCCATCGCCTGAGCGTGTACGCCGTATAGGGTTGCCCATCCAAAGGTCATTCAACGCGGCCAGCGTCTTTTGCCGGTTCTCCGAGTTCATGGCATGCCCGCCCAAAAACTGCCCGCCTTCGTCGCTGAAGATGCCAAGGGACGGCTGGCCGGTCGCAAACAAGCGTGTCAGTCCTTCAAAGGTCGGCTCTGTCACGGTGCGGTCAGCAGACGGCGGTGCCGCCGGTTCCGCGCCCAGCGCGTCCAGATCCGCGCGCGCGGCTGTTTTCTTCTCTCCCTTGCCGCGCTTGGCTTCGCTGAGGATCCGGTCGCGCTCCCCTTTCCAGAGTGCCTGCGCATTTATCCATAATTGCATATCATCGCGCTGGGCCTTCCCCTGTTCCCGCTCATATTCGCGCAGGGACGCCATAAGTGGCGTATCGCAGCTTGATTTGCGTTCGCCACTGCCCGCGATGGTCAGCAGGTACAGCGAAAGGGCACGCGCGCCGCCCAGTGTCTCCACATCGGCAAAACCCTGCACCGCTAGCGATGCCACGGCCAGCGCCGATGCGGCAGGGATTGCAAGCGGTGCCTGCGTCATGCCCTGAACGGCTTGCGCAGCTTCGGCTAGCGGCCCCAATGCCTGCACGGGGTATTCGGCACCGTCAGCGATTTCGCGCAAGAGCGGTTGCGGTCCTTCGGGCGTGAAGGGTTTTGGTGTTGGAAGAACCTGCATCATGCGGCCCCCTTTCCGGTCAAAATATCGTTCCAATCGCGCCCGTCAGGGGCAGGTAAAAGCGATACCTGCCACCCCATCCCGTGCGCCCGTGTTGCTAGTGCCTGCGCCGCTGCACGGCCTGCTGCATCGCCATCGGGGGCAATCGTCAAACGCCCCGGCGTGTCCGGTAGGTGCAGGCCGCGAATTCCCGATGTAGAAAGCGCCGCCCAAACGGTCGCAGGGGCGCGCAGCAGCCCGCTGAATAGGCTCAACGCTGTCTCGACTCCCTCCGCCACCACAAGCGGCGCAGCGCCCCCAGACAGGCACACAGCACCCCCCTGCACCGCGCCTAGCATCATCTTGGGTGGCGTCACGTCGGCCTTACCGCTGCCATCGTCGCGCAGATAGGTGCGATGCACTGCGAAGCCCGCGCCGCCCTGCACCAGTGCCACCAGAGCGGGAACGCGTTTGCCACTCGCGTGCCAGCATTGCGGGTCAAAGCGCAGGGTGTTGGGAAGGGGGCAGGTAATGCCCCGCCCCCTCAGATAGCTTTCCGCAACTGTGCCCGCGACAGGCTGCGCGCCCGTCCAGAGCCGCTGCGCCTGCTGCGCGCGCTTTGCATCGGCCTTGCGCTGTTCTGCTGCGCGCTGGGCGATGATTACCGGATCCGGCGGCGTGTAGGTGCCCTGCGTGACACCGGCGATTGTCGCAATGTCGCGATAGTCGCAGCCTCCCTTCTTGCAATTCAACAGCAGCTTGCCGCCGATGCCATCGGCCAAGGTTAGCGCGTTCTGCCCCTTGCGGCCTTCACACTGGCACACGGGGCACGGTGCGCTGCCATAGCGGCCATACCATTTGCCGCGCAGGGTTTGGGTGAGGTGCTTTGCATCCATCATGAAGCCCCCCAGATCAGCACAGACAAGGCGTGCGCCTGCGCTTCGGTCAAACCGTGCAGGCGGCGCAGGTAGAGAATTTGCAGGCGGTTCATATCGCATCCCCCTGCATCACGCGCGTGAGGGTCGAGCGCAGCACATAGCGCCCGTGCGTGCCTGCAAACTCGCCTTCGTGCGGTTCATGGATGGTTTCGATCTCGATACCCATGCCGCGAAGGTCAAAGATGTACGCGCTCCAGCGGGGGGCCGGATTGTCGATAGGCGTGCATCCCGCCAATCCCACGCGGCACAACTGGTCGAGCGCCCAGCGCACACGGCCAGAGACGACAACGCGGAAAATATCGCCGCCGGTCGTTTTGACGGTGTAGGCTTTGCCGCCGTTGTGGCGCGACGGCTTACGCTGTGCTATGATTCGGGTATTGGCCGCGTTTACATGGCTATCTACCCTGCTCGGTTCCTGCCCAAACAGGTTCCGGGCCATTTCATTTTTGCGGCTCATATTAAGCCACCGTTTCGCGCATGGCGCGCAGGTGCGTTTCAACGTCGCCTTCTGGCCAGTAGAGACGTCCGCCAAGCTTTATCGGCTGGGGCAGTCGGCCCGCAGCAAGGTCGACATAAATTGCAGAGCGTGAACGCCCGCCAAGCTTGGCGCGTAGTTCAGTTAGAGTGAGGTAGGTTTGCATATCGCAACATCCTTTCGTGTTTCGGATGGTGCGAATGTGTCAATATGTGGCTGGCAAGGCTTAACAAGGTTTGCCAAGTTTCTCTCGTTTACTATCCAGTAATTACCTTACGGTCGCTCCTAACTGTCCTTTGACCAATGGTGATGCTGTGCCGTTCAAACAATTGCTTCACCAACCATATGTCGAGACTGCCGCCGGTAAGTCGAGTTTCTTCCATTAGATTGGCGACAACTTTTCGTCTGGCTTCAACGTTCAAGGCCGCGCGCCTATTCTTTCCTTCACGCAAGTCGGTCAAGTGACGGTTCTGCCGGCGGCCTAAATCGGAATGGCGACGATTTCTGACCGACAATTCAAACTCACGGGCAGTCGCGCCAGCAACAAACATCTTGTCTGCCACATATAAAATAGAGGCACCGTCTGTCAGCGCGTGGCAAGCTTCTAACCAACATAGGTAGCACTTTAAGGCTAGCCAATCGTCAGATTGTTCCTCCAAGGTCTCAGATAACGCACCCACCATTCGGGAAGTTACTTGAAACAAAAAATCGCTTACAGGAGGATATTGCAAGGGAAAAAACCAAGGTATTCTTGGCAACCCCAACTCGCAAGCTCTATCGAGCGCGCCCTCCATGTAGTCCAAAACGTGGTCATTGTAGCAATGCAATCGGCCTGCTTTGGTCTGTAGTATGCCAGAGTTAGCGTCATCTTTCGCGGGACTTGAGCTAGGTGCAAAGTCGTCTTCGAAGGAAACTTCTGAGTCCTGCCGTTTTTGCTTTTTCTGTTCATCAAGCAACTGCGTTAAACGCTTAGCTTCGCTTGTATGTTGAGCAAGTGAAAACGGCGGTTTTTGCTGTTCACTCATCCCGCACTCGCCAGTTTAACTATCTGCCCAGCGCCGCCCGTCACATGGTCTGCCCAGCGGTCGGCCAACGCGCGGCGCTGCTCCAGATAATCAGTGCGCCGGTATGCGCGCACCACCCCACCATCCACCACATGCGCCAACATCCCTTCGGCCACTTCATGCGGGGCGTCGGTCGCTTCGGCCAGCCATGTGCGCAAGCTAGTGCGGAACCCATGCGGGCGCGCGTACAGCCCGCGCCTTTCCATATGCCGTGAAAGCGTCATATCGCTAATCACGCCGCCGCGCGTGTTGGGAAACAAAAAACCGTTGCGGGCGTGCGGGCGCGCAAGGTCTATTATGCGCTGGGCTTCATGTGACAGGGGCACGCGGAATGGGTCGGTTGCCCCCTTGCGGCCCTTCATGCCTTCGGCTGGCACTGTCCACACATCGCCCTCTATCTGGTCGAGCCGGATCTTGCGCAGCGGGGAAGAGCGCACGCCCGTCAGGATAAGCAAGCGCAGGGCAAGGTGCGTTAGGGTCGGCTCTTCTAGGCTGGTATAGAAAGCGGGCACATCGGGCCACATCATAGCCGGGATATTCTTTGCCACATGCCGCGTTTTGCCTAACAGAGCCTTTGCCTTTTCGGTCGCTTGCAGATCCACATCTAAGCCCAGTGCCGCTGCATGGCGTAGCACGATTGTAAGCCGGTTTATGGCCTTGCGCGCCGTGTCGGCCTTTGTGTGCCATATAGGCGCAAGCGTGTCGCGAATGTCGCGCTGGTCGAGGTCCGTAACCGGCACTTTGCCCAGCTTTGGTAGAACGTGAATTGTTAGAGGCGAAAGCCACCGGCCCGCCGTGCCATCCCCTTTCAATTCAGCTTTGCGGGATTCAAAAGCATCTGCGGTCAATATTTCCAGCGTGATATCTTCGCGCCGCGCAGCCCGCTCTTCGGCTTCACGCTCTTTAATCGGGTCGCGGCCCGCCGTTGCCAGAGTGCGCCACCGTTCTGACTGTTTGCGGGCATCTGCCAGCCCTAGCGCGGGATAGCCCCCCAAACCCATTTCACGCCTACGTCCGTGAACAGTCACACGCTGCACCCACTGCGCGCCGCCATCGTCGCGCTTGACCATCCAAAGCCCCGCACCGTCGCAGTGCTTGCCTACGGGTGCGGTCTTCAAAAACTGTGCAGAAAGTCTATTTTTCGCCCGCATTTTATATCCCCCTAAATATCCACCTTAAGCTAGTGGATAGGGATGGACATGGCAAGACAATTCAGGACAGTTTAGGCTATATAAAAAAGGGGGATACAGACGAAAATGTACAAATAAGAACTAGTAAAAACAATAGCTTGGTTCCGTGTGGGGGCACCATTTTCATATCCAGATTTATCCGATGACGTCCAAATATCCTCGTGTTATAAGGGTTTTGTTCCTTCTTGTTGTCCAGCACAGTCTTGTGGTGTTTGATACGATACCCCCAGTTTGGGGGTGCTCATGGGGGTATCGAGTTTGAGTCGGAAAAGTGATACCCCCAACCATGCCATTGTCAGATATTCAGGTAAGAAACCTTAAACCCCACGAAAAAGCGTACAAAGTCTCCGATTTCGAAGGCTTGTTTGTCTTGGTCAAAACCAATGGCTCAAAGCTATGGCAGTTCAAATATCGCATGTACGGTAAAGAACGTCTGCTTTCGATTGGCGTTTATCCCGAGGTCAGCTTGGCACAGGCGCGTAAAGCCAAAGAGCTTGCCCGTGCCAAAGTCGCGGCAGACATTGACCCTAGCGAAGCCAAACAAGAAGACAAACGAATCCGACTGGAGGCCAAGGGCCAAACATTTGAACGTATCGGCCAAGACTTTATCGCCAAACAGCGCAAAGAAGGAAAATCAGAGGCAACGCTATCAAAAACCGAATACCACCTCAAACTTGCAAACCTTGATTTTGGTCGCAAACCAATTTCCGAGATCACTGCCCCCATGATCCTCAAAACGCTTCGCAAAGTTGAAGCAAAGGGCAACTATGAGACCGCCCACCGCCTCCGCGCCCGTATAGGCTCTGTCTTTCGCTATGCGGTGGCGAGCGGGGTAGCCAACACTGATCCAACCTACGCCCTACGAGACGCATGTCCGTCGTCAGGGTTTTTGGCACCAAAGGCGGCCTAGACTAAGAGAGAGTTCGGCTCATCTGGTTGGTTGCATTATGCGGCGTGTTGTCTGTGATGCAAGCGTCGCGTTTCGAGCGTCTTACGTTTGATCCTTTCCCGTTGCTGTAGAATGGCTTTGTCGCGTCCGAAGTATACGTCGGCGGGTGTAACGTTGTTCAGGCTCTCGTGGTAACGCTGGTGATTGTAGTGGTCTACGAAGGCTTCGATCTGAGCCTCAAGATCGCCGGGTAGGAAGTAGTTTTCCAGCAGGATGCGGTTCTTCAAGGTCTGATGCCACCGCTCGATCTTGCCCTGCGTTTGAGGATGATAGGGCGCGCCACGGCTGTGCTTCATATCCTTGTCTTTCAACCATTCCGCCAGCTCCCCCGAGACGTAGCTGGAGCCGTTATCACTCAGCAGGCGAGGTTTGTGGACGACATGAACTTGGTCACATCCCGACGCTGCCAAAGCCAAGTCCAATGTGTCCGTCACGTCTTGGGTTCTCATGTTGGTGCAAAGTTTCCACGAGATTATATATCGGCTGTAGTCATCGAGGATCGTGCTGAGATAAAACCAGCCCCATCCGATGATCTTCAGATATGTGAAGTCCGTCTGCCACAACTGATTGATGCCCGTGGTTTTGTCTTTGAACTCGCTCGCCGCCTTTATAACGATAAACGCTGGGCTGGTGATCAGATCGTGCGCCTTCAAAATCCGATACGTCGAAGCCTCTGATACGAAATAGCTTTCTCGATCCGTGAACGTCACGGCCAGTTCACGTGGCGACAACTCGGTTTCTTTCAGCGCCAACTTCACGACCTTGCGCCGCACCTCGTCAGGAATGCGGTTCCAGACGTGTTTGGGCTTCGGCGATTGATCCTGCAGTCCAACTTCGCCACGCCGCAAATATCGATCATACCAACGGTAGAATGTGGTGCGGGGAATGCCCAGCTTTGCCAACGTGAGCCGTGCTGACAGGTGGCTTTCCTCGACCAGCCGGATGATCTCCAGTTTCTCAGATGCAGGATATCTCATTCGTGGTTGCCCCCATCGCCCAGCATGCTTTTTTTAAGCAAACGGAGTTCCAGTGTTTGTTCCGCCACAACTTCCTTGAGATCACGGGCCTCACGGCGCAGATCCTTCACCTCGTCAGTGTTCGCCGCACGTGCCGTATCGCCCGCAAGGCGCCGCTTTCCGGCTTCCATGAAGTCCTTGGACCATTTGTAGTAAATGCCCTGAGAGATACCCTCACGGCGGCACAGCTCTGCAATGCTGTCTTCACCACGCAGACCATCCAGAACGATCCTGATCTTCTCTTCGGATGAGTAATGCTTGCGCGTGGCGCGTTTGATGTCTTTGACGATCTTCTCGCCAGGGCTCGTCGTTGTTTGTCTCATCTTCCACTCCTCAGTGGTGACGATGAGCCAGAAACACTCTCTTATCAAATAACGCTATTTGGTCCCATAGGCGCTGACGTCAGACAGGGCAGGTTTGAAAATGGCCGACTGTCTCGCACCTCCTATTCTAGTCTCGCAAGAAACTGAGAAGTCACATATAGTGATCGCTCAGAACTAAGGCCGGACTTCAAGTATTTCGGGACAGCCGAATACCCAAATATCGCGCCTGCCAGTTGCCCGGCAACAGCACCAACGGTGTCCGCATCGTCACCCAAGTTGACTGCTTTTAAGACCGCCGTTTCGAAATTATCAGCATTGATCACAGACCAAAGTGCAGCATGAAGAGTTTCAATGACAAATCCACTTGCGGTCACATCATCTATTACTTCCTCAGCATATGGATGCTTGAAGATTGAACCTGCCAATTGCCCCCACTCCCTTTGCGACGTTCCTTTCAGCGCATTCGTCAAAGAATGTCCGTCAATTAACATGCATAGTAGTTCAGCAAGGAGTTGGCAGCTTTCGTCAGCAGGCCTTGACGCATGGGTTGACTTGGACTGCTCGCTCGCCAATCGACGGGCCTTATTAACATCCGAATATGCATAACAAGCAACTGGGGCCAACCTCATAAGGGAGCCATTACCATCATTCTTTGAACCAAAAGGGCGCGCCTCTAAATAGCCGTTTCTGCGGTAATCACCGAGAACACGCAGCGTGTTTTGCCCTATACCTACGGCAACCCCTGTACTTGTATTCGAGCCATGCGCTGCCCAGTCACAAAACCTATTCAATAAATCATCGTTTTGTAGGCTGTCATTCTCGATTATGCTCTGGGCTAAACACAGTGCCATTGCTGTATCATCAGTCCAAGCCCCGGCTGGAAGATTAAATCGACCGCCTGACCTGTACACAGTTACAGGCGAAAAGGTTCCTCTTGGCGAGAACTCAACAGGTGCGCCCAACGCATCACCAATCGCCAACCCAACAAACGCGCCAGCAATCCGATCATGAATAGGGGATGCATGATATGCCCAGTAACTATCAGCCTCCTGCATCAGCGAAAAACTATCATCTGCAAGTTCTTTGACTTTAGAATGGAACCAATTTGCTAATTCCCAGCTGTGTAAAACTCTGAGGCTTTGAATTGCTCTGCTTATGCGAAGGTGATTATGGTTGTAGTGGCATTTCCAATGATTTTGGGCAGATAGAAAGTCTAGAAATCTAACAGCCATGTCCTCTAAGAACTCAGAGAAGTCAGTTTTTTCGGCAAGCCAAATTGCTGAGGCCAAATCTAAAACTGGCGCGTTAGGGAATTGTTGGCTAGGTTCCGACGTTGGAAACGCCCAATGAATGAACTCGCGCGACTGCTCAAATTCATCATCAGAAATTGATAGTAGCTCTTTCCTTCTAAATCCATCAGCTAACGGTGCGTTTGCATTGTAAAACGCTTTAATTTCTAAGTTCATACCCGCTCCAACACAGTCCGTCTCCAGAGTATTTATAAACCTTTGGGAGCTACGAAGATAGGGAACACTAGGCCTGCAACACAGTATTCGACTTTTCATAAAATTCGGCGAAAACATTGTAAACGCTGTCAATCCTGACTGTCAAAGTGCCATGGTATGAGCTTGTCGATGCGCGCAGCGGGATGCACTGCTGCGGCGGCCTCAACTGTTGCCTTGAGGTAGGCGTATTGCTCGACACTGTTGAGTATGCAGGTCTCTATCAGAGATGCGATGCACGCCCGAGTGTAGTCGATTTTGGAGCCAAATAATGCAGCCGCACTATCGAAATCGCAGCAGGTAGCGTTTAACGTGATTACGTCAATTGCCGCATTGGATGATCTATCTACGACAGTGTTGATTATAAGCAAACGTACAGTCCTGCCGAAAGATCTATTGCGTCAGAAACCTTTGCAAATGATAGCACACTTTTCTACAGTAGAGCGGCGGTATTGAGGCGGAATACCCCACGCACCTCGGTTTCAAAGCATTCTCGGCAAACATCGGGCATTCCGGCGTTATCACAGCAGTTAGCGCCTATTGCCCCGTTTCGACGGAGGAACAGGGCGCATTGATCAAAAAACCCGTGCAAGCCTAGTTCGTCGTTGTTCATCCCCTGCCCTGAAACTACTCTGCAAAAAAATGCAGGAATCCCAATGTTTGAAAACGCCTTTAACAGCATCGACCGCGAGCTTCGCAATGAAGAGGGGCTTGCGTCCGAGCTGGACTATGCAGAGCAAACCTCTTGGATTTTATTCCTCAAGTATCTCGACGATATCGAACAGGAACGGCAAGATGAGGCCGAGCTAGAGGGCACGGACTACACTCCAACCCTACCAACGGCGATGCGTTGGAAAACGTGGGCCTCACCTACCGATGAAAACGGCGTTGAGCGCAAAGACCTTCTGACGGGCGAAGACCTGATCAGCTTTATCAACCTGACCCTCTTCCCGACGCTCAAAAAATACCGTGAGGATGCGACCAGCCCTGACACGATTGAGTATAAAATCGGCGAAATCTTCTCCGAGATCACCAACAAATTCCGCTCGGGCTATTCCCTGCGCGACGTGCTGGAAATCGTGGATGGGTTAGAGTTCAACACCCAAGAAGCCAAGCACGAGCTTTCCGACCTCTACGAGAGCCGTATCAAGCGCATGGGCAACGCGGGGCGCAATGGGGGCGAATACTACACGCCGCGCCCGCTGATCCGCGCCATGCTGCAGGTGATCGCCCCCAAGATCGGCGAGACGATCTATGACGGGGCCTGCGGCTCTGCGGGGTTCTTGTGCGAGGCCTATACCCACATGCTGACCCCCGATATATCCGCCACCGACTTCAACACCCTGCAAACCAAAACCTTCTACGGGCAGGAAAAGAAATCGCTGGCCTATATCATCGCGATTATGAACATGATCCTGCACGGGATCACGGCCCCCAATATCCGCCGCACCAATACGCTCAATGAAAACGTCATGGATATTCAGGAAAAGGACCGCCATGACGTGATCCTTGCCAATCCGCCGTTTGGATCGGGCGAGCGGGCCGAGGTGCAGCAAAACTTCCCCATCAAATCGGGCGAGATGGGCTATCTGTTCATCCAGCATTTTATCCGCAAGCTGAAGGCGGGCGGGCGCGCGGCTGTGGTCATCAAGAACACGTTTCTATCCAACGGCGACGCGGCGGCGCTGCGGCGCGAACTGTTAGAGACCTGCGATCTGCACACCGTGCTGGATTGCCCCGCCAAGGTGTTCCAAGGGGCGGGTGTTAAAACCGTGGTGCTGTTCTTTGAAAAAGGGCGCAAGACCCATAAAACGTGGTTCTACGCGCTGGACCCTGAACGGTCCTTGGGCAAATCATCCCCCCTGCGCGATGATGAGTTGGCAGAGTTTGTGACCCTGCAAAAGACGAAGCAAGATAGCGCGAAAAGCTGGACCGTGCAGCGCACTGATATCGACGCAGACACAGTGGATATGTCCGTCAAAAACCCCTTCGCCCCCGAGGAAGCCCCCCTGCGCGACCCCTCCGAGATTATCGCGGATATGCTAGAGCGCGACACAGAGACGGCGGCCATTTTGGAAGAGATCAGAGGCATGCTGTGAAGGCGGGCTGGGAGGTTAAGCGCCTTGAAGATGTCACCTCTAAAATTGGTAGCGGGGCAACGCCTAAGGGTGGGCGCAATGCATACAAACAAGAAGGTATTGCACTCATTCGGAGTATGAATGTGCACGATCTTCAGTTTCGACCAAAAGACTTAGCTAGGATAGACGACGATCAAGCTGAAAAGCTGTCCATCGTCGAAGTCGAAAGTAGCGATGTCCTCCTAAACATCACGGGTGCTTCAATTGCTCGCTGTTGCGTTGTTCCACCTGAGATAATACCAGCCCGCGTCAATCAGCACGTTGCAATTATTCGCCCTGATCCAGACGAGATTGACTCTGAGTTTCTGGCATATCTTCTCGTTTCGAAAGAACACAAGGACACGCTGCTTGGGATTGGCGATGACGCTGGCGCAACACGGCAAGCCCTCACAAAAGCACACATCCAAAATTACGAAATCCCAATCCCGCCCCTCGCAGAACAAAAACAAATCGTGGCGGTTTTGGATGCGGCGTTTGAGGGGCTGGCCCGCGCCAAAGACAACGCCGAAACCAACCTCCAAAACGCGCGGGAGTTGTTTGAGGCGGGGTTGGTCAGTGTATTTTCAACAATTGAAAAGAAAAGCGAACAAAAGCTGTTGAAAGAAATCGCTTTGGATTTTGGGCGTGGAAAATCGAAGCATCGCCCGAGAAATGCGCCATTTCTTTACGGTGGCCCCTATCCGTTCGTGCAAACTGGGGATGTTCGGAACGCCGATCATTTGATCACCGAATACAAGCAAACTTACACTGACAAAGGATTGGCACAGAGCAAACTCTGGCCCGCCGATACCTTATGCATTACGATTGCCGCAAACATCGCTGAAACCGCGATCCTGTCATTTAGCGCTTGTTTCCCCGACAGCATTATTGGTGTCGTGCCAGACCCAAAGCAGACAACTAGCCAATACCTCGAATACCTTTTACAGTTCTTTCAGAAGCGGTTGAAAGCACGAGGCGAAGGCGCAGCCCAGCACAACATCAATCTTGCCACTTTCGAGACTGAGTATTTTCCATTTCCAAGCCTTTCGAAACAAGATGCGGCAATTGATATGCTAGATAAAACCTCCGCAATTGTGCAAGTGGCCGAAGCAAACTACCGCACCAAACTCACCGACATCGCGGACTTGCGCCAGTCTCTCTTGCAAAAAGCCTTTGCGGGAGAACTCACGTGACGCTAACCTCAACCCATGATTGATCAATCTCCCCTGATGTCCGAGACCGAGGCTGATACCCGCGCCATGCGGATTGACCCTGATCTGGCCGCGAACGGCTGGGAAGGCTCCGCCCGCCATGAGGGTGCGCGTGTCAGTCGTGAAGAAATGCTGTGGCCCGGTCGTATTCAGTCGGGCGGTCAAAAAGACAGCCCCAAACCCGCCGACTATGTGTTGCGCGTGAACGGCCACGCCATCGCCGTGATGGAAGCCAAACGCGCCACCCTGCCCTATACCGAAGGACGCGGCCAAGCGCTTGACTACGCCACACGCATCGGGGCCCGCTTTGCCTATTGCACCAACGGGCTGCGCTATCACGAGATCGACTGCCACACAGGGGCCGAGGCGGAAGTGGACGCCGTGCCAGCCCCCGCCGATCTCTGGCTGCGCTGCTACCCCACAGGCAACGCATGGCGCGACCGCTTTGGCCAGATCCCGTTCGAGACCGACGGCGGCAAATGGCAACCCCGCTATTATCAGGCGGGCGCTGTGAACGCGGTGCTAGAGGCAATGTCAGACGGCGAGCGCCGCATCCTTTTGACGTTGGCCACGGGGACGGGCAAAACATCTATCGCGTTCCAGATCGCATGGAAGCTGTTTCAAGCGCGATGGAGCCTGACAGGCGAGCCAACGCGCCGCCCGCGTATCCTGTTTCTGGCCGACCGCAACATTCTAGCCGATCAGGCGTATAATTCGTTTAGCGCCTTCGAGCCGGACGCCCTAAGCCGCATTAACCCCAAAGAGATCAGCAAAAAGGGCAAGATGCCGCGCAATGCGTCGGTGTTCTTTACGATCTTTCAGACGTTTATGACCGATGGGAAAAACGGCGAAGACACGTTTAACTTCCACGCCTACGAGCCTAATTTTTTTGATTTTATCATCATTGACGAGTGCCACAGGGGCGGCGCGAAAGACGAAAGCACTTGGCGGCAAGTTTTGGAGTACTTTGAACCTGCCGTGCAGTTGGGTCTGACCGCCACACCCAAACGCAAGACGAACGCCGACACTTATGCGTATTTCGGCGAACCTGTTTACACCTATGCCCTGCGCAGCGGTATTGAGGATGGTTTCCTAACTCCCTTCAAAGTCCGCCAAATGGCCAGCACGATTGATAGCTACGTCTATGATCCCGATGATGAAGTCGTCAGCGGCGAGATTGACCCCGACCACGTTTACACCGAAGCCGAGATCAACGCGAAAATCGTGATCCCAGAGCGCGAGCAAAGCCGCATTCACGAGTTCATGGACCAGATCAACCCGCGTCATAAAACGCTGGTATTCTGCGCCACCCAAAACCACGCTGCCGCCGTGCGCGACTATATTAACCAGATCAAAGACATCGATGATCCGCACTATTGCGAACGCGTCACAGCCAATGACGGCGCGCTGGGCGAACAGCATTTGCGCGAATTCCAAGACAACGAAAAGAGCATCCCGACAATCCTGACGACCTCGCTGAAGCTCTCCACAGGCGTTGACGCCCGCAATGTCCGCAACATCATCCTGATGCGCCCCGTTAAGTCGATGATCGAGTTCAAACAGATCGTCGGTCGTGGGACGCGTACGTTTGAGGGCAAAGATTTTTTCACCGTCTATGACTTTGTGAAAGCCTACGAGCATTTCAGTGATCCCGAGTGGGACGGCGAGCCCCTGCCCCCAGAAGACCCGAAACCGACAAGAGGCGAGAGTCCAATAGGACCAATTGCCGACGGGCCGCGTGAGCCCCCGCCCGAACCCGAGGCCAAAATCATCGTCAAACTCGCCGACGGCAAAGAACGAGAGATCAAATACATCGCCACGACCACTTACTTTTCGCACGACGGTAAGATGATTTCAGGCGAAGAGTTTATGAAGCAGCTATTTGGCGATCTTGGCGACCTTGTGCGCGACGAAGATCACTTGCGTAAGATTTGGGGCAATCCTGAATCCCGATTAAGCTTCACTAAGCTGCTCGCCGATAAGGGCTATGATGGCGACCGCCTCGAAGACATGAAGCGCCTCATTGACGCACCCAATAGCGATATCTTTGATGTCTTGGCCTATGTGAAGTTTACGCTCGCGCCAAAAATGCGCACCGAACGTGCAAATCAAGCGAGAGCTTTAGGCCTTGCGAATATTGAAGGCGAAATGCGCACCTTCTTGGATGCTGTATTGGGGTCCTATGAAGTTCACGGGGTTGATGAACTTGCTCTGAGTAAGATCGGTGACTTCCTGAAAGTTAAGTACGGCGGCACAAATGGCGCGAAACGCGTACTTGGCGAAATCCCGATCATCAAAAGAGCGTTTATGGATATCCAAGCTCACATTTACGCCAATTGACGGTCTTTAAATCCATTAGAAGTCAAGTTTGGGGGTATCATTGGGGGTATCGAGTAAATTATAAAACTTATTATCGTTTTCAAGCAACGACTTAGGCTATAAATGTGGGGACGTGTGGGGCACCATTTATCCAATAAATTCAAATACTTACGTGATTTTGGGTTTTGGAAAAAATGGCCAAAAAAATCCGGAAGCTTATCGGAAGCCGATTTTAAGCTGTGTCGTTTGAAACACGGCCCAATAATCTTATCCCTCGCGTGTTGATCAAAGTTGATTCGGGCTGTTCGGCCCTTAACTGCCATTGTGTCTCAGCAACATTTCTACAGCGCAGCGGGTTAGTCAGGAAAAATCCAATCCTTAATGAAGGATGCAAGCGACGGGCTCACGTTGTGAGCTTGGTCTTCACAAGCGACACATCGCGAACCCAAAACGGTACGCAAATTGTAATGTCGGTTTTTGCACATGCGTCCCGAGAAGAAAAAATCGGTTCCAGCTTTAAGCGCCTTTGGGCGCGTGCGCGGGTATTCCATCCATTCGGGATGCCCTGCAAGCTGCGCGCGCCGTTTACGCTGACCTTCTTTGTGATGTTCCGCCATACGTGTTTTATCAACTGCTCTAGCACCGATTTCAACAGCCAGTTGGTTGCGCACAATCTGCCGTATCCAAGCCACTAAATCGGCCGATGAGAGACATTCGTGAGCATTGTGGATGCAGAGGTCCAGCATTCCGTTTGCCGCCGTTGGACCTTAGCGCTAAAAATGTGGTACCACTTTCCAGAAATGGACCTTATTCGCCCATCCATTCATCTTTAATTCTGTGAAGTTGCTCTGTCCTGTCGTTTACAAGGTCCTTTTTTGCTGAAGACCACATCATCGGGTACATCGAGCCGCCTTCGACTTGTGATGCAACAAGAGAAGCTTCGCTGTCTGAGAATTTTTGCCAGAGCGACTGAGTCTCTTGTAATCTGTTACCATCAATATCTGTAAGAGCTGCAACTTCAGAGAATGCTGAATCTAGCATTTTTTGAGCCTCTTCGAGACATTCACCCGCACCGATATTCATCGCTGTTTGCGTGCGAGGTAGTGAACCATGTAATTCCCCAACAACCACCCAATCACAAGCATCAACAAACAGGCTTGCCGCATTGCACAGCTCCTCAATATCCAGATCGTCGACTACCGACGCATCTGGTAGCTCGTGCGTCAAGACATGGCGCACTTCGAACATTTGGTACAGGACACTGACCGTTCGTTCGTAGTTCTCAATAATTGGGTCCAGTGGCCAAGAGCATTCCTCTTCCGTCCAAAGGGCGTGAGCTATCTTCAGCTTAGGTATGAAGTCGATAATTAAGGTAGTAAAAATTGAAATTACTGCATCAATGCTGTTGATGGACACAGAGTGCGCCACGAAATCACCAATGGATAAACTTTTTCCCGAAATGTGCGCAGCAAAGGCTAGATCTAGTTTTGCATTCTTCACCAATTTTGTAGCCTGATCCGCGTATGGGCTTCCTGCATCGGTAAGCTCTCTAACTAGCTCACGGGCGTAAACTTCAATGCAAGTTGAAATTCGCATAGGTACGAACTCAGCCATATATGGGCTTGGTGAATTTCTCCAAGCCTTACTGAGGTCATCAAGGCGATTTTTGATATCAAAAGCTGCTCCGGACTGAAAGCCACGCCTTCCCCTCCATTCAATTATATGATCGGGGTTTGGTTGCCGCATAACGCTTCTCCTAGCTTTAAACTTCAGTAGGCACTTCAACCAGCGTGTCAAATTGATGCTGCTCGACGACCCTCATCGTTACACCATCGTCACCAGTTGAAGTTCTTAGTGTATACAAATGGTCCACTATTTCATCGAAGTGCACCAAGTTCTCATTTTTGAAACCATTCTGGGCCAAGTGATCGCGAAAGGGCGTGTAGGCTTCGTATCCGCAACGCCAAATTGCAGAGGACAAAGTAGCGAGCATAAGCTGTATGTCTTTGGTATGGACGGCTAAGGATATCGCTTGCGTCCAAACCTTCTCATCGTCCTCCAATATAAAAGCGAGCAAGAGGGACGCAGCGAGAGCATGTTCGATTTGTTCCGCGGCAAGGCACTGCTCCAAAACATCCGACCAAACGGCAGGTCGATGAAAAACGCCACGCATCTCCATTTGTTCGTTACGTTCGCAAAATTCCGCGCACCAGTCAGCCAACCAAATCTTCAAATTTGCTTCGGTCTTTTCAAACTCGTTATCTGACCTAGCAGCGATGTCGTAAAGCTCAGACGACTTAAGGAATTCTCGGGAAAATAGAAACGCGTCGCCCGCGCATAATGCTGTTTTTGGCATTTTGGATAGCTCATATGATGCAGCGTACAACCGAGCAGAAACGCTAAACCTCCTCTTGAAATACAGAGTGGCGGCTAGCTCAGCGAGAAAATATTCTTTCTCCAAGTATTCGGGATTTTTCTTGCGAGCAGTATTGTAGTGACGAACCGCTTGCGCGTGATCACCCTTCATTCTTAGGAAATTACCATAGGAGTAATGTATAACCGACTGACTGTGGCGAGATTGTTCTTCATGGGCAACAAGTGCTTTGCTATAGAACCTTTTCACAGCATCCGTTTTTTCTTCGACAGAAACCTCACTTCCGAGTAAACTTTGAATGTATCTAGCGTACGCTGGGTCTTGCTGGTCATGCAAAAAATTCAAGCTTGCGATTTCCGCACACAGAGATGGTTTATCAACAAATAGACATGCGACAGAGCTTGCTATTTCTCTGCTTTGACAAGTTAAACGCCGATCGACAATAACCTGAGCAAGGTTTTTTGCCTGTGATGAGAACTCGTACCTTCCAGCCATATAAACAAGAATGTAAGTAAGCTGAGCAAGAATGTCATCTCGATGCACTCGGTGCAGGTGCACACCAATCGATGAGATAATGTCTACCTCTGCTAACAGGTAATCACCATCTAGCCATACAGTCACCGGCAGGCATTTCGATCCATCCTTTTCTGCAACAACCATTTTACATGTATCTAGAATTGAAGAAACAGCATAGTTCAGCTCAAAAGTTCCACCAGCTGCGCTGGAATTTGGTCTAACAGACAACCCAATCGGCGTGCGCCTGGAGGCGGTCCGAATAGTACGGTACACTTTCATTGTTTCAATTATTTCCAACGGCGTTGCGTCGGTCCATGTGTCAGATTCTTCAAACTGCACGCTAACCGTTTCGGTTTCGGGCGTTGCTATTTTGGCGAAGATATTCGACAACCAAATCCAATGTAATGCTTTTGAAACGTCGCAATAACGAACGACTATCGAAGGGTTGTCGAAAGAGGCAAGGTATTCAAGCCTGTCAACCTTCATACTTACGGTGCGTTCTTTCTTGATGTCATCAGTAGCTTTCAGTTGAACAAAGAAAAGTAGGCCTGTTGCTTCGCCGCATTCATCAAAAACTTCCACCTCCAGATCAACTCCATAGTCCTTGTCTTTACGACGGCAGACCCATTCCGCCGGTAGGAGTTGTTCAAAGCACTGGATAGATATGTCTTCAAGCTGGTGTGTTCGTGATCTTTTTGGCATTCAGTTACGGCTCGCTTGATTTTAAAAATTTATAATCGATTTCTTTACCTTCAATCGCCATACCCTATTTCACCCACGCTTGATAACCAAACTCAATCAAGTATTTTGATCTGTGAAGAAGCTGCATCGTGAGCGTCCGCTTCGGCGTCATTTGGATTAGGTTTTACCCACGCAGCGAAGGTCCAGTTCCTGCCATAACTTGCATAGCTGAAGTTCCGCCAAGCAAAAGCGCCCTACATGATGTAAGGCGCTTTTGACTGCCGTATATGCCTATGTAACATTACATAGGCGCTTCCGGTTTTTGTATAAACACATACCGCTCTTTAGCCTCGCGCAATTGCCGCTCGGTTTTGGCTGGATCAGACTGCACCGCGTCTTTCATTTTCTGCGCAGTCGCTTCAAAGAAATCAGGAAGGTCCGCTGGCTCTTTGCCCTCTAGCGCCGCCAATGTGATGCTACAGCCTAGCACGTTGCGAAAGATAGTCGCGATGTGCTGTTCACGGTGAACCTCTTTGAGCGGGTTCGGATCAACGCCGCTGCGCATCTCGGTCAGATCGTCGTTCATTTCAGCGCAAGCCGTTTCCCATAGAATGTGGTTGGACCACCGCGCACGGTTTGGATCGGTTGACGCTGGATCGGTGTAACGGATCACTTCGCCCGTATGACGGAACAAATCGCCCAGCTTGTCGAACAAATCGGCCCAAGTCCGAATGCCCCAAGTCTCTTTCAACAAGGTCTTACCTGCCCGTAATTCGACGCGCCAAACGCGGCTTTGGTCGGGATCCGACGGGTCCAATTCATAAGGTATCGTATACATAGGGGAAGCCTGATCCCTATGTAATGTAATGTAAGGGGGCTTTTCGTGTTTTATCGCCCGAAAGGTGTGGTTCCAAATGTCCCACCAATGCGGTTTATTGGTCGCGATAATCTGCGCACGCTTGTCGTAGATAATCACTTGGCGGTTCATAATATTGCCTACAGTTACCGAGGTCACGCGCCCCGATTTTCCGTTTACCGATACATCATCGCCCGTAATGTAATCGCGCCGCCCTGTGCTGCTTGTCTGACGTCAGCGCCTATGGGACCAAATAGCGTTATTTGATAAGAGAGTGTTTCTGGCTCATCGTCACCACTGAGGAGTGGAAGATGAGACAAACAACGACGAGCCCTGGCGAGAAGATCGTCAAAGACATCAAACGCGCCACGCGCAAGCATTACTCATCCGAAGAGAAGATCAGGATCGTTCTGGATGGTCTGCGTGGTGAAGACAGCATTGCAGAGCTGTGCCGCCGTGAGGGTATCTCTCAGGGCATTTACTACAAATGGTCCAAGGACTTCATGGAAGCCGGAAAGCGGCGCCTTGCGGGCGATACGGCACGTGCGGCGAACACTGACGAGGTGAAGGATCTGCGCCGTGAGGCCCATGATCTCAAGGAAGTTGTGGCGGAACAAACGCTCGAACTCCGTTTGCTTAAAAAAAGCATGCTGGGCGATGGGGGCAACCACGAATGAGATATCCTGCATCTGAGAAACTGGAGATCATCCGGCTGGTCGAGGAAAGCCACCTGTCAGCACGGCTCACGTTGGCAAAGCTGGGCATTCCCCGCACCACATTCTACCGTTGGTATGATCGATATTTGCGGCGTGGCGAAGTTGGACTGCAGGATCAATCGCCGAAGCCCAAACACGTCTGGAACCGCATTCCTGACGAGGTGCGGCGCAAGGTCGTGAAGTTGGCGCTGAAAGAAACCGAGTTGTCGCCACGTGAACTGGCCGTGACGTTCACGGATCGAGAAAGCTATTTCGTATCAGAGGCTTCGACGTATCGGATTTTGAAGGCGCACGATCTGATCACCAGCCCAGCGTTTATCGTTATAAAGGCGGCGAGCGAGTTCAAAGACAAAACCACGGGCATCAATCAGTTGTGGCAGACGGACTTCACATATCTGAAGATCATCGGATGGGGCTGGTTTTATCTCAGCACGATCCTCGATGACTACAGCCGATATATAATCTCGTGGAAACTTTGCACCAACATGAGAACCCAAGACGTGACGGACACATTGGACTTGGCTTTGGCAGCGTCGGGATGTGACCAAGTTCATGTCGTCCACAAACCTCGCCTGCTGAGTGATAACGGCTCCAGCTACGTCTCGGGGGAGCTGGCGGAATGGTTGAAAGACAAGGATATGAAGCACAGCCGTGGCGCGCCCTATCATCCTCAAACGCAGGGCAAGATCGAGCGGTGGCATCAGACCTTGAAGAACCGCATCCTGCTGGAAAACTACTTCCTACCCGGCGATCTTGAGGCTCAGATCGAAGCCTTCGTAGACCACTACAATCACCAGCGTTACCACGAGAGCCTGAACAACGTTACACCCGCCGACGTATACTTCGGACGCGACAAAGCCATTCTACAGCAACGGGAAAGGATCAAACGTAAGACGCTCGAAACGCGACGCTTGCATCACAGACAACACGCCGCATAATGCAACCAACCAGATGAGCCGAACTCTCTCTTAGTCTAGGCCGCCTTTGGTGCCAAAAACCCTGACGACGGACAAGGATGGACATAACCTTCGGCTCAAAGAGCCGACAGATGAAAGTTGTAAAAATTGTTACCATTTCATTTTTGATCATTACGGCGATCCCGGTGTTGAATACAGTATTTTCCTGAAAATACATTCTGATGGGCGGATCGAAGAGCTAAATTAAAATTGCGATGTATGAGCAATTGCAAAAGAATCATCCAAATGGTGGCGAGGGCGCTGAACCGAACTTTGATGCACGTCCAGTAAGGCATGACCGATTGCGATTAAAGCATAGGCCCTTGTTTCCAATTGCTTTCCTTTAATTTCACGATCTAAACCCAAGACAAGATCACAGCCGTTGACCTGAGCCCCTAAAATTCCTCCAGATTTGTGTAGAGTCCGCCCAACAAAAGGACGGACAAATGAAAGCACGATTTACGGATGAACAGATCATAGCGATGATCAAGGAACAGGAAGCTGGTGAGAAGACCGCTGATGTATGTCGGCGGCACGGGATCAGTTCGGCGACGTTTTACAAATACAAATCGAAGTATGGCGGCATGGAACCGTCTGACGCGAAGCGGCTGAGAGCCTTGGAAGACGAGAACGGTAAGTTGAAGAAGCTATTGGCGGAGCAGATGTTGGACAATGCCATGCTGCGAGACATCAATTCAAAAAAATGGTGACGCCCGTTGGGAAGCGGAAAGCTGTGGTGCATTTGATGGAAGTCCATCAGGTCAGCCAGCGACGGGCGTGTGATGTGCTACAGATTGATCGATCAACGGTGCGGTATCTGTCGCGCCGTGGCGATGATGCGAAGCTGCGAGCTGCAATCAAACGCGTGTCTCGTGAACAGCGGCGGTTTGGTTGCCGCCGTGTCCATGTGATGATTGCGCGGGATGGCTTTGAGGTGAACCACAAGAAAGTGAGGCGCATCTACCGTGAAGAGAAGCTTCAGGTGCGCCGTAGAGGCGGCAGGAAGCGTGCTTTGGGCACAAGGAAGCCAATGGTGCTGCCGGATGGCCCTAACCAGCGATGGAGCCTGGATTTCGTGTCGGATGCACTGACAGACGGTCGCCGTTTTCGCATTCTGGCCGTCGTCGATGACTTCAGCCGTGAGAATTTGGTATTGGTCGCGGATACATCATTGTCAGGTCAACGCGTTTCCAGAGAACTGGACCACATAATCTCTGAGCGTGGCATGCCAAAGACGATTGTGTCCGGCAATGGCACCGAGTTCACCAGCATGGCGATCCTTAAATGGGTTCAGGATACAGGCATTGACTGGCACTATATCGCGCCAGGAAAGCCCCAGCAGAACCGCTTTATCGAAAGCTTCAACGGCAAATTACGGGACGAATGCCTCAATGAAACGCTGTTTGGCACATTAGGTGAGGCCCGCGAAACGCTCGAAGACTGGCAGGAGGATTACAATTGGCGCAGGCCACATTCAGCATTAGGCAACCTGACGCCAATGGAATTCTTGCAGAGAAAGACGATGGACAAAATGGCCGCCTGAGGTCACAGATTTAACCCCAAGGACTCCGCGCAAAGCTGGAGGGAACTTGGGGCTCAGGTCACCGCCTGCGAAAGGAACTCAAAGAAAAATTCGACAAATCGATCATGTACAAAGCTACATATCTGGTTTTGATCTTCTAGCGTAGTCAAGACCAAGCCAGCTGAACTAGTTCAGTGTATATTATAAACTTCTATTGATTTGATTTAGGAAATTTCATCCCATTTTAGTGTGTTTATGAAAGAGGGCGTATCCGACGTAAGGTTTTGCCAGTGACTGGCGGCTTGTCTGAGGCGATCTAAAGACTATTTTAGCGTATGGGTTCTTGCGATTTTTTACAAATAAGGAGACCGTAATGTTCTTTGAAGACACCATAGGTGACGCAATTACAAAAGGGCTTTTATTAAGCGGCCTCGGTTTGGTGTGGGTGATTTTTCTAGTTCGTATTGTGGGTCTCAGATCATTTTCCAAACTGACCAATTTTGATTTTGTCATCACCGTCGCAATGGGATCGCTATTGGCAGGCGCATCCCAATCCGAAACGTGGCCTAGCCTCCTGCAAACCCTGTCTGCTATGTCCTGTCTTTTTGCTGTTCAATATGCAGTATCGTGGTTGCGCCACCGGGCTCCGACGTTTGATGCGCTTGTCCAAAACACCCCGACCCTGCTGATGAAAAATGGTGTGATCCTCTATGAGGCATTACGGACCACCCGCGTTACCGAAGAGGATTTGATGGCCAAATTGCGCGAAGCAAATGTGATGGAGATTTCATCCGTTCGCGCAGTTGTGCTTGAAACCACAGGCAACGTCTCTGTGCTCCATGGCGATCATCTAGATGAAACCTTAATCGATGTGTAGCTGAATACGATGAGTGTCATGCTCCGCTCAAAAACAACAATACCGCCCATTGATACCAGACTAGTTTCAGTTTGGAATTTGTAGTGTCTTTTTCAGTTTTTGCAGTAACTTAAGCTATTACTTGCACTGCACTACACCCTTTGGGAAAATTTTTCTCCAAAACTTCACGAAATTCGATGTCAGGCCCAATCGCACAGAACCGAATATGCAACCTCCGTCATAGAAAGGGCAACCCAGCGGGCTACCCTTTTTATACAGTCACAACCCGTTAATCTTGTCGCTGTTATGATGATCTAAGGGATGAGCGGAGGTCATTATGCACCCAACCTGTCCCAATACCTCAAAGACCCACAGGTTTTCACAAAATCATCACATTCGTCGCCTTTGTTGAGAGAAATAACGCCTTTGTCGAGTTTGCCTACCCCTGCTGCGCGAAAGAGGTCTGCTGCCTCGCCGGACAGAGCAATGTATTTAGCGTGTGCGAATGCATCCGCGGCAAATCCTTTTGCGGGATGCATGGATATGAGTTGTCTCACGCCCTCGGAAGATGCCATTACAGCAATCGCATCATAAAGTACGGATGGACCGCCATCAATTTTTTGGTCGGCTTGCACACGCTCGCCTTGTGCTGTTTTGATTCCTCCGATCGTGGGCGCGACGATCTCAACCATCCCGCCCGCATCCTTGACCGCCTTTTGAAGCGCATTGAGCAAATCGCCGTCGATGCCGTCAGCTAGCAATATACCCAGTTTACGTCCCTTGAAACTGTTCGGTCCGTTCTTGAGTATTGAAAGTGAATCCGACTTTTTAAGATCGTCGACAACTTCTCGCCTTGGCGTATGCGCCTGTGGCATGGCGTCAAACCCCAAGCCATCCGCAACTGTTTGAGCAAGATCGGGATCAATGTTCGGCAAGTGCGCCACAACGCGCTTACGGATCTCCAGCACCTCGCATTTTGATAGCTCAAAAGTAAGCGCATCGGCGATGTGACCTTGTTCGATTTTAGTTTGGCTTTTGTAAAACTGGCGCGCCTGACTGTAGTGATCTGCAAACAAATCCCGCCGAACCTTTCGCTTCTCACCCTCTACCGTCTCAGGGTATGAGGTAAATCCTGTCTCCGGATCAGCGCGCGGTCCGCCCTCTTTCCAACGGTTCGGTTCATAATTGGCGCGTCCTGCAGGATTGTGCATCGCCATGTGACCATCTTGTTGAAAATACGCAAAGGGACATTTTGGAGCATTTACAGGGATATGGGTGAAATTGGGTCCACCCAAACGTTTGATCTGGGTATCCAGATAGGAAAAATTGCGGCCCTGTAGCAGCGGATCATTTGTGAAATCAATTCCCGGCACGATGTTCTGCGTGCAGAATGCAACCTGTTCAGTTTCTGCAAAAAAGTTATCAACCACGCTATCCAACACGAGACGGCCAATGATGCGAACCGGCACGCCCTCTTCAGGGATCAACTTGGTGGCATCCAACACATCGAATTCGAATGTGTCGGCGAACGCGTCGTCAAACACCTGTACACCCAGTTCCCATTCTGGAAAATCACCAGCCTGTATTGCGCCCCAAAGATCACGGCGATGGAAATCCGGATCAGCGCCGTTAATCTTGACCGCTTCGTCCCAAAGGACCGATTGCAAACCCTGCTTTGGTTTCCAGTGGAATTTAACGAAATGGCTCTCACCCTCTGCATTAACAAAGCGAAAAGTATGAACGCCGAAACCTTCCATAAATCGGAAAGAGCGCGGAATACCCCGGTCCGACATGGTCCACATCACCATGTGCATCGCCTCGGGCATTAGCGAAATGAAATCCCAGAAGTTGTCGTGCGCGGACTGAGCTTGAGGAAATCCACGGTCAGGTGCTTCCTTGACTGAATGCACAAGGTCGGGGAACTTCATCGCGTCTTGAATGAAGAACACAGGAATATTGTTCCCGACAATATCCCAATTTCCTTCTTCCGTGTAAAGCTTCACAGCAAACCCTCGTGCATCACGTGCCAGATCCATCGACCCCTTGTTGCCGACAACTGTGGAAAAGCGGACAAAAGCGGGTACTCTGCGCCCCTTTTCCTGTAGTAAATGCGCTGATGTAAGTTCGGGGATCGCGTCTGTTGTCTCGAAATATCCACGCGCCCCGTAACCACGCGCATGGACCACTCTTTCGGGAATACGCTCGTGATCGAAATGGAACATCTTCTCACGGAAATGAAAATCCTCAAGCAAAGCTGAACCGCGGGCTCCGGCTTTGAGAGAGTTCTGGTTGTCCGAGACTGGCACGCCCTGAGCTGTCGTCAGACGCGGGCCGTTTGGAGCAAGTTGATGTGTCTCACCTCCGTGACCCACTGTTTCGGCACGCTTCGCCGTCTGATTTGATTTTTGTGTTTCAATGGAAGGGCAATATGGTGGTGATTTTTCAGTCATTTATATTCTCCAGCAATCCAAGTGGGTGTGTGATGTTCACTTTGATAGAATAAAACGCATATGACGTTTTTTGATCATTCGACGCTTCTATTCAGATCAATGCCTGCGGCGAGAAAAAGTTCCTCTGCTTTTAACCACCATCTTTTTCAGATCAGTCAGAATGCGATTTTTCAAACGGATCTAAGGGGTGATTGCCTAGTGCAGCGTCGGGTAATCAGGAGATGAAATAGCGATCGAAGCACTGATTAATGTGCAGAATATGTTGCGCAGAGTAGATGTCGCGGATGCTTAAAATGCGACCAGATGTTCTCAGTTGGCAGTTTCGATTATGACAGACAAACCTAAATTTCTCGAAAAAATTTCGATACAAGATCTGTCTGGAGCACCCTGAGTTCCTCTCGCAGAAAACCCAGTCAAAGCTCCAGACCAAACGTCGCCAATGGTCCAACAAAAATGCCTAAAACTTGAAACCTTGCTGTTCTACACTTCCACCGCACGAACAGAGAATTTCAACTTCCCTGAAAGAGCGGCGGGTCCGTGTATACCATATGATCTTATGGCGCCGGCGTTTCCCTCACCCTGAACAGTTCTAAACTTCATGGGTGATAACTGGTAAACTGTTGTTCAAAACGATCCCAAAACGCCAAAGCTTACAGCGACTACAACTAGAGCAGCAGCATAACCTACCAGCATCAACACACCATCGTGCATTAAAATTGCTAGCCCGATAATTGCGATCGCCGACATTGGCAGTGAAGAGGCAAAAGGCACTAATTCAAGAGGGGGGACAGTGAGGCAAAGAACAATCGCAGCAATAGCCCCGAGACGGATTGCGATATCACTCGTGAATAGTGGCAATCTTCCGTGAAACCAGCGATCTACCTTTTGTCCAAAAGGGTGTAGTTTTTTAATCGCCTTTTTCATTTTGCTTGAGTCGACTGACCAACCTTCAACGAAATCAGGCAACCACATGTTTTTTCGACCCAAAGCAATTTGAAGGGCAAATGCGGAAATAATAAGAGCCAGAAGTGTAGGGACGCCGGGTACGGCGCCAATTGGTGTCAGTTCTAGCACTGCGGGTAAAGTCAGGAACGGGCCATAACCACGTTGGCCGACCGCTTTTCTCACGGTGCCGAGGTCAACTGCGTTATGATCGCGCACAACATCATTCAACGCGCCGAGAATATCTTCGACAGCGTGATTTTCATTGTCCATATCTTTGGCTTTGCTCATAAGCATCTCATGTTAAATTCGGTCTCTCGCGCTAAAGGATGTCATGGCAATTATCCAAAGATCAACCAGACTGGTTACAGGCGTCGACACTACTGTAAATCGCTGCGTCAAGCTGACTTTCAATACCAGCCGCTTAATTGGCCTCGCTTAAAATGCCTCCCCTTCAACGCGTCGGTTTTAGGCGCAACAAAAGCGGGATATCATCAGCACGAGTGCTGCAATTCATAAAATCAAGAAGTGTGTTCTGGTTTGCCCTCGTGCTTGGTACCAGCCAGGTCTTCCAACTGATCTTCGGTCATTGTGTCATACATTTCGCGGGATGCACCTACCAGCTCTTGCTTGTCTGTTTCACCCCGCTTTGTAGAAAGCGCCACGCCGGCAGCCTTCTGTTGCGCTTTTGATTTCGCAGGCATGATTTGGATCTCCTTTTTTCAATCTCTTGAGTAGCAACAGTCCGCACCTACCGTGGGTTCCCGAGACCCAATAATTAATGCCCAAAACGGAGGTCGAAAATGGTTAAGACACAACTAGGGCTCTTCTGATTTTTTAGCATCCCGTTGATTGAGGTTACATCAGTGAAAAACCCTAAGGTTAGTCCCGGTGCTTAAATCGTAATTTCTCGCTGAAACTACTGTTTTCACATGTCCATTTTCAAAAATCGTCACCCGCACGAGATTGAAACCACTAACAGTTCAAATCCGCCTTTCGGCGGAATTTAGAAGCCTGCATTTTTAGAAACACGTCGGCGCCAATCGGAGACAAAAAAGGCTGCGCATCGGGGTCGGCTATCGTCTGTCGTAGCGACGAGGCCCCAGAATTTTATTCGGAACTAATCAACTGTCAGGATGTTTCCTTTTCAATAATTGGAACGTGAATATCGAAGGAAATCGAATGCACGGAGTCTTCTATCTGATCGGCATCATTGTGGTCGTTCTAGCAGTTCTAAACCTCATCACTTAACCCACGGAGATTACCATGACAGGTACATATGAAATCAAGTCTGACGGGCAACAGGATTTAACACAAAAGGCAAAATCAGCAGCAGGCACAGCCACGAAAGAGATAAAAAAGCGCGCCCACAATGCTGCAGAGAACGTTGCCACGGAAGCTGCCGACTACGCAGATCAGGCCAAAGGCGCCGCTGCTGGCGAAGTCAAAGATGTAGCATCGGCCTTGCGAACGGCAGCACATGAAATGCGGAGCGGATCGCCTCAGGAGCGCACCTTTAGCCAGATAGCAGATAGTCTGGCTGATGCCTCTGATTCAATCCGCGACAAGGACTTGGGCGAGATGGTCGGATCAGTGTCAGACTTCGCCAAACGCAACCCGCTCGTATTTTTGGGCAGCGCCGCCTTAATCGGCTTTGCGGCGACACGTTTTGCCAAAGCATCTGGCGATAGATCGGGAAGATCAAATGGTTACGGAAATCATGGTCAAGACGTGGGACGCAACGATACAGCGGACCGACCCAAATATTCCAACTCTGAAAACACAGCAACCAATGCGACCGATTCCATATCAGGAGGAGATAAATTATGAATACCGGTCCGAATAAATCAACCGGGGGACTGCTGGCTGATGCCCTTGAGCATGTCAGCTCTCTAGTGCGCAGTGAGGTCGATCTCGCGCGCTCGGAGGTGAATGAAATCCTGACCAGTGCGGGCGCAGCCATTGGCCTGATCATAGGTGCGTTGTCGTCGCGCTTACAGCCCTGAATGTCTTGTCCGCCGCACTAGTTGCCGCGTTAACCGAGGCAGGCGTTAGCGCAGGTTGGTCTGCTCTCATCGTCGGGGTGATTTTCGCGATCACCGCTTATGTGATGGCACACAAAGGCACCATCGAGCTGAAGCTCAGCAGCCTTGCACCCAAAAGGACAGCAAAGAATGTAAAGCGCGATGTGCGCGCCCTGAAGGAGGTTTACGATGACAAATAATACCAAAAGCCCCGAAGAAATCGAACGTGAGATTGAACGCGAACGTGCGGGCTTGACCGATACGCTGGATGATTTGAAAGAACGCTTTTCTGTTGATGCAGTGGCCCGTCAGGTCACTGAACATTTCCGCGAGCATGGCGGAGATATCGGACGCTCGTTGTCTGATGCGGCAAAGCGCAATCCTGTGGCACTGGCGGTTACCGGTGTAGGTCTGGCGTGGTTGATGTTCGGTGACAAATATGGCGAAAAACGTCAGCGCCACAACGATGACCGATATGATCGTGTTGGTGCGGTGGCGCGTGATGACTATAACGACGACTATGGCGTCACAGCCGAACGGAACCGAAATAGGCGATCGATCACACCAACCGCCTCGCGTTCAACCGCTGCGAGCGGCTCGCTCGGCCCCCAACCTGGTGACAGATCAAAACCGTATTACTCCGGTCATTACGCACAACCTGACTCTACTCCGTTATGGGCGCAACCAGCATCGGATCGCGACGATGGTGACGACACTGGCGACGGTGTAAGAACAAAGATGAACGATGCGATTTCTGGAACACGAGAGCAGGCGTCAAACGCGGCCTCATTTGTCGCTGGCTCAGCCCGCTCCGCTGGAACAACGATTGCTCAGACCGCCAAAGATGGCGCAAGCGCCATCTCAGATACCGGCAATGGTGTTATTGATGGAGCCCGGAATTTGGTCTCGTCGGTGTCGGATCAGGCCGCTGCGTTGAAAGCGCGCTTGGCGGAAGGTACAGAGGAGTTGTCCGAGGAGGCACGCAACCGCGTGGTCGCCGCACGCGAAAGTGCCATTGAAGCCCGCGATGCCGCAATGACATACGCACGTCAGGGCCGCGACCGCGCTACGGACATCTTTGAAGAGCAGCCTTTGATCGCTGGTGCGCTTGCAGTTGCTCTAGGTGCCGCTTTGGGTGCCGCCCTGCCCCGCAGCAGGATGGAAGATGAATATCTTGGCGCTCAGAGTGACCAGCTGATGCACGAAGCCGAGCGCATCTTTGCAGAAGAAAAGCAGAAGCTGGGTAAGGTTGCAAAGGCGGCCACCCAAGAAGCAAAACACGTGGTGAGCGATGTCAAAGACGAAGCAGACAAGATTGCCACGTCGCTGATGGATAAAGCGAAAGAGTCTGGTGAACGTGTCGCAGATGCCGTCGAAGCGGAAGCCAAAAAACAAAATGTCGGTGGTGTTGCGCAATCTTAGAACCCCACGTAACCGAATGACCAGCCCACGTGTCATGCGCGGGCTGGTCGCACGTCAGAGGAGACCAGCATGGCTAATGCCAAAGACGCCAAAACCCCGTCCGACATTACCGCCAAAGGATGGAAAGACATCGCATTCCGTGTGAAAGGGAAACTGGAGTCCGATCATATTGGTCTCATCGCTGCGGGGGTAGCCTTTTACGCTTTACTGGCGATATTTCCCGCAGTTACGGCATTGATGGCTTTGGGTGGCTTGATGTTGGAACCGGCGCAGGTGACTGCCCAACTGGAAACCCTGACCAATATGATACCTGAACGCGCAGCTGATATCATCCTTGATCAGGCAGTGGCAGTGGCGGGTTCCGGACAGGTCGGGCTGGGCACCGCCTTTGTGATCGGTTTATTTCTGGCAGTTTATTCTGCATCCAGGGGAATGGGTAGCTTGATGGAGGGCCTGAACGTCGTCTTTGATGCGGAAGAGACCCGCGGGTTTGTCAGTAGGACCCTCTGGACGCTCGCACTTACAGTTTTCCTGATCCTAGGGCTTTTACTGGGCATGTCAGCGGTAGTGGCTGTGCCTGCGGCGTTGGCGTTTGTAGCGCTACCAGAATGGGTTGAGACCTTAATCTTATTATCACGCTGGTTGATTTTGGCGTTTCTGACTATTTTGGGTCTCGGAATTGTTTATCGCTACGGACCATCACGACGTCTTGTCGAATGGAAGTGGCTCTCACCTGGTGCCATTGCCGCCTGCGTAGTTTGGATCGCCGCTTCGGCGGGTTTCTTAATCTATGCCAGCAATTTTGGTAGCTATAACGAAACCTTCGGCAGTATGGCTGGGGTCGTCATTCTACTGATGTGGCTGTGGATTTCCGCATTTATAGTTCTGCTTGGCGCTGAATTGAACTCAGAGCTGGAAGCGCAGGCCGATGTGGACAAGGCGATTGATTGAATCTCCTAACACGGGCTGGATTTCGTTTTTGGTTCAGTGCCGCTCACAGGCAGCATCGTTCACCTATTTTCAACTCAAACAAGTGCAACTTGGCGCGTTTGAATGCAGCCATGACCGCTCGAGGCAGTTCCAGTCAAAAGTAGTGTGTTGGTTCGCAAACTGAAAAAGTGGGCAAGAACATACGATGCAAGCGAAAATCCCGAGTTTGGTGATTGAAGTGAAAACGGCTCATTAATCATTCCACATACTTGCTTGGCGAGCGCAGGAGTAGGTAGAGTTGGCTGTAAAGCTAGCATATATAATGATTCTGAAAGGTGCAGGCACACTGGAAACCTTTACTGGATGTATTAAATCTACCCATGTCAGGCTTGGCGTTGGTAATGAGTTGTGGAAATACTGATGATAAGAGTTGACCTTGATGCGCTGTTTGCAGCTGCACCCTCTCCGCATTTGCTTGTCGATTCAGACCTACGGATCGTCTGGGTCAATGATGCCTACGTCGGAACTGTCGGGCGCGAACGCGATGCGCTGATCGGGCGACTTTTGTTGGAGGAATTCCCAGCTCCGGCCAACTCGGTGCCTGACCAGCTTCTTCGGACATCGTTTCGCAGGGTTATCGAAACTGGAAAGGCTGATCACCTTGCATTGATCCCCTACCCCATTGAAACAGCAAAAGGTCAGATTGAGGACCGCTTCTGGAGCGCCACCCACTCGCCTATCCTCGACGCAGATGGCAAGGTCGAGTTCATTTTGCAAAACACCATGGATGTGACCGATTTATATCGCGGCACGCAGACGGTGGGCACCGAATCCATTCCAACACAAGCCGCTCTGTTACAGCGTGCCGAAACGATTTCAGCAGAAAATCTTGCGCTCGGTCAGATGACCGATTTTTTTCGCTCCGCCTTTGATCAGGCGCCGAGCTTTATGGCCGTTATTAGCGGGTCAGAGCATATCTTCCAGATCGTCAATCAATCGTACACAGATCTTGTCGGCGACAGGACGCTGTTAGGCCTGAAAGTGCGAGACGCCTTGCCAGATCTCGAGGGCCAAGGTTTTTTCGAACTGCTTGACCAAGTCTATACATCCGGCGAACCCGTCTCGATTAAGGGAATGGTGGCGCAACTCAAAGCGGTCGGGACAGGCAAGCCGGAACAGCATTACATTGATTTCATTTACCACCCGTTAAAAGACGAAACAGGTGCGACCACCGGCATTTTCGTGCAAGGGCATGATGTGACGGGTCAAAAGATCGCCGAAGCCCAGTTGACCGCTACCCGCGAGAAATTTAGGGCGATGGCGCAGACCATGCCGAACCATGTTTGGACGGCGGACACCAACGGCGGGCTTGATTGGCTCAATGACCGGCTGTACGAGTTTACCGGTTTGCGCGAAGGTCAGCTTTACGGCACTGATTGGACCCGTGTTGTTCATCCCGACGACTTTGATGCGTCAGCGGCGAAATGGACCCATGCGATCGCGCAAGGCATCGGATATGAAACGGAATTCCGTATCCGTAAATCTGATGGAGCATACCGTTGGCATCTGGTGCGTGCGTCTGCATTGCATTCGGAAACAGGTGAGCTGATAGGTTGGGTAGGCACCAATACCGACATTGAAGACCGCAAGCATGTCGAAGATGAAATAGCAAAATTGAATGCAACGCTTGAGACGCGGGTCGCTGAACGCAATCAGGAACTGGAGGAGTTGCACGCCACCCTGCGCCAGAGCCAAAAGATGGAAGCCATCGGCGGGGTCGCGGGTGGTATTGCTCACGACTTTAATAACCTGCTGCAAGTTATCACCGGAAACCTGCAATTGGCAGGCCGTGACATTGCACAGAATTCCCCTGCGCAAGAGCGAATAGAACAAGCGATGAAGGCTGTTATGCGCGGCGCGACCCTCGCATCGCAGCTTCTATCTTTTGCGCGCAAGCAGCCACTGGCCCCAATCGTGATCAATCTTGAAAGATTGCTGTCCGATACAACAGAAATTTTGCAAAGCGCCATTGGCGAAGGAGTCGAGTTCGAAACCCGCATAAGCGGCCGGCTTTGGAATACCAACGTCGATCCAAATAATTTAGAGAATGCGCTGCTAAACCTGGCGATTAACGCGCGCGATGCAATGGACCGGCAGGGTAAATTGACGATCAGCATTGAAAATGCTGATCTGGCAGCCGCCGATGTCCGGTCTTCTCCAGGATTAGAGGCGGGTCAATATGTCATGCTGGCGGTGACTGATACGGGAACAGGTATCCCTGCGGATGTGATTGAGCAAATTTTTGATCCGTTTTTCACCACCAAAGAAGACGGTCACGGAACAGGTCTGGGCCTGTCGATGGTCTATGGATTTGCCAAACAGTCCGGCGGCCATATTCTGATAGACAGCACCGTCGGGACAGGCACCACAGTGAAACTGTACCTACCGAGATGCCTGCAAGAAGAAGCGGCTGCGCGGCCCGCAAACGCGACTGGCATGGCTGGCGGGACCGAGACAATACTTTTGGTCGAAGATGATAACGACGTGCGCGAAACGGCCGCCGGAATGCTGACCGTTTTAGGATATACGGTGCTAGAAGCCCCTGACGCCAAAAACGCACTGGCAATTCTGGAAACGGACACGGCCATTGACCTGCTGTTTACCGATGTCGTCATGCCCGGCGGCTCCACAGGTCATGATCTGGCCAAGATCGCTCGCGAATTAAGACCCGATTTACCTGTCCTCTTCACATCCGGGTATGTTCAAGACGCCATCGTGCATGACGGACGGCTAGATGAAGGCGTGGAACTGCTGGGCAAGCCCTATACCCAACTGACAATGGCGCAAAAAATTCGCAGCATCCTACCTGAGCAAGGCACGATCATTCAACCACAGCATCCCCCTTCTGACGCCTCCGTTACGGTTGCAACAACATCAATCGAACCTGCAAACTTTTGCGTGCTCATCTGTGAAGACGACGCATTGATCCGCATGGACATTTCCATGTGTCTGGCAGACGCCGGATATGAGGTTCTGGAAGCCGCAACAGCACAGCAGGCGATCGACCGATTGCACAAAGGCGGCGTAGACCTTTTGATCACGGACATCGGGTTGCCCGACCGATCTGGTGAAGAACTCGCCGAGGACGCCAGAGACATCAACGCGGCCCTCCCGATTGTTTTTGCAACCGGAAGCAACGATGTCCCCGCTGCAATCACTTTGGGAAATTGTAAAATAGTCAAAAAGCCGTTTCGCGACACGGATCTATTGGAAGCCATAAGCGCACTGGTTGATGTACCTGAAAACGTGTCCACCTGACCTGATCCATCACAAAGATGCCCTATAAACTCCGTTTTGCGGATCCTGTAGGCATGCGGTGCACAAGATCAGCTTTATTAAAGTAGAAGAAGGTCGCAGTAATACTTTTTATCGTTGTGACTGCCATTGCCTATAATCCAATATCTGAGCTGCCTAAATGTCCCCTAGTTTCTTAGACGTCTTTCAGGCGTCTATGCCTGAGCCTTGATCAGAGTGTGCTAAGACTTTGCGGAGGCTCTGAGGTGCCCCCTAACTTCCTAGACGCCTGCCTCGTTCATTTTCTGCTGTTTCATTTCATAGTCAACCGGTGACAGCATGCCGTTGTTCGTCTGCTTGCGTGTAGGGTTGTAAAACATCTCGATGTAATCGAACACATCCTGCCTTGCGGCGTCGCGTGTGAGGTATGTTCGCCGCCTAATGCGCTCCCGCTTCAAAAGCTGGAAGAACGTTTCGACAACCGCATTGAAGCTCCTATATTCGTCAAGTTGCGATTTGATCTGTTTTCGATACACAGAGCTGGCTGTAGATTTCGCGGACGATGTAGCGTTTCAGGCATCGAATTATCTCGCTTTTGCTCTTCCCGTCTTTCGTGCGTTTCTTGACATATGCAAGTGTCGGTTGGTGGCTTCGCATTCTAACGATAGCAACACGATAGAGTGCTGCGTTGGCCTGTCGATTGCCGCCTCTGTTTAACCGGAAGCGGTGTGTTTTGCCGCTGGAAGCTGGGATTGGGCAAACACCGCAGAGCTTTGCCAATGCTGCTTCCGAACGGATGCGCGTTGGGTCGTCGCCAACGAGGATTAGCATCTCTGCGATTGTCAGTGTTGCTATCCCATGAGATGCCATCAGGTCTGGTGCGCGTTCGGTGACAAGGCGTTCCAGTTCCTTGTCGTGGGCAATAATTTCTTCATGCAGCCACAGCCACCGGCGCGCCAATGCCCGCATGGCGGCTTTTGCTGAGGCCAATGGCGTGTCGATATCGCCAGGCCGAAAGGCCGCAATATGCCGGATCAACGCGACTTTCCCTCGAATTGGATCCAGTGCCTCCCGAAGATCAGCAGGTGCATTAATGATCAACGTCTTCAGCGTTACCATCGCCTGTGAGCGTGATTTAACGCCAGTATCGCGTGCAATCTTCAAATGTCTGATCATTTCGGATGACCCTGTTTGTGTCTTGGGTCGCGCTGTTGCCTGCCCAGAAAGAACGGATCGTGCAGCGCCCTCTGCGTCCAAACTGTCTGTTTTACCTTGCGTGTATCGCAGCTGTCGGTTTGGTCGTGTGACCTCAATGACATTGTGGCCTTGAGCCAACAAAGACCGGGATAGGCCCGCACCATACGAACCAGTCCCTTCGATTCCGAATGCTAGAACGTCCCCAAAAGACTGCGACCAGCGTTCCAGCTCCAAATACCCTTTGGGATTGGTGGGTATAGATAATGCGGCCAAACGGGTGCCTTGCGTATCGATTGCGACGGCAACATGTGTTGCTTTGTGTGTGTCGATGCCAATAATGATTGGATGTGTAGTCTTCATGATGCCCTCATTGCTAAGAATGCCCAGGCACCGATCCGAGGGGACAGGACTGTGATGGTACGCTGACCGTCAGGCTCCTATAAAGTCACATCTCGCCCGTTGCCGGGGCGACTTGACGGTCGACACGTCAACGCAATGACACGCAGTCAATCGTAGCATGGGTCAGGCCATCAAGCCGCAATACCATACTCACAGTCATAGCAATTCCCACGTGTGCTCATGCTGGCAACCAGATTGTGTTTGCTAAGGAACGACTGCCACTCTTTGCCAGTGAACTGTGAACCTTGGTCTGAATGGATCATGACTTTTTGCTTTGGTTTGCGCCGCCAAACAGCAGCCAACAAGGCTTGCAAGGCCAGGTCAGTTGTCATGCGAGATTGCATCGACCAACCAACGACACGTCGTGAAAACAGATCGATGACCACAGCGAGATATGACCAGCCTTCATGGGTTCTGATGTAGGTAATGTCGGTCACCCAAACCGCGTCAGGTGCCGCAACCTCAAACTGTCTGTCCAGCGTGTTGTCAGCGACAACAGCAGGTTTGCCGCCATAGCGACTAGGCCGACGCTTGTACCGATCTGTGCTGTGATGCCCGCAAGGCTAGCCAATCGTGCCACACGGTTCTCGGAGCAAGTCTCGCCAGCATCACGTAGATCATCGGCCAGCTTCCGATAGCCATAGACCTTCCCGCTATCTGTCCATGCTTGGTGGATCAGCTCTGTCTGCCGCGCATCTTCAAGCGCGCGTACGCTTAACGGTTCTTTAAGCCATGCATAGAACCCGCTGAAATGCACAGCCAGCACACGACACATCGACCGCACCGAAAACTCCGCACGATGACCCTCAATAAACGCGTACCTCACTGAGACTCTCGCGCGAAGTACGCGGTCGCCTTTTTTAAGATTGTGCGTTCCTCGGTGACGCGGGCCAGCTCTCGCTTCAACCGTCTGATCTCAGCAGCCTGCTCCGCAACCTCAGATCTGACACGTGGCGACTTCGCAAATTGCGCCTTCCAAGTGTACAGCGACTTGGTGCTTATCCCTAGCCGCTCGGCGACTTCGCTGACCGCATATCCACGCTCAACAACCTGCGCCACAGCGTCCTGTTTGAACTCGTCTGTAAACCGTATTCCTTTGGTCATATCCGTCTCTCCTTGGTTCCAAAATTACCAAGCAAAGCGTCTACAAATCTAGGGGCACCTCACTCAGTCAGTTATACAAACGCTCAACAGGTACGTTAATTTTGCAATAACAATTAATTAACAAGTACACCTGAAGTTGAATTTTAAACGAAAGGCATAGCATATTAATGATGCATAGTTTTGATCCACGGAGGGCGCAACCGTCGCATCCTACCAGCTCTCATGTGTCCGGTTTAATCAAATTTCCGCACGAAAAAGTGCTGATGATGACCAAAGCTGCAACTTGTTAGGCCATCTCACACGTCTTGAACCACTCGTGTCATTTGACAAAAACTCCACGCGACTAAATCTGGAAAAAATCTCGCCATGGTTGTTATGAGATTACAACTAAGTATAAGGTCATGTATTGGTGAACGCGCGGATGGGTAAAGCTGCCCCCAAATTCCCCGATAGAGATTGTTCACTTTGGTTTAAGTGCCCTTCTAAGGCCAATATCAACTGACGACGGAAAACATGGTATGAAAGAGCACAGCCACAATTTATCCTATGAAGACCGTATTGCGCGGGTGCGCGAGCGCTTTGTCAGCACGCTTGCAGATCGGTTAGAAGATATATTACAAGCCATCGAAACGACGACGGAAAGCACCAGCGGCGAGACCCACGCACGCAAAGTCCACCGACTTTTGCATGACGCGGGAGGTAATGCAGCTATGCTGGAGTTTGACGGCATCGAGATGCTTTTGCGCCAAGGTGTTTTAATAGCAGAGAGAGTCGACGCCAACGGCACCAGCCTGACAGAGGCCGACAAAGCTGAATTAAAAAAGATTATCGCCGAAACCCATTACGCCGCAGCCTCTTTGAGAAAGACCTATCAAACTCTATGAAAAATTTATTCATCCTGACTGCTTGCGTTTGTGCTCTGGCTCCAGGCGCTCAGGCACAAACGGACATCGCCACGCAAAACTCAGAAGCTACGGACCGCGCTGCGACAGAAGGCATGCTGGTGCGCAGCATCTCGCTGCGGGATCTGGGGTACCGCGACGGAATTTCTTTCACCCAGCTGGCTGGCCAGACGGAAATCTTTTTTCCGGTGCCTCATGCATCACCCTTCTCGGCCGGCCAACTGACGCTGAATATCGAACACGGTGCGACAAACGCAGTACAGCGCTATTTCCAAATCAAAATCGGAGACAGAATCGCCACATCAGTAGGGTTGGATGTTGAGGGAGGTCAGCAATCGCTGGCTGTTGATATCCGTCCCGGCGACATCCGCAACGGGTTCTTGACGATTGGCTTGTCGTACTCAGGGGCCTTCTCCGAATTCATTTGTGTGGATGAGCGCGCCTCTGGTGATTTTGTGCAGATCGCGCCAGATTCTGGCGTTTTGCTAGAGCTAAACGCGGATCAAATCATCACGCCTGAGGATTTTAACGGTTTCCGCCCTGCACAAGTGTATGTGCAGATGCCTGAGGGGAATGAAATGTCTGGTTTGGCAGCCCTGATACGGGCCGCGACCCTGTTTGGTGCCGAACAAGGCCAGGTCAGTTTTGGCTCTACTCCTCTTATTGTTGACGGGACCGCGTGGACGTCAGGCGCAATTGAACTAGTGGCGACCACCTCTGGCCCAGTCAGTGAGATGGAAGTTTTGCAGACGGGTACGCAGCCGATATTGAACGTGCGCGGCACTGACCCGCAACTGGGTCTATGGCAATTGTCGTCGGCTTGGGCCGGCGTGGCAAATGCCCCAAGCAGCGTGACGCGCGCGGTTGATGCGCGAGAAGCTTACGCAGATGTTTTGATGCTTTCACAATTGGGTGCTGATCTACGCGAAAAGCAGGTCGTGTCGTCAGACCAGTTTATCATCCCATTCCAATCATCAGATCTACCCGCCGGAAAAACCGTTTCAGAAATAGATCTTGTTCTAGCTGCGGCGCTTGACCCTTCCGGCACCGGCGCAAGTGCGTCCGTCTACCTGAATGAAACTTTGCTCGGGGCGGCATCACTGGACCGGGGTGTGCCCGAGCGGGTGCAGTTTTCTGTACCCATGGGGCTAGTCAGTCGCGACAACGTGCTGCGTGTGTTGTTCCAGCGCCAACCCTCTGGCGGAGAATGCCGCCTCAAACCACAGGCTTACGCGGCGCAAGTGTTGCCTGGTAGCAAGCTGAACCTGACGGGCACTACGGACACTACGGAACACTTTTTCCAATTACGTCAATCGTTTGCGCAAGCCGCACAGGTTTTTGTTGATCCAAAATTGGGGCTGACAAACAACGAAATCATGCCTTGGCTTGGCAGTATCGCAGGTACGATGATTCCAGACCGCGCACCTATCATCCCGCGCAATGCGCTCACTGACATCAACGCTGACGCCCCTTTTGTGATCGTGTCTGCAACCTATCCTGGGGATGACGAAGCCTTGATTACGGTCGACAAAGGGCGAATCGAAATTCGTGATCGGAATGGCGAAGTCATGTTTGACGGAGAGACGTTGGAACGGCTTGGCATTGCCCAGATCGTGACGCGCAATGGCGTCACGGGTCTATGGCTGCGGCCAGGCAGTGGCTCGGCACCCGTGGCGTCTTTGGAAACCCCGTTTGTGCTCGACCGCGGCGATCTCGCTTTGATCGGGATGGAGGGTGTCGTCGTCGCGACATCAACCCGCAACAATTCTCTCATTAACGTCGTCTACCCAGATCAAACTAATCTGATGCAAATCCTTGAACAATACCGGCCATGGATTGTCGGTGGAATCTGGCTTGCGTTGACGTTGTTCGTGCTGGCGGCCTTTCAACGCATGTACCGCCGCCGCCGCCCGCAGTCGGACGAATAAAGCACGATGGTACTTGATGCCGAAAGCGAAGCAATTGGCACACTGCTGCTGGAACGGGGAGTTTTAACTCCCGACCAGTTGCTCGCAGCCGAAGATCTGGCCGAAGATTGGGGAGTGTCCCTGGTCAAGGTGCTTTTGTCGCGACGTTGGATTACGACTGACCAACTTTATGCGCAGATGGCTTACCACTATGATTTGACCTTGGTTAATTTGATGGATGAAAGGCCGGATGACGCGCTGATCCAAGGCTTCGATCCGCGCACGATGAACGATCGGATGACAATCCCAATTGGCATAAAGAATGGAGTTACAACCGTCGCAACGGCACGTCCGGGCCCCGCAACCCTGCTACATGTGCGCGAAAACTTTGGTCCGAAAACCAATATCGTTGTCGCCTCGCATTTTGATATTTCGTGGTCATTACAGCGCGCCTTTCGCGAGCAGCATTCCCATGATGCCGTCTTCGCGCTCGCCGAGATTGACCCGGAAATGTCGGCGCAACAAGTCATCAGCCCGCCGCAAGTTCTGGTGCTTTACCTGCTCATTTCGATATTTTTATTAGGAATATCTTTTGCACCCGTAGCAACAATTATTGCGGCGAATGTTCTTCTGACCATATTTTACACAGGCAATTTCCTTTTCAAAGCGATCCTCGTTTGGGTTGGTGGCGCTGCACAGGAATCTTCCTCACGCGCTATCGCGGCCGAGGCAAGTCTTCTGCGTGACGCAGATTTGCCAACCTACACAGTATTGGTCCCGATGTTCCGTGAGCCCGAAGTGCTGCCTATCTTAACGCAAGCCTTACGAAATCTGGATTACCCGCTGGCTAAACTGGACATCAAAATCGTGCTGGAAGAAGGCGACCACGAAACGATTAATGCAGCACGAAACCTAAATCTTGAGGGCGTATTCGAAATCATTCGCGTGCCCGCCTCGCACCCCCAAACCAAACCAAAGGCCTGCAACTTTGCACTGCGCTATTCTCAGGGCGAATTTCTGGTAATTTTTGATGCAGAGGACAAGCCCGAGCCGGATCAGTTGAAAAAAGTCATCGCGGCATTCAATCAATCACCTGAAAATACTGCGTGCATCCAATGCCGGTTGAACTATTACAACGCGCGTGAAAATTGGCTAACGCGGATGTTCACGTTGGACTATTCGCTATGGTTTGACCTCATGCTACCCGGCCTTGAGCGGTTGAAGATCCCGATCCCGTTGGGAGGCACATCGAACCATTTTCGCATGGATGTTTTACGCGACCTGAACGCGTGGGACCCATTTAACGTGACCGAAGACGCCGATCTAGGGATCCGCCTGACACAAAAAGGCTACCGTGTAGGGGTCATCGATTCCACGACATTTGAAGAGGCGAATGTTTCGATCCCCAATTGGATCAGGCAGCGATCACGCTGGATCAAGGGTTACATGCAGACCTTCCTGGTGCATAGCCGCAGGCCCATTCATTTGTGGCGCTCTATTGGCCCTGCAGGCGTATTCGGGTTCATCTTCTTTATCGGCGGGACTTTCTTATCTGGTCTACTCAATCCAGTTTTTTGGTGTATCTTTGCAATCTGGATGATCTTTGGAGAGGATGTTATCTCGCCTTATTTCCCATTACCGGTCCTATACTTATCGTTACTCAACCTGCTGGCAGGCAATGGCCTACTAATCTACCTCACGATGGTCGCCCCATTCCGGCGCCGTTGGACTTATCTCGCCCCGTGGGGAATTTCTGTCATCGGTTACTGGGTGCTAATGACGATCGCATCCTACAAGGCCCTGTCGCAGTTGATATTCAACCCTTTCTACTGGGAAAAAACGCAGCATGGGCTGTCCAAGCACACTGCGAATGAAGTGGCCGAGGCAAGTAGCGACACAGCAGAGGTCAAGGGATGACGCGCCATGCGGGACTTTGGGCTGCCTACACACTACTGTTTTTGGGACTTTTGCTGACCCTAGCTTGGACTCAGGCGCATGGTTTCATCTCAGAACGGGTGACCGTGCTTTGGTCAAAGGCCATCATGCAAATCGACGGGGCGGCTAGCTTCAACTCCACCGATGCATTTTTCCCGCCCCTACCCTACGTTCTGACAATTGCGCTACAATGGCTGACAAACGGTCCGTCGGTTCCAACGCCATTTCTTTTGTCCGCGGGCCTTGGCGCAATGATGGTGATCATGTGGTACCGGAATTTGCGCGATAATGGCGGCATATCTGCAATCACTAGCCTTCTGGCGGTGACACTATTGATAATGAACCCGTTTTTCCTGCGGTCATTGGCGGAGGGGCCGGAAGCGGTTCTCACTTTGATCGGAACTTGGATTTTTGCGCGCGGGATTGTGAATCTTCGGCTCGCTGGCAATGCGCCTGATATGATGAAGGTCGCAGTTGGCCTGTTAATCGTGTCCTTATCCAACAGCTACGGCTTGTTGATTTGCCTCGGCTCGTTACCATTTATGATTATCGCAGCCCGACCTAGCATGCTGGTGGCCTCGCCAGTCGGGTATCTGATCGCGATGTTCTATCCCGTAGCCGCGGCGATCCTCGCACTTGTTTTCATCAGCAAAATTTTTGATAGCTCGTTAATGCCGTTGTTAACTGAGGAGCCAGTTACGATCCCGATACAGAGCCATCTCGTGATTCTGGCAGGTTTGGTTCCGATGGCATTTGTTGCCGCCATGCGTAACTTATTCACACCACACTTTGTCATGCCCTTAGTCGCCACCTTCGGGACCGTCCTCGGTGCCTATTGTCTCAACAGCATGTTGCATGTTGAATCAGACCCCATATTGGCGATTGCACCCATGATTTCGATACTGGCCGTGGCAATTCGATTCTGGCCACCACTAAGACTGCGTGAACCGATTATCTTAGTGCTCTTGCTCCTAAGTCTCGTATTGTCGGTGTTTTCACTGCGCGCCAGCCCAAACGCCGAGGCGCGTAACTGGTTTTTTACTTTTCAAGGGCATACCCTAAAAGGTACCGAGTTGACCCGCGATGTCAGCAGATTTTTACAAGGAAAAGATGGCATTATGGTCGACGTCGAAAGAAACCCCGAAATCGTCCCAAGTATCGATGACTTGGGGCGCTTCATCGTTGCTGGCCACACAATTTATGACTGGGCGTTGGAGGGTGGATTATCACGTGCAAACTATATTCTAGTACAAAATCCGCCAGATGATGCTATCGTGACAGACCGCATTCTGCGGCGTTTCCCGCAACTTTCGACCAATGAAATGCCTTTCTATCAGGAGGTTTTCTCAAACGAACGCTGGCGGGTTTTTGAACGAATTGAACAAATGGGAGCGGAACAATGAGCCAACGCATAATGGCAATCGATGATTCAGATATCGCTCAGGAGTTCATTCGCAGCAATCTTGCCGAGCTGGGGTTTAACAACGTCATCAGTTATTTGGACCCCAGTGAAGCCCTTGAGGCGATCCAGAATGGTCACGCAGAAGCGGATCTCATTTTGCTGGACATTATGATGCCCAAAATTGACGGGATCGAACTTTGTGCCCGGATCAGGGGCATTGATACTTGGCGCGACGTTCCCATTATCATGTTGACCAGCCGCAAGGATATGGAAGCTTTATCGAGCGCCTTTATGGCGGGCGCTAACGATTTTATAAGCAAACCGTTTAACCGTATTGAACTGCAAGCCCGCATGAAAAGCTGTTTGCGGCTTAAAGCAGAATTAACCCGACGCCGAGCCAGCGAAAGGCGGAGGACCGGGGAGACGCTTTCGAGCAAAGATAGCCCGCGCACCGCGCTTGCACGGCAAGACATGCTCGGCAGTAAATCCGGGTTCCAGGCGGATTTGATGGTATTGTCTGCTCAAACGCAAGGCTCTGTTAGTTTGATTGCCTTGAAGGTTGATAACCTGAAGGATGAACCTGATTTCGCCACAACTCAAAGATCCCAGATCATCAAAGAGGTCGCAACGATACTATCAAAGGTGAGCATTTGCGCCGGTGATAGTTTCAGCCATTGGGAGGATGACCTATTCTGTTTTGCCAGCCTCAACCTTAACGAGGATGCTTTGCGCGCGCGCGCAGAAACATTCGTTCAGTCTGTTCAAGCAGCCAAGCTTACAGCCTCTGATGCTTGGCGAAACGCGCCAGTTTCCATAAGTGCCATCATCTCTCCGGTGGGCGAAGGAACGATTGGAAATCGCCTCGGCAATGCCTTCAAAATGCTTGAGGCCAACGCAGGTGAAACCGGAACGGTGAAAGTTCTGCAATCTTAAAAGAATGCCCAAAAGGACAAGACGCAAATGCACAGCAACCTTGAATATAAAGCCGCCCAGAAACAAAGCCGCCAGCGTTTTGTCGTTGCAATCCTCGTGCTTGTGGCAGTTTTCGTTCTGGGAATTACGTACTTGGTACGGTCTGACTACAATCGGACCTTAACCCAAGAAGAAAAAAATCTTGAATACTTTGCCGAGCTGTTCGAGCAATCTGTCGAATCCGGTCTGTTAAACGCAGATCTGCAGATAAAAAATATGGTCGACAGATTTGCATCTAAGCCGGTTGGAGGGACCAGTGAAATTGAGAACCAATTTGGCGATATGATGCGCAGTACCGTGCAGCAGGTTGATCAGATCGATAGTTTGGTTTTAATCGCTCCAAACGGTATCGTGGCTTGGTCCTCACTGGCAAACTTGAACAATATTTACCTTGGCGATCGTGCATATTTTCAAGCAGCTATGCAGCTAAAGTCGCATGATTTTTCTGTTGGTGTGCCGTTGTTTTCTCGTGCAACCGGTCGACGCGTGACGCCCATTGCTTGGCCAATTATTTCGCCATCAAACGACGTATTGGGTGTGATTGTGTCATCTTTGGGTGAAGAGTATTTCTCTGATGTTCTGACACTAAATGATATTCCTCCTGACATGCACATCGATGTTCTCGCCTCAGATGGGGCGGCGGCTTTTCAGTCCAAAGACGTATCGCTGGATGGCGCGCAGAAAGAAATTCATGCCTTGAGGAAAATTGCCGCGTTGGGCTTAACGATTACTGTCAGCCGCAGCCAACAGGCCGTCATGGCAGGGTTCTATCAGCGAATAGCCGGCTTCTTAGCCGTCGCAACCATTTTGTTTGCAACCCTCATCAGCATGGCAATCAGATTGCAGGCGAAGTCCGAGCAATTGGCAATCGGATTGACACAATCAAAACAAGCCAATCACAAAATTTTAACCGCCCAACGCGAATTTAGTGCAATATTTGAAAATGTCGGAGACGGCATCGTCATTTTCACAAAGGATGGTTCGCTCAAGCGAACGAACAAGATTGCACGCAAACTTTTAGGCGAGGACGATAACGACCAAGCCGTCGAACATCTGCGTACCTTACTTCCAGGTTTTGCGGAGCTCGACACCGATTTGCAGACCCGTCATATCAGAAAAGATAATGGCGAAGCATTGCAATGCCGCATCATGAAGTTAACATCTTATAATCAGGAGGTCGCATATTGTGTATTGGCCGATATTACTGCCGAAGAGCGGCTAACCGCTGCTCGCGACAACTTTGTGACCTCCATTAATCACGAACTACGCACGCCACTGACCTCGCTGTCAGGGTCTTTGGAGCTGCTGGAAAACAGGTTCTACAAAGATTTGCCAGACCCAGCCAAACGCTTGGTTATTATGGCCTCGCGCAATGCTGACCGTCTGCTCAAGTTGGTCAATGATATTCTGACATTACAAGCAATTGACCAGGGTCAGTTCCACGTTCGCGCTGTGCCCATCGAGGTGCATGTAGCCTTGGAAGATGCTGTAGAATCCAACTCGGGATACGGTTTGGGATCGGGAGTGAAATTGGTTTGCGAGAGGTCTGAGAAGGGGCTGGTTTTTGTCGATCCAGACCGCTTGCAACAGATTTTTTCGAACCTGATATCAAACGCGATAAAATATTCACCAGCGAATGGAACTGTCAATATTGGTGCAGTAGAAACAAAAGGCGAAATCACTTTCTATGTTCGTGACAATGGGCCCGGCATCCCACTCTCTTCTCGGAACCGCTTGTTTGATCGCTTTGCGACACCCATCCACGATACTGAAGTTCAGGTAAACGGCACCGGGCTGGGCCTTGCTATTACGAAGCAATTGGTCGAACGACAAGGCGGCACCATAACCTTCGAGACGTATACCGAACATGCCAAATCACAAGGCACAGGAACGGTGTTTTTTATTACGTTTAAGCTGTACACTTTGCTAGCAACAATATCGGAGACCCAAGCATGAAGGTTCTAATTGTCGACGATGAAGCGGATATCCGCGAGATGATCGAAATCGCCCTCATCGTAGAAGTAGATATCGAGGCTACCTTTGCCGCTAGCGGTGCAGAAGCCATAGAAATCCTCAAAGCAGTGTCCTTCGACGCAGTGCTTCTGGATGTTATGATGTTACCGCCTGATGGGTATGACGTTCTGCGCATTGCGCGAACACTTCACAATCAGAAAGATACCAAAATCATTATGTGTACGGCAAAAACCTCTCAGGAGGCCGAGCAAGAACTGAAAGCTTTAGGTGCGAACCAAATTTTGCACAAACCATTCAAGCCGGTGAAGTTAGCCAGTTTTCTGAGGAACCTGTGAAAGGTGGTGCCAGTCAAATTCGAACCGGTTAACCGCCTCCTCCTCCGAAGCCATTTGTGTGCTAAGGTGGGTCTGTTAAGATTCACAAAAGGTGGAGCGGTCATGCCGAAGACTGTCATACAACCGTTTCCCTTTAGCCCTTTGCGCTTTGCGCACGAGATTAAACATCTTCGTAGCGAATCATGTCGCCTTCATAAAGGTGAGGGGGAATTTACCAGTATTTTCGTCAGGTTAACGACGCCCAGCGGGACAATTATCAATTGGTTCTCGCTAACGAGCTTTACCATATCAACCACGATGACCTTCGCCGTGCTATTGACCTGACCCCAAGTCTCCTCCAGCTTTGCGCGGAGTTCTTTGGGTTAAATCTTTGGCGTTATGCCGCCATCTTGTCCATCGCATTTCTCTGCAAAAATTCCATCGGCGTCAGGTTGGCCAATGTTGAATGTGGCCTGCGCCAATTGTAATCCTCCTGCCATTCGTCAAGAGTATTGCAGGCATCACGCAATGTGCCAAACAGCGTTTCATTGAGGCATTCATCCCGCAACTTGCCGTTAAAGCTTTCGATGAATCCGTTCTGCTGGGGCTTTCCCGGCGCGATATAGTGCCAATCAACACCAGTTTCCTGAACCCATTTGAGGATCGCCATGCTGGTGAACTCAGTGCCATTATCCGAGACAATCGTCTTTGGCATGCCGCGTTCGGCGATCACGCGGTCCAGTTCTCGGGCAACCCGTTGCCCCGACAGAGATGTATCTGCGACCAGCACCAAATTCTCGCGACTGAAGTCATCAACGACTGCCAAGATGCGAAACCTGCGACCATCCGTCAGGGCGTCAGACACGAAATCCAATGACCAGCGCTGGTTTGGGCCATCAGGCAGCACCATCGACTTCCTTGTGCCCAACGCGCGCTTCCTGCCGCCTCTGCGGCGCACCTGAAGCTTCTCTTCACGGTAGATCCGCCTCACTTTCTTGTGGTTCACCTCAAAGCCCTCCCGCGCAATCATCACATGGATGCGGCGGCAACCAAACCGACGCCGCTCCCTCGAAACTCGTTTGATGGCATCTCGCAATTCCACATTATCACCACGGAGCGACAGATATCGCACCGTTGACCGGTCAATCTGCAGCACATCACACGCCCGCCGCTGGCTCACACCGTGCGCTTCGCACAAGTGAACCACCGCTTCGCATCTGACGGCTCCATGCCCCCATACTTCGATTCCTATTTGCAAAACGTCGCAGACCTGATCCCGTGCCGCCGACACACGTCAGCGGTCTTCTCACCAGATCCCTGTTCCTTGATCATTGCTATCATCTGTTCGTCCGTAAATCGTGCCTTCATTTGTCCGTCCCATTGTTGGGCGGACTTCTACACAAATTTGGAGGAGTGTTAGGGGCGTAGGTCAACATTGCAGCCGGACGTCGTTGGCGTGACGTTTCGCATGACACTGCTCCGCTTCAAGGAATGCCTGACATGAACGGCGCAACAGATGGAGCGCTGATCCTCGTCATCGAGGACGAAAATGCATTGTGGACCTGTCGCGGTTTGATGCCGCTCCTTTGATAGCATTTACTGCAATAAAGGAGATTGACTATGGGACTGAAACGGACGGACGAACTCCGCCAAGATGCGGTGCGCATCGCGCTGACCAGTGGGCTGACACGCAAGCAAGTGGCTGACGATCTTGGCGTCGGGATGTCGACGCTGAACACGGCACATCGAGACACAGAGGTGGTGTCGAAAGAAGATTTGGGACTGGCTCAAGAGAATGACCACCTCCGGCGCGAGAACCGTATTCTCAAGGAGGAGCGGTAAATCTTAAAAAAGGCCACGGTGCGCCGACCGCAGTGTATTGCGCAGCAATGTCCCGAGAGGGATCTTTGCAAGCCAAAAGCCGTGAGGTTTAAGTTTATCGAAGAACACCGATTTGCATTTTCTATCGGACGCATGTGTCGCGTGATGGATGTGAGTCCACGCGGTTTGCGTGCGTTCCGTAGTTGCCCTGCCAGCCGCCGCCAACGATCCGATCTTGTCACGCTGGCCCATATCAAGGAACAGTCGCGTCTCAGTCTGGGCAGTTACGGACGTCCACGAATGACAGAGGAGCTGAAGGAGATCGGCCTGAATGTCGGCCACCGTTGCGTAGGGCGTTTAATGCGCCAGAACGGCATTGCCGTTGTTAGAACGCACAAACACAAGGCGACAACCACTGCCTGGCAGGCGATTGCAAAGCAATCTGCCGAGAGGGGGACAGCAATCATAAGTTCAACATTGCGCCAAACCTGCTGGATCGTAACTTCACGGCTGATCAACCAAACCAGAAATGGGCCGGTGACATCACGTATATCCGGACGCGCGAAGGATGGCTGTATCTCGCTGTAATACTGGACCTGCATTCAAGGCGCGTGATCGGTTGGGCGGTGAGCAACAGGATGAAGCGGGACCTGGCGATCTGGGCATTGAACATGGCCATCGCCTTCCGAGCGCCGCCAAAGGGCTGCATCCATCACACGGATCGCGGGTCGCAATACTGTTCGCACGACTATCAAAAAATCCTGAGACAGCACGGCTTCAAAGTGTCCATGAGCGGCAAAGGGTAATTGCTATGACTGTGAGTATGGTATTGCGGCTTGATGGCCTGACCCATGCTACGATTGACTGCGTGTCATTGCGTTGACGTGTCGACCGTCAAGTCGCCCCGGCAACGGGCGAGATGTGACTTTATAGGAGCCTGACGGTCAGCGTACCATCACAGTCCTGTCCCCTCGGATCGGTGCCTGGGCATTCTTAGCAATGAGGGCATCATGAAGACTACACATCCAATCATTATTGGCATCGACACACACAAAGCAACACATGTTGCCGTCGCAATCGATACGCAAGGCACCCGTTTGGCCGCATTATCTATACCCACCAATCCCAAAGGGTATTTGGAGCTGGAACGCTGGTCACAGTCTTTTGGGGACGTTCTAGTATTCGGAATCGAAGGGACTGGTTCGTATGGTGCGGGCCTATCCCGGTCTTTGTTGGCTCAAGGCCACAATGTCATTGAGGTCACACGACCAAACCGACAGCTGCGATACACGCAAGGTAAAACAGACAGTTTGGACGCAGAGGGCGCTGCACGATCCGTTCTTTCTGGGCAGGCAACAGCGCGACCCAAGACACAAACAGGGTCATCCGAAATGATCAGACATTTGAAGATTGCACGCGATACTGGCGTTAAATCACGCTCACAGGCGATGGTAACGCTGAAGACGTTGATCATTAATGCACCTGCTGATCTTCGGGAAACACTGGATCCAATTCGAGGGAAAGTCGCGTTGATCCGGCATATTGCGGCCTTTCGGCCTGGCGATATCGACACGCCATTGGCCTCAGCAAAAGCCGCCATGCGGGCATTGGCGCGCCGGTGGCTGTGGCTGCATGAAGAAATTATTGCCCACGACAAGGAACTGGAACGCCTTGTCACCGAACGCGCACCAGACCTGATGGCATCTCATGGGATAGCAACACTGACAATCGCAGAGATGCTAATCCTCGTTGGCGACGACCCAACGCGCATCCGTTCGGAAGCAGCATTGGCAAAGCTCTGCGGTGTTTGCCCAATCCCAGCTTCCAGCGGCAAAACACACCGCTTCCGGTTAAACAGAGGCGGCAATCGACAGGCCAACGCAGCACTCTATCGTGTTGCTATCGTTAGAATGCGAAGCCACCAACCGACACTTGCATATGTCAAGAAACGCACGAAAGACGGGAAGAGCAAAAGCGAGATAATTCGATGCCTGAAACGCTACATCGTCCGCGAAATCTACAGCCAGCTCTGTGTATCGAAAACAGATCAAATCGCAACTTGACGAATATAGGAGCTTCAATGCGGTTGTCGAAACGTTCTTCAAAACCATCAAAGCGGAATTGATCTGGCGCGATACATGGGAAACCCGCAGAAAGGCTGAGATGCCATCTTCGAATACATCAACGGGTTCTACAATCCGCGACGCCGCCACTCAGCATTGGGTTGGAAAAGCCCGGTCGCCTTCGAACGCAAGGTGGCTTAAACGAGCACTTGGGGCGGCACGAAAGCGCGACAGCTCCAATGTGAGACGATGTAGTCGAGGAGTTACAGGAAGCCGGGTATCGCACCCTCGCCGCGCGCTCGGGTGACGAGGCGCTGGAACTCTTGTCGGAAGTAACACCTGATCTTTTGCATTGCGGTATTACGATGCCGGGTCTGGACGGTTACGGTGTTCTGCACGAAATCCGAAGCATGCGGCCCGCGCTGTCCGCAGTGCCTTTCGTTTTCCTGACAGCGATGTCGAAACCTTATGAGGTGATCAAAGGAAAGCTTCGGGGTACCGATGATTATCTCGTCAAGCCCGGCGATTATGACCCAATGAAGGCGACCATCGCGGCACGGGTGGGTCAAGTTGATCGCATTCACAACCAACACAAGAGCGAAGCGTGAAGCACTTGCTGGCCTGCCCAGCACCGGTGCGGAGGCGGCACTTAATCTCATCACGCTCGGGGCAGTGTTGCTGGACGAGTCGGCGAAACCGGTCCATTGCAACCGCACCGCTAAGTGCGAGGTCGCCAGCACCGACATCATCGAACTCCACCACGACGGATTTTTCTCGACTGATCCGCTACCAAACAGGAACTGAAAACGTGCTATTGGCAATGCTGTGGGGTTGGCAAAAAACGGAAAAGAGAATGTTGTTGGCATTAATCTGCAGCAATCAGGGGAAGCCAGCGCGATTTCGGTCCTCGTCTGCGCCCTACCCCAATCGGGCCAGGCTGACAAAGGCTACCCGCATGTCGCGCTTGTCACTTCTAAGCCAGATCAGGAAAGAAAAATTCCGGAAGCATTGCTCATGAAAATTTTCGATCTGACACCAACCGAAGCGCGAGTCGCCGGTTCCTTAGCCCGCGGAAACAGCGCTTCAGATGTAGCAAAGGAATTAGGCGTGACGCAGACGACTATGTCATTCCATCTGCGCAAATTGTTTCAGAAAACCGCCACAAATCGCCAAGTAGACCTGATTACGTTGATCCTTGCTGGTCCAATGATGATACGGCCTGAGTAGTGCGCAAGAAACACACGTTAACACCGTGCGAAAAGCCTGCAAAGACGAATGGGGTCATCCATATCTATCGGTCTTTCGGTTCATCTTTTGAGGGTTTGATGAAGACCGTCTCAGGACCGGCGTCGACAGTTTGGCAGCTAGAATGTGAGAAGGATTATCCCGAGTACCAATGAATAGGTTCATCCCTCTGTATTCCTCGATTTCGGTTTCCTGTTTTCGCCATGCACCAAAGCGCAGAACTCGGGAATGCCTTTCATCTCAGCGAATTTGGCCAGCACGCCGATAAGAAGCCTACCTAGCCCTTGCCGCTGGAAGTTGTCTACAATTGTGATTGCAATCTCAGCGAAGAGAATTTCGTCAGTTCCGGCGGCGTCAGATTTTTCCGGTATCCAAGGAATCGAAAGTACTTCGATTGATCTGACAAATGTGTAAATCCAATCTCTAGCAGGTGGCGATCTTTCTGTGTCACTTCCCTCCCAACGACGAAAGTGCCGTTTTTCAGTGTTGTGTAAAACGATGTGAGTTCATGGCGACCTCAGGCGTCGATTAAGGCGGGCCGCCGTTTCAAACGGTTGTGGCCTTGTTTGCATCTCAGGCTTGGCTGTTTCTATAATCGAAGCCAGATCAGCACTTTTCGATTTTTTTGAATTATAAAATCGCTCGATCAGACTCGATCTGATGCGTATTCTTTTGGCTTAACGCGACAGTACCTTTGCGGAATGTCGCGGCAATTCGGCGTCGTCGTCGAGAGTGTATCGTCTTCGCAGCGCCGCAGCACTGACTTGGGTCAGCCCCCGCCGACGAAGCGAATTTTTGCTGCTACTGAGGTGGCGCATCCGGCTTCCTGGCTCACCTATCAGAGCTTGTACATTTAGCTGGCTTTGCGCTCCGGTTGCACAGGTATCGGGCCAGACTGCAGACAATTCAGACTTGGAACCTGCCGGATTTCCATCCCCCAAAAACATGTGACACTCACTTCCATCCTAACAAGGTTCAATTGTTTATTGGAACGGACTACGTTTGCGTTTGTCACGCGCCTTCAGCGCTTCGAAACCGACAATGACATCCAGAAGTTCTGTTGTGATCTCGCTTTGGCGAACCGAGCGTGTCGCAGACTGCAAATCTTCCAGTCGTTCATCCACGGATTGCTCGGCTTGCTGCATCCGTGCCAGCCGCGCTGAATTCTCGGTCATCAGTGCTTCGGCTGCGGCGCGTTGCACTGTAGCGAACAACAGGTTGCGCACGAGCGCGGCCAGAAGATCCGGCTCGGGCATCGAGAAGTGTGGCAGACTGCGTGAAACCCAAGGGCGCGCGGACAGATCTGCCAGCATCTCTTCATCCAGTGGCAGCAACTGCTGGGCAACGGGTGCTTGTCGGCCATGGGCGGCACGCTTCATGTAGATCAAAGTGACGGGTTGATCGTCGCGCATCGCATCAAGTCGGGTGACCAATTCGTCTGCCAGCCGGTTAAGTCCATCCACGTTGGCTGGCGGCAGTAACGTCACTTCGGGGACAATACCTTCGCCCCGCAACGCGTCCTCCATCTGTGCGCCAACGCAAAGAACCCGAACCTTTTGGTCCGAAGATATATGGCGCAGGGTCTCTGTCGCAATCACCTCGTTGTAATTGCCGCACAAGCCGTGGTCAGAACCCATGACGACCAGTATTAACCTGGTCTCAGAGGAGTTATCCTGCATTAATGGACCGGTCACGTGCAAAAAGGCATGCAGTGCGTCCAGAACCGTGTCCCGCCAAGCGTCGATAGCGTCGGCGGCCCTTTCATAGGGCGCGGCATTGATCGCTGACATTGTCTTCATTGTGCCCACGATGCCACGAATGCTTTGCATGGTTTCGGTGCGACGGGTTAGGCGCTCAAGCGTCTCGGCCATCGGGACCCTCCGCAATTGCATGGCGCGCCATGGCGACTATCTGCGCACGATCCGCCTCGTCCAGCCGCTGGCCCGATGCAATCAGATCGCGCGTCTCGCCGTCACCACTGCGGACCGCGCGACGCAACGCAGCGCTTGCTGCCGCCATCGTTGGTTCCTCCATGTCGTCGAACAGTCCCTCCATTGCGGCAATCAGCACGGCAAGCTGTTCGTCGACGGGCATGGGATCGCGTTCGGACTGCCGAAGTGCAGCCCGCACCGCGGCACCACGCGCCAAGCGTCCGCTCGTCGCGTCGTCCAGTCGCGTACCAAAGCGCGCGAACTCTTCGAGTTCTTCAAATTGCGAAAGTGTCACGCGCAGATTGCCCGCCACATCGCGCAGCGCAGGCGCCTGTGCTTTGCCGCCCACGCGGCTAACCGACACCCCCAGATCGACAGCCGGAAACTGGTTCTTTCGCACCAATCGAGGCGACAGATAAATCTGCCCATCGGTGATCGAGATCAGGTTGGTCGGGATATAGGCCGATAGGTTTTCCGCCTGCGTCTCGACCACCGGTAGCGCCGTGATAGATCCTCCGCCAACTCCGGGGCCGAACTGACCGGCACGTTCCAGAAGGCGGGCGTGAACAAAGAAGATATCGCCCGGAAACGCCTCGCGCCCCGGCGGGCGGCGTAGCAGCAGCGACAACTCGCGATAGGAATGGGCGTGGTGTGTCAGGTCGTCAAACACGATCAGTACGTCACGGCCATCCGCAGCCAAGGCTTCGGCCATCGACATGGCCGCATAAGGTGCGACATAGGACTGGCCCGGTGTTTCCTCGTCGCCTGCCGACAGGACGATGGTGTTGTCCATCACGCCGCCGTCGCGCAAAGCTCCGATCACTTTAGCGACCGCGTCGCCACGCTGCCCGATGGCGCAATAAATGCACGCTACGCCGGTATCCTTCTGGTTCAGGATGGCATCGACGGCGATGGATGTTTTGCCGGTCTGCCGGTCGCCAATGATTAACTCGCGCTGCCCCATCCCTACAGGCACGGCAGCATCAATTACCTTGAGGCCCGTCGCCAGCGGGCGTGTGACGGGCTTACGGTCAAGAATGCTGGGTGCTGCAACTTCAATAGGGCTTTCTCGGTCGGTTTGGATCGATCCGCGCCCGTCGCGTGGCCTCCCCATCGCGTCGACGACCCGACCCAGCAATGCATTGCCCACCGGAACGCTGATCACCTTGTCCGTGCGCTGCACGTCAGACCCAGGCACGACCGATCCCGAAGGTCCGAGCAGCACGACGCCAAGGCGGTCCTGTTCAAGGTCGAATACGATGCCAAACAGGCCACCGCCGAAGTCCAGCAACTCGTCCACCAACGCGCGCGCGAGGCCCGTAACGATGGCGATGCCGTCACCGATCTCGGCCACCTTGCCAATCTCGCTCAGTTGCGGTTTCGGCGCAGGTGCATCCAGTAGCGCCTGAAGCAGATCGTCGGTTCCGTCGCGCAGAGCATCATGCGGCATCTGGATGTTCCCTCACCTGAACGGTGTCATTCAGAATGACTTGCAAACCGTCGACATATCCATCCACGGTCCAACCAAACTGCGCCCCGCCAAGCCTCAGCGACAGCCCCGGCGAATGTGCGGGAACTGTTTCATAACGCACCGATGCGCCGGGCAACGCGGCGTCGACGGCAGCATTGATCTGGTCGCGCAGATCGTCTGACAACGTATGTTGGGTCGTTGCCACGGCTTTCCGGCTATCGCCCGCTGCCGCTTTAAGATCATCTGACATGTCACCCATGCGCGAAACCGCGCGGGCAACGATGCGCTGTTCCAGGGTTTCACCGGACAGATCATGTAGTGCCTTACGCGTCAGTGACACCAATGCCAATGCGCCTTTCTTTTCCAGTTTTGCGGTATAACGATGGGCTTCCTGCGCGCGCTCGGTTTCGCGGGTCGCCTGTTCACGGTCCAGCCGTGTGCGCGTCTGCGCCAACAACTGGTCACGCTCCACCTCTGCCTCGGCGCGAGCCTGTTCCACCGCCCCATCGCGGGCCGCCTTCAGACGCGCTGTTTCAGCGCGGTGTTCGGCCTCGGCGATCTCGGCTGCCTCGCGCACTTGCGCTGCCTCCGACATACGCGCGGCGATCTGGGCTTCGCGCGCGTCTATCCCGTCAAGTATCGGGCGATAAAGGAAACGCTTAAGCAGCCACACTAAGACCAGAAAGTTGGCCAACTGTGCCGCGACGGTGATCCAGTCAATGGACATGCTCAGCCACCCGCGCCTTGCGCCGCTGCCTCAAGTGCCACGTTCCAGAATGGATTCGCGAACAGCAGGATCATTGCGACAACAAAGCAGTAGATGGCGGTGGATTCGATCATCGCAAGGCTGACGAACAGTGTGCGCGACAGGGTCGAGGCGGCATCGGGCTGTTGTGCGATGGCAGACATGGCACTTGCCGCGGCACGCCCTTCGCCCAACGCCGGGCCAAGCGCACCGAATGACACGGTCAGTCCCGCGGTGAAAATCGAGATTGCGGCGATGATGCCTAGATCGGTCATGTTGTTTCCTTTGCAGTTGTGGAATCGGGTTCGGAATTGGGGGTTGCTGTGGCCGAAGAAATGTAAACAGTCGCAAGAATAGCAAAGATGTAAGCTTGGATCACGCCGGTCAGCAGGCCCAGCATGTCCATCACCACAGGAAAGAAAAACGGTGCGACGCTCAGCAGGATGGCGCCGATCACCGCCCCGCTCATCACATTGCCATAAAGCCGGATGGCCAATGAAATGCCGCGCGAAAACTCACCGATGATGTTGAAGGGCAACATGATGACATTCGGCTCAATATAGCTGTGCAGATAGCCGCCGATGCCACGGCTCCCGACCCCAAAGATCGGCACAGCGACCAGAACCGCCAGCGCCAGAGCAACCGTCGTTGATAGCGATCCGGTGGGCGAGCGCCATCCGGGCACGATCATCAGCAAGTTGCACGTGATGATGAACAAAAACAGCGTCCCGGAAAAATAAAGCAACCGGCGGTCCGGGCGCGTACTGATCTCGTCGATCTGGCCCTGAATAGTCAGCACGATGGTCTCCAGCGTGGTGCGCCAACGGTCTGGCGGTACGTCCGGGCGCAAATTGCGGGTGATCAGGATCGAGGCGAGCGTCAGAAACGCCATGACAATCCAGGTGAACAGGATCGTTGCGTTGACGGCAAAGCCGCCAAACACAAAAACGATGGTGTCGTCCGGTGTCATTTCCATCACTTCACCTCTTTAGTTGGGTGCATGACCGTCACGCCCTCAGGTGGCCGCAAGGCGTTCGTCACAACAAATCGAACCACCAGAAATGCCAGCGCAAAACCCGCCAGCGCCACTGCGCCCGATTGCGAGATCCAGAACCCCACGCCGATCAACAGCGTGATGCGGATCGCAGCACTTGGCAGCAGCACGGCAACGGGTCGTGCCGTCCGCAGGGCCAATCGCATGCCCCACGCCAGTCCGGCAAGATAAAGCGCGGTGGCGACCGTTCCGGACAACAAGCCAAAACCAAAGAGGGTGTAATCGAAATTTAACAAAATTATTCGCCTTTCTCTCTGTCGATCCACGCCCATGCGAGGAACCCGCCGATAACGACCCCGCCAAGGATCAGCGCGATCGTCCATGAAAACGCTTGTGGCGCAATACGGTCCAACCAGAGGCCAAGGAACGCCCCGCCGACCGTCGGTACCGCTACGGCCCAGCCGATCATGCCGAAGACCCCGATCCCGCGCAGGGGGCTGGGGCCGGGATTGTCGCGTGCAGCTTTTTTGCGGGCGGCCTCCCGACCGATCTGGTCGGTTTGTTTATGTGTTGGTTCCGTCATGGCGCAGGCTCCTTTTGCAATCCGGCAAAGCGGCGCACCATGTTCGCCTCCAGCCGCGACAGGGCCGACCTCGCGATGCGTTCGTCGTCTTCTACGGCTTCGAAAAATGCATCGACAGTGTGGCCTAGCGTCTCGAGATCATGGCTCTCCACCCCGCGCCGCACGGCGATTTCAACGCGATGTCCCGACTTGACCAGCAGCCCTTCGTCGATGCCAAAGATCCGCTCTGCCCCGTCTGCTTGCGTAAGAAGCAAGACAGAAGGCACCAGCGCTGAGACGAAATCGGTATGATTTGGCAAAATGCCGAATGCGCCATCCTGTGCGACAGCGTTGATTTGTATCACCTCGCCGTCAAATAGCGGACCACCGGGGAGCCGGACTTTGACCCGCATTTGTGCGGCTATAGTCATGCTGTCACCTCGGTCTCGGGCAACACGCCGATCATGTAATAATCGCTCTCGGGGCGCTCAAAGCTGACTTGTGACAGGATGGTCTCACACCCTTTCAACGTCGCCTCGAGCGGTACCAGCTTGCCGCCTGCCCCAGTCGAGGCGCTGACGGTCGCGAAGGGCTGGGTCAGGAACCGCTCCAAGCGCCGCGCACGGGCGACAACCGCACGGTCATGGGCGGACAACTCCTCAATCCCGAGCATTGCGATGATGTCGCGCAAATCCTCATACTCCGCCAGCGTTCGACGCACCGCACGGGCAATGTCATAGTGCCGCTGGCCGACCACGCCGGGGGTCAGCATCACCGAAGACGACGCCAAGGGATCAACCGCAGGATACAAACCCTCGCTGGCGCGTTTGCGCGACAAAACGACCGAGGCTGATAAGTGCGAAAAGATATGCGCCGCTGCGGGATCGGTGAAATCGTCAGCGGGAACATATACCGCCTGAATGGATGTAATCGCACCTTTACGGGTAGAGGCGATGCGTTCCTGCAAGGTCGCCAGTTCGGTGGCCAGTGTCGGCTGATACCCCACGCGCGACGGCATCCGTCCCATCATACCCGACACTTCGGATCCGGCCTGCACATAGCGGAACACATTGTCGATCAACAACAATACGTCCTGTTCGCGGTCGTCGCGGAACCATTCGGCCATGGTCAGCGCCGATTTTCCCACCAAAAACCGCACGCCGGGGCTTTCGTTCATCTGGCCGAACACCATGGTCATGCGGTCGCGCACGCCCGCCTCACCCATCTCGCGCCACAGCTCTTCGGCCTCACGTGAACGCTCTCCGATACCACAGAACAGGCTGACCCCGTCGTGATGCTCCACTGTATTGTGGATCAGTTCGCTGAGCAGTACGGTCTTGCCCACACCAGCGCCGCCGAACAGGCCGGTTTTACCGCCCCGTTCAATTGGCGCTAAAAGGTCGATGGCTTTAATTCCGGTTTCCAGAACTTCGGCGTATAGTCTCCTCTCCGATAGACGCGGCGGCGCGCGATGGATCGAGCGACGTTCTTCCGTGACCAGCGCGGGATCACCGTCGAGCGGGGCGCCGAACATATCCAGCATCCGGCCAAGAACAGCCTCGCCGACCGGCACCAGAACCGGGCCGCCCGTGGTGCGCACAGCCGTACCGAGGCCCAACCCCTGCACTGACGCCAGCGCGATGCAACGCGCAACACCTCCTTCGACAAAGGACATCACCTGCAGGGCAATGTCGTCTGCATAAAGCAGATCGTCTATATCCGGACCCTGTGCCGCGCTCGGAAACAGAACATCGACAATGCCGCCATGCACCGCCACGATACGGCCTTCGGCTTTGGTTTGCGTAATATCTTTCAAGATTCAGCCCGCCGCCAGCCCGCCATCAACTGGATATTGCCCTCCAGTTATGAAGGCCGAGTCATCAGAGGCGAGAAACAGCACTAGATTTGCCACATCGATGGATTCGCCATAACGGGCCAACGGGATCGTGGCGGCAAGCTGCTTTTGCGTCTCAGCGGCGTGACCGGGGCTGAACCCCTCTTCCAAAGAGCGCATCATGCGGGTGTTGATTGGCGACGGATGTACCGAGTTGACCCGTACGTTGGCAGGGGCGGCTTCGATCGCGGCAGCGCGGGTCAACCCGACGATGGCGTGTTTTGAGGTGATGTAGGGCGCGACATTCGGGCTGCCCTGCAAACCTGCGATAGAGGACATGTTGATGATGCTCCCCGACTTGTTGGCAATCATGCCGGGCAGGACGTGTTGCAAACCCAGAAACGCCCCGCGCACGTTGACGGCCATCACGCGGTCGAAGTCATCAATATCTTGTTCCACCAGCGGCGCGAAGCGTCCCTCGATCCCGGCATTGTTGAAAAATACGTCGATCCGCCCGAAGTGATCCAGCGCTGCCTTTACATACGCAGCGGTATCTTTCTTTGACGATACATCCGCGGCGACCGTCAGCACGTTATCCTGCGCGCCAAGGGTTTTGGCCGCAGCGGTAAGATCATCGTCTGTCAAGTCCACAAGCACGACTTTCGCCCCTTCGCTTAAAAACAGGCGAGCCGTTTCAAGCCCTATTCCAGCAGCGCCACCAGTGATGAGCGCGATTTTATCTTGTAAACGTTTCATATGATTGATCCTTTATGTGTGGGTGAGCGAGATGCGTGTTCCCGCACGGCCCGCCAGAATTTCAGCCGCCTGATCCAGTCGCCCGATCCCGCCCATGCCACCACCTTCCGCGAACGCCGCGGCGGCAGTGACCTTCGGACCCATCGAACCGGCGGGCAGATCCATTTTCATGGCATCCTCAGGCGAAATCGCTCCGATCTCACGCTGTGTTTCCAGACCGAAATCCTGCATCACCGCCGCGACATCAGTCAGCAGCAACAGCGCATCGGCCTTTAATTCCTGCGCCAAAAGCGCGCTGGCAGCGTCCTTATCGATCACCGCCTCGATCCCGATCAGGCTGCCGTCCGGCTGTCGCACCACAGGAATGCCGCCGCCGCCGGTACAGATCACAATCACGCCGTGCTCCAGCAATAGCTGCAGCACGCCCATATCGGGGATTTCCTGCGGGAGGGGCGAGGCAACGACGCGCCGCCACTTATCGCCGTCGGGCGCGATGGACCACCCAGCGGCCTTGGCGCGGGCCTCTGCCTCTTCGCGCTCATAGACCGGTCCGATAAACTTGGTCGGGTTCTGAAACGCCGGATCTTTGCCATCCACCAAGATCTGCGTCAGCAACGTGGCAACCGGATACGTGTGATCAAGGGCGTTTTCCAGCTCCTGTTCGATGATATATCCGATCATACCGACGCTTTCGGCACCTAAAACATCCAGCGGATAGGCCTCGTCGGGTTTATAGGCGGCACCTTTTAACGCCAGCAGACCAATCTGCGGACCATTGCCGTGGGTGACCACCAACTGGTGCCCAGCGCGGACGATCTCTGCCAACGCAATTGCGGCCTTGCGGGCATTGGCGCGCTGGTTATCCGCGGTCAGTGGTTGACCTCGTGTCAGCAGGGCGTTCCCGCCAAGGGCTGCAACGACAAGCATGGATCAGCCCCCCAACGTGGCGACAAGAACCGCCTTGATCGTATGCATCCGGTTTTCGGCCTGATCAAAGACAATCGAGGCGGGACTTTCAAAGACCTCATCCGTGACTTCCATCGCCGTTAGGCCAAATTTTTGCTCGATCTCTTTTCCAACCTCGGTGTCGGTGTTGTGGAACGCAGGCAGGCAATGCATAAATTTAGTGCGCGGATTGCCCGTCTTGGCCATCACATCGGCGTTGATCTGATACGGCTTAAGTAGGTCGATCCGTTCGGCCCATTTTTCTTTACTCTCCCCCATGGACACCCAGACGTCGGTATAGATAAAATCGACATCCTTGACGGCTTTGTCCACATCTTCGGTGATGGTGATGCGGGCACCCGTTTCCTTGGCGATGGCCTGTGCTTCGTCCTGAATAGCCTGAACGGGCCACAGCGATTTTGGTGCGCAAAGGCGTACGTCCATCCCCATCTTGGCCCCACCCAACAACAAACTGAAGCCCATATTGTTTCCCGCGTCGCCCATGAAACAATAGGCAACTTGGCGCAAGGGTTTGTCCGAGTGTTCCTGCATGGTCAGGAAATCTGCCAGAATTTGGGTTGGGTGAAATTCGTCAGTCAGTCCGTTATAAACCGGCACGCCCGACCAATCTGCCAACTCCTGCACAATCTTCTGGCCAAAGCCGCGGTATTCGATGGCGTCATAAACCCGTCCCAGAACGCGCGCGGTGTCTTTGACAGATTCCTTGCCCCCGATATGGGTGCCAGTCGGTCCAAGATACGTGACCGTCGCCCCCTGATCGTGGGCTGCCACCTCGAACCCGACCCGCGTTCGGGTGCTGTCCTTTTCAAAGATCAGCGCAATTTCTTTGCCCTTCAGCGTTTCGACTTCGGTGCCGGCGTATTTAGCTGACTTGAGATCAGCCGAGAGCTTCAGAAGAAACCCGATTTCGGCGGGGGTAAAATCCCGCAGTGTGAGAAAGTGTCGGTTCTTGAGATTGAAAGCCATTTTATCGTTTCCTTAAACTGCATCGCGGATGGTTGGGCAGGACATGCAGCGGCTACCGCCCCTGCCCCGCCCCAGTTCGGCACCGGGCATTTCCAGCACCTCAATGCCTTCGGCGCGCAATGCCGCATTGGTGTCGTCGTTGCGGTCGTAGCCCATGACGACGCCGGGACGCAGGGCCAGCACGTTGTTGCCATCGTTCCACTGCTCGCGTGATTGTTCGAACGGATCGCCGCCGCCGGTGGGTACGACGTTCAGCTTTTTGAACCCAATGGCATCGGCAACCACGTCGAACATCGGGCGTTTGTCGTGGTGCATCCTCAGCGGCTTGTCGCCCTCACCAGGGTGCAGATCGTAGCAGGTCATTTCGTCCGCGACCTCCTTGAAGGCCGTGACGACATCGCCGCCGCAGAAGGTGAATACCGTGTCCAGATGCATCGCGGCGCGGGATTTTGGCATTTCGCAGGCGATGACCCGCTCTGCGCGACCCTGATCAAACAGCGCCCCCGCCAGCAGGCCGACACCTTGCGGCGACGTTCGCTCGCCCATGCCGATCAGAACAAGGCCGTTACCCAGCGGCATGACATCACCACCCTCAACTGTGGCAAGACCATGATCGGCCAGCGGATCGCCCCAGATCACATCAACCTTGCCTGCAAATTTAGGATGGAAGCGATAGATCGCCGCCGTCAGCAGCGTCTCGGGCCTGCGCGCCTGCCAATGCATCGGATTGAGCGTTACACCACCAAAGATCCAGGCCGAGTTATCGCGGGTGAACAGAAAGTTCGGCAGCGGCGGCAGGATAAAGCCGTGGCGCCCCAGATAGGAACCAAACATGCTTTCGGTATCAAATGGCACATCCTTGACCGTCAGACCGCCAATCAACCACTGCGACAACTCCTCGCCCGGCAGATTGTCCATCCATTCACGTAATTCGTGCCGCATGCCGACACCCACATGGATCGCGGCAATGCGGTGGTCCAGAACCCACTTCCGAGCCTCTTTGATCTCCAGTGTTTCTGCCAGCATCGTGCCAGTCTCAAGCACTTCGACGCCTTCGCCGCGCATGGTTTCGCAAAAATCGTCATGATCCTTTTGCGCCTGCTTAACCCAGAACACATCGTCGAACAGAAGCTCTGAGGCGTTGTCAGGGGTCAGACGCCGGTGCGCGAGGCCGGGGCGGCAGACGATGACCTGCCGAAGCTTTCCAGATTCGGAATGAACGCCAAGGGGTTGATCGGACATAGTATTTCCTTTCGATTAAAGAATGGCGGCAATGCTGATTGCAACGCTGGTAAAAACGATGAGGATCAGCATCAAAGGCCATATAAAGACAAGCCAGCGGTCATAGGACACTCGCCCGATGGCGAGCCCCCCGATGACCACGGCGAAGGTCGGGTTGATCAGGTTCACCAGCCCGTTGGCTGATTGAAAAGCAGTGACGACCAAATCACGGCCAACGCCCGCAAAGTCCGCGAGCGGTGCCAGGATCGGCATCGACAGCACGGCCAGACCAGAGGACGATGGTACAAAAAAGCTCATCCCGACTTCGATCCAGAACATGACATTGATAAAGGCCAGCGTTCCCAGCCCCCCGAGCGAGCTTTCGGCGCTGTGCTGGATCGTGTCGGCGATCAGGCCGTTCTCCATGATGACGACAATCCCACGCGCTAGCCCGATGACGAATGCGACGCCAAGCAAATCACGCGCTCCGTCCACAAAACTGCCGGTTAGCCGCTTTTCACCCAAGCGCCCGATAATCCCGATGACAATGGCAGCCCCAAGGAACAAGCCACCCATCTGCGCCATCCACCACTCTTGTGAAGAGACGCCCCAGATCATGACTGCAAATGTCAGTCCGAACAGGACCAGTACGATTTTCTGCGTCATGGAAAGGGTGTCATCGGCGTTGTCTGCAGTTTCATCACTCAGAAACAGGCGACGATGCGCGCCCATTTGATGGGCAACGACAGAGTGCGCCGGATCAGCTTTCACGCGCTTGGCATAGCGCATCACATAAGCAGCACAGATAACCAGCCCGCCAATCAGCAGAACCAGACGCAGCACAATCCCGTCTGTGAACGGAATGCCAGCAGCATCAGATGCGATAACAGTCGCAAAGGGATTGATCGTCGAGCCCAGCACGCCAATGCCTGCGCCGATCAGGATCACGGCGACACCGGTCACCGCGTCATACCCTGCGGCAATCATGACTGGAATCAGGATGGCATAAAACGCCAGTGTCTCTTCGGCCATGCCATAGGTCGTACCGCCAGCCGCAAACAGAGCCATCAGGATGGGGATCATCCAAATCTCGCGCCCCTTCATATGGGTCATCGCGGCGCGGATACCGGTATCAATAGCGCCAGTAGCGTTCACAACACCCAAAAATCCACCAAGGAACAGAACGAAGAGTGCCACATCGATGGCGTTGGCGGCATAGCTGTCAGGGTCATAGAAACCGGCAATTGGCGCGAGAAGGACGTCGAACAGGCCCTGTGGATTGGAGGGAACTTCAGCATAAGTTCCGGCGACGGCGATGGACCTGCCTACGGTTTCGTCGGCGATACGTTCATACTGACCAGCGGGGATGACCCATGTGAGTACGGCGACCAAGGCGATCAGCACAAACAGGATCGTATAGGCGGTTGGAAAACGCGACGACAGGAGCGAGGCGTCGTCTTCGGGTTGTGAATCGGGGTGAGAACTCATGGGTCGCGTTCCTTTTGCCAGTTACACCAACAAGACGGACGTTTGGCCGTCATGCCGCTTTCCGTCATTGTCTGCGCATGTCGCGGATGTTTCGTTGATCTAGGTCAACTCCGCCGCGGAATATTCTGACTAAGGTCACGACCCAATGATTTTGGCTTGAAAATCTGAAGCATTCTTCCAAAATATGAGCGGTGACATGAGTGGTCTTTTCGGACTGAAAGATCCTTTTGTCCAAAGTCCCATGGCAAGCCTCGCGTTGACGCCAAACGGGTCGTGAGTGGGACAGTATTCATCACTCGCGACGGGTCCGGCCCTCTCAAATGCGATTTTTGCGGATACAGTTACACGCTGGTCAACAAAACCCGCTATGGCTGTTCCGGAGCCTGCAACAAGGGCGAGGCGATCTGCACCAATCGCGCGCAAGGTGACCGAGGAACGGGTTCTGACGGGCTTGCGGGACAGCATGCCGCCTCCGAACATCCGCGACCGCGTGCGCCAGAGATTGGTGAGGGCAGAACAAAGGGCTGGTGTTTTGCTCACACAGCACCGAGGTGTTCTAAAAAACTGGCCCGCGATCTTGTCAAAATACGACCCATGCGGGAACGCGATATTCACCATTGGCTGCACGGAATTGGCGAAATCGCAGCGCCAACCGAGGCAAAAATCGCCGACCGGCCTGCCAGCCCTGATCATTCAAATAGGGCCTGAACATCAAGACAGAAAGATATATAGAAGAACGTAATTCAAAGGAAGAGCGCGCTCAGCGTTACGAGATTTTATGGTGGTCATGCTTTTGGTTTTTTCTTTGTGCAGCAGGAAAATGATTGTTCAGTTTCATCCAAGGAAAGAGGGAGTTATATTTTTTGGTTTTTCATTTTTAAGCTGAAGGTGAAATTACCGATTTCTCTATTTCTTCAGATTTTATAGCAAGCAGTCTTGAGGCTCTCCCAAATCTCAAGACGCGGCTCGACACTCGCAAACCGCTCGGGAACACGCCGCTTCAGATACCAAGTATTCTCGCGCAGGATCGGTTTAAACATCTCGCCCCCCTCTCGACATTTAGCCTTGCGTAACAAAATATGGTGCAGAAAGGGTAGCAAAACAGGGCAGATCAACCGACCTCACGAGCTAAGATCTCGTAAGATTTGAATGCTAAATTAAAATTTACACTCCGAGTTTTATGGCGGAGGCTCAGTCCGCCATTTAATAATCCACATAGCTCCAGTGATGCCCCCTAAATACCTAGTTTATATGATATTTTATGAATTCTAGGTTCACGCAAGGCCCTTGATTTCCAGCCAATTCCAGAACATAGTGGGGGATCATTTGGGGGATCAACCAATGCCAGCTATTGGAATTCGAACACCTGCGAAGGCTCTAACCGCCGCCTATGTTAGAAGCGCAACAAAGACGGGAAAGCACTTTGACGGGAACGGGCTTTATCTTTTCGTGAAGCCGAACGGCGCAAAGCAATGGAAACAGCGGATCACCATTCGCGGCAAAAGGTGTGAACTTGGCTTGGGTAGTTTAACCGTCGTGACCTTAGCCGAAGCGCGGGAAAAGGCTTTAGTTAACCGAAGGCTGGTGCAAGCTGGTGGCGATCCTCGACAGGTCAAACGTGAAGCCGAAGCGATGCTGACCTTTGAAGACGCGGCCCGAAAGGTTCACGCCCTAAACTTGCCAACGTGGCGGAACGTCAAGCACGGTGAGAGGTGGTCCTAGATTTTAGACCAGTTTACATCCTTGTTAAGGTGGATCTGGGTTTTATTTAGGCTGCTAATCTCATTGGTTCTGTTTTGCTGACATAGGCCTCATCTGGGGTCAATATGCCGTGAGTTGAATGCGGGCGCTCAGAGTTGTAATACGTCAGCCATTTGCCGATCCCAGCCCGCATTTCCGAGCCTGTCTCAAAGGCATTCAAATAGACGCATTCATACTTCAACGATCGCCAGAGCCTTTCGATCATGCGATTGTCGCGCCATGCGCCTTTTCCGTCCATGCTGATCTTGATGTCTGCGTCGACCAGCACGTCGATCCAAGCGCCGCTGGTAAATTGGCTGCCCTGATCGGTGTTGAAGATTTCCGGCGTGCCGTGCTTGGCGAGCGCCTCTTTCAAAGCCTCGACGCAAAAGTCTGCATCCATACTGTTGGACAGCCGCCACGAAAGCACTTTGCGGCTGTGCCAATCCATGATCGCCACGAGATACAGGAAGCCGCGTCGCATCGGTATGTAGGTAATATCTGCGCACCAAACCTGATTTGGGCGGTCAATTGCCGCATTCCTCAGCAAGTAAGGCCAGATCTTGTGATGCGGATGCTTTTTACTTGTGTTGGGCTCCTGATAGATCGGAACCAGACGCATAAGCCGCATCAAGCGCCGGATCCGGTGGCGGCCACATTGGTGATTGTTGCGCTTCATGTACCGGGCCATCTGACGCGATCCATACCAAGGCGTTTCCAGGAACTGTTTGTCGATGATTTCCATGAACCGCAGGTTCTCAGCGCTCTCGCCGACGGGCTGGTAGTAAAGCCGCGAACGCGACAACTGCAATAGTTCGCACTGTTTACGCATGCTTAACTTATGATCTCGGCTCACCATTTTTTGCCTCGCATCCCGAGCAACTGCTGCGAGGCATCCGCCAAAAAATATCGCTCCACAACAAGCTGACCTATCTTGGAATGCAGCTTGTCGACGTCAACGGCACTTACCCCATCGGGCGCTGAACCTTTGCGCGTAAATGCCGTCGCCATATTCTCTATCGCCGCCCGTTTCCAAGTCCCTATCTGGGTCGGATGAACGCCATATTTTTTGGACAGTTCCGCCATCGACATCTCCTCGCGGATTGCTTCAAGCGCAACCTTGGCTTTGAAATCGGGCGAATGGTTCTTTCGTTTTGTCATTTGGGATCACTTCTTTCGTCATGCGATCCACCTTAACAACTGGTCCGAAAATCCGCGACCACCTCTTCGCTGCTTGGCTTGATAACCTCAAACCACGAAATGAGGTTTGATATGGGACGCTTAAACGAAAAGAGCCAAAACCTGTTGGCGCAGGTTCCAGCTCTAAATTCTTGCCAATGGTCACTGGCGTCTAAGAATTCAATATCACAGCCCAGCGCTGGGCGTCAAACAGTGCTTTCCCTTAATACTTGGGGGGCAACACATGAGTGACGCACAAAGCTTAACAATGGCACTCAAGGGGCATTGGCACGGTAGCTACGGCCTCGCCTATTGCCCTGCGCATGACAACACCAGAACACCCGCGCTAAGCCTCGCAAACGGGGGCGGCGATCAACTTTTGGCGCATTGTCATGGGGGGTGTGGCTTTCTCGACATCATAGCGGCGTTAAAGCATAGGGGGCTAATTGAGGGGCAAGGTGACTACATCCCCGCTGACCCTGCCGAAGCTGAACGGCGGCGCAAACGTGAACTAGAGGGGCAGCACAAGCGCTGCGAACAAGCGGGAAAGATTTGGGACGCGGGTTTGCCGATTGGTGGCACTTTAGCCGAAACCTATCTGCGCAATCGGGGGATCACTTGCCCCCTTCCTGACACGTTGCGCTTCAATCCCTCTTGCTGGCATCCAACGCGGGTGAGCATTCCCTCAATGCTGGGAAAACTTGAGGGCAACATCGGGACCGCCGTGCATCGCACTTACCTTGGCAACGCAGGCGTGAAGGCTTGTGTCGCACCTGACAAGGCAATGCTCGGGACATGCAAAGGCGGCGCTGTGCAGGTCGCACAGAGCGATGGGCCGTTGGTGGTGGCCGAAGGTATAGAGACAGCCCTATCGCTTGCATGCGGCTTGCTAGACGGCCCTGCGACGATCTGGGCGGCGCTGTCTACATCGGGCATGCGTTCGCTATCCCTTCCCGCAAAACCTCACCACCTGATCGTTGCCCCTGACAGCGACGACAATGGCGAGGGCATGAAAGCAGCACAGGCACTTGCACAAAGGGCGTCAAGTTTAGGTTGGCAAACCTCGATTGCCGCTGCCCCATTGGGCCAAGACTGGAATGATTATATTATGACGAAAGGCGGTTCAGTATGAAAATTGACCAAACATTTATGAAGGCCGAAGGTTCGGAAATCGTTATTCGCACGACACCTGAAAACCTAACTATCAGCGCAGCTAGCTTTGAAGGCACAACGGCACCAGATCGCAAGTGGATCGTGCAGGAAATGATCCCTGATCGCCAAGTTACACTTTTCACAGGTGACGGTGGGACAGGCAAATCATTGGTCGCAATGCAGTTATCAGTAGCCGTTGTTTTACGTCAAAAAAGACCCTTGCAGACTTGGTTAAACAGACCAGTGATCGAAGGCAGCGTGATCTACTTGGGGGCGGAAGATGAACAAGAGGAAATGCAACGTCGCCTTGAAGACATTATCGGCAAGGAAAAGTGCGACTTCCTAGACTTGTCAGACCTGCACATAAAGTCCCTAGCTGGCGAAGATGCACTTCTCGCGACGGAAGCTAGCGTTCATGCCCCCCTTAGCCCGTCCCCACTTTACCTAATGACGGAAAGAGAAATCCAAAGGGTACGCCCAAAGTTAGTTGTTCTCGACACTTTGGCAGATATGTATCCAGCAAACGAGAATGACCGCGCAAAAGTCAGGCAGTTTGTTGGGATGCTAAAATTCCTTGCCATAACTTATGACTGCGCAATTGTGTTGCTTGCTCACCCGTCAAAAAGTGGCATGGAAACTGGGCGTGGCGATAGTGGTTCAACGGCTTGGAATGGTTCTGTTCGGTCGCGGCTCTATCTTACCCACAAAAAGGACAGTAGCGGCTTGGCAGACCCGAATGGCCGCATTCTTACCAATATGAAAAACAACTATGGGCGACTAGGCGCGTCCAATGAGTTGTTTTGGGACGATGGCGTGTTCACTGCGAAGGCGGCTGAAACTGCGATGGACCGTAAAGCAACAACGGCAAAGGCTGAACGTGTGTTTATGGACCTGCTAAGGCTATTTACCGAACAGGGCCGAAATCTAAATGCTTCGGCTGGTGCTAACTATGCACCTTCGCAGTTTGCTGCGCACCCTAAAGGTGAAGGGATTACGAAACCGATGTTTAAAACGGCAATGAACAAGCTTTTTGACGATGGTAAAATCGTGAACGAAGAAAACGGGCGTAGAAATGACATTGTTATGGTGCAAACCTAAGCGCACCTCCCCCGAAACTGCCTGACAACTGGGGGTGCATCTATGGTGCATCCCCTTATCACCTCCCCCGAAACTCCCCTGCACACCTCTCCCCCTTATACCCCCTAAGAGATGCGCCGCCCTTTAGCGGCTCGCGCATTCTTTCTTATTCACGAAAACAACATTCTGGATCATCGCCCAGCGCTGGGCTTTGGACGATCTGTTTACCTAATGACGGTACACAAACGTGAGTAAAGCAAAACGCATATCGTGATGCAAATAAAATACGGGCGTATCTTCCAGCAATGCTGGGAACACTTCTGGGATGCAGTGTTCGGCACTTAGTCCTTTTCGGTAAGTTATCGACTTTCCTAAGTCGCACAGCGCGAACGCATACCCCTTACAGCGCCCCCCTGCCACTGGCGGATCAAGGACAATGCCGAATGCCGTGGAATTAGCACAATACTATCTGAATGAGGCCTTGCGCCTATCCAGCGCCGCGATTGTGTCACTAGACATCGCACGGGCAGAACGCTTACGTGTTTGGCTTTTGGACACTTGGAAGTACCCTGAAATCCTGCCCAGTGAAATCGTACAAAGCGCACCTATCACTGCACTAAGAGAAAGGCCGACGGCAAACAAAGCGCTAGCAGCTCTCGAAGAAGGCTCAGAGGTTCGGGGCAAGATCAGAAAGCTGGCTTACCGCATCGTGAAACATCACAGTTAACCGATTAGCAGATTAGCAACTGCCGCCTTTCCTGAATGCAGGAAATGGCCTTTGAAGTATACGTATGTTATCACAGGTTAATGTCGCCAAGAATGAGTGGGAATATTAGATGATGCGGTTTATTTTAATAGTGTCGGTTTTTTTTGCCACCCAAACAGCGGCGGGAACAGTGGACGAACCCACAGCAAAGCTAATCATTCAAAAGGGCGAAATAGTTAGCTCCCGAACCTTTTCACAGCCTAGCATTGGCTGGGAAATGATTATTAGGTTTGAAGAAGGCTTGTATATCTGTTCTGTCCAACGCGACACTAGATTTGGAATGAATGGCTCGCCTCATGTTGAATATGTTCGTGTAAATACTTGTATTGACGAAGCTTTAGAGTAGCTAAAATCACTGTCCCCTAGGAAATGGTTCTTATCGCTGATAAATGGGCGCGAGCGATCCTAAGCACGGCTACAACAGAACACCAAAATTTAGAGACTAGATAATTCCCACCAACATGTCCTTTTAGCGCCCAGCACGTTCCATGAGTTCCAGCGCAAGGTGGGGGATCATGTGGGGGATCAAATACGCTCAAGTCACTTATTCATCAATTAAAACAATGACTTGAGTGATGTATCTGGCGGAGGCTCAGGGATTCGAACCCTGGGAGGACTTTCACCCTCGTCGGTTTTCAAGACCGGTGCATTCGACCACTCTGCCAAGCCTCCGTTGCGCACCTCTTATAGACCTGATTCCGATTCGGAAAGACCATTTGCGACTTGGGGAAATCCGCCGACATTACCGCGCAATCACTTCCAAAACCGCTACCATACCGCTACTGTGCCATTCGAAGCAGGGCTTGCGGCATGGTCGCACGCTCCGCTATACACTGTTTAAACGTGCAAAAGGTCGATCAACGGCCACTCCAGGAACAGGAGGCGCATGTAATCCGAGGGGCGAATGATGGGTCAACGATACAACCTTTCGAAATATACCGGTCTGTCGGTAATTTTGATCGCGGCAATGGGGCTCGCAGCTTGCGACGAAAATGGCCAGTTCATTGCGGCGGAGAACACACCCGGCGCGCCGTCCATGAGCCAAAGCACCGAACTGGTTGAACGCGACGTCGAAGCACCCGATGTGTTCCAGATCACCGAGCAAGGGCTTTGGGACGGTCGTCCATCCTTGGGCGGCGTCTGGGTGGCTCACCCGTCATCGCAAGACCCCGAGCGTGTGATCGTACGCAACGAAGCGAACGGCAAGTTTGTGATCGGCGCCTTATTCCGGCGCGAGCGTGAAAACCCCGGCCCTGCATTACAAGTCTCCTCCGACGCCGCCGAAGCGCTGGGTCTTTTAGCAGGCGCACCCGCCACCCTGAATGTCACGGCCCTGCGCCGCGAAGAGGCCGCCGTGGCCGCAGCCCCCGAAGCAACAGTTGACTTTGGCGAACCCGAAGACATCGCGGCAACCCCGCTTGACCCGATCGCCGGGGCCGCCGCCGCCATCGAGACGGCAGCAGCCAGCACGCCAGTGGCAACACCGCCCCCCGCCGCGCCGACACCCGCACCTGCTGCCACCTCTTCCAGCCTTAGCAAACCTTTCATCCAGATCGGCATCTTCAGCGTGGAAACCAACGCGCGCAGTACCGCTGACCGCTTACGCAGCGACGGGCTATCGTCCCAGGTGTTTGCTCAAAAAAGTCAAGGCAAACCGTTCTGGCGTGTGATCGTAGGTCCTGCACCAACCTCCGCTGACCGCGCTGCTGCACTGGCAAAGGTCAAAACACTCGGGTTTGCCGACGCCTATTTTGTCACCAACTAACCCATATCCAAGGGAGCAAACTCATGATCACCCTGCGCCACATGGCCGCAATTGCGACGCTGATTTTGACACCTGCCATGAGCAGCGCACAGATTTTCGAGACCAAAGCTAGCGCCGCCTACGTTCTGGACCAAAGCACAGGCACCATCCTGCTTGCCAAAAACGCGAACACACCGTTACCCCCGGCCTCCATGTCCAAACTGATGACCGTCTATATGGCCTTCGAGGCGGTGGCCGACGGGCGCTTGCGCATCGACGAAACCTTGCCGGTTTCTACTCATGCGGCGTCCTACGGCGGCAGCTCGATGTTTCTCGACACCACTGACCGCGTCACCGTCGAAGACCTGATGCGCGGCGTGATCGTGCTTTCGGGCAACGATGCAAGCGCAGTCCTCGCCGAGGCACTGTCACTCGACGGCACCGAAGCAGGCTTTGCGCGCATGATGACCGAGCGGGCAAAACAGATGGGCATGATGAACTCCAGCTTTGCCAATTCCAACGGCTGGCCGGCCGCAGGGCATCGAATGTCGATGGAAGACCTCGGCATTCTGGCCAACCGTCTGATCACAGATTACCCGACCTACTACCCGCTGTTTTCCGAACAGTCATTCGAATTTGACGGGCGCGTCCCCTCCAACAGCCAGAACCGCAACCCGATTCTGGGTCTCGGCATTGGCGCTGATGGGCTTAAAACCGGCCACACAACCGAGGCTGGCTACGGGCTGACAGGTTCAGCCAAACAAGGCGACCGCCGGATCATTTTTGTGCTGACAGGCATGGAAACCCCGCAAGAACGCGCGGAAGAAGCGGAAAAAATCGTGAACTGGGCCTTCCGCCAATTCGCGCAAAAACAGGTCGGGCGCGCTGGCACGCAGTTCGCACAGGCCGACGTCTGGATGGGCGAAGCGGCAACCGTGGGACTGACCATCGCCGAAGATGTGCATTTGCTGGTGCCCGTGATCGGATCCTCAAACGGCATCGACGCCGAAGTCGTCTATAGCGGCCCCTTTACAGCGCCTATCACCAAAGGCCAGCAACTCGGTGAATTGGTCATTACATTGGACGGATTGCCCGAAGCACGGGTACCCTTAGTCGCTGACCGTGACATTGCCAAAGGCGGATTCGACACACGGCTGCGCACAGCGGCCATGGTGCTTTGGAACAGGTTTGCGCCGATACCTGATACCACCGAAGATACTCCCGAAACCACCGCCGACGCGCCTGCCTGATCCGCGAATGTCCGCAAGGTTCATCACATTCGAGGGCATTGACGGCTCGGGTAAATCCACGCAGTCACGACGCTTTGCCGACCTGCTGCGCGCACAGGACCAAGACGTGATCCTGACGCGCGAACCCGGCGGCAGCGCAGGTGCCGAAGAAATTCGCAGCCTCTTGCTGACAGGCGATCCCGATCGCTGGAGCGCAGAAACCGAACTTCTGCTCTTTACTGCCGCACGGCGCGACCACTTGGAAAAAACGATCCGCCCTGCCCTCGCGCAAGGGCAAACAGTGATCTGCGACCGCTTTGCCGACAGCACGCGCATCTACCAAGGGGCGACACGCGGCGATCTCCGCGCAAAAGTCGACGCATTACACGCACTGATGATCGGCGTCGAACCCGACCTGACCTTCATCATCGACATGGACCCGAAAATTGCACTGGAACGCGGCCTCGCGCGGCGTTCTGGCGAAGACCGCTTCGAGGACTTCGGTCTCGGCTTTCAAGAAACCCTGCGCCACGGCTTCCTGACGCTCGCTAAATCCTTCCCGAACCGCTGCGTGCTGATCGACGGCAACCGCACCGTAGACCAAATCGCCACCGAGATCGCGGCCCACGCATGAGCGACGAGACCCTTCCAGAACCCGACCGCATCGAGGGCGCGCCACACCCACGGACCACCCGCATCCTTTTTGGCCAACACCGCGCCGAGGCTGACTTCCTCGACGCCTATAACACAGATCGTCTGCACTCCGGCTGGCTGATCACCGGACCGCGCGGCGTCGGCAAAGCCACGCTTGCATGGAAAATCGCCACCTTCTTGTTGGCAGAACGACCCGACACCGGCGTCCAAGCAGCCACATCGCTAACAATCCCGGATGATAACCCCGACGCGCGATTGGTCCAATCAGGCGCTCACCCGCGCATGATCGTGGTCCGGCGCGGCTACAATCACGACACCAAAAAACTACGCCAGGAAATAACCGTCGACGCGGTGCGCGGGCTGAAAGATTTCTTTCACATGTCCGCCGCTGACGGCGGGCGGCGCGTGGTGATTGTCGATAGCGCGGATGAAATGAACCGCAACGCCGCCAACGCAATCCTCAAAGAACTCGAAGAACCGCCTGCGAATACTACAATTCTCCTCATCTCCCACCAACCCTCGCGGCTCTTGCCAACAATCCGCTCGCGCTGCCGCGTGCTGCGCTGCTCGCAATTGACGACCGAACCCCTGCAACACGCCCTCACCCAAGCAGGGTTCGACACAGCCAACGCCGAGGGCCTCGCGACGCTCTCCGAAGGCTCCGCAGGCGACGCCGTGCGCCTGCTACGCCACGACGGGCTAGCGCTTTACGCGTCCCTCATCCGCCTGTTCGAAGGGCTGCCAAAAATCGACCGCCCCGCCGCCCTGAAACTCGCCGATAGCTGCGCCGCACGCGGGGCCGAAACCCACTATGGCCTGACCCTCGACCTGATCGACCATTTCCTCGCCCGCACTGCCCGCGCAGGGCTCTTCGGCGAGCCTCATTCCCAAGGCTCCCCGCACGAGGCCCGCCTGCTCGCCCGCCTCGCCCCCACCGACCGCGCGGCGCAAACCTGGGCGCAACTGCAACAAGACCTAACCACACGTGTGCGCCACGGTCGGGCGGTCAACCTTGACCCGGCCTCGCTGATCCTTGATATGATCTTCAAGATCGAAGACACCGCCCGAAAGGTCGGCGCAAAATAACACCAAGGGGTATCAGCATGGGCCAACCAACAATCGTCGACAGCCACTGCCACCTCGATTTCCCTGATTTCGATGCAGAGCGCCCCGAGGTAATCCAACGCGCACTTGACGCAGGCGTGGAACGCATGGTCACCATTTGTACCCGCCTGCGCAATGAACCCGCCGTGCGCGCCATAGCCGAAGCACACGCCTCGGTGTTCTACGCCGCCGGCACCCACCCGATGAGCGCCGCCGAGGAACCCCTCGCCACGGTCGACGCGTTGGTGGAAATGTCCCACCATCCGAAATTCGTCGGCATCGGCGAAAGCGGCCTCGATTACCACTACACAGCCGACAGCGCTGATATTCAAAAACAGTCCCTGCGCATCCACATCGATGCCGCACGCGAAACCAAACTCCCGCTCATCATCCATGCCCGCGCCGCTGACGACGACATGGCCCGGATCCTGAGCGAAGAATACGCCAACGGCGCATACACCTGCGTCATGCATTGCTTCTCCAGCAGCCCCGCGTTGGCCCGCAAAGCTCTTGATCTCGACTTCTATCTGTCCATGTCCGGCATCGCGACGTTCCCAAAAAGCCAAGAGGTCCGCGACATTTTCGCCGCCGCTCCCGTCGACCGCATTCTTGTGGAAACCGACAGCCCTTATCTCGCGCCAAAACCCTTTCGTGGCCGTCGCAACGAACCCGCCTATAGCGCCCATACCGCCGCCGTAGGCGCCACCCTCTACAACATGGATTACGCAGACTTCGCGGGCCGAACGACCGCAAACTTCGACCGGCTGTTCTGGAAAGCCAAATTATGAGCGACACAATCACCTTCCGTATCTTAGGCTGCGGATCATCCGGCGGCGTGCCGCGCTTAGGCGGACACTGGGGCGACTGCGACCCCACAAACCCCAAAAACCGGCGCCTGCGCTGCTCGCTTCTCGTGACCCGCAAACGCGGCGACGCCACCACACGCGTTCTGATCGACACCGGCCCCGATATGCGCGCGCAACTGATCGACGCCGATACCGGCACGCTTGACGCGGTGATCTACACCCACGCCCACGCGGACCATGTGCATGGGATTGACGATCTGCGCATGATTTTCTTCAACACACGTGAACGACTGCAAGTCTGGGCCGACGGCGACACCGCCGACCAACTCCTCGCCCGCTTCGGATATGCCTTTGTGCAACCCAAAGGTTCCTCGTACCCGCCGATCTGCGAGCTCAACACCCTGCGCGACACGGTCACAATCGACGGCGCCGCGGGCCCGCTGACCTTCACCGCTTTTGAAGTCGAACACGGATCTATCGACGCACTCGGCCTACGCTGCAACGACGTGGCCTATATGCCCGATGTCTCTGGCATTCCCGAACGCGCGTGGGACCATCTCGAAAACCTCGACGTCTGGATTATCGACGCCCTGCGCCGCACGCCGCACCCGACCCATAGCCACCTCGCCAACACACTTGACTGGATCAAACGGGCCGCGCCGAAACAGGCGATCCTGACAAATATGCACATCGATCTGGACTATGACACAGTGCGCGCAGAAACTCCCGACCACATCACCCCCGCCCATGATGGATTAGAAATCACGCTACCTGCCAAATAGAAAGAACACGCGCATGACCGCTCTCCTCGACGTCATCCTTCCGGTCTTTATTGTGATTGGCTTTGGCTACACCTCCGTCTGGTCAGGCTATTTCTCTGACGCACTGGCCGACGGGCTGATGAAGTTCACCCAAGGCTTCGCCATTCCCTGTCTTCTGTTTCTCGCCATATCCACCCTCGATCTGGGGCAACACTTCAATTTCGCGCTGTTATTCAGCTACTACGCTGGGGTAATCCTGTGCTTTTTCATCGGGTTGATCGGCGCGCGCCTGATCTTCAAACGCGACTGGGAAGACTGCGTTGTCATCGGCTTCGTCGGCATGTTCTCGAATTCGGTGCTGCTCGGTGTGCCAATCACAGAGCGAGCCTACGGCGGTGACGCCCTTGCCGCAAACTTCGCCATCATCGCGCTGAACGCCCCCATCTGCTACGCGCTCGGGATCACAGCGATGGAAGTCGTGCGCAACCAAGGCAGATCACTGGTCGCCCTGCCCGCCAAAGTTTTCAAAGCCGTTTTCAAAAACGCGCTGATCGTGGCCATTGGCGGCGGGTTTCTGGTGAACCTGACAGGAATAACATTGCCAGCCGCCTTTTCAGAAGCAGTCACTCTCATCTCGCGCGCAGCCTTACCTGCCGCACTTTTCGGCTTGGGCGGCGTGCTGTTCCGCTACAAACCCGACGGCGATATGCTCACCATCATGTTCGTCGTGGTGATCGCACTCATCATACATCCCGCGATCACATTCGGACTGGCAAAGGTGTTTAATCTCTCTACCAACGAAATCCGCTCAGCTGTTATCACGGGCGCAATGGCACCGGGCGTCAACGCCTACCTCTTTGCAGATATGTATGGTCGGGCGCGGCGCGTGGCCGCATCCGCCGTGCTGATCGCCACGGGGTTAACCGTGATTACTGCATGGGGCTGGCTCGCTATCCTGCCCTAGTTCGGCGTCAATCCACGCAACCGCTCGGACCTGCGACGCAGCGCCTCTACAGTCGCGAGCAAACAAATCGACACGATCACCAGTATCGTCGCGACCGCCAGAATGGTCGGACTAATCTGCTCGCGCAGGCCTGTGAACATTTGCCAAGGTAGCGTCTTTTGCGCCGCCGCCCCTACAAACAATACCACAACAACCTCGTCAAACGAGGTGATAAAAGCAAACAGCCCGCCCGAGATCACGCCCGGCAGGATCAACGGCATCTGCACGCGGAAAAACGTAACCGTCGGTGTCGCGCCCATATTCGCCGCAGCGCGGGTCAATGAATTGTCAAACCCCACAAGTGTCGCCGTCACCGTGATAATCACAAACGGAATACCCAAGGCAGCATGAGCTAAAATCACCTTGATATAGCCGGTCAACGACTTTGAAAGTCCCAAGGTGTCCTCCAGCCACAATCCCATCTGGCTGTAGAAAAAGAACATGCCGGTCGCCGAAATAATCAACGGCACAATCATCGGCGAAATCAGGATCGCCATGATCGCACGACGAAACGGTACATGCGACTGGCTCAAACCGATTGCTGCCAATGTCCCCAAAGACACCGAAATGATCGTCGCAAAGGGCGCAATAATCAACGAGTTCTTCATCGGCCGCAGCCAATCGTCATTGGTGAAAAAGTCACGGTAATGCTTCAGCGAATAACCCGCAGGATCCAGCGCTAGCATCTCCGGCGTAAAGGTGAAAAAGTTTTCCGCATTAAACGACAGCGGAATAATCGTGATAATCGGCGCAATCAAAAAGAAAAAGATAAACCCGCAGATCAGCAGGAACGCATTGTGCCATAGCACTTGGCCCGGCGTCGCATAAACAGGCACGCCGGCGCGGTATTTACCCAGATGCAGCCAATAGGCACACCAGCCCAACACCGCACCCGCAGCCAGCCCCACGATCAACCCCATCGGCCCGCCCAGCAAAACGCCCGCCACGCCCATGACCGCAATTGCGCCCCAGCGTCCGGTTTTATACGGCAGGAAAGTCACCAAAACATAGGCGATCACAGCGCCTATTAAAACGCCCGCCCCCACACCCAAAGCCGCGCCGAGCCCTGCTGGTGCCGCAGCAATCAAACCAAACACCCCGCCCAACGCGGCAGTCAGTGGCACGGTAAATCCGGTCAACGAGGGTGTCGGCATTTTGCCATTATATACAGTAGCCATGACTTATCCCAACTTCACGTTATCAATACCGACAATGCGGTCGTAGGCCCAATACAGCAGCAGAACCACCACCAGCAAAATCGCCCCCAGCGCTGCCGCCAGACCCCAGTTCAAAGAGCTGGAAATATGATAGGCAATCCGGTTCGAAATAAAGACACCCTTGGTCCCGCCCACAATTTCAGGCGTGATATAATAGCCAATCGCCATGATAAACACGAGGATCGAGCCCGCGCCAATCCCTGGTATGGACTGCGGAAAATAAACCCGCCAGAACGCGGTCCAATTGGTCGCGCCCAGCGATTTGGCTGCCCGCACATAGGTCACAGGAATGGTTTTCATCACCGAATACAGCGGCAAAATCATAAACGGCAGCAAGATATGCGTCATCGCAATGATCGTCCCCGTCGCGTTATTGATCAGCTGTAACCGGTTATCATCCGCCACAATCCCCAACCACACAACAATATCGTTGATAACCCCCTGCTGCTGCAACAAAACTTTCCACGCCGACGTGCGCACCAAAAGCGATGTCCAGAACGGCAACAGCACAAAGATCATCAACATATTGGCCTGACGTGTCGGCAGGGTCGCCAGCAACCACGCCACAGGATAACCCAGCAAAATGCACGCACCCATAATCGTCAGCGACATCAGGATCGTGCGATAAAACAACGTGATATAGATCTGCTCGCCCTCAGGACGCCATTCCGGACCATCAACCGTCTTTTCCATATCAATCGAATTCAGGAAATACCCGTTGGTTAGCGCCGGACTATAACGTTTCACCATGCTCCAGAACGCCGGCTCCAGCCAGCCATCATCAATATCCGCATAAGTTGCAGATAAAAGCTCGGTCTCGAACGTAGGCACTGCTGCCGCTGCGGTCTCTATAACACCCGAAAATTCCCCCGCGACCATCGCGGCAGGATCAAGGCGTAAATCCTCATACAAAGCCAGATACACACTGTTCCATGGCATCTGCGCACGCGGATCATCACCGTCCTCGCGCTGGGTGAAAATCGCAAATTCGCGGTAGGCGTCCGCAGTGCGCGGCAGGCTTTCGGCTACATCAGGATCAACAATAAACCGGCGCGTCACCGCTTCGCTCTCGTCCTCGCCCACAGCCTCCAGCCACTTGTCCGACGCAAACAGTGCCGCAAACGTGGCCGGCTCAGCAAGCACAGGATCTAGCGCTTGAAACTGATCGGCGTAAATCTCGCCAATGTCATCAACCGCGCGGCCCGTCTTGCGAAACAGCGACGACGCGCCAGATTGTTCGTAATTCAACCGCGACCCCAGCCGCGTGTGTTCCTTGCGTTCCACCGCAACAACCAGATCCTGCGTCAACGCAAAGAACAGATCTTCGTCAGGAGCCTGCGCAGATTTGACCGACCAGTTTCCCAGCGCAACAGTGGTACGCGGCAAGGTCTCGCTCACAATCTGGTTCTCGACAGAGCGGAACAACATCTGCCCGATCGGGACAATAAAGGTAATCACGATAAACACCAACAACGGCGCAATCAGCATCATCGCACGCAGCTTCTCGCGGCGCAGGGCACGGCTCAACGACGCCTTCAACGGCCTTCCGTCAGCGGCCAGAACTGGCCCGGAGTCTTGATCTCCAGTGTCTTGATGCGAAATGTCGGTCATATTTGCCTATCCGGTCATAAGTATGTGCAATCCGCAGCCCCCAAACACAGGCGGCTGCGGATCATTGGTCCATTCAAGGGCCGGTTTTACCCCGCCCTTTAAACGGTCTTACTGTGACAGCCACGCTTGGAATTTTGCATCCAGATCGTCACGGTAATCAGCCCACCACTCGTAGTTATACACAAACACGTTGGTCGCATTTGCCGCGTCGGTAGGCATATGTGGTGCCATCTCGATACCCAATTCTGCGTGCTGGCCAACCAGTGGACCCGACGATTTGCGCGCAGGACCGTAGGAAATATACGCAGCCTGATCCGCGAGATGCTTGGTATCTGTCGTCGTTTTGATAAAGTCGAGCGCACGCGCCTGACGCTCAGGGCTTAGACCGGTCGGAATGATCCACCCGTCAATATCGTACACCTGTGCATCCCATAACATCGCAACCGGCTGGTCTTGCTCTACGATTACGCTGAACAAACGCCCGTTATACGTGGTGCCCATGACGACTTCGCCATCAGCCAGCAACTGCGGTGTGTCAGCACCGGCAGACCACCAAACAACACTGTCCTTGATTGTATCAAGCTTGGCAAATGCCTGTGCCTGACCTTCATCGGTCTCCAGAACGTCATAAACATCCTCTTTGGCTACACCGTCACACAGCAACGCCCATTCCATATTGTTGATGGGGCGCTTTTCCAAGGATCGCATACCAGGATAGGTATCTGTATCAAAGAACGCGCAGATCGAAGTTGGTGGCGTATCACCCACCAGATCGGTGCGATATCCGGCTGTGGTCGAGTAAACAATCTGCGGGATAAAGCAATCAGCAACCAGCAAATCGCCAAAATCTTCAGAAGGTGTCGACCCGTCATCACCGGGAGCCAGCATGGTATCATGATCGATTTCCATCGCCAGACCTTCGTCACACAGACGGATCGCGTCCGATGCAACAACGTCCACAACATCCCACGTGACATTGCCTGCTTCATTCATGGCGCGTAACTTGGCCACAGCCTCGTTAGAGCTCTCGTCATTCACAATTGTCACACCGGTCGCAGCGGTATACGGGTCGTGATATGCTGCCTGCTGTGATGCGGAATAGGCGCCGCCCCAGCTTACGATCGTCATAGTATCGGCCATTGCTTCCTGCGCGAACGCCGAACCGCCTGCAACAGTCAAAGCCGTTGTTGCCAATAGTACTCTTGTCATTTTCATGTGTCGTCTCCCGTTAGGTACCCGGAGTTATAATCAGAGACTGCTTTCCGGGCGGAAGCATCTCCTATTCTCGCACCCGAACGCGTTACGCGTCCAATGCGCGGCAATCTTCTGTCAGCCAACCAATTTCGATCGTCTGACCCGGCACAAGTCGGGTCTGGTCAGGGGCGTTGCGCGATTTGATGACAAAGTCATCACGGCCCGCCACCCGCAGACGTGTGCGGAAAATGTCGCCCATATAAATGAACTCCAGCACTTCCGCTTTCAGCGTATAAGCATCATCTTTCAGGCGTGTTTTATCAAATTCGACCCGCTCGGGGCGGATCGACACCTTGGTGCGCTCGCCCACCGCCGACACGTTCACAGGGATCGCATCAATGATCTCGCCGCTGTCCAACTCGACAATACAGCTATTGCCTTTGATCTCTTTGACCACACCATCCAGCGTATTGTTCTCGCCGATAAACTGGGCCACAAAACTGTTCTGTGGCGCCTCATACAACTCGGCTGGCGGTGCCAGTTGCTGAATACGGCCATCATCAAACACCGCGACACGGTCCGACATGGTTAGGGCTTCAGTCTGGTCATGGGTCACATAAACCACGGTAATCCCCAACTGATGCGCGAGGTTCGTGATTTCGAACTGCAAGGTCTCGCGCAGCTGTTTATCCAACGCACCCAGCGGCTCGTCCATCAAAACCAACTCGGGCTCGAACACCAAGGCACGCGCCAGCGCAATCCGCTGCTGCTGTCCCCCCGACAATTGCGTCGGACGGCGATTGGCAAATTCCTGCATCTGCACCATTCCCAGCGCACGCATCACTTTCTTCTCGCGCTCGGCTTTGCCCATCTTGCGCACTTCCAACGGAAACGACAGATTCTCGGCCACGGTCATATGCGGAAACAATGCGTAGTTCTGAAATACCATACCAATGCCACGCTTGTGGGGCGGAATATGGTTAATCGACACACCATCCAGCTTGATCTCGCCATGTGTGGCCGTCTCGAAACCCGCCAGCATCATCAGGCAGGTCGTCTTGCCCGACCCCGACGGCCCAAGCATCGTCAAAAACTCGCCCTTGGGCATCGAAAGGTTCAAATCTTTTACAACCAGCTTTTCGCCGTCGTAACTCTTTTGCACGCGTTCGAATTCAACGAACGCGTTGGTGGATGTGCCATCGGCCAAACCATGTCTCCCTGATGTGCAACGATTCCGCTGCTGTTATTACCAAGAACAGAACAAAGGCATGGCAGCATTGCAACCCGATTCCTCAATGCCTTTTTGGGAAACAGCTAAACGCAGGTAAATGGCCCGTAAATGCGCCATTAACAGGCAAATCGCCCGCAAACGCCCAGTAAACAGGCATAAAATAATTTGCTTTAGGGGAGTGTCATCCACAAAGTGGGAAAACACTGGTGCGGTCGGAGGGACTCGAACCCTCACTCTTGTTACAGAACAGCGACCTCAACGCTGCGCGTCTACCAATTCCGCCACGACCGCGATCAGTGACTTCGGCTGCTCTAAACCAAGCTTGCAGCCACCTCAAGCGAAAAAATGCACCTCTTTTGACTTAGCTGCCCGTGACGCAGTTTTGCACAGGCGTAACCCTTGTCATCACAGGCGAAATCCCCCTAAGTCAGCGCAGAAAATATCAAAAAGGCTGGCCGCTGGCCAAAACAAAAAATGGTAGACTGGATCACATCAACAGGGCTCACCCCCTACCCCGCAGCGCTGGCCTTCATGGAAGACCGCGCCAACCAGATCGCCGCAGGCACCGCTGACGAATGTATATGGCTGGTCGAACACCCGCCACTTTACACCGCAGGCACCTCGGCCAATCCCGCCGACCTGCTCTCCCCCGACCGGTTCGACGTCTTCGAAGCACGGCGCGGCGGCGAATACACCTACCACGGCCCCGGACAGCGCGTCGCCTATATCATGTTAGATGTGGGCAAACGCGGCCACGACGTGCGGGCTTTTGTAAACCAGATAGAACAATGGATCATCAACACGCTCGACACCTTTAACGTCAAAGGCGAGCGGCGACAGGGCCGCGTCGGCGTCTGGGTCACCCGCCCCGACAAGCCGCTCAATGCAGACGGCACTCTCGCCGAGGACAAAATCGCAGCCCTTGGAATCCGCCTGCGCAAATGGATCAGCTTCCACGGCCTGTCCATCAACGTAGAACCCGACCTCACCCACTTCACCGGCATCGTTCCTTGCGGCATCGTCACCCACGGCGTCACATCCCTCGTCGACCTCGGCCTGCCCGTCACCATCGACGACGTGGACGTAGCGCTTAAACAAACCTTCGCCCAAAGCTTCACACCAAAAGACGCCTCATGACCGCCAACGCTCCCCAAACCGGCCGCCTCGCTTAAAACTATGATGCCAACACGCGTTATTTAACGTTCTCAGCCAGCCAATTTGTCATCACCTCGATTTCGTCAACCTGCGCATCCATGATCTCTTGTGCCAGCTCGACCATTTCGGGATCATCGCCATGGTCCAGCAACACCTGCGCCATTTCAATAGCACCTTGATGGTGTGCGATCATGGCACAAGCAAACGCAGACAAAGCGAATACTGTCGTCAAATCCACCGGTTGCTGCACATTCATACCGTGACCAAACCTCACACCAGCCAAGGCGACCACACCACATTGCACACAATGACCTGCGAACCGCATTAAATCTTCCGCTTCTCAACACGCACGCCAATAACAGTCGCCCCAAAAGCACCTGCGCCAAATTAACCCAGTCTTATTACTGCATGTATTATTGCCCCTTCAGCCACAACGCACTAGAACAGGTCTAATTGTATCGGCACGAGATGACTCGGCGCCTGTACATCCGTTGACAATCTAAGGAGAGCCACATGGCAGATGCAGCCGTCCACGGCCATGACCACAAAGACGATCGGGGCTTTTTCACCCGCTGGTTCATGTCCACCAACCATAAAGACATCGGGATCCTGTATCTGTTCGTATCAGGGATCGTCGGGTTCATTTCGGTGTGTTTCACCGTTTATATGCGCCTCGAACTCATGCACCCTGGCGTGCAATACATGTGCCTTGAAGGCGCACGGTTCATCGCAGATAGCGCCTCCGAATGCACGCCAAACGGCCACCTCTGGAACGTCCTGATCACCTACCACGGTGTCTTGATGATGTTCTTTGTGGTTATTCCGGCGCTCTTCGGCGGCTTTGGTAACTACTTGATGCCATTGCAAATTGGCGCACCAGACATGGCGTTCCCACGCCTCAACAACCTGTCGTTCTGGATGTATGTTGCAGGCACCTCACTTGGTGTTGCTTCCATGCTGACACCGGGCGGCAACGGGCAACTTGGCTCTGGCGTTGGCTGGGTCATGTATCCACCGCTCTCGACATCAGAGACAGGCATGTCGATGGACCTCGCGATCTTTGCGGTCCACCTGTCGGGCGCATCGTCAATCCTCGGCGCGATCAACATGATCACCACCTTCCTCAACATGCGCGCACCGGGCATGACAATGCACAAAGTGCCATTGTTCAGCTGGTCGATCTTTGTAACGGCTTGGATGATTCTTCTGGCCCTGCCCGTCCTTGCGGGTGCGATTACGATGTTGCTGACAGACCGGAACTTCGGCACCACCTTCTTCCAACCCGAAGGCGGCGGCGACCCGATCCTGTATCAGCACATCTTGTGGTTCTTTGGTCACCCCGAAGTCTACATCATCATCATCCCGGGCTTCGGCATCATCAGCCACGTCATCGCAACCTTCTCCAAAAAACCAATCTTCGGCTACCTGCCAATGGTTTACGCGATGGTCGCAATCGGTGTTCTGGGCTTCATCGTCTGGGCGCACCACATGTATACGGTTGGCTTGTCGCTGACACAGCAGTCTTACTTCATGCTGGCAACAATGGTCATCGCGGTGCCAACAGGGGTGAAAATCTTCTCTTGGATCGCTACAATGTGGGGCGGCTCGGTCGAGTTCAAAGCCCCCATGCTCTGGGCGCAAGGCTTCCTGTTCCTCTTCACCGTTGGTGGGGTCACAGGGATCGTTCTGTCACAGGCTGGCGTTGACCGCGTTTACCACGACACTTACTACGTTGTTGCGCACTTCCACTACGTCATGTCGCTAGGCGCAATCTTCTCGATCTTCGCAGGTATCTACTTCTACTTCCCTAAATTCTCTGGGCGTATGTATCCTGAGTGGGCCGCGAAACTGCACTTCTGGATGATGTTCATCGGCGCAAACATGACCTTCTTCCCACAGCACTTCTTGGGTCGCCAAGGGATGCCACGTCGCTACATCGACTACCCGGAAGCCTTTGCGCAATGGAACCTTGTCTCGTCTTATGGCGCGTTCCTGTCCTTTGCATCCTTCCTGCTGTTCATCGGCATCGTGGTCTACTCACTGAAATGGGGCCGCAAGGTCACAGAGAACAACCCATGGAACGAATATGCAGATACACTGGAGTGGACATTGCCATGCCCACCACCAGAGCACACATTCGAAATCCTGCCAAAGCAGTCGGATTGGGACAAAGGACACTCGCACTAGCGAGCACCTGATGTGAAACAAATAAAGGCCCCGTCAATTGACGGGGCCTTTTGCATTTGCCATCCACAAAAACCGGCGTAAATAACAAACATGCCGTATGAATGGTCCGAAAACCCGCGCAACACAAACCAACCGCTAGAGCTAAACCTCTGGCCCTACCGATCCTTGCTCCGCAGAGATTTCGTGCTGTTCATCGGCGCAACAGTAACAATCGTGGCCATGCCACTGATCGTGCTGCTAGGCAGCGGAGTTTTATGGATCATGCTGGGATTCTTTGTTGTGACGCTCTGGGGGTTATGGACCGCCCTGAACATCAGCTACAAACGGGGTGAATCACTGGAACATCTGGTGCTGACGCACGACGAAGTGCAGCTCACACATCATACCGCAAAAGGCAAAACACTCTATTGGAACGCCAACAGGTATTGGGCAACAGCGCACTTGCACCCGAAATCAGGCCCCGTAGAAAACTACATTACCCTACGGGGCGGCGATCGAGAGGTCGAAATCGGATCGTTCCTCGACGCAGACGAAAGACTGGTACTGTTTGAAGAGCTCCAAATCGCCCTGCGCCGGTAGCGGCGCGATGGGGCCTAGACCCAATCCTTACACTCGCCGCACATGTAGGATGGGTTTCAACCCATCCTCAAGATCTCAGCCCAAACGCGCCTTGACCATCGGACCTGCCTTGGCAAAATCCATCTGACCGGTGAATTTATCCTTCAACGCAGCCATGACCTTGCCCATGTCACGAATAGACTGGGCATCCACCTTGGCAATCGCGGCAATCACCGCCGCCTCGGCCTCAGCCTCCGACAGCTGACGGGGCAGGAAATCTTCAATGATCTTGATCTCGGCAAGTTCCTTTTCCGCCAATTCCAGACGACCACCCTCTTCATAAGCACGCGCGCTCTCGTGGCGCTGCTTGACCATCCGGCCAAGTATCCCGAGAATATCCGCCTCGCTAACCCCCGCATCTTCCTGCGGTGTGCCACGCTGGGCAATATCGCGGTCCTTGATCGCGGCATTGATCAAACGAAGTGTCGACAGACGATCTGCCTCTTTGGCCCGCATCGCGTCTTTCAACGCTGCTGTAATCCGGTCGCGCATTTCCATGGAATTCCTCAAAGGTCGTTATAGACGAAACCGCAACATAGTGCGTCGCGCCACCACTGACAACCTCTTCCCTTAGGCTCCGCCCTTTGGTTTCCTCATCGTCATCCACAAATCCCCCTTGTTTCACAGGGTAGATCGGGCCTTGACCCGCCTGACCCACGCCCGTAAACCCAGCACAATTTGGCACGCATTGGGGAACGATAAGATGGCACATTCCGAACAAATCAAATCAACAGCCTGCCTCGCACTTGCAGACGGCACCGTGTTCTACGGCCATGGTTTCGGCGCCACCGGCGAGACAACAGCCGAACTCTGCTTCAACACTGCGATGACCGGCTATCAGGAAATCATGACCGACCCGTCCTACGCGGGCCAAGTCGTCACCTTCACCTTCCCCCATATCGGCAACACCGGCACCAACACCCAAGACAATGAAACAACCACCCCCGCTGCCGCTGGCATGATCGTGAAATGGGACCCGACAACCTCCTCCAACTGGCGCAACACCCAAGAACTGGCCCCGTGGCTCCTTGCAAACGGGTTGATCGGCATGGGCGGCATCGACACCCGTCGCCTGACCCGCGCAATCCGCCAACAAGGCGCACCACATGTGGCCCTCGCTCACGACCCCGACGGCAACTTTGACATCGACGCTCTGGTTAAAAAAGCCCGCGGTTTTGTCGGCCTCGAAGGACTGGACCTCGCAAAAGACGTGACCTGCGCACAGTCCTATCACTGGAATGAAATGCTCTGGGCATGGCCCGAAGGCTACAAACCTCAAACCGATCCCAAATTCAAAGTTGTCGCAGTCGACTACGGCGCAAAACGCAATATCCTGCGCTGCCTGGCCTCGGCGGGCTGCGACGTCACCGTAGTCCCTGCCTCTGCCACAGCCGAAGACATCCTCGCCCATAAACCCGACGGTGTGTTCCTCTCCAACGGTCCAGGCGACCCCGCCGCAACAGGCAAATACGCAGTGCCAATGATCCAAAACATTTTGAAACAAACCACCCTGCCCGTCTTTGGCATCTGCTTGGGTCACCAAATGCTGGCACTCGCCTTGGGCGCAAAGACTGTGAAAATGAACCACGGTCACCACGGTGCGAACCACCCCGTCAAAGACATGGACACCGGCAAAGTCGAGATCACCTCGATGAACCACGGCTTTGCGGTCGATAGCCAGTCCTTGCCCAAAGATGTGATCGAAACCCATATCTCTCTGTTTGACGGCTCCAACTGCGGCATCCGCATGGCCGACCGCCCCGTGTTCAGCGTGCAGCACCACCCCGAAGCCTCCCCCGGACCACAAGACAGCTACTACCTATTTGAGCGGTTCACCGACGCCATGGCAAAAAACGCAAAATAAATCATTTTGCGAAGGCCTTAAGCAAGTATTAACACTCGCGCGTCAAAAGTAACCTGTTCACAGCAGGTTAACCATGACGCAACATCAGGCTACGTTCTCGTCCGCATTGATTCCCCTCAGGGGGATTAATGCGCTGTCGGGCTATCTTATAGATGAACACCTGCTGTCCCATAGCGACGCCATCCTAGCGCAATCAATCAGTGTCAAAGGCGGACAACGGCTCGCCGACGTGCTGACCATCCGATTTGGGATCGCGTCCCTCTCGATCGCAGAAGCCCACTCGTCTCTCTACCAAGCCCTGCTCATCAATCCCCACGACACCCCACCAACCCCAAGACTGGTCGACAGATTTGGTCCCGCCCAAGCCGCTCAAACCGGCCTTTTGCCATGGCGCGTGATCGGACGCGCCACCGTTGTGCTGACCGATAAACCCGACCAGTTTGAACGGCACATCGACGCGCTTACAAACATGTTCGGCCCGATCCGCATGGCCGTCACCACCACTGAATATATCGAAAAATACCTAATCGCGCAGCATAGCCCGTACCTCGCCCACCGCGCCGAAACCAAAGTACCCAGCGCGCAATCCAGCAGGCTCTGGCACGCCCGACGCACCTTAATCTGCGGCTCGATAACCCTCGCGGCGCTGTGCCTTTGCGCAATCCTGTTCCCGCAAACCACATTCGGCGTACTTTGTGCGTGGACCACCCTCATCCTGATCCTCACCACCATCCTCAAAGCATGTGCCGCAATCGCCTGCCTGACGCATAACACAATTCAAAAACACCCCCTCGTCATCCCCGCACGCCTGCCCAGAATCACCCTACTGGTGCCACTGTTCAGAGAGACTGAAATCGCAGGCCACCTGCTCGCCCGCCTGCGCGAAATCGACTATCCGCGCGAACTTCTCGATGTCTGCCTTGTGACCGAAGGCGACGACATGATGACCCGCGACGCCTTGGGCAAAACCGTGCTGCCCACATGGATGCGCTCGGTGATCGTGCCAGAAGGAACACTGCGCACCAAACCCCGCGCCCTCAATTTCGCCCTCGATTTCGCAAAAGGCAGCCTCATCGGTATTTACGACGCCGAAGACGCGCCCGACCCTGACCAATTACGCAAAGTGGCACTGCATTTCGCAAATTGCGGCCCCGATGTGGTCTGCGTGCAAGGGGTGCTCGACTACTATAACGACAGCACAAACTGGTTAACACGCTGCTTCACCATCGAATACGCCACATGGTTCCGCATCGTCCTACCGGGCCTCGCGCGCATGGGCTTTGTCGTCCCTTTGGGCGGCACCACCTTATTCTTCAAACGCGATATCCTCGAATCCTTAGGCGGCTGGGACGCCCATAACGTGACCGAAGACGCCGACCTCGGCGTGCGCCTCGCGCGCGCAGGCTACCACACCGAACTGATCAGCTCCGTCACCCAAGAAGAAGCAAACGGACGCGCATGGCCATGGGTCAAACAACGCTCACGCTGGCTCAAAGGCTACGCCATCACCTACGCGGTGCACATGCGCAACCCGCGCCAACTCTGGCAGGATCTGGGCGCAAAACGCTTCTTTGGTGTGCAACTGCTGTTCCTCGGAACCCTGTCGCAATTCGTCCTGCAACCGATCCTGTGGTCATTCTGGCTGGTGCCTCTCGGCGTCCCACATCCGATCCTCAATATCCTGTCACACACAGGGTTCTGGACACTCGCAGGGGTCTATTTCGCGTCCGAAATCGTCAACCTGATCGTCGCCGCCATTGCGCTCAAATCCGCAAACAAGGTCTGGCTCATCAAATGGGCGGTCACACTCCAAGTCTACTTCCCTCTCGCCGCCCTCGCCGTCTACAAAGGGCTGTTCGAACTGGCTTGGAAACCGTTCTACTGGGACAAAACCATGCACGGCGTGCTGCTGCCCGACGCGCCTAAGGCGCCGCCTCCACCGCCTGCGCATCTAACTTAAGTCTGGTCTTATAGGCCTTGGAAATATGCTCTTTCAACGCCGCATAGGCCGCGTCACCATCCCCCGCCTCAATCGCATCCACAATGCGGGCATGCTCTTCCAACGTACCAGCTGCACGCCCCTCTGCCGACAATGACGTGGTCGCCAACAACGCCATAGAGCGATGCACCAGATCCAGCTGCTGCACCAAAAACCGGTTATGCGAAGCCAAATGGATTTGCTTGTGAAACCGGCGATTGGCACGGCTCAACGCCGACGGATCATTGGCCAGCCGCTTGTCATCATTCAACATATCGCGCAACACACCGACCTCTTCAGGCGCCGCATGACGGGCCGCCAACCGCGCGGCCATGCCCTCCAACTCACCGCGCACTGCATATAGTTCTGACAGTTGGCTATGATCCAACGACGCCACAATCAACGACCGCCCGTCACGGCTAAGCAGGTTTTGCGTCTCCAACCGCTGCAACGCCTCGCGGATAGGCGTGCGAGACACCCCGAACCGCTCCGCCAACTCACTCTCGACCAAGCGATCCCCGGGCGTATAGATATGGCTGTCAATCGCCTCCAAAATCAAACCATAAGCATCTTTTTGCGGGCTGCGCGTCTCTGTCATAGTGGGACCTTTCATGTCAAAACACCCTAGCCGCGCAAACATACCGCCCGCAAGCGATACCGACCCATTGTCGCAGCTTGCGTTACCCCCTTCCCCAGACCCGCACACCGTCCTATGTAGAAATCATGGACAGAATTGATACAGACATCATCATCGCAGGCGGGGGCGTGGCAGGTCTTACCGCCGCCGCCGCCTTTGGCACAGCTGGCTTTCAGACCCTGATCGTCGACCCCACTCCGCCCGTCACCGATAGTGCGACAGACGGGGCCGATCTGCGCACCACCGCGTTCCTGCAACCCGCCCGTGATTTCCTGATCCGCGCAGGTCTGTGGGACAGGCTTGCGCCCCATGCCGCGCCTTTGCAAATCATGCGGATCGTGGACGCCAGCGGCGCAGACGGTGCGGTGCGCACCACCGCCGACTTCGACGCCAGCGACATGTCCGACGCGCCATTCGGCTGGAACCTGCCCAACTGGTTGCTGCGGCGCGAAATGCTGGCGCGGCTCAACGATTTGCCCAACGTGACCTTCCTGTCTGGCGTCGCTTTTGGTGACATGGTCGCGCGCACGTCCTACGCGCTGGTGCGGCTGACGAACGGCACATCCGTGAAATGTAAACTTGTGATCGGCGCAGACGGTCGCGGATCACCCGTGCGCCGCGCCGCGCATATTGACATTAAAACAACACGTTACGGGCAAAAAGCAATCGTATTTGCGGTGACCCACAATGCACCACACGATAATATCTCCACCGAAGTCCACCGCGCAGGCGGCCCCTTTACCCTTGTGCCACTGCCCGATCACATGGGTAAACCCTGCTCCTCGGTAGTCTGGATGGACGCAGGACCTAAAATCAAAAATCTGATGACGCTCGACGATGACGCCTTTAGTGCCGCCGCCACCGACCGCTCCGCAGGCACCTATGGCCCACTCACCTTGGCCACAAAACGCAGCGTCTGGCCGATCATCACCCAAGCTGCCACCGCAATAACAGGCCCGCGCACCGCGCTTGTCGCAGAGGCCGCACATGTCGTGCCCCCGATCGGCGCACAAGGATTGAACATGTCTCTTAATGACTTGAGTTCATTGCTTGATCTGGCCGAAAATCATCGCAACGACCTCGGCAGTCAAGCCATGCTCGACGCCTACCAAAAGGCGCGCTACGGCGACATTAAGTTGCGGATCACAGGCATCGACGCACTGAACCGCGCCTCAATCGCCGGCAGCCCGTTGATACAAGACTTGCGCGCCGCAGGGATAAAAGCACTCTACGGCGCAGGACCCCTGCGCCGTAAGTTGATGGAATTGGGCCTCGGCGCAAAAGGTTAAAGTACCGCGTCCAATACAGGCGTCATGCGGGCCACTGTGCCGTCCACATCATACAATTTATCCAGGCCGAACAGGCCCAAACGGAACGTGCGGAAATCATCGGGCTCGCCCACTTGCAACGGCACGCCGGCCGCAATCTGCATGCCTTGGGCCGCAAATTTCGACCCGTTTTGCACGCCCGCATCATCAGTATAACACACCACAACACCCGGCGCTTGAAAGCCGTCGGCGGCGACAGACTTCACGCCTTTACCCTCAAGGATCGCACGTACTTTGCCGCCCAAATCCCACTGGGCAGCTTTCAATTTCTCAAACCCGTAGTCCTTAGTTTCTGCCATCGTATCGCGGAACGCACGTAGCCCATCTGTCGGCATCGTCAGGTGATACGCATGCCCGCCGCCCTCATAAGCCACCATAATTGCACGCCACTTTTTCAAATCCATCGCAAAACTATCAGACGTGGTGGTCTCTAACCGCTCTGCGGCGCGGTCCGACATCATTACCAATCCAGCGGACGGCGTTGCCGACCAGCCCTTTTGCGGCGCAGAAATCAACACATCCACACCCGTCGCTTTCATGTCGACCCAGATGCAGCCGCTGGCAATGCAATCCAACACCATCAACGCACCAACGCCGTGTGCCGCATCAGCCATTGCTTTCAGGTAATCATCAGGCAAAATCATGCCCGCGCTTGTCTCTACGTGCGGCGCAAAAACCACGTCCGGCTTGGCCTCACGAATGGCCGCCACAACCTCTTCAATCGGCGCAGGGGCAAAAGGCGCGCGGGTGTCATTACCCGCCTGACGGGCTTTCAAAACCGTCGTGTTTGCCGCGAAATCACCCACTTCAAAAATCTGTGACCAACGATAAGAGAACCAACCGTTTCGCACGATCAATGCATGTGCGTTTGCGCCAAACTGACGCGCCACAGCCTCCATTGCAAAGGTGCCGCCGCCAGGGACCAAGGCCACCGCGTCCGCATTATAGACTTCCTTCAACATGGTTGAAGTATCAGTCATAACCGATTGAAATGCTTTGGACATGTGGTTCAGTGAACGGTCGGTGAAAACCACGGAAAACTCCATCAAGCCATCTGGATCAACGGGTGTGCGGGCATTGGTCATTTTGAATACTCCATCTGTATATTGATCAAAATGCTATGCGCTGCCCCACTGTTTTGCAAAGCCTATTTCACAGCGGTCCGCTTAACCGCTCTTCACTCAACAGCACATTCGCCTCGACCTGCCCCACACCGGGCATTGTCATTATCCGGCGGCGCAAAACCCGCTCGAAATCGGCCAAATCGCGCGCGACCACCCGCAGGCGATAATCATAAAGCCCCAGCACATGTTCGACCGTTTGCACCTCTGGAATAGCGCCGACTGTGCGCTCGAAATCTTCAAGGCTGACCCGGCCTTTAGTGGCCAGCTTGATGCCTAGAAAAACCGTCACACTAAATCCTACTTTTTCTGCGTCGAGCAACAGTCTGCGGCCTGCGATCACGCCTGCGTCTTCAAGGCGTTTTATTCTGCGCCACATGGCGGGCTGGCTAAGGCCGAATTTGCGCCCCAGCTGGCTGGCGGATTGACTGGCATCTTTCAGCAATGCGCGAAGAATATCGCGGTCGAGGTCATCTAGTATCATAACGGCAACCTGCGGTCGGATTTGACCTCGGCGACCGTCATCAGCGCCTCGATGTCTGCGATATGTGGCAGTGTCAGGATCTGTTCGCGGTATATGCGTTGGTAATCGATCAGGTCTCGCGCGATCAAAGACAGGCGCACATCGACACGGCCGAGGAATGTTTGGATTTCCAGAACCTCCGGCACCAACCGCGCCGCGGCGAGGAATTCATCAAAGGCGCGCGGCACGGTTTTATCCAAGGTCACACGCAGCGAGACCCGCACTGTATAGCCCAACGCGGCCCAGTCGATTACTGCCATCTGGCCTAGCAAAACCCCATCGGCCTGTAATTTTTCCAACCGCCGACTGACCTTGCCACCCGTCAGCCCTGTCAGAGCCGCAAGATCGGGCACGGTGAGCGTTGGATCATTCTGAAGATGGCGCAAAATCGCGCGGGCGTCACTATCTAGCATAAAAACAACGATATTTTATAAGCTAACGCATAACAAGGTTCTTTTGGTCACGAATATGTGCTGCGCTCGCCTCGCAAGTCGCGTTAATGCCGGTTATACCCATCCCCAGAAACCGAAACAAAGGAATCCCCATTATGCGCGTTTATTATGATCGTGATTGCGACGTTAACCTTATCAAAGACAAAAAAGTGGCCATTTTGGGCTATGGCTCCCAAGGTCACGCCCATGCGCTGAACCTGCGCGATAGTGGTGCCAAGAACCTTGTTGTGGCGCTGCGTGAAGGATCGCCATCTGCCAAGAAAGCCGAAGGCGAAGGCCTGAAGGTTATGGGCATTTCCGAGGCTGCTGCGTGGTGTGATTTGATTATGTTCACGATGCCCGACGAGTTGCAGGCCGAGACATATACTAAATATGTTAAAGACCATATTAAGGAAGGGTCCGCGATTGCCTTTGCACACGGTTTGAACGTGCATTTCGGCTTGATCGAGCCAAAAACCGGTATCGACGTGATCATGATGGCGCCAAAAGGCCCCGGTCATACGGTGCGTGGCGAATTCACCAAGGGTGGCGGTGTGCCTTGTCTGGTTGCGGTGCATACTGACGCCACGGGTAAGGCGATGGAAATCGGCCTGTCTTATTGCTCTGGCATCGGTGGCGGTCGGTCCGGCATCATCGAGACCAACTTCCGTCAGGAATGCGAAACCGATCTGTTCGGCGAACAGGCTGTTTTGTGTGGCGGTATCGTCGAATTGATCCGCATGGGTTTCGAGACACTTGTGGAAGCCGGTTACGAGCCTGAAATGGCGTATTTCGAGTGCCTGCACGAAACCAAGCTGATCGTGGACCTGATCTATGAAGGCGGCATTGCCAACATGGATTACTCGATCTCGAACACAGCGGAATATGGCCAGTATGTGTCCGGCCCCCGCATTTTGCCCTATGCCGAGACCAAGCAGCGCATGAAAGACGTGTTGAGCGACATTCAGTCCGGTAAATTCGTGCGTGACTTCATGCTCGAAAACGCTGTTGGTCAACCAACAATTAAAGCGTCCCGCCGTGCGAATGACGAGCACCAGATCGAAGTGGTGGGTGGCAAGCTGCGCGACATGATGCCATGGATTTCTGCGGGCAAAATGGTTGATAAAGCCAAGAACTAAGTCGCATTTTGTGTGATTTGAAAGGGGCTCCTACGGGGGCCCTTTTTTTGTGTAACCTTATCCGCGGGTAAGGTTTTCTTTGTTAACAATAGGTTAAATTTGGAAAGCTTACCTAAAATTAACCTGTCGTTACAAAAGTTCCACGTTAGCTTTTCTTATGCTATTTTTAATAAGGAAGCATTTTTTGTGTCTTAGTTTTAATTGCCATTCCAGTTGCATTTGCACTCACCGCATGTGGCGGGACTATGATCGGGACACTCGGCCATTCCGAGGGCTCTGGAGAGTTTAATATCGACATTGACGGTAATTTCATGGGGACCAACGCGTCTGGTCTATTGGCAGGCGGGACTGGCACTGCAGTCTATGATGACGGTGATGAAGATCAGGTTGGCGTGATCTTTGCTGTCGATTGATCTGCCACAGGTTTTGAATTGACCTGATAGACAAACCTATGCGCCTCTGATCAAAGAGGCGCATAGGAGATAAGATGCAGCAACCTACCCTTCAGAACTGGCTTTCGATTTTGGTGTTGGGCGTAATCTGGGGCGGCACATTTATGGTCGTGTCGATCGCCTTGCGTGGTTACGGACCGCTGACGGTTGCTTGCGCGCGCACCACGCTGGGGGCGATTGCATTGTTGGGGCTGATGGCTGTCATGAAGCGCCCGCTGCCGGTGTTTGATGCCCGCATGGTAAAATATCTCACGGTGATCGGCGTGTTGAATACTGCCCTGCCGTTTTCGCTATTGAGTTGGGGTCAGCTTTATGTGCCCTCGGCGTTTGCGGGGATTTCGATGGCGGCGCTGCCGTTGTTTGTGTTGCCATTGGCGCATGTTTTCACTGACGAGAAGTTGAGTGCGCGCAATCTGGCGGGTGTGCTTTTGGGGTTTTGCGGGGCGGCTGTTTTGATTGGCCCTTCGGTCATGCAGATTGGCACGGGACTTGCGCCATTGGGCCAGATCGCCTGTATTGCAGCGACCGTATCTTATGCGATTTCGAGTGTGATGACGCGGCGCTGTCCGCCGATTGATTCAATCACCTTGGCCGCATTACTGTTGGTGGTGGGCAGTGTTACGCTAATCCCGGCGATGTTGATCATTGAGGGCGTGCCAGCGGTTACGGATCGCACCTCGACCATAGCGATCATATTTTTGGGGTTATTTCCGACAGCATTGGCAGCGCTGTTGCGCGTGACAACGATCCGCTCGGCGGGGGCGGTGTTCATGACGCTGGTGAATTACCAAGTGCCTGTCTGGTCGATGATTTTTGGCGCGTTTGTGTTGTCAGAGCTGTTGCCGCTAAGGTTTTTCGTGGCGCTGGCGCTGATCATGACGGGGCTCATGATCAGCCAGTGGGGCAGTTTACGCCGCATTTTCGGGCGCGGTTAAACCGCCCGTTCGACCTCTGCCACGATGTCGTTCACGACTTGCGCCAAAAGGTTCGCGTCTTCGCATTCGGCCATGACCCGCACGAGGGGTTCGGTGCCTGATTTGCGGATGAGCAGGCGGCCTTTGCCTGTCAGTTTGATCTCGGAATCTGCGATCACGGCTTTCACCGCTGCGGCGTCCATTGGGTCGGTGCCAAGACCATAGCGCACGTTTTTAAGCATTTGTGGCACGGTTTCAAAGCTGGCGGTGAGTGCGCTGGCTTTTTGTCCGGTCTGGATCATGGCCGCGAGAAATTGCAGACCTGCGAGAAGTCCGTCGCCTGTGGTGGCATAGTCGGTCATCACGATGTGGCCCGATTGTTCGCCGCCCAGATTGTAGCCCCCTGCCCGCATCGCCTCGACAACGTAGCGGTCGCCGACATTGGTGCGCAGAAGGTTGAGGCCTTTGGCATTAAGGAACCGTTCCAGCCCGAGGTTTGACATGACGGTTGCGACCAGAGTGCCGCCTTGCAAACGGTCGGACGCCGCCCAGCGGTCGGCCATAAGCGCCATGAGCTGGTCGCCATCAGCCACATTGCCGTTTTCGTCGAGGATCATCACGCGGTCGGCGTCGCCGTCGAGGCAGATGCCCACATCAGCGCCGTGGGCGATGATGGTCTCAGCGGCAGTTTGTGGCGCGGTAGAGCCGCAGCCTGCGTTGATGTTAAAGCCGTCTGGCGACACGCCGATGGGGATCACGGTGGCGCCGAGTTCCCACAAGACCTCTGGGGCGACTTTGTAGGCGGCACCGTTGGCGCAGTCGATCACGACCTTTAGTCCGTCGAGGCGCATCCCGTGGGGCAGCGTTGTTTTGATCCGTTCGGCATAGCGGAAGCGGCCGTCGTCGATCCGTTTGGCGCGACCGATGTTGTTGGATTGGGCAGGTTCGATTTCGCTGGAGCAGAGGTATTCGATTTCGCTTTCGGCCTCGTCGGAGAGTTTGAAGCCGTCCGGGCCAAAGAATTTGATGCCGTTGTCGTGGTGCGGGTTGTGGCTAGCCGAAATCATGATGCCCACATCGGCGCGCATGGAGGTCGTCAAAAGGCCTACGGCGGGTGTTGGCACGGGGCCAAGCAGCAGCACATTCATGCCAGTGCTGGTCAGGCCGGCGGTCAGGGCGTTCTCAAACATGTAGCCTGAGAGACGGGTGTCTTTGCCGATCACCACGCGGTGGCCGTTGGATCCGTCATTGCGGAAATAGCGCCCAGCGGCGCACCCAATTTTCAACGCCATATCGGCAGTCATCGGGTAGGTGTTGGCCGTGCCGCGCACGCCGTCGGTGCCAAATAATTTCCGTGTCATTGCTGCTCCGCTATTGCCAGTTGCAGGCGTATTGCCTGTTTTGTCTCGTAAATGTCGTGGACCCGTAGAATTTGCACACCCTGCGCCACGCCGTGTAACGCCACTGCAACCGAGCCTGCCGTCCGGTCTGACGCTGTTGCGGCCTGCCCTATGGTTCCGATAAACTTTTTGCGTGATGCCCCCAAGAGGACCGCGCAGCCCAAGCTGTGGAAAAGCGATAATCCGCGCAGGAGCGTGAGATTGTGGGTTTGGGTTTTGCCAAAGCCGATACCGGGGTCGACGATGATGTTTTCGCGCGCAATGCCTGCATCGATGGCAATTTGGATGCGGGTGGCGAGGGCGTCGTAGACGTCGAGCAGCACGTTGTCGTAGATCGGGTCGATTTGCATGGTTTGCGGCGTGCCGTTTGCGTGCATCAGGCAGACTGGTGCGCGAGCGTTTATGGCGACCTGTGCCATGGCGGGGTCATGGGTCATGGCCGAGACATCATTGATGAGGCTGGCCCCTGCGGCAAGAGCGGCCTGCGCGACGTCAGCTTTGCGGGTGTCGATGGAAATGGGGGTGTCGGTGACTGCGCGGAGGGCGCGGATCACGGGAGCGGTGCGGGCGATCTCGACTGCGTTATCAACGGTTTGTGCACCGGGCCGTGTGCTCTCGCCGCCGATGTCGAGGATGTCGGCACCGGACGCGATCATGGCTGCTGCGTGAGTTGTCGCAGCGGAGATGTCACTAAAGTGCCCACCGTCAGAAAAGCTGTCGGGGGTAACGTTGAGGATGCCCATGAGGCGTGGGGCATTCAGGGAGATGCCAGCGATAGGAACGCGCGGCGTGGTAAGTTTTGCTAGAACGTCCTGCGGGATGGAATTTGCGGCGACGATTTTTGCGGGGAGATTGCGTTGCAGAACCTCGACCTGATCAAACCAGCACCAGCCCAAAATATATGCGCCGGAGGGGATCGGGCCGGACATTTGTAAAAGCGGGCGGTAATAGATTGTCATGAAAGGTGAGCGCGGTCCAAGGGATGAGCGACGACGGCAAGGTCGGATGCGGGGGCCTCTGCACCGATCACGACCACTTCATGGGCTTTCATCTCGTGGGCGAACCACATCGCGACAGCGAGCGCGTCGCGTGGTCCTGCGGCGGGACCGTCCACGGCGTCGAGCACGATCTTTGAGGGCGCCCAGATGCAAATCTGGCCATTTTTCATCGCCCAGTCGAGTTCGGTGCGCGTTTCCACCACTTTGCAGCGATGATCGCGGGCGGCGACAGCCCACGCATTTTGTTCAATCGCCAGCAGATCGATGCGCCGTTGCGTCATGGCGTGGCCGGTTTGTGGCACAGCAAGATCGGAGGCCCCAAGGCAGATGATTAACGGCGCGTCTTTGGCCGCGAGGGCATCGATCCAGCCTGTGAGATGCGGTGAGGTGGTGGCGGCATTGGTCAGGTAGAGCACACGTGGGTGCGGTGCTTCAACGTGGGTCTGGCCTGCGTGGGAGGCGCCATCGCGCGACCGTACGATTTCAACCCCGAGGGCAAAGGGGCCGCGGTCCAGTTTTTCGATGCGCACAAAGACCCGCTCTGCTTGCGGTTCCAGCAAGATGCGTTCGGCCACGCGGGCGGCAAGGGTTTCCAACAGGTTAATGCGTTCGGCGTCGAGTTCAGTTGCAATAGCTTCGGTCACGCGGTCGTAGGACAAGATCCGGTCGACATCGTCGTCAATGGGACCCGTCAACGGTGTGACTTCGACGACAATGTTGAATTTCACCCGTTGTAATGTGCCGCGCTCTAGCTGGAACGCGCCGATTTCAACCTCGACGGTATAGTCGCGCAGGGAGATTCGGTCGCAGGGTGCTGCGGCGCTGGCCTCTGCCCGCTCTGCGGGATGGGAGAATGCAAGGCGGATGTCGTCGGTCATGGGCTACTCACTCGCAAGGTCATTGCGGCATACCTGCCAAGACGACACCATGCAAGCACTCCGCTGACGTGTTGTCGCGGCTTAGTTGGAGGCGGAGCGGGTTGGCTGACGATAGAAGTGGTGAACGCCAATGGTCGCGGTGCGCGGGAAGCGGCTGGCCCAAGACGGGTTCACGGCTTTTGTGTGATAATGTGTGGCCCCGTCAGTCAGGCTGCGTTCGCCGCCATCGACCATCAGTTTGGCGACTTTTGAGACGCGGGCAAATGCGGTAGGCTCGTTGATCACTTCGTCGATGCCATCACAGGTATAGGTGAACTGGCAGGCATATTTGCGCCCTGTGCCCTGATTGATCACGCCGCAGACGGAATTGGGGTAGGATGCACTATCGACGCGGTTCATGATGACCTCGGCCACGGCGAACAAGCCTTTGACGGTTTCGCCGCGCGCTTCGAAATAGAGCGCCTCGGATAGGCAGCGCCATTGCTCGCCGCCTGATGCGGTTGGCAGGGCAGCAAGGAACGAGCGGTCATAGGTAAGGTCTTGTGCGGCGCTTTGCACATCGCGCTCGGCGGCGGGTGGCAAGCTCGTCAGCGCGGTCATGCGCGCATCTGGAACAACGGAGAGAGACTGGCGTTCCTGCCCCAAAAGGGCGCTCAGGCGGCTGGAGATAACCTCGTCAGCGTATGCGGCTGGTGCCGCAGTCAACAGGGTTGCCGTCACGGCAGACTTCAAAATCGTTCCAAATGTCGTTTTCATTTCGAGGGTCCATAGCGTCACGCGGTAAGCCCCACGCTGGCGTGGCATTCCTAGGCGATTTAAACTGATCCGTCCACCCTATGCTGCAGCGCAGCAATTTTGCGCTATTTCATGCCTGTCCGGAGAATTTGGCCGCAATCGCCAGTTGCGCCGCGTGAAGCCGCGCGACGGGAACGCGGAACGGCGAGCAGGACACATAGTCGAACCCCTGTGCGCGGCAGAAATCGATGGCCGAGCGTGTCCCGCCGTGTTCGCCGCAGATTGACAGGGTGATGCCCGGTCGGCCCTTGCGCCCGCGTGCGGCACCGATCGAGAGCAGCTCGCCTACCCCTTCGACGTCGAGGGTGTGAAACGGATCTTCAGCGTAGACCCCTTTTTGCACATAGGCCGACATGAACCGCCCTGCATCGTCGCGCGACAGACCGTAGGTCATCTGGGTTAAGTCGTTTGTTCCAAAAGATAAAAAGTCCGCATTTTTGGCGATATCTTCGGCGCGCAGGGCAGCGCGCGGGGTCTCGACCATCACGCCAAGCCGGTAAGTGAAAGGCACGTTCTTTTTGGTACGCACGGTGGCAGCGACCGCGTCGATCTGTGCTTTGACCAGTTCGACTTCGCGCATCGCGCTGACAAGAGGGATCATGATTTCGGGCGCGATTGTGACGCCTTCTGCGGTGACTTCGGCGGTCGCCTCGAAAATTGCACGCGCTTGCATTTCGTAGATTTCAGGCAGAGCGATGCCCAAACGCACGCCGCGCATGCCCAACATAGGGTTGTATTCGGTCAACGCGGCGACGCGGTCTGTGACGACGTTAACGGGTAGTGCAAGTTGCTCTGCGAGGTCGCGCAAGCCCGCTTTTCCGGAGGGTAAAAATTCGTGAAGCGGTGGATCGAAGAGCCGGATGCAGACGGGCAGCCCTTTCATGATCCTGAAAAGCGCTGCAAAATCATTACGTTGCATGGGCAGTAATCGATCAAGGACGGCGCGGCGATCGTCGCTGCTGCCTGCAAAGATCATTTCGCGCATGACGCCGAGGCGGTCGCCTTCGAAGAACATGTGCTCTGTGCGGCATAATCCGATGCCTTCAGCAGCGAAATTCCGCGCAGTTTGTGCGTCTGCGGGGGTGTCGGCGTTGGCGCGCACGCCGATATCGCGCGAATCGTCGGCCCAATCGAGCAGTGTGCGGAAGGTTTGATCGAGAGTCGCTTCGACCATCGCGGGCGCGCCTGCGAGGACCTCGCCAGTGGTGCCGTCAACGGTGATCAACGCGCCTGTTGCGAATCGTCGGCCATCTGGCGCGACGATTTCTTGGGTTTTGCGGTCGATGATCAGATCGGACGCGCCAACGACACAGGGCACGCCAAGGCCGCGTCCTATCACGGCCGCGTGGCTGGTGATACCGCCGCGCATGGTCAGGACGGCGACAGCGGCGTGCATGCCGCGGATGTCTTCGGGTGTGGTTTCGCGGCGCACGAGGATGCAGGGTTCGCCGCGCGCGGCACTGGCCTGAGCTTCGGCTGCGGTCAGGACGATCTGACCCGAGGCGGCACCGGGGCTGGCGGCGATGCCCGAGACGATTTTTTCGCGTTTGGCTGTGGGGTCGACCTGACGGTGTAGCAGCTCTGACAGGGCTGAGGGTTCGACGCGCATCACGGCCTCTTCGCGCGGGATGATGCCGTCTTGGGCCAAGGCCACGGCGATGCGCACCGAGGCGCGCGAGGCGCGTTGCACGCGGACCGCGTCGAGGATGACAAGCTTGTTGTTGTCGATGGTGAATTCGACCTGCATTTCTTCGCGCAGTTTTTCGCGGCAGGTTTTGCCGTAGGCGATCAGTTCGGCAAAGATGCTGGGGCTGCGGTCCTCGAGTGAGGGGCCGCGGTCGTCTTTGGTAAGGTAGAGGGCGCGTTTTCCGTCGCCCAAGGCGTCGCGGCCTTGGCTTTGGCCCAAGTAGCGCCCTGTGATTTGCGGCATGCCTGTGGCGCTATCTACGAACTGGATCACGCCTGATCCGCTGATCGCTTCGCCGACGCCGAGTGCCATGGCTTGCACGACGAGGCCCAAACCAGCGTCGGCGGGAGCGCCTTTGGCTTGGCGCAGGAGCCGTGCGGTAGTGCCGTCCCATGCTCGCGCCATGGAGCGCAAAACTTCGCCAAGCTGGATTTCAGCGCTTTGCGGAAAGGGTTCGTCGGTTTCAAATTCGTAGGCTTCGAGCATCCGCGCGAGCGTGTTTTCATCCGCGTCTTTGGGGATGTCAAAAGCGTCTGGATCAAGGCGCGAGACGTGGACCGCAAAGGAGCGCACGAATTTGATATAGAGTGCGGTGGCTGCGGATTTGCCGATGGTTTTGCACATTGCGGCGTGGCGTTTGCTGGTCATCCCGATGTTGAGGATCGCACTTGGGCCGCCCCAATCGGGGTCTTCGCTAGAGGGGCGCACGGAGAGCAGAGGCGTGTCGTCAAAGTGGCCGAGGATCGCATCCATGTCGGGCATTTGCCCGATAGCGATTTCGTGCACAGCGTTGAAAGACAAGGCCACGGTGACAGGCACGGGCATATTGAGCCGCACCAGACGTTGCAGGCATTTCGCCCGCCCCCCATGGACCGCCGCCGACATAAGAGCGGTCGGGGAGATCAGGGTGACGGGTTCGCATTTAAATTCATTCTGCACTGCAGCACCACCTATTCTGTTGGTGCAGCATAATGTGCGAATGCCGTTCAGGTAAAGGGCGTCTAGCCTTCGATACGGGTCAAATCGGCCACCGAGAGGCAGATTTTCCGAATACGCGACAAAAGGTTAAGCCGGTTGCGGCGCACAACTTGCTGATCGGCGTTGACTTGCACGTCGGTGAAGAAGGCGTCGATGGGGCCGCGCAGGCCTGCCATTGCCGTCATGGCTGTGCTGAAATCTTCCGCTTTCATGGCGGGGGTGATTGTGGCCTCGGCTGCGTCGAGGGCGTTGAACAGGTTGGTTTCCGCGCCTGCCTCGGCGTGTTTGATGTCGGCCCCGTAGGAGTATTCGACGCCGTCTTTTTCTTCGGCTTGGGTCAGGATGTTGTTGGCGCGTTTAAACCCTTGGATCAGGTTAACGCCGTCGTCGGTTGCCAACACTGTTTTCAGTGCTCTGGCTTTCTGAGCTATCAGAAACAGATCAGTCTCTGGAAACGGCTGATCTAGAATGCTGTCAGACATGCCATCTTTTACGGCCTGTCTTGCCTCAGAAAGCCGATCGTTGTCAGAGTGAAGACAAGCTCCGATAATTTCATGGCTAATACCTTCCGACTTAAATACTTGCTCAAGCCTAGCAGAAATGAACTCCATCAAATCAAGTGGCCAATACGGATGAGCAGTCTTACTCTTGATCAAGCTGTATAGATCAAAGCGCAGCTCATTCTCCAACACCAACCTAATCACACCCAATGCTGCGCGGCGTAAGGCAAATGGATCTTTGGAGCCTGTGGGTTTTTCGTCGATGGCCCAGAAGCCTGTGAGGGTGTCGATTTTGTCGGCGAGTGCTACGGCGACGGAGACGGGTGCGGTTGGCACGTCGTCGGAGGGGCCGAGGGGGGAATAGTGGTCTTGGGCGGCGGCGGCGATGGCGTCGGAGAGGCCTGCCTCGATTGCGTAGTAGCGGCCCATCAGGCCTTGCAGGTCGGGGAATTCGTAGACCATTTCCGATGATAGGTCAGCTTTGGCGATGCGGGCGGCTTCTGCGACTTCATCCGCGTCTGCGCCGACGATGGGGGCGATTTCGCGTGCTAGTGCGATGATGCGCTCGATGCGTTCTTTTTGGCTGCCGAGTTTGTTGTGGAAGGTCACGTTGGACAGGCTGTCGAGCCAAGGTTGCATGCCTGCTTTGGCAATACGCAGGTCGTTTTCCCAGAAGAATTTGGCGTCAGAAAGCCGTGCGAAGAGGACCTTCTGGTTGCCTTTGAGGATGGTCGCGCCGTTGTCTGCAGTGGTGGTGTTGGCGACGGTCACGAAGCGTTCGATTTGGCCGGTTTTCGGGTTGCGCACGGAGAAGAATTTCTGGTGTTCTTTCATCGAGGTCTTCAGGACCTCGGCGGGGAGCGCGTAGAAGGTCGGGTCGATCTGGCCCAGCAGGACAACGGGCCATTCGACGAGGCCTGCGACCTCAGTCAGCAAGCCCTTGTCTTCGACGACTTCCAGGCCAAGTGCGAAGGCTTGATTGGTGGCGTCGTGCCAGATCATGTCGGCACGTTCGTCAGCACGCAGCATGACGAATGCGCGCTTTAACTTCGCCTCGTAATCATCGAAATTTGTTACGTTAAATGCGTCTGGTGCAAGAAAGCGGTGGCCGCGGGTTTGCTTGCCAGAGGAGATACCGTCCACGTCGAACGGCACCACTTCGGTGCCTGCTTCGTCCGTCAAGATGCACAGGATCGAGTGCAATGGGCGGACCCATTTGAGCGTGCCTGTGCCCCAGCGCATGGATTTCGGCCATGGGAAGTTTCGGATGGTTTGTTCCAAAACTTCGGCGATGATGTCGGCGGATTTGCGGCCCGGTTTTGTGGTGACGGCGAAGTAGATTTGGCCTTTTTTGTCGTCACGGATCTCGAGGTCGTCCATGGTCAGGCCAGCGCCGCGCAGGAAGCCATCGATAGCTTGCTGGGGTGCGCCGACTTTGGGGCCTTTGCGTTCTTCACGTGTGGGTTTGCTGTCCGTCAGGAGGTCTTCGACGGAGAGGGTCAAGCGGCGCGGTGTGGAGAAGGCGGCGGCGGATTTGTAGGTGAGGCCAGCCTCGACCAGCCCGTCAGTGACCAGTTTTTTCAGGTCTGCGGCGGCTTTGCCCTGCATACGCGCGGGGATTTCTTCGGAGAAGAGTTCAATCAGGAGATCAGACATCAGTTCAGGCCTTCGGGTGCTGGAGGGCATTCAGGGGGTGTGGGGTTGCCGTCAAAGACGACCTCGCCGCAGAAGTTGATTTGGTGCCACGCGAATGCGCGCCCGTCGCCGTAGACGGCGATGACGCGGTCGATGCCGTATTGCACGTTTTGGGTGCCAAGGAAGGCTATGGCTTGACCTTCTTCAAGGTCGGCACCGATTCGCTCGGCGTCAAAACAGTCGAACCATGTGGGGGCAACGCGCGGCTCGGCATCGTCGTAGATTTCATAAGTTTCGGTCAGAAGCGCCAGCGACAACCCTGTGTCAAAGCAGGCACGGAAGCGAAGTGGGCTGGATGAGCTATCGATGGCCTTGATGTTTTCGAACAATATACCTTCGGCTTCGCCGGTTGATATCGATGTAAGTTGCACATTTTCAACATTTGCTGAGACATCGTCGTAATAGGCGTAGACCTGAAGGTAGTAGAGTGCGGCCCCTGCTATCAATGCTATCACAAGTGTCCCCAATATCATTATGCGCGCGATCATGCAGCGTATCCGCCAGCTGTGGTTTGAACAAATGCGTCGGCGCAGGCTTTGGCCAAGGTCCGCACGCGGCCAATGTAGGCTTGCCGTTCGGTCACGGAGATTACGCCGCGCGCGTCGAGCAGGTTAAAGACGTGGCTGGCCTTGATGCATTGATCATAGGCGGGGTGCGCCATGATGATGCGTTTGCCGGTTTTTGGGTCAATGGCGGGCTGGTCGAGGATGCGGGCGCATTCGGCTTCGGCATCTTTGAAATGCTGCAGCAGCGTGTCCGTGTCGGCCACGTCGAAGTTCCAGCGGGCGTACTCCTGTTCGGTTTGCAGGAAGACATCGCCGTAGGTCATTGGAATCGTTGAGCTTGGGTCGTTGAACGGCATGTCCATGACGTGGTCACATGCGAGCACATACATCGCCAAGCGTTCCAAGCCGTAGGTCAATTCGCCCGGGACGGGTTTGCAGTCATGGCCGCCGACTTGTTGGAAGTAGGTGAATTGGCTGACTTCCATGCCGTCGCACCAGACTTCCCAGCCGAGGCCCCAAGCGCCCAATGTCGGGCTTTCCCAGTCGTCCTCTACAAAGCGGATATCGTGCAGAGAGGCGTCGATGCCGATGGCTTTGAGCGAGCCGAGATAGAGCTCTTGCAAGTTGGGGGGGCTAGGTTTGATGATGACCTGATACTGGTAATAGTGTTGCAGGCGGTTCGGGTTCTCGCCGTAGCGCCCGTCGGTGGGGCGGCGCGAGGGTTGCACATAGGCCGCGGCCCAAGGTTTATCGCCCAAAGCGCGCAGAGTTGTAGCAGGGTGAAACGTCCCTGCCCCCACTTCCATGTCGTAGGGTTGCAGGATTGCACAGCCGTTTGCGGCCCAGTAAGATTGGAGCCGCAGGATGATTTCCTGAAAACTGCGTGGCTTATCGGTCATCGTCACCCTCGTTTTTTGCTTATCACCTCTTACGGGGGTGCGGCCAAAGGGTCAATTAGGCCACTGGTGGTTAATTCTTAACGATTTCATGTTGATTGATACTGCATGATCCTCTTGTTCTGCTAGTTTCCGCCAAACTCTAAAAAGATTCTTTGTATTTTCCAAATTGAGGCTCCCATGATCCGGGTATTTTTCGCTGTTTTTCTACTGGCCCTGTCTTCCGTGACGGCCAGCGCGCAATCCACCGCATGGGTGCAAGTCGAGGCGCATCCCACTTTGGCTACGGCGCAGGCGCGTGCACGTGTTTACGCGGCGCAGTTAGAGAATGTCAGCGGGTTTTTCCTAGGGGGCCGTTGGTATGGCGTGGCTTTAGGTCCTTATTCACCCGACGATGCGGAAACACTGTTGCGCCAGTTGCGTCTAAGCGGTGCAATTCCCGACGACAGTTATATTGTGGACGGGTCGCGGTTTCGTCAGCAGTTTTATCCCATCGGGGTTGGCGCGCAGACTACGGCACAGCCTTTGCCCAGTGCGGTGACGGGTGCGCCGCTTGATGCGCTGGCTGGTGTCGTGACCCCGCCTGTCGAGACGTCGGAATTGCCTGTGCAGATCACCCCTGTAATTGAAGCGATAGTGGCTGACATAACGCCGGTCATGGATGAAACAGCCCAAGAAGCGCGGGCGAGTGAGGCGTTGTTGGACCGTGGTGCCCGTATGGAATTACAGACCGCGTTACAGTGGGCGGGTTTCTATGAGGCGGCGATTGATGGCGCCTATGGCCGTGGGACGCGTGCGTCGATGCGGGCATGGCAAGAGGCCAAGAGTTTTGAGCCAACCGGGATTTTGACGACTTTGCAGCGGGCCCGATTGTTGTCAGATTACAACGCGGTGCTTGAGGGAATGAACCTGCAGCTGGTGCGTGATGATGCGTCCGGTATCGAGATGTTGATCCCGACAGGTGTTGTGGCGTTCGGGTCGTATGAGCCGCCGTTTGTGCGCTTTGATCCCAAGGGTGATATCGACGCACAGGTATTGTTGATCTCGCAGGAAGGCGATCAGAACCGTTTGTTCGGATTATACGAGATTTTACAAACGCTGGCGATTGTGCCGCCTGAGGGTGAGCGGAGCCGCAGTAATACGTCGTTCACGTTGGAAGGGGTCGGCAATGGCATTCATTCTTATACCTTTGCCAAGCTGGATAATGGTGCAATCAAGGGCTTTAGTCTGGTTTGGCCGTCGGGTGATGACGAGCGGCGGCGCCGGATTTTAAGTGAGATGCTGGCAAGTTTTGTGACGATTGACGGTGTTTTGGACCCTGCGCTGGCGACCCCGAGCGAGGATCAGGCGATTGATCTGATCGGCGGGTTGCAGGTACGCAAGCCCAAGCTGTCGCGCACGGGATTTTATATTGATGATGCCGGGCAGGTTTTAACGACCCTACAAGCGGTGCAGTCTTGTGAAACCATCACTATTGATAGCGAGCATGATATGAGTGTTGTGCATCGTGACGAGACACTTGGGCTGGCGGTGCTGCGTCCTGTGGCGGCCTTGGCACCGATGAATGTAGCCATGTTCCAGACTGGTGTGCCGCGTTTACAGGCCGAGGTTGCGGTTGCGGGCTATCCTTATGGTGGTGTGTTGACGACGCCTTCTTTGACGTTTGGCCGCTTGGCAGATCTGCGCGGGTTGAATGGTGAAGAGAATGTGAAGCGTCTGTCGTTGACTGCAAAAGAGGGTGACGCGGGCGGGCCTGTGTATGACAATGGCGGTGCTGTGTTGGGGATGTTGCTGCCGCGTGTTGTGACAGCCGGGCAGGTTTTGCCGCCGGAGGTGAGTTTTGCGGTGGATTCAGAGCAGATTTTGGCCTCGCTAAAAGGCGCAGGGATCGCGGTGCAAACTACGGATACAATGGCGTATATGCCGCCCGAAAGCCTGACGATGCGTGCCGCAGAAAGCACCGTGCTGGTAAGCTGTTGGTAAGGTAGCCTGTAAGGGATACATCATTGAGATCTGGCGTATCTTTCCAAAATATACGGCTTCTCGGAGTGTTTGCGGCGGCCGGATGCGGTTTTACGCACCGGACATCCTGACAGGCAGACTGCCTGCGATGGCGGGATGTCCATCCTTTTGCAGTATTGTCACGCTTGCTGCAAAGCCGTAAATGCGGAAAGATTGGGCATGACAGTCGTGTCGCGCCAGAAACTCCTGCGAGAACAGCCTGATGGAAACTGACCCGGAAACATTTTTCACCCTGATTGAAGCGCTTGGAATCGGGCTGCTGATTGGAATCGAGCGTGAACGGAGCGTTCATTTGCAAAGCGAGGGGGCATCGGCGGGTGTGCGCACATTTGCGCTGGCCTCGTTGATTGGTGCGATCAGCATGATGACGGGCGGTGTGCCGTTGGTCATGGTATCGGTTATTGTTGTTGCCGCCGCCCGTATCGTCTCGGTGACCCAACAGTCCGACTCTAGCGTCGGCTTCACGACCAGTCTGGCGCTTGTGTCGGTTGTCCTGCTTGGCGCTATGGCCACTGAAACCGCATTTTTTGCGGCGGCTATTGCAGTGGTTATCGCGTCTTTGCTTGCTGCGCGCAATATGCTGCACGCGTTCAGCCGGTCGGTTCTCACCACGGTCGAGCTACGCGACGGGCTGATTCTGGGTGTGGCGGTTTTGGTGATACTGCCGCTGTTGCCCGACACTGATGTCGGCCCGGGAGGCGCATTAAATCCGCGCACATTGTTCATTATCGTTGTGGTTATTATGATGATTAGTGCTGCGGGACATGTTGCAACACGGGTCATCGGCGCACGTCTCGGTTTGCCGGTCAGCGGGTTCCTGTCCGGTTTTGTGTCCAGCACGTCAACGATTCTAGCGTTGGGAAATCATGCTAATCAAAAGCCGGACGATGCAAATAGTGCTGCTGCGGGGGCGACACTGTCTTCGGTGTCTTCGCTGATACAGATAGGCATCATCCTATTAGCGCTTAGCCCTGCGATGTTTACCATGGGGTTTCCGATCCTGTTTTCGGCGGGCCTTGTGGCCGCACTACACGGCGCTGCGATTTTCTTTCTGGCGATGCGCCGCGACGTAGCTCCATCAGCACTGGAATTGCCGTCGCAGGTTTTTTCGGTCAAAGGATCCGTGGGATTTGCGTTGATTGTTGCGGTTGTCATGGTGGTGTCTGCAACGCTTAACGATTTTTTCGGGAACACTGCTGTTCTGGCCTCGGTCGCACTCGCGGGATTGGTCAGCACAAATTCTGCAACGGTTGCTTTGGCGTCACTCGTGGCTGCGGGGCAAATTTCGGCGGCAGACGGTGCGCTGCCGTTAGCTGCCGCATTAAGCGCAAACGCCATTGTTCGTATTCTGATCGCATTTCGCCAAAACAATAAACCCTTCCGGCGCACCGTTGCATTTGGCCTGTTTTTGCAACTTGGGGCGATCTGGCTGTCGTTGTGGCTCGCCGATTTATTACGGGACTGGTTTGCCGAATGGTCAGCGCTGGTCTCATGATAATCCAGCGACAACCTATCTGATTTTTGACCGCTTTAGAGCGTGGGAGCGCATAAGTTCCCCATGGCCGGATATACGTCCGGCCATGGGGTCAAGAGGATCTCGCCTTGAGTTTAGCAGATGTCGGCGGTGACATGGATCAGGGTTGGCCCTTTGGTGGTGAGCGCCTTGTGGATCGCGGTGTGCAGCTCGGCGAGGGATTTCGGGGCTAAGGCGGCAGCGCCGTAAGCGTCAGCAAGTTTCACGAAATCGGGGTTCTTTTGCACCACGGCATTGGGGGCGATTTGGGCGCGGATCATGCCGTCCTCGATTTCACCGAGCTTGCCGTTGTCCCAGATGATGATCGGCAGGGTAAGTTCCAATTCGACCGCGACCATCAATTCCTGCAGGGAGTATTGGAACCCGTAGTCGCCTGCGATGGCGATGACAGGCGCGTCGCCCATGCCGATTTTACCGCCGATGGCTGCGGGCAGCGCGTAGCCCAAGGTTCCGAATCCGTAGGGGTGGTGCCAATGCGCGGGCCGGTCCATGGGCCATGCTTCTTTAGCGGCATAGGCAAATTGCGTCATGTCGGAAAAGATCATCGTGTCGGCGGGCAATGCCGCGCGTAACGTGTCGGCAACGGCGAGAATGCCCGGACGTTCGGCCTCGACCTCGCTCCGCCATTTTTTGCGGGCACTTGCCACTTCTTCAGGGGTCCAGTCGGTGTCGAGTTTGCCTTCCAGTATTTCAGAGAGTTGATCGAGCACGGCAAAGCTGTCCGCGAGGATCGTATGGTCGGCGTTGTGCCGGTCGCATAACACAGACGGGTCGATGTCGATGCGGACCATGTCACTTTGATGTCCGAGCTGATCGCGCCACAGATCCACCTCGGAGAGTTCCGAGCCGAAGACCACGACCAGATCCGCGGTGGCGATGATGTCGGCGCTAGAGGCCCGTGCAAGGCAGGCCCCAAAATGGAGCGGATCGCCGTCCGAGACTAATCCGCGCCCTGCGTAGGTGGTCAGGCTGGCCGCCCCCCATTCACCCATCACGTCGCCGGCAAAGTCGATATGTGCGGCCCCGCCGCCAAAGATGAACAACGGGCGGCGTGCCTCGCGGATCATTTCAGCGAGGTCGACGATCTGGCTGGCGAGCGGGTCAGGCAAAGCCACGGCAGGTGGGGCGGGTGGCAGCGGCGAACTGCTGATGCTTTCCAGCAGGGCAATCGGCAGGGTAATCGATTTGGGCCGTTTGCGTTTGCTTTCGAATTCATAAAGCGCGCGGTCGATCAGGTGAAAGGCGGCTGCATCAGTGGTTGCGGTTTCCGACCAGTCGCAGACGGTGGCGGCGGCCCCTTGCTGGTCTTTCATCTGGTGCAATTGCCCGCGTTTTGCCGCGGTCTCGTCCAAGCATGACGAGAGCACCAGCATCGGCACAGAATCGCTATAGGCCTGCCCCATGGGTGTCATGATGTTACACAGTCCCGGTCCAGTGATAACGTAACAGACCCCTGCCCGTCCGGTGGCGCGTGCGTAACCGTCGGCCATAAAGCCCGCACCTTGTTCGTGCCGTGCGAGGACGTGCTGCAGCCCTGCCTCTTCGATGCCGCGATACATTTCCTGGTTATGCACGCCGGGAATACCGAAGATCACCTCGATGCCGCGTTCTTTGAGCATGTGGGAAATTTGAGCGCCTAGGGGACGTGATGACATTTATGATCTCCAGAATTGACGGGTGAAAATGACCAGAACGGCCATCATCTCTAAGCGGCCAATAAACATGGCTGCGGCTAAAATCCATTTTGCAGGGTCGTTCAGTCCTGCAAAGTTGCCTGCCGGTCCGATTTCCGAACCAAGCCCCGGCCCGATATTGGCGATTGCTGTGGCCGCGCCTGACACTGACGTGATGAAGTCCAGACCGGTCATGCTGAGCAGGGTTGCGGTGACGCCGAGGGTCAGAAGGAAAGCCACAAAGAAGGCCATCACCGAACTTAGCACGTCATCAGAGATCGGACGTCCCTGATAGCGCGGTGTAAAGATGCCATGCGGCGAGTGGATCTTGCGGATCTGGCTTTTAATCGACGCCAGTAGCAGTTGGTAGCGGAACACTTTGACCGAGCAGGCGGTGGATCCAGCGCAGCCGCCGATCAGCCCGAGGAAGAAAAACATCACCACGGGAAAGGTTCCCCATGTCATATAGTCGGCGCTGGAATAGCCTGTGCCGGAAATGATCGAGGTCACGTTGAACAGGGATTCGCGCAGGCCCACTTCGGTCACGGCACCTTCGCGCCCCCAGAGCCATGCCGCGATCAGCAGGACGCAGGTGCCGACGATCGCAAAGAACGCGTGGATTTGGGTGTCTGCGAGCAGTGGTTTGGCGGTGCCTGCGAGCAGTTGCACGTAGCGCACAAACGGCAGTGCTGCGAGGATCATAAAGATCGCCGCAGTGTAGTGCACAGCCGCTCCGTAGTCTGCAAACGAGGCGTCACTATTGGCCATACCGCCGGTAGAAACCGTGGTCATCGCGTGCACCATCGCATCAAAGAAGGACATCTCCAGTGCTGCGTAAATCATCGCACAAGTCACGGTCAGGCCAAGATAAATCACGAAAATATGACCTGCGATTGCCCCGGCGCGCGGCAGAATTTTTCCGCTGGTCTCGAAACCTTCAGTGCGGAATATCTGCATGCCGCCGACCCGCAGTTCGGGCAGGAAGACCATCGCGACCACAATGATCCCGATACCGCCAAGCCATTGCAATGTGCCGCGCCAAAGCAGCATTCCTGCGGGTAGCGCCTCTAGTCCGGTAAAGACAGTCGCACCGGTGGTTGTAAGTCCTGACATCGCCTCGAAGTAGGCGTCTGTCAGCCCAGCGTTGGTCGCCCCGATGACAAAGGGGATCGCGCCGAACAGCGGCAAGGTCAACCAGACGAGCGAGGTCAGAAGAAAGGTCTGTCGCAGCGAGAGCCCTGCGCTGACGCCGTTGGCACAGGCCCCTGCAATCAGCCCGCCGGTGAGGATGGTGATAATCGCGCTTTGCATAAAGACCGGCCAGTGACCGTTCCCTTGGTGCAGGTCAGCCGCCAAGGGTGCCAGCATGGTGATCCCAAGCGACGCGATAAGCAATCCAATGACGTAGCCCACAGGCCGGAAATCAAGCATTTCGTACCGTTGTCCTGCCTAAGCGGCCATGTCAAGAAGCCGACAGGTTATCCTGTATGGAAAAGCGTCTGGAACAGACGCGGGTCGATTGAGGCGGCGTCAAACGTGGGGCCTTCAGTCATGACAGAGACCGCGTCGTGGCTGTGCAGGCTTTCTTGGTGGCTGGCCAGCACGCGAAAATCGCCGATGCGCGGATCGACCAGCAACCGTTCTGAAAAGAGCCGTGCGGCGTCTTCGACAAAGATCGGATTGGCGGCGTTGAGTTCGGCAAAGGCCTGCTCGTCTTCGCGTTTTACCATGACTTGGGTTTCGGTTGGCACAGCAGTGCGTGCATGGTCGATAACGTCTTCGAACCACAACACAGGTTGGTTATCTTCAACCACCAGCGATATGCGCGCCACGGACCGTTGGCTATGAGGTGTTGCCAGTTGCCCCCGAAATTGCCGTGCATGTTCCGACAGTTCCAGCGAGCACGGGCATGTGCTGGAATACACGTAGTCGAGATGCACGATTTTACGTCGCACCCCTGCGGTTTCGACCAATTCCAGCGCGATATCGTAATATTGATATCCCGAAAGCCCCGACCGCAGGCTTTGCACCTTTATCGGGAAAGAGAACCGCATCTGGATGCGGGCGTCAAAGCTGTCGAGGTCAGTTTTATAAGCGTCCAATGCCTGCTCTATCACGGCAAAGCTGAAGGTTTCCTCGGAATGTTTGTAGAATGTGCGCATGATGCGCGACATGTTGATGCCTTTTTTACCAGCCTCTAGGCTAACGGTGCCGGTCACGGATGTTTCAAGCTGGACGTCCGCGCCATCGCGGGTGTGAAACCGGATCGGCAGGCGAAAGTTGGAGATGCCAACGTGCTGGATCTGCTGCTTGACGCCCTTTATCAGGCTGGAGGGTCCGTTTTGCAGGTCTGGCATTGAGGCTTTGTAGGCGTCGTCAACCTCGAACGCATCAGGGTAGGCCCGTGCGAGGGCGGGATAATTACTCACCTCCTGTCCGGGGATCAAGCGGCTGACAAGCGGGTCTAGGGTTGAGACCTCTTCGGGGGTCACGTCGGCTGCCCAACGGCGCAGCAGGGCCAAGGCCGCTTCTGCCTCTGCGCGATTAGGTTCACGGTCGATGTTAGGTGAATGGATATTCATATCTTGTTCCCCACGCGGTGCGTCGCCCTGTTTTACATGGGGCATTGCATCGCGTTTACCAATGTTTTCGTAATAGATACGTGACAAAGTGGCCCGTAGATCAGTCATGGCTGCGTCTCCTTGGGGGGGATGGTGGCTGTTTGCCTAGATCTTATCAAGCGCGCCAAGCAAATCAGCAATCAAATCTGCGGGATCTTCAAGGCCGACGGACAGCCGGATCAGGCCCATAGAGATGCCAAGCGTGTCTTTTTGGTCTTGTGGCAGGCGCTGGTGGGTGGTGGTTGCCGGATGGGTCACGATGGATTTGGCATCGGCGAAATTGTTTGAAATCGTGAAGATTTCCAGTGCATTGATGAATTTGAAACAAGCCTCGCGCCCGCCTGCGACCTCGAATGCCAGCACGGTGCCAGCGCTTTCTGATTGGGATGTCGCGAGAGCGTGCTGCGGATGTGAGGGGTGGGTCGGGTAGCGCACGGCGGTCAGTTTCGGATGGCCGTTGAGCGCTTCGGCCACTTGCAAGGCGGCAGCGGATTGCGCGCGGACACGCAGGTCCATTGTTTCCAGCGATTTCAGATGGGTCCAAGCGGTGAACGGGTTCATCGCACCACCTGTGTGTTTCATGTAGGTCTCGATTGGGCCACGGATCAGTTCTTTGGAGCCAGCGATTGCGCCGCCCAAGAGACGCCCCTGCCCGTCCACATGTTTGGTGGTCGAGACCAGCGCCAGATCAGCGCCACAGGCTTGCGCGTAAGAATAGACAGGCGTGGCCATTGCGTCGTCGACCAGAACCAGCGCGCCGACCGCATGGGCCGCTTTGACGACGTGGCGCATGTCGACCACCTCTAGGGTCGGGTTCGAGATACTCTCGAAAAACACCAGCGTTGTGTCGGGTCGGATGGCTGCGTCCCACGCGGCGTTGTCCATGCCGTCGACCAGCGTGATTTCAACGCCAAAGCGGCCCAGCACCTCTTCGAGGACGTAAAGGCATGAGCCGAACAAAGCGCGGCTTGAGACGATGTGGTCGCCTGATTTAGTCAGAGCAGTCAGCGCACCGGCAACGGCGGCCATGCCAGACGTGCAGGCAAAGCAGTCTTCATAGCCCAAAAGCGCGGCGATGCGGTCTTCGAACATGCGCACGGTCGGGTTGCCATAGCGCGCGTAGATGAACTCGTCGGCGCCCGCTTGGATGAATCTCTGTTCGGCGTCTTCTGCGGATTTGTAAACGAATCCTTGGGTCGCAAAAATCGCTTCGGACACTTCGCCGTATTGGCTGCGGCGTGTGCCTGCGTGGACTGCTTTGGTGCGTTTGCTCCAGTTGCTCATGTTCTTCTCCTGCGCCCCGCAAGGCAATAAAAAACCCCGACACCGAGGTATCGAGGCAAATATGCACTCACCCCTCTTTAGCGGAATATTTAACGTGGCCCGCAATCCGGTAACAAATCGCCACGTGAGGTGAATACGCCTGCAAGGTGATCAGGTCAAGAAAGCTAAAAATGGAATTTTAGGGGTTTGTTAAATGTGATGCGGTTATCTGGAACCGATTGAACAAAGGAGCCAAATAATGAAGTTTCGACCGCACCGTTACCGGACTGAATTTCCCGTTGCTTTGGCAACGCCTGCGGGCAATGTAAAAGCGGTGGTCAATGATGTGAATGAGACAGGTGTGCTGATGACGATCGGTGACGCGCTACAACGTGGCGACCCGGTGCGGATGCGGTTTTTGAACAGCCATGCGGACGGGATTGTGCAATGGGCGATGCGGGGTCGATGCGGCATCACGTTCCGGCCACATCTGACGGTGGCGCAGGTTGATATGTTGCGCCAGCGCGCTGGTAGTCATGGCGCAAGCGTGCGCCACAACTCTAGCGGGTATTCAGAGATGCGTTAGGGTTGTTCAGGATCTATCAGGTACTTTTGCAGCCCGACGATTTGCAGCCATAAGAATAAGAATAATGCTGCGGGGAACGCAAATGTTTCAAGTTTGACCCAAAGTTCGGTCGACTGTGTGCGCCAGATCAATTCGTTGGCAACAGCAAGGGCGGCGAACATTGCGGTTAATCTACGTGTAAGAATCATCCAGCCTGCGTCTTGCATCGGTAAGAAGTCTTCCATGATGTAGCGCAAATAGCTTTTTCCGCGCAAAAGACCGATGCCCAGAATAACGGTAAAGCAGCCGTAGACGATACTGGTTTTCATTTTGAAAAACCGCTCGTCGTTGAACCATGCGGTCAGGCCGCCAAAGAAGATAACCATAAAGGCCGTGAAAACCTGCATCCGGCTTAGCTTGCCTGTCAGATGCCACAGGGCGGCCATCGAGATTAACAATATTGGCACAAACACCAGTGTCGCGACGATAAAGCCACTATAGTCAGTGCCTGCGACCGTGAATGTATCATCCTTGATCCGTAAATAGATCAGGAAAAACAGCAGCGTCGGGCCAAGTTCCAACACCTGTTTCAGGATTGGATTAATCTCTTTTTCGTTCATGTCAGTCTCCCTTATCCGCCCATTTCAACGATCACGGCGCCAAGTGCAACCAATGCCATCAAAAACAGGCGGCGCGGGCCCACTTTTTCGCCTAAGATGAACCAGCCGATGAGCGCCGCAAAGACGGTGGAGGTTTCGCGCAGCACCGCGGCTTCGCCGACGTTGTCCAGACGTGTCGCAATCATGATGCCGCCGAAACTAATCCATCCGATCCAAGCACCTGCAAAACCACGCCACATCAATGGGCCGAGTGCGGGTTTTGTATTCATGCGGCGATAGCGAAGCACCGCCAGAATGGGAAAGTCGAGTGCTGTGATAAAGAAAAACCACGCGAGGAATGTGAAAGGATTGACGCTAGAGCGCATGCCTTGTGCATCCCAAATCGTGTAGATCGCGACCATGATACCGCCGGCGACAGCCCATGCCAGACCGTTTTTCAAGGCCGGCAGATCGATGGCTTCTTCGGACAAGTTACGCAGAGCCAACAGGAGAATGCCGCCCGAGAGAAATGCGACGCCGAGCCATTGCACCGCGGTGAAATGCTCGTTGAAAAAGACCGTTGCGGCCAGCACTGTCACAATCGGCCCAGTGCCGCGCACAACGGGGTAAACCACTGTATAAGCTGCTTTTTCATAGGCGGCGGCCATGGTATATTTATAGATAAAATGGATCACAAATGCCCCCGCGAGCATGCCGACGGTGATAGCCGAGGGCCAAGGCACGAGGAACAGTGCGACAGGTGCAGAGATCACGGCCAGCCAGCCGTCAATCGCGCCGCGCGTCAGCCAGGGGTCATGCCGCCCTTTTTGCAGCGCGCCGAAAACCGCATGGGCAACGGCGGAAAGCAGCGCCAGCATGGTAGCAAGCCGCGCACCCTCGGGGGTGCCTGCAAGCGCAACCAGCCATTCGCCCATTGTCAGGTCTCGAGACCGACAAGCGCTTTTGCGAAGTCCTCGGGGTCAAACGGGGCCAGATCGTCGATTTGTTCGCCCACGCCAATCGCGTGGATTGGCAGGCCGAATTTATCGGCGAGTGCGACCAGAACACCACCCTTGGCCGTGCCGTCGAGTTTGGTCATGACAAGACCGGACACATCGGCAAGCTCTTGGAACACCTTGACTTGTTGCAGCGCGTTTTGCCCCGTGGTTGCGTCGAGAACCAGCAGCGTATTGTGCGGCGCGTCGGGGTCTTTTTTGCGGATGACCCGCACGATTTTGGACAACTCTTCCATCAGGTCGGCGCGGTTATGCAGCCGCCCTGCGGTGTCGATCATCAGCAAATCGGCCCCGTCGCGGTGTGCTTTTTCCATCGCGTCAAATGCGAGACTGGCGGGATCAGACCCTTCAGGCGCGGTGAGAACCGGCACGCCAGCGCGCTCGCCCCAGACTTGCAACTGCTCGACGGCGGCGGCGCGGAAGGTGTCGCCTGCTGCAATCACAACGGATTTGCCAGCGGCTTTGAACTGGCTGGCAAGTTTACCGATGGTTGTGGTTTTGCCAGAGCCATTCACGCCCACGACCAAAACGACTTGCGGCTTTTTGGCGTAAAGCGGCATCGGGCGGGCGACGGGTTCCATGATCCGCGCCACTTCCTGTGCCATCAATTCCTTGAGTTCGCGCGCGGAAATTTTCTTGCCCATGCGCCCTTCTGCCATGTTTGCAGTCACACGCAGCGCGGTTTCCACACCCATATCGGTCGAGATCAGCAGTTCTTCCAACTGCTCCAGCATGGTGTCGTCAAGCGCGCGGCGCACCACTGTGTCCTCAGCTTTGCGACCAATCAGGCGGCCAAGGATACCCGCCTTTTCCGCAGGTGCCGCGTTTTCCTGTTCGTCCAGCGGTGATGGGCCAAGCGTGGTGATCGGCGCAATAATCGCCTCACGCACCGGTTCGGTTTCGGGCTCTGGCTCTGGCTCTGGCTCTGGCTCTGGCTCTGGAATAACGGGCGCGAGCACCTCCGCATCGTCGTCAACAGCGGCATCAGCCGGGTCCGCATCTCCTGCACTGACAATCGCATCCAGACCTTCGTCAATCTTGGCGGACGACCGTGTCATCCGGTCCTTGAGCTTTTTGAAAAACGACATGTGCAACGCCTTTGGTATTTTGCTTCTATCCCACCTAATCCCCATTGCACGCGGAGGGAAGGGTTTGGCCAGTTAAAGCGTTAGAAACCCGTAGAGAAACAAGAATTGCGCGGTCCAATATGTGCTCCAGACCGCATAAGGCGCGAATCTTTGCCATTTTGCGTCTTTGGCCAGCACGAATAATGAGCCGGACAGAAGTGCATCCGAGAGCATAAAAAGCAGTGCAGCAACAATCAAAACCGGACGTTGTGTGCCAAATGCGGCTATCCCCATGACCACAATAATCGCGATGTAGATCATCACGGGCCAGCGTAATGCGCCGGTTTTGGGGTAAAGGATTCGTGCCATTAGCCCGCCAAAGACGATCAATGTCGCATGTACCAGCCATAAATCGCCGCCTTGCCAGATCAGGAAAGTCAGTCCGGCATAGGCCAGATGGGCCAGCGCAAAGCTGATCAGGCCTAGCAGGAATGCGCGCGAGGTGCCGCGTGCGAGCATAAAATCCCCCAGCGCGCCCAATGCTAAGGCGAGGGTCAACGTCAGCGGGCCGCCAAAGACAACCGAGGCCAGCGCCAGTAGGCTGGTCGAGAGCGTTTTCAAAGTTATTTTGGCAAAGCTTGGCGGTGTATTGCAATAAAAGAGCCCGAACATCACGGCGCATAGCAACGCTGTCGCGCAGAGGGTCAGGCCTGACAAAGTTATTAGGTCCATGCAGCCGCCTCCCTGAGCGGATACTAGCGCGCGAATGGTTCAAATTGGAAACAAATCATTGCTGATTGCCCGCATGACGTTGCGCCAATTGGCTGTTATAATGGTAAGATGTTCAAGATTTTGACCCCCATGCGCCTATTTTGCGCGGTGACGTTGACGCCTGTTGCCCTGCTAGGATTGGCGGCGATTTATGGCGGGTGGTGGGTCCTTGCAGCGTTGGTTTTTTTGAGTGTGTTCACCGCTGCGCTGGATGAAATCGTGCATAACATCACGCCGCCCACGCCCGAGGCCGAATTTCCTGTGGCTGCGCGCTTGTCAGTGGTGTTGGGCGTGATGCATTTTGCGGTACTGGTTTTGGTGGTGAATGCGCTTGCCAATCAGCCGCTTGGAATACTTGCGAAGCTGGGATTGTTTGTTGCGGCGGGGCTTTTCATGGGGCAGGTCAGCAATTCGAATGCCCATGAATTGATTCATCGCGGCGGGCAGTTCATGCGTGGCTTGGGCAAATGGATTTATATTTCGGTGTTAAACGGGCATCACACCTCGGCGCATGTGCTGATCCATCACAGGCTTGTGGCGACCCGTCAGGATCCGTCGACCTCGCGCAGGGGCGAGAGTTATTATCGCTTTGTCTGGCGGGCGTGGCGCGGGTCGTTTCGTAAAGGGTTGGCAGCGGAAAGTGAACGGCAGACCCGTATTGGTGCACCACGGTATCGCCATCCTTATGTTACCTATATCCTCGGTGCTCTTGGGTTTATTACATTTTTTGCGCTGATTGGCGGTCTCAAGGGCGCGGTGATTTACATTGCGCTGGCCGGCTTCGCGACCTCGCAATTGTTGTTGTCGGATTATGTACAGCATTACGGGCTGATGCGCAGGGTTGTGGACGGCAAGCCCGAGCCTGTCGGAGTGCGGCATAGTTGGAACAGTCCGCATTGGTTTTCGTCTGCTGCCATGTTGAATGCGCCGCGTCATTCCGACCACCATGCCCATCCGCAGCGTTCCTATGATACCTTGATTATTCCTGACGGCAGCCCGATGTTGCCGCGATCTTTGCCGGTGATGGCGACGCTTGCGTTGTTTCCACGGCAATGGCGGCGGGTGATGGATCCGTTGGCGGCAAAATGGGCGTGATGACTGCAAAGTGACTGGTCAAAGCGAGGGGAGTTTGCAACGATTAGCCCATGCGGTTTTTAGTATTCATCTTGCTTGCCAGCCCGGCCCTTGCCGAAGATGCCATGTCGGCGGTGGAGTTTGATGCTTATACCCAAGGCAAAACTCTGACCTTTGGGGTCGCGGCAGAGACGGCTTACGGGATTGAGCAATATCAGCCTAATCGGCGTGTGGTTTGGTCGTTTTTGGATGGCGAGTGCAGCAATGGTGTTTGGTATGAAAGCAAAGGAAGTATCTGTTTTCGCTATGATTTTGACCCAGAACCGAAGTGCTGGAAATTTTATGACGAACCGAACGGATTGCGCGCGGTGTTTATGAACCGCCCTGATATGTCGATGCTTTACGAGGCGTTGGACAGTGGTGAACCGTTGATTTGTCCGGGGCCGGATTTGAGCAGTTAAGGGAGTTTGACGCGCCCGTCTGCAAATTGAATTTCAATGGCTTTTGCACCTTTAAGCCCTGAGGTATTTGTCACCACGACATCATCGGCTCGAACGACGGCGTATCCCCGCTTCAAAGTTTCTTCATACCCCAAAGTTTCGCTGAGGCGTATCAGGGATGACAGACGCGCCTGTCGGGCGTCTTGTTGGCTGCGCGCGCGGTCCGACAACCGCCGCATAACGGTGTCCAGTTTTTCGGATTTGCGGGCCATATCGCGGGTGATCGCATCCACACTTAACCGCGCCGAAAGCATCAACAAACGCTGTCTGTCGGCAGCTAGCCTGCTGCGCAAAACGGCAGGTCGAAGCGCGCCTGCGTTCTCAGAAAGGTGTAGGCGCTTTTGCGAGATGCCGGTTTGTAGGGCGATAGGCAGGCGGTCACCCCAGATATCTAGGCGCTGGCGGGGGCCGTCCAATAGGCTGTCTTTATTAGGTAAAGCGCGCGAGAGGTCGCGTAGACGTTGGCCGCGTTGGGTGAGTGAGTTGGTGAGCGAGCGGCTAAGGCGCGCGCCTTGTTGATCGACCCATGCCAATAATTCCAGACGCACAGGCACGGCCAATTCGGCGGCCGCCGTGGGGGTCGGGGCGCGCATGTCGGAGACGAAATCGATCAGGGTGGTGTCGGTTTCGTGGCCTACGGCAGAGATCAGCGGGATGGTCGATGCGGCTGCGGCGCGGGCGACAATTTCTTCGTTGAAGCCCCAGAGGTCTTCCATCGAACCACCGCCGCGCGCCACGATGATCAGGTCAGGACGCGGTAGCGCGCCGCCCGGTGTCATGGCGTTAAAGCCACGGATCGCGTTGGCGACTTCTGGGGCGCACATTTTGCCTTGCACAGCGACAGGCCAAACCAGCACCTTGCGCGGAAAACGGTCGCGCAAACGGTGCAGAATGTCGCGGATCACTGCCCCGGTGGGCGAGGTTACGACGCCGATGATTTCGGGCAGGTAGGGTATTGGCTGTTTGCGCGCAGGGTCAAAGAGCCCTTCTGCGGCGAGGGCCTTTTTACGTTTCTCTAACATCGCCATCAACGCGCCTGCGCCTGCGACTTCGATGGAATCGACATTGATGTTGTATTTCGACTGCGCGCCAAATGTAGAAAGTTTGCCGGTGATGATGACCTCTAGACCCTCTTCGGGAAGCACGCTGAGGCCTTCGACCTGGCCCTTCCACGTGGTGCAGGCGATCACGTTTTTGTCGTCTTTGATGTCGTAATAGATGTGTCCCGAACGCGCGACCATGACGCGCCCTACTTCGCCGCGCACGCGCACGCGCCCGAATGTGCCTTCAAGGGTTTTTTTCACCGATCCGGTGAGTTCGGAAACCGTGAACTCGGGGGTGTTGGTGGCTTGTGGTTCGTCAAAAAGGTCCATGGTCCGCCCTTGTGGTCAGGTTGATGCGACCTTAGAACGCTTGCAACCAAAGGCCAAGCGGGAGAACACGATGAATATCCTCATTTTAGGGAGCGGCGGGCGCGAGCATAGTCTGGCCTGGGCCATTCAGCAGAATCCCAAGTGCGACAAGTTGATTGTGGCGCCGGGAAATGCGGGCATCGAGCGGCTATGTGATTGTGCGGATCTCGATATTCTGGATGGTGATCTGGTGGCCAGTTTTGCCGAAGAAAACGCGATTGATTTTGTGATAATCGGGCCTGAAGCGCCCTTGGCGGTGGGTGTCGCTGACAGGTTGCGCGATGCAGGGCTGTTAGTTTTTGGTCCGTCGAAGGCCGCGGCGCTACTGGAAGCGTCAAAATCGTTCACAAAAGCGATTTGCGATGCGTCTGGCGCGCCAACCTCTGCCTATGGGCATTTCACCGACGCGGATGCGGCGCGAGCGTATATTCGCAGCACAGGCGCGCCGATTGTCGTCAAGGCGGACGGACTGGCGGCGGGCAAAGGCGTGATTGTTGCCATGACAGAAGCCGAGGCTCTGGCCGCGATTGACGACATGTTTGACGGCTCGTTTGGCGAAGCCGGCGCAGAGGTTGTGATCGAGGAGTTCATGGAGGGCGAGGAGGCGTCATTCTTTGTACTCTGTGACGGAAAAACTGTGCTGCCGGTCGGGACGGCGCAGGATCATAAGCGTGTTGGGGATGGTGATACGGGGCCAAATACCGGTGGTATGGGGGCGTACTCCCCTGCCCCAGTGATGACGGATGCCGTGACGCAAAAGGCGATTGACGAGATTATTCAACCTTGCATGGACGAGATGGCCAAACGCGGCACCCCGTTTGAAGGGGTGTTGTTTGTCGGACTGATGATCAAGGACGGGCAGCCGCGATTGGTAGAATATAATGTACGTTTTGGCGATCCTGAGTGTCAGACATTGATGATGCGTTTGGGCGGTCAGGTGTTGGACCTGTTGCAGGCTTGTGCCCAGCATCGGTTGGATGAGGTGACGGTCAATTGGGCGGATGATCACGCGATTACGATTGTGATGGCCGCGAATGGCTATCCTGCCGCTTACGAAAAAGGCTCTGTGATCAAAGGACTGGATCTGTTGCCTGAAGATAGCATGAATATGGTGTTTCATGCGGGCACGGCGATGAAGGGTGCGGGTATTGTCGCTGTCGGCGGGCGCGTTTTGGCTGTTACCGCGCGGGGCGACAGCCTGCCCGAGGCACGAGATCGGGCCTATGCGACTGCAAAGCGCATTGATTGGGACGGCGGATTCTATCGCACCGATATTGGCTGGCGCGCGCTATAGGCCAATTTTTGTCGAAATATTAAAAAGCCCCGCGCAAGTGATTGCGCGGGGCTTTTTTAATCTAATTCTCTAGAAAAACTTAAGCGGCGCGGCCAACGAGGACCGAAGTGATCTCGGCTGCAGCTGCGTTTTCGTCATTACCTGCTACCACGGCGATTTCGCGGGTCAGGCGTTCAAGTGCTGCTTCATAAAGCTGACGCTCGGAGTAACTTTGCTCGCGCTGGTCGTCCTGACGGTGCAGGTCACGCACAACTTCGGCAATTGCGACCAGATCGCCCGAGTTAATTTTCTGCTCGTATTCCTGCGCACGGCGGGACCACATCGCTTTTTTAACCTTGGCTTTACCGCGCAGGGTTTTCATCGCGTGAGACACAACGTCAGGTGTCGCAAGCGCGCGCATGCCAACGTCTGTCGCCTTGTGCGTCGGAACGCGCAGGGTCATTTTGTCTTTTACAAAGGCGATCACAAACATTTCCAGCTCGAAGCCCGCAACTTCTTGGGTTTCGATCGACACGATTTTGCCCACACCGTGCGCAGGGTAGACGACAAATTCGTTCGGGCTAAAGTCGTTTTTCTTCTTAGTCATGTTGTGTCCTTTCGGTGACGGACCAGTGACAGAGGCAAAATAGCCAACGGGAACACATGCGTTTCCGTCGGTCAATTTCGGGTGTTTCAGCTGGTCAAATATTCTGTGGCATTGATCTGACTATACCACAAATTCAGGTCTAAAAAAAGCGCCCAGTTTTACTGCGCTTTTCCTTATAAACATAGGATTTTTCAAAGTCTGGCCGAATCAGCCGCCTTCGCCTGGCTTCTCGGAAAACAGGTCGATTTTACCGGTTTTGCCGTCCATTTCCTCTGCGTCGGGCAGCTGGTCTTTTTTGGTAATGATGACCGGCCACATCTCGGAATACTTGCGGTTGAATTCCACCCATTTTTCCATATCCGGCTCGGTGTCCGGACGAATTGCGTCTGCCGGACATTCCGGTTCGCACACACCGCAGTCGATGCATTCATCAGGGTGGATCACCAGCATGTTTTCGCCCTCGTAGAAGCAATCCACGGGGCAAACTTCTACACAATCGGTGTATTTGCAGGCGATACAATTGTCGTTGACGATATATGTCATGGGCTCATCCGGTATTTGTCACGGCCTAGCTAGGACAATCGCGTCTCTCATTCAAGCGTGAAAGGGTCGCCATGTGCGGGATGAGACACCATGTCCCGCCTGTCCTTCTTTGTGGGGCGTCCTTTTCCCTCGTATCGCGGATTTTTCGGAACATGTACCTTTTCGGGTGACATGTCCTCATAGAGCGCTTGGGCTTCGGGGGCGGGACCACGCCGCGTACCGAGCGCCAGAACCTTCACGATGCGTATGTTTTTTTCTTGGGTGAAGGTGAGCACATCGCCTGCGCCAACGGCGCGCGCGGGCTTCATCACGGGTTGGCCGTCCATGCGCACTTTGCCGCCTGTGATCACCCCGGCGGCCAGCGAGCGCGATTTGAAAAACCGCGCTTGCCAGAGCCATTTATCGAGGCGGATTGTCTCGCGCGCTGTGTTCAACCCTTATTGAATCCAGCCAAAGCCGCCGCAAAGGGATTGTCGGGGTCGATTTTCTTTTCGACTTTTGGTTTGGCGCTAAACTTCTGCCGCTCATCGCCACCCTTTTGCGCGGCGCCGCGTGGCTTGCCTTTGCCCTTGGGTTTGGCGTTGTCGCGTTTAGGACGCACATTTTCGCGTGCAGCACGGCCAGCCCATGTAAATGTATAAAACACTTCCATGTCGGGACCTGCGATCGTTGCATCGGGCGCTGTCCCAATCGGCGTTTCGTTTTCCGCCACATCGGGGATATGATCGTCAACGTGGCCACTGTGCGCAGGTTCGGACGCGATTGGCGCGATGCCCTCGTCCAAGATGTCAGCCACGCCCGAAGGTGTGTCAGCAGCGGCGTCAGGCACAGGGGCAAAGATCACACCGCCCGCAGGTTCCTGCGCTGCCACGTCCATCACAGGCGTATCGGGTGCGACGTCTTTTTCGGCGTTTGGCATCACCTCGGTGACGGTTTTGACCTTTGCACGTTCGGCTTTTTCGGCTTTATAGCCGAGCCCTGTCATAAGATCGGCAAACTGTTCCAGCGTCATGCCCGTAATCGACAGCATATCGGCGTTGGCTTCAAAACCGCCACGGCTGTCTTTGTCGCGCAGCATGTCGGCCAAGCGTTCCAGCATGTCGATCCGGATCGCGCGCGTACCAGCGGCGCGGTAGCCCGACATCGCATAATAACCCGCGACCGCATCTTTTGACGCAGGCAATGTCACCAGACCAGGGGGCGGACTTTCGGGAAATTCGCCTAGGTTTTTGGACAGCGACCACAGCACAAGGCGCAGACGGGTTGGTGCAGGCTTGAGCAACAGCGGCATAAAGATGGTAAATTGGCCAAAGCGTATGCCGTGTTTGCGCAAAGCGCCACGTGCATCTTGATCAAGGGCTTTCACTTCGTCGGCGACGTCACCGCGCGGTAGAATGCCGAATCCCTCACCCATGCGGAATGCAAAGCCTTTGGCCGCACCCACAAGGGTCTCGTCGTTTTTCAACGCGAGCAGAGGATCGAACGCTGCGGCGATTTTGCGGTCGATGAAGTGTTGCAAGCGGCGCGTCACTTTTGCCGCGACCTCGTCGCCTGCTTCGTCGTCCACAAACGCCACGACGGATGGCTTGAACGGATCAGCACCGGACACCAGTTTGCCGACAGCCGCGTCGCCCCACATCAGGCCACCCTGCTCTGTGAAATCAAGTTCCGGATCGGGCGCGTTATAAAAACGGTCCGCCATCAGGTGGAAATGCGGCACAAGTGCAGCCGCAGAGGCCTGACGCAGCGTTTTCGCTTCATCGGGGCTCCCCGCTTTATCCATGTTAAACCGGAAGCCCGAAAGCTTGCCTACGAATTCACCGCTTACGGTGACTTCACCCTTGTCATTTACGTCGGCCAAAAGGCTCTCCTTCTGTTTGAGCCGCCGCAGCAGAATGCTGGTACGCCGGTCCACAAATCGTTGGGTCAGTGCGCCGTGAAGCGCATCTGACAATCGGTCTTCTACTGCACGCGTCTCGTCGCGCCAATGGCTTTCGTCGCGCAGCCAGCCTTTGCGCTGTGCAACGTATGTCCATGTGCGGATATATGCCAACCTTTTCGACAATGCATCAATATCACCATCAATTCTATCGATTTTACGCACTTGTAGGCCGAACCAGTTGGCGCCGATATGCCCGTCCTGATGCAAATCGGTAAAGATTTGCGTCAAAAGCCCCGCATGTTCGCCCCTGCTGATGCCACGAAAGTCGGGGATTCGGCACACATCCCACAAGAGTTTGACCGACGGGCCGTCGTTGGCCCTTGCGGCGATAATCTCGTCGGCGCCGAGCGTTTTGAGGGCCGCCAGATCGTCACTTTCGCGAACGCGGGTCAGCCAGCGGTCATCGGTGCGGTCTTCCAGCGTGTTGATCAGGCGTTTGATCGAGCCGAATTGCAGCTTGGAATTACGCCATTGTAGTTTCTGGATCGGCTGGAACCGGTGATCACAGATGGCCTGCGCGACCTCGTCATCAAGCGGCGGTGCTTCGCCGGTGACACCAAAGGTGCCGTTTTGTTTGAACCGCCCTGCCCGTCCGGCGATTTGCGCCAATTCGTCCGGCATCAGATGCCGCATCCGGTGGCCGTCGAATTTTGTCAGGCTGGAAAACGCGACGTGTGAGATGTCGAGGTTAAGCCCCATGCCGATGGCATCGGTGGCAACCAGATAGTCGACGTCGCCGTTTTGATACATTTCGACCTGCGCGTTGCGGGTACGCGGCGAAAGTGCGCCCATGACCACCGCAGCACCGCCTTTTTGACGCCGCAGCAGTTCTGCGATGGCGTAGCAATTTTCAACTGAAAACCCGACAATTGCCGATCTTGCGGGCATCCGGCTTAGTTTTTTCGACCCCGAATAGGTGAGGTCCGACATACGTTCGCGGTAGATGAATTGCACATTGGGCACCAACGCGGCGATGGCGTTGTGCATGGTGGCAGCCCCCATAAACAGAGTCTCATGGAGCCCGCGGGCGTTCAAAAGCCGATCGGTGAACACATGGCCGCGCTCTGCGTCATTGCAAAGCTGGATTTCGTCGACCGCTAGAAAGTCGGCGCCAAGCCCCTGAGGCATCGCCTCGACCGTGCAGACCCAATAGGCCGCGCGCGGCGGCACAATCCGCTCTTCGCCGGTGATCATCGCGACCACGCCGGGCCCTTTGATCGCAACAATGCGGTCGTAGACTTCGCGGGCCAGCAACCGCAATGGCAGGCCGATCACGCCCGAACGGTGCGCCAGCATCCGCTCGATCGCATAGTGGGTTTTGCCAGTATTTGTCGGCCCCAAAACGGCCGTGACACGGGAGTTTAACATGATACGTCCCGCAATGCGGGTCAGACAATCAGATTGCCTGACCTTCCAATTCTAATTCCAACCGGTCAACCGTCTCTACAACACCTTGAAAATCAGGGTAGATTTCGAGAACGGCACGGTAAACTTCCAATGCATCTGCTGGACGACCCAAGTCCTCAAGGATAATCCCGATGCCGCGCATACCTGCAAAGTGACGCGGGTTTTGTACCAATAGTTCACGCAGATCATCCAATGCGGGTCCGATCATTCCCAACAGAAAATAAGCGGTGGCACGGCCGTTGTAGGCCTCGCTAAAGTCCGGCGCGTGGTCGATCAGCGCGGAAAAATGGTCAAGCGCCGCCTCGACATTGCCGACCTCCAGCGCGTCCTCGCCACGGCGCAAAAGCAAATCAAGACTGGCAGAGCCGCTTTTTTCCCACTCTGTTTTGATCTGATCAGCGATTCTGGGTTGTTCTTCGGGCGCGGCTTGTGACAACTCTGCATAAAGATCATCCAAATCCGCCGCTTGCACGGGCATTCCTGCACCAAGCGACATAACAAGTGCCGTAACGATATATTTGAAGTGGGGCCTACGCATGTCCATACTGCTAATGTAGCGTAACAATCCACCGATACCAGAGGCGTTGCGGCCAACATTGAAAACGAAGGAAATAAAATGAGCGAAATCATCACAGGAGCCGTTGCGGCATTGAACGGAAAAATGGGCGGTGCCGGCTTTGACGGTTTGGCAAAGTTCGAAATTGAAGGTGAAGGGTCGATCATTATTGACGCCGACGGCGCACGCGCGGGCGACGACGATGCAGACGTAACACTATCGGCATCCGCCGAGACATTTCAGGCAATTCTTGAAGGCGATCAGAACCCGACAACGGCGTTTATGACCGGCAAACTAAAGGTCGATGGCGACATGGGACAGGCGATGAAGCTCGCCGGAGTGTTGTCCTAAGCTATGGAAAATGCACCTTTCTTTGAGGATCTCGCGCAGGGTCCGGCAGGTGGCGTGGCTCACTGGGTCACGACATCTGACGGGCTAAATATCCGCGTTGCTCATTGGACAGGTGCCGATGTGAAAGGCACAATCCTGTTATTCCCGGGACGGACCGAATACATCGAAAAATACGGACCTGCGGCGGCGGAGTTTCTGGCGCGGGGCTATGCCACAGTGGCAATCGACTGGCGCGGGCAAGGCATGTCGGCGCGCACCAACGCCATACGCACCATTGGTGACGTGGCTGACTTTAAAGATTATCAAAAAGATGTGGCCGCAATGTTGGCCCATGTGAGGATGTTGGGGTTGCCCGAACCTTACTACCTTTTGGCGCATTCGATGGGCGGTTGTATCGGATTGCGCGCGCTTTTGGACGGTTTGCCGGTGAAAGCCGCTGCATTTTCTGCGCCAATGTGGGGCATTGCGATGTCGCCAGTGATGCGCCCACTGGCATGGACTATGTCGTGGGCTGCGGGCATTTTGGGGTTTGCGCACCTGATGGCGCCTGGTCAAAACAACGGGGCATATGTGTTGAGCACTGCGTTTGCGGACAACGCCCTGACCACGGACCCCGACACGTTCAAGGTAATGCAACACCATGTGACCGCGCAGCCTGATTTCATTCTTGGCGGTCCGTCCCTGCGCTGGTTAAACGAATCGCTGCGTGAAATGCGTGAACTTGCGCGGGCACCCTCGCCAAACCTGCCTTGCGTAACATTTCTAGGCAGTGACGAGTCGATTGTGGTGGCTGACGCGATCCGCACACGCATGGCCAAGTGGCCAAATGGCACCTTGCAGATGATCAACGGGGCGCGCCACGAGGTCATTTTAGAAAAGCCGCCAATACGCACACAGGTTTTCGACCAGATCACGGGACTGTTCGACAAACACCGCTAATCGCATGCCTTTGCGCTTCTAAACTGCGGGTTGCGTACCTATATTGCTGAAAAGACATTCAAATAGGTGATATAATGCGCAGCAAAAAACCAGTTTTCGACGCCCATACCAAAGGTGCGACCCCTTTTGGCGATTTGCCGGAATGGAACCTCGACGACCTTTACACCGGCGACGACAGCCCCGCGTTGATCCACGACATGGAGTGGTTGGAAACTGCTTGCGCCGAGTTTGCCGCTGATTTCGAGGGCAAGCTGGCCAGTCTTGACGCAGCCGGGCTTTTGGCGGCCGTTCACCGTTATGAGGCGATCGATATTACCGCAGGGCGCATCATGTCCTACGCTGGTTTGCGGTATTATCAGATGACCACGGATAGTCAGCGCGCCAAGTTCATGGCCGATACGCAGGATAAAATAACCGCCTATACCACGCCACTGGTGTTTTACGGCCTTGAGTTCAATCGTCTTGAGGACGCGCATCTCGATGGGATGCTGGCGCAAAACGCTGATCTGGCGCGATATAAACCTGTGTTTGACCGGATGCGCGCGATGAAGCCGCATCAATTGTCCGATGAACTGGAAAAATTTCTGCATGACCAGTCGACGGTTGGAGCAGCTGCGTGGAACCGCCTGTTTGACGAGACCATGGCGGGGTTGGAGTTTGCGGTTGAGGGCGAGATGCTGAACCTTGAGGCGACATTGAACCTGCTGACGGACCAGGATCGTGCCAAGCGCGAGGCGGCCACGCATGCCTTGGCGGATGTTTTTCAGGCCAATATCAAGACCTTTGCGCGGGTGCATAATACGCTGGCCAAGGAAAAAGAAATTGAGGATCGTTGGCGCAAAATGCCGACGCCACAGACCGGACGGCACCTGTCGAACCACGTCGAGGCCGAGGTTGTCGAGGCGCTGCGCGATGCGGTTGTGGCCGCTTATCCGCGTCTGTCCCACCGCTATTATGCATTAAAAGCCAAGTGGTTAGGACTTGAGCGTATGGAAACATGGGACCGCAATGCGCCGCTGCCAATGGAAACCACGCGTGTGGTGTCTTGGGCTGAGGCCGAGACGACGGTCATGGATGCCTATGCGGATTTCTCGCCGAAAATGGCCGAACTTGCCAAGCCGTTTTTCACCGATGGATGGATTGATGCGGGTGTGAAACCGGGCAAGGCTCCGGGCGCGTTTGCGCATCCGACGGTGACCACGGTGCATCCCTATGTGATGTTGAATTACTTAGGCAAGCCGCGCGATGTGATGACATTGGCGCATGAATTGGGCCACGGTGTGCATCAGGTTTTGGCGGCAGGCCAAGGTGAAATGTTGTCCTCTACTCCGTTAACGTTGGCGGAAACGGCGTCAGTGTTCGGCGAGATGTTAACGTTCCAAAAGCTGCTCGAAGGCGCGAAAACCAAACAAGAGCGTAAGGTTCTGTTGGCGGGCAAAGTTGAGGATATGATCAACACAGTTGTGCGCCAGATTGCGTTCTATGATTTTGAATGCAAATTGCACGCAGCCCGTGCGCAAGGTGAATTGACGCCCGACGATATCAATGCGCTTTGGATGTCTGTGCAGGCACAGAGCCTTGGCGACGTGTTTGATTATACACCCGGATATGCGACGTTCTGGGCCTATATCCCGCATTTTGTGCACTCGCCGTTCTACGTTTACGCCTATGCCTTTGGCGATGGCTTGGTGAACGCACTGTATGCGGTTTATGCCGAGGGTGACCCTGACTTTAAGGAAAAATACTTTGATATGCTCAAGGCTGGCGGATCAAAGCACCATACAGAATTGCTCGCGCCGTTTGGTCTTGATGCAACTGATCCCAAGTTTTGGGACAAGGGTTTGTCGATGATTGAGGGCATGATTGACGAGTTGGAAGCAATGGAAGAGTGAAATGACCGCCAGCCCCGATGTCTGAGAGGCGGAAGCGTCTTGCAAGCAGAGGTTGGCGTAAACAATCGGTGAATGACGCCGTGGCGATGTTTTTATGACGTTGCCGCGGGGTGCCAATGATTACACATGCAGCCTTTTACATGCCGTTATTTTAGTCCAGCTCGGTCCACGGCCAAGGCTTTATCTCTGACGCGGCGGTTTGGTAGCGGATTGATTTCGCCATCCAGACGCCCATTGTGGTGCCGAGTTCTGAAAGCTGTTCATTGGGTTCGCGTTTGTTAACCAGCATGATCACAAACTGGATCACCGCGATGAGCCAAAATAATGACTGGGCGAACCCCATCAAGACGGCCACAATTATCATTGAGATCAGGCGCATCCACATGCTTTCGAAAGGGTGGTCATCGTCGCGGTCAGTCATGCGCAGTGCCTCCAGCGTCAAATGCCATATCCATCGTTAGCTGTGTGCCACAAAAGAACGCAGACAGGCAAGGATTAGCCGCGGCCAACGCTCTGTCACGGGGCGCTAAACGGCATTTTCCAGCACACGTTGGGCGAAATCGAACAGGTTTAGCTAAGACGCAAGCAGTGTGTCGCTCCGCAAAAGGTAGTCCCTGACGTGGGCGCACGTATTCACGCCATTCTCGAAACTGATGCTGCCAGCGTCAACTATGTTCTAACACATTACATTCATCCGGCCACATAACCCCGGATATTAATAGTGTGTAACCAAAAAGGGCCCCGCGAACGGAGCCCTTCTGTCTTTGGTGATTAAGCGTCAGCTTTTTCAAGCATACCGCGTTCGCGGGCTAGGCCTTGCATACGTTCTTGTAGCTTCTCGAACGCTCGCACCTCGATCTGGCGGATGCGTTCGCGGCTTACATTATATTGACCGCTGAGGTCTTCAAGCGTGATGGATTCTTCCGCCAAGCGCCGTTGCACAAGGATGTCCTTTTCACGGTCGTTCAGCACGTCCATCGCTTCGGCCATGATTTCGCGGCGTGCGGTCAATTCGTCAGACGCCTCATAATCGGCAGCGGTATCAACACTGTCGTCCTCGAGCCAATCCTGCCACTGCGTTGCACTATCGCCATCCGATCCGACCATCGCATTCAACGAGGCATCGCCGCCCGCCATGCGCCGGTTCATTGATACCACTTCGGCCTCTGTCACGCCCAGATCGGTCGCGATGCGCTGGACGTTTTCGGGGCGCAGATCGCCCTCTTCCAATGCACCAATGCGATTTTTCGCTTTGCGCAGGTTAAAGAACAGTTTTTTCTGCGCCGACGTGGTGCCGAGTTTGACCATCGACCAAGACCGCAGCACATATTCTTGAATAGATGCGCGGATCCACCACATCGCGTAGGTCGCCAATCGGAAGCCTTTTTCAGGGTCAAACTTCTTGACCGCCTGCATCAAGCCCACATTGGCCTCAGAGATCACTTCGGCTTGCGGCAGCCCGTAGCCACGGTAGCCCATGGCGATTTTTGCGGCCAACCGCAGGTGCGACGTGACCATCTGGTGCGCAGCTTTGGTGTCTTCGTGATCGACCCAGCGCTTCGCCAGCATGTATTCCTCTTCCGGCTCTAACAACGGAAATTTGCGGATTTCCTGCATATAGCGGTTCAGGCCTTGCTCTGGCGATGGTGCTGGCAGATTTTTCAAATTTGTCATTTTATCGTCCCTTCAACCCAATGTTCACGGGCTTAACATGCATATGGTGACTGCGCAGACTGCATTCAAGTCTGTTTAGTCTTATACCTTGAACGAAATATGAACGTTGTTCCGTCGAAATGAAAGGGATGTAACAGTGCGCTCACGCACATGAGATTGATTATTTCAGACGTCCGCGCCCAAAGCGGCGAGCAGGCCCATCATGTCATCTGGCAGATCGGCCTCGAATTCCATAAATTCGTCTGTCACCGGATGTACAAAGCCTAAAGTTGCGGCGTGCAACGCTTGACGTGGGAAACTTGCGACGGCGGTCACACCCGCCTCGCCGATGGCTTTGAGCGACATTTTGCGTTTGCCGCCGTAGGTCGGATCACCAATCAGCGCGTGGCCACAATGCGCCATATGCACGCGGATCTGGTGGGTGCGCCCTGTTTCCAGCCAGCACTCCACCAGACAAGCCACAGGCGGCGTCCCAAGCGGGTTTAGCACACGGCAGCGGGTCACAGCGTGGCGACCCGCGGTGAAGGACACAGCCTGACGTTGACGGTCGGTGCGGTGCCTGCCCAACATGGTCTGGACCTTAAGAATGTTGCCCGCCTCGAACGAGGTGCCTTTGATGCCGCGCAAACGCGGATCATTGGCTTCCGGGACGCCGTAAGTGATGGCGATATAGCGCCGCTCGACGGTGTGATCGGCGAATTGCTTGGCGAGGCTATGGTGCGCACGGTCGGATTTGGCGGCGACCAGCAGACCTGTGGTTTCTTTGTCGATTCGGTGGACAATGCCCGGTCGCTTTAAACCGCCGACACCCGACAACGTATCACCACAATGGTGGATCAGCGCGTTAACCAGCGTGCCAGAGGGCGTGCCAGGGGCCGGATGCACAACCATGCCAGAGGGTTTGTTAACCACAATCAGGTCGTCGTCCTCATAGACCACATCTAGCGCGATATCTTCGCCGCCAATATGGCTTTCTTCGGCCACATCAACCGTCACGGCGATCTGTGCGCCTTCGATCACGCGAAAACGTGGGTCAGTGATGATGGTGCCGTTCACTTGCACGGCGCCATCTACGATCAGCTTTGCCAAGCGCGAACGGGACAATGACGCCTCGGCGGGCACATCACGGCTTAACGCTTTATCCAGGCGCGGCGCAGGATTGGCATCAATTTCAAATTCGATCAGGGCAGCGGCCATAAGGAGGCTCCAAAACTAGTGTCAGGCGCTCTTTATCTGCTTGGCGCGCAGAGGGGTATCGAAAAATGAGGGGGATGGTACCGCCTCCCCGGCTTGAACGGGGGACCCCTGGTTCCACAAACCAGTGCTCTAACCAACTGAGCTAAGGCGGCATCGGGGTTGGATTTAGCCGCATGTGGTTTTGATTGCAAGACCCCTTTCCCGCCTTTTCCTTGCCAATCGACCAAAGGGCAGGATAGATCAGCACCAACAGTGAAAAAGGAGCCTATAACATGGGTATCAACGACCAACGCGACGTAGAAGCAAATATGCAAATCGGCCCGACAGATGCCGGAATGGTCCGATTGTTCATCGAATCTGGTGGCGTCGAGATTCCGATGGATTTTGAACCGGAAGAAGCGGAAGAGATTGCAGAAGAAATGCGCGCAGCGGCAGCAGCAGCACGGATGATGAAAAAACGCTAGGCAGGACCGTAGCGCGCAGACAGGCTTGGATCGCGTGCCGCTTGTGCGCGCATTGCGGCGTGTCTGGCGAATTTTTGCGTCATGACGCGTCTGCGGGCGGGGCTGAGTTTGGTCTCTGGCCCCATGCGCAAAATCTCGGCATCAAAGCCGTCTGCGATGATCAGCCCTGTGCCGTCGGGCAGAATTTCAGTCGGAAAATTCTGATCGACAGCCCAGAAATAGCGGTCGCACCACGGCAGATAGCCCTGCCATTTCGAATCAGTTTGGAAATCGACGCGCGAGGACTTGCATTCGATGATCCAGATTTCGCCTTTTGGCCCCAAGCCCATGACATCGACCCGCAGGCCTCGCGTCGGCACCATTTCTTCGACCGACACAAAGTCGTATTCGCGCAAATGGCGGCACACGCCGCGCGCAAGCAGCTGGCCTTGCATGAGAACGGGTGTGGGAAATTCGATTGGCATGACAAACATATGAACAAAACAGCAACATCGGTCAAGAGCTGTACAGATTGGATTAGCTCACGACAGCTTACGTAAAGAAAGATCGCAACAAACTGCCCCTCGGTCACTATTTAGTCAGACTTTCCGATCAAACTCGGGACAACAGCGTTAAATGGAGCCACCGCATGACACTCTTCACTGATATCACCTTCGCCCAGGTCTGCCTGTCTGCGCTAACAGTTGGGGCGATCGAACACCTGATCGCCCGTTTTGCATCAGATGACATGCTGCGTCAGATCGGTCTTACACAGTAATCTGCAATACCCCTTGTCGCGGACCGCCGCGCACCCTATCTGTTGTCGTGGCGGGTTTCTGCTCTTCTCGATCGCTATAGGGGTTACATTCCAGTGGCCTTAAGCAAAATCCCGGGAGCTGGCTCTGTTTGGACCCTGGTCCACTTATCTGGTGCCCACCTGTACATACAGGTCCTCGGGAATAAATCCCTGAACGGATGCTGCGGTTCCCGCCACTTACTTTTCCGCAGCACGGGCCAATGCCACAAAGGCAATGCCTGACGTGAGGAAGTTGATCCCGAGCAGCAGCCCAATAGCCCAAAGTGCGGTTGAGGGAAGACCTGAGATAAGCAACACACCCATCACCAAACTCGCAGCACCGTTGAACGCGAGCCAGCCCCACCCTTTTCTAGGACGGTGTTGAGCCGCGATCATGCCTTCGAATATGCCCTGCAGCAAGAATGCGAGGCCAACAATGAGTGTTAACCCGATCAATCCTGTGAGTGCGAAAAACGACAAATAGACGCCAAGTGCGAGATGCATCAACGCGATGACGCCTGACCAAAGCGCGGATTGCCATCCCTTGGACCCGAAAGCGTGATAAAGCATCACCGCCCCTGTCAGAAGGAATATCCAGCCAAGCACGGCTTTGGCGGCAATCGAAAACACCAGTGGAAATAGAATCGCCAAGATGCCAAGCGCGATCATCACGTAACCTGCGTTCTTGAACTTCGTGCTAAATTTACGGACCGCGTCCATGATGTCAGGGGTGATGTTTTGCATTGCAGATCTCCTTATGCCGTTTTTTGCCTACCGCAGATTTAGCGCAATGCCAAATTATATAAGTTTAACGGCTTCCACCTGCACGCTCGAAACTACCGAGCAATAATCGAAATGTCCGAAATGCCACGCATCTACCACAGCAGGTTTGTTGAGGTTTTCAAAAGCTTGCTGGTGGATCTGCTGCACGTAGGCAAAGAGCAGCGCACCGTTGATGCACTCCCGAATAACTCCTGTGGCCTCTTGGATAACGCGTGCAAACCCGCCTTCCGCAGATGCGGATGTTGCGTTAAAAATCGTGAAACAGGCACAACCAATGGCCGTGAAAATCCCTAGATCACAGCTTTACGTCATTTATTTAAATCAAAAATAAATGATATCGCATCACGCCTGACCTGTTCCGACGCCTTAAAACGCCTCTGGCCGCGCTTCACGTGCCATGTGGTCAAGGACGGCATTCACAAATTTAGGCTCTTTGCCATCGTGGCTAAAGGCTTCTGCGACTTGCACAAATTCGACGATGACCACCTTTGGCGGGGTCTCTTTTTCGCCGAATTCGGCCCCCGCAGCGCGGAAAAGGGCGCGCCATGTCGGGTCGATGCGCGCGATAGGCCATTTGGCGACAAGGGCGCGATCGGTCATTTGGTCGATAGCGGCCTGATTATCCACGGCTTTTTCAACCAGCATACGGAAGGTATCGATGTCGCCTTCTTGCATCTCGTAATCGTCCAAGATCGCGCCGAAACGGTGATCTTCAAATTCGCGGATAATCTTGTCAACGGTCTGACCCGACGATTCCATCTGGAATAATGCCTGTACTGCGTAGAAACGTGCGGCAGACTTCATTTTGCGGCGCTGATTGTTTGAAATAGTCATGCTGTGGTTTTGCCGCCCTGCGCCAATAGAATTTCGCTTGTGAACCCGACACCTTTATCGGGACGGCCCCACTTACGGCTGGTTGCCACAAGGTGCAAGGCCGCAGCAGCAGCCCCTGCCCCTTTATTCATCTGTGCCGGATCGGCGCGCTCGACGGCTTGATCGTGGTTTTCGACCGTGAGGATACCATTCCCGATGCAAATCCCTTGCAGACCCATCAATTGCAACGCGCGGCTGCTGTCGTTGCAGACGGTGTCGTAATGGGTCGTCGCACCTCGGATCACGCAGCCAAGGGCGACGTAGCCGTCATAGTTGCTCATCCGTTCGGCGATGGCGATGATGGTGGGGATCTCTAACGCGCCTGTGACGTCGATGACCTCAAATGTGGCCCCCGCAGCTTCGATTTCGGCAATCGCGCCTGCCACCTGCATGTCGTAGATGTCTTTGTAGTACGGCGAGGCGACGATCAACAATTTGACAGGCTTTTCAAAGGTCGGGCGCGGCAGGATGTAGTGGGATGGTCCGGCCATTACGCGCCCTCCGTTATCTTTTGGGTGCCGGTGATCTCAAGTCCGTAGGCGTCGAGCCCGACGATTTTCGGCTTTGGCGAGTTAGTAAGAAGCGTGATTTTATGCAGGCCGAGCGTTGACAGGATTTGCGCGCCCACACCGTATTGGCGCAGGGTTTGTGGCGAGCTTTCGGCGTCGGGGTCGATTTTCATTTCGGTGTCACGCAAAAGCACAAGAACGCCGCGCCCAGCTTCGCCGATCATTTTCATCGCGTCGCCGAATTCATCACGCCGCCCTTTGGGGCCGGTGCCAACAACGTCAAGCATCGGGTCCATGGCGTGCATGCGGGTTAAAACCGGTGCATCGGTGCTGATGTCGCCCTTAATCAGCGCGATATGTTCCGCCCCTTGGGTTTCGTCCGCGTAGATACGCATCTCCCATTCGCCGCCAAATTCAGAGGTAATCGTCTCGGATGAGCGTATTTTGATCAGGTTATCGTGGCGGCGGCGGTAGGCAATCAGGTCGCTGATGGTGCCGATTTTCAGGCCGTGCAACTGCGCAAAGCTGACCAGATCGGGCAAACGGGCCATTTCGCCATCTTCTTTCATGATCTCGCAGATCACGCCCGAAGGGTTTAGGCCGGCAAGGCGGGAAATATCGGTTGCCGCTTCTGTGTGGCCCGCACGAACAAGAACGCCGCCGTCGCGGGCGCGCAGGGGGAAAACGTGACCGGGAGTTGCGATGTCGGCAGCACCTTTGGATGCGTCGATCGCGACAGAGACGGTGCGCGCGCGGTCGGCGGCGGAAATACCGGTCGTCACGCCCTCACGGGCCTCGATGGAAATGGTGAACGCAGTTTCGTGACGCGAGGAATTATGTGTCGCCATGAGCGGCAGTCCGAGGGCTTCGATCCGCGCCGAGGGCAGTGTCAGGCAGATCAAGCCGCGCCCGTGTTTGGCCATAAAGTTGATCGCGTCAGGGGTCGCCATTTGCGCAGGGATGACCAAGTCACCTTCGTTTTCGCGGTCCTCATGGTCAACAAGCACAAACATGCGCCCGTTGCGAGCATCGTTGATGATCTCTTCAATCGGGCTGATTGCATCTGCCCAATCTTGTTCGACCTGGCCTGGTATTTCAAATGTCACTGTCATGGGGCACCTTTTTGCGATGGGTCTGCCATACAGCTTTGCCCGAATTTTGAAAAGGGCCTAGTCGAACTCACGCAGCCTTGCGACGTAACGGGCCATTGTATCGATCTCGATATTGATCTTGTCGCCGACCTTTGCCTGCCCCCAGGTTGTCACCTCTTTGGTATGGGGGATGATATTGACGCCAAAGTCGCAACCATCCACGCCATTCACCGTCAACGACGTGCCGTTAAGCGCAACCGATCCTTTGGGGGCGATGTATTTGGCCAGTTTCTCAGGAGCACGAAAGACAAAACGTGTGCTGTCGCCCTCATCGGTCATACTGATGATTTCGGCCACACCGTCGACATGCCCCGAGACGATATGTCCCCCGAGTTCGTCGCCCAAGCGCAGGGCCCGTTCGAGATTGATCTGCCGCCCGACACCCCATGCGCCGATGTTGGTCGCAGCCACGCTTTCGGCGGAAATATCGACATCAAACCAGTTACCGTCATCCGCGCCGATCGCCACCACAGTCAGGCAAACACCCTCACAGGCAATTGACGCCCCCAGATCAATGCCTGCGATATCATAGCTCGTGCCAACGCGCGCCCGCAGATCGCCCTGCTGATCCAAGGCTTTTACAATGCCTAAATCACTTACAATTCCGGTAAACATGGCGAGACTCCTGATCTGTTTTTCCAGACCTAGCCCCTGCACCTGTTGCAATCAAGTCATGCTCGCCCACACGACGCTAATTGCCATATTCCTGACAAACGAATGGGTGATAAGAGATTGTTGATAATTTTAGGATAATGCAATTCCGTGTCCGATCAAAACGCCAAACGCTTTCTGTTTCTGCAAGGACCGCATGGGCCCTTCTTTCATAGGCTTGCCAAAATGTTGCGGGCGGCGGGCTGCGATATCTGGCGCGTCGGGTTTAATGCGGGCGACCGGGCATTCTGGTTCGGGGCGGCCGGCTACATCCCGTATCGCGGCTCATTGGACGACTGGCCCGACACCTTTGCCGCCCTGATCGCGGAAAACCAGATCACCGATGTCGTGCTCTATGGCGACACGCGGCCGATCCACGCCACGGCTGTGAAACAGGCCCAAGCAATGGGTCTGCGCGTGCATGTCTTCGAGGAAGGTTATATGCGCCCCTACTGGGTGACCTACGAGCGCGGCGGCACCAACGGCAATTCGCGACTGATGGACCTGACCGTGCCGGAAATGCAAACAGCATTGGCGCTTTCGGATCTGGAGGTGCCAACTCCGCCCGCCCATTGGGGCGATATGCGCCAGCATGTGTTCTACGGCGCGCTTTACCATTGGTTTGTGCTGTTTCGAAATGGTCACTACCGCAGACTTGCGCGACATCGCGAGCTACCTGTGCTTACCGAGGCCCTGCTGTATACGCGCCGCCTGTTTTTAATGCCGTTCATTGCGCTAGAGAGACGAATTGCCACTGCGCGGGTCAGATTCGGCGGCTTCCCTTACCACCTTGTCCTGATGCAACTTGAACACGACGCGAGTTTTCAAAAACACTCGCCTTTTACACGCATGCAAGAATTCATCGAAGTGGTGATGGAAGGCTTTGCCAAAGGCACCGCACGCCACCACCACCTTGTGTTCAAGGCGCATCCGCTAGAAAATGGTCGTTCTCCGCTGCGCAAAATCATTAAAAAACTCGCGGCCCAGCACGGTGTTTCGCACCGCGTGCATTATGTGCGCGGTGGCAAGCTGGCGCAGTTACTTGATCATGCGCGCACAGCGGTGACGGTCAACTCGACGGCAGGGCAACAGGTGCTGTGGCGCGGCATTCCAATCAAAGTTTTCGGTAACGCAGTCTATGCAAAACCCGAATTTGTCTCGGAACAATCGCTCACCGATTTCTTCATCAGCCCGACGCGTCCCGACAGCAAAGCGTATAAAGATTACCGGCGGTTCTTGCTGGAAACCAGTCAGGTGCCGGGCGGATTTTACTCGGCGCGCGGGCGCAGACAATTGATGCGGCAGGTCGTGGATATGCTGCTGGCAGAAGAAGATCCCTATGATGCGCTGAAATCCGGCAAGGTTCCTCCGCGCCAGCCCTTGCGGATTGCGACCTGACAGACACAAGACCTAGCGCGCTTGCCCTCAAACGCGGCATCGGCGCAACAGTCATAGCCAACCCTCGGCAAAGAATTTGCGCCTCGACTATCTTTTGCCCCGCAATTCCCGTAGCTTAAAAAGAAAACTTGAGGCTAATAATAATAGGTCGAGGAGACCGAGTAGTGATTTCTCTGACATTGCGCTTTGCAAAAGGCGCGGCCCTTGTGGTGACGCTTGGCCTTGTGGTCTCGTGTGGATTACCGCGTTCAGGGCCGAACAAGGCTGAAATTTTCTCTGGTTCCGTGATGGATCAAGGCGACGCATTTGTGTTGGTGGTTGATGACCGTGTGAACCGGATCGCCGCAGTGACCCCCGCGCTGGCATTCTCGGCCGGATTTACCAACGCGGATGTTGTCGGCTCTGACACGATCAGCGCGGGCGATGTGCTTGGGCTGACGATCTGGGAAAACGTCGATGACGGTTTGCTGGTCCCGCAAGGGCAGAATGCGACCGTATTGGAAGAAGTGCAGGTTGACGGCTCCGGCTTTATCTTTGTGCCCTATGCCGGACGTGTGAAAGCGGCGGGCAATTCGCCCGAAACCATCCGCCGGATTATTTCTGAAAAACTGGCGGACCAGACCCCTGATCCGCAGGTTCAGGTGCGCCGCTTGGCGGGTGACGGTGCGACCGTGTCGATCGTTGGCGCCGTGGGCGCGCAGGGCGTTTATCCGATCGAGCGTCCGACACGCACGTTGGCTGCCATGCTGGCGGCCGCTGGCGGTGTTGCAGTGCAGCCCGAAATTGCGCAAGTGACTGTTGTGCGCGGAAACCACACCGGCTCGATCTGGTTTGAGGACCTTTATGACCATCCCGGCCATGACATCGCGCTACGTGGTGGTGACCGAATCATTGTTCAGCAAGACACCCGCAGCTTTACCGCACTCGGCGCGACAGGCACGCAAGACCGCGTTGTATTTGAAAGTCAGGCAATTTCCGCGATAGAGGCGATTGCGCAGGTCGGCGGGCTTAGTACGAACCTCGCTGATCCTACCGGTGTATTTATCTTCCGCAACGAACCCGAAGAAATCGCGCAGCAATTGATGGGCCGCACCGATATCACAGGCACCCAGCGCGTGATCTATGTGCTGGACCTGACACGGCCTAACGGCATGTTTATGGCGCGCGACTTTGCGATCCGCGACGAAGATACCGTCTATGTCACCGAAGCGCCGTTCACCCAGTTCAACAAGTCGATTGCAGCCGCGACAGGCTCGCTTAACGCTTTGACCTCTGCGTCTTCGCTCTAAATATGGTCTTGCGACCACGCCCAGACGCCGCTCATGAAAATGCGCGGCGTCTTTACGTTTATAACGGCGGTTTCCTGACAAATTCCCGCGTGCGGCGCATCCTCACGCTCTGCGGGTTCGACATCAAACTCGGCAAACCCAGCAGCGGCGATCTGGTTGGCGTTTGGGGGCAAAGCCCGACCTCGCCGCGCGGCGAAGCCGTGGCCGCGAAAACCGACACTGATATCTTGCGGGTCGAAGACGCGTTCTTGCGCTCGGTCCTCACAGGTCGCGACGGCGACGCACCCATCGGGCTACACCTTGACCACAACGGTGTCCACTTTGACCCCAGCACAATCTGCGACCTTGAAATCATCCTACGCACCCACCCGCTTGATGATCACACCCTGCTGACCCGCGCGCGCGAGGGCATCGAGACCCTGAAATCCCAACACCTGTCGAAATATAACGCCTTTGACCCCGCAACCCCTGCCCCCGATCCGGGCTATGTTGTCGTCATCGACCAAACCCGTGGCGATGCATCGGTCAAAGCCAGCGGCGCTGACCTGAACACCTTTCGCGAGATGCTATTTTACGCACAAACCGACCACCCCACGGCAAGGATCATCATAAAAACCCACCCCGAAACCACGGCAGGGCATCGCACAGGTTACTACAGCGACGCGGATACTTCAGAGCGCATCACCTTACTCGACACTCCGCTCTCGCCCTACGCCCTCTTTGACGGCGCCATCGCAGTCTATACGGTCAGCAGCCAGATGGGGTTTGAAGCAATCCTGACGGGGCATAAACCTGTGGTTTTCGGACAGCCGTTTTACATGGGCTGGGGGCTGACGGAGGATCGCAAGCCGCTGGATCGCAGGCAACGTCGGTTGACCCGCAACCAGCTCTTTGCAGGGGCGATGCTGCTTTATCCCAAATGGTACGATCCGTTTCATGATTGTCTGTGCGATTTCGAAACGGCGACCCGCACGCTGAGTGCCGCAGCGCGCGCATGGCGTGATGATCATGCGGGCTGGACGGCACACGGGATGCGGTTGTGGAAACGCCAGCCGTTGCAGCGGTTTTTTGGCCAGTACAAGCCGATAAAATTCAGCAAAGGATCACCCGGTTCGGGACCACTCGGATCAAAGCCGCAAATGGTATGGGCGGGCAAGATCACCCCTGCCCTTGCCGCGCAAAATGCGGCGCGGGTTGAAGATGGGTTCTTGCGCTCACGCGGGCTTGGTGCGGAACTGACGCCGCCGCTTTCGCTGGTCGTAGACGATCTCGGCATTTACTACGACCCCACTGCGCCAAGCCGTTTGGAAACCTTGATTGAAGCAAGCGTTAACCTGCCAGATGCTGCACGAAAACGGGCCGATGCTTTGATCAAGACGCTGATCAAAACGGGGCTCTCGAAATATAATGTCGGCAGTCAAGAGATTGCCGATATCCCGTCAGGGCGGCGGATTTTGGTGCCTGGACAGGTTGAAGATGATGCCTCGATCCGCCTCGGCACCACGGATATTGCAACGAACCACGCGCTGCTGTCTGCGTGTCGTGAGGCCAATCCCGCTGCCGTGATTATCTATAAACCGCACCCCGATGTCGAAGCGGGATTGCGGGTTGGCGCCGTGCCAAATGCCGCGGAACTGGCGGATGTGGTTCTCAGCAAGACGGATCCGATTGCGGCGCTGGCTGTGGTGGATGAGGTTTGGACGATGACCTCGTTGATCGGCTTTGAGGCGTTGTTGCGGGGCAAGCGGGTAACCTGTGTCGGCACGCCGTTTTATGCGGGTTGGGGACTGACCGATGATCGCAGCATTCCCAATCCGCGCAGGTTTGCGACCCCTGATCTGACCGCGCTGGCCCATGCAGTGCTGATCGATTATCCGCGCTACTTTGACCCCAAAACCAACCTGCCCTGCCCCGTGGAAATTATTGTGGACCGGTTGGCGACCGGCGATATTCCAAAGCCGTCGCGACGCAATAGGCTCAGTGCAAAACTTCAGGGGATTTTCGCGAGTTACGCGTATCTTTGGCGCTAGGCAAATTGCCAGCGTTGCATGACGTCACCGCCGATTTGACGTTGAGAGATCAGTGTCATTTGCGGCGCGTCGGCTAATACCTGAACGCCTAAGACCCCAACGCCTGACAAACCGTCGCCGCCAATCAATTTTGGCCCTTGGAAAATCACCAATTCATCGACCAAGCCCGCCTTAATGAGTGAGGCAGCAAGCGCGCCGCCGCCTTCGCACAATACCCGTGTCAGGCCCGCTTGCGCCAAATTGCGCAGGGCATCCGTCATGTCGACATCGGTACCTTTCACCGCACAAGGCATTGATCGCGCACCATGTCTTACCCAAGCCGACGCATCCGTAGGACCGTGACAGAGCCATACCGGCTGAGACATTGCCGTTTGGGCAAGTTTGCTGTGCAACGGCAGATTAAGACCACCGGACACAATGACACGCACGGGCTGCGGCACGGTGCCCATGCCACGCACATCAAGGCTGGGATCATCTGCGCGCACAGTGCCCGCCCCGACCATCACTGCGTCGTGACAGGCGCGCATGGCGTGCACCACGGCGCGCGATTGCGGGCCTGTGATCCACTGGCTATCGCCCGTTGTTGTGGCGATGCGCCCGTCCAAGGTCAGTGCGAGTTTGAGAGTTACAAAGGGGCGATCTTGCGATTTGGTCAGGAAAAACCCTGCGTGATCGGCTTTGGCTTCACTCTCTAGCACACCCACATCGACTGTGATCCCCGCGGCGCGAAGACGCGCAATGCCTGCGCCTGCGACTTGCGGATTGATATCGACCGTGGCCACTACAACCCGCGCCACACCTGCCGCGATCAAGCTATCCGCGCAGGGCGGGGTTTTACCGTGATGCGAGCAAGGCTCCAGCGTGACATAGGCGGTCGCCCCCTTGGCCGCTGCGCCCGCTTGTTGCAAGGCTTGCGGTTCGGCGTGTGGGCGACCACCGTCAGCGGTATGCCCGCGCCCGACGATCTGCCGGTCTTTCACGATCACACAGCCGACCGCAGGGTTGGGCCAAACACGGCCCAGCCCACGCCGCCCCAACGTCAGGGCGTGCGACATGTGTCGTGTATCATTCTTCTGGTTTGGCATCCGGACGCAATTCGGAAACGAATTTGTCAAAATCATCTGCGGCTTGGAAGTTCTTGTAAACACTCGCAAATCGCACGTAAGCCACGGTATCGATCCGCGCCAGGCTTTCCATTACAATTTCGCCAATCGCCTTAGACCCGATGTCGGTTTCGCCCATGCTCTCTAACCTGCGCACAATGCCAGATATCATCTGATCCATACGTTCGGGCTCGACGGGACGCTTTTGAAGGCTGATCCGGATCGAGCGTTCCAGCTTGTCGCGGTCAAAATCTTCGCGGCGACCGTTTGATTTGATCACCACCAAATCGCGCAATTGCACGCGTTCGTATGTCGTAAATCTGCCGCCACACGCGGGACAAAACCGACGCCTACGGATGGCCACATGGTCCTCCGCAGGGCGTGAATCTTTTACTTGTGTGTCGACGTTTCCGCAAAATGGGCAACGCATGGGCCTGTCCTTGTTTTTATTATACTGCCAGTCGTGGGTATAGCCCCACTTATCCACAGGACTATAGGGAGGTCGGCAGGGATTGGGTAGACAGAAAAACCGGACACCAGATGGTGTGGCCTAAGAGACTCGCTTTGTGACGATAGAGACGCAATCACGGCTTAGCTCTGCACCTTCGGGATGTGCCAGTCGCGGCCCCTCGCTGTCTCGACGTACTCCGGCCACGCAAAATCCAGCGGTGGCGCGTAGTCGCAAAGTGGTGGGATATCAAAGATGTCTTTGCGTCGATGGAATTCTTCCATAGCGGCCTCGCGCGCCTCTTTGTCTTCTAGCAACCTTAATGCCGACACCGCCAAAACCTTGGCCGCCGCCTGCACCATCGGGTCAATGGTCGCGGGAATCCCGCCAAGCGCGTTCATCGCCCAAGCAGGATACGGCCCCCCTTGCAAGGCCGGTCGCGCCATGTAGAACCGCGCAGTGGGACACTGCCACGACATATCGGTGTAGTCATCAGACGTCGAATTGATCTGCGACGGTGCCAGATCACGGCGCAAAATCGCCTCTGCGTCCTGCGGGGCAATCAGGGTTTCACACGCGGGTAATATCGGATCGTCCATTGGATCGACACCGCAAGACACCTGTACCTCGCGCATGATGTCCTTGGCTGACTTGTCCCAAACGGGTGCGCCAACATCCTGTATACCGTCCCAAACCATGCGCGCCATTGCGTGATTGGCGAGGCCGGGGCGCGATTTGCAGACCCAGTGCCGCGTAACTTCGCAGCCCGTCATCGCGGCAATTGCCTCTGCGTTCCGGTCAAGCGCGGCTGTGACCCGTTCGGCCATTTCTACCGTTGGCACTCGCATCATATATTGAATTTCCGCGAGGCTCGCAGGCAGGTTATCCGCCGTCGCCTGCCCCGTGCTGATGATGCTTTCCGAAATCGACCAGCCGCCCTGATGGGATAACATACTGTCGCGCAGCATTCGCCCTGCTTGATACATCTGGATCAGCGCGTCGTTTGCGCCGGGCGCGCGCACGTCAGAGTGGCTTTGCGGAATGGGCGTGCCATCACTTGCGCCCCATGTCTCTGGCGAGGTGCAGGTGAATTGGTAAATCATCGAATAAGCGGCGCCGCAGTGGGTATCCCAGCGCACCGTGTTACACATCGGCAGCATGTAGAACGGGTGGAACGACAGCATTCCCGCCAGCCCGTCGTAATAGCCGGCGGCGGCATGAATTGGCTTCGAGGCGCGCACTTTCTCGGCAGGTTCACCGGTGAATTGCAGCCCACCTTTAATGTCGTGCTTTTCCATCGCGGCCTTGGTCGCCAGCAAACCACCCAAGCCAGCCATGCCAAGCGCCGAATGCGGATCGGTATGACCTGCGGCATGCGCGCCGAGACCTGCGCGGGGTTCCTGTTTGGTGCTTGCCGCCTGACAATTCGCCGGCACCGCGTCATATTCTGCATACATGCCGACAATCGGGCCATCGCCGTTTGACCAGCGCGCGCAGAATGCCGTGGGCATGCCGGCAGAGCCTTCCTCAACCTCAAACCCCGCTTCGCGCAAACGCGCCACATACCATGCGGCGGATTTGTATTCTCGCCATGCGGGTTCGGCATAGTCAAAAATGGTGGCACAACCGTCAGACAAAAACTGGGCGTTTTCAATGACGTGGTTAATAGCAGTGAGATGCGTGTTTTTCATGCCCCATTGGGCGCAATCATAGCAGCAGTGTCAATCAGGCTTTTGCGCCGCCTTGAACAGCGACTTACCTTGCTCGTCGATCACCTGCTTGGCCTTGGCAAGCGACACGGCCTGCGCCTGTGTCAAATCACCAAAGGTGTCGGCGCGAATGACCTGATATACCTGCACGATGCCATCCACATCTTTCTCGATACGGGCAGCCAAACGGAATTTGCTACCCTCTGGCATGGGGGCGACAATGATGCGCAAACCGTTATAAGTTTCGGACAGATCCTCGGCTGGCTTGGAACCAAACAGGCGGTTGAAAAGTGACATAGTGCTATAATCCTCGGTTAACTTTTACCACTGGGGCATCATGATCACGCACGTACGTTTTAGGCGCCGACACGGCCTTCGTAACCGTCACCATAAATGATCCGACCCGCTCACTTTGTTGTGGGAACAAAAAGATAGCGGCGCGTAAAACGGCATGCAACCCAACGATAAAATTCAGTTCGCGACCAAACGGTTGCTTTGTGGCTTTGTGGCGGAAAACACCTTGCGCAAACTTGGCACCGATTGGCCCGCCCAAAAACGCGAGAAGCAGCAATTCTGCTTCGGATACGCGCCAATAGCCGTGAACCGCCGCCAGTTTATCCCATCCATATCGCAGGAAAACCAAGACGTTCCAGACAAGAAAAAGGCCCGCAAATAACTGCGGGCCTTCAAAATTGCCAAGATAGGGCACTTACTGATCCAAGAAGCTACGCAGTTTGCGCGAGCGGCTTGGGTGTTTGAGTTTGCGCAATGCTTTTGCTTCGATTTGGCGGATGCGTTCGCGGGTAACCGAAAACTGCTGACCGACTTCTTCGAGTGTGTGATCGGTGTTCATGCCAATACCAAAACGCATACGCAGCACACGCTCTTCGCGTGGTGTGAGCGACGCCAGAACCCGTGTCGTGGTCTCTTTCAGGTTTTCCTGAATGGCGCTGTCCAGCGGCAGGATCGCGTTTTTGTCTTCGATGAAATCGCCAAGCTGGCTGTCTTCCTCGTCACCAATCGGCGTTTCAAGCGAAATAGGCTCTTTCGCAATCTTCATAACCTTGCGGACTTTTTCCAAAGGCATCTGCAGCTTTTCTGCCAATTCCTCAGGCGTCGGTTCGCGGCCAATTTCGTGCAACATCTGACGACCCGTACGGACCAGCTTGTTGATCGTCTCGATCATATGCACCGGAATACGGATCGTGCGGGCTTGGTCAGCAATGGAGCGTGTGATCGCCTGACGGATCCACCATGTCGCATAGGTCGAGAACTTATAGCCACGACGGTATTCAAATTTATCCACCGCCTTCATCAGGCCAATGTTACCTTCTTGAATAAGATCAAGGAATTGCAGGCCACGGTTGGTGTATTTTTTCGCAATCGAAATCACCAAACGCAGGTTGGCTTCGACCATTTCTTTCTTGGCCTGACGGGCTTCTTTTTCGCCCTTCTGGACCTGCTGCACGATGCGGCGGAATTCGTTGATATCAACACCAACATACTGGCCAACTTGAGCCATTTCGCCGCGCAACTCTTCAATCTTATCGGTCGAACGCTCGATCAGCGCCTGCCAACCACGACCCGCCTTGGCGCCCATTTCGGTCAACCAATTTGGGTCCAGTTCACGGCCCTTATACTCGTCAATAAATTCACGACGGTTAATACGCGCTTGGTCAGCCAGCTTCACCATAGCACTATCAATCGACATAATGCGGCGGTTAATACCGTAAAGCTGGTCAATCAGCGCTTCAATACGGTTGTTATGCAGGTGCAACGAATTCACCATCACAACGATCTCGGACCGTAGCTTCTGATATTTTTTCTCAGCCTTTTCCGAGAAAGACGAATCCTCGTTCAACGTCGCAGACATCCGCGCGTCTTGCATGTCCGACAGCTTGCCAAAGTTGCGCGCGATCACTTCTAGGGTTTCCAGAACGCGTGGCTTCAATGCGGCTTCCATCGCGGCCAGAGACATATTGGCCTGATCGTCTTCATCATCGTCGTCGTCTTTGGAAATTGGATTGCCGTCAGCGTCCAACTCTTGCTTGGCCTCGGGCTTTTCACCCTCAGAACTACCAGCGCCCGCAACAGGTGCGACAACAGGCACCAAGTCGCCGTCCTCGCCCATTGTATTGCCAAACGTAGTCTCTAGATCGATGACGTCGCGCAGCAAAATATCTTCGGACAAAAGCTCATCGCGCCAGATCGTGATCGCCTGAAACGTCAGCGGGCTTTCGCAAAGCCCCAAAATCATCGTATTGCGACCGGCTTCGATCCGCTTTGCAATCGCGATCTCGCCTTCGCGGGACAGCAATTCGACCGAGCCCATTTCGCGCAGATACATCCGCACAGGATCGTCGGTGCGGTCCAGCTTTTCGGCTTCAGCCCCACCTAGAACGATATCGCGCGAGCCTGCGACCGTTGCAACGGCAGTGCCGCCTGCGGGGTCTTCGGACTCTTCGGATTCTTCTTCTTCCGTGACCTGAATGCCCATTTCGGACAGCATCGACATCACGTCTTCGATCTGGTCAGACGACACCTGCTCTGGCGGCAAGACCGCGTTGAGCTGGTCGTAAGTGATGTAGCCCCGTTCGCGCGCGTCCGCGATCATCTTTTTGACCGCTGCTTGGCTCATATCAAGGCTGATATCACCGTCTTGGTCGTGTTTGCGATCGTCATTATCTTTCGCGGCCATGCGGGGGCTCCTTTAAGCGGTCAAACGAATCGTAATGATTCGGATGATTCGGGTTCATTCGAATCAACCCCTGATTTGGGGTGATTCGCAAGCAGATCGGGGTGGGTTTCTAAGATGTGTTGCACTTGACAGCTGTCATACGCGCGAATCAAAGCCCCTTGTTTCGTTTTAACTTCTCAGCAGATAGCGCATTCAACAGATCGTCAAAGGCGCTGCGTTCGTCTTTATTCAACATCACTCCGTTGTCGGCCGTCTCGTAATCGCCGCTTGTGTCGGTATCCTTGCGAATCGAAGTGTCGATCGACGCCGCCGCACGGGCAAGCCGCCACGTCACGCCTTCGTCAGCCAATCCGGACATATCGTCCATCCCGTCGATCAGCTCGCGCGAATGACCGCGCCGGGCCATTAGTTTCCCCAATTCTTCCGTCAATAACTGTTGCGCCACTTCCACATTTCCAGCGCGCCGGACTGATGGGATGATCGCAAGATGTGGGCTGCTCATCAGCTTTACAAGGGCCTCATCGCCAATATCACGTTGCACTGCCGCCATTACATCCTCTGCTAGCGCATTTTTCAGGATCGAAGCGCGCATTTGCGCATGGTTCGGGTCCCGACATTCCATGCGCTCGATATCAGCTTCAAACGCCAAAATCACACGTGGAGTATATATCAACGTCGCCAGAATAACCGCCTCGCGCAGGTGATCCGCATTGTCCACGCCGGACCCCAGCTCTGACGCTTTACTACTGCTGAGCGGCGCAATATCACGTTGCCAAGGCTCTTGATTTCGCGACCACGCCGCGCGATTGGGCCGTTTTGCCGCGACGCCCGCCCCTTGTTTGCGCGGGTTAAACAACGTCCAGCGCAGCTCTTTAATCGCCTCACCATAATGATGACGAATAGACGGGTCCGCGATTAATTTAATCTTTTCGCGCAATGTCTTGTCCAGCGCTGCCTTACGCTCCGGACTGTCAAAATTCTTCCCTTCTGTCTCGCGTTGCCACAACAGTTGCACCATCGGAATAGCGCCGTCTAACAACGCCTGCATCGCGCCCTTACCCTGTGCCTTAATCAAATCATCAGGGTCCAACCCCTCTGGCATGATCGCAAACCGCAGCGATTGCCCCGCCTCCAACAAAGGCAGCGCAATATCAATCACCCGCATCGCCGCGCGCAAACCAGCCGTATCACCGTCCAACGCGATAATCGGCTCGGGGGCAACGCGCCACATCATGCGCAGCTGGTCTTCGGTAATTGCAGTGCCTAGCGGCGCAACAGCCCCCGTAAACCCCGCCTCGGACAAGGCGATCACATCCATATACCCTTCGGCCACAATCAGCGGCTGACCGTTGCCAGCCGCCTCTCGTGCGGGACCATGATTGTAGAGGCTACGCCCCTTATCAAACAAAGGTGTTTCAGGAGAGTTAAGATATTTCGCGCGCGCATTGGGATCCATCGCGCGACCGCCCAGACCAATCGCACGGCCCCGCGCATCACGAATGGGGAAAATAATGCGCCCACGAAAGCGATCATAAGGCGACCCGCCGCGATCACTTTCCGCCGCCAGTCCTGCTTCAATTACCAGCTTGGTCTCAACACCCTTACCGGTCAAATGCGCCATCGCACCGCCATTCGCAGGTGCAAATCCGATGTCCCAGCGGGCCTGTGCCTCAACACTCAACCCACGACGCACCAGATAATCACGCGCCTCAGCCGCCGCACCCGTCTGCAACTGCAACCGGTGCCATTGCACCGCCTGCTCCATCACATCCACCAGCTGCGTGCGCACGTCGGCTTTCTCCTGCGCGCGCGGATCAGAGGCAGGCACGGTCATGCCCGCTTCATCCGCTAAAATCTTGACCGCCTCCATGAACTCCACGTTCTCGGTCTCACGCACAAAATTAATCGCGTCGCCCTTTGCGTGACAGCCAAAGCAGTAATAAAACCCTTTGCGATCATCGACATGAAAACTGGCGGATTTTTCCTGATGAAACGGGCACGGTGCCCACATGTCGCCCTTGCCCTGATTGGACTTGCGGGTATCCCACATCACTTTTCGCCCGACAACCTGTGACAATGACAGGCGGGTGCGCAACTCATCAAGGAAACCAGGGGGCAAACTCATGGGCGCATTATCCCTGCTGCGCGCGCCAGAGTCGAGAGACTAGCCGCGCGCTGCCACGCCTTTTGCCGCCATGGTCAGGTCATGCATCAAAGTGTGCGCCATCGAGCGCATGACCATCACATCAAACACGCCCTCTGGACGACCAATCACCACCGCCGACATATGCCCTACCAAGGTGCGAACCACACGGCCCTCGCCCCCGCGCAAATCCACAGGAACAAGCCGCGCCAACACAGCTTGCGCATCCCCGTCGACACGCACACAGACCCAGCCGTCGCTTTGCTCCGTCACGGCGGCAGGCAGCTTTGGCAGATCATTCACGCCACTGACCATCCATTGGCCATGCCCGAACCAGATGATTTCTACCGCACCGCTCGCCGCCATTTTTCCGGCGTCAGGCAGCGGTAGCCCCATTTTTTTTAATGCGGCGCCCGTCGCCTTTCTACGCCCGTCAAACGGGGCCACCGACCACATGCCCGCTAACGACACCTCCGACAGCATCGTGTTACCAACCGAGGCAGGCAACAGTCCCGCCAAAGGCGTTTTCTCTATTAAATCAACCACGTAAACGGTCTCCTTGCGGATCAAAGAATACAGGATCACAAACCTCAACCACGGCATCAAGCCCGCGCAAATGATCCACCATACGGATTATCTCGCCGTGACGCGCACGCCCGCCATGCAAAAAGCCCAGCGCAATTGTGCTCTGCAACGTCGGCGAAAATCCAACCGAGGTAATATATCCGTCATGGTTCACCCGCGTGGCATCTGCCCCGGCTTTAAACAAATGCGCACCCGCAGCCATCTGCTTGACCGCTCCGGCAGGTTTCAAGCCCACAAGCTGCGCACGCGCCTCATCAAGCAACCCCTCACGGCGCGACAATGCCTGTCCAATACAGTCCTTTTTCAGACTGACCATACGGTCCATGCCAATATCAAATGCGGTCACACGACCATGAATTTCGGCGTGGGTGATGAACCCCTTTTCAATGCGCAGAACATTCAACGCTTCCATGCCGTACGCCCCGCCGCCCTGTATCGTCGCCTGTGCAACCAAGGCATCATACAGACTGGCCCCAAACCGCGCAGGCACCGCAATTTCATAGGCATGTTCGCCCGAAAACGAAATCCGGAACAGCCGCGCTTTGGTTCCGCCGATCGTCACATCCCCGCACCCCATATAAGGAATACTGTCGTTATCAACCGGCAGGTCAACAATGGCGTTGATCACGTCGCGCGACTTTGGCCCCGCCACCGAAAACTGCGCCCATTGCTCTGTCACGGACATAACGTGAGCGTCCAAATCAGGGCGCAAAACCTGCAACACATACTCCAAATGCCGCATTACGAGGCCAGCAGCGGCAGTCGTCGTCGTCATTACATAGTGGTTCTCGGCCAGGCGCGCCGTGGTGCCATCATCCAAAACATGGCCGTCCTCACGCAGCATAATCCCGTAGCGGACCTTGCCCACCTTTAACGTCGAAAACGTATTGGCATAAACGAAATCCAGCAACGCCGCCGCATCCGGCCCCTGCACATCAATCTTGCCAAGCGTCGACACGTCCACAACACCCACGGCACTGCGCACCATCGTCACTTCGCGATCACACGACTGCCGCCACGTTGTCTCGCCCGCAACCGGCACATAGCTGGGTCGATACCAAAGCCCCGCCTCAATCATCGGCGCACCCGCTTTGATCAACGCAGCATGCGACGTCGGATATCTTTGCGGCGCAAAGCCGACACCAGACGCACCTGCCCCCATCGCGGCAATCGGTACCGGAATAAACGGCGGGCGGAACGTAGTCGTCCCAGTCTCTGGTATGCCGCGCCCTGTCACATCGGCCAGAACCGCTAACGCCACAACATTCGACGACTTACCCTGATCGGGCGCCATGCCCTGCGTGGTATAGCGTTTCATATGCTCCACGGATCGGAAATTTTCCTGCGCCGCCAGCTTGATGTCCTTCACATGCACATCATTCTGGAAATCAATCCATTTGCGGCCCTTACCTTCAACAGACCACAATGGCGCAATCTCGTAAGGCGCATCATCCGCCTCAGGCAACACAACGACCTTACTTTTCAGCCCCAAGTTCTTGACCACAGCCGCCGCAATCTGTGCTGCATCCGCCAAACAACCCAACGGATCAAACACGCCGTGACACGCCCCCGCAGTGACCATATTCGGCACAGCGCCCGCGCTTGGCACAAACGACGCAATCGCCTGATCCCATACAGGACGGCCATTCATGTGGCAGGTCAAATGCACCGTCGGGTTCCAGCCCCCCGTAACCGCCAACAGATCCACAGCGATCTCACGCGTCACACCATTTTCGAGCACGGTAATGCCCTGCAACGCGTGCCGCCCTTTGGTGCCAACAACCTGCGCACCCTCACGGCTATCAATCACCGCAACAACCTCTAGCCCCGCCGCCTTGGCATCGCGCGCCGTGCGCTGCACATCATTATTATTGCCAAACACCGCAATGCGCTGGCCTGCCGCAACACCCCAGCGATTGGCATAAGCCCGCACAGCCCCCGCCATCATCACACCCGGTCGGTCATTATTCGGAAACGCAATGCCACGCTCCAACGCCCCCGCACACAAGATCGCGCGCTTGGCCGCAATGCGCCAAAAACACGACCGCGGCACATCGGGCTTGCGCGGCATCATCTCACCAACGCGCTCGAACGCACCAAACGTGCCCTGATCATAGGCCCCCGTCACCGCAGTGCGGGTCATGATGCGCACATTCGCCATCGCCTCCAACGCAGCCTGCATCGACGCCACCCAAACCGACGCGGCCACACCGTCAATCTGCTCGACTTCCGCCAGCAAACGCCCGCCCAGTGCAGTATCTTCCTCGGCCAAGATCACATCCGCACCGGCGTCGGCCGCAACCTTCGCCGCCATCAATCCCGCAGGACCAGCGCCAATCACCAACACATCACAAAACGCAAACGCCTTCTCATAGACATCCGTATCAGGCGCACCCGACAGCGCCCCAAGCCCTGCCGCACGGCGAATAATCGGCTCGTACAGCTTCTCCCAAAACGCCTTGGGCCACATGAACGTCTTGTAATAAAATCCTGCACCAAGGAACGGCGAAACCAAATCATTCACCGCCATCACATCGTTCTTCAGGCTCGGCCAAGCATTCTGCGAATACGCCTCCAGCCCCGCGTAAACCTCTTGCACAGTGGCACGCACATTCGGCTCGGCTAGCGGCCCCGATCCGATCGTCACCAGCGCATTCGGCTCTTCAGATCCAGCCGACATGATCCCACGCGGGCGGTGATATTTGAACGAACGCGCCACAAGCTTCACGTCATTGGCAATCAACGCCGCGGCCAAAGTTTCGCCCTCGACGCCCTGATAGCGCACACCGTCAAATGTGAATGGCACAGTCAGCGTTGCGCTTGCATTTGACAGCCTCACAGCGGCGCCCCCTCAGCCAAAACCACATCCGCAATCTGGTGTGTGACCGTATCACGGGTCACAACCAGCCACGCGCCGCAGCCCGCTTCGTGATGCCACAAATCGCGGGTACGCCCTGCGGGGTTCTCGCGCAGATGCACAAAATCATCCCACGCAGCGATACCCGCATCACGCGCAGGACGCGGCAACGCCGCCCCCTGATAATAAAACTCGCGCAGATCACGCGCACCACAAACGGGACATTCAATACGCATCAGACCCCTGCCTCACTGCTTTGCAAACACTTAATGAAGGTTATGTTGGGCACCGGTCCCCTCCTCGTCCATCAGGTCAACGCCGGTACGAAACCGGTCCAGCCTGAATTTTTCCGCAGGCGCATGATGCCGCCCCGTTGCAATCAAATGCGCAAAACTAAACCCGGACCCCGGCACCGCTTTGAACCCGCCGTAACACCAGCCACAGTCAACAAAAAGTCCCTCGATATGGGTCTTATCAATGATCGGACTGCCATCGGGCGTCATATCCATGATGCCGCCCCAAGACCGCAAAACCCGCGCTTTCCCGATCATCGGCATAAGCGCCATCGCGGCCTCCATCACATGCTCTTTCATCGCTAAATTGCCCCGCGCGGCGTAGGACGCATAGAAATCCAGATCACCGCCGAACACCAAACCACCCTTATCCGACTGGGAGATATAGAAATGTCCCATGCCAAAACTGACCACATGGCCGATCACCGGCTTTAACCCTTCGGTCACAAACGCCTGCAACACATGGCTCTCAATCGGCAGGCGCATCCCCGCCATCGCGGCCACCTGCCCGGACCGTCCCGCCGTCACAATCGCCACTTTCTTCGCCTTGATCACACCACGCGAGGTCTGCACACCGCGCACGACACCACCCTCGACATCAATGCCCGTCACTTCGCAATTCTGGATCAAATCAACGCCGCGCTGGTCGGCCCCGCGCGCATAACCCCACGCCACCGCATCATGGCGCGCTGTGCCACCAAGCGGATGAAACAATCCACCATAAACCGGAAACCGCGCACTATCGAAATTCAGGTAAGGCAAATGCTTGCGCACACCCGCAGCGTCCAGCAGTTCCGCGTCATCACCTTGGCTTATCATCATATTGCCGCGCCGCGCAAAGGCATCGCGCTGGCCGTCGGAATGGAACAGATTGATCAAGCCACGCTGCGAATGCATGACATTATAGTTCAACTCTTGCTCCATACCTTCCCACAACTTCAGGGAATGGGAATAAAACTCGGAATTGCCCGGCAGCAGGTAATTGGCGCGCACAATCGTCGTATTCCGACCGACATTGCCACCACCCAAATACCCCTTCTCAAGCACCGCGATATTGCGCAAACCATGCTCTTTCGCCAGATAGAACGCCGTCGCCAGACCATGACCACCGCCACCAATAATGACGATATCATATTCGGTTTTCGGTTCAGGGTTGCGCCAAACAGGTTTCCAGCCCTTCTGGCCGAACAACCCTTCCTTAATCACGCGAAATCCAGAATATGCCATCTACGTCTCCAGCCAATCTCGCATCACGCTAAGCGGGGCGCGTGAGAATGGAAAGCCGCCTAGTAACAAAAACTTACACGCGCGGATGGTCACTGGCGCAATGGGTATGATCCGACAGGCTTTCGATCACCTGACAATCGGCCACATCGCCGCCATGACAACTGCCGACCATACGCGCCAACTCGGTCTCGAGTGTTTTCAACTGCGCAATACGCGCACGCACATCGCGCAACTGGCGTTGGGCGATACTATCGGCAGCACTGCAATCGTGGGTCGGATCATCAGACAAGGCCAGCAACTCGGTAATATCGCCCAGCGCGAACCCCAGATCGCGGGCATGACGAATGAACCGCAACCGCGCCACAGCATGCGCGTCATATAACCTGCGGCCAGACGCAGTGCGCGGCGGCGCGCCCAACAGCCCGCGCTGCTCGTAAAACCGGATCGTCGTCACCTTCACCTTCGAGGCCTCTGCTGCCTGCCCTATCGTCACATCTGCCATGCTTAAAAAACCTCTTGCTCCTACAGCGACTGTAGAAACTACAAGCAGGTAATGCAATTCGAATCAAAGGACCGCACTCATGAGCGCACACTGCCATCACAACGCCGATTTCACGGGCACATCCCCCGCCTACAAACGCGCCCTCTGGGCCGTGATCGCCATCAACGCAGCCATGTTCTTTGTTGAAATCGCGGGCGGCGCACTCGCTGGCTCACAAGCCCTACAGGCCGACGCGCTTGATTTTTTGGGGGATAGCCTGACCTACGGGCTTTCGTTGGCCGTGATCGGCATGAGCCTGCGCACCAGGGCAAACGCCGCCCTGTTCAAAGGGATCACCCTGCTGGCAATGGGTCTGTGGGTCATGGGCTCAACCCTTTACCAGGTGCTGATCCTCGGCGTCCCAAGCGCAGAAATCATGGGCGTCATCGGGCTGATGGCACTGGCGGCAAACGTGGCCTCGGTGTTCATCTTGATGAGGTTCAAAGACGGCGACGCCAATGTGCGCTCGGTCTGGCTGTGCAGCCGCAACGACGCCATCGGCAACGTTGCGGTAATCGGGGCCGCGGGGGCCGTTGCCTTTACCAACACCGCTTGGCCCGACCTGATCGTTGCGGCTCTCATGGCCACACTGTTCTTGTCATCGGCCTACCAGATCATCCAGCAGGCCAGACACGAGCGCCAGCACGCAGCCTATAACCCTTTGGCCTGATAGCTGGCCGCGACCTTGGTGATCGCAACAATATACGCGGCGGTGCGCAGGTCTTGCACATCGTCGCGGGCATGCCAAACCTTGCGCATCGACTGGTAAGCCGCGCGCATGGTGTCGTCCAAGCCGGACCGCACCAATTCCAATTCGTCCGCCCCACGCAAATACTTTTCCTTAAAGTCCTTGGACATTGACCAATCCGCGCCAAGATAACGGTCAAGGCGCTGCAATTCATCGACCAATAACTGGTGACGGGCCTCTTCGGCGCGGCGCTGCATCCGGCCAAAACGGATATGGCTCAGGTTCTTGACCCATTCAAAATACGACACAGTCACGCCGCCCGCATTGGCAAACATATCGGGGATAATCACACAGCCTTTGTCGCGCAAGATCTCGTCGGCACCTGCGGTCACGGGACCATTCGCCGCCTCGATAATCAAAGGCGCTTTCACGCGCGCAGCATTGGACAGGTTAATTACCCCCTCTAATGCCGCAGGGATCAAAATATCGCACTCCGCCTCTAACAGGGCCGCTCCATCCGCGTGATAGGTCGCATCGGGATAATCTTTGACCCCGCCATTGGCCGCGATCCATTGATGCACGGCCTCAACATCCAGACCTGTCTCATGTGACAACGCACCATCACGCTCGATAATGGTGGTGATAATCGCGCCGTCCTCTTCGGATAGGAACTTGGCCGCGTGATAGCCCACGTTACCCAAGCCCTGCACAATCACCCGCTTACCTGACAAATCGCCTGATAAACCGGCCTTGGCTTTATCTTCTTCATAGCGGAAAAATTCACGCAAGCCGTATTGCACCCCCCGCCCGGTCGCCTCGGTGCGGCCCTGAATACCGCCCGCATTGATCGGTTTGCCCGTGACACAGCCCGCAGCATTGATATCGGTCGTATTCATCCGCTTGTACTGGTCAGCAATCCACGCCATCTCGCGCTCGCCCGTGCCCATGTCAGGGGCTGGCACGTTCTGGGCCGGGTTGATCAGATCACGCTTGATCAACTCATAGGCAAAACGGCGGGTGATCTGCTCTAACTCATGAGGCTCCCACTCGTTTGGATCAATACGCAATCCCCCCTTTGATCCACCAAACGGGGCTTCGACCAGCGCACATTTATACGTCATCAAAGCAGCCAGTGCCTCGACCTCGTCTTGATGCACAGACGGCGCGTAACGAATACCACCCTTCACAGGCTCCATATGTTCGGAATGCACCGACCGGTACCCCGTGAACGTATGAATGGCGCCACGCAGACGCACCCCGAAACGCACGGTATAAGTGGCGTTACACACACGAATTTTCTCTTCGAGACCGGGACTTAGATCCATCAAAGAAACGGCATGATTAAACATCATATCAACCGATTCACGAAAGCTTGGCTCGGCCGGGGTCTGATGGGCTGTGGTCATATCTGGCATCCTTATTTTGCCGACAAAGCGGCGCTTGAACGTGGGAAGACTTGTGATTCCGCTGCCTGACCCTACGCCAGTTCCTCTGAATGATAAGGCATTTTGGACCATTTTCGCACAATTGAGGTCAAATGACCGGTTGCGCAAATTCAACGGCCAGATTGTCCTGCGTTTCACCAGCAACACACGACATTTAGCGTGCGAAACTGCTGAACCCGATAACGTCGCGATTTTGCCTAATTTAGAACACATCCAACTGATCTAAAACCAATGGGAAAATCCCTAAGGTGCAATCTTGCGCTCGATAAGCAATATGAAATGGTGAAGTTATGTCGTTCAAACAGCATGCCAGAATGAAACGATCAACGCAGTGGTTTGCACATAAATTACGCCTGTTCGGACGTGCCGAAGATGGTGCGATTATCGTCATGACGTTGATTTTCTTGATGATTATGCTCATTGTCGGGGGCATGGGTGTTGATTTCATGCGCTTTGAAGCCCGCCGCGCGCTACTGCAAAGCACCGCTGACCGTGCAGTTCTGGCCGCCGCTGACCTGACACAGGCGCAAGATGCCAAAGATGTGGTCATCGATTATTTTGAGAAAGCCGGATTTGGCGGCACCATCGTGGGCGAACCCACGGTGATCGACACAGGTGAATTCAACAGTGTGGGCGTTGTGGCTAAACTGCCGATGAACACTTTTTTCCTGAAGCTCGCAGGCATTGACACTCTGGAAGCACCCGCCGCCGCGACCGCCATTGAAGGGATCGCCAACGTCGAGGTCTCGCTTGCGGTCGATATTTCCGGTTCCATGGGAGACCCTGTAAGACCAGCCGACGGCAGTGCGTCGACCCAAACTAAAATCAAAGCCCTGCAAGAGGCCGCAGTCGAGTTTGCAACCGTGATGCTGACCGACGCTTACAAAGACAAAATCTCGATCTCGCTGATCCCTTACTCTGAACAGGTGAACGCAGGTCCGTTAATTTTCGACGAACTTAAGACGACAGGACTGCACAGCTTTTCCCAGTGCATTGCATTTCAAGATTCCGATTTTGACAAACTGGCCTTGAGCATGACCGCCTATTACCAGCAGGAACAGCATTTCCAATGGAACTCCGGTTCCTTCACCGAGCCATTGTGCCCGTTCTACCCGTTCGAGCGGATTTCCCCTTGGAGCCAGAACCTTTCCAAGCTGACAACCCAAATCAAACAGCTGGCACCACGCGGCGGGACCGCGACAATGCTAGGGATGAAATGGGCAACGGCGCTGCTCGACCCGTCTGCAAATGCGATTGCTCTCACACTGGCAAATGGCGGCGCGGTGGACACGACGTTCAACAACCGCCCTGCCGCTTATGCGCTGCCAGGCGAAGCCAGCCTGACGCAAAAAGTCATTGTATTAATGACCGACGGGCAAAACTCCAACTCCGAGCGGATCAAGCCGGAGTTTTATAGTACACCAGACCATGCAGCGCATTGGGCTTCAAAATACTTCTGGGATACGGCCTCGTATTACTTTGGTGTCAGCTATCCAAACCAGCTTGGTGTGGTCACCGACCGCCGCTTTATCAGCAGCGTCGAGACAGATGGCAAAGGGGGAACCGACGGCGATGTGCTCCTTCAACAGCTCTGCACAAAAGCAAAAGAGCAAGAGGTGATCATCTACACAGTTGCCGTTGAAGCAGGCCCACATGGCGCGGCTGAAATGGCCAAATGTGCGTCAAGTGCATCCCACGCCTTTGACGTCACCGGCGACCAGATGAAAGCAACATTCGGCGCAATTGCGCGCCAGATCACAGAATTGCGACTTTCAGAATGACCGCCATATTCCAAAAACCAAAACGTCTGCTGCAAAGATTTTTCCGGCGCAACGACGGCTCGGCCACAATCGAGCTCGTCATACTGCTGCCGGTGTTTATGATGTTGTTCATGTCAGCCTATGAAGGCGGCATGATCTCGATGCGGCACATGATGATGGAACGCGGGCTTGATCTTGCTGTGCGCGACGTGCGGATCGGCAAGGTTCGTGATCCAAAACACGAAGACCTCAAAAAACAGATCTGCGACTATGCGCAAATTATTCCCGACTGCCAGAAACAGTTACAACTTGAAATGACCCTGATGGATGTGCGTGCGTGGTCCGACGAACTTGACGGGCCCATCTTGTGCATCGACCGCGATGAGGACACAGACCCCGATGATATCTCCTATGCAAACGGGGACAACAACCAGCTGATGGTTTTGCAAGTCTGCGTGCTGTTTGATCCGGTTGTGCCAACCACGGGTCTTGGCAAAAGCATCCCCAAGCAAAGCGGCGGGGCCTATGCTCTCACCGCCACCACCGCCTTTGTCATGGAGCCATTCCGATGAATTTTTTTGACCGCGTCAAACGCAAGTCGCAGCACTTCGCTCGCGACGACTCCGCCAGCATGTCCGTCGAATTCATCATGATGGCCCCACTGATGATCTGGGCTTTTATTGCCACGTTGCAATTTTTCGACGCCTACCGTGCCGAACTGATCAGCACTAAAGCGGCGATCACAATTGCCGATATGTATAGCCGCGAAGCAGGCAGTATCGACCCGACTTACCTGAACGGCACCCGTGATCTGCTCAAATTTCTGACCCTGGCAGAGGACGACCCCGACTACCGCGTTACCGTGTTCTTCTGGCGCGAAAACAAAAACGATTACCGCGTGTCGTGGAGCCGGAGCCGTGGCAGCCGGTCCAATATGAAAAACGCAGAACTGAATTTGGTGGCCCAACGCTTGCCAAAGCTCGTAGATCGGGAACGGGCCATCCTAGTAGAGACATGGACCGACTACACGCCCCGCTATTATAGCAGCAAAATACCACTCGTCGGCGACACGTCGTTGAAACCTTTGGAATTCAGCACGTTTATCGTCACGAGCCCCCGCGAGCCGCAGCTGTGCTGGCAACAAAATCCGGGCGCTACCGAGAAATGTTAACGCTTAACGCTGTGCTATTCTGAACGCGATCTGTTCGGCCATGAATTTGGCCGGACCGGCGTTCGTTGTGCCACCCACACCGACACGGCGTCCTATACGCCACCACATGCCCGGTACCCAGGCACGTGGCGCTTTTTCGCGCAGCACCAGCGTAAATCCGTTCGAGGGCTTCATCGCAAACGCGCTCCGCTCCACTGCCACAATATCGTCAACCCGCGCCAAAACCATCCCGGTGCTATCGCGCAACTCTGTGTCGGTCAGCATGATTTCACGCGACGTGGCCCCACGCAAACGCTCACCCAGTATCAACACAACACACCCAAGCGCCAGCAATGCCAACGCCCCCATTAAACTAACAGGGCGCGCGATGGCGACATAAATTAACAAGCCCCCAAGGCTATACAGCACACCAAACGCAAAATAGCGCCGCGCATTCGATGCGCTTACGCGGGCGTAAACACCAGTGACGTCGGGCTGAAACATTGCGCACTCCAATTGCAAAACGCTGACTGCGTAGCGGTCATTGCGCACCAAGACCAGCGCTATCGCGGCAGATGCACGCCGTATCCCGGCTCTTGGGCTCCGTCATCCACCATGTCAGGTGGAAATCCAAAGGCGGCGACACGTACTCCTCGCGGATCTCTCAACCCTAAAATAATATCACCCGACGGAACACGGGGGCCACAACGCCTCATCCCATCCGCAAAAACTGACACCGTCAACAGCGGCAGAACCCGCTCAAATGCAGCGGCTCGCACCCCACACAGGCCTTGCCCGCTTGCCCTCACAAGCCAACCAAGGATAGTCTGCGCAAAACCAACGTGAGAACCGCCATGCGCCTGCCCCTGATCATTACCCTAGTCGGACTTACCGCGTGCACCGCGTTCCCGCAGCTTGATGAAAATCTGGACGTAGCAACGCGCACATCGGACTACCCCAAACTGCAAACCCTCGCTCCGCTTCTGGCTCAAGCGGATGCAATGGACGACACAGGACAGATCACCGCCACATCTGTCACCAACTACGCAACCCGCATCGCCGCGCTCACGACACAGGCCAACCGATTGCGCGGCCCCGTCATCGACACAGCAACCCGCGCACGCATGCGGCGCGGCGTTGCAGTGCCCGCCGCAATTCGGTAACACCGCCCCCAACACCAACTCGCAATGGAATCTGATACTATGACCAATCCCCTTCGCCTTGGAATTGCCGGCCTTGGAACTGTGGGCGTGGGCATTGTGCGCATCGTCCAGAAACATGCAGAGCTGTTGGAACTGCGCGCAGGACGGCCCGTGGTCATCACTGCCGTTTCCGCACGATCGCGCACTAAAAATCGCGATGTAGATCTGTCAGGCTACGATTGGGAAGACGATCCTGTGACCCTTGCCAAACGCGCCGATATTGACGTGTTCATTGAAGTCATGGGCGGCTCGGAAGGCCCGGCAAAAGACGCGACCGAGGCCGCAATCGCCGCAGGCCACGACGTTGTTTCCGCCAACAAGGCCCTGCTTGCAATCCACGGCCAAGCCCTCGCCGAAGCCGCCGAAGAAACCGGCCGCGTGATCCGCTTTGAAGCCGCAGTAGCAGGCGGTATCCCCGTGGTGAAAGCCCTGACCGAGAGCCTTGCCGGTAACCAGATCACCCGCATCATGGGTGTGATGAACGGCTCGTGTAACTACATCCTGACGCGCATGGAAAACGACGGGATGACCTACGAAGAGGTTTTTGACGCCGCCAACCAACTTGGGTATCTGGAAGCAGATCCCGAACTTGACGTCGGCGGCATTGATGCCGCGCATAAACTGGCGTTGCTTGCCTCCATCGCCTTTGGCACGCAAGTGAACTTTGATGCGGTCGTGCTGGAAGGGATCGGCGCGATCACCATCGACGATATCCGCCAAGCTGCCGATATGGGCTACAAAATCAAACTGTTAGGCGTCGCGCAAATGACAGGGCGCGGGCTGGAACAACGCATGACACCCTGCCTTGTGCCCGACACATCGCCCTTGGGCCAATTGCAAGGCGGCACGAATATGGTCGTGCTTGAGGGCGACAGCGTCGAGCAAATCGTGCTGCGCGGTGCGGGCGCTGGCATGGGGCCAACCGCTTCTGCGGTGATGGGCGACGTGATGGATATTGCACGCGGAACGCGCCTCACAACCTTTGGCCAACCTGCGAAAACCCTGCGCAAAGTGCGCGCTGCCACTGCTGCTGTTGCCGCTCCTTATTATCTGCGGCTGCAACTTCTGGACAAACCGGGCGCGCTTGCCAAAGTTGCGGCTGTCTTGGGCAACGCAGGTATTTCCATCGACCGGATGCGGCAATACGACCACAACGATACCGCTGCCCCTGTGCTGATCGTGACCCATAAAACCACGAAGTCCGCGCTCAAAGAGGCTCTCGACGCGTTCAAATCCACCGCCGTGGTCACAGGCACCCCCGTCGCCATCCGTATCGAAGCAGTTTAGCGCAAACATCTTGCAGGCCATATGTCCTACCCTTTACGGGTAGGATAATACATCTCTGCAAGGACACATTCCATGACCACACCCATCGATTTCAACGACCGCACGCTGTCACTCGGCCTCGCCCGCGTGTCAGAGGCCGCCGCAATCGCTTGCGCCCCTCTGATCGGACGCGGCAACGAGAAAGCCGCCGATCAGGCCGCCGTTGACGCCATGCGCACCGAATTGAACAAACTCGACATTTCCGGGGTTGTCGTCATCGGCGAGGGCGAACGCGACGAAGCGCCGATGCTGTATATCGGCGAAGAGGTCGGCAATGGCACAGGCCCCGGCGTTGATATCGCTCTCGACCCGCTCGAAGGCACCACCCTGACCGCCAAAAACATGCCAAATGCACTGGCCGTGATCGCAATGGGACCGCGCGGCTCGATGTTACACGCGCCCGACACTTATATGGACAAACTTGCGATCGGACCCGGCTTTGCAGCAGACGTGGTTTCGCTCGACATGTCCCCGCGCGAACGGGTTGAAGCCCTTGCAAAAGCCAAAGGCTGTGCACCGGGCGACATTACCGTGTGCGTGTTAGAACGCCCGCGCCACGAAGACATCATCGCTGAAATCCGTGCCACTGGTGCGGCCATACGGCTGATCACCGACGGCGATGTCGCAGGTGTCATGCATTGCGCCGAACCCGCAAAAACCGGCATCGACATGTATATGGGCAGCGGCGGCGCACCCGAGGGCGTGCTGGCAGCAGCAGCGCTCAAATGCATGGGCGGGCAAATCATGGGCCGGCTTTTGTTCCGCAACGAAGACGAAAAATCCCGCGCGCGTACTGCTGGCATCACCGATTTTAACCGCGTTTACCTGCGCGACGACATGGTGACACAAGACGTGATCTTTGCGGCCACAGGCGTCACCGACGGCAGCCTCGTGTCAGGTATCAAACGCGAAGTCGGCTTTATCACCGCCGAAACCATCCTGATGCGCTCCAAAACCGGTTCGGTGCGGCGGATGATTTATCGCAACCCGGTGTAAACACATTTGGGGCGTGGCATTGCCGCGCCCCACCCTATAGAGTGTCACACTATGACACAGACACCAGATACACCCGCATTTCTCCACGTCTCCACCTCTGCCACCGGGCGGCGCTGGGTTGGCCCCTCGATCGAAGAGGACCGCTTGGCCGAAGCTATGGCCCAAGCCACCACCCTGCCCCCACCACTCTGCCGGACCCTCGTGAAACGCGGCGTCAGCGCCCAAAACGCCGACGCTTTCCTCGCACCAACCCTACGCGACTTGCTGCCCGATCCGCATGCTCTGCGCGATATGGAAAAAGCGGCGAAACGCTTTCTGACCGCGGTGAAATCCCGCGAAAAAATCGCGATATTCGCGGACTACGACGTCGACGGCGGCACCTCTGCCGCGCTCATCATCTGCTGGCTACGCGACATGGGGCTGACCTCAACGCTCTACATCCCCGACCGCATCGACGAAGGCTACGGCCCCAACGACGAGGCGATGATGATGCTGGCAAAAGATCACTCGCTGATCATCTGTGTCGACTGCGGCACCCTTTCACACGGCCCGATTGCAGCGGCTAAAGGCGCAGATGTCATCGTGCTCGACCACCACTTGGGCGGCGAAACCCTGCCAGATGCCGTGGCCGTAGTGAACCCGAACCGGCAGGACGAATCTGGTGATCTTGGGCACCTCTGCGCCGCTGGCGTCGTCTTCCTGATGCTCGTCGAAGCCAACCGACAACTAAAATCCGACGGCACCAAAGGCCCCGACCTGATGTCCGCCCTCGACCTTGTGGCGCTTGGCACCGTGGCCGATGTCGCCCCGCTGGTCGGCGTTAACCGCGCCTTTGTACGACAAGGCCTGACCGTCATGGGTCACAGGCGACGCATTGGGATCACAGCCCTTTCAGACGTGGCCGGCATGAACGAAGCCCCAAATTCCTACCACCTCGGCTTCCTGCTCGGCCCGCGCATCAACGCAGGCGGACGCATTGGCAAAGCCGACCTTGGCGCACGCCTCCTCTCCACAAACGACCAACACGAGGCCACCGCCTTGGCGGAACGCCTCGACCAACTCAACACCGACCGGCGCGAAGTCGAAACAGCCGTGCGCGACCTCGCCATGGACCAAGCGACGGCGCGCGGCTTTGATGGCCCGCTCGCGTGGGCCGCAGGTAACAACTGGCACCCGGGCGTTGTGGGCATCGTCGCCTCGCGCCTGAAAGAAACCTCCAACCGGCCCTCCGTCGTGATCGGCATCGATGAGCATGGCATCGGTAAAGGCTCCGGTCGCTCCGTCTCTGGCATCGACCTTGGGGCCGCAATCCAACGATTGGCGGCCGAGGGGCTGCTGATCAAAGGCGGCGGTCACAAAATGGCTGCGGGTCTTTCTGTTGAGGCCTCCAAGATCGACGCCGCCATGGCACGCTTGGGCGAACTCTTGGCCAAACAAGGCGCCGACAAATTGGGTCCCGCCAACCTTAAACTCGACGGTGTGCTGATGCCCTCAGCCGCGACCGTTGAACTCGTCAAACAAATCGAGACCGCAGGCCCCTTCGGTGCAGGCGCCCCCGCCCCGCGCTTCGTTTTCCCCGATGTGCAAATTCATTTCGCCAAAACCGTCGGCGCCAACCACCTGAAAGTCACTTTCGGCGACGGTCTTGGCACCCGCATTGATTCCATCAGCTTTGGCGCAATGGACGGCCCGCTGGGCCCAATGCTGACAAATCACAACGGCGCGCGATTCCACTTGGCTGGAAGATTAGAAATAAACACATGGCAAGGCCGCCAATCCGTGCAACTCCGCCTCGAAGACGCCGCTCCAGCCGCTTAAAAACCAGTATTTTAACGCATAGAAAAAACATGCAACATTTTTAAAAAAACCTCTTGCCCTTCCCCGCGCCATTTCCTAAAAGCGCCCTACCAAATGCGGTCCGTTCGTCTATCGGTTAGGACGTCAGGTTTTCAACCTGAAAAGACGGGTTCGACTCCCGTACGGACTGCCATTGGTACCTTACAATGACTTGTAAGCATTCATATTCCCCACATCCCGCTTTGCGCTTCCACAAAACCCGCAAAGGCACTAAGTATGCCAATCTTCGTAACTCAGGGGCATATCATGGCGCAGAAATCTACAATTTATAAAGTCGAGCTGTCGGTGTCAGACATGGACCGCCACTATTACGAGACGCATAACCTGACCGTCGCCAAACACCCCTCCGAGACCGACGAACGACTTATGGTGCGCCTGCTTGCTTTTGCCTTGAACGCCCATGAACACCTGGAATTGACCAAAGGCCTGTCCACCGATGACGAGCCCGATATCTGGCAAAAAAGCCTGAGCGGCGAGTTGCAGCACTGGATCGCACTCGGCCTGCCCAGCGAGAAAGTCGTGCGCCAATCCTGCGGCAAAGCCGACGCCGTGACCATCTATTGCTACGGCGGCAATACCGCTGACATGTGGTGGGATAAAATCAAAACCAAGACGACCCGCTTTGACAACCTCAAGGTAATCAACCTCACACAGACCGACACCCAAGCCCTCGAAGCTCTGACAAACCGCTCGATGAAATTGCAGGTCAACATCCAAGAGGGCGAAGTGATGGTCAGCACCGGCGACAACGTCGTCTATGTGACCCCGATCACGCTCAAATCCGCCGGCTAACAGCCTTTGCAACGCGTCCACACTCTTGAACTAAATACACATCACCCCGCTTTGTCATTGCTGCCAAACTCTGCGGACGATTATGATCAACGACAAGCGCCCATTCAGGAGAAAACACCATGACAAACCTCATTACCGTCATCAATGGCCCAAACCTGAACCTGCTCGGGCAACGCGAACCGGAAACCTACGGATCCACAACGCTGACTGACGTGGAAACACAACTTACTGATCTCGCAAATGAATTAGGGTTAGCGGCCGAATGCTTGCAATCCAATTCCGAAGGCACGATCGTCGACATGATCCAGGCAGCGCGCAGCACCTCCGCAGGCATTATCATTAACCCCGGCGCTTACTCTCATACCTCAATCGCAATCCTCGACGCGCTCAATGCATTCGACGGCATCGTCATCGAAGTACACATTTCGAACATTCACAAACGCGAATCGTTCCGTCACCACTCCCATGTTTCAGGGCGCGCTGACGGCATCATTGTGGGCTGCGGCACGCATGGCTACTCACTTGCCATGCGCCAAATCGCAACTCTGGTTTAGCCCATCGCCTGCAAACGCTTCAACAGCGACGACGTATCCCAACGCCCGCCACCCAGTTTTTGCACATCTTTATAAAACTGATCCACCAAAGCCGTCAGCGGCAGGCTCGCGCCGTTTTCGTCCGCCGTATCCAGACAAATACCCAGATCCTTGCGCATCCAATCCACCGCAAATCCATGCTCGAAATGATCATCAATCATGGTTTGATAGCGGTTTTCCATCTGCCAACTGCCTGCCGCACCCTGACTAATCACCTCAACCACAGCAGCCCCGTCAAGCCCCGCCTTTTGCGCAAAATGAAGCGCCTCCGACAGCCCCTGAACAACACCCGCAATCGCGATCTGGTTGCACATTTTAGTCATCTGACCGGCACCACTGTCACCAATACGGCGACACAGCTTTGCATAGCCTGAAATCACCGTTTCGGCCTGTTTATAAGGCGCCTCGTCGCCTCCGCACATCACCGACAACTGACCATTTTCTGCGCCGGCCTGACCACCCGAAATCGGCGCATCCACAAAAGCAACGCCAACAGCCCGCGCCGCATCATACAATTCGCGCGTCACCGCGGCCGAAACCGTCGTGTGATCCACAAAAATCGCGCCCTGCGACATGCCCGTAAAGGCCCCGTCATCCCCCAAGCAAACGCTGCGCAAATCATCATCATTGCCAACACAGGCAAAGACAAAATCAGCACCCTTTGCAGCCAAATGCGGGGTCTTTGCAGCCTCACCGCCATGCTGCGCAACCCAAGCCTCAGCCTTAGAGAACGTGCGGTTATAAACCGTCACATCATGCCCCGCAGCTGCCAGATGTCCGGCCATCGGAGCCCCCATCACACCAAGCCCCAAAAATGCAATTTTCGCCATATCTCAGTCCCTTTTTCGATTTGTTCCCGACTGTGTTTCACACTGACCAGAGTAGCAAGTCCAAAGCTTACAACCCGCACTCAAGCCCACTTTCATGCAGCGCCCCTAAAAGAAAACTTGCAAAACATCGGCGCGGTTCACGGGCAAGGATATTACTTTGATCGCCCGTCCCCATCTAATGTGGCTTTTGCTGATACCATGGCGTCCACCACCAGTCTCGCGCGGAAAATAGCACATGACGACACACACATCTGGACGCAAACAGGTTTGGCCAATGCCTCAGCCAAACCCGTATTTTAGCTCTCGCAATTGGCCAAAACCATTTGCCATGCCGTCACTTATAACGAGATGCGGAAGCGCGCGAACCCGTCCGGACCGTCGCCAGCCTCTTCAATATTCGCATCAACCTGATCAAGATAGGCTTTCGCGGCTGGCCCGGTATCAAACAGAACTGTGGTCTCTGGCATCGGTGCAAACGACCAATTGCTGTCTGCGCGCGGACTGATCGTGCCCATTTCAACGATATAGCGCACAATCACATCGCGGTTGGTGTCCGGCCCTTCAAATACAGTGGTCTCGGCCGCAGCACCTGCAAAATCCCCACCGCCACCCGCGCGGTAGTTGTTTGTCGCCACGATGAACTCCGACGTTAAATCAATCGGTTGCCCGTCATAGCTCAGGTTCACAATACGGTTAGCACCCTCGTCCGCCATATCTCCGTTCGCATCAAACCGCGACGGCTGTGACAAGTCGATCTGATACGATACCCCGTCAATCACATCAAAATTATAGCTCGGGAACTCTGTATTCAATAGAACAACATCCTGCGCGCCAGCCTCGACCTGATTGAAAATACCCGCAGAACGCTCCAGCCAGTCCTTGACCTGCTGTCCGGTCACTCGCACCGCGCGCACCGTATTGGGATACAAATACAAATCCGACACGTTTTTAATCGCAACATCACCCACGGGCACATCCGTGTAATATTCAGGCCCGCCACGCCCGCCCGCCTTAAACGGTGCCGCCGCAGACAAAATCGGCAGCCCGTCATGCGCGGTGCCAACCATCATTTGTTCAATATACCACTGCTGCGCAATCGACACGATCTGCACCGAAGGATCATCAGCCACCAACGCAAAATAGCTGTGCAACGGCGCGTCGGTTTTGCCAACAGCACGGCGCACATAGGTCAGCGTTTCGTCATGTGCGGCCTGCACCGATGCAACGACCTCTTCATCACTCTCGACCTGTGCCGTGATAGAACGATCCTCGTTGCGGATATAAATCGGGCGCGCCTCGGACACCGCCGACACAACACGCCACGCATTGCCGTCTTTTTCGACCAGCAAGTCGATCAACCCCATGTGGCTTCCCCAAAAACCGCCCATTGTGGCGGGCGTGCCCATCAATGTACCTGCGCCCACATCAACACCTGCAAAATCAGCATAATCCGGTGACGGGAAAACCAAATGGCTGTGGCCGGTCAAAATTGCATCAACGCCGTCCAGTCCCGCCAATGGCACGGCCGCATTTTCCATGCCATCCGTGGCCTCGGCTGCACCAATACCAGAGTGGGACAGCACAACAATAATGTCCGCGCCCTGCTCTTTCATCTGCGGAATATACGCCTTTGCAGTCTCGACAATATCGCGCGCTTGCACATTTCCTTCGAGGTGCCGGCGGTCCCAGCTCATGACCTGCGGCGGGACGAACCCAATCAAGCCGATCTTGATCGGATGCTCGACGCCTGCCCCATCCGTCACCTTATGGTCCATAATCACATAAGGCGGGATCAACGTTTTATCCTTGGTTGGATCACTGCCTTTTTCCAACACGACATTGGCGTTCACCACAGGGAAATTTGCCCCTGCCAGAGACTTCATCAAGAACTCGATGCCGTAGTTAAATTCATGGTTGCCCAAGGTCGACGCGTCAAAGCCAAGCGTATTCATCGCAGCAATCACCGGATGCACATCACCGTCTTTCATACCGCGCTCGTAGGCAACATAATCGCCCATCGGATTGCCCTGCAGGAAATCCCCGTTGTCGATCAACAACGAATTCGACGCCTCGTTGCGAATAGCGCCGATCAACGACGCTGTGCGCGCAAGTCCCACTGTATCAGTCGCCTTGTCGGCATAATAATCATACGGCAGAACGTGAACGTGCAAATCGGTGGTTTCCATAATTCGCAAATGCGCCTGATTGGTGGCCGCATTAGCAGAGAATGGATGCAAGGCAATAAGACCGGCAGTGCCTGCCAAAAAGCCACGACGGTTCAGTGCGATAGACATATTGGTTTTCCCCATAGGAACGATACTCTGAATGAACTATGGGGGAAGATTAGCCGAATTCCGGCATCTCACAAGCCATGAGACGCCGGTCAGGGTGAAAGACGGTCAGTATAGGCGATCAGACGCCCAGTTTATCACGCACCGCATAATACCACGATCCAATCATCGAATAGGGCACCCGGAACATACGACCACCGGGGAACGGATACCACGGCACTTTGTCAAAGACGTCAAATCGGGTGAGATCACCGTCAATCGCCTCGGACAAAATACGCCCGAAGGTATGTGATCCAGTCACCCCATGCCCGGAATACCCATGTGCAAAATAGGTGTTGTCTCCGATCCGGCCCATCTGCGGCACACGGCTGAACGAAAGCGCAAAATTCCCGCTCCACGCAAACTCGATCTTAGTGTTTTTCAATTGCGGAAACACTTTATCCATGTTCCGGCGCAGCTTGGCCTCAATATCGCGCGGGTCAGCCCCGCCATATACCGTGCCACCACCAAACAGCATGCGCTTGTCACCCGACAGCCGGTAATAATCCAGAATATAGCGAATATCCTCGATACAGGCGTCCTGCGGCAATAGCGAATGCGCCAACTCTTCACCCAAAGGCTCGGTCGCCATCATTTGCGTCGACACCGGCATCACGCGCGACGTCAAGGTCGGCACAACATGGCCCAAATAGGCATTCCCACACAGCACAAGCGTCTTGCAAGTAATCTGCCCTGCCGCCGTGCGCACAACGGGCGCGGCCGCATTGGTATCCACGTCCACCACAGGCGACATCTCGTAAATCACACCGCCAAGGCTCTCGAACGCCGCAGCTTCCCCCAGCGCAAGGTTCAACGGATGCATGTGCCCGCCAGTATGGTCAATCAAACCGCCGACATACAAATCACTGTTCACATGCGCGCGCACCTGATCGCGATCCAGCATCTCCTGGTTGTTGATGCCGTAACTTTGCCACAGCTTCTGACGGGTTTCCAACTCTGCCATATGCGCAGCGGTCAGACCGGTAAACACGTTCTTCTCTTTCAGATCACACTGAATATCATAGGTCTTGATGCGCTCGCGGATGATCTCGCCACCCTCTTGCACCAACCCCGCCACAAAACTCGCCGTGTCCTGACCGTAGCGTTTCTTGATGGTCTGCAAACTGGCATTCAAGCCGTTCACAATCTGCCCGCCATTGCGACCAGAGGCACCCCAGCCAACGCGCGCGCCCTCGATCACAGCAACCTTGTAGCCCTTTTCCGCCAGATGTAGCGCTGTCGATAACCCGCTATAACCGGCACCCACAACACAAATATCAATCGCAACATTGCCCGCCAGCGCAGGACGTTCCGGCGACGGATTGGCCGAGGCCGCATAATAACTGGTCGTATGCGAACCGTCGCCCGCGTAATTCGTAGATACCGCGCACATCACACGACCTCCAGATAAGAGTGATATTCAAAATCGGTCACCATGCGGGCAAACTTGCGCAATTCCTGCACCTTACATTCCACCAACATGGTTTGCAGGCGCTTGGAAAATACGGCCTGCACATAGGTGCCACGGCGGAACGTATCAATCGCAGAGGCCCAGTCCATCGGCAAACTCGGCAGGTTCTGACTATACGCATCACCGATGATCGCCGGCGCGGGCACCATTTTACCCTCGATGCCGACCAAAGCCCCCCCTAAAATACTCGCCATGACCAGATAAGGATTGGCATCCGCCCCAGCCACGCGGTGCTCGATCCGGCGCGCTTTGTGATTGCCACCCGGAATGCGGATCGCAGAGGTCCGGTTCTCGTAGCCCCACCCGATGCTTGTCGGCGCATGGGCACCGGGCAACAAACGACGATACGAATTCTCATGCGGCGCAAAGGTAAGTGTATTTTCGGCCATCGTCGCCAACAGTCCGGCAACCGCTTGCAACATAATTTCGGTGCCTTCGTCCCCGCCATTATCAAAAACATTCACACCGTCTTCGTCGATGAGCGAGAAATGCACATGCAAACCAGAGCCTGACCGCTCGCCGTATGGTTTCGCCATAAACGTCGCGGCAAAATCATGCTTGCGGGCAATGCCGCGCACCAGACGCTTGAATAAAATCGCATCATCCGCCGCGCGCAACGGGTCAGCCAGATGCATCATATTGATCTCGAACTGGCCCGCGCCATTCTCGGAAATTGCCGCATCAGCAGGGATACCATGCTCGTGACAGGCATCATAAACGTCGTTCAGAAACGCGTCAAAATGCTCCAGTTCGTCCAGCGACAACGCCCCGTCCGAATCCAGCCGTTTGCCGGTGACCGGCGAGCGCGGCGCTTGCGGGCGGTCTTCCGACGGATCGCACAGATAAAACTCCAACTCGGTCGCCACAACAGGGGTTAATCCCATCGCTTTGTAACGATCAACGATATTGGCCAGCACGCGGCGCGGATCACCTAAAAACGGTGCGCCGTCCTCTTGGCGCAGCCATAACATCGCCAGCGCTGTGGGCCTGCTCGTCCATGTAATCGCCGACAACTCGCGTCCGGTAAATTCGCAAATCCCGTCCGCATCACCAGTTTCAAACACCAGCTCGCTATTCTCGATATCCTCGCCCCAAATATCAAGGTTGGTTACAGACAGCGGCATACGCAAATCGCCCGCAGCCATCTTTTCGGCATGGTCCACTGGAATACGCTTGCCGCGCATTGTGCCATTCAAATCGCAAACGCAGGCGTAGATAGACTCGATTTGCGGATGATTACTTAACCACGCGGTCACAGATTTTTCAGGCATCTTTCGCTTTCAATTGTCTTGCATGTTGGTTTTGTGATACCATTTACTCTAAGGTGATCATATTGCATAATCAAGCAATAGAATGACCAAGACGCATCCACGATGATGCGACCCGGGGAACACGTGAATGACGACACCTGACCTGATCATCCCCGAGATGCCCCAGAATAATGCGGTCACAACGCAGGAATACGTCTACCTGCGTCTGAAAAACGCGATCATGCTCGGCGCGCTGCGTCCAGGCACCTCGCTGACCATGCGCGGACTTGCCGATAGTTTGGGGCTTAGCCCGACCCCCGTGCGCGAAGCCCTGCGCCGCCTCAACTCTGATATGGCTGTGGTCGTTTTAGGAAACCGGCGCATGATGATCCCCACGATGGAGGCGCATAGGTTCGAAGAACTTGCCGCGCTGCGCACCACCTTGGAAACCCATGCGGCCACCCAAGCCCTGCCGCATATCTCAGACATTATCATCGGCAAAATGGTCGAAATCGACACCGAGATGGACAGCCAGCTGGGCCGACGTAATCTGGATCAATTGACCCTGCTTAATCAGGATTTCCATCGCCAGCTCTATCTTGCCAACCCGCATCAAGTCACATTGCCTGCGATCGAAAGTGTCTGGCTCAGGCTTGGCCCGTTCCAGCGGCAAGTGATCGAGACTTTGAATTTTGCGCACCACGAAGACCGGCACAAAGAAATTCTAGCCGCGCTCAAATCCCGCGACAAATCCGCCCTTATCGCCGCCATCACCAGCGACATCGAGGACAGCATCATCACCGTAGGCCGTCACCTGCTGGCGACCCAAGACGCCACATCATCGGCCTTATTGAAAGATGCGGGCAAGACGTAAAGAAGACGCAAAAAAGACAGCTGTTTTCGACAAAAAATGATGATTTCCGTTTTGGAAAAATAGCCAGCTACCTAGCGCGCACCGTCATCCAAGCCGCGCAAAACCTGCGGCAACATACCCGCAATATCCTCGGACGTCAGCCCCGGTCCAAATGCGTCAGCACACCGTAAATGCAGGTCCGCGCCCATCGCTGCGGCATCAAACGCATCTACCCCCCGCGCCAATAGCCCGGTGATTATACCCGCCAGAACATCGCCCGACCCCGCCGTCGCCAGCCAGCTTGCATATCTGTAATCCTTGGACGAAACGATGACGGACCGTCCGTCCGGCGTCGCAATCACAGTGTCAGAACCTTTGAAAAGCACAGTGCAATTCGCCTTCTGCGCCGCTATTTTCGCCAACGTCATACGACAGGTTGTCTGCGTAAAAGCCTTAGGAATAAAGCGGCGCAACTCGCCCTCGTGGGGCGTCATCACGTTGCGCGTTGGCCCTGCCTGCGCAGGTTGAAACACCTGATCGGACAGAAGCGTGATAGCATCCGCGTCGATGCAGATCGGACAATTCTGAACAAGCGTACCGGTCAGTTTTCCGCGCGCGGCATCATCCAGCCCAAGGTTGGGCCCGATGCAAATCGCCGAGGGGCGTAGATCAGTCAGGCGCTTGGTCAGCGACAAATCCCCGCCAAAGGGTTTTATCATCACAGCATTAAGATGCGATGCATGCTCACCCACGGCGTCTGGATCACAAACCACACTGACCAGCCCCGCACCGACCCGCAACGCAGCCCCCGCCGCCAGACGCGCAGCCCCGCCATTCCCGAAGCATCCCGAAATGATAACCGCGTGGCCGTAACTGTGTTTATGCCGCCGCCCTGACTTTTGTAGTTTCGCTTGCAATGCAGGCGTCATTTCAAACATCAAGGAGACGACACTGTCGGTCACTTTACGCTTAGTAGACCAAGAAGACGGGCTGCTTTGTCTGCGCAATCAAACTGCGCGTAGTGCCGCCAAACAGGGCTTCGCGGGTCCGCGAATGCCCGTACGCACCCATCACAACCAGATCGGCACCCTCTTCTTGCGCTTTTGCCATAATCGTTTCACCAATATCGTGTTTGCCGCTGTCATATTGCTTGACCACGACCTGACAGCCGTGCTGGCTCAACCATGCTGCCGCAGCGACGCCGGGGTCTTCGCCGTCGCCTGTCTGCGGAACAACCGCGTCAATAGTCGCGACGATGACTTCTTTTGCTTGGCGCAACATGGGCAGTGCTTCATGCATTGCGCGTGCTGAATGGATTTGTGTGTTCCATGCCAGAAGAACCCGTTCCGCGCCACCAAGCGCCTTTGCCTCGGGATCGTTTAACAGCACACCAACCGGCGAACGGAACAGGACGCCATGCACCACATCCTTGAACAGTTCGTTGACCTCTCGCAGGTCTTCGCTGATCAAAACCAGATCACAAAACATCGCACGTTGCGAGACTGCAGTGGCAATGTGAGCCGGATCGCTGGCGATGGTTGACACATCACCCGCCACATCATGCTGCGTCAGCAGCACCTCGATCTCGTCGACCTTGGCATTTAATGCCGCCTTGTTTTCTGCCAGTTCAGTTTGCCACTCGTCGGGCACACTCGTCATGCCATAGGGCGGCAGACCCACGGCGTAATAAGGAAACAGCGGCAACTCTCCGACGACCAAAATCGCTGCACGCGCAGGAATTGCGCGGATTGCTTCCAGCTTTTTGGCAAGGCTGGCGGTGGGGGTGTCTTTGCCGGCGACGATCAAAATTGTGCTATTTTTCATTTGCTAAATCCTTGTTGTTATCTGGCGGCTGCCGTGGGTCACTTGACGCCCAGCGCGTTGCCAAAGGTCATCAGTTTTGCAGTCTCTGCGGCGTAATCGTCCATCATACGTTGGAAATATTGCGCTTGGATATGCTGGAATTCTACCACATCTTTGGCTTTCATCATAGCGTGCTGGGTCTGCACATCTTGCGTGATGCGTGCGCCCATGAAGCTAAGGACATTGCTGCCGACATCTACCATGCTTTTGGTCCACTCAGCCCCGAAACCAAAGGCACCAGGGAGTTTTGCACTTTGGATGGCCTCCAGAACGGCTGGCGTCGGTTTTGTTTGCGGGAAGGTTGTGGTTGGCTTTTTCATCGGCTGTCCTTTCTGCTTCATTGATCACACTTCCATAATAGGTCGTAAATCAAACAGGGTATTGATGCATATCAAACAAGGCTTCGATAAACCGATGCCGCGCCGGATTGGCGCAGGCCTTTGCTCATGAAGCGGGATCATAGTGAGATACGCACCGCATCCTTATGGAACGGTGCGAATAAACCCACCTTCCTGAAGAAGATCAGTGGCGGCGCCAAACCTGATAGCCGCAAGGTCAAGATTACCGGCAGCATGTCGTGGCCGCTCAAATTGCATGAATACTGCAGCGTCCAGCATTCATAAGATCATTCGCGACATAAAAAAGCCCCCGCTGCACCACTGCAACGGGGGCTTTCATTCGCTTACTTCAGCGTGATGCGTCCGTCAGTGTAGGGTGTATAGGCCCCTTGTTCCGCCATAAATTCAGCGGTGACATCAGCAAGGTCAGGTCCAAAGTCATAGACGTTTGCGGCGTCAATGAACATTTTGTAACCGTCGCCGCCGCCGCGCACATAGTTGTTGGACACAAGCCCGTAAGTTGCGGCCAGATCGATCGGAGCGCCTCCGACCATAACTTCGGAAATGCGCGATCCCACTTCAGCCGCGGCATCGATGGTGAACGTGATCCCTGCCACTTGCGGGAAACGGCCCGCGACCCCTTCCATGTCAGAGACGCCGTTTTCCAGCGCGTCGATCACTGTTTGGCCTGACACCTGAAATGTCGACAGTGTGTTCTGGAACGGAAGTACCGTCAGCACTTCGCCCATTGTCACTTCGCCCTCGTCGATCGATGACCGCAGGCCGCCAGAGTTGGCGATAGCGATTGTCACGCCTTGGTCTGCCACACGGGCAAGCATCGCATCGGCCACGAGGTTACCCATGGAGCATTCCATCAGACGGCACACGTCGCGGTTTCCGTCGATCAGCCCCGCAGATTCGGCCACGATCTTGTTGCGGATTTCGTCAAGCGGTGTCGCGAGTTCGGAAATACGCGCCACCGTTTCGGCGTCCTCGGCCACGTCGCCGTTGATCAGAATTGGCTCGCCAACAGCCTCGGTGATGTTTCCTTCATCGTCAAAGGTCACGTTCAACTCGCCCAAAAATTTGCCGTAAGCATAGGCAGACAGGATCGCAGTATCATTCACCATCGTCGGGTATGGCCCCACCGCGTTCTCGTCGGTGTTGGACAGCAAGGTATTGGAGTGACCACCGACAATGATATCAACGCCAGTGGTATTTGCCGCAACCTCTTGGTCCACGACGTAACCGGAATGCGACAGCACGATGATTTTGTTCACGCCTTCAGCAGTCAGTTTGTCAACTTCGCCCTGTACCGCGTCGGACGGATCAGTGAAGATCACATTCGCGCCCGGACTAGCCAGCTCGTCGGTGTTTGTTGGTGTCAGGCCGATCAGCCCGATTTTCTCGCCGCCCCGCTCGATGATTGTGGATTTCGCAAGTTTGCCAGCAAGCAGCGGCTCGCCCGATACATCTGCGTTGGACATCAAGATCGGAAAGTTGATCGTGTCCATAAACCCTGCCAGCACCTCTGGCCCGTCATCGAATTCGTGGTTGCCCACGGTCATGCCGTCATAACCCAGCTTATTCATGAATTCGGCGGCCATCGCGCCTTTGTAATAGGTATAGAACAATGTGCCCTGAAACTGGTCACCCCCATCCACGAGGATCGAATTGTTAGAGCGCGCACGGGCCTCGGCCACAGCTGTCACCAGACGCGCGGTGCCGCCAAAACATTCGCCAGCAACGTTTTCTTCTGCAGAGCAAGGCGCATCATATCCGCTAATCGGTTCAAACCGCGCGTGGAAATCGTTGGTATGCAGCACGGTCAATGTGTAGTCGGCAGAGGCCGCAGAGGCCGTAAGCGCGAGTGCGCAGGTTGACGTCAGGATTCGTAAAAGCATTGGATCTATCCCCCAGAGGTTACATTGCACATAGATTGGCCATCGCATCTTGCGGAGTCAAATGCCTATCCGTTTGCACACTACATTTCCGCTCAAACAGGATTGGGTCACCGGACCGCTTGACCAATCTTTAAGCAAAGGTCATGACAGAAATATGTTGATCTATAAGATATTTCGCGCCGATGAATGGGCGCAGTTGCAGCGTGACGGGCAAACCCTTGGCGCACCGATTGATCTGGATGATGGATTTGTGCATTTTTCGGGGGCCGATACGGTCGCGGTCACGGCGGCGCTTTACTTCAAGGATGTGCAAGGTCTGACACTAGTGGCTGTTGAGGCGGACGGCTTGGACGGGCTGAAATGGGAGCCGTCGCGCGGTGGCCAGATGTTTCCGCATTTGTTCCGTGCCCTCCGCATGACCGACGTAGTCTGGGCGCGCGACATGACACTTGCGGGCGGCGTGCATCAATTCGGAGACCTTTCATGAAGATTGTTGAGCAAATCGGCTTGCGGGCCCTGCGCATGTTTGATCCTGAAACAGCACATGGTTTATCGATCAAGGCGCTGAACGCAGGTCTGGGCCCCAAGGCGGGACCGTTTTCCAGCGCGCGTTTGCGTACAAATGTTGCCGGATTGGAACTGCCGAACCCTGTGGGTCTGGCTGCCGGTTTTGACAAGAATGCGACGGCGTTGCATGCGTTAGCTGGCACCGGTTTCGGGTTTTTTGAGGTTGGCGCCGCAACCCCGCGCGCGCAGGACGGTAATGCCAGACCGCGCCTATTCCGCCTGACAAAAGACCAAGCCTCGATCAACTGTTTCGGGTTCAACAATCAGGGCATGGTCGTGATTGGGGCGCGTTTGTCGGCAAGGCCCAAGGGTGTGATCGGCCTGAACCTTGGCGCCAACAAAGATAGCGACGACCGCGCTGCCGACTTTGCGAAAGTGCTGACACAATGCGGCGCCTATATCGATTTTGCCACCGTAAATGTATCATCGCCGAACACAGAGAAACTGCGTGATTTGCAAGGCAAGGCGGCACTTGCAGCTTTGCTCGCGGGCGTGATGGAGGCCAATGCAGCCCTTGATAAACCGCTGCCGGTTTTCTTGAAAATCGCCCCCGATCTGGACGAAAGCGCCCTTGATGACGTGGCATCGGTTGCTGATGCGTCTGGCATTTCGGGCATCATTGCGACGAATACAACGCTGGACCGCACAGGCCTGCACGGAAAATATGCGGGTGAAGCTGGTGGTCTGGCTGGCCAGCCATTGTTCGAGAAATCAACGCGCGTCGTGGCGCAGCTGTCGACCCGCACCTCTTTGCCGATTATTGGCGTTGGCGGGGTTGGCTCTGCCGCGCAAGCCTACGCTAAAATTCGTGCGGGGGCGTCGGCGGTGCAACTTTATACAGCGCTGGTGTTTGGCGGCATTTCCCTGCCCGACGAGATCGCGCGCGGCTTGGATGACTTGCTGGCGATGGACGGATTTGAGAACGTCGCGGATGCTGTGGGCACGGGCCGCAGTGATTATCTATGATTGTAATCTGGCATAATCCACGCTGTTCAAAGTCGCGTCAGACCCTCGCAATTCTGGAAGCCAAGGGGGTTGTCCCACAGGTGCGCCTCTATTTGCAGGACCCGCCAAGCGAGAGCGAAATCCGCAATGTTTTAATCAAGCTCGACATGACGCCGGCACAGATAGTACGGCGCGGTGAAGCAGAGTTTGAGGATGGCGATGCGGATCACCTAATCACGCTGATGGCTAAACATCCCAAGATCATCGAGCGACCGATTGTTATCACGGACAGCGCAGCGGTGATTGCCCGTCCGCCTGAAAATGCGCTCGCGCTGTTTGATTAAGCCGAGGTTTTCCTGAAAAATAGAGCGCTCGATGGTCCTATAAGAATGGTCTAGCGCGCAGCGGCTTCGAGTTTCGGGTATTTCAGGCCCAGCGCCACCCCGCGCACAGCAAAACTGAACAATAGACCGAGCCACAGCCCGTGATTGCCGAACAACCACATCAGCGGAATTACAGCGGCAAAGTAGGTGATCGCGGAAACCACCATCATGTTGCGCATGTCGCGCGAACCTGTGGCCCCGATGAAGATCCCGTCGAGCATCCACGCCGCCACCCCGACGACGGGTGCTGCCACCATATATGGCAGGTAATTACGCGCCGTTGTCTGCACGTCAGGCGCTGTCGTCATAATGTCGATGATTGCGGGGCCGAACAGTGCAAATACCAGTGCAAGACCGATGCATACCACCAAGCCCCAGCCACTGGTCAGGATCGCGCCACGCCGCAATCGCGCGATATTTTTAGCGCCCAGCGCTTGCCCGACCAAGCTTTCTGCCGCTGCGGCAAATCCGTCAAGTGCGTAGGCGGTCACGTTCAAAAATTGCAGCAGGATTTGATTCGCGGCCAACTGGACATTGCCGAAATCTGCGCCCCAGAACAGGAAACTGACAAAAATCGCTTGCAGCAAGACCGAGCGGATCAGGATGTCGGTATTGACCACGCCCATCCGAACAAGCCGCGCCCGGTCAAAAACCCGCGATTTGTCGCACCATGCGCTGCCTGCAAAAGCGTCGCGGCACAGCCAAAGGCCCAATGCCAACCCGCTCCATTCCGCGATAAATGTGGCCCAGCCGACCCCCGCCACCCCAAAATCAAAGTGCAGCACGAACAAGATATCGAGCATGATATTCAGCCCGTTCATCAGCACCTGAATGGCAAAAACCCCGCGTGTGCGTTCCTGTGCGATCAGCCAGCCGATAATTCCGTAAAGCCCGATGGTGGCAGGTGCGGACCAGACGCGGATTTGCATATACTGCCGTGCCAGAGTTTCGACTTCGGGTGAGGCAGGCGACACTTTGAATGCGAGCCAGAATAGCGGGATTTGCCCGAGGATCATCATCGCCCCTGCGCCAAACCCGATGAGCAATGCCCGTGATAGCAGCGCGGCAACCTCGGCGTGGTCTTCGGCGCCTGTGGCTTGTGCCGTCAGCCCCGCCGTCCCCATGCGCAAGAAACCAAAAATCCAGTAGAACGCCGTCAGGATGATCGCGCCGATGCCAACCGCGCCAATTGGTGCCGCCTGCCCCAACTGTCCTACCACGCCTGTATCCACCACACCCAAGATCGGCACGGTCGCATTGGACAGCACAATTGGTAATGCAATTTGGAGGACCCGTTTGTGGGTTAGCGCCTTAGCCATTGCGGTCGGGTACCAGGAAATGACCGGTGGCCTGTGCAAACATGCGTGATTTGTTGTCTTGCCACGCTTCGACATGCACCGAGGCATAGCGCCGCCCTGACCGGTTGACCCGCGCTCGTGCATAGCCGTCGCGTGGTAAGCCCGAGCGCAGGTAGTCAACGGTGAAGTCAATCGTTTTTGGCAGTAAGATACGTGGCTTGTCGCCAGTAATTTTGCCCGCCTCCATATCCGCCCAAGTTGCGCTCCATGTCAGTTCAATTATCGCTGTCACCTCTAGAAACGCCGCAGTCACACCGCCGTGCAACGCAGGGATCAGCGGATTGCCGATGTTGCGCTCGCTATAAGGCAACACAGCCGTCAACTCGTCGCCGTGTCGCTCGAACTGGATGCCGAGGAATTGGATATAGGGCACGCGCGCAACAAGGGTTTGCAGCATTGCGTCGCGCCGTTGCTTGACGATTTGAACTGGTTCTGGACGTTTCATGACTTGTCTCCGAATGCCACCGTAAAGGCCCCTGTTGCGGTCGCCACGGGGCGTGCCGTGTCGTTGTCGGTGGCCGTGGCGCGCACAAAAGCCACCGAGCGGGTGATGTGGTAACATTCAGCCGTCGCCGTGATCGTATCGCCCGGTCTGGCACTGCGCATATAGTCAATGCGCAGGTCAAGCGTCGCGGTGCCATTCGGGCCATTCGGGTGTGCCATCACCGCAGCCCCACTGCAGGTATCCATCAACGCCGAGACTGCCCCACCGTGGATCACACCCGTTTCGGGGTCACCGATCAACCGCGCGTCATAGCCCATAGTGATCGTGGCCTGCCCGTCGCCGATCGCGGTAACTTTCATTCCCAGTTCACGCGCATGCGGGATCGCCTCGATAAACTGCCTTGCGAGCAGTGTTTGGCGTGCCTTGATATCATCCGTCATGGGGTGTTCCTTCTTTATTGTGCAACTTGCCACTTGCCGCACTAACTGCAAGTGCTATATATGCAATTAAGAACCATTCGCAATTAGGAATCAGACAATGAGTGCCACTGAAACAATGCCGCCTGTTTTCGCCCGCCGCACAGGGCCGTTCCGGCTAAACAGGTTGATTGTGGCGCTAATCTTCGTGTGCCTTGCGATCACACCGACATTTATAGGTGATCTGACGCGTGGTTTGATGGTGGATGCGTTTACACAGGTTTCCGCATTTGTGGCCGCGACTTTATTGCTGTTCTACGGTGCAGAGCGGGTGTTCAATTTTGACATCGGCCAGTCGCTGAAAGGCGCAAAAGGTTGGCAGGTGCCGATGGCCGCCTTGCTCGGGGCGACGCCAGGCTGTGGCGGCGCGGTGGTTGTCGTTGCAGCCTATTCGTCGGGCAACGTAGGCTTTGGCGCTGTGGTGGCGGCCCTAACGTCAACGATGGGGGACGCAGCATTTTTGCTGATCGCGACCCGTCCTGAGGTAGCGATGGTGGTGTTGCCTGTCGGGTTTTCAGTCGGTGTTATCACAGGCTGGATCGTTGATGCGGTATCGAAAGATAAATATCTGGCGACACCGACACCGAGCTGCGAATTGGCCCCGCGTATCGGTGCTATCCGCCGGCGCGACATTGCATTTTTCGTAATGGCCCTGCCCGGTCTTGCAATTGGCATCACCCAGTTGGCCGGCGCTGACGTCGCCGCTGTCTGGGGCGACATTGCACTTTACGTCGGGCTTGCGGGTACCGCTGTGGGCTTGGCAATTTGGACCGTGTCACCGGTGAATGCGATGACCAACGGCGCGGACAGTCCCATCACGCGCATGGCCGAAGAAACCGCATTTATTTCGGTCTGGGTGATCGGAGCCTATCTTGCCTACGACTATACCGTGGAATTTGCGGGCTTTGATCTCGCGGCGATGTTTGGTTCTGTTGCGCCGCTATTGCCTTTGATGGGCGTGCTGATCGGACTGATCCCCGGATGTGGGCCGCAGGTTTTGGTGACGACACTATACCTAAACGGGTTGGTCCCGTTTGCGGCCCTGATGGGGAACGCGATTTCAAACGATGGCGATGCGCTGTTCCCCGCGATTGCGCTGAACCCGCGCGCCGCGTTCTGGGCAACCGTCTATTCGACCATCCCCGCGTTGATCATGGCTTACGGGTTCTACTTTTTTGCGCCCGGCTTCATGAACTAGCACGAAGAAAGGTGCATTGCCCTGTGTCGCGGGTCGCGCTAGGCTGCGTTAACGGAGGGCACGATGCCAGACACACGCTTATCATTCAAAGAGATGTGCGCAAAATTTGACGTCACTCCGCGCACCCTGCGGTATTATGAATACATTGAGCTGCTGACCCCTGACAAAGAGGGTCGGTCGCGATTCTACCGGTCCCGCGAATTGGCCCGTATGACGCTGATCATGCGCGGCAGGCGCTTTGGTTTCTCGCTAGAAGATATCCGGCAATGGCTGATGATCTACGAGAATGAAGGCACAGAAGCCCAAATGCGCCAATGGACGACACTTGCCGACGGACAAATTGCCGAACTTCTGGAGCAACAAAAGCAGTTGCAACAGACATTGGACGAGTTGAAATCCCTGCGCGCGATGACTGTCAAATCGCTAACCTGATCCGTTTCACGGCCTGAACCCCACATTTCGCACGAAAATACGCGCGGTCTTGATTGTCCGGTGCAAAGCAGAATGTTGCGCGTGACCCTGCGTAAACTTTGCTTACCTTTCGTCAACTTGAAAATGACGTCACGTTTCGTTTACGTTAACGTCAATTTATCTTGTAGGGTAAATGTTAACGCCACAAGTGCAATGCATGACAGAGAGCATGACTGGAAAAGCTGATGACGACCGACACAATGAATATCCGCGATATGTGTGCCGCATTCGATGTGACCCCACGCACCCTGCGGTTCTACGAAGCCAAGGAGCTGTTATTTCCCGTGCGCGATGGCCAGCGGCGTTTGTTCACCAAACGCGACCGTGCCCGCCTCAAGTTAATCCTGCGCGGCAAGCGGTTCGGATTTAGCCTTGAGGAAATCCGCCAGCTTTTAGACCTCTACCACATGGACGACAGCCAAGAGACGCAACTGTCCAAAACATACGAACTAGCCGAAAGCCACCTCGCCGACATGCAGGCCCAAAAGGCCGAGTTGGAAGAAGCGATTGGCGAAATGAAATCACAGATGCAATGGGCAGCAGATCGACTGAAGTCCCTCGCAAAAGACAAATCGGCGGCCTGAAACCGCCAAAAACTTCACGCTCAACCGAAAATGGAGCCACCTGATGCCGATCTATAACGCCCCCGCGAAAGACCTGCAATTTGTCCTGCATGACCTGCTGAAAGTATCGCAGCAAGATATCAAAGGATATGGTGACCTCGACCGTGATTTTACCAGTGCGGTGATTGAAGAAGCGGGCAAGATTGCGACCGATGTGTTGGCACCGCTGAACCAAGTGGGCGATACCGAAGGCTGCGTTTTGGAAAACGGCATTGTGCGCACGCCCACCGGCTTTAAAGCCGCGTTTGACCAAGTCCGCGCAGGTGGGTGGACGTCAATGGATTGCGACGAAGCTTACGGCGGCCAAGGCTTGCCCTATATCATGAGTATCGCAGCGCTAGAGCCGTCGGTCTCTGCGAACATGGCATTTAACATGTATCAGGGCCTAACCCACGGCGCGTATTCTGCGATCAACGTCCACGGCACCGACGCGCAAAAGCAGAAATACCTGCCGAAAATGGTCACATGCGAATGGACCGGCACCATGAACCTGACTGAACCGCATTGCGGCACGGATCTGGGCCTGATGCGCACCAAGGCAGTGCCAAACGGCGACGGCACCTATAAAATTTCCGGCCAAAAGATCTTTATCTCGGCGGGTGATCACGACATGGCGGATAACATCATCCACCTCGTACTGGCAAAAATTCCCGGTGGTCCCGAAGGTATCAAGGGCGTGTCACTCTTTATCGTCCCTAAGATCAAAGTCTCTGATGAGGGTGTTCTGGGGGATACGAACGGCGTGTCCGTGGGCAAAATCGAAGAGAAAATGGGCATCCACGGCAATTCTACTTGCGTAATGAACTACGACGAGGCCGAAGGTGTGCTGCTTGGCGAAGAGCATAAAGGCATGCGCGCCATGTTCGTGATGATGAACGAAGCCCGTTTGGGCGTTGGCCTGCAAGGCTATGCACAGGCCGAAGCCGCCTATCAAAACGCGGTTGCTTATGCCAATGACCGGCTTCAGGGGCGTGCAGTAACGGGTGCCGAAAATCCGGACGGGCCTGCCGATCCGTTGATGGTGCACCCTGATATCCGCCGCAACCTGATGGATCAGAAATCATTTATCGAGGGCGCACGGGCGTTTACGATGTGGGGCGCGTATCTAATCGACCGCGCACACAAGAATAGTGATGCAGAGGCAGATGGGCTCGTGTCTTTGCTGACACCTGTGATCAAAGGGTTCCTGACCGACAAAGGGTTTGAGTATGCGGTTGCAGCGCAACAGGTTTACGGCGGTCATGGCTATATTGAAGAAACCGGCATGTCCCAGTTTGCCCGCGATGCGCGTATTGCGATGATTTACGAGGGCGCGAACGGTGTGCAGGCACTTGACCTTGTGGGTCGGAAACTGTCGCAAGACGGCGGCAAGCATGTCATGGCCTTTTTCGAGATGATCAAGACGTTCATCAAAGAAAACGAAGACAACGCAGCGCTGAAAACCGATTTCCTTGACCCGTTGAAGGCAGCATCCAAGGACCTGCAAGCGGCGGGCATGTATTTCATGCAGAGCGGCGTGAAAAACCCGAACAATGCCTTGGCTGGGTCCTATGACTTTATGCATATGATGGGTCACGTTTGCTTTGGCTTGATGTGGGCGCGTATGGGCAAAGCTGCGATGGACGCACTGGAAGCCGGCGCCGAAGATCGCGCATTCTACGAGACCAAAATCGCAACAGGTCGCTATTATATGGCCCGCCAATTGCCCGCGACGGGCATGCACCTGGCACGGATCAATAGCGGTGCTGATACGGTCATGGCACTGGATGCGGATCAATTTTAAGGGCATGATGGGATTTAACCCATCCAACATTTGAGGACTTAATTCATGCCAAAGCGCCTGCGTCTAACCCGCCGTTTCCCTGTTGCTATGACGGAGGACGGGTATCGCAGGCTCAAGCGCTTTGCTGCAGATAGCGCGTTGGAAGAAGGAGAAGCTTTGTCGTTTTTGTTTGAAAACTTCAATTCCGTGATCAACGAGGACACGTTTGGTCAGCGGCTACGTATGTTTCAAAACGAATTGGAGGCCCGCAAACGTTGAAAAGATGTGTATATGTGGAAAGGCGAGAACAAAGATCTAGCTCCAAAAGAGCTTCCCGCATTTAGGGGCGCAACGTTTGGTAGCAGAGCCTCGCTTTTCACGGCCCCGATGTAAGACTGGAGGGCTCTTGAGCCTGTAGCGCCCTGTAAGTTTGCGACATCGTACTTAAGTAACAGTAAGCGGCGCAGACCTCGGTCTCGCTTTTTAAAATACTAAAAACATCACCCCAGACGGGGTGTCACTTCTGGGAGAATGTCCGACATGACCATGAAATTACATTGCTTTGGCGAAAGCGGTCATTCGTATAAGGCCGCGTTGACGTTGGCATTGGCGGATGAGCCTTGGGAGCCGGTATTTATCGACTTCTTTAACGGCGCCACCCGCACTCCCGCATTCCGCGCCCTTAACGTCATGGGCGAAGCGCCCGTTCTGGAAGACGGCGATCTGATCCTGACCCAATCCGGCGTCATTCAAGATTACATCAGCTCCAAGACCGGCAAGCTCGGTGGCAAATCTGCGGCAGAGCGGCGTGATATCCTGCGCTGGATGTTCTTTGACAACTCCAAAGTTAGCGCCATTGCAGGCCCTTTGCGGTTCCAAATGAACTTCCTGCCCGAAGAAAAACGCAACGCCGACGTGATTGCCTTTCATGTTGCCCGTCTGGCAGGTTCGTTGAAAATCCTGGAAACGCAGCTGTCCGAGACGCCATTCCTTGTTGGCGACGAACTGACAATCGCTGATATCGCCTGCTGCGGCTACCTCTATTATCCCGAGCCGTTCAGTTTTGAGCGCGCCGATTACCCGAAAATTGACCGCTGGCTCGACGCAATCGCAGCCACTCCCGGTTGGAAACTACCCTATGATTTGATGCTCGGCTCGCCCGCCGACCGCGCTTAAAGGAGACCACCCATGTCCGAAGCCTATATTTTCGACGCGATCCGCACCCCGCGTGGCAAAGGCCGCAAAGATGGCAGCCTGCATGAGGTCACTTCGACCCGCCTGTCCGCTGGCATTCTGAACGCCCTCAAATCACGCAATAACCTGCAAGGTCACGCGGTTGAAGACGTGATCTGGGGCAACGTGACCCAAGTCGGCGAGCAAGGCGGCTGTCTGGCACGGACTGCTGTATTGGCCTCTGACCTCGACGAATCCATTCCAGGCTTGGCGATCAACCGCTTCTGCGCTTCGGGCATGGAGGCGGTGAACTTGGCTGCCAACCAAATCAAAGGCGGCGCAGGCGGCGCTTATATCGCAGGCGGCGTCGAGATGATGGGCCGCGTGCCAATGGGTTCTGACGGCGCAGCAATCGCCGTTGATCCGTCGATTGCCATGGACAGCTACTTTGTCCCCCAAGGGATTTCCGCTGACATTATCGCCACCGAATACGGCTTCACCCGCGAACAGGCCGATGCGTTAGCCGTGCAAAGCCAGAAACGCGCGGCAACCGCTTGGGCCGAAGGTCGCTTCTCCAAATCCATCGTGCCAGTCCTCGACATCAATGGCCTGCCAATTTTGGACAACGATGAATACATGCGTCCAACCACGGATATGCAAACTTTGGGCGCGCTGAACCCAGCATTCCAAATGATGGGCGAGGTCATGCCCGGCTTTGATAAAGTGGCGCTGATGAAGTACCCGCACTTAGAGAAGATCAACCACATCCACCACGCAGGCAACTCGTCGGGGATCGTAGACGGCGCCGCTGGCGTGCTGGTTGGGTCCAAGGAATGGGGCGAGGCCATGGGCCTTAAACCACGCGCCGTGATCCGCGCCACCGCAAAAATCGGCACCGATCCGCCAATCATGCTCACCGGTCCTGTCCCCGTCACCGAAAAAATCATGCGCGACAGCGGCATGTCGATTTCTGACATCGATCTGTTTGAAGTGAACGAAGCCTTCGCCTCTGTCGTCTTGCGCTTTATGCAGGCGTTTAACATCGACCAAGACCGCGTCAACGTGAACGGCGGGTCCATTGCGATGGGTCATCCGTTAGGCGCAACGGGTGCGATCATCATCGGCACGCTGCTTGATGAACTGGAACGGACGGGCAAAGGCACAGGCCTCGCCACGCTGTGCATCGCGTCGGGCATGGGTGCGGCAACGATCATCGAGCGCATCTGATGAAACCTGCGGAGTTCGAAGCATTATTGAGCGATATTTCGGCGTGCCTGATCACGCCGGATTTCGACCAATGGGCAGGGCGCGTGAGACTTCCCTTCACGATGGTCACGCAAGCGGGCCCCGTTGTCTCCTTTACTCTTGCAGAACTGTACGAAAACTTCTGTCATTATTTACGCGCAGCGGAAAAAATGTCTCTGGACCTGATCGACCGGACCCCAATTTCATGTGAAACCTGCGATGACGGTTCGGTAATTGCGACCTATCGGACCAAGCTATTGAGCCGTGGCAGACGCATCATTGCACCGTTCAAATCATCGGCCACAGTCTATCTCGTCGACGGGGTTTGGCGCGTGTCCGCGATCATCGGCGCACACGGGCATCACGATATGTCGTGCCACTATCCAATATCAGGCCAGTACCCGAAAATTGCCACCACCCAGAAAACGGACACTTCCAACCCGATTGCGCGCAAAATTGGCAACAACATGCTGAAAGAGACCGGTGCAGCGATCATGACAAAGGATTTCGCACGGTTTGCGAAATCCTTTAGCCTGCCGCATATGTTAACCACCTTTGATGCAAAAGGGATTATCGAAACCGAGGCCGAGTTAGAGCACATATTCGACGCTAATCATGCCTATTTCACTGCGCTAAATGTCACCGATATTGTGCGTGTCTGCACCTCCGCCGACTTTGATGGGCCTGACACCGTGAAAGCCATGCATGTCACGCAGTTGATGTCAGGCACTCAACGCGTCAAAGACCCCTACCCCGCGTTTGCTATCATCACCCGCACGGGGGGCGTTTGGCGCTTCTCCAAAAGCGATTATGCCGTCGGCCAGGACAGCAGCTTGACCAAGGCCTTGAACCAACTCTCACAAAATACACCCCACTCAACAAATGACGCGACCTAGGGCGCCCGCCCTGATGGTCCCGCGATGCAGGAGATGAAGATGACCGATTTTACAATGAAAACCGATACTGACGGTGTTGCCACGATCACATGGGACACAATTGGAAAGTCTATGAACGTGATGAACCAGCAAGGGTTCATTGATCTTGATGCGCTGGTCGACCAGGCATTGGCTGACGATACCATCAAAGGTGTAATCATCACCTCGGGCAAAGAAGGCTCGTTTGCGGGCGGCATGGATCTGAACATCATTGCCAAGATGAAGCAAAGCGCGGGCGACAATCCGGCGCGTGGCTTGATGGACGGCCTGATGGCGAGCCATGCGATACTGCGCAAAATCGAGCGCGCGGGCATGGATCCTAAAACCAACAAAGGCGGCAAGCCGATTGCCTGCGCCATGCAAGGCACCGGCCTTGGTATCGGCTTTGAAATCCCGCTCGCCTGCCACCGGATTTTTGTCGCGGATAATCCGAAAGCCAAAATTGGCCTACCCGAAATTATGGTCGGCATTTTTCCGGGCATGGGCGGCACGACGCGCCTTGTGCGTAAAATGGGCGCAATGAATGCGTCACCGTTCCTGTTGGAAGGAAAACTGTCTGACCCTGGCAAAGCAAAACAAGCAGGTTTGATCGACGAAGTGGTCCCCGCGGCCGAATTGCTTTCCGCGGCCAAAGAATGGGTATTATCAAGCCCGAGCATTGTGAAACCCTGGGACGAAAAGGGCTATAAAATGCCCGGCGGCACGCCGTATCACCCTGCGGGTTTCATGACATTTGTCGGTGCCTCTGCGATGGTTAACGGCAAAACCCAAGGTGCATTTCCAGCGGCCCGCGCCCTGCTGTCGGCAGTCTACGAAGGCGCGTTGGTGCCATTTGACACCGCAATCAAGATCGAAGCGCGCTGGTTCACCAATGTTTTGCTGAATCCATCATCAGAAGCGATGATCCGTTCACTATTTATCAATAAAGAAGCGCTAGAAAAAGGTGCGAACCGCCCGAAAGTAGCTGATCAGAAGGTCAGCAAGGTTGGGGTGATCGGTGCAGGCATGATGGGCGCGGGAATTGCGCTGGTGTCCGCATTGGCTGGCATCGAGGTTGTATTGATCGATGCGAAACAAGAGGCGGCAGATAAGGGAAAATCTTATTCTGCCGACTATATGGACAAAGGGATTTCGCGGAAAAAAGCGCCCCCTGAAAAGAAAGACGCCGTTCTGGCGTTAATCACCGCGACAACGGATTATTCTGCCCTGAAGGGCTGTGATCTGATCGTCGAGGCGGTATTTGAAGACGTTGACGTAAAGGCGGACGTAACAGCCAAGGTGCAAGCCGTGACTGGCCCAGACTGCGTTTTTGCGACCAATACCTCGACACTGCCGATCACCGAATTGGCAAAGGCATCCGTAAATGCCGAAAACTTCATCGGCATCCACTTCTTTAGCCCTGTCGACAAAATGCTCTTGGTGGAAATCATCAAAGGCAAACAAACGGGCGATGTGGCCGTGGCCAAGGCGCTCGATTTCGTGCGCCAAATCCGCAAGACCCCAATCGTGGTGAACGACGAACGGTTCTTCTACGCCAACCGTTGCATCATCCCCTACATCAACGAAGGCATCCGGATGGTCGCCGAAGGTGTCGCGCCAGCACTGATCGAAAACGCGGCAAAACTGTTGGGCTTCCCACTTGGCCCGTTGCAGCTGGTCGATGAAACATCCGTAGATCTGGGCGTGAAAATTGCCAAAGCCACGCGCGCGGCGATGGGCGACGCCTACCCGGATGGCGCCGTGGATGACGTACTATTCTGGATGTTTGACGAAGGCCGCTTGGGTCGCAAATCAAACTCAGGCTTCTATTCTTACGACGACAAAGGCAAACGCCAACTCCTCTGGGACGGTCTTGCCGCCAAATACCCCGTCTCGGACACACAGCCAGACCTGCACACCGTGCAGCACCGTTTGATGTTCGCCCAAGTCTTGGAAGCGGTGCGCGCGTTGGAAGAAAACGTCCTCGAAGACATCCGCGAAGGTGACGTCGGCGCGATCCTCGGCTGGGGCTTTGCACCGTGGTCAGGCGGCCCGTTCAGCTGGCTCGACATCATCGGCACCCCCTACGCCGCTGAACGCTGCGACGAACTGGCTGCCGCTTACGGCGACCGCTTTGCCACTCCTGCACTACTCCGAGAAATGGGCGATAAAGGGCAATCGTTTTACGGACGCTTCGGGCAAGACGCAGCGGCAGCATAGCCCCTGAACTAGGCCGCGACCAAATACCGCCGCGGCCTAATACATTGCGGGCAATGAAATGTCCGGCCGCACACTGACCGTTACCCATAACGCGGCTTTAATTGATGCGACCTCATTTGGTCTGCAAACAGGCAGCACATTTTATCGATAAGAAACGGCAACGGGTGGTCCCGGCGGGCTGGGCGTGCTGTTCTTTAACGCGGGTCTGAGTACGCGGGGCGCCAGCCGTATTCTCGAGGATTAACAGAGACCTACAAAAGGCGGCGGTCTAGACTGGCCCTGTCGGGGTCAAACGCATATTCCGAACGCGCAATATCAACCGCACACAGGTCAGCAACCAATGCCGCGTCAGCGTCACTGTAATACCCGCGCCAATCACGTCTGCGCACCGATTGATTGCGCGGAGAAATAGTAAGCTGAAACCCTAGATGTTGCCAAAGCGACTGTAAGTCAGACTCCAGATGCTCAAGACGAAAGAAATGCGCATCCTCAGTCACATAGCTGCCATAGTCGTTTTTCGCGACACTATATCGGGTTTGCGGCGCATTCAGGAACCCGCTGAAATCATGTGATCTGGCACGGGCGACGGCAGGATGCGCAAAGGACTGCGCCTGCAACCAAATATAATAACTGACCATACGGTCCCACGGATTACGCACCAATGTGAACACAAACATTCCCGCCGGATCAATCACACCAGCCATATCCGCCACCGTGCTATGCTTCCACACCCGTCCGCGCGCCTCGATGCCATTCAACCGCGCTTTGCGTTTTTGCGCCTTAGGCGTGTCCCCAATCAAAATATCATCGCGCATCGCGCGGGTCTCAAGTGCTGCTGCCATCGCCGTGCCACCTGTCTTGGGGATATGTACAAAAATATAATTCCGCCCCGGAGAGATAATCATAAATACCCACTTCATTTGTCCAAGGTGCGATGCCCCATTGATATAAATCTGTGACATATCCTATGGTTGCGAGGCAAGCAAAACCAAGGGAGTGGTGCAATGGGATGGATGGCTGACGAGACGGGTCTGGATAAATGTGCGACCAACTTTGTGCCACTTACGCCGCTCTCACATCTCAACCGTGCCGCCCGCGTTTTCACCGACCGCGACGCGCTGATCTACGGTGATATCAGTCTGACCTACGGGCAATATCACGACCGGATCACCCGCCTCGCCTCGGCCCTGACCAAAGCAGGGATCGTATCGGGCGACGTCGTCGCAACCGTGCTGCCAAATATTCCGGCGCAGTCCGAGGCCAGCTTTGCCGTGCCAGCTTGTGGCGCGATCATCAACTCAATAAACACGCGCCTCGACGTTGATACCGTGGCTTACATTTTGGACCACGGCGAGGCAAAAGCCGCTTTTGTCGACAGCCAGTTCCTGCCCATGTTCATGGAAGCGGTCGCGTTGATGGTCGGCCCCGCCCCCTTGGTCATCGAGGTCCCCGACCATCAGGCAGGGATCAAACACATCGGCGAACAGATTGATTACGAAGACTTTCTCGCAACGGGCGACGCCAGTTTCACATGGATCATGCCCTCAGACGAATGGGAAAGCATCGCACTCAACTACACCTCAGGCACCACAGGGCGCCCTAAAGGCGTGGTTTATTCCCACCGTGGTTCCTACCTCACCACAATGGGCACGCCGATCTCGTGGCAATTGCCGCTCTTTCCGAAATATCTGCAAATCGTCCCACTTTTCCACTGCAACGGCTGGAACCACACATGGATGATCCCCGCTCTGGGCGGCACAGTGGTCTGCTGCCGCGATATCTCTGCCAAGTCGATCTACGCCGCCATCGCCGACCACGGCGTCACGCATTTTGGCGGCGCGCCTATTGTGCTCAACCTGATCGTGAACGCCAAATCCGAAGACAGACGCGCCTTTGACCATACCGTCGAAGTGTTCACCGCAGGCGCACCCCCTGCCCCCGCAACCCTGTCCGCAGTGGGCAAACTGGGCTTTAACGTCACCCAAGTTTACGGGCTTACCGAAACCTACGGCCATGTCACCGAATGTATCTGGGAGGACGCGTGGGGCGCACTCCCCGCCGATGAACGCGCAGCTTTCATGGCACGCCAAGGCGTCGCGCAACCCATGATGGAACATATCACCGTCATGGACCCCGACATGCGCCAAGTCACAATGGACGGTGCCACCCAAGGCGAAATCATGATCCGTGGCAACGTCGTGATGAAAGGCTATTACAAGAACCCCAAAGCCACGGCCAAGGCGTTTTCAGGCGGCTATTTTCACACCGAAGATTTGGCCATTCAACACCCGAACGGCGCAATGCAAATCTCGGACCGCGCCAAAGATATCATCATCTCGGGCGGCGAAAATATCAGCTCTGTTGAGGTCGAAAGCGCCCTGATGAACCACGCGGCTGTCAATCTGTGTGCCGTAGTCGCCAAACCCGACGACAAATGGGGCGAAGTGCCCTGCGCCTTTATCGAACTCAAACAGGGCGCCACCGCCGATGAGGCCGAAATCATCGCCTTCGCCCGGACACGCCTTGCTGGGTTCAAATGCCCCAAACGGGTGGTATTTATGGAACTGCCCAAGACATCCACCGGCAAAATTCAAAAGTTTGAGCTAAGGATGATCGCCAAGGAGCATTAGCACCTACACAAAACCAAAATTGACAGCTAAGCTGGTACAAATAACAAAAGCAGGCACATGACGGCACTCCGTGAATATGAACGGTTAGAAAGCAGCGGAATTTGGCGCAGCGATCGCGACGCGCAACGCCGCGACGTGACTGTGGCCTTTGGCAATGCAACATTGGTGATTTCCGATGGTGCGGGTCGCCCGCTGACACATTGGTCCCTGCCCGCGATTATCCGACTGAACCAGAACGAGCGCCCTGCGGTCTTTTCCCCTGCTGAAGATGCAGAAGAAGCCTTGGAAATCGACGACGATCTTATGATCGGTGCTATTGAAAAAATTCGTAAAACCATTGCCAAGCAACGCCCGCAACGCGGTAAATTGCGCCAGATACTCACCTACGGGTTTCTTGCTGGCACAACGGCGATTGCGATTTTCTGGCTGCCTGATGCACTGACCCGTCAGACGGTGTCGGTCGTGCCAATGGTTAAACGCACCGAGATTGGCGCAACAATTTTAGGCCACGTGCAACGTCTGACAGGTCCACGTTGCCGCAATGCCGATGGTGTTTTGGCCCTTGAGAAGTTGCAAAAACGGCTGTTTGGGGCAGATGCTGCGGGGCAGATCGTGGTCTTGCCACAGCTGGCACAAGGGGCCGTTGTTTTGGCAGGGCAGATCATTCTGCTCGACAAACGTGTCATCGAAAATGCCGACGATCCGGCAGTGCCAGCGGGTTATATTGTGGCCGCAGCGGCAAAACGAGCCACAACCGACCCGCTTGCAGACGTACTGCATGCGGTGGGCTTGGGTAAAACTGTGGGCCTGCTCACGACGGGCGAACTGCCCCCCGAAAGCCTTGCAGAATTCGCCCGCAAATTAACCGAGGCACAACCGTCATTTCTGCCAAGCGCAGCGCTCATCACGGCGTTTGATGCATCGCAAATCCCCACGTCACCCTTTGCCTATGCCCGCGATGCATCGGGTCAGCGGACCGCGTCATTGATCACAGACGACCCCTATGCACAGCGCGACGTGCCCGAAATTTTGGATGATGCTGATTGGGTGCGCCTGCAAGGGATATGCAACGACTGACCGCGCAAGAAAAAGCCCCGCAGATGATGCAGGGCTTATTGACGCATTAGTGTTTTCCGGCGGACACCGCTTAATTGCGCGTATAGGCCTCGCTATAGCCCGCAGTCCGCGCAGTATTCAGCGCAGCGTTAAGCTGTGACGCATTGCCAAACGGGCCTAAGATCACGACCTGATACGCCGTACCACCGACCGACTTAGACCCCAAGCCAACAGGCAAGCCAGCGCGCTGGAATTGTTGACCGACCTGTGCGGCCTGCGCAGCGCTGGCAAGACTTGTGACCTGCACATAACGGTGCGCCGTTGCGGTTTGTGGCGCCATGCTGCGCGATGAAATCCGTGCGCCATCGTTAACGGTCGCGCGCGCCGTCGGCAGCCCACGGTTCGGATTATGACGTCCGTCGTCCCAAACACGTGTATAGCCTTTTGGCGGCGTCAGTATCTGGCGTTGCGAGATGCCAACAGGGTTGGATGCAGGCACAACGGGGGGCTGTAAGAACAAAAACGGCGAAGAGCCAGTCGCAGCAGAATTGCGTGTCATTTGGGTCGAAACCGGCTGAAGCTGTGGACCACAACGCACAGCGGCACCACCAACGCTCAAGATTGCCGAAGGGCAATTTGCAGATGTCTGCTGCGGAATACGAGGGCTCATCGGTGCAACGGGTGCGGTGATACGGCCATTAGCTGCACTTGCTATCGATTGCGTTTGCGGACCGCAGCGCACCTCTTGTCCGGTTTGCGCGTTCTGGTAACGACGCCCTGTTGCACGCATATCGGCACAGACCTGCGCCATCGACATCGTTGGCAAAGTGGGCGACGCGGCAGCAACGATCTGCGCAGGCGTAAGACCACCGCAGTCAATTGTTTGTCCGGTTGTGCTGCTGATATATCCGGCCTGAAGCCCGGAGCGGCCGACACAAAACGCACTGCGCGTGAGTAATGCAGGTGCAGAAACCGCTGGCGCAGGCGCTACACCACCGCAGTTAATTGTCTCGCCCGTTGTACTGCTAACGAATCCGGGCTGCGCACCGGTGCGCCCGACACAAAACGCAGACATGGTTTGACGCGCAGCGGCCTGCGTAACTACAGGCGCAATAACAGGCGGCGCAACGACGGGCGTGATCTGCGGCGAGCGCACAACAGGTGCGGGCGCACTCGCGGCGGGCCTGGTGGTGATGCGCGGCGGCGTTGTCGTCGAAGCTACGGTGCGGATCGGGGCGCGATTTGTGCGCACTGGCGCGGGTGCTGCGGCCACGGTTGGGGCGACAACGGTTGGGGCAACAACGGGGGCGATCACGGCGGGTTCAGGCGCTGCGCGCGCAATCGTCGGCTGGAAACTGCACAACTGGTTGCGCTTGCGGTCGACCCGCGGCACCCAAGTCACGCTACCACCAATCCCCGCACGCACAAATGCGCAGCCCTTGCTGTCGACATATTGGCTATTTGTATAGGATGTCGGCGGAATTTCGGCTGGAATGGCATTGCGCGTTTGCGCCCCCGCAACTTGCCCCGAAAACACAACCGCAACAACTGCTGCACTGATAAAACCACGGTATGACATAGGCGCTCCCACAATAGATTGTGGGACGATGCGTGACAATGACCTTTTTGTAAAGCCATTGTCAGTCAAATCACCGCAAAAACAGCCTCTATTTAGTGCCGAACATCCGGTCACCCGCATCCCCTAGCCCCGGAACAATATATCCAGCCTCATCGATGTGACTATCCACTGCTGCGGTGACGATCGGCACATCAGGATGAGCCTCCTTCATGCGCGCAATTCCTTCGGGCGAAGCAAGCAAACACAAGAACAGGATGTTTTTCGCCCCTGCATCCTTCAGCAAATCAATTGCAGCAACCGACGAATTGCCTGTCGCCAACATCGGATCAACTGCAATGACTAAACGATCCTCCAACTCGGTCGGCACCTTGAAATAATACTGCACAGGTTGCAGCGTTTCCTCGTCGCGGTACAACCCGACAAAGCCAACACGCGCCGAGGGGATCAACTCCAAAATACCGTCCAGCAACCCATTGCCCGCACGCAAAATCGACACCAAGGCCAGCTTTTTACCATCAATCACCGGTGCATCCATTGGCTGCATTGGTGTTTCGATCCTGCGGGTTGTCATCGGCAAACCGCGCGTGACCTCATAAGCCAAAAGCTGGCTAATCTCGCGCAACAATTGACGGAACAACGCCGTCGACGTGTCCTTATCGCGCATCAGCGTCAGTTTATGTTGCACTAGCGGATGGGTTACATGGGTCAAGTGGTCGGTCATTGGGCAGGCTCCAGTTTCTTAGATATCTTCATACGGGTCGCGTCGTCACAATATGCGGCCTTCAAGGCCGTCTGGTTCAACACGGCAAAATCATCAGGACCCCAGCCAAACGTCTTGGCCAACATCTCGTATTCGTAGGTCATTGTAGTATGGAAAAACGGCGGATCGTCAGTCGACACAGTAATCGCCACACCCGCATCGCGCAACTTGGCAATCGGATGACTTTCCCAATCAGGCACCGCGCCCAGCACCACATTCGATCCGGGACAGACTTCCAACACGATGCTTTTCTCGACAATTTCTGCCATCAGTTTCGGGTCCTGCACGGCATTAATCCCATGCCCGATACGGCTCACGCCCAAATCACGGATTGTATCGGCCACCATATCAGGCCCGCCCCATTCGCCCGCGTGACAGGTCAACTCCAACCCCGCCTCACGCGCCATGTCAAAACTATAAGCATAGTCCTTGGGCCGCCCGACCATCTCTGCACCCGCCATGCCAAACCCAACAATAAAATCGCCTTTGGTCTCAGCCGCACAGCGCGCCGCTGTCTTGGCCTGATCAGGCCCGAAATGACGAATAGCGGTCACAATCCCGCGCAACGTAATTCCCATATCGCGCTCAGCCTCATAAGCAGCGCGGGTAATCGCATCCAGATATTCACGCCACGGGCCTACCTCGCCGCCGCCACAGAAGTCAGGCGACACAAAAGTTTCCGCGTAAACCACACCATGTTTGGCCGTCTCTTCCAACACAGCCAAGGTCAGTCGGTAAAATTCTTCAGGGCCCGTCAACGGCTGACACGCCGCCTCGTAAACACTTAGAAACTCTTCGAAGCCCTGATAGGCATAATCACCATTCTCGTCAAAAATCCGCGAGATATCGATGTTCTTTTCCTTCGCCAATCCAGCGATGAATTTGGGCGGTGCGGCCCCTTCAAAATGCAAATGCAATTCGACCTTTGGAATGTTCTGAAACGTCATAGAAAGCTGTGTCCTTTACCAGAATACGCAATGTTCAGATGGGCCGCCACTGACGCGGCCACATCCACAAAAGCCACGTGACCAAGTTGTTTTACCCCAATCCCATGTACCAGTACAGGCACCCTTTCGCGAGTATGATCCGTGCCAATCCACGTGGGATCATTGCCGTGATCCGCCGTGACGATCAGTAAATCATCCCCGCGCAATCGCGGTAAAATACGCCCCAACTCGCCGTCAAACCACTGCAAATGCCCCGCATAGCCAGTGACATCGCGCCGGTGCCCGAACTCGCTATCGAACTCGACAAAATTAGCAAAGACAAACGCACCGTCTGCGGCCTCATCCACCAGATCACCCAAATGTCCCATCAGGGCAACATCACGCCCCTTGCGCACATCATCAATGCCCCGCATTGAAAAAATATCACCAATCTTTCCAATGGCATGCACAGAATGTCCCGCCCGATGCACCACATCACAAATGGTGTCCGAGGGCGGCGCAATCGCAAAATCACGCCGATACTCGGTGCGCTCGAACCCCGCCTCGACACTGCCCACAAACGGGCGGGCAATCACACGACCCACCTTCATTGCGTGCAACGTGGGCGCCAAATCCGCACATAACGTCATCAAGCGCTCGCGACCAAACACCTCTTCATGCGCCGCAATCTGCAACACAGAATCCGCCGAAGTATAACAAATCGGCCAGCCATTTTGTAGATGCGCCGGCCCCTCAGCGTCCAAAACCTCCGTGCCAGACGCATGGCGATTTGCCAAAATCCCCTCAGTCCCCGCCAACTCGCAAATCAGCGCCGTCAACTCTTGCGAAAACGCGGGCTCGGCCTTTGGAAAGGTATGCCACTCCCACGGAACGGGCACCCCCGCCAATTCCCAATGCCCCGACGGCGTGTCCTTGCCGTTGGACACTTCCGTCGCCGCACCCCACGCGCCCGTCGGTGTGGCATTCAAACCGGGGGCCGCCAAACCAGAGGCCAACCGCACAGCCGCCCCCAACCCCAAGCCGTCGAGCGTCGGCACATGCAATCCAACGGTCCGCGCAATATGCCCGACTGTATTCGCGCCCGTATCAGGCACATCGCCGTTATAGAAACCGGCAGCATCAGGCGCGCCGCCAATACCCACACTGTCAATCACAACCAAGAACACACGCGCCATCACGATATCCTTTGGCGGATCAACGGCTTTAACACCGGTTTTTCACCAATTGTGATCGCTGCCAACACCGCCTGCGCCGCGACTTCCGCGTCTGCTTCGGTCGCCGCGTGGATCGTGCAAAGGGGTTGGTTTTGCGCCACCTTCGCGCCCAGCGGGATCATATTCGACAACCCAACCGCTGAATTAATCCTGTCGGTCTCGACCCGCCGACCGCCACCCAAATTGACCACTGCAAGGCCCAAAGCCTCACCATCAATCGCGGTAATATAGCCCGCCTTCAGCGCACCAACCTCCCCCTCAACGCGGGCTTTGGGCAAATGCGTGCGCCAGTCGTCGGCCATATCAGGCGGTCCGCCCATCAAGGCAATCATCTGCGCAAAACGCGTCATCGCGCCCCCCGAAGCCATCGCCTCGCGCAGTTTATCCGCGGCTTTGTCCTCATCCTGACCGTGCAACGCTAACACCCTCGCGCCCAAAGCCACCGTCAACTCATGCAAACGCGGCGCCGCTGCCACATTGCCCGACAACACCTCCATGCAGACCGCAACCTCCAAAGCATTGCCCAGCGCAGGCGCCAACGGCTCGTCCATATCCGTGACCAACGCCGCCGTGCGGCACCCCGCCCCATTCGCCACGTCAACCAATGCTCGCGCGAGTGCCACCGCTTCAGCCTCGGTTTTCATAAACGCGCCAGAGCCAACTTTCACATCTAAAACCAGCCCTTGCAGACCCGCTGCCAACTTCTTTGACAGAATAGACGCCGTAATAAGGTCAATACTGTCCACCGTCCCCGTCACATCGCGCACCGCATAAAGCCGCTTGTCGGCAGGCGCAATTTTCCCCGATGCCCCCACAATCGCACAGCCGGTCTTGCGCAAAATCTGGCGCAACTTTGCAGGTGTCACATCGGTTTTCACGCCCGGAATGGCCTCTAGTTTATCCAGCGTCCCGCCGGTATGCCCCAACCCGCGCCCCGAAATCATCGGCACAAAAACACCACAGGCCGCCAAAGCAGGGGCGAGCAAAAGCGACACAGGATCACCCACACCACCTGTCGAGTGCTTGTCCAAAACAGGCCCGTCAAAGTCCCACTGTAACACATCGCCACTATCACGCATCCCACAGGTCAACGCGATCCGCCCCGCGTCCGACAGCCCGTTCAAACAGACCGCCATCGCAAAAGCCCCCGCCTGCGCGTCCGACACAGCACCCGTCGCTAACCCGTTGGTAAACCATGCCAGCTCAACATCGCTTGGCGTTTCTTCACGCCGGATCTTGGCAATGATCGCGCGCGCATCCATCCCTTAAACGCGGCTCATCTGATCGGCACCAAAGCCAGCAGGCAGCAAAGCCTTGATCGTCGTTTCCAACACCAGCCCGTCCACCGTATGCATCGTCACCATCACATCCCCATCCGCAAATTCGGCAATCTTCTGGCGACACCCACCGCAAGGGCTCACAGGCGTCGGGCTATCGGCAATCACCGCGACCTCGGCAATCTTGGTATCACCCGCCGCAATCATCGCGGCAATCGCGCCCGCCTCGGCACATGTGCCCTCTGGATAGGCTACATTTTCAACATTGCACCCCACATGAACCGCGCCGGATGTCGACCGCAGGGCCGCCCCAACCTTGAACTTTGAATACGGGGCATAGGCATTTTCGCGCACAGCGCGAGCGGCATTTAACAAGGTCATTGATCACTCCTGAGTTGGGCCAAGTTTGACCGTTTGGTCAGTTTAATGCAAGTCAGCCTTCAGTGGCAAATACACCCGGCAACGACACTTCTAGCAATTCCAGATCGGCACTGGCCTGCGCATAGCGCGTCAACATCTGCGGCGGGATCACAAAAGCATCACCCGCAGTCAGCTGATACGGTTCCTTGCCCTCGCCTTCCAACATCATCGTCCCCTCCAGCACAAAGGTAAAATGAATATCCGCATCATGCTTCGCCCAAACAGGGTCGCCCTGCCCGCGCCGCACCACCTGCACCCCCGCAACCGCTTTGGTATTTGCGGCAATCGTCGTATCCCGCGCCTCAAATCCCGCTAAACGAAACGGTTCCCACGCGGCCTTGGCCCCTTCATTAAACACAAACTTCTGCCCCTGCCATTCGCGGTCTGGGTGCAAATCAGGCGTCGGCAACTGCATCACATGGTCAATCTCGGTAATATGCTCGGCAGGCACCCCGATTTCGATGACCTCGATCCCTTCTGATGCCTCCAAAACACGATGCCTGATCTCGGGCGGCTGGATAAAACAATCACCCGCCGTCAGGCGGATCGGCGGCCCCTGATCCTCATAAACCACATCAACCCAACCACGATAACAATAGATTAGCTGAAACCCGACACGGTGAAAATGCACCATATCCGGCACAGGCCCACCGTCAGGGATCCGGATGTGACTGGCAATAATTGACCCGCCCAAACGGTTCGGGATCAAATCACGATAATGCATTCCCGCACGGCCAATTACCCAAGGTGCCTGATCCGCTAAGCGTTTGACAACAAATGCATGGTCAGTTTCCGGCATGACCAGCGGCGGGTTCAACGGCTCCACAACAATCTGTGTGCCACCGGGCGACACCAGCGCCGTTTGACCCTGCGCAAAATCAGGATCATCCGTACAAATGCACAAATCCCCCGCCGCGCCAACCATCTGCGCCATTAATCGCACACGTAGCCCATGCCCCGAAACCACCGCCACCTGCGGGTCATCAGCGGGATAAATCATATCCATCCGCATCGCCAAAATCTTGGTGAAAAACCCGATATCACCACGCAAATCCGTCGTCGCCAAGCGCACTTCGGCGCGCATCTCGCTCTCTAATGTCATCTGCTGCCCATCCGCGTGATATCCTTGCTCGTTGCCTCGAAACCAGATTGAATGGTGAACAGGATTGTTATCGGCGTCAAGCAACGCAAACACAGTGCCCCGCAACGACGCAGGCCTTAACGAAATGATCCGACTGACCGGCAGTTTCCAATGTAAACAGATCGTCCCCGCGGCCTGTGTGGTGCAAAACACCGCGCCGTCACAAACGCCGTTCAAAAATAACGCGACCCCATACTCAAAATTTGCAAGACACTGCCATCCGTGTTTATTGATAGCATTCGACACACCACCAAAAAATATACTAATAGTTTAACATTAAACTATAATGACCGGAGAGAGCAAAATGGCTGACGATATCCGCGACAGCGCAACACAAGCGGCACTTGATTACCACCAACTCCCTAAACCCGGAAAACTGGAAATTCGTGCAACAAAACCTCTGGCGAACGGGCGCGACCTCTCGCTTGCCTACTCCCCAGGCGTCGCCGATGCCTGCTTGGAAATCAAAGCCGACCCTGCCACCGCACGCGACTATACCATTCGCGGCAACTTGGTCGGCGTTGTGACCAACGGGACTGCGGTTCTGGGCCTTGGCAACATCGGCGCACTGGCTTCAAAACCGGTAATGGAGGGCAAAGCGGTCCTCTTCAAAAAATTCGCAAACATCGACTGTTTTGATATCGAACTCAACGAGTCCGACCCCGTGAAACTCGCCGAAATCGTTTGCAGCCTCGAACCAACATTCGGCGCAATCAATCTCGAAGACATCAAAGCCCCCGATTGCTTTATCGTGGAGAAAATTTGCCGCGAACGCATGAATATCCCTGTGTTCCATGACGATCAACACGGCACCGCCATTGTTGTGGGTGCCGCAGCCACCAACGCCCTGCGCGTGGCTGGCAAGAAATTCGAAGACATCAAAATCGTCTCCACAGGCGGCGGTGCGGCGGGCATCGCCTGTTTGAACATGTTGCTCAAACTTGGGGTGAAACGCGAAAACGTGTGGCTATGTGATATCGAGGGCCTCGTCTATAATGGCCGCGAAAAGGACATGACCCCGCAAAAAGCCGATTACGCGCAAGGCACCACTGCGGCGACCCTTAGCGATGTGATCGACGGCGCGGACCTGTTCCTTGGCCTCTCCGGCCCCGGCGTTTTAAAACCCGACATGGTCGCTAAAATGACCGACATCCCGATCATCTTTGCCCTTGCCAACCCGAGCCCCGAGATCGATCCGGAGGCCGCGCGCGCCGTGAACCCGCGCGCGATCATCGCCACCGGCCGTTCGGATTTTCCAAACCAAGTCAACAACGTGCTGTGCTTCCCGTTCATCTTCCGGGGCGCGCTCGACGTCGGTGCTACCGATATCAACGACGAGATGAAAATTGCCTGCGTCGAAGGCATCGCCGAACTCGCGCGCATGACGACCAGCGCCGAAGCCGCCGCCGCCTACTCTGGCGAAAAACTCACATTTGGTGTCGACTACCTGATCCCGAAACCCTTTGATCCACGCCTGATGGGCGTCGTCGCAGGCGCCGTTGCAAAAGCCGCAATCGAGACAGGCGTCGCCACCCGCCCCATCGCCGACCTCGAAGCCTATAAGACAAAGCTCGACGGCTCGGTCTTTAAATCCGCTATGATCATGCGCCCCGTCTTTGAGGCCGCACGCAAAGCCGAACGCAATATCGTGTTCTCCGAAGGCGAGGACGAGCGCGTCTTGCGCGCCGCCCAAGCGATCATCGAAGAAACCACCGACCAACCGATCCTGATTGGCCGTCCCGACGTCATTGAGCGGCGCTGCGAGCGCGCGGGTCTGAAAATCCGTCCCAATATCGATTTCCAAATCGTGAACCCCGAAAACGATCCGCGCTATTTCGACTACTGGAACACCTACCACGACATCATGGCCCGCAAAGGCGTGACCCCCGATCTGGCCAAGGCAATCATGCGCACCAACACCACTGCAATCGGCGCGGTAATGGTGCAACGCGGCGAGGCCGACAGTCTGATCTGCGGCACATTCGGCCAATTTCTGTGGCACCTGAACTACGTCAGCCAGATTCTCGGCACCGAAACCCTACGCCCTACCGCCGCCCTTTCGTTGATGATTCTCGAAGACGGCCCGCTGTTCATCGCCGATACCCAAGTAAACCCCGAACCGACGCCTGCGCAAATCGCCGAGACTGTCATCGGGGCTGCGCGTCACGTGCGCCGCTTTGGCCTCAGCCCGAAAATCGCGCTCTGTTCGCATAGCCAGTTTGGCAACCTCGACTGCGACACAGGCCGCCGGATGCGCAGCGCGATGCAAATCCTCGACAGCCAACCGCGTGATTTCGACTACGAGGGCGAAATGCACGTCGACGCAGCCCTCGACGTCGAACTGCGCAGACGGATATTTCCCAATGCCCACCTGCCCGGCCCCGCAAACGTCTTGATCTTTGCCAATACCGACGCAGCGTCTGGCGTGCGCAACATCCTGAAAATGAAAGGCGGCGGGTTGGAAGTCGGGCCAATCCTGATGGGCATGGGCAACCGCGCCCATATCGTCACACCGTCAATCACCGCGCGCGGGCTGCTGAACATGTGCGCCCTCGCAGGCACACCTGTGGCGCATTACGGATGATCACGCCCGTCATTCTCTGCTTCAAATGGGGCACAGGATATTCGTGCAAATACACGAATATCCTGTTTCGCGCACTCACCGCCACCATGTCCGGCCCGTTCCGCTTTGTCTGCATGACAGACGACGCAACAGGGCTGGCAGAGGGAATAGAAACCATCGGGTTTCCGCCTTTCGCCATGGCCAAAAGCGACTGGCACAAAGGCATGTGGCCTAAGGTCTGCGCCTTTGCGCCGGGTCTGTTCGAGACAGGCACGCCCGTTCTGATGATGGACGTCGACGTGGTGATTGTGAAAGACATCCAGCCGTTCTTCGACACTCTCGCGCGCGACGGCGGCCTGCATATCATGCGCGAAATCCCCGACACCCTGCCGCGCCTGCTACCCAAACTTTTCGGCAAGCCGCTCTTGTCCAATTCGTCCGTCGTGGGCTTTGTCGCTGGTACCCAGAGCCACCTCTACGAAATGGCCGCGCATAAATCTTACGACGAGATCCGTAGCATCGGCAACGATCAAAACCTCATCCACCGCAACGCCACCGACATGCACCACTGGCCCACAGGCTGGGTCGAAAGCTTCAAGAAAAGTCTGGTGTTTCACTTCCCCGTAAACCTGATCCGCGGCGTGCCGCGTCCGACTGGCTACATCGTGATTTTCCACGGGACACCAAACCCGCAAGACGTGATCGGTGCAAATTTCAAACGCTGGGGCACGCCTGAAAAATTCGGTTTCTTTCCGATAAAATGGGTCAAATCCTACTGGCAAACCCACGCACGCGACACAGACACTTAAAAAAACGGGATGGTCTATGGGGACCGTCCCGTCCCTTTTATACGTTGAAATCCGACAATTTCGACGCAATTTCTATTTTTTGACAGGTGCCTTTACAAGCGTCGCGGGCATCGCTGCCAATGGCGCAGGCTGGCGTTTCTTTTTGAGCGGTTTACCGTTTTTATCCAAGATAATGTACTCCAAATGAGCAGAGGCGGCATGATGTCGTCCTGTAAATTCGAGACTACCCGCAATCCTGTCGGTTGCAATCTAAATTTCCGAATATTATAAAAATGTGCGAACGAGCATAATATTATTATCAAGCCGACATTCTGTTGATTAATTTACAAAAGATTCCCGTTAGCGCCGCAACCACGCTTGTCCGTGCAGATCCCGCTCCCTATCCTTCGCCTAAATAGTCTCTGGGAGGATAACGATGCGCTATTCAGACGTTTATAAAAGCTGGCAAGATAACCCCGAGGGGTTCTGGATGGCGCAAGCGCAAGCAATCGCATGGGATAAAGCCCCCTCCAAAGCTCTATTCGACGACAACGCCCCGCTCTTTGAATGGTACAAGGATGCGCAGGTCAACACGTGCTATAACGCTGTGGACCGGCACGTCGCAGCGGGGCGCGGCGACCAAACGGCCATCATCTACGACAGTCCAATCACAGGGCGCAAATCCAAAACCAGCTACGCCGAACTTTTGGTGCAGGTCGCCTCACTCGCAGGCGTATTGCGCGACAAAGGCATCACATCTGGGGACCGCGTCGTTATCTATATGCCAATGGTTGCAGAGGCGCTGGTGGCCATGCTTGCCTGCGCAAGAATAGGCGCGATCCACTCCGTAGTCTTTGGTGGATTTGCAGCGCATGAACTCGCTGTGCGGATCGACGACTTTACCCCCAAGGCAATATTGGCAGCCTCTTGCGGGCTAGAACCCAACCGCATCGTCGCCTACAAACCGCTGCTTGATGACGCAATTTCACAATCCATCCATAAGCCTGATTTCACGGTAATCCTGCAACGCGAGGGTTGTGCCGCCGATATGAAAGACGGCTATGATTTCGATTGGCACACCTCCCAAAAAGAAGTCAAACCCGCCGATTGCGTCCCTGTTTCCGGCGACCACCCCGCCTATATTTTGTACACCTCAGGCACCACAGGCGCACCAAAAGGCGTCGTTCGCGCCACCGCAGGCCACCTTGTCGCGCTGAACTGGAGCATGAAAGCGGTCTATAATATCGACCAAGGCGATGTCTTCTGGGCCGCCTCCGATGTGGGCTGGGTCGTGGGTCATTCCTACATCTGCTACGGCCCCCTCATCGCAGGAGCCACAACAATCGTATTTGAAGGCAAGCCCATCGGCCCCCCCGACGCAGGCACCTTCTGGCGCGTCATCGAAGAACACAACGTGCGCTCTTTCCTCACCGCCCCCACCGCCTTCCGCGCGATCAAGCGCGAAGATCCTAAGGGCGAAGAGATCAAAAAATACGACATTTCCTGCCTGCGCGCGCTTTACCTCGCTGGCGAACGCGCCGACCCCGATACAATTAAATGGGCGCAAAACATCATGGGTGTCCCAGTCTACGACCATTGGTGGCAAACAGAATCCGGCTATCCAATGGTGGCAAACCCTACAGGCATCGAAGCCCTGCCCGTCAAAATCGGCAGCCCCACCGTAGCTATGCCGGGCTATGACATCCACATCCTCGATGAAGCAGGCCACGAAGTCCCCGCCAACACACTTGGCGCCATCGCAATCAAACTGCCCTTGCCCCCCGGCACCTTGCCAACGCTCTGGAACGCCGAAGACAGGTTTATCAAATCCTACCTGTCCCACTTTCCGGGCTACTACGAAACAGGCGACGCAGGGATGATCGACGACGACGGCTATCTCTATATCATGGCGCGCACCGACGACGTGATCAACGTGGCAGGCCACCGCCTGTCCACAGGCGGCATGGAAGAAGTCCTCGCCGCCCACCCTGACGTCGCCGAATGTGCGGTCATTGGCGTGACCGACGAACTGAAAGGACAATTGCCGCTCGGCTTTGTCTGCACCAACAAAGGCACGACAAAATCCGACGACGACATCAAAGCCGAATGCATCAAACTGGTACGCGACCAAATCGGCCCCGTCGCCGCCTTCAAATTGGTCACAGTTGTGGACCGACTACCCAAAACCCGCTCTGGCAAAATCCTGCGTGCGACAATGGTCAAAATCGCCGATTGCGAAGCCTTCAAAATGCCCGCGACCATCGATGATCCCGCAATTCTGGACGAGATCAAAGCCGCACTTCAACCAATGGGCTACGCAAAGGATTAATCGTGGATAACGCCGCCGACATCGTCACCACCGTTAAAAATATCGTGCGTGATATTGCACCATCCGTGCGGTTCGTACGCAAATATGGCGGTGAGGTCTTTTGCACCGAACCTGATAACGACAAGGTCTTTGTCGGCGGAATCTTCGAGAACAAAGCACATGTTTCGCTGGAATTTTCCGAAGGCGCCTCGCTTAAAGATCCGTCAGGACACCTTGAAGGCACGGGAAAACATCGCCGCCACCTGAAATTTCGTAGCCTAAGCGATATCGTGGACAAAGACACAAAATCCCTACTTGCACGCGCGTTCGCACTATACATTTAAGTAACACGTGCTTTCGCACGATAAACTCAAGTAAACTGTTCGCTGATCAACCGCTCTTCCAACCCGTGGCCCGGATCAAACAGAATCCGGTGCTGCACGTTCGGCTCTGACCTGATCTCGACACTCGACACATTGCGTACCGATTTGCCATCAGCGTCTGCCATGACCGGGCGCTTGGCCGGATCAATCACGTCGAAACGGACAACAGCCCCCTTGGGCAACAAGGCACCACGCCAACGGCGCGGGCGAAACGCAGCCACCGCTGTCAGCGCCAAAACATCCGACCCGATCGGTAAAATCGGACCATGCGCGGAATAATTATAGGCAGTAGAGCCCGCTGGCGTAGCAACCAATGCACCGTCACAGACCAGCTCGCGCATCCGCTGCTTGCCATCTACCGTTATGCGCAGCTTAGCGGCTTGCGGACCTTGGCGCAGCAGGCTGACCTCGTTAATCGCCAGTGTATCATGCATCGTACCATCGACACATAACGCGGTCATCGCGAGCGGGTTCAACACCTCTTCAACCGCCTCGTCCAGACGCGCGGCCAGATCCTCCGCGTGAAACTCGTTCATTAAGAACCCGACTGTGCCACGGTTCATCCCATACACAGGAATTCCCAGATTTCGGGTCGCATGCAGCGTGTCTAGCATAAACCCGTCCCCCCCCAAGGCCACGATGACATTCGCCTCGTCCATCGCAACATTGCCGTGCTTGGCAGACAGGTCGGCGTAAGCTGCCTGTGCAAGCGGCACAGGGCTGGCGGTAAAGGCAATCTTGGGGCGCGGCATAAACAGAATTCCTTTATCGGTTCCCCATGTGTCACAAGATCACGCGTGAAACGCAAGGCGCGGATCGGAAACAAATCCGGCAGTCAATGGCGGGCATATCTACGCCTCAGTCGTTTTGGTGCTTTAGGACAGGGCAACCATAAGGTATGAAAGCGCAACGCAATTCTGAGACTAAAGGGAACACTCCTATGACAGCTACCGTGCGCGATGCAGGCTTTTTCACCGAAACACTCGAAACCCGCGACCCTGAGATCCACGCAGCCATGCGTGCCGAACTCGGCCGCCAGCGAAACGAGATCGAACTGATCGCTTCCGAAAACATCGTCTCAGCGGCGGTCATGGAAGCCCAAGGCAGCGTGATGACCAACAAATACGCCGAAGGCTACCCAGGCCGGCGCTATTATGGCGGCTGCGAACATGTGGACGTCGCCGAAAACCTCGCTATCTCGCGCGGCAAAGAATTGTTCGGCTGCGAATTTGTGAACGTGCAGCCGAACTCCGGCTCCCAAGCAAACCAAGGCGTCTTCCAAGCCCTGCTTCAGCCAGGTGATACGATCCTTGGCATGTCCCTCGACGCAGGCGGACACCTGACGCACGGGGCCAAACCAAATCAATCGGGTAAATGGTTTAACGCGGTGCAATACGGTGTGCGCCAAGAAGACAACCTGCTCGACTACGACCAAGTGCAAGCTTTGGCGACAGAACATAATCCTAAAATGATCATCGCTGGCGGTTCGGCCATTCCGCGCATCATCGACTTTGAACGCATGCGCGCCATTGCGGATACCGTAGGCGCATACCTGTTTGTCGACATGGCACATTTTGCAGGTCTTGTGGCAGCCGGCCTCTACCCTTCGCCGTTCCCGCACGCCCATGTCGCCACCACAACCACCCATAAAACCTTGCGCGGGCCGCGCGGTGGCATGATCCTGACAAATAACGACGTCATCGCCAAGAAAGTGAACTCCGCAATCTTTCCGGGTATTCAAGGCGGCCCGTTGATGCATGTCATCGCAGGCAAGGCCGTGGCCTTTGCCGAAGCCCTGCGCCCCGAGTTCAAGACCTACCAAGAGCAGGTTGTGAAAAACGCACAAGCCTTGGCCGATCAGTTGATCAAAGGCGGATTGGACATCGTATCAGGCGGAACAGATACCCACCTGATGCTGGTCGATTTGCGCCCTAAGGGTGTGAAAGGCAACGCGACCGAAAAATCTTTGGGTCGTGCGCATATCACGTGCAACAAAAACGGCATCCCGTTTGACCCAGAAAGCCCGACAGTGACATCCGGCATCCGCCTCGGCTCTCCCGCGGGCACAACGCGTGGCTTTGGCGAAGCGGAGTTCCGCCAGATCGCCGACTGGATCGTGCAAGTGACGGACGGCCTAGCCGCCAACGGCGAAGACGGCAACGCAGATGTAGAAGCAAAAGTGCGCAGCGAAGTCGAAGCTATGTGCGCAAACTTCCCTATGTATCCAAACCTTTAGGATGATCGGTTAAAACCCGTCCTACACTACTGGCCGCTGTAGGAAACTATGGCGGCCTTTTTGTATCGCGCTATATGATCTCGCGCTGCACCATCACAAAGACCACGGCGATAAAAACAACAATGGCGATGAATGCCATTGAGCCAAGTAGATTTAAAAGCATACCTTTGGCACGGTCCTTGGGGTCAGTCGCCAACAAGAAACGCAAAAGCCGCCCATGAGCTTGCTTAGCCTTGGTTTTGTCCACCATTCGCACAAGTTTCGGATGGTTCATCACCGTCGCGGCTTGCGCCAGATAGGTCGCATCGCGGCGCATACTGCGTGGCAACAATCGCCCAGCTTTGCGCACCTGAGCATCAAGCGTTTTACCGCGCACACGCAGGCGCATTTCCATGAGAGAGCGAATCTCATTCACTTGTTTTTGCAATAAATCCCCGGACATAGTGGACATTAATCACGCCAAATCGTCACCCTCAATCCCTCTGGCAATTCCTGCACGCATCGCGGTAAGTTAGATGCATGTTAAACACGGTTCATTATGATGGCCCCAAGGGCACCCCTTTATTAATCGCTCACGGTCTGTTCGGATCAGCGCGCAATTGGAATGTGATTGCCAAACGCCTGTCGGAAACCCGCCCAGTCGTGGTGGTAGACATGCGAAACCACGGCGCAAGCCCTTGGTTTGATACGCATTCTTACGCCGATCTTGCAGATGATCTGGCTGAAGTAATGTCGGAACCCATGGACGTTATGGGGCATTCGATGGGGGGGAAAGCGACGATGGTTTTGGCGCTGAACCATTCTGAGAAGGTGAATAAGCTGATCGTCGCGGATATTGCGCCGGTGGCTTATGCGCATAGCCAAATGGGGCCGATTGATGCGATGCGCGGGGCGGATTTAAGCGGTGTGACGAGCCGTGCGGATGTCGCGGCGCAGATGGTAGGTTTGGATGCAGGGGTCGATACGTTTTTATTGCAGTCGCTTGATATTAAAGAGAAAAAGTGGAAGCTGAATTTAGATGTTCTGGCCGCAGAGATGCCAAAAATCATTGGATTTCCTGAGATTTCGGGGGCGTTTTTGGGGGAGGTTTTGTTTTTGTCGGGGGCGAAATCGACCTATGTGACGCCGGACGCCCGTCCGCGTGCAAAAGAGTTGTTTCCCAATGCCCGTTTTGCCAAAATTCCTGATGCGGGCCATTGGTTACATGCAGAAAAGCCCCGCGAATTCGAGGCGGCTGTCACTGCATTTCTGGCGATGTAAAACCGGCTATTTCTTATTGGTCATAATGGCTTTTGCGATCAGGTAAGACACTGGAATCGCTAGTAAAGCACCCAATACGAGTGCGATCAGGATTGGCTTTAAAGTATCGTTTCCAGAGACCAGAGCGCCGATCATAAAGGTGCCTGCGAGGCTGGTGCCGATGATCGAATAAAGCAACATTGTGAACTGGAACATGGGTCTCTCCTGTAAGGTTTCGGGACAGATTAGCGTGACGATCTACTCCGTCTTTGATTTGGGTCAAAGCCGGTATTTTTTGCGTCTTCTTTGCGTCTTGCCGACGTCTTGCGCGCGGTGGGGTTACGGCCTGGTGATTTTGCGGGGCTAGAGTGAGGTTTCACAGCCGAGGAGCCCGAGATGTCCGCCAAAATGACTGCAAAGCAAAAAGCGAATTACACCAATTACGTCGATCAGATGCGCGAGACAATTTTAGTGTTCCGCAGTCCGGCGTTGGTCGGGTCATTGATGCCCATCGAGTGGCGCGATCTGGCCCGCAAAGAGGTGCCGAAGAAGGAGAAGGTATCGCTGCGAATCGACGCTGACGTAATCCGATTTTACCGCAAGGTCGGGAACGGATATCAGGCGGAAATGAACGGAGTGCTGCGGTCGTTTATGCTGGCAAGACTGGCCGAGGTTCTAGGCCCGCGCGAAGAGGCCGAGATCGACGCGGTTAGCGAAGAGGACGAAGGCCTGCATGCATCGAAGCGAGTGTGATGAGTTCGCGGGAATGGTATCGCCGGCGGAAGTTGGGTTTAGAGTAAACGTTTTTTTTGTGGGGAGAGGCCCGTGTAAGAAACTGTCGAGGACAGTTTCTAGGGCCGAGCGCGCGAAGCGCAGGGGGAACGATAGCCACAAGCGATCCCCTCGGTTTCGGCGCGGCCAAAGTGGAAAATCGGCAATCACTCCGCACTATTACAAGTCGTAAATATCTTTACGAAGCTGAATTCTACTGGCAATGACTTGCAAGGTTTTAAAGATCATTGCCTCTAACTTCGAACCTTCTGAGTAATCAGCTTCACAATAAAAATCTATTCGGCCCGCATCTTTTAATTTTGCCATTTTTCGCATGTGCTTATCATCGCACTTTTTATCAGGGTTATAGACCGCAACCGAATGCCCCCCGTTCTTCATAACGACGGCCATGCTAGGAATGTCTGTATCACTATCCCCAATGTACATCATATTTGAAAATGGTGCTGCTCGCTCAGCTTCTGGCATATGGTCATTAATTTTTCCGTCGACTGGATCTAAAACACCTTTGTTAATGCGGAAGATGTATTGCGTCTTAGCTGCATCAGTTACAATTCTAGCAGGCCAAACTGGAATGCCACCTTCGTACATAAATTCACATGCATAAATTCTTTTGAATTTCTCAGCGATCCTACTACCCATGATCATGTCTTTCAAACCAGAAGAAACTATATAGTGTTCGACCTTTACAGAGTTGTCGCCGGTCAAATCATGAACGTAGTCATTCACTCTATCGAACCAAGTCTCCACACCGTCAAAGAACTTGATGTCTTTCCCAAGACTGAGCAATTTTCCCTGTGTAAATCCTGATCCCGTGTGTTGCGCCATATCGATCATCTTACGCATATATACCAACAACTCTTCCGCGCCAGTATCTTGGCGCGCGGTCTTAACTTCAGACCAAAAGGTCGCGGGGTCAGCCCCAATATGATCAAAAATACCAAACTCTTGCATATCTTTGGGCGACAGCGTTTTGTCAAAATCATAGACAATCGCAATGGTATTTTGATGAAAAATTTTCATGGGAATCCTGTAAAATGAAAAGCCGTTAGAAATGGAACAGCTTTCACTTAACTAAACCCATACGTGCAGGTCAACTATCCATCTTCAGCGCCGAAATAAACGCTTCCTGCGGAATATTCACGGACCCAAACTGACGCATCTTCTTCTTACCCGCCTTCTGCTTGTCCAGCAGTTTGCGTTTGCGCGTGGCGTCGCCGCCGTAGCACTTTGCCGTCACGTCTTTGCGCATTGCCGACAGGGTTTCGCGGGCAATCACCTTGCCGCCAATCGCCGCTTGGATCGGGATTTTGAACATGTGGCGCGGAATCAGGTCTTTTAGTTTTTCGACCATGGCGCGGCCCCGTGCTTCGGCGCGGTCGCGGTGCACCATCATCGAGAGCGCGTCGACGGGGTCGTCGTTGACGAGGACGGTCATTTTGACAAGTTGGTCGGTTTGGTAGCCTTGCAGGACATAATCGAACGAGGCGTAACCTTTTGTTACGGATTTCAGGCGATCATAGAAGTCGAAGACCACTTCGTTGAGTGGCAGGTCGTAGACGACCATGGCCCGCGCGCCTGCGTAGGTCAGGTCGAGTTGCACGCCGCGCCGGTCTTGGCAGAGTTTGAGAACGTCGCCGAGGTAGTCGTCGGGGACGAGAATTGTGGCTTTGATCCGCGGTTCTTCGATGTGGTCCACGTGGGTCATGTCTGGCATGTCTGCGGGGTTGTGCAGTTCTTGCATGGTCCCGTCGCGCATGTGGATGTGGTAGACGACCGAGGGGGCGGTGGTGATCAGGTCGATGTCATATTCGCGCTCGATCCTGTCGCGGATGACCTCGAGGTGCAGCAGGCCGAGAAAGCCGCAGCGGAAGCCGAAGCCGAGGGCGGCGGAGGTTTCCATTTCGTGGGAGAAGGAGGCGTCGTTGAGGGCCAGTTTGTCGATGGCGTCGCGCAGGTCCTCGAAGAGGGAGGAGTCGACGGGGAACAGGCCACAGAAAACAACGGGTTGTGCGGGTTTAAAGCCGGGGAGTGCGGTTTCGCAGCCCTTTTTTTCCGAGGTGATCGTGTCGCCGACCCGTGTGTCGCGCACCTGTTTGATCGATGCGGTGATGAAGCCGATTTCGCCGGGGCCGAGGGTGGTGACGTCTTTCATTTTCGGGGTGAAGACGCCGATTTTGTCGATTTGGTGGATGGTGTCGTTGGACATGAAGCGTAGGCGATCGTTGCGTTTCATAGAGCCGTCGATGATCCGCACAAGCACGATGACGCCGAGGTAGCTATCGTACCAACTGTCGACGAGCATTGCTTTCAGTGGTGCGTCGGGGTTGCCTTTGGGGGCTGGTAGGCGGTGCACCACGGCTTCGAGGGTTTCGATGATGCCGACGCCGGTTTTGGCGGAAACGCGGATTGCCTCGGAGGCGTCAAGGCCGATCACGTCTTCGATTTGTTTGGCCACCGCGTCACAATCGGTCGCAGGCAGGTCGATTTTGTTCAGGACAGGCACGATTTCGTGGTCGGCGTCCAGCGCGTGATAGACGTTTGCGAGGGTCTGCGCCTCGACGCCTTGGGTGCTGTCGACGACTAGCAGCGACCCTTCGACGGCCCGCATGGAGCGCGAGACTTCGTAGGCGAAATCGACGTGACCGGGGGTGTCGATCAGGTTGAGGATATAGGTTTCGCCGTTCAGCGCGGTGTATTCGATGCGCACGGTGTTGGCCTTGATGGTGATGCCGCGCTCGCGCTCGATATCCATGCTGTCGAGCATCTGGGCTTTCATATCGCGCAGGGCCACGGTGTTGGTCTCTTGGATCAAACGGTCGGCAAGCGTGGACTTGCCGTGGTCAATGTGGGCTACAATCGAGAAATTGCGGATATGTGCGAGGTCAGTCATCGGGGCGCGCCTATGGAATTCGGGTTGATTGTCAATGGCGTGAAGACGGAGGTTTTGCAAGTGAAATGCCGCGTCGCTATGACGTAAATACAAGGTCCAGAGGTAATCCCCCCATTTTTAACGGGGTGCGGCTGTAGAACTTACGCGGCCATTTTTAGTTTCTGTGCGGGTGTGATGCCGCCGATGCCCATATTCGGGCGGTCATTGTTGTAAGTCGAGAGTATCCGTCTTGATCAAGCGGTTTTTGGTGTCCATTTGCGATTAGCTTTGACAAGTGCATTTGCGATTTCGATTAGCTTCCGCATTATAGCGACAATTGCGACCTTGGCGGGTTTTCCCACGTCTCGTAGGTGTTCGTATTTTGCTTTGAGGTCTGGGTTCCAGCGCATGGCGACTAATGCGGGCATGTAAAGGGCATCGCGCAAGGGCTTGCGCCCGCTTCCGATGGACGCTTTGCCCTGCCATAATCCAGACTGGCGTGTGATGGGGGCGAGACCAGCCAGGCTGGCCACTTGTTTGCGATCTAGCGTGCCGAGTTCGGGCATCAGGGTCAATATTGCGGCAGCAGAAACAGCGCCGACACCGGGCATGGAACGCAAAATATCATGCGTACGTGCGGTGCTCTCCCGCGCCTGGATCAGCGCTGCTATCTCGGCGTCCAACTCAACGATCTGGCGTTCCACTAGCGTGAGACGCGCTTTGGTTTGGCGTTTCAGGAGAGATAACCCCTGAATTTGAGCACGGTTGCGCAATCTGGTGCGATCCTTGACCAACCCAGCCCGCGCAACATGCAAGTCTTTGAGGTCAATTGCTTCTTTCGGGAGAGGCACTTGTGGTTCAAGATTAAATGCCGCGCCCATAAGCGCCAACATTCGAGCATCGACTGCATCAGTCTTAGCTCTCGTACCATGGGCCTGCGCAAAACGGCGCGCCTGCAAAGGATTTACCTTGACCAATGGTAACACCTTCCCAAGTGTCGCTTCAAAGGCTTTGTGATACGATCCTGTCGGCTCGTAAACGACCCTCGCTACACGGGTCGCCTTGCCCAACCATCTGATAAGAGCACGGAAGCCTGTGATTGAATTATCGAAGCGTTTAGCCATGTCGTCTTCCAATCGAAACACGTCCAGATGGGATTTAGAAATGTCCACGCCAATGTTATGATCTGTCATATTCTCCATATCCTATGCTTGTCATACGTGACTTGTTGCACGCGTATCCGTTCAGGCCTTTGGGGAAGACGGCGGTTGATCAAACTCTGGAGCGGTCCATCATGACCCAGCCATTTACGATCCAACCGCCGCCACTGCCTGTCACAAATGACGTGGCGGGCAGTGGCCCCATTATAAAGCAGGAGCCAAGTTCATTATAAGACAAGCCATTGTGTGGCGAAGTCTTGCGCCTCCTCGATGTTTTCAATGATGTGTTGGTCCAACCATTCATGCCTGACCGTGCGATTGTAGCGCTCGATGTAAGCGTTCTGCTGCGGCTTTCCGGGTTGGATATGCTGGATGCTAATACCTTGTTTTTCAGCCCATTCTAACAGCTTGCCACTGATATATTCTGGGCCATTATTCAACCCGAATAGTTTCTGGTTTTCCACGCCATTCGATGATCCGATTGAGGCTGCGAATGACCCGTTCGGCGGGCAAAGAAAAATCAACTTCAATGCCCAAACCCTCGCGGTTAAAGTCGTCCAGCACGTTCAACAGCCGAAACGCCCGACCGTCCCCGAGGCGATCCGCCATGAAGTCCATCGACCAGGTCACGTTCGGTGCGTCTGGCACTGCCAGCGCATCGGGTTTGTCCCGCTTTAACCGTTTCCGAGGTTTGATCCGCAAGTTCAGTTCCAGTTCGCAGTAGATGCGGTAAACGCGTTTGTGGTTCCACGGATGGCCCTGCACATTGCGTAGATGCAGGAAACATAGCCCAAACCCCCACGTCTTCCGGGCGGTCGTTAGCCCAACCAGCAGATCGGCGACCTCTTCGTTCTCGTCGCTCAAGAGCGGGCTGTAACGATAGCAGGTCTCACTCACGCCAAAGGTGCGGCAGGCCAGCGCAATGCTGACACCGTGTCGCGCCACAGCTTTCTCGGCCAGACCCCGACGCAGGGCTGGCCGGATCACTTTTTTCCAAGGGCTTCCTTCAGTAACTCAGCTTGCATGCTCATCTCGGCATACATCTTCTTGAGACGCCGGTTCTCGTCTTCAAGGGCCTTCATCTGGCTAATCATCGATGCGTCCATCCCGCCATACTTCGACCTCCATTTGTAGAATGACGCGTTGCTCATGCCGTGCTCGCGGCACAGCTCAGAGACAGGCACACCGCCTTCGGCTTGGCGCAGGATCGCAAGGATTTGGGGTTCGCTATATCTCGTCATCTTCATCAAAATCTCCTCAGATATCTTGCCGAGAAAATTCTACTTCCGCATCCCCTTAGTTTTGGGGAGGATTACCCAGATTCCACTTGTTTCTTGCGCAACTGCGCAGGTCCGGCACAAAGCGTGTATTATGCCGCCAAGAGTTATTGGTCAGAGTGTCCAGATATTTTGTAATTCTATCCGGTGATTATATTTTAAGAGCAGGAAATAGAGACGGGACTGAAAGTTTTACCCCGCCCTTTTTGCGAACTTGTCGTTGCTTCGATGGTCGCGTTGGCATTGCGTTTATGCGATCCACGCGACATTCGGATTTACCCCACACGTTGGAGCTGTTCCGTTTTCGTGCAGCCCCACCGTCAACGGGAGGTTTATCGGAGGGATGTTTGAACGCTAATCGGCAGTGTTGCTCGCACCAATGGGGTAACATGACAGATTTTCAAACATTTCGGATGCCGCAGAAAATTGGAGGGCTATGGGAGGCGGGTCACTGGGTATCAGGTGTTGCGCCACCTGCCCCACCGGCGGCTATGGCAGCAACACCTAAGCCCGCGGCGGCAGCGCTGAAAGCCGTACTTCCCAATCCAAGACCTGCAAATGCGAGAGGCACAAATCCTTCTGCATCAAGACTGCACGTTACGTAGGTCGCATTTTCTGTTTCGTTTATGTATTCCGCAGCAATTGCGGTCTGTTTTGAACCGCAAAAAGCGCGATCATTCGCCATAGCAATTAGCGTATCTTCAGAATGCCGCGCCCCAGTTTCCGCATTGACTGGCGAGACCAGCACAGCTGCGAACAGAAATAAAATAAACGTTTTCATAGTGGTTTCCAATGCTTTGGCCCAGCTGGAATGAACAACACAGAAATATAATTCCAGCCCGATTTAGTGCGTAGATTACCGTGTGCCTATTACTAATCGGTTAAAAGGTTCTCGATGTGGTTTCACTTTATACGGCCTAGAATATCGCCAATTTCAGGCGACACCCACTGCCTGAAATTTACGATATTGTCGTGCTCGTTTACCCAGAAATCGTTCACAAAATCATAAGGATGTGCCGTGCATGTCTCTTGCAATAGCCGCAGTCGTTGCCCGTCAATGATGTCCGTGCCGACAGTTTTCATATGGCACCCAGCCAAAAGATAAGCCGCATGGTTGTCGCCTGTCAGATACCGCATCTGGCGAGGGTAAACCTCTTGGTGCTGCCCCGCGATTGCGTTCAACGTCCCCGTCGCGTCGGCGCCCATCAGATCAAAGCCAAGCCCGCGGCTACCTACCAGAACGCCTTGTCGGAATGACAGCGAAACACCGTCAACGGCCATCCATGTGTCGATATCCCCGTTCGTCGCAACGCGCGACAAGATGGCGTTCGCCCCGCGTGACGGGATCGCGACGTGCATCCCGCCCTCGCGCGGCGGATCATTGGGAGCATTTAACGGCGCAGCGATCGGTTGGCAGGCGACTGCCAAAGCAAGCGCGGCCAAACACACTATCAATTTCATCGCCAAAACCGCCCCCACGTCGCATCCAGTTCGGTTGCCTGCAAGGTCCTCACCGGATCGTACAATCGGCCCGACACGTTCAGGCGCGCACCACCATCGCGCAGCACCGGGCGCAGCACGGAGCTAAGTCTGGTTTTGCTGGCCTGCCCCGTCACCCAATCAAGCGGGATCGTAATTTCTATCCCTTTATCAAACGATCCCTCGCCAAAATCCTCGAAGGGGGTATCCGTCAATGTCGCAAAGGCGCCGATACGCCAGCCGTTATTAAAAGTCCGAGCCACCGAAAAAGTGGCCCCCAGATCGCCTGCGAGATACTGTCCGACATCTACCTGCGCCTGATAACCACGTCCGATATCGTAATAGGCCGAAAGATGACCGGTGAAGGTTTCATACGTTGCAAACCCTAACATTTGGTCAAAATCACGCTGCTTTACATAATTCATCTCGGCCCCGAGAGCCAAACGACTGTTTTGTGGTTTCCATAGCACCTCGGCCGAGACGCCACCAAACATGCGTTCTAAATAGCCAACAGTGGCGCGGGCGAACAAATCCTGACCCGGACGGAAATAATATGCAGCGGTCAGTTCCAGCGCCGTTGTGTCGCTGCCCTTGTAAAAAAGATAGGCTTCGCTGCGCACGCGCGGCAGAACCGAGGTCGAAGTGCGGGTGCTACTGTCCAGATTACCTGCAATTTTCTGGTGTAGGATCCCTGACAAAACAATGCCTGGCCGCGGCGCGTATTGCACATCTAAAGCTAGACCAAAATCTGCCAGAACGGGTTTGTCAGGGTCAAACAGGCTGGTCGCGATATAAGGCTGAAGGCCATAATTTAAAGCGGGATATCGCCCGTCCACTGCAGGTAAGCCCGACGTCACATCCACGATACGCGTCTTTGATCGCAACAGGTCAGGGGCCACCGGATGAAATTCCAAGCCCTCTATATCACTGCGTTGCATCACAATCGACGTCACGGGAACACCCATTGATGCAAGCCGGATATCAAATGTGTCGATTTGCACAGGTGCAAGGCGGGTCAGCACGCGCGCCGCGCGCCCGAGTGCTTGGGCGGATGTGCCATAGCGCGTATTTTCGACCTGTATGCTCAGCACATTTGCGTCGAGTTGCACACCTGCAAGCGTGATCCCCTCTTGTGTCAGGGCGCGACTGGCGGAGATTGCAAAACTCGCCTCGTTTTGTGCCGGCGGTGCGTCGTCACGGCGCAAAACCGGTGGCGGAGCGGGTTCGATTCCAGAGCCGAACCTTGGCGACATTGGATTCACCGCATAAGTAAACTGCACGCCGATTTCGGAACCGTAAAGATAGCGGGCGTCAACGCTGATGCGATCATTGAACTGGTACGCGACGCCAAAGTTAACGGGCGATCGATAGTGAAAAGCGGCCCCGTCTTCGCGGCCATAATCGTCCGAGGAATATTCTGCCGTCATACGCAAAGCGTCTGTGGCTTGCCACTCTACCCCGCCAAAAATCGCGGCATCACCCTTGAACCATTGTTCAGGATCAAACTTGCCGCCAGCGCCGAATAACAAACTGGGGCGGGATCCGAATGCGTCGCCGAAAACGCCGGTTAACGGATTTGAAAAACCGCCCTTGCTACCCAGACGGCCCCAGCCAAGTCCAGCCGTCGCGCGCAATCGCGGTGAGATCGTTTTGGACGCGACCAGATATTCACCGCTATAAATTCCGGTGCCGATGATATCGTTGATCCCGATCGCCACCGCTGGCAGATACCGCTGCTCGTCCAGCACACGATATTGTAGCGAAAAACTACGGTCAAAAAGAAACGGGAACGGGTCACTGTCAGGCGCATAACGCACGTCATATAGCAACGCATAGCGCAGTGCCGCCGACAACCGTTCGGACGCTTGGAAGGTAAGCGTATTGCGGGTCTGGTTTTGGACATGGCTGCTGGTGAAGGCAAACTCTGCATCCTCGCGGCCAAATGCGGTTGGCATATCGATCATGCCCGGCACACCAAAACTGTTATAGCCCCATGCAAAGCTGCGCTCTTGTGCGCTTGCTGGTGCGGCGAAACTGCTCAAAACCATCATCGCAGCAAAACCGCAGTGACCTAGCCAAAGGTTGGCGGGCAAAATTCCGATCGCAGGTAATCGCCTTTTTACGGTCGTGTTCGGTTTTTCATCATCGATAAAACTCGCGCGGCACGACAACCAAAGGCTATGCGCGGACCTCACGTTCTGTCGCTTTTGTAACTATAGCGATAATTGTAATTCCGGCTGCCATACCCGCCGCCTTCCGAAACCTTATAGCCGTTCAGAATCGCGCCCGAAATTTTAACACCCGCAATCTCGAACATGCGCTTTACGGCCTCGACCTCGCCCATCATGGTCGTCACATGGCGGGTAACCAGCAGTGTCGTGCCGGTAAATCGCCCGATAACAACCGGATCAGTCACCGCAAGTGCGGGCGGGCTATCAACAATGATCAGATCAAACTGCGCATTTAATGTCTGTAGCAGTGTCTCGAATGTGGCACGCATCAAGAGCTCGGACGGATTGGGTGGGTAATGGCCTGTTGTGATCACCGATAGCCCCTCTATCGGGGTCTTGATCAAAACCTCGTCCAAGGGCGTTTCCCCGGCCAAATAGTCCGCAAGTCCTGACGTGCTTTTTTCCACATCAAAATAACGGCGCAAATATCCTTTGCGCAGGTCTGCATCGATCAAGCAAACCTTTTGGCCCGCTTGCGCGGCCACGGTTGCCAAGTTCACGGCGGTAAAACTTTTCCCGACCTCGGGATCGGCAGAAGTCAAAAGGACCGTGTTCGTGTTGGCATCAAGCATGCCGAAATGCAGTGAGGTGCGCAGCGATCGCAAGGCTTCTACAACCAGACTATCCGGATCGGTTACGGCGAAAATCGGCAGCTTGCCGCGACGTTTATGCGCTGTCGCAGCATCCGGTGCATAATTGATAGTCGCAAAAACCGGCAAACCGGCGGCCTCGATGTCTTGCGCAGTGCAGATACCCAAACGGCGCAGGCGGCGCAACAAAACCAGCGCAATCCCCACCGCGAACCCGATCAATATATATAGCACCACCGTACGCTTGATCTGCGGCGCGACCCGTTTGCCATTGGAATACGCCGTATCAATCACCCGCACCGAGCCTACCGACGAGGCACGCACAACCCGCAGCTCTTGCTCGCGGCTTAGCAACTGAACATAAACATCCTGCGACACCTGCAAATTACGGGTAAGGTTGAAAATCTCTTTTTGCGTTTCAGGCAGGCCCGAGGTCAAAGACCGCACACCCTCTAGTTGCATTTCCAGCGAGGTCTTTGTCTGAAGTAATGCCTGATAAACGGGGTGATTAACCGTATACCGTTTTTTCAGATCTTCCTCCTGCAACGAAATCGCCGTTAATTGCGCTTCGATTTCAGTGGCTTGCACCAAGAGCGTTCGTGTTTCGAAATCCACATCAACCGACTGCTGCTGCTGGCGGTAGGCATTCAGCGCGTCCTGCGCTTTGGACACTTCCACCTCGGCAAGTGGCAATTGCTGTTCGATAAATGTCAGACTGTTCTGCACTTCGGCAGCACCACGGGCAATGTTCTGATCAACATAAGAGCGCGCAATCGCATCGAGGATGACCTCGGCCTGTCTTGGGTCAGGACCCGCAAACCGGATCCTTAGCACGGATGACCTGTTTGGTGCTTCTGCCACGGAAAACGCCGCTAACAGCTGGTCAACGGCCTCTGGCAAGGTTTCGCGGCCAATGTCAAACACGCGGCCCACCGGCCCGTCAAGCTCGTCAACAATCAGCGAAAACCCCTGTGCCGGTAAGGCCAGCCGCGCGCGCAATACCCCTGTGGCAACGGTGCCGTCAGGCAGGGACACGTCGTAGGACGCAGGGCCGGTGATCGTCAATGGCATCATCAGTCCCAGCCACGCCTGCGGCACGACGATCTCGCCTAATCGTATCGTCTCGTTGCCCCATTGGTAGGGTTGTAACGCTGCAATTTCGGGGTCCGGCAATCCAAGATGCGCGGGGATCAACCCGAGATACGGCAACGGGCGCGCAGCGGCATAGGCCTGTAAATTCAGCGCCTGAACCGCCTGTGCCATGACGGTGCGCGACTTCATAATCTCCATTTCGGCCTCTGCGCCGCTATCGGCCGCGTTGCCGCCAAACAGCTCTAACATGCCCGAAGGTAGCGCCATGGCGCCGGACCGCGTCTCTAATTGCAACACCGCTTGTGCCTGATAGACAGGTTCGGTTTTCAGAACCGTAAACGCGGCCAGAAGCGCCGCCACGAACACGGCTGCGGCGATCAGAAACTTCCCTGCCCAAATGTCCGCCAGCAATTGTCCAAATTCAATCTGGTCATCGTCTGCCGCATCAAAATGTGGGGTCATGCTGTTCATTATCGCGTCCAATCTTTTGACCAAATCTCTTTTGACCAAGCCGCATCGCAGGCAGGTTGTCTCATGACCTTGGCCCGCCCAGTTTGAGCACCCATGCCGCTGCCGCGTCTGAAATCGAATTCCGCGCTATGCGGTGCGCCGCTGCTGGTTTGCGGTAGGGATCGGCGATCCCGTGGGCGCCGCCCCAATGATCAAACAGCATCGTGCGACCAGAAAGTTGCGCGAACCTGCGGCCAATTTCGGCGCGGTGCTCTTGTTCCATGACAAGGATCAAATCATGTGCAGCGCCGATCTCGTTGGTCAGTTGCCGCGCAATATGTCCCCCCATATCTACGCCAATTTCGGCTGCAATTTGAGCCGCCATCTTATCCGCAGGGGCGCCGATCACCGCTGCCAGCCCCGCCGACGTTATCTGCATTTCCGGCAGGGCATCCTGCAAGATACGCGCGCCAAGCGGCGACCGGCAAATATTGCCCACGCAGACCACCAAAACCGACCTGAACACCGCCCTTACCCTGCTGCTGCCACATCAAGCAGGCGCGCCGAGGTCACGGATGGCAACAAGCTCGAAATCAACCGGTTCCAGCGATAAAGTGGTGCGGTCGTTACATAAATCACGTCTTTGGGTAGGATTACAAAACGGGTTCCAATCAGGAATGCCATCGGGTTCGAGGCGTCCAGTTGATACACGTTGATCCCCATTGGTGTGTCGCGGAAAACAAATATCCCGCGTGCATCGGCCTGATCTTCATGCAGGCCCCAAACGCGCGTCAGAGCTTGGGTCAGCGTGACATTTTCACGGGTCAAATCCACCGTCGAGGGCTTTGCAATTTGTCCCAAAATATAGGCTTCTTGCGGTTCCAGTTTTGGAACACTGACAACGTCGCCGTTTTGCAAAACCGGATTATTCTCGGCGATGCCCTGTTCCAGAAACGCCTGCATGTCGACGTTATAGCCGTGGCCACCTCGGCGTAAAATGACCTTGCGCGGATCAGCGTCCGTGGTCAGCCCCCCCGCCGCGTCAATTGCATCCAAAAGTGTCAGCGGCGTGTCGGTCAATGGCTGGCGACGCGCCGCCCCCACCTGTCCGGTCACCGACACTGCCTGCGATTTGAACCCGACAACGCGGACTTCGATCTGCGGGTCAGGAATGAACTCTGCCAGACGGCGGGTCAAATCTTCACGTACCGAAACGGGCGTGCGGCCGCGGGCAGTCACTTGACCGACATAGGGATAAAAGAACGTGCCATCCGCCTGCACACGCATTCCCGCGTCCTGCGGGCTTCGGGGGGCACCTGTGGGCTGCGTCAACTCGGGATGGTCCCAAATCACAATATCAAGAATATCGCCAACGCCGATTTTATATGTGCCCCCCGCAGGCGGCACAGTGGTGCGCGATCCGTGCAGGTCACGCGGTGTATTAAAGGCAGCGATATTATCGGCACTCAACCGCACCACGGCAACATTCGAGGCCATTTCCCCGACCTGAGTTTGCACGGCCTCAGTGCGGACTGGGAAATCCGTTTTCGTCACATCGCACGACGCGAGACTGACCACAAAAAGGAGTAAAGCCAAGATCCGCATATGCACCTCATAACAAATGGTTAATGCAACTGAAGCACGCAGGAAACACGTGCCACAAATGCACGACACCCACCGCAGGCGCCGAAAAACACCGGTGTTTCAAGTGAGAAACTGCCGAGCGTTAACCAATTCCTAATGGCGCAGCGTCGTTAACGAATAGTTAAGATTGTTATGGAAAAAGTGAAAAACACGTCAACACTTAGACAAATTTTATTCAACCTTACGTATATCTGCCCCGCCCGATGGAGCCTGTGTCGTCGTTGTTTTAAAGGTAATCGAGGTCGCCCATGCTTTTCACGACACCCTTTCTGGTTGCATTGTTCGCTAACCTTTTGACCGCAATCCTGATCGTTTCGACCCAACACCTTCACGGTCACCTCTCGCTGGACAGCCACGCCGGTGTGCAGAAACTACACAAAAATCCCGTCCCCAGAGTAGGCGGCATTGCGTTGCTTTTCGGGGCTGGTTTTGGCGGCGTTTGGTTACCAGAAGATGCGCAATCTTTGTGGTTCACGATGTGCATCTCGGTGATCCCGGCATTTGTTTTCGGCCTGACTGAAGACATCACAAAACGTGTCGGGATAAAATCGCGACTATTTGCAACAATTTGTTCGGGGCTTATTTTTTCCATCTGGACCGGATACCAAATCAATGCCGTCGACATTTCCGGCATCAACTGGATGCTCTCGTTTGGCCCCTTGGCACTGCTGTTTACCGCAGTCGCGATTGGCGGGGTCGCAAATGCGGTCAATATAATTGACGGTGTTAACGGCCTTGCCTTGGGCACGGCGATCATTACGCTGGCCAGTTTTGCGACTGTGGGCGCACAGATTGGCGATAGCGATATTGTCGGAATTTGCGTGGTCGGCGTCGGCACTTTGGCGGGTGTTTTTCTGTTGAACTTTCCAAAAGGAAACATTTTTCTTGGCGATGCGGGTGCCTATTCCATCGGTTTTTTCCTTGCTGCAATTGCCGTGGCCCTGCCGTTTCGCAACCCTGAGGTGTCACCGCTTATCGGCCTGCTAGCACTCGCGTATCCTGTGATAGAAACCGGAACTTCCATCCTGCGCCGGACCCTGCGCGAAGGCACCCAACCCGGGCAACCGGACCGTTTGCACCTGCACAGTTTGGTGTACCGCAGTCAGGCAAAACGCATTGCAACTGCTTTCGGCGCGCCACATTTGCGCAATCCAGTCGCAGGGCTGTTGCTTATGGCGATGCCACTGATGTCGGGCGGATTGATGGTTTTATTTTATAACAACAGTCTCGGGATTGCCGCCAGCCTCGGCGCAATTGCAGTCCTATACGCGGCCTTTTATCGCAAAGTGGCACTGTTGCCCCCGCTTGTCAGCTTCAAGCGCAAAACCGGCTTCACTGCTGGCGCAGGCGTTCATCTGCGCGGGCCAACCATAATTCTGGCGAGGCCGCCACAATCACGGCGTAAATCGCAAGAAGTTGGCCCGCACACGACCACACCTTGGGGCGCGCACCTATGACATTTTTTAGCATCCAAGCGATTTTCTTAGGTGACATGGTTTGCATGCCGCGTGCAGGGGCATTTTATAAAAATGCGTGAAACCGATGACAGGCCAGTGTTCGCAGAACCGTTGTTATGCTCGCTCTTGGCAAGCGTTGGGGCGTTGGCATTTAGGGCAGCAAACATCGTCGCCGTAATATCGCGCGTGCCTTCCATCATTTCGGATAAAAGAGCGCGATAGATGGATTTTGCAAAACCCGCCCTACCATCAGTTTTTCGCGGTGTCAGTTGGACCGCGTTGATGCAGATTTCATCCATGTTGTTGGGTTTCGCGATCGCGATCGCGTCCGCGCGCATCCTTGGCGTCAATGACTACAGCACATTGCAACTGGTCATTGGATGGATCAACATTGGGTCTGTTGTATGCGGGGTCGGCTTGGCTACCGTTGTCCTGCGCAAATCAGGCGAAGCGTCATCCGCGAAGAACTGGAGCGACCTGAAGGGGTTGCTCAGGTTCGCATTGTCTGTATCCGCTCTGGCTGTTTTCGCGTTTGGGATCATTGGTTTATCAAGCCTTTTACATCTCAATCGTTTCGACCAATTCGGCATGTTATTCATCGGTCTTTTGCTCATTGTCGTCCAGCAACAACGCGCCATATACCAGTCGCTTCTCGCTGGTCAGGCGCTTTTTGCACAAAGCGGATTTGGCGATTTTGTTGCAAACCTGCTGCTGGCATTAACCCTAGCCGGCCTGCTTATCGTGCAAATGAACGCCATCATCTCTGCTGAAAATGTCCTCGCAATCCGCCTGTTGGCAACGCTGCTTGGCTTGGCTTTTGTGATGTTCATCTGGCTGAGGCATTCCAGACATAACCTGCCTTTTTTGACAGCGTCGCGGCCCTGCTACCGGCCGCGACAATGGCTTCAAGCCGGTCTGCCTATTATGCTCATTGCGGGTGCAAGCATCGTCAACGCAAATGCAGACATCCTGATGATTGGCGCGTTATATGACAATGGCGCCGCCGGCCCCTATCATGCCGCCACGCGTGGCGCGGGACTGGTTATCCTTTCGCTTTCAATACTCATCATTCCGCTGTCCCCAACCATCAGCAAGCTGCATAAATCCGATCCGCGTCTGATGTTTTCGATTGTGTTCAAATGGACCCTGCTGGCGTTTGGATCGTCCTTGGCTGTGGCCGCCGCTCTGCTCGTTAACGCAAATGCATTTCTGTCGCTGTTCGGAAACGAATTTCTAATCGCGCGCACGGCAATGATCATCCTTGTGCTCGCACAACTGGTCAATGTGCTGGTTGGGCCGATGCAACACATTCTTGTCATGGCCGGTCGCGAACGGATCGCCGCCGCCTGCATGTTCGCAGGCACAGCCACCAATATCGCAGCAAACGCCATACTTATTCCCAAACATGGCATGCTGGGCGCTGCGATCGGCACAGCGCTAAGCATCGTAGTCTGGAACGTCCTATCTGTCATCGCAATCAGCCTCACCGTTTGGAAAAATGCGCCGCAACAAACAATGTCTGCATACCGATGATGACCCTAGAAGATAAAGAAATCGTTGATTTTCAGCCGCAAAAATGGCCCGATTTCTTTATTGTCGGTGCGCCGAAATGCGGCACCACATCCCTGTTTGAATACCTCAGCCAGCACGCAGATGTTCATTTTCCGGCCTTCAAGGAGCTGCATTATTTCGGCAGTGACCTCATTTGGCGCACACGCGTTGTCACCCGCGAACAAGCACTAAAAGAATACCGATGCGCACCAGCAGGTAAAAAATGCGGCGAAGCGTCCGTTTTCTATCTTTATTCGGCTAAAGCCGCCCAAGAAATCCACGCGCATAATCCGGACGCGCGCATCATCATCATGATCAGAAACCCGCTCTCGATGATCCCGTCGCTTTTTCATCAAAGCATCCGGACAGGCGACGAAACCCGACTGACATTGACCGAGGCTATGAACGTCGAGGCTGTGCGCAGGCAAGGTCAAATCGACATGGCGGCGACCAATCCGGGCGTCATGCAGCAGCTTTATTATAGCGATGTGGCCCGCTACAGCGAACAAATCGCACGTTATATCAAGGTCTTTGGCGCGGAGAGTATCTGTGTGATCGACTATGCCGATTTTGCGAAAGATCCGCGTGCGATAGTGACGAAAGTGGCTTTATTCCTCGGTTTGCCGCCCTTTGAACCGACATTTGAACGGCACAATAAGGGCCTCGTCGTGCGCAACAATGGCCTGTGGCGTTTCATTAAACATCCAAACGCGAAACTGCGCAGCCTATGGCGCGCCCTGCTGCCTGCCCGCTTTCGCAAATACAGTCTGTTGATCGCTGACCGTGTGGTGTTCAAATCGCGCGTGTCTTGCGGCACGACCCAAGACGAGCGCCTGCGACTTGCAACCTTGTATGCAAAAGACGTCGAAAAGATTGAAGCACTCACCAACCTTGACCTGTCCCATTGGCATACTGATTTTCACGCCGTTATGTCGCGCGGCGCTGGTGCGCAGGACATGCGACAATGAAAATCCTTATCTATAATCAATACTTTTATCCAAGCGTTGGTGGCACCGAGGCATCAGGCCGGATCATGGCCCAAGAACTGGCTGCACTTGGACACGACGTCACGGTCTACACGGCAAGCGAGCGTGCCGACGCCAGTCCCGAACTTGATGAAGGATACCAAATCATCCGCGCGCACAGCCTGTCCAAACTACTGCGCGCAGCACAGACACATGACGTGATCCTTAGTCGCGGCGGGATGTCTCTGCGCGCCTTACTGGCGCGCCTGATCACGCGCACACCGCTGGTCGTATTTCATGAGATGGCCGAACAGATGCCAAGCCAAGCCCCCACATTTCGGCAGAATTTACTAGCGCGGGTAAAAGCAAAAAGCCAACGTCTGGACGCCCTTCACGTCTGCGTCTCGTCGACGCTGCAATCTACGCTGGCACACGGCACCCGCTCTTTACGTCTCTATAATCCCATTTCAAACACGCTATGGACCGAAAACCCGCCCGCTTTCAAAGACCGCAACATCGACGTGGCCTTCATCGGGCGGATCGCAGAGTCAAAAGGCGCGCTTATACTCGGCGAGGCCCTTAAACACATCGCACAAACCCGCGACTTACATGTTGTCATCGTGGGGACGGGCCCCGCCGTTCCGGCGTTGCAGCAGATGCTCGACACGCCCTGCATAACGGTCGATTTTCGCGGGAATTTATCGGGCAAAGACTTAAAATACGTTTATGCCAATGCCAAGGTCATCGCCATCCCGTCGCTGGCGCGCGAAGGCATGGGCATGGTCGCCGCCGAAGCGCTTGGAAGCGGCACGCCCGTTTGCACAAGCACCGATCCGGCATTGCAAGAGGTCGTTGCAACTGCGGGACGCTTTCACTTAGCACGCGATTTCAAATACTTAGCAGACGACATTACTGTGTTTATGGATGACCAATGCATCTGGAACGCGGCCAGTCGTGCCGCACGTCAACGCCGCACGGCGTTCTCGATGCAGCAATACAGGCACAGCTTAGCCCACGATATTTGCCCCGTTTTGCAAGAAATTTCCGATGGATCGGCCCCGCAAAATGGATAGCATTCTTGCGGGCGTTGGCCTCGTTATATCACTGGTCATGACACTGCACCTGATGCGGGGAACAAAGATCGCAAGCTACCTTTTCCTGTTTTCGGCGGTGCATGCTATCTACATATTTCCAAAGCTTTTGTCGCTCGCCGCATCAGATCACGACATGGCCACGTCTTTTCAGGCACAGGGCACAACCACCCTCGCCAGTTTTATGGCGCTTTCATCATTTCTATGTGCAACGCTCACATACCGTTGGCTTGCTCCGCCCATTTGTACGCAACGGCGGCCCGAAATATCGATCCGCGCGCAACGGGTCCTCGTGCAATACGCCGTGATAATCGGCCTGACCGCAAGCGGCGCACTATTATACCTGACCGTAATCACTGGCGGACCTGCGTCCTACTATCTGGGTGCAGGGTTCTACCAAATGGGATTTTTAGGGGTCAACGTCTGGCTGCTATTTGTGTCACGCTTTATCTATATCGCGATCGCAAGCGCAATGATCGCGACATTCACACGCCCCACCCTTTTTCGAATTTGCCTGCTGGCATTTCTTTGCATTGGCCCGATTTTAAGCATCACGCTTTTGTTCCGCCGTACCGACCGGTTGATCTTGGGCTTCATCGCAATCTACGGTTGGGTCGTTATTCTGGGGCACCGCCCCAAACGTCCCACCGTGTTACTTGCAAGCCTTGTCGCAGCCCTTGCGATCATCAGCTTTCCCTATTTGCGCCAAGCATCGATCACGGATGTCACCGGTTTTGACTACGGAACCTCGGATGTCACAACGGTGGAACGCATCACCGAAACCTTTGCCATCAAAAGCTCGGACGAAGTCCTACGCGCCGCCTCCATCATTGCGCAAACACACAACAGCGGGAACCTCCAATTCGGCAGTTTTGTGTGGAACTCGATGGTGCGCCAGTTCATCCCTAGCTCGCTATTTGGCCCCGCCGCAAAAAACGCGCTCTTGATCGAAATTGGCGAGCCGTGGCAACAAACAAGCGGCGATTTTGACACCTAGTCATATGCCTACGTCGCCCCTATGGGGTTCTCGCAAGCCTACGCGCAATTTGATATTTTTGGCGGGCTGATTTTCGCGGCTTTTGCCGTGCTCATCGCATTTTGCGAACGCAGATCACAGCGTCTTTCGAACCGGATATTTGTGATGATAGCGATCCCGCTTTTATGCTTGGCCGCGACAAACGATATCGGATCAGTCCCCGCAAGCCTGCTTACATTCTGGGTGCTCACCCGCCCGCTTGGCCGCCTCAAAACCGGTCATTCGCATGCATAACAAAGGACTTCACACCATGCACCGGCCCCAAAACGCCCCATCGCGAGACGATATTCTAGTCGTGCAATTGACCGGGCGCATGCACTTTGGCGCGGCACGCGGCATGCAAGAAAACGGACGCTTGGCCGCCCTTTTAACCGATTTCAGGGTCCCGCCCCTGTTAAAATTTCCCGCAGGTTTCAATCTGACATTGCGTCACTATTGCATTGACCTGCCCGACAACAAGGTGCGCGGCAATCCATTTGTTGGACTAAAATACCGGCGCGACATCAAAAATCTCGCGACCTATAGCGCACAACCGCATATCACTGCCTCGCAAAAACTGGCGAAACAGGCACAAAAGGTGGCGCGGCACCTGAACGTCTCGACAATCTACGCGTTCGACATTCAAGCCCTCGAAACATTCCGCGCATTCAGCGGTCTCGGAAAGCGGCTTGTGCTAGAACAATGCGTCGCACCGCGCCGTACTTTGATGGATCTCATGGCGCGCATGGCAGATCCGGACACCGCGGTCCAAGATGCCTATCAGATCACCCAGTTAGAAATTCTCGCCCAGCGCGAAGAAGCTGAATGGAAGCTGGCCGATCTGATTATTTGTCCGTCTGCGTATGTTAAAACTGAACTCATTCGGTACGGCGTTGCGGCTGAAAAATCACGGTTGTCCCTTACGGCTTTACCCCCACTGACCAACTGCGCGTCACCAGAGTACCACGCGCCCCGAAGAGCGCCCTGCGCGCGGTATTTGTGGGCTCGGTCGAGCCCCGCAAAGGCCCGCAAGACCTGGTGCAGGCCGTCAATGCGCTTGACGGGGCCGTGCATCTTGATGTGTTTGGTAATCTTAGCAATGCCAACCCTCAAAAACTCACGTCGCCACACATCACCCTGCATGGCAAACAACCATTTCCGCGCATCGCACAGGCCTACCATAACGCCGACGTCTTTGTGTTACCGTCTTACCTCGAAGGCTCTGCGACAGTTGTCTATGAGGCCATGAGCTATGGGCTGCCCTGCATTGTCACTTACGAGACGGGCTCTGTTATTCGCGATGGCATCGACGGCTTTATTGTCCCCTCCGGCGATATCAACGCCCTGACATCCAGATTGCATCACCTCGCTAGCGACCCCGCCCTATGTGCAGAAATGGGCAAATCCGCCCTGACACGCGCCGCCGACTTCACCTTGGCGAAATATGGCGACCGGCTTTGCTCGGCCATTTCTAAAGGATAGCCCGTGAAAAAATCATTAAAATCAATCCTCTTTTTCATCCTTTCCTTCCTCATCGGTGGCACAGGCAGACGGGTGCTTGCGCGTTGGCTACTCGGCGCGAAAATCGATCCGACAGCCAACCTTGGCATATGTTTCATCGATACCAAAACCCTGCACATGGGACCGCGCAGCCGGTTGGGCCACTTCAATATCATCCGAAATATTGAACACCTCGTGCTTGAAGACGACGCAATTCTGGGCACCTTTAATTGGGTGTTTGGTGCAAACGGTACGCCACATTTCCAGCAGGAAAAAAGCCGCAAAAGCGCGCTATTTTTACGCCAAGGGTCCAGCGTCACATCGCGGCATATTCTGGATTGCACCGACACAATCGACATCGGGCGTTTTGCGACAGTGGCGGGTTACCGTAGTCAATTTCTGACCCATTCCATCGACATTACCCACAATCGGCAATCCTGCGCGCCGATCACGATTGGCGAACATAGCTTTATCGGAACAGGCACGATCCTGCTGAAAGGGTCGGTATTTCCCGCCGCATCGGTGCTTGCTGCGGGCTCTGTCTATTCCAAACGAGATCAACCCGATTTTACGCTCTATTCAGGCGTGCCGGCACTGCCCGTGAAAGACCTGCCCAAAACCGCAAAATATCTCGTCAGGACCGAGCCACATGTCGCATAATCCGGCCATCACTGTCGCGGTCCTGACCCCCAGCCTGTCGCGCAACGCAGGCGGTATTTTCGATGCGGTGCGCCGCAACATGGTCTCACTCGACAAGCAAGGCGTGCATGTAAATGTCCTAGCGCCAACCGACCCGTTCACACCAGTAGACCTGCCCACATGGCACCCCGTCGCCGCGACCGCATTCCCGTGCATCGGTCCGTCTAAATTCGGCTACAGCCCTAAATTACGCAGTGCAATCAAAGTTCTAAATCCTGACGTCATCCACCAGCACGGGCTCTGGACTTATGCGTCGACCATCAGTTTGCGCCATAAACGTGGTGTTGTGATCTCGCCGCACGGTATGCTTGACCGTTGGGCGTTGGACAATTCGCGCAACCGCAAACGCATCGCCGCAGCGCTATTCGAGACCGCCAATTTAAAGCGCGCCGCCTGCCTGCATGCCCTGAACAGTCGCGAAGCCGCCTCGATCCGCGATTTCGGCCTTCAAAATCCGATTGCCATCACCCCAAACGGCGCGGACCTACCTCGCTGCGCTGAAATATCATCAGCAAAGCGTCCAAGCTGGCTACCCGATGACGGACGCAAGGTTTTGCTTTTTCTTGGGCGCATACATCCTAAAAAGGGTATCGCAGAATTGCTTGCGGCTTGGGCCATATTCAAAGCCAAATCCCCCACTCTCGCAGCTAAATGGCGCGTTGTCATTGCAGGCTGGGACGATGGTGACCACCTCGCATCCCTGAAAAAACGCGTCCAAAACTATATGCTTATGGGCGACGTCATTTTCGCGGGTCCCGTCTACGCCGCAGACAAAACCGCGCTGTTTGCCCATGCTGACGCTTTTATCCTGCCCTCATTCTCGGAAGGTCACCCAATGTCCGTCCTAGAGGCGTGGTCTTACGCCTTGCCCGTCCTCATGACCGACCACTGCAACCTGTCGTTTGCATTTGCGTCCCGTGCCGCCATCGAGATATCGACCGACCCCGCACACCTGGCCCACGACATCGAGGTGGCCTAAAGCGCCCCGACCTTGCAAAGCTGGGCGCCAAGGGACGGTCCATCGTGCAGCGCGACTTTACATGGGAAACTGTCGCCGCCATGCACAAACAGCTTTACGCTTGGGTTGCAGGTCACACACACGCCCCTGATTTTGTGCATTTTATCAACACAAAGGGCCGCGGATGAAACTTGATAGCTACACCAACCCCGAATTTTCGCGCGGCGCATCAAAGTTGACAGAGCTGGCGTGGATCATTCTTGGCGGCATGGCGGTGGCAAGCTGGGTTCCGGGCAGCGCATGGCGGATCGCACTGCTGCGCATATTTGGCGCACAAATTGGCAAAGGGGTGGTGATCAAGCCCCGCGTGATCATCAAATTTCCTTGGAAGCAGATCATCGGCGACCATGCGTGGATCGGCGAAGCGGTTTGGATCGACAACCTTGCCCCCGTCACCATCGGCGCGCATTGTTGTATCTCGCAAGGCGCATATTTGTGCACAGGCAGCCACGATTGGACCAGCCCGACATTCAATCTGATCGTGAAACCGGTCACGATCGGTGACAGCGCATGGATCGGCGCACAGGTCAAAATCGCGCCCGACACCACGATTGGCGCGGGGACAGTCATCCAGATGGGCGGCCTTGCACGCGGCAAACTGGACTCTTGGACGATCTATGCAGGTACGCCACTGCGGGCGATCAAAACACGCATACTGGCTAAAACCCATGAAAATTAGCGTCATCACCGCCGTTTATAACCGGCAGGCCACGATCAAACACGCGGTCCAAAGCGTGCAGGCCCAGACCCATTCACCCGTTGAACATATCATCCAAGATGGCGGCTCGACTGATGGCACCCTTACGATCATCGCCGCGGTAGCAAAACCGAACACCCACCTAGACAGTGGCCCGGACACAGGTATCTACGACGCGATCAACAAGGGCATTGCACGGGCGACGGGCGATATTATCGGCCTGATGCATTCCGACGATTTCTTTGCACATGACACAGTGCTGGCCCAAGTTGCGTCTGCGTTCACCGACCCTGATATCGACGGCGTTTACGGTGATCTTGATTACGTTGCAGCAACCGACATCCGCCGCGTAGTCAGGCATTGGCACGCGGGGGAAATGTCTCGCGCGGCCCTTAAACGAGGCTGGATGCCGCCGCATCCCACGCTAAATTTGCGGCGCGCGGTTTTTGAGAAATCTGGCGGCTACGACACAGGATTTCAAATTGCCGCCGACTATGACGCCATGCTGCGCTGGCTACACGTAGGGCAAATCAACCTCGCATATATCCCTCAAGTCATGGTCAAAATGCGCACTGGCGGCGAAAGCAACCGCTCGCTTGGGCGCCTCGTGCAAAAAAGCCGCGAAGATTACCGCGCATTGCGCAGCAATAACCTTGGCGGGATCACCACACTTATGCACAAAAACCTGCGTAAAGTCAGCCAGTTCATTGTCAGATCATAGATGACTTCAGGCCCAAAATCGGCGCACCCCGGCACAGCGTTCAGCATTGGACTGCGCAAGACTGCCATCTTCATTCCAGAACGAATTTTCAAACCCGACGCGGATCTTTCCGCCCAGCGCATGTGCGGCGCGCAAGCAGGTCGTTTCGGCCAATCCAAAAGCACAGATAGCCCAATCCGCTTGCGGACACTTTGCCGCCTGCCACGCCACAAACGGGTCCAGATCCGCAGGCACACTTTGCTGGTCCTGCGCATAGCGGCCCAATACAAACAACAGTTGCAGCCCCTCTGGCTTGATCTGCCGCGCCTGCAAAAACCCGTCCATCAATGCTAAATCTTCGGCGCCATATAAAATATGCTGCACGGCAGTGCCCCGCTCTGCACATTCGTCAAACAAGCGCAGCGCCTCTTGCTCTGCCCCGTCCGCACAAATCTCGGACAGAGAAATTGACACGGCATCAGGGCTGACATCACGCACAACGCTACGCTGCGCGTCAGGGCGATACATGCCCACCGCCTCTGTGGTGATTTGCAACGTCATTTCCGGCACCACGTCGCGCAACGCATCCAATGCCGCGCGGTAACGCCCCGCATCCAGACTGTGCCGCCCTTCGTTATCGCGTACATGCAAATGCAGACCGTCGGCACCCGCCGCAAAACACGCCTTAGCCTCTGCGACTATTTCATCCAGAGACATCGGAAAGTTTGGATGGTCCGCCTTGCTTTTACGCGCGCCATTCGGGGCGACCATCAGGCGCGGCAACATCGTCAAAATACCGCTCGCATCGCGATATCAAGCTTGCCGACAATCTCGTCGATATGGCTCTCGTCCATAATAAACGGCGGGGCCAGCAGAATATGATCGCCATTCACCCCGTCAATCGTGCCGCCCATCGGGTAACAAATCAGCCCGGCCTCAAACGTCCTGGCTTTCAACTGCTTATGAATGCCGCGACCAGGATCGAACGGCGCATTTGTTGCGCGGTCCTGCACAATCTCGATGCCGCGAAACAGCCCGCGCCCGCGAATATCGCCAACATGGGGATGCTGCCCGAATGCCGCGACCAATGCCTCTTGCAACTGCGCGCCCAACACCGCGCAGCGATCAACCAAGCCACCATCCGTCAGTTTCGTCAGCACTGCCAGTGCCGCCGCACTCGCTGTGGGATGCCCGACATAGGTGTGACCGTGTTGGAAAAATCCGCTGCCGTTTTCAATCGCCGCGTAAATCTGCGCCGTGCATAACATCGCGCCAACGGGTTGGTATCCCGCCCCTAGCCCTTTGGCGACTGCGGCAATATCGGGTGAAATACCTTCCTGTTCACTGGCAAACAAGGTGCCCGTGCGGCCCATACCACACATCACCTCGTCCAGAATCAGCAGCACACCGTATTGGTCACAAATCTCGCGGATGCGTTTGAAATAGCCTTCGACGGCAGGCACAGCGCCCGCCGTTGCCCCCACAACCGGCTCCGCCACAAATGCAATGACCGCATCTTCGCCCAGACGCAAAATCTCGGTTTCCAACTCGTTGGCAACGCGCAATCCGTAATCCACTGTGGTCTCTTCCGCGACCTTACCGCGAAATTCAAAGCACGGCGAAATATGGGTGGTTTCCACCAAAAGCGGCGCAAACGGCGCACGACGCCATGCATTACCACCTGTCGCCAGCACGCCCAATGTATTGCCGTGGTAACTTTGCTTGCGGGCAATCACATGACGGCGCTGCGGTTGGCCAATCTCGACAAAATACTGGCGCGCCAGCTTCAAACTGGCCTCCATCGCCTCTGATCCACCCGACACCAGATACACGCGGTCCAGTCCGGCAGGCGCATTTGCAATCAATTTGTCCGCCAAAGCCTCTGCCGGTTCCGACGTGAAAAAACTGGTGTGGGCAAAGGCGACTTTATCCAACTGCGCCTTGATCGCCGCCGTGACGTCCGCGTCTGCGTGTCCTAGACACGACACCGCAGCCCCGCCTGAACCGTCAAAATACTGTTTTCCATCAGTATCATAAAGGTAAACACCCTGCCCGCTTTTCACGACAGGTGGACGCGATTTGGTATGGCGCGGAAAGATATGAGACATCTAATTTACTCCAGGTCAGCACATGTCAGATCTTAAAACATCTGATTCATATGTTGACAAGAATTCTATCGAGTGGAACCCTTACAAGGTAATTGGTTGGCTGGGAGGTTTGAATGCGACCGTCTAAGTCACGCAAAATCAAGCACCTGGCGCATAGAGCCATCGTTCCAGAGCGCCTCTGGAACGCATGCACAACACATCGAAAAAGGAGATACTGATGTCTAAGCAAATGAAACTATCCTTCGCGGCATTCGCGTTCGGCGCGATGCTCGCACCTGCCGCAATGGCCGAAGAGTTCATTACAATCGGGACAGGCGGCGTCACTGGCGTTTACTACCCAACCGGCGGCGCGATCTGCCGTTTGGTCAACCGCGGCCGTTCCGAGCATGGCATTCGCTGCTCGGTCGAATCCACAGGCGGCTCGGTCTATAACATTAACACAATTCGCGCGGGCGAGCTTGAGTTTGGCGTCGCCCAGTCCGACTGGCAGTATCACGCCTACAACGGCACATCCCAGTTCGAAGAAGCAGGCCCGTTTGAAGACCTGCGCGCCGTATTTTCGGTTCACCCTGAACCCTTCACAGTTGTCGCCCGTGCAGACGCAGGCATCACAACATTCGACGATCTAAAGGGAAAGCGCGTCAATATCGGCAACCCCGGTTCCGGTCAGCGCGGCACGATGGAAGTCCTATTGGAAGCTAAAGGCTGGACAACTGACGACTTTGCACTGGCAACAGAGCTCAAGGCCGCAGAGCAATCCGCAGCCCTTTGCGACAACCAGATCGATGCGATGGTCTACACCGTTGGTCACCCGTCCGGTTCCATTCAGGAAGCAACAACAGCCTGCGATTCCGTGCTAGTTGAAGTGTCCGGTGACGTGGTTGATGGTCTGATTGCCGACAATGCGTTCTACCGCACGGCGACAATCCCGGGCGGCATGTACCGTGGCAACGACGAAGATGTTTTGACGTTTGGTGTGGGTGCAACATTTGTTGCCTCGGCTGCTGTGTCTGACGAAGCGGTGTATGCGGTTGTGTCGGCAGTGATGGAAAACATCGAAGACTTCCGCAAATTGCACCCCGCTTTTGCAGATCTTGACCCTGCCGAAATGGCAACCGCTGGTCTGTCTGCACCTTTGCACGATGGCGCGGCAAAGTATTTCCGCGAAGCTGGCCTGATCGAATAAGCCGCTATCGAACATAACGTCGGGGCCAGTATTTGGCCCCGACACCCCACCTATAAAAAACAATCAGGGATGGAACACATGGTCGAGAATTCGTCAAAGAATCGCCCGCTGACCGAGGAGGAACTCCAAGATCTTGTGGCCTCGTCCGATGCTGGTGCGCGCGCACCCGACGGTGTGGTGGGAACAATGTTGGCCGTGGTGGCCGTCGTGTGGTCCCTGTTTCAAGTCATCCTAGCGTCGCCGTGGTCAAATTACATCCTGCCCAGCGACCTGATCAATAACTCGCGCCAGATCCATCTGGCGTTTGCCGTGTTTCTTGCCTTTATGGCTTACCCCGCCTTTAAGGCCAGCCCGCGCGGTTATATCCCGATGGCCGACTGGATACTGGGCCTGTTTGGCGCGTTCGTCGCCATGTACGGTTACTTTTTCTACGAAAAAATCGTCGCCGCCGGTGGCCTTGCCGATAATGTGGACAAATGGTTCGCGCTCGCCGGTCTGGTGATCCTGTTCGAAGGCGCACGCCGTGCGCTTGGCCCGGCTATGGCGATTATCGCAACCATTTTCCTTGGCTACGTGTTCTTTGGCGCCTCTCAAATTGTGCCCGACGTCATCCGCTGGAAAGGCGCTTCTCTGCAAAAAGCGATGAGCCACATGTGGATCACGTCCGAGGGTGTGTTCGGTATCGCGTTGGGTGTTTCGACAAAATTCGTGTTTCTCTTTGTGCTTTTCGGCGCGCTGCTCGATAAAGCAGGCGCAGGTAACTATTTCATTAAAATGGCCTTCGGCGCACTTGGTCACCTCAAAGGCGGCCCTGCAAAAGCTGCGGTTGTAGGCTCTGCGGCCACAGGCCTGATATCGGGCTCGTCAATCGCAAACGTGGTTACCACCGGTACATTCACTATTCCGCTGATGAAACGTGTCGGGTTCTCGTCCGAAAAAGCGGGCGCCGTCGAGGTGGCGTCTTCCGTGAACGGTCAAATCATGCCGCCCGTGATGGGGGCTGCGGCCTTCTTGATGGTCGAATATGTCGGCATTTCCTATGTCGAGGTCATCACCCACGCCTTCCTGCCCGCCACAATATCCTACATCGCGCTGGTCTATATTGTGCACCTCGAAGCGGTGAAGTCCAATATGCCAACCCTTGGTAACCGCGTTGTCTCGATGGGGAAAACCATCGGCGGCATGGCGCTGTTCTTTGCGGGCTTCGCGGGGCTGTGCTACGGTGTGCAATTCCCCGTGCGCTTTATTACGTCACTGGTGCCGAATGCTTCCGCGCTCGTCATGTCGGTTGTGATCTTCGCCGCCTACGCAGCCCTGCTGTGGCTCGCGTCCAGCGTCCCTGATCTGGAACCTGACGACCCCAACGCCGAAGAAATCGAATTGCCGGTCGTGGGTGAGATCTACAAATCTGGCCTGTATTTTCTGCTGCCGATTGTGGTTTTGGTCTATTTCTTGATGATCGAACAGAAATCGCCGGGCCTGTCGGCGTTCTGGGCCACCACCCTGCTCTTTGTGATTTTGCTGACCCAAAAACCACTCAAAGCCTTTTTTCGCGGACAAAGCGACACGGTCAATGCCTTTAAAGCAGGCGCACGCGACCTGAACCAAGGGCTGATCGACGGCGCGCGCAATATGATTGGCATCGGCTTGGCAACGGCCACCGCTGGCGTGATCGTGGGCACCGTGACACTCACCGGTGTCGGTCAGGTTATGGCCGATCTGGTCGAATTCCTCTCAGGCGGCAACTTGATCCTTATGCTGGTCCTTGTCGGGTTGTTGTCTCTTGTGCTTGGCATGGGGCTGCCAACAACAGCCAATTACATTGTGGTCTCGTCACTTATGGCAGGGGTTGTCGTCGAACTTGGTGCGCAATCCGGCCTCATCGTGCCACTGATCGCGGTCCACTTGTTTGTGTTCTACTTTGGCATCATGGCCGACGTAACACCCCCTGTGGGCCTTGCGAGCTTTGCCGCCGCTGCGGTCTCTGGCGGCGACGCCATCCGCACAGGGTTCATCGCGTTCTTCTACTCTTTGCGCACAATCGCACTGCCGTTTGTGTTCATCTTCAACACTGACCTGCTGCTGATCGACGTGACATGGATGCAAGGGATACTGGTGTTCATCACCGCCTCCATCGCGATCCTTGTGTTCACCGCAGGCACAATGGGCTGGTTTCTGACCAAAAGCCGCCTCTACGAAAGCGTCGCACTTGTGCTGATCGCCTTTGCACTGTTCCGGCCCGATTTCGTGATGGACCGGATCCAGCCACCGTTCCAAGACATGGAACCCGCAGCCTTCACCCAGGCCTTGGGCGACGCGCAACCTGGTCAGGACCTGCGGATCCGCGTCTCTGGCCCCGACTTCGACACGGGCGACATCAAAGAGACCTCGCTGGTGCTACCTGTCGTTGAAGGCGACGCCACCACACGGCTCGACGCGACGGGGCTGATCTTGATGGGCGGCGACAACGCAGGGCAACTTGACGAGCCATCGTTCAGCTCGCCCTTCGCTGAAACCCTCAGCGGCTTTGATTTCTACGGCGACGAGCCTGTGCAAATCACAACCGTGCGCGCACCAGCGGACCAGTTACCAAAAGAACTGATCTTTATCCCGACGCTGATCTTTTTAATGTTCATCGTCTTTCTACAACGCAGCCGTATGTCACGGACAGGAGTGCCAGCATGACCCACGCCGTTTTATGTGCCGTTGACGTGAGCAACGGAAACGAAGACATCAAAACCCTGCAAACCGCCGCAAAACTAGCGGAACTGGAAGGCGCGCAGCTGGATGTGATCGGCGTTGTGCCCGACTACGGCATGGCGCAGGTCGGCACCTTCTTTAACAAAGCGCACCACGATCAAATGCTAAAAGAGGCGAAGGTGCAGCTCAACAAAATCGTCACAACGGCACTTGGCGCTGAACAAAACCTCAAAGTGCGGCACCTGATCTCGTCTGGCCGCGCCTACGAGGAAGTGTTGAAAGTTGCGAAAAAATCAAGCGCGCGACTGATCGTTGTCGGCGCCCATAAAGCCGACTTCAAAGACTATCTCTTGGGGCCGAATGCAGCGCGTATTGTGCGCCACGCCACCTGCTCTGTTTACGTCGTGCGCTAGATCAAATATCGAGGTCGGCAATAGATTTCGCCGACCTCACCCAACGACAGGACCCTTCCCATGATCATCGGACACATCGGCGCACGCGCAGGCAGCAAAGGCGTGCCAAACAAAAACTTTCGCATGATGCACGGCAAACATGTGATTGACTGGTCACTGGATCAACTGCTGGACCATGCGCAGATAGATGCGGTCGTGGTCTCGACCGACAGCCCTGAAATGTATGAACACGGGCTAAAACGCGGGGGCCTTGATATCGGACTGCGTCCTGCGGAACTCGCGACAGACACCGCCGGCAAATTCGCGGTTTGGCAACATGCCTTGGCGCAGGTCGAAAAACAAACCGGCCCTGCTACCGGCTTTGTCGACCTCGACTGCACCTCGCCACTGCGACTGCCACAAGACATCACAGGCGCACTCGACCTCTACCACGATCAAAGCCCCGACATGGTCATGTCCTGCTGCATCTCGCGCAAAAACCCCTATTTCAACATGTTAGAAACCAACGAGACTGGCGCGCTGAAAGTGTCCAAACCCCTGCCCGGCCACGTGCTATCACGGCAGGCTGCGCCCATCGTTTATGATCACGTCGGCCTCGTCTATGTGGTTAAACCCGACTACCTGCGCGCCGCGAAAAGCCTGTTCGAGGGCCGCGTCATCCCCTACCTCGTGCCTGAATCGCGCAGTCTCGACATCGACAGCCCACTCGACTGGGAGATCATCGAATTCCTGCTGGGACGACAATTGGAAACAGGGCTGCGCTAACGCCAGCCCTGCCAAGGTTGCAGCGCTTTTTGCTTTGCCGCAAAGCTGACTTTTAACGCCTCCGCGTCATATTCCGTCGCAATCCACGCGCGCGCACCAATACCCGTCTGGTTGAAGCGCGCCTCGTAAGTATCTAAGAAATGGTCCAGAACTCCCGTCGCCGTGCGTCGAATATGGATAAAATCAAAGCTCAACTGCGCCTTGGCCGTGGCAATATCCGCGCCCTCGTATTCCAATAAATACAACGCCGCAGCCAGCCCCGTGCGATCCGCGCCCGATTTGCAATGCATCAAAAACGGGCGCTCGATCCGGTCAAACATCGCATACAATTGGCCTAATCTTGCCGCCACAGGGGCCTTGCGCGCAGCCATCTGCACACATTCCAATGTCAGCCCCAATCGCGCACAGGTCTCGGCTTCAAACAAATACTGCGGCTGGTTTTGACCGCCGCGCAACGTCAGAACCGTCTTGATGCCCATCGCGGCATAGGCCTCGAACCGCGCTGTCGTGGGGTGGTTGGAACGAAACGCCCCATCCGCAAACTGCGCAAAGTTATGCCAGCGATGCCGCAAAATCCCGTGATCCGCCCATTCGAACTGGCGCATCGCACGTCTTCGCCCATCTGGCGTTTGAATATCGTAATCACGTTTTGTCATGACATTCATTTGGCTGATGCGGTCCCACATTGCAACTATCTCATGTGCAGCCTACAACAAATCAACGCCAAAACAGGAGCCACCCATGGAAATCGCAGGCCGCAAAATCGGACCATCGTATCCGCCTCTCGTCATCGCAGAAATCGGGATCAACCACGGGGGCGACCTGAACGTGGCCAAGGAAATGGTGCGTCTCGCCGCCCTGTCCGGCTGCGAAATGATCAAACACCAAACCCATATCATCGAAGACGAGATGACCGAGGAAGCCAAGCAAATTTTCCCGCCCAACGCCGACGTATCGATCTGGGATGTTATGCAGCGCTGCGCACTCGGGGCCGACGACGAAACCGAACTCAAGCGCTACACTGAATCGCTCGGCATGATCTGGATCTCGACCCCGTTCTCGCGCGCCGCCGCCGACTTTCTCGAAACACTCGACGTTGCCGCCTATAAAATCGGCTCGGGCGAAGTCGACAACCTGCCCCTGATCCGCCACATCGCGCGCAAGGGTAAACCGGTCATCATGTCCACAGGCATGCAAACCATCGAAAGCATCCGCGCCTCTGTCAAAATCCTCGACGACGCAGGCATCGACTACGCGCTGCTGGAATGCACCAACCTCTACCCCTCACCGCCCGAAATCGTATCCCTACAAGGGGTCACTGATCTCAAAGCGGCCTTCCCGAATGCCGTCGTCGGTTTTTCTGACCACTCCATCGGCCCCGACATGGCGCTAGCCTCAGTGGCGCTAGGCGCTTGCATTCTCGAACGGCACTACACCGACACGCGCTACCGCATTGGCCCCGACATCATCAATTCGATGGATCCGGCCGAATTGCGCCACATCATCGACCGCTCTCGTGAAATCCACACAGCGCTGCATAATCCAAAACAACGCACGCCATCCGAGGACAGTGTCTACGCCTTCGCACGCTCATCCGTCGTCGCCGACCGCGACCTGACTGCAGGCACGGTCATCACAGAAGCCGACATCTGGGCCCGCCGCCCCGGCTCCGGCGAAATCGCAGGCTTTGAATTCGACAAGGTCGTAGGCAAAACCCTGAACCGCGATATGCCGCGCAACACACAACTCAAATGGAGCGACCTCGCATGAGCCTGTCGCGCAAAGATTTGGGCATTTGGATGATCAACCTCGACCGCGACAAAGAACGGCGCGCGGCGATGGAAACACAGCTTTCCAAACTAGATCTACCGTTCCAGCGCTTTGACGCGATCTACGGCAAGGATTGCGCTGACGACCTGATGAAACGCGCCGATAAAGCCGCTTATGAGCGCAACATGGGCTCAAACCTGCTCCCCGGGAAACTGGGCGTCTTTGCCAGTCATACTGCAGTTTGGGAACAATTCATCGCCTCTGATCACACCGTCGCGCTGATCTTGGAAGACGACGTGGTTTTCCACGACGACTTCCTTACCAGTTTGGACATCGCACTCGGTGCAAGCGACATGTGGGACACGATCCGGTTCAATTGCATTCGCGCAAAAATCCCAATTGCCCAAGAAAAACTCGGGGCTTACACGCTCAACGCCTACCTCGGTCCCTTCACAGGAAACGCCGCCTATCTTATCAAAAAAGACGTTGCACGCCGCATTCTGCCCAACCTCTGGCCACAAACGCGCGCACTTGATCACGAACTCAATCGTTTCTTCAAACACAACTTCCGCCAGTTTGGTCTCGAACCGTTCTCTAGCCACGTCGACGATGGCAACCTAAGCTCTATCACCGGCGCAAACTTTGCCGACGTGAAAAAAGCGCATTGGACAAAACGCCTGCCGCACTACCGCCTCAAAGCAGCAAACTACTTTCGGCGCGGCGCATGGCTGCTGCGCAACGGGCATTTCTGGGCAAACCGAAAAAACTCTTAAGACACGAAACAGGCGCTTACTTAGGCCGCTTCACGCTCATAATATCACTGCCATAATGCGCCATCAGCTGCGCAAAAACAGGCACCTTGCCGATGTGATGCACCAGTGTCGCAATCACTGACCACTTGTCAAACTGGCGGGTCGGCAAAGGCACATCCAACGCGGGAAAATGGGCCTTCAAAAATCTGTACGCCAAGGCGCGATAACGCAAAGGCATCCCCTTCGCATGCGCAGACCACGGCTTTGCAATGCCTACAAAATGCAAGATCTGAACATCAACGTAGACTTCCAACATCGGGCGCACGGCCGCCCATTGCCAATTCCACACGGGATGTAACCCAGCCCAGTTTCCAACTAACGCCAAGTTTAATAGCGTTTGATCAAAATGAATTTTCTCGGGATTATTTTCAGCGGCGACCCGCAAACACGCGTCCAAAACGCCCTGCGCCAGAAATGCCTGACAATCGATCAACAACACACCAGAGTTGAAATAGGGCCCGTTCACGCCCAGCCCTGCTTGATCTGGCGTAGGCTTACCCGGGTATTTCCACTTCATGTTATCCGACACCGCACCGATGGGCGCATCACCCAAATCAATGTCGAAAACCTCAGAGATCGCCGTGCCGACAACCATAATATCGCAATCCAGATACAAAATCCGGTCGTAGTCTTCGACAAACGCGGCAGGCAGCGCCAGCCGTACATACGCCGCCAGCGAAAACCGATCTGTGGTGCGCAGCCCGTCAAACACATCGCCAACCGCAATCTGGCAAAACCGGACCTCATCACGACGTAGCACCTCTGGCAGAACCAGCGGATCCAACGAAACCACACAAATATCAAAGTCAGGGCGCGGGTTACTGCGCAACAATGTATCAATAGTCAGTGCCGCATAGGGCAAGTATTTCGCATCGCAACATAACACGACCGACTTACGGTGCAGGGCAGAGCGGCTTTGCGCGACGATAGAAATTTCCACAATATACCTCAAAGGGTTTTGTATTTCGTTACCATAGCATATGAACTTAGAAAAGGCGGTAAGGGCTGCGAGTAAATCATGAGTAAATCCATCCTCTTCGTTACCGGCACCCGTGCTGACTTTGGCAAAATGGAACCACTCGCCATCGCTGCGCGTGATGCGGGGTTCAGCGTTTTGTTCTTCGTGACGGGTATGCACATGCTGGACCGCTACGGGCTGACAAAACTCGAAGTCCACCGGACGGCAGGCGTCACTGTGCACGAATTCCTGAACCAGCGCGCCGGTGATCCACAAGACATGATCCTTGCCAAAACCGTGACCGGCTTTTCGGATTTCGTCTTTGAACACAAACCAGACCTGGTTGTGATTCACGGCGACCGCGTCGAAGCCCTCGCCTGCGCGCTCGTCTGCGCGACAAACTATATTCGCTGCGCCCATGTCGAAGGCGGCGAAGTGTCTGGCACCATTGATGAAATCTACCGTCATTGTAATTCGAAACTGGCCAGCCACCATTTTGTTTCTTCACAAGACGCCGCCAATCGGGTCATGGCACTGGGTGAAGACGCCGCTAAAATTCACGCTATCGGCTCGCCCGAGCTCGACTTTCACAGCCAGAATTCCGGGGTCAGCATCGCAGAGGTGCGCCAACGCTACGCACTGCCCGACGGCGAATTTGGCATCTGTATTTTCCACCCCGTCACATCAGAATCCGACACAATGGGTGCGCAAGCCCGCGCCCTTTTTGACGCCATGACGGCATCGGGACGCAACTTTGTTCTCATCGCCCCCAACAATGACCCCGGCTCGACAGACATTTTTGCCGCTATAGACGCTCTGCCAAAAGACCGCTTTCGAGTGCTGCCTTCCATGCGATTTGCACATTTCTCGGAACTGATGAAAAATGCCGCTGCCATGATAGGTAACTCGTCGGCTGGTGTCCGCGAAGCCCCATTCATCGGCCTCCCCTCCCTCGACATCGGGTCTCGCCAAACCAACCGCGCAAAATCACCTTCCGTCTTTTTCGCCGATGCAAAAGAGACTGCCAAAATTCGCGATTTTCTCGACATCCAATGGGGTAAGTCCTATCCGCGCGACGACGGGTTCGGCGGCGGCAGTGCTGCGCAACGCTTCGCAGATGTCATCAGCGACACCGCCTTCTGGGCCGGCAGCCTGCAAAAGACGTTCCATGACGCTGGCTAAACCCGCGTTGCTGCGGCTCTACCTCTGCGCCCGTCATGTCATCCCGCTCGTAGCCAAACCGCTCTTGAAAAAACGGCTTGCAAGGGGCAAGGAGCACCCCACCCGTTGGACCGAAAAACTGGGCCGTGCCTCGGCGGCGCGTCCCGACGGCCCGTTGATCTGGTTGCATGCCGTAGGCTTGGGCGAAGTACTTTCGCTACGCAGTCTTGTTCTCGCAATGAGCGACCTCGACCCCACCGCAAACTTCCTGATCACCTCGACCGCACTCTCATCCGCCAGTGGCATCGCGTCGCAAATGCCGCCGCGCACACAACATCAATTCCTGCCGCTTGACAGTCCCACCTATTTTGCCGCCTTCCTTGATCACTGGAAACCTGACCTGGTGATCTGGGCGGAACAAGATATCTGGCCGGGCCTTATCCACGACATTCACCAGCGCGCCATCCCGCAAGCCCTCATCAACGCGCGCATGAATAAAGCCTCCTACGGCAGACACGTCAAAGCGCAGTCCCTCTATGCATCCGCGTTTCAACGCATGGCTTTGATAAGCGCCCAAGACCACGAAACAGCAATACATCTTAAAAAACTCGGTGCTTCTGCGCCAATCACGCTGAATAACGCCCTAAAGTCAGCAGCCCCACCGCTCGACTGCGATCCTTGCGACCTCAAAACCCTTCAACGCGCGACCAAAAACCGACGCGTCTGGATCTGTGCACCGGCACACGCACCCGAAATTGCACTCGCAATAGACGCGCATAAATCACTACACGCCCAAGACCCGACCGCACTGTTGATCATCGCGCCGCGCAACCTCGATACCCCGCTGCCCGAAAATCTGCCACGACGCAGCGCAGGCCAACACCCCGACGGCCCCATTTGGATCGCTGATACACTCGGCGAAATGGGCTTATTCTACCGGCTTGCCGACACGGCGCTGATTGGCGGCACCTTCAACGACACTCAAGGGCACTCACCTTGGGAAGCGGCCAGCCTCGGCTGCGCGATCCTGCACGGCCCGAACACCGCCAACTTTGCAGAGGCTTACGGCGCGCTCGATCGCAATCGGGCCGCGCTTCTTGTCGCCACCTCGACCGACATCTCCGACGCCCTGCTTCATGCAAATCGCGGTGCACTGACAAAAAACGCAAACGACCTTGCGGCCCAATCCCGCACCGAGATCATTGTGCTCGCGAAATCTCTGCTCCAATTGAAAGCCTTGCCATGATCCGTTGGCCCGATCCAATCCTCCGCGTGGCCCTTTGGCTCTACGAAGCACTCTGGATCATCCTCATCCCCCTCATCTACCTTTACCTGCGCAAACGCGGCAAACGCGACCCGCTCTACGCCGAACATATCGGCGAAAGGTTCGGCCACTACGCATCGTCACTCAAAGGCGCGGTCTGGGTCCACGCTGTCAGCCTTGGCGAAATGCGCTCCGCCACGCCTCTCGTCCGCGCCCTTCTCGCGCGCGGAGATACCGTCATCACAACACACTTTACCCCCGCAGGGCGGCGCGAAGCCTTACGCGAATTCGGCCCTGAAATCGCAGCGGGCCACCTGCAAGCCCTCTGGGTGCCGTTTGAAACCCGCGCTGCTTATCGCCGCTTCATACGCGCGTTCCGACCACGGCTGGGTTTGGTCATGGAAATAGAAGTCTGGCCAATGATGATCACAATGGCCCGTAAATCCGGCACCCCTCTGTATATGTGTAACGCCCAATATCCAGTAAAAAGCTTTATAAAAGACAAACGCGGCCTCAAATTACGCGCCCGTCTTTTTGCAGGCTTTGCCGGTGGCTTTGTCAAATCATATGACCAAAAATCGCGGCTTGCAGAGGCGGGGCTGCAAAACATCCACGTCACCGGCGAATTGCGTTTTGACCAACCGATCCCGCAATCCCACCTCGACGCGGCCGGAATCGCACGCCCGACCCTAAGCAACGGACGCGAGGTCATCACCCTCACAAGCGTGGTAGAAGGCGAAGACGAGATCTACATCAACCTAATAAAATCTGCCCCAAAACCACTCTACATCTATGTTCCCCGCGCCCCCGAACGCTTCGACGAAGTCTCGGACATGCTTGACGCAGCAGGGTTGAAAACCGCCCGCCGCTCAATCGCGCTCGCCTCCGACCTGACGCTCAGAGATGCAATCGACTGCGATGTGCTTCTCGGTGATAGTATGGGCGAAATGTACTTTTATCTCGGGCTATGCGACCGCGCGATTGTCGGTGGTGGCTTTGTGCCTAAGGGCGCGCATAACATCATCGAGCCGCTTGCATTGCGCAAACCGGTCATCGTCGGCCCGCATATCTGGACGATCACCTACCCCGTCGTCGAGGCGATAGCCGCCGGCGTTTGCACCATGACACCCACGCCGGACGACCTGCGGCAAGCCGTGATCAATCCGCCAGCGATCACGGACGCTCAAATCTCACAATTCTATGCTGAACATGCAGGCAGCGTCGCGCGCACACTCGCGGCAATCGACGCACTGCACCCACATTAATGCGCCACGATTTCAGGGGCCACCACTGTCGCCTTGATAATCGCAAAAATTTGCGCGCCCACGACCAGCTCCATTTCTCGAAAACTGGCCTTGGTAATCCGCGCCAGTAACGGCGTCTCGCCCGCCATCAACCCGACGGCAACCCCCGATCCATCGCCAATTTCTAAAGCACTCACTGTCACGGGCAACACATTGCGCGCCGAAATCTGCTGCGGCGCAACACGCGCCAAAATCACATCCTGGGTCGGAATACGCACACGAATATTCTGCCCCACGCGCCCGACCAGTCCCGACAAAACCAACCGCCCGCCTTCAAATTCCAGCACCGTCAATCCATCCTCGTCTTCATGTGCGACAACCGTGGCTAGCAAAACCGCGCCCGCATCGCGCGCGCCCAATAACGGCACCGACGCCGGATGCGACAGCACATCACCCAATGCACCCGCACGCACAACACGGCCCTGATCCAACACCACAATCGTATTTGCCAGCCGTGCGACCTCGGACATATCATGACTGACATAAATCATCGGCACTTCGACCTCGTCACGCAATCGCTCGAGATACGGCAAGATCTCTGCCTTTCTCGGCGCATCGAGCGCGGCCAACGGTTCGTCCAACAACAACATCGCGGGATTGCTCATCAAAGCACGTCCCAAGGCGACCCGCTGCTTTTCCCCGCCAGATAGCGCCGCAGGATAGCGCGCCAACAATGCTCCTAGTCCCAACATATCAATCAACCGCGCACGATCATGCGCGCCGCCGTAAACAAGGTTTTGCGCGACCGTCATGTGCGGAAATAACCGTGCCTCCTGAAAAACATAGCCCAGCCGCCTTTGATGGACGGGCACATCAATTAACTCACGGCCGTTAACCACAATACTGCCTGCGTCCGGCTGAACCAGCCCCGCAATCGCGTTGATCAACGTCGTCTTCCCTGACCCTGACCGGCCGAAAACCGCAGTCACGCCACCCGGCGCATCAAACTCGACGTCGAGCCTGAAGTCCGCCAAAACCTTTTTAACCCGCACCGCAATCATCGCACGGCCATCCTGCGCGCCAACCATTCCGACGCGACCAAGGCCCCCATCGCCAAAGCAACCGAAATCACCACCAAAACCACAACCGCGCGTTCCTGTCCGGGTACCTGCAGCAAACCGTAAATCGCCGACGGGATCGTCTGGGTCTGCCCGGGGATGGCGGCCACAAACGTGATCGTCGCCCCGAACTCGCCAAGCGCCTTGGCAAAGCCAAGAACGGCCCCCGCTACAATCGCAGGTGCGACCAAGGGCAATGTGACGGTGCGTAGCACCCGCACCTCTGACGCGCCCAGTGTGCGCGCCGCATCTTCCAACCCTGCGTCCACCGCCTCGAAACCCAACCGGATCGCCCGCACCATCAACGGAAATCCCATAATTGCCGCAGCCAGCGCCGCCCCGGTCCAGCGAAACGCCAATGTGATCCCGAACCACTCAAACAACGCCGCACCGACGACACCTGACTTACCAAACACCACCAATAGTAAATATCCGGTGACCACAGGCGGCAAAACGAGAGGCAAATGCACCAAACCGTTCAACACCGCATGACCGTAAAACGATTTCCGTGCCAGAATATGCGCGACCCAAATCGCCAACGGCAAGGCACAAACCGTCGCCACCGCCGACACGCGCAAACTCAAGAAAACCGCGTCCCACATCAATTGCCCACCGGCAAATACCCGAAATCGGCCAAAATCGCCTGCCCCTGTGGCCCGCGCAACGCATCCCAAAAGGCTTGTCCGCCAGTGTTTTGCGTCACAACACCTCCGATATACCGTATCGGCGCATGGCTCTGCGCGGGAAATCTGGCAACAACACGCACGTTTTCTGACGCCTCTGCATCCGTTGCATAAACCACCCCAAACGGCGTCTCTCCGCGCGCCACCAACACAAGCGCCGCGCGCACATTATCCACCTCGGCCAAGCGTCCGCTCAGATCATCCCATAGACCTAAACTCTCGAATCCTTCACGCCCGTAAATTCCCGCAGGTACTGACGCCGTCGCCCCGATCGCCAAACGCCCGGCGCCTAACGCCGCTGGTAAATCCGCAAAATCCACATCCGCAGCCCCCGCAGGCCCGATCAACACCAGCGCGTTACTTGCGAAATCCGCGACATCCTGCACCATCGGCAAAACGTCCATCCATTCCGCATTTGCCAACAAAACGACATCCGCTGGCGCACCATTCTGGATCTGCCGAGCAAGCGCGCCACTCCCCCCATATGACACAACAACATCGCCCAGCGTGGCAGCCAAGGCGTCAACAGGTTCTTTCAGACTTGCCGCCGCGAACACAACGACAGGCTCGGCCTGAACCGCGCCCGCACCAAGTGCCAAGCACACAGAAAATACATATCTCATGATTTAACCTTCTGTTAAAACCGCCCGCGCCTGCACAACTATGGCCCTGACCTCATCCGATATCACACCCCTACGCGGGGCGTCACGCAAAGTCGTGATCCAATGAGGTTTTGCAAACTTTTCACCCATTGGCCCCTGCCAGCGCAAGGCCCGCAAAATATCCTGCGCCGCGTCAGGCAAAACGTCAGGTATTTCACAGCCGTTCAACGTGGCCCAAACGCCCGCCCATAAACGGCCCACCGACCAAGGATTGTAACCACCGCCACCCGTCACCAAATATCGTGGCGACATTGTCCGCAACGCCGCGACAACCGCCCAATGCGCGTTATTCGACAAGGCCATACGCGACTGGGGGTCCTCTAAACAGCGTCGGCACCACACTGCAAAACAATCGCATCCGGCTTAAATCTCTGCACCGCCGGCAAAATCACAGCGTCCCGCACCAGTGCAAACTCGTCATCATTACAGCCGCGCGGCATCGGCACATTCAACATATTGCCGACCCCCACATCTGTCACCGCACCTGTGCGCGGCCAACGATCTTTTTCATGAACCGACACGAGCAAAGTATCGGGATCTTGCGCAAAACCTTCTGCCACACCGTCACAATGATGTGCGTCAATATCCACATAGGCAATCCGCACTGCACCATTGCGACGCAACGACTGGATCGCCAACACCGGATCATTCAGAAAACAAAACCCGTTGGCGCGATCAGGCATGGCATGATGTGTGCCACACCCCGGTGCATAGATCACACCGCCACGGCACAACAATTCCCCCGCCAGCAACGCAGCCCCCGCAGATGTGGCGGGCCTGCGGTACATCTCGGAAAACACCGGATTTGACGGCGTGCCTAAGGCATGGCGCTGGCGCACCGCTTCGGAAACCTGCTGCGCGCGCTCTGCGGCCACCAACGCGGCAATATACTCCGCTGTATGAAACCCCGTTAGCGCCGCAGGCTTGGCCATCGGCGCATTTACATATTGCGCACGGGGCAACCACCCCAGAGCACGGGTCAAATCCAACACCGTCGACACACGCGGCACCCGCAAAGGATGCCAATCGCCATAATGCGAATGACGATAAATCTCGGATGCGATCATTCGCGGGGTTGCCTGCGCGGCTGGGGCGTGGAAGCTTAGGGACATAAAAGGGATTTATCCCGCCTGCGGATAATTACCATGCCTAAACTACCAAAAAAACCAGTCCCTCTAAAGCTGCGCAGCGGTGGCAAAACCGATGTGCGCGCCCAACTCGCCGCTCTTTGCTACCGCTACAAGGACGACAAGCTTCAAATCTGTCTTGTCACAACACGTGGATCAGGGCGTTGGATCGTGCCGCGCGGCTGGCCCATGCACAAACTCACCCCCTCTGACGCCGCCGCCGTCGAAGCCCAAGAAGAAGCAGGGCTTACCGGAACCGTGCACCCCAATAGCATCGGCGCCTATAGCTACGACAAACCGCTCGACGATGGGGTCACCCCCGTTATGGTCATGGTCTACGCCCTTCATGTCACAAACGCGGCCAAAGACTGGCCCGAGAAAAAACAACGCGACCGCAAGTGGATGTCCCCCAAGAAAGCGGCCAGCTTGCTGGACGAATTAGGCCTGCGACAAATCGTGGCCACCTTTGACCCGACACGCTTGCATGTTGCACAACCGTCATAACCCGCTAATTATCTAGATATGATTAAATTCACCCTCTCCTGCGACAAAACCCATAGCTTTACATCGTGGTTCAAATCCAACGATGCCTGCGACACACTGCTGTCCAAAGGCATGGTTGAATGCACAACCTGCGGATCAAACACGATCCGCAAAACCCTGATGACGCCCTCGGTCGCGACAAAATCCGGCCCGACAGAGATTGAGAAACTCAAAAACGAAATCGAAACCAAATCCGAATATGTCGGCACAAAATTCGCACTTCGCGCGCGCGAAATGAATAGCGGCACAACGCCGCAAAAGCCGATCTACGGCGAAGCGACCGCCGCCGAGGCCCGCGCGTTAATCAAAGACGGCATTCCTGTGCTGCCCTTGCCATTTATCCCAACCAAAAAACTGCATTAACACCTTCCGCCCTTGCAGATGTGCACTGTCCATCATAACAAACCCGCGAAATAATCAACAAGGCGCGGACATGCCAATACTTGTGATGAAATTCGGCGGAACCTCCGTCGCCAATCTCGACCGGATCGCACGGGCCGCCAAACGCGTGGCTTATGAGGTGGCCCAAGGCTATGACGTCATCGTCATCGTCTCTGCCATGTCGGGCAAAACCAATGAAATGGTCGGCTGGGTTTCGGAAACCTCACCGCTCTACGATGCGCGCGAATACGACGCGGTTGTGTCCTCTGGCGAAAACGTCACGGCGGGCCTCATGGCGCTGCGCTTGCAAGAAATGGATATTCCCGCGCGCAGCTGGCAAGGCTGGCAAGTGCCGGTAAAAACCACATCTGCACATTCCTCCGCGCGTATCAAAGAGATCCCGTGCGCTAACATCATTTCCAAATTCGGCGAGGGAATGCGCGTCGCTGTCGTCGCAGGATTCCAAGGCATTAGCGAAGAAGGGCGGATCACGACACTCGGGCGTGGCGGATCCGACACCACTGCCGTGGCTTTCGCCGCAGCCTTCGGAGCAGAGCGTTGCGACATCTACACAGACGTCGACGGGGTCTACACAACCGACCCGCGCATCACATCCAAAGCACGCAAGCTCGATAGAATTTCGTATGAGGAAATGCTGGAACTGGCGTCCTTAGGCGCAAAAGTTCTGCAAACCCGCTCTGTTGAACTCGCGATGCGGTTCAAAGTACGCCTGCGCGTGTTATCATCATTTGAAGAACCATCGGACACAGCAGGCACGCTGGTCTGCTATGAGGAGGAAATCATGGAATCCAAAGCCGTGGCCGGTGTGGCCTATTCCCGCGACGAGGCAAAAATGACACTGCTGTCCGTGGCCGACCGCCCTGGGATCGCTGCCGCGATCTTTGGCCCACTGGCGGATTCAGGCGTGAACGTCGACATGATCGTGCAGAACATCTCGGAAGACGGGCGCACGGATATGACATTTTCCTGCCCTGTCGACCAAGTGCTGCGTGCCCAAAAAGCGATGGAAGCCGCAAAAGCCGCCAATAACATCAACTACGCCGAACTGATCACCGACGAAGGCGTCGCAAAAATCTCGATTGTCGGCATCGGCATGCGCAGCCACGCAGGGGTCGCCGCGAAAATGTTCGCCGTACTTCGCGACGAAAACATTAACATCAAAATCATCACCACATCCGAAATCAAAGTTTCCGTGCTGATCGACCGCAAATACATGGAACTCGCTGTGCAAGCGCTGCACGACGCTTTTGATCTCGACAAAAACTGACGCCCTTGGCGTGGCCGCCACGTCGACTTAGGCCACGCCAGACACCTGAAAGTTGTAAATTGCCCTTCCCCTATGGGGCGGCGCGGCGTAAACAACATTATATAGGGGGCGCCATGCCAGAACGGGTCGATTCAGAAAGCCGAAAACTATTAGGCCGCCTGCGCACCGCGCTTGCGGTCAGCGGCGAAGGACAAGCGCGGCTGAACAAAGTCGTCGAAATTATCGCAGATTCGATGCGCGCCGACGTTTGCTCAATCTACCTGTTTCGTGACGCAGACACGCTTGAACTCTGCGCTACCCAAGGGCTCGACCCCGAAGCGGTACACCAAACACGGCTTCGCCTTTCCGAAGGACTTGTCGGGCGCACCGCGCGTTTGCGCCGCGTGATCAACACCGCAGACGCCCCTAATGCGCGCGGTTTTCGCTATATGGCCGAAACTGGCGAAGAACGGTACTCGTCGTTCTGCGGCGTCCCGATCCAACGCTTGGGCGACGCGCTCGGCGTGCTTGTGGTGCAATCCAAAGCGGCGCTTACATTCTCTGCCGACGAGGTCTACGCCCTCGAGGTGGTCGCCATGGTGATCGCCGAAATGACCGAACTGGGGGCCTTTGTCGGCGAAGGGGCTGCGCTCATGGCGCGACACACACAGCCGGTTCTGTTCCGCGGCTCTATAGGGCAAGAGGGTGCATCAGAGGGAAATGTATTCCTGCACGAGCCCCGCGTCGTTGTCACCAACCCGATTTCCGACGATCCCGACGTTGAACTTGCGCGGCTGCGCGAGGGCGTCGAGACCCTGCGCGTCGGGCTCGACGACCTGCTGTCCGGTAACGCAAGCACCGACGCCGAACAGAAAAAAGTCTTTGAATCCTACCGCATGTTCGCCAACTCGCGCTCATGGCTCAAACGCATGGAGGACGATGTCGAAAACGGCCTCTCCGCCGAAGCCGCTGTTGAGAAAGAACAATCTCTGGCGCGCACAAGGCTCTCGGCAGCAGGCGACGCCTATATGCGTGAACGCCTGTCCGACCTCGACGACCTCTCGAACCGGCTTCTGCGCATCCTCACAGGCCAAGGCGCAAATACCGCCGACATGCCCGACAACCCGATCCTAGTAGCGCGCAACATCGGCCCCGGCGAACTGCTGGAATACGGCAAAGCGCTCAAAGGCATCGTGCTCGAAGAAGGCTCCGTGGGCAGCCACGCCACCATCGTCGCGCGCGCTTGGGCAATTCCGCTGGTCATTAACGCCAAAGGCATCACCCGCGAAGCCCTCAACGGTGACACCATTCTGGTCGACGGCGAACAAGGCTTTGCACATCTGCGGCCCGACGACGACGTGCAAAAAGCGTTTAAAGACAAAATCGCTATGCAAACCGCGGCGCAAGCACGCTATGCATCGATCCGCGACCTACCCGCCATGACCAAAGACGGCACAACCATTTCGATGCAAATGAATGCCGGCCTCATGGCGGACCTCCCGTCACTGGCGGGCTCTGGCGCGCAAGGCGTGGGGTTGTTCCGGACCGAATTACAATTCCTCGTGCGCAATAAAATGCCACGGCGCGGCGAGCTTTCGGCGCTCTATACGCGGGTTCTGGATGCGGCAAACGGCAAGCCCGTGGCCTTCCGCACGCTCGACATCGGCTCTGACAAAGTGCTGCCCTATATGAAAGCGAACGACGAGCCTAACCCCGCAATGGGCTGGCGCGCAATCCGCGTGGGTCTCGATAAACCGGGCGTTTTGCGGATGCAGTTACAAGCACTGGTGCGTGCGGCCAACGGCGGACCGCTCTCGATCATGTTCCCGTTCATCGCACAATACGGCGAATTCACCCAAGCCAAGGCCGAGATAGACAAGGCACTGGCACGCGAGGTCAAACTGAAAAATCCGCTGCCCTCAGACCTGCGCATCGGCGCAATGCTGGAAACCCCGTCGCTCGCCTTTGCGCCTGACGCATTCTATAGCGAAGTCGACTTTCTCTCGGTTGGCGGCAACGATCTCAAACAATTCTTCTTTGCCGCCGACCGCGAAAACGAACGGGTGCGCAAACGCTACGACACCCTCAACCCCGCCTTCCTGCTGTTCCTGCAAGGCATCGTCGAACGCTGCAAACGCTTCGACACACCGCTGTCATTCTGCGGCGAAGACGCAGGACGCCCGATCGAGGCGCTCTGCTTTGCCGCCATCGGCTTTCGCACACTTTCCATGCGCCCCGCCTCGGTTGGCCCTGTCAAACACCTGCTACGACGCGTTGATCTGAACGAAGTACGCAACATCATCGACAAATCCATCGCCAACGGCGACGCCTCCGTTAGACGCGCCGTCGCTGACTGGCTGGTCTATCAAGTTTAACCAAAAACGGCGTTACGGTGCTCTAAACTGGCAGTCTCGCGCTGATGAAAGGACCGATTTGTCCTTTGCCCGCATCGGAAGCTTTTTCATTTCAAGACGCTTGCTTGCGATTGGTATATGCAGCACCCTGCGAAAATAGCGCGTTTCGCCCTATGCACTGGCCTTGGGCAACGCTTTCGCCGCCAACTCGGCATGAAACACGTCCAACACACGCGTTTCACCATGTTCGCGAGCAAGTTTTCGCAGCCCGAAATGCACATGTGCCATCGACACATAATAGTCGGTAAAGGCATAATTCGTGCCAGCCCCCGCCGCCGCACCCAATATCGGCACGGCCTGCGACGCCAGCTTTTGCGACAAAACAGCAGCGAATCGAGGCGCGACCTTGCCCAACAATCCATGCACCGCCGCGCCGGTTAGCCCAATGCGCGCACCAAAAAACGACGTATTCACCCCGTCATCGTCCGAACCCGGACCACCTGCGCCAAATACCGCCAAACACTCCAAACGCACAGCCTCGTCATTCGGGTCCTCGCCATGCTGCTCTGCCACGCCCTGCACCGCGCGAAAAATTACCGTGGTAGCAAATGGCAATTCTGCAAGCGCCGTGGGCAACCCGCCCAATCCGCCCAGCGCGCCCGTCAAAACACTCATCGCACGATGCGTATTATCGGACCCGACATAGCGCGACCGCGATTTCGCAGCGGCCGTATAACTGGCGGTCAGCGCCCGTCTTGCAACCTTATCGATCTGATCGCGGGTCCCAGCCGGCAGCAACTTCAACCCGTCTTCAACCTGCCCACCAACAAAATTGATCGCCTTCATCATCACACCATTGGCGCGACGCTGACGCAAAACCAGCGCCGTAATCTGCGCGCGGGCATCGTCCGTTAGTTCCTCGGTGGGTATGATTTCAAAGCTCATTTACGCAACATGGGCAATCTCAAACGCATTTTCAATCCATACTTAAAAAACTTGCGCACTCGGCGGCAATCAACGCAAGCCCATCGAATGTCACCACTTACACCATAATTCACGACATCAAACGGTCATCGCCCCTCAGGCCAAACCTGATGTCCACGTACACGCGGTATTACAATGCAAAAAGCCTTCTCCACGCGTCACGTATCCCACTTGCAAACATCACCCATAACGCCGTCCCAGGCCCCATCGCGCAACGCAATGCCTAACACACGGTCCGGGTTGGTCGGAGGCGGCATCACAACACCCTGCAAACAGGTAAACCCGTAGCGATTGTAATACGCGCGGTCACCCACAAGCATCACACGGCCCCACCCCTGCTTTCGCGCGGCCGCGAGACTGCGATACATCAACAGCGCCGCCAATCCTTCACCTTGCCGCGTCGGGTGCACAGCGACGGGACCCAATAACGCCACATCATGCCCGCCGACACGCACAGGCCAATATCTGATTGCACCAGCCAGGACCCCTAGACCGTCACGCGCCGTGAAACACAGCGGCGCAATCGGCGGCACATCATCGCGCAACCGATAAGACGAAAGTGCCCCGCGACCCGGTGCAAAACACAAATCGTAAATTGCCTCAACCTCCCACCAATCATCCTTGATCTCGGGGGTCAAAGTTATCGCTTCTGCCGTCATATGCACTCAACTCTGGTCATTCTGTTTACCCAAAGCTAACCGTAGTGAAAGCTAACGAAAAGGCACGAAAACATGTTTTATCAACCAAAAGACGGGCACGGTCTACCTCACAACCCCTTCAATGCAATTGTCACACCGCGCCCCATCGGCTGGATCGGGACACGCGGTGCAAACGGACGCGATAACCTCGCACCTTACTCTTTCTTCAACGCAGTGGCCTACACACCACCACAAGTCATGTTCGCCTCAACTGCTACAAAACCGGATCGCGCAGACACCAAGGACAGCCTCGCCAATATCCGTGAGACAGGTGTCTTTTCCGTTAACATCGTCTCGTTTTTGTTGCGCGACGCAATGAACCAGACGTCGGGCGCTTGGGACAAAGATACTGACGAATTCGACCTCGCTCACTTGGCGAAAGCACAGTGCGACACAATCGATTGTGCCCGGGTTGCAGAGGCACCAGCCACCTTAGAATGTAAGGCAACACAAATTATTCCCCTTGAAGGGACCTCGAATTTCGCGATTTTCGGCGAAGTCACCGGCGTTCACATGCGCGACGACTGCATGACAAACGGCCTGTTCGATGTCACCAAATTCAGCCTGCTAGCGCGGCTTGGGTATCACGATTACACCTGTGTCACCGAGACATTCAGCCTCAAACGTCCAACGTAAAACCGCATAGGACCCAGTCAACGCCAATGTGAACCAAATCAATGACTGCCCAAAATTCCAGTTCGCACGCCATAATCAACTGCAATTTCATAGTCAGGATCATCATCACTATCGACGATCAAGTGACCCGCTTTCGCCAAAAGCGTATGACAATCGCGCGATAAGTGACGCAGCTGAATTCGCTTACCCGCCGCCTCATATTTGCCAGCGACAGCTTCAATCGCTTGTAGCGCAGATTGGTCCACCACACGGCTTCCCTCAAAGTCAATAATCACCAGATCCGGATCAGTGTCGATCTTGAACAGCTCCGAAAAGCCTTCGCTCGATCCAAAAAACAGCGGCCCGTTAATCTTGTAAACCTTGGTTCCATCCGGCGTTTCATCCGTGCTGGCATAGATACGTTTGGCGTTGTTCCACGAATAAGCCAGCGCGGACACAATCACACCAATAACCACAGCCGTCGCGAGATCGGTCAGTACTGTGACAATCGTCACCAAAATCGTCACAAACGCATCCATTGGTGGCACTTTGCGCAGTATCGTCAACGAATTCCATGCGAAGGTCCCGATCACCACCATAAACATCACGCCAACCAAAGCGGCCAGCGGGATCTGTTCGATCAGGCCCGATGCAAACAGGATGAAGCACAACAAGAATAGCGATGCGACAATACCGGCCAGCCGCGTGCGGCCACCAGATTTTACGTTGATCATCGACTGACCAATCATGGCACATCCGCCCATGCCGCCAAAGACGCCAGTGACCGTATTGGCTATGCCCTGTGCAACGCATTCCTGCGACGCGCCGCCGCGCTTGCCCGTCATTTCACTTACAAGGTTCAACGTCAAAAGGCTTTCAATCAAACCAATTGCAGCCAAAATCAGTGAAAAAGGTAAAATAATCATCAGCGTTTCCCATGTGAATGGTACCGCTGGAATATGGAAGGTCGGCAGCCCCCCTTGGATAGATGCAAGATCACCAACCCGCGGAACATCAATCCCGAAACCGATCACGATCAAAGCAACAATCCCAATCCCTGCCAAAGGCGAAGGGATCGCAGTCGTAATGCGCGGCATCACCCAGATAATTGCCATGGTCAATGCCACCAGAACCAACATCAAAACCAATGGCATACCTGACAGCCATTCGCCGTTGGCCATGCCATGTCCTGCACTTTGCGCCGTCCCGGGCACCTGAAACTGCCCTAGTTGCGCCAGAAAAATTACAATCGCGAGACCGTTAACAAAGCCAAGCATCACAGGATGTGGCACAAGCCGAATAAACTTGCCCCAGTGCATGAACCCCACAAATATCTGTATCAAACCCATCAAAACAACGGTGGCGAACAAATACTCGACGCCGTGCAGCGCCACGAGTGAAACGATGACCACAGCCAAGGCACCCGTCGCCCCAGAAATCATCCCAGGACGCCCACCGATCAATGCCGTAATCAAACCAACAATGAACGCGGCATACAGGCCAACCAACGGATGTACCCCCGCTACAAACGCGAACGCCACCGCCTCTGGCACCAACGCCAAAGCAACCGTTAACCCCGACAAGACCTCGATTCGGACGCGCGCAATATCCATCGGCGCATTAGAATCACGCAATTGCAAATTGTCCGCAAAACGCGCCAATAGCTTTCTCGGCATAGGGAGCCCTAACTTTCAAATAACTTTTCGTCCCGCCACTACCAAGCAGCCTCTCGTTTGTCACCCCCGCAATCCAGTTGCACGCACGCCTTACTTGCCTCACATTGACATCGAAACGTGACGATTGGGTTAATATGAACACTTACCTCGGCATCATCGGCGGCTCTGGTCTTTATGAAATCCCGGGGTTGGATAACCCTATCTGGACGGTGGTGGACACACCTTGGGGGCCGCCCTCGGACGCGATTTTGACAGGCACGCTGCACGGCCTCCCCATCGCATTCCTACCACGCCACGGACGCGGGCACATTCACAGCCCGACAACCGTGCCTTACCGCGCAAACATCGACGCGCTCAAACGGCTTGGCGTGACCCACACGGTCAGCGTATCGGCCTGCGGCTCGTTCCGCGAACACCTTACCCCCGGCGATTTTGTGATCGTTGACCAATTCATCGACCGGACATTCGCACGCGAAAAATCCTTTTTCGGAACCGGTTGCGTCGCACATGTCAGCGTTGCGCATCCGACCTGCGCATCCCTCTCTGCATCTTGCTTGCGCGCGGGGCAAAGCGCAGGCGTCACCATGCATAACGGCGGCACCTACCTCGCAATGGAAGGGCCGCAATTCTCTTGCAAGGCCGAAAGCCACATGTATCGCGCATGGGGCTGCGACGTGATTGGGATGACCAACATGCCCGAAGCAAAACTCGCGCGCGAAGCCGAAATGCACTATGCAAGCATTGCGATGATCACCGACTTCGACAGTTGGCACCCCGACCACGGCGCAGTCGACGTCAGCGACGTGCTCAAAACCCTACACGGCAACGGAACCAAAGCACGCGACTTGGTGGTCAACCTTGCAAAGAACATGGCACAAAGCCGTCAACTCTGCGACGCAGGCTGCGACACGGCCCTTACCCACGCCATTATGACCGCCCCCGACAAAAGAGACCCCGATCTTCTCGCTAAACTCGACGCCATCGCTGGCCGCGTCCTTTAAGGAACTCTTATGAAAACTGTCAAAGATTACATTCGCACGATCCCCGACTTCCCGCACAAAGGAATCATGTTCCGCGATGTCACCACACTATTCTCCGATCCGCGCGGCTTCCGGATCGCCATCGACCAACTGCTTGCTCCTTACGCCGGCCAACCCATCGACAAGGTTGTGGGCCTCGAAGCACGCGGTTTTATCTTGGGCGGTGCCATAGCACACCAACTCGGCAAGGGTTTCATTCCCATTCGGAAAAAAGGCAAACTACCCGGCAAAACGTTTGAACAGACATACACCCTAGAATACGGCGAAGCGGTCATGGAAATACACGAAGACGCGCTTCACGCAGGTGAAAAAGTACTGATGGTGGATGACTTACTCGCAACAGGCGGTACAGCCGAAGCAGGCATAAAGCTGATCGAACGTATGGGGGCACAAGTCACTGGATGCGCATTTGTGATTGACCTTCCCGATCTGGGCGGTCGTGCACGGCTGGAAAAGTTGGGGATGGATGTGCACGCTCTGTGTTCATTTGAGGGCGACTAGGGGCGTTGCCCCTCGGCCTACGGCCTCACCCCAGAGTTTGACAGGACACAGAAAATCCTAGCGTAAAAGCGCGCCTCATCCGGCTGCCCACCAAAGGGACGGACCTGTTTTAGGTCACCGAAGAGGCGACTTTCCATGTCACGGTCATCAACGCTCCCGCCTGTACCGCTACGCTAAGCTATCTCAAATCTCTTTAAGCTTTATGAACGGATTGCATTTTTATGTCCCATCAAACTCCCGCCGGAGGCAGCACCGCTCCGGGGTTCATAATTCCAACGGGATCAAATGCGTCCTTGATCGCGCGCATCATCGCGAGCTTCACAGGATCACCAAAGCGTTGTAAATCATCGACTTTTAAACGGCCGATGCCATGTTCCGCGCTCACAGAACCGCCCATTTCATTTGTCAATTCATACACTGCGCCTTTAATCAAAAACCGCTGTTCTTCATAGTCAGCACGGGTTCTCCCTTGCAAGGGGAACACATTATAATGCAGGTTCCCATCGCCCAGATGACCAAAGCAATTGATGCGAAAATGGCCGATCTTTGCCAATGCCGCTCCCGCCCGCTCAATGAATTGCGGGATCAAACTGATCGGCACCGAGATGTCGTGGCTGCTGATTGATCCTATGCGACGGTTCGCCTCGGGAATTCCTTCGCGGATATCCCACAACGCTTTCCGCTGCACTTCCGACTGCGCGATCACACCATTTGACACCAATCCGACCTCAACGGCAGCCTCGAATAGTGCCTCCAGAAGAGCCCCGGGTGACTGCCCCGCAGCCAGTCCCACATCAATCAAAACGCACCATTCGGGCACCACGTCAAATGGCACCTTCACCTTAGGGCCAACCTCGTTCAAAAACGCAAACCCTTGCTGATGGATCAACTCAAATGCGCTCACCCCATCACCGATAATACGCCCCGCAAGTGCCAGTAATTCCAAAGCAGCCTCAGGCGATGCAACCTGCATCATCGCGGTCCCTTGCATGGGAGGGCGGGGCATCAACTTTAATGCAGCCCCTGTAATTACCCCCAACGTCCCCTCTGCACCGATAAACAAATCGCGCAAATCGTATCCTGTGTTATCCTTGCGCAACCGCGATAACCCATTCCAAACAGTCCCATCCGCTCGCACCACTTCCAACCCCAAACACTGCGCGCGCGCATTTCCATAGCGCAACACATTAACGCCGCCCGCGTTGGTCGACAACACCCCGCCAATACGCGCTGATCCTTCCGACGCCAGCGACAGCGGAAACAACCGATCCACATCCGCAGCCGCCCGATGCACATCCGCCAAGATCATCCCGGCGTCACAAATCAGCACATTTTCCAACGGATATACCGCCCTTAGCCGCGTCATCCGGTCAAGCGACAATATAACCGGCTTCACCCCATCACCCGACACCTGGCCACCAACTAACCCCGTGCCACCACTATAGGGCACAATGCCAATCCGCGCCTGCGCACAGGCCGCCACCACATGCGCCACCTCCGCCGTGTCAGAAGGAGCAACCACAAGCCCCTGCCCCGTCCAGCGCCCACGCGGCTCTGACAAATACGCACTCGGATCCCTAAAAGCCGCCTCCGGCAAAATCGCGCGCAATTGCGTTTCAAATTCAGGGGTCACAGGGTTTAACATCACGCACTCCGCTTCGTTCACACCATACATGAGACAATTCGCGCCAAGGTCCAACAAGAATAAACCGTGGTCATGCCTACACTACGCTGACACATGCGCTACAAAAGTCGCAATTGATTAACTCGGCATAGAAACCGCCGATCTGATCCGACTGGAAACACGTCGCGTTAAAAATTCCCAACGCCCCCCCATCCAAATCAACCTCGGCTCGATCTCCTTACCGCAAGGACCAGCTATCCCTAAACATCCGCCCAATCCGCCAGCCCCTTACGGCCAGCTTCCGTCAACCCGTAGACCCCCCTCGACACACGCTCAAACCACCCATAATGATCTGTGGCCATAATCTGGGTCGCGGCAGGCACCTCCGCCCAATCCTTCACTTTTTTCCCAGCACTCGGCCCATGCACCGCCAAAAACCGCGCACATAATAATGCATCCTGCCGATACCCCGTCACCAAACCATGCCGTGTCGCACCGCCTTCATTGGGATCCCCCTTCAGGCGCTCAAATGCCTTCAACAATCTCTTCGCAGACTTCGGCTGCTTGCGCGGTACATACCCGCCCGGATCAGCCATCGGCGTGACATGTCCATCGCGCAACCGCACGGTCAATACACCCAACCCCACACGGCGGGCCAGCTTCACATTATCCTTCAACGACCTTTGCGCCGCCTTCCCCGCCTTATCGGGCACCGCCACATACACCAAATCCGAAACCGACAGCCGGTCTATTCCCTGATGAAACAACGCCAGCGTGAACCCTAACTTCAATTCTACCAACACCGCAGGATCCCCCCCACGCACCGCCATCACATCAACCGCACCAACCTCACCCTTCACATCATACCCCTGCGCCTCTAAGAATCTCTTAACAGGACCATATAAATCCGCCTCGCGTGGTTTCGTCATGCGTCAAAGCCGCCTTGTATAATCTGCACAGTGACAAACACGGGTTTCCTTCGTATAAGCCGCCCAAATCCTCCCTGATTTAAGGCAAATTGACAATGACAACTCTGATTTTCGGGCACAAAGCCCCCGACACCGATTCCCTTGGCTCTGCGCTGATCTGGGAGTGGTTCATGAACCACACTGGCACCCCCTCGCAGGCGAAACTCTTGGGCACACCCAACACAGAAGCGGCCTTTGTCGCAACGCGCTGGGGCTTCGATCTTCCCGAAATCATCACAGACGTGGCAGACGGCCAGGACTGCGTGATCGTCGACACCAATAACCCCGCTGAATTGCCCGCAAACATCAACGGCGCAAACGTCACCGCGATCATCGATCACCACAAGCTGGTCGGCGGCTTGGAAACAGCAGGGCCAATCGACATCACAATCCGCCCGCTGGCTTGCACCGCGACAATCATGCTGGGCCTCATGGGCGAACACGCCGAACACCTGCCCGACGCGATCAAAGGCTTGGCGCTGTCGTGCATCATCTCCGACACGCTGGAATTCCGCTCGCCAACGATCACGCCAACCGACAAGGCACTCGCCGAAGTCCTCGCCGCGGACCTGAACATCGACATCAGCGCCTATGCCACCGAAATGTTCGAAGCAAAATCCGACGTCTCCTCGTTCTCCGACGCCGAACTGCTGCGCATGGATAGCAAGGAATACGCTGTTGGTGACACAAAATTCCGCGTCTCCGTTCTGGAAACCACAGCCCCGAAAATCATCCTCGACCGCAAAGATAGCATCATGCAAACCATGACAACTGTTGCGTCCGAGGACGGCGTTGATCAAGTCCTTCTCTTCGTTGTGGACATTCTACGCGAAGAAGCCACGATGATGATTCCGAACGCGTTGTCTAAAACAATCGCCGAAGCCTCCTTTGGCGCCACGGTCACCGGCGACATGGTTGTCCTTCCCGGCATCATGAGCCGTAAAAAGCAGATCATACCGCACCTCAAAACAGCGTAATCTACAAAAGTTAATAAATGGGGCGCATCACGCGCCCCATTTAAAGGCCATACGCGAAAAAGACGCATGCAAGACGCATGCAAGACGCACCAGACGCCCTTAGCAAACAAGGTTAATCATGTCCCAGATCATTAAGACTTTCGCCGAAGTTTCAGCGCAATATGACGTGGCTTTTGTCGACCTGTGGGGCTGCATGCACAACGGCATCGCTGCCATGCCTTCCGCCGTGGCAGCAATGAAATCCTTCCGGCAAAAGGGCGGCATTGTGGTGCTTGTGACCAACTCGCCGCGACCGCGATTTTCCGTGGCCGAACAGATCGCGGGCATGGGCCTGCCCACGGACGCCTACGACACAATCGCGACCTCCGGCGATTCTGCGCGCGCGGCAATGTTCCAAGGGGTCGTTGGTGAAAAGGTCTACTTTATGGGTGACCCCGACCGCGACGCGGACTTCTTTAAGCCGTTGGATATCATCGACAATCCCGTAAAAATAGACCGTGTCCCATTGATGCAAGCCGAAGGCATTGTGTGCTGCGGGCCTTTCGACGCACTGGCCGATCCAGAGGTCAACCGCACTGACTTTCTTTATGCCCGCGAGCGCGGCATGAAGCTGCTCTGTGCAAACCCCGACATCATCGTTGATCGCGGTGAAACCCGCGAATGGTGCGCCGGCGCCTTGGCCGCCCTCTACACTGAAATGGGCGGCGAAAGCTCGTATTTTGGCAAGCCTCATCCACCAATCTATGACCTCGCCCGCCGTCGTTTGGCGGCATTAACCAATGCCCCCTCTGATCCGCGCATTATCTGTATCGGCGACGGGATCAGCACCGACGTCCTTGGCGGCCTGCAAGAAGATTACGACACGCTGTTTATCTCTGGTGGATTGGCCGCTGCCGAGACAAAAACCGTCGAACAACCAAATGCAGACGCGCTAAGTGCTTATCTTAAAACGGAAATGCTAACGCCCACATATACCATCGGACATTTGCGCTAACTCAAAAAGGACTTGATCTTTCTGCATCTGCAAAGTAATAAAGTTTCAATCGCAATCGCTTGATAGACGTTTTATTACTTGGAGGCTGAAATGTTGGACAACGCAACGCGCGGTACCATTTGCATCGAAGATATCGAAATCGGCATGACCCGCAGCCTGCGCAAAATTGTGACCGATCAAGACATCGAAATGTTTGCAGAAATTTCAACCGACCATAATCCGGTTCACCTTGACGAAGACTATGCCCAAGACACAATCTTCGGCGGGCGCATCGCGCATGGAATGTTAACCGCAGGGCTGATTTCTGCCGTTATTGGCGAGCAATTACCAGGCCATGGTACTGTTTACCTTGGACAAACCTTAAAATTCCTCGCCCCCGTCCGCCCCGGCGACATGGTCCTCACGGAAGTTGAGGTAACCGATATAGATCACCCGAAACGACGCGTCACCATGAACACCCGCTGCCTCGTCAACGGCAAAAAAGTCCTCGTCGGCGATGCAACAGTCCTCGCCCCGTCCCGTAAATTCGACTGATACTTGCGCCTGCCATAAACCCGCGCTACCCACGCTTATGCGCATCATTAGAGACACACATTTCATCGACCCGACCGACCGCGGCGCAGCTGCGGCAATCGGAAATTTCGACGGCGTTCACCTCGGCCATCAAGCAGTCATCGACATCGCCCGACAGGCCGCAATAGCGTCTCAGGCACCCTTGGGCGTCATGACATTCGAGCCACACCCTCGCAGCTACTTTTCCAATGATAACAACCCTTTCCGGCTCATGAATGCCGAGGCAAAAGCCAATCGTTTGCAGAAAATAGGCGTCGAAAAGCTTTATGAAATCCAGTTCAACGCGGCGCTTGCAAATCTGTCCGCCCGCGACTTTGCGCAGACCATTATCGCCGATCAACTCGGCCTCGCGCATGTGATCGTGGGCTATGATTTCTGCTTTGGCCAAGGACGCACCGGCAACGCAAAATCACTTGTCGCGTTCGGCGACGACATGGGATTCGGCGTCACAATCGTGCCGATGCTGTCGCTCGGCACATCCGAAGTCTCGTCGACGGCAATCCGCACCGCCTTATCAGAAGGTCGCCCCCGCGCTGCCGCAGATATGCTAGGTCATTGGCATCGCTTGGAAAACACCGTTCTTCACGGCGAAAAACGCGGCCGCGAGTTAGGCTACCCCACCGCGAATATGTCCATCGACGGTCTGCACCCCCCCAAATTTGGCGTATATGCGGTAAAAATCACCGTGCGCGACGGACCGCATAAAGGCTGCTATAACGGTGCAGCCTCGATCGGTGTCCGTCCGATGTTTGGCGAAAATACCGCCAACTGCGAAACCTATATCTTTGATTTTTCAGGCGATCTATACGGCACTCATATCTCTGTCGCCCTCGTCGAATACCTGCGGCCCGAGATGAAATTCGACGGGCTTGACGATTTGATCACACAAATGGACGCCGATTGCGTCCGCGCACGGGAATTACTTGCAAATGTCTGACAGCATCAACCGCGACGGCCTGCGGCCTGAATTCTGGAAAACCGTCCCGATGGACGAATTGTCCCGCCCGGAATGGGAAGCCATCTGCGACGGTTGTGGCAAATGCTGCCTTAACAAACTCGAAGACGAAGACACAGGCCAAGTCGATCTGACGCGCGTGGCCTGCCGCCTTTTAGACGGCGCAACATGCCTGTGCAGTAAATACGTGATGCGCCACCAATATGTACCAGAATGCATCGTTTTGACGCCTAAAACCTTGGAAGATAACATGTACTGGCTGCCAAAAACTTGCGGCTACCGCTTGGTTGCCGAGGGCCGCGACCTTTATCCATGGCACCCCCTGATCTCTGGTGATCCGCAGTCAGTGCACCGCGCTGGCGTGTCGATCAAGGATATCACAATCGCCGAAGGTGACGTGAACGAAGACGACTGGGACGACTATATCATCGAGGAACCGACTTAAATGTATTTTGCATCCGACAACTCCGGCCCCGCGCACCCAAAGGTTTTGCAAGCGCTCATCGACGCCAATACCAACTATACCGAAAGCTATGGCAGCGATCCGATTATGACAGATGTGCGCCAAATGGTGCGCGACATGTTTGAAGCCCCTGAAGCGGCGGTTTATCTGGTCGCAACAGGCACAGCTGCGAATTCTATCCTTTTGGCAACATTGGCAAATCCGTGGGACACCATCTTTTGTGCGCCGATGGCGCATATCAATGAAGACGAATGCAACGCGCCCGAATTCTACTCGAATGCCAAACTCACGCTCGTGCCCGCTGTCGACGCAAAAATGATGCCTGACGCACTACATTCCGCGATCGCCAATGAGGAAACCCGCGGTGTGCACGGCCCGCAACGTGGCCCTGTCTCTATCACCCAAGTCACTGAAAAAGGTACCGTGCATAGTCTGGACGAGATCCGCGCCCTGACCGACGTGGCACATGGCTTTGGCTCGAAGGTCCACCTAGACGGCGCACGTTTCTGCAACGCACTTGTCGCCCTTGGTTGCACAGCCGCTGAAATGACGTGGAAAGCGGGCGTCGATGTGGTTAGTTTTGGCGGCACTAAAAACGGTTTGATGGGCGTAGAAGCCTGCGTGATATTCGACCCGAAACTTGCGTGGGAATTCGAACTGCGCCGTAAACGGGGCGCACATCTTTTCTCCAAACACCGCTACCTGTCGGCACAAATGAAAGCCTATCTGACCGACGACTTGTGGCGCGAGATGGCGACGGCCGCCAACGCATCCTGCGCGCGCTTGGCTGACGGGCTGCGCGGCCATAACCGTGCTGAACTAAGTTATCCCGTTGATGCCAATATCATTTTCTGCCGCCTGCCCCGCAGCGATCACCAAAAACTACTAGCAGCAGGTGCCGTTTACAATGTCTGGGACGGAGACGCGGAAGTGGGCGATCCAGATGAAATGCTGACCGCCCGCTTTGTTACTGACTGGTCAATGACACACCAAAGCGTCGACCAGTTCCTGCAGATCCTGCGGTCCTAAAGCGTCCCGCCAAGAACAGCGTCAAGATCGTCCAAACGGTCTTGACCCCAAAACCGCTCGTCTTGATCCGTGATGAAAAAAGGCGCACCAAAAACACCGCGCCGCACGGCCTCGTCAAGATTACGACCAAACGTGTCAGCCCCCGTCAACAACCCGCTATCGGCCAGCGCCGGATCAAATCCGGCCGTTTCCAGACACTCACGGATTACATCATCATCGGCAATATTACGGTCCTGCGCCCAACACGCGGCCGCAAATGAATGCACCAATCGGCCCAAATCACCGCCCCCCGCAGATTGCGCTGCGATAATCGCATAGCCTGACGGAGCTGCGTTTGTAGGCCAAAACGCTGGTTTCAGATTCAGCGGCAGCTTAGCACGCAATGCACGCCTGCGCATATCTTGCAGGCGATAGTCCTGACGGTTCGGATGGCGGTCCTTTGGCGGTAACCCACCAGTGCGCGAAAACAAGGACATGATATCTAGTGGCTTATAGGTGATCGTCGCCCCATGTTTCGCCGCGATTTCTTCGACGCGGTTTCCGTTGAGATAGGTAAAAGGTGACATGGTGGTGAAAAAGTAGTCGATATGCGGCATTTTATGCTCCGGACTTGCGTGATTTCTTTGCCTGACCGTAACCCTGTGTTAACCCGTGTCAACGCCACGATTCTGTCACTCACATCATAGCCGATCGCCAAAGGGACCGACCTCCATGTCAAAAATGAACGAGCCAAAGCTGATTTCAGGCAATGCAAACCGCCCCCTCGCCCAATCAGTCGCGAACCGTATTTCGATGCATCGGGGCCGCGACGTCAATCTGGTTGATGCGCGTGTAGAGCGCTTTAACGACGGTGAAATTTTTGTCGAAGTTTACGAAAATGTGCGCGGCGAGGATATGTATATTATCCAGCCAACCTCGAACCCCGCCAACGATAACCTGATGGAATTGTTGATTATTGCGGATGCGCTACGCCGGTCGTCTGCCGGGCGTATCACGGCAGTGATCCCCTATTTCGGCTATGCCCGCCAGGATCGCCGCTCTAAGGCGCGCACACCGATCACCGCCAAACTTGTCGCCAATATGATGGTTGAGGCAGGGATCGAGCGGATTCTGACCCTTGACCTACACGCCACCCAGATTCAGGGCTTCTTTGATATCCCTGTCGACAACCTCTACGCCTCCCCCGTCTTTGCGCTGGACGTGATGCATAATTTCAAGGGGAACATGGACGACGTGATGGTTGTTTCACCAGATGTTGGCGGCGTGGCCCGCGCGCGTGATCTGGCGCAACGCATCGGCGCCCCCTTGTCGATCGTCGATAAACGACGCGGCAAACCCGGTGAAGTGGCTGAAATGACCGTCATTGGCGACGTAAAAGACCGCACATGCCTGATCGTAGACGATATTGTTGATACCGCCGGCACCCTTTGTAAAGCAGCTGAGGTGCTGATGGAGCACGGCGCCAAGGAAGTTCATTCCTATATCACGCACGGCGTCTTGTCCGGCCCGGCGATCGAGCGTGTGGGTAAATCCGTGATGAAAAATCTGGTGATTACCGACACAATTCAGGCGTCAGCCGCGGTGGCAAACTGCCCCAATATCCGCATCGTGCCGACCGCGCCGATGTTCGCCCAAGCGGTTTTGAATACGTGGAACGGCACGTCGGTATCGTCGCTCTTTGATCACAAGACTTTGGGTCCGATTTACGAGGGCCTCTACAGAGCCTAAAGATCCCAGTCCTCATCGTCACGCAGGCTGCCGATGGCCTGCCATGCCACGCGACAACGGGCGACCTGTGTGTCGCCCCACGTCCGGAACACGATGTCAAAACCGGCTTTGCTGATCTCTTCCGCCTGCACATCATAGCGTGAATTTGCGCTGTTGGCGGCGTCCAGCATGGAAATTGATACATAGACACTCGGGCTATTGCGGTAGCTTTCCGAAAACAGCACAGCAAAGCGCGTGTTGCGCGGACCTTCACCGGTCCACATTTGCCCGTCATGTTCGAAATCGGAAAACAAGATAACGTCGCCTTGATCAATTCCGATGACGTTACTGTCTAATTTTTGCATCTGCGTCCCGTTTTTCACTAATTGTAGTGAACCTACTAAACGAATGAGACAAAAAAAAGGTAAACACGCAAAAGGGCCCCACAGAGTGGAGCCCTCTCGTCACATTGTGTGTGATTTATGTGTTTGCGGTCAGACCGATGTGGCCGCCGATGGCAACCATATCAGACAGTAGCTTGGCCGCATCATCTACCGGGCCAGGCTCGTTTTTAAACGTCTCCTGCGCCGCAATATGGGTCGCCTTCGCCTCTGCCAGCATTGCGTCAAACACCGCCTGCGTCATCTCGCCATGCGGTAGCGCCTGTTCAGCCAGAACAGAAACGCCCGTCGCAGTGATCTCAGCAAAGCCACCGGAAACGATATATTCATCACTTCCGCCTGCATGCAAGACCCGCAGAACGCCAGGGCGCAATGTGGTGATGGTTGGCGCATGGCCAGCCATCGCCGTCATGTCGCCAGCCGCGCCGGGGATATGCACTTCGGTCGCCTCAACAGAGGCCAAGCGGCGCTCTGGAGAGACAAGATCGAATTGTATGTTTGCCATGTTTTAGGCTCCTTACGCGGCAGCTGCCGCCATTTTTTCTGCCTTGGCAATCACTTGGTCGATACCGCCAACCATGTAGAAGGCGTTTTCTGGCAGGTGATCGTATTCGCCAGCAACAACCGCTTTGAACGACGCGATTGTGTCTTCCAAAGCAACCTGAACACCAGGAGAGCCCGTGAAGACCTGCGCCACGTCAAACGGCTGCGACAAGAACTTTTCAATTTTACGTGCGCGTGTCACAGTCAATTTGTCGTCTTCCGACAATTCGTCCATGCCCAAAATCGCGATGATATCCTGAAGCGATTTGTAGCGCTGCAACGTCTGCTGAACATCGTTTGCAACCGCATAGTGCTCTTCGCCAACAATCGCTGGGTCAAGCAGACGCGATGTGGAATCGAGCGGGTCAACCGCAGGGTAAATACCCTTCTCGGAGATCGCACGGTTCAGAACCGTGGTCGCATCCAAGTGAGCAAACGACGTTGCAGGCGCAGGGTCGGTCAAGTCATCGGCAGGCACATAAATCGCCTGAACGGATGTAATCGAGCCGTTCTTAGTCGATGTAATGCGTTCCTGCATCTGGCCCATGTCTGTCGCCAATGTTGGCTGGTAGCCCACAGCAGACGGGATACGACCCAAAAGTGCGGACACCTCGGAACCAGCCTGTGTAAAGCGGAAGATGTTGTCCACAAAGAACAAAACGTCTGTACCGGACTGGTCACGGAACGATTCCGCCATTGTCAAACCGGACAAAGCAACACGCATACGCGCACCTGGAGGCTCGTTCATCTGACCGTAAACCAGCGCAACTTTGGACTTGGTCAGGTCTTCTGCGTTGATAACGCCGGATTCGATGAATTCGTAGTAAAGGTCGTTCCCTTCACGTGTCCGCTCGCCTACGCCCGCAAATACGGAGTAACCAGAGTGAACTTTCGCGATGTTGTTGATAAGCTCTTGAATAAGAACTGTTTTACCAACACCCGCACCACCAAACAGACCAATTTTACCACCCTTGGCGTATGGCGCCAAAAGGTCGATAACCTTGATGCCTGTGACCAGCACCACGGAGGCAGTCGACTGCTCTTCGAATGGTGGGGCTTCGGCGTGAATAGAGCGACGCTCTGTTGTGTTGATCGGGCCTTTTTCGTCAACCGGATCACCAACAACGTTCATGATACGACCAAGGGTCGCGTCACCAACGGGGACCTGAATTGTCAGGCCCGTGTCTGTCACATCCTGACCGCGTACCAGACCTTCGGTTGCGTCCATCGCGATGCAACGTACAGTGTTTTCACCAAGGTGCTGCGCGACTTCGAGCGTCAGCATCTTGCCGTTATTGTCGGTTGTCAGCGCGTTCAAAATCTGTGGCAGGTCGTTCCCGAACTGCACGTCAACAACGGCGCCGATGACCTGAATGATCTTGCCTTTAGCGTTTGCCATAAGTGTTTTCTCCGTTTAGAGCGCTTCCGCACCCGAAATAATTTCAATCAGCTCGTTGGTGATCTTCGCCTGACGCGAGCGGTTAAACTCGATTGTCAGCTGATCGATCATGTCACCAGCGTTGCGTGTTGCGTTGTCCATTGCCGACATCCGTGCGCCCTGCTCGGACGCCGCGTTTTCCAGCAATGCCGCAAAGATCTGCGTCGCCACACCGCGCGGCAAAAGATCAGCCAAAACGGCCTCTTCTGACGGTTCGTAGTCATACAAAGACGCTTCTGCGCCCTCGACAGCTTCGAACTTTGCAGGAATGATCTGCAAGGCGGTCGGGTGCTGGGTCACGACGTTTTCAAAGCGGGCAAAGAATATTGTGGCGACGTCGAAATCGCCTGCGTCAAACTTTGCCAGTACGTCTTTGGCGATCCCCTGTGCGTTCGCGTAGCTGATCCGCTTGGCGGCGGACAAGTCTACATGACCGACAAAATGCGTGCTAAGATCACGCTTGATCACGTCGCGGCCTTTTTTGCCGACAGTGATGATTTTCACAGTCTTGCCTCGGGCCAGCAATTTTTGCGCATGGGTGCGCGCCAGCTTTGCGATATTGCCGTTAAAGCCGCCGCACAGACCCCGTTCAGCCGTCATCACCACCAAAAGGTGGGTCTGATCGCTGCCCGTGCCTGACAACAACTTGGGCGCAGACGCAGATCCAGCAGCACCGGACGCAAGCCCCCCCATGACCGCATTAAAGCGCTCGGTGTAGGGACGTGACGCCTCGGCTGCCTCTTGGGCGCGGCGCAATTTTGCGGCCGCGACCATCTGCATCGCCTTGGTGATCTTGCGGGTCGATTTGACCGACGCGATCCGTGTTTTAAGGTCCTTAAGACTAGGCATAAGCTAAGTCTCCTTCTCTAAGGCAAGGGGTTCAGGCGAAATCTTTGGCGAACGCGTCGATAGCGGCCTTGATCTTGTCTTCTGCCTCACCTTTGATCTTTGGATCTTCCTTGGTGATCATATCAAGCACGTCTTTACCATTGGTACGCAGGTGCTTGAGCAAACCAGCTTCAAAACGACCAACGTCTTTCACAGCGATCTTGTCCAGATACCCTTTGGTGCCTGCATAGATGACGCAAACGATCTCGGCGTTCGACAGTGGCGAATACTGTGGTTGCTTCATCAGCTCTGTCAAACGCGCACCACGGTTCAGCAACTGCTGTGTGGAGGCATCAAGATCAGACCCGAATTGCGCAAATGCAGCCATTTCGCGGTACTGAGCAAGCTCGAGTTTAACCGGACCAGCCACAGATTTCATCGCGTTTGTTTGTGCGGCAGAGCCAACACGCGAAACGGACAGACCTGTGTTCACAGCAGGACGGATACCTTGGAAGAACAATTCAGTTTCCAAGAAGATCTGACCATCAGTGATCGAAATCACGTTTGTCGGAATAAACGCAGAAACGTCGCCGCCCTGTGTTTCAATGATTGGCAGCGCTGTCAAAGAACCGGAACCATTGTCTTCGTTCAACTTCGCAGAGCGCTCTAGCAGGCGCGAGTGAAGATAGAAAACGTCACCTGGGTAAGCTTCACGCCCTGGTGGACGACGGAGCAAAAGCGACATCTGACGGTAGGACACAGCCTGCTTGGAAAGGTCATCATAGATGATCAGCGCATGGCGGCCATTGTCACGGAAATGCTCGGCCATCGCAGTCGCAGCATATGGTGCAAGGAACTGCATCGGTGCTGGATCGGACGCGGTCGCAGCAACAACGATTGAATACTCAATCGCGCCGGACTCTTCGAGTTTCTTAACCAACTGCGCAACAGTAGAACGCTTTTGGCCAATAGCTACATACACACAGTAAAGCTTTTCGCCCTCTGTTGTGGCTGCATCATTGTAAGATTTCTGGTTCAGGATCGTATCAAGCGCGATCGCTGTTTTACCTGTCTGACGGTCACCAATGATCAATTCGCGCTGGCCACGGCCAACCGGGATCATGCTGTCCACAGATTTCAGACCAGTCGCCATTGGCTCGTGAACCGACTTGCGTGGAATAATGCCTGGAGCCTTACTATCAGCAATGGCACGCTTTGTCGCGCCAATCGGACCTTTGCCATCCAGTGGATTGCCAAGACCGTCAACAACACGACCCAGCAGCTCATCCCCAACAGGAACGTCCACGATCGAGTTGGTGCGCTTAACAACGTCACCTTCTTTAATGTCACGGTCGGAACCGAAAATAACGATACCTACGTTATCCGCTTCTAGGTTCAATGCCATGCCGCGGATGCCGCCTGGGAATTCAACCATTTCACCCGCTTGGACATTGTCCAAACCGTAAACGCGCGCAATACCGTCACCAACGGAAAGCACACGGCCTACCTCGGCGACTTCGGCTTCTTTACCGAAGTTTTTGATCTGGTCCTTCAGGATCGCAGAGATTTCAGACGCTTGGATCGCCATGTTATCCGACCTCTTTCATTGTGTTCTGGAGTGCATCGAGCTTGGATTTGATCGACGTATCGATCATCTTCGAGCCCACTTTAACGATTAAACCGCCGATGAGGCTTTCATCAACGGTCGCATTAATTTTCACATCAGCGCCAATTTGCGCCTTCAGTGTTTTTGCCAGGCTATCAGTCTGGGCTTTGCTTAACGCCTTGGCCGAGATCACGTCTGCGGTCACTTCGCCTTTATGGTCCGCAATACGCGCACGAAGCTGCGTCAAAAGCTGCGGCAAGACAAACAAACGCCGCTTGGACGCCATAAGCGCCAGCACGTTGCTTGTTGATTTTGACAGTTTCATCGCTTTTGCAATCGCAGCAATCGCCGCGGCCTGCTGTTCGCGAGTATAGAGTGGCGATGATAGCAAAGTTTGCAGATCCGCGCTTTCGACCATTGCGGCCTCGAGTGCATCTACATCCTTCTCAAGCGCAGGTAGCGCTTTGCCGTCGATCGCCAGATCAAACACAGCCGTCGCATAGCGCGCGGCGATGCCTGTGGAAATTCCTATTGGTTCGGACACGTCCACCCTTCCGATGTCTTGGGCCCAACCATGCCCCAACGGGCACAAAGACGGGCAGCTTACGCAAGCCCTCACAATTACGCGAGGGCGGCAAAATCTAGGTCGATGTAGCAGAGCGTTCGACACCTCGCAACCGCCTTGAAGGGGCAAATTGTCGCCCTCACTCAGACTTTTGGCAGTTATTTTTAATCAGAGCGCCACCGCGCCGCTTTCTGCCCGAGGTTTGAAACCTCGCGTTTCGTCACAGAACTGTCCCGATACAATGGTTTACAATAGGTTATGCCCAGTTTTTTAATCTACCAAGCAAAAATTCTGCCTTTAAACATCTCGATTCTACATTTCACGCCTTCAGGATTCAGCGCCTTGATAAAGCGATTATAGGCACTGCCACCTTACGCCCAGTGTCTAGCGCGCGCTCCAGACCGAAAAACAAAATGCCACCGAAACGGACGATTTGCACCTCGCGCCAGACCCCGATTCTAATAATGAGAGCGACGATCTGTCCACAAGCGGCCCCACCGCAATCACCGTCGCGTCACAAGGCTACCCTTCGTCCCGCGCAGGTCCGGGCGCAGGCGCAGTCATGCCCTCAAACGCCCGCAACGGCCGCCTGACCGCCTCGGTCAAGCCTCTGCGCGTCGGCGCGGCCACTTGCTTGCTGACCTCGACCATCAACACCCCGCCTGCCGCCACAATCGGCAGATGGTGCCCGACCCGCTCCAGAATCCCCGCGGACCTGCGCCAGATCCGGCGATGCGAGGGCGGCTGAAACAACACCGATAGCGACCGCTCGGTCACAAACTCGTGCCTACGCAACTGCGTATCTAACTGCCCCAGCGAATAAGGCCGCCCGAATCCGAACGGCGTCTTGTCGGATCGCGACCAAAGACCCGCACGGTTGGGTACAACAAACACCGCCTTGCCACCCGGCCCCAACACCCGCCAGCACTCTTCCAGCACCGCATTGGGGTTCTCGGATGTCTCCAGCCCATGCATCACAACCAGCTTGTCCACCTGCCCCGTCTGCACCGGCCAGAAATTCTCTTCGCACAGCACGCTAATATTAGGCTGACCGGCTGGCCATGGCATCACACCTTGCGGTCCAGGCATCAAGCCGATCACCCGCCGCGCATCTTTCAGATACGGACGCAACAAAGGCACAGCAAACCCGAATCCCGCCACCGTCTGTCCCTTGGCCTCGGGCCAGATCAGCGTCAGCTCGTCACGAATAACCTTCTGCGCAGCACGCCCCAAGGCGCTACGATAATAAAAATTGCGCAGATCAAGTACGTCTAAGTGCATTGCAGTCAGGCCCCGTTTGGGAAAGGTTAGACGAGACATAACAAACAGGAACGCAAAAGTCATGCCTCTGATCCTTACGACCGTGCCCTGCCTGAAAGACAACTACGCCTTCATCCTGGGCAACCCTGACACACATGAGGCCTGCGTCATCGACGTGCCAGAGGCTCCTCCGATTAACATAGCGTTAATGGAAGGCGGCTGGACCCTCACAACCGTGCTACTGACCCACCACCATTGGGATCATATCGACGGGCTGGACGGGCTGGACCGCAGGGAAGAGCTCAAAATCATCGGCGCACAGGCCGACGCCCACCGCCTGCCTCCGCTCGACCACGCAGTCACCGAAGGCGACACTGTCAACATCTTGGGCGAAGACCTGACAATCATCGACGTCTCGGGACATACCATCGGCCATATCGCCTTTAACTTTACCAAATCAAAATATGCCTTCACCGGCGACAGCCTGATGGCACTTGGCTGCGGTCGCCTGTTCGAAGGCACCCCCGCGCAAATGTGGACCAGCCTGCAAAAGCTCAAAACCTTATCCGCGGATACGATTATTTGTTCGGGACACGAATACACCCAAAGCAACGCAAAATTCGCGCAAACCCTTGATCCACACAACGCGGACCTTATCTCTCGTATCGCAGACATTCAAAAGGCACGCGCGGCAGATCTGCCGACCGTGCCCTCAGCCCTCGACCTGGAACTGCGCACGAACCCGTTTTTGCGTGCAGACGACCCCGAGCTTATGGCGTATATCGGCATGAGTGACGCTACCCCAGCCGAGGTATTTACCGAAATTCGCAAGCGCAAAGACAATTTCTGACCACTTCACGAAAAATGTGACCGCAAATCACAAAAAAGTCCTTGAAGGTTACGCAAGAAAACCAAACCTTAAGGTTAAGAGGCCACGGTTGATAAAAACGCTGTGCGTTTGCACCGACCCAGAACTATGAAGGAGCACGCCTGTGCCATCTTTTTCGACAACACTCGAACAATCCATTCACGGTGCCTTGGCCCTTGCCAATGCGCGCAAGCATGAACTCGCAACGCTAGAGCATCTGCTGCTGTCGCTGATCGACGAACCCGATGCAGCCCGCGTCATGCAGGCCTGCGCTGTCAATCTCGACGACCTGCGCAAAGACCTCGTTGACTTCATCGACGATGATCTGTCGACCCTGATCACCGATATCGAAGGCTCCGAAGCCGTGCCAACAGCCGCGTTCCAGCGGGTGATCCAACGCGCCGCCATCCATGTGCAATCTTCGGGCCGCACCGAAGTGACAGGCGCAAACGTGCTGGTCGCCATCTTTGCAGAGCGCGAAAGCAACGCCGCCTACTTCCTGCAAGAACAGGAAATGACCCGTTATGACGCGGTTAATTTCATCGCACACGGCGTCGCAAAAGACCCCGCATTTGGCGAAGACCGGCCCGTTACCGGCGTGCCGAACGACGATTCTGCTAGTGACACTGACGGCGACGTCAAAGAAAGCGCACTTGCGAAATACTGCGTCGATCTGAACGCAAAAGCCGCCAAAGGCGACGTTGATCCGCTCATTGGCCGCGCCCATGAAGTAGAACGCTGCATTCAAGTGCTGTGCCGCCGCCGCAAAAACAACCCGCTTTTGGTGGGTGATCCCGGTGTGGGCAAGACCGCCATTGCCGAGGGTCTTGCTTTCAAAATCATCAACGGCGAAACACCCGAAGTGCTGTCCGAGGCCACCATCTACAGCCTCGACATGGGCGCGCTTCTGGCTGGCACCCGCTACCGTGGCGATTTTGAAGAACGCCTGAAAGCCGTGATGACCGAAATGGAAGTACACCCCGACGCGGTGCTGTTCATCGACGAAATCCACACCATCATCGGCGCAGGCGCTACATCCGGCGGCGCCATGGACGCCTCCAACCTGCTGAAACCTGCGTTGCAGGGCGGCAAACTGCGCTGCATGGGCTCTACAACTTATAAAGAGTTCCGCCAACACTTTGAAAAAGACCGCGCCTTGGCGCGCCGTTTCCAAAAAATCGACGTGAAAGAACCCTCGGTTGAAGATGCGGTCAAAATTCTGCGCGGCCTCAAACCGCACTTTGAAGAACACCACGGCATCAAATACACCGCCGACGCGATCCGTACGGCAGTGGAACTGGCCGCACGCTATATCAACGACCGCAAATTGCCCGACAAAGCAATCGACGTGATCGATGAGGCGGGTGCTGCACAACATTTGCTGCCCGAATCCAAACGTCGCAAAACCATCGGCGTCAAAGAAATCGAAGCGGTCGTCGCAAAAATCGCGCGTATCCCTGCCAAGAATGTCACCAAAGACGACACCGAGGTTCTCAAAGACCTCGAAAAGTCGCTCAAACGTGTGGTTTTCGGCCAGAATACCGCCATCGAAACTCTGGCTTCAGCGATCAAACTGGCGCGCGCGGGTCTGCGCGAGCCAGAAAAACCGATCGGCAACTACCTGTTCGCAGGGCCGACAGGTGTGGGTAAAACCGAAGTGGCCAAGCAATTGGCTGACACGCTTGGCGTCGAACTCTTACGATTCGACATGTCCGAATATATGGAAAAGCACGCGATTTCGCGGCTGATCGGCGCGCCTCCGGGGTATGTCGGTTTTGATCAGGGCGGCATGCTGACCGACGGCGTCGACCAGAACCCGCACTGTGTTCTGCTGCTTGATGAAATGGAAAAAGCCCACCCCGACGTCTACAACATTCTGTTGCAGGTCATGGACCACGGCAAACTGACCGACCACAACGGGCGCACCACCGATTTCCGCAATGTGATCCTGATCATGACGACCAACGCGGGCGCCACGGAAATGTCGAAAAACGCCTTGGGCTTTGGACGCGACGGCCGCGAAGGTGAAGACACCGCCGCGATTGAAAAGACATTCACGCCGGAATTCCGCAACCGTCTGGACGCCGTCATCAGTTTTGGCGCCTTGCCAAAACCTGTGATCATGCAGGTAGTCGACAAATTTGTGCTGCAACTCGAAGCACAATTGCTGGATCGCAACGTGCATATCGAGCTGACACCAAAGGCCACCGAATGGCTAGCGGATAAAGGCTATGACGCGAAAATGGGCGCACGACCTCTGGGCCGCGTGATTCAGGAATACATTAAAAAACCGCTCGCAGAAGAGTTGCTGTTTGGCAAATTAACCAAAGGCGGCTTGGTAAAGGTCGGCGTGAAAAACGGGAAACTCGACATCAAATTCGAGGAGCCCCAGCAGGCCCGCATCAGCGGATCCGGCAACAAGCCGCCGCTTTTGACAGCCGAGTAATGCGCGGTCACGCAGTTATTCTATTATCCCTCGCCGCATCACCTGCGGCGGGGGATTTTTCTTTGACCCTGCCACTTGATTGCGCTCTCGGCGACAGTTGCTTTATTCAGAACCTTGTTGACCACGACCCAAGCAGTGGCACCTCTGACGCCACTTGTGGCATGTTGACCTATGATGGTCACAAAGGCACCGACTTTGCCTTACTATCCCTCGCCGATCAAGCCGCAGGTGTGACTGTTCTCGCCGCAGCAGATGGGATAGTGACGGGCATTCGCGATGACATGCTGGACTTTTTGCAAGTTGCTCCTGACGCGCCCGATGTTGCCGACCGCGAATGCGGCAACGGCCTCGTCATCCAGCATGAAGACGGGTTCGAAACCCAATATTGTCATATGGCGCAGGGGACTATTCTGGTATCGTCCGGCGACAGTGTGACTGCTGGGACTGCTTTGGGATTGGTTGGTCTGTCGGGAAACACGCAGTTTCCGCACCTGCACATCGCGGTCCGTAAAAACGGAAACGTCATTGATCCGTTTGACGCAGACGGACAGCAAGCCTGCCCTGACACCAGCACCCCGTCCCTTTGGGACACGGATATGCTTGCTCCGACCGGTGGGATTGTCACAGTTGGGCTGTCTGATGCGGTGCCTGAATTTGACAGTGTTCTCGCGGGCACCGCCAACACCGGCGCGCGCGCGGACGCGCCTGCGATGGTTGCTTGGGCGTATTTATTCGGGCCGCGCGACGGTGATGTTTTACAAATTGTTATGACGGGACCGCAGGGGTTGGTGTTCGAAAACACACAAACCATGACCCGCAATCAGGCGCGGGCCTACCGCGCTGTCGGGAAGAAAACGCCTGCGGGTGGTTGGAACATCGGTGCGTATTCACTTGTTGTGAACCATTTGCGCGATGGACTGCTGTTGGATAGCGCCACTAAGACATTTACGGTTAATTAACGCTCGGTCAGTTTAAGCTCGATGCGCCGGTTTTGGGCGCGGGCATCGGCTGTGTTGGCGTCGTTAAGTGGCTGGTATTCCCCAAAGCCGTTGGCCGCCAAGCGGTCTGGGGAAATGCCCAGAGAGCCTATCATATAAAGCACCACCGAAAGAGCGCGCGCCTGTGAGAGCTCCCAGTTGTTGCGGTAGATGCCCGTGCCGGATAGCGGAATGTTGTCGGTGTGTCCGTCGACCCGAATAACCCAGTCGATGCCCGCCGGGATGTCATCGGCGATGCTGCGCAGGATACCCGCGACGTTTGCGATTTCACCGCGCCCCAGTTCAGAGAGTTCGGCGCGGCCTGCTTCGAACAGCACTTCGGACGAGAAGACAAAGCGGTCGCCCTCGATGCGCACGCCGTCTTGTCCTTCGAGGACATCGCGCAATTGCCCGAAAAAGTCGGATTTGAAGCGCTCCAGATTTTGCGCTTCGATTTCCAACCGTGCGCGTTCGGCTTGTTCAAGTGCCAGCCTGCGCCGTTCTTCGGCAGCAACCCTTGCGAGCGCTGTATTGAGTTGTGCGCCGAGGGCTTGAATTTGCACGTCTGCCTCTACGTCTGCATCTTCGGCCAGATTGAGTAAGGCTTGCAAGGTGCCGACCTGATTGCGTAGTTCCGCAACTTGTTGGTTGAGAAGTGCGGCTTGGCGCTGGCTTTCGGCGGAGAGTGCTTTTTCTTGCGACAGGGCCGCGTTGGCGGTGGCAAGCAGCGCGGCATCGCGTTCTTGTGCGGTCATTTGAGTGGCGGTTTCGGCCTGTGCGGCCGCCATTGCGGCCAGTGCTGACGCAAGTTGCGCGCGCAATTCGGCGCGGTCGTTTGCGGTCTCGGATTGACCATCAGAGAGCGAGCTGACCCGTGCTTGCAGGTCTTGATTGGCCAGTAAGGCGGCTGCCAAGCGATCTTCCAAGCTGCGCTGTGCGTCTTGGCTAGTGTCGTTTGAGGCCGTGATTGCGGCCACTTCGACCTCTAGCGCCTGTTTGGCGAGTAGCGCTGCGGCAAGTTGCGCCTGGATTTCGCGTTCGGTGATCGCGCTGTTTTCCAATGCTTCGGCAACGGCGGTGCGGGCCGCTTGCAAGGCGTCGTCGCTTTGCGCGCCATCACTTAGCGCTGCGGCTAACTGTGTGGTCAGATCGGCCATATTGGCGTTTGCTGCGTCGAGTTGCGCGCGGGCGTCACCCAGTTCGGATGCGGTTGTTTCTTGCAGGCTGAGCGCAGCAAGCAGGCGTGCGTCGAGATCGGAGCCTTGGGTCAGCGCGGTTGTCAGGTCGTTTTGAGCGTCCTGTTGAGCAAGCAATGCGGCGGCCAATCGCATATCGAGCCCGTCGTTTGCGGCCTCGGCTGCGGCAAGCAGGGTCAGGGTGTCTTCGGCTTCTCGGCGTTTTTCTTCCAGTGTCAGCGTCATTGCGGTCAGTTCGGTATCTGCGTTTTCTAAGCGCTCGCGCAGGGCTTGCGCGGCAGCGGCATCGACCAGTTTAGTAGCTTCAAGTTCTGATATTTTGGTTTCGCCGTCTGCGACTAAGGCCTCTAACGCTTCGCGGCGGGCGGCGGCGAGGCGCGCCTGTTCAACGCCGGCGTCGATTTCCGAGCGGGCGGATGCGAGGGCGAGATTGAGCGCCTCTTGCTCGGAGATCAGGCGCGTTTGATCCGCTTCTAGGGTCGCGATTGTCGCTGTGGCCGCGGTGCGTTGCGCGAGCAAACCTGCGACTTGGGCCTCGAACCCTGTGATTTGGTTTTCGGCGGTGACGAGGGCGGCAACGGTCGCATCACGTTCAATTGTGAGGGATGCGATCAGGTCGCGTTGTTGTACGGCGGCGTCCGATGCGCTGGCGAGATTCTGCGCGAGTGTGGCTGTCGCGTCTTCTTGCAGGCCCAAGGCGGCGGCGAGGCTGGAGATTTCTGTCGCGAGGTCGTCGAGTTCGGAGGCTTGGCCTGTGATTGTTTCGCGCAGCACAAACTGGATCACCATAAAGATCGTCAGCACGAACATCAAAACGAGCAAAAGTCCCGTCATCGCGTCCACGAAGCCGGGCCAGATGGCGTTTTGGAACCGCCCTGAAGATCGTCGATTAAGTGCCATCAGTGTCCGCCTGACGACCCCGCCCTGTGCGCATGGCGCGGGTAAGCTCCGCCATACCGGCGCGGATATCGGCGATGGTGTCTTGACGGCCAGCTGACATTTCTTCGAGGATACGCAGCATTTGCACGTCGATGGAGCGCAGCCGCATGCGGCTTTCTGCGTCGATGCCGTCGACACCGCTATCGCGGAGTTTCTCGATCAGTCTTTCCTGTCCTTGGGCGACGCGGATCAGCAGGTCGTTGGTGTCGCTACTGGCGCTGCTGGCGCTCGATCTTTCCATCACAGCGGTAAGGGTCGCGAGGCGGGCGTCGAGGTTGCTGCGTTCTTCTTCCGAGCGCATGATGAGGGTTTGTTGTGCCTCTAATTGCTGCGCCATTTGGTCCATGAATTCGACCATGAGCCCTGATTCACCGGTATGTTCTTCGCCCGATGAAAAGCCGAGGCGCGTGATGGTCGAGAGCCATTCTTCGAGTTCGCGGTAGAAGCGATTTTGGCCGTGCGACGCGAAGAGTTCGAGCAGGCCCACGACCAGCGACCCTGCTAGGCCTAAAAGCGAGGATGAAAAAGCGGTGCCCATGCCGCCAAGCTGGCTTTCGAGCCCTTGCTGGAGGCGGCTGAAAATATCGGCGCCGTCTTCACCGTCAGCGGGGTTGAGGGAGCGGATGGTTTCAACCAAGGCAGGCACGGTGGTCGCGAGGCCGTAGAATGTGCCCAAAAGCCCAAGGAAAATCAGGGTGTTGCCGATATAGCGGGTGATTTCGCGGTCTTCGTCGATGCGCTGTGCGACCGAGTCGAGGATCGAGCGTCCGGCCGATGAAGACAGCTGCATTTTCGCACCGCGCGACCGCAGGAGTGTGGCAAGAGGGGCGAGCAGGCCCGGGGCTTGGGTCATCTCATGGCCGAGACGTTGTTTGGCGAAGCCTTCGATCCATTGCACCGAGCGCATCAGCTGGGCAACCTGGCCAAAGCACGACAGGATCCCGAGGATGAACACCCCCATGATCAACCCGTTCAGGTAAGCATTCGACCAGAAGATAGCGGCGATTTGTGCAAAGCCGATGTAGAACACAGCGCCCACGATGCCAAGCACGACCAGCATCGAAATGATCTGGCGCACGGGTTGGGAAAACTGCGGCTCTGCCTCGGTTTCCTTTGTTAACTTTACCACAAAGGGGTCCTCGTCATTGTTGTTGGTGTGAGCATAGGGAAGACGGGCGGAAATCCCAAATCAATTCTCCCCTGTGATTTGTTGAACGCGGGTCACGAGCCATGTCATGTCGTCGTCGCGAATTTGCATCATGTCGAGGTGGCTGGCGGTATTATAGAGGTATTCGGGGTTTGGACCGCGCCCGCCGACAGCACGTGCGATCATCTGGGCTTGGGTTTCCAGATCGAAGGCGCAGTATTGGACATGGGCAGGGTCAATGACGTAGGCCAAGGCTTGCACGGTTGTGCCGTCGTCCAAGGCCAGCGGGACATGGTGTTCGATGTAAGCGGAAGAGATAAGTTCGCGGTCGCGTAGGGCTTGCAGGACCTCGGTTTCCTCGTCAGGTTTTACTTGGAAGGCGATCCCTGTGCATTGGGCGCCTTTGACTGCGTCGAGGGCGAGAACAAGGCCCGGTTCTTCTTGGGTTCCGCGGTGGTGGATCGAGAGCATGCAAAAGCTGCGGTGGTAATCGTGCAGGACCGCGCGTGTTTGCGTTTCTGCCTCGAACTCTGGATTCCACAAAAGTGATCCATATCCGAATACCCATAGTGCCATGATGCTGGTCCTTTGTTGCTGCGCCCTGTAAACACTAGCTAAGACGTGACGCCAAGGGGGAACCATGCGCCGATTAACCATTCTTGTGCTGGCATTGGCCGCAATTTACGGAGGCTACTGGTTCATCGGGGCCACAGCGGTTGAGCGCACTGCGAATGCGCAGGTCGCACAGATGCGCGTGAATGGCTGGACGATTGACTATGATGATCTGTCCACGCAGGGGTTTCCGTCGCGATTTGATACCACTGTGACGGCATTGGATGTGAAAACGCCGCGTGGCGGGTTGGCGTGGCAGACCCCTTTTGTGCAGGCGTTATCGCTGTCGTATAAGCCAAACGAGGTGATCCTCGCCCTGCCCGACCGTCAGGATGTGACGGTAAATGGAGTGCCATTATCGGTGACGTCGGAAGGGTTGCGCGCGAGTGCGGCTGTGGCCCCCAATACCGATTTAAACCTGACCCGCTTTACGGCCGAGGTTGGAAATATGGCGATCGAGGGGGCGACTGGCACGGTGTTGTCGCTGTCAGAGGCATTGGTGGCGCTACGCCCGACCGAGGCAGAGCGGTCTTATGATGTTTTTGCGGATATTGCTGATTTGGCTTTGCCGTTGCCGTTGCGAAATATGCTGGATCCTGCGGGGAATTATCCTGCAATTTTAAGCCAGATGACCGTTGATGCCAGTGTGGTCACAGACCGCGCGTTGGACCGTCATGCGTTAGCGGCGATGCAGCTGCCCCTGTTGGATATGATCAAGTTGAACGGGATGACCCTTGCATGGGGGCCGTTGCAGTTGCGCGGCAGCGGCGCGATCACCATCGACAGTGCCGGTGTGCCATCGGGTGAGGTTAAGCTGGAGGTGCAAAACTGGCGCGAGATGATGCAGATGGCGGTTAATGCGGGTCTGATCGAACAGGGTGTGTCGCGCACCTTGATGAGCATGGGTGCGATATTGGCAGGCGGATCCAACAGTATTTCGCTGCCGGTGAGTTTTCAGAATGGCATGATGTTGCTCGGGCCTGTCCCTGCCGGCCCTGCCCCGCGGTTTCGTTAACTTTTTGAAAACATCCCCGTCAGGGAGCGTTGCACGAGCGCGGTGACGGAGGGGCGTTTTATCGCGCGGAACGGGAGCGGGCGGCATACCTCAAGGGCGGCGACGCCAACCCGCGCGGTGAGTGCGCCATTGATCACCCCTTCGCCAAAGCGCCGCGAGACTTTTGACATCAGCCCGCCGCCTGCAATCGAGCCGATCAGGTCGTCGCCAACTGCGACTGCGCCGGTGGCCACGAGGTGTGTGAGGACCGTGCGCGTGAGCCGCCAGCTTCCGAATGTGCCAGAGCGTCCACCGTAGATTTCGGCGATGCGCCGGATCATGCGCAGGTTGGATGTGAGGGCGGCAAAGACGTCTGCCAAGGCGAGTGGCACGAGCGCTGTGACCATGGCGACTTGTCTGGTCGCGGCTTCGACTTCGCGCAGGGCACGCGCATCAAGGGGGGCCAGAAGTGTGGTTTCGGCCACGCCGAGTAGCCCGTCTGCGTCGAGCATATCGTCCATTTGTTCGGCCAGCCGAGCGCGTCCCCATGATGTATCGTCGCGTTTTGCATAAAGTTTTTCGAGCTTGTGGATCACCTTGCGGGCTTGGGTCAGGTCATTGTCGATAAGTGCGCGCGCGGCGGCACTGTGCACATCGTCGAGCCTGCGTAACCGTGCAAAAGCCGCGATTTCGCGCAGCGCGATGACGGCGAGGACGATGCAGAAGAGGACCATAAGCGCGGTGGCGATCCCCCCCAATATCGGGGACCGTGCGAGCAGTGTATTGACGTAATCCCATGCGGCCAGCGACACGATAAAGCCGGTGAGTGCAAGAAGTAGCGACCAGAACCAGCGGCCGAGGCGAGAGGGTTTTCGTGCGGCGATTTGGGCGACCTGTTGCATCGCGGTCGGGCTGTCGGGAACGGCGGGGGCCGAGGCGGGGCTGATGAAGGTGTCATCGTCGAGGTCGATCAGGACCGGACCGCGATTTGGGGTTTTCATAGCCGGTCTCCGATCAGGAACTCAGCGGCTTTGTCGAGCCGGATGTGGGGCGGGCCGTCGCCCGGTTTGAGGTCGAGCGGTGCGGGGGCGAAATGCATGACGCTATAGTCGGCATCGAGCCATTTGGTGTCGCCTGCCCGTGCGGGGCCGAGCAGATGTGCGGGATCATTGGGTAGCTTTCCGGGGTAGAACGCCGCCTGTTTGCCTGTATCGAGCAGCCTGCCCCGCACAACGTCAAGCGGACCATCGCGGTGGTCGATGGTTTGTTCAACCGTGGTGCGTAGCGAGGCAATGGACATCGCGGCGGTCTGTGCGCCTGCGAAATCGGCGCGGTCTTTGGCGTCGCGCAGCAGGGCTTCGGTGATGGCGGTGAGTTGCGCGTGTTGGCTATGGTGCAGGTGATCGGCTTTGGTGGCGGCGAAGAGGATTTTCTCGACGCGCCGTCCTTGGAAGATCCGTTTGAGGAAGGCGTTGCGGCCAGGGCGAAAGGCGCCGAGGATCGCGGCCATGGCGCTGCGCAGGTCTTCAATCGCGGGCGGGCCTGCGTGAATGGCGCTAAGCACGTCGACGAGGACCACTTGACGGTCGATTTTGGAAAAGTGGTCGCGGAAGAAGGGTTTGATAACCTTTTGCTTGTAGCTGTCAAAGCGGCGGGAAAATTCGCGCCCTAAGGTGCCGCGTGCGCGGGTGTGCGCGCCCAAGGGAGCAAAGGTCAGAACAGGGGAGCCAGCGAGATCGCCGGGCAGCAGGAACCGTCCGGGTGTGCAATCGGAGAAGCCTGCTTCGCGCGATGCGTTGAGGTGTGCGGTAAAGGAGGCGCTTAGTTTTTTTGCGGCGGCTTCGTCTAGAGGTGCGTTTGGGTCAATGGCGTTCAGGTCCGCAAGGAAGGTGTCGCCGAGGGGGCGGCCTTTGGCGCGTTTGATCGCGGCGGCGGACCAATCCTCGAATCTGAGGTCGAGCAGGCCGAGGTCGAGCAGCCATTCGCCGGGATAGTCGACGATGTCGATATGGATGGTGCGTGTTCTTTGCAGACCTGCGAGCATACCTGTGGGTTGCACGCGTAACGAGACGCGCAGCTCGCTGATTTGGCGGGTGCCTTCGGGCCAGCTGGGGGTGGGGCCTGTCAGTTTACCAAGGTAGGTCTCGTAGTCGAAACGCGGCAATGTGTCGTCGGGTTGCGGTTGCAGGTAGGCGGTGCGAATGGCGCCAGTGCGCGCGGCTGCAAATTGTGGCATACGGCCGCGATCCATCAGGTTTGCGACCAGTGCGGTGATGAAAACGGTTTTGCCTGCGCGGCTAAGTCCAGTGACGCCGAGCCGGATCACGGGGTCCGTAAAGGGGGCCGTTATCGTGTCGGCGACCGCATCAACGCTGCGTGAAATCTGATTTGCAATCGCGGAGATAACCAATGGGTCGACCCTTATGTGAGAGGTTTTTATTAAGATAGGCGTTAGGCGCGCGGTTGTGTAGGGATTGATTTATCGCCCACCTGCGCCTAAGCGGAGGTTATGCCGAGATATGCCTTATTAGTTGAATATGACGGTGGTCCGTTTGCGGGGTGGCAGCGTCAACCTGATCAGCCCTCTGTGCAGGGCGCGATTGAGGCTGCGCTGGCAAAACTAGAGCCTGGTCCGCATTCCATTGCGGCAGCCGGTCGCACGGATGCGGGGGTGCATTCTTACGGTCAGGTGGCCCATTGTGATTTGGTGCAGGCTTGGGATCCGTTCCGGCTATCGGAGGCGCTGAATTTCCATTTGAAGCCTGCGCCGGTGGCGATTGTGAACTGCGTGCGGGTCGATGAGGCGTGGCATGCGCGGTTTGATGCCTTGGAGCGCCGCTATGTGTTTCGTGTATTCAGCAGGCGCGCGCCGTTGACGTTCGAGCGGGGGCAGATGTGGCAGGTCAAATATCCGCTTGATCTGGCGATGATGCAGGCGGGTGCCGACAGGTTGTTGGGGCTGCATGATTTCACCACGTTCCGGTCAACCATGTGTCAGGCATTGACGCCGGTGAAAACACTGGATGCGCTTGATATTACACAGGCCACTGTGAATGGCGGGATCGAATATCGGTTTCATGTGCGGGCGCGGTCGTTTTTGCACAATCAAGTCCGCAGTTTCGTAGGCACCTTGGAGCGGGTTGGTGCGGGTGCGTGGTCGCCTGACGATGTGACCCGTGCGTTGGCCGCGAAAAATCGCGCGGCCTGCGGTCCTGTTGCGCCGCCGCAGGGGCTGTATCTGGCGGGTGTGACCTATCCTGCGCCGCCGTTTTAGGTTGAACGGCTGAAGATCTATTTTATCCGCCGGAGTTCTGTCCGTGGCTGAGGTCTGTGTTTCATGTTTTGCACGACCGAGGCACAGGCCACACCGCGTTTGGCCTCAGGCGTTTCAACTGTCATATAAGCGGAAACCTGTAACCTGCCGACAAAAACGTCATCCGGTCGGCACTAGATATGCAACCATCTTCGCTATATAAAGGTATGTATCTTGTAGTCGCGATGAAGGGGGCCATCTGTGCGCAATTCTATGAGCTTGTTGGCGATGCTGATTGCCTTGCCGACGGCGGGTTTGACACAGGATGTCACCTTGGATGTTATCGGCGAAGATGAAGCCATAACAGATGCGTTGCGAAGTGCATCATTATCGCTGTCACTACTACCCGAAGACGAGCCCGATACGCAGGATTATGTTGCGGCGGCGCGTGCGGATTATCGCAGGTTAATCACCGCGCTTTATGCGCAGGGGCATTATTCCGGCACGGTTTCAATTCTGGTTGACGGGCGCGAGGCCTCGCAGATTGCGCCGCTTGACGCACCTGCCAGTATCAATTCGGTTGCGATGCGTGTTGATCCAGGACCTGCGTTTACGTTTGGGCGTGCCGAGCTTGCGCCTGTACCGCCTACGGCGGAACTGGAAGAGCGTTTTGCGACGGGCCAGCCCGCCAAATCGCAAGTGATTACCCAAGCGGTGTCGCGCGCTGTTGATGCCTGGCGCGAGACCGGTCACGCCAAGGCCACAGCGGGCGACCAGCAGATCACGGCGGTGCATCCGGAACGCCGTTTGGATGTGGCAGTCGCCATTGCCCCCGGCCCGCGTCTGACCTTTGGTACTTTGACAATTTCGGGCGAAGTGGATGTGCGTGAGGCGCGCATTCGTAAGATTGCAGGGCTTCCAGAGGGCGAAGTTTATGATCCGCAAGCGCTAGAAGATGCCGAGCGTCGTTTGCGCGCGACCGGTGCATTTGACAGTGTCGCCGCTGTCGAGTCCGATACGATTGGACCCAATGATACGTTGCCCATTGAATTGCAGGTTGTTGAAAGCAAGCCGCGTCGTTTTGGTTTCGGGTTAGAGCTGTCGTCGATTGAGGGCTTGAAAGTGTCATCATATTGGATGCATCGCAACTTTATGAGTGGTGCGGAGCGGTTTCGGGTTGATAGCGAGATTTCCGGAATTGGCGGTGAAACTGGTGGCGTTGATTACCGGCTGGGTGCGCGTTTCGAGCGTCCTGCGGTTTATGGGGCGCTGACGGATTTCTTTGCAAGTGCCGAGCTAAGCCGTCAGGACGAGCCTGATTATTTGCAAGACAAAGTCGCCTTTGAGGTGGGTCTGACCCGTCCGATCGGCCGTGATTTGACGGCCACGCAGGGGATCGGGATTTTGGCCGCGCGTGAGAAAACACCGCTGGGGTCGCGCGAGTATACCCTATTTACCCTGCCATTCTCGACCACATTGGAACGCCGTGACGAACCGACCGACGCGAAAAGCGGTTATTATATCAACGCGCAGCTGACCCCTTATATCGACATCGAAACGGGTGATTATGGTGGCCGTGTTTATGCCGATGCCCGGGCGTATCGCAGTTTTGGTGAAGACGATAAAATCACGATTGCTGCGCGGGGGCGTTTGGGGACGGTTTTGGGTGGCGATCTGGATTTGACGCCTGCCGACTACCTGTTTTATTCGGGTGGCGGCGGTTCGGTGCGCGGTCAGGCGTATAACTCGCTAGGCATTACCCGCACGGTTGGCGGCGTGACTGTCGAGACCGGTGGCCTGTCCTATGCGGGTGCGCAGCTAGAGGCCCGTTATGCGGTGACCGACAAAATCGGCGTGGTCGGGTTTTACGACTTTGGACAAATCGGTGCTGATGCAGGCTTTGCCGGATCTGCGCAATGGCATGCGGGTGCGGGGATCGGTGCGCGCTATAACACGGGCATCGGGCCGATCCGGTTGGATATCGGCACCCCTGCGAGTGGCGATGACATCGCTGAAAAGGTCGAAGTCTATGTCGGGATCGGGCAATCATTTTGAAGCATTATATTCTTTCAGCCGCACTTGTTCTTGCACCGGTGTCCGTTGTGGCCCAGTCCCAAGAGGACGTTGATAAGGGGTATTTGACGACCCTGATCGAGGACAATTTATCGGGCGATACGCGCGCGGTGAATATTGTGGGGTTCGAGGGTGCGCTGAGTTCTGCGGCGTCGATCAAGTCACTGACGGTGTCTGATGCGGATGGTATCTGGTTGACGCTGGAAGATGTGGTTCTGGACTGGAACAGGTCGGCGCTATTGCGCGGGCAGATCGATGTAAGTGAATTGAGTGCCGCGCGAATTATCGTTGCGCGTGCGCCGATTGGTGATGCAACGGCGCTGCCCACGGCGGAGGCAAAACCGTTTAGCCTGCCAGAGCTGCCTGTTGGTATCACGCTGGACGCGTTGAATATCGAAGAAATCATCCTTGGCGAGACATTTCTGGGCGAAGAACTGCGCGTGAGCCTGACGGGCAGTGCCGCGCTGTCGGGTGGCGAGGGTGTGGCGAATATTGTGGCCACGCGGCTGGGCGACAAGACGGGTCTATTTGAAATTGACGGCGCGTTCACCAATGCCGACCGTGCGCTGTCGCTAAAGTTGGGTCTGGAAGAAGGTCCTGGCGGGGTTGCTGCGACATTGCTGGATTTACCCGGTCGTCCCTCGACAAAGCTGTTGATTGAAGGTGCGGCGCCGCTGTCTGATTACGCCGCGAACATCGCCCTAGCGACAGATGGGCAGGACCGTATCACGGGCGAATTTGTGCTGCGCACCGAAGCCGACGGACAGCGTGTCAAACTGGATATTGGCGGTGATGTGACGCCGTTGTTTGCGCCTGAATATCAGGATTTCTTTGGGGATGCGGTGCAGTTGAATGTCGATGCGCTGACGTCTCCGGATGCGCAGATCCAGTTGGAAACCTTTAATCTGCAAGCGAAATCCTTGAATTTGCAGGGCAGTGCCGAGATCGGTTCAAAGGGCTGGCCTGCCCGTTTGAACCTGACGGGCGAGATTAAATCCGGCGATGGTGAGGTGGTATTGCTGCCGCTTTCGGGGCCAAAAACCTATGTCGATGATGTGACGATTGATTTGCAATACGATGCGGCGGTGTCCACCGACTGGACGACTGCATTCGAGATCAACGGCTTTGACCGCCCTGGTCTGTTTATGAGCGAGATCGCGTTGTCTGGCGGCGGTATTCTGGTGCAGGGCGAGGGTGATGCGCGCGGCGAAGTGACTGCGGATCTGACCTATCAGGTTAACGGGTTGGAGCTGGACGATGCGGGTGCGGCGCAGGCGTTCGGGGATCGTATTTCGGGTGTCGTGCAGGCTGCGCGGTCCGAGGGCAGCGCCACGCAGCTTACCAGCTTTACGCTGAATGGTCCGGGATTAGAGGTTGTTGCAGATGCGACGATTGAAGGTCCGAAAGAGGGACTGCGCACCCAAAGTAATATCTTGTTAACCGTTGACGCGTTGCAACGGTTTTCCAGTCTTGCGGGACGTGAACTTGCAGGTTCGGGTGTTTTGGCGATTGCCAGTGCGATCACACCGTTGGACGGTTTATTTGACGTGATTTTGACTGGCACCACGGATGATCTGGCGATTGGCGTACCTCAACTGGACGCAGTTTTTACCGGACGTGGGACGATTTCGGCAGCGGCAGTGCGCGACACTGACGGCACAAGGTTGGAAGCGTTTAATATCACGACCGGAACTGCCGATCTGACGGCGACTGCCGATCTAACCAGCCTGGACAGTTCGGCGCAGTTTGATTTTAACGTCTCGGAACTGTCGCTGATTGATCCAAAGCTAAGCGGTCCTGCAACGCTGCGTGGCAATGCAGCACGTGATGCGACGGGTAGCACGACCATTGACGTCGACGGCACCGCCAAGGATACGGTGCTGGCGATTTTGGCCGAGATCACGCCGACGGACGACGGGCAGACGGTCAGTTTGGATGCCAATGCGCAGATTGCGGATCTTCGCAACTATGCCACTCTTGCGGCGCGTGATCTGGCGGGAGCTGTGGCGCTGGATGTCGAGGCTGTCATCCTTGGTGATGCGCAACGGTTCACAGCCAAAGTGAATGGCACGACCCGCAATCTGGCGATCGGTGTGCAGCAGGTTGATCCGTTGTTACGCAGCGACGGGGTGCTTGCCTTAGAGATCACGCGAAGCGGTTTGGACCAGTTCATTTTGAATGCGCTAGATGTGCGCACAGATACCACCACGATTACAGCGAGCGGACGTGGCGGTGTATCGGGAGCGGCTGCGCTGGATCTGACGGCGCAAATTACCGATGCCGCAGTCTTGGGTCAGGGATTGCGCGGTCCGGTGACAGCGGTGGTAAACGTCGCGCGTGACGAGACCGAAAACGGTGATGTCTCGATGCGGTTGACTGGTCCGGAAACCGATGTGTCGTTATTGGGAAAATTCGATCCAGCATTGAAGTTTACAGGTGCGTTGAATGCAAGTGTGGCTAATCTCGCGACCTATCAAAGCCTGATCGGACAACCGGTGTCGGGCGGTATCTCTGCGCGGATTGCCGGCAGTGTCGTACCTGATTTATCGGCGTTTGATGCAGAGATTTCGGCCCAGACCACGAACCTCGCGGTTGGCAATCCTATTGCTGATATCTTGCTTACGGGGAATGGTCGGTTGAACGGTACTGCGGTTTTAGATGCGGGATCGTTGCGCATTGACGGGCTAGAGGTGTCGACTGCCAATTTAAACCTGTCTGGTGATTTGGGCGGGCAAGCGGGTGCAGGCCGTGGTGCGTTTGAAGCACGGTTGCGCGATGTGGGCGTTTTGACGGACCAACTATCCGGTCCTGTGACTGCGACCGGCACCGCCTCTCTGGCGGCCGACGGGAGCTGGGGGCTTGACGCGCGTGCAACAGGACCGGGTGGTATTACTGCGCAAGCGGCGGGCCGGATCGGGGCTGGTGGGCAACTGGATATAACTACATCGGGCAGTGCGCCGCTTGGCCTTGCCAATACCTTGATCGAGCCGCGCCGCCTTTCGGGGACAGCGGCCTATGACCTTTCAATCAACGGGCCTGCGGCATTGAGTTCTGTCTCGGGGCGGGTTGATTTGCGCAATGCTATATTGACCGCACCCACCTTGGCCCAAGGTTTAGAGAACATTGCCGGTGGCATCACACTGCGCGATGGCAATGCCAATCTGGACATTATGGGTGACGTAAAATCAGGCGGTGGGATTGCAGTTTCCGGACCGGTTTCGTTGAGCGGGCAGTATGTAGCGGATCTGTCTTTGGCGCTGAATGATGTTGTGATCAAGGATCCAGAGCTTTACAAAACCACGCTGTCGGGGGGGATTACGATGCGTGGTCCTTTGACGGGTGGCGCTATAGTGGCGGGAACGATCGACCTTGGGCAAACCGATATTTCGGTACCATCTTCTGGTGTCGGATCTTTGGGTGATTTGCCAAATGTGACCCATATCGGTGCGCCGAATGCCGTTCAACAGACGCTGAATAACGCGGGAATTTCGGTGTCAGGCGCGCAGTCGACAAACGCTACCACAACCGCCCGCCCCTATCCGTTGGATATTGTGATCAATGCGCCATCGCGGATTTTCATTCGCGGACGTGGCTTGGATGTTGAATTGGGCGGCAGTTTGCGCATTGGTGGCACGTCGCAAAACATCGTGCCAACGGGGCTGTTTGAACTGGTCCGTGGCCGTTTGAGTATTTTGCAGCAGCGGTTCGAGTTAACCGAAGGCAGTGCCACGATGCAGGGCGATTTTGTGCCTTATATCCGGCTGGTGGCGACAACCGAGGCGCGCACAGGCACCAAGATCGACATCATTGTTGAAGGCCCTGCGACAGAGCCGGAGGTGAGCTTTGTTTCTGTGCCGTCATTGCCGCAAGACGAGGTGCTGTCGCAATTGATTTTCGGTCGGGATCTGGAAAGCATCAGCCCGTTGCAGGCCGTGCAACTCGCCGCAGCGGTTGGGACCTTGGCAGGTCGTGGCGGCGGCGGGTTGATCGATAATTTCCGCGCAGGCATCGGGCTTGATGATTTTGACGTCACCACGGATGACGAGGGCAATGCCGCCGTGAGTGCCGGTAAGTACCTGTCGGAAAACGTCTATACCGATGTGACCGTCTCGAGTGACGGATCGACCGAGATCAACCTGAACCTTGATGTAACCGAAGAAGTTACCGCCAAAGGCACGGTCGGTGCGGACGGCGAAACCAGTATCGGGATTTTCTTCGAGCGTGATTATTAACCTGCTTTTGTGCGGATGACCTGTGCGGGCTCGTGGTAGGGGCAAGCGACAAAATGGCGGTCGCCGAGGTCGATCATCGGCGGGCGTTCCACTGCACAGGATGGCTGAACCTTGGGGCAACGGGTGCGGAAAACACACCCTGACGGTGGTGCGAGGGGGGATGGCAGTTCCCCTTCGAGGATTGGCCTGATGCGCGCTTTTTCAAGCTGCGGATCGGGGATCGGCACGGATGAAATCAACGCTTGAGTGTAGGGATGTTCGGGGGCTGTGGTCAGTTTGGCGGCACTTGCGACTTCCATCTGGCGGCCAAGATACATCACGATGATGCGGTCACTGATGTGTTTCACGACAGAGAGGTCATGCGCGATGAAGATCATCGAGAGACCAAGATCGCGTTGCAGTTCCATCAGCAGGTTCACGACTTGGGCTTGCACAGAGACATCGAGTGCGGACACCGGTTCGTCGCAGATCAGTAGTTTGGGTTTGAGGATCAGGGCGCGCGCGATGCCTATGCGTTGGCATTGACCGCCCGAGAATTCGTGCGGGTAGCGGTTAACCAGATTGGGCAATAGCCCGACCCGTTCCATCAGGGCCGCTGTCCGTTCTTTGACTTCTTTACGCGGGGTGTTTGGTTCATGTGTGACCAAGGGTTCGGCGATGATATCGCCTACTGTCATGCGGGGATTGAGTGCGGCGAGCGGATCTTGGAAGATCATTTGCACGTCGCGGCGGTGCACGCGGCGCGCGCGGGTGTCCATATTGGCGAGGTCCGCGCCCTCGAACAGGATTTGCCCGTTGGACGATGGCACGGTGCCTACGATGGCGCGCGCGAGGGTGGATTTACCCGAGCCGCTTTCGCCCACAACACCGAGGCATTCGCCTGCATTAATGTCGAACGACATTTTGGACACGGCGTGCAGTTTTTGTGCGGGGGTCCAAGGCCAAGCGCCTTGTTTGCGCACATCAAAAGTGACGGAGAGGTCGCGCACAGACAGGATGGTGGACATTATGCGACCTCCGAGATCGGCAGATGGCAGGCGCGGCGGCGGCCATCCGGAGTGGTTTCCAAGGGGGGGCGCACGGACGGGCAGCGATCAAGGATCACTTGGGCGCAGCGCGGCGAGAACGGGCAGCCGACGGGCAGATTGGACATGTCGGGCGGCTCGCCTGCGATGGTGGCGAGTGATGTATCGTCGCGGTCAAGGCGCGGCACGGCGCGCAACAGGCCACGGGTGTAGGGGTGGGTCGGGGTATCGAAAACTTCCTCGGTGGTGCCTTCTTCCATGATCTGGCCGCCGTACATCACAAGGGTCCGGTCGCAGAAACCCGCAACAACGCCGAGATCGTGGGTGATCAGGATGATGGCGGTGCCAAAATCGGTGCGGATGTCGGACAGTACCTGCATGATTTGGGCTTGTACGGTCACGTCTAGGGCTGTTGTCGGCTCGTCAGCAATCAGAAGTTTGGGACGGCAGAGCAGTGACATTGCGATCATGATCCGTTGGCGCATGCCCCCTGAAAATTCATGCGGAAACGAGCGGATGCGGTTGGCGGCGTCGGGAATACGCACGGCGTCTAGCATACGCACGGACTCGGCCACGGCCTGTTTTTTCGACATGCCTTTATGCAGGGTCAGGACTTCGGCCATTTGGTCGCTGATGCGCAAATAGGGGTTCAGAGAGGTCATCGGATCTTGGAAGATCATGCCGATTTGTTGGCTACGGACTTTGTTGAGTTGTTTGGGTGAGAGGCCCAAGAGTTCCTTGCCATCGAATTTGACCGAGCCTGTGGCCGCGCCATTGCGCGCCAAAAGGCCCATTGTGGCAAAGGCAGTTTGGCTTTTGCCAGAGCCGCTTTCGCCGACAATCGCAAGTGTTTCACCGGCGTCGATATTCAAGGATAATCCGTTGACGGCATTCACGTCGCCGTCGCCGGTTTTGAAAGTGACTTTCAGGTTGTCGATTTCGAGAAGGCTCATATCAGCGGTCCTTTGGGTCGAGGGCATCGCGCAAGCCGTCGCCTACAAAAAAGAATGCGAAGATGGTCACGACAAAGAAGAAAAGCGGGAAGGCGATTTGCCAAAGGGTGCCGTATTGCATGGTCCCTGCCCCTTCGTTGATCAGCGCGCCAAGCGAGGTGTTGGGTTCTTGTACGCCCAGACCGAGAAAACTGATGAAGCTTTCAAAGATGATCATGTTTGGTACGAGCAAGGTTGCGTAGACGATCACGATGCCCAGCAGGTTTGGCACGATATGGCGCAGGATGATTTTAATCGGGTGGACACCTGTTGCAACCGCAACTTCGACAAATTCCTTGTTCTTGATGGTGAGGGTCTGGCCGCGTGCGATACGTGCCATGTCGAGCCATGAGATCAGGCCGATGCCGAGGAACAGCATGAATATCGAGCGTCCGAAAATTACCAGCATCAGGATCAGCACAAACATAAACGGGATCGACATCAGCACATCGACGATACGCATCATGATCCCGTCAACCCGTCCGCCAAAATACCCGGCGGTGGCCCCGTATAGTGTGCCGACGACCACGGCCACCATCGCGCCCACGATACCAACCATCAACGAGATACCTGTGCCTTGAACGACCCGCGCATAAAGGTCACGGCCAGAGTTATCAGTGCCGAAATAGTGGCCGGTCTCGACCGATGGCACGCCCATATGCGCATTGCGCCCCATCAACGAGAAGTCAACGAAATCGCGTTCGTGCTGCGCCAAAAATCCGCCAAGCAGGGCAAATGCGCCGATCAGTAAAAGCACGACCAGCGAGACAACGGCAGCCTTGTTGCGCATGAACCGCGAGCGTGCATCGGCCCATAATGAACGGCCTCTGATCGCTGAGGCGTCGATGGCGTGGGCAACGCCTTCCATGGATTTGGAGGTGGGAAGCATGGGGATCTTCCTTTCACTAATAGCGGATTTTCGGGTCGATCCATGCGTAAAGCACATCCACCAGAAGGTTGAAGAAAATGGTCAATGCACCCACCAGAATGGTGATCCCCATCATGACCGAATAGTCGCGGGTGAAAGCAGAGTTCACAAAAAACGTGCCGATACCGCCCGTCGAGAAAAAACTGTCGATGACGACCGAGCCTGTGATCATACCGACGAAGGCAGGTCCGAGATAAGACAGGACAGGCAGCATCGCGGGCTTCATTGCGTGTTTCCAGATAACACGGCGCATGGGCAGGCCCTTGGCTTGGGCTGTGCGAATGAAGTTGGTGTTGAGGACCTCTAACATTGACGATCGGGTGATGCGCGCGATGGAGGCCATATATGACGTCGAAAGTGCAATCACCGGCATGACGAGGTAGGGCCATTGCCCGCCGTTCCAGCCACCGCCGGGCAACCATCCAAGCCAGAGGGTGAAGGTCAACAGCAGGATCGGGGCCATGACAAAGTTCGGCAAGACCTGCGCGCCGACCGAGATACCAACGGCCAGATAATCGAGCCACGAGTTTTGTTTGATCGCTGCGGCAACGCCAAGGCTAACGCCTGCAACAATGGCCACGACAAAGGCAATCGACCCGTAGGTGAGTGTCACGGGGAAGCCTTGAGCGATAATATCGTTGACCGAGCGATCTTTGTATTTGAACGAGGGGCCAAAGTCGAAATGGAACACAACACCCACGATGTAGTCGTAAATCCGTTTCCAGAACGGTTGGTCCAGCCCGTATTTTGCCTCGATATTGGCGAGTACTTCGGGGGGCAAGGGGCGCTCGGAATTGAACGGGCCGCCGGGAGCTGCATACATCAGAATAAACGAAATTATGACGAGGATCAGCAACGTCGGGACGGCAATCAAAAGCCGCCGTGCTACAAAGCTATACATATTAGGGTCCAGGCTGTCAGCAAATGGTGCCGCGCGCCAAGGATATGGCGCGCGGCGAAGGTCGCTTAAAGCTTATTCACCGGCTACGCGGTAGAGGTCTTTTGAGTACCAGTTTTGCTGGAAGTTCTCGTAGGCCCAACCTTTGACGGTGCCGCGCAGCATATAATCAGCCGAATAGTGGTAGATCGGGATGATTGGCGTATCGCGTGCGATAAACTCTTCTACTTTTGTGTAGTCTGCCTGCGGATCGTCCGCGGTTTTAGCAGCGGCCAGAAGCGCGTCAACGTCGGGGTTGTTATATTTGGCATCGTTGTAGCCCGATGCGGATTGCATCAGATCAAGGAAGGTGGACGCCTCGTTATAGTCCGCACACCATGCGCCGCGTGCAAGCTCATAGTCCTGATTGCCGCGTGTTTCCAGGAACACTTGCCATTCTTCGTTGCCAAGTTCGGTGCTCACACCCAAGGTTTGTTTCCACATCTGGCTGACCGCAATCGCGATGTTTTTGTGGCTGTCGGATGTGTTGAAGATCAGTTTAACGGACAATGGGTTGTCAGAGCCGTAGCCCGCGGCCTCCATCAATTGCGCCGCCTCTTCGTTGCGTGCGGATTGCTCCATTGACGCCATTGGGATGTCTGGCGTTTCAAAGCCGGCAGTTGCCCAATGCGTAAATGTGTAGGCCGCTTTTTGGCCGCCAGCCAGCACGTTGTCCACGATCACATCACGGTCAACCGCCAAAGACAAAGCCTTGCGCACGTTCGGATCTTGCAGCGCAGGGTTGCCTGTATCGGTCATGTTGACCGTGTAATAGTAGGAACAGGCTTCCGGCACCGACATGATATCGTCGGGGTTCGCGGCTTCCAACGCAGGGAATTGCCCCACAGGCACATGGGTGCGGTCGAGTTCACCCGCAAGGAAGCGTGTCAGTGCCACGTTTTCATCGTTGATAATCAGCGACGTGGTTTTTTCGATGATGGTGTTTTCGTTGTCCCAATATTGCGCGTTGCGCGTCCGCACCAAACGTTCTTGCGGGACGTGTTCGGACAGGACGTAGGCGCCGTTAGAGACCATATTGCCCGGCTTGGTCCAGTCAGAGCCGAATTCTTCGATCACTGCCTGTGGCACGGGGAATGTGGTGTAGTGAACGACCATCTGCGGAAAATATGGCAGCGGTTTGCTAAGTGTCACGACAAGCGTCAGGTCGTCGGTTGCGGTCACGCCCAGTTCTGAGGTGTCCATATCGCCCGCGATGACGGCTGCGGCATTCTCAAGGCTCATCAACTCGATATACCAGCTATAGGGCGATGCGAGTTCAGGTGAGGCAGCGCGTTTCCATGCATATTCAAAGTCGCCCGCAGTCACAGGTTCTCCGTTGGACCATTTTGCGTTGTCGCGCAGGGTGAATGTGTAGGTCAGCTTGTCGTCGGACACGGTGTAGCCTGTAGCCACGCCCGGAACGAGGTTACCTTCGCCGTCCTGGTTCATCAGGCCCTCAAACAGGTCGCGCAGGATATCGCCGCCAGCCACATCTTCGGCGACGCCTGGATCAATGGACGGGCTTTCGTCCAGATCGCGGTAGGTGAAGGTCTGATCGGTCGCAAGCGCTTCACCGGTTTCAGGGTGGGTTGCATGGCTATCGGCAAAAGCTGCGGTGGCGCCCAAAAGCAGAATGGCTGCGGTTGATGCTTTCAAAGTTGATTTCAGTGTCATGAATAACTCCCGTTTCTGAGTGCCGTTTACGGCTCTCGTTTCTTTTGTCTCATGCGCAATCGAGGCGCTGATGTCTCATAGTTTGACCGATACGAGAAAATGGCAAGCTCAATTTCTAGTTGACCTAACGGAATTTCGCGAAACGCCGAGGTATTGTTTTATGCGAGTGTGATAAAATGGTGTAGCATGCTAAAAACGGGACCTTAAAATGACATCGACCTCCCTGCATGACCGTCACGGCCTGCCTGATGCACTGCGTGTGTTATTGGCCGAATATCCGCGCGCGCAGTGGGACCGTGATCCGGGATTTGACGGATTGATCCGGTTTTGGCTGGACCGGCATTTGATGTTTCGCAGGCTGGTGGACGAGATGCAGAAAGATGCGCAAACCTTTATCGATGGCGAGTTTGATACCGGTCAATATGCACAGCGATTATCGCGCTTTGGTGACATGTTTGTGTCGGGCCTGCACGAGCATCATACGATTGAGGACACCCATTACTTCCCCAAGCTGGCGAGTTTGGACCCGCGCATTGAAGGTGGTTTTGCAATTCTGGACCGTGACCATCATGACATCGATGCCCGGCTGAACGATTTTGTAGGCAGTGCCAATGACGTGCTGAATACCCGCGACAACCGGCCTGCGATGCGGGATGCAGCCGGTATTTTTGAAACGGAACTGGGCGGATTAGAGCGGTTGCTAGACCGTCATTTAAATGACGAGGAAGAGTTGATCGTCCCCGTCATTTTAAAGTTTGGTCCGCCCGAGTAGACATCTGCCTAGATGCGGTTCATCCGGTTTTCGATCAGCTCTTCAACCACAGATGGATCGGCAAGCGTCGAGATATCACCCATTGCGTCAAAATCATTTTCCGCAATTTTGCGCAGAATGCGGCGCATGATTTTGCCAGAACGGGTTTTTGGCAAGCCAGGCGCCCATTGGATCAGATCGGGCTTAGCAATCGGCCCAATCTCGCTCCGCACCCAATTTTCAAGCTCTTTGCGCAGCTCTTCTGTCGGTTCCTGATTGTTCATCAAGGTGACATAGGCGTAGATGCCCTGCCCTTTCAAGGTATGCGGATAACCCACAACGGCAGCCTCGGCGACGGCGACATGCGCCACAAGCGCGCTTTCGACTTCCGCCGTGCCCATGCGGTGGCCAGAAACGTTGATCACATCGTCCACGCGACCTGTGATCCAGTAATAGCCGTCCGCATCGCGCCGGCATCCGTCGCCGGTAAAATAGTAGCCTTTGTAATCCGAGAAATACGTCTTCTCGAACCGCTCGTGATCGCCCCAGACGGTGCGCATTTGTCCCGGCCAGCTTGACTTGATGCAAAGCACCCCTTCGATGCCGTCCTCATGTAACTCTTCGCCAGTTGTGGGTTCCAGCACAACAGGTTCAACCCCAAAGAACGGGAGCGTGGCGGATCCCGGTTTGGTCGCGGTAGCACCGGGCAGCGGGGTCAGCAGATGACCGCCGGTTTCCGTTTGCCACCATGTGTCAACAATCGGACATTTGCCTCCGCCCACGACCTCATTATACCAGTTCCATGCTTCGGGATTGATCGGCTCGCCGACGGTGCCAAGGATGCGCAAATCGGACAGATCATGTTTTTCAACAAAGCTGTTCCCCTGCCCCATCAAAGCCCGCAAAGCCGTGGGCGCCGTGTAGAACTGGTTGACCTTATGTTTGGCGCAGACTTCCCAAAAACGACCTGCGTCGGGGTAGGTTGGCACGCCTTCGAACATCAATGTGGTGCCGCCGTTGGCCAGCGGACCGTAGACGATATAGCTGTGGCCCGTGACCCAGCCCACGTCAGCCGTGCACCAGTAGATGTCGCCCTGCTTGTAGTCGAACGTGTATTCGTGGGTCATTGCCGCGTAAACGAGATAGCCGCCAGAGGTATGAACCACGCCTTTAGGTTGACCGGTGGAACCGGATGTATAGAGAATAAAGAGCGGGTCTTCTGCGTTGACTTCGGTCGGCGGGCAGTCGTTTGACGCCGCAGCAGAGAGCGCGTTGTAGTCAAAATCACGACCTTCGGTCCATGTGGTTTGTGCGCCTGTGCGTTTGACCACCAGACATTTCACGCGGTCGTCGCAGTGTAGTAGTGCGGTATCAGCGTTTGATTTCAAAGGCGTGGCACGTCCACCGCGTGGAGCGTGGTCTGCGGTAATCAGAACTTTTGCGCCGCAGCCGTTGATCCGCGCGCCCAGCGCATCGGGGCTAAACCCTGCAAAAACAATCGAATGAATCGCACCAAGACGCGCGCAGGCAAGCATCGCATAAGCGGCTTCTGGAATCATCGGGAGATACAGGATCACGCGGTCGCCTTTGGTCACGCCCATATCTTTGAGGACGTTGGCCATGCGACTGGTTTTGTCGTGCAACTCTTTGTAGCTGATGTGCAGTGCATCGTCGTCAGGGCTGTCGGGTTCCCAGATGATTGCGGTCTGGTCGCCGCGTGTCGCGAGGTGTCGATCAATGCAATTGGCCGCGACGTTTAACGTGCCATCCTCGAACCATTTAATGGCGACTTGCCCCAGCGTAAAGTCAGCCGATTTAACCTTGGTAAACGGCTTGATCCAGTCAATTCGTTTGCCATGCTCGGCCCAGAACGTATTCGGGTGAGCAATAGACGCCGCATACATCGCATCATAAGCCGCCTTATCGACATGTGCGTTTGCTGCCATATCTGCGGATGGCGGGTATAGTTTTGTGGTATCTGACATGTCGGTCCCCCCGATAACAATGCTGTTTTATAGGGCTGTGATGCCCCTATATCACGCTACTCTTACCTCCAAAAGCAGCCCCTTGCGCGCATCATGTGAGGTTTGCGCGTGATTTCCAAGCCTATGCAGCATGTTGATCGGTGAATTTTGTAAATATATCACGTCACCAGATGCGGTTTTGTAAAATTATTAACACCGCAAAGGGTGTTAATCAGTATTAACTGAGCATTAACCAAATTCTGCCAGCAAAGAGTAGCAATAACTTCATGGTGCCGCATGTTAGTCAAACTGACACTGATCTTATCTCTTTGCTGGGCGTCTGAAACAGTTGCTGGTGCCTGGCCGCGTGAAAAGGGCGAAATTTTCATCGCAGCAGGCGGTAACTTTTTACTGTCCGATGGCGCAAAGCTACCGGTGCATTACGACCCGACCCTTTATGCCGAATATGGCATGTCTGAGCGCGTCACATTGGGACTAGATTTACACACGGCCGACGCGGGGCGGATTGGTACAATGTTCCTGTTCGCAAGCTTTCCGATTGGTGACATCGAGACGCGCGACAAACTCGCAGCAAGCCTCGCGTTTGGCACGCGCGCCGATGCGATCAATCCCACCGATACCCTGCTACGCGGCGGGCTGTCATGGGGGCGTGGGCTGGATACGGGTTGGTTGTCTGTTGATGCAACAGCAACTTACGGGACCGGTGAACGCACGTTTCGCCCCAAGATAGATCTGACGTGGGGGCATCAGTGGGGTGCACAATGGACGACAACAGTGCAACTTCAAACCGGTCAGGGGTTCACAAATGACTATTATGCCAAGCTTGCGCCTTCGGTTATTTATAGTTTCAACGACCGCGTGAAACTACATCTTGGCGCTGTGCATGCGTTAACCGGCGACCGTGGGTCCGCGCTAAAGCTGGAAACATGGATGAGATTCTAGCCTGCGACGACAATCCCGATGCCAAACCCCAAGGCCAGACATGTGGGGCCATAGATCCACCTGTCCAGTGATGCAAAAGGTTGTTGCGGTGTCATCCTGCGCCAGACCGGCATCCATGCAAGCAGACCGCGCCCGATGAAAACCAGCGCACTGCTCCATAAAACAAGGTCACGCACTGCATTTGGTGATGCTTTCAGCGCAAAGATCACCACGATAAGTGCCGCAGACACCAGCGCACAGGGGATCGGTCCGGGCATACGTGTCGCATCAGCTGCGCCGACAACACAGCGGACAAGACGTTCTTCGTTGCGGATCGGAAACCAGAATCCCGCCCCCCAAAGCGCATGAAGCGCGGAAACGATCGCAAGAATCGTCACCAATATGTTCACCAGAATCGCCATACCCCAGCATAGACGGAACCGCGCAAACAAAAAGGGGCGTCACTGCGCCCCTTTTCTTATTCAGTAACGTTACATGCTATAGCGGGTTATCCATGCGCACAATGTAGCGCACCTTGCCTTTCACGGCAGTCGCCCAGTTAAACTTCAGGTAACGCAGTCCGGTGCCTTGGCCGGTTGTCACAGACGGCGCCAGATATTCCTGACCGTTGCCTGTATTGCGCAGATCACCATCAACCGTAACCGATTCCACATATCGCGCGCGCCCCTCAAACGGCAGATGTGGCGATGTATTCGCCGTCCACGTCGATGCAGCAGTGAGCTGTTCATGCTCTAGCGACGCAGGGTTTAACACAGCCTCCGAAACACCATGGAACAAATTCCCGCTGAAATTCACGACACGCATGCGTGAAAACTCCAAATCTGAAAAAGTCGTATCAACCTTTTCCACGCGATCAATAAAGCCGTTGATCGCGCGAAATACGTTCCCAATAACCGAAAGTCCGTGAATGAAATGCCCAACGCCATAGGCGTTTTATCACGATAAATTTAAACGAACTCGCAACATTGGAGGCAAAGAAAATGTTGTTAGCAATCGTCATCCCGCCAAATGAAAATTGCGCGCCCAAAGCAGGCTCCGCACTATGTTCATTGGTCCATTCAAGAAAGTTGTTGTCGATATAGTTACCGTTAATCGATGTCGCAGGGTTCGGAGAGGTGATCACAATGCCACCCGTCCGCACACCATTTTGCTGCGTATCCCCTTGGAACCAATGGTTACCAGTGATCAGCGACTGCCCACCGGCGATGACCGCAAAGTGTCGGAACATCATGACGCGGTTGTCACGAATTTTCACATCGTTTGCATTGGTGTTCATTGCAATCGAGGTGCGCGATTGTACGTTAAGTGCTGTTTCATTGGAATTGAACTGGCAGCGATCAACCATCATCCCCTGACACCCGGTCCCGATAGACGTCAGCCCGCGGTCCTTGGGTTTGGTGAAAAAACAGTCGCGGACCTGAAAGGTGATCCCGCTCGACGCCAGCATCACGCCGCTGGCAAAACCGTTACCTTGGAACTCGATATCGTCCAAAACAAACTGGCTCAAACTCTCGAAGCCGCTAAAGTCCAACAGATATTTGAACCGCTTAAACGTGAAATTCTGTGTGCCAGCCGCATCGTAAAGCGGCGCGCTCAGATAGACGATCTTTGCACCAATATTGCGACCGCTGACATAGATTTCGCGCCCGACACCTGCCCCCGTGACCAAAGCCCCGACAGGCACATTTGCCACGTTAACCACATTTGTCAGCCGCGTCGGGTTCGAGGTTGCATAAGTGCCCAACGACGTCACGGTCGTTGTGTCCCAATTCGCCGAGGTTTCCGCCTGAAACTGACCATTGCGAATGACACGCCGCGTCGCATAACTGGTCCGGCTCGGATCAGCGGCTTGCATATCAACCGGCCCCGACAGCGAAATCCGCCGTCCGCACAGATCCAGCGACTCGTGATCTGCAAAATTCAACAGCGCCTGAAACGCCTTTTTGAACGCGGTTGTTTCGTCACCAAACGCATTCAAATAACTTTCAAAATTGAACCCTTTTTGCAGGATAAACCGTTTGTCAGCAGATTGCGTGATCGTGCCTTCGAACTGGACCTTGCTCTCCATGGTCACATCTTGGGCCAGCTTAAAAACACCACCCGACACAAGCACAACGCGCCCGTTCGCCGCCGCATCAGCCGCTTCAAACGCAGCGCTATCATCTGTCGCGCCGTTGCCTTTGGCGCCGTAGTCGCGCACATCAACCATCGACATCATGTCGCGCACAAACACGTTGGTCACGTCTTCGATAACGATATCATCAACCCGCACCAAACCACCGCTTGGGCCTGTCAGGTCGATACCAAAATGGCCGTAAGATATGCCGTTCCAGACCATATCCACGCCAGTGCGGTCGGCTGTCGCAATAATCGCCGTAATTTCAACAGCCTCGCCGTAAGTGGTCAATTGCGTGCTAGCTCCAACCTCGACCACACCTGTCGCATGTGACCCGCCGGGCAAGCCGGCCCAACCTGCGATACGCACAGATGGCATCGGGCCCGCCACCGCCTTGACCTTGGCGCGCACCTGTAGGTAACAGCCCTTCAGTATCGGGGTCTCGCCCATATAGCGGACTTTGGCCACGGTCGCGGATTTCAACACCTCCAGACACCCTGCAAAATCCTGATCTGCCGAGACATAAACGCCATTCCCGCTGACCGCATAAGTGTCAGACCCCGGCGTGCCATCACCGCTGGACCAAATCCCCAAGCCCGATGAGAATGGCAGTGGCGCAAAGACGACCCCGTCAGTAATCGCTTTATTCATGAATAACCCTTTCCAGAAATCTGTGCAAAGTGGTCCGGAAATCTGCCGGAGCCTCTGAGCTAGGGGTATCCTTCAAGCGTAAATCTGTTCTGACCCCACCGTCACGGTGGGACCGCAACGATGTTATGCACCTGCCTGCGGGGCGGGCAATATAGCGACGCCGTCAATCTGCCAGCCCGCACCCTCTGGGATCATCCTATACTCCAAAATATAAGGAATGCCCTGCGCGTCACGCATTAACATGCGCTGATAAATGCTACCCTCGACCGTACGCCGGTCAAGAAACTGCACAAAATCGTTGTCCCACACCATCGGATAGCCACGCGCAACCATAGCGCCAAAATTTTCGGATGTACCAAATAGTTGCTGGATCATCGGACTGGCAAAAGAAAACGCCTTGTCCGCGTCACGCGCGTTAAATGCGTCCAATTGGCTGGTTATCACGTCTTCCAACGGGTCGGCATCTGCGGCTCCCGTCGTTAATCCGACGGCCAGAATAATAGCAAAAATCCGCGTCATTGGTGCCTCCAACCTGATCTACATTATAATAGATACGGTCAAAGACACCGAATAGTTTCGATAATTACGCAGAAGCCAGTTGCGCCTCGATCAGGGCAACAGACTCGTCAACGCCGTAAAGTGCGATGAAACCGCCAAAACGGGGACCTTGGCTGGCGCCTAACAACACCTCGTAAAGCGCTGTGAACCAGTCACGCAGCGGCTCGAACCCATGCTCTTTGCCAACCGCGAATACCATCGACTGCAACGCTTCTGCGTCCAACCCGCCGTCCCAAACCTTCAAACGGGCCACCAAATCAACCATCGCCGCACGTTCTTGATCATTTGGCGCACGGAACACTTTGGTCGGCTTCACAAAGTCATTGTAATAGCGCACCGCAAATTCGGCAGCCTGATCCATCTGCGGGTTCGTCGCCGCTGACGCCTCTGGCGCATAGCGCTGGATAAAGCCCCAAAGCGTATCCTTGTCCTCGGCCCCTGATACAGACGCCAAATTCAACAGCATCGCAAAAGGCACAACCATATCTGACGCAGGTACATCTGCGCCGTGAATATGAAACACAGGGTTGTTCAACTTGCCTGCATCGTCTTGGGTCGGATAGGCGCGCAACTGCTGATGATACTCGTCCACCGCCTTCGGGATCACATCAAAATGCATCCGCTTGGCGGTCTTCGGCTTCAAATACATGAAGTAAGACAGCGATTCAGTCGAGGCATAGGTCAGCCATTCATCAATCGTCAAACCATTGCCCGATGTTTTGGAAATCTTGCGGCCTTCGGCATCCAAGAACAACTCATAGGTGAAATGCTCTGGCGCGCGGCCACCCAAAACACGGCAAATGCCATCGTAAATAGGCGTGTTGGTCGCATGGTCCTTGCCATACATCTCGAAATCAACATCCAAAGCAGCCCAGCGCGCGCCAAAATCCGGCTTCCACTGCAACTTGCAATTGCCGCCCGTCACAGACAGAGTCACCTCGGTGCCGTCCACATCATCAAACGTAATCATGCCGTCTTTGGTCACCGACTTCATCGGCACATAAAGCACCTGACCAGTTGTCGGGCTCAGCGGCAAAAAGATAGAATAGGTCTCGGCACGCTCTTCACGCAACGACTTCAACATAATCGCCATAATATCATCGTAACGCTCGGCACAGCGCAGCAAAATATCGTCCATCTTGCCCGCTTTGTAATAAGCAGTTGAACTCGCAAATTCATACTCGAACCCGAAGGTATCCAAGAACGAATTTAACTTGGCATTCATATGATCGCCAAAGCTGGCGTGGGTGCCAAACGGATCAGGCACTGCCGTCAACGGTTGCTGCATAAAGGGCTTAAGCGCCTCGGGATCAGGCACATTGCCCGGAATTTTACGCATCCCGTCCATGTCATCGGAAAAACACAGCAATTTTGTCGGAATGTCGGAAATAATTTCAAACGCACGGCGCACCATCGTGGTGCGGCTGACCTCGCCAAACGTGCCGATATGTGGTAAACCCGACGGACCGTAGCCTGTTTCAAACAAGACATACCCCTTCTCGGGCGCCTTTTTTTCATACCGTTTGAGCAGACGGCGGGCTTCTTCAAAGGGCCAGGCCTTGGAATTCATCGCAGCGTCACGCAAATTGGTCATGATATCTCTCAACAGTTAAAATGGCGCCCCAATGACAACCATCCTCGCCCTCCCTATTGTGCAGTGGCCTAGGCGTCAATAAATCGGTAAAAGAATGAAAAGGAATGTTGATATGACGCCAGACGCCCCGATGACTGGACAAGACGCGCTTGTGGCCTTAATGGTCGCTGTTTCCGCATCTGACGAAAACATCCGCACCGCTGAACTTGTGAAAATATCCAATATAATCAATCACCTGCCAGTCTTTGCAAATTATGACGCTGACCGTATGCCGCGCGTGTCCAAAATGGTTTTTGATCTTCTTGAACTAGAGGACGGGTTAGAAGCGCTTTTTGGCCTGATCCGCGACGCCCTTGACGCCCGCCTTTTCGAGACCGCCTACGCCCTTTCATGCGACGTCGCGGCAGCCGATGGCGCGATCGAAGGCGCAGAAGCGCGTATGCTCGAAGAGATTCGCGACGAACTTCACATTGACCGCCTTTACGCAGCCGCTATCGAGCGCGGCGCACGCGCACGGCATATGACATTCTAGTCAGCGACATCATTTAGCGCAGCCCAGCGCTGCAAAAGAACCTGCTGCAAGCGTTTTGCTTGGGTGTTGAAGGTGACCGACCCCACGGGTTGCTCGTCGCCCGCGACTTTGCCACGTTCGCGCGCCTCTAGATCCGCAGCAAAAATCGCAAATGCCAACTCGCGCCCGCTTTCTGTGCGCATATACCCTGCCAACGCCGAAACAAAATTCAACGTGCCGGTTTTGGCCTGAACCAATGCAGGATGATCCGCAATACGGGCTTTATCCTCATCGGTCATCACTATGGTTTTCATGATCGGATTCAGCTGCGCCTGTGCGCCCGGTGCTGTCAAAAACGACACCATTTCAGCCGCCGAAATACGCGACTGATCCCCCAAGCCAGAATGATCCGTAAACGACGGCGATATCCCTGCGCGCGACGCAACCCACTGCGTCATACCCAGCGCCGAGGCCTGCAAACTACGCGACGGGCCTGCGCGTTCCTGTGTCGCGGCCAAACCAGCCGCCTCAGCCGTCAGGTTTGTCGAATACATCAACATATCCCGCATCACTTCGCGCAGATCAGCGCTCTTATGCTCCGCGAGGGTGATAGTAGTGTCTGGCAGCGCAGCCACCTCGACCGGCGCGTTTAAAACAACCCCATTGCTGCGCATGAAAATCGCAAAAACCTCGCCCGCATAAAGCGCGGGATAACGCACCGGCAACCAACGTGACCCGCCATTGCCCAACGCCCCACGAGCCACCGTCCACTGATCATAATCGCCACCGTCACGGTAGGTATAAAGCGGCGCAGAACGGTCGATGACCTGCATCCGCGCCACAGTTACATCAGGTCGATAGTGATCGCTGCGCGCGTCCATGTTGATCGCGTAATTACCACCTTGCCGTTTCCACTCAAAATGCACACGGTTGAAATTCAGGTTCAGGCCGGAAAGCGAAGGATTATAACTTAAATGGTCCAACTGAGTGTCGTCAATCTCGTCGATGTTCGGCAGCGCATTATCATAAACTTGAAACGCGCCGCGCACCTCTTTCAGACCCGTATCTGCAAGTAACTTCGCAAGCGCAGCTAGCTCGTCAGTCAGTAAGTTTGGATCACCGCCACCCGACAAAATCAAATTACCGTCTAAAATACCGTCCTTTATAGTCCCATCCGCAAGAACTTTCGTTTTCCATTGAAACTGTGCGCCCAACCCCTCTAGCGCATAAAGTGCTGTTACAGCTTTGGTGACACTTGCTGGGGGCCGGCCCATCTGCGCATTGTGCTGATCAAGAACAATCCCGGTTTTTGCATCCGCAACGACAATGCCTACCTCGCCTGAGATACCCGATGCAGCGACAACCTGCGCTAATTTCTGGCGCATCTCTGGCGTGATTTTGCCCGCATTCAGCGGTCTCTCAACAGGTCGCAGCGACGTCAGAGGTGCATCACTCAGGGCCGCGGTAGCCGCGCTGCTGAAAAGTGCCGCTAAAATGGCGCGACGCGAAAACCGTAAACTCATAGAAACCTCGTGGTTAGATCGACACTCCAATCACCACGGGCGCGAATAGCACTGGATGACTGGTTCGACATTGGCAAGTTAACAAAGCACCATGCAGGTGCGGATTGCGCCCCTAAAATATGTGATGCGTGGTCTGGCAGCATGGCGCGGCGATACACATAAGCGGCCTTTGATAAACGCGCCGCAATCCGGTCCTCGGGGCGGGCGAAAATCCCGACAGGCACCGTCTCCATAATCCAGCGCCAGTCTTGCCAAAGGTGAAATTGCGCCAGATTGTCCGCCCCCATCAGCCAGACAAACCGCACATCAGGATAGCGGCGCTTCAACTTTGCAAGCGTCTGCGCGGTGTACCGTGTTCCCAGACGTGCCTCGATACCGGTTACGTCAACACGTGCATCCTGCATGATCTGGCGGGCATGCGTCAGACGTTGCGACAACGGTGCAGGGCCTTTTTGCTTCAGCGGATTACCAGGGCTGACCAGCCACCAGACGCGGTCCAAACCGAACCGCGTCAGCGCAGCCTTGGTGATATGCACATGTCCACTGTGGGCCGGATCGAACGATCCCCCCAAAAGGCCAACAATCTGCCCCGCCCCTGCTACCGGATCACCTTGCACCACCTAGCCTCATGCTACCAACCGCGACAGACTTACGCCGCATTTTGGATAAAGGCAAAGCTACTTCACCGTCTCCGACGAAGTTGCCCACAGGTTGATCTCTTCTTCATTGGCATAGGTATCAATCAACGCCAACTCATCGGCGCTGAATTCCAGATTGCCGACAGCCCCCGCGCAATCGACAACCTGCGACGGCTTGGATGCGCCAATCAGCGCGGTTGTAATGCCACCATCGCGCAATACCCACGCAATCGCCATCTGCGCCAAGGTCTGACCACGGGCTTCTGCAATTTCGTTCAGCTTTTTGATATTCGCAATTGCATGGTCGGAAATCATCTTTGGCGCCAATGACTTGCCCTGCGAAGCCCGCGACCCCTCGGGAATACCACCCAGATATTTCGTGGTCAGCATCCCCTGTGCCAACGGCGTGAACGCAATCGACCCGACACCCAAATCGGTCAAAGTCTCTTTCAACCCATCGCGTTCAACCCAGCGGTTCAGCATATTATAACTTGGCTGATGGATTAGACAGGGCGTGCCAAGATCGTTTAAAATCGCCACAGCTTCGCGGGTCCGCGCAGTATTATACGACGAAATCCCCGCATAAAGCGCACGACCGGACCGCACAATATAATCCAGCGCACCCATGGTTTCCTCTAATGGCGTGTCAGGATCAAAACGATGCGAATAGAAAACATCGACGTAATCAAGGCCCATCCGCTTGAGCGACTGATCACACGACGACACCATATATTTGCGACTGCCCCACTCACCATAAGGCCCATCCCACATCTCGTAGCCGGCCTTAGAGCTGATAATCAACTCGTCTCGGTGATCCTTGAAATCGCTCGCCAAAATCGACCCGAACGCATGTTCCGCCGCCCCCGGAGGCGGCCCGTAGTTATTGGCCAGATCAAAATGCGTGATGCCGTGATCAAACGCCGTGCGGCAGATATCGACCTTGGTGTCATGCGGCGTATCATGGCCAAAGTTATGCCATAGCCCCAAAGACACCGCAGGCAATTTAACCCCCGACTTGCCGCAACGGCGATAGATCATTTCCTCATAGCGGTCGGCGGCAGGCACATAAGTCATGGCGTTCTCCTGATAATTTGAGCAAAGCCAATCAGAGCATCACGACCCTGTCAAACCAAAACCGTTCGGTGATTGCCCCAGCCGCCTTCCCCAGCTATCTAGGGGCAAATTCCTAATACCAGCGGAGCGTCACAACATGGCCAGCAATCAATTCGTCTATTTCATGGATGGTGTATCCAAAACCTACCCCGGCGGCAAAAAGGTGTTTGAAAACATCCGCCTGAACTTCTTGCCCGGTGTGAAAATCGGTGTGGTCGGTGTAAACGGCACCGGTAAATCGACCCTGATGCGCATCATGGCGGGCCAGGACAAAGACTTCGTTGGCGAAGCATGGGCCGCCGAAGGCGCGCGCGTGGGCTACCTGCCACAAGAACCGCACCTCGACGAGACACTTACCGTCCGTGAAAACGTGATGCTCGGCGTGGCCGACAAAAAAGCGATCCTTGACCGTTACAATGAACTTGCGATGAACTACTCGGAAGAAACCGCCGAAGAGATGGCAGCGCTGCAAGATGAAATCGACGCAGCCAACCTCTGGGATCTCGACAGCCAGATCGATGTGTCTATGGAAGCCCTGCGCTGCCCCGCCGACGACGCCGATGTGACAACGCTTTCGGGCGGTGAAAAACGTCGCGTGGCCCTGTGCAAACTGCTGCTCGAAGCACCAGACATGTTGCTGCTTGACGAACCAACCAACCACCTTGACGCCGAAACAATCGCATGGCTGCAACAGCACCTTGTTGATTACAAAGGCACAATCCTGATCGTGACCCACGACCGTTACTTCCTTGACGCGATCACAGGCTGGATTTTGGAACTCGACCGCGGTGCGGGCATCCCTCACGAGGGCAACTATTCCAGCTGGCTGGAAGCCAAAGCCAAGCGCCTTGAGAAAGAAGCCCGCGAAGACAAATCCAAGCAGCGCACTCTCGAGCGCGAACTTGAATGGATGCGCCAAGGTGCCAAAGCCCGCCAAGCCAAATCCAAAGCCCGTATCAGCGCCTATAATGACCTCGCTAACCAGTCCGAACGCGAGAAAATGGGCCGCGCCCAGATCATTATTCCAAACGGTCCACGCCTTGGCAATAAAGTCATCGAAGTCACCGATCTCAAGAAAGCCATGGGCGACAAGCTTCTGGTTGAAGGTCTTTCGTTTGATCTGCCGCCGGGCGGCATTGTTGGCGTGATCGGGCCAAACGGCGCGGGTAAATCGACACTCTTCTCGATGCTGACAGGCCAGGCTGAACCTGATGAAGGCACCGTGTCCTTTGGTGATACCGTGAAACTGTCCTATGTTGACCAGTCACGTGACGCATTGACCTCTGACGCGACCGTCTGGGAAGAAATCACTGGCGGTGCAGAAGTCATCATGCTGGGCGATGCCTCCATGAACTCCCGCGCCTATTGCTCGGCGTTCAACTTTAAAGGCGGCGACCAGCAGAAAAAGGTTGGCCTACTCTCTGGCGGTGAACGTAACCGCGTGCACATGGCAAAACTGCTGAAATCTGGCGGCAACGTGCTGCTCCTCGACGAACCAACAAACGATCTCGACGTGGAAACCCTGCGCGCCCTCGAAGACGCGCTGATGTCCTTTGCAGGCTGCGCCGTGGTCATCTCGCACGACCGCTTCTTCCTCGACCGGATCTGTACACACATCCTCGCGTTTGAGGGCGACGCACACGTAGAATGGTTCGAAGGCAACTTTGAAGACTACGAAGAAGACAAGAAACGCCGTCTAGGGGCCGACGCAATGGAACCAAAGCGGATGAAGCACAAGAAATTCGTACGCTAACCCGTAACAAACGGACAGCGTCCGGTTCGGATCCATACCGATCTGTGCGATCTACATCTATGAAACCTGCTGGCTCAAAAGCTGGCAGGTTTTTGCTTTTACACCCGAATCCCAATAAAATCTTAACTTCTAGGGTACAACCTCACGGGAAACTCAAACGTCCCGCGAATGACCGAGAATTCAATCGGGAATGGCTCTCCCATATTATGAATCTAAGATTCCTTTTCACCAACTTCCGGCTCAGCAATCTCAGCCGCCTCGTCAACAGCCGCCGCATCAGCAACAGCCTCCGGCGCGGGCAAGGCAAGCGCCTCGTCCGGCATTTGATCCGGCAACTCCATCGTCACCGAACCCGTCGCAGGATCAATCGTGACCTTTGGTTTTTCATCCATCAACCCAACGACCGTATTCACTTCTGCTAAAGCACGTTCAACGGTCTGGCGATGCGTCTCAACTGTGGCAGTCACGCCCGCAAAGCGTGATTTTAAAAATTTGAACATTACATTCCCCTTTTTTGGTCTGGCCCGATGCTACAGCGATCATAGCAATGATGTGGGGAAATAGGTGGTTATTCTTGCATGCCACTCTCATTCCGGCAGGACCGCAAAGAAATTGCGACAACAGAAACAATTTATCAACAATTATCGTGGAATGTCGCAGCAACACTCATAAAATCCGAGGTTCAGTTGCGGTATATCGTTATTTTTCTATCCGTCATCTGTACGTTTAACCCATTGCCACTGCAGGCCGAACTTGCGTCGCTTCTTGGTGGCGACGCGCTGCGCGGCACCCGGTCATCAATCATGCAAAAACCTACAACTGCGACCGCCCCTGATGCGACCATTCACAAGGGTAGCCTGTTCGCCGGCAAAGGTGGCTTAGGACTCTTTGCACCCCATCCCGCACGAACACGCCGCACACCGCAATGGATGGAACAGTTCACCCCCGCCGCCATGCCGCAGCCAAATTCGCCCGCCGGCCACATCAGAAATATCATCAGTAAGGCAGAGGCCGGTCGGCAAGGCTATGATGCCGTGCAGCACGGTGCGCGCATCCGACCGACAAAGCCACCAACCCAGATGACCATCGCAGAAGTCTACCAATGGATCGACGCGACGCCCGGACAGCCGCACGCCATTGGCCGTTACCAATTCATCCCACCCACCCTGCGCAGGTTGGTGCAAAAACTCGGCCTGTCACCAAACGAACAGTTTAATAGCCTGACACAGGACCGGTTGGCGGACGTGCTTCTGGCCGAGGCAGGATTCGCTGCGGCCACCCGCGGAGAATTGAGCAGAACCGCATTTATGAATAATCTTGCTAAAATCTGGGCGGGATTACCCAATTCGACGGGACGCTCACATTATCACGGACACGCAGGCAATCGTGCGACAATGACTTGGACACAATTCAACACGGAAATGGCAAAAGTATTCCCAAGCTAGGCTATTTACGTTTCACAAACTCGGTAAGAATCACAATGCGCTGCCCCTCTACACGGCCCTCGATATGGCCGGCATTATCGCTCACCAGTGAAATACTGCGCACCGCAGTTCCGCGCTTGGCCGTAAAACCCGCACCTTTGACCGGCAAATCCTTGATCAAAACAACTGTGTCGCCCGATGCCAAAACCGCGCCATGCGCATCGCGGTGTACCAAAGCCACGTCGCGCGCACGGCCCATGACATCCGGATCCAACATCATGCCAACCTGCGCATCCGTTGCCCAAGCCTCGCCAATCTCGCCCAGCTTGCGCCAAACTGCGATCTGAACAGCAGGTTCAACCGACCACGCGGCCCCCTCAAGCGCGCGCCAATGCCCGCCCTCCGCAGGGGCTTCGCCCGCACAAACCTCACAAAAAACCGCGTCATCGCTTGGTGTTACTTCAACCCGCGCCAGCCCCGTCACGTCACCACAAATTTCACAAACACCACCTGATCGGGTCAGTAATTCATCAATATTCATCGTTTTCTCCTGCACTTTGATGGTAATGCAGATCGGGATGCGCCCCATCACACCAAAGGTCAAGATGTTGTAAATCCGACTCGTCCACGATTTTCTGCACAAACTTGTCGTATCTCTGCCAAATGGTGAGTCTAACTGCCAGAGATTGAAAAACGTGAGGGATGAGGTCACTCGCTTTTTATAACACTCGTCGTCACGGATCGTGGCCCTAGCAGTGGCCATGATCCATGCTGACGATTGACCAATGGGCGGCATAGGAAAATGCTTTTTTGTCGCACATCCATCTTGTTGACCTGGATCACAAAATCAATGTATTTTCACCCGCAAGACATGTCACAAAAGCCGCAATTTTTTGCTTGTTTTACAACTCCCACGGAAACCCCCTTGCAATTTTTCAAAAAAACATCCAACTATAGGGGGCAAACGTTATTCTATCTCGACCCACTGTTCTCCTTTTCGGCTACAGTCTTCGATATTGCACTGACTAAGCCGCGCTGTCGCACTCCGCGGACAGACTGAAAATAAAGGATTACTCCCATGGCTACTGGTACAGTAAAATGGTTCAACGCAACTAAAGGCTTCGGCTTTATCGCTCCAGACGGCGGCTCCAAGGACGTTTTCGTTCACATCTCCGCTGTTGAGCGTTCCGGCCTCACAGGCTTGAAAGACGACCAGAAGGTTACTTTCGACATCGAAGCTGGCCGTGACGGTCGCGAATCTGCGGTAAACCTGGCTCTGGCCTAACTTACCCGAGGGGCGCCCTTTCGGGCGTCCCTACCCCATTTGCCTTCGGGCCTCCCCTTACATTTTGACGATCGCTATGGCTGCACGCTCTCGACGAGCGCCAGTATCGCGGGACCAATCGCAGCAACATTTACGGCAACACCCTTTGCATTCGGATGAATTCCATCCGCCTGCAAATAATCAGCAAGTTGCGCCTGTGTTTGTGCGTCTGACAACATACCCGCAAAGATATTCGGGTAGAGTTGCACATCAAAGTCACCAGCCAGATCCGGATACATCCCATTAAATTGCGCCTGATACACAGGGCCATAATTTCCACCCGCAGTCAGCCCCACCAAAAGGGTCTCTACCCCGGCATCCTGCGCCTTCGTTAAAATACCACTCAAATTTTCACGACTTAACGCCGGATCAAGCCCGCGCAAATAATCATTCCCGCCCAGCGCCACAATCATCGCATCCACATCAGGTGTCAGCGTCCAATCGGTGCGCGATAACCCGCCAGCCGTAGTATCCCCGGACACACCCGCGTTCAAAATCTCGACATCAGCGCCCTGCGCATCTAGCCACGCCTGCAATTGTGGGACAAACCCGTCGGCAAGCGGCAATCCATATCCTGCCGTCAAACTATCCCCCAACGCTGCAATCTTCACAGGTTCTGCATAAGCCGCCCCTGAAAACAAACCAATCGCCACGCATAGGTTGCGCACACCACGCAATGCCCCATATCCATCAAAGCGCATCAAACCAAAGGCCCGCCTCATGTCAAATCCCGTCCTGTCACTGTCAAACGCATCCCTCACCCTTGATGGAAACGCGGGCCAAGTCGATATCTTGCACGAAATTTCACTCGATGTCATGACAGGCGAAACTTTGGGGCTTATCGGGCCAAGTGGATCAGGCAAATCGTCGCTCCTTATGTTGATGGGTGGTTTGGAACAGGTCACGTCTGGTACGATCACCGCCTTAGGCCAAACCCTTAGCACAATGAACGAAGACCAACTGGCCCACTTCCGTAGAGATCATATGGGGGTCGTGTTCCAATCTTTCCACCTCATCCCCACAATGACCGCGCTCGAAAATGTCGCAACCCCGTTAGAGCTCGCGGGCGTTCACGATGCCTTTAGCCGCGCCGCAGCCGAACTTGACGCTGTCGGCCTTGGCGCGCGAAAAGACCACTATCCCAGCCAGATGTCGGGCGGCGAACAACAGCGCGTGGCCCTTGCGCGCGCCTCGGCACCCCGTCCGCAAATCCTGCTTGCGGATGAACCCACAGGCAACCTCGACGCGACAAACGGCGCGGCAATCATGGATATGTTGTTTGATCTGCGCGACAAACACGGTGCGACCCTCATCATGGTCACTCATTCCCCTGAACTCGCCGCCCGCTGCGACCGCATTATCACCCTGAACGACGGACGCATCGCATGAGCCTGAAAATCGCATCACGGATAGCATGGCGTGAAATGCGCGGTGGCCTGCGCGGCTTTCGCGTATTTCTCGCCTGTCTCGCTCTTGGAGTTGCCGCCATCGCCGCCGTTGGCACAGTACGTTCGGGTATCGAGGCGGGGCTAGAAAAAGAAGGCGCTGCCTTGCTTGGTGGCGACGCCGAAGTCAAATTCACTTACCGTTTTGCGCGCGACGATGAACGCGACTGGCTTAATTCCATCGCAGAGCAAGTCTCGGAAACCGTTGATTTCCGCTCTATGATCGTCGTCGGATCGGGTGACGCAGCCGAACGCAGCCTGACCCAGGTGCGCGCCGTCGATAGCGCCTACCCCCTGATCGGGCAGGTCACCCTCTCCCACGACATCGCCATTGATACCGCCCTCGCGGACCACGGCGGCGTCATGGAACGCGTCCTTGCCGACCGCCTCGGGCTCACCGCTGGCGACCTATTCCAACTTGGTGAACAGACCTTTACCCTACGTGCGATCCTTGAACGCTATCCCGACAATTCATCAGCTGGGTTTGGTCTTGGTCCCCGCACCATCGTGCGCACCGCCGACCTCGACGGCTCGGGGCTTTTGTCGGAAGGCACCCTGTTTTCAACCTATTACCGCCTCGACTTGCCACCCGCCCCCAACCTCGACGCGCTCAAATCCGAGGCTGAAACCCGCTACCGCGATACAGGGCTCAACTGGCGTGACAGCCGCCAAGGCGCAGGCGGAACTGCACGTTTTGTAGAACGGATCGGGGCGTTTTTGATCCTCATGGGCCTGTCAGGCCTTGCCGTCGGCGGCGTTGGTGTCTCTGCGGCTGTGCGCTCATACCTCGCAGGTAAAACCAGCGTCATCGCCACACTCAAAACGCTTGGTGCGACACGCCGCACCATTTTTCTGACCTACTTTATCCAAATCGGCACCCTCACCTTGCTTGGTGTCGCGCTCGGCTTGCTCATCGGCGGCGCACTCCCCGTACTCCTTGCCCCCATCATCGAGGCGCAGCTACCGATCCCCGCCGACTTCACCTTCAACGCCGCACCTCTTTTTGAAGCCGCCCTCTACGGCATTCTCGCAGCGCTGATTTTCACCCTCTGGCCACTGGCAAAAACAGAACAGGTCCGCCCCGCCACGCTGTTTCGCGATGCGTTTGGGACAACGAGCGGATTACCTGCCCTTCGCTATCTCATCGCCACAGCCCTGCTGATCGCCGCACTTCTCGGGGCCGCTGTCTGGTTCTCAGGCACCGTCTTCCTGACGCTATGGACCGCAGGCGGCATCGCAGGCGCACTCTTGATCCTCGTCTTTGCGGCCTTCCTTGCAAGGATCACCGCACGTGCATTAGGCAAACGCACACGCGGTTGGCCGGTCTTACGCTTGGCGCTGAATGCCATCGGCGCGCGCGGCGGCGAAACCACCTCCGTTGTCGTGTCGTTAGGACTTGGCCTCGCCGTCCTTTCTGCCGTCGGGCAAATCGACGGCAACCTACGCGCCTCTTTCGCCGACGAGTTGCCCGACGTTGCGCCCAGCTATTTCTTTGTAGATATCCAACCTGATCAAATCGACGGCTTTCGCGAGCGGTTGGCAAATGACCCTGCCGTGCGCAAAGTTGACAGCGCTCCTATGCTGCGTGGGATCATTACTAAAATTAACGGGCAACCTGCCGAAGACTTTGCAAACGGTCACTGGGTCGTGCGCGGCGATCGGGGCGTCACCTACGCGGCCACGCTTGATGATCCAAGCGAGCTGACAGCAGGCGAATGGTGGTCCGAAGACTATGCAGGACCGCCCCTGATCAGCTTTGCCGCAAAGGAGGCCGAGGAAATCGGGCTGGCCTTGGGCGACACCATCACCGTGAATATCTTGGGCCGCGACATCACCGCCACCATCGCAAGTTTCCGCACCGTGAGCTGGGAAAACGCAGGGATCGGTTTTGTCATGACAATGAACCCCGCGGCCTTGGCGGGTGCGCCACATAGCTGGATTTCGACGGTCTATGCGACACCCGAATCCGAGGCCGCGATCCTGCGCGACCTTGCCAGCCAATACCCCAACATCACCGCAATTCGCATCCGTGACGCGATTGACCAACTTGTCACGCTGGTCAGCGGCATCGCCGCCGCGACCCGTTACGCGGCCCTTGCAACGCTGATCACGGGGTTTCTTGTGCTGATTGGTGCAGCCGCCGCAGGCGAAAAAACCCGCACCTATGAAGCGGCTGTGCTGAAAGTGCTTGGCGCATCGCGCGCGCGGATTTTGTGGAGCTTCACACTGCGCGCCGCCCTACTTGGATTTACCGCAGGTGTCGTTGCACTGGCTGCGGGCATATTGGGGGGGTGGGCGGTGACGACATTCGTGATGGAAGGCGATTATGTCGTAATCTGGAGCAACGCAATTTTGATCATCGGTGGCGGTGCTGTGGCGTCGTTGCTGGCGGGACTTGCGTTTGCAATCAGACCCTTGGCGGCAAAACCCGCGCGCGTATTACGCGCGCGGGAGTAATCTTACAACTTCGGTTTATGAGCCAGCAATGGCATCACATCTGCCATCTCCGGCCCGCGCGCGCGGCCGGTCACAGCCTTACGCAATGGCATAAACAAGCCTTTACCTTTGCGGCCAGTGGCCTCTTTTACGGCAGTTGTCCATGTTGACCATGTGTCGTCTGCGTAAGGTGGATCGCCAAGCATATCAAAGGCTTGCGCGATGAATTCGCGGTCTTCGTCATCGACCAAAGGTGCCGCCCCATTCTCAAAGAACGCCCACCAATCCGCAATATCATCCAGTTTGGAGATATTGCCTTTGATTGCATCCCAGAACGCCACCTTTTTGGCGGCAGGCACATCGGTCAACGCCTCTGCCACATCCTCGGCGGAAAGCGTTGCCAAATAACGCGCAGTCAATGGCCAGAGATCTTCAAAATCGAACTTGGTCGGGGCCGATCCAAACTTGGTCACGTCAAAGTTCGCGATGATTTCATCGATGTTTGCGCGCAACTCGACAGGTTCCGACGAGCCCAAACGTGCCATCAAAGACAACACCGCCTGCGGGGCGACGCCCTCTTTGCGTAGGTCCCTTAAAGCTAATGTTCCCAACCGCTTAGATAGCGCCTCACCTTGCGGACCCGTCAACAACGAATGGTGCGCAAAACGAGGAACAGTGCCGCCCAAAGCCTCCATTATCTGGATCTGGGTGGCGGTGTTGGTGACGTGGTCGGAGCCGCGGACGATGTAGGTCATGCCCATCTCAATGTCGTCGACGACCGAAGCCAGTGTGTAGAGAATCTGGCCGTCGTTTTTGAACAGTACAGGGTCAGAGACGGAGGCCGCATCAATCGAAATTTTGCCGATAATGCCGTCGTCCCATTCAATGCGGTTGAGGTTCAATTTGAACCGCCAATGCGAGCCACGCTCTGCGCGCAGCGCGTCTTTTTCGGCCTCTGAAAGTGCCAAAGCAGCGCGATCATAGACCGGTGGCTTGCCCATATTGAGCTGTTTTTTACGCTTGAGATCCAGCTCTACAGGTGTCTCGAAACACTCGTAAAGACGCCCCATATCTATCAGTTCCTGCTTTGCAATCAGGTACTTATCCATACGCTTTGATTGATGCTCTACACGGTCCCATTTGATGCCCAACCATGTCAGGTCATCTTTGATGCCTTGCACATATTCATCCTTGGACCGGATGGGGTCGGTGTCGTCGATGCGCAGCACAAAGCTTCCGCCGTTTTGGCGCGCGATCGCGTAATTAAACAGTGCGGCGCGCAGGTTGCCGATGTGGATGTAACCCGTAGGTGACGGGGCGAAACGTGTTGTGGTCATGAGCTAATCTCCTGTTGTTCAAGGATGTGTCAGACCAGAGCGAAATTGTCCAGTTACAGCAAAAAACGCGGTCTTTATTACGTCTTCTTTACGTCTTGCACGCGTAGGGCATCTGTTCAGGCCAAAACGGGCGGTTTTGATCCGGCCAGTGACCGCGCCCCTGACCGGTTGAGCGAACATTTCGGGTCAGGTGGCGTCGCGCCAGCGGTTCACAATCGGATAGCGCCGGTCGAGCCAGAATGCGTGCTGCGATAACCGTGTTCCGGGGGCGGATTGGTAGCGTTTGTATTCAGAGATGTAGAGCAGGTGTTCGATCTTTTTCACGGTGTCGCGCGCGTATCCTGCGGCAACGCAATCGCTGACAGAGGCGTCACCGTCGACCAGCATTTCGAGTATCCCGTCAAGAACATCGTAGGGCGGCAGGCTGTCGCTGTCTTTTTGGTCGGGGCGCAGTTCCGCGCTGGGTGGCTTGTCGATGATCGCGACAGGGATCATGGTCCCTGCGGGCGCCAGCATCCAAGGCGCGTGGTTTGCGTTGCGCCAGCGGCAGGTGTCAAAGACGCGGCTTTTATACATGTCTTTTATTGGATTATAGCCGCCCGCCATGTCGCCGTAGATTGTCGCATAGCCCACGGCGACTTCTGATTTATTGCCAGTGGTCAGGAGCATTTCACCGAATTTGTTGGATTGCGCCATGAGGAGCAACCCGCGTATCCGGCTTTGGATGTTTTCTTCGGTCAGCCCCTCGTCAAGGCCTGCAAAGAGCGGTGCAAGGGCGTCCGTGACAGCCGCCCGCGTGCCTGCGATGTTGACGGTGTCGTATTTGCAACCGAGCGCGTCCACCACGGCTTGGGCGTCATCAAGTGAGGATTGCGACGTGTATTCAGAAGGCAGCATCACGCAACGCACGTTTTGTGGCCCAAGTGCATCGGCGGCGATAGTGGCGACGATGGCGCTATCGATGCCGCCTGACAGCCCCAGCAGGCATTTGGTGAAACCGGTTTTGGCGAAATAGTCGCGTAGCGTTATGACCATGGCGCGGTAGTCTTGGCCGGCCTCTGAAGGCAGGGTGGCTTTTTCGCCTTCGATCGCGGTCCAGCCATCTGCCGTGCGGGTAAAATCGACGTGGGCGATCGCCGTATCAAAGAGCGGCAGTTGCACCGCGAGTTTGCCGCCGCGATTGAGCACAAAAGAGCCGCCATCATAGGCAAGATCGTCTTGGCCGCCGACCATGTTCAGGTAGACCAGCGGCACGTCGTTTTCCACGACCCGCGCCACCATATTGTTCATGCGCACGTCGAATTTGCCGCGAAAGTAAGGCGAGCCGTTGGGGACAACCAGGATTTCTGCGCCTGATTCCACCATCGCTTCGGCCACGTCGACATGCCAGGCGTCTTCGCAGATCGGGCTGCCGATGCGCGGACCGTCCGGGATGGCATATGGCCCTTGGATGTCGCCCCGATTGAATTGCCGCACTTCGTCGAACACGTTGTAATTGGGCAGGAAATGTTTGAGCTGGCGGGCTACAATTTTGCCGTTCCGACAGATGTGGTAGGCGTTGTGCAGCTTGCCGTTTTGCGCATATGGCCCGCCGATTGCGAGGGTCGGCCCATCAGCGCAGTCCATTGCAAGTTGCTCGATGGCCTGCATTGCGGCGGTGTAAAAGGCCGGTTTGTTAATCAGATCCTGGGTCGAGTATCCCGTGATGAACATTTCAGGCAGGGCAATCATATCGGCGTTTGCGGCTTTTGCTTGCTGCCACGCGTCCTTTGCCAAGGCCGCGTTGCCTGCAAGGTCGCCAACGGTCGGGTTAAGTTGCGCGATGGTCAGCCTGAAATGATCACTCATGGTCTTATCCTTATGGTCGCGGCCAGATGTAGCATATTCATGCGCAAGGGAAAGCCGATTGCCCCGATACCCCCGTTGTCAGCATTGCCCGTGTAGATTAGGTTACGCTAACAATGATGTGACAGGGGGTCATTATGGCAGGTTTTGGATGGCAAGCAGTGGTTGGTGCGGCGTTTTTCGCAGTGGCAAGCGGGGCTGGCGCACAGACGATCCAGACCAAGCAATATGATGACGGCGGCGTCTATGAGGGCGCATTTCTGAACGGCAAACAGCACGGCACCGGCACCTACCGTCTGCCTAACGGCTATGAATACACCGGCGACTGGGTTGAGGGCGAGATCAAGGGCACGGGTGTTGCGCAGTTCCCCAACGGTTCGATTTACGAGGGTACGTTTGTTGCGGGCAAGCCGTCTGGCACGGGCAAGATTACCTTTGCAGATGGCGGCACGTTTGAGGGGGACTGGCTTGAGGGTAATATCACCGGTCGCGGGATTGCGAATTACGCCAACGGTGTTGTCTACGAGGGTGAGTTGCGCAATGCCATGCACCACGGTGTTGGCACGATGCGGTCTCCGGGCGGTTATGTTTACGCAGGTCCGTGGATTAACGGCGTCAAGGAAGGTGAAGGTGTGATTACCTACCCTGATGGTGCAGTTTACAGCGGTGCGTTGAAGGCTGGCGAGCGTGACGGTGTTGGCATCCTGACGATGGCGGATGGTTTGATTTACGAGGGCACTTGGGTGGCTGGCCAGATTGAAGGCAAAGGCCGTTTGGTCCAGCCGAATGGTGATATATTCGAGGGTGATCTGGTGGCCGGTCGCAGGCAGGGTGCGGGCAAGGTGACATATGCCAATGGCGATTCGTATGACGGTGGTTTTGTGGATGACCAGCGCGACGGTCTAGGTACGTTCACGGGCACGGACGGCTATAAGTATAGTGGTGACTGGAAGGCCGGTCAGATCGAGGGGTCTGGTGAGGTGACGTATCCTGACGGGTCGGTATATGTTGGCACGTTTGTTGCGGATTTGGCGGATGGTATGGGGAAGATCACTTATGCCGACGGGTCCAGCTATGAGGGTGAGTGGGCGAACGGCGTCATCAACGGTCGTGGTGTCGCGACTTATGCCAACGGTCTGGTTTATGATGGTGAATTTTTGAACGCGAAAAATCATGGTCAAGGCACGATGCGTTATGCGGACGGCTATACCTATGTGGGTGCTTGGGCAGATGGTCAGCGTAGCGGGATGGGCACGGCCACCTATGCGGACGGCACTGTGTATATTGGTGAATTCAAGGACGGGCAGCGAGACGGGACCGGTGCGATCACTTTGCCGGACGGGTTCAAGTATGAAGGGCTGTGGGCGGGCGGCGAGATTAGCGGGCTTGGCGTCGCGACCTATGCAAATGGCGATGTCTACGAGGGAATGTTTGTGCGGGGTCGCCGTCAGGGGGCTGGCACGATGCGCTATGCGACGGGCGAAGAGGCTGCGGGCGATTGGGTTGATGGCACGCTTCCGAAGGCAGAGATCCCTGCGCCTGATGATGCCACGTTACCCGCCGAAACCGAAGCGGCCCCTGCCCCGGATCAGTGATTTACCACGGAACGGATTTGCCTGCATAATCAAAGAAGTTTCCGGTTTGTGCGGCGTCGAGGTTTTCGATGACGCTCAGCAGATCAATGGCGGTTTTCGTTGCCGGGACGGTGGCATGTCTGCCAGCATATTTTGCGGTGAAAGCTGTGGCGACTGTGCCAGGATGCAACGCCACGCAAACAGAGCCTTTGTGGGTGCGCGCAAGCTCGATCGCTGCCCCGCGCACGATTTGGTTAAGCGCCGCTTTGGACGCGCGGTAGCTATGCCAACCGCCGATCTTGTTGTCTCCGATTGATCCGACACGCGCCGAAAGGATCGCCACTTTGCCCTGCGGTGCTAATATACGCGGAACGTGACGCAGGATAAGGGCGGGACCAATGGCATTCACGGCAAAAACATCTGCCATGGCCTTGGCGGTGATCGCACCGAGCGATTTTTCCGGCACACCTAAAACGCCGACCGTCACGAGGATCAGGTCAAAAACGCCCGTCATATTATCCAGATGCCTAGCTACCGAAGACGGGTTGGTTACATCAAAACCGTCTTTGCTGCGCGACAGGGTTGTCACATCATGATCTGCCAAGGCCTGCACAAAAGCAGCCCCGATCCCACCAGACGCACCAATGATTAAAATTTTACTCATTTCCAGATGATAGCTCGCCACGCCCGCACGACCAGCCCAAGGCGTCTATTGGGTGAATAGTTGGGGCCGAATTCATGCGCAAATCAGGCGGGTCGTGAAATCGCCGGTCCTGCGATTATTATTTAACGAGGTGTCCTAGCCTGCTGCGATCGGCGCGGCGGTCTGTGCTGCGGCGTTGAGCACCTTATTTTGTATGCGCCGGTTATCGGTGAACACGGCGCGGGTCATATGTGCGGGTGTTGGCGGTTTGGCGCATATCGCCAAAATAGGGCCCAGCTGCTAAAAACGGGGTTTTCTTCGCGCGAAAGCTGGTTATAGTCCGCGTCATGAATATAAACGCACATATTATTTCGGGTGGCCAATTGGGTCTAAACCTGCGTGCGTTGCTACTCCTTAGCTGCCTCTGAGCGTGCCAAGTTGGTGCGACCGCTCAGAGGGGGACACGCACCGGTAAAGCTAAGAGATAACAAGGAATACCTAAAATGACTGATCACGTGTTGATTTTTGACACCACGCTGCGCGATGGTGAACAATCCCCCGGTGCGACTATGACCCATGCGGAAAAGCTGGAGATCGCGGAATTGCTTGACGAGATGGGCGTCGATATTATCGAGGCTGGTTTCCCGATTGCCTCTGAGGGCGATTTCAAGGCGGTGTCCGAGATTTCTACCCGCGCAAAGAGTGCCACGATTTGTGGATTGGCCCGTGCCAATTACAAGGATATCGACCGCTGTTGGGAGGCGGTCAAGCACGCCAAATCACCGCGCATCCATACGTTTATCGGCACGTCCGAGTTGCACCGCGCCATTCCGAACCTGACGATGGACGAGATGGCCGTGCGTATTCATGATACGGTCACCCATGCCCGCAACCTGTGCGATAATGTGCAATGGTCGCCGATGGATGCCACCCGCACCGAATGGGATTATCTGTGCCGTGTGGTCGAGATTGCGATCAAGGCCGGTGCGACAACGATCAATATTCCCGACACCGTTGGCTATACTGCGCCGGTAGAGAGTGCTGATCTGATCCGCCGTTTGATCAACACGGTGCCGGGCGCTGACGAGGTTATTTTTGCGACCCATTGTCATAACGACCTTGGTCTGGCGACGGCAAATTCGCTGGCCGCTGTTCAAGGTGGTGCGCGCCAAGTCGAATGCACGATCAACGGATTGGGCGAACGTGCGGGTAATACTGCGCTGGAAGAGGTCGTGATGGCCCTGAAGGTTCGCCACGATATCATGCCTTATACCACGAAAATTGATACCACGAGGATCATGAATATCTCGCGTCGCGTTTCCGCAGTTTCAGGGTTCGCGGTGCAGTTCAACAAGGCAATTGTTGGCAAGAACGCCTTTGCCCACGAGAGCGGTATTCATCAAGATGGCATGCTTAAGAACAAGGAGACGTTCGAGATTATGCGCCCCGAAGATGTTGGCATGAGCGGCACGTCTTTACCACTGGGCAAGCATTCTGGCCGTGCCGCGTTGCGGTCTAAGCTGGCCGAGTTGGGATATAATTTGGCCGACAACCAGTTGAAAGACGTGTTTGTGCGTTTCAAGGAATTGGCTGACCGTAAAAAGGAAGTTTACGACGATGACCTGATTGCCTTGGTCGACAACAACGAGGGTGAAGAGGACAGTGTAAAGCTGAAGTCTTTGCGTGTTGTTTGTGGCACCGAGGGTCCGCAGACGGCGGAAATGACGCTGAGTGTTGACGGGGTGGAAGTGAGCACAACATCCACCGGTGATGGTCCTGTGGACGCGGCGTTTAACGCTGTGAAAGCGCTGGTGTCGCATGAAGCGCGTTTGCAGTTGTATCAGGTGAGTGCCGTCACCGAAGGCACCGATGCGCAGGCCACAGTGTCGGTACGTATGGAAGAAGACGGGCGTATTGCCACCGGTCAATCGGCCGATACCGATACGGTTGTTGCCTCTGTGCGGGCCTATATTAACGCGCTGAACCGCTTGATTGTGCGCCGTGCGCAAATTGAAGTTGGCTATGATACCAAGGGTGTTTCTTATAAAGATGCGTAAGGAATTCGCATTGTTTTGAGGGGTGGCGTGAATGCGCCGCCCTTTCACTTTTCGAACATTATTTTCGATTTAGAATGTCGCGTTGTAAATAAGCTAGTACATTTCGAACTAAAACAGCATTTCGGGAAGAGGCAAAATTTGTCATTTGCCGGCGGGCTACTGCTTGCGCCGGTTTTTGCCCCTTTCCCCGCAGCATCCCTGTTCGTATAACGCAGTTGCTTTGCGTCTGGGGAGTCGCGGGCATAAATTGTATTTTTCGCTAGGATTAGCTGCACTATGGGCATTTTCGGAAGTTTGTTTTCGTCGGATATGGCGATTGACCTTGGGACGGCGAACACGCTGATCTACGTCCGTGGTAAGGGTATCGTTTTGTCCGAGCCGTCGGTTGTGGCCTATCATATCAAGGACGGTGTGAAGAAGGTTCTGGCCGTTGGCGAGGACGCGAAATTGATGCTGGGGCGCACGCCTGGATCTATTCAGGCGATCCGTCCGATGCGTGATGGTGTGATTGCCGATTTCGATACCGCTGAAGAGATGATCAAGCATTTCATTCGCAAGGTCGCCAAGCGGTCCACGTTTTCCAAGCCCAAGATTATTGTTTGCGTTCCACATGGTGCGACCCCTGTTGAGAAACGTGCGATCCGGCAGTCGGTTTTGTCTGCTGGTGCGCGCCGTGCGGGACTGATTGCCGAGCCGATTGCGGCTGCGATTGGTGCGGGCATGCCGATCACGGATCCGACTGGCAACATGGTTGTTGATATAGGTGGTGGCACGACCGAGGTCGCGGTGTTGTCGCTGGGCGATATTGTTTATGCGCGCTCTGTGCGTGTGGGCGGCGACCGGATGGACGAGGCGATCATTAATTATTTGCGCCGCCAGCATAACCTGCTGGTGGGTGAATCGACCGCCGAGCGGATCAAAACCGCTATCGGCACAGCGCGTATGCCCGATGATGGCCGTGGTCAGTCGATGCATATTCGTGGCCGTGATTTGTTGAATGGCGTGCCCAAAGAAACCGAGATTACCCAAGCGCAGGTTGCTGAAGCGCTCGCCGAGCCTGTGCAGCAGATTTGTGAAGCGGTGATGACCGCGCTGGAAGCGACCCCGCCGGATCTGGCGGCGGATATTGTTGACCGTGGCGTGATGCTGACCGGTGGTGGTGCATTGCTGGGGCAGTTGGATCTGGCGCTGCGCGAGCAGACGGGGCTTGCGGTGTCAGTTGCCGATGAGAGCCTGAACTGTGTGGCTCTGGGAACCGGCAAGGCGCTTGAGTATGAAAAACAACTTCGTCACGTTATTGATTACGATAGCTGATTAGCGAGGGTCACACCTTGGCCAATGACCGCAATTCCGAGGACTATTTCGGCCCGATCCGCAGATTGCTGGTCGGGCTGCTCGTCTTTGCGCTATTGGGGACATTTTTTGTCTGGCGCATCGATAGCCCCCGTGTAGAGCGGTTTCGCACGGCAGTCGTGGACCGCGTTGTGCCATCGTTTGATTGGGCGATGGCACCGGTCACGGGGCTGGTCAATCTGGTGAGCGATTTTCAGTCTTACACTCAACTTTCCGCGCAAAACGGTGATTTGCGCCGCGAATTGCAGCAGATGAAAGCGTGGAAAGAGGCCGCGTTGCAGCTGGAGCAGGAAAACGCCAAGCTATTGGGGTTAAACAATGTGCGCCTCGATCCGCAGCTGACCTATGTGACAGGCGTTGTCATGGCCGATAGCGGCAGTCCATTTCGCCAGTCAGTGCTGTTGAATGTCGGCAAGCGTGACGGGATCATTGACGGCTGGCCGACGATGGACGGTATTGGTCTGGTTGGCCGCATTTCGGGTGTGGGTGATAGAACGGCGCGGGTGATTTTGCTGACGGATACGTCGAGCCGTATTCCTGTGACCATTCAGCCCTCGGGGCAGAAGGCTATTTTGGCGGGAGATAATACGTTGAACCCGCCGATCGAGTTTTTGGAGAACCCCGATGTGGTGCGTCCCGGTGACCGTGTTGTCAGTTCGGGCGACGGGGGTGTTTTCCCTGCGGATTTATTGGTCGGTCAGGTGGCATTGGGCAATGATAGACGCCTGCGGGTGCGCCTGGCGGCTGATTACGAACGGTTGGAGTTTTTGCGTGTTTTGCGCGCCCGCCCGCACGAAGATATCAGCGATCCCGGTGGTTTGTTGACGCCAAATGTTTTGCTGCCCAGCGCGCTGGACCTTTCCGAGCCCACAGATGGCTGAGCCGGCCCCGTCACGCGTATGGTTCGGGCGTCTGGTTTTCATCCTGATTGTGCTTGGGGTATTGTTCGTCCAGATCTTACCGCTGAGCTCTCGCCCGATAATCTGGGCGGCTCCGAATTGGGGGCTGGCGATAACGTTGGCTTATGTGGCACGCCGCCCCGATTTTGCCCCGATAATAGTAATTGCCGCGTTGTTTTTCCTGATTGACCTGCTGTCGATGAGCCCGCCCGGTCTATGGGCCGGACTGGTTGTGATCCTGACAGAAATGTTGCGTAAACGTGCGAAACGGTTGCGTAATATGCCCTTTGCGTTTGAATGGGGCACTGTTGCGGTTGGGATTGTGGCGATCACGTTACTTAATCGTGCTGTTCTCTTGGTTGTGATGACCACGCAGGCGCCGCTTGGGTTAACCTTGATCCAGATGGTCACGACCATCATATTCTATCCAGTGGTGGTGTTGGTTGCGCATTATGTATTTGGTGTCAGCCGCCCGTTACCCGGTCAAACCGACAGTCGAGGTCAACATCTATGAAGCGCAACGCCAAAGATATCGACGAAAGCGCCCGCCGCATCAGCAGGCGCACTCTGGTTGTGGGTGCGGCGCAGTTGGGGATTGTCGGCGCGCTGGGTCTGCGGATGCAGTCCATGCAGGTCGAACAGGCCGATCAGTTTCGTCTGCTGGCCGAGGAAAACCGGATTAACATTCGCCTGCTGCCCCCTGCCCGCGGTTTGATTTTTGATCTGAACGGCAATCCGATTGCAGCTAACGAGCAAAATTACCGCATTGTGATGGTGCGCGAGGATGCGGGTGACGTGGGTGAGGTGCTGGCGCGATTGACGCAGCTTGTGCCGCTTGATCCTGAAAGCCTTGCTAATGCGATGGAAGAGATGCGCAGGCGGTCGCCTTTTGTGCCTGTCACGATTGCCGACCGTTTGTCGTGGGATGATGTGGCCCGCGTGAATGTGAACGCCCCTGCGCTGCCCGGTATTACCGCCGAGGTGGGTCTGTCGCGGATGTATCCTTGGGGTGCTGATTTAGGCCATGTTGTGGGCTATGTTGGTCCGGTCAGTGATTATGATCTTAGCCGGATTGACGATCAGGACCCGTTGTTACAGATCCCCAAATTCCAGATTGGCAAGACCGGTGCCGAGAACAAACTCGAGCACGCCTTGCGCGGCTCTGCGGGGACCAAGCGCATCGAGGTGAATGCGATTGGCCGTGTGATGCGCGAGCTGGACCGCAAGGAAGGGAGTTCTGGCGCGGATGTCCAGCTGACGATTGATGCCCGTTTGCAGTCTTACGCGCAGGCCCGCTTGGACGGCGAATCGGCGGGTGCGGTTGTGATTGATCTGGAGAATGGCGATCTGCGTGCGGTTGCCTCTGCGCCGACATTTGACCCCAACCTGTTTGTGCGCGGGATTTCGGTCAAAAACTGGCGTGATTTGAATGACAACCCTTACCGCCCGCTGGCGGCCAAGGCTGTGCAAGGCACCTACCCGCCCGGATCAACATTCAAGATGGTCACGGCGCTGGCTGCGCTGGAAGATGGCAAAGTGACACCCGAGGAAACAATCCGCTGTCGCGGCTATACCGAGGTTTTTGGCACACGGTTTCACTGTTGGAAACGTGCGGGCCACGGCAATATAAATTTGCACGACAGCCTCAAGCAGTCTTGCGACTGTTATTATTACGAGATTGGCCAGCGTGTCGGTATCGACAAAATCGCAGAAATGGCCCGCAAGATGGGCATGGGTATCCGGCACGATTTGCCGCTTTCTGCGGTGGCGTCCGGGCTGTCCCCTGACAAGGCGTGGAAAACAGAAGTGCGCGGCGAGGATTGGCGCATCGGGGATACGGTGAACGCCTCTATCGGGCAGGGTTATGTGTTGTCGTCACCGCTGCAACTGGCGATTATGACCGCGCGTATTGCGACTGGTCGCGATGTGACCCCACGCCTCGTGCGCGCCATTGACGGTGTCGAGCAGCCAAGTGGTGCGGGCACGGATCAGGGGCTGAACGAGAATTATCTGCGCCGTATCCGTGCTGCGATGTCTGACGTTATGAACAGTTCACGCGGCACGGCCTATGGGTCACGCATTGTCGAGGCGGGTATGCAGATGGCGGGTAAGACCGGCACATCGCAGGTCCGCAGGATCACCGCCGAAGAACGCGCGCGTGGTGTGATTAACAACGCCGACTTGCCGTGGGAGCGCCGCGATCATGCGTTATTTGTGGGCTACGCGCCGGTTGATAACCCTCGTTTTGCTATAGCCGTTATTGTCGAGCACGGGGGTGGTGGATCTTCGGTTGCGGCGCCGATCGCGCGCGATATTTTAGCGCAAGCGCTTTATGACGGCGAGCCGCCGCTCAGCGCGTATCCATCAGCGGCGCGTGGTAAAGTCGATGAGATGCAACGCAAAATTCGCGACCGCGTGCCACCCGGCACGGTTGGTAAGGAACGGGCGTAGCTATGAGTTATCTTGAACATAACGCCAAATATGTGCCGACCGGATTTCGAAAGCTGCTGCATTTGAACTGGCCTGTGGTTGTCTTGTTGTCGGCGGTGGCAGGCACGGGTTTCATCATGCTTTATTCCGTGGCGGGCGGTTCGGTCGAGCCTTGGATGTCGCCACAGGTCAAGCGGTTTGGCGTTGGTATGGCGCTGATGATTGGTGTTGCGATGGTGCCGATCTGGTTCTGGCGCAATATTTCAGCGCTGGCATTTGGCATATCGTTGATGTTGCTGATTGGGGTCGAGTTTTTCGGCTCTATTGGTATGGGTGCGCAGCGCTGGATTGATCTTGGGTTCATGCGCCTGCAACCCTCCGAGCTGACAAAAATTACGATGGTGATGGCCTTGGCCGCCTATTACGACTGGTTGCCGACGAACAAGACGTCGCATCCCGTCTGGGTGACGTTGCCGCTGGTGTTGATCGCGCTTCCGACGTTGCTGGTGCTGCGCCAACCTGACTTGGGGACCGCGCTGTTGTTGCTGCTTGGCGGCGGCACGATCATGTTTCTGGCAGGTGTGCATTGGGCGTATTTTGCCACGGTGATTGCGGCTGGCATCGGCACGATTGTGGCGGTGTTTCAAAGTCGCGGCACCACTTGGCAGTTGTTGCAGGACTATCAATACCGCCGCATTGATACGTTTATTGATCCGTCCAACGATCCGCTGGGTGCGGGGTATCACATCACACAGGCCAAAATCGCCTTTGGCTCTGGCGGCTGGACCGGTCGCGGGTTCATGCAAGGCACCCAGTCGCGTTTGAATTTTCTGCCCGAAAAGCACACCGACTTTATCTTTACCACTTTGGCAGAAGAATTCGGCTTTGTCGGGGCGTCGACATTGCTGTTGCTTTATGTGCTGATTGTTGTGTTTTGCGTGGCCTCTGCGATGTCCAACAAGGACCGTTTTGCGTCACTGCTGACCCTTGGCATTGCGATGACGTTCTTTTTATTCTTTGCGGTCAATATGGCGATGGTGACGGGTCTTGCCCCTGTTGTTGGTGTGCCGTTACCGTTGGTGAGTTATGGCGGATCAGCCATGCTTGTTTTGTTAATTGCCTTTGGCCTTGTCCAAAGCGCCCATGTGCATAGGCCCCGTTGATGATTAATATTCTTTTTGCCGCAAAACCTGCCGCTTGGGCGGAGTATCAAGCGCCGTTGACCCGTGCGTTAGACGATGCCGGACTAGAGGCAAATTTGTCGTGCGATCATACGCCGGCTGATGTGGATTACATTGTGCTGGCCCCCAACGGTCCGGTGTCGGACTTCACCCCTTATGTGAACACCAAGGCCGTGCTAAACCTTTGGGCGGGTGTCGAGAATATCGTGGGGAACCAGACGCTTAGCCAGCCTTTGGCCCGTATGGTTGACGACGGTTTGACGCGCGGCATGGTCGAATGGGTTGTGGGGCATGTGATGCGCCATCACCTAGGGATGGACGCGCATATTTTAAGGCAAGACGGGACCTGGAGCAGTGATTATCCGCCGCTTGCCGCCGACCGCCCTGTCACGATATTGGGGCTTGGTGCGTTGGGCATTGCCTGTGCCGATGCGCTGACGGCTTTGGGGTTTCCTGTGACAGGTTGGTCGCGGTCCAGCAAAGACGTGCAGGGCGTGCGCTGTTTGCATGGAGATGCGGGGCTTGATGCCGCGCTGACGGGCGCGCAAATTGTCGTTCTTTTGCTGCCTGCTACGCCTGCGACGCAAAATGTGTTGAACGCGGATCGGTTGGCGTTGCTGGCGCGCGGCGCGTTTATTGTCAATCCAGGCCGTGGTCCGTTGATTGATGATGATGCGTTGCTGGAGGCATTGGAGCGTGGCCACGTGGCCCATGCCACTTTAGATGTATTCCGCGTTGAGCCTCTGCCGGTTGATCATGCGTTTTGGGCGCATCCTCAGGTGACGGTCACGCCGCATATTGCATCGACCACCCGCCCCGACACATCGTCGCAGGTTATTGTCCAGAACATTGTGCGCGGCGAAGCGGGCTTGCCGTTCTTGCATCTAGTGGACCGCAAGGCGGGTTATTAGGCCCGCCCTATTTCAGTTTTGGCGGGCGGTTCGGGTCCATGCCGGGCGCAGATGGCGTTTGCGGGTCATGCAGTGCGGGCAAATCAAAGCGCAATCCAACCTTGGCCAGATGTGCCGCAAGCGGGTCAGATACCCGTGCAAACAGCACGTCCATCGTGCCTGCGTCGATGCCCGAAAAGGTCAGCGCTTCGCCAGCGGCGCGCGCCAGAGACGCCTCGGAACCGGGAACGGCGTCAATGAACACAAGCACATGCCCGCGCGAGTTGTCGTCGTAGGTCGCGGCGGCGAGGTAGGCCATGTTTGCTAGTCCCGCGGCAATGGCGAGTTTGCGGTCGAGACCTGTGATGACGGCTTCGGGGAGCCCTTTGGGGACGGACACTTCTGTCAAGCGCGCCTCGGATTCTTGGGGTGCGTGTTCCAGTGTGGCGTGCAGCCAGTCGACGGCCTCGGACGGGATCAGCATGGCAGAGGGCGCTACATCGAGGTTCAGGGCAAAGCCGATCCCCTGCCCTGCGACCATCCCCGACAGCACCCGTCCTGACAGTCCTGCATAGGGCGCTTCGCGGCCCACAAACTGTGCAAGGCGTTCTTCGCGGTCAAAGATCAGGATGTAGGACTGGTCTTCGATCTCGAACAGTTCGGGGGTAACTTTGTCGTCTGCGGCCTCGGACCCAAGCAACATAAACAGTTCGGTGTCGGCCAGCCGTTCGTAGAATTGCAGTCGCTTTGCGTCATCGTCTGGGGCTATGTCCATCGCTGCGTGGGCGGTGTCGAGATCAGTCATCAAGGGCGTCCTTTACGGCGGATTGCAGCGCGGGCAACAGATCGCTGGCAAACCAAGGGTTTTTGTTAAGCCAAGCGGTATTGCGCCAAGACGGATGTGGCAAGGGAAAGACGCGTGGTGCGTGGTCGCGCCATGCTGCGACGCGTGTGTTGACGGGTATTGTGCCACCCAAGTGCCATTTTTGCGCATAAGCTCCGACCAGAAGTGTCAGGGGTGGGTCATCGAGATACGCCATCACGGGTTTGCGCCATGTTTCTGCGCAGATTTTTGGTGGGGCAAGGTCGTGGCCGGCTGCGTTGTAACCCGGAAAGCAAAAAGCCATTGGTACAATTGCGATTTTGGAGCGGTCGTAAAAGGTTGCCGCGTCAACGCCCATCCAGTTACGCAATCGGTCGCCTGACGGGTCGGTAAACGGCTCGCCGCTTTTGTGGACGCGCGCGCCAGGGGCTTGGCCTGCAATGACGATGCGCGGTGAGGCGTTGAACCAGACAATCGGGCGCGGCGCGTGGGCGGTTGCGGTTTTGGCAAACCGGTCGGCGCAAATCCGGCATGAAGTGATCGCGTCACGCAAAGTCATGGGTGCAAGTTTAGACATGTTTATAGCGGCGTGAAGTCCTAAAAGCGTGGCGATGCGTGCAACCGCCTGCGCAAAAACCAGATCCGAGGGGGATTCCTGTCTGTGTTTCATTTCCGCCTGTTTTTTGCCGCATTCTTGCGTCATAAACGCATCAAAGGGAGGTTCGCGTGGCGGGCTGTTAACCTATTGTCGTCATCAATGACGGTGCCCATGTATAAAGGGCAAGAGCAGGTAGAGCATGTTAGAGTTCACAAATGTCAGCAAGTCCTTTTGGACAGGTACGCAGCGCAAGGTCATCCTTGATCGCGCGTCATTTCGTGTGGAATTGGGAAATTCGCTGGGCATTCTGGCCCCCAATGGCACGGGGAAAACCACGCTGATCAATATGATGGCGGGACTTGAGAAACCTGACGAGGGAACAATCCACCGTGGGTGTCGTATTTCATTTCCGCTAGGCTTTATGGGCGGGGTTGTGAACCGCCATACAGCTAAGGAAAATTCTCGTTATATTGCGCGACTTTACGGTCTGGATCCTGATTATGTCGAGGCATTTTGTCGTTGGCTATGCGGGATCAACGAGTATTTTGACATGCCGATCGGGACTTATTCCTCTGGTATGCGTGCGCGATTTACGTTTTCGTTATTGCTCGCATTGGATTTTGATATTTACCTGATTGATGAAGGTATGCCATCTACCACTGACGCCGAATTTAACAGAAAAGCCGGTGAAATTCTGCGCGAGCGGCTGGAAAAAACCACCGTTATTATTGTGTCGCACCAAGCCGCGACGTTAGAGCGGTTCGCAAAATCGGCGGCTGTGTTAAAGGATGGTCACATCCATATGTTTGAAACCTTGGAAGAAGCGAAACAGTTGTATGACTACGAAACCCAAGGCTAAGAAATTCCGCATTCGCCGTGACAGCCCGATGGGCCACGGCGAAGGTCCGCAGAATGCCGCACCGCCACCCACACAACGCGCAGACCAAGGTCAGGTTGCGAGTGCTGCCGAGACGGCACTCGACGAGATCCGCCGCGAGGGTCTAACGGGTCGTCAGCTTCGCATGGCGCGGCGTGTTGCGCAAAAGCAGGGCTTTGCCGTAACCTCGGATTTTGATGCTGTTGCGCAATTGCGTGCCGCAGGAATTGATCCGTTTCAGCGTAATACAATTCTTGATCTTGTCGCCCCTGAAAGCGGTGCGCGTAATCCAGCAGGTAACGCCGGTCCCACCGGTGCGCCGACACAAGAATTGGGCCGTATTCAACTGCCGCAGACTGTGCCTGAAAAAGGTACAAACCTGCCCTCGACCGAGCGGGTTGATCCGGCGACCGACCGCAACCTGTCGATTATGAAAATCCAGCGCGACATCGCCAAGCGTCGTCGTCGCAAGCTCGTGCTTTTGTTTACCCGTTTGAGTTTCTTTGTATTTTTGCCGACAGTTTTGGCGGGCTATTATTTTGCTGTGATGGCGACCCCGATGTTTGCCACCAATTCCGAGTTTGTGATCCAGCAGGCCGAACCCGCAAGTGCGGCAGGCGGATTGGGCGGTATGTTCGCAGGCACCTCGATGGCGACACAACAAGACAGCATTACCGTGCAATCCTATCTCGCGTCGCGGGCCGCGCTGGCGCGCCTGAATGACGATCACGGGTTCCGGGAACACTTTAGTAACCCTGCTATGGACAGCATTCAGCGCCTCGCCCCTGACGCCAGCAACGAAGCCGTATTTGACATCTATAAAAAGCGCGTGAAGATCAGCTATGATCCTACAGAGGGTATTTTGCGCATGGAGGTGATTGCGGCGTCGCCCGAGGCCAGCCAGGAATTTTCGCAGGCCTTGATCGGCTATGCCGAAGAACAGGTCGATCAATTGACCCGCCGTATGCGTGAGGACCAGATGGGTGGCGCGCGCGAAGCTTATGAGAATGCAGAATCCCGCCGGTCAGAGGCTTTGGCGGAGTGGCTACAAATTCAACAAGATACCGCGACACTCGATCCGATTCAGGAATCCGGCGCGATCATCTCGCAGGTCTCTGCATTGGAAAGCCAGCGGCAGCAACTGCAACTCAGCCTTTCAAGCAGGCTTAGCGTTTCACGTCCGAATGAGGCGCAAGTCAACGATTTACGCGCGCAGATTGAGAGCCTTGATACGCTTATTGCGGGGCTTCGCGGGCAGATGACGACCGCCACATCAGACGGTAGTTCGATTGCGGCCACAAATACAAAGCTGCGTTTGGCCGAGGAAAATTATAATTTTCAGACACTTATGGTCCAGCAGGCACTCGCTGCGACAGAAGCGGCGCAGGCCGAGGCCAACCGTCAGGTGCGTTATCTTTCGCTAGGCGTCGAGCCTGTTGCCCCCGACGAGGCTACCTACCCGCGCGTTTTTGAAAACACCGTGCTGGCATTTCTTATCTTTGCGGGCATTTATCTAATGATCTCGCTTACATCTTCCATCCTTCGCGAACAGGTGACTGCATAATGATAGACGTAAATATTGGCGATTTGGTCGTCAGCAACGACCGCCCCTTGTTGGTGATCGCAGGGCCCTGCCAGTTGGAGAGCCTTGATCACGCGCAGATGATTGCGGGTCAAATGGCCGAAAATTGCAAAGCGGCGGGCGCACAGTTTGTGTTCAAAGGCAGTTTTGACAAGGCCAACCGCACATCGCTGACGGGCAAACGCGGGTTGGGTATCGATGCCGGCCTGAAGGTAATGCAGGCTGTGAAAGAAGCGATTGGTTGTCCTGTCCTGACTGATATTCATAATGCAGATCAGTGCGCAGATGTGGCCGCCGTGTGCGACATTATGCAAATTCCCGCATTCTTGTGCCGCCAAACAGATTTGTTGATTGCCGCCGGTGAGACGGGTGCGGTGATTAACGTCAAGAAAGGCCAGTTTCTGGCGCCGTGGGACATGCCCAATGTCGTGTCCAAGATCGAAAGCACAGGTAACAAACGCATCATGCTGACCGAACGCGGCACGTCGTTTGGTTACAATACCTTGGTCGCGGACATGCGCGGGCTGCCAACAATGGCCAAGACCGGATACCCCGTTGTTATGGATGCGACCCATTCCGTGCAACAACCGGGCGGCCAAGGAGGCTCGTCCGGCGGACAACGCGAATTCGCACCCGTCATGGCGCGCGCAGCAGTATCGCTGGGTATCGCTGCAGTGTTCATCGAAACGCACGAAGCGCCCGACACCGCTCCTTCTGACGGTCCGAACATGATTCCCTTGGATCAAATGGCAGCTCTGGTCAAAAGCTTGATGGCGTTTGACGCGCTTGCAAAGGCTGACCCGCTGCGAGTTTAAACCACTACGTTTGCTCTGACCGATAAAAGCAAAATGAATTGCAGTTTTTCCCATTTCGGGGCTTGATCCCCCGCCACCTTCATCGTATCCACTGCCTCGCTGATGGGGTGTAGCCAAGCGGTAAGGCAACGCTTTTTGGTAGCGTGTACCGTAGGTTCGAATCCTACCACCCCAGCCAGCGATCCCACTACAATACTGTGATGTGTTCAGCCCTCCTGTAGGGCCCAGAATGCCCCAGTAAGTGCCCCCACTTAGGGTGCTGGTAAGGTGATCACCTGTGGCTGCTGTGTGGGCGTCTCAGCTGGTCTCTGCGGGGGTCTGGTCAGGTCTTAGGGTGGGTCTCAAGCAAGCCACCGAGTCAGTGCTCGGGCAGGATCAGAGCAGGTTTCTCTGCCATTCCCTTATAGAGATCATCCTTATTTATTAGATACCTAGGTAATAGGTATAAGTAATGGATAAGAAGAAAGAAGAAGAAGGAAGAGAAGGGAATAATAGTAGGATCCCCTAGCCAGATAACCTTAACCAGATAACCCTAGCCCAGACCCACAACCAGCTATCTAATCCCTGCTTAGTCATCTCTCCTTTTCTTACCCAGTATTATGGCTAAGTTAGCGGCCATGAGCAGAATTGATGATCCTAAGTATTCCCGCCCCATAGACGTCCATCGGTGGTCAGACCATCCTGAGGTTAAGGCCTTGGTGAAGGGTATCGTAGTGATCGGCCCTTTGCGGTCATTGGCCGCAAGATCGTGATGCTGCGGTGTGGCCCATTGAAGGAGACATTCGCTGCAACTGCGAAAGCTCGGCACTATGGCTCCCCCTATGCTCATCTTTGATGGTTATCGATAAAGTGGGTCTTTAAAATTGCTGGAAGGAGAAAACACTGGCAGCTCCCGTTCGAGTCCCCAAATTTTCTTCCCCGCGCGGCTAGGTGACTGCATGAACTTAGCATTGCGCTCTGAAAAATATCGATCGATCGCAGTTTTTGCATCATCGGCGGAGCCGTAATTGCTATTGTGAATGATCGCTCGTGCCATGCCGCTGAAAACCGATTCAATCACGTTCAAAAACTGGGCTCCACTTGGTAGCGGCGCAATTAAAACCTTTGGCAATCCATTTGACACGTGCTTGCTGTTGTGATGCTCGATATGCAAATTCAGATCCTTAGATATGTGCCATGATGCTGCATCCCAAGACAGAAAGATCTGCTTCCGGTTAGAATATTGATTAACGAGAATGTCCATCAGTTTGATCATCTCAGCAGTGTTCTTTTTCTTGCTGTAAAAATGTGTGACTTGATTTGTAGATAGTTCCAATGCGGCGGTCATAATTAAGCATCCCTTTGACTTCTGCCATTGAGGCACAACCGGCTCGACACCTGGGGCAACTAAAGAACGCCCTCCATTCATTTTGACCGCAAAGGGACCGAATTCGTCTATTGAAAAGAACGCATCATTTTTTGTAAGATTTGAGAGAATTTTTTGGATACTGGCTAATTTTTCACTGTATTCCGGATCTTGCGATGTAAGAACTACCTTTGCTTTGCGCCATCGATATCCTGCGTCTTTGAGGATTTTTCGAAGTACTTCCGGGCACGCAGAATGCCCACATTTTGCCAACACAAACCTGAAATCTTCCATCCTCCAGGTCGTTCGATTGATATCGTAGTTTGAAGGCGGCTCGTGGAACAATGCAAAAACTGCATCTTTAAGGGCAGGGCTGTCATATTTACGATTTGCGGATCGCTTCCTCTGCAGCAAACCCTCGGGTCCAAACTCTCGGTAAAGAACAACATATTTAGCACACGATCCACGAGCTATTTTTAGAGCGGCCGCAATACTTCTTATAGAAAAGCCCGCCTTCGACCCCAGTATCGTAAGCGCACGGTTTCGTTTTATGCGGTTACCACATCCTGCAATCTGCAGGAGTTCTTCCAGGTCTTCAGTTTCGCCAACGGACAGCGCGATTGCATCGGCGGTCATCGTCCCAGCAGCGATCGAATGCAGCCAATCTTTGGCTCGATCATAGGATAAATGCTTGTCCAGAGTTGCCTGATTTTTTTTCCTGTAACCCATCGTTTTTTGCGCGAAACTCTTTACTTTCGCTTCCGACAAAACCGGCTGACGGCCATGAGACATTGCTTTGAGAAAAAGCGCGGCCTTTTGATGGCCAATTGAAAAAAGGACGTCGCTGGAATACTTCCATGTGTCTTCTGATATTTTGGCAGGTACCGGACCATCTTGTAGCAGCGAAACATAATCACGAACTGCCGAATAACTCCCGCGATAATTTTCTTCGTTTGATATGAACTCGAAAATCCTGTCTGACGTCAGCGCCTATGGGACCAAATAGCGTTATTTGATAAGAGAGTGTTTCTGGCTCATCGTCACCACTGAGGAGTGGAAGATGAGACAAACAACGACGAGCCCTGGCGAGAAGATCGTCAAAGACATCAAACGCGCCACGCGCAAGCATTACTCATCCGAAGAGAAGATCAGGATCGTTCTGGATGGTCTGCGTGGTGAAGACAGCATTGCAGAGCTGTGCCGCCGTGAGGGTATCTCTCAGGGCATTTACTACAAATGGTCCAAGGACTTCATGGAAGCCGGAAAGCGGCGCCTTGCGGGCGATACGGCACGTGCGGCGAACACTGACGAGGTGAAGGATCTGCGCCGTGAGGCCCATGATCTCAAGGAAGTTGTGGCGGAACAAACGCTCGAACTCCGTTTGCTTAAAAAAAGCATGCTGGGCGATGGGGGCAACCACGAATGAGATATCCTGCATCTGAGAAACTGGAGATCATCCGGCTGGTCGAGGAAAGCCACCTGTCAGCACGGCTCACGTTGGCAAAGCTGGGCATTCCCCGCACCACATTCTACCGTTGGTATGATCGATATTTGCGGCGTGGCGAAGTTGGACTGCAGGATCAATCGCCGAAGCCCAAACACGTCTGGAACCGCATTCCTGACGAGGTGCGGCGCAAGGTCGTGAAGTTGGCGCTGAAAGAAACCGAGTTGTCGCCACGTGAACTGGCCGTGACGTTCACGGATCGAGAAAGCTATTTCGTATCAGAGGCTTCGACGTATCGGATTTTGAAGGCGCACGATCTGATCACCAGCCCAGCGTTTATCGTTATAAAGGCGGCGAGCGAGTTCAAAGACAAAACCACGGGCATCAATCAGTTGTGGCAGACGGACTTCACATATCTGAAGATCATCGGATGGGGCTGGTTTTATCTCAGCACGATCCTCGATGACTACAGCCGATATATAATCTCGTGGAAACTTTGCACCAACATGAGAACCCAAGACGTGACGGACACATTGGACTTGGCTTTGGCAGCGTCGGGATGTGACCAAGTTCATGTCGTCCACAAACCTCGCCTGCTGAGTGATAACGGCTCCAGCTACGTCTCGGGGGAGCTGGCGGAATGGTTGAAAGACAAGGATATGAAGCACAGCCGTGGCGCGCCCTATCATCCTCAAACGCAGGGCAAGATCGAGCGGTGGCATCAGACCTTGAAGAACCGCATCCTGCTGGAAAACTACTTCCTACCCGGCGATCTTGAGGCTCAGATCGAAGCCTTCGTAGACCACTACAATCACCAGCGTTACCACGAGAGCCTGAACAACGTTACACCCGCCGACGTATACTTCGGACGCGACAAAGCCATTCTACAGCAACGGGAAAGGATCAAACGTAAGACGCTCGAAACGCGACGCTTGCATCACAGACAACACGCCGCATAATGCAACCAACCAGATGAGCCGAACTCTCTCTTAGTCTAGGCCGCCTTTGGTGCCAAAAACCCTGACGACGGACACACGTCAGCGTCCTTGAGTTGCTGTGCGATGAGCTCAGTGAACGTCATGGTCGGGTGAGACTCGGCCAACATGCCAATCCTGATCCAGAACTCCGCCTGCGCATTGATTGAACGACACATGACAGAGCTCGCCTTGCGCAGTTCCTCATGCAAACCCTCATCTATTTTCACGATACCCATTGATATGCCTTTTCTTTGCCTGCATACGAAACATATACGATTCGTATATTAATGCAATGCCCTCTCAGGTCTGACGCGATCCGTTCGAAGAGGTGCAGGTAACGCGAGGGACGCCTTATGGACAGCTACATCGATGTGCCGATAGCGCCGCCTGCCCAGCAGGCACGGCGGACCGAGAGTATTAAACTCTATGGCCCGGATGCCTTTGAGGGTATGCGCCGCGCTGGCCACCTGACGGCGAGGTGTCTGGACGGGGTGGCCGACATCATCAAAGACGGCATGCCCTTAGCTGAGATCAATACCTATGTCCTCGACTTTGCTGTTTCACACGACGCAGTGCCGGCGACGCTCGGCTACAAAGGGTATGCCTATGCGTGTTGCACATCAGTCAATCACGTTGTGTGTCATGGCTTTCCAAACGAGAAAACCTTGCGCAACGGCGACATCGTCAACGTCGACGTGACGTTGATCCTTGATGGCTGGTTTGGCGATTCAAGTCGCATGTATACCGTGGGCAAGCCAACACGGGCAGCCGAGCGGCTGATCCAGATCGCGCATGAAGCGATGAGGCGTGGAATTGAAGCTGTCCGTCCCGGCGCGCACCTTGGCGACATCGGGCATGCAATTCAGGCCTACGCACAGTCAGAACGGACGGGCGTGGTGCGTGACTTTTGCGGTCACGGGATCGGGCAAGTTTTTCATGACTTCCCCGACATCCTCAATTTTGGCAAACCAGGTGCCGGCCCAGAGTTGCGCGAGGGTATGATTTTCACGGTCGAGCCGATGGTCAATCTGGGGCGCGGAGACGTGAAGTTGCTTGCCGATGACTGGACCGTCGTCACCCGTGATCGATCGCTATCAGCGCAATTCGAGCATTCGATCGCCGTGACGGCAACTGGGTATGAGATATTTACGCTATCGCCCGCTGGCCGTCATGCACCGGGGGTCGAGGTCAACCCAATTCCCTTATAGCAGAAATATAAAGGCCTGCCAAAAACCACCGTTTGTTGAACGGTTCGTCGAAGCGGTCACTGGTGCAGCCGCAGCGAAGGTCGGAAAAGTCCGCGGTGTGTGAATTCGAACTTCGTAAATTTTGCAGCTGCAGCGAATGTCCGGAATGACGGGCCGCACCGCAGCATCGAGCGGCAGTGGTCAATGGCAGCAATGGGCCGAACTCGTCAGTCGAAATGCGTTTCCAAAAGAGTCGTTGTCTTTTGATTGAGCATCGCTACCTTGTTGTGGGCATGTCGGAACAGCATCCGTGCCAATTCTGATACTGGTGAGCCATCCGCTATATCTCTAAAGGGTGCAATTTCTGTAAGGCCAAGCGGGCGCAGAGCGCTTGACTCTACGAGGATATCAGCGGTCACACGTGTACCTGTAATTTGGAGGCTAATGACGCTTCCAGCAGCGGCGAGCCCTTGGCCACCTTGGCGCTCGGAGGTCCAGATGAATATCCGTTCGCCAACCAATATTTGGCTGCCACCATACATCGTTCGTTCATCGATACGGATATTCTGTCCAACTACCATTTCGATAGGAGCGATCTTCGCGACGAAAGCCATTTCTATTCCTCTATCTTAATTCCTCTCACAACTTTATCGCCCCTCAATGCGGGAAGGCAATGTGGCGTCTTGCTTTAGTGATGCTGCGCTGCGGCGTTCAAAGTGTGCCAATGTCGGCTTCTCTAATTGGGCGTTTGGGTCAAGCTCATTTTCCTTCTTTCTTTCTTCCGGGTCTTTGTCACTCATCCGGGTCACGCTTCTCTTCGCAGTCTGGTTGATGCCGTGATGGCACCGCTGCACGCATATGTCGGATCGGACGTGGAGAGCCTTGCTTTGGGACGCGCTTCACGTTGCGCAGCAGACATTTTCGGCTTCTTCCACGAACCTCGTCCGGTGAGGGACGACCCCGTTAGGATTGGTGTTTGGGCTTTAGGTCATGCCTTGCCCCCCACTTGGTCCTGACGGAATTCTGTGCCATCTATCCACATCCGGTGGAGCAAGACGGCGAGTTTACGTGCGACAGCTACAACGGCGCGACGACGACCCTTGGTGCGCATTAGCCGCATACCCCAAGATTTGATCTGCGATCCGGCCATCGTCCGCATCAGCAAAGCGTTTGCAGCTGCATACAAAGTTGCGCGAACGTCTCTGTCCCCCGCTTTCGATATACGACCAGGATTGTCGTGCTCACCTGACTGATATCGTCGCGGTGTTAGCCCAAAATGCGCGCCTACAGTTCGTGACCGTTTGAAGCGCGTAGGATCGTCCACAGCGGCTTTGAAGGTCAATGATGCAATCGGTCCAACACCCGGAACGGTCATCATTCGCATACAAACCTCATCCTGGCTGGCGGCGCGTTTGACACGCCGATCCAGTTCCAGAAAGTGCTGATACAACACAACACGTGCATCTAATAGTGGCACCAAGGCATGGGCCAGAACGTCATCCATCTCGATCATCGGTCGGACAACACCATCGAAACTGCCGTGCTGCACAGTCTTGGGCAGACGAATGCCAAATATCTTTAATAAACCGCGCACTTCATTGGCTAGATCCATTGTCTTCTTTAGCAATGCCTTGCGCGTGCTAAGCAAGGCACGGACGCCATGGGCCTCTCGGCTCTTCATATGTACCGGGCTGAACCAGCCCGTGCGTAGCACTTGAGCTATCCCGCGAGCATCATTCTTGTCAGTTTTATTCCGCATTGCTGATAGCGCCGCATTGACCTGTCGCGCCTCCATGCAAACCACATCGAAGCCTTCTGCTGTCAAACCGAAGTACAGGTGCTGGCTCATCGTGCCCGCTTCAAAGCCCACCCGTTCAATCGGATGTGCGAACTCAGCAAGGTACTTAGTGATATCGCTGATCTCGCAGGGCAGCTCTCGTTCAAGAAGCACTTTTCCTCTGCCATCAACAATGCAAAGCGCACAGGATCGAAGCGATACGTCTATTCCGGCAAAATATTCCATCTTCCTTCTCCCTTGTTCACAGTCATCCTGTGATCTTATCGGGAGCTCGACCTCAGAACAGAGGGTAGCCCAATTACGCATGCTCTGGGCCGTCCTTACTGGGGGGCTGAGGCACCTGATGGGCAAAATGCTGCGATCGATCTAACGGCGGTTGAGAGCCTTAATTACCGAATTGCTGTGCCGCAGCGAACTTCTGCTATCACGAGAAAGCAAAAAATCTTCAATAACTACTTAGGCACTGAACTGGGCTTTTGGTAGCGTCAATCAAGGTGATTTGGGCATGTGCCAAAGAGGAGGGTTTTGGGGACGATCAGGGTTGGCCGATGCGTAGATGATGCTGACCTTTGTTGTTCTTGAAAATCAGAATAAACACGAAGTAAAAGGCACTACAAGTGTTGATTTGAGAGTCGTAATCATGAGAAATTTCACTATCTTATTGGCCCTTTTAGCCAATTTGGTCGTCACGACCCAAGTCGAGGCCAAAACAGTTTGCACCATTGTAGTAGACGAAGCGGCTGTTGAAGTGTTGCACCAAGTTGGCGATTGCAACAGTCGTGTTACCCCAGCGTCTACCTTCAAAATTGCCCTCGCCCTCATGGGATTTGATGCGGGGGTTTTGCAGGACGCACATACGCCCGCTCTACCCTTCCATGAAGGCTATGCAGACTGGGGTGGCGACAACTGGCGTCAAACAACTGATCCACAGAAGTGGATGAAGTATTCCGTGGTCTGGTTCTCTCGGCAGATTACTCCGATGTTGGGCATACCGCGCCTGACGCAATACGCATCGTCGTTTGACTATGGAAACGCCGATTTTAGTGGCGATTTTGGACAAGCCAATGGCCTTGAACGCGCTTGGATGACCTCATCGCTCCAAATCTCTCCGCGTGAGCAGGTCAATTTTCTGTCACGGATGATAAGGCATGGTTTACCGATCTCGGAAGTCGCAGTTGACCGGACAATCGAGATTATTGAATTCACTGACACCGCTAACGGATGGCGAATATGGGGGAAAACAGGCGCGGCCTATCCCCGTATGGAAAGCGGTAGTTTTGATTATGCGAAGGGCTGGGGCTGGTTTGTCGGCTGGGCGAAACACGGCGAAACGACAATCGTTTTTGCATACCTGCTGCAAGACGAACAGCGCCACGAGCAATCACCCGGACTTCGTGCCCGCGCAGCAATGCTTTCTGGGATCGACAATCTCTTATCAGTGGCAATTGAGGTGCCCCTAGATTTGTAGACGCTTTGCTTGGTAATTTTGGAACCAAGGAGAGACGGATATGACCAAAGGAATACGGTTTACAGACGAGTTCAAACAGGACGCTGTGGCGCAGGTTGTTGAGCGTGGATATGCGGTCAGCGAAGTCGCCGAGCGGCTAGGGATAAGCACCAAGTCGCTGTACACTTGGAAGGCGCAATTTGCGAAGTCGCCACGTGTCAGATCGGAGGTTGCGGAGCAGGCTGCTGAGATCAGACGGTAATCCTCCCCAAAACTAAGGGGATGCGGAAGTAGAATTTTCTCGGCAAGATATCTGAGGAGATTTTGATGAAGATGACGAGATATAGCGAACCCCAAATCCTTGCGATCCTGCGCCAAGCCGAAGGCGGTGTGCCTGTCTCTGAGCTGTGCCGCGAGCACGGCATGAGCAACGCGTCATTCTACAAATGGAGGTCGAAGTATGGCGGGATGGACGCATCGATGATTAGCCAGATGAAGGCCCTTGAAGACGAGAACCGGCGTCTCAAGAAGATGTATGCCGAGATGAGCATGCAAGCTGAGTTACTGAAGGAAGCCCTTGGAAAAAAGTGATCCGGCCAGCCCTGCGTCGGGGTCTGGCCGAGAAAGCTGTGGCGCGACACGGTGTCAGCATTGCGCTGGCCTGCCGCACCTTTGGCGTGAGTGAGACCTGCTATCGTTACAGCCCGCTCTTGAGCGACGAGAACGAAGAGGTCGCCGATCTGCTGGTTGGGCTAACGACCGCCCGGAAGACGTGGGGGTTTGGGCTATGTTTCCTGAATCTACGCAATGTGCAGGGCCATCCGTGGAACCACAAACGCGTTTACCGCATCTACTGCGAACTGGAACTGAACTTGCGGATCAAACCTCGGAAACGGTTAAAGCGGGACAAACCCGATGCGCTGGCAGTGCCGGACGCACCAAACGTGACCTGGTCGATGGACTTCATGGCGGATCGCCTCGGGGATGGCCGGGCGTTTCGGCTTTTGAACGTGCTGGATGATTTTAACCGCGAGGGTTTGGGCATCGAGGTTGATTTTTCTTTGCCAGCCGAACGGGTTATTCGCAGCCTCAACCGGATCATCGAATGGCGCGGCAAACCAGAAACTATTCGGGTTGATAATGGCCCAGAATATATCAGTGGCAAGCTGTTAGAATGGGCTGAAAAACAAGGTATTAGCATCCAGCATATCCAACCCGGAAAGCCGCAGCAGAACGCTTACATCGAGCGCTACAATCGCACGGTCAGGCATGAATGGTTGGACCAACACATCATTGAAAACATCGAGGAGGCGCAAGACTTCGCCACACAATGGCTTGTCTTATAATGAACTTGGCTCCTGCTTTATAATGGGGCCACTGCCCGCCACGTCATTTGTGACAGGCAGTGGCGGCGGTTGGTCGATGCAATCTCGCATGACAACTGACCTGGCCTTGCAAGCCTTGTTGGCTGCTGTTTGGCGGCGCAAACCAAAGCAAAAAGTCATGATCCATTCAGACCAAGGTTCACAGTTCACTGGCAAAGAGTGGCAGTCGTTCCTTAGCAAACACAATCTGGTTGCCAGCATGAGCAGACGTGGGAATTGTCATGACAACGCGGTCGCAGAAAGCTTCTTCCAGCTTTTGAAGCGGGAGCGCATTAGGCGGCGAACATACCTCACACGCGACGCCGCAAGGCAGGATGTGTTCGATTACATCGAGATGTTCTACAACCCTACACGCAAGCACACGAACAACGGCATGCTGTCACCGGTTGACTATGAAATGAAACAGCAGAAAATGAACGAGGCAGGCGTCTAGGAAGTTAGGGGCACCTCACACGAAGCAAGTCACTCAGCTACCGCTTCAAAGCCAGCTCCGAGGTCGCGATGAAAACACGAAAGGAGACGACCGCATTAACCAAAAATAGACGCTCAGACATAAACAAGGGCGGGTCATATCTTGATGAAAATAACGGATCAGCTCTCGGTGAAAATCAACAGGGCGAGGCCAAGATCATCCGCCACTTGCTTGCGTGTAAGTCCGCTGGTCAGTGCGACACGCACCGCCTCCTGCCTAAATTCATCTGTTCGTTTCAATCCCATACTTCATCCCATTTGTTGCAGTAAATGCTCTCAAAGGAGCGGTATCAAACCGTGTTAAGACCAGAATGCCTGTAAGTCCTTTGTTCATGATGAAATCTCAAATGTGTCTTTTCCTACTCTGCGGCTTTGGCGTGGTGCTCTAGCTAATAGCCCCCTTTGCATGTGATCTGCCACCGATGAGGACGTTCCTCTCCGGTGGCAGGGTATCAGGCGGTGACGGCGAACTCGGTCATCATGCCTGAGGACAGGTGCGGCATGTGATGGCAATGCAGCATCCAGCGTGCGGCCTCACCTGCATCCAGCGCAATCGTCACCATCGTCATTGGCGGCACATAGACCGTATCGCGGATCGCACCGTCGACTGCGCGTCCGTTGATCTTTATCACTTGGAACACATGGCCGTGCAGGTGCATCGGGTGTCCCATCATCGACATATTGTGGAATGTCAGATGCACACGTTCCCCGCTTTTGGCGGTAATCGGTGTGTGGTTGCCCCATGTTTCGCCATTAATCGTCCAAAGGTAAGGCTGCATTGCGCCACCCAACATGATTTGGTGCGACCGGTCCACCGGGCGCGGCGCAAGAGCGGGCACGCCTTGCGGCCTTGCGGCCCGCAGCGATGCCTCTTGGGCCATATCGATGTCAAACGGGCTGCTTTCAGTTTCGCCCAGATCATCGATCCGGCGTATCTGTGCACCTGTGGTGGCGAGGATGAGACCCGTGCGCTCTCGTGCGCCTTCGCGCAGCGCGAGGATCGGAAAGGCACCCGTTTCCGGTAGATCGATTTCCAGATCAAGGCGTTGCGCCATAGCAAGACCAAAGCGTGTGCCTGCCATCGGTTCAACCGCATGCCCGTCCACGGCGACCAGACGTGCCGGTATCCCGCCGGTATCGATCCAGAACGTTGTCGCCGCCGCAGCGTTGATCACCCGCAGTAAAACGCGGCCCCGCCGTTCAACCGTGATCACCTCCGGATCGGCAAGCGTGCGATCGTTGGCAAGATATGCGTCGAAGTCAAAGTCGTTCAGGTCCATTTCCATCCCACCGGCGCCCATCCCGCCCATGGTCATGCCGCCCATATTCATGCCATCCATATTCATCTGGCCGGTTTCGCCCGACATCATGCCGCCCATCGCCATCCCTGAATGATCCATGCCTGACATTGCACCCGGTTTTTGCGCGGGCGTATTCATGGCGTTCATGTCGTGATGCGCGCCCCCTTCCGATATCTCGGCGAGCACCTCGGCCGCTGGCCGAAAGGAGAAATCATGCAAGAACATCACGACCTCTTGACGGTCGGCAGTCATATCCTCGGGCCGCCGCACAATCAGCGGCGCGGCAAGCAGGTTCATCTCTTGCACCGGCACATGGCTGTGCATCCAGAATGTGCCCGGCATCGCCGCATAATCATAGCTGCGCGTCTCGCCTGGCTGCAAAAGCGGCATTGGCAAGTTCGGCACGCCGTCCTGCACATTGGGTGGGATCTGCCCATGCCAGTGAATGATGGTTTGCTCATCCAGCGCATTGGTCAGGTCCACGCGGAACCGTTGATCGGGATCAAGGACCAGCCCCTGCTTGCCTGATCCATTGACCAATCCCATGACGGTGGCGGCGCGACCATCAACCTCGATCACCCGCGTCGCAGCGGTCAAAGAAAGCGGATTATCTTGCGCAAAGGCGAGGCGCGGTAAGGCGGTGGTTGCAGCCATAGCTGCGGATGCGGCTACAAAGCCGCGACGTGTCATTTCATATTTCATTTTAAAAATCCATTATACCCCCGAATGGGAGTGCATCGGTTTGGAACCCCCTACGGGTTCCGCCTATCAACGCTTTAGATGGATTTGGGCGGGCGATCTGCGGTTTCGATCAGACGTCCGGGGAGCACCAAGGAAATAGTTATTTGGCGCGGAAGGGGGCGAAATGCCATTGGGGCCACGTCCGAAGAGGGAAACACAGCCGCCATTGATCCGATACAGGCACTTGCACAGCCGTCGGTCATCGCATGATCCGAAGCGCCGCAATGCATTTTTTCAGAGTGCCCGCTCATGACGGTTTGTTCGGTGTGACATGGCATCGACATTGTTTGCGTTTGCCCAGCCATTGCCGCATGCGGCATGGTGCCGGACAATGCGACAGCAATCAGCAACAAAAGAGAGAACAAGTAACGTGTCATAGAGTCCATTCGCAGAAGTATAGCAAATATCTATAATTTATCATGCTGCTCCACAATACACGATGCCGTTTGCTAAGTTTATCTGAAGTTACCGTCAGATTTCGAGTTGTTTCATAGAAAGGTCTGATGCCATCAGCATATGGCTCAGACTGCCGAGAGATCGTCCAGAAACGCGCAATGGCTGCACCCTCGGGGACCTTCCCTTGACTTCGATCGCTCGCTATCAATCACGACGATTGCCCCGTTCATGCCCCTGTGTCGCCCTCCGTCTCGATCTTCAATGGCTCGCCACAATGCTTGCAGTGAATGGCATCAGGTTCGTGCCGGTTCAGGCCACATTCAGGGCATTTATGTTTGATCTTGGAAGGCTGGAAAATGGCGCGCGCCAATTGCACAAAAAGCGCAACGCCCACAACCATGATGAAAACCGACAATAACTTGCCGCCGGGTGTCGTCATGGTGATGTCGCCAAAGCCGGTCGTCGTCAGCGTCGCCACCGTAAAATATAGCGCGTCAACATAGCCGACGATGCCAGTCTCTTCATCAAAAGCCAGCACGAAGACGAACGACGTGGTCACAAAGATGAAGACCAACAGGTTGACCGCGGCGAGGATCGCGTCTTCGTGGCGGCGAAAAAACATGCTCTCGCGCCGCAGGTCACGCAGCAGATGGAAGGCGTGAATCAATCGTAGCCCCCGCAAGACGCGAAGGAATGCGAAGTTTTCGATGATAAGCGGTGCCAATAACAGGGACGCCACGACAATCAGATCCGCAATGGTATAGATGCGCGTCAGTTCCTTGCGCCGGTTGTCTGAAATCCAGAATCGGGCCGCGAGATCCACAACGATAAGCAGGCCAAGACCCGTGTTCAGCGCGGTCAAAACCGGCGTCGCGGAGAGCGCCGCGGTCGCAATGAAATAGACGATGGTCAACGCATCGAAAACAATCAGCCCATAGCGAAACCGTCGGGCGCGCTGGCTTTGACCAGTGTAGAGTAACCTGATTGTTCGATGCAGTTCTTCCATCTGCGCAACATTGCACAGGTTTTCGTCTTGAACCACTGTCACTTTCAAATCTGTATTACGCCTAAAACGAAAGAATGCTACGACATCCCCCAGAATGCGTGAATACCGGTTGATGCAGGCCGAGGAAGCCATCGTTGAACGCGGCGCGAGACGGGCAATCTGGGGCGGTTCGTGAAGGTTACGCCCGACAGTGTGCGGAACCCTAAGGCGGCAGAAGGATAGCGTGAGGTGCCTGTGCCTGATCGATTGCCACGGGCGGGGCGAATGTTCTGAATGTTGAACGTAAATGTCGTAGCCGAGCAGTTCAATGATGCACACACCGGCCCAAAGCAATTTCACTCTCTTTGGGTCGGTGAACGTCACTTAGCGATTAGGCTAATTAAAAGATCAGTTACCAGACTGATATTCCGCTTCCTCAGTCAAATCATCACAGGCAAACGGCAAATAACTGCCATCCATTCGTACCGACCGATCAAGGTAAGAATACGGCTGGGCCAGATAGACCGGATCTGTGATTGTGTATTCACGGACTAGTTCACCTGCGTCATCAACGTAGAAGACTTCCACGATTTCCATCTCTTCGCTATGCGGCAGCGATGTGGTCGAACGCCCGCCAGTCACATTCAGAAATCCAGCTGCGAAACCTCTGGTCGTCACCTCTAGGCGGTCGCCATTCCAAACACCAACCGAATAACCCTCGAGGCTCGGCTCGATGGTATCAGGGAATGAGCCATCGATATGGATCGTGCGCACGACGTCCATAAACCCGTAGGTGATGGTTACCGTGTCAGCGGTTTCTTCAATCTTGTTTACCATTTTGCCAAAACGATAATCCAGAATGATGTTGGTGGCTTGGCACTTGAACCGCGGATTGTCTTCGTCAGTGAAATCGTTAGCCATTTCAACCGCAAGGTCGGTCAGCTGAAACTCTGGACCTAGTCCAGCATAGGCGAGCGGCGAATCCCCAAGAGGTTCGCCCCACTCTCCCGACAAACCGCGTTGGGCCGTAGCCGCCTCATCGGTCGCCGCAGGCGGTTTACAGCATTGCGGACACTGCCAAGGCAGAAATTGAAATGCGCTTTGCGCAAACGCCTTCGTGATATGCCGCTTCAGAAGCTGAGTTTTTCAAGCTCTTGCGCGGCAGACAGGTCAGTCGCGCGGCCCCGATTTTTCGACGGGTCGAGCTGCGCCGTCACCGTGCCAGACAGCGACAGGAAAGGTATGCTTCAGGCAGGGCACACCGTCATAATGACCTTCATGGTCATGTAACGTGCAGTCGTCTGGCAACAAATTTTGCGGCCGTGCGGCAGGGCAAGTTTGCGTATTACATTGCATTCGCATTGAGAATTCAGAGGCAAAGCGCATTGGAAAATTACATCATGGTAAAGCGGACAAAACCCATACAATGGATATATTCTTCGCCTGTGGAAGGGACGTCTCAGCTAGCGCTTGCTTTGCAACCTTTGCAACCGCTACACATGCTAACAGGCAAACTTTGCAAAGGCATGTCATGGCAATGCAGAAAATCTACGCAGGCGCAAAGCTGCGCGAATTGCGCGGGCGTCTCTCGCTAACGCAAAAATCATTTGCGCAGAAACTTGGTGTGTCGCTGCCTTATCTGAACCAAATGGAAAATAATAACCGGCCTGTCAGCACAGCGGTAGTGTTGGGTTTGGCGCATGAATTCGGGTTTGATGTGACCGAGTTGCAATCGGGCGACGAGGCGCGATTGGTTGGTGATATGCGCGAGGCATTGGCCGATCCGGTGTTTACGGGGGATAGTCCTGCACTTGCAGATTTGCGACTTGCGGCGGCAAATGCCCCTACCCTTGCTCGGGCGTTTCTGGACCTGCATGCGGCGTACCGCCAGACCCACGAACGCCTTGCCAGCTTGGACGAAGCCTTGGGTCGCGAGGATGCCCGCCTTGCGCCAAGTCCGTGGGAAGAGGTGCGTGACTTCTTTCACTATTGCGACAATTACATTGATGCGGTGGATCGCGCGGCCGAGCGGTTTGCGGCAGGGTGTGGTGCGGGTGAAACCATCATGGATGCGGCCATACGGGTGTTGGCGACGCATGGTATTCGCACGATATTCGCTGCGACCGAGCCATTGCGCCACTTTGATCCCGCAAGCAAATCCTTGACGATTTCTACCCGCGCGCAAAAGTCGACGCAGACATTTCAAGTGCTGTTACAACTCGCGCTTGTGACGCAGGAACTGCTGTTAGAAGCCACGTTGGACCTTGCGCGGTTTGGCTCGAAAGAGGCGCGCAGCATCGCGAAAGTCGGGTTGGCCAATTATTTTGCCGGGGCTGCGTTGATGCCTTACATTGCGTTTTTGAAGGCTGCGCAGGAAACGCGGCATGATTTGGAAGTCTTGTGCACGCAGTTTGGTGCGTCGCTAGAGCAGGTGGCGCATCGGTTGTCGACGTTACAGCGCCCAGCTGAAAAAGGGATTCCGTTCTTTTTTGTGCGCGTGGATCAGGCGGGGACAATTACCAAGCGGCACTCTGCGACGACCTTGCAATTTGCCCGTTATGGCGGCGCCTGTCCGTTGTGGAATGTGCATGCGGCATTTGAAACGCCGGGGCAGTTTTTGCGCCAATTGGCCGAGACACCAGACGGTGCGCGGTATTTTTGTCTGGCGCGAGACGTGTCGCGGTCTGGCGGGTCGTATCATGCGCCGATGCGCCGTTATGCGATCGGCTTGGGCTGCGAAGTGCGCCACGCGGACGCATTGGTTTACGCCGATCACATGGATAAAGCGGCGACCAGCGCCTATGCGCCGATCGGGATTTCGTGCCGCATTTGCGAGCGCAAGAATTGCCACCAGCGGTCGGTGCCCCCCATTGAGCGCCGCTTGCGGGTCGATCCCGATTTGCGCGGTGTGTTGCCGTATCAGGTGGATTAGCGCTGGGATGTTTGCCAGTTCGGGTTGATCCATGGCTCGTCGTTTTGCGGGGCAAGCGGGTGTTTGCCAAGGATGTGATCGGCAGCTTTTTCACCGACCATGATGGAAGGGCCGTTGAGGTTACCGTTTGTTATTCTTGGGAAAATCGAACTGTCGGCAACGCGCAGGTTTGACACACCGATAACGCGACATTCGGGATCCACCACTGCCATGGGGTCATCAGTTGCGCCCATTTTGCAGGTACCACAGGGGTGGTAAGCACTTTCCACATGGTCGCGAATGAAGGCGTCGAGCGCCGCGTCCGACTGCACATCGGCGCCCGGTTGGATCTCGAGGCCGCGGTAATCTGCAAACGCGTCCTGCCCGAATATTTCGCGCGTCAGGCGGATACATTGCCGGAAGTCGGCCCAGTCGGAAGGGTCTGACATATAGTTGAATTGGATGCGCGGGTTGTCGGCGGGGTCGCTCGATTTCAGGGTGACTTGACCGCGCGAGACAGACCGCATCGGGCCGACGTGGGCTTGATAGCCGTGGCCCTCGGCGGCGACTTGACCGTCGTAGCGCACCGCTATGGGCAGGAAATGGTATTGAATGTCGGGGTATTTCACGCCCGCTTTTGAACGGATGAAGCCTGCGCTTTCGAACTGGTTTGATGCGCCAAGGCCGGTTTTGGTGAACAGCCATTGCGCGCCAATTTTAGCTTTGCCCCAGAGGTTCCAGTGCTTGAACAGGGACACGGGTTTTGTGGCGGCTTGCTGGATATAGAGTTCTAAGTGGTCTTGCAGGTTTTGGCCCACCCCTGCGCGGTCGGCAATGACGTCGATGCCGTGTTCGCGCAGGTGCGCAGCGGGACCGATGCCCGAGAGCATCAGGAGTTTTGGCGAGTTGAGCGATGAAGCGGCGATGATGACTTCGACGTTCGCAGTGATCACCTCGATTTTGCCGTTGCGGGTGACTTCGACGCCGGTTGCGCGACCATTTTCGATGATGATTTTACGGGCTAAGGCGCGGGTGATGGTGCAGTTCTCGCGTTTTAATGCAGGGCGCAGGTAGGCGTTGGCGGCGGACCAACGGCGTCCCTTCCAGATCGTCGCATCAAATGGGCCGAAGCCTTCTTGTTGCGCGCCGTTATAGTCGTCGGTGACGGGGTATCCTGCTTGCGCGCCTGCTTTCACGAACGCCTGCGTGAGCGGGTTTGTGCGCGGGCCGCGTGTGATGTGCAGCGGGCCATTATCGCCACGCCACGCTTTATCGCCGCCATGACCGCTAGAATGCCAGTTTTCCATACGTTTGAAGTAAGGCAGCACATCGGCATACCCCCAGCCCTGTGCGCCAGTTTCGGCCCAATGATCGAAGTCTTGCGCGTGGCCGCGCACGTAGATCATGCCATTGATTGACGATGATCCGCCGATGACTTTACCCCGTGGCGTGACCATTTCACGCCCGCCCAAGTGTGGTTCGGGGTCGGATTTCAGGCCCCAGTCGTACATTTTCATGTTCATCGGGTAGGACAGTGCGGCAGGCATTTGGATGAACGGCCCCGCGTCGGAACCGCCGTGTTCAATAACCAGCACTTGCTTGCCTGCTTCCGCCAGACGGTAAGCGATGGCGCAGCCTGCGGAGCCGGCGCCGATGATGATGTAATCTGCGTTCAAAATGGAGCCTCGACGTCGGTCATGGCGACATAGACGCCTTTGATTTGAGAATAGTGATCGATTGCGGCTTTGGAATTTTCCCGACCTACGCCAGAGAGTTTCGAGCCGCCGAAGGGGGCCTCGACGGGGGCTAGATTGTAGGTGTTGATGTAGCATGTGCCCGCTTCAAACCCTGCGGCCATGCGGTGCGCGCGGGTCAGATCGGCGGTAAAGACGCCAGCGGCGAGGCCGTAGATGGTGTCGTTGGCACGCGCGAGGGCTTCTTCTTCGGTGTCGAAATCGAGCACTGAAAGCACAGGGCCGAATATTTCTTCACGCGCGATGGTCATGTCGTCGGTGACGTCGGCAAAGACGGTCGGCTCAATGAAGTAGCCCTGCCCGTCTACCCGTTTGCCGCCCGTGACAAGGCGAGCGCCCTCTGCGATGCCTTTCGCGATAAAGCCTTCCACAATGTCGCGCTGGTTGGCCGAGACCATCGGGCCAAAGTTTGTGGCGGGGTCTTGGGGATCACCCATTTTGACGCCTTGTAGGCGTTCAGACAGGCGGCTGAGGAAGGCGTCTTTGATGCCTTTTTGCACAAAGACCCGCGTGCCGTTGGAACAGACTTGGCCGGATGAGTAAAAGTTGCCTAGGATTGCGCCCGAGACTGCGTTCTCTAAGTTGGCGTCGTCGAAAATGACGAGCGGGGATTTGCCACCAAGTTCCATTGTGACAGACCTGATCCCTTCGGCAGCAGCGGCGTAGACTTTCCGCCCTGTGGCGACGGATCCTGTGAGGGATACTTTTGCTGTGCGGGTGTCTGTAATCAGGGCAGCACCGACTGCGCCGTAACCTTGGATGACGTTGTAGACACCTGCGGGTGCGCCTGCTTCATGCAAGATTTCGGCGACTTTGAGGGCGCAGAGCGGAGTCGTCTCGGAAGGTTTAAAGATCATTGTATTACCGCAAGCCAGCGCTGGCGCGGCTTTCCAGCTGGCGATTTGGGTCGGGTAGTTCCACGCGCCAATGCCAACACAGACGCCCAAGGGTTCGCGGCGGGTGTAGACGAAATCGGCGCCGAGCTGGATGTGCTCGCCAGTGATTGTGGCGGCTAATCCACCGAAATATTCAAGTGCGTCAGCCCCTGATGTGGCGTCAGCGACGGAGGTTTCCTGATAAGGTTTACCTGTGTCGAATGTTTCGAGCACCGAGAGGTCGTGGTTGCGGTCCCGCATGATGTCGGCGGCGCGGCGCAGGATGCGGCCCCTCTGTGTGCCTGTCATGGCGGCCCATGCGGCACCTGCGGTTTTGGCGGACGCGAGGGCCATGTCGATGATCGCGGGGGTCGCGGAATAGACGGTCGCGATGGTTTCGCCTGTGGCGGGGTAAATGACGGGGATCGGGTCTCCGGCGGTGTCTTCGACGTATTTGCCGTTGATAAAGTGGCTGGCGGTGGGTTGGGTGTTATAGGGCATGTTGGAGCCTCCGGCGGGAGTTATTGGGGACATAGAAAATGGGTTCATTCGCTAAGTTATTCGTTTCTGGGGAAGCGTTTGTTTTCCTCTAAGACGTTGAGGTCCATGTGGTTGCGCATGTAGCGCTCGGACGCCTTTTGCAGAGGTTCGTAATCCCATGGGTAGTATGCGCCGTTGCGCAGAGCTTCGTAGACGACCCAGCGGCCTGCCTGCGAGTGGCGCACGGCGGCGGCGTAATCGTCGAGGTTCCATCGCGCCTCGGACTTGGCGCGAAGTTGGCTACGGGTGCCTTGGTGCGCGGGAGCTTCGGCCAGATTGGTTAATTCGTGTGGATCCGCGTCGAGGTCGAACAGCTGGTCGGGGTCGAGAGTGCAGCGATTGAATTTCCACTTGCCGTAGCGCAGAGAGACCAGTGGCGCGTAAGAGCCTTCGGCGGCGTATTCCATCGCGACAGGATCAGAGCGCACGCCGCCTTGGCCTAACGACACGATGGATTGGCCGTCAGTCCAAGGTGCTACTTCCGACATATCGACGCCTGCGAGGTCGCAGAGGGTTGGCAGGATGTCGATGCTGCTGACGGGGGTCGTGTTGAGGCCTACGTCCATTTGCGGAGCGCAGATCATCAAAGGGACGCGAGATGAGCCCTCGTAGAAGGACATTTTGAACCAGAGGCCGCGCTCGCCTAGCATGTCGCCGTGGTCGGAGACAAAGATGATTGTTGCGTCTTGGCGGGTGTCTTCTAGGGTTTGCAGAATTTCGCCGACCTTGTCGTCGATGTAGGAGATATTGGCGAAATAGGCTTGGCGGGAGCGTTTGATATTGTCGTCTGTGATGGTGAAATTGTCGCGGTCGTTGGCATCGAGGATGCGCTTAGAGTGCGCGTCTTGGTCGGCGTAAGGGATCGGGCCAATTTCGGGCATCAAATGGTCGCAGTCGTTGTAGAGGTCCCAATGTTTTTTGCGCGCGACATAGGGGTCGTGTGGGTGAGTAAAGCTGACGGTCAGGCACCATGGCCGCGCATCGCCGCCGCGCGACAGGTCGTAGAGTTTCATTTTCGCGTGGTGCGCAACTTCGTCGTCGTATTCCATCTGGTTGGTGATTTCGGCCACCCCTGCCCCCGTGACGGACCCCATATTGTGATACCACCACGCGATGCGCTCGCCGGGTTTGCGGTAATCGGGGGTCCAGCCGAAATCAGCGGGGTAGATGTCGGTGGTCAGGCGTTCTTCAAAACCATGCATCTGGTCAGGGCCGACAAAGTGCATTTTGCCAGAAAGCGTGGTTTGGTAGCCTGCGCGCCGCAGGTGGTGGGCGTAGGTCGGGATGGAGGATGTGAACTCGGCGGCGTTGTCGTAGACGCCGGTGCGGCTAGGCAATTGGCCCGTCATGAAAGAGGCGCGTGCCGGGGCGCAGAGCGGTGAGGCAGTGTAGGCGTTTGCAAAGCGGGTGGAGCGGGCCGCGAGTTTTTTGAGATGTGGCGCGTGCAGCCAATCGGCAGGACCGTCGGGAAAGAAGGTACCGCTAAGTTGGTCGACCATGATGATCAGGATGTTCGGTTTGGTCATGCCGCACCTTTGGTCAGAATCGTTAACGCGGCCAGTGCCGTGCCTTGCAGGTCGGCGTCGGGGGCGGTTAATGCGGCGCGGATATAAAGCCCGTCAATCAGGGCGGCCAAGGTATCAGCGACGCCGATTGGATCATCGCAGAGCGGGCGTAATGCGTGGGTGAGGTTAGACCGCAGGCGCCGTTGGTAGGTGTGCAACAGGCGCAATGCGACGGGGTTGGTTTGGGCCTGCACATAGAAGGTCATCCATGCAGAGACGGTGGCTGGATCAAAGAATGATTGTGCAAAATTGGCGTGAATGATCGCGCGGGCGCGGGTTGCGGGGTCTGTGGCACCTACCAGCGCAAGGCGGACTTCACCGCTATAATCGCGCAGGATTTGGCGCATCGCCGCCTCGAATATCTGGTCTTTGCCGCCGAAATAGTGGTGGGCGAGTGCCGAGGACATGCCCGCACGTTTTGCAATACGGCTGACCGTCACATCAAGCGATCCTGCGGCTCCGATTTCGGCGATTGTAGCACGCACAAGGGCGGCGCGCCGAATAGGTTCCATTCCGATTTTTGGCATACTGACCCCCAAGGTGTTCGGGGATTTGATAGCTTTTTCTTTATTGACTGGTCAATCAATAAAAACTTTCACTTGGTTTGCGCCACCGCAGGAGTGATCTTGAAGCGACGGGCAATTCAGGGCCACTTTGACCGAATTGTTTGCCACTTGTTGGCTCTATTTCTTCCGCTAACACCTAAGTATCTGAAAATATTGAGTTTCATAAAGCGCCGTTCCGATAGGGACGGCGCTACTTTTTGGGATAAGGAACTCGTCGAAATAGGGCAACCGGCCTTGACCGCACTGCAAAAAACAGTGTTTGTCTTGTGTATGACAACGCATTTTTTTATTAGTCTCATGCAAGAAACATGATCTGCCTTTCCAGCAGGAACGGCAAAAGGCATGCGCGTTTTTCTACTTCCTTCACATTTTTCGCATGTCGCTGTTTTCCACCCTCTTTTTTTGAATTTGGAAACTGTCCATGAAACCAGTTAGAACCAACGATGCTCCTCGTATGCAAAATGAGTTGCGCGAGATCACTGAACACCTGATTGAATTGTTGAAGAGCATCCGAAAGAAGAAACTGGCAAACGATCTCATTGGTGACGATGAGAGATCTAAAGATTTTGACGTCGAAGACTTTGATGCATTTGCCGACGAGCTTTCGGCTGGCGTAGAACTTACGTCGCGTGATCACTCCCGCATTAGGGATCGGGCAGCGAAACTTTTAGTTTCAAAGCTGTAATCGCAGTTCAATATTAGGTCATCACTTGACCTATTGAATCGCATACAAATTGGCGCCGTCACAGCAGAAGAATATTTCCCCAAAGACGAGCAACTAAACGTCGTTTTATTTGTGAAAAAGAAAGTCGGTTATTTTTCACAAAAAGCTTGTAAAACAATGAGTTGCAATACTTTTAAGCGCGAGGCAGTGTTTTGGTATCATCTTTGGAAATTGCTCATCGACCCAAGTATCTGCTGGGCATTGACTGTTCCTGATCTGACTTAAGAATATGGGAACTCACTATGACACTGATCAAAATCATTGATGCGTCTATTCTGGAAACTTCGCCCGACAAGACTGCTGGTCAGCTTCGCGCCTTCCTAATAAGCATTAGGAAGAACAAGCAGGTTGCTGGTTTAGGCAAAAATCAAAAATTTAGACGTAAAACTACAAAAGTTGATCTTAATGGTTCAGACGCCGAGCTCGAAGAAGAGACTGAATTGAGCTATAAAGATAGAGGTCGGATAAATGGTCGCGCCAACAAACTTGCGAAAGCTCGATTGGCGGCTTCGGGTCTTTCCCATTTAAAGCGTGAAGAAGCCGACAGATTGAAACCTGCTTTAGGAGGCATGCATATTGTAATGTCGAAGAAGGAAGATTTGGTAGATGAAGTTGTTGCGCAACTTCATGATGAGATGCCATGGATGGGGCGGGCAACTGAATACGTTTGGCATTCGCTACGACGCTCTGCAAAGCGAAACGACCCAGTCACATTGCGGCCAGTGATCCTTAATGGACCGCCTGACATAGGTAAGAGCGTCTGGGCGCGGTCTCTCGCCACTGCACTGTCCCTACCATACGTTGACGTTGACGCAAGTAAGGGCGGGGCTGGCATGGCTCTGGTTGGCGTCGAGCGGGGGTGGGGAACTGCACTTCAAGGGCGTCCTGTTGAACCTCTGCTGTCGCAACGGATTGCGAACCCTTTAATCATCGTGGACGAGATATGCAAAGCGCTCACTGTGACGTCCACGCAAGGCGCCTCACACGCATTTGCCGACGCGCTTCTGTCATTGCTTGAGCCTGCCACGGCCTCAAAATGGGAGTGCCCGTTTTTCCGCATCAGTTTCGACACGTCCCACATTTCATGGGTGTTGACCTCAAATAACATAAAAAACGTGCCTGATCCTGTTCGAAACCGTTGCCAAGTGATTGAAACTACAGATTTAAATGCAGAGAAATTACACTCGTTTGCTCGAAGAAGGGGGCCGAAAATTGGTTTGTCCGACAGTTCTTTGGAGGCGGTGGTTATGGCGATCAATCAAGCGCCGATCGTTACTGGGCGTTGCCTGAGTTTGAGAGATGTCGTTCGGATGCTGGAGCGGGCAGAAATGTTGGAAGGATGGCCGAGATTACAATAGCGAGCGAAAGTTGTCTCACCTTATTATCGAGTTCTGATAATTGGGTGTTAATCCATCTAAAATCGGTGGTGTGCAAAAGTAGAATTTTCCCGGCAAGATATCTGAATTGAGAATCGATGAAGAATGGAACGTTTGACGACATACATATCATGGCAGTTTGAAACAGGTTGAGGGTGGTGTGCCGTCTATGGTCTGTTTCGCCACTATGTTGGACGTAAGATGACTTCGACCTTTAAGTCGTAAACTGACCTAAAAGGAAAACCGGACCTTCTCGCATGATGCAGCAGGGATCAAAGGTCGAATTCACAGACTGCAGACCGAGCCGACCTTTACGTCCTTAGAACCAATGGCCGCTTATTCTATGCTGCACTTGCAGCAAAACACAACACGGGCGGAAAGCGGCCGTTCGCTGCAGTTTGCGCCGAGGTCTGCTATGCGCAGATGGCTATCTTTGCAACGTCCTGGCGTCCATCACGCAGTTGACGACAGGGACGGCTTGAAACTGAAATTCACAGTGTTTTCCATGCGTGCCGCATCGTAGAATTTTAACGATAGTTAGTCGGGTCTGCCGTGCCCCAATACGGAGGGGGCACAGGCTTCATTCCGACAAATTGTTAATGTGCTAAAGCATCTAAGGGATGCCGAGGGCGTGTTTCTTGTCCGTTGCCCACTTCATGATAACCACATCAAATGTAAGAGCCATAAGCGACACGCAAATACCAAGAACAAAGTTCTTGCCTAAGTCAGTTCCTGCCAAGGTCCGCTGCAATTCCTGGCCCAAATCCTGAGTGCCAATAAATGCCGCTATGATCACCATAAAGAAAGCAAACATGATCGCTTGGTTGAACCCGATAGCCATTGTTGGCAGCGCCAAAGGCAATTGGACATTCACCAGCTTCTGCATGCGGGTTGCGCCTGACATGTCGGCTGCTTCGGTCATTTCGGGGGGAACAGTGCGCAGGCCCTCGATGGTATAGCGGGTCAACGGAACCATCGCGAAAATCAGGATAGATCCGACTACTGCAGTCGCCGTAATCCCGAACAACATGATCGCGGGAATTAGGTAAATGAAGCTTGGAAAAGTTTGCGCTGTGTCGCACGCAATCAAAACCCGGCGTGACCACTTATCAGATTGCGATGCCCAGATCCCAAGCGGGATACCGATAAACATCGCAATCGAAACGGCTGCCAATACCGAATACAAAGTGATGATGGATCGGTCCCACCAGCCTGAGAGGGCCACCAGACTAAAGAAGACGGCGGCAATCATGCCCTGACGGGGGCCGCCCAACCAGATCGCGAATGACACGACAATCAAGATCATTGCCGGTGTGGGGATCGACAGCATGAAGTCGCGGAACGGGTTCAGAACCCACACATTCAAGACATAGCGAATACTATAGGTGACGCTTTGCACACCATCGACAGCAAGGAACCCTTTGATCAAGCTATCCAGCTCTTTGCCTTGGCTGAAATCTTCGCCTCGCCCGATGGTACCGGCAATGGGCAGAACCTTAGCAAGCAAAGTAAAGCCGACAAACACGCACAAAGCCGAAACAAGCGTTTTATGACGGTAAATCCATGACGTCCCTTTTTCGAAATGCACAGGCTGCTTAATGGCCCAAGCTTTGGACATCCGATCCAGCGTTACAGCAAGCAATACGATTGTGATGCCAATTTCAAACGAGCGTCCGAGCTTGAAGCTCCCCATCATCGCAAGAAGTTTTGCACCAAGGCCGGGCATCCCGATGAAGGCGGTCAACACAACCATCGCCAGACACAGCATAATGACTTGATTGACGCCGACCAGAATATCGCCCCGCGCTGACGGGATATAGACGTGGCGCAGCATTTGGAACTTGCTGCAGCCAGCCATTTTGCCAGCCTCGACGACGCCGAGAGGGACCTTTTGCAGTCCCAGTGTCGTCATCAGGATCATTGGTGGAATAGCATAAACGATTGTGGCCATAGCGCCCGCTGTTGGTCCGACCTTAAAGAAGATCACGGCCGGCAGGAGGTACGTGAAAAACGGCAACGTTTGCAGGACAGACAAGACCGGCCTTATCGCCTTGTTGACCCACTCATATTTCCAGGCAGCAATGCCGACTGACAGGCCCACGGCGAAGGCCAAAGGGGCAGCCACGACCAAAACCGACATGGTCTCCATCGCGATTTTCCACTGGCCAATCAAAGCTGTCCACACGAATGTACCGCCGCCTAACAACGCTAAACGCCAGCCACCGAGGGAATAACCAATGACTGCGGCAACACCCGCAACCGCGGTCCAAGGCATCGGGCCTAAGTGAGGCCAGCGGCGCTTGCCAAAGAAAATATTACCCGTGGTGTCGAGCACATTCTCTAAGCCTTCGGTCAGGAAGCGTGTCAGCTTGAGCAGCCCAAGATCGTCTTTAACAAAGTTGAACACCACATCGAGCCATGCCGCGAATGGCGGGACCATCGCATCGGGAATACGGTGCAGCCATGCGGGTAAAACGGCGACATACTGCAAAGTCGTCAGGATTACAGCAACGGCAAGAAGCAATATCGCAGCTTGGTTGCAACTAATTGGCTTGGTGGTCTTTTTGGACAGGGCTACCATCACTGATCTCCCAGTAAGATATCCAGTGCTTCGGCACGTGACAGCGCACCAATCGGGGTGCCCGCACGGGTAACGGGAATGAAATCACGGTCATCATCGACCAGCATGCGGGCCATTTTACGCACGCTTTGGGACGCATCCACAGGATCGCCGGTGCCCGTTTGATCGGCCTCGGCCAAGCCGCCAGCACGCACCACACGGGCCTTATCGACGTCTTCGGTGAATTTGCGCACGTATTCAGTGGCGGGCTTTAAAACGATCTTATCGGGGGTGTCGCATTGTTCAATCGCGCCATCCTTCATGATGGCAATACGGTCGGCAAGGCGCAGAGCCTCGTCGAAATCATGGGTGATAAACACGATGGTTTTATTGAGCAACTGTTGCAGGCGTAGAAATTCGTCCTGCATTTCTTTGCGGATCAGGGGATCAAGCGCCGAAAACGGCTCGTCCAAAAACCAGATATCTGGCTCAATCGCCAAGGACCGGGCGATGCCTACGCGTTGCTGCTGCCCGCCAGATAGCTCACGCGGGAAGAAATCCTCGCGGCCCTCTAAGCCAACCAGCTTAATCACCTCTAGCGCGCGTTCACGGCGGGTATGTTTGTCTTGCCCACGCATTTCCAGCGGAAAGGCCACATTGTCGAGCACTGAACGGTGCGGCAGCAATCCAAAAGATTGAAACACCATCCCCATTTTCGAGCGGCGCAATTCAATTAGGTCTTTTTCGGACAGGGACATTATGTCCTGCCCAGCAACCTCAATCGTGCCGCTTGTAATTTCATGCAAGCGAGAAAAACAGCGCACCAGCGTGGATTTTCCAGAGCCGGAAAGACCCATAATCACCAGCATCTCGCCTTTGTGAACATCAAGCGATACGCCTTTGACGCCCGCGATGTATCCATCTTCACGCATGTCATCGAAGCTCATATCTGGCGGCATTTTCGCAAGGTATCCTTCGGGGTCGTCCCCAAAGATTTTCCAAATATTTTTGCACGATATGACGGGGCGTTCAGACGACATGTTATTCCTCAGATATACAACAACCCCGCCCGGCACCTGACCGGACGAGGAAAAATTCATGCGAAAAATAAAGGGGTCTATTTAACCCAAGATTCCCAAACGTCAGGGTTTGCTTCCAGCCATACTTCGGCGGCCTCTTCTGGTTCCAGCTCATCAATATCGACGAGTTTCGCCATTTCAGCGATTTGTGGGTTGGTGAAAGAAACGGCTTGCAGTGTTGCAAAGGCTGCTGGCCACTTGTCTTCCATGCCTTCCCAAGCTGCTTTTTTCAGGTAACCCGTTGCTGGGTTACCGCAATCAAACAGCGCGTCGGGGTTTGGACCCACGGATGGATCCGTGTCGCAGCCATCTTCCCAAGCTGGAAACTCAACAAATTCACCGGGCCAAACGGCTTCGGCAAAGTTGGGTGTCCAGTTGAACACAACGATTGGCTTTTTGTCGGCTTCAGCAGCGCCAATTTCTGCCCACAACGCAGCAGCGGAGCCAGCGTTTACAACAACAAAGTCCATATCAAGTGATTCAACGCGTTCCTGACCGTGCTTGAGCCAGTCAACCGGACCATCAAGGTAGCGACCTTTGTCGCCGGTTTCGGGGGTCGCGAACTGGGCTGCGCATTCGTTCAACGCTTCCCATGATGGCAGGCCCGGGCATGCGTCTTTGGTCCACATCGGGTACCACCAGTCCTCGCGTGTCACAGCATTATGGTCGCCCGCATCAACGATGCCGCCTTTTTCCACTGCCGTACGGAAGGACGCGCCGAACGCACCTTCCCAAACCTCAAGCTCCATGGTGACATCACCCAGGCGCACGGATTCATACACCGCTTGGCTGTCTGTTGTGACGTACTCAACATTTGCGCCCTGAGTTTCAAGAATTTGACCAACAACGTTGGACATTACAATTTGGCTGGACCAGTTGTGAATTGGAATGACGATCGGATCGCTGCTGTCGGCGTGAGAGTCCGCAAATGCGGCTAACGGCGCAAGTGCCAAAACACCTGCGGTTAACGCTGTAGTCATCGTTTTCATTGTCATGTCCTATCTATCTGCCCTGCTTTCAGAGCAATTCTAGTTTCCCAGTCTGGGTCACTGGATTAGTTTTTCTTCAGCCAGGCGCTTAATACAAACGCACGCGACTTCGCCTCCCTTTCGTGAGAAAGAGCGGTAAAAGGCGCAACAAAACGATGCCAAAAGCATCATTTTATGTGCCAGCAATCGATTTCAGTCGCTAATGTGCTTTCGCAATCATTTTTGATCGCACAAACACGAGCTTACATATTTAGGATCCTGAGGCGTATTCGCGCTCAATAAATCTCTGCTATTCATCACTAAAGCTGATAAATTGATGCAACCGGCTGAGCGTATCGTATGCCTCATCAAAGCTGTGGCGTAAAGTGCTAGAATAATACGGTGCAATGAGGGTCAGGTTTCGACCCGCCCCGTGTGTGACCGGTCGGCTAACGGATCGCTTGATCTGGGCTCACCGCTGACAGTGGTCATTCGCTGCGTCGGCCACGAACGGCAGCTAAGGGCCGTTCGCCGCAACGCAGCATTTGGATGGAGAGCTAAACGACCGCTTCTCTAATTGGGCGTTTGGGTCAAGCTCATTTTCCTTCTTTCTTTCTTCCGGGTCTTTGTCACTCATCCGGGTCACGCTTCTCTTCGCAGTCTGGTTGATGCCGTGATGGCACCGCTGCACGCATATGTCGGATCGGACGTGGAGAGCCTTGCTTTGGGACGCGCTTCACGTTGCGCAGCAGACATTTTCGGCTTCTTCCACGAACCTCGTCCGGTGAGGGACGACCCCGTTAGGATTGGTGTTTGGGCTTTAGGTCATGCCTTGCCCCCCACTTGGTCCTGACGGAATTCTGTGCCATCTATCCACATCCGGTGGAGCAAGACGGCGAGTTTACGTGCGACAGCTACAACGGCGCGACGACGACCCTTGGTGCGCATTAGCCGCATACCCCAAGATTTGATCTGCGATCCGGCCATCGTCCGCATCAGCAAAGCGTTTGCAGCTGCATACAAAGTTGCGCGAACGTCTCTGTCCCCCGCTTTCGATATACGACCAGGATTGTCGTGCTCACCTGACTGATATCGTCGCGGTGTTAGCCCAAAATGCGCGCCTACAGTTCGTGACCGTTTGAAGCGCGTAGGATCGTCCACAGCGGCTTTGAAGGTCAATGATGCAATCGGTCCAACACCCGGAACGGTCATCATTCGCATACAAACCTCATCCTGGCTGGCGGCGCGTTTGACACGCCGATCCAGTTCCAGAAAGTGCTGATACAACACAACACGTGCATCTAATAGTGGCACCAAGGCATGGGCCAGAACGTCATCCATCTCGATCATCGGTCGGACAACACCATCGAAACTGCCGTGCTGCACAGTCTTGGGCAGACGAATGCCAAATATCTTTAATAAACCGCGCACTTCATTGGCTAGATCCATTGTCTTCTTTAGCAATGCCTTGCGCGTGCTAAGCAAGGCACGGACGCCATGGGCCTCTCGGCTCTTCATATGTACCGGGCTGAACCAGCCCGTGCGTAGCACTTGAGCTATCCCGCGAGCATCATTCTTGTCAGTTTTATTCCGCATTGCTGATAGCGCCGCATTGACCTGTCGCGCCTCCATGCAAACCACATCGAAGCCTTCTGCTGTCAAACCGAAGTACAGGTGCTGGCTCATCGTGCCCGCTTCAAAGCCCACCCGTTCAATCGGATGTGCGAACTCAGCAAGGTACTTAGTGATATCGCTGATCTCGCAGGGCAGCTCTCGTTCAAGAAGCACTTTTCCTCTGCCATCAACAATGCAAAGCGCACAGGATCGAAGCGATACGTCTATTCCGGCAAAATATTCCATCTTCTTTCTCCCTTGTTCACAGTCATCCTGTGATCTTATCGGGAGCTCGACCTCAGAACAGAGGGTAGCCCAATTACGCATGCTTTGGGCCGCCTGCAACAGCGGCCCAAATTTCTAAATTTCAATCGCTTCAGAGATTGCCAGTGCATCTTCAAGTTCGACACCTAGATACCGGACAGTGCTATCCATTTTTGTGTGGCCCAATAATTGCTGGACAGCGCGCAGGTTGCCCGTCTTTTTGTATATCTGGGTCACCTTGGTCCGGCGCATGGAATGCGTGCCATAGGCGGTTGCTTCCAAGCCAATTGAGGTGACCCAATCCCGAACGATCCGCGCGTATTGGCGGGTTGAGATGTGTAGACGTTCGTGGAAGCGGCCAGGCCAAAGATATTGCGACCCGACCATCAGCGGATCTTCCATCCATTTTGCGACCGATGCTCGGGTGCCTTCCGAAATCTCAAACCGCACGGGCTTTTGTGTCTTGCTTTGCAGCACAGATGCACGCTCCTTGATCTGGCCTGATGCCATCACATCTACAACTTGCATGCGACAAAGGTCACAGCCGCGCAGCTTGCTATCAATCGCCATGTTGAAGAGTGCAAGATCACGATGGTTCTCGGCGAGCTCAAGTCGGACCCTGATCGCCCAGACATGCTTTGGCTTTAATGGGCGTTTCTGTCCGACGATGCGGCCCTTATTCCAAGCGGGGCGAAGCGCGCGAATGGCAGGTAAGTTTGGTGTTTCCATGACTGATCCTCCGATCCGTCATTCCCTCCCACAACGACAACCAGACGTTGACGTATGCAACGTATCACAGGATGCCGCGCTGCATCCGAGGTCTGCTTGGAGCCCATAGCAGAAGTGTCCAATCTTCGGTGCATGCGCGCGCAGCACAAAATTTGCTGCAACTGCTAAGAATTTGGTATCGCAACGTAGATTGAAAACCAGCGGTTCGTGCAACTTGCAGCGAAGAAAGGACGGACAAAAGTCAAGTCGCGGACAAAGCGACATTTCGCTGCAAACGCGCAAGTTCCACGATTTTGAAAACCCTCCGACATCAAGGTCAGATAGGAGACAGTCCGCGTTTCTGTTTCGGCCATTGCACATTGCTTGTCATTTGAATCTCCAGATTTCAGTAGCGGCGGCTAGAAGCCCTTGCCGTGAGGCATTTTCCGCATCAACACATTGTAACGAGACTCCAGCACGGGTGAGCGCGGCGGCGTAAAGCGCGCCTAAACCTTCCTGCCCGACAAGGGTGACGCTTTTAACATTATCGTTCGCGATCTGGCGACCTACCTCTGCTCCGATCAAAAGACCGGAAAGCCGCGCTTGCGTTGCCTTTTGTTTGCGATAGTTGAGAAGATCGCCCGCACGTAGCGGGAATAGCGCTTCGATCAGGAAACTTGGATCGGCCATCGTTTGATCGGCGGCGGTCAGAAAATCGGGATCATCGGGCGCGATGCTGCGGGTTTCGGGCATGGAGTACTGCAAGATGCTGTGTTGTGACAGCAGGTCAAACAATTCGCCGGTAATGTAGCTGGCAAAGCCCGTCAGCGCGCCGCCCCGCAATGTGGCCCATTTGCAATGTGTTCCGGGCATGCAGACAAGACCTTCAATGGCTTGGTGGGCAAGCCCCAAAAGCTGTGTCTCTTCTCCGCGCATCACATCCGGGTGGGCGTTGTCGCGTTGAGCAAGATCAGGCTCGATTTTGTATGGTTGAGCCATACTGCGCGTATGCGCTCAAAGCTGCTTGCCCCCTGCCATAGCGTATGTCCAATCCTAACTACAGCCGTAACTCCGATCCACCACTGCAGATGTTGTGAACGTATCTCAATCGGCGTTTTGGGTGGTGCCTCGCACGGGCATGATGTTAAGCTTCTCCAAGGCACATCAAGGAAAACTAACCCGTGGTTCATTTTTTTCTGACATCAATTTTCTGTTGTTATTTGCAACAATCAACATGTCGGTCGCATTGATACTGGGCGCCATTGTCGGATCAGAGCGGCAGTATCGTGGCCGTATGGCAGGATTGCGCACAAACGCACTTGTGTCACTTGGGGCTGCGGGCTTTGTCACCTTCGCGGCACTTTTTCCCGATGACATCAATCCTACGCGGGTCGCAGCACAGGTTGTGTCAGGCATCGGCTTTCTCGGCGCGGGCATCATTTTTCGCGATGGGTTTAACATCCAAGGCATCAACACGGCGGCGACCCTGTGGTGTTCGGCGGCTGTCGGATTGATCTCGGGTTCTGGTCACATCCTGTTTGCAGGGGCCTTAACCGCGCTGATCGTTTTTTCAAACGTCGGCTTGCGGCCGTTCGTCAGAAAACTGAAAATCGCCGCCGCAGAAAACGGCGACACTGAACATCTCTTTGATCTGTCGCTTGTGTGCTTGCACGACGACGAAATTGCAATGCGCGCCACGCTAATCAACAGTCTGACAGAACAGGGGTTAGAGCTTTTTCAGATCGCCAGCCGCTCGGACAAAAAAACCGTAGAGATTGTGGCACAGGTCAGCGGCACGGATAACGCTTCCCTCAAAGTTGAACAGGCCATTGCGCAAATCTCGCTCGCGCCGCGCCTGATCAGAGCGGGCTGGTGCGTGAACGAAGATCGCGAAATCAGCTTTAAGCGGTAAAACGTCAATCCTGCCGTTTTTGTAGCAGCAAGGATGCAAGCCCAAGCAGCGCCGAAATCACGATCAACAACAACGACACGGCATTCAACACAGGGGTCGAGCCGAGTTTGAGCCTGTCGAACATTGTGATCGTCAACGGCGCATCTGATCCCACCAGCATCAATGTGGTGTTAAAATTCTCGAAACTCATCAACACCGCAACCACGCCTGCCGCAGCCATGGCGGGAAACAAAAAGGGCAAGGTGACAGCGCGGATAGCCCCCCAATGCGTGGCGCCCAAGTTCAACGCGGCCTCTTCAAGACTGGGATCAAATTTCTGCAAGCGCGCAGAAATAACCAGCGTTGCAAAGGTGGTGATAAACGAAAACTGCCCCAAGACAACAAGGATCAGGCCGGGGCGCAATCCGTCAAACCACAAGCCCGTCGCATCTTCAAGATAGTTGGCAACCGAGGATGAGAAAACGAGGATGGAGATGCCAAGGATGATGCCCGGAATAATCAGCGGCAGCAGCATCAAGATATATAGAAACCTCTTGCCGCGAAACTCGTAGCGCACGAATAAAAATGCGTTACAGGTGCCGACCAAAACCGCGAGCAACGAGACCCAGAACGCCACAACGCCCGAGGTAACAAGCGAGCGCAAGATGGGCCGCTCATGAAAAACTCCGATGTAGGGCGCGTCAGTGCCAAAAAACCACGCCCATGTGAACCCCTCCCACGGCAACGACGGAAACACGCTGTCGTTAAAGGCAAACACACAGACAGTCGCCAAAGGCAGTGCCAGAAAAATGAAGAATAGCGTAACGTAGGCCCGATAGATCCATTTGAATCTGCCGCTTTGCGGGATACCGGTAATCATGGTTGCGCCATCGTTTTACCCAGCGACTGTCGTGATAGCTTTAGCCCCACAAAGACGATTAGCGACGACAGCCCAAGCAGCAAGAACCCAAAGGCAGACCCCAACTCCCAATTAAACCGCGTAATAAACTGGCTATAGATCAGGCCGGTGAACCATAAGCTATCCTTGCCGCCCAACAGGATCGGCGTCAGATAATTACCTAGGCTTAGCATGAACACAACAATGCAGCCCGATACGATGCCGGGCATCGCATGGGGGATAACAATCTCGCGCAGAATAGCAAAGCCACTAGCCCCAAGATCATACCCCGCTTCAATCAAACTGTCGTCAAGGCTATCGAGTGTTGTGACCAATGGCACAACCATGAACAGCATCGAGGTATAAACCAGCCCTGTCATGATCGCCGCATCGTTATACAGCATTTCAACAGGGCCATCGATGAGCCCAAGATACTGCAACACATTCGAGAACACACCGGTTTCGCGTAGCAGGATCATCCAGCCAAATGTGCGGACCAATTCGCTGACCCAGAACGGGATGAGACACATCATGAACAGCGTGGTTTTCGTGCGGCCGCGCGTCAGTTTGGCGATATAATACGCGATGGGAAATCCAATAAGCAGGGTCAGCACCGTTGACGCAATCGACATATACGCGGTGCGGGCGAATGTATTCCAATACAGCGGCTCGTTGAAAAAAACTGCATAGTTGGCAAAGCTGGTTTGGTATTCCCGAATGCCTGTCTTTTCTTGCAGCGATACCCAGAACATACCGAGGTGCGGCAAGACGATCAGTGTTACCAGCCAAATCAATAGCGGTGCCATCAATAACCAGAATGTCAGCTTGGCGCGATCAGTGACCATTTTGCCCGCCCGTCGCAGGATAAACCCGCGTCTGCTGATGTTCCCAGCCAAAGTTAACCACATCGCCACGTGCCAAATCGCGAAATTCGCCAGTCTGCGGCAGCGTCACATTCATTTCACCACCCGCCTGTTGATCGCGCAAAATAAGCTGGCTGTTGGCCCCATTGAATAACACATTCTCGACAACGCCCTGCCCGACATTGCCAAAGCTGGCGATATCCACTTGCTTCAAAGCGACGCGTACGGCTTCGGGCCGCACAAAGACCTCAACCTTGTCACCAACCGAAATCCCGCTGCCCGCGTCCATACCGCGCAACATCTGTCCCTGCGCCGTCACCATCTGCAACACACCATCTGCGCGGCTTTGCAGAGTGGCGGCGAACCGGTTCGCCTCACCGACAAACCCGGCAACAAATGCGGTCGAGGGCGCGTAATATAACTCTTTCGCCGTGCCGATCTGCTCGAACTCACCCTTGTTCATGACGGCTATCTGGTCACTCATCACCAGCGCCTCCGACTGGTCGTGGGTGATGTAAACGAAGGTAGTGTTGAACTCTGATTGAAGCTGTTTCAATTCGATCTTCATGTGTTCGCGCAACTTGAGATCCAGCGCACCCAACGGCTCATCCAACAGCAACACATCAGGTTCCAAAACCATGCAGCGCGCGATCGCCACCCGTTGTTTTTGCCCGCCCGACAACGAACTGACAGGGCGATCCGCCACACCACCAAGGCCGACGCGCACCAGCACCTCCTCAACCTGCTTCTTGATATCGGTCTGGTTCACGCCGCGCTGGCGCAATCCGAAACCAACGTTCGCGCCGATGTTCATCATTGGAAACAATGCGAGGTGTTGAAACACCATTGACACAGGCCGCTTGTTTGGCGGCACCTCAAGCACAGAATTCCCTTTGATCAATAAATCACCGCTAGACGGCTTTTGAAAGCCGGCAATCATCCGCAGTAATGTGGTTTTGCCACAGCCAGACGGCCCTAAGATCGAAAAAAATGTACCCTGCGGGACGCTGAATGAAACGTTGTTTACTGCAACAAAATCGTCGAAACTTTTCGAGATAGCGCGGCATTCGAGGTCGGGAGTTTCAGTCATTCGTTTCGCGCCTTCAAATAAAAAGTGGAAAGCGCGATTATCGCGCCCCCCTTTGTTACTCTAAATGAGTATTAATTCGCCGCAGCGATCCGGTCCAATGCGGCACCTTCAAGAACTTCCAGACCCGCAGGCACGGACGGATACCACTTGATATTGTCAATCGCCTCTTGCGAGAAGCTGGCCTGATACTTCGCTTTCAGCGCATCATCGACGCCAGCATCGCCACCGAGCGACGCGGTAAAGTTACCCGCAGACGTCGTGATCATCGCCGCAATATCGGGCTGCATGACAAAGTTGATCCACGCATAAGCGGCCTCGTCTGCGCGACCTCGTGCGGGCATTGCAAAGGTATCGATCCAACCAAGCGCACCCGACGCAGGTGCCACGAACGTAATGTCGGCGTTATCATCGTTCAGCTGCCAGCCGCCGGTATCCCACGCCATCGCCGCCACAACTTCACCGGAGCGGATCAAGTTCTTTAACTCATCACCACCATCCCAATAGGTTTTCACATTGGGTTTGCATGCGACGAGCTTGGCCTCGACCTGATCAAGTATGTCTTTGTATGCCGCTTCATCACTGTAAGCCGCAAAAGGATCTAACCCCATCGCAAAGGCAAACCCGATTAAAGTCGGACGTTTGAGGCGGTACGACACCTTGCCCGCAACAGACGCATTGCATAGGTCGGTATAGTCCAGAACGTCGCCAGCGGTCGCAGTATTCACAACCAGACCACTGGTGCCCCAGATATGGGGAACGGCGTAAACCTCGCCATCAACCGTCGTGTTGCCTTTGGTCGCCTCCAACATAGACGGAATGAAAAGGCTGGTATCGATCAGCGCCATATCCAGCGGTTTGTAGATACCAAATTCGGCTTGCGGACCCGCGATCCGGTCTTGGCTTGGTTGCGCAAGGTCAAACCCGCCGCCATTGGTGGCGCGCAGTTTCGCGATCATCTCCTCATTATTTGACTTGGTCACTTCAACGGTGTGGCCGGTCTGCTCTTCAAATAGCGCTACAACATCGTCGGGCGCATAGCCGCCCCATGTCAAAAGCCGTAGCGTTTCTGCATGTGCCGCAACCGTCGACAATGCCATTGCCACAGTCGTTGTTAGAATTAGTTTCGTTTTCATGATGCTCTCCAATGTTTGTCAGCCAAAAGGTGAATTTCCCGTCTCTCCCCACTGGCTAGTCCAGCCTATAGGCGGCGTGTATGACACTTAAATAACAGCGATCACTCTACGGGTGCCGTCGATTATTAGTACATCTATCTCCTTGTGGCGCAATCAGTTTCATTTTGACACAGGGCAACCCCACGCCGTTCTCAGGTAAATTTTCGAAACAGCTTTGTTTGGTCAAACATTTCCTCCAACGCTTCCATCCGCGCTTTTGTCTCGCCCCATCTCAGGCTTTGAACCGAAGAAATCATCGTCTCCAACAACAGCATCGGCGTCGCTGCAGAGTCCCATGCAGAGGGCACAATGATGCGGCAACTCAGGCTGATATGGGCCAGCCGGTGCACCGGAGAGCGCCACTGATCAGTGAACAAAATGATTTTCGCGCCGCGTGCATGCGCCATCTCTGCCAGTTTAAGCGTATTATTTTCATACCGGCGCACATCAAAAATGACAAAGACATCGCCTTTTTTCGCGTTCAACAAATAATGCGGCCATGTATTCGACGTTGATTGCACATGGGTCAAATTCGGTCGAATTACCTGCATGTGCAAAAAGAAATATTCCGCCAGCGTGTGAGTAATACGACCGCCGACAATAAATAAATGGTGCGATTGATCGGCCACCAGCGCGCAAGCCTTGTCAAACGCCACAGGGTCAATTTGTCCAAGGGTCAGACGGATATTGTCGATAACCGCCTCGGTAAACCTGTTTAGCAAATGCTCTGACGGCACCGTTTCGGCCCAGTTATCGTATTTGGCAATCGGGCTTTGGGCCTTGGCGCGCAACTCCTCGCGCAATTCAGACTGAAAATCGGGATAGCCCTTGTAGCCAAGTTTTTGCACCATGCGGGCAACTGTTGGCACCGAAACATTGGCATCTTTGGCCAGCGCTGACAGCGGACCAAGGCCAGATGCAGGGTAATTCTCAAGAATCGACAACGCCAATTGCCGCTCGGCGCGCGTCAGATCATCCAGCTTTTGTTGGATACGATCAGATATTGTTTGCCGCTCAACAGTCATTCAGCCCTCCGGTTTGTTTACTTTTATAACAAGAGATTCGGTCCTGTGAAATATTTTTCTAAAAATTTGTTGACAAACATCACATCTGGCAACCAACTTGAACGACAAGGAGCTTCACATGAATCACGCTCACCACACCTCACCCGACCAGATTGTGACCGTCGAGAATGCGGACGGCCAATCGCGCATTGTCATCGTGTGCGAGCATGCAAGCCATTTTATTCCCGCCACATTTCACGACCTTGGACTGGCAGACGGTGCACTGCACAGCCACGCCGCGTGGGACCCCGGCGCACTGGCCGTCGCGCGCGGCCTGTCGACCCGCCTTGACGCAACGCTTATCGCTGCCGCCGTCTCGCGCTTGGTGTATGACTGCAACCGCCCGCCCCACGCCCCAGATGCAATGCCCACGCAAAGCGAGGCCATCAAAATCCCTGGCAACGAAGGGTTGACGCCCGCGCAACGCCACGCCCGCGTGACCCGCTACTACGATCCGTTCCGCACCTGCCTGTCGGACACAATCGCCGCCACCCCTGCCCGCGTGATCGCCACCATCCATAGCTTTACGCCGCTGTATCACGGCTCGCCACGCGCCGTTGAAATCGGCATTTTGCACGACACAGATACGCGATTGGCCGACGCTATGCTGCACCTTGCCCCCACCTTCACCGATGCCAACGTGCAGCGCAACGCGCCCTACGGACCAGAGCACGGCGTGACCCACACCTTAAAAGAACACGCCATCGCGGCGGGACTTCTCAACGTGATGATCGAAATCCGCAACGACCTTATCCAGACGTCTGAACAACAAGACGCCATGGCAAATACCGTGGCAAACTGGCTCGCGGAAAGCCTCGCAAAACTGGGCCCCGCAAAGGACGCGCCATGACAGGCTTCATGCACCGGTATATCCGCACCGTTGATGCCTTAAATTACCGCATCGGACGTGTGATGATGTATGGCATCTTTGCGATCATTGCGATTTTGCTCTGGTCCTCAATCAACAAGGCTTTCTTTCTGCCCTCGCTCTGGACACTTGAAATGGCGCAGTTCGCGATGGTCGCCTATTATGTGCTTGGCGGGCCTTATTCGATCCAGCTTGGCTCGAACGTGCGGATGGATTTGCTCTACGGCGAATGGTCGCCGCGCAAAAAAGCGTGGGTTGATCTGTTCACCGTGCTGTTCCTCATTTTCTACCTCTGCGTGCTGATCTACGGCGCGATCAGCTCCACCGCCTATTCCTTGGGCTACTGGGGCACAGAGCCGTTTTCGTTCTTTGGCGGCCTGCTGATCGGCACCGAAGAAATTGGCCACGTCGAGCGCTCGTCGAGTGCGTGGCGCCCTTACATGTGGCCGGTCAAAACCGTGATGATCGTCGGAATATTCCTCATGCTACTGCAATGTATTTCCGAATTACTCAAAGATGTGCTGCGGCTCAAAGGTGAAACTCTCTAATGTCGTATGAATTAATCGCCACGCTGATGTTTTCGACCATGATGCTGATGCTGCTCACAGGGCAGCGGGTCTTTGGGGCCATCGGCTTTGTTGCCGTGGTCGCTGCCTTGTTGCTTTGGGGCGATAAAGGCGGGTTTGATCTCGGCTTTGCCGCCGCGATGAAGCTAATGAAATGGTATCCGCTTCTGACCCTGCCGATGTTCATTTTCATGGGCTATGTGCTGTCAGAAAGCAAAATCGCCGATGACCTTTATAAGATGTTCCACGTCTGGATGGGCGGACTGCAAGGCGGGCTTGCAATCGGGACGATCGGGCTGATGGTGCTGATTTCCGCGATGAACGGATTAAGCGTAGCAGGCATGGCCATTGGGGCCACCATCGCCCTGCCCGAACTGCTCAAACGCGGCTATGACAAACGCATGGTAACGGGTGTGATCCAAGCGGGATCAAGCCTTGGCATCCTCGTGCCACCCTCGGTCGTGCTGGTGCTTTATGCGATGATTGCACGCCAACCGGTGGGGCAGCTTTGGCTCGCGGGCGTGGTCCCCGGCCTGATGATGGCCGCAATGTTCATTATCTATATTGCAGTGCGCTGCTGGAAAAACCCGTCGCTTGGCCCGATCCTGCCCGCCGAAGACCGCGCCATGCCACGCGCCGAAAAACTGCGCCTGCTCACCGCAGGTCTGCTGCCGCTTGGCATTTTCGCGGTGATGATGGTGCCCTTTGTCAACGGCTGGACCTCGCTGGTGGAAAGCTCGGCAATCGGGGCAATGGCCGCCTTTATGGCCGCCGTGCTCAAGGGGCGTATGACACGCGAAGTCTTCGAGAACTCGGTGCGCAACACATTGGCGATCACCTGCATGTTCATGTGGATCATCCTCGCCGCCCTTGCTTTTGGTGCGGTGTTTGATGGGTTGGGCGCGGTTAAAGCCATCGAGAACCTCTTTACCGAACGCTTGGGCCTGTCGCCTTGGGTCATCCTGATCCTGATGCAACTGTCATTTATCCTGATGGGCACGTTTCTGGATGATACGGCCATGTTGGTCATCGTCGCACCGCTCTACGTCCCTCTGGTTGGCGCACTTGGCTTTGATCTGGTGTGGTATGGTATCCTTTATACGATCACATGCCAGATCGCCTATATGACGCCGCCCTTTGGCTATAACCTCTTTTTGATGCGGGCCATGGCACCGCCCGAGATCACCATTCAGGATATCTACCGTTCCATCGCGCCGTTTGTGCTGGTCATGGTCGGCGCACTGGCACTGGTGATGATCTTTCCACAATTGGCGCTCTGGCTGCCAAATTATGTTTACGCAAAATAATCCAAGAGACTTCGTGAACAAAGTAAAAATTCAACCAAGGAGACGATCATGACCACGAGACGTTCATTCCTACGCACCGCCGCCATTGGCGGCACCGCAGCCCTTGCCGCCCCTTCGGTGGCACGCGCGCAAACAGCTATCAAATGGCGGTTTCAAACCTATGCAGGGGCCGCGCTTGGCGAACATGTGACCAAGCCAGTGATCGATTACATCAACGCCGCAGCAAACGGCGAGCTTGAGATCGAGCTGTTTTACGCCGACCAGATCGTGCCCACAGGCGAGCTGTTCCAAGCGCTCCAGCGCGGCACAATCGACGGCGTGCATTCCGACGACGACTCGATGGCATCGCCGACACCGTTGCAACAATTTGGCGGCTACTTCCCGCTTGCCACCAAGCATTCGCTTGATGTGCCCGTGCTGTTTGCGCAATACGGATTGGCCGATATCTGGCGCGAAGAATACGCCAAGGTCGGCGTGGCGTGGCTGTCTGCTGCAGGGCAAGATCCGTGCAACTTCAACACCAAAAAAGAAATCACCTCGCTTGCCGATCTGGATGGGCTCAAACTCTACACCTTCCCGACAGCGGGCCGCTTTCTGACGCAGTTCGGGGTTGTGCCCGTATCGATCCCCTACGAAGATGCCGAAGTCGCCGTGCAAACCGGCGAGTTGGACGGTATGGCATGGTCGGGCATCACCGAGGATTACACTGTCGGCTGGGCCGACGTGACCGACTACTTCCTGACCAACAACATCTCGGGTGCATGGATCGGGTCGTTCTTTGTCAACCAGCAGGTTTGGGCCGATCTGCCCGAACACCTTAAGGCCGTCGTTATGGCGGGCATCGAGGCTGGTGCGACCTACCGCAACCAATGGTATTGGGGCGGCGAGGCACGCCTGCGCGCACAGGGCGACAAATTGCAACTGCGCTCGATCCCGCAAGACGAATGGGTCGTGGTCGAAGATGCCGCCAAAGTATTCTGGGACGAGATCGCCGCAGAAAGCGAAATCAATGCCAAAATCGTCAAAATCTTCCGTGACTATAACGATGTCATCGGCAAGGCTGGACCACCCTACACATTTGGTTAACACTCTCTCAGGCCAGCACGCAGATGTCGTGCTGGCCATCACTTGTCGGAGCACCCCCATGACAAAACCACGCGATTTCGAAACCCTCAAAACCATGGTCGACACCGGCGAAATTGACACCGTGCTGGTGTGCTTTGTCGACATGCAAGGACGGCTTATGGGCAAGCGGTTCCATGCGGTGAATTTTGTTGAAACCTCGTTTCAGGAAACTCATTGCTGCAACTATCTGCTGGCCACCGATCTGGAAATGGCAACGCCAAGTGGCTATGCCGCGACCAGTTGGCAAAGTGGTTATGGCGATTACGTCATGGCACCCGATCTCTCAACGATACGTCCGGTCCCTTGGCTGGAAGGCACCGCAATGGTGCTCTGCGACGTGCTCGACCACCACACACACGCGCCCGTCCCCCATTCGCCACGCGCCATTTTGAAAAAACAAATCGCGCGGCTTGATGAAATGGGACTAGAGGCCAAAATGGCGACCGAACTGGAATTCTTCCTGTTCGAGAAAAGCCTTGATGACATTCGCAAAAGCGGCTTCCGCGACCTCGCCCCGATCAGCGGGTATAACGAGGATTACCACATCTTCCAAACCACCAAAGAAGAGAGCATCATGCGGCCGATCCGCAACCATCTCTATGCGGCAGGTCTGCCCATCGAGAACACCAAAGGCGAGGCCGACGCAGGTCAGGAAGAGCTGAACATCCGCTACTCCCCTGCCCTCGATTGCGCCGATTACCACTCCATCGCCAAACACGCGATCAAAGAAATCGCTTGGCAAAACGGACGTGCCGCGACCTTTCTGCCCAAATGGAACAAGGACCGCGCAGGCTCATCCAGCCACATCCACCAGTCGCTTTGGAAAGATGGCGAAGCTGCATTTTACGACAAATCAAAACCGCACGGCATGTCCGACCTCATGAGCCACTACATGGCGGGCCTGATCAAATACGCGCCCGATTACGTCTACTTTCTGGCCCCCTATGTGAACAGCTACAAACGGTTCGCCAAAGGCACATTCGCGCCAACCAAATCCGTCTGGTCCGTCGATAACCGCACCGCAGGCTTCCGGTTGTGCGGCGAAAACACCAAAGGCGTGCGCGTCGAATGTCGCATCGGCGGCTCCGACCTGAACCCCTATTTAGCGCAGGCCGTCATGCTCGCTGCAGGGATCAAAGGGATCGAAGAAGGACTGGCCGTTGCCCCCGCCACGACAGGCGATATCTATGAAGACGCGAAAGCCGCCGCCATCCCGCAAACGCTGCGCGCCGCCACCGAAACCCTGCGGAACTCAGCCTTTTTACGCGAGGCATTCGGCGACGACGTAGTTGATCACTACGCGCGCGCCGCAGAATGGGAACAAGAAGAATTTGACCGCGTCGTGACCGATTGGGAAATCGCACGCGGATTTGAAAGGGCCTAACGCATGACTATTCAATGTATCTCTCCGATCGACGGATCACTTTACGCAGAACGCGAAACGCTCACGCGATCAGATGCCGACGCCGCCGCGACACGCGCAAAATCAGCGCAAGTAGCGTGGGCCGCGCGCCCCTTGTCCGAGCGTATCGCACTTGTGCAAGCCGGCGTCGCAGCCGTGGGCGCAATGAACGACGAAATCGTGCTTGAGCTTGCGCACCAGATGGGCCGCCCGATCCGCTATGGCGGCGAGTTTGGCGGCTTTAACGAACGCGCCAGCTACATGGCCGATATAGCCCAAGACGCGCTCGACCCGATTGTGGTCGAGGACAGCAACGCCTTCCGCCGCGTGATCAAACGGGTGCCGCATGGCCTCGTTCTGGTCGTGGCGCCGTGGAATTACCCTTTTATGACCGCCATCAACACGGTGGCCCCTGCCTTGATCGCAGGAAACGCCGTGATGCTGAAACACGCCTCGCAAACCCCGTTGGTCGGCGAGCGTATGGCCGCCGCCTTCCACGGCGCAGGCATCCCTCGGGACGTGTTTCAAAACGTGTTTCTCGATCACGTCACCACCGCGGCACTGATTGCGGATCGCGCTTTCGGATTTGTGAACTTCACAGGCTCGGTCGGCGGCGGCAAAGCCATGGAAGCCGCCGCCGCAGGCACATTCACAGGCATGGGACTAGAGCTTGGCGGCAAAGACCCCGGTTACGTCATGGACGACGCCAACCTTGACGCGGCAGTGGATACATTGATCGACGGCGCGATGTTCAACGCGGGGCAATGTTGCTGCGGCATAGAGCGGATTTACGTGCACGAAAGCCTGTTCGACAGTTTCGTCGCCAAAGCAGTCGCCATCGTGAACGGCTACAAACTCGGCAACCCGCTTGATCCTGAAACTACACTTGGCCCCATGGCCCACGTCCGTTTCGCCGATGAAGTCCGCGCGCAAACCGCCGAGGCCATTGCCGAGGGCGCAACCGCGCACATCGACCCCGCGCATTTCCCCGAAGATGGCGGCGCCTACCTGATGCCTCAAATCCTAACCAACGTGACCCACGACATGCGTGTGATGCGCGAAGAAAGTTTTGGGCCTGTTGTCGGCATTATGTCGGTGAAAGACGACGCCGAGGCAATCGCGCTGATGAACGATAGCGATTTTGGCCTCACCGCCTCGCTCTGGACGCAAAACACCGCCCGCGCAGAGGCAATCGCAGATCAAATTGAGACCGGCACCGTGTTCATGAACCGCGCCGACTACCTTGATCCCGGCCTATGCTGGACGGGCTGCAAAGACACCGGGCGCGGCGGCGGTCTCTCCGTGATCGGCTACCACAACCTGACACGTCCGAAATCTTACCACATGAAAAAGGTCTAATGACGATGAGTAACACTGCAAATTGGTCCTATCCGACCTCCATTCGTTTCGGCGCAGGGCGCATTTCCGAAATCGCTGACGCCTGTGCCACGGCCGGCATCAAAAAACCGCTTTTGGTCACCGACCGTGGCCTTGCCACGATGGCGATCACGACCAAAACACTGGATTTGTTAGAGGCCGCAGGTCTGGGCCGCGCAATGTTCTCCGACGTCGACCCGAACCCGAATGAAAAAAACGCAGCAGCGGGCGTGAAAGCCTATAACGATGGCGGTCACGACGGGGTAATCGCCTTTGGCGGCGGCTCCGGCCTTGATCTGGGCAAACTGGTGGCCTTCTTGGCGGGCCAAACCCGACCGCTGTGGGACTTTGAGGACATCGGGGACTGGTGGACGCGGGCCGACGCGGATGCAATCGCCCCGATTGTGGCTGTGCCCACAACCGCGGGCACGGGATCAGAAGTCGGGCGCGCCTCAGTGATCACCAACTCCGAGACCCAGCAGAAAAAGATTATTTTCCACCCGAAATTCTTGCCAACAGTGGTGATTTGCGACCCTGAACTGACCGTGGGCATGCCGAACTTCATCACCGCTGGCACCGGCCTTGATGCCTTTGCGCATTGCGTCGAGGCATTTTGCTCGCCGCATTACCACCCGATGTCGCAGGGCATTGCACTCGAAGGCATGCGTTTGGTCCAGCAATACCTGCCCCGCGCCTATGCCGACGGCACCGATATCGAGGCGCGCGCGCATATGATGTCCGCCGCCGCGATGGGGGCCACGGCCTTCCAAAAAGGGCTCGGCGCGATCCATGCCCTATCGCATCCGATCGGAGCAATTTACCACACCCACCACGGCACAACCAACGCGGTCTGCATGCCTGCGGTCTTGCAATTCAACCGCCCCGCAATCACGGATCTGATGGGACAGGCGGCGAATTACCTCGGAATTTCTGGCGGCTTTGGCGGCTTTTGCGCTTTTGTCGATGATCTCAACGCATCAATGGGCATCCCCAAAACGCTCGCAGGCCTCGGGATCGAAAACCCCGATATCGACCGGATCGTTGCAGGCGCATTGATGGACCCGAGCACAGGCGGAAACCCGGTTAAAATGACGCAGGAAAATACAACAAAACTGCTGCTGGAGATCATTTGAGCCAGACGAGAAATAGAGGCCATTAGAGAGCGAACCTCCAAGGGCCATAGAGCGGGCCAAAGCCGCCGGAATGCGGATGCTGTATCAGGTGGGATGGGGCTGTTGCGTTAACTGGTTTGGGCGCCGCTAGTGAACCAGTCTTGGCAGACCTTCCCGCCAACCCATGGACAAATCCGATACCGCCATAGCAGTTTGCAAAGGTCGGAAAATTTGTCGGTAGCCAAACAGCCGCTTCGCGGCAGCATGATCATACGCGATCAGATTGTTCAGAACGGCTTGCAGCCTTTGCGTCACGTCTGGCGGTCAATCTGAAGGCGGACTGTTGGCCGCGGCGTTCTGAGGGCTGCCATTCGGGATGGCAAAATAGAGACATGGCGTATAAGAGTGCGGAGTATTAAGTCGGAAGTTGAGCTACCGGTTTAGGTTCAGGTACGTTCACACCTCGGCCTGTTGTCGGTGGAGCCTAGACAAGTCTGCCTTCACGTTCCTAAACGCCCGTCGATCACTCGGCGTGCGTGAGAATACCAATAAGCCATCACCTGCCAAGAATAACTTTGCGTGTTTCTTCCCAGAGACGAAACGCGTCCCGGATCTCACTTCCTTTGCAATCACCTTGTTCAACTCTTTGTCTTTTGAATAATACACTTTGCACCTCGATAACGGGATGGCGGTGCAACCACCATCCCGAACAGTTTGTTTCTGGAGCCTTAGCGGTCGAGCTTTTTGCAGCGGCATTTTGTGAATGCCGCGCATCTCCAACGACAGGCGTCTTATTTCCCCTGACCTGCGCCCCTAACACTCCTCCAGATTTGTGTAGCGTCCGCCCAACAAAAGGACGGACTGAATAGCCCCTAGATTTGTAGACGCCTTGCTTGGTAATTTTGGAAGCAAGGAGACGATAATGTCAGGGATTAGATTTACAGATGAGTTCAAGCGTGACGCGGTCGCACAGGTTGTGGATCGAGGGTATTCGGCCGCAGAAGTTTAGGAGCGATTAGGGATCAGCACCAAGTCACTTTACACGTGGAAGGCCCAGTTTTCGAAGCCGCGCAAGCAGATCATCGAGACCACGGAGCAAGCGGCAGAGATCAGGCACTTAAAGAAGGAACTCGCTCGCGTTTCCGAGGAACGCGACATCTTAAAAAAGGCCACCGCGTACTTCGCCAGGGATGCAAAGTGAGGTACGCATTTATGGCAGAGCATCGGTCGGTCTTTTCGGTTCGCGCTATGTGTCGCTGCCTGCGCCTGCATCCAAGCGGTTTCTATGCATGGATTAAAAACCCGTTAAGCCATCGTGCGCAGGAAGATGTTCGTCAGACCAAGCTACTCAAAGAGGCTTGGGAAGAGAGCGGCAACATTTACGGTTATCGTAAGCTGCACGACAACCTCTGCGATTTGGGTGAGACCTGTTGTCCAAACCGTGTGGCCCGACTGGCCAGATTGGCTGGGATATACGCGCAAATCGGATATAAACGCCGCCCAGGTAAATATGGTGGCAAGCCATCAGTCGTCGTTGACAATACGCTGGACCGTCAATTCGATGTCGCGGCCCCCAACACCGTCTGGGTGACAGATATCACCTACATCAAAACGCACGAAGGGTTCTCGTATTTGGCGGTTGTGATCGATCTGTTTTCTCGCCGCGTCGTGGGTTGGTCAATGCAGAACCGGCAGCCAACGGATTTGGTGTTGCAGGCGTTACTTATGGCCGTCTGGCGACGCAAACCAACGAGCAAAGTCCTGGTACACTCCCCCTCTCGGGACATTGCTGCGCAATACCCTGCCGGGCAGCGGACCAAGGTTCACAGTTTAGACGCATTGATTGGACATCGTTTCCCAAACACCACAATCTGGAACACAGCATGAGCCGACGTGGAAATTGTCATGAACGAGACCTTGTTCGCCATTGGTTCAAGAACAATGGTCGAGTGCCGTGGCCGAGAGCTTCTTCAACCTGCTTAAACGCGAACGTATCCGTCGCAGGACATACAAAACCAGAGAAGACGCGAGATCCGACGTGTTCGATTACATCGAGATGTTCTATAATCCAAAGCGCAAGCACGTCAGAAATGGCATGTTGTCGCCAGCTGACTTTGAAAGACAGCGACAACGGAAGCTGCAAGGCGTCTAACAAACTAGGGGCTATTCAGAGTTGGGTATGCGGCGAATTGGTATTGTCGGTTCAGGCCCAATGGCAGGCTATTCCCTGCGCCACCTGATCGCCAGCGAGGTTCAGCTTCAGGTTACAGTATTTGAGGCTGATGACGTTGCAGGGTATGGCATGCCTTACAGAGCTGTAACGAATGCTGATGAGATGTATTGTGCAAAATTCCAGCTTACCCAAAGGTTTTGCGGCAACGGCGGTGGTCCGCAGTAGATCCCGTTCAATTCGAAGTACTCCCGACATGCACTTTAGTGCGATGCCGTTATTATGCGTGTAAAGCAAATCAGTTATCAACTCTTTAGACCGCCCGAGGTTCCAAACGACTTACCGATTGTTCACTAAAGCATAGGCTAAATGACGACATTGTGTGTCTAACCGATAAAACATCATTACTTAAAATGACCAGTGAACAGGCGGAAAATGGGGGTTGGGAGTAGTTACTTCAATACTCCCAACGGCACCTCACCTCACTGGGGCTACTGGTATAACTGGAGCCAAGCCTCCGTTGGCTTTAGGAATAACCGTTCTTTGGGTCACCGTTTCTCTGCCTTCAGTTTTATGAGCAGGCTCAGCTTTGATGCTGAATGTGCAGTCACTGCCCCCCCTGCCGTTGCCGCTACAGGACGCGCCATCCCCACAAGCGACGGCGATAATACCCTTGGCGGTATTAGTGATGCATTGTCCGCCCCACGCTTGTCCATCTCTCGCGTTTGCAGGGACGGCCAGCGCAAAAGTAAAAACCAAGGTTAGGGATGAATATATTGATTTAGACGGCATTTTCATATTATTGAATCCTAATTTTTAAAATCATCGTATGTGGTAAACTCTTATTTTATTCGGTTGTTATGCAATAACATGCCTCCCCTTGTATTGAGGTAACGGAGAACGCAATCACGGACCAACGCCCTCAAACAAGGTTTGTGAAGGGCTGCTGGTGGATATCAACGCTGGCAGCGAGGGTGCTTCGTATCTTTACGCACACACGAGGTAGTTTCGTACTTTTACCCATAGAGGTTTCGCACCCGCTCGCTCTAAAGAGAGCGCTCATTGCCGCATGTGATACAGCCAAAAACGAGTATGTTCGAAAGATTAAACGAAGAATTTTTAGGTGTGTTAGCAGTAAAGCCTTTTACCCCTCGTTTAGATTGTTACAATATGGCTTCGCTCAGCATCATGTAAATCAGGAGCCTTCTATGCTTAACTTCATATCGCGGCCAATGGTCCGCTTGGTTGACCGCTACTTGCCCGATCCGTTTGTCTTTGTTTTGATCCTAACGCTTATTGCAGGCCTCGCGGCGGTGTTGACGCAAGGAACGGGGCCACTTGAGGTCGTCACTATGTGGGGCGACGGTTTTTGGACGCTTCTGACCTTTTCTATGCAAATGCTGCTGGTATTGGTTACTGGGTATATGATGGCATCAACGCCACTCGTCCGTCGTGGTCTTTCTGCACTTGCAGGGCTAGCAAACAGTCCGGGTGGCGCCATTTTATTGGTCAGTTTCGTTTCGCTTGCGGCATCATGGATCAACTGGGGTTTCGGGCTTGTCGTCGGCGCGCTCTTTGCGCGCGAACTAGCGCGTACAGTTCGTGTAGATTATCGCCTGCTGGTAGCGTCGGCCTATTCGGGTTTTATCGTGTGGCACGGCGGACTAGCTGGTTCCATCCCCCTATCAGTTGCCACAGAAGGCCACCCTTTCGCGGATATCACAGGTATCATTCCAACGTCCGAGACCATTTTTTCGACCTTCAACCTCGTCATTGTAGCATCACTGTTTATCATTGTGCCTTTTGTGAACCGCGCAATGATGCCGCATGAAGAAGACGCAGTCTATGTTGATCCAGCCCTTCTAGCCGAAGATGATAAGATCAAAAGCGAAAGTAATACACCTGCCGAGCGGTTGGAAAATAGCTGCGTCTTGTCCATGCTTGTCGGTGCCGCGGGTGCCGCTTGGTTGATACAGTATTTTGCCGCAGGAAATGGCCTGTCGCTTAATGTCATCAACTTTTTGTTCCTTACATTGGCAATCCTCCTGCATGGCACCCCGCGCAACCTGCTGGATTCCCTCACAGATGCAGTCAAAGGCGGCGCGGGCATTGTGATCCAGTTCCCGTTCTATGCAGGGATCATGGCGATCATGGTGCAATCAGGATTGGCCGCCAACATCTCTGACGGACTGGTCAGCCTTGCAACGGCCACGTCACTGCCGTTCTGGTCATTTCTGTCGGCGGGCATCGTCAATTTTTTTGTCCCCTCCGGTGGTGGCCAATGGGCGGTTCAGGCTCCTGTCATTCTACCTGCCGCAGAAGCTCTAGGGGCCGATCTTGCCCGCACAACAATGGCTATAGCTTGGGGTGATGCGTGGACAAATATGGTGCAGCCTTTCTGGGCCCTTCCTATCCTCGGGATAGCGGGCCTGCGGGCTAAAGACATCATGGGTTTTTGCGTTGTCCACCTGATCCTATCGGGCCTAATCATTGCAATTGGTTTGACATTTATTTGACGCAAGCCGCTTAGCATCGGAATCTGTAATGTATGAAAAGCTGGGCCTCTACATCAAGTATGCGAATGCTCGGTTTCCAAAACAAGAAGCGGCTACCAAGCTGTTCTATTTCAAGATCAGAAATTTCGAGAAAATTGGAAGGTGCGTCAGGGGAAGGATTCTTAATGACTTTGGGGGCATTTCAAAGCTTAGGTAATTTTTCCAAAAACGACTGTTTAAGCGCGCTCGCAATGGAGCGTTTCTTGAACAGCCTCCAACTTCAGGATATTTTAGACGCTCTCCGCATACCCTTCATCTAGGGTGAAAGAAATAGGGATGAACAACATGGCAAAAGTCAAAAAATCACCTAATAGACGTAAATCTCAGCAAGCCACCAAAGGTCCCGCGAAAGCCACCCGTCGGTCTATCATAGGGCTTGCACCTTATATTATTGGTGGCGTGATACTAGCAGGTGGTATTGTATTCTGGGGCGTAAAATCTTTACAGGCAGATTTGGCTGAGCAGGACACAAGCGTAGTCGGCCAAGGAACGCCCACAGTTGTTCAAATCCACGAAGTCGGGTGTGCCGCCTGTGTTAATCTTCAACGCGAAACACGCGCTGCCTTGGCCATGTTGGATGACGGTGACATCAACTACCGCGTAGCGTATTTATCATCGCGAGACGGTCTTGCATTCGCTTCAGAATACGGCGCATCGTATACGACACTGTTATTATTTGACGGAGACGGCAACCTATCACGGCGTATAGTCGGTGAAACCCCTAGAAACATGCTGCGCGAAGCGTTCATGGCGCAAATTGCAACCGAAAACTAAACATATTCAATTAACCATTTGCAAGCCTTCCAAAAACCATCGTTTGTTGAACGGTTCGCCGAGCCGGAAATTGATGTATGTGCCGCGAACGGCATGTGTGGATGGCTCCTGCATAGCAAGACATTTTTGATCCGATTTGTGCATTTGGCAGAAGCAGTCATGTGAATTCATGCACCGTGCAGCGAATGGTCAGTAAGAGATCCTGCGCACTTGGTCGGCTTGAACGGCTGCTTTGGCGAAAATGCTGCGCTACCAAATACTCCCCGCCGCGACTGCGAGCAAATGCTGCGTGAGCAATACCTGCATCTGCATAAGCCTGCTTTGTCCGTATCTTACCAGTTCATGAGCAGCGCAACGAAAGTCACGTTATCTTAGACCAGACGTTGATGCAGATCGCGGCGAAGGTGACAAGGAGAGCCCATTGTGTGAATTTGGTTTTCTCGCTGCATGCGCTCGCAGCGTGGAAAATGCTGCATCAGAGTAAAATTCGCTGCTGCCGCGCGGCGGGAGAACCAGCCATTCGTGCAGAGTGCAGCAGGGATCAGAGGTCGAATTCACAGACTGCGGACAAAAAACCGACCTTCAAGGTTTTTCACCTAATGGCTGCTTCACCAATGCTGCCTGTTCAACGAAACGCGACAGTGGCGGAAATCAGTTATTCGCTGCAAGTGCGCGTGCTCTGAGGCCATCTGGCGAAACGGTAATCCCCCCCATTTTTAATGGGGGATTACCGTTGGTCTTGAAACTGAGAACACTTCGGCTGATTGAGTATTCTCCAGTGCCAAACATACGTCCAAGCTCTTTTTGTTGAAAAGAATATTCAGATCCTCCTGCCGGACATGGCGCCATCTGGTTTTTTTATCCACGCTGAAAACGACGCGCGACTTGTAAGGGCGTCGCATTTGGATGCTAAACCTTTCGGGCTATTGGTTCAAAACCACATCGAAGTCACTGGTCGCAATGCAACGGCGATTTTGGTAGTCGACGTTCAAATCGAGAACCTCCTCGATCATAGTCGGTGACACGACCTTAACTGTTAGAATGGCACTGATAGAAATAACTTGGTTTCCTTGACCCGAAAGCACGGTTCGCCACGTGTTCGCCCCAGTCTGTTCCCACGTCAACGGTTCCGCATATTTCATCAATGGCTCCGGGTGGAACGGCGACATAAAGCTGAGTGCTTGCGTGTTGGTCGTCCCCATCATATTGGACATCGCTGCCCGCAGCGCAGGAGCGAGAGTGGTCCCGCAGCCCCCCACGTCATTGCCGGTGAGTGTGATTGTCCAAGTGCCATCGCGCGGTTGTATGGGATCATCTTCCTCCTTTTCGCCAACGACCACGGCAACGCTCGCGGTGCCGTCCCGGATACCTTCACCGCTCACATGAACTGTCACGGTGTAGGTGCCTTTTTCCGTATAGATATGCTGCCCCACTTGTTCACCCGATCCGGACGCGGACCCATCGCCAAAGTCCCATTCATACATCACATTTGGTGAAGATTCATTTTGAAATCCGGCGACAAATCCGAACGTGTCGTCAGCGACACTTCCAAATTGATGAACCAGCCGGATGTCACCACACCCATCGTTCGGCGTACCTATTGTCACGCCGAGTTTGCGCATCGCATCGCTGAATGCCAAGGGAACGCCCTCTGTATCAGGGTTTCCCATCAGGCCGTCGCTACCCGGCGACGCCTGCCCAACGGTGGAATCACCGTCCGCCTTCATCTTTAAAATACCGGTTTCAGCGTCAATCACGCCCGCGGACGCGAAATACTGATGGCGCGTCAAGCCATCGAGGGTTTCGGTGATGCGTCGTATTTCAAACGTGAGGAGTTGCGCTGCCTCATTTGTTTCACGCGCCTGTTTTCTGCATTGCGCAGGGTGGTATGTCTGCCAGTCCGCACTGGGCATCATGTGCCCGTCCGGCCCGATCCTGACCGTCACGCGGCGCGTGTCCGCAGTGTGATCATTCCCGGAAATGTAGTCTTCCGGCGACAGTCCCAAGTCACCGGGGATATCGGGCAAAAACCCCATGACGGCGTCTTGGGCAATTGCGGCGTTGATTAGTGATCCGTCATCATCTTGCGCTTGCGCTAGAGCCGGCATGCACGACAGAGCGAGTGCGGCAAGCAGTGGGGGCCTCTCAAATGCAATCATGCGTTTCAGAATTGGTTTGAAATGGTTCAGTCTCATGGCGTGCTCCTAAATATCTTTGGTGATGCGTTCTAACGGATGACCGCTGTCAATACTGCCAATCATAACAAAGCGCGTTTTCTAGCAATGGGGGTCACGGGCAGAAGCCGCCACCGGGTGGGAATTGTGGACCGCGCCGGCATTCGTAAGCGTCTGCACGGTATGCCGTGGGCATTCGAGCGTTCTTTCCCATCGGGATGACAATAAGCCGCTGCCAGATTGCGGCGACGGAGTCGTCCATCAGCCCAGCCTGGCGCATACCCGCATCAAGGGCGGAATACTGCGCAAGATTGATCTCGATCACCGCCTCAAGGAATGGATCGGGCAAATCGGACGGCGCGCGAAATCGTCCTACCTCGCCAAAATCGCTTTCGCGCGTCAGCTGGTCGATAGCGGCTGTGGGGGCCAGAAGGCCCGCGCGCGCGCGCTGAAAGGGAACAGGGTCCGCATGCGGCGTTTCTTCCTCCACGCTCAAGGGGGCGGCGTTTTCAAGGTCCGCGACGGGCGAAAGGCAGCGGTTGCCCAGACAGGTCATGCCCTGCGCTTGCGTTTCGGATAGCTCGGTTCGGCCCGCAGCGACGATATCTGACTTCGTTCCCTGCACCGGCCTGGTGATCAGGCGCCAGGACACATGCGGCCCGACGTCGAATGCTTCGGGGGGCGCTATGTGTTCACCCTCGAACGACTCGATTAGCCCCTGATGTATGGCCGACCCCAGGCTGAAACGGTCTACCTGAATAAAGCTCACAGGGTAGGGAAAGTTGTTCGGCTGATCCGTAAGCTGTTCTATACCATAGCTGATACGACAGCGGACCCGATCACGCTCGCCCTCACTCGTTTCAAATGCCAGTATCGCCATCGTCAAGGGTCTGATCTGCGCGCTTGGCAAAAACGGCGACGATTGCGGGTTCACCGATTTCAGCGTGGCAAGGATTTGGTCCAGAACTTGCACGGTGTCGTGCGTTTCATACCCTTCCATAAATCGGTTGGACAACTCTGACAGTGGGTTACTTCCGGTCGACTGCGCCGATGCGTAAGGAGCCGCCCCAGTCAGAAACGCAGCCATGACGATGGGTGCAAGATTTCGCATGGTATCGATTCTCCTTTCAGTCCGGCGGGTTCAGTCGGCGAGACGCGCCGATCAACGCGGGGTCCGACGCCAAAGTAAGCCAGATACGCATCATCAAAATCACTTGTTTCTCCCGTCCGCTGTTTCTGACCTGCGTCCCCACCAGTTCACAATTTCGCTCTCTCGTTGCGCTGGTCTTGGGCTTATTGGTTGCATGCCGGACAACCAGAACGCCCCGTTCGTTTGAACGGGGCCGTAGAAGTTTTTTTGAAATAGAATTCGTGAAATGTGTCTTCCGCTCAAAGGCTCGCGATTTTACGCAGCATGGCAAAAACTTGAAATCAACCGGCGATAATAAATAATTTTGCAATGATTTACAGGAGGTTATTCGTGCATCGTTCTTTCTTAACCAAGTGTTTGGTCATTACCTGCATGGCTCAGATTTGGCGCAAAAAAAGCCTATAGGCGTCGTGACCGCAATCGCCACATGCCGATAAGTCATTTCTGGACGCTATAGTCGATTACACTGCAGGAGAAGGCACGATCGAGGACACCTTGCGCACCACACTCAGACATCTCTGAGACCGCCGGATTTTTCGGGCAATTTAGATGACGGCAGCTTCTTGTCGCTGGGCTGTGACGGATCAGTCAACTTGCAGTTCACCGACAACGCCCTGATAGACATCGACGGCCCGGATCTTGATCTCTTTAAAGTGGGACCAAGGGGTGACGGCGTGACCCTTTCGGTTTCGAAGGATGAATGACCTGGATTGATCTTGGTGAGATCAACGGCGGGCGCACCAATGTCGATCTGGCAGTCAGATACAGGTTACCGTCTCGTCCGCCTGACGGACGATGGAGCGGAGGTCGTTACGGTTGCAGTAATCGGGTCCATGCTGCGTTGCGTGCTGGACGGTGCCGTTCTGTTCGAGGTGGACAGCACCGAATCGCGCACCGATCCACAGGATACCCTCGACACGCTTGCACAAGATATCGCAGATACGGGCCTTAGCGAATTTCGCGTCGTGGAGCATACCGTTTCCACCGGCGGTGATGACTACAACCTTGCCCTGTCGCGGGTCCGCGCTTTGGCGGTGCGAAATTAGCTAGCCGCCGTGACTGCCGTAATGATCACAGCTAATGGGCGAGGAGAGGCAGTGTCGATTGCAGACAATGCGGCCGGCGAAGGCCGGAGTACAAACCGCCGGGCTGAAATCATCGGTCAGTGAGGTCGGCCATTCTGACTGCCAAACTTACGACGCCGACCCTGAAATTGGCGTCATCGAACCGTCAAACAATGCATCGAAGGGCCGATCAAATATGGATGTCTCCATTTGCCTTTGTAGATTTTCCACACGATTTTAACATGTATTTATTGCCACTACTCCGACCTTATCGTCATCGGACTAGCGAGGATCAACGCAATCAGGTCGGCTTGGCGATTTGTGCCGGTTTTTTGAAACAAGTTGCGAAGATGGAACGACATGGTCGTCTGCGATACCTGCATTTCCTTCGCTACGTCGGCAGCGCGGTTTCCGCGGGCCAAAGAACCGGCGACCCTTGCCTCGGTCGGAGTCAGGTCAAAAAGATCAATCAATAGTGCTTCAGAAACGCGCGTGCGGCTGTCCGCAGCTGAAAGGAACAGCGCAACATGGGGTCGATCTGGTTGATCGTTGCCGTAGGATTGCGCAAGTGTACAGGCTAGCATCGAGAGAGTATTCGCGTCCTGCGCCCGATGCAGCATGACGCCGACGTTGTTTTCCTGCCCGGATCTTGCCGCCTTTAAGCATTGGGACACAGCGTCAATCAATGCCCGCTCAGATAGCGGGTCAGGTGATCGCAGCCTCGTGGTTTCGGCGTGGACGAAACCGGCAGCGGCCATCTCCTGAGCTGCAAAATTCATATACACTGGTTTTCCGTGCCCATCGAGCAACACAATTCCCAGCGTGATGAGGTCCAGCGCGGCTTCAGCGCCACAGCCGGACAATCCTGCCAGCGTGTGACGCAAAGCCACCATTTCGTCGTCGTGACGGTTGCGGATGCGATTGACCTGTCGCAAGCGCGCGCTGACGGTTGCCAGCATCAGATCGTAATCTACCGGCTTAACGAGATAGTCGTCGGCGCCCACAAGTTTGCCGTTAATGATTTCCTGGGATTCACAGAGCGCAGTCAGAAAGACAAAGGGAGTTGTGGCGAGTTCAGGTCGCTGCATACGCAACGTACGAAGCACGCCATAGCCGTCGAGGCCGGGCATCGTGATATCGCAGAGCAGCAGATCGGGCCGGTGATGCGTCAGCACGTCCAGCGCCTCATCCCCATCTTTTGCCGCCATGGTGCGATATCCGGCTTCCTGCAATTCCTCGACGAGGTCGTCTCGTAACGCCTTTTCGTCCTCAACCACCAGAATCAAGGCTTGATTTGTTGTGCGGCTCATGTGTGACCTCCTTTGAATCGTGGCAACGTCAGACGAAAAGTCACGCCTTCGCCCTCCGTCTGCAATGTGACATCCCCGCCTTGCATGCGCGCCAATGCCCGCGCCATAAACAGGCCGATACCGGTCCCTATTATGCCGGTGCTGTTTGCCCCACGATAATTGCGGTCAAAAATTTGTGCCTGCTCTTTTTCCGGAACAGGAGTTCCAACATTATATACGTCGCAGAACAGCCACTGTGCGTCGTCAAGCAGGACGGCAGATACAGACGTTTTGGGGCCTGCGTATTTCATTCCATTAGACAACAGGATTTCCAAAATTTGCTCGGCATGCGCTGGATCACAGAACGCTGCACTTGGTCCGGTCACCTCATTCCTGATCTCGATCCGGCGATCTGGCTCCGCTGCGCGCTGCCGGGCGCAGACCGTTCGGACGATCTCGCCGAGATCACATTCCACCCTTCGCGCACCGATTTGGCCTGCGTCCAGACGTGCAGCGTCCAGCGTGCTTTCTACCAGCCGCGTGAGACCGGCAATGGCGCCTCTGGCGCGGTCCGCCCGCTCGACAACCTCATCCGGTTTCGCATGTGGCCCCCTCCGGACAAGGCGTTGCAGGGCGGAATCCGCCACGGCAAGAGGTGTCCGGAACTGATGCGAGATCATAGCGGCAAAGTTCCGGTAAATTTCGCCAGCTGATCGTTCCCGAAGCAATGCATCGTCCAACTCACGGGTGCGCTCGGCTACCAGCTCTTCTAGACGGTCGCGGTCCTGCGTGTTTTTCTGTTGGACGGCATGTCGATCCGAGGCGTCATTTATAAACAGGATCGCGCCGAGGATTTTGTCGTCATTGCGCAGTGGAAAAAACCGCAAATCCACATAGAGCGGCTCATCCGCATCCTGGCGAAAAAGCAGTTGAAGCATCTGGCGCGAGGTTTCACCATGCAGCGCGCGCTCAATGCCCTGACGCACCATGGTCGTATCGAAAAAGCCCGATATCCTGTCTAAAGGACGATGGATGGCCTCTTCATCTGTTGTGCCCATAATCTTTGTCATTGCGCCATTCCACATGGTGCACCGCGTTGATCGATCCACAGCAAGGATGCCTTCGCCGCTGGACGACACAAGAAGCGCCGAAAAGTCCCTTTCGCGCCGCAACATCCGGTTGCGCTTACGCATTTGGCGTAGCGCCAGAACAATCGTCACTGCCAAAATTCCCCCTGCGACCATAATGCCGATGAGTGACGCGATGATCTGGCCCAACTGCTCGCGGTAGATCTCCAGCCGCCCGCCCAGCTCATCCCATTCAGCGATCATCGCAGCATTTGCCGCTTGCCCGAAAATGCGCGGAAACGGCACCAGCGAAGCGCGCAGCGGCCCGCCATCACCGAGTGTGAACCCGGCGATCAGCGGCGCAATTTCATCGAGTACGTTGGACAGCTGATCCAGATCATCGCTAAAGCCAATCTTTTCAAGAAACCGGCGCTGCGGCCCGTCATTCAGTAAAGCAAACCTGCTGGCCAGAATGTCAAAACGTAGTGAAAGATCGTCTGGCGTGGCCTCTCCAAGGTCAGCCAGTGCTGCAGTCTGGGTCAGGCGAAGGGCCGCGACCTCGCTTTGGTGCAGCACCCATAGCATGTTCTGTTCCGCCTCAACGCGCATGGCGTTCTCGATCTCGAACATCCGGATTAGAGAAAACGTCAACAGCGTCGCAAAGACTACGACCGCCGCGAGCGGCAGGATCAGTCTGAGTGTGGAGTTTTGAAAGCGCGTCATTGTACGTCGATCTGGTAAAGCTGCCAGACCCAGCGATAATCATAGCGGATATCCTGCAAAGCGCGGTGATCGTCGCGTGGATAGACGATCCAGATTGGACCTTTATCGACGCGGCTTAGTGCTCGACCGTCCATATGCGTGGCGACGATCACGTCATAGTCGTAGAAATCAGTCATCGGGATTTCCACGGCGTAGTCGTTGAGCGCGGTTGCGGTAACGCTATCGCCGGTAGCACCTAGGTGGTCCAGCAAGTCGCGCATCAGAAATCCTGTAAAGCTGTGCGTACCATCGGTGACAACGGTTGAGGTCTTGATCATAGTCACTGGAAGGGCCTCCAGCGTTGTGCGGTCCAAGGTGACAGGCGCGTCGAGGGTTTGCCCGCTCACCTGCAAAAAGATGTCGGGTTGATCCGCGATCACCGGTTGCCCTGCCAGGATCAGTCCGCACGCCAAAGCAGCTGCTTTGATGAACATTATTCCATTCTCCCTTTGTCTAGTTGGTAGATCAGCAGCCTTCGCGTGCCAGTGCAAACACTTTACGACAGAATTTATTTTGCGTCCCCCTCTGAACGAAGGGGGCGCGACCCGGACAAGCCGTGCAAGATCAATGTCAAAGCTCGCAATTTGCGCGTGCGCAAAACGTCATCGGAGTAACTATGCTGAACATCTCCCCACACTCTGCGCTTTTTGGTGTTGTCGGGTTTGTTTTGCTTTCAAGTTGCGGAACACCTGAGTACCGAACCGAAAAAAGTCATTGTGAAGCAGAGTGGATGCTTAAGATCCCTCCGGTTTATCGACAAGAGATCGTCACCAAATACCGCAACGAAGACCAACTGACGGGCGAAACGATCTGCGAGACGACGGGTTCAACGACTATCTGCAAGCCTGTCAAGAAAACTGTTTCGGTTCCCTACACGGCGGTGGAAACCGTCGACATCAGGAAAGCGCAACGCAACCCGCAGATCGCGTCCTGCACCGCACGCGCGTGCGCCGCGAGATACGGCAACAGCGCCTGTGAAGCATGATGTTTCGCGGCAATTATCTTTTTAAATGGGCAACGGCATTTCATACAGGAGAGAAGAATGTGGGATTTTAGCATCGGTGGTGCGCTTGGACTGATGATGCGCACGCTGCCGTTCATCCTGTTGCGTATGGCCGTCTATTTCGGGATTTCGCTGGGCTATATTCTGGTCACCGGTGTCGGGGCCGGTGTCGGATACGGCGTCGGGGGATTTGGCGACGACGAATTTCGCGCCGGTGCCACCATGTGGGGCGGCTTTGCGGGGTTCGGTATTTTTGGCGCCATCATGTATTGGATGCGCGAATACATCCTTTACATCGTCAAGGCCGGACATATTGCAGTATTGATCGAATTGATCGACGGCAAGCCGATGCCACAGGGCCGCAGCCAGATCAATCATGCAACTGCGGTGGTCAAAGAACGGTTTCCGCAGGCCAGTGTTTTATTCGCGGTCGACCAACTGATCAAAGGTGTCGTGCGCGCAATTTCGGGATTGGTGCGCGGCATACTGACGATACTGCCGATCCCCGGTGCGCAACAATTGGGTGGGATCATAGCCGCCTTTTTGCGTGTCGCCGTTGGCTTTGTTGACGAAGTGATCCTCGCCTACGCTATCCGCACGAATTCGACGAATGCTTGGGGTTCTGCAAAAGAGGCGCTTGTGCTTTATGCGCAGAACTACAAGCCGATGCTGAAGAATGCTGCGTGGTTAGCGATTATCGTTTATGGCCTTAGTTTTGTGGTCTTTCTTATCATGCTCGCGCCGGCAGCATTAGTGGTTTACCTTATGCCCGGCGCATGGGCGGCGGGTGGAGTTGTCTTTGCACTGCTGTTCGCGTGGAGCGTTAAGGCTGCACTGCTGGAACCCTTTGCGATTGCCTGCATGATGCAGGTCTACTTCAAGACTATCGAGGGTCAGCAACCCAATCCTGAATGGGACGCCAAACTAGAGCAAATGTCAGGCAAGTTTCGCAAGCTAAAGGAGCGCGCATTTGGGGCCGGCGAGCAAACCCCCACAACGCCCGACGTAGCGGATCAGAAATGATGCGGAGCCCTAAGCGTGACGAACCAAACGGGAGAATTGATTTGTTGAAAATGATACCGCATAGGGTTTCCCTCGCGCTCGCAGTTTCGGGAGCCTTGGGCCAGACAGCCAGTGCAGACATCGTCTGCGAAGGCACCTATGAGTTCTTCAGCGGCAAAAACGTAATTCTTAAGGCCCCGATCGGCCAAGGGGAGGTCGCGGAACACTATAATAATCGTGTGGGTGTGGCTGGCCAGCTCATCCGCAAGCCTCAAAGCGAGGGATTGCACGAGGTCGAAGTGAGCCAGTGCGGTCGCCAGTTTACCCTGACGCAGGGATCCAACCAGATGCTTTTCCTGCAATCCATTATGGACGAAACGCTTTACGTCGCGCAGGATATAGGCACCAGCGAGGCCGAGTTGACGCTTCGTGTTCTTAATCATAACAGCATGGTTGGCACGATTGCGGGCGAAACCCATGGTTTCACGTTCGATTACCCCGTCGCAATGGAGGCGCGCGATGTCTCCATGCCTGACATGGAGGGTTGCAGCGATGACCCGACCCCGATGGAGGATACCGTGGGTGAAGACCGATTGACCGTCGATCCTGCCTTGCGCCGTGAAGCGATCGCTATCGTGGCGGAAAAGCTGGGCATTCCGGTTGATAGGGCGGAGCGTTATATCTCGTCCGCGCACACTGTCGCCAAGACCCGGATGTCGGACACGGGCGTAACCGAAATTCTGCCTGGCGAGCCGGGCTGCCCCATTATATTTGAGGGCGTGAAAACCTGCCGCGTGTATCCCCCTGACACGACCACCATTGTTGAAACCAATGTACTGCTGGACGACGACGGCAAGTTGCTACCGGTCACGACGAAAGGATCCGTCACCAACCGAATCCGGGTCGATGACCCCGGCCTCGCGGATATTTGCGCCCCCGAAGAAACCTTACCGCCCGCCGCGCAACGTCTTCGTATGACGTTTTTCGCGATCGAGGAGGACGGTATCAACGACGTGCAGGCAATGCTGATGGACGCGGAGACCGATATTGCGACGCGAGCGCATTACGCCGACGGCGACAACTCAGGTCGTCAGCAACTTATTAAAGCGGCAAACGAGGCATATCAAGGCGTCGGTGCGCCGGTGACAGGGGTACATTAAACGCGTGGGTTTCAACTGAAATACCAGCGACCACAAATAGAAGAACACGTTCAGCAAGGAATAAGGCCATGAAAAATATCGTATCGAGAATTGCAGCTTTGGCGATGACGGCGTGCATTTCTGGCGCCTCCCCTGCGATGGCGCAGGACGACGTGGTGATCGTCTATGACGGGTCGGGGTCCATGTGGGGTCAGATTGATGGCACCAGCAAGGTCGAGATCGCGCGCGAGGTACTGGGCGATCTGGTGACAAATTGGGACGACAAAACCAATCTGGGTCTTGTCGCTTATGGTCATCGCACCGAAGGTGATTGCACCGATATCGAAACGATGATCGACCCCGGCCCACTGGACCGCGCGGCCTTTATCGCCAAGGTTAATGCGATCAGCCCCGTGGGCAAAACTCCGATTTCCGCCTCGGTCAAACATGCCGCCGATCTGTTGTCCTACCGTGACAACCCGGCGACGGTGGTCCTAATTTCCGACGGGGTCGAAACCTGCAACGCCGATCCCTGCGCATTGTCCGCGCAGCTTGCAAAGCAAGGTGTCGCGTTTACCGTTCATGTGGTGGGTTTTGATCTGGATGATGCGGCCAACGCCAGCCTATCCTGCATTGCCGAAAATACCGGCGGCGTTTTTGTACCCGCCAGTAATGCGCTTGAATTGACCGAAGCCTTGGCGCAAGTCCAAAGCGCAATGGACCTGAAGCCGGTGACGCCCGAACCAGAACCCGTTGCAGAGGAACCCGCGCGGCCTGAAGTCACTGTAACCGGTCCGGAACAGGTCACAATCGGAGCGGTTTTTGACGTTGCGTGGAGCAAAACGATCAACCCGCGCGATTTCATCACCATTGTTCCGATGGGGGCGGATGAGGGCACTTCTGCGGGTTATATCCGTGCCAATGCGGACTCCGAGGGCAGACTCACCGCACCGGCGGAGACTGGCCTTTACGAGCTGCGCTACGTTCTCGACACTGGGGCGGTCACACTGGCCAGCGCACCTATAGAAGTGGTCGAGGCAGAGGTCGGTATTTTCGGTCCGGAACAGGTCACGATGGGGGCGGTTTTTGATGTTGCGTGGAGCAAAACGATCAACCCGCGCGATTTCATCACCATTGTTCCGATGGGGGCGGATGAGGGCACTTCTGCGGGTTATATCCGTGCCAATGCGGACACCGAGGGCAGACTCACCGCACCGGCGGAGCCGGGCCTATATGAGCTGCGTTATGTGCTTGAAACAGGGCGCGTGACGTTGGCTCGTGCAACCATCGAAGTGGTCGAAGCGGAAGCCACCGTGAGCGGCCCCGCGCAGGTCGCGACCGGAGCGATATTCAACGTCGCGTGGAGCAAAACGATCAACCCGCGCGATTTGATCACCATTGTTCCGATGGGGGCGGATGAGGGCACTTCTGCGGGTTATATCCGTGCCAATGCGGACACCGAGGGCAGACTCACCGCACCGGCGGAGCCGGGCCTGTATGAGCTGCGTTATGTGCTTGAAACAGGGCGCGTGACGTTGGCAACTGCGATGATCGAGGTGGTGGAAGCCGAAATAGGGATTTCCGGACCGGGCACTGTCCGCGCGGGAACGGCGATAGACATCACATGGTCGAGCAACGTCAACCCGAGGGATTACATCACGATTGTGCCGATGGGCGCGGACGAGGGCACCTCGGCGGGCTATATTCGCGTGGCTGACGTGACGCAGGGACGCTTGACCGCCCCGGACGAAACCGGCCTTTACGAGATGCGTTATGTGCTGGAGGTGGGCAAGCGCACGCTGGCAAGCGCGCCGCTGGAAGTCGTGGGGGCCGACGCACCGCTGGACGATGGTGCCGGACTGAGCGTGCCAGCGACTGCCGCGCCGGGTGAAACAATCACGGTGACATGGACCCTGCAAAGCACAGTGCCGGCCAGCGGATCGCACTTGCACGCAAGGAACAGCCGGATTTCAGTTGGGTTTCCGTGCAATCTGTCGGGGCTGACAGCGCCCTACAGGTCACGATGCCGGAGGAAACCGGACTGTATGAAATCCGCTTTCTGGATGTCGCCGGTGGCGCACTTCTGGGCCGATCAGTAGTGGAGGTAAAATGATGTCCTGCAAGATTTTGAGGGGCGCCACACTCGCGCTGAGTTTCGTTGGCACTGCTGCATTTGCGCAGATCGACGGCCACGGTCCAGACAGTTGGAGGGTAACCGGCGTAGCGGCAAATGACGTGTTGAATGCCCGCATGGGACCGGGAACCGCGTATCCGGTGATCGAGACATTCGCGCCGGACATGCGCGGATTGGAGCAGATTACATGTGTGCCTTATTATACACTGCGCCATTACGGCGAGATGAGTGAGGCACAGATCAGCGAGTTACCACCGCACTGGTGCCTGATGCGCGATTCTGGCATGACTCGCGCAGGTTGGGTGGCGGGACGTTTTATTAGACCTGACGACGACGACGCGACGATCCCATCGCAAAATTTTAAGGAAATGACGGGCGATCCGCTTCTTGATCAAGCACAGGCACTGGTGCGCGAGTTGTATATCGTTTTTGAAATGGGCGGTGAGCCGGGGGACAACCCGTTTTCTCCGCCGACAGCTGCGCGGTATTTCTTTGCCAATATGGTGCCGGATCTGGCAGGCCACGGCAGCGACGTGCTCTATGATGCGCAGGATTTTCAGGGACAGGTCACGCACATTGCCCCCGATGACGACCAGCCGATGTTTCGAGGTACGATCACGATCAATGTCGATTTCATCAATTTCGGACAGCAAGACCGTGCGGTTTTTAGCTTGCGCGCGGATACATCCCAACCGGGCGCCCCGTTCCGGATTTTCCATGTCGAGCATGGCGACTGGAGCTTCCCGTAATGAAGTGCGTAAAGACCGTATGTGCAGGCGGTCGCGCACGGTAAGATGGTATTCGAGACGTCCGCAATCTGAAGCATTCCGTCCGGCAACAGCACGCCATTCAAGCGCTGTTCCGGGTGATACTAACGCAAACCTATAGCGGATCGGGCTCGATGGTCGCCGGTCGGGTTGATTTGGAAATCATCTCCGGTGGCAAAAATATCTGGTTGAAGGGATCGTTTCCCGTTTGCACCGATACTCGAAATCGCTGCCAAATTGAATACACGCCAACAATCCCGACCCGGAGGAACATCGGTTGCGTAAACGAAGCGCCCGGCGCGATTGTCGCGGTGGCTATGGTGGCTATGGTGGCGGGTAGAATCTCTGCGTGTTCCAATGCAGGATTCTTTAATCTCGCTCGCAAGAAAATGACACAAGACGGGCGGAGACGATTTTGTCTCTTTCCGACCGCACCGGAAAGTTCACATGCACCGATTGTCCTAGTCGGTCGTTGTGCGCAATACTATTCCTTTCAAACGCGATAAGGCGTTGTGAACCACGTCCCTGGTCTGTGCGGTAGGAAACCGTGCCACGGCATACGATGAATACGTGGTCATTGCGGTCCGGATCAAATTCCTGCTGTGACAGTTGCACGCGAACGCTTGCGACACAATTTCTTATGCCGCTGTTGCCGAACAGCGGCGGGCGGCAGTCGAAATCCAGGTTGCTGACCCGCAGCGGTGCAGTGGGCCGATGGGGCTGTCGAGGTCTGATCGCTTCGTCACCCCGAAATATCGGGCGGCTTCTTTCGGAGCCAGTCCTCACATCTTGCCCAAGAAATCGTGCCGCGACCCAACCTTCCGCAGCGTTCCCTTCAGCGCCCTGAACAAAAACTTTAGCCCAGTCGCCGCGACGGTCAAGGATGCTGACAGACGTGCCATAAGGCAGGGCGCGCAGTACGGAAGATCCCGTATCCGGCGCCGTTCGCAGATTCAGCGCGCCGGCCTGAACATGGGAATAGCTGCCAATCTCTTGCGCAGAGGCCGCACCACCGCCAAAGGTCAGTAGCGCGAGTAACGCGAAGAGGGCTCTTGTCATGGCGAAACTTCCTGTCACTTTCGCCCCTTTACTATCTGATCCGAACATCCGGCCATTGATGGTAACTGTGACCATCCTGGCAAGGTTGATCTGGCACATATCCTCATGCCGACACCGAGGCAGTTGGCATCTCGTCTGCATGCAGATCAAGGTATCCTTCAAGGTCCGCGCGCATTTCGGGCGCCAGATCTTCGGGATGCATGATGCGAGTATAGAACAATGTGAAATAAACGACCTTGATCGCGGTCACTGCGCGCGCGAACAATGCGTGAAACAGGACACTGACGAAGACTACGACAAAGACCGGCAGGCAGTTAAAGACGGTGTCCGGACCAATCGGACCCAGTTGCGGTATGTCGCGGGCAATCTCTGAAAGCGCCCCGGCCGAAAAGGCATCCGGCATACCGCGCCCAAAGAGAAGACCGAATGCGACCCCCGCAAGGCCGCCGAAGAAATAGAGCGGCTTCATCAGCGAGCCGATCACGCCACCCATGATGTCGATGCCGAACACACCGGACAGCGCTTCAGGCACATGATCTTCCAACCGTTTCATTTTGGCGATACCATCGCTCAGGCTCAGTCGGTCGATTGCGAAGGCCGGAAGCAGGAAATGGTTTACCAGATCCCAGACCTCGACGATGGCGCCCAGCAACATTGCCATCAGGCCGCCTTCCATTTTTTTTTGCGGCTGGCCACCCAGACGGCCGCCATGTCCAGCAGACCAAGCGTGCGGACCTGGGAGCGGAGACCGGCAATTTCGCGTCGTGCCTCACGTCGGGTCGGCGTCCCACCGGTGGCCGTGCCATATGTCAGGCGACTGAGCGTTAGTTCGGCACGGTTGTAGAAAAAGAATTTGTAGATAAACATTAACGCCGCTCCGAGCAGGAACCAAGTGCTGTTCCCATTCCCGTAGACGGCCAGAACAAGCCCCAAAAAAAACAGGCCGATCATCACCGCAGCATAGATCCACATAACAATCAGCGGCCACAGCAACGCGCGATTTCGACCAACAATGGTGAAAGTGTGCCGGAAGAGAAAGCCCAGTTGTGCAAAGCGGGCCTTGGCGTCTGGTTTTGTAAAATTCATGTTATGATATCTCCTGATTTTGCTATTTCTTCTTCCACTATGTGTGACTGGGTTCAGCGTATTTTGCCGTCGCTCAGCGGGCCGACCGTCACGCCGTCTTCAGCCAGTTGTGCTGCGCCGTCCTGCATGGCCGCTGCAAGTGCTGCATCATCGGTTCCTGCGATTTCAGCGCGACGTTTGGCGATGATCTTACCGGTTTCGATATCGACGACCTGTGCGAATACCTCGATCCGCGCCGGGTTCGTCAACTCATTGATCTTAAAATCGAGCATGCGGCGGGGTGGATCGAGGGTGCCTTCCTCTGCCTGGCAGACCTCGCGGAACAGCGTAGCGACGCGGCTGGCGGGCAGGATCGCGTTGCTGTTGCCCAACAGAAAACGAAGATGCAACGAGCTGGTATTGCGCGTCTCGTCGATTAAATCGGTCGTCAAGGTGGTGGCGCGGAAATAGTCGCTGGGCGTGAAATCAGGCGTTGGCGGGGTCAGGCCGCGCGCCGCTAGAAATGTTTGCGCCGCGGTATTCTCGCGCGTGAAATCCTGCCGTTCGCCATCAAAGATGCAATCGACGGGCTGATGTTCAGTCGCTTCGACTAGGGCCAACTTCATACCGCGCTGCACGGTCATGCCGCCGCCAAAGGCATCCATCCAGCTGTCGATTTGGCGCGAGGTGAGGGCGTTGAACTTGAAAATGCGCGTTGCACCGCCACCGGTCAGCGTGCCGCTCCAGCCTGATGTGGCCGAGCGGATAATGGGCATCCGCATGCCTTGGCCTTCAATCAAAATCCGGTCGCAGCCGTCATAGGTTAGATCGACCGTGCCTTCGTTGCGGTTGCGTGGATCGACCTGAACGATGCCGCTGGCTGACATGATCACGTCACCGGATATTGCCTGATACCGCCCTTGACAGGGAAGCGGCTCTGCTGTCGCAATCGAGACGCTCAGTGCGAGTGCGCCAATCCCACGTATCGTCGTCTTGATGTAGGTCATACAGGGAAGCTCCAATTGTCATGGTAAAAGGGAAAATGCGAACCGGCGCAAACTGTCGGCACGCAGGCGGAAGGTTGCGCGCCGGTCGGACGTGCCAGCGTTCATCGCCGCCAATACCACTTTGCAGGGCTGCTTCAGCAAGGGTGCACTCCCCCCTGCACACACAAGGCCTGGCTGTTAAACCGCATCAGATAAGTTGTTTGAAAGCACTGTCGACCTCGTACCGATGATTCGACCAAAGGGTGGCAAAGTCGGGCTGGCTACGCCCCGTCTGTTTGCAGGGGATGAGGCAAATATTTTAAATTTATAAGGTTTGTCGTACAGTTGTGGACTCGATTGGCACAGTCCCCAGAAAGTGTGGCATCATGGGAGGCTGGCAGGAGAATATTGCGGTGCCTCACTTGGCGGTGAGATCTGTCGCGTCGTCTCAATGATGTGGCGCTGCAAGTATTTTCCTTGAGAGTTTCCTTGTCCACATGGCGGCTGTTGATGCGGAGCATGGCGAAGATCCGTTTGTTGTCTTCTTTGTTGCTACATGGTCAAATCCTGCATCAAAGCAGAGGTAGGCAACGGTGGTTGCATCCTCCCGAAACCAGCTCTATCGCAGCATTATCCGCGCTATTCCGAAAAATTCGGACACTGACGTAAGCTGCAATTTGTGGTCTGCTGGTCTTCAAAACGAAGGAGATTAGGAATGTCGAAACGGAAGCAACATCATCCAAAAGCCAAGGGTAAGCGGTGTCAAGGTTGCTCGTCAAAGTTCCACGGCATCAGTTCGTCAATGCGGGCGGCTGGATGGCCGTTGGCGATGGCTTCGAGCGTTGCCTTAAGGTGAGGTCGCGGGTGCGATGGATCGAGAGAACGGCTTGCTGGTCCTGTGTTTTGATTTCGACAAACAGCATTGTTGGCCGTCTGAGCGCTTCGCAAATCGCTTCTGCATCAACCGCATCTGTCTTGCCGCGTTTGACATAAGGCTTCACATAGTTCGCAGGCATCAACCTTACATCATGGCCGAGCTTGCGCAAAGTACGCCCCAGTGATGGGACGACCCGCAGGCTTCCATACCAACTATACAAGGGGGCAAAGTCTCGAAGAACGCGAGCAGCTTTGCGCGCTTAATTGCCTTGTTGAAGATCACGCGACCGCTCTCCGAAATACCGTGAACCTGAAAAACATCCTTGGCCAAATTAAGGCCCACTATCTTTACTGATATTGGTGGCCCCTTACCCCAGATAGATCTGGCCGGATGGGTATTTTACACGTGGGACGCTGCGGGTTGCCAGAAAAAAGCCGATGGCGAGCGGACCGACACGGCCAAGAAACATCACAAAAATAATGACTGCACGACCGCACCCGTCTAACTCACCAGTAGCACCCCGCGAAAGGCCGACAGTGCCAAAGGCCGATGTCACTTCGAACGCCAGATCCATGAAGTCTCCGTCATGGCTGATCGAGACAATAAAAATGCCTGTAAGAATAAGCAACATGGAGATTGTGGTTAGTGCCATGACTTTCATGACCTCCTCCAGGCCGATTGAGCGGCCGAATGCATGAAGAACCGTCCGCCTGCGGAAGAAGGCTACTGTTGCCAGTAGGAGAACTGCCAAAGTGGTCACCTTGATGCCGCCCGCAGTGGACGTGCTTCCGCCACCCACAACCATCAGGGTCATAGTCAGCAAGGTAGAGCTGTCGTGCATGCCGCCGGTGTTGATGGTGTTGAAACCGGCAGTGCGGGGTGTCACGCCCTGAAACCAACTGGCCCATAGTTTTTCACCAGTTGTGAGCGTGCCGAGCGTGTTGGGATTGGACCATTCTAACAGACCGAACGCGATACTACCCCATAGGATCAAGACAAGCGTACCGACCAGCATCAGCTTTGTGTGCAAGGTAAGCCGCGTCCAGTTTCGTTTCTGGTAAATATCCCCCAGCACGATAAATCCGATACCACCAAAAATGAACAGAAGCGGAATCACAATATTGATGACGGGGTTGCCGACCCACTGCGAGAGGCTGTCAGGGTGCAGCGCAAAACCCGCATTGTTAAAAGCTGAAATCGCGTGAAATACCGCCTGCCATAGGCCATTCCAGCCGTATTGCGGGACAAACACGAACGCGAGGAGAAGTGCGCCTACGGTCTGGCACACCACCGCGATGACAAGAATAATTCGCACGAGAACAGTGAGGTTGGACAGGGAAGTCTGGTTCACTTCCTCGCGTAAAATCATGCGTTGCGGCATACCGACCTTAATACCAAGCGCGCCCAGAACCAGAACGGCGGTCGTCATCAAACCAAGCCCGCCAAGCTGGATAAGGATAGCGATGACCGATTGGCCGAAGCCGGTAAAGGCAGAGCCCGTATCGACAAGCACCAGCCCCGTCACCGTCACGGCAGAGGTCGAGGTGAAAATCGCTTCGCTGAAGCCAATGCCGCCCGTGTGCGAGACGGGCAGCCACAAGACAAGACCGCCAATGACGATAAAGACGGTGTAAACCAAAACCAAAATTGCTGGTGGCGACAGGTTTATGGATTTACCCGAGCGCAACTTGCCCATGACGCGCCGCCACATGGTCAAAGGCTGCCAGCAAAATCGCGCAGGTTTTTGCGTTGGCCCAAAAGTAATAGAAGATCATCACGCTCGAGCGTGCAATCACTGCCGTCCTGACCTAGAAACTCCGTTCCCCGCATCACTCCGATGCAGCGCAGATCAAAGCCGGATTTGTGTTTAAGGTCTGGTAAGGACTTGCCTTCGAGGCTCTCGGGAATCCGGAAATTCACAACATGGAAGCCATTGCCCAGACTGACATAATCTCGCACGAGTGGGTTATGCAAAACCTGTGCAATATGCTGCCCCACCTCGACTTCGGGATGAACAATCCGGTCTACGCCCAGCTTGCTGAGGATACGATGGTGCGTTTTGGTTGTCGCTTTCGCCCAGACTATTGGCACTCCAATCAGCTTGAGGTTCATCGTGGCAAGAATGCTCGCTTCGAGGTCAGAACCCATCGCGACCAGACCGATGGCGCAATCGGCCAGCCCAGCTTCACGCAACGCAATATCATCGCGAGCATCCACGATCATGGCCTGCGACAGGCTCTCCGCATGCTTAGCAACTCTCGATTCGTCGATATCGATACCGATCACATGGTTGCCGAAACGCTGCAATTCATTCGCCACGGTGCTTCCGAAGTTTCCAAGACCAATGACGCCAAATGTACGACTGCTGTGCTTTGCCATGATGTTATTCGAACTGCCTATAAAACTTCGTCATATGGATGATGGTCCCGCTTACTGTGCGACATTGAAGAACCCGAGTGAATAGCTTTCGTTCCATAACCTCGGTCGTGCCAAAAATTACCGTTTGTTGAACGGATCGCTAAACCGGACATTGACGTATATCCACCGGAGGTCTGGAAAGTCTGCGACCAGAGTGTTGGAATTGTGCGCAGCGAAAAGGTGGTTTGGGAATACCCAATTTTGACCCTCTCAATGGCCGCTCTGATGAAATTAGCTGCGCTGCAAAATGTGGGTCGCTGCACATGCGAGAAAATGCTGCGTGAGCATTAACCGCGCGCGCATAAGGCCGCATCGCGGCATCTTGAGGTGGTGATGAAAGGCAGCAATGGGCCGATGAGGGCCGGTGTGGCACGGGGTCATAAGGAGAGGAGATGTTTGTTAACCAGTCATAAAAACATCATGTCGTTTCGATTAACCGCGGATTTGGTGTGTGCGCTTTTGAACACCTTAAATCGGATCAGCTTTAGCAGGCCACTTTAGCACCACCCGCTTACGATCATGTTTTATCGCCAATCTCACCAGATCACTGGCGTCATCATCGGTACCCACGATGGCGCTGACTTGACGCAAGTCCTGTTTCACCAGTGCCGAATTTTTCCGTGATCGCCGTCCCCATGCGGGACCAACGATCACGGAAAAGGTTGTAACCCGCCCATTTTCTGGGACGGGAACCTCTACTGCTGCCCAATAAATGGTTCATCTCTCTGAACAACCATAGACCGGGCAACATGATGTTAAGGTCAACGTCGAAACCTGAAACCTTAAGCGAGCCCTGCCTTAAGAGACACTTGCAGCAATCGCGTCTATGGCACGCAGCGATAATGCAGCGATGGTAAGACTTGGGTTCGCTGTCGCCGATGTCGGGAACGTCCCCGACCCCAATATGAATAGATTACGATGGTCAAAGCTGCGAAGATCGGCGTCTACAACAGCGCTCGCCGCATCTTTGCCCATACGTACGGTGCCGATAACATGCCCTGCGCCCTGAATTTCCGATGAATGGTTTACATTAGTCGCGCCAAGGGCTGCAAACACCTCTTCGTGAGCTTCTTGCGCTGCGTCCAATCCGCCGCGCGTGTAATCAGAGTAATCGAAGTGGATGCGGGGCAAAGGCATACCATTTGCGTCTTTCTTGTCAGGATCCAATGTCACACGGTTCTCTGCATCGGGAGATTGCTCGACCAGCGAAGCGAGGCGGACATGGCGGGATGTCTTGTCCTTTATCGCCGCGTCAAGCGCATCCCCACGTAAGCCTGATTGCACAAGATCAGATGCTGTGGAAAATGGTGCACCTGTTGGCCAACTATGACCATCGTTACCAATTTCTATCCGGAACGCCGCCCGATCTTTGCGGAACTCGCCGTCACGCACATTTTCGATCCCCGAAGTGGAGAGTGGACCGCGATAAGGCCATACTGGCTCGGGTGCTTCAGCCCAGCTCAGCTTGGTGGGGTGATCCATCAAATTGCGCCCGACCTGATCCGAGCTATTGGAAATTCCGTTTGCCGCCCCGTCCTGCGCAGAATTCAGCAACAGACGTGGAGTCTCGATCGCGTGAGCCGCGACAACGACCACCTTACCGGAAGCTGTTCCGGTGCTGCCGTCCGCACGTCGGAAATCCACCGATGCGATCTGCCCATCTGCGCCGAGGTTCAGACGTGTCGCGGTGGTTTGATCATAGACAATGGCACCAGCATTCTCGGCCTGTACGACATGAACTGTGGCATCATACTTTGCCTGAATCGGACAAACCGGAATACACGACGCATTGCCGCAGCATTCGGGACGATCAGCGTGATAGGTCGAATTACGCCCCTGTGGTGTGCTGCGTACCTGATACTTCGAGCCTTCCAGAGCCTTGAAAAACTGCTTGTCCAAATATGTCATCGGGATCATCGGCATTGGGAAGTCGCCAGACCTCGGCGAACCTAGATCCTCGGTACTGTCCCCCGCAACGCCGATCTCCTGTTCGGCAGCCAGATAAAACGGCTCTAACGCATCGTAGTCAAACGGCCAGTCCATCGCGTGGCCATAAAGCGACTTCATTTTGAAATCGGCAGGCACGTTCCGCAAAGTTGTGCCAAGCCAATGCCATGTCGTCCCGCCAACCACCTTGATATAAGTGGACTTGAAATTTTCCGGACCCATCTGTTGATAAAAATCTTCGATCTTGTGACTGACGGGATGTGATGCTGTTGGATCATTCGGGTAAGCAGATTCAGGAACTTTAATTTTGGCGTTCCAGAACTTGTCGACTGCATCAAACCGGTCAATCCGCTTGCCGCTCTCCAAAAAAGCGACCTGTAGCCCCTTTTGTGCCAGCTTCGCCCCTGCGATTGCGCCAGCGATACCTGTGCCGATGATCAATACGTCTGTCGTGATGTCGTTTGCCATTACCGAATTCCCTTAGCTCGTAGATATTTGAACGAAACGCCGCGGCTTAGACCTCGGGCGGTTCGGCCCAATACCCCATTGCGCCGCCGCAATAGGCCATTGGTTTGCTGTAATCCATCGCCTGCCAAACCAACGCATCGGTATAGGTCAGGACGCCCAGATCGTCGGAATTTGGCGACACGCCTGTATACCAAGCATCCACAATCGCCGAAGCAATCGCATCGTCACCAGTGCCATCGGCCAACGCGGAAATAGCATCTTCCCGACCAGCGACGGTAAATGCCCTAAGCATATCGGCCGCTATGTCTTCATATAGGTCGTCGTGCCCAACCAGTTTTTTTGACAAAGTAAGAAAGGTGTCGATATCCAAATTCGCAGCGTATGCGCGACTTGGCGTTTGGGTCAGCGCTAAGACCGATATTGCCGAAACTGCGGAAAGCAGCCCTCGGCGCGTGAGTTTTGGCGCGGTCATCCTATTTCGTCGGATCATGAACTTACTCCCTGTCGCTCTGCATGCCGCGATGGAAGCGACTACTGACCTAACCCGCGATATGGGAATTTGGTTCCATAGCGTTGCTTTCCGTTTGGTAATCAATGTTGGCATTCTTCAAAAAACAGCTAGAAATGCCCGGTTCCCCAAGCGCCACCTACTGTAATCTGGAAATACCCGACGCCTTCGGGCTGTCCTTACTTGGGGCTGCGGCACCGGATGGGCAAAATGCTGCGATCGATCTAATGGCGGCAGAGAACCCTCTTTAGCTGATGCTACGCTCGTCACCAATGACGTTAAACTGACGGCTGCAAACGCCCCGTGAAAGTGAAAACCTGACTTCTATGCTGAAGAAAATTATCGTGATTGTGATTGCCGTTATTTTCGGTTGGGTGTCCGGCTCAATATTTCTGCTTGGTTTATGGAAACATTCAGATTGTCATGCCTTCTTATGGAAAAAAGACGCTGCCAAAGTCATGGATTTAGAGGTCAGAGCGCTAACAAAACTGATGGAGATGAACGACCAGACTGACGATCCGTATTTCACACAACACTATGGTGACAGTGCATATGAAGAGCGTGCACCACTTTTGGATATCGCAGAAATCCACGCATTTAATGAAGCCCACCTAACACTAAACGAATATGCATCACTTTCGGGCGGCATTTACAAAGCGCGTTGTCGTTTAAGGAGATTGGGGACAAAACCAATCGCACCAAAATCCATTCTGTTACGGTATGTCTATAGGAAATCTGACATTGAATCTTTGCCTGTTTGAACTAATTTTCAGCTAAATTACCATAAAATGCCGCCTTTTGGGCGGCTTTTTTGTTTTCGTTTCAACAATTTTTAGTGGAAAAATTATAGTAGGCTCAGTGGAAGTTAGTGCGGCCGCTCAAATATTTTATCCAATTAAATCAACACTCCGTCTTTAAAATTGGCTCTGAATTGCCTGACTTTTCAGATCTGGCGGCGCGAAACCGCCTCGCGCCATGTGATAAAACTGACCGATGCCATGATGACAGCACCGCCGAAAATCACCCATCCGTCGAAGCCTTCGCCAAACACCAACGCGCCGAGCAAGACCGCCCAAACCAGTTGTAAAAATGTGACCGGTTGGGTGACCGTCAAGGGGGCGGCCGCAAAAGCCAGCGTCATTGTGTAATGGCCTGCGGTGGCAAAGCAGGCGACCAGAAACAACCAGCCCAATTGGTCCAGCGTCGGTGTAACCCAGACGGCAAAGGCTAAGGGTGCCAAGCCGATTGTGACGGCAATCGACAACATACCGACGACGACAGCGGGCGCCAATTCGCCCGATAATTGTTTTGCCGTCAGGTAGCCGGTGGCAAAAAACAGGGCTGCGACTAGCATTGCGACATGGGCGGGATCAATCTCGCGCGCACCCGGACGTAGGATGATCACTGCGCCGACAAGCGCTGCCACAACGGCGGCCATGCGGCGCGGTGGCAGCGGTTCCCGCAGGAAAACCGCCGCGCCCAATGTGACGTATACGGGGGTGAGATAATTCATCGCGGTGACTTCGGCGAGCGGGATGCGGGTCATTGCAAAAAACCACAAAATGACGGCACCAGTATGAACAATGCCGCGCAGTGCAAAAAGCTTGATCTGTCGGCGCGTAAGATGCGCGTTTATGATCGGACGAATCATCGGGATCAGAAACACGAGGCCCAGAAGGTAGCGTAAAAACGCGCTTTGCGCTGCTGGCAGGGCTTCACCCACATGTTTCACCAGTGCGGTCACACCGACAAACATCAGCCCCGAGAGAGCCATCCACAAGATCCCTGCCACGGGGCGATCAGCATTGCGTTTTTCCATGCACAACGGCTTGCAGACCTTTGCGGCAAAGACAAGAAAGTCTTGCGAAATTATGTGCAGAGCGCGCTATTTACGTGATCCGCAGAGGACCCAACTCGGCGCGCCGTTTGGCACGCCCGTTGTGGCCGGATATCACCGCAATCTAGCTGTTGGCATACGCGTCCATGACCGCGTCAGATGCCTCGAAATTGGTCGTCACGCGTTGCACGTCGTCGTCGTCTTCCAACAGGTCCAATAGCTTCATCAGCTTGGTCAGCCCGTCGAGATCCAGCTCGGTGTGCAGGTTCGGTTTCCACACCAGTTTGGTCGTTTCGCTTTCGCCCAGCGTTGCCTCCAGCGCTGTGGATACCTCATTGAGATCGCTGTCGACGCAATAGATCACATGGCCATCTTCGTCCGATTGCACGTCCTCGGCGCCCGCTTCAAGTGCGGCCATCATCACGGTGTCCGCGTCGCCCACGGATGCGGGATAAGTCACCTCGCCCATGCGGTCGAACATAAAGCCCACCGAGCCTGTCTCGCCCAGATTGCCGCCATTTTTGGAAAACGTAGAGCGTACATTGGACGCGGTGCGATTTTTGTTATCGGTCATCGCCTCGACGATCACTGCCACGCCGTTGGGGCCATAGCCTTCGTAGCGCATTTCGTCGTAGTTTTCCGCATCGCCGCCTTGGGATTTCTTGATCGCGCGGTCGATGACGTCCTTGGGCACAGAAACCGATTTTGCCTCTTTCACCGCCATGCGAAGACGCGGATTCTTATCAACGTCGGGGTCGCCCATTTTCGCCGCCACGGTGATTTCTTTTGCCAATTTGGAAAACAGCTTGGATCGCAGTTTGTCCTGACGCCCCTTGCGGTGCTGAATATTCGCCCATTTTGAGTGGCCAGCCATGTCTGAATCCTATAAATAATCGTTTGGCGTTTCTTACGCCAATTCGGGGGTGCGTGTCAAAGCGGCCAAATCATCGGGATTGCGATGGAACAAACCACCGCCAGCGACAGATTCAATGGCACACCAATGCGTAAAAAATCGGTGAATTTATAGCCGCCGGGACCGTAGACCAGCGTGTTGGTCTGGTAGCCGATCGGAGTAGAGAAACTGGCGGATGCGGCCATCATCACGGCAATCACCAGCGGGCGGGCGTCAACGCCAAGTGCCGAAGCCAAACCGATTGCAATCGGCGTCATCACCACGGCCACGGCATTATTGGACACCAGTTCGGTCAGAACCATCGACAGAACGTAGACCACAAACACCACCAGCCACGACGGCATAACCTGCATATACGGCGATAATGTGCCTGCAATAATCTCGACCGCACCCGAGGATTCAAGCGCAGCACCAACCGCCAACATCGCGAAGATCAACGCAAGCAGCGAGCCGTCAATCGCCTCCATCGCCTCTTCGGCATCGATGCATCCTGTCAGCAAAACAATCGCCACAGCCATAAACGCCAGCGCCAAAATCGGGGCTGCATTCATCGCAGCCAACACAACAACCCCCAACATCGCCGCGATCGCAATCGGCGCATGGGTGCGGCGATAGGCGCGTGCGGTGGGCTTGGTCACATCGGTCATATTCATATCAACTGCGAGGCGCTGAATATCTTCAGGCGTGCCTTCCAACAGCAAGGTATCTCCGACTTTCACAATCAAATCATCGAGTTTGCGGCCAATGTTCTTGTCGCGCCGGTGCGCGGCCAGCGTATAAACACCGTAGCGACGGCGCAGACGCAAAGAGCCAAGCATACGGCCCACCATCTTGCAGTCGGGGGCAATCAGCACCTCGACAGTATTGGTTTCAACCGCAGACACCTGGTCGACGCGGCGCAAATCTTTGGTGGCTTGCAAGGACAACAGCTCGGTAATCGCAGAGCGTAAAACGACGCGGTCGCCCTGTTGCAGCACCACCGTTTCCAGATAGCGGCGCAGTGACTCGTCGCCACGGACCACGTCAATCAGGCGCACACCTTCCCGCTTGAACAACTGCACTGACAGCACTTCACGGCCAATCAGGTTGCTATCGCTCGGAATGACGGCCTCTGTGAAAAACTTCATTTTGGTGCGGTCAGACAACATCATCGCAAGGCTATCACGGTCGGGCAACAGGCGGTTTCCGAACAAATACAGATAAAGCATCGACCATATCGCAATGATCAATCCAATCGGCGTGACTTCAAAAATGGTGAAAGGTTCCATGCCCGCGTGACGCGCCACCCCGTCAACCACAAGGTTGGTCGAGGTGCCGATCAAGGTCAGCGTGCCGCCCACAATTGACGCATATGACAATGGAATCAATAACTTGGAGACCGTAACTTTTAGCGTGCGCGCCATTTGCACAAAAACCGGCAGCATCACAACAACCACAGGCGTATTGTTCACAAACGCCGAGGACGCGATCACAAACGCCATCGAGCCGCCAACCGCCTGCTTTGGATTGCGCTTTGCCGCTTTTTCCGCAAGCACCGTGACATAGTTCAATGCCCCTGTGCGCACCAAGGCTCCCATCACGATAAACATCATCGCAATCGTCCATGGTGCCGCATTCGACAGCACCGAAATCGCGTCGTCATATGTCAAAATGCCGGTAAACAGCAAAAACGCAGCGCCGCCCATTGCGACGACTTCTGTCGGAAAGGTTTCGCGCAAAAACAGAGCAAACATCGCAGCCAGTACCAGCAAGGCGATGACAGCCTCTTGGGTCTGGGTGAAGTCAAACAGGTCACTCATCGGGCATCCAAATCAACTTTCAACGGGGCCGGCGGGCGAAAGACGCCCCCCCTGACGGACCATTTCAACGCGGGTGGCCTTGCCCGTGCGATCATCTGTTTCCACATAAAGCCCCGATAGCGTGGCCTCGGAAGCAGCTGGCGTGAACCGTTCTTTAGGCATACCGGTGATAAAACGGCGCAGTGGTTCAACCTTATCCATGCCGATCACAGAGTTATAATCGCCCGTCATGCCTGCGTCGGATTGGTAGGCAGTGCCTGCGGGCAGGATCATTGCGTCGGCGGTCGGCACGTGGGTATGAGTACCGACGACGATGCTGGCACGCCCGTCACAGAAATGCCCAACCGCCATTTTTTCCGACGTCGCTTCACAATGAATATCGACCAGACTGGCCTGCACAACGCCGCCCATCGGATACTGGCGCATCACGGCATCAAGTGCGGAAAACGGATCGTCAAACGGACGTTTCATAAACACCTGGCCCAGCGCTTGGGTCACAAGGACCTTGCGCCCGTTGGTGGCAGGAAACACGCGTGCGCCGACACCGGGGGCCGATTTCGAGAAATTTAGCGGGCGAATGATTCGCGGCTCTTGCGCGGCAAACGACAGCATATCTTTTTGGTCGAACGCATGATCCCCCAAGGTCAACGCATCAGCGCCCGCATCCAGCAGCACCTTTGCATGCGCGCCAGACAGTCCCATGCCGCCCGTGGCGTTCTCGCCATTGACCACAACAAAATCCAAACGCCACTCTTTGCGCAAACGAGGCAGATTGTCGATCACTGCCTGACGGCCTGCGCGGCCCATCACATCACCAAGGAAAAGTATTTTCATACCGCCCCTGTTACGGGTTGGCGCAAAATTCTTCTAGAAGAATTTTCATTTGTGAATTTTCTACAAAATTCAGACGGCCTCAAAGGGTGATGATCCCGCTTTCGGTCACGATCATATCCAGCGGCTGGTCGGTCCGCTCTAATGGCAAATCATGCGCCTCTTGGTCAGCATATGCAAAGCCCACGGCAAGCGTCTGTCGTTTGGTGCGCAGCATTTCTAACGTCCGGTCATAAAATCCGCCGCCATAGCCCAATCGCCCCCCATGACGGTCAAACGCCACCAGCGGCACGATCAAAATTTCAGGCTCGATCCAAGCACCAGCTTCGGGAATCAATGCCCCGAACGCCCCCTCGACCATCGCACTATCCGGCTCCCAAATGCGAAAACGCAAAGCCTGTCCTTTGCCGATAATCACCGGCACTGCAACGGGGCCGTGGGCGCAGGCTTCTTCCATCGCGGCGCGTGGATCAATCTCGGTGCGCATTGCCATGTAACCCGCAAGCGGCACCCCGCGGTACCCCGCCAGAACGGAACTCAGATGTGCCGCCGTGCCCTGCCCCATGCCATGAGCCATTTCGCGACGGGCAAACGCCGCCTGACGCGCTGTCGCCTTTTGCTGGGTCAAAGTAACCATAGCGTCGCCAATCCAAGAAAGGTGCAGAACCCGACAACATCGGTCAGGGTCATCACAAACGCGCCTGACGCCAGTGCAGGATCAATGCCCGCTTTTTCCAGCAAGATCGGCACAACGGTGCCTGCAAAACCCGCCACCACCAAATTGATCACCATCGCCGCCGCCAGAACGGCGCCCAACATCGGCGAGCCGAACCAGAAAATGCCAATCATCGCCATAACAACGGCAAAAATGGTGCCATTCACGAAACCAACCGTCACCTCACGCCGGATCACGCGCCAAAGGTTCGCGCTGGTCAAATCGCGGGTCGCAAGCGCGCGCACGGCAACTGTCAACGACTGCGTGCCAGCATTGCCGCCCATCGAGGCCACAATCGGCATCAACACGGCAAGCACAACAATACTTTGCAGCGTATCCTCAAATAACGAAATCGTCGCGGCAACCAGATTTGCGGTCACCAAATTCACTGCCAGCCAAGGGATCCGCTGACGGGTCGTCTCAAAAACGCGGTCCGAGATCGAGCCTTCGCCAACCCCCGCAAGACGCAGAATATCTTCCTCGTGCTCTTCTTCCAGAAACGCCATCGCATCATCAATGGTAATCACCCCCACAATCCGACCGTCGTCGTCGACCACAGGGGCTGTGATCATGTGATAGTGGTTGATCGCTTGCGCGACCTCTTCCACGTCTTGCGCAACATGGAAGGTGCGAAATGTGTCTTCCAGCAGATCGCGCAGCGGTACATCACGGCGCGACGACAAAATTCGGCCCAGTGTGACGTAGCCCACCGCCTTCATTGACGGCTCTACCAGAATGACGTGGTAAAACTGGTCGGGCAGCACCACATCCGAACGCAAATAATCAATCGCGTCGCCAACGTTCCAATGCTCTGGCGCGCGGACCAGCTCGGACTGCATGTGACGGCCCGCCGATTCCTCGGGGTAGGACAGCGCCTGCTCAACCGCCACACGGTCGCCTGCATCCAGCGCGCCCAAAGCCGCCTCTTGCTGTGCATCGTCTAGGTACTCGACCAGATCAACAACGTCGTCGGTTTCCAGCTCGCGCACCGCCTCCGCGAACTCCCCCGCATCAAGGCTTTCGATCACCTCTTCACGCAGGCTCTCGGTCAGCTCGGACAGGATGTCACCGTCCATGCCCCCCTTCCAGACCGCCAGCAATGCGCGCCGGTCGCGCGTGTCAATCAGTTCGATCAGGTGGGCAATGTCAGCCGCATGCAGCGGGTCTAGGATTTCGGTAATCCGCGCACTGTCTTCCGCCTCGACAGCCGCCATAACTTCCGCAATCACGCGGTCGGTGATGCCAAATGCCTCGTCGTCAATCTCGTCGATCTGATCTGTCATGGCATCCTCCGGTCGGGTGTTTGCAACATAACGCGTCGCAAGTGCGGCACAAGCGCAGGCGCGGAATTTTTTGGCGATTTACAACCACATGCCGCACACAATAGCGTGGAATTATGACAAAACAAATTCTCACAGGGCAGACCCTGTCATTTACTGGAAACGCGCTTACCGGCCCTTGGCAGGATGCAGCACAGGTCAATAGCGCCGGCGGCGTGTTGATCGAAAATGGCAAAATCAGCGACGTCGCAGACGGTTATGCCCTGATCGCGCTACACCCTGATGCCGAAGTCACAGCCTACGGCGATAAACTCATTACCGCAGGCTTTGTTGACGCGCATATGCATTACCCCCAGACGGCGATGATCGCGAGCTGGGGCAAGCGGCTGATTGACTGGCTCAACACCTACACATTCCCCGAAGAGGCGCGATTTGGGGACCCCGCATATGCATCCATGATTGCGGGTCGCACGATGGATCTGGCACTGGCGCATGGCACCACCACGCTGACCAGCTTTTGCACGATCCACCCGACCAGCGTTGATGCCTATTTCACCGCTGCCGCCGCACGCAACATGGCGGTGGTTGGCGGCAAAACCTGCATGGACCGCAATGCGCCCGACGACCTGCGCGACACCGCGCAGTCAGCCTATGATGACAGCAAGGCGCTGATTGGCAAATGGCACGCGAAAGACCGCGCAACCTATGCCATTACCCCGCGCTTTACGCCGACCTCGACCAGCGCACAGCTGCATGCCTTGGGGGCGTTATGGGCCGAATTCCCCGATTGCCTGATGCAAACCCACCTGAGCGAGCAGCACGATGAAATCGCATGGGTGCGAGATCTGCACCCGCAGGCCCGTGACTATCTGGATACTTACGAAGCTGCCGGTCTGCTTGGCGCGCGCGGGATTTACGGTCATGCCATCCATCTTGAGCCACGCGAAATCGACCGCCTGTCAGAGATCGGCGCCGCCGTTGCGCATTGCCCAACGTCAAACGCCTTCATCGGCTCGGGGTTGTTTGACACGCTTGGCCTTGCGGCACGCGGCATTCGCATGGGGTTGGCGACGGATACAGGCGGCGGCTCTTCGTTCTCGATGCTGCATACCATGGCCGCCGCCTACGAGATCGGACAGCTGCGCGGCACCGTTCTGCACCCCGCGCAGTTGATGTGGATGGCCACCGAAGGATCCGCCGACGCGCTGCATATGTCTGGCAAAATCGGCCACTTGGGCAAGGGGGCAGCCGCTGACATCACGGTGCTGGACCTTGCCTCGACCCCTGCCATCGCACAGCGCCATGCACGCGCGAGCGATATCTGGGACGCGTTATTTCCAACAATCATGATGGGTGACGACCGCGCGATTGCGGATGTCTGGGTCGCGGGGAACCGTCAGCAGGGCGTGTAAAGCATCAGCACCCAGGCATCGCCTGACTGGCCCAGACCGTAGCTTGCCATGCGCGGGTTTTCCATGTTGCGGCGATGCCCGCCAGAGCTCATCCAGGCTTCGAATACCTCTGCCGAATCCTTTTGACCCTTCGCAATGTTCTCGCCAATCCCACAAGCAGGGATCCCCACGGCGGCCGCACGGTCACCGGCCCGCAAACCCTCGGGGGATTTATGATCGAAATAACCGCGTGCTTGCGTGTCTTGGGCATGGGCCCGCGCGACTGCCGCCAGCTGCGCGTTAAATGCAATCGGCGTGGTGCGCGCGCCGTTTAATCGTGCATGAAATCCGGCGTCAGGCGCGGTTGAGGCTCGCAGGCTACGCACCTGTGATTGTTCCCCGACAGATGTTGGAACCGGAATCGGGACGATAACACAGGCCGAGAGACCTAAAAACAAAGCAATTGCGCGCAAATTATCAGCTTTCCATCAATGCGCGTGCCAAGCCGTTCTGGCGGGCAATCACGCGGGGTAAATCAATCGTGGTTATCAAACCATGTGACACAATCTGGCGACCCTCAACAAACAAATCGCGCACTTTGTTGGGTCCAGCGAGAACCAGCGCGGCCGGATCCCACGAGCCCGCACTTTCCACCCCGCCCACGTCCCAGACCGCAATATCGGCACGTTGACCTACGGCAATCTGCCCCACATCACTGCGCCCCAAAACCTGCGCACCACCACGCGTGGCCATAAACAACGCCTCATCCGCTGACATAGCATCAGCACCGTTAACAACCCGTTGTAGTAACATTGTTTGTCGCGCTTCACCGATCAGGTTACCAATGTCATTACTGGCCGAGCCGTCAACGCCCAAGCCCACCTTGACCCCTGCATCGCGCATCTGGCGCACAGGTGCGACACCCGACCCCAGCCTGCAATTCGAGCAAGGGCAATGGGCCACGCCAGTGCCGGACTTTGCAAATAAATCAATCTCTTGCCCGTCCAATTTGACACAATGCGCGTGCCAGACATCATCGCCGGTCCAACCCAAATCTTGTGCATATTGCCCCGGACGGCAGCCGAACTTCTCAAGACTATATGCAACGTCCTCGTCGTTCTCGGCCAGATGGGTGTGCATCATCACACCCTTGTCGCGCGCCAGAATCGCCGCGTCGCGCATCAAATCGCGGCTCACCGAGAATGGCGAACAAGGGGCCACACCAACGCGGACCATCGCACCCTCGGACGCATCATGAAACGCATCAATCACGCGGATGCAATCGTCTAGAATTGAGGCTTCTTTTTCGACCAGACTGTCGGGCGGCAATCCGCCGTCGCTCTGGCCGATGCTCATTGCGCCACGGGTTGGATGGAACCGCAACCCCACCTCGCCCGCCGCGGCAATCGTGTCATCCAGCCGCGATCCATTGGGGTATAGATACAAATGATCCGACGTCAGCGTGCAGCCCGACAGCGCCAGCTCGGCCAAACCGACCTGCGCCGAAACAAACATCTCTTCTGGGCCAAACCGTTGCCAGATCGGATAAAGCGTTTTCAACCAGCCGAACAAAAGCGCGTCCTGCCCGCCAGGCACAGCGCGGGTCAGGGTTTGATAAAGATGGTGGTGCGTGTTCACCAGACCGGGGGTCACAACGCAGCCGGTAACATCCACAACCGTGGCACCTTCAGCCGTAATTTCAGGACCAATTGCTGCGATCACACCGGCTTTGATATGGATATCAATACACGTTAAACGTGTGCGGTCGTCATCCATCGTCAGGACGGTTTGCGCCCCGCGCAAAAGCAGATCAGTCATCACCTGCCTCGCTGAGAATTGCCAAAGCAGCAGCGTGAATCTCCGCATTTGCTGCGGCCAGAACACGCCCACCGTGATGCGCCGGACCGCCCTTCCAGTCGGTCACAACGCCCCCCGCAGCCGTGATCACAGCGATCGGCGCTTGAATATCGTAGGGCTGCAATCCGGCCTCGATCACCAGATCAACGTGCCCCGCCGCAAGCAACGCGTAGGCATAGCAATCCATGCCAAAGCGGGTCAGCTTTACAGCTTTCGTAACCGCTTCAAAGGCGCGGCGATCCTCGGGCGTGCCCACTTCGGGGAAGGTGGACAACAAGATCGCATCAGCCAACACGCAATCTTTGCGCGTCGCGAGAGAGACTTTGCCATGTGGTCCGCTCATCTCGGCGATACCGAACCCACCGACAAATCGCTCGCCGATATAGGGCTGGTCAATGATCCCGAACAGTGGACCCATAGTATCCGAGATTGCGATCAAAACACCCCATGTCGGCGTGCCGCTAATATAGCCGCGCGTGCCGTCAATCGGGTCTAATACCCAGGTCAGACCAGAGCTGCCAGCAGTGCTACCGAACTCTTCGCCGATGATGCCGTCGTCCGGGCGCGCGGAGCGCAAAATCGCCCGCATCGCCTGCTCCGCTGCACGATCAGCCTCTGTCACGGGATCGAATAACAACGAAGGGGCAGCTTTATCATCCGCTACCAGACCCGCCACGCGGAACATTTTCAATGTCTCGACGCGCGCCGCGTCAGCAAGCAAATGCGCGACCCTGACAAGGTCGGATTTTAATTCCGCATCAACCACAATTTCGCCCCTCTGACTGTCGTTATACCATCTCGGTATCGCGAAGCCGGTAGCGGGGTCAAGGCGGTGTTAGGCCGCTTCGCTCAACACCCGCGCCAAATCAAACAGGCGCCGGCGCTGGTTTTCGGGGATCGCGTAGTAAGAGCGCAGTAGATCCAACGCTTCTTTATTAGAAAGCACATCACCAGGAACCTCACCCGAAGTATAGGTATCATTCTCCAGATCCAGGCCTTCAAAAAAGAACGACACAGGCACTGACAGCACATGCGCAATGTCCCAAAGACGAGAGGCGCTTACTCGGTTCATGCCTGTTTCATATTTCTGGATTTGTTGAAACTTGATGCCCACGGCCTCTGCAAGATGTTGTTGCGTCGTGCCATTCATCCAGCGGCGTTGGCGAATACGTTGTCCCACATGGACGTCGACGGGATGTTTCATGGTTAATCCTTACTACTTGTTTATACATTCACAAAGTGCACGCGACTCACGTCAGGTGTTTGGGCTATATTGATGTTTTCCATCACAAAGAATTAACACGCAACGGTTGCACAGGCAGACCTGCCCTTAAAGACAGGTCAAGGGGCTGAAAATCGCACCCGTCGAGCAAAATACTGCTTCATGGTTTGCGTTTTAGCGCAAATTTCGCAACATCAGCGGCATCAATATGGTCCGCGAAAGAGGGGGATTCTCCAATGTTAGGGTTTCAAGTTACGGGTTTTGACGCCGAACCACAGCTTTGCGACGTCAGTGATCCCGTGCCAAAAGCCGGTGAAATCTTGGTCGCGATTCACGCCTGCGGGTTGAATTTCGCCGATCTCCTGATGGCAAAAGGTAGCTACCAAGACATGCCCGAACTGCCCTTTGTGCTGGGCATGGAGGTTTGCGGCACGGTCATCGCCCATGGCGAAGGTGTCACGCATCCTGCCATCGGCACCCGTATCGCAAGCTTTGGCGGGTCCGGCGGATTGGCGCAGCGCGGTTGTTTTCCCGCCAACACGACCCTGCCGGTGCCTGACAGCATGTCCTCAGAAATCGCGGCGGGGTTTTATGTCGCCTACGGCACCTCTCATCTGGCGCTGACCGACCGCGCAAGGTTGCAGGCGGGCGAAACACTATTGGTGTTAGGCGCTGCGGGTGGTGTCGGGCTGACAGCGGTGGAAATCGGCAAGGCGATGGGGGCTACCGTGATCGGTGTGGCGCGTGGCGCGGATAAATGCGCGATTGTAAAAACAGCAGGCGCAGATCACGTGATCGACAGCGACACCCATGACATCACAGTAGCGGTAAAAGCATTGGGCGGCGCGGATGTGGTGTATGATCCCGTGGGCGGCGACATGTTCAAGGCGGCGATGCGTGCCACCAATCCCAAAGGCCGGATTATCGTAATCGGCTTCGCCAGCGGCGATGTGCCGCCTATCCCCGCCAATATACTCTTGGTCAAAAATATCGACGTGCTGGGGTTTTACTGGGGCGGCTATCTTAAATTCCGGCCTGATCTGGTGGCACAAAGCATGCAGTCACTGATCGACATTTATAACAGCGGCTCGCTCCACCCCCACATCAGCCACATCTTGCCACTGGCACAGGCGGCTCACGCACTTGATCTGCTGCGCACCCGCAAATCCACAGGCAAGGTTGTGGTCACAATGACCTAAGCCGATTTCACCTCTGCCAACACAGGATGCCGGACACGGTAAGCGGCAGTAACCATGTCAACCAGATCCGCCATTGCCGGACCCGCCCCCGGATCGCCGCGATACATGTTGATATTTAGCTCTCCCAGTTTCGGCAGACCGGCACTTGCAGGGATCACGGTCAGGTCCGCAGGCTCGGTGCCTTCCAAACTGGCATGTACCGCAAGGTCGGCACTGACCGTGGCCATAATCGCGGTATCGCCATCGCCCTCCATCGCCATTTCCCACCCGATGCCCGCGCTATCCAGCGTGCGCTGGGCAATCGTGCGAAACAGGCAGACATTTGAAAATGCCAGCCGCAATGGGCGCGCGCGCCCCGCAGTGCCGTTTGGCGCACCGATCCACACCAGTTTGCGGGTGGTCAGGGTCGTATGACCTGCGGTGCCTTCAGGTTCCGTGGTCAAAATCAGATCAACCTCGCCACGCGCAAACTGCGCCTTAAGCAGATTGGTACTGGACGCCACCAGTTTTACCCGCAGCCGTGGATAAGCCGCCGCAAAGCGCTGTAGAACCTGTGGAATAGCGGGGTAGATAATGTCATGCGGCACCCCCAACGTAATCTCGCCCTCATAGGCGTTTGCGGTCAGCTTGCCGTAAACTTCATCATTCAGCTCTAACATACGGCGCGCATAACTCAGCATTTGCTCGCCCATCGGGGTCAAGGCGATGGTCCGCGCGGACCTGTCCATCAACGAAATACCCAAACTTTGTTCCAACCGCTTCAACTGCATCGACACTGCCGATTGCGTCAGGTTCAAAAACCCCGCCGCACGAGTCACCCCGCCCGCATCCGCCACAGCCACAAAAGAACGCAGAGCGGTTAAATCAAGATTTCGCGCCATATCACAATTCCTTATGCATTGCCGAACAACCATTCATTTTCTTTATGATCGCAAGTCAGGCATATATCAAGAATTGAAATACAAATCACACCTTACATCACGAAAGCACATGCCATGTCGTATATCAGCACTGAAAGATGCAGCGCACCAACCAATCGCCGCTCACTTTTATCAACATTAAAAATCTGGTATGCATTGGGCCAGCAACGACACGCCCTGCGCAAACTCTCGCCCGCCCTCCGCAACGACATCGGTATCAGCCGCGCACAGGCGCAATTCGAGGCCAACAAGCCGGTCTGGGATGTGCCCGATAGCTGGACCGAATAACTTAGCGCATTCACCATAAATTCGCGCCACTTGGCTCGGGAAAGCCTTGAATTCCCGCCCCATTATGCCAATGTAATACCCGAGGGTGCCACAACCGGCGCCAACCTGTATCAATGGAGGTCTGTAATGGCTCAACAATACGAAACGATCCGCACTGCGGGCTCCGTTCGCACCGCGGCGATCGACGAAGGCCTGCGCGCCCACATGAACAAAGTCTACGGCACGATGTCCGTAGGCCTGTTGCTGACATTTGCTGCGGCTTGGGCCGTAGGCAACAACGCCGCGATGATGAACACATTGTTCACCGGATTTACCCGCTATATCGTGATGTTTGCACCGCTGATCATGGTCTTCGCGTTTGGCGCGATGATTAACAAGCTGTCCGCCGCTGCCGCGCAACTGTTCTTCTACGCCTTCTCTGCGGTGATGGGCGTGTCGATTTCTTATATCTTCGCGGTCTATACCGGCATGTCGATTGCCCAAATCTTCCTGATCACCTCGATTTCTTTTGCTGGCCTGTCGCTCTATGGCTACACCACCAAGAAAGACATCTCCGGTTGGGGCTCGTTCCTGATCATGGGTGTTATCGGCCTTATCGTGGCAAGCGTTGTGAATATCTGGCTGGCATCGCCCGCCTTGATGTTTGCGGTTTCCGCAATTGGTGTGCTGATCTTTGCAGGCCTGACTGCCTACGACACACAGCGGATCAAAACCGAATACGTTGCCCACGCAGCACAAAACGACAGCGAATGGCTGGGTAAGGCGGCAATTATGGGCGCGCTTAACCTCTACCTGAACTTCATCAACATGTTCATGATGTTGCTGTCCTTATTCGGCAACAGAGAGTAAACACTCTACCCTTAATCGAAACGGCAACGAAGCCTGCCAAGACACTGTCTTGGTAGGCTTTTTCTATGGCAGAGCGCCTTTGCTCAAGACGATCAAATAATCTGAGATCGGTTCAATATCTTGTAGCTAAAATGAAAACACTTCGCTTTTTGAAAAAGCCAACGTTGGTTATAGCCTACGTCATTTCCGCACCTAACAGGGTGCATCCAGCGCTGACGTGTCATCGCAGGATTCATATGTGACCCAGCCCCACAAGATCCCCCATCGTGGCGCGCACCTTTGACACCGCATAGATACTCATTGCTGAAAAAACTCACCGTAACCCGCGACATCGGCGCGTTCATTCGCCCCGCCGGCCTCCGCTACCCCCTATTGCTCGACAATCACGAGGCGATCCTCGTGAATGGAGCGGTCAGCCAAAGCCCCCATCTCGGGACACAGACCCATATGATGACAGGACACATGGCACGCGCACAGATAGCGCAGATGCGTGTAGAGAACAGGACCCATGCCCACCCGACAACAGCGCGATTCGGCTGCGAAAAAAACCTCTCATCGCACGCTTGATTGCGCGCGACGCTAAAAAATCAGAGGCCTTTGTTTGCGGGACTGCCACCACGCCTCTTGTGCCGCCCACCCCGCGCGATGCAACACCCACACTGTCACCTTACCCGACCAGCCCCGCTCGTGCGCCCCACACGCGCTAGTATGACACGGAATAACGCAGTGCATGACACAGGCCACACTCATCTTCGTCGACCAATCTCGCGAGGCCACAGCTTTGCTGCAACCACCTCGTTCTTACCAGTTCATCAACAGACCACGCGCAACAGCAGTGACGCGGTCGACACCAAATCAACCCACAACAGTCTGCTCGCACATATTTGGACGCAGAATACCTGCAACACGCCAGATAACGTCATCCCCGACAAAAAACTTATACTGGACGTTGTCTTATCAAAATAGCTGCCGCATGTCGTAACACCGATCCACCGCAACATACCTGCCATTGTCTGCGCAAGGCATTAAAATAATGTGAACCCCGCCTCGCAGTCCACTCAAACGAAAAAGGGCTGCGCATTTCTGCACAACCCCCTAACTCTTCCAAGTGGCAATCAATTACTTGATTTTGCCTTCCTTGTACTCAACATGCTTGCGTACAACTGGGTCATACTTGTTGACTGTCATCTTCTCAGTCATCGTACGTGCGTTCTTCTTAGTGACGTAAAAATGGCCAGTACCCGCAGTGGAGTTCAGGCGGATCTTGATTGTGGTTGGCTTCGCCATAACTCATATCTCCTGCTTGCGGGCCATCATCGGCACAACGCATAATTCATATATCGTGCCTTTTACCGCTACCACCCCGCGAGTCAACTGCAAAGCGCGAAAACAGGCCCAAAAATGCGCGGGCGGCCTGTAAGCCGGATCTTGTCTAGGGTCCGAAGACCCCGAGATGATCATTCATCTGGACCGATTGTTACCAACCGGCCTCTAGCTGCCAACCCGGGCTTCTCGGGTTCAAGCGTCCCTGTGGTTGCCCACACGAAGCCCCTATTTGGCATTGCTCCCGGTGGGGCTTGCCGTGCCGTCTGTGTTGCCACATCCGCGGTGGGCTCTTACCCCACCGTTTCACCCTTACCTCCATATAGAAGGCGGTCTGTTCTCTGTGGCGCTATCCCTAGGGTTACCCCCGCCGGGCATTACCCGGCACCGTGCTTTTCATGGAGTCCGGACTTTCCTCGAAGAGTTACCCCCCCGCGATCATCCAACCACCCGCGCAAGGTTGCGTTAAGTGCTCAGAGGGCTTTGGTCAACGGGGAATCGGTTCGCGAGGTCGGCAATCAACGCGAGATCGGTGGCGTCCAACGGACCATGCACGGCTGGGCGAAACCGCAACCGAAAACATTGCAGCAACACGTCAGGGTCATCAGAGGCGGTATACCCAAAGCGGTGCATCAAGCCGACAAATTGCTCTAGCAGAGCACCCTGCCCCCGGTTTGGCCACACACTTAGCCCCTCACGGGCCAACCGTTGCCAGTCAAAGCGAGCACCGGGATCAATTTTGCGCATTGGTGACATATCCGAATGACCAATCACACGGTGGGCAGGAATGTTCCAACGGGACATGATACTCTGCAACAAATCAGACAAACTATCCATCAGCGGGGCGGAAAACGGCGAATAGCCGTCGTTCGCCAACTCAATGCCGATAGAGCGGGAATTGACGTCCACCACATCGCCCCAACGGCCAGCCCCCGCATGCCACGCACGCTGATCCTCAGCGACCAGCGACATAAGCGCGCCGTCCTCGGCAATCAGATAATGCGCTGATACTTGGGCTTCGGGATTACACAACGTTCGACAGGCCGCGTCAGCCGACACCATCGCGGTATAATGAAGGACAATCAGATCAGGGACCGCGTCGCCCCGTCGCGGCCCGAAATTCAAAGATGGATGGGTAAGCGAAGTCAGTTGCCTGCAACCTGCTTGAACGGTGCAGGGTCCCAACCGCAGGCAAAACCGTCACCATCGGGATCGATACCCTTGCGGTCACGTTCCGGACCGCCCGAGGCCAGAAAATCACGCTGCGCTGCATCGGGCGAGCCATATTTCACGCAGTTGCGCTCGAACCGGCCAGAGCCCGAAAACACGGAACGGGAATAATATTCCTGCCCCTTCACATTGGGCGCATTCAAGGCATATTCCACGATATTTGGACCCGTGGTTCCACTGCGTTCCGGCACTGCAATGACCTGTACCTGCTCGCGGTTTGCCGCTTGTGCAGCACGACGCTGTGCATCGGATTCGATCGTTTCACGGCTGGCAACAGCTTTAAAATCCTGCTCGTCGGAAATGCCCACATTGCTTTGCAGTGCGGGCGCGGCATTGCCTGGTGTGGCTTGAATACCCTCGCGAAACCCGTCAGCAGCAGGGGACACCACGTTCGTCATTGCAGTCATTGGCGCACCGGATGCGGTGTCTTGCGGGGCAGCTGAAAGTGAGGATGCGCCGATGCCGGCAGCGGCCAGATCAGCCGCGCCAATCCCACCGGTTTGCACCGGTGCAGGGGCGCTAAATGTCGTGGACGCTTGTGCTGGCGAGGTTTGCACCGGCGACGTCTGAACCGCCGCGGGTGCGGTGAACGTGCCACTCGTGCCCGCGCCGGTTACAGCCGCCTCGCGACGCGCGCGCTGCAACTCGTATTCGGCGTAGTCGTTGAACCCCGGACCGGCATTGCTTGCGGGCACGGGCGGCGAGCAGGCTTGCAACGCCATCATTCCAATCAGAGCAATACCAGCAGTTTTCACGTCTATCACCTCAAAATCCTATAGATCAGGCAGGCCTTACCACCACTTTTGCGGCTTGGCTACAAAACCAGCAGCCTGTTCCAGCGCATAGGCGACATTTAGCAAATCACCCTCTTCCCACGGACGACCAATCAACTGCAATCCAAGCGGCAAACCGGACGCATCCAAACCTGTTGGCACGGTAATCCCGGGTAGACCAGCAAGGTTCACTGTAACAGTAAACACATCGTTAAGATACATTTTGATCGGATCGGCGTCGGCCATTTCGCCCAACCCAAAGGCGGCAGACGGCGTCGCCGGCGTCAGGATCGCATCAACACCAGCCGCAAACACCTGATCAAAATCGCGCTTGATCAAAGCACGGACTTTTCGTGCGCGGTTATAATAAGCATCATAAAAACCTGCCGACAACACATAAGTCCCGACCATCACACGGCGTTGCACCTCGGCACCAAAACCTTCGGCACGGGTCTTTTCATACATCTCGGTGATGCCATCACCCGCCGCCAGTTTCGCACGATGGCCAAAACGCACACCATCGTAACGCGCAAGGTTCGACGATGCTTCGGCAGGCGCAATCACGTAATAGGCAGGCAAAGCGTATTTGGTATGCGGCAGCGAAATGTCACGCACTTCAGCGCCCGCATCCTTTAACATTGCCGTGCCATCAGCCCACAGTTTCTCGATCTCGGCAGGCATCCCGTCCATGTGATATTCTTTCGGAATACCAATGACTTTGCCCTTAATATCACCCGTCAACGCGGCTTCAAAATTCGGCACAGCCATATCCATGCTGGTGCTATCCTTGGGGTCATGTCCGCACATGGCCTCCAGCATAATCGCCGCGTCACGTACGTCTTTGGTCATTGGGCCCGCTTGATCCAAAGATGACGCAAACGCCACAACACCCCAACGCGACACACGGCCGTAAGTCGGCTTAATGCCTGTAATGCCAGTGAACGCAGCGGGTTGGCGAATAGAGCCGCCAGTATCAGTCCCCGTCGCACCCAAACACAGATCCGCAGCAACCGCCGCCGCAGATCCGCCAGATGACCCGCCGGGCGTCAAATCACGGTCGTCAACCTTCCAAGGGTTCACAACATCGCCATACACAGACGTCTCGTTAGACGACCCCATAGCAAACTCGTCCATGTTCAACTTGCCCAGCATCACCGATCCGGCGGCAAACAACTGGCTCGTAACCGTGCTTTCATACTCGGGCTTGAACCCTTCAAGAATCCCCGACGCCGCCTGCGACGCTACACCCTTGGTGCAAAACAAATCCTTAATCCCCAACGGGATCCCGCACATATCAGGCGCATCACCCGATTGAATACGGACATCCGCCGCAGCAGCCTGTGCGCGCGCAATCTCGGGGGTGTGATGCACAAACGCATTAAGCTTGTTTGAGCCTTCAATCGCACCCAGATATGCCTCGGTCAATTCAACGGATGAAACCTCACCCTTTCGCATCGCATCGCGGGCTGTGGCAATCGTAAGTTTTGAGAGATCAGTCATTATTCCACCACCTTCGGCACTGCAAAAAACCCTTCACGGGCATCAGGCGCATTCTTCAAAACAGCGATTTGCTGACCACCATCATTCACAACATCCGCACGGCGTTTCAGCCGCTGCGGGGTCACCGACGTCATCGGCTCAATACCCTCGACATCAACTTCATTCAGCTGCTCGATGAACCCCAAAATCGCGGAAAACTCTTGCGCCAACGCGGGCAGCGCTTCGTCTTCGACCTTGATGCGGGCCAATTTGGCCACGCGGCGGGCAGTTTCGGTATCAATCGACATGCATAGGCCTCCAGCATACGGGGGGTAAACTCTGGACTTTCGTTTACCCCCCAGCCCCCTACCCTGCAAGGGCAAGCCACATCGCATCTGCCTGATCACGCACAAAAATCCACTATTTCGACCACCATTATCTGGCAATGCTAAAAAATCATGGTCAGAATTGACATCAATCGGCAGTGACGTCGTGGAAAAACTGACCGATTTAGGGCTTGTTGCAAAGACGTCGACATCAAGGTTGAGGGCGAAAGTGCTGCACAAAGATTTAACCCGCTCAGGTCCTGCGGATTTCAACAGAATCCCAAAACCAGCGGCTATAACGCTGCCCGTTTTTATATCCGGACTTGATGCAGGTCATTGCATCCCGATACCTCAACAGGTCAAATCCCCCAAACGCGCGTCGGGAGGACAGCAATGCACGACAGACCAAACGGGGCACCCAAAGTGCGTCCCATCACAACCAGTGACATTATACATAGCCTGCGCGCTGGCGTGAAAGACTTTGTAAACGCCCCTTTGCCCGGCCTGTTTTTCGCCAGTTTCTACGTTTTTGTCGGACTGATCATGGCGTGGATCACCTATGCGACTGGCACAACATTCTGGCTTGTGCTGGCCGTCTTGGGGTTTCCGCTGATTGGTGCTTTTGCGGCCCTCGGCCTTTACGAAACCAGCCGCAGACGCAGCAATGGCGAGCCGCTCAAGTTGCGAGAGATAGCAGGTGTCGTGTGGGCACATAAAGTCGGGCAACTGCCGTGGCTTGCGGTGATTCTCGTTATTCTATTCCTGTTCTGGTTTTTTCTGGGCCATATGATTTTTGCGTTGTTTCTGGGTCTGTCGCCAATGACCAACGTGTCAAATTCCACCGAAGTTTATTTTTCCACCAACGGTCTGAAAATGTTCGGTTTTGGCACGGCAGTCGGCGCAGGTTTCGCAGGGCTTACCTACGCACTCTCTGTATTGGGCATGCCGATGTTTCTGGACCGCGACGTCGATTTTGTCACGGCGATGATCACCTCGTTCCAAGCGGTGCGCGCAAACCCGATCATTTATCTGGCATGGGGCGCCTTCATCGGGATCGTGACCATCATCGCGATGATTCCTGCATTCTTGGGGTTGTTCATTGCGATGCCAATTTTGGGTCACGCGACATGGCACCTGTATAAGGCCGCGACCACCACTTAGCGGCGGCAGGCCCACAGCATGAACATCGCGAAAAACCCCGCTATGCCAACCAATCGATTTTTGAATCCCAAGGCTCATTTTGGCAAGACGTCGGCAAGACGCATGCAAGACGCGAAAAAGACAGCCTATTTGCGTCTTTTTGCAAAAAAATCGCGCAGCAAGGCCTCGGATTCAATTGACCCGATCCCGTCATAGATTTCCGGCTTGTGATGACATGTGGCATGTTCAAAAACCCGCGGCCCCTGCGCCACACCACCTGATTTCGGGTCGGCCGCACCGTAGTAAAGACGGCCAATCCGCGCGTTGGAAATCGCTGCAGCACACATCGGACATGGCTCTAGCGTGACGTAAATATCGTATCCGGTTAACCGTTCCTGACCCAAGGTCGCACAGGCAGACCTGATCGCCAAAACCTCGGCATGAGCGGTGGGGTCGTGCAGTTCTCTTGTGCGATTTCCAGCAATGGAAACAACACCTTGAGGACCAACAACCACAGCACCTACAGGCACTTCGCCACGCGCGCCCGCTGCAATCGCTGCGTCCATGGCCGCGTCCATATGGCTTTTGAAACTCATATCTGTGTATGCCGTCTTCACGCGACCTCTGGCAAGGGGCGAACAAAGCCGCTATGGCAGTGATATGAGTAATAATGACACCCCCGCAGGCGACCGCATCGCCAAAGTTCTATCTCGCGCCGGCATCGCGTCGCGCCGCGCCGCAGAGCGCATGGTCGATGAAGGCCGCGTGTCGGTGAACGGCAAAACGATCACCAGCCCTGCCCTGAACGTGACCCCTGACGACAAGATTGTCGTCGACGGAAAACGCGTAGGCGAGCCCGACGCACCGCGCATCTGGCTTTATAATAAACCCGCCGGTTTGGTCACCTCGGAGCGCGACGAAAAGGACCGCCCGACCGTGTTTGGCGCCTTGCCCGAGAGGATGCCGCGTGTCATGTCGGTTGGTCGTTTGGATATCAATTCGGAAGGCTTGCTTGTCCTTACAAACGACGGGGAAATAAAGAGAAAACTGGAATTACCCTCGACGGGCTGGCTGCGCCGATACCGTGTGCGCATCAACGGATCGGTGTCAGAGGCACGGCTGGACGAACTGCGCGCGGGCATCACCGTGGACGGGGTGCATTACCAGCCGATGGTTGTGACATTTGACCGCCAGCAAGGGGCCAATGCATGGCTGACCGTGTCCATTCGCGAAGGTAAAAACCGCGAAATCCGTCGCACAATGGAAGCAATCGGTGTGGTCGTGAACCGCCTGATCCGCGTAAGTTATGGCCCGTTCCAATTGGGCAATCTGGCGCAGGGCGATGTCGAAGAACTCAAGGCCCGTGTGGTCCGGGACCAACTAGGTCTTGCGGCACCCGCCCCTGTAACCCGCACCCGCAAGGTAACAAACCGTCCGATGAAAAAACCTGTCACGGGGAAAAAGCCTTCTCGTTGAACCCTTGTCGCCCCCTGCGAGTTCATGCAAATGTTGAACGATTATAAATGGGGACAAATCTGTGGCTGACTTACTGACATTTGAAAACGCAACAAACCTGGTGATGCTTTGCTTTTTGCAAGCGGTATTAGGGTTCGATAACCTGCTTTATATCTCTATCGAGAGCCAGCGCGCGCCAGTCGCACAGCAAAAGTCCGTGCGCACTTGGGGGATTATCATCGCCGTAGCGCTGCGCGTTATTTTGCTATTTGTGATGATCAAATTGATCGCAACCCTGTCTGCGCCATTTTATGTTTTTGACTGGCCCGGAGTTCTGGAAGGCGGCGTCAACTTTGCGACCTGTGTATTTATCATCGGCGGCGTGTTTATCATGTATACGGCCGTGAAAGAGATCGGTCACATGTTGTCGATCGAACAGCTGGGCCATGGGGTCACGCAAAAGTCGTCCAAATCAGCGACGCGCGTTGTCGTTCTCATTGTCATGATGAACTTGATTTTCTCTTTCGATTCAGTGCTGTCAGCGCTTGCGATTACGGATGTATTTCCAGTATTGGCCGCAGCTATTTTGCTGTCGGGTCTGGCGATGCTTTTGTTGGCCGACGGTGTGACGCGGTTCTTGGAAAAGAACCGGATGTATGAAGTGCTAGGCCTATTTATCTTGTTGATTGTTGGTGTTGTTTTGCTGGGTGAATCTGGCCATGCGGCTGGTGCTGCGGTTCATGACGAAACGCTTTATATCAAGGTGTTTGGCAAAGAAATCACGCCAATGTCGAAAGCGACGTTCTATTTTTCCGTGGTCGTCTTGTTCGCGGTCGAGATTTTGCAGACACGCTACAAACGCAAATTGAACGCCGAACGCAAGGTGTTGCAAAAACATTCGTAAATCAGTGACATACCCCCTATATTTATGGGGTATGCTACAGGGACCAGTAAGGAGATCCGATGCCTAAACCATTTCAACGCGGCGCTTATGTCGTTCTTGTCGTCTTGTTGTTCGGGGTCACCTCAGGCTGGTTGGGGTCACTGTAATGGCGAAGCGGTTTGGTGGAGAGTATAGCCCCAATGGTGATGCATCTGGTTCGTTAGAGGTCATTGACGACCGTCAGGTAGACGCCGCAGGCGGGCGTTCCAACGTGTTGTTTATCCCCGCGATAGTTTTGGTTGCGACGACGTTCTCAGACGGAGCTGGGGCGCTAGTCACTGGCCTTGCGGGGGCTGCGGCATTGACGTTTGCGGCGATGTTGCTGCGTGAAGGGTTGCGCGCAGAGGCAGCGTACGACTTGCGCAAAGTAGCGCGCAAACCGGCGTTTCCGCGTAAAATATTTGCGTCTGCGCTAACCGGGATCGGTGTAGCGTTGGCCTGTGCTGCGCATGGTGCCGACATTACCACGACCCTGCTATATGGCCTTGCCGGGCTTGCTGTTCATGTTGCGGCCTTTGGCATCGACCCCATGCGCGACAAGCGCATGGAGGGGATTGATACGTTTCAGCAAGACCGCGTTGCCCGTGTAGTGGACGAAGCCGAGGCGCATCTGGCGGTGATGACGGGGCAGATCGAAGCCTTGGGAGATCGTGCGCTACTGGTGCGGGTGACTGCGTTTCAGACCGCTGCGCGCAAGATGATCCGTACGGTGGAAGAGGACCCGCGTGACCTCACAGGTGCGCGTAAATTTCTGGGCGTTTATCTGATGGGTGCCAAGGATGCGACGATCAAATTTGTTGATCTCTATCGCCGGTCCCGCGATGCAACTGCGCGTGCAAGTTATGAAGAATTACTGGGCGATCTGGAGCAAAACTTTGCGTTGCGCACACAGAAAATGTTACTCGACGACCGGAGTGATATGGATATCGAAATTAAAGTGCTGCGCGACCGCTTGCACCGCGAAGGCGTGAGCATAAAGTAAATAACGCGGGCGCAAGCCTGATTTAACGAGAGGTACATCATGTCTGAAACCACACGTCAAAAAGCAGAGGCCACATTGGTCGAAGTTGAAAAAGTTACAGCCGTTGTTTTGGCAGAGCCCAAAGGCGAGTTGATCACAATGGCCGATGCTGACAAGCCGACAAGTGCTGAAATCAAACGACGCATGGATGAGATTGACATGGACAACACCCAGTCGATTGTCTCGTTTGGCTCTGCCGCGCAGGCCGAATTGCAGGTCATCAGCCAGTCGATGCTCGCGGGTGTGCGCAATAAGGATGTCGGCCCTGCGGGTGACAGTTTGCGCAATATTGTCAGCACCATTCGCGGGTTTTCGATTTCCGAACTGGATGTGCGCCGCAAGCAATCGTGGTGGGAAAAGCTACTGGGTCGCGCCGCACCGATGGCAAAATTTGTTGCACGTTTTGAAGATGTTCAGGGTCAGATTGACATGATCACCGATGATCTTTTGAAGCACGAACATGTGCTGCTGAAAGACATCGAGAGCCTGGATATGCTCTATGACAAGACGCTTCAATTCTATGATGAACTGGCACTATATATCGCTGCGGGTGAGGCGAAGATTGCCGAGCTGGATAGCAAAGTGATCCCGAAAAAAGAGCTTCAGGTGTCGAAAGCACCCGAGGATAAAGCGGTGATGATGGCGCAGGAGTTGCGCGATATCCGCTCGGCACGCGATGATCTGGAACGCCGTGTGCATGATTTGAAACTGACCCGTCAGGTGACGATGCAATCTTTGCCTTCGATCCGCCTCGTGCAGGAAAATGACAAGTCGCTGGTGACCAAGATCAATTCTACACTGGTGAACACCGTCCCTCTTTGGGAAACGCAATTGGCTCAAGCCGTCACGATCCAACGCTCTGCGGAGGCCGCTGAGGCCGTGCGCGGTGCCAATGATTTGACCAATGATTTGCTGACTGCCAACGCAAAGAATCTGCGTGACGCCAACAAGGTGATCCGCACGGAAATGGAGCGCGGTGTTTTCGATATCAACGCGGTGAAAGATGCCAATGCCAACTTGATCGCGACGATCAACGAGAGCCTTGAGATTGCTGACGAAGGCAAGCGCAAGCGTGCGGAAGCAGAGATCGAGTTGAAGCGGATGGAGGCCGAGTTGAAGGATACTTTGGCCTCTGCAACGGCCCGCAAAACCGGAACTGGCGTGAATGTTGGCACTGCGACGGGAGCCTAGAATGAACCGCTGGGGCGTAAAATTTGCGTCGACCTTGGGGCTTTTTGCCCTGACGGCATGTGCGACAGCACCTGCGTCCCAGCAACCGACGATTACGCCTACGCGCCCGCAAGAGCGGGTGTTGCCTGCCCCGGTTTCAACGGCACCTGTCGGGATTGTGTCAGACGCGACATCCGAGGAACTGCGCAGGTATTATCAGAATGCCGAGACCTATCTAACGACGCGCGGCATGCTGCGCATTGATGGTGGCGGTCCGGATACGCCGTTCACAGACACGCAGCTTGCGCGAAATTTTGTGCGGATTGCACTGTTTGACGAATATGTCTCAGATGGTGATACGTTGAAAGCGCAAGCCACCGCGTCGCGTCTGCGCCGTTGGGAAAAGCCGGTTCGCATGTCGATTGGATTTGGCGCAAGTGTGCCTCCCGCACAGCAGGCGGTCGACACAGCAGAGGTGCGCAATTACGCCGCGCGTTTATCACGGGTTACCGGATTGCCGATCTCGATGACAGATAACGACGCAAACGCAAATTATCATGTTTTGTTTATGAATGAGAACGACCGGTTGGGTGCTGAAAACCGACTGCGTAGATTGGTGCCGGGGATTTCACCAAGCTCGATCCGCGCGATCCTTACCTTGCCCCGCGACCAGCTATGTATCGTTGTTGCATTTTCAGAACCCGGAAAATCGGACTATCTAAAAGCGATTTCAGTCATTCGTGCCGAGCATCCACCACTATTGCGCAAATCGTGCATCCACGAAGAATTGGCGCAGGGCTTGGGCTTGGCGAATGATAGCCCCGCAGCACGCCCTTCGATTTTCAATGACGACGAAGAGTTTGGCCTGTTGACCACCCATGACGAATTACTGCTGCGCATGTTATACGACCGTAGGCTAAGACCGGGTATGACACCCGAAGAGGCGGCACCGATTGCGCGCGTGATTGCCACCGAATTAACCGCAGCGGGCGCAAGCTAGCACCTGTGACTTTGACCAAAGGAACCTGACAAATGGGCATTTTCGATTTTCTAAGCGGCGAGTTTATTGACGTCATTCACTGGACTGACGACACCCGCGATACGATGGTTTGGCGGTTCGAGCGTGAAGCCCATGAGATCAAATATGGTGCCAAGCTGACGGTTCGCGAAGGCCAGGCCGCTGTTTTCGTTCATGAAGGTCAGCTGGCGGATGTGTTCACGCCCGGGCTATATATGTTGGAAACCAACAATATGCCGATAATGACTACGTTGAACCATTGGGATCACGGGTTCAAAAGCCCGTTCAAATCCGAGATATATTTCGTCAACACGACCCGTTTTTCTGATCTGAAATGGGGCACTAAAAATCCGATTATGTTACGCGATCCTGAATTTGGCCCAACCCGCATTCGCGCCTTTGGCACCTATACGGTTAAAGTGTCTGACCCTTCCGTGTTCATGCGCGAGATTGTTGGCACCGATGGCGAATTCACCATGAACGAGATCAGTTTTCAGGTGCGCAATATCATTGTGCAAGAATTCAGTCGCGTGGTTTCATCAAGCGGAATTCCCGTGTTGGATATGGCGGCAAATACTGCCGATCTGGGCAAGCTGGTTGCGACTACAATTTCGGCTACGATGACCCAGTATGGCTTGGAAATTCCTGAGTTATATATTGAAAACATCAGCCTGCCGCCGGCAGTTGAAGCGGCACTTGATAAGCGTACTTCGGTTGGGATTGCCGGTGATCTGGGTAAGTTTACCCAGTATTCCGCAGCTGAGGCGATGACGTCTGCGGCCGCTAATCCCAATGGTGGTGGCGGTATGGGAGCCGGACTTGGGATGGGGATGGGTATGGCGATGGCCAACCAGATGCAAAGCGGCCCATGGGGTGCAGCGCCAGCCGCCGCACCGCCTCCTCCGCCGGTCGAGCATGTTTGGCATATCGCCTTGGACGGTGCAGTGACGGGCCCGTTTTCAAAAGCATCAATGGGCCGCATGGTCACCGAGGGCAAATTGAACCGTGACAGCATGGTGTGGACCCAAGGCCAGGATGGTTGGAAGACAGCAGAGGCTGTGCAGGAACTGGCGCAGTTATTCACTGTGATGCCGCCGCCGCCGCCTGTTTCTTGATGGCGTGAAGTCCGATGAGTGAGACGCAAATTGAACACCATTTTCCCTGCGATACATGTGGATCAGACCTGAGGTTTGATCCCGGTGCGCGCCAATTGACCTGCGACCATTGCGGGAATGTGCAGCCGATTGCAGGCGCGCAGCAAACTGCGGGTGGCATCAAGGAGCTGGATTTCCGTAGCGCCGTAGCCAATCAACTGTCCGAGGAAGAGATCGAAGAAACCCGCGTTGTGACATGTCCCAATTGCGGTGCAAGCACCGAGTATCAAGGTCCCGACCATGCCGCAGAATGTCCGTTTTGTGCGACCCCTGTGGTGACTGATACGGGCGTGCATCGTCATATTAAGCCGCGTGGGTTATTGCCCTTTGCGCTGGACGAGCCTGCCTCGCGTGCGGCGTTGTCAGATTGGTTAGGCAGCCTTTGGTTTGCACCAAATGGGTTGCAGGAGTATGCCCGTAAGGGGCGTAAAATGAACGGTATTTACGTTCCGTACTGGACCTTCGATGCCGATACCAAAAGTCAGTATCAGGGCCAACGCGGGACACATTATTATGAGACCCAGACCGTTGTGCGTGACGGGAAGCGCCAGCAGGTGCAGGTCCGCAAGACCCGCTGGCGTCCTGTTTCGGGACGCGTGGCGCGGTTTTTCGATGATATACTGGTGCTGGCGTCAAAAAGCCTGCCCAAGAAATATACCGATGGGTTGGAACCTTGGGATCTATCGGCGCTAGAACCTTATAATCCCGAATATTTGGCCGGATTTCGCGCCGAGGGTTATCAGGTTGAACTGGAATTAGGTTTCACCGAGGCGCGCGCCTATATGGACCGTATGATTTTACGCGACGCCAAATACGACATTGGCGGCGACGATCAGCGCGTGAATGACGTGCAGACTCAAGTGGGCGATGTCACGTTCAAGCATATTCTTTTGCCCGTTTGGCTGGCGGCCTATAAATATCGCGGGCGCACATTTCGCTTCGTTGTGAATGGGCGCACGGGGCGGGTGCAGGGTGAGCGGCCATATTCGGCTTGGAAGATAACTTTTGCAGTCATTGTTGGACTGATTGTTGCGATTATTGCAGGGTATGTTATCGCTAACACTCAATAGAGATGGAGTGCACGATGATCCTTTGTGCGGGTGAAGCCCTAATTGATATGATTCCTCGGCCACTGCCGGACGGAGGACATGGCTACGCGCCTTTGGCGGGGGGATCGGTATTTAACACGTCGATTGCCTTGGGGCGATTGGGCGTACCGGTTCAGTTCTATTCGGGAATTTCATCGGATTTGTTTGGCGATATTTTGCGCAGTGAGTTGGCCGCGTCGCAGGTTGATAGCAGCCCTGCGCATATTTCGGATCGTCCAACAACATTGGCGTTTGTGACCCTGCGTGATGGCCATGCGTCCTATGCATTTTACGATGAGAACACGGCAGGTCGGATGATTACGCCCGCTGATCTGCCTGTAGTCAAAGCGGATGCGATTTTCTTTGGTGGGATCAGTTTGGTCGTGGAACCTTGTGCCGATGCTTATCAGGCTTTGATGCTGCGTGAAGCGGCAGACACCTTGACCATGATTGACCCGAATATTCGCCCGAGTTTTATCAGTGACGAGGCGGTGTATCGCGCCCGTTTGACGGCGATGTTTGCAGTGGCGGATATTATCAAGACCTCGGATGAAGATCTGGAATGGATCACCGGCGGAACAGATGCGGCGGCGCTTTTTGAAAACACCAAAGTGCAGGTGATTTTGCTGACGCGCGGCGCAGATGGTGTCACGATTTTAACCCGCGACGGTCAGGCCGATGTGCCAGCGGTCAAGGCCAAGGTTGTGGATACTGTCGGTGCGGGTGATACGTTTAGTGCGGGGTTTCTGGCGCATTTGCACGGGGCGGGTTTGTTGAACAAAGGGGCGTTTGGTGTGGTCAGGATCGCAGATTTGACAGCAGCGGCAGCGTTTGGGGCATCGGTTGCGGCGATCACAGTGTCTCGCGCAGGGGCTAATCCGCCGTGGGCGCATGAGATTTGAGGGCGGTATTGCAGCGCGTCACTGACGCCCGCGTTAGTGTTGAGGGCGAGGTTACGGGCGAAATTGGCGAAGGTTTATTGATCTTTTTCTGCGCGATGGATGGTGATGATCCTGCCAAAACGGCACAACTGGCTGCCAAGATTGCCAAGTTGCGCATTTTCAGCGATGCGATGGGTAAAATGAACCTGTCGCTGATGTATACCGGTGGTGCGGCTTTGATCGTCAGCCAGTTTACGCTGGCCGCTGATACATCGCGCGGCAACAGGCCGGGGTGTTCCAAGGCGGCAGCACCGGATGTTGGCCGTGAGTTATACGCCCAGTTTATAGCGGATATCGCAGTCCTTGGCATCCCTACGCAGACCGGTCGGTTTGGTGCGGAAATGGCTGTCAGCCTGACCAATAGCGGCCCCAATACGATCTGGCTCGACGTTTAGCGATTAACCGATCAGGCTGCGCAGTTTAGAACCAATTGTCCCTATTGCGAAAAGACCTGCGGCCACGCAGACGATAGTTGGCCCCACTGGCGTATTGAGCGCGATTGAGACCTGCAATCCGCCCAGCGCTGACAGGCCGCCGATGACCATAGCCATACCTGCCATTTGTTCAGGCGTGCGCGCGAAACCGCGTGCGGCTGCGGCGGGGATGATCAGCAATGCTGTGATGAGTAGCGCGCCCACTACCTTGATGGCGACTGCGACCACAGCGGCGAGGAGCAGCGTCAGCACCAGTTGTTCGCGACGCGGGTTTAGCCCCGCAGCATAGGCCAGATCGGGACTGATTGTGGAGGTCAAAAGTGCGCTCCAGTGGCGCCAAAGCACCAGTGAGACGATTGCAGCACCACCCCAGATTATCCCGAGATCAAAGCGGCTGACCGTCAGCACATCGCCAAAAAGATAGGCATCCAGATCAATGCGTTGGCCCGGGATCAGTGTGACCGCGACCAGCCCCAGCGCCAATGCGCCATGAGCCAGTACCCCAAGAATCGTATCAACGCCTTGTGCGCGTCCCGAGAGCGCCGAGATCAACAGCGCCATTGTGACGGCGACGAGGCCGACGCCTGCGAAAATGGACCAGCCGAACATCAGCGCCATGGCCACCCCAAGGATGGCAGCATGAGCAGTGGCGTCGCCGAAATAGGCCATCCGCCGCCAGACCACAAAACAGCCCAAATGCCCTGTGGCCATTGCGGTACCGAGGGCCGCGAGCGCGGCGCGGATCATAAAATCATCAAGCATTATTCGCAGGCCTCATGGTCGTGATCATGGTGATTGTGGTCGTGTTCATGGCGATACAGCGCCAAGGCCCCGCCTGTGCCGGTGCCGAATAGCTCGCGGTATGCGGGGGCGGCAGAGACGACCTCGGGCGTTCCTTCGCAGCAGACGTGCCCGTTCAGGCAGATTACGCGGTCAGAGGCGCTCATGACGACGTGCAGTTCGTGGCTGACCATCAGTACGGCGCAATTCAGGTCGCGTCGCACGGTGTCGATTTGTTGGTAGAACCGTGCAGAGCCGGGTTGATCCAGCCCTTGCGTTGCCTCGTCGAGCATCAAGACGTGGGGTTTTTCCAAGATGGCGCGCGCGAGTAGAACCCGTTGGAATTGGCCGCCTGACAGCTGTGTCATCTGACTGTGGGTTACCGCTTGGGCGCCTGCTGCGAATAGGGATTTAGTGGCAGCATCGTCGCTGACCCGTTTGGGTAGATCAAGGAAACGGCGCACGGTCATTGGCATGGTGGGGTCGATGTGCAGTTTTTGCGGAACATAGCCGATACGCAGCCCTGCCTGGCGTGTGACCTGCCCCGATTGCGGTTTATGTGCGCCGATCAGCACCCGTAGAAGGGTGGATTTGCCCGACCCGTTTGGCCCGACGATGGTGACAATTTCGCCTGCACTCAAGGTCAGGTCTACGTTACGCAGAACAACGTTGCCACCGTGTTTGGCAGTGATTGCTTTGGCCGCGAGCAGAACGCTCATGGTTGGCACGCAGGGCAGATGCCTTGCGCCTCTATAACCGTTTGCTCGATCTGGAAGCCGCTTTGTGCAGCGGATGCGTCGAGTTTTGTGTTGGAGATTTGCGCCTCGGCGACGGTGCCGCATGTCCGACAGATCATGAAGGCGGGATCGTGTTTGTCGCCCGGATGCGCACAGGCGATGAAGGCATTGAGCCGTTCGATGCGGTGCACGAAGCCTTGCTCGACCAGAAACGCAAGCGCGCGGTAGGCGACGGGTGGCTTGGAGCCCAGCCCTTCTGCGCTAAGCCTTGCCAACATATCATAGGCCCCCATCGCGGTGTGGGATTCCAGCAGGATTTCAAGCGCCCGTTTGCGCACGGGCGTCATTTGCACGCCCCGCGCAGCGCAGGCTTCTAACGCCACTTTTAGCGCGGAACTCACGCAGGTGGTATGATCGTGGGCCGCAAAGCCGAGGGGCGTCAAAGACATCTTGCGCTTTCTGTTATGTTATAACATACGCATCTTATCGGATTCTTAATTATAGGACAAGTCCACATGCGTAAATCTGCCTTCTTCGCCTTTGCGACCCTTGCCAGCCAAGCGCAGGCTGCCCCCAATGTTGTTGTCGATATCGCCCCTTTGCACGGGTTGGTGTCCGAGGTCATGGCGGGTGTTGCTGCCCCTGCCCTGCTTTTACCGCCCGGATCCAACGCCCATTCTTATGCGATGCGCCCCTCGGATGCGCAGACCTTAAGTGAGGCTGAAGTCGTGATTTGGGTTGGGGAAGGGTTGACCCCCTGGCTTGCGGATCCTGTGCAAACATTAGCGGCAAATGCGTCTTATCTTGCGTTGCTTGATATGGATGGCTGGACGTTGCGCGCCTCTGATATGAAACATGATGGTCACGAGGATCATGACGACCACGCAGATCATGATGATCACGGGGATCACGAGGACGACGCGCATGATCATGATGAGCATGGTGACGACGCGCACGATCATGGTGACGTTGATCCGCATGCGTGGCTTGATCCGAAAGTCGCGTCGGTTTGGGTTGGCCATATTGCGCAAACCCTTTCGGATGTGGACCCCGAAAATGCCACGACCTATGCCGCTAATGCGCAGGCAATGCAGGGCGTGCTCGCAGATCTCGATGCGACGATTGGGGCGCAGATGGAGGGCCTGGGGGATCGCCCGCTAATCTGGTCACATGCGGCCTATGGGTATTTTCAAGATGCTTACGGTCTTACCGCTGTGGGTGCGATTTCCGAAACGGATGCTGCCCCTGCCGGTCCGCAACATATTGCGGCACTGCGCAAACTGGTTGTCGAAGGTGCAGCGGTCTGCGTTTTCTCTGACCCCGAAGTCAGCACGCGTTGGAACGATGTGTTGGGTGAAGGTACGGATGTTAAGGTGGGTGTGATTGACCCGATTGGCGCGGATATTCCGACCGGCCTTGGACAATATCAAGCGATGATGACGGCGCTTAGTCTGAGCATTGCGGACTGCCTTGCGCCATAAAAAAATGCCCGCGAGCCTGTAAAAGCTCGCGGGCACCACTGGGAAGTGGATTGGGGAATGCTACAGCTTATTCAGCAGGCAACATTACAGTATCGATCACGTGGATTACGCCGTTGGACTGGGCTACATCTGCGATAGTGATGTTTGCCACTTGGCCGCGCTCGTCGGTTAATGTGATCATGTCGCCGTCGTATTTCGCCATCAATGTGCAACCGCCCAAAGTTGGGACAGCATGTTCGCCACCATCGTCGTTAATCATGCCGCCAAGCGCGTCAGACATAACGCCTGCGCCAACAACGTGGCAGGTCAGGATCTGTGTCAGCGCCGCTTTGTTTTCCGGCTTCAGAAGATCAGCGAGCTGTGCTTCGTCAATCTTGGCAAACGCGCTGTTTGTTGGTGCAAATACGGTGAACGGGCCTTCGCCTGCCAGTGTGTCGACAAGGCCGGCAGCAGTCACTGCGGCGACAAGTGTTGTGTGGTCAGCAGAGTTCACTGCATTTTCAACGATGTTTTTATCTGCGAACATTTCTGCGCCGCCGACCATCGGGTTTGCCATTGCATGGCTTTCAGCGAAGGCCATGCCCGCTGTCATTGTGAAGGCTGCTGCGGTGAGTGCTGTTACAAAAGTGGTTTTCATTTTGAAGTCCTGTTGGTTTGGCGCAAGGCCCAGTGCCCTGCGTTCTCCTAAACCACGGAGCGGCTGTTCAAAGAGTTTCACCGCCTGACAAAATAATTTACATTTTTTAAATTTCTTCGCTTGGGCACGATTTATGGCTTTATGAGGCAGGATTGTTTTGTGCAGTGACCCATGCAGGTAAATCTGCGATTGAGCGCAGCACGACATCCGACAGCGGGGCCAGTTCGTCCGTCAGCGCAGGACCTGTTAGGACGCCAACAGTGCGCATTCCTGCGGTACGGCCCGCAAGCAGGTCATGTGTGCTATCGCCGACCATAATGCAGTTGTCCGCAGCCAAACCCGTTGCTGCGCAAAACGCCATAAGTTGGCCAGCCGCAGGTTTGCCACCGAATCCGCTATCCCAGCCTGCCACAAAATCGAACAGGTCCAGCACCTGCGCCTTGCACAAGTGGGACCGCGCGGGATCTTCTGAGTCGTTGGTGGCAACCCCAAGCGCAAGCCCCATGGTCTTGAATTGGGCGAGCAGTGACGTGAGCGGGGTCGCTTGCACTTGGGGCACCTGTTTTGCGGCGACATTCATGCGTGAGATCAGCGCGTCTTTTGTCTCGAACGGCAGATGGGTCAGCATGGCCTCAGCCACAATATCAGAGGTTTCTGCGATTACGATGCTGCCGGGAAAGAACACCCCTCGATCCAGATCGTAGCCTAAAGTATGGGCCAGCGCAGTGTTCAAGGCGGCGTTGTCCCCGCTTTCCGCCGCGATCATGGTTCGCGTCCATGCACCCCAAGTTGCGTTAAAATCAAAGAGGGTGCCGTCCTTGTCAAAGATTATGCCCTTAATCATGTCGTCTCCTGTTGCGATCACTTGACACTCAAGACCGCACAATTGACGGTGTCAACCAACATGCTCAAACTCCGCTCATACCGCTCTCGCCCAATGCATTTTGGCCCGTTTCCGCTGGAAAAGCTGAAGCGTGTGCCTGCTGTGGATCTGTCCGGTTTGCCTGCGATGCCGTCTGTGTCGTATCGCCGGCCAGATGACCCCAAGAGTGTTGTTAACGCGATGCAGGATTATCAGGCGATGCTGGATGCAACCCGCGACGGTATGATCAAGAAAGAGGTCGCCGAGATACCTGACGGGTTGGAAGAGCGTGCCAATCATTTAAAGTCATTTGCCTATTATTGTGATGCCAGCATGGTTGGCACCTGTAGGATTGTGGACGAGGCATGGTTGGATGCACCTGTTCATAACCCTGATGTCGAAAGGTTAGCAGATAAGCTAAGAGTTATGCAGCCCAAATCGCTGGCGGCGGGCATCGATGTCATCATGGCTGGATTACGCGAAAGCATGGCGTTACCGCCGACCGATTGCAGGCAGCATAGCCATGCAATTGTGATGTTATATGACTATCCACGTGATCCGATGGACAATGAGGTCGGGGCGGACTGGATCGTTGATGCTTTGCCGCAGCGTGCCTGTTTGCGCGGCATGGAAACGGCTGTGACATTGGCCAGTTATATTCGCACGTTAGGCTATGATGCGCGCGCACATTCAATGGCGGCATGTGATATCGATCTGGGGGTTTTGGCGGTGAGCGCGGGGCTGGTTGCGCTAGAGGATGGCGTGCTGGTCAATCCGTTCACCGGAGATCGCTATGGTTTGGCTGCGGTCACAACGACGTTAAACATGGCCGCTGATTTACCAATTGCGCCGCATCAGGAGCCGCCGCTGTCTTATAAGGCGGGTTTTGGCACGCACGCGAAATCTGCCCGCAATCGCGATCCTTATATGCAGCGTGACTTTGCCAAGGGGCCGTATCCGTTTGAAACGCTCAAGCGGGTAGATAATCCCACGACTTATATTGATACGCCAAATGTCACGCGTGTTCCAAAGCGTGCCAATCTATTCGCGCGCGCCTTGTTTGGCGACATGGGCAAGCAAGTGCAGGAGGCCACTAAAAACGGCAATTATGTGCGCAAGTCGGCCAGTGCTTTTGCGTTTCGACCTAGCCTTGGTGCATTTGTGCTGTTGCAAGATGGCGAGGCCCAAGCGGTACAGGATGGCACTGATGATCCCGATACCAATGCGGCCAATATCAAGGCCGCGCTGTATTTTCTGGGTGTGGATGCCGTGGGGCTAAGTGCCTGTCCTGACTGGACCTATTACAGCCATGATGCTGCTGGTCAGCCAATCACGCCCTACCACAGCAATGCGATTTCCATGATTATCGATCAAGGGCATGAAACGATGGAGGGGGCGTCTGGTGATGATTGGATCGCCTGTGCGCAATCGATGCGAGCTTACCTTCGGTTCTCGCTTTTGGGTGGGGTACTGGCGCAGCATCTGCGTAATCTGGGATATACGGCGCGGGTGCATTCAGTGATGGACGACGAGGTGTTGCATCCACCGTTGTTACTATTGGCGGGTCTGGGTGAGGTCAGTCGCATTGGTGAGGTGATCTTAAACCCGTTCCTCGGACCGCGGCTAAAATCGGGGATTGTGACCACCAATATGCCGATGACCCACGACAAACCAATTGACTTTGGTTTGCAAAAGTTTTGCGAGGCCTGCAATAAATGTGCGCGTGAGTGTCCCAGCGGCGCGATCACTGCGGGACCTAAGTTGATGTTCAATGGCTACGAGATTTGGAAGTCCGATAGCCAGAAATGCACGACTTACCGCGTCAGTCAAAAGAATGGCGCAATGTGTGGGCGGTGTATGAAAACCTGTCCGTGGAACCTTGAGGGGTTATTTGCCGAGGCACCGTTTCGTAAATTGGCGATGGCTGTGCCGCAGGCGGCAAAGGCGCTCGCAGTGTTGGATGATAAGCTGGGAAACGGGTCGATTAATCCTGTCAAAAAGTGGTGGTGGGATTTGGAAATGGTAGATGACGGCGCGTACCGCCCTGCCCGCGACCCCGTGAACAGGCGCGAGTTGTCGCGTGATTTGCAGTTGCGTTATGCCGACCAAACGCTTGCGGTCTATCCTGCGCCGCTTGCGCCGCCGCCCTATCCGTGGCCGTTTCCGATGGATCGCGAGGCGGGCATTCGCGCCTATGAGGGTATGATTTCCGCCGAGGAGCATCAAAGACGCCGAGCATCAGGACAGCCGCCAGAGCATGTTTATCTGCAAGGGACAGCAGAAATTCCGGTGCTTAATCTGGTTGTCAGCCGTGCGCAAAAGCTAAGCGCTACGACTATGCTTTATGAATTTGCAGACCCAGAGGGCGCGGATCTGCCGCCGTTTGACGCGGGTGCGCATATTGATGTGATTGTGGCGCCGGAATTCTTTCGTCAATATTCGCTTTCGGGTGATCCGGTGGAACGCAAATTCTATCAGATCGCCGTTCTACGCGAGGATTTGGGGCGTGGTGGTTCAAAGTTGATGCACCGTATTTTTATGCCCGGGCGGCGGGTCATTGTGTCGAAGCCGATTAACCATTTCCCGCTGTTTGATGCGCCACATAGCCTGTTGATGGGTGGCGGAATTGGCGTGACCCCAATGATCGCGATGGCGCACCGTCTGCACGCGCAAGCGCGCAGTTTTGAGCTACATTATAGTGTGTCGACCCGCGCTGATGCTGCTTTTGCGGACATTCTGGCCATGCAGCCTTGGGCAGATCGCGTGACCTTACATATCTCGGACGAAGGTAGCCGCGCAGAGATCGAAAAAATCACTGCCCACCGCAATGGTGCGCATATCTACACTTGCGGCGCAGAGCCGTATATGACCGCTGTGATGAAGGCTGCGGCCGCAAACGGGTTTCCCGAGGACGCCCGCCACATGGAGTATTTCGCGGTTCCGGAAACTCCTGACTATGTCAATCATGCGTTCACACTTCGGCTGAAGGATGGACGCCGCATTTCAGTCAGCGCAAGCCAGAGCGCGTCAGACGCGATTTTGGCGGCAGGTGTGCATGTGGACGTGAAATGCGCTGACGGGCTATGCGGCGTGTGTAAATGCGGAGTTGTGTCTGGTGCCGTGGAGCACCGCGACTATGTGCTATCCAAGCGTCAGCAAGCCCATGAAATGATCCTGTGCCAGAGCCGCGCAGCAGAGGCTGACGCGGAAATCGTCATCGACCTTTAGGTCCAGTTTACGTTTTCCGCCCCCGGCAAGGCATAGCGCGCGCGCAAGGGGGCGTCGTATTTCAGGTCGTGCGCATCGCAAAACGCGATCACCCATGCGTCATCCATCGTCAGAAATTCCAAGACCGAAGACTGGAACGCGGGCTCCGAAGCTTGGGTGCGCAGATCTTCGATATCGCCGCCGGTCGAGCCCAGAAAAACAGGGCATAGATCGTCGTTGCCAACCAGCCAACCAAGGGCTTGTAAGGCGATTGTTTGCGCATTTTCGGGGCTCATTTCAGATCCTATAAAAGTTGAAACTGTTTTTTAACCATTAGCGGTCAAGGTTGTGGTGTCGCTGTGGTGAAACCACTCAAAGGAATATAGATATGACCGGTCGCATTCTCATTATCGATACAGTTCCCACAAACAGGATCGTATTGAAAGTAAAGATGTTAGCTGCCCAGTTTGGCGTTGACGCATGCGGTAGCCAACAAGAGGCGGAATTGATTATTGCCAGAGAGCGGCCTGATTTGATCCTGATCAATCTGTCTGATCCCATTGAAGACCGCCACGCATTTTGCCGCAAGTTAAAAGACGACCCCGAAACGGCATCAATTGCGATCATTTCGGTTGGCGTTGCTGATACGGCACGGACCAGATTTGCAGCCCTGGATGCGGGCGCTGACGATGTGCTGCCGCGCCCCATTAACGATTCTTTGCTACTCGCACGTATTCGCTCGCTTTTGCGTGTAAGAAATGCGCGGCAGGAGCTTATCTTGCGCGATAGCACCAGTCGGGCGCTCGGTTTTGAAGAGGTGCGCGCCGATTTTGCGGCGACCGCAAAAGTTGCATTATTATCCAGCTCATTGATCTCAGGCGAAGCAATTGCTGCCAAACTTGCCGATCATCTTGAGCCGCCAATTTTGCGTCTGGATATTGATCATGTGCTGACCCAGTCGACAAAGATCCCCGTGCCAGATTTGTTTGTAATTGATGGCACACAGGATCTGGACGGTGGACGCGGTATTTTCCGGCTTATCTCGGACTTGCGGTCACGCTCTGAAACCCGTTTGACGTCGCTGCTTGTTGTGCTGCCAAACGGCCAGCCAGATATTACGGCACTGGTTTTGGACCTCGGCGCCGATGATGCGATCCATGTCAGTGTTTCGAGCGATGAAATCAAGCTTCGCGCGAGGGCTTTGATCCACCAAAAGTTGCTGAATGACAAACTGCGCGACACGGTACGCGACGGGTTACATGCCGCTGTCACCGACCCGTTAACCGGGTTATTTAATCGTCGCTATGTAGAACCGCATCTAGCGCGAATTGCAAATCAGGCGCTTGCAACGCAGCGTGAATTTGCTGTGATGATGCTCGACATTGATCACTTCAAATCAATCAATGACCGTTACGGTCATGCGGCTGGTGACAAGGTATTGGTCGAAATTTCACGCAGGCTTCGCGAGAACTTGCGATCTATTGATCTCGTCGCGCGTATTGGTGGTGAAGAATTTATGATCGCGATGCCATTGACGGGTCGGGTTCCTGCGGAAGTTGCTGCCGACAGATTGCGTCGTATGGTGTCATCAAAGCCCTTCACCCTAGGGCCCGATCTGCCAATTCTTACGGTAACGATGTCGGTGGGTGTGGCAATTGGCGGGTTGACGCGTCTGAATAGCAGTCAAATCAAGGCGATGTGCAACAATGCAGACGCAGCGCTATATGCCGCCAAAAATGCGGGTCGTGACAAGGTTGCGATGAGCAGTGCGGCCTAGTTACGCTTAGGGGGTTTATGCTGCAAGCGGTCCGCCAATGCGGCCCTCGCTTGCGGTGACATTGTTGTCAGGCGGGACAGGAACGCTTCTTGCGCTTCCATTTGGATCTGCTCGGACCGCACGCGAAACGGAGCCATGATCTCTTGTACGGCATTCACGTCAAACGGCATCGTCCGCAACGTGGTCGCAAGCACATCGATCTTACTATCCAACTCTTGACGGTTAAGCGGTCGCGAGCCACCTTTTCGCATGGCTTGCCCAATTGCGCGGCGATCATCTGCATCTAGGACACTGCCTAATGGGCCAAAGTCGAACATCACCCGCTGCGGTGGTCCGTCATGCCCCCGCCCGGAGGCGAGCATACCAATCGCGCCGCCAACGACAGCGACATTCAATGCGAGAGATGCCACCAGAACGATGCGCGTCATCCGGCCAAGTCTTTTAGTTATGTTAACCATTTATCAATGCCTCCGCAAAGTATTCACTTGTGTCGCCCAATAGATCAACGGTCACAGCAGTTCCGAACAAATCCGCCGTCCATGTCGAGACCGCAGCTGGCGGAGACACCCCGAACCAAAGCCCCGCAACACCCGCCATCGCTAGACCGCCCACTGATGGCCACCCTCCGATGAGATCGAGGAAGCCCGCAATGAATGACTGCTTGGGTGCCAGAACCGGAACGTGTTGCGCGGACGCAGCATCAGCAAGGACCCGCGCCAACAGGTCATCCGAGACCTTTGGCGATCGAGTCTGTGCAACTGCGAACAGGTCATCAAGAAATTCATCGTTAGGTTTAGTCATCTTCATACCCCAAAGCTAATTTACGGTGGCTCAGAATATCAGCCAACGCGCGTTTGCCGCGTGCTGTTAAGCTTTCCACTGTTCGTACGCTCGCATCCATAATTTTTGCGATCTGCGGGTTCGAGAGCCCCTCCAGGTGCCGCAACGAAACTGCCTGTGCTTGCCGTTCAGGCAATTCCGCCAAGGCATCCGACAACGCCGAAAGTCTAGCGTTTTCTTGCATCTGCCCCGCCGCACTGATCTGCGGATCAACCGGTTCGGCGATTTGGTCAAGCGAGATGCCGCGACGCTGCCGCAAGCGATCCGTGCAGAGATTGGCGACGACACGGTAAAGCCACGTTGAAACCTGCGCCTCGCCCTCGCGCCATTCAGGCGCGATTTTCCAAAGACGCATCATCGCCTCTTGCGCCACGTCTTCGGCCTCGGTTTGATCGCCTAACATCCGCGTGGCCTGCGCCAGAACGCGCGGCAAAAGGCGCATCGACAGAACCCGCGCAGCCTCGTCATCCCCATTTGCATAGGCAAGCAAAACAGCGCCATCGGGCGCGTCACGCCAAGATCCAAGTGAGAGTTTCATTGCTTAAAGTCATATCCGCATCTGTTTATTTGCACAACGGGTGAGACCGCCGTTGCGCCCTCACCCTGTCGCATTTAGCCGCGACTGCCTTAGCCTTTGCGCCCGTGACCATCACGTTCGCCCCGTCCACCACGTTCGCCGTGTTCACCGCGTTTTTCGATCATCTGCTCGAACTCTTCCTGACTAATTTCGCCATCGTCGTTCTGATCGGCATGCGAGATCATCCGTTCGGCGTTTGCACCGCGTGGTTTCATCTCGTCGGCCTGAAGCATGCCGTCTTTATTGGTGTCCATTTGTGACAACATGTGCTCGGCGCGTTCTGCCATCTGCTTTGCACCGGCCTCGGTCAGCTCTTCCAGTGACACGTCACCATTTCCGTCGGTATCCATAGCGGTAAAGCGGGCACCATGTGCAGCTTCCATCTCGGCCACGGTCAATGACCCGTTCCCATCAGCATCCAATGTCGCGAAATCCGGCATTGCGCGCTGTTCGCCACGCCCTGCTGCGGTTGCGTCAAGTGCGACCAAAGAAAAGCCTGCGATCATTGCTGCAATCAATACTGTCGATTTCATTTTGTATTCCTTTTACGGTTTAAACAAAGGCGCCGTTTGCGCCGTTGACCCCTCTTCAACGCATCCCGAAAAAGTTTCCGTCGCGATTTACTAAACTTTATTGGCAATGAGCTTCTTGCGACATGCAGCCGCAACCCGCAGCTTGTGCTTTCCAAAAGCCGCAAAAAGCCTCATGTCTGAGAGACAGAATTGAACGGAGCCTTCTCATGACTGCACTCACACTCGACGACCGCGCGGCTATTCCTGCAAAGATGCGCGGGTTTCGCCGCAAATGCCCCAATTGTGGTGAAGGCAATTTGTTCAGCGGGTTTTTGAAGGTCACAGACAAATGTGATGTTTGCGGTGAAGAGCTGTTTCATCATCGCGCGGATGACGGTCCTGCTTATTTGACGATTTTGATTGTGGGCCATTTGCTTGCACCCTTGATCCATTTCACTTGGGTCAACTTTCGCCCTGAACCGTTGGTTATGATCACGATTTTCACAGTGTTTTGTGTGGGATTGTCGCTGTTTTTATTGCCGCGCATGAAAGGATTTGTCGTCGGAATTCAGTGGTCGCGCCGGATGCACGGATTTGGCAAAACCGTGTAACCGATGACAGATATCCCGATCCGCGATGCTGCAACAATGATCGTCTTGCGTAACCGTGCAAGCGCACCATCGGTCTTGATGGGCCAGCGCGGGAAAACGGCGGAGTTTATGCCGGGGAAGTTTGTGTTTCCAGGTGGCGCAGTTGATCCAAATGACGCATTTGTGCCGTGCAGTCCGCTTGCGGCGCTCTGCACGGATCGGTTGTCGGATCGCTCCACCGTGAGCCCCGCGGCAATCGCTGCGGCCGCAATCAGAGAGTTGTGGGAGGAAACCGGCCAGATTTTGGGCCATGCCGCAGATTGGCAGTCACCGCCGCATGGCTGGCGCGGTTTTGCAGCGACCGGCCATGTGCCAAATGCGGCAGCGCTTCAGTTCTTTTTTCGCGCGATCACGCCAACAGGGTTATCCCGCCGGTTTGATGCACGATTTTTGCTGGCGGATGCGGGTGATTTGATCACGGACCCTGACGACTTTTCCGGTGCCGAAGACGAGTTGTCCCATCTGCAATGGGTCCCGTTGAAGGATGCGCGTGATTTTGATCTGCCGTTTATCACGCAAGTGGTCCTTGCCGAATTGATTGCGCATATTCAACACAGCGGTCCGCCAAAGACTGTGCCGTTTTTTGCCAATGATGACGAACGGCATTTGGTACATAGGCTTGGCGGCGCGAGTCTGCTTTAGATCACAGCAATCAACACAATGATGCTGGCTGTCAAAATCAGTAACCCCTGCCATTCTCGCCTACTGGTTTTTTCTCCGAAAACCAGTGCGCCGACCATGATCGAAAACAGCAGCTCAATTTGCCCTAATGCGTTCACATAGGCAACGGTTTGTAAGGTAAAAGCGGTATACCAGCACAGCGATCCAGCCATTGAGCTAAGCCCCACGAGCGATCCAATGCGCCAAGCGCGCAAAACGCGGGTGATCTCGCCGCGCTCGCGCCAGACCAACCAGATGGCCATTATCGCAGTTTGAAACGCCGTCACAAATGCGAGCGTCACAATTGCGCGGTACAACACATCGCCACTTTCCAGCGACAGGGACGCACCGCGATATCCGTTGCCAGAGAACCCGAACATAAAGCCCGACATAAGCCCAAGCGCGGTGCCCTTGTTCCAGATACGTCTGTGCAATCGTCCCTTGGCCGCTGGCACATCCGAGAGCAGCAACACGCCAAAGAGGCCCAACAAAATGGCAGCCAGCCCCTTTAAGCTAATGACATCTCCCAGAATGACAAAACCGATCAAGGCGCTTAGCAAGACTTCTGTCTTTTTGAACGTGATGCCTACCGCGAAATTTCGGTGCGCAAAGAGCGCGACAACGCAAGCCGTTCCGATGATTTGAGAGGTTCCTCCCAAGGCTGCATAGCCCCAAAACGCGGCGGGAATTTCGGGCGCACCCTGCCCGCTAGCCACGACATAGACGAGCGCCGCAATTGCCACGAGTGGCGTAGAATAGATGAACCGCGCGAAAGTAGCGCCAGCTGTGGATAGCTGTGTCGCTTTTAGCTGCTTTTGCAACATAAAGCGGACAGTCTGCGCCAACGCTGCGCCTATTGTGATCGGGATCCATAGCTCCATTCTGCATCTATGGCCGCTGACTGTTGCTTTTGCCAGACCGGATGTGCAGTGGAGTTTTCAGACTGCATGTCATCATGATCATTAACTAAAAAATTTCCACATGCTCAAAATGAGTGTGCAATGCGTGGCGCGATAGCCTGTTCTAAGAGGAAAGCTACGCGACGTGATGCACGAAAATCTTAGGTGCGCGGCCTTAACAAGAACGCTTATCTGCTTCCGATGGCTTTGCCCGCCCCGTCTGGTATCGGTAAAGCCGCGTGTGCGTCTGCCAGAATGGCAAGCGCGGTTGCGATTTGGGTGGCTGGTTCGCAGGCTTTGCGGGTCTTAAGGCTGACGTGGATCAACATATGCTCGCCGGTTGCAATTTCGCGCTCACCTTGCATCATCCGATGAAACAGATGCATTTTTTTGCCTGCAGCTGCCATCAGCTGCGTCTGGATGTGGATTTTTGCACCTGCGTGGACCTCGCCGAGGTGGCGGATATGGGTCTCAACGGTGAAATAGCTGCCGCCGCTAGCAATGTAGTCGGCATCACAGCCGACAATTTCCATAAAGCGGTCGGTGGCGTCGCCGAAAGCTTCCAAATACCGCGCTTCATTCATGTGCCCGTTGTAATCGGTCCAATCCAGTGGAACCGCGCGGCACACGGTCATAACTGGTTGTGACGGATCGGCGGGCATCGTGACGGGTTCGCCGATGCGCTGATCTTGGGCGTTTAATAACGCGCCTGCCCCAAAATTCTGTGCTTTTAGGCCGCGCAAAATCGTCACAAGGTTGTTGTCGCGCGCGCGTTCGAGTTCGCGGATCGTCATATGTCCGGATTGCGCGTCGGACTGATCGGCAACTTGGTCGATCAGCTCTTGTGTCAGCTCTGGCACGTCCATCAGTTTGGTCCACGGCCATGACAGGCACGGTCCGAATTGTTCGATGAAATGGCGCATTCCTGCTTCGCCACCCGCGATGCGGTAGGTCTCAAACAGGCCCATTTGCGCCCAGCGCAGGCCGAACCCGTAGCGGATCGCGTTGTCAATTTCTTCGGTGGTGGCGATGCCGTCCTTGATCAACCAAAGGGCCTCGCGCCATACAGCCTCTAAGAAACGGTCGGCAATATGGGCGTCGATTTCGGCGCGCACATGTAAAGGAAACATGCCGATTTCGGTCAGGATCGTCTTGGCCTTATCGATGATCTCGGGGCTGTTTGCGCCTGTCGGCACTAACTCGATCAAGGGTAGCAAGTAGACGGGGTTAAACGGATGCGTCACCATAATCTGTTCGGGGCGGATCGCATTGTCTTGTAATTCGGAAGGCTTGAACCCGCTTGTGGACGAGCCGATGATTGCATCATGCGGGCAGTGCTCTTGCAGCGTTTGATAGACCTTAAGTTTGAGGTCCAATCGCTCTGGCACGCTTTCCTGTATCCATGCGACGCCCCTGACCGCGTCAGGGATCGTATCATGAAACGTCAATGCGCCCTCGTCGGGCAGGGCAACATCTGACAGGCCCGGCAAAGATCTGCGTGCGTTATCAATAACTTCGTTAATTTTTCGTTTTGCGTCAGGATCTGGATCAAAGACCCGCACGTCCCATCCCATCAACAAGAACCGCGCAGCCCAACCGCCGCCAATAACCCCACCACCGATAACGGCTGCCGATTTTCCCATCTTTTTACATCCTTAAAGTCAGTTACCAAGTGTCTGTTGGTGGTGCGTCGTCGGTTTTGCGTGACAGTGCGGCGGATTGGTCGAGCGGCAGAACGGGACGCCGCCCGTTGACGCCGTTTTCATCACAATCACATCAAAATCTGCTAGAACAATACTACCTACCAAAACGCGTCGCGTCATTGTGGCACCTGCATCAATCTGGACAGATCATAGCCGTTAAAGTCGAGAACCTCACGCGCTGCGTTCAATCTATCTTGTGGAATTTGCGGATCGCGGTTCAAGATCCAGCCGGATTTTCCGTTTGGTGCGCCCACAACGGCGGTGCGGTAACCTTCGTCAACCCAAAGCACCCAGTAATCCGCCGCCCCAAATGGCACGGATGGAAAACTGACTTTCAGGCGGCCAGGCCCGACAATTTCGGCCGTGCCCGTGATTTGCGATTTCACTGATCCGTCGGGGTTTCGGCAGGTGTTGATCACCGAGATATTGCCGTCATTTTGCATGCCGTATGTTGCCGTGACCTTTACGCAGCCACGCTCGAATGGCACGGGATAACGGGCAACCTCATACCACGTCCCTAAGTAGCGTGCCGGTTCAAAGACGGCTTTGGAGGCGATTGGCACCGATGTATCGCGGTATACGTCAAGCCAGCCGCCGACCTGATCGCCCGATTGTGAAGCAGTGCAAGCAGCGAGAGCCATGAATGCGAGGATTGATCTCATTTTGCGACCGGTGCGCGTTTGGTCAGGCCCAGTTTTGCGCGCACTTCGGCGGCCGTGATGATCCGCGCGCCAAGGTTTTCAACGATATTTGCGGCTTTTTCGACCAGCTGTGCATTGGTCGCAAAAACGCCGCGCTCTAGCATCAGGTTATCCTCTAAACCAACCCGCACGTTACCACCTGCAAGCACTGACGCCGCGACCATTGGCATTTGCGAACGCCCCAATCCGAACGCGCTGAAGGTCCAGTCATCAGGAACATTGTTGACCATCGCCATAAACGTATTGAGGTCGTCAGGTGCGCCCCACGGCACCCCCATGCACAGCTGCACCAATGCGCCTTTTTCGAGAACGCCGTCTTTTACCAGTTGCTTTGCATACCAAAGGTGGCCTGTGTCAAAGGCTTCTATCTCGGGCTTCACGCCAAGTTTCGTCATCATTGCGCCCATCGCGGTCAGCATACCGGGCGTGTTGGTCATGACATAATCGGCTTCCGCGAAATTCATTGTTCCGCAGTCCAGCGTACAAATTTCGGGTAGACATTCGGCGATGTGAGCCACGCGTTCGGTAGCACCGACCATATCGGTGCCTGCGATGGTCGGGAATGGCGTTTCTACACCGCCGAACACGATATCGCCGCCCATTCCCGCCGTTAGGTTCAGGACCACATCAATCTCAGACGCACGGATACGGTCAGTCAATTCGCGGTAAAGTGTGATATCGCGAGATGGAGCACCGGTTTCGGGGTCGCGCACATGGCAATGCACGATCGCAGCGCCCGCTTTGGCAGCATCAATTGCGCTTTCAGCGATTTGTTTCGGGGAGCGTGGCACATATGGGCTACGATCTTGGGTACTGCCCGATCCGGTTACGGCTGCGGTGATGAAAACCTCGCGGTTCATTTCTAATGGCATATCGTCCCCCAATGCGTTTAGGGGACGTTGTGCGATTTAGTGGCCAAGCGCAAGACGCGTGGCAGGTTAATACGGCATCGGGTTGGCGCGATGGGTCACGTCGATATCTGCCAGAACATCGTCAGAAAGCTGTAAGTCACGCGCTTTGAGAAGATGCGCAAGCTGATCCGTCGTGGTCGCGCCAAAAATTGCGCTGACGGGGAAAGGCCGCGTGCTTTGCCAAGCGAGCGCCATATGGGCGGGATCGAGCCCGTGTTTGGCCGCCACGTCCAGATATGCTTGCGTCACGGGCAAGGTGCGCGGCGTCATGCGCCCGCCCAAATCAGGCCCAATTGAGCGGCGGCTCCCTGCGGGGATGACATCGTTTTGGTATTTACCCGTTAGCAACCCGCAGGCCAGTGGCGAGAAAGAGAGCAATGTGATGTCCTCATTCGCCGCCATTTCCGCCATGTCGGTGTCGTATAAACGGCAAAGCAACGAGTATTCGTTTTGCACCGTGGCCATCCGTGGCAGGTTATTTTCCTCGGCTAGTCGCGTCCATTGCGTCATGCCCCACGCGCTTTCGTTTGACATGCCGATGGCGCGGATTTTGCCTGCATTTACGGCCTTATCCAATGCACCCAGCACGTCCATCATGTGATCCATCGTTTGCTGGCGGTTCTGGCCGGAGGGGTCAAAGGTCCAGTTTTGGCGGAACATATAAGAGCCGCGCATGGGCCAGTGCATTTGGTAAAGGTCGATGACATCGGTCTGAAGGCGCGTCAGCGATGCCTCAATGCCTTCGGTGATCGCCGCACCGTCATAGCCGCCCCCGTCACGCACCCAACCCGGATTATCGCCCGATACTTTGGTGGCGATGACAAGCTCGTCGCGCCGTCCGTTTGCAGCCAGCCATGCGCCAATTACCCGTTCGGAATTGCCCACTGTTTCTTTGGTAATCGGGTTGACCGGATACATTTCAGCGGTATCCAGAAAGTTGATACCGGCATCCAGCGCCATATCGATCTGGCGATGCGCGTCAGCTTGCGGCGTTTGGTTGCTGTAGGTCATCGTGCCCAGGCACCAATCGGAAACCTCAATATCGGTGCGCCCGAGGGTGATCTTTTTCATGTATTTTGCTTTCTCAAATCTGTTGGCTGCAACCTAGTCTGCAAAAACCTGAGTGCAAGGCGTGGCATCAGATGCATTTGGTATTGCAACAGCTCTCAAGCACACGCAGGGTCAGCATATGCGGATGATGATCACATTTAGTGCGCTTTTTATGTCGGTTGCTTTGTTGCAATTATCGTCCGGTGGCGTCGGGCCGCTGGATGCACTTACGGGGTTGGCGTTCGGGTTCAGCTCTAGCGAAGTCGGCTTTTTGGGCTCTGCGCATTTTTTCGGATTTTTCATCGGCTGCTGGTGGGCCCCGCGCCTGATGGGCAGTGTCGGTCATAGCCGTGCTTACGCGTCGTTTACTGCTATGGGAGCCATTGGGCTTGCGGCACATGTGTTGGTCACCGACCCGTTATATTGGGCAATTTTCCGCATCGCATCAGGAATTTGCGTGGCGGGCTGCTACACTGTGATCGAGGCATGGCTGCAAGATAAAGTCACCAACGAGACCCGTGGGCGGGCCATGGGCAGCTACAGGGTCGTGGACATGAGCGCGTCATTTGTCGCCCAGTTCATGATTGGTGCGCTAGCCGATATGCCGACCTATATTGCGTATAACCTGCTGACGATTCTGTGCTGTGCAGCTTTATTCCCGCTGACACTGACCAAAGCAGAACAGCCTGTCACACCGACGACGACACGCTTGCGTCCGATGGTTGCATGGCGTGCCTCGCCTTTGGCCGTTGCGGGTGTGCTGGTCGCGGCACAATCGAGTGCCGCGTTTCGTATGGTCGGGCCGATCTATGGGCAAGAGGTTGGGTTAGCGGCTAGTCAAATCGGGTATTTTCTGGCGGCATTTGTTGCGGGCGGTGCGGTGGCACAATACCCTGTGGGCTGGATCGCCGATAAATACGACCGTCGCTGGGTTCTGATCGGGTTGTCGGTAGCCGCCATTGTTGCCTGTATGATCACCGTCGCCTCGGCGGGGATGGGCACCTTTGCAGTTTTGGCCGCAGCTAGCCTGTTCGGGCTTACGACCTTTCCTGTGTATTCGGTTGCGACTGCACATGCGCATGATTTTGTGACATCCGACGACCGCGTCGAGCTTTCGGCCGCTTTGATGTTTTTCTATGCGGTGGGCGCGATTGCAGCGCCCTATAGCGCGTCGTCCCTCATTACTTGGTTCGGTCCAACAGCGTTGTTCACCTTTATTTCGGTGGGGCATTTTCTGTTGGTCATTTTCGGTCTGGGCCGGATGCGCGTGCGCAGAACTCCGGCCAACCGGACGCGGTATATCTACGCGCCGCGCACTAGTTTCGTCGTGGGGCGGCTGCTAGGTCGCAGCCGCGACAAACATTAAAATGTATAGATCGCCGCAAGCCGTGTGGTTGTGACATTTGTGCCGTAATCATCCATCATATCGCGCATGATTTCACCGCGTATATCAAGCGCGCCTGTGATCGGCATTTGTGCCCCAACCCCGAAGTTATACCCCGTGAAGGTATCTGCGCCAGCGTCGTAGTAGGTTCCGCCCAGTGACGCGAGTGCGGTGACGGAGCCAAAGTCGTAGGACCCGATCAAGCGCAGACGTGCGGTATCGTAATCGCCGCCAAATGTCGCTGCTGCCCCGTATTCGGCCTCGCCTGCGATGGCCATTGTGCCCAAACTGTAGCTGCCACCGACCAGCAAAGACGCTGCAGTTTGCGCGTCGCCAGAATGCGGCAGCCCGTAGTCAAGTGCGACACCTGCATAGATGTCTTGGGCGGATGCAGATGTTCCTGCGCAGACCAATGCCGCTAACAAAGTCGTGAATTTCATGATGTGCCTCGTTTTTTTTGCTCGATTTATGCCTCATGTTACCTACGGTCGTCACGTTTTTCTAGTCTGTCTGCGCGCGCGCATCTGGCAACCAGCGGAAACCCCCGCTAGAACGGTTTAACTTTTGTAAAGGAAGCAACAAATGGCCCGTCACCTGATTACCTCCGCAATTCCCTATATCAATGGGATCAAGCACCTCGGGAACCTTGTCGGGAGCCAGCTTCCTGCTGATCTTTACGCACGCTACATGCGGGCACGTGGTCATGAGGTTTTGTTTCTCTGTGCGACTGACGAGCATGGCACACCTGCGGAGCTTGCGGCGGCAAAGGCAGGCAAACCTGTTGATGAGTATTGTGCCGAGATGCATGATGTTCAGGCGAAAATTGCAGATGGTTTCAAGCTGTCGTTTGATCACTTTGGGCGATCGTCCAGCCCGCAGAACCATGCGCTGACCCAAAGTTTTGCAGGGCGTTTGAACGATATGGGCCTGATCCGCGAAGTTGTAGAAGAACAGGTTTATTCCAACGCTGATGGGCGTTTCTTGCCTGACCGTTATATCGAGGGCACCTGCCCTAACTGCGGGTTCGAGAGCGCGCGCGGCGACCAGTGTGACAATTGCACCAAACAACTGGATCCGACTGATTTAATTGATGCGCGATCGACTATTTCAGGTTCGACTGATTTGGAAGTCCGCGAGACCAAGCATCTCTATCTGCGCCAGACAGCGGTAAAGGATCAAATTGCAGCTTGGATTGACAGTAAAGTTGATTGGCCGATCCTGACCACATCTATTGCTAAAAAATGGCTGACTGACGGCGACGGATTGCAAGACCGCGGTATCACGCGCGACCTGCATTGGGGTATCCCTGTGAAAAACGGCACCAAGAACTGGCCCGGCATGGAAGGCAAGGTTTTCTATGTCTGGTTCGATGCGCCGATTGAATATATCGCTTGCGCGCAAGAGTGGGTTGATGCGGGGAAAGGCACCGATTGGGAACGCTGGTGGCGCACCGACAAAGGTGCAGCCGATGTGACTTACACCCAGTTCATGGGAAAAGATAACGTGCCATTCCACACACTTAGCTTTCCAGCGACAATCATGGGCATGCAGGAAGACTGGAAACTGGTCGATTACATCAAGTCATTCAACTACCTCAATTATGACGGTGGCCAGTTCAGCACATCACGCGGGCGTGGTGTATTCATGGATCAAGCGTTAGCGATATTGCCGTCCGATTACTGGCGCTGGTGGCTGCTATCGCACGCCCCTGAATCGCAAGATGCGGAGTTCACGTGGGAGAATTTCCAAACTGACGTGAACAAAGACTTAGCTGATGTGCTAGGTAACTTTGTCAGCCGCATCACAAAATTCTGCCGCTCGAAATTCTCGGAAGCTGTTCCGGAGGGTCCGGCCTACGGTCCTGCTGAACAGACATTAATCGCGGATCTGACCGTAAAATTGGCCGAATACGAAACCCATATGGATACGATGGAAGTCCGCAAATCTGCCGCGGACTTGCGCGCGATTTGGGCGCTGGGCAACGAGTATTTGCAATCGGTGGCCCCGTGGACCGTGTTTAAGACGGACCCTGATCAGGCCGCGATGCAAGTGCGTATGGGTCTAAACCTGTGCCGCCTTTATGGGGTGATATCTGCGCCGTTTATCCCTGATGCCAGCGCCGAGATCCTGACCGCCATGAATGCAACCGATGCGCAGTGGCCCGACGACATCGCCACCACTGTCAGCCAATTACAAATCGGTCATGCTTTCCAAGTGCCTGAAATCACTTTCAGAAAAATAACTGACGATGAACGGTCGGACTGGGCCGCGCGATTTGCGGGGACCCGCGACTAACGGCACACGGATCTGTTATTGGATATCAACGGCCTTGTGCTAAGGTGATGAAGAAAATTAGACCCTTAGATCGAGTGAGCCGAATGAAAAATCTAGTCGTCGCCGCAACCCTGTCCATCCTCGCCGTATCGGGGGCTGCAAATGCGGCCACCTGCGGCAATGACGCCAATGGCTTTAACACGTGGAAACAGCAATTTGCGGGTGAAGCTGCCGCAGCGGGCGTTGGCCAACGGGGTTTACAAGCGCTTGCCGGCACGTCTTATGCAACCCGCACAATCAGCGCGGACCGCAACCAACGGTCGTTCCGCTATAGCCTTGAAGAGTTTATGCGAATTCGCGGCGCCGACACCATTGTGGCACAAGGCAAACGCAAGATTGCAGGAAACCCTACGTTTTACGCTTCGCTAGAAATGGCTTACGGGGTGCCTGCCTCGGTGATTGTGGCAATCCATGGGATGGAAACCGGCTTTGGCACCTTCATGGGCGACGCAAACGTAGTCTCGGCGATTTCGACCCTTGCCTATGATTGCCGCCGCTCGGATTTCTTTAGCCCACATGCCATGGCCGCGTTAAAACTGGTGGATAACGGCAGCCTTTCTGCAAATACCGTGGGTGCGATGCACGGCGAGATCGGCCACACACAATTCCTGCCCGGCAACGTGTTGCAATACGGCGTGGACGGTGATGGCAACGGCGTGGTCGACCTGACAAACCTGACCGACAGCCTGGCCTCGACAGCCAATTTCTTACGTCAAAAAGGCTGGGCAGCGGGCGCAGGCTATCAAGAGGGCCAGCAGAATTTTGCAGTCATCCAAGAATGGAATGCAGCGGGCGTTTATCAAAAAGCCATTGCCATTATGGCAGGCCGTATCGCGGGATAACCTGCTTGCGCCAAGCTGTGTGATCAGGCTTGGCGCAGCGCGCCCAGAACCCCAGCCGCAATATCAAACGAGCGCAAGCGCGCCGCGTGATCATGCACCATGCCAGTGACTATCAACTCGTCAGGCTGATACTTTGCGATCAAGCTTTCAAACTGGTCGTAGACCATATCGGCGGTCCCCGTTGCAGAGCATGAGAGCGCATGTTGGACCTGCGTCAATACCGCAGGCGGAATTTGTGATGCAACGTCGTGCACAGGATGTGGCAATTTCCCCGGCTTTCCGGTGCGCAGGTTGGCAAAGGCAAGGTACTGCGACGACCGCAAGTAATTTGCCTCGTCCGTAGTTTCTGCAGCGCAGACGCCAGCAGCCATCATGACATAAGGCTTCGGGAGGGCCGTAGACGGTTGAAACGACGAGCGGTAGACAGATATCGCTTGCTCCAACATGTCAGGCGCAAAATGCGATGCAAACGCGTAAGGCAACCCGAGATAGGCCGCGAGTTGCGCGCCATAAAGACTGGACCCAAGAATCCAGACGGGAACCTTGGTCCCTTCACCCGGAATAGCGCGCACGGCAGTGCTGTCTGGTACATCGTTAAAATAACCTATCAGCTCCTGAACGTCATTTGGAAAACTGTCCTCTGGTGCCAAGTGCCGCCGCAATGCACGGGCCGTCGGCATATCCGTGCCAGGTGCGCGCCCTACCCCAAGGTCAATCCGGTCAGGATAAAGTGTCGCCAGCGTTCCGAACTGTTCTGCCACAACCAAGGGCGCGTGGTTAGGCAGCATGATTCCACCAGACCCGACGCGCATGGTTTTGGTTGCATTTGCCACATGCCCGATCACTACGGCAGTCGCCGCACTTGCGATACCTGGCATATTGTGGTGTTCGGCCAGCCAAAGCCGGTGATACCCTGCTTGCTCTGCCGCGATGGCGAGGTCAGTGGTATTGCGCAGCGCGTCAGCCGCCGTCTGTCCTTCTGGTACTGGTGATAAATCGAGGAGCGAGAATTTTTTCATGATAGTATCCTTTGACCAGACCTATGCATTCGGCCGCCAAAATCCAAGGCATTCACTAGACTGAATCGTATCTCGAGTTTTTTCTGAATGTGGTGCCCGCGGCCGGACTCGAACCGGCACGACCGTAAGGTCAAGAGATTTTAAGTCTCCGATGTCTACCATTCCACCACGCGGGCACGGCTACTTCCTAAGCGGGGCAGCGAAACTGTGCAAGACGTCTTTTATCCGCGCGTCGCAGGTGCAACAGGGGAAAGTCCCTCTTCTTTCACCGCTTGCATGGCAACATACGTTGATGTGCTGGCCACATGTGGCAGCGTCGATATTTTCTCGGCCAAAACCGCGCGATACCCGATCATGCCAGCAGTCCGGACCTTGAGCAAATAATCAAATGCTCCGGCGATCAAATGGCACTGCTCGACCTCGGGTATTTTCATGACGCCTGTGTTGAATGCAGCCAGTGCCGCCTCGCGTGTGTCTGACAGTTTGACTTCTACGAATGCCACATGATCACGATCAAGACGGATAGGGTCGTATAGCGCACGGTATCCGCGAATAACGCCGCGATCTTCTAGACGTTTCAGGCGCGCTTGTGTCGGAGACTTTGATAATCCGATGCGCCGCGCAAGCTCTGTGACGCTTACCCGCCCGTCAACGGCAAGAACGTCAAGAATCTTGCGGTCGAAACTATCTATCGAAGAAGTGTGTTCAGACATTGAATTTCTCATTCTTTAGTCCAGGTCGTTGTCAAATTGACCAATAGCGGTCGAAACGACTTCTCGCAACGGTATATCGTAGTCTTTGATATATCAAAGGGAACAGCCATGTCACTTGGTACTGCCACTAACTTGCGTGCGCAAATTGATGCGACCATGTATGCCGATGAAACGGATGCGATTGCCCAATTGCGCCAAACCGCCGCCCTGTCCGATTCTGACCGCGCGCGAATATGTGCCAAGGGCGCCGATTTAGTTCGCCAAATTCGCGGCAGTGCCGATCCGGGCATCATGGAAGTTTTCCTCGCTGAATACGGGCTTTCAACTGATGAGGGTATTGCGCTGATGTGTCTGGCCGAAGCCCTGCTACGCGTGCCCGATGCCGAAACCATCGACGCGCTGATCGAGGATAAAATCGCACCGTCTGACTGGGGCAAACACCTTGGGCAATCTGCCTCCTCACTCGTAAACGCGTCCACTTGGGCCTTGATGCTGACAGGACGTGTGCTTGACGACGAAAAGCCTGGGATCACACGGCATCTGCGCGGCGCGGTAAAACGCTTGGGCGAACCTTTGATCCGGACCGCTGTTGGACGTGCTATGCGCGAAATGGGCCGCCAATTTGTGCTGGGCGAGAATATCGATAAGGCGATGAAACGCGCCGATGGTATGCGTGCGCAGGGATTTACCTATTCTTATGACATGCTTGGTGAAGCGGCTCGCACAGAGGCAGATGCCCGTAACTACCACCTGTCGTATAGCCGTGCGATCTCAACCATTGCGGAGTATTGCACCTACGATACCGTCGCAGAAAACCCTGGCATCTCGGTCAAACTCTCGGCGCTGCACCCGCGCTATGAAGTGGCGCAGCAGGACCGCGTCATGGAAGAACTGGTGCCCCGCGTGCGAGCGCTCGCCATGCTTGCCAAATCCGCAGGCATGGGGTTCAACATCGACGCCGAAGAGGCCGACCGCCTATCGCTATCCCTTGATGTGATCGATGCAGTCCTGACAGAGCCTGCCCTGCGCGGCTGGGACGGTTTTGGCATCGTTGTACAAGCCTACGGGCAACGTGCAGCATTGGTGATTGATAGTCTGCATGACATGGCTACGCGGCTTGATCGCAAGATCATGATCCGACTAGTGAAAGGTGCCTACTGGGATGCAGAGATCAAACGCGCCCAAGTCATGGGCATCGACGGTTTCCCTGTTTTCACCCACAAAGTGCATACCGACATCAGCTATATCAGCAATGCCCGCAAGCTATTGGGACTGACGGACCGCATCTATCCACAATTCGCCACGCATAACGCACATACTGTGGCCGCCGTGCTGGACATGGCGAATCAAATGGGCCGCACCGCAGTGGATTATGAATTCCAACGTTTGCACGGCATGGGCGAAGCGCTCCATAAAATTGTTCTTAAGGCCGAAGGAACCCGCTGCCGCATTTACGCGCCTGTTGGGGCGCATGAAGATTTGCTTGCCTACCTTGTGCGCCGATTGTTAGAGAATGGCGCGAATTCCAGTTTTGTGAACCAGATTGTAGATGAAAGTGTGACACCAGAAGAGGTCGCCTCTGACCCGTTTACAGCCGAACTAGGTTCATTTCCTCTTTCCACGGGGCCTGATCTGTTTCAACCGGAACGGGTCAATTCAAATGGCTTTGATCTGACGCATGTCCCGACAATACGACAGATTGATATGGCGCGGGACAAGTTCCAGAACACCGCGTTCACGGCGGCGCCAATCACTGTTAACGTAGGCAAAAACGACAAAGCCATAGCAGTGGCCAATCCCGCGAAACCGGCTGACATCGTGGGTCACGTCCATCCTGCGACACCTGCGCAGATTGGCGCGGCAATTGATGCAGCGTCTCCTTGGGCAGCCGACTGTGAGACACGGGCCGCGGCCCTGAATGCAGCAGCTGATGCCTATGAGGCCAACGCAGGCGAATTATTCGCAATTTTGACCCGCGAAGCTGGCAAAGGCCTGCCAGATGCGGTGGCCGAATTGCGCGAGGCAGTTGATTTCTTGCGCTATTACGCCGCCCAAGCCCGAGATGACACACCGCCGCGCGGCATCTGGACCTGCATCAGCCCGTGGAATTTCCCGCTGGCGATTTTTTCTGGCCAGATCGCGGCAGCCCTTGCCACAGGCAATGCTGTGCTGGCAAAACCCGCCGAACAGACACCGATCATTGCGCACCGTGCGGTTGCAATGCTCCATGCCGCAGGGGTGCCACAATCCGCCTTGCAACTGTTGCCAGGTGCCGGAGACGTCGGGGCGGCGCTAACCTCTGATCCGCGCATTGGCGGCGTGGCCTTTACAGGCTCCACCGCCACCGCGTTGAAAATCCGTCAAACCATGGCTGCAAACTGCGCACCCGGCACGCCGTTGATCGCGGAAACGGGCGGGCTGAACGCGATGATTGTCGATAGCACCGCCCTGCCAGAGCATGCCGTGCGTGACATTCTAAACGGCGCGTTCCGCTCTGCCGGACAACGCTGCTCGGCGCTGCGATGTCTATACGTGCAAGAGGATATCGCGGATGACCTGTTGAAAATGCTGAAAGGAGCTATGAACGAATTATATGTTGGCGATCCTTGGCACCTGTCGACGGATGTGGGGCCGGTGATCGACGTTGCCGCCCAAAAGACCATCGCAGATCATGTTGCATCCGCCGAGGGCGAGGGCCGCTTGCTTCACACGCTGCAAGCCCCGACACATGGCACATTCATCGCACCCGCCATTATTCGCGTAGACGGGATCGCAGACATGACCCGCGAAATTTTCGGGCCTATATTGCATGTGGCAACTTTCAAATCTCATCAACTGGACGAAGTCATCAACGACATCAACGCCACAGGTTACGGGTTAACCTTTGGGTTACATACGCGCATTGATGACCGCGTGCAGACGATTGTCGAAAAGGTCGAAGCTGGCAATATTTATGTCAACCGCGACCAAATTGGCGCGATTGTGGGATCGCAACCCTTTGGTGGCGAAGGGCTTTCCGGTACGGGGCCCAAGGCAGGTGGACCGCACTATCTTGCGCGCTTTACCGCGTCGCCTGTGCAAATTACGAATGGTAACTGGCCCATCGACGCTGACCCCCAAGCTTTGACTAAATTGTTTTCAAAGCCTTTAACCCACCACTCGAATACACCGCGCGATCTGCCCGGTCCGACGGGCGAAAGCAACCGCCACAGCACCCGTCCTCGTGGCCCTATCTTGTGCATGGGACCAAGCGAGGAAACAGCGAACGCACAGGTCGCGGCCGTACAAGCCTTGGGTGGTATTGCGATAAGTGCAGCCGGCACAGTTGCACCCGACACGTTGCGCACATTGCCCAATCTTGCTGGCGCTGTTTGGTGGGGAGATGCAGACACTGGCCGCGCGCTGGAAACCGCCCTGTCAAAGCGCACAGGGCCAATCACCGCATTAATCACCGGCCAGCCCGACGCGGCCCATGTGCTACACGAACGACACGTCTGCGTCGACACCACAGCGGCAGGTGGAAACGCGGCGCTATTGGCCGAAGTTGGCAGTGGATAAAGCACAAGGCCGGCTGCAACAGCCCGCCTTGACGCCGCCATTGCAATCACAGAACCTGCGCACATGATACCAATTCGCGACCACAACCCATCCACCCGCCTGCCTTATGTGACGCTTGCGTTGATCACGTTGAACGTGACGGTATACCTTTATGGTTTAACGGTGCTGACCACCGACATGGCCATGTCTCAGTTCTATTATGACTACGCGATGATCCCCGCACGCGTGTCGAATGGCGAGAATTACACGTCACTCGTCACATCCCTATTCTTACATGCCGGCTTCCTGCATCTCGCAGGTAACATGTTGTTTTTATGGATCTTCGGTGACAATGTCGAAGATAAGATGGGGCACGTCCCTTTCTTGATCTTTTACCTTATTTGTGGTGTCGGGGCCGATCTGGCACAATTTTCGGTCGACGCTTATTCACCTATTGCGATCGTTGGCGCATCAGGTGCAATCGCGGGGATCATGGGGGGCTACCTGCTGTTATTCCCCAAGGCGAAGGTTGATATCTTTATCTTTCTTGTCGTGTTTATGCGCATCGTGCCAGTCCCTGCATGGATCGTGCTGGCAGTATGGTTTGGCATGCAGGTTTTCAACGGGCTAGGCTCGGACGTTACCGCAGGCGGTGTCGCTTATTGGGCGCACGCGGGCGGCTTTGTCATCGGACTATTCATAATGGTGCCGCTATGGGTCAGGCTTGGCGCATCGAGATGGTGGAAAGTTACAGATTTTCATCCGCCCCATCCGGACGCACGTTACCCAACCACTATTCCTGTCGTCAGGCGGCGGCGCTAGGTTTGCGGATAATTTTGGCAAATGATTCAAAAATAGGCGCATTCGAACAGATCACTTCGCCGTCCGCAAGTATGTCACCGCCCGCTTTCAGCGGCTCGACAATGCCGCCGGCTTCGCGCACGATAATCAGCCCAGCCGCCATATCCCAGATATGCAACTTGCGTTCCCAGAAGCCTTCGTAACGGCCAGCTGCCACATAGGCGAGATCGAGGGAGGCAGCCCCGAAACGGCGTACACCGGCGCAAGACGGCATAATACGCGCCAAATCTTGCAGTGTTTCTGGCAAGTCGGCACGACCCGCAAACGGAATTCCTGTCGCAAAAATACTTTCGATCATCCGGTGACGACCAGACACGCGCATACGGCTTTCGTTTAACCACGCACCGCCGCCCTTTTCGGCCCAGAACATTTCGTCCTTCACGGGGTCATAAATAACCCCCGCAACAATCTGTCCTTTGTGCTCTAACGCAATCGAAACAGCCCAATGCGGCAGGCCGTGCAGGAAATTTGTGGTTCCATCAAGCGGATCCACAATCCAGCGACGGGTCGGGTCATCGCCCTCGACCTCTTTGCCTTCTTCACCCAAAAAACCGTAAGTCGGGCGGGCATATAGCAAGTCTTCTTTGATCGTGGCCTCGGCCTGCTTGTCAGCGCGGCTTACAAAGTCACCGGGGCCTTTGGTCGACACCTGAAGATTCTCGACTTCGGTAAAGTCCTTGAGCAACGCGCGCCCCGCCTTACGGGCCACCTTCATCATCACGTTAAGATTTGCGCTGCCAGCCATCTGGGTCTCCGGAATGTCTTGATTAGAGGGGGCGTATAGGCCCAAGCGGCACTGCAAACAAGAGGGATGCGCGGCAAAGTACATGGAAAATGTCAAATCTTAACCTGCTGTTTTCTGTTTGTGCGCAATAATCACGGTATTAAGTCCGCATTTGGAAAACATATGGCCCCGCAACAGCTCATAAAATTTATGCATCAAACACGCATTGCAATGCATGTTTCGGAGCGTGATTTTCTAAAACGCATGCTGGCAACCGGTTTCATGGTTGGCGTCACGTTTTTTATGGGCGAAATACAAAGGGGCGTTTTGATCGGTGCAACAATTACTTTTTTCGAAATCCTGCACCATATCTTGCTGAGCAGAGTTCCCGCCGGCAAAAAGAACAAAAACGTATTACTCGCGTTTTTGTATTGGATTAACTGCCTGCTGTCTGGATTTCCTTATCTTGCGTTTGCAGTGCTTTTATCCAATCATAATGGCATCGCGTTTGTGTTGGGCGGCTATATTTGGCTGTTCGCAAGTTACGTTCAAATTTCCAATACATTTGGCCTACTATCCTACTATAATTGGAGCCTTATTGCGCCCGGTTTCGTGACTGCATTCTTAATGTTCCAAAACTCCGCGAACCAAGAAATAACACCTAGCTCAGCTTCTGACTGGCTGCTCGTTTCGGCGATGATGGTTGCCTATATTGTCAATACGGTTGAGACGATGCTTAAACATACCGACACTGAAAAGGCATTGTCGCGGGCGCGTGAAGACGCCGATTCACGCCTTATCGAGCTGGAGTATTTAACCCGCCACGACAAACTGACAGGTTTGAAAAACCGTCATGCCTTTGATGAAGAGCTGACAGCAATGCTGGCAGAGCAGACACGATCAAATAGCGTGACAGTGTTTTTGATCGATCTTGATGATTTTAAACCAATCAACGACAGTTATAGCCACTTGGCGGGAGATACGGTGCTGGTCGCCGTTGCAGAAAATCTTATACGTGTTGCCGGGAAAGGTGCAATTGTATCGCGCCTTGGTGGCGACGAATTTGCAGTTGCAGTGCCTCATATCACTTCTGACCAAGTGGCGATTCGGCTAGGAAACTACATTTTGCGCGCCTTAGAGGCGCCTATTTTTTACGATCAGAAAATGTTGCGCGTGGGCGCGAGCCTTGGAATTGCGCGGTCCGGGCATAAAATGTTCACGCCAGGTGAACTATGTGCGGGGGCGGATCAGGCGATGTATCGGGCAAAATCTGATCCGGAAGCGTCCGTTGTGCTTTACTGCAGAGATGACTTTGCGCCGCGCCTGACACTTGAAGACAGAAATACACTTTCGCAGGCTATACAAAAAAACCAGATTATACCCTACTATCAACCCAAGGTTTCACCGAAATTCGGTAAAATCGTCGGTTTCGAGGCATTAGCACGTTGGAACCATCCAGACCGTGGCATTATCGGGCCAAAAGATTTTCTACCAATGATCGCCGAATTTGGCCTGCACGGCGATCTTTTGGGACATATGGCCCAACAAGTCCTAGCCGATATGGATCAGATCCTGAAAGCCGGCCTAGACTGCGGACAAATCTCGATAAATGTACCAGAGGTTACGCTGGCGACACTTTCGGGGCGATTAGAACTAGCATCCCAAATCGACGCTTACCCGCACTTGCGAAAACACTTAACCTTTGAAATTACAGAAGATGTTTTTATCGCCCGCGCAGGAGATATGATCCAACGCTCGATCACGTTTTTCCGCGAATCCGGAATTCGTGTGTCTTTAGACGATTTCGGCACCGGCTTTGCGTCCTTTCAACATCTGCGCGTGTTAGAATTCGATGAACTGAAACTCGACACCAGCTTTGTGCAGGGGTTAGGTGTTGATCCCGCAGCTGGAGTTCTCGTCGACAGCTTCCTTTCAATCGGCAAAGGCTTGGGCGTTCAGGTCGTCGCAGAGGGTGTTGAATCGCCCGAGCAGTTGTCACTTTTACAAAAAATGGGCTGCGAAGTGGTGCAGGGTCATCTCTTTGGCGCGGCGATGCCATTACACGAGGCTATCGCGCTTTTGAAAAATGGCCGGGTCTGTCCAATAGGCTGTAACGCACGACGCGATGTGAACGCTGCTTAGGCGCGCTGCATTCGCACAGCTTCCTGTCGGGCCAGCCGCAGCAAATGCGCGACAAAAGGCCGGTGTGTATCCTCTGACCGCGTAGCGGCAAATAGTCTGCGCGTCATACCTGCCTTTGTCAGTGGCTTGGTCACATAGTCAGCGTTGTATTTAACCTGACGAACCACCCAATCGGGCAGAACTGCAACGCCACGATTTGAGGCAACCAGCAATAATATAACTGCCGTTAACTCCACCTGTCGCACCGCCAGTGGTTCAACTTTTGCGGGTGTCAAAAGTTGCGAAAACACATCCAGACGAGCGCGGTCAACCGGGTAGGTGATCAATGTTTGGTCCCGAAAATCCACCGCTTCTATCACGTCTCTTTCTGCCAAAGGGTTTTGCACGGACGCAACAAAAACCGGCTCATAGTCGAAAATTGGCGTGAAATCGGTTTCATCCAAACTTTCCGGATCAGAGGATATCACCAGATCAACCTCTTCGCGCCGTAACGCCGGCAATGCGTCAAACGCAAGTCCGGGTCGGATATCCACATCCACTTCCGGCCAGGCTTTTCGAAATTGCTCCAAAACGGGCAACAACCATTCAAAACATGCGTGGCATTCGATCGCGATATGCATACGGCCCGATTGCCCCGAGACCAGTCCGGCAAACTCCGCTTCAAGCGCATCGACTTGTGGCAAAATACTGTCTGCTGCTGCCAAGAGTTTAAATCCTGCAGGCGATAACCGCAGCGGTTTGGTGCGTCGCGCGAATAACGCAACACCTACCTGATCCTCTATCCCCTTAATTTGATGGCTTAATGCTGACTGCGTCATGTTCAGTTGATCAGCGGCCCGCGCCAATCCACCGGTTTCGTGGATCGCCTTAATCGTGCGTAGATGTCTGAATTCAATCCGCATTATGAATTCCCTGCATAACTATTCTGAATTTAATGAATTTGTTTCACAATTCCAGACGTGAAACAAGAAAGAAACCCTGAAACGAGGATTTCGATATGACCCGCCCTGCACTGTCCTTTGAATTTTTCCCGCCAAAAGACCTCGCTGGTTCATTTCGGCTTTGGGATGCTGTGACAGGTCTGGCAACACTCAACCCCAGTTTTGTTTCAGTGACATATGGCGCAGGCGGTACAACCCGCAAACTGACCCATGAAGCTGTTGAAGCGCTTCATAACCAAACAGGTTTAAGGGTCGCAGGTCACTTGACTTGCGTCGATGCAACCCGCGCTGACACCTTGCAAATCGCCGACAATTACGCCGCCGCTGGCGTTCGCGATATCGTGGCTTTACGCGGTGATGCCCCAAAAGGCAGCGATGGCTTTGCGCCAAAATCCGACGGCTTCCAGAACTCGATCGAGTTGATTGAGGCGCTTGCCGCAAAAGAGATATTTAACATTCACGTCGGCGCATACCCTGAAAAGCATCCGGAGGCTGCAAGCCAAGCTGCTGATATCGCTTATCTAAAACGCAAATTTGATGCTGGTGCAACTGGTGCTATCACTCAATTCTTCTTTGACGCAGACACATTTTTCCGCTTTCGCGATAATTGCGCGGCTGCAGGTATTACGGCGCCGATCATTCCAGGGATCTTGCCGGTCGAAAACTGGGCGGGAATCCAACGGTTTGCCAAACAATGCGGCACATATATTCCGCAGGTCATCGCAGACGGCTTCAACAACGCGCTGCGCGATGGCACTGAAAAGCTTCTTGCGACAGCAGTGGCGTCCGAGCTGTGCGATAATCTGCTGCAAGGTGGCGTCGATCATTTGCATTTCTATACTCTGAACCGCGCAGAATTGTCGCGTGATGTGTGCCACGCGCTTGGCTTTACACCTTCAGCGAAGCTGCAAAACGTCGCTTAATCTGGCTTGGCTGTCATATGAACGCTTTCGTTCGGGCAACTTAGAATAATGCGTCGGCGGCGGGACAAGAATAACTTGCCCCACGCCTTCCATGACCCAACCGAAGGCGCTGTCGCATCCTGCGGAAAGCGCGCTCGCCAGTCGTCGGGCAAAGACAATCCGCAGCCTTCGAGGTGTTCCAGCATCCAGACCAGCGGGATATTCGCCAAGGGCCGCGCCGCAGGAAGCGCACCGACCTGCCCGCCAACGTCACCGTGGCACCCGCGAAACCAAACCTGCTCGATATGCCCGGTCCATTCCGGCGGACACTCCCACATCACGGGAGCATATGCCTCGCGGGTTTCGTTTAACGCCAAGGCGTGAAACCCGTTGCGAACATGATTACCCAATCTATGATTGTGATAGGAGTGCTGCGCTTGCGCCCAGCGCCAGACCACAGGCAGACGCAAACCCAACGCCTTGACCGTATCCCAAACGGCAACAGCTTCTACCTCAACATAGGGGTGGCAATAAATTTCGCGAAACCGTTTGGCAGCGTCAGATGTCGCGCCCGTTTTATAATGGCGGTAGGCTTGTGTTATGTTGCGCACCGACGCCTGATGCGACGTAACCAATCCAACCATATCGATCACCCCCGCTAACGACCGCACGGCATAGGCCCCCCGCGAGTACCCGATTAAGATAATCTTATCGCCCTCACGATAACGCGATGCCAAAACACCGTACGCCCGCTCGATCTGCCGGTTGATCCCCTTGCCGGTCATCACACCCCAAGTACCCGACCAGTCACGCCACTGGATTCCTGCCTCGTAATAAACCGTCAAATTTGCCTTACGGCCCACCTCTTGCAGTAAACGAAACGTCATGCCGGCATTTGTTTCAGCACCGGCATCAAGTGACGACATTGTCCCATCAAGAATCACAACATGCGTGGCAATGCCGCGTTTGCGGTGCGCGCCTTCTTCGGATCGGGCGGCGCGCCCGAAAAGCCCAAAAATCCAATCACGTAGTTGCAAGGTAATCCTATCAAAACGAACCGTCTGGCCAGCATAGGGGCAATATCGTTACCAAACCCCCTACCCTCGTGCATTAACCCTAAACCGCCACGCACGACTGTCTAGTCTGCATTGGCACATTGGCCTTTTCCCTCGCGTCCGCATTGGGTAAACCTCATGTAAATCTATGAGGATGGCAAAACATGGCGATGGACAAAACATTTGATGCGGCAACAGCAGAGCCGCGAATCTACGCGAAATGGGAAGCAGCGGGCGCATTTAAAGCGGGCGCGAACGCCAAACATGACGCAAAAACGTTCACCATCATGCTGCCGCCGCCCAATGTCACCGGTTTTTTACATGTCGGTCACGCCTTTAATCACACGCTGATGGATATCTTGATGCGCTGGAAACGGATGCAGGGGTTTGACACCCTTTGGCAACCTGGTCTTGATCATGCAGGCATTGCCACCCAGCTGGTTGTTGAAAAACAACTCGCCGAGCTAGGCGAAAAGCGCACGGATTATTCCCGCGAAGAGTTCATCGCGAAAATCTGGGAATGGAAAGCCATCTCTGGCGGCACCATCCAAGAACAAGACAAACGCATCGGCGCAGGCATGGATTGGGACCGCTCTGCCTTTACGATGGACGACAATTTTCATGACGCCGTGATCAAAGTGTTCGTCGATATGTATAAAAAAGGTTACATCTATCGCGGCAAACGTCTCGTGAACTGGGACCCGCATTTTGAGACCGCGATTTCTGATCTTGAAGTCGAGAATATCGAAACCGATGGTCACATGTGGCACTTCAAATATCCGCTCGCGGGTGGGGCCAAATACGAATACGTCGAAAAAGACGAGGACGGAAACGTCACCCTGAGTGAGATGCGCGACTACATTGCCATCGCCACAACCCGTCCTGAAACCATGCTTGGTGACGGTGCAGTTGCCGTGCACCCCACAGACGAGCGCTACGCCTCCATCGTCGGCCAACTTTGTGAAATTCCCGTTGGACCTAAGGCGCAGCGCCGTCTGATACCGATTATCACCGATGAGTACCCCGACAAGACATTCGGATCTGGGGCGGTTAAAATCACCGGTGCGCATGATTTCAACGATTATCAGGTCGCGAAACGTTCGGGCATCCCGATGTATAACCTCATGGACACAAAGGCCGCGATGCGCGCCGATGGGCGACCCTACGAGGATGAAGCCGCCACGGCCCAAGCCATCGCAAACGGCGACATGAAGTTCGACGAGGCGATGATCGCGAGCATGAACATGGTCCCCGAAGAGTACCGTGGCATGGACCGTTTTGAAGCTCGCAAGGCCGTGATCGACGCTATCACCGCCGAAGGCCTCGCCGTCATGCATGACGTGACCCGCACAGAAAAAGACGAAGACGGCAACAAGGTCGAGATCACCGAGACCGTACCATACGTAGAATCCAAAAAGATCATGCAGCCCTTTGGTGACCGCTCTAAGGTCGTCATTGAACCGATGCTGACCGACCAATGGTACGTCGACACCGCCCAAATCGTGGAACCCGCGCTCGACGCCGTCCGCTCTGGCCGCACCAAAATCATGCCTGAATCAGGCGAAAAAGTATACTTCCACTGGCTAGAGAACATCGAACCATGGTGCATCTCGCGTCAGCTTTGGTGGGGTCATCAGATTCCGGTTTGGTATGGTCTTGATCTTGGCGTGCCTGACGAACACAACCCGTCTGGCGATCTGGATGAAGTCGAACTGCTTGGCTTGCTTTTAAGCGATGGCATGTTGCACCGCGATGACATTATGCACTGCGGTCCTGATTTCGAAAGCATCAAGTCAGATTTTACGTTTGATAACGCAGATATCCCAAGTCCGCTGAGCCACGCAGCGATTGTCGAGGTTGAAAGCCGCGCCGAGGCCGTCCATCGCTTCACAGCAAGTCTTGCACAATACAACGTCACCCAAGACCCGACTGTGCTCGAGTTCCCCGTGTGGCGTGACCCCGACGTGCTGGACACATGGTTCTCCTCCGGTCTCTGGCCATTCGGAACGCTCGGCTGGCCTAACGATACGCCTGAACTGGCAAAATACTTCCCTGGTGATGTGCTGATCACGGGCCAGGACATTCTGTTCTTCTGGGTCGCCCGCATGATGATGATGAGCCGCGCCGTCAAGAACGAGGACCCATTCCACACCGTTTATCTGCACCAATTGATGCGGGATGCTGCGGGCGAGAAAATGTCCAAAACCCGTGGCAACGTCATCGACCCGCTGGTCATGGTCGACGCATACGGCGCTGATGCGCTGCGCTTCACCATGGGACAAATGGCGGCCCTTGGTGGCGTGCTCAAAATTTCCGAGGACCGAATCAAAGGCTACCGCAATTTCGGCACCAAACTCTGGAACGCGTTTAGCTTTGCTGAACACTACGAGATACCGAACTCAGGTGTTCATGCCCAACCAAAGCCCTCGCAAACACTCAATAAATGGATCATTGGCGAGACCGCGAAAACCCGTGAAGTCGTCGACGCAGCATTAGAGACATACCGCTTCAATGACGCCGCCAACGCACTTTATGCCTTCACTTGGGGAAAAGTATGCGACTGGTATCTGGAGTTTTCCAAGCCAATCCTGCAAGGTACCGATGTCGCGGCAAAGGCCGAGACAGAGGCCACGTTGCGCTGGGTGCTTGACCAAGCCCTAATCATGTTGCATCCAATCATGCCCTTCATCACGGAAGAATTGTGGGGCCTTGCTGAAACTCGCGAAACACTTCTCGTCACGGCAGATTGGCCGACCTACACAGCCGCTGATCTAGTCGATGCAGAGGCTGACCGCGAAATGAACTGGGTCATTAACCTGATTGATTCTGTGCGTTCTGCGCGCGCCCAATCCCACGTCCCCGCAGGCGCAAAAGTGCCGCTTGTTGTCATGGGTTTGGATGCGAAAGGCGGGTCCGCGTGGAACAACAATAGCGCCCTGATCCAACGGATAGCACGAATCGAAACCCTTGATCATGTCGACGTATTCCCGAAAGGCTGCGTCACAATCCCAATGGAGGGTGGCACTTTTGGGCTTCCCCTCGCAGGGCTGATCGACGTTCCAGCGGAAATCGCACGGCTAGAAAAATCTGTCACAAAGCTGGGCAAAGAGTTGGGTGGGCTACGCGGCCGCCTCAACAATCCCAAATTTGTGGAATCGGCCCCAGAGGACGTCATCATAGAAGCGCGCGAAAACCTCGCACTTCGCGAAGAGGAAGACGCCCAGTTGAAAGCCGCAATCGCTCGTCTTGCTGAACTCGGTTAACATATCTGGCGGCACTTCGGTGCCGCCTTATCCACCCATTTTCGATCCCCGCATCATAAACGAATTTCCACAGCGCCCCAGTCCTAAGCAACTGCAAAAGTCGCAATTGCAAGATGTGCCGCTCAAAGAGATGCTGCCCTCATGACCAATGATCACCGCCTCACGCCCCTCGCCGCATCACTGCCTGCTTCGGTCCCATTCGTCGGGCCAGAGGCACAAGAACGCGCAAATCACGTTGAGTTTGCCGCGCGCTTAGGTGCAAATGAACTCGGTTTCGGGCCGTCACCACTTGCGATAAAAGCTATGCAAAATGCGGCGCACGAGGCGTGGATGTACGCCGATCCAGAGGCGCATGACCTACGCGAAGCCCTCGCAAACCTCCACAACATTTCCGCCGACTGCATCATGATCGGTGAAGGTATCGACGCGCTTTTGGGTAATCTTGTACGACTGTTCATCACCGCTGGCGATCATGTTGTAACTTCTGCGGGGGCCTATCCGACCTTCAATTATCACGTTGCAGGTTTCGGCGGTACGATTCACACGGTGCCATATACGGGCGACTATGAAGATCCTGCACGCCTGATCGCCAAAGGCACCGAAGTCGGCGCAAAACTGATCTATATCGCCAATCCCGACAACCCGATGGGCTCTGTTCACGATGGTCATGAGATTGAACAAATGATCGCAGCCCTGCCCAAAAACTGCCTGCTGATCCTTGATGAAGCCTACGTGGAATTTGCCCCGTTAAACTGCGTGGCAGCACCGTCGCCACATGATCCGCGTGTCATACGGATGCGTACGTTTTCAAAGGCTTATGGTCTTGCAGGTGCAAGGGTTGGTTATGCCATAGGTGCGCCAAGTGTAATCGGCGCCTTCCATAAAGTACGCAACCATTTCGGCATGAGCCGCATTTCGTTGGCTGGCGCATTGGCGGCATTAAACGACGACGCCCACACCACTTATATTATCAAAGAGGTCGAAAAATCCCGCGCGCGCATCGGATCTATCGCGCTTGAACACGGTCTGTCACCGTTACCGTCTGCAACCAATTTTGTCGCTATCGACTGCGGTAAAGATGGCGCATTTGCCAAACGCGTTGTTACGGAACTTGGTAAACTTGGCATCTTTGTGCGCATGCCATTTGTTGCCCCGCAAAACCGCTGTATACGCGTCAGTTGTGGCCCCAAACGGGAAATGGACCTTTTCGCAAAGGCCCTGCCACAGGCACTCGCCAAAGCTTAAGCGGTTGCGATTACCTCGGCGGCAGCCTGTAATGCGCCCGCGCCATGCGGGATGTTCAACGCGGTAAGACCTGCCTCGACAGTGCCCAAAACGCCCATGATCATATGCGCATTTACATGCCCCATGTGGCCAATCCGGAAATACGCATCAGCAGGAGCACGGCCCAAGCCGATGCCCAAGGTTAGCCCCGCCTTCTCTTCGCACCAGCGACGCAACAAATCGCCGTTTGGTGATCCTGCCGAAATCGCAGTGACTGCATGAGAGCGCATTTTGGGATCAGCAATGTTCAGCTGCAACGGACCTTCTTGCGACCAACAGTCAAACGCCGACCAAACCGTTTTCGCGAGTTTTTCATGACGGGCAAACACCGTGTCCAACCCCTCGGCCTTAATCATATCCAGCGCCTTGCGCAGCCCATAAAGGTGATGGGTTGGCGCGGTCCCATCAAAATACTGGAAAAAATGCTCTGGATCGGTACGGGTTCGCCAGTCCCAGTAGCGACTAGCGCCACCCGCGCGCGCCGCATCCGCTTTGGCGTTATACCAGACAAAAGAAATCCCTGCCGGCGTCATCAACCCTTTTTGACAAGCCGCTACCATCACATCGACGCCCCAAGCATCCATTTCGAATCGGTCACAGCCTAAAGACGCGATGCAATCTGCCATCAAAAGCGCATCGTGGCCCACAGCATCCAGAACAGTGCGCAGCCCCGCAATATCGTTTTTTACACTTGTCGAGGTATCAACATGAACCGCCAAAATCGCTTTGATTTTGCCAGCCTTATCCGCGCGCAACGCATCTTCAACTTGGACCAAATCAATACAGGCCTGATTGCCATAATCAATCGTTTGCACTGTTACACCGAGGCCCTCGGCCATCTCGCCCCAACCAATGCAAAACCGGCCCGTTGCCAGCACCAGCACAGTGTCGCCCGCCTGAACCGTGTTTGCCAACGCAGCCTCCCAAGCAGCATGACCATTGCCAATGTAAATCGCGACGTTCTGATCCGTCATGGCCAACTTTTTTAGATCAGGGATCAGGCTATTGGTCAGCTCATGCAGCTCACCCTCGTAAATGTTTGGCGACGCACGGTGCATCTCGCGTAAAACTGCTTCGGGGATGACCGACGGCCCAGGAATTGCGAGATAGGAACGACCATTTGCGAGCGACATAAATTATGCTTTCAGGAGTTGATTTGAGAGGACATTAACAAGGCCGCGCGCAGCGTCAAGCTTGCCCAACTTGCCCCGCCCCCCCATTTACCAGTAGACCACTACCAAGACTGAGCAAACAAGGCGTCAAATGGCAAACTTCGTGATCAAACAATCCGCATTTCCGCTGTTCCGATGGCTCTGGCGCGACTACCTGCGACCGCATCAAGGCACGCTGGCGCTCGCAGTTATGTTTATGGTCATCGAAGGTTCGATGCTCGGTTTCCTCAGCTACATGATACAACCGATGTTCGACAACGTGTTTGTGCAAGGTCAGGTCGATGCTCTATATTGGGTGGGGTTCGGCATCCTAGGGGTTTTCAGCGTGCGCGCGGTCAGCTCGGCGGCGCAGAGAATCCTGATGACTAAAGTAAGCCAACTTTCTTCGGCCGGAATGCGCAGCCATCTGTTGCGCCATCTAATGACGCTCGACGGCGGCTACCATCAAATTAATCCGCCCGGCCAACTCATCGAGCGGGTGCAAAGTGATGTTACCGTGGTGAACCAAATTTGGGCGTCGCTGCTGACAGGGATCGGCCGCGACCTGATCGCCGTGACCGTACTATTTTCGGTGGCGCTTTCGGTCGACTGGCGCTGGACCGCTGTGGCACTTGTCGGAATTCCGTTTTTGGTGCTACCATCCTTACTGGCTCAGGCCTATGTGCGCCGCCGTGCCGGAAATGCGCGCGACCTTGCAGGGCGGATGGCGACTCGCCTCGACGAAGTTTTCCACGGTATCAACGCCATCAAGCTCAATGCACTGGAACGCTACCAATCCGCGCGTTACGACGCCCTTGGGGACGCACGCGTGCACGCAGAAGTGCGCGCTGTCACCGGCCAAGCCGCCGTCCCCGCCCTGATCGACCTTATGACAGGTGTCGGATTTTTGGGTGTTTTGATATTTGGCGGCGCCGAAATCATCGAAGGCGAAAAAACCGTGGGGCAATTCATGTCCTTTTTCACCGCCATGTCGCTGGCGTTTGAACCACTACGCCGCCTTGGTTTGATGTCAGGCCAATGGCAAACAGCCGCCGCCTCGATCGAGCGCTTGCAAGATATCCTTAACGAAAAACCAACTCTGTTGTCCCCGGCAAACCCCAAACCGGCACCACAAACTGCCCCAATTATTACACTTAACGATGTTGCGCTGAACTACGGCGAGCTGCCCGTACTACGTGGTACCAGCTTCACTGCCGCAGCGGGCAAAACCACCGCGTTGGTGGGCGCGTCGGGCGCAGGCAAATCCACGATCTTTAACGTGCTGACACGGTTGGTAGACCCCGCATCCGGCACCGTCACAATCAACGGCGTCGCCAACACTGACATGTCGTTGCAAGACCTGCGCGGGCTGTTCTCGGTCGTATCCCAGGATGCGGCACTCTTCGATGAAACACTCCGTGACAACATACTGTTGGGTCGCACTGACGTGAGCGATACGGACCTTAAAAAAGTACTTAAAGCGGCCCATGTCGCAGACTTCATCGACCAAATGCCCGGCGGTCTCGACAGTCCTGCTGGCCCCCGCGGATCAAACCTGTCTGGCGGCCAACGCCAGCGGGTCGCGATCGCCCGTGCCCTCCTCCGTGACACACCTATTTTGCTCCTCGATGAGGCGACCAGCGCGCTCGACACCAAATCCGAGGCCATTGTACAATCGGCGCTTGAAGCCCTGTCAGACGGGCGCACAACCCTTGTGATCGCCCACCGTCTATCCACTGTACGCAATGCCCATTCCATCGTCGTCATGGACCATGGGCGCGTCGTCGACCAAGGCACACACGACGAATTGCTCGCCCGCGGCGGCATCTACGCCGACCTGCACAAACTTCAGTTCAGCCAGGAAAAGGCGCAAACAATATGAATACCCGCACCGTTCTCGCCGTAACAGGCAGCGATCGACACGACTTTCTGCAAGGGCTGATTACCAACGACGTAACGCGCGCAAAAGACGGGATCATCTATGCTGCCTTGCTCACCCCGCAAGGCAAATATATCGCCGACTTTTTTGTGCTGGACCAAAACAACAGCTTGCTGATCGATGTGGACACCGCGATCGCACCACAGCTTTTCCAGCGGCTCGGCATGTACCGCCTACGCGCCGACGTCACTATCGCCCAGACCGATATCATCGTATCACGCGGCACGGGCCCCATGCCAGACAACGCACTCCTCGACCCACGACATGATGCATTGGGATGGCGGCACTATGGCGACACTGACATCAGTGAACAAACCGATTGGGGGGCATTGCGCGTTACCTACCTGATCCCACAAACCGGGATCGAACTCACGCCTGAAACCTACATTTTAGAGGCAAATTTTGAAGCACTTCATGGTGTTGATTTTAAAAAGGGCTGCTTTGTCGGTCAAGAAATCGTCGCACGGATGAAGCACAAAACCGAACTCAAGAAAGGGCTTGTGCGGGTACAGATCGACGGCGAGGCACAGTCGGGCGACACCATCACCTCAGGCGAAAAACCGGTTGGCACATTGTACTCCGTTAGCGGCAACAATGGCATCGCCTATTTGCGCTTTGACCGCGCAAAGGACATGAAAACGCAAAAGGCCAGCCTGCGATTAGCAGACTGACCTTTCGATTTCAGAACGCGGGCAGCTTACGCGCGTTCGATATACTCAAACAATTCGGTATTCACCACAATAGCCTCATCCGTACCAACAAACGGCGGGATCATGACGCGCACACCGTTGTCCAACGTCGCTGGCTTAAAGCTATTGGCAGCCGTCTGGCCCTTCACAACAGGCTCGGTCTCGGCAACAATACATGTCACGCGCAAAGGCAGCGTCACATTTAGTGCTTCCTCGCCAAAATACTCGATTTTGACAGTCATGCCGTCTTGCAAGAAGGGACGACGGTCACCCAGAATATCCGCAGGCAATGCGATCTGCTCGTAGGTTTCTGTATCCATGAACGTCAACATATCATCAGCTTCATACAAAAACTGCTGATCCTTATTTTCCAAACGGACGCGCTCAACCTTATCGGCAGACCGGAAGCGTTCGTTTAACTTGCGACCATCGCGCAGGTTTTTCAATTCCACTTGCGCAAATGCGCCGCCCTTACCGGGCTTGACGTGGTCGACTTTCACAGCACCCCAGAGGCCGCCCTCGTGTTCAAGGACGTTTCCGGGTCTGATCTCATTTCCGTGGATTTTGGGCATGTTTCACTTCGTGTCAAAATTGTGGCAAACGGTTGATCGAATGATGACACAGCCTATATATTGGTGGTGTCATAGTAGCAAGGCAACTAAATAAGGGTTAACGAACCTCCAGTCATGCATTGAGTGCATAGCTGGCATTCCAAAACAGAACCCCCGAATCGGTTTAGATGTTGCATATTGCAGGTCACGCTCGAATGACAAGAGCAATAATAAAGGAAGCAAGATGAGAGATTTCGTCGACGGCACGGCCTTCAACAATGAACAGGGCAACCGCGCTCGCAAATTGTTTGCGGCTGTTGTGCTTGCCGCGCTGGATGATGCCATCGCTGATGACAAAAAATACGGTAACGGCCCGGAACAGATTGCGCGTTGGGCGCGGTCGCGTGACGGTCGTGAGGTATTGTCTTGCGCCGGTATCGACCCAAACGAACGGGTTGTAACAGGTTTGATGGATTTTGTTGGCAAGGGTGTACGCACCTCTGTGGCACTGTCCCGTGAAGAAAGCGAACGCCGCAACGCAGCTGAACTTGAAGCGCGCGCAGCATAAGCAAACCGAGTTAACCCACCCTGCCAGGTGCGGTTCTTAAAAACGCGGCCCTATTCAGGCCGCGTTTTTTTGTTTTACACCTAACGGGGGCAAAAGAAAAACGTAGCGGCTCATCAATGTGCGCGCCGTTCATTATACATTTTCGCAGGATTTTTTTAGTCGGTCAGGTTTGAAGACATCGCACGGTGGATTTCCGCGCGCACCAGTTTACGAATGTTGCGTGTAATCCGTTCGCCCAGATCGCCCTGCAACTCTTGACGCACCACCTCGACAACCATCTGGCGTATCTCTTCATGTTCCATCCTTGACCCTCCAGCAATATACGCTGCCAGTGTCTCGTCCAAATCGTCCGGAATCGGTGTACCGTCATCATCGCTTTGGCGCAGTTCATCGCCATAATCGGTATCTACGTCATCGGCATTATTCTCGACGACCGCATGGCGGAAAATCGGTTCGTCGCGGTGTGGATGCAACTTCACAACAGGGTCAGACGGCAATACCTCAGCGTGCTCAACGACGTCGTTGCGCATTGCGGCAAAGACATCAGCAAAATCTGTGGTTGCAACAGTCTCGCTGCCATCAGGCTCCCACTCATCAGCTTGTGACGTCACCGCAGCTTCCAATTCTGCAATCGTCGCCTCTAGGCTCGCACGCTCTGTCTCTGACATCCTGTCATGCAATAGCTGCTCTTGCATGACGTCCGCAGGAGTTAAGATCAATGGCTTCAACTGTAGCGCATCAGGTTCAGTCACATACGCCTCTGATTCGGCTGCGGCCGCTTTTGTAGTGTCCGGATCCTCGGCAACGCGCAACGCAGGCGTCAGTACAAATCTGCTAGGTTGAACCACCGCTGCCACGTCATTTTCCTTTGTTTCAACAGGGGAACGCAGCTTATCGCCTTGCGCAACAAGACGACGAATAGACGACAAGACATCTTCGATTTCTACGTTTGTGACCGCTTCGGACATTCTAGGATCCTGTTATACCTCAAGATTAGTGTAACCTGACTTATTCCTTCAAACAACCAATCCATACGAATTTGAATTATTGTCCAATCGAACGCAAAACACGGTCCAACGCCTTACCTTGATCCGACTTGATCGTCGGGGAGTCTTTTACCAGATTATAATAGGCCGAGGGGTCATATTGCTGCACTGGCAGGCGCAGATGCGTCGCAGTCAGCAAGCCCATCGCCGATAGCACCTGATAACTCGCAACAACCTCGTCGGCTTGCGCAGCAATCAGGTTGGCCTGCGCACTCAACAACTCTTGCTCAGCGTTCAATACATCAAGCGTGGTGCGCGCACCAAGAGTCGCCTCTTCACGGACACCGCTAAATGCGACGCGCGCCGCAGAGATCTGATTGTTCGACGACTGGGCCGAGGCCCCTGCCACCTCCAGAAAACTATACGCATTGCCAACGGCCTGCTCTATCCCCATAGCGGTCACATGCAGCGACGCACGTTGCGCATCACGTTGCGCCATAAACTGACGTAGCTGGCTCGACAAACGTCCGCCTGCATAAATCGGACCTGATGCAGTCACACCAACCTGACGTCCAACGTTCAAATCCTGATCGAATCCAATCTGGCCATTCAAAGTCACTGTCGGGCCCATAGCAGCTTCAGCGCGGCGAATATTCAGCTCCGCCGCACTTACACTATGCTGCGCACCTAACAAATCAGGGTGATTACGTAGCGCAAAGGCCTTTGCATCAGCCAATGATCGTGAAACGGGTGCTGGTGTTACGGGGCTCAATGATATCGGGCGGTGCCCAACGGCGGTCACATAAGCTTCCGCAGACCGCGACAAACTTCCTTCTGCAGCAGTCAACAGGCTGCGCGACGCTGCCAGTCGGGCTTCGGCCAATGCAACATCGGTGCGGGTCACTTCGCCCACATCAAACCGGTCCTGTGCAGCGCGGAATTCTTGGGTCAGCACACGCACGTTACTTTGGCGCAGTGTTACAAATTCGGTGTCACTACGGACCTGCATATACGCAGAGACGGCCCCCAGCAAAACGTCCTGTTCAAGAGCACGCAACCCTTCACGGGTGCCTAAAACCAGCTCTTTCTGAGCTTCAATCGCCAATTGGTTCGAGCCGCTGTCATAAAGTGTTAAATTCGCAGAAATCTGAGCCGTCGCAGCGATCAAATCAACATTTGCCGCACGCGGCGCCGAAGTGCTTGCCGAAGCAGTCCACGAAATCACAGGCAAGGTGGCCGCAACCGCTTGGGCCACACCCTCGTCAGCAGCGCGCAAAAGCGCACGGTTCTGATCTAACAGACCGGAATTATTATAGGCTGCCGTCAACGCATCCGCGAGCGTCTCTGCACGAGCAGCACTTGAAAAACCAAGCGTTGCGATAGCGACAATCGCCACAACCGATGTGCGAATATTCATAGTCAATTCCTCGTTAACGGCATAGGACCATCTGCAAAACGCAACGCCCGCACCATAAAAATCAGAGCGCGAATAACGCCTTAGCTTTAAAACCACTCAGCACTGGCGCACCAGCGTTAAACGAGAACCGCCAGTTCACAATACCGTCAATTTTATGGCCTATACGCACAACACCTAATGCGCCCTCGGCAAACACGCAAGCAATGCGGCCACCATCACGCAATTGCGCCAACAAACCATCAGGTACAAATTCAACCGCGCCCTGCACTATAATGATGTCATAAGGGCCTGATTTTGCGGCTCCTTCTTCCAACGGACCTTGCAGAACAGCAGCATTATCAATGCCATGCTCGGACAATGTGGTCTGCGCGGCCGCAGCACGATCCGCGTCGTCTTCCACCGCAACAACAAATTCCGACATCCGCGCTAGAACAGCCGTCGAATACCCCAACCCGCACCCGATATCGAGCACAACGTGCTTGGGCTCAATTGCCAAGGCATCCAACATCTTGGCAAATGTGCGCGGCTCCAGAACAACACGGCCACCACCCAAATCGATACTCTCACCTACATAAGCCGTCTCACGCATAGCTACAGGAATATAGTCCTCGCGCGGGATCGATAGCATGGCTTCAATGATCGGAAATTTGGTCACGTCAGACGGTCGAACTTGTGTATCGACCATCATGGTGCGGCGGGCTGTGTAATCGGTCACGCGCTAAACTTTCGCTTGGGTCAGAATCCTTGTGCCTTTAATGTCATATCTCCGCTTGATCAGCAACGAAACTTTGAGCTGATTGGCACCTTGCACACCACAAACCCTTGGTATATCCCGCACAAAGGTGGCGAGTGGGCAGGTAGGTTATGCAGCGGATTGCAAATCCGTGTAGACCGGTTCGATTCCGGTACTCGCCTCCAACCACCCCTTAAAATCAAAGACTTAGATAAAATCGACGCACTCAGGCGCAGCCCTCAAATACCTATACACAACCTAGACACAATACTTTCATTAAGGTAAAATCCATTTATGATGAAAAGTCTTAGCGGCCACACCCACAAAAAATTCGTCGAATAAGGGCTTTCGAGCTACAAGACCGATCGAAGTAAATTTTGGCAAGCACGCCTATGCGACAGGCGAAGTGACAAACACGTGACCAAGACTACAGGTGAATCTGATCGGCACGAAGCCACACTGATAGCTGGGAAATGGAAAGATGCGCGCAAAAACAGGCCTCACACGGCATTGTTGCAGAAGTGACATCTGAGGCGTGACCGCCTCTTGGCACACCTCCTAATATCGACATCGCGCAATACCGTCAGGCCGTTTTTGGCGAGCCGCTTGGGATGTCCATTTTGTGCCGGATGGATTGCCTTTGTAACACTGTGATGTGGCACAATCTACTACCTAAACACTCACTTCTCCGAGGATCGATAGATTGGTTCAGTGGATAGTGATTTTCGCATAGCCGCGAGCAAACTAGACACTGAAATAAACCTTCCCTTGGGGCGTTGTATATCATCACGCACCGAACGGATCGCCGGTATCCTGCTCATTTTGAAGCGCCTTCGTGCTTGTTTTGCAGATGGCCCGCAAGGCCGGTTTCGACCCCTCCTCCAAGGTCGGGTGATAAAATGGCATCACCAAAAGGCTTGCGGCAGTTTCGTCGCGATTGATCGCCAAAGCCAACAGATGTGCCATGTGTTGTGCCCGAGGGCAGAACAGTTCTGCCCCTCTCAGCCGCCTGCTCGGTTTGGCATCATAGAGCCGAACAGCCCACTGCGCGCGCCTCGACCTTTGCGCGGCCTTGATCGGAGTAATCCGCGCCACCCGTGATCACATACTCTCCCTTCGCCCTGCCCAAGACCGCAAGCGGCGAATCGGTGAAACATCAGACTGCCCGGCGACCTGGAGCGCCAGATTGGCGCATTCGTCGAGTAGTACAAAAATCAGCGTTATCACGAGAGCCTGAACAACGTCCCCCCCCCCCGCAGACGTCTACTTCGGACGCGATACAGCAATTCTCAGAGGAAGGGAGAGGATCAAGAAACGGACAATCAAGCAACGCCGCTTACAACATCAAAAACAAGCAGCGTAATCATCACACAAACGATCCAGAGCCTCGAATGCTCAAGCCGCTCTGATGTCCAAATTAAAATGACGACGAATACAACGACGTTGTACGGTCCGGTCCACTTTTGTCAGGGCTGATAGGTAAACCAATACTGTGCTTGCCCTGAGTTCTAACGCGTGGGGGATTTCATCTGCTGCGATTTGTCAGGGCAACGCCGAATGGGCAAGTGAAACATGGCCAAGCGTTTAGGGTAACGGAGAACGGTAAGTCAATCTATGAGTTATGATTCAATATTTCATAAAACTGATATGTTAGTGACACGTAAGTGTCACTAATCCGACGTAGGTCTCTTCTCGAACTGAAGGGGTCAAAATGCTTAAGATCGATACACTGACTAAGAAATTTGGTCAAAAAACTGCTGTTGATAATGTGACCTTCGAGGTTGATCGGTCAATGATGATTGGCATCATCGGGCGTTCTGGCGCGGGTAAATCTACGCTACTACGGATCATGAACCGGATGGACAATGCGACCAGTGGCTCGATTACATGTGGTGACGTGAACGTGACAGGCGCAACCGGATCTGCAAAACGTGCATGGCAATCGCGTTGCGCAATGATATTCCAACAGTTCAACCTCGTTCCGCGTATGGATGTGGTTTCCAACGTCCTGCACGGCACATTAAACCGCCACTCAACACTTGCGACGATGTTCAACTTGTATCCGCAAAAAGACATCTACAAAGCTATCGAAATTCTGGATCGCCTCGGCATTGCAGAACACGCACCAAAACGTGCGGACGCACTTTCGGGTGGCCAACAACAGCGCGTGGCGATTGCACGTGCGTTAATGCAAAACCCTGAAATCATCCTTGCCGATGAACCAATCGCATCGCTTGATCCTATGAACGCACAGGTCGTAATGGACGCGCTGCGCCGCATTCACGACGAAGACGGACGCATGGTTATTGCCAACCTACACACACTCGACACGGCGCGGCGCTATTGTGACCGCGTGATCGGAATGCGTGACGGTCGGGTCGTTTTTGACGGCACGCCAGAGCAGCTAACAACGAACGCTGCACGCGAGATCTACGGGGCGGGGGCTGACTTTTCCGAAGCAGCTACGTCGACGCAGATCGAAACTCTCGAACGGGCAGAACGCCATCAATTGCTAACTGCTTAGAAATCATCCTGCTAAAATCTCAATGGAGAAACCCATGAAAACGACCATCGCACTTGCCCTTGTCGCAAGCACATCCTTGACGTCGGTTGTAGTCGCACAAGACGCTGCAATCTCAGAATTCCGCATCGGCATTTTGGGCGGCGAAAATGCACAAGACCGTATGACTTCGAACGAATGTGTGCGCGCATACGTCGAAGACCTGCTGGGTGTAGAAACAAAAATCTTTACGCCTGCTGACTATGACGGTGTGATCCAAGGCTTGCTTGGTGGCACAATCGACATGGCATGGTTGGGCGCGTCGGCCTACGCCAAAACGTTCATGACAGACCCTGAAGCGGTTGACGTTGTTATGGTCAAAACCAACCTTGACGAGAGTTACGGTTATTACTCTGTCGGATTTGCGCGCACTGACAGTGGCATCACATCGCTAGCAGATATGGAAGGCAAAGTGTTTGCTTTCGGTGATCCGAACTCGACATCCGGCTTCTTGATCCCGTCTGTCGAAATCCCTGCTGCGGTTGGCGCAACTATGGACTCTGGCGACTACTTTGGTGAGGTGCGCTTTGTTGGCGGGCACGAGCAGACCATCGTTGCGGTTGCTAACGGAGACGTTGATGCAGGTGTGACTTGGGCTGACGGTCAAGGCGATTGGTTGGACGGTTACAACTCTGGCGCGCTGCGCAAAGCGTCCGACTCCGGTCTTGTTGACATGAATGATCTGGTCGAAATTTGGCGCTCGGACATCATTCCTGAAGGCCCAATTGTTCTGCGCCGCGCCTTGCCCGAAGACGTGAAAGCCCAAGTTGTTGATTTCCTCGGCAACTTGCACACCCAAGACGCAGAATGTGCATACAACATGGCTGCTGGCGAAACTGCAGGTTTCTTTCCAATCACCCATGACGCCTACAAAAACATCATCGCCGTGCGCGAAGCTGTTCAGGCCGACTAAATCGTCCACGACGGATCGGGGCAGCGTTTGACGCTGCCCCCCTCTTCATTTGGAGCACCCTATGACCGACGCCACGCATATTGGATCGAACAGCACTGCGATCATTCAGGAAAACTATCTGACGTTGGTACGCCGCCGTCGAACCTATGGTGGCCTTACGCTGTCAATCTTTGTGTTGCTTATGGTGTCAGGTTTCATGATCGCAGACGACCGCAATGCTGGCGGGTTTTGGTTTGGATGGCATCAAGTGCTAGATTTTCCGCGCGATGTCTTTACAGAAACATGGGAGAAGCGCGCGGAATTACCCGCGTCGCTGGCCAAGTATTTCCCCTCTTTAATCGAAACCATTAACATTGCGGCGGCTTCGACGTTGATCGGGGCCATGTTCGGGCTGGTCTTGTCTTTGCTGTCTACACGCGGGCTGGCACGCTGGCCCAGAGCGATCCCGCTGTTTCGTCGTTGGATGGATATCCTGCGCGCGATCCCTGAGATCGTCATTGCGCTAGTTCTGATTTTTGTGCTCGGAGGCGGACCCATTCCAGCGATGATTGCTATTGCACTTCACACCGCCGGCGCGCTTGGAAAAATGTTTTCCGAAGTTGCCGAAAATGCCGACCTAAAGCCCGTTGATGGTTTGCAATCCACAGGTGCGACATGGGCGCAATCCATGATGCTCGGCGTACTGCCTCAAGTCGCCCCCAACTTTCTTAGCTATGCTTTACTGCGTTTTGAAATCAATATCCGCGCCTCGGCCATTCTAGGCTTTGTCGGTGCAGGCGGTATCGGCGCAGAATTAAGCCGCGCTATGGCGTGGGGGCCAGGACGATTTGATGAAGCAGCGGCAATCTTTTTGCTTTTATTCGGCACAATCGTATTTTTTGACCAAGTGTCCAGCCGCTATCGCAATAAATTGACAGAAGGGTTATAAAATTGACCGAAACAACTATGACACTTGCACCGGCAAGAGCTTCTGCCACTGCCCTGTTCCGCCGTAAACGGAAGGCCGCATTTACCGTTCCTGCGATCATTCTGGCGTATCTACTGTATATCGCCATCTCATTCGACGTGGTTGGATTGGCAAAGCGGGCCAGCTTGGAAAACGCGGCCATTCTGGCATCTGACGTTTGGTCACATAAAGTCCATGTGACCCGAGACAACCGACGCGGCGGCACCACCATCGCAATTGAAGGCGAACGCAAGGGCACCTATGTCGACGGAACCAGCCCTGGTTGGGTCAGCATGGACGGCGCAGACGACACAACGATCGATCTTGAAAACGGGTATCTTGTGCGGCTCTTGCCCGACGATGCCGCGACCTTCGATATCCCCGACTTTGGCACAATCGAAATGCAGTTGCTTGACGGCTCGATCCGTACAAACCTGCAAGACCCCATCCCCGATTGGATCAATAAATCCGACCAGCGCATTACAATCACTACCGATGCAGGGCGTATGGCCATGACTCGCACGCGGACCGAAGTGTTCCGCTATTTCAGCGGCTGGGAACTGTTCTGGTTCACACTCGACAGCCCTTATTACGGGCATAGCGTCGCCCAGATCGTCGCAGGTGACCGCATTGACCCCGCCCGTAACAACATTTCTGGCGCGATTTCCGACTTTTGGAACAACGCAATGTGGCGGCACAAAGACGTGGCATGGGCGATGGGCGAAACGATCTTGATGGCATTCTTGGGCACATTTGGCGCCGCGATGATTGCCCTGCCGCTCGCGTTCATTGCTGCAAAACGGTTTTCGCCGTTCATGCTGGTCCGCGCGTCCATGCGCCGCATTTTTGACTTTGTGCGCGGTGTCGATGCTTTGATCTGGACGGTTGTGCTGGCGCGTGCATTTGGCCCAGGCCCTTTGACAGGCGCTTTGGCAATTCTTGTCACGGACACTGGTACATTCGGTAAAACCTTTTCCGAGGCATTGGAAAACGTGGACCAGAAACAGATCGACGGCATATCGTCCACTGGCGCAAAGCCATTGCAGCGCTACCGCTTTGGCGTGATCCCGCAAGTGGCACCAGTGCTTTTGGCGCAAGTCCTATACTTCCTCGAATCCAACACGCGCTCGGCGACAATCATCGGCGCGATCACTGGCGGCGGGATTGGACTGATGCTGACCCAAGCGATCCAAACCCAAAAGGATTGGGAAGAAGTCGGGTATTACATCACGTTGATCATCATCTTGGTGATGTTCATGGATTGGCTGTCTGGCTGGCTACGTGGCCGTCTGATCGGGCGTAAAGATTAATCGTCAAACGTCAATGTCACCCGATCCCCTGCGAACCAAGTCCGCCCCAGCTCTACAGGATTGCCGTCGCCATCGACGCTAAGGCTGGATATGCGAAGCAAGGGACTGCCTTCGTGGATTTGCAAATGCAAGGCTTGGGTGGCCGCTGCGAGTACTGCATCAATTCGTGTTGAGGTGCGCGAATAGTCATCAACCCCGATGCTTTTGAGGGCTGCTGTCACGCCCAATCCTTCGCGCAGAGCTTCCTCGATCCCCTGCAGCCTTTCCAGCGGATAGAGGGCCTCGAATATGGCCACGGGCACATTATCCGCCAATGACAACCCGTAACAAATCAACACTTGCGTTTCGCTATTTATCGCAAGTGTGGTGGCCTCGGGTTTGGTTGGGGCACGGCGTTCTAAGGTCAGGATTTTCTTGGCGGGTTCGCGCCCGACGGCCCGCAGATTTTCGTGGAACCGCACACGTTTACCGATGGCATAATCAGTCGGGCGCGCTGCAACAAACGCACCCGCCCCGCGTCTGGTATGCACCAATCCCTCTGAAACCAACTGCGTCAGCGCGTGGCGCACCGTATGGCGATTGACCCCAAAACGAACTGCCAATGCGGCCTCTGTCTGCAGCTTATCACCCACGCCATAGCGCCCTTCGGATATGTCGCTGCGCAACTCCGACGCGATGGATTGCCAGACAGGTGTGCGGCGCGGCTTGGACGATGTGTCATACAAAATTCACAAAACTCCTCTGGGGTCCGAGACCGAATCTGTTAATATATGTCTAGTTGTATAGTAAACCAGAAAGTTGTCGAGATGGAATATCAAACCGCCACTCTCCAAGACCGTCAAGCATGGATGGGCCTGCTGGCGAAGGCTGGGCAGGGCCAAGCGGCACAGCTTCTTGATGCTGTCGTTACGCGCCCTGCGTTTACATGGTTGCGCGCCCCCGAACTGGGCAGCGTCATGGTGCGGGGTCGTGCAAGCGGCACAGGCGCGCCCTTTAACTTGGGCGAAATGACGGTCACGCGCTGCGCCTTGCGGCTGGAGTGCGGCTCCGTAGGTCACGCATATATCCAAGGGCGCAACAAGGCGGATGCCGAAGCGGCCGCAATCACTGACGCGCTTATGCAAACAGACCAAGCAAATGCCGTGCGCCAGCATGTACTGACCCCACTTGAACAGACGCGTAGCAGTGCAAAGGCCCGCCGCGCGGCAAAAGCCGCTGCCACCAAAGTCGATTTTTTCACTCTTGTTGGTGGGAGCAACTGATGCAGATTAAAACCTTAGAAGGCGGATTTTCCAACCCTGCGCTGCAATCCGCTGCAGCCTTTCGCGGTGTAATGGAAGCAATGGCAAGGCCCGGCACGCTACAATGCGTGCAAGGTGCCACGCCCCCTGCTCCGCTGTCTGCGGCGGCTGGTGCGGTTTTGTTGACGCTTTGCGATACAGAAACGCCGCTGCATCTGGCGCAAGAGATCGATACGCCCGCCCTGCGTCACTGGATCGCCTTTCACATTGGCGCACCCATTGTCGGTCCGTCCCATTGCCAATTCGCGCTTGGGCACTGGGATGACCTGATGCCGCTCTCGAACTATCCCAAAGGCACTTCGGAATACCCCGACAGGTCCACCACATTGATCATTGAAATGTCCGAATTGGCGCAAAGCGGCGCAACCCTCAAAGGGCCAGGGATCAAAACCCAAGCGACCCTTTCATTACCTTGCATCACGCCATTCCAAGACAACGCAGCGCAGTTTCCGCTGGGTTTAGATTTCATTTTCACTTGCGGCGATACGCTTGCCGCACTTCCCCGCACAACGGAGGTTTTCTGATGTATGTAGCTGTTAAAGGCGGCGAGCGGGCGATCGAAAATGCGCACGCATGGCTGGCCGAAGAACGGCGCGGCAATGTTGCGGTTCCTGAGCTTTCGGTTGCGCAAATTCGCGAACAATTTGCACTGGCTGTCAATCGCGTGATGGCAGAAGGATCGCTGTTTGATCCCGATCTTGCCGCACTTGCAATCAAACAATCGCGCGGTGATCTGATCGAGGCGATTTTCCTGATCCGCGCCTACCGCACCACCCTGCCGCGTTTTGGCGTGTCTGCGCCGATTGACACAGAAACCATGGCTTGTGATCGCCGTATTTCCGCGACATTCAAGGATGTCCCCGGTGGGCAAATCCTAGGCCCGACGTTTGATTATACGCACCGATTGCTGGACTTCAAACTTGCCGCAGATGGCGAAGTGAGCGCTGCGCCTGAACGGCCAGCAGATCAAATGCCCAAACCCCGCGTTGCGGATTTTCTCAACCGCGAGGGTCTGATCGAAGAGGCGCCGCGCGATGACACCGAGCCGCGCGACCTGACCCGCGAGCCACTAGAAATGCCAGCCGATCGGGCCTTGCGATTGCAGGCATTGGCGCGGGCTGACGAAGGGTTCACGCTGTCGCTCGCTTATTCGACCCAACGCGGTTACGCGCGCAACCATGCGTTTGTCGGCGAATTGCGGATCGGTACAGTGGATGTGCAAATGGACATTCCAGAGCTGGGGTTTGCCGTTGATATCGGTGAAATTATTGTGACCGAATGTGAAAGCGTTAACCAGTTCACAGGCTCCAAGACTGAACCACCGCAATTCACGCGCGGCTATGGTCTGGTGTTTGGCCAAACCGAGCGCAAGGCGATTTCAATGGCATTGGTGGATCGTGCCATGCGGTGGGAGGAACTGGGCGAGGATAACGTGGGTGCGCCCGTGCAAGACACTGAATTTGTACTGTATCACGCTGACAACATCCAAGCGACAGGGTTCCTCGAACACATCAAACTACCGCATTATGTCGATTTTCAGTCCGAGCTGGAACTAGTGCGCAAACTGCGCCGTGACGTGCATGCGTCCCAATCTCAAGAGGCCGCAGAATGAGCGTGAAACAACAAGAACCAGTTGCAATGGATCAGGATTACAACTTTGCATACCTTGACGAGCAGACCAAACGCATGATCCGTCGCGCGATCCTTAAGGGGCTTGCCATTCCGGGTTACCAAGTGCCATTCGCGAGCCGCGAAATGCCGATGCCATATGGTTGGGGCACGGGCGGCGTGCAGGTTTCGGCCGCAGTGATGACCCGCAATGACAGGTTCAAAGTTATTGATCAGGGCGCGGATGATACCACAAACGCAGTATCGATCCGCAGCTTTTTCCAGCGCGTCGCAGGGGTCGCCACCACAACGCGCACAGCCGAAGCGACGATCATCCAAACGCGCCACAGGATACCAGAGCAGGACTTGATCGAAGGTCAAACCCTCGTTTATCAGGTGCCTATTCCAGAACCTTTGCGGTTTTTGGAACCCCGCGAAAGCGAAACCCGCAAGATGCACAGTCTGGAAGAATACGGTCTGATGCACGTCAAGCTTTACGAGGACATCAGCCGTCACGGCCATATTGCGACCGCTTATTCCTATCCGGTCAAGGTCGAGGGGCGCTATGTGATGGACCCGTCCCCGATCCCGAAATTTGATAACCTGAAACTCGGCAATTGTGCGGCGGTTCAGTTATTTGGCGCCGGTCGCGAGCAACGCATTTATGCACTGCCACCCTACACCAATGCCGTGAGTCTCGATTTCGAGGATCACCCGTTTGAGGCCTCTAAGGCGAATCATCCCTGCGGGTTGTGTGATGCGCAAAACAGCTATCTCGACGAGATCATTATCGATGATGCAGGCGGACGGATGTTCGTGTGCTCGGACACCGATTTTTGCACGATGCGGCAAGCCGACGGCCACAAAGGAAAGGACGCAGGATGACTAACAACCCCCTATTGTCAGTGCGCAGATTGGCAAAACATTATGGCGCACAAATCGGTTGCACGGATGTTTCATTTGATCTTTTTCCCGGAGAAGTCATGGGAATCGTCGGGGAGTCTGGATCAGGTAAGTCAACTTTGCTGAATTGCATGGCTGGACATTTGGCCCCCGACGCCGGCGAGGTTCTCTTTGAGACGCGCACCGACGGCCTACGCGATACATTGCAAATGTCGGAGCCAGAACGGCGGATGCTGTCGCGCACCGATTGGGCGTTTGTGCACCAACACGCCCGCGACGGGCTGCGCATGGGTGTGAGCGCGGGCGGCAATGTCGGCGAACGTCTGATGGCCGTGGGCGCGCGCAATTACGGCGACATTCGCAGCACCGCGATTGACTGGCTCGACCGCGTGGAAATCGACGAAAGCCGCATTGATGATCGGCCCACCACCTTTTCAGGGGGTATGCAGCAACGTTTGCAAATTGCGCGGAATCTGGTGACGGGGCCGCGATTGGTGTTCATGGACGAACCCACCGGCGGGCTGGACGTTAGCGTGCAAGCGCGTCTTCTCGATATGATCCGCAGCCTTGTGCGCGACATGGAGTTGTCCGCAATTATTGTTACCCACGATCTCGCCGTCGTGCGGCTTTTGGCGGATCGTTTGATGGTAATGAAATCCGGTCATGTGGTCGAAGCAGGGCTAACCGATCAAGTGCTTGACGACCCCCAACACGCCTACACCCAGCTGCTTGTCAGCTCAATCTTGCAAGTGTGAGGACGCCTAATGTTTAATCTTGAAAATGTCTCGAAAACCTTCACGCTGCACAATCAAGGCGGCACGGTGATCGAAGTAATACTCGGCGCAAACCTGTCGGTAAAAGCAGGGGAATGTATCGCCCTCACGGGGGCGTCAGGCGCGGGGAAATCCACGCTGATGCGGATGCTTTACGGAAATTATAGTGCACAGGGCGGTGTCATTCAGGTTGGTGATGTCAACCTTGTGAAGGCAGCGCCCCGCGACATTATCCGTCTGCGCCGCGAAACATTGGGTTATGTCAGCCAGTTCTTGCGCGTTGTGCCGCGCGTACCGACGCTAGACGTGGTAGCCGAACCGTTGCTTGCGCTTGGTGTGGATCCGCAATTAGCCCGCGCGCGTGCGTCTGAATTACTTGTGCAGCTTAATATTCCCCGCCCGCTATGGTCACTGTCGCCCACTACTTTTTCTGGTGGTGAACAGCAAAGGGTCAACATTGCACGCGGCTTTGTGCATGAATTTCCCGCGCTTTTGCTAGACGAGCCTACCGCCAGTCTTGACGCGAAAAACCGCGGTATTGTGTTAGAGTTGATCGAAGATGCTAAAGCACGCGGCGCGTCAATTATCGGTATCTTCCATGACGAAGAGGCGCGCGCACGTGTCTGTGATCGCGAAATCGATGTGACCGGGTTTTCTCCACAGGTTGCAGCATGACGCCGGGGCGATTGATCGCGGTTGTCGGCCCCTCTGGTGTGGGCAAGGACAGCGTTATGGCTGGCATTATCGCGGCACAACCAGCGATCAAACTGGTGCGCCGCACTATCACACGCGCCCCTGACTTGGGCGGTGAAAACTATGATGCAGTGACGCAGATGGCTTTCAAGCAGGCCGTTGAAGACGGACAGTTTTGCGCAAACTGGGACGCGCATGATCTGCACTACGGTATCCCGCGCAGCGTGCTGGATGACGTGAATAATGGTGCCACCTGCCTTGCGAACTTTTCGCGCGGGGCTTTGATGCAGGTTGCCGTTGTCTTTCCGGCGCTGATCGTTCTCAACATCACCACCCGGCCAGAAATTCTGGCGGAACGGCTGAAAGGGCGCGGGCGCGAAACGGGTGCCGAAATCACCAAACGCCTGTCACAAGCGACCAAGCCTCTGCCCCGCACTCTAAACATCGTCACAATAAAAAACGAGGGCACTTTAGACGAAGCCGTTCAAGCGGCTCTCGCAGCACTTCAGCCAGTTAGGCCGTAGCGTTGGATCACCTCGAAAAACCCATCAACGCGCTCGCCTACCAAGGCAACGGACGCCACATTAAACGTGGCGGGCAATGGAGGCAAAGTATCGGCCACTATCTGTTCCCAGTGGGTGATCTTGTCAGTCTCCAACCTACCCGTCAGCGTCAGGTGGAACTGAAACTCGTCGAATACATAGGGGTATCCCCACGCCAGCAGGTTTTTGTCCTGTCTCGGTGTCAAAGCTGCATCACGGCGCTTGGCAATTTCAACGGCACCAGCAGGTGCACGAAAGTCATCCAGCCCCTGCACCAATTGGCCCGCAAGTCTGGCAAGACCGTTCATATCGCCGCTTGGTGTCAACGCCAAGAACCGTCCCAAACGGGACAGACGCAGCCCACCACAGGTTGCTGGCGCGATGGTTTTCGCGATGTCAGTCAGCGCGCGCTCCAAATCGATTTGGTCGCACCCCTCCGCCAAACGAAATGGCGGCTTAAGTGTGCCGTGAAACCCGTATTTGCGCGGTGTCACAGTAGTGTCACCAAGATCGTGAATAGAGAACTGAACCGCATCTGCGCCCTCAATGACGTCCCACCCTAACCACGCAGCGCCGAACGCTGCCAATTCACCTTCGGGTGGCACAAAATACAGTCCAAAGCGAGTATATGACATGAATTCTCCATTTGTTGCGACCAATGTAACACCCGTTAATGACACTCATGTGTCAGGCACGCTTTGCCTTGCCAATGCGCAACTTGTCCTACCGGATCAGGTTTTGCACGGGCAGATTACTGTGACCGGCGGCGTAATCACCGCTATTGTCGAAGGTCGCGATATACCGCGCGATGCGCTGGATTGTGGCGGCGATTTCATAATGCCCGGCATGATCGAACTGCATACCGACAATCTGGAACGTCACATGGAGCCACGCCCCGAGGTCGACTGGCCGCATCTTCCTGCGCTCATCGCCCATGATGCAGAACTGGCCTCGACCGGGATCACAACGGTGTTTGATGCGCTGCGGGTCGGTTCGATCCACACAGGCAAAGGCGGCTATCTGCCTTATGCGCGCAATCTCGCCAATGAATTGCGGATGGCGCGGGAACAAAATTTGTTCAAAATCAGTCACTTCCTGCACCTGAGAGCAGAAATATGTTCCGAAACCTTGTTAGAAGAGATGGCTGATTTTGGACCGGATGATCGCGTTGGTATCGTGAGCCTTATGGACCACACACCCGGTCAACGTCAGTTCCGCGACGTCTCGGCACTTAGGGCCTATGTCGCTAAAAAGCGCGGCATGAGCGAGTGCGAATTTGAAGAACATGTGCAAAATCTGATGGGCCTTCAGGCGCGCAATGGCGCAAAACACGAAGCCGGTGCGGTGCAAACGGCTAAACGCTACGGCGCGGTCATTGCCAGCCATGACGACACTACAGCAGCCCATGTTGAAAAATCAAAAGTGAACGGCGTCAAATTCGCTGAATTCCCGACCACAATAGAGGCCGCTCAAGCATGCCGTGAAAACGGGATTGGCGTGATGATGGGCGCTCCAAATATTGTGCGAGGCGGATCTCATTCAGGCAATGTCTCGGCGCGTGAGCTGGCCGATGCTGATCTGCTCGACATGCTATCGTCAGACTACATTCCTGCCGCGCTTGTCCTGTCAGCATTCCAGCTTGCGGACATCTGGAATGATATTCCAAAAGCCATCGCCTGCGTCACGGCAAGCCCTGCGGCGGCAGCGGGCCTAACTGATCGAGGCGCATTGGCGCACGGATTACGCGGCGATCTTGTGCGAGTTGCGTTGCATAAACAGATCCCCTTGATCCGTGGTGTTTGGTGTAAAGGCGATCGCGTCGCATGATCGTCATATTTACGTCGGCAACGAAGCAAATTTGCGATTTACGGTTTGATCGGTGTTGTCACCTTAACTGTGTGACCATGGCGAAATCCTGATGTCCGCATTTCATGCTGCTCGTGTTGCGACATCCCACGCATCGAAAGCCTCGAGTCGATGGTATCGAATTGTTAAGGCTGAACGACGACGAGCTGGAACGGAGAACCGGTTTCGGATGGCAGAGTGGATTGATATGAACCGCTGCAGATTTCCAGGCGAGCGATATCCCTGCATAGCTCTTTCCCGTTTTCGAAATGACAGATGGCTGTTTTTCGGCTCTATTGTTGAGGCCTTTGTGAGGCCGGTGTTCGACGCCTAGAACAATCTCGCATTTGGCCGCGCCGTAGGATCGGAGCTTGTCCGTGATGAAACGCTTTGGCGTTCTCCCTTGCTTCTTCATCACTTGATACAGCAAACGTTTTGCGGCTTTCTTATCGCGCCTATGTTGAAGAATTTCATCCAAAACAACGCCGTTCTCATCAATCGAACGCCACAACCAGAGCTTCTTGCCTATCCATCGTCTTCTTTATTCTCATGGTTGCCGTTTAACTGGCGATGTTTGTTATCAGTATTATATGAGCTGGCTTCAACCTGTCTGGTTGGCGTTGGTACTTGAGCAGGCGAAATTGCCGGAGGCTCCGCGACGGTACTTTGCGTGCTTGAAGTTCGCGGTTCATAGTCTCGCATTATCGTTGGCGTTATGGATGCCACTACAGTCTCGTCTGACATCTGTGCTGTGTTGGTGGGCTCGCTTGTTTCATTCTTCGTTTCGATAGTCTCAACGCTTACCGTGGATTGTGTGGTGATCGCTGTCTTGTTCGATGTCTTTCGCTTTGGTTTTTGGTTGCTTGCCGCCTTTAAGTACGTGCGAAATGTTGCTGTACTTAAAGTGGTTTTCGCACCCTCATTAAACATAGCGCAAACATCCGCGAGCGCACGCCCGTTTTTAAGCGCGACAATTATTTCCTTTATCGCGTCAGCCATCGCAGCTTTTGCTGAAACGTCCTCAGGCGCGTTATATTACAGCGATGCGAACTGCGTCTTCAACTTTTGAACATCGCGTGTTTTAGTTTTATTACTCATTGCTTTATCTCACTGAATTTACTTGATTTTTTGAATTTTTTATATCGCAGTATAAAACTCTTTGCAGATGAGAGTCATATTTGGCGAAAGTTCATCGTTTATTCGGTGATTATGCATCTCGGACATGTCGGCATGATCATCACATATCTGTAAGGATGATCATGCCGTATAAGCTAATATTTGGATAGCAGAGTATGCAAACGGTAAACCGCCCTAATTTGATAGCTTTGGCGTCGCGTGCCGCTAGCGGATGTTACGATCCACTCGCGGTTCGGACCCCTGCGCTGCCGGTCACGGCAGCCCCGGCACCTGTCGCAATTTGTAGGGCAGCCCAAGCCTTGGCAGCGTCATTGCGTGCCGATGCGGCCTGCAGCCGCGCCGACCCGCGCTGGCGGTCGGTGTCCAGCAAATCGACCAACGCGGTGGCTCCGGCCTGAAAATTCGTTTGGGCAAGCGCATAGGCCTGTTGATAGGACGCAGCCGCTTGATCCAGCGCAGACACACGTTGACGATACCGGCGCAGGTTGGACTGGCCGATCTGCACGTCCTCGACCGCCGCAATGATCTGCGAACGCCACACCAGATCCGCCTGCTGCGCCTCGGACAGGCTGCGGACGCGGGCGGCCTGCAACAGACCCTGATTGGCCACCGGCAGCGACAGGCGCGGACCAAAGCCCCAACTTCCAGTGCCGCCCGTGTCGCTAACCGTGCCGGTCAACGACAACGATGGCAAGGTATCAGCGGTAGCCACTCCTACTCCGGCCAGCGCCTGCATTAGATCGAACTGCGCGGCGCGCACGTCAGGGCGGTTTTGCAACAGATCAGCGGGCACGCCTACGCCTGGGCCAGCGGGAATGCGCAAGGCGGGCGCGCCCTGTTGCATCTCCGCCATCAACGGTGCCGCCTGCAGGTTCAACAAAGTCGACAAACGATAAACCTGTGCGTTGAACAACGCCTCGAAGCTCGGCAGATCTGCTCGAGCGGTCTGTAACAACGCTCTGGTCTGGGCGATGTCAAGATCGGTCGCACTGCCCAGCCCCCGCATAGTCTGATTCACCGACAGCGTCACTTCCCGGGCAGAAATTGTGTCGCGGGTCAGAGCCAGCGCCTGCTGGTAATAGCGCGCGTCGGAATAGGTGCTGATCACTTCGGCCAGCCATGCCAGCCGTGTCACTTCCGCTTGGGCCTGTGCAGAAGCCTCTGCCGCTTCGGCCCCTTCGCGCGCGCGGCGTGCACCGCCGAAGAGATCGAACACAAAGCCCGCCGACAGGCTCGCACTGGTCGTTGTCGCGGTCGACTGGCCACTACCGCCTGTGCGCGTGCGGCTTGCCGAGGCGCTCTCGCCCCCCAGTTGCGCCGCCAGCGGTTGTGTTGCGGCCACATCGGACTGTGCCGCGCGGATACGTTCGTTCGCAGCAAGGATATCAAGGTTCGTGTGCAGCCCCGCCTCGATTAGGCGCGTTAGCGTCGTATCGTTATAACTGCGCCAAAACGTCTGCACGCCAACCTGAGCTGCCGGAGTAGAGGACCCTTCGGCAAAGGATGCCTGCAGCGCAGGTGTCTGCACCGCCGACGGGTCCGGCCCCACAGCCTCACAGGCAGAGGTTAGTAAAAGTGCGGTCAGGGACAGGGCCACGATGGATTTGTTATGTTTGGTCACGCTGTTTTTTCCTTTTGCGACATTATTTGGCGCAGTTTCATAACCGCGACATAGAACACCGGCACAAGGAAGATCCCCAGCACCGCCGAAGATGTCATGCCGCCTAGCACACCGATACCGATCGAGTTTTGCGCCCCAGCCCCCGCCCCTGAGGCCATGGCCAGCGGCAACACCCCCAGCATAAAAGCAAACGTCGTCATCAGGATCGGGCGCAGACGTTGGCGCGCCGCAATTATCGCCGCTTCGATCACGGTTTTACCCTCATGCACTTGTGACTGGGCAAATTCCACGATCAGGATAGCGTTGCGTGCGGCCAGACCGATAGTCGTCAACAGGCCCACCTTGAAGTAGACGTCGTTCGACTGATCCAGAAAGTAAGCCGCCGCGAGCGCGCCCAAAATACCCACTGGAACAGTCAGCATCACGGCTAACGGCACCGCCCAACTTTCGTAGAGGGCAGCCAGCGCCAGAAACACCACAGCCGCCGACAGCGCGAACAGTAACGGCGCCTGATTACCCGACAGCCGTTCCTGATAGGACAGGCCTGTCCATGCCGTGCCGTAGTTGCCGTCAAGGTCCGCGACCAGTTCTTCCATCGCGTTCATGCCGTCACTGGACGACAGACCCGCCGCTGCCGCGCCGCTGATTTCCAAGCCACGCGTACCGCCGTAGCGCGAGACCGCCTGTGGTTCCTGCGTCCAGCTTTGCTCCGAGAAGGCGGCAAAGGACACCATTTCGCCTGCGTTATTGCGCGCATACCAGCTATTGATGTCTTCGGGCTGTGATCGTTGTTCGACCTGACCCTGCACGATCACGGGGCGCAGATCGTTTCCAAGGGCAAAATCGTTAACCTCCCGGCCTGCAAAGATGACGGACAGCATCGCATTCACCTCGGTGATTGAAAGGCCAAAGGCCGCTGCCTTTTGCTGGTCGATGTCCAGCCGCAGCGCGGTCTGGGTGGCGGCTTCGTTGCCGCGCAGCGATGTGACGCGCCCGTCAGCTTGGGCATTGGCAACCAGTTGGTTGGCGGCTGCGGCCAGCGCCCGCTGCCCCTGCCCGCCTTGATCGGTCAGATACATGGTAAAGCCCGACGAACTGCCCAGACCTTGAATGGCGGGTGGCTGCAGCACAAAGATATTGCCCTGACGGTTGGTCGTGTAGAAATAGCCGTTGGCACGGTTCACCAGCCCGCCGATGTCAAAGCCTTCGCGGGCATCGTAGTCGCGCAGTTTCACAAAAACCATCGCGTTGTTCTGGCCGCTGCCGCCAAAGCTAAAACCAAGCACAGAAAAGACGGATTCGACCGTGTCGCTTTCGGCGTTCAGCAGATAGGTTTCGACTTTTTCTACCAAAGCGAGAGTCTGCTCGGTGGTGGACCCATCGGGCCCTTGAACGATCACAAGCGCCACGCCCTGATCTTCGTCCGGCAGGAACGATCCCGGCAAGCGGTCAAACATCACCACCATGCCGAATACCACTGCAACCAGTACCATCAACGTCCGCAGGGGGCGTTTGACATAGCGCGTTACCACAGCGACATAGCCGTTGGTAGCGCGGTCCAGATTGCGGTTGAACCAGCGCGCGGGCGCGATGCCGTCGTCATGTTTGCGCGGCTTCAGCAAGCTGGCACACATCGCGGGCGTTAGGATGACTGCGACCCCAAGCGATAGCACCATCGCGGTGATGATGGTGACCGAGAACTGGCGATAAATCACGCCTGTCGCCCCGCCCATGAACGCCATTGGCAGGAACACAGCCGACAGAACCAGAACGATGCCGACCAGCGCCGATGTGATCTCGTCCATGCTTTTTTCGGTGGCTTCGACGGGGCCCATGCCCTCTTCTTCCATCAGCCGCTCAACGTTTTCGACCACAACAATAGCGTCATCCACCAGCAGACCGATGGCCAGCACCAGTGCGAACATAGTCAGCGTGTTGATGGTAAATCCGGCTACGGCTAGCACGGCAAAGGTTCCGAGCAAAACCACGGGGATCGCGATGACGGGAATAAGCGTGGCGCGCCAGCTTTGCAGGAAAACAAGGATGACCAGAAACACCAGTACCACCGCTTCGATCAGCGTGTGATAGACCTGCGAGATGGATTCCTCGACAAAAGGCGAGGTGTCGTACGCATAGACCACCTCGACCCCAGCAGGCAACGCATCGGCCACAGCGTCGATTGTCTCGCGCACCCCAGCGGCGGTATCGACCGCATTGGCCCCCGTCGCAAGGTTCACCGCAAAGCCTGCCGCTGGATTGCCGTCATAACGCGCCCCACCGCCATAGCTTTCCTGCCCAATTTCGATCTTGGCCACGTCACCCAGAAACACGGTCGACCCGTCGGGATCGACACGCAGCAGGATGTTTTCGAATTCGGTAACAGAGGACAATTGCGATTGCGCCGAAATCGGCACCGTCATGCGCTGGCCGCGGACGCTTGGTTGTGCGCCCAGATCACCCACGGTAACATTGGTATTCTGTGCGGCAACTGCTGCCGTGATGTCAGCGGGGGTGACCTGATATTTAACCATTTTCATCGGATCCATCCAGACCCGCATGGCATAACCAGACCCGAATATGCTGATCGACCCCACGCCCGGCGCACGTTTCACCGGATCCTCAATCAGTTGCGAGATAAGATCGCCCAGCTCGACGGTATTCATTTGCCCTTCGGTGGTAGTCAGAGCGCCAACCAGTAGGATCGAACTGGTCGACCTTGAAACGCTCACACCCCGTTGCTGCACTACGTCGGGCAGTTGCGAGTTGACCAGCTGCAACTTGTTTTGCACCTGCACCTGCGCAATGTCTGCATCCACGCTGTCGTCAAAGGTCAGCGAAACCGATGCCGATCCAGGGGTCGAGCTGGAGGTCATGTAGATTAGACCGTCAAGCGCGGTCATCGCGTCTTCGATGACAGTGGTCACTGAGGATTCGACTATTTCAGCCGAAGCGCCGGCATAGCTGGCCGAGATGCGCACCGTGGTGGGCGCGATCTGCGGATACTGTTCGATCGCAAGCGAGTTCAGGCCGAGCGCGCCGACCATCATAACGACCAAAGCGATCACCCAAGCGAAAACCGGGCGGTGAATGAAAAAACGAGCCATGGTATACTTTACTCCGTCGCGGACGCGTCGGAAGGCGCCGCAGTCGGCATCTCTGCCGAGGTTATGGTGTCGGGCTCTGCTGCCGCAGGCGCGGGGTCACGCACCACGCCATTTGCGTCAAAGCTGACCAGAAGAGGCACAACTTCGGTTCCTTCGATCAACCCCGCGAGCCCGTCAACGACAACCATATCGCCGCTTTCAAGCCCTTCGGTGACAATCCACTGCTGCTGATATGTGCCGTCTTCGGTCAGGTCGCGTTGGCTAACCTTACCGTCAACAACAACCCACGCCGAAAGCTTGCCCAGCTTGTCGCGGCTGGTTGCGGATTGCGACACAAGAATCGCCTGAGTGATGCCTAGTTCGATCTGTCCGCGCAGGAACATGCCCGGCAGGATCATATTGTCGGGGTTGTCGAATCGGAACCGCGTGTCGATGGACCCTGTAGAGGTCGACACCGTCACGCCCGGCGCGACAAGCGCGCCCTTGCCCTGATAGGTGTGACCGTTTTCCAGCGTCAGCGTGGCCTTCAAATCGTCGTTTAGACGCAGGGTACCTTCGGTGATGTCGTCGATAACGCTGAGAAACCGCGAAGAGGGCTCGTACATGTCCACCTCTATTGGGTCCAACTGAGTAACCGTGGCCATCGCCACGGCCTGCCCTTCGGTGACCAAATCCCCGATCGAGGCCGCCGAAACGCTGGCGACACCCGACAGCGGACTGGTGACCGTGGTCCAGTCCAGTTGTGCTTCGGCGAGTGTCAAACTGGCTTTGGCGGAATCCAAACCTGCACGAGCCTGATCCAGCGCAGCGCGGGCAGTTTCGACCTGCGCTTGCGTGCTCCCCGACCCAACCAGCCGTTCGGTGCGGGTAAAGCCGGCCTGCGCCTCGGTCACTTGGGCCTGTGCACTGGCGATTTGGGCGGCAGCGGCGGCGACGTTAGCCTGATAAGTGGTGTCGTCGATGCGGAACATAGGTGAGCCTGCCTCTATGAGGCGACCAGGTTTATACAGGATTTCAGTGACGATGCCGGTAACCCGTGGACGAATCGCCGTGGACGACGCAGCCACAGCACGGCCGGGCAGTGTGACAATCCTCGGCACATCCTGAATCAATACTTCGACGACGCCGACCTGCTTGGGCGGCATCTGTGCGGCGACAGAGCTGGCCAGCGTGATCATAGCAGCCATCGCCGCGCCGGTGAAAAAGGGAAACTTGTACATGGTCATATAATCCAGTTCTGGTCCGCTGCGTTGTCGCGTGTTTGAGGCTGATTGCACAATATTGCAGAGTGTGCAATATTTACTTAGTGTGAAAAATTGAGTTAGGTATATTATGGGAATGAGTCTACGTGAGAGGCGTCGTTTACAAACGACTCGAGATATCCAGATGGCCGCCGTCACAGTCGCCCTGCGCGACGGACTGGAACAGACCACGACTGAAGCCATCGCAATCGAAGCGGGCATCAGCACGAGGACATTCTTCAATTATTACAGCAATAAACAGGTCGCGATTCTGGGTGAAGCAATCAGGCTGGATGTCACGGATGCACGTTGGTTCGTCGAATCGAGCAAGCCCATCGTGGATGATCTGGCGGAACTGCTGTGTCGGGGGCTGCGCGAAGTCCCGCTTGACCGAGGCTTGCTGCTGAAAATTATAGCGGTCATCGATGCAAACCCCGCCCTTCTGGATATGTTTAGGGCGCGCATCGACGAAACATCGGGCTCTATTTTGGGCCTTTTGGAAGCCCGGTTAGGGTCTGATCTAACGATCGAGTCGCGACTGCTGGCAGAGTTATCGACGCGAGCGCTGACCGAAGCCATGATGGCGTGGGCAATGGACGACGCCATCACCCTTGATGACGTGACAGTCAGGATTGCCACTAATCTGCGCAGTGTAGGCAAGATCATCTGTCAGAACGGCCTACATCCTAAATGTCCGTGAAATAAATTATTTCTATGATCTCTGCGCCATATCTCTCCGGATCAAAGGGTTCGGGCCCTTAGCGTTGGCGCACAGATGGAGGACACGTTGCGAGGCGAAGGTATCGTCCCCCGAAGTGACGTTACTGCCGCCAGCCAACGTGGATGGACTTAGCCAGTTGGCAGACGAATTGGTCACCAGACTTGATGCGATGCGCGACGTGTATAAAAGAATAAAACAAGTGTTTATAATGGTGCCCAGGGGCGGAATCGAACCACCGACACGAGGATTTTCAATCCACTGCTCTACCCCTGAGCTACCCGGGCACCGGGATGATTTTCATCATCGGGTAGCGGCGTTCTAGGCGAGTGGTGCGGGGGTGTCCATAGGCTTTTTTAGCTAATTTCAATGCGGCTTGTCTTCGGCCTGTTTTAACTCTTCATAAAGCTCTTCAGCATCGTCGGGATCGTTGGCCGGAATAGCGTAAGAGCCGGACAACCATTTACCTAAATCGATGTCCGCGCAGCGTTTGGAACAGAACGGGCGTAATTTTAGATCTGTTTTACGGTCGCAGATTGGACAGGCCATATCAAATCCCCTGCAGCGTCCGCGCCAATGGCAGACGTTCCCGTTTACGTTGCAACTCGAACAAGCCCATCGGCGTCCAGCCGACCAGCGAGGTTTCAATCGGGTCATTGCGGAATGATGCCCGCAGTGATTGTTCAACTTGTTTGCGGTGTGCCTTGGACATCGATACAAAATCGACCGAAATTTGACCGCCCAGCCCGCGCAGACGCAACGCGCGCGGCAAGGCACGACATGCGGCAAGGTTGGCCTTGAGCGCGGCTCCCGGCGAGGTGTCATTGCCTGTGTTCACGTCCACCGCGATCATCGCGCGGGTGGGTTCGACATACATCGTGCCCTCGCCCATCACGATTCGTGCGTCTGACAAGCCGTCAATCTGATCAAGCACACCCAGATGCGCAAAAGAACCCGTCTCTGTCACGACGTCAGAAGCCCCGGTCCATTCACGCCACGCTAGCCCGTGCGGGCCATCTCCATCGGTCAGAGCTTCAGGCTCTCGGCCCTCTGCATCGCCCATTACAGCATGCGCCATGTCTTGCATCGCTACAATATCATCGGCGATTTCGTCGGCGTCAGCGCCTTCGCAGGACGAACGCAAGATCAATCCAAACGAATCGTCGTAAACTTCGTGCGCCACGGCAAGCAGCGCGTCGCGTGTATCTTCATCTTCTATTTGACGCGAAATATTCAAACCGGGTTTGCCGGGGGTCACAATCGCAAAGCGGCTTTTGAACAGCACACGGTCGGTGACAGGCACGGCCTTGCCGTCCTCAGAGTAGCCCGTGACCTGCACCAGCATCGCCTGCCCTGGGCTAAGCCCTTTGCCTTGACGTAGAAACGCGGTGTCACCATCCGGCAAACGCATCATCATGCCGCCCTGCCCTTTGATGGGCCGATCACAGATCGCGCGAAAAATCGCACCGGGACGCGGTGCATCGCTGTCGTCAATCAGTAGATCATCCAAAACACCATCGACCAGATAAGCGGCCGCTTCCAGCCCGTTCACATGGTCCAGAACAATCGTGCGACCCTTCATGATGTTTCTCCAAATAAGGGGTAACCTGCGGCGGTCAATAGCGCCGCAGTTTCGGGTAATGGCAGGCCCATGACCGCGTGAAACGATCCGTTAATCCACGGGCAAAATACGCTGGCGGGGCCTTGGATGCCATAGGCTCCTGCCTTGCCCTGCCAATCGCCCGTAGACAGATACCAATTAATTTCCAAATTACTTAGACGCTTGAACGCGACCGTCGTCTGCACGTCGCGTAGCCAGGTTCGCTCGCCACGCTTTACCGCAACAGCCGTAATTACCTTGTGTCGTCGGCCAGACAAAGCGTGCAGAAATTCCGCCGCCTGCCCCGCATTTTCAGGTTTGCCCAGAATGCGCCGGCCCAACGCCACGGAGGTGTCCGCGCAAAGCACAACTTCATCGGCAGCACAGTCAACCGCAGCCACCTTTTCAGACGCGATACGTTTGACGTAATCGCGCGGCAACTCTGCGCGCTTAGGCTCTTCATCAATGTCAGGGGGGCGAACGGCAAACGGGGTCACCCCCATCTGCGCCAATAGCTCCAACCGCCGAGGCGAGCCAGAGCCGAGAATTAGCTTAATGCTATGATTTTTTGCAACAGCTGTCATTGGTGCGCCCAGTCAATAACGGTGTGCGGCCACATTTCGCCAATAGCAAAACGTTCCTCCGCACGGGGCGAAGCGTTGCTTCGCCCTATTTAAAGCGATAGTTAATCCGACCCTTGGTCAGATCGTACGGTGTCATTTCGACTTGCACCTTGTCGCCAGCCAGAACGCGGATGCGGTTCTTGCGCATCTTTCCTGCCGTGTGCGCGATGATCGTATGGCCATTTTCAAGCTCGACCAGAAACGTCGCATTGGGCAGAAGTTCTTTCACGACACCTGGGAATTCGAGCAGTTCTTCCTTGGCCATGTGATCTCCTATTTTGATCCATCCACGAATTGATGTGGACGGGTGCTAAATGCGCCTGAATGCGCCGCGTTTCAAGGGCTAAAGAGCAGTTAAGCCCAATCAGTCGTTAATCTGACGCGCAGGGCCAAACCGCTCGATCAGCTTCTCGACGATTTGATCGCGCGTTTGGCGGTAGCTGGCAAGACGGGTTTCACGCCCGTCACCTAGGCCCGTCGGGTCCATAATCGGCCAGTACTCCACTTCTAGGTGGTAAAATCGGGTCAGATCCAAGGCGCGGCGCTGGCTGGCGGGTGACAACGCAAGCACCAGATCAAACGAAGACAGATCATCGCCCCATTCTTCCATCTCGTCGAAGCTGCGCGAGCGATGCCGACAGACTTCCACCCCGATTTCGTTGCACACGGCCACAGCAAAACCATCAATCTCAAGGTCGTTCTTCACTCCGACAGATTGTATGTAACATTCTGTGCCATATAGCTTTTTCATGATCCCTTCGGCCATGGGAGATCGCACGGCATTATGGTCACAACAGAACAAAACCGACTGCGGAAGCGCGAGTAAAGTTTGATCTGCCGCCATGCCTAGCCCCCGAAATGCAAAACACAAATCAACGTAAACAAGCGCCGCGCGGTGTCGGTGTCCACATCGGCCTTGCCCTCAAGTCGCTCTTGCAGCACCCGCGCGCCCTCGTTGTGAATGCCGCGCCGCGCCATATCAATCGTCTCGATTTGGCTCGGCGGCATGTTTTTGACCGCGTCAAAATAGCTTTCGCAAATCTGGAAATAGTCTTTAACCACCTGACGGAACGGCCCCAAGGAAAGGTGAAATTCGCCCGCTGGTGTTTCATCTTCGCTTTGCAAATCAAACACCAAACGGCGTTCCTTGATTGACAACCCCAAGCGGAATGGGCCGGCAGGCACATGGCGATCATCACGGGCTGGTAGCGTAAATCTGTTATCTTCGAGTAAATCAAACATCGCCACCTTGCGCTCTTGCTCGATCTCGGCGGTTGGGACTGGCAAACCTTCATCGTCCAAATCAATGTGAATAATATGGCTCATTTTTGGTTAATCCGATCTAGTCGCGCGCGCACCGATAATCCATGCGCCTCCAGACTTTCCGATTGCGCCAGCCGTTCCGCTGCAGGTCCGATGGTAGCCAGAGCTTCGGGTGTCATACGTGATATTGTGGTGCGTTTGATGAAATCCATGACCGACAAACCGCTAGAAAACCGCGCCGACCGTGCCGTGGGCAGTACATGATTGGGTCCGCCGATGTAATCACCAATGGCTTCGGGGGTAAAGCTGCCAATGAAAATAGCGCCAGCATGGGTGACACGGCTAGCCAATCCATCCGCGTCCGCGACACAAATTTCCAGATGCTCTGGCGCGATCCGGTCCGAAAGTATCACCGCCTCGTCCATATCACGCACCGTGATCACCGCGCCAAAATCAGCCCAACTTTTTCCTGCGATCGCGCGGCGCTGCAATGTTTCCAACCGCTTATCCACCGCAGCCGCCACAGAGCGACCAAATTCTCTATCATCAGTAATCAGCAACGACTGCGCGCTTTCGTCATGCTCGGCCTGCGACAATAGATCCAGTGCAATCCAATCAGGATCATTGTTGCGATCCGCAATCACCAGAATCTCCGATGGGCCTGCAATCATATCAATGCCGACCTTGCCAAACACACGGCGCTTGGCGGCCGCAACAAACGCATTGCCCGGTCCCGTGATTTTATCAACAGGCGCAATCGTCTGTGTCCCGTAAGCCATCGCCGCAATCGCCTGCGCCCCGCCAATCCGGTAGATCTCGTCCACACCGGCAATCCGTGCAGCCATCACGACTAGAGGATTCGACACGCCATTAGGGGTCGGCACCGCAATCGCCAAACGGGCCACACCCGCCACCTTTGCGGGGACGGCATTCATCAACACCGAACTAGGGTAAGACGCCAAACCACCCGGCACATAGAGCCCCGCCGCAGACACAGGTGTCCAGCGCCACCCCAATGTGGCGCCAACCTCGTCGGTCCATATGGCATCGTCCGGCATCTGTCGCGCGTGATAATCACGGATACGAACCGCTGCCAACTCAAGCGCGGCACGGTCCTCATCCGACACCAAGGCACATTCCGCCTCGATTTCTTCCGGCGAAAACCGCATCGTCTCGGGCGTCAACTCCAGACGGTCAAACTTGGCGGTCAACTCAATTACTGCCGCATCGCCGCGCGCGCGCACATCGGCGATAATCTCTGCCACCACAGCATCAACATCAGGACTATCTTCGCGCTTGGCCCCTAAAAGGGCCACAAAACGGGCCTCAAAATCAGCGTCGGTGGTGGTCAAAAACTGTGGCATCTGAACTTTCCAAGATTAGTCGTGAACGGGAGTTTTCCGCGAGGGCGCGATATAGGGGCGCGTCACATCGCGTAACATAATTTCCAAGGCCTCGACATCGAGACCAATCGCACCGTCACCCGACAGCGTTAACACCACACGCCCCGTGCCATCCGCGCCCGGCTCAAACGTCACCGCCAACAGCGAATGGATTGTATCCGCATCCCCCGGATGCACACCCTGCGTTTGCACCGATACCACATCTTCAATCGACAACACCGCCTGAACCCGCTCGACGGGGCGCTTACGGGTTCCAGCCATTGGCGCATCTTCCCAGCGAAATCTGTTAATCAACAACGCAAACCGGCGGGCTTTGCGGTCCCATTTCATCTCCGACGCAGGAAACACCGCATCCTGAGCCAGTGATGACAGCACCGTCAGGTCCTCTACATCCAGCGCCTTCAACCGCAGCGGCTTGTCGCCACCATCTTCAAACCTTGCGTCGCTCACTTGCTTGAAATCCTCTCGATCTGCGCGCCAACAGCACTCAGTTTTTCTTCAACATGCTCGTAACCACGATCAAGGTGGTAGACTCGGTTCACAATCGTTTCGCCCTCCGACGCAAGCCCCGCCAGAATCAATGACACCGAAGCACGCAAATCGGTGGCCATCACCGGCGCACCCTTCATCTTGTCCACACCAGTCACGGTCGCAGTATTGCCATGAACCTCGATCTTTGCCCCCATGCGAATCAATTCAGGGGCATGCATGAAACGGTTCTCGAAAATCGTCTCTTTCAGCACGGACTTTCCATCGGCAAAGCACAGCATCGCCATCATTTGCGCCTGCAAATCGGTCGGAAACCCCGGAAACGGCTCAGTTGTCACATCAACAGCGCGCGGCCGGTCACCACGGCGTTTTACCTTCAGGCCAAGCTCGGTCTCGGTTACTTCAACTCCAGCAGCATCCAACTTCTCGGCAAACGCTTCCACCAGATGCATCCGCCCCCCAATGCACTCGATCTCGCCACCGGTGAACACTGGGGCCAGCATATAGGTGCCAAGCTCAATCCGGTCGGTCACAACCGCATGGGTCGCGCCGCCAAGCCGGTCAACGCCCTGTATCTCGATGCGCGACGTGCCTTCGCCTTCAATCTGCGCACCCATGGCACGCAAACATTTCGCCAGATCCACAATCTCGGGCTCGCGCGCTGCGTTGTTAATAACAGTGGTGCCCTTGGCCAGTGTTGCGGCCATCATCAAGTTCTCGGTCGCGCCAACAGAGGCGAACGGAAAATCAATCACCGCACCGCGCAATTTACCGCCCGCCGCCTTCGCGTGCAAATAACCGTCTTTCAATTCAATCGACGCGCCCATCTTTTCCAGACCGTCAGTATGAATATCCATCGGCCGCGCACCGATCGCACAGCCACCGGGTAAGGACACAATCGCATGACCCTCACGGGCTAGTAGCGGCCCCAACACCAGATTGGACGCCCGCATCTTGCGCACAATATCATAATCCGCAGTCGTATTGATCGCACCATGCGTCGACATGACCTGCACCTTGCCATCTTGTAGCGCGGTAATCTCGGACCCCAAGGATCGCAACAATTCCGCCATCGTTTTCATATCCGACAAGCGCGGCGCATTGGTCAGCGTCAGCGGCTCTTCGGACAAAAGCGTGGCAGGCATCAGCGCCAATGCAGCATTCTTTGCACCAGCAATCCGGATTTTGCCGTTTAATTCACGGCCACCCTTAACAACAATCGAATCCATACCTGCCTACTCTTTCTTTTCTTTATCTTTGCCGACAATCCTCGCACGGCTCTGCGCCTTGCGTTTTGCCATGTTCGCCTTCAACGATGCTTTCAGCCGATCCTCACGGATTTCGGCCTCGGTGCGTTGTTTTTTAAGTGGGCTTTTGTGTTCCATTGTGACCCTGTTAACAAGCTACGCAAAAACCGTCCAGTGAGGGCTTGCACCAAATGTCGATTGCGGCTAATTCCCCCCACAGGATGCTGCGGTAGCTCAGTGGTAGAGCGCGTCATTGGTAATGACGAGGTCGGGAGTTCTATTCTCCCTCGCAGCACCATCCTTTTCTCATTGTTATCAGGGACATCTGCGCTACAAGGGTTTGAAGCTCCGTCGGTGGTATACAGAGGCAGTAAACATGGCTCTCCCAATGTCCCGACCACAGAAACTTACAGGCGGCGTTTATTACCTCGCAAAGCGGGTTCCTTTAGATGTGTTGCAAAAAGTTGGATTTAAAGTGATTAAGGTATCATTACGCACGAAAGACTCTACAGAGGCTAAAGTTCGTCAGGCAAAGAAGCTTTAAGAACTAAAGGGCGAATGGGCAGACCACCGCTCCGAGGTTCAAAAATTGTCGCACAAGCAAGTGGTTGCCTTAACCAATCAACGCTACGATTTCTTTTTGGATCGCCTCGGGGATAACCCTCCAAGTGCTGCCTCGACTCAAAACGAGTTAGAAATGCACATGGGTGTCGATCAGGACATTACTAGTCTTGAAGACCGGTTTGAGAGGTGGTCGCGGATTTTCGGACCAGTTGTTAAGGTGGATCGCATGACGAAAGAAGTGATCCCAAATGACAAAACGAAAGAACCATTCGCCCGATTTCAAAGCCAAGGTTGCGCTTGAAGCAATCCGCGAGGAGATGTCGATGGCGGAACTGTCCAAAAAATATGGCGTTCATCCGACCCAGATAGGGACTTGGAAACGGGCGGCGATAGAGAATATGGCGACGGCATTTACGCGCAAAGGTTCAGCGCCCGATGGGGTAAGTGCCGTTGACGTCGACAAGCTGCATTCCAAGATAGGTCAGCTTGTTGTGGAGCGAGATTTTTTGGCGGATGCCTCGCAGCAGTTGCTCGGGATGCGAGGCAAAAAATGGTGAGCCGAGATCATAAGTTAAGCATGCGTAAACAGTGCGAACTATTGCAGTTGTCGCGTTCGCGGCTTTACTACCAGCCCGTCGGCGAGAGCGCTGAGAACCTGCGGTTCATGGAAATCATCGACAAACAGTTCCTGGAAACGCCTTGGTATGGATCGCGTCAGATGGCCCGGTACATGAAGCGCAACAATCACCAATGTGGCCGCCACCGGATCCGGCGCTTGATGCGGCTTATGCGTCTGGTTCCGATCTATCAGGAGCCCAACACAAGTAAAAAGCATCCGCATCACAAGATCTGGCCTTACTTGCTGAGGAATGCGGCAATTGACCGCCCAAATCAGGTTTGGTGCGCAGATATTACCTACATACCGATGCGACGCGGCTTCCTGTATCTCGTGGCGATCATGGATTGGCACAGCCGCAAAGTGCTTTCGTGGCGGCTGTCCAACAGTATGGATGCAGACTTTTGCGTCGAGGCTTTGAAAGAGGCGCTCGCCAAGCACGGCACGCCGGAAATCTTCAACACCGATCAGGGCAGCCAATTTACCAGCGGCGCTTGGATCGACGTGCTGGTCGACGCAGACATCAAGATCAGCATGGACGGAAAAGGCGCATGGCGCGACAATCGCATGATCGAAAGGCTCTGGCGATCGTTGAAGTATGAATGCGTCTATTTGAATGCCTTTGAGACAGGCTCGGAAATGCGGGCTGGGATCGGCAAATGGCTGACGTATTACAACTCTGAGCGCCCGCATTCAACTCACGGCATATTGACCCCAGATGAGGCCTATGTCAGCAAAACAGAACCAATGAGATTAGCAGCCTAAATAAAACCCAGATCCACCTTAACAAGGATGTAAACTGGTCTAAAATCTAGGACCACCTCTTTGGTCGCACCGCAGATCAGATCTTAAAAGCGCACGGCATACAGGTAGATACTCCGATCCGCGAAAAATTGCTACGCAAAATACATACTACCGACATACAGTCGCTTGAATTGATCAAACGAAATGCAGAAGGTGACTATTGAGGTGCTCCCCATTCCCTGGACAGGATCTGGCGTTTTTTAAGCCCTGATCTGCTCCAGAGATCGGGTTGCGTTGCTTCGAATCTCAGTGAGTAAACCACCGCTGGCGGTCGGCCGCCAAGAGCCTTGTGTGGGCGGCGGTGATTGTAGAACTCCATCCATTTCTGGACACCCGCGCGAGCCTGAGAACCGGTCTTCCAAGCATGCAGATAGACGCACTCGTATTTCAAGGTGCGTCACAGGCGTTCAATGAAGATGTTGTCCAAGTAACGACCCTTGCCGTCCATTGAGAGGCGGACGCCTGACCGGCGCAAGCTATCTGTCCAGACAAACGACGTGAACTGAGATCCTTGATCGCTATTCATGATCTCCGGCGGCCCGAACCGATGGATTGCCTCGTTCAGCGCCTCGACGCAGAAGTCGGCGTCCAGCGTGTTCGAGATCCGCCACGACAGAACCATGCGAGTATGCCTGTCCATGATCGCCACCAGATAAAGGAACCTGCGACGCATCGGCAGGTATGTAATGTCCACACACCAGACTTGGTTTGGCCGGTCCACTCGCAGCCCTCGTAGCAGATAGGGGTCGGTCTTATGCCTCTTCGCTGGCTTGCCCCCTCTCACACATGCAAGCATGTGTTGCCGGGCAACTGGTGTTGGGCTTGTGATAGATCGGTATCAACCCCATCAGGCGCATAAGCCTACGGATGCGCTTTTCGTTTTCCTCGTGGCTTTCGTTGCGCAGGTGCCAGATCATCTGACGGACGCCAAAGAAAAGTGTCTCCAACAACTGAACATCGATCAATTGCATCAGCGCAAGGTTCTGCTCCGTCTCACTCTGCGGCGTGTAGTAAAACGACGACCGAGGGATCGACAGCAGTGCGCACTGCTCACCAACCGACAGGTCCGGATGATCGCGCTCAATCATCCCGCGCCTCACTTCCCGCCCCAGGGTTTGAGCTTTCTTTCCAAAAAAAGTTGGCCACCGCCAGCTCTCAGATCTTGGCGTGTAGGTCCCTAACCTGGTCTTCATCGATGACCGGCACCTTGCGGCTACCGCGTTCAAACACACCGGATGCGCCATCCAGCAGCGCACGCTTCCATTGATCGATCATCGTCGGATGCACGCCGAACCTGCTCGCCAGCTCAGACACGGTCTCCTCGCCTTTTAGCGCCTCAAGCGCCACCTTCGCTTTGAACTCAGAGGCATGTTGCTTCCGTTTCGACATTTTCGATCTCCTTCGTGTGAAGATCAGCAGACAGCAAATCGGAGCTTACGTCAGTGTCCAGTTTTCGGGGACCACCTCAGTTCCATGTGTCCCGCCAGATCAGTTCTGCCTTGGTGGTTTTGAAGAACGTTTCGACAACCGCATTGAAGCTCCTATATTCGTCAAGTTGCGATTTGATCTGTTTTCGATACACAGAGCTGGCTGTAGATTTCGCGGACGATGTAGCGTTTCAGGCATCGAATTATCTCGCTTTTGTTCTTCCCGTCTTTCGTGCGTTTCTTGACATATGCAAGTGTCGGTTGGTGGCTTCGCATTCTAACGATAGCAACACGATAGAGTGCTGCGTTGGCCTGTCGATTGCCGCCTCTGTTTAACCGGAAGCGGTGTGTTTTGCCGCTGGAAGCTGGGATTGGGCAAACACCGCAGAGCTTTGCCAATGCTGCTTCCGAACGGATGCGCGTTGGGTCGTCGCCAACGAGGATTAGCATCTCTGCGATTGTCAGTGTTGCTATCCCATGAGATGCCATCAGGTCTGGTGTGCGTTCGGTGACAAGGCGTTCCAGTTCCTTGTCGTGGGCAATAATTTCTTCATGCAGCCACAGCCACCGGCGCACCAATGCCCGCATGGCGGCTTTTGCTGAGGCCAATGGCGTGTCGATATCGCCAGGCCGAAAGGCCGCAATATGCCGGATCAACGCGACTTTCCCTCGAATTGGATCCAGTGCCTCCCGAAGATCAGCAGGTGCATTAATGATCAACGTCTTCAGCGTTACCATCGCCTGTGAGCGTGATTTAACGCCAGTATCGCGTGCAATCTTCAAATGTCTGATCATTTCGGATGACCCTGTTTGTGTCTTGGGTCGCGCTGTTGCCTGCCCAGAAAGAACGGATCGTGCAGCGCCCTCTGCGTCCAAACTGTCTGTTTTACCTTGCGTGTATCGCAGCTGTCGGTTTGGTCGTGTGACCTCAATGACATTGTGGCCTTGAGCCAACAAAGACCGGGATAGGCCCGCACCATACGAACCAGTCCCTTCGATTCCGAATGCTAGAACGCCCCCAAAAGACTGTGACCAGCGTTCCAGCTCCAAATACCCTTTGGGATTGGTGGGTATAGATAATGCGGCCAAACGGGTGCCTTGCGTATCGATTGCGACGGCAACATGTGTTGCTTTGTGTGTGTCGATGCCAATAATGATTGGATGTGTAGTCTTCATGATGCCCTCATTGCTAAGAATGCCCAGGCACCGACCCGAGGGGACAGGACTGTGATGGTACGCTGACCGTCAGGCTCCTATAAAGTCACATCTCGCCCGTTGCCGGGGCGACTTGACGGTCGACACGTCAACGCAATGACACGCAGTCAATCGTAGCATGGGTCAGGCCATCAAGCCGCAATACCATACTCACAGTCATAGCAATTTCCCTTTCCACTCTTCCACTGCCGGGCAGTGGGATGGCCAATGTTCAGACCAATCTTTTTCAGCTCTTCAGTCTCCCGTAGCCTGCCATAGCTGCCCAGACTGAGGCGCGATTGTTCCTTAATGTGCGCCAACGTGACCAGATAAGATCGCTGCCTGCGACTGGCAGGTCGACTGCGGAAAGCCCGCAAACCACGCGAACTGACGTTCATGACACGACGCATCCGCCCAAGAGAAAATATGAACCGATGCTCTTCGATGAATCTAAACCTCACGGCTTTTGGCTCGCGAAGATCCCTCTCGGGACATTGCTATGCAATGCCCTGCCGGTCGACGCACCGGGGCCTTTTTCAGGATTTCCCCTTCCTCCTTGAGGATGCGGTTCTCACGCCGAAGCCGGTCATTCTCTTGGGCGAGGCCTAAATCCTCGTTCGACACCACATCCGTGTATCGGTGCGCTGTGATCCATTTGTTCAGCGTCGACATCCCGACGCCAAGATCATCCGCCACTTGCTTGCGTGTAAGTCTAATGGTCAGTGCGATACGCACCTCATCCCTCCGGAATTCGTCCGTCCGTTTCAATCCCATCGCCCATCCCCTTTGTTGCAGTGAACGCTATCTAAGGAGCGACATCAAACCGCGACAGTTCCACTTCGTCTCACGGTTGCTTCTGACGCGACAAAGTCGTTCGAAAGGACCAAGCGGAAGACACTCGAAACGGGCCGATTGCGTCACAGCACGCGCGCCGTATACTGCAATCAACCAGATGAACCGAACTCTCTCGGAGTTTAAGCCGCCATTGGTGGCAAAAACTCTGATGGCGGATACGCACCGACGGGCAATGCGCAGCACTAGACCTCTGATGGCGCACCAACGCCGCTTTACATTACCTTTACGACGTTAGAATTTGACGGCGAAAAGGGGCGTGCCGTCGGTGCATTCAACGCTGTGCCGTGTCATGTAGAGGATTACGGTGAAGAGTCCGATACCGAAATCGCCACCCCATCGAAGAAACTTTTGTGCACTGTCCTTTTTGTAGAGCAGTGACAATGAAATCCCTCCGTCATAACGCTCCCGCAGAACCGGTCGCCAGTTTGGCGATATGATTATCCCGTTTTCAGGAGGACTAAACGATGACAGGAAAGCGAGAGAAGATCACGGATATCGTGCTAGATGCGGCAGGTTGACGTTTTGCAAGGGCAAGGAAAGGCAGTTTCCGAGGCAGCACGGGGAAACGTCTAAGTCCTTCGAGACGCCGTTTATGTATCGACCATGTTCGGCAACGTATCTGAGCGTAAGGCCTGCCGAACACTCGGCCAACATCGTTCGACCCAGCACAAGGTGCCATGTGGCTTGCCTGATGAAGAACGGCTTAACGAGGATATTATCGCGCTGATGAAAGAGTTCGGACAATACGGCTTTCGTATGATCACGGACATGCTGAATAACAGCGGCTGGCACGCAAATCGTAAGCGCGTAGAGAGAACTTGGCGACGGGAGCGGCTTAAAGCAGCTTAAAAACAGCCAAATAAGGCCGGCTTTGGCTGAACCCTCTCGGGACATCGCTAAGCAATGCCTACCTGGCATTGGACGGCGCCTGCGTGCGATTGCGGGCCGAGCGTCCAAACCATGTTTGGTCCTATGACTTCGTTCAGGGTCGCACTCATGACGGGCGTGTCTTTCGCACGCTGAATATCATTGATGAGTTCACGAGGGAGGCATCGCCTGCCGATCAACGGGATGATCAGGGTTAAACGCAGGCCCAATTCAACGGATGTGATCAATGCTTTGCCCTATCGCTTCATCCCTAGCGTTCCGCCCGAGTTCATAAGACCTGACAACGGTGCCGAACTTATTGCCAAGAAGGTGAAGGCTTGGATAGGGGCATGCTCTCGGCAGAATTGCCCTGCAATTCGCCTGCCGGGCAACGGCCGGGGCTAAAACAGCCTTTATTGCGCCAGGATCACCGTGGGAAAACGGCATTGTGAGATCTTCAACTCCAAACTCAAAGATGAACTGCTCAACGGCGAGGTATTCTGTACGTTGCGCGACGCTTAGATCCAGATCGAGCGATGGAGATACAACAGCGACACAGTCAGGCCCCACAGCCTCTGCGCTACCTACCGTCCGCTCACCAGAAAGCATGATGCCGATAGATCAGAGGTCGACATGCATTAACATTAAAACTGGATCATACATCGCACAACTCCTAAAAACCCTCGGGCGCCACCGGCGTTAGCATCACCTGACCCCTTAGGTTTACCTGCAGCAATTGCAGACTCGCCTATCACAAGCCCGCACATCTCATTCGCTTTTCAGACAATTGCATAAACTTTGATCTATCAAATTCTTGCACAAAGACTCTCCGTTGCTAACCTACAGCAGGTTATTTCTGCGTTGGAGAATGCAATGTTTGGTGAAAACGCGCTCCCTATATATCTGGTCATCGGGGTCGTGGTGACGCTTGTGGCAGGATCAACCTTCACTCCCGTCATTTCTAGAACCACGTGGGTCGATCCCCAAGAGACCACCAATGAAATGGTGATACGAGAATACGCATATTGCCAATCAGACATGGATGACGTGAATTGCGCCTGTTTCTCAAATGTCGCGGGCTATATCCTGTCAGAGAAACGCCCCGACTTCAGGGGGACGCAATCCATGAATACGGTAGATCTGGCGCGTTCACAGGCCACTGAAGCCTGCTGAACACCGTCACATTGAGGTGCCCACGCGCGGACAAAACGTGTCTCATCGTGATCTTCTTTGACAGGTCGCTCAAAATCCGCATCATCACTCCAAAAGCCAGGAGATGATCAAATGTCAAAAGATCCGTTGCTACAACCTTATCAACTCAAACATCTAACCCTTAAAAACCGGATCATGACCACCAGCCACGAACCCGCCTACCCCGAAGACGGCATGCCAAAAGACCGCTACCGCGCCTATCACGCGGAACGCGCCAAGGCCGGCGTTGCACTAGCCATGACAGCGGGCTCCGCCGCGGTCTCAAAAGATAGTCCACCGGTTTTCAACAATGTGCTGGCCTATAAGGACGAGGTTGTGCCGTGGATCCAAAACCTCACCGATAGCTGCCACGAACACGACTGTGCTGTGATGATCCAACTCACGCATTTGGGGCGGCGCACCACTTGGAACAAGGGCGACTGGTTGCCCTCGGTCTCGCCGTCTAAACACCGCGAACCGGCACACCGCGCTTTTCCAAAACTGATCGAAGACTGGGATATCGTGCGGATCATCAACGACTTTGCCGATGCCGCCGAGCGGATGAAAGCGGGTGGAATGGACGGCATAGAACTGCAAGTTTACGGCCATCTGCTTGATCAGTTCTGGTCACCGCTCACTAACGATCTGAGCGGCCCCTACGGAGCCGACACGCTGGAGAACCGGATGCGATTCCCGCTTGATGTGCTGGGGGCTGTCCGCAAACGGGTCGGCAGCGATTTCATAATCGGCTTTCGCTACACCGCTGACGAGGCGCAGAAAGGCGGCATCACCCCTGAGGAAGGGCTTGTGATTTCCAAAAAACTTGCCGCCACGGGCCAACTTGATTTTCTGAACGTGATCCGTGGACGCATTCATACCGATCCAGCCATGACCGACGTGATTCCGGTGCAAGGCATGCCATCCGCACCGCATCTCGATTTCGCAGGCGAGGTCAAGAAAGCCACCGGCATGCCCACCTTCCATGCCTCACGCATCCCTGACGTGGCCACAGCACGCCACGCAATCGCGGCAGGGCTCCTCGATATGGTCGGCATGACCCGCGCCCATATGGCCGACCCGCACATCGTGCGCAAAATCATCGCGGGGCGCGAAGACGACATCCGCCCTTGCGTCGGCGCGACTTATTGCCTTGACCGGATTTACCAGGCAGGCGACGCGCTATGTATTCATAACGCGGCGACAGGACGCGAGATATCAATGCCGCACGACATTCCGCTGGCAGATGTAAAACGCAAAATCGTGATCATCGGCGCTGGTCCCGCAGGATTGGAAGCCGCTCGCGTCGGTGCCGAACGTGGCCATGAAGTGACTGTTTTCGAGGCGCAACCAGACGCTGGCGGTCAGGTCCGCCTGACCGCCCAAAGCCCGCGCCGCAACGAAATGATTGGCATTATCGACTGGCGCATGGCGCAATGCGCGGCCCGCGATGTGACGTTCCACTTCAACACTTGGGCCGACGTGGATGACGTCATGGCGTTAAAACCCGATGTAGTAATCGTGGCCACGGGCGGGCTGCCCAACACCGAATTATTCGAGGCAGGTCGCGACACCAGCAATGTTGTCACGTGCTGGGACATAATTGCGGGCGACATAAAACCCGCCCAAAACATTCTGATCTACGACGAGTGTGGCGACCATCCCGCCCTGCAAGCCGCCGAACTTGCAGCAAACACCGGCGCAAAAGTTGAAATCATGACCCCCGACCGCACTTTTGCGCCCGACATTATGGCGATGAATTTGGTGCCTTACATGCGGGCGCTGCAAGACAAAGACGTGACTTTCACCGTCACCCGCCGCTTGTTGGCCGTGCAGCGAAAAGGTAACAAACTGATGGCAAAAATCGGCACCGACTATAGCGAGCATAGCTATACCAAGGACTACGACCAAATCATTGTAAACTACGGCACCCTGCCTTTGGCGGATCTGTATTTCACTCTCAAACCGCGCAGCGCCAACAACGGGGCCATGGATTACGACGCGCTGCTCGCAGGAACGCCACAACCTGTGAGCAACGGCTTTCAACTGTTCCGGATCGGAGACGCGGTATCAGCGCGCAACACCCACGCCGCAATTTACGATGCGCTACGGCTGGTCAAGGACCTCTAGTTTTCCAGCTGTGTATGCCCTTGCCATCAAGAATGCGCTCGACATATTTGCCTATGCGAGCGTAGCGGGTCTTAGCCTGTTTCGCACCCTCGATTTATAAAACATATCCTCGTTTGCGGCGTTGGGTTAACGCGTCAAATGCAGAAGCAAAGACGCCATCCTCATCTATTCTGTCCTGCAATTCCGGCGGATAAACAAGCGCATTCTTGGCAGTCATATCTGCCTTAATGCTCGCTTTTTCAATCTCGATTGCATCCGCAACAAATGCCTTGCTCTGCGATGCACTCACTTGTAATTGCGCCATTTCCGAAAACCGAAATAACCGCGCCGACTGCATCTGCGCAAAGCGCTGATACAACAGCCCGTCAGGGTCATTCGTCAATGCCCCTTTAAAGAAACTTACACCGAAATAATCTTTCAGCGCATAGATGATCGCGATACTGTCAGCATCATGGGTGTAACAAAGATTACCCCCATTTGATCACTTATTCCAAATCACAATCCAGCAAAATGTCACGGAAGGCTCTGCGTGCCAGTCGGGCTTGGCTAACAGAGCTTTCACTTTGTCATCCATCTTCACCCTATATCGAGGGGGCAAACCAATCACTGCCCCCTGTTTGGTCCAATCCTACACGGTCCAATCCCAAGGTGAGGTAAACGCCCCCAACGCCTTGGTCACCGCCGCATCATCGGCGTCACCTGTTTTGGTCAAATGCGCGACCAATCCGAGCTTTTTATCCTCGGATACCGACGTCACCTGCGCTGCAACACCTGCTTTGTCCAAAACACTGTTATAGACGCGGGTAATCGCACGTTTTCGTAGGTCAGGCTTAAAGATTTTACCAACCGCCGTCTTTGGCAACTCTGGCAAAATTTCCAGATACTTCGGATACGCAGCGCGTTCGCGGATCTTGCCCGTGGCGTATTCCATCAAATCCGCCACCGTCACATTTGCACCGTCGACCAGTTCGACATAGGCGCAAGGCACCTCGCCGGCATGGGCATCTGGCTGTCCAATCGCACCCGCGAATGCCACGGCATCATGACCGGCCAGCGCCTCTTCAATCTCAGCGGGATCAATGTTGTGACCTCCACGAATGATCAAATCCTTGGCGCGGCCTGTAATCCACAGATAACCATCTGCGTCAAACCGGCCCAAATCACCGGTGCGCAGATATTGCACGGTATCACCCAGTGGAGAGCCTTCGCCGGGGTAAAAGATATCCGCGTTCTTTTCTTTCTCCGTATAAGTTTTGCCGTCATAAACCCCCGGACTTGCAACGCAAATTTCGCCAATCTCATCGACGCCGCAATCCACTTGCGTCGCTACATTCACAATCCGCACATCCGTATGCGGGAACGGAATCCCGATCGAACCCACACGTTTTTCGCCTTCAGGCGGGTTGATAGACACCAGACACGTAGCCTCTGTCAGCCCGTATCCTTCACAAATAGTGACGCCGGCAGCCTCTTCAAAGCGGCGATATAACTCTAACGGCAATGGCGCCGAGCCGCAGAAAACCAGACGCAACGAGGAAATATCCGCATCCACCTTTCGTTGCATCAAGGCCGACATGGCGGTCGGCACCGAAATAACAAACGTCACCTTGTGACGCTCGATCAGCTTCCAGAAGTTGTCGAACACCCCGTCACCACGGTAGCCTTGCGGTGTCGGAAAAACCACATGCGCGCCCGATCCAAGCGACGCCCCAAGCGACACAATTGCGGCAAAAACGTGGAATAACGGCAGTGGACACATCTGAACGTCCTGCTCGGTAAACAGGAGCCGTGAACCCAACCAGGCGTTATAGATAATGCCCGAATAACGTTGCTGCACAACCTTGGGCATTCCCGTGGTGCCGCCGGTGTGGAAATAAACCGCCACGCGGTCACCCGCACTATCCGCAAACGATAGCGTTGTTGGCTGCTTGTTCATCTCGCTGTTGAAATTCACAATTCTGGCGTTGTGGGTCACCGGATTCTTAGGCCGGATCAGTGGCACAATCAGCTTTTTCAAACCCGTCAGGTAGCGGTGCAAATCAACCTCAACCACGGTCTGGACATTGGGGGCCAAAGCCACAGCTGCCGCCGCTTTTTGCGCCACATCTGATTTCGGGAATGCGCGCATTGTCACCAGCACCTTGGCGTTGGTTTCACGCAGAATCGCGGCAATCTGCTCAGCATCCAGCAACGGGTTGATAGGGTTCACAATACCCGCAATCTGCCCACCCATATAAGTCAGGATCGTCTCGGTTGCATTTGGTAAAAGATAAGCAACAACGTCCGTTTCCCCCACACCAAGCTCGCGGAACATATTGGCAGTTTGGGTCGATTGCGCGTGGAATTGTTTCCAGCTCAATGTTTCGCAAGGCGCCTTGGGGTCCGAAAAAAGCTGAAACGTCACCGCATTGCGATCAGGAAATTTTTCCGTTGTTTGCGTCAACATTTGATAGGTCGTTTGCGGCATATCCCGCGCGTCCCACTCCGCCTCGTTTTGAATCGCATCACGATCTTCTGTTGTCGCATAAGTCATTGCTAAGTCCCCTCCCCGCATTGTTGTCCGCGACCTTAGATGTCGCGTTGTTCTCCACCTCCAGAGTGTGAAGAAATTCGTGTTTTGGCAACCGTTACGCTACGAAATTATACGTCATCTTCCAGACCCGCAGTGAATTGCAAACGTGCCAGTCGCGCATATAGTCCGCCTGCGGCCACTAGATTGTCATGGGTGCCCGTCGCGACAATGCGCCCCCCATCAAATACCACAATGCGGTCGGCCTTTTTCACCGTCGCCAAACGGTGCGCTACAATCAACGTGGTGCGGGTTCGCGCTAGATCTTCTACCGCCGTTTGCACCAACTGTTCACTTTCCGCGTCCAACGCACTTGTTGCCTCGTCCAAAAGCAAAATCGGCGCATCACGTAATATCGCCCGAGCAATCGCAATACGCTGCTTTTGCCCCCCTGATAACATCACCCCGCGCTCTCCAACCTGACTGTCATATCCTTCAGGTAAAGCTGTTAAGAAATCATGAGCCGCGGCCGCTTTTGCAGCGTCCTCTACTTCGGCGTCGGTCGCGTCAGGACGGCCAAACCGGATGTTCTCGCGGGCCGTATCACCAAAGATAACAGGGTCTTGCGGCACAAGTGCTACATGTTTGCGGAAATCGACCCGCGCCATATCGCGCAAATCAATGCCGTCAATTTTAACCGCGCCCTGCTGCGGATCGTAGAATCGTTGCAGCAGTTGAATAACCGTCGATTTACCCGCACCCGACGGCCCAACCAGCGCCACGCTTTCCCCCGCCTTTACGGTCAATGACACCTCGGCCAGCGCCGAAACCCCCGGACGTCCGGGGTAAGCAAAAGTGACGTTTTCAAACGTGATTTCAGCGGCATGTGTATCAGGTACAGCCACAGGATTGACAGGATCTTTGACCGCATCATCCGCCTGCAACAACTCTACCAACCGCTCGGTCGCCCCCGCCGCACGCTGCAATTCACCCCAAATTTCAGTCAACGCGCCCAGCGCGCCTGCAACCATGATCGTATAAATCATGAACTGCACCAGTTCGCCGACACTAATCACACCCGCGCGCACATCCGCCGCCCCCATCCAGAGAAAGCCGACCACAGCCGAAAATGCGATGAAAATAACAATCGCTGTCATCACTGCACGGGTTTCGATCCGGCGTTTTGCGACTTCGAAACTCTTCTCAGTCACACCGTGAAACTTCTTGCGCGACAATGCTTCGTGGGTAAATGCCTGCACAGTTTGGGCAGATAACAACTGCTCAGATGCATCGCCGGAAGAGGCCGCAATCCAGTCCTGATTTTCGCGGCTTAACTTACGAACCCGACGGCCCAACAGAATAATCGGAATTAGCACAACTGGGATCGGCCACAAAACCAACCCCGTCATCTTCACTGACGTCCATAACATCAACCCGATACCGCCGAACAGAATCAATACATTGCGCAGAGCCACGGACACAGACGACCCGATCACCGACAATATCAACGTGGTATCGGTCGTGATCCGGCTCAACACTTCGCCCGTCATCACCTTTTCAAAAAACGCAGGTGACATACCGATCATCCGGTCAAATACCGCCACACGAATATCCGCGACAATACGCTCGCCCAACCGCGTCACGAGATAGTACCGCAGCGCTGTGCCCACGGCCAAAAGCCCTGCAATCACAAAGGCAAACCCGAAATAGCTGTCCAGCAATGATCCGTCCGACACATCAAAATTATCAATGACACGGCGCACGGCCAAGGGCATGATCAACGAAATCATTGCCGTGAACGTCAAAGCAACCAGCGCCATCGTAACGAGTTTTTTATAAGGGCGCACAAACGGCCACAACTGACCAACAGCCCCGATTTTCTTGGAGGTTGCTCGGTCTTCGGCATTAATACGTGGAGGTTTGGCCATCGCGTTGGTCCTTCGGGTTTCGTCCCGAACGGCCTGCGCAGACCCAAATCAATTGGACGGATGTGTGGAGCGGGCGACGGGAATCGAACCCGTGTCTTCAGTTTGGAAAACTGAGGTCTTACCATTACACAACGCCCGCGTGCGCTTGATCTATATGGCGAGGCAGTGCCGTGATGCAAGAGGGTATTCAAGATTATCCTCAGAGTTTTCGCCATAACTTTGCCCGATTCATCATTTATCAAAAGTTCAACTTAAAACTTGACCCTATTGGAATTGGCCCGATGAAATTGCTTGGTAAACTCTCGATTGCGCTTTGCTTTGGTATAACTGCGCATTCCGCACACGCCCTTGAGCATGAAGTCTTTATCACTAAGAAGGGCTATTTTCCCGAAGCAATCTACGTCAGCACCAATTTCACCGGCGTCGACGACACTATCACGTTCCACAATATTAGTGGGAAAAGTGCGCGGCTCCGGTATTATTCTAACAATAACTGGGTCGATGTCTTTCCATGGACTTCAAATAATCAAAGCCGCACCATTACATTAACCACTGCTTTGCGGAACTACTATAAGAGCACACTCAAGGTGCCTCAGATGAGTAGTGGTTCTGTATACCAAACGATGGCATTGCGCAATGAATTGCCGCCGCTGTCCTGCCCTGATAGCCGTGCGTTCTGCGATCCTTATTTCAGCAATGGATCTGCAAACCCCTGAATTTTGGTGAAGGGAAGCGCGTCCTCGGGCGCGCTTTTCCATCAATGCCGGCAAATGTTGATGGTCCCAGCCATGGCCCCACGAACCAGACACCGCACCTCGCGACAAAACTCCCTAAACGCAGATCACTGCGCAATCGTTTCATGGGGTAAAATAAGCGCCATTCGTCGCACATGAACATAATGCATTTGCGATCGACACAAGACGAAAAAAGGGACCGCGCAAAGCATTTTGCGTCTGGTATCGTGACTTTTCCCCAGCGCACGCCCATTTGATTTGATCCCGCCCGCAGCCCCTGCTAATCTTTCCCAAAGCAGTTCACGCCTGACACTCGCCAAAGCGGGGCGGCGATTAAATATGGTGGCAGGCATGGCTAAGATTTTCATTCTCTCGACATTTGTAGTTTTAGCGGCTTGCGGCGGTAACCGTGTGTCAGGCGACATCAGCAAAGCGTGTATGGGCGCGGATCGCACAGCAGCGACACCGCGTCTGTGTTCATGCGTGCAGCAAGCGGCGAACAGCACGCTTAGCGGTGCCGAGCAACGCCGCGCAGCCAAGTTTTTTGAAGATCCGCATCAAGCCCAGGAAACCCGCCAGTCCGACAACTCATCCGACGAACGGTTCTGGCTGCGCTATAAAAACTTCTCGACCACAGCGTCGCGCATGTGTGGTTAACGCGGCCACCGCGTCCCTTCGGCAAAAGCCAGTGGTATGCAGGATTGCGTCCAACCGATCTGCTGCTTAAAATACCAGAATGACAAAAACAGTTGATATTGCGGCGCTGGCCGCGGGTGTTGTGGCGCGTGACAGACGTGCGCTGGCGCGGGCAATTACCTTGGTCGAAAGCGTGCGCAGCGACCACCGCGTGCAGGCGATGGCCCTGCTCGACATGCTGGGCACGCAGCCGCAAGCGCTGCGCATCGGCCTCTCGGGCACACCTGGTGTTGGCAAATCCACCTTTATCGAAAGCTTTGGGATGATGCTGACAGAGCAAGGATTGCGGGTTGCAGTCTTGGCCGTTGACCCCAGCTCCACCCGCTCTGGTGGCTCCATCTTGGGCGATAAAACCCGCATGGACCTGCTGGCCCGCAACCCGAATGCCTTCATCCGCCCCTCCCCCAGCCAGACGCAACTCGGCGGCGTGGCGCGGCGCACTCGCGAGGCTGTGGCGCTATGCGAGGCTGCGGGCTACGATATTGTGCTGATCGAAACCGTGGGCGTGGGCCAATCAGAAACCGTGGTCGCGCAAATGGCCGACCTGTTTGTGCTGCTACTGGCCCCTGCTGGCGGCGACGAATTACAGGGCGTGAAACGCGGGATAATGGAAATCGCCGATTTGATTTTGGTGAACAAAGCCGATGGCGACCTGAAACCACAAGCCATGCGCACCTGTGCCGATTACGCCGGCGCATTACGGCTAATGCGCAAACGCGTGCAAGACCCTGACGGCTTCCCCAAGGCCATGACTGTCTCCGCATTGGAGACAATAGGGCTGGAAGCAGCATGGCACGAGATGAAAGCCCTTATCTCATGGCGGCGCGACAACGATATCTGGCAAAGCACCCGCGCAGACCAAGCCCGCTACTGGTTCACTGAGGAAGTGCGCCTGCAATTGCTCGCGCGATTGACATCTGACCCCGCGCTGCGCCGCCACATGTCGGCCTTAGAGAACGACGTAGCTGCAGGCCGGATCACCCCCGCCGCCGCCGCCGCACAAGTGATCGCGAGCACATGAGCGATACCGGAGATGTGATTTTTGCAGGCACCCATCTGCGCGCCACATTATTCAACAGCGACGCGCAGCGCTTGCTTGTGACCTTCAGTTTCCGCGAAAAAGCCCGCGCTGATTTTAATGTAGCCCAGATGAGCCATGGCGCCGCCACGCGCGGGTTTGCGCAACTTTGTATTGCCACGCGCCGCAACGATTGGTTCATTAACGACGACACCGCTGCACTAGAGGCTACGCTCAGGATATTGGGGGCACAGTATGAGGCCGTCCATATGCTGGGGTTCTCCATGGGCGGTTACGGCGCATTCCGTTTTGCTCATGCGGTCAACGCCACATACGCGACAGCAATTTCCCCGCAGTTCTCGATCCATCCTGACGTAATGCCCTTTGATTCGCGCTACCGCAGCGACGCCGCCGGTTTTGACAAAGAAGCGGGTGATCTGGTGGGTCATGCCCAACCTGCACTGCAAGGTGTGATCCTCGTCGATCCGTTCCGCCGGCTGGATATGGCAAATGCGCAGATGATCGGTGAAGTGTTCCCGCGCGTGCGCCTTGCGCGGCTCGGATTTGGCGGCCACCCCGCGACCAGCCTGCTGCGCCGTACCCGAAAATCCGGAATCGTGCAGCAGGTGGCACTGGATGCACCACCCCGCCCCGCTCCGATTGTCGCAACGCACCGCGCCATGCGGCTGGATGACGCCAGCTACATCCGCGACCTGCTGGCGCGGCTGGAAAAGCGCACGACCGACAGGAAATCGCATAAGCATGACCATTTTAACATGTGAACTGCCAAAGAAACCCACTAAGATGCAGATAACACCACCAATCGCGCGGGATTCGCCCCAACCAATGGTGATGCGGGTTGACGCGGCCAAGGAATTCTCCTAAATCGCGAAGACCGTATTCATGGCCCCGCATTTTGCTGGGTCCAAGCCCGAGAAAAGGTGCGCAAAGTGGCTGATCCACGCGAGCGCCCGTAAGACAAGGATTACAACATGTCGCGCCGTTGCGAATTTACTGGAAAAGGCCCGATGTCTGGCAACAACGTCAGCCACGCCAAAAACCGTACCCGTCGTCGGTTCCTGCCAAACTTGCAGGACGTGACACTGATGTCCGAGAGCCTCGGCCGTTCGTTCAAGTTTAAAATCTCCAACGCTGCCCTGCGCACCGTTGACCACCGTGGTGGTTTGGACGCTTTCTTTGCAAAGTCCAAGGATGCAGAACTGTCATCCGACGCGCTGAAACTGAAAAAAGAAATTGCCAAGGCAACTGCTGCTTAACCAGCACTTTTCTTTCAGAATATAACAACCCGATTGCGCAAGCAGTCGGGTTTTCTGCGTGGAATTCTATGATTTGAGACATTGATTAACTATTTGCGGCGGACACCCGAGCAAGAAAATTCTTTTTTCAATAACCGCACAATTAGTGCGACAACACGCGTCCACCAGCCACAAACTGAGCGCGTAGGCTAACCATATGTATTTTGCCAACCTTGGCCGTTCATAGCATCCGAATTCTCCTCTGTGCTGCTCAGAAGCAGTTTCAAAGGTAACTTTTGCACGAGAACGTACCATCAGGCGATGAATGAAAAGTCCGGCAAATTAGAACACACTGCTAAGATGTAGCCACGTCTGATGATTCGATAGGCGAATGACGAAGTGACCGCACTTCTCAGGTAAGCTAAAACTTCTGTGGCCCTTGAAGCGCTGCTTATCGACAGACCGCGTCAAAGCACCAGCTGAGCTCAAAGAATGATGAGCTGGCTGAGGGAAATGTTACGGGACTTATGCGCCATCTGGCCCACCGCCCCGCTGGCTGTGTCACAAAATCTGAACTTCTGATCACTTCAAAAGTAGCATGATGCTCAGTCACCTGCCGACCGAAACATCGTATCAAAAGCAGGAACAGATGATCACAATCCCACTAACCGCTAACGTGTTGTTTGCACGTTTTCTGGACTGATATTTACGACTTTTTATAGGACTATAAAAATTAAAAGCCCTTCTGAAAAAAACGCCAATTTGTCCAATACCGGCCACTTCACTTATGACGCGATACTGGACAAAAAGCTTTACGCGCGCCCTCTACTCCGATGGCGCAGCGGGGATTGGTGCAGGAGGAATAAGTGCGTCTTGCGGCGGCACAGGGTCCGGATCCGCATCTTCGACGGGAACATCTGTGGTATCAGTGATTTCGTCTACTTCGTTGCTCTGCTCGTCCGCGACAGGGGCCGCTGTATCAACGTTATTAACGACCGTTGCATCCGGCGCTCTGTTGATCCAAAGCGCTCCAGCGCCGACGATGACAACAAGCAAAATCACCCAAAGCCACGGACGATTGTTACTGACTTCTACGGTGGTGTTATTAGGTCTAATTGGTTCTCGCATGAGATTAATCCTTTCATGTTTTAGACTAAACCAACCGCGCACAAATAGGTTCCGGTGAGCTACGGCTTATATTGCCCGCTTTGCTTCGCGCGCGTTAAAACACAGTCACGACCGCGCCTTGATTAATTGCACAAAATATATCGGCTATTCTTATGGATACTTACGTTTTTTTATGTATTATTTCCCCACACAGGGAGAGACCGCACATTGAACAGCTTTTCTGCAATATTAAGTGAAGCGGTCGCGCTAATACTGGCATGGGACTCTGACGTGATTGAAATCATCGTCTTGTCCTTGCAGGTGACGCTGACGGCCGTTGCCGTGGCCTGTTTGATCGGGTTGCCGTTGGGCGCGGTTATAGGTGCATTCCGTTTTCCGTTTCGCAATCTTGCTGTCGTCACGATGAACACATTGATGGGATTGCCTCCCGTTGTGGTTGGGTTGATTGTCTATCTTGTACTCTCCGCATCTGGACCAATGGGCGTTTTGGGCCTGTTGTATACCCCCACAGCCATGATCATTGCGCAAACGATTTTGGTGCTGCCAATCATTGCCGCACTGACCCGTCAGGTGATTGAAGATCTGAACAGTGAATACGCCGAACAGTTTGCATCGCTTGGTGTAGGTCCGGTGGATCGCGTTTTGGCCCTGCTGTGGGATGCGCGCTATAGTTTACTAACCGTCGCCTTAGCAGGGTTTGGGCGTGCCGTGGCAGAGGTCGGCGCGGTCATTATTGTTGGCGGCAATATTAATCATGTGACGCGGGTGATGACGACGACCATCGCGCTTGAGACGTCTAAGGGGAACTTGCAGCTGGCGCTCGCACTCGGCATTATCCTGCTGACGATTGCGGTGATTGTGAACGGGTTGTTAATGGCCATTCGCGGCACAGCAGCGAGGGCAGCCTATGTCTGACGCCACTCAAAATATATTTCATGCAACCGCGACGCGGCGTGCGGGATCACTCCAATTGCCGCCCCCCCTTTTAGCGACCCATGACGCGTGCTTTGATGTGGGTGGTCAGCGGCTGATTGACGGGGTGAACCTTGCCATATCACCGGGGCGCTGCACCGTGATTATGGGGGCCAACGGCAGCGGGAAAAGCCTGCTGTTGCGACTGATGCACGGGTTGCTTGCCCCGAGTTCGGGAACGGTGAACTGGCGCGGTAAACCGCTGGATCGCGCAGGACGTCACGAGCAGGCGATGGTGTTTCAGCGCCCCGTGATGCTGCGCCGATCTGTTGGCGCGAACCTACGATTTGCCTTGTCTGTGCGCGGTGTTAAACGGGCAGATCGCAAAGCACGCGAGGCAGAAACGCTGGCGCTGGCACGACTGGAACACTTGAAAGACAAGCCCGCCCGCGTGTTGTCTGGTGGCGAACAGCAGCGGCTTGCGATGGCGCGCGCCATGATCTGTGCGCCCCATGTCTTATTTCTGGACGAACCAACAGCAAGCCTTGATCCCGCCTCAACCCTTGCCATCGAGCACCTGATTGCAGAGGCGCGCGAAAGTGGCACAACAATTATTCTTGTCACCCATGATGCAGGTCAAGCGCGCAGATTGGGTGATGATCTGGTGTTTTTGCACGGCGGGACAGTCGTGGAAACCGGCCATGTCAACCAAGTTCTAAACGCACCACAATCGCGTGCCGCGCAGGCATGGCTTGGTGGACGCCTATTTGTTCCAAACGAAAAAAAGTCATCATAATAGGAGTATGATCATGTTGAAACGTAACTTCATCGGGTTGGCCACAGCGGGCTTTCTGGCCCTTGGCCTATCTGGTCCTGCTATTGCACAGGAAAATTTTATCGTCGTGCAATCCACAACCTCGACCCAGAATTCAGGTTTATTTGAGCATATATTGCCGATCTTTACACAAGAGTCGGGCATTGAAGTGCGCGTTGTAGCCGTCGGCACAGGTCAGGCGATCAACAATGCTGCCAATGGCGACGGCGATGTTTTGTTCGTGCATGCCAAGGCCGCCGAGGAAAAATTTGTGGCCGACGGTCACGGCGTCAGCCGAAGTGACGTGATGTATAACGATTTTATCGTTGTTGGCCCGCCTGCCGATCCTGCGGGTGTTGCAGGCATGTCCGATGTCACCGCCGCCCTCACCCAAATCGCACAAGCAGAGGCGCCCTTTGCATCGCGCGGCGATGACAGTGGCACGCATATAGCCGAGCTTGCCCTGTGGAATGAAGCGGGCGTTGATGTCACCACCGTGTCTGGTGAGTGGTATCGCGAAACCGGGTCTGGGATGGGCGCAACACTCAACACGGGCACGGGCATGGGCGCCTATATAATGACCGACCGCGCGACGTGGATCAGCTTTGGCAACAAAGGCGATTACACAATCGCAGTCGAGGGCGATGAAAAGATGTTCAACCAATACGGCATCATTCTCGTGAACCCTGAAACGCACACGAATGTGAAGGCCACTGAGGGTCAGACATTTATCGATTGGGTATTATCTGAAGCAGGACAGGCTGCGATCGCCGATTACAAAATTGACGGTCAGCAACTGTTTTTCCCGAACGCAGGGTAACATGTGCAACGGCGCGCCACCAAACGGCGCGCCTACTGCGAGAGCCAGCGCACTGTGCCTAACTCATTAATATTATAGCCATCCAAGGCGTCTGCCTTGGCTTGAAAATAGACTGTACGCGCAAAGTGAAAAAGCTTTTGCACCTCTGGCGAGAAATATGCGCGCTGCGTGATCACAAGATCAAATCGCTCCTGCACCAAGGGCAAAAAGCCAAGATTAAATTGCTGTGCCATCGCTTTGATCCCCGGCGCGGCATCGGCTTGCCCTGCAGCAATAGCCACGGCGGCATCATATTCCGTGCGAGCGAAGCCACTGACCAACTCAATATCGGCGAGGCTTAACCCTTCGCGCTGCAACTGGTCATTGAAGAATGTCGCCCCACCTGCGCCCGGTTGGCGTTGCACAATGCGCTTGCCTTTCAGGTCGTTGAAGCAAGTAATCGTATCTTGCATATCTCGCGACAAAACCATTCCGCGCGCGCGCGACGCCCATGCAATCAGAACGCAATTTTTCAGACCGGCGTGGCTTACAGCATCAACATTCCACCCGGCGGCGTCAGGAATGTGCAACCCCGCCATCACCGCGCGCCTGTCCGCGAATTGCGATAACCCCTCACCACTTCCGTTGAACAGTGTCGCCAGACCAGATCCGGACTCGCGCACCGCCCAATCCAGCAGCGGATCATGCGAGCCCGTCAGCACCATTGGCGGATGAGTGTCGACAGGACCACAGCCCATCTCGATCCAGTCCAGCACTTCGGATTTGGGGAAAAGCAGCTTGCCAGTGATCCGCCGGTGCGGAATTTCATCCGCAGCAGCAAGGTCATAAACCTTACGCTCCTTGACGCGCAAAATTTCTGCGACTTCTTTGGTTGTCAGGTAGCTAGGATCAGTTTTCATCTATTTCGGGCATGACCGCGAGGCCACGCCACTCCTTATTCAGCAGGATTACTGATCGTGCCTTCGACGCGGTGCTCGACGTCGAGGCCGTCAATCGTCAAAACCACCGTCGCCTTAAAGCTTTTGCCTTCGGTCGCATCATCACCTGCCGCGCGGAACGCTTCCTCGATGGCTTGCTGTGACGTCACGCCAACCTGCTTAAGAAATTTACGCATCGACATGTTGAAATCTTCGCTCATAGTTTTGTCTCCGATAAATTGCGCGCAGCATCTTTGCGGCCCGTGCGTTGCAGCACAGACTATAGGCGTCGGCGACGCTTTGGAAAAGCGCTGAAATGGAACTGTGGCGCGCTTAGTTGCGGATCGTGTCCTGCTTGGCGTCCGGAACACGCGCGCCCTCAGTCGCAAAGGCGGTGGCGCTGTCCTGCTGGAAAACACCATTCAGCACATTTCCGGCAAGAAACGCGATAGCCACAATGGCAACGCAGGCAATAAGAAAGACTTTCATCTGTTAGACTCCTTCAAGGTGTTTGTCAGGGTGAACATGCGGCTGTGCGGACGTCAAACGATCCCACAGCACGCGCGCCATAGTGATATAAAGTTGGCCGAGCGGCCCATCAGGATCGCGCGACACCACGGGCGTGCCGCTATCAGAGGCCGCGCGCAAGTCCATCGTCAGCGGCACTGCGCCAAGGAACGGCACATCCAGACGACGCGCCTCTGCCTCAGCCCCGCCTTGGCCGAAAATCGCATGATCCTGACCGCAGCTGGTGCAGGTAAAGTGGGCCATGTTTTCGATCACGCCAAGGATCGGCACGTCAACTTTGCGAAACATCGCGATCCCGCGCCGCGCGTCGATCAAGGCCAGATCCTGCGGTGTCGAAACAATGACAGCGCCCGCCAAAGTTGTGCCTTGTGCGATCGCTAGCTGTGCATCGCCGGTGCCCGGTGGCATGTCTACGATCAGCACATCCAAGACGCCCCAATCCACATCGGACAGCATTTGCGTGATCGCCGACATGACCATTGGGCCGCGCCAGACCATCGCGGTTTCCGCGTCAACCATCATGCCCATCGACATTGCGGTGATGCCATTGGATTTCATGGGGAGTAAGCGACGGTCACGGCCCATGCGTGGTTGACCGTGCAGCGCTAGCAATGTCGGGATCGACGGGCCGTGGATGTCGGCGTCCAAAATTCCAACCCGCAAACCGTTTGCACGCAGCCCCAAAGCAAGGTTCACCGCCGTGGTTGATTTGCCAACCCCGCCCTTGCCCGAGGCCACGGCGACGACATAACGCACGTCAGCCAGCACCTTCGGCTGGGCATCTTTCACTGGGGGCTGGCGCGGCGCGGCCGGTTTTTCACCCGTCAAAACCACAACCGCAGTTTCGCCGCAAGAAATCTGACGTAACGCGGTCTCGGTGCTGTCGCGCAGCGCCGCCAATGACGCAGCCGCCGCGGCAGAGGTCACAATCGTGACTGCAATACGCCCGTTCGACATGATCGGTCCGCTGACCTGCGGCGCACTCAAAAACGGTGTGCCATCAGGCATAACGAAACCCGATAACGCCTCGCGTGCAATGCGCAAAATTTGGTCATCACCCATGGACATGTGTCTTTCTCACCTGATGCCTCTGCTCAGAGAAAATGCGGGGCTGGCGCGATCAAACGCCAGACCCGCACAATTTATTCAGCAGGATGCACCACTTTTGGAGCGTCATCGGTAGTACCGGTCTCAGCCTGAACCTCTTCGACCCAAAGCGAGTGGTGTTCTTTGGCCCAGTTCAGATCAACATCACCCTTTGCCATGGCGTCAAACGCCCCTTCCATGCCGACAGTGCCGATATAGATGTGCCCAATAATGACAACCGACAGACCCGCGGCGACGAGGCCGTGAACCACTTGAATAAACTGCCAATCAGGTTGCGTGCCAGCAATCATCGGGAACAACAACATAAAACCGGAAACCGAAAGCGCGGCACCGCCGAGCATAACAGCCCAGAAGATACCCTTCTGGCCCGCATTGAATTTCTTGGCAGGCGGGTGCATCCCTTTTTTCAAAATTCCGCCACCCTGCGCGATCCATTCTGCGTCCACCTTGTTAGGGATATTGTGCGAAACCCAAAAGATAAACGACAGGATCAAACCCAGCATAAAGGCCCAGCCAACATAGTTATGCGATACTTTGCCCCACGCGGTCATCGTGGAAAATGCATCGGCGCCAAGCCATGGCAAAATGATCGTCCGTCCCAGCACCAAATTCAGACCCGTCAGCGCCAGCACGATGAAGGAACCGGCCATCAACCAATGGGCGAACCGTTCGAATGCAGTGAACCGCAGGATACGAATACCCGACATTTTACCGTCGATCATAATCCGGCCACGGATCAGGTAGAACAACGCCAAAATAACAACCGCGCCAACGATGGCAGAAATAGTGACGGTGCGTACCAGCCCCGTATGCGTGTTAGCCCAGTCTCTGTTGCCCGGTTTTACCAGACCAGCGGCCCGATCATCAGGGATTGTAATACGCCCCGCAATCATCTGATCGTCTTCCAATGCGTCCAGCAACCCGTCAGCGGTAACCGATTGTGCCGTCGGGTTCACTTGCTGGGCCTGTACCACATCGCCCAGCCCGAGTAGCGCCATCATGCCAAGAACGGCGGCGATGCGCCCTGCGAGATTTTTCATCATCATAATCCTACCTCCCTCAAACCGCGACCGCATCGCCGTAAGCGGTACGCCAGCCCCATGCACCAGAGCCATAGCCCCGTGTCACAACCCGTTCTTTGTAAATCTCGGCGATGATATCACCATCACCCGCGAGCAATGCTTTGGTCGAACACATCTCGGCGCAAAGTGGCAACTTGCCTTCTGCCAGACGGTTCGCGCCGTATTTGACGTATTCCGCTTCGGTCAGGTCTTCTTCTGGTCCGCCTGCGCAATAGGTGCACTTATCCATCTTGCCACGTGTACCAAAGTTGCCGACTTTCGGATATTGCGGCGCGCCAAACGGGCAGGCGTAAAAACAGTAACCGCAACCGATACAGGTATCTTTGGAGTGCAGAACAACCGCGTCGTCGGTGATGTAAAAACAATTCACCGGACAGACCGCAGCACAGGGCGGATCGTTACAATGCATGCAAGCCATCGAAACAGACCGCTCGCCAGGCGAACCGTCGTTAATCGTCACAACCCGCCGCCGGTTGATGCCCCACGGCACCTCGTGTTCGTTCTTACACGCCGTGACGCAAGCGTTACATTCAATACAACGATCAGCGTCGCAAAGGAATTTCATACGTGCCATCTATCTGTCTCCCTTAAGCCGCTGAAATCTGGCAAAGCGATACTTTGCCTTCATGCATGCCTGTCACCGGATCATAACCATAAGTCATAACCGTATTTACACTTTCGCCCAAAACAATGGGGTCTGTGCCTTCGGGGTAGCTGCCCCGTTGATCCACACCCTCATACCAGCCTGCAAAGTGGAACGGCATAAACGCCACACCTGCGGCAACACGCTCTGTCACCAACGCCTTCATACGCGCCTTGCTGTCGTTTTCGGGGCCGTTGACCCAGACCCAACCACCATCAACAATTCCGCGCGCATCCGCATCGACTGGGTTGATCTCGACAAACATATCTTGCTGCAATTCGGCAAGCCACGGGTTCGAACGGGTCTCTTCGCCACCGCCTTCGTATTCGACAATACGACCAGAGGTCATCACAATCGGGAAGGATTCCGACAATTTACGTTCTACCGCAGATGCCTGCATCGTGTGACCGATGTTTGGCACGCGGAACTGGCGACCATCTTCCAGTGTAGGATATCCGGCCACCAGATCAGGGCGCGGCGAATAAATAGGCTCGCGGTGAACAGGGATCGGATCAGGCAGGTTCCACGCCACCGCGCGGGCCTTGCCGTTGCCAAACGGAATACAGCCGTGCTCGATTGCAACACGCTGGATGCCGCCCGACAGGTCAATCGACCAGCTGACTTCGGCCATCAAAGCGGCGTCATTGTCACCAAGCTCGGTGATCACCGCCAGTTCAGCGGCGGTCAAATCGGCATCCCAGCCAAGGGTCTGCAAAATACCATAGGTAAACTGCGGATAACCGTCGGTGATTTCCGAACCAACCGGATAGCTCCCCTCTGCCAACAGCGTTTCACCGTCACGTTCAACACCAAAGCGGGGACGGAACGCGCCGCCGCCATCTTTCACCGCGATATTCGGATTATACAGAATATGCGTGCCAGGATGGTTGAACTCCGGCGTGCCCCAGCAAGGCCAAGGCAAACCATAATAATCGCCACCAACACCCTCTGCGTCTGCAGGCGCGCGCAGTGTGACCAGATCAAATTTGTCCTGATTGGCCATATGGGCCTTTAGGCGCTCGGGGCTTTGACCCGTATAACCTGTTGACCAGCCACCACGGTTGATCTCGCGCAGGATCGATTCCGCCGTTGGCTCTAGCGAGAATTTACCCTGCACCATGTCGTAGGGCTTGAACATGTCCTCCGCAAAGCCAAGCTTGGCTGAAAGGCGGTAAATAAAGGCGTAATCATTGTCGCTCTCGAAAATCGGCTCGACAACTTTTTCAGACCACTGCAACGACCGGTTTGATGCGGTGCGGCTGCCATCACATTCAAACTGCGTCGAAATCGGCAGCAGATAAGTGTTGTCGGGACGATCATGCAAGGCGGCAAATGTGGTCGGATGCGGGTCAGCGACGACCAACAGATCCAGCGCATTCATCCCCTTCAAGGCATCACCCATCCGCGGCACTGTGTTCCCGCCGTGGCCCACAACAACCATCGCTTTGATATTGTCGCGCTGATCAACATCTTCGGCATCAAGCGTCGTTGCATCAAACCAGCGAGTCGACGGAATTCCCGGCATTTCCATGTTGCCCTTGCGGTCACGCGGATCACGACCGCCTTTTGCAGGGACCTCGTCAAAACGCGACTGCAAATAGTCGTAAGGCACATCCCAGACGCGCGCCCAATGCTTCCAGCCGCCCTCGGACAAGCCATAATAACAAGGCAAAGACCCGATATCGAGGCCGAAATCTGTCGCCCCCTGCACGTTACAGTGACCACGGAAAATGTTTGCGCCCGATCCTTCGGACCCGACGTTGCCTGTTGCCAATAGCAGGTTGCAATAGCTGCGCACGTTGGCGGTACCGACCGTGTGCTGCGTGCCGCCCATGCACCAGATAAAGGTGGATGGTCCTTTGGTGGCAAAGGTTTCAGCAACACGCTTCAACTCGTCGCCTGCAATGCCACTGATCCGCTCGACAACCTCTGGCGGATAATTTTTCACCTCTTCGCGGATCTGCTCCATACCCCAGACGCGCTGGTCGATATACTCCTGATCCTGCCAGTTGTTCTCAAAAACATGCCACAAGATACCCCAGATAATCGCAATATCTGTGCCGGGACGCATGCGAATATAATCGGTCGCGTGCGCTGCCGTGCGGGTAAAACGCGGGTCAATCACGATGACATTGGCGCGGTTGGTTTCTTTGCCCGTCAGAATATGCTGCAAGGACACAGGGTGCGCTTCGGCAGCATTCGATCCCATAAAGATGATGGTTTTCGAGTTACGAATATCGTTATAACTGTTGGTCATGGCGCCGTAGCCCCATGTATTAGCCACGCCGGCAACAGTCGTCGAATGACAAATACGCGCCTGATGGTCGACGTTATTGGTACCCCAGAACGCCGCAAACTTACGGAACAGATAGGCACCCTCGTTCGAGAACTTGGCCGAGCCCAGCAAATAGACACTATCCGCACCGTTCTTTTCACGAATATCCAGCAGCTTGTCACCGATCTCGTCGATCGCCTGCTCCCAAGACACGCGGACCCATTTGCCCGCTTCTTTTTTCATCGGATATTTCAGGCGGCGGTCGCCGTGCACAATCTCGCGGACCGATGCCCCTTTGGCGCAATGCGTGCCGCGGTTGATCGGACTTTCCCATGCGGGTTCTTGCCCGACCCAAACGCCGTTTTGCACCTCGGCCTTGACGGTACAGCCCACGGAGCAGTGCGTGCAAATGCTGGTTTTGACCTCGATCGGCTGACCGTGATCGGTCGGCCCGGCCTCGGCGCGGCGCACGGTTGTGCCACTAATCGCCCCAAAGGCAGCAAGACCACCCACAGCAAGTCCGGACGTCCGCAGAAAACTGCGGCGATCAACGGGCTTAGCCGAAACATTCTGCGCAAAAGCGGCAAGGCCACTGCGATTTGCATCTGTAGATCTACGTTTGACCAGCATGGGTTATGCCCCCTTATAATAACGGTTTGTGCGGTAGTAAGCCTTGACGTGATCGGTCTCCTGATAGCGCGACTTGGTGCGCTCTTCACCCAACTCGTCAGCAAAAGCAGGCGTAGCCCCGCCTGCAACAACAGTGGTCGTTGCCGCTGCCGCAACCGCGCCAAAAAAGCCGCGCCGCCCGATATTGTTGGTCTTCTTTTCGCTATCAGTCATGTCCTGCTCCTTGTCATGTGGGGTCCCGGGCATTGCGCCTGCGGGTGATGTGTTAAAGCCGCTGCGCTTGTGCGTCAGGGATGCGGTGCGCTTTCGCCTCTAAGGCAAAGGCGCGAATCTCGATATCCACAAAAATCCGGCCAACTTCGGCAACGGCGCGGTAAAAATTTGCGCTCGGTGCCACGGCAAGATCGTCAAAAAACTGGGCGGCCCAAGGCTGCAAATGGCGCGCGAAAAACCCCGCCTCACCCGCAGCGCCACAGCCAAGCACGCCTGCGTCAAAGTCACCCGCCGCCAGCCCCGCCATAACCTCGGCTATGCTTGCGATATGATCTTCCGGCTCAAAACGTCCAGCAGCACGCTCTACGCCCATCAACCCCAGATCGCGGCGCAGATCGGCCAACGGGCGCTCATTTAGAAACCCCGTCAAATAGAATGACGCATAGGGCAACAATTCGCCGCGTCCGACACCAACAAACAGCTCAAAGAATTCGCGCGCAACGGCGTCCACATCAGCGCGAGCCGCCGTTTGCGCCAGAACGCGGTAGGCTTGCCCAAGGGCCGTGTCGTCGCCCGTTAAACCCGCCAAGGCTTGCAACGTGTCACGATCAGGTGCCGCCGCCAACAATGACCCGATCAGCGCCCATTGCTGGGCCCGAAGCGCCTCATATTCTGGCATGGCTGGCGCGACGTTTGTCGAGCTGGCTATGGTCATAGGTTTACCTCATGGCCGTGATCTGAAGATATGGGATGTTTACCACTATAATCCTTAATCATTGCATAATCTTTTACATCTCGCAACCTGTCGTGCGACCCTAAGCCACCGGTAACTTTCATATTATTGCGGCATAGCACTGCCATGGCGTCGCGGCGGATCAGTCAAGGTCCGACTTTGGTCGCGTGGAGCGTCATCAGGTGCCTGTGCGGCAGGCAGGGCGGCTGGTTCGCGCGGCCCGCTGCGGCGCACAGCCTCCAAAGGTGGCTCGGCTTCTACTTCAATAGCCAGATCCTCGGCCGCCAGAATATCCGCCTCGTCTACTGAAACGTCCTGCTCTTCGGCCTCTTTGCGCGTGCCAATCAGGTCCTTCACCATTTTGGCCACACTTGATTCCGACAAGATACCACCTCCCCCCGGCACGCCCCCCGGCGCATTCCAGTCCCAAGCATAATCCACCGCAGGATCGGCATAATCACGCACCGACGGGGTCGCCGACCACAGCTTGCGCAGCGCCGCGTTTTTCAGCGATGCAGGTATACCTTTGACGAGAAACGGTTTGATATCCGTCCCTTCGGTAATGTCCTCAAGCGCAGGCAGTGCGGCAATCAGTTCGGCATAATCGCCCGACTCGGCCTCTTCGATCGGCTCAATCACCTCATCTTCGACCACCACAGGTTTCTCGCGCTTCACCGCCAGCTTGCGCCGCGACCAGCCGCTCAAAAAACCGCCGTCATTGTCCGCGTTACTCATGTTGATCCCTTTGGCGGCAGTCCCGCTTTGCCGCGTGACGTGACCCACTTTTCAGTCTCTGTCAGCACCCTTGGCGCACGCGGATCCTGTGGCGATGTGGCTGGCACACGTTTGCGCTTATGAAACACCTCACCAACATGATGCGCCTCAATAAAGGCGTCAATCGCCTCGAACACCGCGCGCGGCATCGGCAGCGCTTCTACCAGACGTTCGGGATCGCTTGCCATCGCTTCCCCCTCATATGGATCAGCCGTGACCAGTTGCACATTCTCCCCCTCGCAAGACACCCAAAGCGACGGTTGGGCTGCACGCAGGTTATCGATATAATGCGCGGTCTCGCCCGAATGCAGCACCACCGCATGATCGCCCATGTAATAGGTGTGCACCTCACCGCGCTGCGACATCAACGACCCCGGCGCCAAGGCAGGCAGATCCGCCATCAACGACGCGGGCCGCACCCTACGCGTGGCCCAAACATTCGCTGGCGGATGCGACACACCCACCACCGCCACGCGGATCACCTCGCGCGGCATCAGGCGGTTCCCACGGCAGCAGGCAACGCGCCCGCCTGACCGTCACCGACCAACGGCAACCCCATCACAAGGTTCTGCGGCTTGAAATGGATCACATTACTTTTGTCCAACCCGACCAACAGATACACCGGCTGCGCGCCAATCTGCGGCAACACCCCGTGCGGGCTATCAAAGGTCAGCGCAAACAACCCCACCAATGCGGCAGGCAGCGCCGTGCCGTCCCATAGCGCATTGCCCACCGCCGTGCCTGCGGGATCTAGCCCGACATACCATTGCAAATCCACATCCTCGGCAGCCATGATCGGCGTCACGGTCACAGGCTGCCCCAGCAAATGATGGACGAACCGCGCCACCGCATTGGCAAAACCGGCCCGTGCCAATGGATCCGCACCAAACGGAAACACCATCGTATGCGCGTCAGAGCGGCTCCAATATGTCCAGCTATTGGCCTCGTTCAGCACGTCAAGGTTCTCGACCCCGCCGTTCAACATCGCAAATAGCGGATTGCTGTGAATCCCCTGCTCCAACTCAGCAACCAACTCGTCATCGGCCAACATCAGCGCATCATCTTGCAAATACGCGCGCTGCGGGCGAAAAAACATCTCTGCGGCGCGCAGCATATGCACATCATCACAGCCATTCAGCGCATTGCGTAAAATCAGCTGCACCAACTGGTCATAAAACAAATGCGGCAAGCGGACACGGCCCCGCACTAGCGCCAGATACCCCGCCTCAATTGATCCTTCCGCCAGCAGTGTATCGCGCAGCGTCAGCAGGAAATCCCAATTTTCACGCGCGTCAGGGTCTTGTAGCCCGTCGCGCTCGATCTGCGACACTTTGGCGCGCGGGCTGGCCATGAGCCGCGTATGCAAAGCAACCTCAGCGGCACAAGCCTCGGGCGGCGGCATGATTTCAGGCCGCGCCAGCCACGCAAGGATCAAGGCATCCGTCACCTGCATCCGCCCTGTGGCGTCCAGCTGCGTCAGATGGTGACCCGATGCGACCCAAAATTCCCTCATGATGCGTCCTTTTCTGCAATAAACGCGCTCAAATCAAAGCCGCCGTCGTCCTCGTCGGTTTCCACCATATGAAACGCTTTGTCATGGCCGCCCAAATAACTGGCGGAAAACGCGGTGGTATCACGGGGTTTCAGCGTGCGAAACTGCTCGTGGATACCATCATTCCCCTGCGTGCGGTGCAACCCGATCAACGTCCCCTCGCTATGACCACGACACAGATCCTGCGCAAGCGTCAGCTCCTCAATTGCGGCAGGCCGCGCAGTCTCCAGATCAGGCGCGCCTAGCACTTTCACCAGTTGACCCGCCAGCATCTCGACCGCATCGTCAAAATCTTGCGGCCGCACCAATGTGACCGTGACCAACGTGGACCAGCCGAAACTCGCCACCCCCAAAAACCCTGAACGAAACGCGATCTGCTCTTTGCGGCTCAGGCTGTCAGGGTCGCGCCCCGCAAATAAAAACGCGCCAGTCACCGCCCATTCACCGGGGTCGGCAGCAGGCGCAAACACGATAGTATCAGAGCGGTCCAACTGGATCGTGCGCGGCAGGCGGATCACAGATCAGGCCCGTTTGCACCGCGCCAAGGGGTCAGATCAACGGCCTCTTTCAGCGACGATCCACCGTCCAAATCTCCGTCCTTTGTCAGCGTCCCACCAGTCATCAGACGCGCAGCATACCGCGCAGCCACACTCTCAAACCCCTCATGGGTCATGCGGTCAAAATTCAACATCAAATGCGCCGCGAAACTCTCCAGCACAGCAGCAGGATCCTCGAACTCTTCCTCAAACAACGATATCGATCCGGGACAACTGCCAGGCGCGGACAAATGGTCGCGGTCCGCAATCAACTCGACACCAATCACGATCCAGTCTGGCACATCTTGCTCGCCCGTCTCGGGGGCCACGCGCAAGCGCATCCCACCAAGCCGACTGGCATCCAACAACACCTCTCCCGCCCAGCCAAATCCAACCGCGCGCTCTGGTGGGCAATGCGCCGCAACCGCGTCCCCCAAGGCCAGCATCGCCACGATAAACGCGCGGCGCGCCTCAACCAGCGGCGTTTCAGGCTCTAACACAACCGCAAAATCAAACCGCCCCGCATCGCCGTCAGATGCACGTGCATGCCACACAAGCGTCCCTGCCCCATGATCGGGCGCAAGCCCGCAAGCATGGGCCAAAACATCGCCCTTTTTCAGCCAATGCGCCGTATAGGGCGGCGGCAATACGAGCGCGCGCGGCGCGGAGAGATCGTCAAACACGTCAGCTTATCCTTGCAAGAAGTCTGGTTTCGTAGGATTGTAACGCACTCACTGCGCTCTGCAAGGGCGGTCGCCCGTAAACACTGGCCTCTTGATCGGACCTGAACCCTTATGACCATGACACTCCTGACATGCACCTGCGAAAACACTATGACCTTGGACGAGGCGGCACTCGATACAGTGGGATGCAGCGGGTCAGTCAATGCACTCTGCCGCGCCAATCTGGACCGCTTTCGCACAGCCCTCGGCAAGGGCGGACCTGTCACCGTCACCTGCACACAAGAAGCACCGCTTTTCACCGAAATCGCCGCCAATGAGGCCCCCGATGTGGCGCTCTCTTTCGTCAATATCCGCGAAACCGCAGGCTGGACCGCGCAAGCCGATCAAAGCGGGCCAAAAATGGCCGCCATGATTGCCGCCGCCGCCGTCACACCTGCGCCGTTTGGCGTCACAACTTTGGAAAGCAACGGCATCGCTCTCATTCTAGGCCGCGATGATGTGGCAATCGAGGCGGCCACCACATTGTCCGATCACTTGGACATCACAGTCCTGATCCAGCCTGCCGCGCAAATCATCCCGCCGCGCCAAACACGATTCCCGGTGCTGCAAGGACGCATCCGCAACGCGACAGGCCACCTTGGCGCGTTCGAATTGACCGTTGACGCCTTTGCCGCAGCAGCACCCTCCTCGCGCGAGACCCTTTCTTTCGGCACAGCCCGCGACGGGGCAATTTCGCGCGCCGATCTGATTGTTGACCTGACAGGCGATACGCCGTTATTCCCCGCCTCTGATCTGCGCCCCGGATACCTACGCGCCGACCCCAAAGACCCCCGTGCCGTGGCAAACATCATCGCCAAAGCAGGTCAAATGGTCGGCACATTCGACAAGCCCGTCTACATCGATTTCCTCGCTGATCTATGCGCCCATTCGCGCAACGGGATCACGGGCTGCACCCGCTGCCTTTCCCTTTGCCCGACAGGGGCGATCACGCCCAACGGCGATAGCGTGCAAATCGACCCCGCCATCTGCGCGGGCTGCGGACAATGCGCCGCCGCGTGCCCGACAGGAGCCGCATCCTACGCCTTGCCCGATGTGACAACCGTCGCCCTGCGTCTGCGCGCAGCCCTCAAAGCATGGCGCGCGGCAGGTGGCAAAACCGCCCCCGTGATCCTGTTTCACGACGACGACCACGGCACGCCGCTGATCGACGCGGCAGGGCGCTACGGGCAAGGCTTGCCCGCCAATGTGATCCCTATTGCCCTTAATGAAATCACTCAAACCGGTCCCGAAATCCTCGCCGCCGCATTTGCTTACGGCGCGGGTGGCGTGGCCATTCTGGGACGCGCAAAACCGCTGCATGACCTAGCAGGTCTGCACGACAGCATTGCGCTGGTCACTAGCGTCAGTGACGCCCTCGGCTACGGCTCAGTTACCCTGATCGAAACCGACGATCCCGACCTGCTAGAGACGGCACTGGGCAACATAACCCGCGCGACCCCTACACTGACCCCCTCAAGCTTCCTGCCGCCTGCCGACAAGCGCGGGCTGCTGGTCATGGCGTTTAGCGAAATGAACCGCACAGCGCCTTCCCCCGCACAGGTCCTGCCATTGCCCGAAAACGCTCCCTTCGGCAGCATCACCATCGACGCCAACGCCTGCACACTTTGCCAAGCCTGCACAGGCGTTTGCCCGACAGGCGCACTGCTGGATAACCCCGAAACACCGATGCTGCGCTTCACGGAATCCGCCTGCGTGCAATGCGGCTTATGCGCCGCCACCTGCCCCGAAACCGCGATCACCCTGACGCCGCAAATCGACTTTGTCGCATGGGACACCCCGCGTAAAATCCTGCACGAAGAAGCCCCGTTCTGTTGCACAAGCTGCGGCACCGCGTTCGCCACAAAATCAGGGATTGAGCGGGTGCAATCGCGGCTCGCCGATCACTGGATGTTCACCGGCGACGACGGGGCACAACGCCTGAAAGTGCTGACCATGTGCGAAGACTGCCGCGCCTCTGAAATCGTCACCCAAGGGTTCGACCCACACGGCGAAACCATCCGCAAAGTCCGAACCCGCGCCGACTACCCCAGCGATGAAAAAGATCCCACCTCATGACACGGCGACCTCGTTAATCCGCTTCAGCTCAAACTTCACAAAGAACCAGCAGTACATAACCTCTTCTGTGGATGAATATCCGCGCGTTAAATCTGCGCGGCCACCGACCCGTCCATAACGGACACCCAAACCACTTGAAACCTGCGGTCACGATAAACCACTGCGCATGGCAATGCGCAGCGCGTCACTATGCGCTCGTCTGAATCTCTCATTCCCAGTCCTTATCTTCGTCCTAACAAACATGGCTCGATAGAAAAAAGGAACTCAACCGCGACAAGTCCACTTTGGCGCATCAGCAGTTGCTCGTGGTGCCCAACCGATTATCTTTTACGACATCCCGTTGCTGAGTACTCTTACCGCTTCTGCAGTCGCACTTGACCCATCGCCTCATTCCCTTAAGACCAACCGCATGACCACACTTCCCATCGACGCCATCCTCCCCGACCTCATCACGGCCCTGCGCAGTCACGGCCGCGCCGTTTTGCAAGCCCCGCCCGGTGCTGGTAAAACCACCCGCGTCCCCCTCGCCATGCTCGCCGCAAACGACGTGCAAGGCCGCATCATCATGATCGAACCGCGCCGCCTCGCCACCCGCGCCGCAGCCGAACGCTTGTCCGAGACGCTAAACGAACCCGTCGGCCAAACCGTCGGTTACAAAATGCGCGGCGAAGTGAAAATCAGCAACGCCACCCGCATCGAAGTCGTCACCGACGGCATCCTCACCCGCATGTTGCAATCGGACCCCGAACTGAAAGGCATCGGCGCAATCATCTTCGACGAATTTCATGAACGCGCCCTTAACGCCGATCTGGCCCTCGCTCTGGCTTGGGAAATCCGCAGCGTCCTGCGCCCCGACCTTCAAATCCTCGTGATGTCCGCCACCCTCGACGCAGGCCCCGTGGCCGAAATGCTCGACAACGCCCCCATCCTCACATCACAGGGACGCGCCTTCCCCGTCACCACAGAGCACCTCGCCAAAGCCCTTGGCAAAGGCACCCGCCTCGAACACGCCACCGCCGATCTGATCGTTCACGCCGTCTCCGAGACCGCAGGCGGCGTCCTCGTCTTTCTCCCCGGCGAAGGTGAAATCCGCCGCGTTGAAGCAGCCCTCTCTGGTCGCCTGCCCCCCAACTGCTCCGTGCGCCCACTTTACGGCGCGCTCCCCTTTGCCGCCCAACGTGCTGCCATCGCCCCCGTGACCCAAGGGCGCAAAATCGTGCTCTCCACCTCCATCGCGGAAACCTCACTGACCATCGAAGACATCCGCGTCGTCATCGACGCAGGCCGCTCACGCCGCGCCCGCTTTGATCCCGCCTCCGGCATGTCGCGGCTTGTGACCGAAAAAGTCAGCCGCGCAGAAGCCACGCAGCGCGCAGGCCGCGCAGGCCGCGTCGCTGAAGGTGTCTGCTATAAGTTATGGACAAAAGGCGAAGATGGCGCTCTGCCCGCCTTCCCACCCGCTGAAATCGAAGCCGCTGATCTGGCTCCGCTCGCACTCGAACTCGCCACATGGGGCAGCGACGATCTGGCCTTCCTCACCCCGCCACCCATCGGCACACTCACAGAGGCCCGCCGCCTGCTGCAATCACTCGGCGCACTCGACACACACGACAAAATCACTCCCCACGGCCGCGCTCTCGCAAACCTCCCGCTGCAACCGCGTTTGGCCCACATGCTCCTTGTCGCAGGCAAACAAGCCGCCCCCCTCGCCGCCCTCCTCGCTGCCCGCGACCCCCTGCGCGGCGCACCCGTCGACCTGACCTTACGCATCAACGCCCTGCGCGGTCGCTACACCGGTCCGGGCCAAATCAACCACGCCGCGCTCGCCACCATCAAATCCGAAATCCCGCGCCTCTCAAAAGGCCTACCAAATCCGGCCCCCATGTCCCTCGCCGCCATGGCCGCCCTCGCCTACCCTGACCGGATCGGGTTACGGCGCAAAGGCGACGCGCCCCGCTATGTCCTCTCCGGCGGCAAGGGGGCGATCCTCGACGCAACTGATCCACTCGCAGGACAACGCCTGATCGTGGCCACCGACCTTGACGGCGACACCCGCGAAGCACCGATCAGACAGGCGGCAATGATCTCGGACTCCGAACTGCGCGCCCTCTTCCCCGACCAAATCGCATGGGTCGATATCTGCACATGGTCACGGCGCGACGGCAAAGTCCTGACACGGTCCCAAGAACAATTCGGCGCACTTGCCCTCGACGACCGGAACTGGACAGAGGCCCCCGCCGAGGACGTGGCCGTCGCCATGCTTGAGGGCGTGCGCCAGCTCGGCCTCAAATCATCACCCGCCGCTGACCGCTTTCGCGCCAGAGTTGCGCTCATCGACGATCTGCCCGCCCTGGACGACACCACCCTCCTACAAACTCTCGACATCTGGCTGCTCCCCCATCTCAATGGCGTGCGCTCCACCGCCGACTGGAAAGCATTCGATCTGCTGCCCGCCCTGCGCGCCATGCTCGACTGGGACCAAAACCAACGCCTCGACGCAAAAGCCCCCGCACATTTCACCACCCCCTTGGGACGCAAAATCCCCATCGACTATGCAGGCGACGCCCCCGAAATCACCCTGCGCCTGCAAGAAATGTTCGGCCAAACCACGCATCCGACTGTGGGCAAAACCCCCCTACGCGTCGTCCTGCTCTCACCGGGCCAAAAACCCGTACAAACCACTCAAGACATCGTCGGCTTCTGGGCCACATCCTACGCAGACGTGCGGCGCGACATGCGCGGACGGTATCCGCGCCACCCTTGGCCCGAAGATCCGACCCAAGCCGACCCGACCCTGCGCGCAAAACCGCGCGGGACATAACCAGACAGTTGTAATTCGGCCACGCACATGTTAACTGTTACTTAATAAAATAAGAATAATAGCAGGTTACCATGAGTTCTTTGATCCATACCATTTGGACGAACGCGGTTCGTCCCCTCTTTCAACGTCCGCCCGTTTTGCAACTGGCGGCGCTTTGCCAACGCACGACTAAAAACGGCAAAGAGGTGTTATTGGTCAGCTCGTCCTCAGGGCGCTGGATCTTGCCAAAAGGTTGGCCAATCGACGGGCTCTCCGCCGCGCAAGCCGCACAACAGGAAGCATGGGAAGAAGGCGGCGTAAAATCCACCGTCGCCAGCAATCGCGCCATGGGCTCGTTCCTGTCGCGTAAAACCTACGACAGCGGCTTTTGGGTGCCTTGCGAAACTAAAGTGTTCGAACTCGACGTAGACGCGGTCGCCAACGACTACCCTGAAGTACATAAACGCGAACGGGTCTGGGTCTCTCCTGCACAGGCTGCCAGCATGGTTGACAACGATGGGCTCAAATCGCTTTTGGCTAACTATTAGACAATCATGACTATGCGCAGTTGATCTGCGCGCCCGTCAGCGTTACCCCCGCAATCTAGACAATTGATTGCCGTCGAAGGGGCTTGCAATGACCGAAGAGAAAACCGACCGCCATTGGCATACGCTTGACCGCGACTTGGGACGTATCGCCAGCGTCGAATACGCAGGGCAGATCGTGGCCCGACCGTTGGTTGGTATTGGTATAGCGCTTGGTTTCATCATTATCGCAGCTTTGTTCGTTGCTATATTTTTCAATGGTACATCAACCTCTTACGTCGTCGTCGCCGCCGCCGCCATCGGCGCATATATGGCCGTAAACATCGGCGCAAACGACGTGGCCAACAACATGGGCCCCGCAGTTGGCGCCAATGCGATGACAATGGGCGTGGCAATTGCGATTGCCGCGATCTTCGAAACCGCAGGCGCATTACTGGCAGGCGGCGACGTGGTTTCGACCATCTCAAAAGGAATCATCGACCCGCAAAGTGTCGCCGGACACGATGTATTCATCTGGGCCATGATGGCCGCCCTGCTTTCATCTGCGATCTGGGTCAATATGGCCACATGGGTCGGCGCACCGGTTTCGACCACTCACTCTGTCGTGGGCGGCGTGATGGGCGCGGGCATTGCTGCGGCAGGATTTGCCGCGGTGAACTGGCCCACAATGGGTGCAATCGCCGCGAGCTGGATCATATCGCCCGTGCTTGGGGGCGCAGTGGCGGCCCTGTTTTTATGGTTCATCAAAACAACAATCATCTATCAGGACGATAAAATCGCAGCGGCACGTCGCTGGGTCCCTGTACTGATCGGCATTATGGCAGGGGTTTTCGCGACCTATCTGACCATGAAAGGCTTTCAAAAACTCATCAGCGTTGACTTAAGCACCGCCCTGCTCATCGGTTTTGCCATCGCCGTCGCCGTCTATCTCGTTTCTCGCCCACTGATCCGCCGCCAATCCGAAGGCTTGGAAAACCGTAATAAATCTCTCAAAGTGCTCTTTTCCGTGCCTCTGGTGCTGTCAGCTGCCTTGCTCTCATTTGCACATGGCGCCAACGACGTGGCAAACGCCGTCGGCCCACTGGCAGCAATTGTGCACGCCGACCAATACGGCACCTTTGCAGGCGAAGTGAACATCCCACTCTGGGTCATGGTCATTGGTGCATTCGGCATCTCGTTCGGCCTAATCCTGTTTGGCCCGAAACTGATCCGCATGGTCGGCAGCCAGATCACAAAACTGAACCCGATGCGGGCCTATTGTGTGGCACTTTCGGCCGCGATTACGGTGATTATAGCAAGCTGGCTGGGCCTGCCCGTATCCTCCACACATATCGCGGTTGGCGGTATCTTCGGGGTCGGCTTCTTCCGCGAATACCACGCCGAGCGCCGCCTGCGGATCTCAAAACAGACCCGCCCCGAAACCTCACATATCGCCCCCGAAGAACGCCGTCGCCGCAAACTCGTGCGCCGCTCCCACTTTATGACAATCATCGCAGCATGGGTCATCACCGTACCCGCGGCGGCCTTCATGTCCGGCGTCATCTTCCTGATCCTGCACACATTATTCGTCTGACAAAAAATCCCGCCGCAAACCAAATGCGGCGGGATCTCCCGTTTTTCTATGTCGCCTCAAACTCTCGCCAGAGGCTTTCAGATGACAAACTCAAACACCCAAACAGTGGCGCATAATCGCCTTTTGCACATGCAACCTGTTCTCTGCCTCATCAAAAATAACCGAGTGCTTGCCGTCCATCACCGATGATGTGGCCTCATCGTCACGGTGGGCAGGCAGACAATGCATGAACAACGCATCCGGATTTGCCTTGGCCATCAACGCATCATTGACCTGATAACCACGCAGCTGGTTATGACGCCGCTCGCGGGCAGATTGCGGATCATGCATCGACACCCAAGTATCCGTCACCACCAGATCCGCCCCCTGCACCGCCACATGCGGATCGCGCTCGACGGTATACAACCCGTCCAAGGCAGGCTCAGGGTCAAGCGTCGGCGGCCCGGTGAACACCAACTCGAAATCAAACTGCTTGGCAGCATGTGCAAAACTGGCAAACACGTTATTACCATCTCCCGACCAAACAACCTTACGGCCCTTGATCGGCCCGTTATGCTCTTCAAAAGTCATAATATCCGCCATGATCTGACAAGGATGCGTGCGGTTGGTCAGCCCGTTGATCACAGGCACAGATGCATGTTCAGCCATGTCCATCAGGGTCTGTTCCTCAAAAGTGCGGATCATAATCAAATCAACGTAGCGCGATAAAACCTGGGCGGTATCGGCAATGGTTTCTCCGTGGCCCAACTGCATATCCGTCCCCGATAGCACCAGCGTCTGCCCGCCCATCTGGCGCACACCCACGTCAAAACTCACGCGTGTACGCGTAGATGGTTTTTCGAAAATCAGCGCGATCATTTTACCGTCAAGCGGCAGATCAGCGTCCAACGCGCCTTTGGATAGCCCCGCGCGCGCGTCTTTGATGCGCCGTGCGTTGGCGATGATGTCAAACAGGTCGGATTGCGGTGTCGTATGGATATCTAAAAAATGTGTCATAAATCTTTTCGCTTTTGGCTGGCAAGGCTGGGGGCTCGCCCCCAAACCCCCAACATATTTTTACTTGGAAGAAACGGACGTGGCAGCGGCGTCAAGCAGCTCCACAGCCGTAGAGATATCGTCATCGGAAATGTTCAAAGGCGGCAATAAACGGATCACGTTATCCGCCGCAGGAACGGTCAAAACCCCTGCATCATACCCCGCGCTCACAACATCGGTATTCACCGCTTTGCACTTGAGACCCAGCATTAACCCCATACCCCGCACGCTCTCAAATACTTGAGGGTGCGCGGCGACCAGCCCTTCCAGCTTCTGACGCAGCAATCCGCTCTTGCGGTTTACCTCCGCTAGAAACGCATCATCTGCGATAATTTCCATCACCTTGCCACCAACCGCACAGGCCAGCGGATTGCCACCGTAAGTCGAGCCATGCGTACCAGCCCCCATGCCCGACGCCGCGTTCTCGCTCGCCAGAACCGCCCCCAAAGGAAACCCGCCGCCAATCCCCTTGGCAACCATCATAATATCAGGCGTCACTCCGGCCCATTCATGCGCAAACAACTTGCCCGTACGCCCCATGCCACATTGCACTTCGTCGAGCATCATCAGGATGCCGTGTTCATCGCAGAGGTCGCGCAGCCCCTTCAGGCAGGCGTCTGGCAATGGCCGAATGCCGCCTTCACCTTGCACCGGTTCAACCAGGATACCCGCAACTGTCGGGGATTTGGCCGCTTCGGTCAGCGCCTCGTGATCGCCAAACTCCAGATGCACAAAGCCGGGCAACAACGGCCCAAACCCCTTGGTCATCTTCTCGGACCCCGCTGCCGAAATCCCTGCACTTGACCGCCCATGGAACGACCCCGAAAACGTGATAATCTCGTGGCGCTCAGGCTGGCCTTTATCATACCAATATTTACGGGCCATCTTCACTGCCAACTCACAGGCCTCAGTCCCCGAATTCGTGAAAAACACCGTATCGGCAAATGTCTTATCCACCAGCGCATCCGCCAGCTTTTGCTGGGCCGGAATGTTATACAAGTTCGAAACATGCCACAGGTTTTGCGCCTGCTGCGTGAGTGCCTCGACCAAAGCAGGGGCCGCATGACCCAACGCGTTCACCGCAATTCCCGCACCCAAATCCAAAAAGCGTCGGCCGTCAGCCTCAATCAACCAAGAGCCCTCACCCTTAACAAACGTCAACGGGGCGCGTGAATAGGTGGGCAAAATAGATGGGATCATAGCGGATCAGCCTTTGCTGGATAAAAGAAGCCCGATTGGTGCCAATGGCAGGGCGTCATGTCAATGGAAAATGGGGGATTTAGAGGACACAGTTAGACGGACGCGGTTAGCGTCGGCGTCGGACCACATATGTCGTTTGTATCATCATGAGGCGACCCTACGAAAGCCGCCCCATGCGCGCAAGTGGTTTATGCCTTCAGGCGATATCCACGATCCATCCAAGTCCAGCAAACACCAATCACCACAGCACACGCCGCGCCAACAACGATCAACCCGACCCACGGACTACTATCAGACACACCAATCATGCCACGACGAACCCCGTCGATAATATAGAAAAACGGATTGGCATGCGACATGGCTTGCAACCAGCTGGGCAACGCATCAATCGAATAAAACGTGCCCGACAAAAACGCGAGCGGTGTAATCAAAAAGTTTGAAATCGCTGACAGCTGGTCAAATTTATTGGCATAAATTCCCGCAATCATCCCAAGCCCCCCCATCAGGATCGACCCTAACAACACAAACACAATCACCCACACAGGGTTTTGCATGCCAACGCCCAAAAACACCCAGCACCCAAGCGCAATCACCACAGCAACCAACGCGCCACGCGCCACCGCACCACTAATATACCCCGCCACCAACTCGGCGGCCGACAACGGCGGCATCAACGTATCCACAATGTTACCCTGCACCTTGGCAGAGGCCAAACTCGACGACGTATTGGCAAACGCATTCTGAATAACCGTCATCGTCAAAATTCCGGGTGCTAGGAACGTCATAAACGGCACGCCCATCACATCGCCACGCTGTGGTCCAATCGCAATGGTGAAAATCATCAAAAACAAACCCGCATTGATCAGCGGCGCCATCACCGTCTGTGACCAAACGTTCATAAATCGCTTCACTTCACGGCGCATAAGCGTCCAAGTTCCCAGCCAATTGACGCGCCCGAAACGCCGCACGCCCATGTCAGAGTGTTGATCCATTGCTTCACCTCACTTCATTTAGGCAGATACGCTTCACATCCGCCGTCACAATGCTTACAATAGGTGATTGAAGAAATAGGCAAGGCCCGATGTGCGCTGTTACATCCCGCCAAGAACTCAAAGGAATTTGAATGTCCTGGACAGATGATCGCGTCGAGACGCTTAAAAAGATGTGGGGCGAAGGCCAGTCGGCCAGCCAGATCGCAAAAGAACTAGGCGGCGTGACACGCAACGCCGTCATCGGGAAAGTGCACCGTTTGGGGCTCTCGAACCGTGCAGGCACCACTGCGGCCGCGCCGGCCAAAGCTGCCAAAGAAAAGCCAGCGGTGAAAACCGCGACCAAAGCCCCCGCCAAGCCAAAACCGGTGCCAGCCGCGAAAACGGTCATCGAGGCCAGCGACAAGAAAGTAGAGGAAGAAGTCCTCGAACTTGACGAGAACGGGATCCCCATCTCTGCAGCCCGCCGTGCGATTATTCCGGCAGGTCAACCTCTGCCGCCACAGCCGTCAGCGAACGAAATTTCGCCCGAAGCCTTGGCAAAAGTCTCCGAGGTCGAAAAAGGCTCCAAACGGATCGGCCTGATGGAATTGACCGAAAAGACATGCAAATGGCCCGTTGGCGATCCGGCGACCGAGGATTTCTGGTTCTGCGGATTGAACGTGCAAACCGGCAAACCCTACTGCGAAGCTCACGTCGGCGTGGCATTCCAGCCAATGTCATCACGGCGCGACAGACGCCGCTAAGCGCAGCGCATGGGTTAGCCCCCATCCTACACACCACAGGGCTGTCACTTTACGTGGCGGCCCTTTTCTTTTGACGCACAGGGACCACTGTAGGACTGGCGCGGCACCCGCGACCTTCTGCCTTCCAATACACCAAAATTTCCCGGCTGATGGCCGACACAATCAACAGTGCGCCCGACATCAACAGCGCTACGCAAATCTCGGAACTCATCAAATTGTGCTAAGCTCATTAGTGCGCCACCAACCACTCACTGCTGGTGACGCACCAAAAATGGAGATTTAGAATCTCCGACTTTAAAAATCCGATAGTGGTAAATGGGCAGAAGCTCTACGTTCTACGCAGGTGAAAATGCACCCACGGCCAAAACGCTTTACCAAAATCGGCAGTGCGAAATGAAGACTTGCACCGATGTCATTACTCTCTCAAACTGAAAAAACATAAAGTGACATAAAGGTGTTTACCACTGATTACGCTGACTCTCACCCAAGCAGGCGTCGACCTGCAAAAGGACGGGCACCTAATACACCGCGTCAACGCCCGTAAATGGGCCATGTTCTTGTGTCTTCTGGCATCACGCGAACAGATTGGTGGCCCCCCCTTGGCCTTCAACCACATCTACCAGCAAGCCAGTTTTTCGCAGGGCCGCAAAGGGCATAAATCCACGCGCACAGTCGAAATCGAAATCGACAACTTCCGCCGTTCGATGGATAAATTCGGGTTGGTGATCGTCAAACAGCGCCACGGCGCAGCACTCGCATATACCTTGGATCTCACCCGCTGCACGGTGGATACCGCCGCCGCATTTTCAAATCGACTGAACATGTTACGCGGCAGCACCGACACTTTGGGCGACTGGATTGCGGCGCCGCTCATACTCCATCTGAAATGGCTTTTTACGCTCATGCGCAGCAAAGTAGAATTTGCACAAGGCCGCGCCCAACATGCACTTACCCTGCAAAAGCAGGCGCTTGGCATGGTAGACGATCCGTTTTTGATCGCGGTGACCTACGCCGAGATCGCGCGCATAACATATCGCGCCGATAGTGACCTTGCACTTGATCTGCGCGATCAGGCCATGTCATTTGCACAAAGCGGCGTAATGACGGGCGTGATGGCCCAGATTTTCGCGCCGCGCATTCAGGTCTCGTTCGCCTTTCTCGATGACGTGGACCCGCTGGTGCAATGCCAAAAACTTGACGTGTCCGTGGCAAACTACCTGACTGCGGGCATCGATGTGGCCGGATTATGTCGTGCGCTGAATTCGCGTGGATTAATGCGTAGACGGGCGATGATGGACACGGCGGGCATCGCAGATTTTCAACTTGCCAGCGCCCTTTCTGTGACTGCAAACGACCCCGATCTTGCCCAAGCAAGCCTGTTTAACATCCTCGCCTGTCTGGAATTTAGCGACACAGTGCCCGCCGCCGTAAAAGTCGAAGGCGCAGAACTTTGCTTCTGGTTCTGCACAAAACTCAACGTTGGCGGCGACAGCGTGCAGGCCGAATTGCTACTGGCACAATTCCATATCGAAGCCACAAATTTCTCCAAAGCCCTAACCACAATCCACCGCGCGGTAAAAATCATGTCCGGCGAACGCAACCCCGCAGATGTCGCATTCTTTTTCTATACAATCGCCAACCTCCGCCTTGCTGAAGCCCGCCACACAAACACTCCGCCCTCCGAACGCGCCATCCTCGCCAGATTAACCCGCTCAGGACGCATCTACGCCCGCGTCGGCAACGTCATCGGTATTCGCAAAGTCACCCGCCTTATCGCCACCTTAGACGCAAAACCCTAACAAAGCCTGAACCGGTTCCAAAAACCAGGCCCCAGAAAAAAGAGACGCGAGCGCGCAAGGCCGATTTGTACCGCGCCCATCATCTGCAAAAACGCATTTAATTGCTAAATCTGCCCTGAATCAGAGTGAAAATATTCGCAACCGCGAGGCCCCACACCCGCCCCGCAACATCTTCCCAATCCTTCGCCCCCGATATACAACGCACCCCATGACACAAAACCCGCCATCCCTGCGCCCCGACCTCGCCCCGACCGCCCGCTTCAGCGAGCCAAAACGTGACGGCCAGCCCACCATCGGAATGGTCTCGCTTGGCTGCCCCAAAGCACTGGTCGATAGCGAACGCATCCTCACCCGCCTGCGCGCCGAAGGCTACGCAATCTCGCCCGATTACGCGGGCGCAGACGCCGTCATCGTCAATACCTGCGGCTTCCTCGACTCAGCCAAGGCCGAATCCCTCGACGCCATCGGCGAAGCCCTCAAAGAGAATGGCAAAGTCATTGTCACAGGCTGCTTAGGGGCCGAACCCGACTACATCCGCGAACATCACCCCCAAATTCTGGCGGTTACAGGACCACACCAGTACGAACAGGTCCTCGACGCGGTCCACCTCGCCGTGCCGCCATCTCCCGACCCCTTCATCGACCTTTTGCCAGCCACAGGCGTCACGCTCACGCCGCGCCACTACAGCTACCTCAAAATTTCCGAGGGCTGTAACCACAAGTGCAAATTCTGCATCATCCCTGACATGCGCGGCAAACTGGCATCCCGTCCCGCCCACGCCGTCCTGCGCGAAGCCGAAAAGCTGGTGCAAGCAGGCGTCAAAGAACTGCTGGTCATCTCCCAAGACACCTCCGCCTACGGGCTCGATCGCAAATACGACGTGAACCCGTGGGGCGACGGCGAGGTCCGCTCGCATATCCTCGACCTCTCACGCGAACTCGGCAAACTCGGCGCATGGGTACGCCTGCACTACGTCTACCCCTACCCACACGTGCGCGACCTGATCCCGCTCATGGCCGACCCGTCCAACGGCATCTTGCCTTACCTCGATATCCCGTTCCAACACTCACACCCAGACGTCCTGCGGCGCATGGCCCGCCCCGCCGCAGGTGCCAAAACGCTGGACGAAATCCGTGCATGGCGCGAAATCTGCCCCGACATCACCCTGCGCTCGACCTTCATCGTCGGCTACCCGGGTGAAACGGAAGAAGAATTCCAACACCTGCTCGACTGGCTGGACGAGGCGCAACTCGACCGCGTCGGCTGCTTTCAATACGAAAATGTCGCAGGCGCACGCTCCAACGCCCTGCCCGATCACGTCAGCCCCGAAGTCAAACAAGACCGCTGGGACCGCTTCATGGAAAAAGCCCAAGCCATCTCGGCCGCCAAACTCGAAGCCAAAGTAGGCAAAACCCTCCAAGTCATCGTGGACGACATCGACGAAGACGGCATCGCGACGTGCCGGACATGGGCCGACGCGCCAGAGATCGACGGGAACTTGTTTATTGATGAGGGGACGGATGTGTTGAAGGTTGGGGATGTTGTGAAGGTGGTTGTTGAGGAAGCGAGTGAGTATGATTTGTGGGGGGCTTTACTATGATTGATCGTAAATTGCTGCAATGGGGAAACTCAAGAAATAACCTAGCTAACTTTACCTGTTCCCGATGCTCATCTGGACGTTTAGAACCTACAGAAGAGCTCAAAGGATATCATCCTCCTTACTCTTCCAACTGGCAGTCTGATGGCGGTGGTTGGGAAGATATCGAACTTTCATTAACTGCAAAATTGCGATGTTCAAACGATGTTTGCGGCGAAGAAGCGATACTTCGTGGTGTTGGCGGAGTCGAACCAGACTACGAACAAGGACCCAATGGCACGCTTGATGAGTATTTCTTTGTAACATGCATTTCTCCTTCACCTTACCTCATTGAACTGCCTAAAAGCCTGCCGCAGCCTGTATAGGATGAACTTACTAATTCTTTTGAGGTATTTTGGTTCAATAAGAAACTAGCAGCAAACGCCATCCGAAATAGTCTTGAAGCATTACTGACCCATTTCGGAGTGCCCGACGAAGTTGACGGAAAGTGGGTTTCTTTTGGAAATCGCCTACGCTCGTATGCCGAACAAAATAGCACACACACCGATTTCTTTAGCCTCCTAAGACCCATAATAAATTCAGGAAGCCATGGAGACAAAATTGAAACAGAGACAATTCTTGACATCTATGAAGCACTCGAGATTTTCCTTGAGGACGTTTTCAATGATCGTTCCAAACGATTTACTGAATTGACGGATCGACTTCGCCAACGCCAATCTGACTAAGGCAACGGTCTGAATGGTTTTCTATCAGGTAAATTTAGCTTGTATTGAAACGAAGCCTATTCGTTCTTCTCTTGCCCAGCTTCGCTGGGCAGCGCCCGGACCTCCCCCGTGGGGAGGGCGCTTCGCACCCGCCCCGAGGTCCAAGCGCCGCGCATTAATCAAACGAAACGCTTCACACCCCCTGCGCTGCGCGCGTTCACTGCTCAAACTGTCCTCGACAGTTTGCAAGACGCAGTTCCCCCCCTCGGTCCACGCGCTGGCTGATAGAGAGGGTAAACTTCGCGTCTATCGCCCCCCCCCTGTGCTACGCACGCATCCTTAACCCCATTGAAACCACCCCCCACCATACTACCTCAAAAACATGGAAAAACCAGCAACCACCGCCGTCCTCTTCAACGCCGAATGTCCCGTCTGCAATTTCGAGGTCACGCATTACGCGGACTATGCAGCAAAGAACGGCTTGCCGATCCGCTTTGACGACCTTAACTCCAACGCCTTGGCCAACTGGGATTTAACACCCGATCAAGCCGCCCGCAGACTCTACGTCGTGCATGAAGGCGAATTATTCTCAGGCATAGCAGGGTTCTTGGTCCTATGGCGTCAGATGCCGCGCTATCACTGGTTAGCAAAGATTGTGGGCCTGCCTGTCATACATCAGATCAGTGACCTCGCGTATGACTACATACTGGCCCCTATGATCTACCGCTGGCATCTTCGTCGTAAATCCAAACATTAACAAATACTTACCTTATCCGCAGATAAGGTTTTACCTTTCCAACCAAACCCGCACACACTCCTGCACATGCCGAAACCGATCCCCGCCCAGATGCTTGCCGCCATACCACCGCGTCACCACGACAATCTGGCCCACAACCTCCGCACGCTCCAACATCCGCAAAATCACCATCCCAGCCCCGCTTTCCCCGTCATCGGCCTTTAGCGGCGTCCCGTCGGGCAAGATCACCCCCCATGTATTATGCGTCGCCTTGGCGAACTTCTTGATGCGGCACAGCTCTTTAATGAACGCGCCCGCGTCGTCGGACGACCCGCAAGGCCCGCCCGAAACCGCGTATTTTGACCCGCGATCCTTAACCACATTTTCAATAATTTGCATTACACAACGACCCAAGGTTCAAATTGACGCCACCCGCGCCATTGTTACCAAGACTTAAAGGAGATCGCCCCTGTATCCAACCGCCACCGTTCCCGAACGAATTGCCGACGGATTTATGCATTTTATCGGCGTTTCAGGCGCGTTGATTGGGACGATTTATCTATTGAGCATTGGCACCTTCCCCGGCGCCACAGCCGTCTACGGCGTTACACTGGCTCAGCCCGTTCCTGATCTGGCCACTGTCCGGCAAAGCGCCCGCCATGATGATCCGGCTGATCGCCGCAGGTGGCCTGATCTACCCCCTTGGCATGCCGTTCTGTCTGGCCAAGGCGATGCCATTTTCCACCGCACTATGGCACGGCATTGTTGTCATCGCCTCTGGCTGTTTTCTGGTTGCTATCGCGATTGGCGTCAGCAGTCTTTCGTGACGATTAACGCGGCCTTTGCCGCCTCGCGGCCTTTTTCGACAAAGTGTTCCGCATAGATCTTAATGTGATGATCTGTGTCTTGGAAATGGTGCGGCGTCAGCGAAACCGACAAGATCGGCACACCTGTATCAAGCCCCACACGCATCAGCCCGTCAACTACCGCGCTTGCGACAAAATCATGGCGATAAATGCCGCCATCCACGACCAAAGCGGCACAAGCCACCGCGCCGTATTTCCCCGTCTTCGCAAGGGTTTGCGCCATCAACGGCATCTCGAATGCGCCCGGCACATCGAACACATCCACTTGCGCGGCAGGTATTATTTCGCAAAATCCATCCAACGCGCGATCCACGATTTGTGAATGCCACGCGGCTTTGATGAAGGCGTATCTGGTGAGTGTCATTTAGGGTCTCCTTAACTGCGACACGTCACTCGAAGGCGCGATCACACGCGACGCCCCAAAAGGGCGCACACGCGTTCTCTCTCATCCGGACTATGACCGTCGGCTCAGGAATTAAACCTGATCTGCTGACCTTGGAAACCACCAAGCGCTCGCGGGCTATACCGCCGGTGGGGAATTGCACCCCGCCCTGAGAACATAGCGGTGATGCATGATTGAGAAAGCCGAGACAAGCGCAATTACTACATTCGCGATACAGCACGCTGCACGGTTGCAAGGCGGTCGCCATTGGCGGGGTGTGAGCCAAGGAATTTATGTCCAGGATCAGGAATACGCAGAAAGAATTCCGCACCTTTTAACGGATCATAGCCCGCTTGCTTGGCGATAACTGCGCCCATCGCGTCAGCTTCCAACTCAAAGTTTTTCGAATAGGTCCGCGCACCAATTTCCGCCCCGATTTCTGCCCCCCGACGGATCGATTCTTCGCTGCCGCCTGACAGCACATACGCCAGCCCGCCAAGGATTTGCGCCCCGGCAAGTGCGCTTTGGTTTTGTCGCGTGATGTGGCCCATAATATGATGCGCGACCTCGTGGGACATAATGAACGCCAACTCGTCGCGGTTGCGCGCCTCTGCGATTAAAGGCACGGTAAAAGCGATCACCGGACGACCTGTGTCGTCTTGGGTTTGGAACGCGTTTGCCGGCGCGCCGCGGGTCTCGTCAACCACAATCAAAAAGTCGCAGTTGAGTGTGGGTGCGCGTTGCACGCACAGCGCCTCTGCCACCGGCTCCACGGCTTCGACCACGGCGACCAGATTGCGGATCGCGGTGCGCGCAGGCAAAGGGTCGCCCGCGTCGACGGGCGCAAACACCGGCGTGCGTGCGCAAGCCGCCATGCCAAGGAAAAAAGTAAAAGTCAGGAACCGCATCGCGCCAATCGATTATTATTTGTCGCCCTAGTCTAGCATCATTCCCTGCGCGGGCCAGCCCTATCAGGCGCACAATCGCGCGATTGAATTCTCAGTCAACATCATTAAGTTAGACATATGTTTACAATAGAGCACGACTATGACGCCACCGTTATCACCCTTGTGGATGAGGACAAAAACCCACTTCTAGAGGATGTTGTGATCAACACCTTTGAGGATCAGGTGACTGTATCGCAATGGGACCCACGCACCGATCAGATGATGACGGTAACGTTTTCACTAAGTCAGGCGCGGGATTTGAAGGCGGCACTGGATTTGCCCGAAGGAATCTACAGGATACGTCCAGAGGCGGATTAATTTGCCCCGGATTGCTGCGTAGTTAGATAAGGATACGACAATGAGCACGGGGTTTTTCTGGGACGAGCAGTGTTTTTGGCACGGTGGCGGGAATTACGCAGGCATGTTGCCGGTAGGCGGGTTGGTCCAGCCGATGAATGGCGGCTTGCCTGAAAGCCCCGAAACAAAGCGCCGCCTCAAAAACCTGATGGATGTGACGGGCCTATCGGGCGAATTGATGATGCAAGGGGCCGCTCCTGCAACATACGATGATCTGTTGCGCGTGCATCCGGCGCATTATCTGGATGCGTTTCAGGCATTATCCGATACTGGCGGTGGCGAAATGGGCGCGCGCACACCGTTCGGTCCAGGCGGGTTCGAGATCGCGGCACTTTCGGCGGGACTGGCAAAAGCGGCGCTGATTGCCGTGCTAGAGGGCCGCTTGAGCAATGCCTACGCGCTGTCGCGCCCTCCCGGTCATCATTGTCTGCCCGACTACCCGAACGGGTTTTGCTTGCTCAATAACATTGGCGTCGCGATCGAGGCCGCAAAAGCGGCAGGGCTTGCGAAAAAGTTTGCCGTGCTGGATTGGGATGTGCATCACGGCAATGGCACCGAGGCGGTGTTTTATGACCGCGATGATGTGTTGACGGTTTCCATTCACCAAGACCGCAATTACCCGATGGATACCGGTGCCTTTGCCGACCGTGGTCGCGGTGCGGGTCTGGGGTATAACCTGAACATTCCGCTGCCACCCGGTGTCGGGCATACGGGGTATCTCGCGGCAATGGACAGGCTTGCCCTGCCCGCGATCCGTGACTTTGCGCCGGATGTTTTGATTGTTGCCTGCGGTTATGATGCCGCCGCGAATGACCCGCTGGGCCGCATGTTGGCGACCGCAGAGACATTTCGCGCGATGACCCGCCGTGTGATGGATACCACCACAAAAATCGTCATGGTGCATGAGGGCGGTTATTCTGAAACCTATGTGCCGTTTTGCGGTCACGCGGTGCTGCAAGAGATGTCGGGCAGCCAGATCGCGGCCCCTGACCCTTTTGGCGACGTCTTCCCCCTGCGCCAACCGGACGCGCGCTTTGACGCATATTTAAACGGGGTTCTGGGGGATATGTGCTTGGATCAACTCTAAACGCCATCCATGTAAATATGGCGGCAAGCCATCCGTCGTTGTTGATAATAAATTCGATGTCGAGGCACCCAACATGGTCTGGGTAACAGATTTCACCTAGATCAAAGTTCTCTTATCTGGCGGTCGCGATCGACGTGTATTCGCGACCTATTGCGAAGCTGAGCCGACGTGGAAACTGGACGGCCTACAAGCGCCTTCAATCTACTGAAACGCGAACGCATTTGCCGCAAGATCCGTAACCTTCTGCCCCCGCTGGATCGAAGTCGCTAAACGCCGCCTGTCTGTGCACAACAGCACACCGCCGCCACAACCAGCACTGACCGCTAAAGCGACTGCCACTGCACTCCGCCACCCTTTACGGTTCCGCGCACGATACGGCCTTTTTTACCCACAATCGGATACCGCACTTTCCAGTCACGAAACCGGTCGTTGCTGACCACACGCAACCCGCGCGACGTCGCAACCTTCAGAATACTTTCGTCCGCCACGACACCCTTATCCACGACATGGACAGCCTTGACAGGCAGCGCCAAAAGCCGCGCCATCTGCACATCAGTCATATACTGCCCCTGCAATTTATATCCGATATTGGCATCAAAGATGACATAAGGCGTGAACCCTTTGGCGCGCAAATCATCCACCACGCGGGTCAGCACGACGGGCGACGGATCACCGCCCCAAAACAGCACATTGGAACCATCCACAACGATGGTGTTCGCGGGCTTGGACGGCGACGCTTTGCGGCCCCAAAGCACCCGCAACAGATAAATAACCAGCAGCGCAAAAGCACCGATGCCCAGCAGGGCCAGATCAGATAATTCACTCATAAGCAAAGTCGTAGCCAGAGCAAGTTACATGCGCAACGCAAAAGGGGCTGGCGTGATGCCAACCCCTTTCAAAAACCTCGCGTGGCTTATTTATGCACGTCTGACCAGCTTGATCAGGAATAGCAAAATCACCGCACCCAGCGTGGCGTGGATGATTGATCCCACAATACCGCCGCCAAAACCAAGGCCGATCGCAGGGAAAATCAGTCCCGCAACAAATGCACCGACGATGCCGACAACGATGTTGCCTAGCAAGCCAAAGCCAAAGCCCTTGACGATCAGACCGGCCAACCAGCCTGCAACCGCACCAATTAGAATAATAACAAGAATGCTCTCAATGCCCATTTGTAATCCCTTTATATTTATATTGACCGCTTTTGTGCGGTCTAGCTCATTAACTCAACAGGTCATAAATGGTTCCATCACGGTAATGCGATAGGCGAAATTTACCCCTTACCCTTCCACGGGACCAAAATCCGCTCGATCCAGCGCATCAGCATATCGATACTGAACCCGATAATTCCGATCAGAATAATCCCCATCAGCACAATATCCGTCGACTGGAACTTGGACGCGACCATGATCATCATGCCAGCCCCCTTCTCGGCGGCCACTAGTTCTGCGGCCACAACCGTGCCCCAGCAAACGCCCATCGCCACCCGCGCACCGGTGAAAATCTCGGGCAGAGAATTGGGAATAATCACATAGCGCATGATCTGCCACCTGCTGGCCCCCAAGCTATACGCGGCATGCACCTTGGAAATCCGCACACCAGACACACCAGACCGCGCCGCAATCGCCATAATCCACAACGCGGCAAGGAACAGCAGAATGATCTTGCCAACTTCGCCGATCCCCGCCCAGATAATCACCAGCGGGATCAAGGCAAGCGGCGGCACAGGGCGCATAAGTTCAACAATCGGATCGAACCAACCGCGAAACCAGTTCGACAACCCCATGGCATAACCCAACGGAATTCCCACCAACGCGCCCAGCAAAAAGCCCACAATCACGCGAAACAGCGAAAATCCGAGATGCTCCATCAACGTCGAATTCCGATAGCCGCCGGTGGCAATCTCGCGAAACCGCGCCCATACGGCCTCGGGTGCTGGCAGCCAGATCGGCTCCATCTGCATTCCTTTGTCAGGCATGATGTTCAACGTGCCTTTCGGCGACATCGACACTGTGCCGAAATCGGTCTTCACCGGGTTATCAGCCGAAATCGGTTTGCCATTCACTGCCGTAATCTCGGCACCATCATCACGGCCCAGTTCGTCATTCTGATCGACGCGCAACAACTGATTGCGAAAGCTGGCAATCGAGACCGCATCATCTTTGGCAAACCCGTCACCCGGCGGTACTACAGGATTGGCGACATCCGCGCCTACCGGATAAACCACAACCGTTACCGTCGCATCATCCGACAGATCACCAGCCGTGGAAGTATAGGTAAAACCGCTCTCACCCACATATGCACCGGGCATATGCATGAATTCCGGCAGTAGTTTTGATCCGGTAAACGCCCCCCAAAACACAAAGATCAACACAATCGACACAACCGAGGCCACAGTATTGGACGTCACCGCGCTCTCGTCACCAAACGTCACCGTCTTTAACGACCGATAGTCATGCTTGGGTGTCAACATTCGTTTAATGAACGACCACACAAACATGGTCGCCAAAATCAACAGAATATAACCGGCAATAAACGGTAATGCGGCCAAAATCGTGGTGACAACCGCGACCAGTTCCCCGCCCAGATCAGCGAGCAAACTCACGCGCTTGCTCCGCCCATGATCTCTTCTTCCATGTCCCAAATCATCGACAGGATCTCCTCGCGGGTGGTGGCAAACTCAGGGTGCTTCTTCACTTCACGCAGGTCCTGCCCCACCCCCATCTCGGCAAACGGCAGGTTGTACTCGCGGTGAATACGTCCCGGACGGGGCGCCATCACGATCAAGCGCTCGCCCAGCAATAGCGCCTCCTCAACCGAGTGGGTGATCAGAACAATCGTCTTGCCAGTCTCTTTCCATAGCTTCAAAACCAGCCCCTGCATCTTTTCGCGGGTCAGGGCATCGAGCGCCCCCAGCGGTTCGTCCATCAAGATCACGTCAGGTTCATTCGCCAGACAACGGGCCAATGCGACACGCTGCTGCATACCACCCGACAACTCGTAAACCGCCTTTTCCTTGAAGTCCTGCAAGCCGACAACATCCAGTAAGTGATCAACAATCTCGCGCTTGGGGCCTGCTGTCATGCCCTTCATTTTGGGACCAAAGCCGACGTTTTCACGCACCGACATCCATTCAAACAACGCACCTTGCTGAAAGACCATGCCGCGCTCGGGACCAGGGCCATAAACGCGTTTGCCATTCAAGGTGATCGCACCAGAGGTTGGGGCCAAAAACCCCGCCACGATATTCAGCAACGTGGTCTTGCCACACCCCGAAGGACCAAGAACCGATAATAACTCGCCCGCTTTCAAATCGATTGATACATCTTTCAACGCCTGCACTGTGCCGCCATCGGGCAGATCAAAGCGCATGGAAAGCCTGTCTATCTGTAGTCCGGACATATTGTACCCCAATAATTTTCTAGAAAATTAGCCACGTCCCGCACCGAGCGCCCCCAAATTTTCTAGAGAATTTTTGGCGTGGCGCAGGGTTTTCCTACGCCAAACCAAATGCCGGATTACATATCGGCAGCAGCGGTCAGCGGACCAACATTGACGCTGTTTTCATAGCTGTCATTTGAGGACGGGATTGATCCGGCCTCCACAAACACCTCTGCCACACCCTTCATAAAGAGCGCCGCATTGCCGCCCAGCCACGCAGGCGACAATTGGTCTTCAACCGACGGGAACACAAACGTCGCCATAGTTTCGGCCGTGGCATCCTCATCCATGCCCGCATCATTTGCGATCACGGGCAGCATTTCTGCGGTCATCGACCCGTCGTTCCAACCGGCATTTGCTTTTGCAGTCACCGCGAGGAATTTGGCGACCAGATCCGGGTTTTCCGCCACAAAGTTCGCGGGCGCGGTTGTCGCATCAAACACCAGAATGCCCAGCGCTTCTTTTTCGGCGCCGGTCAGCAACACGTTGCCATGTTCTTTCATCCGGCTCAAACCGCCGCCGTAACCACAGGCCATATCAACTTGACCTTGCGCAATCGCCGCCGCACCGTCAGCAGGCGCCATATCCACAATCTCTAGCGTGGATATATCAACGCCAAAATGAGCCATCTGACGCAAGAACCCGTAATGCGCGGCCGTGCCAAGCGGCACCGCCACTTTCTTGCCCTCAAGTTCACTTACTGACTCTTTGTCGATCTCCAATGCCGCCGCGACCACACAGTTGTCATTCTCTGCATAAGACACGGCCACATCAATCACCTGAATGTCCTGACCCGCAGAGGCTGCCACGACAAAAGGCGGAATGCCCTGACTGATCGAAATCTGCACATCACCAGATGCCATCGCCGCCGACATTGCGGTGCCGGTATCAAACGAAACCCACGTGACCGGCACGCCCAGCGCCTCTTCGTAGGTCCCTTGCACCTTGGCAAACTGGAACGGCATCGGCCACTCTAGAAAATACGCAACCGTCAGATTTTCGACTTCCGCCGTGGCCTGCGTTACACCTGTCATCATGGCAACTGTCGCAGCGGCCCCCATCAAACTTGTTTTCAAAGTCATGTTGTTCTCTCCAATGTTGGTGACCCGCGTCAGGTCGTTTCACGTACAAAGTCGTCTCTGCCTTTTCACATCCTAGATGAGCATAATTTCAAAATAAGTGCTATTCCTTTTCTTTTCACACGCACGCGACACGCCCCTGCCCTGTAATTGGCCTGCAATTTCCGGTGACAAATTAATGTAATGTTACCTGCAAAACCAATAACAACGGCGAAACGTATATCTGGCTATACGCATACCCTAGATCTGGCCCTATCCGTCGGCGGCATTCCATACTCAAAGTGAAGTCAGATTACACTGCGTGACCTTTGGATTCGGGTCACGCAGCAAACCCCCTATGACCGCGGAGCATTCAAGATGGATATTCACACTTTGACCAACGATCCCGCAGGGATCATCGAGGCCGACCGCGCACACGTCTGGCACCACCTGTCGCAGCACAAACCCTATGCAAACGGTGTTGATCCGCGCATCATGGTCGAAGGCAAAGGGCTGCATATCTGGGACATTACCGGCAAGAAATACCTCGATTCGGTTTCTGGCGGCGTGTGGACAGTCAACGTTGGCTACGGGCGCAAACGGATCGCTGACGCGGTGGCCGAACAACTGACCAAAATGTGTTTTTACGGCGGCTTGGCGGGTAACATCCCGACCTCGACGTTTTCCGAAATGCTGATCGACAAGATGCCGGGGTTGGACCGCGTCTACTATGCAAGCTCAGGATCAGAAGCCAACGAAAAGGGCTTTAAAATGGTGCGCCAGATCAGCCACCTGCACCACGGCGGCAAGAAATCCAAAATCCTGTTCCGCGACCGCGACTACCACGGCACCACAATTGCCTGCCTGTCTGCGGGCGGCCAAGAGGAACGCAACGCGCAATATGGTCCCTTCACGCCGGGCTTCATCGCGATTCCGCATTGCTCGGAATACCGCGCCCAAGACGGCTCGTCGGGCGAGGCCTATACAGCCGCATCGCTCAAAGCGATTGAGGACGTGATCCTGCGCGAAGGCGCTGACACCATCGGGTCGCTCTGCCTGGAGCCGATTACGGCAGGTGGCGGCATAATCACACCGCCCATCGGTTATTGGGACGGCGTGCAGGCGCTGTGCAAAAAATACGAAATCCTGCTGCACATTGACGAAGTGGTCTGCGGATTGGGCCGCACCGGCACATGGTTCGGCTACCAGCAATTCGGCATCAAACCCGACATCGTGACAATGGCCAAAGGTGTGGCATCCGGCTACGCCGCGATTTCGTGCTGCGTCACCACAAACGCCGTATTCGACCAGTTCACCGACGACAGCAGCCATATGAACTACTTCCGCGACATCTCGACGTTCGGCGGTTGCACAGGCGGTCCCGCCGCCTCTATCGAGAACATGAAAATCCTGATCGAAGAAGACCTCTTGGGCAACTCCACTCGCGTCGGCGCGCACCTGAAAAACAACCTGCACGGCCTGATGGAAAAACACGCCTGTATCGGTGACGTGCGCGGCGTGGGCCTGTTCGCAGGCGCCGAACTGGTCATGGACCGCAAAACCAAAGAACCGATGCCCGAGAAAATGGTGCAGCAGATCACCGGCGACTGCATGGCCCAAGGGATCATCATCGGCGCAACCAACCGATCTCTGCCCGGCTACAACAACACCCTTCTGTTCGCGCCACCGCTGATCGCTACCACCGATAACATGGATGAGGTCACCGACGCCGTCAGCCGCGCCATCACCAAGGTGGTCGGCTAAAACTATCAAAGGCCCGTGCAACATCACGGGCCTTTGCAAAAACCACCAAGGTTTTTGGCGGGGGAAACCGAAGTGTTTTCACGGTAAGCCTGAATAGAGCGATTGTGGTGATAGCCTGAGGGTATTGATAACGCTGTTTGAAATCGTGTATGGTGGCTCTTGGAGGACGACCTCCGCATTGGACATTTTATCGGGACGACCCGACTATCAGTTGGGGAAATAAAATGCGAACCACTCGCGACCGTATTCGTCACGCACTCTGTTTTGAAATTATTGGGCTTCTGCTTATCGTGCCACTGGGGTCAATGGGCTTCGGCATGGACATGCATGATATTGGCGTTATCGCCATTGCTGCGGCGACTATCGCCACGCTCTGGAACTATCTTTACAACCTGCTTTTTGACCGCGCCATGAAACGCTGGAGGGGCAGTGTTCATAAGACAATCGCTTCGCGGGTTCTGCACGCAGTTCTTTTTGAGCTCGGCCTGTTATTGGCAACACTTCCCCTAATTGCTTACTATTTAGGGATCGGGCTGTGGCAAGCGTTTGTTATGGATGTGGCCTTTATCGTTTTCTACCTGATCTATGCCTTTGTGTATAACTGGGTTTACGATCAAGCCTTTCCTTTGCCCAAGGGAGCATAAGGCGGGAAAGCCGCGCCAAAGACTATTTTGATGCTATTCTTACGGGCTGCTAGGTAGACGAATGTAAGGCCCCCGCATCCGCGAGGGCCTATCACCCCCAACAAGGGCGCCTTAGATATTTCTGAAGGAAGTTTCGTGTTTTTATTGTAGGATTATTGCTCGAAAGATCGCTATTTTAGGTAGGAATGCAAAAAATCGCTTCGTCAAAGTTTGCGCACTTATAACCAAACCTCCAATAACATGCGTTACCCGAAATATTCAGGCAGATCTTGTTGCTGTGCCTCTCGATATCAAAGCATAGGTTCGCCTTCGCGATGCCCACGGATGGCGAGAAGCATACGCTAAGGTTATGTGTGCCGAAGGCGTAACTGGTGCACCAAACCGAAGCACCGGCCACGGTCAAGCAAACCTCCAGTTTAGCGGACCAATTCGAAGCATTTTTACCGCAGACCTTTAACGTCCCCTTTATTCCTACGATTTCGAAGAGCGACACTGAGAAATCTTGACTGATGCAGTCATCATTCGTCTGGGCAGTCGTTAGCGCCAAATCGGAAATCGGCGCCCCTTCTTGAGAGGTCAAGCCGTTTGACGCATCGCCGGTCAGGTTTGCAATCGCTCCCATAACCTTGGCCTTCAACTCGGGCGCTGGAATACCAGCATGTTCTGCCATCATCTTCCAATCTTCGTCGGAAGCGAACGTATCTAGCGCCGTATTTAAATCACTCATAACCAGTCCAATCTATTAAAAACATTACAACTACGCTTTGGTAGTCTTGTATGCATAGCTCTACCTTAGGTTGCATTGCAAGATGCCTGTTTTACTGCGCAGGGTTTAAGACAGTGAACACATTTCAAAAGACGATGAAGCAGTTCTGATTGGCGCCGCGCATTCACAATCGACGGAAAAATCCAAACGCAACGTATAACCATTAATATCGCCATTCATCCCATCAAAGGTATCCACATGCGTCATTTGTTCCTTCCGCCCGCCTTAGCCGCCGTTTCCTGCCTTTACGCTACGATAGGCCAAGCCCATGAAGAGTCTTTTCACTGCGAGGCGGTGACGGAATCGGTCGCGGAGGCGGGGTTTGACGATGTGGTCACGGTGACCTGCACGGATAACCAAGCCCTGATCGCAGGCGATACCTATCCGGACCACGAGATGATGACAGGTATCATCGGCACGAATGAACAGGTGCCAGTGCCTGCGGTGAATTACGCCTCGCCCATCACATTGGCCCCGGTCAGCGGGACAGAGCCGCATACCCGCGATGCGGCCCTTGGCGTCGCAGTGAACGGCGTGCCTATCTATGACTACACCGCTGGCGGAGAGATGTCGCAAGACGATCTGGCGACTTATCAGGCCAATCTGGACACCGTCGCGACGGGTCAGCTTGATGCCTGCGGCGGCCATTCCGGGCGTGGCGACGACTACCATTATCATGCCGCACCGACCTGCATGATTGACCAGATGGCGAACAAAGGCCCCGATGCAATTATTGGCTGGGCGTTTGACGGTTTTCCGATCTACTCGGATGCCAATCCTGACGGCACCGTTATCGTAGAAGGCGTTCTGGATGTGTGTAACGGGCAGTCCGACGATGTCTTTGGCTATCGCTACCACACGTCCGAAGGCGCGCCCTACATCATTCAATGCCTGATGGGTGAAGTGCCCGACATCGACGCCTTGCCGCGGGTGCGTCCCTTGGGTGCAGCAGACGGCGGTCGCGGGCCAGAGGCAGGACAGCCACCGCGCGGCGGGGTTGATGATCTGGTGTTCGTGCAGGACGAGGACGGCAGCCGGACCATGACCTACAGTTATCAGGGGGGTGACTACTACATCAAATACGCCCCGTCCGAGACCGAAAATTGCTATAACTTCGAGACCCGCACCGTGACCAACGACGGCGAATTGTTCGAGCAGGAGCTGTGCCGAGAATGACCCGTTTCCCCGCCCTAACCCTTGCACTGCTGTGCTGCACAACCGCATTACCGGCCGTTGCGCAACAAACGCCGCCGCCAAAGCCCGGTGAAGAGGCCGCCGCCCACGCAGCGGGGCCAAAGTTCACCGTCACGAGTTCCGCGCTGGTGGACGGTGCGGCCTTGCCTGATGATCTGCGCTGCACCCGCAGCGGCGGAGATGGAATGTCGCCGCCGTTGTCATGGGAAAACGAGCCCGCGGGCACGCAGGCCTATGCCATCGTCATGCAGCATTATCCCAATGGCACTTATCCGGGCGTAAACGAGCCGAGCCATTATTGGCTGGTCTGGAATATTCCGGCCGATGCAGATGGCGTGGCGCGCGGCAATCCGACCTCATTGGGCGTAGAGGGCAGCGACAAGGACCTGCGTGCCACCGGTTATACGCCGCCCTGTTCGCCAGCCGGTGCGGGCACCCATGAATACACGATCTGGGTTTATGCCCTAGATGCGCCGCTGGTTCATCTGCCGGAACAAGACGACATCGGCATCGGTTGGACTGACGTGATGGCTGCGCTGAAGGGTCATATCCTTGCAGGCGATGCCATCTCTTTCCTGAACTAAATCACAACAACTTTTACACGATTGGACACGATATGCGCTTTATTCTTGCAACAGTGGCGGCCCTGACAGCCTGTGCCGCTCAGGCCGAAACCCGCGACATCACCGCCGATGTCTGGGTCGACAACTGGTTCTCTCTGTCGGCCAACGGCGAAATGGTCATAGAAGACTCCGTCCCGATTACGACAGAGCGGTCATTTAACAAAGAAACTGCGACCTTTTCAGTCGATCTGCCAGCAGTGATCGCGATCAAAGCAAAGGATTTCAAGGAAAACGACACCGGTCTGGAATATATTGGCACAGATCGCCAGCAAATGGGCGACGGCGGTATGATTGCCCAGTTCAGGGATGCGGTGTCGGGTGAAACGTTGGCCGTGACCGATGGGGATATGAGATGTTTAGTTGTGCACTTTGCTCCGGTTGAGCCGTCTTGCGCAGAAGAAGCGAATCCCGTCGCAGGCGAAGGGGTCTGCGGTTTTGTCGCCACTGACATACCTGCCGACTGGACCACGCCCGATTTTGATGACAGCGATTGGCCCGCCGCAATCGTCCATTCCGCAGCCAGCGTCGGCCCGAAGGACGGCTATGACGAGGTTAAATGGGACGACAGCGCAGAGCTGGTCTGGGGTGAAAGCCTGAAGCAAGACAACACGTTGCTGTGCCGCTTGACGATCAGCGAATAGGTCAATCAATACCTGAAGGACGTGGCATAATACGCGCCATGTCCTTCAGAAATGGCGTGCCGCATCATGATAAAGAAGCTAGCAGAACGGGTTAGTCTCTGCAGTGACACTGCCGACCTAAAACGACCCAGACTGTGTGGAAACTCATCGCTTTATGGAAGTAGGTGTTTATCGCTAATTTTGCCTGATTGAGGATTCCCTGTGGGGTGAGGAAATGGTATATTTTTGCATGACACACATCCAAGGAAGTTCCCGCGCACAGACGCTTTTGTTGCCTGCCTGCGTGGATGATTATGTTGGTTCCGACAACGTGGTCCGGTTCATTGAGGCCTTTGTCGAAAGCCTAGATCTTGCGGCGGCAGGCTTTGAGCGGGCGCGGCCCAAAGCCACCGGCAGGCCGGGGTATGATCCAAGCGATTTGCTGAAGCTTTACATTTACGGCTATCTGAACCGGGTGCGCTCAAGCCGTCGTCTGGAGGCAGAGACGCACCGCAATCTGGAAGTTATCTGGCTGATGCGTCAGTTGCGGCCTGATTTTAAGACCATTGCTGACTTCCGGCGCGAGAACAAAACGTCTTTCCGGAAAGTCTTCCGTGAGTTTGTGGTCCTGTGCCGTAGCCTTAATTTGTTTGGCCGTGAGCTGATTGCCGTCGATGGTACACGGCTGAAGGCGGTAAACAGCGGCCAGCGCAACTTTACCAAGGGCAAACTGGCCAAAGCCATGGCTGAGAGTGATGAACGGTTGGCCCGCTATCTCAAACAGTTAGATGAGGCGGACAAAGACGACACGACGCTCCCGGAGCGAGTGGACAATCTGGAAGAGAAGATCGCAGCCATCAAAGAGCGACGCGCCCAACTGGAGCAGCACCGCGTAGAACTGGACGCCAGCGGCGAGGATCAGATATCGCTGACGGACCCGGATGCGCGTGCGATGCATTCCTCAAGCCGCATTGGGGTTGGCTACAACATCCAGATCGCTGTTGATACCAAGCATAAACTGATTGTGGAGCAACAAGTCCACAATAAAGTCAGCGACTTGGGGCTATTGAGCGAGACAGCCAATGCTGCCCGGGAAAATCTGGGCGTTGATCATATCGATGTCGTTGCTGATCGGGGCTACTACAAGATTGAAGACATCGAAGATTGCGAAGCCGTTGGCGTCACGCCCTATGTTCCCAAGCCGCTGCGCGGCTCTGCCGTCAAGAACGGGTTTTTCACAAAAGAGCAGTTCCGCGATGATGCTGAAGCTGACGTTTTGATCTGTCTGGGTGGCCACAAACTTGCGCCAAAGTACAAGCGTAAGATCCGCGACAATGACGCCATGACCTATGTAAATACGAAAGCCTGCAAGGGCTGCGATCTACGGGCGCAATGCACCAATGCAGCTGCCCGAAAGGTTACGCGCTACGCAAACGAGGCCATTCTAGATCGGATGGCGGAACGGCTAGCTGCAAGGCCTGAGGTCATGGATCATCGCCGCGAGAGCGTCGAACATCCCTTTGGCTCGATCAAGCAGTGGATGGGCCACAGGAACTTCCTCACGCGCCGCATTGAGAATGTCAGAGGTGAGTTCAGTCTGACAGCGCTGGCCTACAATATCCGCCGCGCCTTGACCCTCGTCGGCGTGGCCGGCCTCATGAGCGCCATCAGCGCCTAATGGGGCTTTGGCCGGCTAATTCCGGCTGAAACAGTTCCATAAATCCGCAAAAACGCCGTTTTGCCAGTGGATGGAGGCCCAATTGCTGAAACGGTGCCAAAATCTCATAGGTATCTCTGAGGGTGTAATCAGTGCGAGCAGAAAGTGCGTTTCCACACAGTCTGGACCGTTTTTGAAAGACCTCACACCACCCCCTTGCACCCCGCTTTTGATAAGTCCAATCTGGCCCACAAATAAGGCCAGTCAATGCCCATATCCGTTGAGACTTTCTTTCTAGCCCCCACGACTGAGGGTACCCTGCAAGCCCGCATCCAGCAGATGGTTGCGCAAGGCATCCTCTCGGGTCGCTTTCGGGCTGGCGAACGGCTGCCGTCATCGCGCAAAATGGCGCTGCATCTCGGCGTCAGCCGGATCACCGTCACCCTCGCCTATACCGAACTGGTGGCCGACGATTATCTGACCTCTCGCGGCCGCTCCGGCTATTTTGTCTCGGACAACGCCCCTGAACCGCCCGCCTTTTCGCCCCTGCAAGCCGACCCCAGCACCGTGGACTGGACCCGCGCCATCGCACACCCCTACGCGCCCGCCCTTGGCATGGACAAACCCGCCGACTGGGCGAACTACCGCTACCCGTTCATCTACGGTCAAGCCGACGTCAGCCTGTTTGATACCGCCAACTGGCGGCTCTGCGCGCTCAAAGCCTTGGGCAAACGCGACTTTTCCGCCCTCACCGCCGACTATTTCGACAAAGACGACCCACAACTGATCGACTTCATCGCACGCCAAACCCTGCCGCGGCGCGGCATTCTCGCCAAACCAGAAGAAATCCTTGTCACGATGGGCGCGCAAAACGCGCTCTGGCTCACGACGCAGGTCCTGCTTAACGCCCGCCGCCGCGCTGTCGTTGAGGACCCCTGCTATCCCGCCATGCGCCAAATCCTCGACCAATCGCGCTGCCACCTCACCTCGCTTGCCATCGACGCGGGCGGTATTCCCCCTGATGCAATCCCACACGATACCGACGTGGTTTTCACCACCCCAAGCCACCATTGCCCCACTGCCGCCACCATGCCCCTTTCGCGACGCAAAGCCCTGCTTGCCAAAGCCGAAGCCGACGATTTCCTCGTGGTTGAAGACGACTATGAATGTGAAATGTCGTTTCTCAATCCGCCCTCCCCCTCGCTCAAGTCCTTGGATAAAACAGGGCGGGTTATCTACGTCGGCTCGTTCTCGAAGTCCCTGTTTCCGGGCCTGCGTTTGGGCTATCTTGTCGGTCCTGAACCCTTCATCCGTGAAGCACGCGCACTGCGCGCTTCGGTTCTGCGCCACCCCCCAGGACATATCCAGCGCACCGTCAGCTACTACCTTTCGCTCGGCCACTTTGACGCCCAAATGCGGCGCACTGCCCGCGCCTACCACCACCGGCGCAACGTGCTGGACGCCGCCCTCAAAGCCGAAGGTCTGAACGCCGCCCCCCAAGATACCTATGGTGGATCTTCTGTCTGGTTGCGCGCCCCGACTGGCATCGACACCACAGCACTTGCCCTCACATTGCGCGCCTCTGGCGTGCTGATCGAACCGGGGGCTCCATTCTTTGCCGCACAAACCCCACCCACCGAATTTTTCCGCCTCGCCTATTCCTCGATCCCCGCCGAACGCATTCCTGCGGGCATCGCCCTAATCGCACAAGCCATCCGCGACGCCGCTTGACTGGCTATAATCTACGCATACAACTGGCCCTAACGCAGAACTACGCGCGCCCATAATGTTGCCAGCAACAAGCCAAGGCATTTCTGCCGCCGCTTCACCGTTCAAAGGACCGCACCCCCATGAAAATGACCACCGAAGAAGCTTTCGTCAAAACCTTGCAAATGCATGGAATCGATAACGCTTTTGGGATCATCGGCTCTGCGATGATGCCGATCTCCGACATTTTCCCCGATGCTGGCATCACGTTCTGGGACTGCGCACATGAAACCAATGGCGGCATGATGGCCGACGGGTTCACGCGGGCGACGGGCAAAATGTCGATGATGATCGCGCAAAACGGGCCAGGCATCACCAACTTCGTCACCGCCGTGAAAACCGCCTACTGGAACCACACGCCAGTCTTGCTGGTCACGCCACAAGCGGCGAATAAGACCATCGGCCAAGGCGGTTTTCAGGAAATGGAGCAGATGAACCTGTTCAAAGACTGCGTCGCGTATCAAGAAGAAGTCCGCGACCCGACCCGTATTGCCGAAACGCTGAACCGCGTGATCATGCAAGCCAAACGCGCCTCGGCCCCCGCACAGATCAACGTGCCGCGCGATTTCTGGACCCAAGTGATCGACATCGAGCTGCCAACAATCGTGGACTTTGAATTGCCACAGGGCGGCGAGGTCGCGGTGACCGAAGCAGCGTCCCTTTTGTCGTCCGCCAAATTCCCAGTTATCCTGAACGGCGCTGGCGCGATCCTGTCAAAAGGCGGCATTGAAGCCTCGCGCATCCTCGCCGAAACGCTCGGCGCCCCTGTTTGCGTCGGCTACCAGCACAACGACGCCTTCCCGGGAAATCACCCGCTTTACGCAGGGCCGCTAGGTTACAACGGCTCAAAAGCAGGCATGGAATTGATCGCAAAAGCCGACGTCGTGCTGTGCCTCGGCACCCGCCTCAACCCGTTCTCGACCCTTCCGGGCTACGGCATTGATTACTGGCCAACGGATGCAAAAATCATCCAAGTTGACCTGAACCCCGACCGTATTGGCCTGACGAAAAAAGTCACCGTTGGCATTGTCGGTGACGCCGCCAAAGTCGCCACATCTATCCACGCTAAACTCTCAGACACTGCAGGCGATGCAGGCCGCGAGGCGCGTAAGGCGACCATCGCGCAAACCAAATCCGCATGGGCGCAAGAACTGACCTCCATGACCGACGAACAGGATGATCCGGGCACCGACTGGAACGTGCGCGCCCGCGCCGACAAGCCCGACTGGATGTCGCCCCGCATGGCATGGCGCGCGATCCAATCCGCCCTGCCCGCCGACGCAATCATTAGCTCGGACATCGGCAACAACTGCGCCATCGGCAATGCCTATCCGTCGTTTAACGACAGTCGCAAATATCTCGCGCCGGGCCTGTTTGGTCCTTGCGGTTACGGCCTTCCCTCCATCGTTGGCGCAAAAATCGGCCAGCCAGATGTACCTGTTGTGGGCTTTGCTGGCGACGGCGCATTTGGCATCTCGGTCAATGAGCTGACCGCCATCGGGCGCAGCGAATGGCCCGCGATTACCCAAGTCGTGTTCCGCAACTACCAATGGGGCGCAGAAAAGCGCAACTCGACCCTCTGGTTCGACGATAACTTCGTTGGCACAGAGCTCGACGAGCAGGTCTCTTATGCAGGGATAGCCAAGGCTTGCGGGCTGAAAGGTGTGGTCGCGCGCACCCAAGCCGAGCTGACAGCCGCCCTCTCGCAAGCGATCAAAGACCAAATGGAAAACGGCATCACCACCCTGATTGAGGCGATGATCAACCAAGAACTCGGTGATCCCTTCCGCCGCGACGCCATGAAAAAACCGGTGAAAGTCGCGGGAATTTCAAAAGCCGACATGCGCCGGCAATCTGTCTAGTCCTTGCTGCTCGACCTTGCCCCCATCACACTCGCCGCTCTCAGCATCGCATTGCTTGGGGCGGCTTTTGTGCGCGGCTATTCAGGCTTCGGCTTCTCGGCTATTTTCATCGCCTTCGCCTCGCTCCTGACCAACCCCATCCCGCTAATCCCCGTGGTTTTCACCTGCGAAATCGCAATGACCGCCCTGCAAGCCCGCAACATCCGCCCGCACATCGACTGGCGGCGTGTCCTGACGCTCCTCGCAGGGGCGGCACTTGCGCTGCCGTTCTCGGTCTGGGTCATGCTGCGGGTCGGCGAAGACACCGCGCGCTTCAGCATCTCTGCGATCATCTTTATCATGGCGCTGATCCTGCTTTCAGGCTGGTCGTTGCACTCTGCCCTGCGCACCAAAGGGCATCTGGGCATCGGCGTCATCTCGGGACTGTGCAACGCGGCAGGGGTCGGCGGATTGCCTGTCGCGGCGTTTATGACAGCTCAATCCATCCCCGCAAATGTGTTCCGCGCCACCATGATCGTCTACCTGACGGGGCTTGATCTGATGACCCTCCCTTTGATGTGGGCGGGCGGCATGGTGACATGGGACACAGCGATCGGCGCAGCCTTTGCCCTGCCGATCCTCGCGCTCGGCGTCCAGCTTGGCAGCAGACAATTTTTATCGGCAACACCCAAGACATTCCGCCGGTTTGCAGTCATGTTGCTGCTGACACTTTCACTTGCGGGACTGATCCACGCATTTCTATGAGGTCCCGATGACATCCCCTTTCGTATCGTCCAAAACCGCCATTGTACCACAAAACCTGCTTGATATGGCACACCATTTTGGCGGCCCGCGGGTGGCTATTGCCTGTGCAGGCGGACCGCTTCCGATGCAAGCCGCGAAAGAAGCAACAGCGCTTGATCTGATGACCCCCGTTTTTGTCGGCAAGCCCGACCTGATCCGCAAAGAGGCCGCAGCCCTGAACTGGGATATCTCGGCCTATCCGCTGCACACGGCCATGACCGAAGAAGATGCGGGCCTGATCGCTGCCACGCTTTGCGGCGCAGGCGATGCGGATGTGCTGATGAAGGGCGATATTAAAACCCACCACTTCCTTGCGGGCGCGCTGGCGCGGGATGCGGGGCTGCGCACCGAGGAACGGCTGATCCACATCTTCCACATCAGCCCGGCAGAAGGCGGGAAACCGATCCTGATTTCGGATGCTGCGGTGAACATCCGGCCCAATATCAACGTGCGTAAAATCGCCATGCGGCGGGTTGCGGACCTGTTGCAGATCCTTGGCACCAATCGGCCAAAAATCGCAATCCTGTCAGGCACCGAAACCCCGACCGAAGCGTTTCCCTCGTCCATGGAAGCCCGCGAACTCGCCGACTGGGCCAAAACCCATATGCCCGATGCGGACGTCTCAGGCCCCCTCGCGCTCGACCTGATACTGTCCTCTGCATCCGCCGCAACCAAAGGCATGACCAACGACCCCGTTGCAGGCTTTGCCGACGCAATCATCGTTCCCGATGTGATCTCTGGCAACGCGCTGTTCAAAGCCTTTGTCTACCTGTCGGGCGGCTGCGCTGCGGGCATCGTGTCAGGCGCAAAAGTGCCGATCCTGCTGACCTCGCGCGCCGACCCGATTGCGGCGCGTATCGCGTCGATTGCAATCGCGAATATCACCTGCGGACTGCCTAAATGATCCTTGTTGTGAATGCTGGCTCGTCTTCGCTGAAAGTCGCACTTTACAATCGCGACCTCGAGAAACTGACGGCGGGCAGCATCACCGAAATCGGCAGCGACGGCAGGTTCACGCTGGGCGACACAGGTCGCGACGTCGCCATTCCCGACCACGCGGCCGCCGTCGCACTGGTGTTGTCAGAACTGGATCTTGCGGGCTATCCGCTTTCTGGCTTGACCGCTTGCGGCCACCGCGTGGTGCACGGTGGCGCGCACATGACCACGGCCGCAAGGTTGACGCCAGAGGTGATCGATATAATCACCGACTGCATCCCGCTCGCGCCCCTGCACAACCCTGCGAACCTGTCAGCGATCCACGCGCTTGGCACATTGGCGCCAAACCTGCCGCAATTTGCGAGTTTTGACACATCCTTCCACGCGTCCAATCCGCCTGTCGCCACCCGCTACGCGATCCCGCAGCAGTTGCACGACGTGGGACTACGCCGCTACGGCTTCCATGGCTCCAGTTATGCACATATCGTGGGGTCATTCGACAGCGACCTGCCGCCCCGCTTGCTTGCTTTCCACCTTGGCAACGGGGCCAGCCTTTGCGCAATCAAAGACGGCAAATCGGTCGCCACATCGATGGGATACTCGCCGGTATCAGGCCTGACGATGGGGACGCGGTCAGGCGATATCGACGCTGCAGCAGTCCTGCGCATTGCCAGCGAAGCGGACATCGCTGGCGCAGACGATCTGCTCAACACACAAAGCGGCCTGACAGCGCTTGCAGGCGACAACGACATGCGCGCACTACTGGCCCGCAATGACACAGCGGCCAAATTTGCTGTCGATCATTTCTGCTATTGGGCGGCGCGCCACGCAGGATCCGCAATCGTTGCAATGGGCGGTATCGATGCGGTCGCTTTCACCGGAGGCATCGGCGAAAACGCGCCGCAAATCCGCCGTACCATCATGGACCATCTGTCGTGTTTCGGCGATATCCCCGTACATGTCATTGCCGCCGATGAGGAAAGACAAATCGCCCGCGATGCGCTAGGCTTGCTACGCGCAACCTCTTGACTCGAAAGGCTCCTACCATGTCGCACACGCAACCCCATTTGGACCTTTCGCCCGCTGTCAGCGACGAGGTGCGTAAAACTACCTGCTACATGTGCGCCTGCCGGTGCGGCATCGACGTGCATATGAAGGACGGAAAAGTCGCCTATATCGAGGGTAACAAGGACCACCCTGTGAACAAAGGTGTGCTGTGTGCCAAGGGATCTGCGGGCATCATGCAGCACAATTCGCCGGCACGACTGCGCGCGCCGTTAAAGCGTGTCGGGCCGCGAGGGTCTGGCGAATTCGAGGAAATCACATGGGAAGAGGCGCTGACAATCGCGACCGAAACCCTCGCGCCAATCCGCGCAAACGCGCCTGAAAAACTGGCGTTTTTCACAGGCCGCGACCAGTCGCAGTCGTTCACATCCTTCTGGGCGCAGGGCTTTGGCACGCCCAACTACGCAGCCCACGGCGGGTTCTGTTCGGTCAACATGGCGGCGGCGGGCATCTATACGATGGGCGGCGCATTCTGGGAATTCGGCCAACCCGATTGGGACCATACCAAACTATTCATGCTGTTTGGTGTCGCTGAAGACCACGACAGCAACCCGATAAAAATGGGCATCGGCAAGATCAAGGAACGCGGCGCGCGCATGATCGGCGTGAACCCGATCCGCACAGGCTATAACGCGGTGGCCGATGATTGGGTCGGCATCACGCCGGGCACAGACGGGCAGTTTATCCTCGCGCTGATCCACTGCTTGATGAAAGCGGGCAAGATCGACCTCGACTATCTGGGGCGTTTCACCAATGCCTCGGTACTGATCAACGAAGATGAAAAATCCGACCAATTCGGGTTGTTCCTGCGCGATGAAAACGGCCAACCGCAAGTGATTGACCGCCGCACAGGAAAGTTGGCCCCGTGGAACGGCGAAGGGGTTGAGCCCGATCTCGCCGCTACCCACCGCGCCAAAGGCATCACGCACCGCCCTGTATTTCACCTGATGGCCGACCGTTATTTGTCGGATGCCTACGCCCCCGAAGCCATCGCGGAAAGCTGCGGCATCCCCGCCAAACGCATCCGCGCGATTGCCGCCGATCTGGCCCGCGTAGCCTTTGACGAAGCGATTGAGCTGGACCGCGAGTGGACCGATTTCCGTGGCGTGAAACATACCAAAATGATTGGCCGTCCCGTGTCATTCCACGCGATGCGCGGGATTTCGGCGCATTCCAACGGCTTCCAGACCTGCCGTGCGTTGCATGTGCTACAAATCATCCTCGGCAGTGTCGAAACACCCGGCGGAATGCGGTTCAAACCGCCCTACCCCAAACCTGCGACAGCCCACCCTAAGCCACATGGCAAGGTCACGGCAGGCGCGGCACTCGACGGACCGCACCTCGGTTATGTGCAAGGCCCCGAAGACCTGCTGCTGCAGCCAGACGGGTCCGCAACCCGCATCGACAAAGCCTTCACATGGGAAAACCCGATGTCGGCGCATGGTTTGATGCATATGGTGATCTCGAACGCCCACGCGGGCGACCCGTATAAAATCGACACGCTGTTCATGTATATGGCGAATATGGCGTGGAACTCGTCGATGAACACCGGCGGCGTTATGGCGATGCTGACTGACCAGAACGAGGACGGGTCTTATGTGATCCCGAACATCATTTACTCGGACGCCTATAGCTCTGAAATGGTGGCCTACGCCGATCTGGTGCTGCCTGACACCACCTATCTCGAACGGCACGACTGCATCTCGCTGCTGGACCGCCCGATCTGCGAAGCTGACGGTGTGGCCGATGCAATCCGCTGGCCTGTCGTGGAACCCGACCGCGATGTGCGCGGGTTCCAGTCGGTGCTGTGCGAATTGGGGGCGCGCCTTAACCTGCCCGGTTTTGTGAACGACGACGGTAGCCAGAAATACAAAGACTACGCCGACTATATCACCAACCATATTCGCCGCCCAGGGATTGGACCTCTGGCCGGCTTCCGCACGGGTGAAAAAGGTCTGCAAGGCGGGCGCGGTGATGCCAATGCGGGGCAGATCGACAACTACATCAAAAATGGCGGCTTCTGGCAGGAACACGTTCCGGAAAACTGCGCGTACTACAAACCTTTCTCGATGGATTACCAAAACTGGGCCGTGAAAATGGGTTTCTACGATGTGGTGCAACCCTACATTTTCCAGCTTTACGTCGAACCACTGCGCAAGTTTCAGGCAGCCGCCGAAGGCATTGGCACACGCCAACCACCCGACCATCTGCGCGGGCAAATCAAGGTCACGATGGACCCGCTGCCAATCTGGTATCCGCCGTTTGAGGACGGTCATGTCGACCCCGAAGAATACCCGATCCATGCGCTGACGCAGCGCCCGATGGCGATGTATCATGCGTGGGGCTCGCAAAACGCATGGCTGCGCCAAATCCACGGGCACAATCCGCTTTATGTCCCGACAAAGATTTGGGAAGCCAATAATTTCAAAGACGGCGAGTGGGCGCGGGTCAGCTCTGCGCATGGCTCGATCACTGTGCCTGTCGCACATCAGGCCTCGCTGAACCCGCATACGGTCTGGACGTGGAACGCAATTGGCAAACGCAAGGGCGCGTGGGCGCTAGAGACCGATGCCTCGGAGGCAACAAAAGGGTTCTTGTTAAACCACCTGATCCACGAGTTATTGCCGCCAAAAGGGGATGGGCTACGCTGGGCCAATTCCGACCCGATCACGGGGCAAGCGGCGTGGTTTGACCTGCGTGTGAAAATCGAAAAATCGGGCACCCCGAACGAGGCGCAACCTATTCTGCCAGCGATCAAATCGCCGGTCGGCACAGGGCCAAAAGATATCGCATGGAAGGTCGGCAAATGAGCAAGACGCAGATTTTGTTGATGATCCTTGTGTTTGTTGTGCTGACATTCGGATCGTTCATCTGGATGATTGTGACCTGGGACAAAGGCACCGAGACGTCGATCACCCTTGGTTTTCCATCTGAAATTTCACGGGAGGCGCGCGTATGACCCAACTTCCAACAAGCACCAAAAAGAAACTTGGCCTTGTGATCGACCTTGATACCTGCGTCGGCTGCCATGCTTGCGTGATTTCTTGCAAGGGCTGGAATACCGAAAATTACGGCGCGCCGTTGTCGGATCAAAATGCCTATTCTGGTGCCGCGTCGGGCACGTTTTTGAACCGTGTGCATAGTTACGAGGTTCAGCCCGAAGAAGGGGCGGCGCAACTGATCCATTTCCCCAAGTCCTGCCTGCATTGTGAAGACGCGCCTTGCGTGACGGTGTGCCCGACAGGGGCGAGTTATAAACGCGAGGAAGACGGGATTGTTCTGGTGAATGAGCAGGACTGCATTGGCTGTGGTTTGTGCGCATGGGCCTGTCCGTATGGCGCGCGCGAGTTGGATGCCAAGGAAGGGGTGATGAAAAAATGCACCCTTTGCGTAGACCGGATTTATAACGAGAACTTGCCCGAAGAAGACCGCCAGCCTGCCTGCGTGCGCACCTGCCCGTCCAATGCGCGCCACTTTGGCGATTTGGCGGACCCCGAAAGTGATGTGTCGATACTGGTCGCGGAACGTGGCGGGTTTGACTTGATGCCAGAGCAAGGCACGAAACCCGTCAACAAATACTTGCCACCACGCCCCAAAGATGTGGAGCCTGAATATGATATTTTGGCGCCCTATCTGGCCCCCGTTGCCAGTGACGGCAAAGGGTTTGTGCATTGGCTGGACAAGGCGCTGTCGGCCCTACCCGGAGGCGCGAAATAATGCATCCAGCACCCTCAGTTATCGCGTTCACGACATTTTCAGGCTTGGGCTTTGGCCTGTTGTTCTGGATGGGGATCGGGATGCCTGCCGCCACGGGATTGATCGGATTTGTATTTTTCGTCATCGCCTATGTGCTGGCTGTGGGCGGATTGTTGGCGTCAATGTTTCACCTTGGGCGGCCAGAGCGTGCGATGAAGGCGTTTAGCCAGTGGAAAACAAGCTGGTTGTCGCGCGAGGGAATTTGTGCGGTTTTCACCTTGGTGATTATGGCGGTTTACGGCGCAGGATTGGTATTTTTCAGCACCGAGATCAAGGTATTGGGATGGCTTGGTGCCGCGGGCGCGCTTGTGACGGTGTTCACCACCTCGATGATTTATGCGCAAATGAAAACCGTCCCGCGCTGGAACCATTGGACCACAATTGCGCTGTTTTTGAACCTGTCGCTGGCGGGCGGTGCGTTACTGTCAGGTAATGTTAAGATTGCCGTGCCACTGTTGATCACGGCGGGCGCGTTGCAGGCATTTGCGTGGTTTCACGGTGACGGACGGTTTATGGCGTCGGGGACCACGATGGCGAGTGCGACAGGCTTGGGGCATATCGGCAAGGTCCGCGCCTTTGAGCCGCCGCACACCGGCACGAACTACCTGATGAAAGAATTCATTCACGAAGTTGGGCGCAAGCATGCGATGCAGGTGCGGATGATTGCCTTGGGGCTGGGATTTATAGTGCCTGTGGTGTTTTTATTGTTGTCGTTCAATCACTGGATGGGACTGCTGGCGGTCGTCAGTCATGTTCTTGGCATATTGGCGCTACGCTGGTTATTTTTTGCGCAGGCCGAGCACGTGGTGGGGCTATACTACGGGAAACGATGATTTGCCGGCAGTTTTTTCCACTTAAACCTTATCCGCGGATACGGTTTTCGATGTCACCGTCAAAAAGGTAAGTGCGCGCGGCAGGAACGTGAATGGGCCTCGCCCGAGGCCTCGGTTGCGCGTCTGGACAAACAGGCGCTCAAGTCGTTTATGACGCCCGAGGACGCGGCTGGTGGCACACTGCTGCTAGCGTCGGGTACTTGCTGCGATGATAACAGGTCAGATGACTGCCGTTGATGGCGGCCTGGCGATGCTAGGGTAGATGATGATGCAAAAACCGGATTGGATTGCGGTCGATTGGGGCACGAACAATATGCGTGCTTGGGCGATGTCGGCGGGTGGGACTGTGCTTGCGGATGGGCGTTCGGACAAGGGGACAGACGGGCTAAAGCCTGAACAGTTCGAGCCTGCTTTGCGCGAGGTGATTGCTTCGTGGGATCATGCGGGCGTGCCGATTATTGCCTGTGGTATGGTGGGAGCAAGGCAAGGCTGGGTCGAAGCGCCTTTTGCCACTGTGCCTTGTGCCGCAACGTCTGAGGGATTTACCCAGCCCGATGCAGGTGATCTGGATGTGCATATTATTGCCGGTGTAAAACAGGCGGATCCTGCGGACGTGATGCGCGGTGAAGAAACCCGGATTGCCGGTTTTTTGGCGCAAAACAAGCGGTGGGACGGCGTGATTTGCCTGCCCGCAACGCATACGAAGTGGGTGCATGTAAGCGCCGATGAGATCGTTAGCTTTCAGACCTATATGACCGGCGAGATGTTTGCGGCCCTTGGCGCGCATACGGTGCTCTGCGATGCGGTGAGTGGTGATGGTTGGGATGACGTCGCGTTTGACGCAGGAGTTGCCGATGCGATGGCGCGGCCTGAGAGGTTGGCGGCGCGGCTGTTTTCATTGCGTGCCGAGGGGCTGTTGAACGGCATGTCGAATGCTACGGCGCGCGCGCGTCTGTCGGGGCTTTTGATCGGGGCGGAACTGGCCGGGGCAAAGCCGTATTGGTTGGGCCAGCAGGTTGCCGTGATTGGCGCGGGTGGATTGGCGGCACTCTATGTGCGCGCGCTTGCGTCGTTGTCGGTGCATGCGATGCAGGTCAAGGGTGACGCGATTACATTGGCGGGGCTAACGGCGGCTTATCGTCGTTTGATAGGGTAGCTCACGTCACAATTGCCATCGATTGCGATTCTGCGCGGGCTGACGTTAAGACTTTTCACATCAAAACCGGTTATAACAAATGCGACGGTGCATTTTTCGACCAAGCATGGGCAGCCTGCGATTATGGGTGAGGATCATAACCAATATATGGCAGGCTCGCCTGATAATGACACCTTTGACGAGATTATGCGCGGGCTGTGTGATACCATGAGGATCGAAACATTCGCATTGCCCGACAGCTTGCGGATCAGAAATACGGAGACGCACCGGTTTGAGTTCGATTATGCGCCCAAGGTCCAGCGCTTGGGTGATGTGGTTGTGCCTGCAACGGGTGTGCATTGGGAGGTGTTGTGATGCATTTTGATACGACTTCTGACGGTAAAGACGTTGAGAAAATCACCATTTTGGCTGGGGATTTGAGCGTTGGTATACTGACGTTTGGGGCGACGTTGCATGAGGTGCGCCTGAAGGGTGTTGAGTATAACCTGACGCGCGGCGCGGATAATTTGGCCGCTTATGCAGGCGATTGGCGATATCACGGCGGGATTATTGGCCCGATTGCCAATCGAATTGGCAATGCGCGTATCAATGTGGGCGGCATGATGCATGAGCTGGAACGCAATCAGGACGGACGTGTCCATTTGCACTCTGGCAAGGATGCGACCCACGCACAGGTGTGGCGTGTTTTGGCGCGCGATAGTGCCAGTGTGACGCTGGCGCTGACGTTGCCTGATGGGATGTGTGGGTTGCCGGGGCATCGAGAGATTACTGCGACATATAGTGTCAGTGCGCCAGCGCGTTTGACGCTAGAGATTGGCGGCACGACGGACGGCGATACGGTGATGAACTTTACGCAGCACGGTTATTGGAATTTGGACGGCAGTACCGATTGGACGGGGCATCATTTGCGCGTTGATGCGCGGTGTTATTTGCCGACCGATGATGACGGGGTGCCAACTGGCGAGATTGTTAACGTTGAAGGTACGCTTGATTTACAGGAAGGGCCTGTGATTGCGTCGGCGACCCATGCGTTTGATCACAATTATTGTTTGGCGGGCGGCGCACAGACATTGCGAGATGTGGCGTGGTTGACGGGCGCAAGTGGCGTGCAGATGATCTTGGCAACAACGGAAGCGGGATTGCAGGTCTATGATGGACAGAGCAGCGGCTTTCAGGCGCTTGCACTGGAGGCGCAGGGTTGGCCTGACGCGCCCAATCATCGCGGGTTTCCGTCCATTAAGCTCCGCGCAGGCCAGAGCTATGCGCAGACGACGTCTTGGACGTTTTGTGTGAGCGACGGCTTGTCTGGTGGGTAGGGTGTGGTTTTAATCCACCTTCCGCAGCAGGTTAATCGATTCCCTGAAACGCAAAGTGAACAGAGCCATCGCCATAAAAATGGGCAAGGAGGTAAAAACAACGCCGTCATCCGTCCGGTATTTCGGTGTTTTTTGCCCGGTCACGTTCCTTCTTTTTATTAAGTTCGAGTTTATCGCGTTAAATCGACGCAAGAAACCAAGAAACGGTTTGACACCCCCGCCCTCACGACGTAATCGGTCACACGTTGGCGCGGTAGCTCAGTTGGTTAGAGCGATCGACTCATAATCGATAGGTCGGGAGTTCAAGTCTCCCTCACGCCACCACCTTTCCTCTTTTGCTCCGCATTGGTCCGCTATTGTGCGAGGCGCGATGCTTGGGTTTTTGCAGATCGCGATGGGACCGGTTGTGCGGAAGGCGGCCGTTGCGATCGAAGTTGTCACTGTGACGTCTGCAAATGCTTCAGCAGTGGGCGGTATTGCCTGCGCGCCGGTGCAGGCGTTTGAGGCCCGGCGCACTGGCGTGGATAAGCCCTGCTGCGAAGGCTTACGGAGTGTGTTGTGGCGGGGTGCAGGTTTCGCGCAATTTGTGATGGTTCGGCTATCACTTCGGCTCTAAACGGCCCCTGCCCCGCGCGCTTTCAGTTAGCCGTGCAAGAAGTTTGGCCCTGCGATTTCCAGCATTCTCAATGCCATTTCGCGGCCTAGCTCGGACCCGTCCTCGATGGGGGCGGTCGCGTCGTCGGTGTGCACCTCTGATCCGTCGGGGCGCAGGATCTCGCCGCGCAGGCGCAGGGTGGAGCCGTCAAGGTCAGCCAAGCCGCCGATGGGGGTTTCGCAGGAGCCGTCGAGGGCTTTGAGGAAAGCGCGCTCTGCCGCTAGGCGTTGTCCTGTCGGGGTGTCGTGGATCGCGGCGAGCATGTCGGCGATGCGCGTGTCGTCCAAACGCCGTTCGATGCCGATGGCACCTTGGGCGATGGCGGGCAGCATGTCTTCGACGTCGATGGCGGTGCGTTTCACGTCGTCGCGGCCCAAACGGTTGAGGCCAGCCATCGCGAGGAAGGTGGCTTGGGCCACGCCATCGCTAAGTTTTTGCAGGCGGGTCTGCACGTTGCCGCGAAATTCGACCACGTTCAGATCGGGGCGGCGCGCGAGGAGTTGGGCGCGGCGACGCAACGACGAGGTGCCGACAGTAACGCCTTGATCAAGGTCGCTGATCCGGTTGTGGGTCAGGGATACGAATGCGTCGCGCACATCTTCGCGCGGCAGGTAGGTGTTCAGAATCAGGCCCTGCGGCTGCAAGACGGGCATGTCTTTCATCGAGTGCACGGCGATGTGGATGGAGCCGTCGAGCAACGCCTCTTCGATTTCGCGGGTAAACAGGCCTTTGCCGCCGATGTCTTTCAAGGCGCGGTCTTGGATAATGTCCCCTGTGACCTTGATCACGACAATCGCGAAGGCTTCAAAAGGCAGATCAAAGGCCGCTGCCAGACGGGCGCGGGTCTCGTAGGCTTGGGCCAAGGCCAAAGGCGATCCACGGGTGCCGATGTTCAGCGGTTTGGCGGGGGTTGGGAAAATCTGTGTCATGCTGCGACTTCTAAACGCGGGGCGCACCATTGACAACGGCGCTGCGACTTGGGACGACAGATGCGACAAAAGGAAACGCATTATGACCCAAGATAAACTTATCCTTCGCGCGCTTGCCGGCGAAACGCTGCCCACCCCGCCCATCTGGATGATGCGCCAAGCGGGACGTTATTTGCCCGAATATAAGGCGACCCGTGCGCAGGCGGGGGATTTTCTGTCGCTGTGCTATAACCCCGAGCTGGCCGCCGAGGTGACGTTGCAACCGATCCGCCGTTACGGATTTGACGCGGCGATTATGTTTGCCGATATCTTGCTATTGCCGCAGGCGATGGGTGCAGATTTATGGTTTGTGACGGGTGAAGGGCCACGGTTGTCAACGATTACGACGGCGGATGAATTGGCGGCGTTGAAGCCGCTGGATGATATTGATGAGACCTTGAGCCCGATTTACGAGACCTTGAAAATTTTGAAGACCGAGCTGCCAAAGGAGACCACGTTGATCGGGTTTGCGGGCGCGCCTTGGACGGTTGCAACGTATATGATTGCGGGCAAAGGCACGCCGGATCAGGGACCTGCGCATAAGCTGAAGGACGAAAACCATCCGGTGTTTGATGGATTGATCCACCAGATTACCGAGGGCACCATTGCGTATTTGTCGCGCCAGATCGAAGCGGGTGCCGAAGTGGTGAAGCTGTTTGATAGTTGGGCTGGATCGTTACAGGGTGATGATTTCCTGAACTATTCCATTAAGCCGCAGCAGCGGATTATTGCGGCGTTGAAGGCCAAGCATCCGACCACACCGATCATCGCGTTTCCGCGTGGAGCTGGTGCACGCTATGTCGGGATGCATGCGGCGACGGGTGCGGATTGCATCGCGTTGGATGATGGTGTCGAGGCGGATTGGGCCGCGCAGAATGTGCAAAATGGTGGCTGCGTGCAAGGTAACCTGGCATCGCGCCATATGGTGACGGGTGGTGAAGATTTGGTGCGCGAGACAAAAGCGATTTGCAAAGCGTTTTCAAACGGGCCGCATATTTTCAATCTCGGGCATGGGATCACACCGGATGCCAACCCTGACAATGTGCAGTTGATGATTGATACGGTGCGCGGCGCTTAGTTTTCTGGGTAAGACGATGTTGGGGGGCTAGCCCCCCTTCCCCCTCGCTCAAACCCATTTGGCCATTGGCGGAAGCGACATCAGCACGGCGTTTGCGTCGTGGCCTGTGGTGAGGCCGAATTTTGTACCGCGATCATACACGAGGTTGTATTCGGCGTAGAGGCCGCGGTGGATCAGCTGTGCGTCCTTGTCGGCCTCGCTCCAGATGGTGTTGCGGCGTTTATCCACAAGTGGAACGTAGGCAGGCAGAAACGCGCGGCCGATGTCTTGGGTCAGGGCAAAATCTGCGTCCCAATCGCCTGTGCAGTGGTCGTCCATAAAAATACCGCCAACGCCGCGTGCGCGGTTACGGTGCGGGATGTAAAAGTATTCGTCGGCCCAGTCTTTCAGCCGTGGGTAAAGGTCGGCGCCGTGTGGGTCGAGGTGGACCTTTTGGGTATTGTGGAAGGCGGTGGTGTCGTCGCTGTATTCGATGCAAGGGTTCAAATCAGAGCCGCCGCCGAACCACCATGCATGGGGGGTCCAGAACATCCGCGTGTTCATGTGAACGGCGGGGGCGTGCGGGTTTTGCATATGAGCGACCAGAGAAATGCCCGAGGCCCAAAAGCGCGGATCGCTTTGCATGCCAGGCACACCGCGCGCGGCCATTGCTTTTTGCGCGGCATCGCCGAGCTGTCCATAGACGGTTGAGATGTTCACGCCGACTTTTTCAAAGACACGTCCGCCGCGCATGACCGACATCAAGCCACCACCTGCGTCGGAACCGTCGTCGGACGTGCGAGAGGTTTTTGTCACTTCGAACCGCCCTGCGGGAAGGTCTGCAGTCGGGCCGGCGGTTTGGCGGTCTTCTAACGCTTCAAACGCACCAACGATTTCGTCGCGCAGAGTTTTGAACCATGACGAGGCTACATCTTTTTGCTGTTCCATTGCGTCCGACATCTGTGCCTCTTCCTTTGATATTGTATAACATGGTCCGTTGGATCATGATTAACTTAGCACCATAGCTGAACACGAAGATCAATACTGGAGTCCGGATTATGCGATTTGTCACACTTGCCTTGCTGCCGATTCTCGCTGCCTGCGCCACGCCGCGCGAGGCCTGTCTAGCCTCCGTTTCTAATGAACAACGTGTGGTACAGGCCCTGATCGTCGAGACACGCGGGAACCTTGCGCGCGGCTACGCGGTCGAGACCGAGCAAAGGGTCCGAAAGGTACCGTCGCGGTGCAGTTCCAAACTGCCTGACGGGACCGTTGTACGGATCCGGTGTTCGGATGTCGTGGTGCGCGACGTGACTGTTCCTGTCGCGGTTGACCTGAATGCAGAGCGCGCCAAGCTGGTGTCGTTGGAGGAGCGTCAGCAGCAGATGCTATCCAACGCGAACTCCGCGCGCGCGCAGTGCATTGCCACCTATCCTGAATAATTAATGCGCTGACACGGCGGCGGGATCAATCAAGGTGCGGCCGCCGTCGACAGTGATGATCTGTCCTGTAACAAATCCCGCAGCGTCACTTGCCAGATATTGCACGGCGTCCGAGACCTCGCTCGCGCTCGCGATCCGGTGCAATGGTGTGCTGTCAATAATGCAATCGCGCAGATCGTCGTCGGCTTGCATCGACCCTTTCAGGCTTGCGCTCATCACAGAGCCAAAGGCCACCGAGTTCACGCGAATCCGCTTTGATGCCAAGGCCACAGCCAGCGAGCGGGTCATTTGATCCAATGCGGCGCAGCTGACCGAATAGGCCAATAGGTCGGGGTGCGTGCGCCGTGCTGCAATTGACGAGATGTTGACGATCGAGCCGATGGGTCCGGCGGGTTCATCTTCGCTAGGTTTGCCTGCTTGTTTGATCATGCGCCGCGCGACCGCCTGACTAAGGCGCAGGCCCGCAATCAGGTTCTGCTGCAAAAGTTCTTCGAGCGAATTGTCATTGGCAGATAACGCATCGGTTGGCAGGATCTGCCGCGCCGCGTTGACCAGAATATCGACACGGTCAAAGGCGTCCACTGTGGCCGAGAGCAGGTTTGCAATTGTCAGTTTTTTGCGCAAATCACCGGCAAAAATCAGCACGTTTTCTTCATTTTCGGCGAGGTCGCCCAATTCACGTTGCAGCGCCTCTTCATCCATATCCGCAAAGACGACCTTTGCCCCCTGAGCAAGAAAGTGCCGTCCGATAGCGAGCCCGACACCGTTTGCGGCCCCTGTAACAATCGTGGTCTTGCCAGAAATCGAAAATGACATTGTTCTTCTCCTAACGGGTCGGACGGGTGGCGTGGAACACTTTGAACGCAGCAGAGCCTGCAATTTCATCGACGTTACGGAAGTGATCCCGCAAAGCTTGTTCATAAGGCAAGTGCCGGTTTGCGACCATCCAAAGTTTGCCGTGTGACGCAAGGACACGTGAGGCTGCTGCAATGAAGGCGCGGCCAACCTGCGGCTCGGCTGCGCGACCTGTGTGGAATGGCGGGTTCATGACGACCCCGTCGTAACCGGTTTTTGGCTTGAAGGCTGTCGCGTCGCCCCAGTGGAAAGTGACCCGTGTATCGTCGACGTTCAGGCGGGCGCAATCAATCGAGAGTGCTTCTGCCTCGATCAAATCAAGCGATTGCACGCCGGACCGCGCCAGAACCGGTGCGGCAAGATAGCCCCAGCCAGCCCCGAGGTCGGCCATGCGCGCGGGTAGTTTTTCGGGTAGGTTATCGGCCAAGAGCAGCGAACCTTTGTCCACTGCCCCGTCAGAGAACACGCCTGCGGTCGTGTAGTAGCCATGCGCGCCTTTAGCGGGCGGCGGTGCGATCCAGTCGGCAAAGGCATTGGTGCCGGAAAACCAGAAAATCCGCCCGTGCCCTTTGGTGATCGACGGGATTGTCCCGATGCGTTTGCGGCAATCCTTGAACAGACCGTCGACGCCGTCGGTTTTTTGCCCGTCAACGATCACAATCTGCGCCCAAGATGCGGCTTGAGCGACAAGCGACCGTGCCAGCGTTTTGGAGCGCGGCACAACGACAATGGCGACAGTTGCTGGTTCGGGACGCCCGGTCACGACATAGCCCGCGTCGTTCCAGCTGGCGAAATCAGGATAGAAGCCCTGGCTGATCATCACATCGTCGCGGTTCAACGCGGCAACATCGTAATCGGCAGGTGGGCGGATCAGCGTGATTTTGCCTGCGGGCAAGATCAAAGCGCCATCAATGATGGCAGTGGTGAGACGTGAATTTGACATGGGGTCCTAACCGGATAGCCTTTGGCTATTCTTTTTCCGTAACGAATAGCTCGCGCTATTCCTTTTCCATCGTGCATTGCAGCGGATGCTGGTGACGTTGCGCGTAGTCGAGGACCTGCGCGACTTTGGTTTCCGCGATTTCGTGGCTGTAGACACCCACAACGGCGAGGCCTTTTTTGTGAACTTCCAGCATCAATTCGAATGATTGGGCGTGTGACATGCCAAAGAACTTTTCCAGCACCATCACAACAAATTCCATCGGTGTGAAATCGTCATTCAGGATCAACACCTTATACATCGGCGGTCGTTTCGTCTTGGGTTTCGTCGACAGAGCAACGCCAACGTCACCGTCGTCGTCATCCGTTTTGTCCGCCATCATGTAAAAGTAAGCTAGCATCACCGTATCCCAATTGGATTTGCCTATATATAGACCACACAGCGCGAGTTAAAACCCCTCGGGGGAGGCTTCGGTAAATTGCGATTCTGACGTGCAAATTTCGCCACATTCCTGCCACAATCGCCGATATAGGGTCCTGTCGCGCATCAAGCCCCACATCTGCCCATGACACATGTGAACGTCACATTGAAAGTCTTTGAAATTAGGGTATTTTCCGAGAATAAGCTTTGTGCTACCTTGATGGCAATTCAAAGGCACCTGAAACAAATTCGGGGTCAGAGGCAGTAAAAATCGAGGCAATCGACGTGAAAAAACGTTCAGGACCAATGGCCCTCAGGTGGGTATTTTTGTGCATTTGTTTGGCAGGCGTATCCTTTGCGGGATCAAAGAGCCATGCGGCACCCTATGCAGCACTTGTGATGGACGCACGCACCGGCGAGGTTTTACATGCGCGTAATGCCGATACACGGTTGCATCCTGCATCACTGACCAAAATGATGACGCTCTATATTGCGTTTCAGGCCATCCAGCGCGGGGAAATCACGCTAGATACCGAGGTGCGAGTCACAGCGAATGCCGCGTCAGAACCGCCTTCTAAATTGGGGCTGCGCAGCGGGCAAACCATCAAAATGCGTTATTTATTGCGCGCTGCTGCGGTGAAATCGGCCAATGATGCAGCGACAGCCATTGGCGAGGCGATTTCGGGGTCAGAGGAAGAATTTGCAGTCCGCATGAACCGCACCGCTAAGGCGATGGGCATGAACGACACCACATTTCTTAATGCGAATGGCCTGACGCAGAGCGGGCATTTGTCGACTGCTCGGGATATGTCGGTGCTTGGCCGCCACGTGATTTATGATTACCCGCAGTATTATAACCTGTTTTCGCGCCGCACTGCGGATGCGGGCATTGCCGAAGTACGTCACACGAATCGTCGTTGGCTGGACAGCTACGAAGGTGGAGACGGGATCAAGACAGGGTTTACCAACGCGGCAGGATTTAACCTTGTGGCCTCTGCACAGCGCGGCAACGAGCGGATTATTGCCACCGTTTTCGGCGGCACTTCGACGGCTGCGCGTAATGCGCAAATCACCGAATTGATGGATTTAGGATTTAACCGCGCACCATCACGCGCGACGATTGACCGCCCTGATTTGATTGCCTCCGCTGATCCCGAGATTGTGCAAGGCAATTCGCGCCCCGCAACCAATGGCGGAGCGGGCAAAACCGTGCGCGTCACAGGCAGTATTTCGCAAAGTCCGCGTCCGCAGCAGCGACCAACGCCCGAACCCGAAGTGTTGTTGGCTGTGAATACCGATGTGATTAATTCCGCCTTGGCCGAGGCCGTCGGCTCGGCGGTAGTCGCCAGTGCACCGGCACCGACAGAGGCCCAGGATGCCGTTGCTTTGGCGCTTGCGACCGCGGATCTTGCGCCGCAGTCGCGCCCGACAAACCTTGTGACAGCCTCGGCTGATATCCCTGTTGTGGCAGAGCCGGAGCCTGAAATTGTCACCCGCATTTCCACCTCTGGCGGGCGGCAATGGGGCGTTAATGTTGGCCGCTACGGCTCTCGTTACGAGGCAGAGCGCGTATTGTTGCGCGTTGCCCTGAACGAGATGAGCACGCTGGACGGATCGCTGCGTAAAGTGGTGAGCAATGCGCGTGGATTTGATGCGAATTTCATGGGGTTAAGCCGTGAAACAGCCGATCTTGCCTGCCGTCGTTTGACCGCGCGTGGCACGCCTTGTTTCATGATCGGCTCTGAGGGCTAAAGCGTCCGCCCTTCAAAGGCTGCGGCCATGAGGGCGCGGGTGTACGTGGTTTTGGGCGCGTCGAAAATATCGGCAGCGCTTCCAGCCTCGACCACGTCGCCCTGTTTCATCACCATCACCTTGTGGGACAGTGCGCGCACAACTTTCAGGTCGTGGCTGATGAACAGGTAGGCAAGTCCGTATTTGACCTGTAGGTCACGCAAAAGTTGCACAATTTGCACTTGCACGGTCATGTCGAGAGCAGATGTAGGCTCGTCGAGGACCAGTAGTTTTGGACGCAGGATCATGGCGCGCGCTATGGCGATGCGTTGCCGTTGGCCGCCCGAAAATTCGTGTGGGTAGCGGTCCATCAAGGACGGCTCAAGGCCGACTTCCAGCATGATTTCACCGACCATGTCACGGCGGTTTTTACCGGGCGCAAGTCCGTGGATTGCCAGTCCTTCGGCAATGATTTCAGCCACGGTCATGCGCGGGGAAAGTGAGCCGTAGGGGTCTTGGAACACGATTTGCATGTCGCCGCGCAGGGGCCGCATTTGGCTGGGGGTGAGCGCGTGGATGTCGGCGCCGATGAAGGCGATGTGTCCTTCGGAGCGGATCAACCGCATGATGGCCAGTGCCAGAGTGGTTTTGCCAGAGCCACTTTCGCCGACGATGCCTAATGTCTCCCCTGCCCTGACGTGCAGGGTTGCATCGTTGACGGCTTTCACATGGCCGACGGTGCGTTTGAGAAAGCCAGCGTGGATCGGGAACCAGATTTTCAGGTTTTTGGTTTCCACGATAGTTGCGGCGTCATCAGGCACAATCGCGGGGACGCCCGTGGATTCGGCGGCGAGCAGGGTTTGGGTGTAGGGGTGCTGGGGGTTGGCGAAAATTTCGGCGGTCGGCCCCTGTTCGACGATCTCGCCGTCTTTCATCACGCAGACACGGTCGGCGATTTTGCGCACGATGGTCAGATCGTGGGTGATGAACAGCATCGACATGCCGACGTCACGTTTGAGATCACTCAGCAGATCGAGGATTTGCGCTTGGATGGTCACGTCGAGGGCGGTTGTCGGCTCATCCGCGATCAACAGTTCGGGGCCGTTTGCGAGGGCCATGGCGATCATGACGCGCTGGCGTTGCCCGCCAGACAGTTGGTGCGGGTAGGCGCCGAGGCGAGAGGCGGCGTCGCGGATGCCGACCTGGTTCAGCAGTTCGATAATTTTGTCGGCGACGGCGGGGCCGCGCAAACCTTGATGCAGCTCAATACTCTCGCGCAGTTGCCGCTCAATTGTGTGTAGCGGGTTTAATGACGTCATCGGTTCCTGGAAAATGAAACTGATATCGTTGCCGCGCACGGCGCGCAAATCACGCTCGGATGCGCCGATCATTTCTGTGCCTGCGTAGGTGATCGAGCCTGTGGCATTGGCGCTATCGGTCAGAAGTTGCACAGTCGAGAGGGCTGTGACGGATTTGCCAGAGCCGCTTTCGCCGACCAAGGCCACGGTCTCGCCTTTGTCGACGTGGAAGGTGACGCCGCGCACAGCGTGGGTTGTTTCACCGTCTTGGCGGAAGCTGACGTTGAGATTTTCAACATTCAGGATGCGGGTCATGAGAACGTCTTTCTGGGGTCAAACGCGTCGCGCACACCTTCAAAGACAAACACCAGCAGCGAGAGCATGATCGCGAATGTGAAGAAGGCGGTGAAGGCGAGCCATGGCGCTTGCAGGTTTTGTTTGGCTTGTAGGGTGAGTTCGCCCAAGGACGGGGCCGAGGATGGCAGGCCAAAGCCCAAGAAATCGAGCGAGGCCAAGCCGCCGATGGCCCCTGTGATCAGGAACGGCAGCATGGTGACGGTTGCAACCATCGCGTTTGGCAGCATGTGGCGGAACATGATCACGCGGTCCGAAACGCCGAGCGCCTTTGCGGCGCGGACGTATTCGAGGTTGCGCGCGCGCAGGAATTCGGCCCGCACCACGCCCACGAGGGATGGCCAGCCGAACAAGATGGTGAGGAAAACTAGCAGCCAGAAACTTCGCCCGACAATCGCGAACACGATGATGATCACATAAAGCGAGGGCATGCCTGTCCAGATCTCGATGAAGCGTTGGAAGACAAGATCGGTCCAGCCGCCGAAGTACCCTTGGATTGCGCCAGCGACGACGCCGATGAGAGAGGCGCCAGTGGTCACGATCAGTGCAAAGACGATGGAGAGCCTGAAGCCATAGATGATGCGGGCGACAACATCACGTTTGGTGTCATCAGTGCCGAGCCAGTTTGTTTCCGAGGGTGGTGCGGGGGCGACGCCAGCAACGTCGACGATTGTGTCGTAGGCGTAGGGGATGACGGGCCAGAGCATCCAGCCGGCCTGAAAACCTTCGATATCGATGGTATCACCGTTTGCGACCGCTGCGATCAGATCGTCGGGGGTGTCAAAGCAATCGGTAAGGCCCCCTGTCACGATCAGGCATTGCACTTCGGGGTCGGAATATCCTGCCTCTGTCGGGAAGTCGCCGCCAAAGTCGGTTTCCGCGTAAAACGAGATGACAGGCATGCGTAACTCGCCCCGGTAGGACACCAAGATGGGTTTATCGTTGGCAATAAACTCAGCGAAGAGGGACAGACCAAACAGAATTCCGAAAATCCAGAGCGACCAGACAGCCCGCCTGTTGCGTTGAAAATTGCGCCAGCGGCGTTGGTTAAGGGGGGATAAGCGCATTAGCCGCGTGCCTCGAAATCAATACGGGGGTCGATGAAAACATAGGTCAGATCGGTGATGATGCCGATGACGAGACCCATGAGAGAGAATGCAAAAAGTGTTCCGAAAACAACGGGGTAATCGCGGGCGACTGCGGCCTCGAAACCAAGGCGGCCCAAGCCGTCGAGGCTGAACAAAGTTTCGATAATCAGCGAGCCGCCGAAGAAGACCCCGATAAACAGAGCAGGGAAGCCTGAGATCACGATCAGCATCGCGTTACGGAAGACGTGACCATAAAGGACGCGGCGCTCGGTCAGGCCTTTGGCTTTCGCGGTCATGACATATTGTTTTTTGATCTCGTCGAGGAAACTGTTTTTGGTAAGCAAAGTAAGTGTTGCGAAGGCAGAGATGGTTGAGGCCAGCACCGGCAAAGTGATGTGCCAGAGGTAGTCGAGAACCTTGCCTGCGAGTGTCAGGTCGGCGAAGTTGTCCGAGGTGAGGCCGCGCAGGGGAAAGAACCGCCAGAACGAGCCGCCTGCGAACAGGACGATCAGCAAGATTGCAAACAGGAACCCCGGGATCGCGTAGCCGACGATGATAGCACCCGATGTCCATGTGTCGAATTTCGAGCCGTCGCGCACCGCTTTTTTGATGCCGAGCGGGATCGAGATCATATAGGCGATCAAGGTCGACCAGAGGCCAAGCGTGATTGAGACGGGCATCTTTTCGAGAATCAGATCAACCACAGAGATCGAGCGAAAATAACTGTCGCCAAAATCAAAGCGCATGTAGTTCCACATCATTGTCAGAAACCGCTCTAACGGGGGTTTGTCGAAACCAAATTCGCGTTCTAATTCTGCGATAAAGTCAGCCGGCAAGCCACGCGCGCCGATGTAGTCATCGCTGGCCCCTTCCATGATTTCGCTACCGCCGCCTGCGATACCTTCAAACACGTCACCGCCGCCTTCCATTTTGGCAATGATTTGCTCGATCGGGCCACCGGGGACAAATTGTGTCAGCACAAAGTTAATGATCATGATGCCCAACAACGTGGGGATCACAAGCAGCAGCCTGCGCAGGATATATGCGGCCATGAGGGGTCCTTGTCTGTCGTTACCTGATCTTGCTTACTGGAACGCGCCCGCGCTTTTCAACGCGGCTGCGGCATCGGCGTCATACCACCAGAAATCCAGTTCCCCCAGCGCAAAGGGTGGCAGATTTTCAGGATAACGGTATTGGTCAAAATAAGCGATGGTGTGTTTGTCGTTGAACCATTGGGGAATCCAGAAACCTTGGGCGCGCAAAACGCGGTCCATAGCGCGTGATGCAGTCTGGATATCGGTCAACCCTTCGGCAGTGACCACGGCGTCAATCATCCGGTCCACAGCGGGACTGCGCAGGCGCATGATATTGCGCGAGCTATCGTCCGCCGCCTCTGATCCGAACCATTGGCGAAGCTGTTGGCCGGGCTCAAAGCTTTGGGTCATTGTATGGTTCACCAGATCAAAATCGCCGGTGCGGCGGCGTTCGATATATTGCGAGGTGTCTACGCGGTCGAGTTTTGCGTTCACGCCTAGCCGCGTCAGGTTCTCGATCATCGGGTTCACGATGCGGTCAAATTGCGGCGAGAAGTTCAGGAAAACAGCGTCGAGGGTCTGGCCGTCCTTGCGGCGCACTCCGTCGCTGCCAGCGATCCAGCCTGCGTCATCAAGCAAGGCAGAGGCCGCGCGCAGGTTGGCGCGGTCCAGTGGACGGTTTGTGGTGGATGAGGTTGGTGCTGTGACGGCCTCGTCGGTCAGGATGGTTTCGGGCAGCAATCCTTCATCGACCAAGGGTTGCAGGATCGCGATTTCGCCTTCGGATGGCATGCCTTTTGCCTCAAGGTCGGAGTTTTGCCAGAACGAATTGACCCGCGCGTAAAGCCCGTAAAACAGGGTCTCGTTGGACCATTCAAAATTGAACATCAGGCCAATGGCTTCGCGCACACGCGCATCTTGCCATTGTGGGCGGTCGAGGTTGAAAACAAAGGCTTGCGCCGATCCGATTGACCCGTCGGCCAGCTCTTCTTTTTTGACCCAGCCTTTTTCAAGTGCCGGGAAATTGTAGCCGGTTGCCCATTCCTTTGAGCTGCTCTCGGTGCGGAAGGTATAGGCGCCTGATTTGAAAGCCTCGAAGGCGGCAGAGCTGTCGGCGAAATACTCGACACGGATCGTCTCGAAATTGTTGCGCCCGATGTTCATTGGCTGGTCTGTGCCCCACCAGTTCGGGTCTTTGCGGTAGATGATTTGCCGACCGATATCGACGCTATCCAGTAAATAGGGACCTGTCCCCATAAACGGCTCGTTGGTTGATTCGTCCAGACGCGCGCTGGTCTCTTCAAACCACGCTTTTGAAAATGCGCTGGTGCCGCCGACCCAAGTAACCACATCACGGCGCGGCGCGTCCTCGGTGAAAGTGAATTTGATTTTGTAGGGGTCGAGCACTTCGACGCTTTGAATGAACTGCGAATAGACTTCGCGGTATTCGGTGATTCCCTGCTCAAGGTAGGCTTGGAAAGTGAAGGCCAGATCCTCGGCGGTCATGCCTGTGCCGTCGGAAAACGTCACATCGTCGCGCAGGTTGAAGATCACCCAATCGCGGCTTTCGGGGTATTCCATTGTTGTGCACAGATAGCAGTATGCGCCGTAAGCGTCGTCAGCGGTGCCGACCAGAATGCTTTCGTAGCCGATTGTCGCAAGGGCTGCGGGGGTGCCTTTGCGGGTAGACAGGTTAAAGCTGTCAAAGGTGCCTTGCGCCCATTGCGAGATTTCGCCGCCTTTGGGCGCATCAGGGTTCACGTAGTCCAGATGTGCGAAATCGACAGGATATTTGGTGTCGTCGAAGTTGGAATAGCGATGTGTGACCGTGACCGCATCGTGATTATCGGCAAATGCCTGATCTGCCCAGATTGCGCCGCCAACCACCAAGGCGGATGCGCCGAGCCATAGCCGCACCGGTGCTTGCGCTGTTGTCGCGGCGGTTTGTTGTGGCTTTTGGTTTCGCATATCTGACCCCTGTTTAACCTATTGTCACGCTAAAGGGGCAAGGGCGTAACATTCAAGTTGAGATTGCGTGATCAGCCTGTGATCGGGGCAATTGCACAAGAAAAAGGCCGCGTCACTTGCGTGCGCGGCCCCGTCTATTCAATCTGAGGCGAATTAGCCGTCAATGCTATCCAGATACGCGATCAGGTTTGCACGGTCTTCAACTTTTGAAAGACCTTTAAAGGACATTGTTGTGCCAGGTGCAAAATTAGATGGGCTGGTAAGGAACCCGTTCATGTTTTCTGGTGTCCAGACATCAGCAACAAGTTCCAGTGCGCCGGAATAGTTAAAGTCGCTGATAGAATCGACCGGACGTCCGACAACGCCGTAAAGTGAAGGACCGGTGCTGTTCTTGCCTTCTTCGGTAGAGTGGCATGCGCGGCAGTTCCGCCACACACCTTCGCCAGCTGCGGCATCCGCAGATGCCATCACGACCGCAAAGTCGACCTCTGGCTCGGCTTCGGCCTCTGGCGCATCGCCATCAGCCACGGCAATCATATAACCTTGCGCGTGATCGTCACCATGGCCACCGCCACCGTGATAAATCGTCTCGGAGGCCCAGCCACCCAGCAAGAATATCAAGAAGGCACCACAAAGGCCGCCCATAATTTTTGTCATCGTCATAGTGTCGAACATGTCGCGTTCCATTCCGTTCGCAGTTTTGTAGCTATCTATCCGCTTCACACCCTTGGTTGCAAGGTATAGTCCCGCGACGAATTGCCCATTCTTACATCATCTAACGGAACTGGACGCACAATGCCGCAAAAAATCGCATTTCAAGGTGAATTAGGTGCCTATGGACATCAAGCTTGTGTTGATGCCCGCCCCGATTTTGAACCTTTGCCCTGTGAAACCTTTGATGACGCCATTGATTCTGTGCGTAGCGGTGCCGCCGATCTGGGGATGATTGCGGTTGAGAACTCTACTTACGGGCGCGTGGCGGATGTACATTCGCTGTTGCCACAAAGCGGTTTACATATTGTGGATGAGAGTTTTGTGCGGGTGCACGTGAACCTTTTGGGCAAATCGGGATCCACGTTGACAGGTATCCGGCACGCCTTTGGACATCCGGTTATTTTGCCCCAATGCGGGAAGTTTTTGCGCAAACACACGATTACCCCACATGCGACCTCTGACAATGCGCGTGCGGCGCGAGAAGTTGCACAGGGTGATGATATGAGTGCGGCGGCGCTGGCGTCCGAATTGGCTGCCGAGATTTACGGGCTGGATGTATTGGCCCGCCACATCGAGGACAGTGACCGGAACACCACGCGATTTTTGGTCATGGCCCGCGATCCCGATCACGCGCGGCGTGGCGAATACGGCATGATGACCAGTTTTGTGTTCCGTGTACGCAACATTCCTGCGGCACTATATAAGGCGATGGGCGGATTTGCGACCAACAGTGTGAACATGACCAAACTGGAAAGCTATATGGTTGACGGGCATTTCACGGCAACGCAATTCTACGCGGAAATCGAAGGGCATCCTGACGATAGGAACGTGCAACTGGCGCTAGAGGAATTGGGGTATTTCACCGACCATCTACAATTGATGGGGGTATATCCCGCAGATCCGCGCAGGTTAGAGCGCTAAACCCGTTTTCCGTGGCTGTCTTCGATATCCGTCGCAAAGTCGGACACGCGCAGCTTGAATTTGCGGGTCAGATTGGTTTTTGCCAGCTTGAGCGATTGCAATAACAAACGCGCCGACAGGCCCTTGGGCGTCAGGTCAATGATCACGGACAGGCGGGTACGGTTGCGCGACAATGCAACAAGTTCGATCAGCGTTTCACCTTCGATCCCGTTGGCGCTCGTCTGTATCGTTAACACTGTTGGCTGGTCCAGACGCGCAATCGTGGCTTTCATTTTGCGGTCCTTGCCGCGAAATTTAAAGCCGATATCCCAAGCGGAGCCCTGCTGGATCACCGCCGACGGATCAACGCGCTGCACGTCAGCCCCACGGCGCAATGCTTGACGCTCGAAGCCGTTAAAATCCGTAATCCGCGAAAAAACATAGTCAATCGGGGCTTCAATATCTTCGCGTGTGCTGAATTTCATCGTGATCTTGCCTTAAGTTTGCGTCTAAGCGCCGCCGCTTTACGACCTAAGTTAGTCCAACCTGTCCGCGAGCCAGTTTTCCAGAAGAAAATGCGCGATGGCCCCTTTTCGGGCAGGTTTTATCAACGGGTGTTGCCCCGCGAAAACAGACGCCATGTCCTCGCGCGTGACCCATAGCGCATCTTCAATCTCTAGCGGGTCCACGTTGATGTCCTTACTGGTGGCTACGCCCGCACAGCCTAGCATCAGAGACGCGGGAAAAGGCCACGGCTGACTAGCGAGATATGACACTTGTCCTACATGCACACCGGCCTCTTCAAATACCTCGCGGCGCACTGCCGCTTCGATCGTTTCACCCGGCTCGACAAAACCCGCTAGCAGGGAATACATGCCATCGGGCCAACCCGGCGAGCGTCCCATCAGCACAGAATTACCCAATGTGATTAACATAATGACAACAGGATCGGTGCGCGGGAAATGGTGCCCGCCGCATGTTGCGCAGTCGCGTTGCCAGCCGGCCATTGCGATCTGGCTCGGCGCGCCGCATTTGGCGCAAAATCTGTGGCTGCGGTGCCATTCAAGAATCGCTTTACCGGTGGCTGCCACCTCTGCATCGCGCGGGGTCAGCTGTGTCATGATCGTCCGGATCTCGGCAAAGCCCGCATCGGGAGCTGTCGGGTGGACCTGCCGCGAATCATCCACAAAGCCCCGAGGCGCATCAGCATCAAAACCATCCGGAACCCACGTTGAAATGTCGGCTGCAAACAGCGGTTGATCGCCCTCTTGCCCGAGATAAATCAACTCGGCACGCGCGGATTTCAAGATCGGGTGTTCCATTGCAAGTCGCGCCAGATCATCGCGCGGGGTCACTAAAACCTTGCCACGCCAGAATACGACCACGCGGGCCGCGCTCGAATCTGCAAGACGGTCTGCATCAGGGCGCAAATGCGCCGCGCGGTCCAGACCAGACCCGCCAAAAGTCACTGTTTCTGCAATCAACATGGCACGCAAATGACATGTTCAGAACATGATTTCAAACGGTTCGTCGCCTACCGCATGGTTAATTAAATTTAACGCGTCTGAGCTACATTCGTGAAGTCTGCCACTATTTCATCTTCGCCCCTGCCCCCGAACAGCGCTGCGCTAACGGCACGGTTCCGGATACTAGAAACCACAGATCTTCATATGCAATTGCCGATTTGATCGAAGCGCATCGCAATGGCCCCACCGTCAGCACCTTGCTGTTTGACATGTGCGATTTCCTGCAAGGAAACCCGCGCAGTATTTTAACACGCTGGATCTGGGCGCGTGATGGTTTTGGCATTTTCACTTTGACCCTGTGACCATCTTGCGTGTTCCGGTTTAGCACTCTATATAAAACGTGAGAGGTTGGCGCGGGCGAGTGCCTCGCCAACCTGGTCAGATCCGGAAGGAAGCAGCCACAACGAGCCCCACTTGGGTCGATGTCCAGCCTCTCACCTAACACCCCTCGCATATGGGGTAGCGCGCAGACTGTCATGGAGGATCAAAATGGTTGATTTTGTAACATCCTCGGTAGGGTCGCGCTGATTTTTCCCCGCATCATGGTCATGCTGCTCGCAGGCCTGTCGCGGCGATTTTCGAAAGCGCTGACATGACACCTTTGACGAACGCTGACCTTGGCTGGACTGCGTTTTACAACGCTCAGCTGGACATTGACGAAATTGGCACGGTGACCCCTGCCCGCGTGAATGGTGTGCATCGCACGCGGATTGCAGTTTTGACAGAAAAAGGACCGTTTGATCTGGCGCTTGATACCGGTCTGTCGACGGCAGGCATTGCCGTTGGTGATTGGGTGTTATGCGATCCAGAGGCCGCAAAAATGATCCGCCGTCTGGACCGTATCAGCACGTTGCAGCGCGGGTCCGATTATGTGTTTGGCGACAGGCAATTGATTGCGGCCAACATCGACACGCTGTTTATTACCACGTCCTGCAATGCCGATTTTAATGTCGCAAGGCTGGAAAGGTATCTGGCGCTGGCCCATGACGCCGATATTACCCCTGTTATTTTACTGACCAAAGCCGATCAATCGGGCGACCCTGACGGGTATATTGACCAAGCGAGAGCCTTGGGACGCAATCTGGAAGTTATCGCGCTTGATGCGTTACACGGCGACGTCGCGACGGCGTTGGCACCGTGGATTGGCAAGGGGCAGACCGTTGCAATGGCGGGGTCTTCGGGGGTTGGGAAAACCACCTTGGCCAATGCGCTGACGGGCGAGAATTTTCTGACGCAGGGTATTCGCGAGGATGATGCACGCGGGCGGCATACGACGACGGGGCGGTCGTTGCACAGATTGCCGACGGGGGGCTGGTTGATTGATACGCCCGGTATGCGCGGACTTGGAGTTGCGGATGTGTCAGCAGGGATTGCTGCGACATTTCCCGAGATTTCAGAGATTGAGGGCGATTGCCGGTTTCGCAATTGCAAGCACGAGACCGAACCGGGATGTGCGGTGCAGGCGGCGATTGGGTCGGGTGTGATTGATTCCGAGCGATTAAAGCGGTATCAAAAACTGGTTCGCGAGGACACGCAAGCGACTGAAACCATTGCACAAGCGCACGCGCGTTCGCGCAAGTTTGGCAAGGTTGTGAAAGCCGCGATGAAGAAGAAAAACAAGTAGTTTTACATTGCGGCGGGTGCTTGCACACAGGTTCCAGTACCGCCAATGCCGCCGTCGCGCGGACCGTCACAGATGTGATGCGGCGCGGCGCAAGCGGTCAGCGCAAGAAACGCCGCCAAACGTATAATTTTGCGCATCATGTCTCGTCCTCGCTGTAAAAATAGCCGCCTGCCCGAAACCGCATAGTACCTGCCGAAGTGTCCTGCAAACGCGTAGCCCGCGCTGCAATGTCTTGCAAAACTGCCATCTGCTTTTCACGGTAGAGCGCGTCTAATTCGGCCACAGCGGCGGGTGATAATTGGTTAAAATGTGCGGCGCGTTCAAAAAATGGTGCGGGCGATTGCACGGCATTGGCGACCCCCGCGGACAGATAGTCACCCCCATTTGCGGCCAGATAATCAAGCTGGTCCTGCGCGCCTGACAGGGGTTGATATGATCTCGCCAGCAAATGAACTTTCTCGTCGCGCAACTCCACTGTGCCAGCGGCCAGCAGGTGCTCGATGAGTGTGCGCGGGTGCACGTCTTTGCGAATCGTCGCGGCAAGGGAGGCAAACGAATCCGCCCCATTGCGGTCTAGAGGCGCGCCATCAAAATCCGTCACCCAGACGGAAACCAGCCGCGACAAAGGATTGATCGGCACGGGAACCGACGCGGGCAAGGTACGCAAGCGCACGATATCGCGGCGGCCGCGAAGGGAACGGGTTCAACGCCACAGGACGCGCCGGGATACTGATGATGGATGTGCGCAGCGGTTATGTTTATGCAACGACCTCGACCGCTGCGAATGTAGCGGGACTGGGGTCAATACGACGCGGCTGGGGCGACCGTATTCTGAGTGATGCAGCGGCTGCAAAACTCGTGCAAACCGCCCTGCCCGACATCGACGCTATTTTCCAAAACCTCTCTGCGCGCGCTGCATCCAGTTAAGCCCGCCCAAGACGGGTGGACGCGCCGCCTTGCACACCTTACCTTGCACTGTGCCGCCTTTAATACAGATGAAAGTGCCCATGACCGACACCCCCGTCTATCAAGTCCTTGCCCGCAAATACCGCCCCGAGACCTTTGTTGATCTTGTGGGGCAGGATGCGATGGTCCGCACGCTGCGAAACGCTTTTGCGGCGGACCGGATTGCACAGGCGTTTATGATGACGGGTATTCGCGGGACCGGTAAAACCACCACGGCAAGGATCATTGCCAAAGGGATGAATTGCATCGGGCCTGACGGGCAAGGCAAACCGACGACCGACCCGTGCGGCAAGTGCGAGCATTGTGTGGCGATCATGGAAGGTCGTCATGTTGATGTGATGGAGATGGATGCGGCATCCAATACCGGCGTCGCGAACATCCGCGAGATTATTGATTCGGTGCATTATCGCGCAGCGTCGGCCCGCTATAAGATCTATATCATCGATGAGGTTCACATGCTGTCGAAAGGCGCGTTTAACGCCTTGTTGAAAACGCTAGAAGAACCGCCTGCGCATGTGAAGTTCATTTTCGCGACGACCGAGATCAGGCAGGTGCCTGTGACGGTGCTATCGCGCTGTCAGCGGTTTGATTTGCGCCGGATTGAGCCCGAGGTGATGATTGCCTTGTTGCGCAAGATTTCCAATGCCGAGGGTGCCGAGATTTCGGATGATGCGCTGGCGTTGATCACCCGCGCGGCGGAAGGATCGGCACGTGATGCGCAGTCTTTGCTGGATCAGGCGATTAGCCATGGTGCGGGCGAGACCACTGCGGATCAGGTGCGCGCGATGTTGGGATTGGCGGATCGTGGGCGTGTGCTTGATCTGTTTGATATGATCTTGAAGGGTGAGGCCGCAGGGGCGTTGACCGAGTTATCGGGGCAGTATGCGGATGGGGCCGACCCGATGGCAGTGTTACGCGATTTGGCCGAGATCACCCATTGGATCAGTGTGACCAAGATTACCCCTGAGGCATCAGAGGACCCGACGATTAGCCCTGACGAGCGCACGCGCGGGCAAGCAATGGCCGCTGATTTACCGATGCGTGTGTTAAGCCGTATGTGGCAAATGTTGTTGAAATCGCTCGAAGAGGTGGCAATAGCCCCCAATGCGATGATGGCGGCAGAAATGGCCGTGATCCGGCTAACCCATGTGGCGGATTTGCCCTCGCCCGAGGAGTTGGTCAAGAAGCTGGAGCATGCAACGCCGCCTGCCGGTGGCCCTTCTGGTGGCAGGCCTGCCCCAGCATCCGGAGGCACGACAAATGCGATGGGAACGTCACAAACGCCGACGCATAGTGGCCCATCGGGACCATCCGGATCGGCACAGGTTGCGGTGGCACTGGCGACGGATGCATTGGCGCATTACGCAAGGTTTGAAGATGTCGTCACGTTGATCCGCCAACACCGCGATGTAAAGCTGTTGGTAGAAGTCGAGACGGGCCTTCAGCTGGTTAATTATCAGCCTGGGCGGATTGAAGTGAACCCGACGGCAGATGCGGCGGCGGATCTGGTGGGGCGGCTTGGCTCGCGGTTGCAAGCATGGACCGGCAATCGCTGGGCAATCACGGTTGTAAACGAGGGTGGCGCGCCCACAATTGCACAGGTGCGCGACGAGACCGAGAATGCACTGCGCAGCGCTGCCGAAAGCCATCCTTTGGTCAAAGCGGTGATTCACGCGTTTCCAAAGGCCAAAATCACCAAGATCAGTACAGAAGCCGAAAAACAGCACGATGCCTTTGAAGGCGCGCTGCAAGAGGTTGAGGACGAATGGGATCCGTTTGACGAAGATTAAGCACATCTTGTTCACGCCCGTTCAACCCCCTATCTAACAGGCAACACTGGCTAATAGGCGACACTGGAAAAGGATTTCACAATGCTAAAAGGTTTGGGCGGACTTGGCGATATGGCCAAAATGATGAAACAAGCACAAGAAATGCAGGGCAAAATGGCCCAGATGCAAGAAGAGATGAGCAATATCATGGTCGAGGGCGTGTCTGGTGCGGGGCTTGTAAAGGCAACAGCAACCGCCAAAGGCGACCTGAAAGCGCTGGACATTGATCCGTCTATTTTCAACGGCGACGAGAAAGAAGTTGTCGAAGATCTTATTTTGGCAGCCATCAAAGACGCGCAGCAAAAAGCAGCAGAGCGGTCGCAAGCCGAGATGCAGAAAATGGCAGAAGCAATGGGTCTGCCGGCTGGCATGAACCTTCCGTTCTAAATGTTATCATTGCCTTTGATCACACCGGATTTTCTGGAAAATTCGTTAGCCTGCAAATATTTTAGAAAATTTGGTGTGCCGGTATGAACAAAGGCACCGATGATCTTGATCATCTGATTTCACTGCTGGCAAAATTGCCGGGGTTGGGTCCACGTTCGGCCCGCCGCGCGGTTTTGCATCTGATCAAAAAACGCAGCCTTGTGCTGATCCCTCTCGCAGAAGCGATGCACCGTGTGGGTGCCACTGCGCGCGAATGTCTGAACTGCGGCAATGTCGGCACCACTGACATCTGCGACATCTGCACGTCAGAAAAACGCAATATCGGACAGATTTGTGTGGTTGAGGACGTGGCCGACCTTTGGGCAATGGAACGGTCTGGCGTATTCAAAGGCCGCTATCATGTGCTTGGGGGCACGTTATCGGCGCTGGATGCTGTCGGGCCTGATACGTTGCGCATCCCGAAACTGTTCGACAGGATTACCTCCGAGAATATCCACGAGGTCATCCTCGCACTTGGGGCCACCATCGACGGGCATACAACGGCGCATTACATTGCGGATCAGATGCCGGGCATCACCGTGACGTCTCTGGCACAGGGGGTTCCGGTTGGCGGTGAGCTTGACTACCTCGACGATGGAACAATTACGGCCGCGCTCAATGCCCGAAAGGCACTTTGACGCAACGCAACAGCGTAAACTCTCACTTCCTCGGCATTTCCCCTTTTATTGACCGACGAATACCCTAACTACTCGCGCACACCTTACGCAGTTTTTACGCCTGCCCTCCGGAGCATCATATATGACAGACCCCGTTCAACCGCAAAAGCTTGATTTTGACACCGAGCGCGGCGCGTCCCGTTCCAAATGGGTGGCGACGGCCCTTGTTCTGGCAATCGTAGGGTGGATGGGCAGCGGCTATATTTTACCGTCAGCTCAGATCGAAGAAGACGACGCGCGCGATACAATTGAAAAAGTGACTGCCGTTGCTGTTGCCCCCTCGCGATCCGAGACTGTGACCCGCAACTTTATTGCCGAAGGGCAAGCCTTGCCTGACCGCACCACTGATCTGCGCGCCGAAGCGACGGGGCGTATTCTTGAGGTCTTGGTGAACAAAGGCGATCTGGTTGCCGCTGGCGATATCATCGGGCGGTTTGATGTGGCGCAAAACGAGGCCGACCTGAACCGCGCCCAAGAAGAATTGAGCCGCGCACAGCGTGAATTCGACAACTCCGAAGCGCTTGTCGTTCGCGGTGTGGCGACAAATGACCGCTTGGCGCAGGCCCGCGCCACATTGGCCTCTGCGCAGGCGGGTGTGACAGCCGCGCAAACCGCCCTGCAATATAGCGAGATCACCGCGCCGTTTGGCGGCCGCATAGAAACGCTTGACCTGAACGCAGGCGAATTCGTTTCGGCCGGATCCAGCGTCGGGATGGTCGTCGACAACACGCCGCTGACTGTTACGATACAGGTGCCACAACAGTCCCTACGCGATATCAAAGCAGGACAGATCGCTGACGTCAGCTTTATCACAGGTGAACAGTCCAAAGGGACAGTCGCCTTTGTCGGCAGCAATGCAAATAGTGACACGCGCACGTTTCTTGCCGAAATCACCGTCGAGAATACGGACGGTGCCGTGCCTGCTGGCGTCAGTGCCGAAGTCAGCATTCCGATTGGCGAAATCACTGCGCATTTCATCTCGCCTGCGATCCTGTCGCTCGACACGGACGGTACATTAGGGATCAAAACTGTGGATGCCGACAATAAGGTGGTTTTTGCGCCGGTCGTGATCGAGACAGCTAAAACCGATGGTATCTGGATCAGTGGCCTGCCCGATAGCGCCGCGATCATCACCGTTGGCCAAGGCTATGTAAATGACGGTGATGTTGTGAACCCGCAATCGGAAACCGAACTCGCAGAGGCAGGCAAATGAACGGACTGATTGACGCGGCATTTTCTCGCACGCGGGTTGTAGCGTTAATATTCTTTGGAATTTTGATTGTGGGCGCAATTGCCTATGTCAACATCCCCAAAGAAAGCTCGCCTGAAATCTCTATTCCGTTTGCCTATGTGTCTACAGGAATCGACGGCATTTCGCCCGAAGACAGCGAACGCCTGCTTATCGAGCCGCTGGAAACCGAACTGTCGTCGCTGACGGGACTAAAAACCATGACCTCGCACGCGGGTGAAGGTTTTGCCAATGTGCAGCTGGAATTTGAAGCAGGCGGTGACGTAGCAGAGGCGATCGACAAAGTGCGTGAAGCAGTCGACCGCGCCAAGCCGAACCTGCCCGACGATGCCCGCGACCCGACAGTGACCGAGATCAACACAGCGCTGTTTCCGATCTTGAACGTGATCCTGTCCGGCCCTGTGCCTGAACGTACGCTCAACGCGCTGGCGACCGAGTTGCAAGACAAGCTAGAGGGCCTTCCAGGCGTGCTGGAGGTCGGCATCGGCGGCGAGCGCACCGAGCTTTTGGAAATCCTGATCGACCCCACGGTGTTCGAGACCTACAATATCTCGTTTGACGAATTGATCGGGCAAGTCAGCCGGAACAACATGTTGATTGCCGCAGGTGCCATCGAGAGCAGCGCAGGACGTTTGGTGCTGAAGGTTCCGGGCCTGATCGAGTCGATCGATGATGTGATGAACATGCCTGTAAAAGTACGCGGCGATACTGTTGTAACCTTTGCCGAAGTGGCCACGATCCGGCGCACGTTTGAGGATCCGACAAGCTTTGCCCGCATCAACGGCCAACCTGCGCTGGCGCTGGAGATCAAAAAACGCTCGGGCGCCAATGTGATCGATACGGTCGCTGCGGCCAAAGGCGTGATTGCCGCGACGCAGGCCAGCTGGCCCGAGAACGTCGCGATCAACTATATGCAAGACGAAAGTAAGGCGGTTAAATCACTGCTTTCCGACCTGGAGGCGAATGTCATCGCCGCGATCCTTCTGGTTATGATTGTGATCGTCTGGGCCTTGGGCCTGCGGTCTGCGTTTTTGGTTGGCCTTGCTATTCCGGGTGCGTTTTTGACGGGTGTCGCGGCATTATGGTTCATGGGCTATACGATGAATATCATCGTGTTGTTTTCGCTGATCCTTGTGGTGGGGATGTTGGTCGACGGCGCTATTGTGACTGTGGAACTGGCTGACAGGCGCTTGCAAGAAGGCGCCGATCCCAAGACCGCATTTGCCGACGCCGCCAATCGCATGGCATGGCCGATTATTGCCTCGACCTTGACCACACTTTCGGTGTTTTTCCCACTGCTGTTCTGGCAGGGCATGGTTGGCGAATTTATGAAATTCATGCCGATCACAGTGATCCTGACGCTGACCGCATCTTTGTTTATGGCGCTGATCTTTATCCCTGTCACTGGCGGTATTATGGGCAAGCGGCGGCCTCTGTCACAGGTCGACAAGACCACGTTTTACGAGACCGAAATCGGTGATCCGCGTAAATTACGCGGCGGCGCAGGGTTTTATGTACGGCTGTTGAACTGGGCAATTCTGCGACCGGGTGCAACGATCCTGTTTGCTATCGCCATGTTGCTAGGCAGCTTTGGCCTCTACGGCCAATTCGGCAACGGGGTTACATTCTTTCCCGATCAAGAGCCCGATTTCATGCAAGTGCAAGTACGCGCGCGTGATAATTTCTCGATCTTCGAGCGCGACGCTCTGGTGCGATTGGTCGAGGATCGATTGCTGGACGACGGCGATATTCGCAGTGTTTATGCCCAGACCACCGTTGCCAATAACGAAGACGCAGAGGTTATCGGCACCATCCAGTTAGAGCTGCAAGAGTGGGACACACGGCGTACCGCCGCCCAGATTGGCACTGATATTCGCGCGAAAATGTCTGATATCGCGGGCATCGACATTCAGGTCGAAGCGGAGGCAGGGGGCCCTACTTCTGGCAAACCTGTGAACCTGAAAATTATTTCGGATGACCGTATCGCGCAGGTGGAAATTACAAATCAGGTGCTTGAGGAAATGGACAGGATCGGCGGCTTTACCGACGTGACCGATACCCGTCCCCTGCCCGGCGTTGAATGGCGACTGCGCGTCAACCGCACCGAAGCGGCCCGATTTGGCGCTGATGTTTCGCTGCTTGGTCAAGCAGTGCAACTGCTGACGCAAGGGATCACGATTGCCGATTACCGCCCTGAAGATGCGGACGGCTCGGTGGATATCAGGGTCCGTTTTCCCTACTCAGATCGGACGCTGGTCTCGCTGGAAACGCTGCGCGTGCCAACAACGTCGGGACTGGTGCCGATTGCAAACTTTGTCTCGTTTGACCCCTCGCCGCGCACAGGCACGATTAACCGCGTTGACCAAAACCGCGTGGTGACGATCGATTCCAACGTGGCCCCTGATGTTCTGGTTAACGACCAGATCGTGAAATTGCGCCTGGCTATCGAAAACATGGACCTGCCTGACAACGTGACGTGGGAATTTGGCGGCGAAGCCCAAGACCAGCAGGATTCGATGATCTTTCTGATGAGCGCCTTTGTAGCAGCGATTGTTCTGATGTTCGTGATCCTGCTGACGCAGTTCAATAACTTCTACCAATCGTTTGTGGTGATGTCGGCGATCATTTTCTCGATTGCAGGTGTGCTCTTGGGACTAATGGTCACTGGTCGGCCCTTCGGGATTGTTATGGGCGGTATCGGGGTCATTGCGCTGGCAGGGATTGTGGTAAACAACAACATCGTTTTGATCGACACTTACAACGATCTGCGCCGTGAGGGTATGGCCCCCCATGAGGCCGCTTTGCGCACCGGCGCGCAGCGTTTGCGCCCGGTTATGCTGACCTCGATCACAACCGCGCTTGGGCTAATGCCAATGGTCATCGGGGTGAATATCAACTTTTTCAGCCGTGAAATCATCTATGGCGCACCGTCAACGCAGTGGTGGACCGAACTGTCCAGCGCGATTGCTGGCGGATTAACGGTTGCGACCGTACTGACACTGGTCGTGACGCCTGCCATGCTGATCTTTGGCGCAAATATCTCGACCAACAGGGCCGCGCGCAGAGCAAAACGCGACGAAAAACGTGCGATTAAAGCCAGTAGAACTAAAGGCAGCGCGATACCCGCAGAATAAACGAAAAACGCCGCCCACGGGAAACCGGGGCGGCGTTTTTATACCGTGAACGCAGATTTACGCGTCGTCGTCTTCGTCATCTTTATTGTCGGGGATTTTAAAGAAGCTATCCGCGTCAGACACGTCAAGATTACGCGCTTTTTCTTCTGCATCTTCTTCTTCATCACGCGGATCGCTCATCGAGAACGCCTCAAGGCCAGCCATCGAACTTGGCATCTTCGGCTCTGTGGACATGCCAAGCGACTGCTCGGTGCTGACCAGCTTGCGCCGCTCGTCGTCCGACATTACGCCGCCTTCTTTGGCTTTCTTGATGTTGGCCTTCTGCACAGCGGCGTCCAACTCGACCTGCTTACACAGGCCCAACGCAACCGGATCGATCGGATTGATGTTGTTGATGTTCCAGTGCGTGCGCTCGCGGATCGCCTGAATGGTCGGCTTGGTTGTGCCGATAAGTTTCGCAACCTGACCGTCGGACAATTCAGGGTGGAATTTCACCAACCAATAGATCGATGCAGGGCGATCCTGACGCTTGGACAGCGGTGTATAACGCGGGCCGCGACGCTTTTCTTCGCCTACCGATGCAGGGTTGAAAAGCAATTTGAGAACGTGCTTTTCGTTCTTCTCAGCCGCATCAATTTCGCTTTGCAACAACTGCTTGTTGGACACGGGATCAAACCCTTTGACACCAACAGCCACATCACCATCCGCAATGCCCTGCACTTCCAGCTCGTGCAAACCACAGAAATTAGCGATTTGTTTAAACGTGATTGTTGTATTGTCACACAGCCAAACTGCGGTGGCTTTCGCCATAATTGGTAGATCGGACATCGTTGTCTCCTTATCAACAGACATAGCTTTCCTGCGCCCTTAATCTGGGCTGACCCGATTTCGGGCCGGTTCGCATTGTCGGGGAACTTGAACCCTATATAAGGGGGGATCATCCGTTAGGAAAGAACAAAAATGTTACGCCTTTTCGCAGCTTTAGCAGTTTTCGCCACACCCGCATGGTCAGCTGATCGCGCAGGTGAGTTTGATTATTACGTCTTGTCCTTGTCGTGGTCGCCGAATTGGTGCGCGCTGACGGGCGATGCGCGCAACTCGCCACAATGCGACGAAACGACCGATTTCGGCTGGGTCATGCACGGGCTTTGGCCGCAATATGAACGCGGCTTTCCTGCCGACTGCCACACATCCAAGCGCGCCCCAACCCGCCAGCAAACCGCAGCCATGGCCGATATTATGGGCACGTCCGGCCTTGCATGGTATCAGTGGAACAAACATGGCGTATGTGCAGGGCTTGAGAGCGACGAATACTTCGCACTGGCAAGACTTGCCTACGAAAAGGTCACCCGCCCCGCCGTTTTCCGCGACCTCGACAAAACCGTGACCTTGCCTGCCTCGTTGATCGAGGACGCTTTTGTGCGCGACAACCCTGATTTGCCGCGCGACGGACTAACTGTGACATGCAAATCCGGTTATATCCAAGAAGCGCGTATTTGTCTGACGCGTGATCTCGACTTTCGCACATGCGGCGCGGATGTGATCCGCGACTGCACCCTACCCTCTGCTCAATTTGACCCCATCCGATAGGACCGAATTTATGAAAATGATCATCGACACAGACCCCGGCATCGACGACGCAATGGCGATCGCCTTGGCCCACGCTATGCCAGAAGTCGAACTAATTGGGCTAACCGCTTGTTTCGGCAATACGTTTGTCGCGCAATCGAGCCGTAACGCGCGCTACCTGTGCGATTTGATGGGCTTCGCCGTGCCTGTCGCGCAAGGGGCCGCACTGCCCTACGACGAGACGCATTATACACCGTCCGCGAATGTGCATGGCCCTGAAGGGTTGGGCGATTTGAGCGTTGTGCCAGAGATTGGCGAGAATACGCCCGAGAACGCAGCGCAATTTCTGGTTGATATGGCGCGTAAACACAAAGGCGAGTTGGTTGTTTGCGCCGTAGCCCCGCTAACCAATATTGCGGACGCGTTAAAGCTTGATCCGGAATTTGCGACCAACATCAAAGAGCTGGTGATTATGGGCGGCGCATTTCATGTGGCGGGTAATATCACACCCCATGCCGAAGCGAATATTTACCACGATGCCAAAGCGGCGGATGCGGTATTTGCATCCACCATGCCGATCAAAATGATCGGGCTGGATGCGACGTTGTTGACGCTGCTGTCACCCGAAGATTTTGATGTCTTGCGTAAGAAGGCTCCGAAAATTGGCGGCTTCATTGCCCATATCTCGGATTTCTATCTAGAGTTTTACCGCTCTGTCGGGATCACCAATGGCTGTCCGATGCATGATGCGACAGCGGTACTGGCGTGCACGCATCCGGAAAAGTTTACGTTTGAGGAATCAGGTTTGCGCGTGATCTTAAAGGGTGCCGATATGGGAAAAACTGTTGCTGATCCCACGCGCCGCCCTGTTGAGGTGGCGATCAATGTTGCGGGCGAATGGGCGGTTGATTTGTTCATGGAGCGGGTGATCAGCTTAGGCTGACACCTAGATCAAGCCCCTGCAATGTCTGCTCGGCGGGCATTGCACGCTTGCCTGCGCGTTGCGCCATTGTGACCTCGACCGCGCCGCTTCCGCAAGCGATGGTGAAACCTGATAACACCTGACCCGCAACGCCCGCGCCACTTGCCACACGACTGCCAAGCAGTTTGACCCGTTCATCACCGACCATGATCCACGCACCAGGGGACGGCGAAAGGCCTCGGATCTTACGGTCGATGTCTGTGGCGGACTGCGTCCAGTCGATCTGCGCTTCGGATTTGTCAATTTTTGAGGCGTAGGTAACGCCATCCTCGGGCTGTGGTTGCGGGTTAAGATGTGGATACTCCGCCACGGCTTGCACGATCATACGCGCGCCAAGCACGGCCAAACGGTCATGCAGCTGGCCTGTGGTTTCTTCGGGCGCGATATCAAACGCCTCGCGCAGCAGCACGGGTCCGGTATCCAGCCCCGCATCCATCTGCATGATGCAAACACCGGTTTGGACATCGCCTGCCATGATCGCGCGATGGATCGGGGCGGCGCCGCGCCAACGGGGCAAAAGCGAGGCATGGATGTTCAGGCAGCCATGCTTTGACGCGTCGAGAATCGCTTGCGGCAGGATCAGACCATAAGCGACGACAACGGCGATATCGGCGCCGAGGGCCGCGAATTCGGCCTGTGCCTCTGCGGTTTTGAGCGATACGGGATGGCGGACAGCCAAGCCCAGCACCTCGGCGCGCGCTTGCACGGGGCTTGGGCGATCTTTTTTACCACGCCCCGCAGGACGCGGGGGCTGCGAGTAGACCGCGACAATTTCGTGGCCTGCGTCGTGCAACGCATCCAGCACCATGACCGAAAAATCAGGGGTTCCCATAAACACGATCCGCATATGATGTTCCTCATGCTTCTTCAGAGTGAAAATATGTCCGCCGGAGGCTCAGGCCAGCGACGCGCGCAGCTTTGCAGATTTTTTGACCAGCATCTCGCGCTTGGTGCGGCTTAGGTGGTCGATGAACATTTTGCCTGCAAGGTGGTCGATTTGATGTTGCACAGATGTGGCCCAGAGGCCGACAAAATCGCGATCCTCCGAAATGCCATCCGCGTTTAGAAAGCGCACGGTCACGGCGCGGGGCCGCGTAATTTTTGCGCTGACATGCGGCAGGTTTGGCGAGCCTTCTTCATGCTCGCGCGGCGCAATGCTGCTGTGCAGGATTTCGGGGTTTGCCATACGCACGGCTTTGCCGCGCGCCTCGCTGGCATCAACAACAGCCAAGGCCAGACCAATGCCAAGCTGCGGCGCAGCCAGACCAACGCCGGGCATGGTGTCCATTGCGACAATCATCTCATCCCAAATCGCACGAATTTCGTCGGTGATTTTGTCGACGGCGGCGGCGGGGGTGCGCAGCGCTTTGTGCGGATACATCACAAACGGGCGGGTCATGTCACCTCCGGATAATCGATGCAAAGCACACCGTTAAGATGATCATTTTCGTGTTGCACGCAGACGGCAGCAAAGTCGGTAAATTCCCGTTCCTGCACTTCGCCGTCCAATGCTTGCCACCGCACGGTCACGACAGCGGGGCGGGCGATGCGGCAGCTGCGGTCGGGGATCGACAGGCAGCCTTCGTCGTTCACGGCCAAGTTTTCAGAGACTGCGATAATTTCCGGATTGATGAACACGATCGGGTCGGGGTCGCCCGATTTCCATGTGGCGTCCATCACAAAGATACGCGCGTCAACGCCGACTTGCGGCGCGGCCAAGCCACGTCCTGGTGCTGCATACATCACAGCCAGCATTTCAGCCACAAAGTCATCTAATTCGGCGTCGAATAGCGTGACGGGTTCGCAAACCTTGCGCAAAATCGGATCGGGGAGCAGGCGAATTTCCATCAGCCGCGCGCCATTTCGCGTTTCAGTTTTTGCATTTTGCGCGTGATCATCTGGCGCTTGAGCGGCTTGAGATAGTCGATGAATAGCTTGCCGTCCAAGTGGTCGATCTCGTGTTGCACGCATGTGGACCAGAGGCCATCGAATGTCTCTTGCACCTCTTTACCGTCCAGATCCATCCACGACACCTTGACCGATGCGGGGCGTTCGACTTCGGCGTATTGTTCGGGGATCGACAGGCAGCCCTCGTCATATATCGACGTATCGTCGGACGACCAGATCACCTGCGGGTTGATCAGCACCATCGGGCGCGGGGAAACCCCCTCTTCTTTTTCACAATCCATCACCAACAAGCGGGTCATCGCAGCCACTTGCGGCGCGGCAAGGCCGATGCCGGGGGCGTCATACATTGTTTCCAACATATCGTCGGCCAAACGGCGCAAATCATCGTCAATCGTAGTCACGGGGGCTACGATTTTCTTGAGGCGGGGATCGGGATGGATCAGGATATTACGAATACTCATGACACCCGATCTAGCCCTTGCATCCGTTTCGCGCAAGTCGCACCCTGCGTGCAATTTATAACGCCGGAGAATGCATATGAATTTCGACAACACCCCCGATCGCCGCGGCACCCACAGCGCCAAATGGGACAGCATGGAACCCATCTATGGGGTTTCCCCCGATGACGGGATCGCCATGTGGGTCGCGGATATGGAATTCCAGCCGCCCGCCTGCGTGCAGGACGCGGTGAAGGCGATGCACGATCATGGTGTTTACGGCTATTACGGCGACGAAGATGCGTATCGCGCTGCAATCAAGTGGTGGATGGCTGAGCGGCATGGCTGGACCATTGACCCGTCATGGATTTTCACCACCCACGGTCTGGTCAACGGCACAGCACTTTGCGTCGACGCATATACATCGCCGGGTGATGGCGTTGTGCTATTCACACCCGTTTACCACGCCTTCGCACGCGTGATTAATGCCGCCGACCGCAAAGTGGTCTCGTGCGAATTGGTCAATAACAATGGGCTTTATGAATTTGATTTCGACGCCTACGACAAACAGATGACCGGCAACGAGCGCATGATAATTCTGTGTTCGCCGCATAACCCGGGCGGACGTGTCTGGAGCAAGGTTGAACTGCAAGCGGTCGCAGCTTTTGCCAAACGCCACGACCTTATTTTGGTCTCGGACGAAATCCATCACGACCTGACCATGCCGGGACATACCCACACTCCAATGGCAAAAATTGACGGCATAACCGAACGCTTGATCACCATGACCGCTGTGACAAAGACCTTTAACATCGCGGGCAGCCATGCCGGCAACGTGATCATCGAAGATCCCGACCTGCGCGCGCGCTTTGAGGGCCGCATGAACGCTCTGGGCATCTCGCCCAATAGCTTTGGCCTGTTCATGGCCACTGCCGCCTATTCGCCTGAAGGGGCCAAATGGGTCGATGAACTGCGCGCCTATCTCAACGAGAATCGCAAAATATTTGACGCAGGGGTCAATGCCATTCCGGGGGTACAGTCGATGCCGCTGCAATCCACGTATTTGGCATGGGTCGACTTTGCTGGCACTGGAATGTCTGTGTCGGAAATCGAGCGGCGGGTGCAGAAAGACGCGAAAATCGCCCCCAACGCAGGTGCATCGTTTGGGCAAGGCGGCGACAGCTTTCTACGGTTCAACCTTGGCACAACGCGCGCACAGATCGAAGAGGCCGTTGCCCGCCTGCAATCCGCTTTCGCCGATCTGCAATAATCAGCCTGCGATTAGCCCCGCCGGCACAAACGCGGGGCGTTCGTAATCAACAGGGGCTGCGTCTGTGACAGGATGCAGCCACTTGAAATCAAACACCCGCTCATCGCCTTCAATCGCCGATCCGACAATCAAACACTGATACAAATGCCGCGACCCATCATAAATTTCGACACGGCCACGCAGTTTTTCCGCGACCTCCGCATCTAGCGAAAATCCGGTCTCCCAGAACCGGCGCACAGCGTAAACCTGATCACCATCGTGCACGCACAAACGGTCCTTGCGGCGCAGCGATGCCTTGCGCGCCTGCTCTAGTCCCAGACGGACAGCTTCTGGCAAAATATCATTCATCGGGGCTCCTCCTGCATTTCCAATTTGACCACATCAGGGTTAAGATCAAGTCACAAAATGCGCCGCAACGCAGCACATGCACAAAACGGCAACGCTGTGCATCTGTGCAGGACAACCGCGCGGAAATCGCTATTTGCCTCTTGTAACAATTACACTACGTCCAGATCACAAGACACAAAAGGACGAACCTTATGGGACAACTGATCGACGGTACCTGGCACGACACATGGTATGACACCAAGAAATCGGGTGGCAAATTCCAGCGCGAGACCGCATCTTTCCGGCACTGGATCACAGCCGACGGATCAGCAGGCCCAACGGGTGAAGCAGGCTTTGCAGCGTGCTCAAACCGCTACCACCTTTATGTGTCTGACGCCTGTCCTTGGGCGCACCGGACTTTAGTCTTTCGCGCGCTAAAAGGGTTGACCGACCATATCACCACCTCCGTGGTGCATCCTGACATGTTATCAGACGGCTGGACGTTCGAGACAGACGATCACGGCGCCACGGGGGACACGCTATTTGACCTGCCCTTTGCCCGCGACATCTACCTGCGGGCCAATCCGACCATGACAGGTCGGGTCACTGTGCCGATCTTGTGGGACAAACAACGTGGCACAATCGTGTCCAACGAATCCTCTGAGATCATCCGTATGTTCAATCAAGCCTTCAACGGGATTACCAAAAACCACGACGACTACTGGCCCGCACAGATGCGCGACGAGATTGATGCGGTGAACGCACGAATCTATGACACCGTAAACAACGGGGTCTACAAGGCAGGGTTTGCGACCACACAGTCCGCCTATGATGCGGCAGTCTATCCGCTGTTTGACACCCTCGACTGGCTGGAAGACCGCCTATCACATTCGCGCTACCTGATGGGTGATCTGATCACAGAGGCCGACTGGCGGCTCTGGACCACGTTGATCCGATTCGATCCAGTCTACCACACCCACTTCAAATGTAGCCGCAAACGGATCGCGGATTACAAGAACCTGTGGGGGTTTACACGCGAGCTATATCAATGGGACGGAATCGCCGAGACGGTGAATTTCCAGCATATCGTGCGGCACTACTACTACAGCCAAAACACAATTAATCCGCACCGGATTGTCCCGATTACCTCACAACTTGATTACGCTGCGCCGCATTTGCGCGGCTAGCATCCTGACCGTAATGCATCACAATCGCCGCCAGATCGTTTGGCGGCGTTGTTTTGACCATAAAGGCGCGGGCGTTGCTACTATGGGCAAAAATCGACCCGTCAGAGAAAAACGTGGTGTCGGTGACAAAAACAACGTTGGAATTCGGACTGGAATAATTGGCAAAATCAGCAATGGTCAGCGCACTGCCCTCTGACAGAAACAGATCCAGCACAATCACATCAAACTTCTCGTCTTGAATAGCAGCAAGCGCTGCGCGACCGGTTGTGACATGTTCAACATCCGCACCAAGACGCACCAAATGGCGGGACCAAAGCTGACCCAATTCGTAATTGCTTTGCACGATGAGAGTGCGCATTTAAACTCCTTGGCTGCCAACCGTCGGAAAAATCCTCGGCCGTGTGAATTCAATATACTCCGTTTGTGCGTCAAATACTAACGAAGTATTAATGCTTTACGCTTAACAATTCTGAGCGGCAAGTTGCCGCCAAGTGGCACCGCAACCTAAGCGTTTAACCGCTTAACGAAACAAAAACGATAGGCGCAGAATGACAGAAAAGACGACTGGCGGCACGAATCGCCGCCAGACCCGCGACCACCGCGTGCAAAGAAAAAGCAGGGCCGCATGAAAATCACACCTTTTGACGCGACCGCAGGGCTAGACGCCGCGATCGCGCAGTTCGGCGGCACACGGGCGCAATGGCTTGACCTGTCCACAGGCATCAATCCGGTGCCATACCCCGCACCGCGCCTGCCCGCCGACGTATGGACCGCCCTGCCCGATAAGGCCGCATTCAAACGCCTCTCGGGCTACGCGCGCAGCTTTTGGAATGTACCGGACGGGGCAGCAATCCTGCCCGCCTCTGGCAGCGCCGCAATCATCGCGGCCCTTGCGCAGATTTTCCCCAACGACGACGCGACCTTGGCTGTTCACCCCAGTTTCCCTGATGGGCAAGCATGGAACGTGGATCAATTCACCGCGCCCACGACCCTCATCGACGAGGGGTTCTGCGATGTCGCCCCCGCAGCCTCATTTATCGCGCGCACCGCGATGCCCAACACTCTTATCGTCAAAAGTTTTAGCAGATTCTGGGGGCTGGCAGGGCTGCGGCTTGGCTTCGCAATCGGCGACCCCAGCTTGATCCGCAAACTCGGTGACATCCTAGGCCCCTACAACGTCTCTGGACCCGCCCTGGCCATCGGCTGCGAAGCACTGGCAGATCCCGCATGGGCCGACGACACCCGCATCCGACTTGGCAAAGACGCGCAACGGCTTGATGCGATCATGGAAAATCAGGGCGCACCGGTCATTGGTGGCACCGACCTGTTCCGGCTTTACGAAGTTGGTGACGCAAAGGCCGCGCAAACCCACCTTGCGCAGCACAAGGTCTGGACCCGCACCTTTGACCACACCCCCGACTGGCTGATGATCTCGCTGCCTGCCCCTGACCGCTGGGCACACGTCGAAGGGGCATTTTAACACCAGTTTGTCTGGCCGCCTGCACCCTGCTACAACCATGCAAACGCACCAACAGAAAGCCACGCCCATGCGCCTTGCCCTTGCCCTCTCGCTTATGGCAACATCTGCAATTGCACAGGATTGCGGCGGCCCGCTGCCCGCGTTCCTCGATGGGATCAGGGCGGAGGCGGCCACACTGGGGCTTGATCCTGCCGCCACCGAAGCGGTGCTAAACGGCGCACAAATCGATCAATCCGTGATCGCGGCCGACCGCAGCCAAGGCGTTTTCCAAAAAGATTTCCTTACCTTTTCGCGGATGCTGATCAGCCAAAGCAGGCTCGACAATGGCCGCACATACGGGCAACGCCACAACGATACCTTCAACACCATAGACTCCACTTTCGGCATCCCACGCGGCGTCATTCTTGCGTTCTGGGCCTTTGAGACGGACTTTGGCCAAGTACAGGGCGACTTCAACACGCGCAATGCATTGATCACCCTCGCTCACGATTGCCGCCGCCCCGACCTGTTCCGCCCGCAACTGCTCGCCGCGATTGAACTTTACGCAAGTGGTGGTTTTAATCCCGCCACAACAACAGGCGCATGGGCCGGTGAAATCGGTCAGGTGCAAATGCTGCCAAAAGACATCATCGCGCACGGCATAGACGGCGACGGTGACGGACGCATCGTCCTAAAAAACTCTGCGGCTGATGCGCTTATGTCGGGCGCAAACGTGCTGGCCGCGCTCGGCTGGCAACCCAACCAACCATGGCTGCAAGAAATCACCGTGCCATCTGATCTCAACTGGTTCGAAACCGGCCTGACCCACCGCAAACCGGCCTCCGAATGGGCATCGCTCGGCGTCACCGCCAAAGACGGCGACATTGATACCTCGCTTGACGCAGCAATCTTACTGCCCATGGGCCGCTTTGGTCCCGCCTTCCTCGCCTACCCCAACTTTGACGTCTACTTCGACTGGAACCAAAGTTTCGTCTATGTGACCACTGCCGCCTATTTCGCGACACGACTGACAGGCGCGCCACGCTATAGCGCAGGCAACCCAACGCCGCCGTTGACAGGGCCACAGATGCAAGCGCTGCAAAAGAAACTGACTGCGCAGGGGCACGATGTCGGCGGAATCGATGGTATTTTGGGCGCGAAAACCCGCGAGGCAGTGCAGATCGAACAACAGCGGCTCGGCCTGCCTGCAGACGCGTGGCCGACCTCAGACCTTCTGATAAAACTCTAGGGGTCAGGCCACCATCGCCGCCGCTTTCTTTAGGTCCACGGACACCAGTTGCGACACGCCTTGTTCGCCCATGGTCACGCCAAAAAGGCGGTCCATTCGGCTCATCGTAACGGCATGGTGCGTGATGATCAGGAACCGCGTGTTGGTGCGGCGCGTCATTTCATCTAGCAGATCGCAGAACCGCGTCACGTTGGCATCGTCCAGCGGCGCATCAACCTCGTCGAGCACACAAATCGGCGCGGGGTTCGCGAGGAAAACCGCAAAGATTAGCGCCATAGCGGTCAGCGTCTGCTCACCACCTGATAGCAGGGATAGCGTCGACAGTTTTTTGCCGGGCGGCTGACACATGATCTCCAAACCAGCCTCAAGCGGATCATCGCTTTCAACCAGAACCAGCTTCGCTTCACCACCGCCAAACAAATGCGTAAACAACAGCCCAAAACTTTCGTTGACCTGTTCAAATGCCGTCAGCAAACGCTCGCGGCCTTCCTTGTTGAGGCTGGCAATGCCATGGCGCAGTGCGGCAATCGCGGCTTCCAAATCAGCCTTTTCAGTGACCAAGGTGTCATGCTCGGTTCGAACTTCTTTACTGTCTTCCTCGGCACGCAGGTTGACCGCGCCGAGACTGTCACGCTGCCGCTTCAGCGCGTTAACTTGGCCTTCGACGACGTCCAAGGCTGGCATCTGATCCAGATCTGTTGCCAAATTTTCTAGCAATTGCGCAGGGGTCACGTCCTGCGCTTCCGCAATCCGTTCATGCGCATAAGCAACCGTTTCGCGCGCGGCGTCCGCGCGGGCCTCCGAGCGCGCTCTTGCTTCGCGGGCCTCGGATGCGGCGCGTTCGGCGTCGCGCTCGCCGTCCGCTGCATCACGCAGTGCCGTATCCGCGTGCGATAATTTATCGGATGCTTCGCAGCGGCGCTCCTCTGCTTCGTCAATTGCATCAGCGAGATCGGCGCGTTTGGCCGAAATCTCTTCGGGGGCGGCATTGGCGTCTTCCAGCTCAAAAACCGATGCTTCCTTACGCTCGGCCAGTTCTGCGCTGCGCTTGTTGGCGGTTTCCAGACGGTGTTTCCAACCAGAGATTTCTTTGGTGATTTCTTGCGAGCGCCGCAGCCGCGCATCGCCTTCGCGCCGCACCTCCTCATAGACAGAGCGGCGCGACATCATCGTGATCCGCGCAGCTTCCACGGTCATTTTGATGTCTTCGACTTGACCGCGCGCTTCGTCCAGATTGCCCAAATCAGCCGCAGCTGTCTGCGCTTCACTCAAGGCACGGCGGGCCGATTGCGCGTCATCAGCATGACGGGTCACGGCCAAGCCGAGGCTTTCTAACTTGCCCTCTGACAGGTTGCGGTCTGCTTCGGCGCGGCTGGCAGCGCGGTTCGCTTCTGCAACCAAACGGTCGGCGTCGCGGCGCGCTTGGCGGGCCAGTTGGTCGGCCTCGGTCAAGGCAGCCAAGCGTTTGGTTAACATCTCATGAGCTTGGGTCGCGCCCATCGCGGTGGCGCTGACCTCTTCCAGATCGCGCTTGAGTTCAACCAAACGGTTAAGCTGCTGCAACCGTAACGCGGCAGCCGAGGGCGCGTCTTCAGAGGCGGCACGAAATCCGTCCCAGCGCCAGACATCGCCCTCAAGCGAGACCAAGCGTTGGCCGGGTTTCAGAACCGCTTGCAGCTGCGCGCCTTCCTCCTGGCGCACCAAGCCGACCTGATTCATGCGCCGCCCCAAGACCTCGGGGATTTCGACAAATTGCGTCAGGGGCGGGACACCTTCAGGCAAGGCCTGTGCGTTCAAATAGGGGCTGAGCGTTGCCCAACCCGACGCCGCTTCTGGACCAATCGCGGGGGCGCGCAGGTCGTCGGCCAAGGCGGCACCCAGCGCTTTTTCATAGCCGCTTTGCACCGTTAAAAGGTCAAGAACCTGCCCGCCTTCAGCTGTATCACGCTGCACCAATCGGGCCAATGCGGCCACTTCGGCGCGCAGAGCGTTTGCCTCGCCTTCCGCCTCGGAACGCTGCGCGCGCGCATCACTTTCGCGAATTTGGGTCTCGGCACGGGCTTCCTCGGCTTCCGCCAAGGTCAAATCCGCTTTTTCGGCTGTAGCAACAGCTTGCGTTTCGGCCACACCTGCGGCCTCAAAATCTGCCTCGGCTTGCTTTAATGCGACATCAGCCACAGCCATCGCAGCCTTGGCCTGTTCCGCCTCTGCCTCGGACTTTTCAAGCGTTTTGCGGCTGTCATCAATCAGGCGCTGTGCGGATTGATGGCGCGCTGCCAAGCGGGCAACGTCTTCGGTCAGTTGCGACAGATCGGCCTCGCGTTCTTGCAAAACGCCACCACCTTCTTGCGCACCTGCTTTGGCCGCCTCCAACCGGTCTTCATGGCCTGCGCTCGCCTTGGCAATTTCGCGGCCTTCCCATTCCAAGCGTTCGATCGTTTCGCCTGCATCCTTGTTCAAACCGCTTTCGCGCTCGATATCGCGGGCAAGTTGGTCGATGCGTGATCTTAGGGTTTCTATGGTCTCAAGGGCGCGAATTTCTTGGTCTTTGAGAGTGTCGCGCTGAACTTGCAGGCGCTGCAGGACGGCGGCGGCAATCGCCTCTTCCTCGCGCAAAGATGGCAGCGCGCTTTCGGTTTGCGTGCGCAATTTTGCCGCTTGTCGTGCGGCGGTTTCTGCGGTGGCGGCGGCAGTGGTGCGTTCGCGTAATTGTGCACCAGCGGCAAGCATCGCATCGTCCGCTTCCTTCCAACGGCGAAATAACAACATGCCCTCAGCGCGGCGTAGATTCTCACCAATCTCGCGGTAGCGCGCCGCTTGGCGGGCTTGGCGTGCCAGTGTCGCCAACTGCGACGCCAACTGCTCCACCACATCATCGACCCGCGTCAAATTGGTCTCGGCGCCACGTAGCTTCAACTCGGCCTCATGACGCCGCTGATAAAGCCCCGAAATTCCCGCCGCCTCTTCCAGAATACGCCGACGCGCCTTGGGTTTGGCATTGATTAACTCGGCAATTTGCCCCTGCCGCACCAGTGCGGGCGAATGTGCACCTGTCGAGGCATCGGCAAACAACATCTGCACATCACGCGCGCGCACATCCTTGGAACTGACTTTATATGCCGACCCCGCATCACGTGTAATGCGCCGCGTAATTTCCAGATTATCACTGTCATTAAACGCCGCAGGGGCGAGGCGTTCGCTGTTATCAATGACCAACGACACCTCCGCAAAATTCCGCGCAGGCCGCGTCGAGGCCCCCGCAAAAATCACATCTTCCATCGACCCGCCACGCATCGCGGTATAACGGTTCTCACCCATTACCCAGCGCAAAGCCTCCAACAGATTCGACTTGCCGCAGCCATTAGGGCCCACAACGCCGGTCAGCCCATCCGCGATAATCAAATCGGTCGGATCAACAAAGCTTTTAAAGCCATTAAGACGTAATCTGCTAAAGCGCACGCGGGTAGCCTTCCGATTCCTGAACGGACCCTGAAAATGGCCCGCCAGCCCCGTAAAAGTCAATGATCACACCCATTATCTGGCGATAACCGCCGACTTATCCCCAAGATATCGTGATTGTCAGCGTCTCGATCTTGGCCTAGCGTCACCGAACATACGCAACTTCGGAGACCCTGCATGATCATCGTCGCCCGCACCGACCCGCATGACCCGCAAGCCACGGCGCTTTTGCAGTCCAGTCATGCCTTGATGCAAAGCCTGTTTCCGCCCGAAGACAACTTCTACATGTCTATCGACGATCTATGTGCCGACAACATCTGTTTCTTCACAGCACGCGAAAACGAAACCGTTTTAGGCACCGGCGCGCTGGCTGTCAAAGACGGCTACGGCGAAATCAAATCAATGTTTGTATCCGAGGATGCACGTGGCAAAGGGGTCGGTGACGCACTGCTGCGTCAAATCGAAGACCAAGCTAAAATCGAATTCCTGCGCATCCTGAAACTGGAGACCGGAAATGTGCTGCATGCGGCCCACAGGCTCTACGCAAGACACGGCTTTATCCCGTGCGAACGCTTCGGCGATTATGCCGATGCGCCCTCCTCCATTTTCATGGAAAAGACGCTTTAATCGTCTTTTTTGGCGGCTTGCGCAGCTTTCATACGTGCAAGCAGTTCTTCCTTGCTCTCACGCTCGCCAAACGGCTTCTTCTTAGAGCCGTGCGCGTTATGCTCAAGGTGCTTTGGTGCTTTTTTGCTCAACTTCGGCGCTCCAGATGCTTTGTAGTCCATGATCGGTCCTTTTGATTTGCCGCGTCTTTACCACGGCACAAAACCTTATGCACTCGAAAGCAGCGGGTAAAATCAGATACCGGTCGCCACAAATGCCACACCAAAATATGCGACCATAATCGCCAAACAAAACATTTTCATCATCACTGTCACCTAAGTTTTTTTTTAGCCTTACAGCGGTTAGAACAAGACCGGATAGGGCAAAAATCGATATCTGGCACCAGAATACAAAAGCAGATGCAAAGCGGTCACAGAAAGGTGAGGTAAAGGCTTTGCACATAAAGTCGCCTCAGCTTCATTCAAAGGAATCACTTCACGACAAAACTGATACCGTGTCTTGCGCTGTTGGCACTTTGGACAGGCACAAGCCGTGGCGGGCACAGATTAATAATCGGCAAACAATGAATTTAACAGACGCGCGGGCCCCCTTGCGTCTGCTTTTAGCTTCCCGCACTCTGACATGATCTCTAAAAGGACCGCCAGATGCGCAAATCCGCCCCCCCACTGCTGACCCTCACCATAGCAGACCAAATTGCAAGCGGCGTGCAACGGGCGGTTTTTCCGCATCCCGTTGCTCGAACAAAGCTGATCAAAGTGCTGAAACGCGCAGAAGACATGCCGCCACGCAGCAACTTTAACGGGCGTATGGACAAGCTATTTCCTAGCCTGCGCACCCGCCAAATCCGTAAAGAATATCAGGAATACCTGCATATTATGCTGGCGAACCCTGACCCTGACTTTCACCCGCCGATCAGCCATATGTACGGCTTTGCGATCACAAACCTTGGATTAGGTTGCATCACGGATCGCGTCGAAAACAGCGACGGATCACTGGGGCAAACGGTGGGCGCCAAGGCCAAGGCAGGTACACTGACGGACGAAGATCTCGCGCTGCTCAACGACGCCATTGGCCGGATATACCGCTACAATATCCGCGCTAGCGACATGAACCCAAATAATTTTGTTATCGGGCGGCGCGATACCGGCGGCGGCATAGGTCCAAAAGAATGTGTGCTGGTTGACGGTTTTGGCGATATCCACGCGGTGCCTGTGCGGTCAATGGCAAAGTGGTCAAACAGAATGGGTCTGGATGACAGCGCCAGCCGGCTTGCCCGCAACACAGGGCTGACGTGGGATAAAACCACACGTCAGCTTTCCCGTTAACTCTGTTAAATAAACCTGTCCCATCGGCACCAGCCTGCGCCGCCAACATTGCTCCCAATCGTCACGACAGACCAAACCCGCGTCGCGCATTACTTTCCCGCAGCAGCCCGCACCGCAGATAGCGTCGCCCCCGTCGACAACGCCTCTTCGTCGATCTTGCAGGCAATAATCGCGACCGTGCCACTTGCCTTGGCGCGGGCGAAGGCTCCGGCAAACTGCGCGCCATCCGTCACCAATTCACCGTGACCGCCATATGCTTTTGCGAGTGCCACAAAATCAGGATTGGTCAACATCGTACCGGATACACGGCCCGGATAATGCTTTTCCTGATGCATACGGATCGTGCCGTAGCGGCCATTATCCATCACAATCACAATCGGCTTGGCCCCATGCTGCACAGCAGTCGACAACTCATTACAGGTCATCTGGAAACAGCCATCCCCCGCCAGACAAACCACATCGCGGTCAGGATACTGCAAAGACGCCGAAATCGCCGCAGGAAACCCATACCCCATAGAGCCAGACGTCGGCGCCAGTTGCGTGCCATGCTGCTTATAAACGAAATAACGATGCAACCACGCCGCATAATTCCCCGCGCCATTGGTCAAAACCGCATCATCTGACAAATTCGCGGACAACCACGAAATCACCTGCTCCTGTTTCACCGCACCGGGGCTTTCAAACGGCACAATCCAGCCCTCGTAATCCGCCCGCGCAGCAACCCGCCACTGGTCCCAACGTGGCTGTAACTCCATCGTCGCCGCCGTAATCGCCAACTGCTTCACCGCAGACGCACCATCACAAACATAGGCAATATCCGCGCCATAAACGCGGCCAATCTCATCCGCATCACAATGAATATGCAGAATCGTTTTCGCAGGATCGCTTGGGTCCACCAATGTATACCCCTGCGTCTCGATATCGCCAAAACGGGTGCCGATCAGCAGCAAGCAATCCGCCTCGCGAACACGGGCAGCCAACTTCGGGTTCACCCCAACATTCAAATCACCCGCGAAATGCGAATGCCTGTTATCGATATAATCCTGACGGCGGAAACTTGTGACAACAGGCGCACCCGTCAGTTCACACAACCGCGCAATAGCCGCACTCGCTTGCGCATCCCACTGCGAGCCACCAACCACAATCAAAGGCGCCTCTGCAGCCATCAACGCCATCAAAATATCTGGCCCAACACGTCCCGCACCCTGCGTCACCTGCCCGACAAAATCAGGCACATCTGCCTGCGCACTCAACATATTCTCAGGCAGCGCCAACACCACTGGCCCCGGTCTGCCCGACTTCGCTACCCGAAACGCACGGGCAATATACTCGGGCAAACGCGCGGTATCATCCACCTGTGCGACCCACTTGGCCAACCCGCCAAACATCGCACGGTAATCGACCTCCTGAAACGTCTCGCGATCCGTCATACGGTTATCAATCTGGCCAACAAACAACACCATCGGCGTGCTATCCTGTTGCGCGATATGCACCCCCGCACTGGCATTGCAGGCCCCTGGCCCGCGGGTCACGAAACAAACACCAACCTCGCCCGTCATCTTGCCATGCGCCTCGGCCATCATCGCGGCACCACCTTCATGGCGGCACACGACATTCTGGATGCCGCTATCATATAGCCCGTCCAACGCCGCCAGAAAACTCTCGCCCGGCACCGAGAACACCCGCTGCACGCCCAGTTTTTCCAACTGGTCACTTAAAATCTTCCCACCATGCCGCAACATTCCAAATCTCCCTTACGCGTTTGCGCACAGCATGTGTCAGCCCTTGCGCAGTAGCAAGACAGGCAGATTAGTTTATATCGAACTTCAGCATATAAAAGGAACGATACTATGACAAAACTTCTGGGTATTTCCGGATCACTACGCGCGGCTTCAACCAATACGACATTGCTGCGCCATGCTGCGGATATTTTTGGCGCTGACAGCTTTACACTGGGTGATCTCAATCTGCCGCTTTATAATGGCGACGACGAGGACAAACACGGCATTCCAGCGGCTGCGCAAACCCTAGCCGACCAGATTGGTGAGGCAGACGCGGTCATTATCTCAACCCCCGAATACAATAAATCCATCTCTGGCGTGCTGAAAAACGCGCTGGATTGGGTCAGCCGCACCGAAGGCAACGTCTGGAAAAACAAGCCGGTGGCGATCCTGTCGGCAACCGCAGGGCGTGCAGGCGGCGAGCGGGCGCAATCAGCCTTGCGTCTTTGCATGGTGCCATTTGATGCCAACCTGTTGCAATCACCCGAAGTTTTGATCTCTGCCAGCTTCTCCGCGTTTGATGATGGTGGCAAATTGAAAGATGAGGTTGCGGTGAAATTCCTGACGGTATTGATGGATGACCTGCGCACGCACCTCTAAAGGCTGCGCTCTGCCCGAAATTCATCAGGCACATCATCACGCCCTTCAAGCACAAGGTCGGCCATCACCTGGCCGATCTTGGGGGCCATGCCAAAACCGATCTTGAACCCGCCATTCACCACAAAAGCTCCGCGTTGAAACGGATGCGCTCCCAACATGGGCGCTCTGCTGCGACTGCGCGGGCGCACCCCCGCCCAGCGCGCAACGACCGGTGCATCCGCCAGCACGGGAAACACGGCACGCGCTTTTAAAATCACCGCCTCCAGCAAATTATCCGTCACCGATCCGTCGGCAAAATCACGCTCTGTTGTTGACCCAATCGCCACGGTGCCATCAAAATGCGGCACGATATGCAGGGTCTCTGCAAAGAGCTGCGGCAACCCCACAGCATCAAAACGCAGCAATGCGCCCTGCCCTTTCACACCCGCACCAACAAGGCGCGTATGTCGGGCGGTCATCTCGTCCAATCCACGCCAGCCCGTCGCCCAAACCACAGCGCCCTCTTGCGCCCCCTGCGTGACAATCTCGCCGCCAATAGCCTCGAACGCCATAGCCAAGGCCCGCGTTGCAGCCTGTGGATGAATGGATGCGGTCAGGGTATCGCGCACGACCAAGCCGCTGGCACTCGGTGGCGTCCACGGCACATCAGCCGCCTGCATGACCTCCCACACCGCCGCATCACCCCACAACTCCTGCGCCGAAACCGCCCGCGCCCGCGCCAAAGCAATCGCAGCATTATCCGCCAAGGGCTGTAACCGACCCGACCTGCAATAACCCGTCGGCAACCCCGTGCGCGCGCTGACCTCGTCCCAAAAATCCGCTTGCATCAAAAGGCTCTCCAGCTGGAACTGCTTTTTCACATTCCACTGTTCAGGCACATGTGGGGCCAACGCGCCCACGACACCGCCACTGGCCCCTGATGCCACACCATTCGGATCAATCACCCGCACCTTTGCCCCGCGCAGCCCACAGGCATAAGCCACCGTCAGCCCAAAAATGCCTGCCCCGAATACTGTCACATCTACCGTTGCCATAAACCACCTTACCGTCCATTGATAACCGACCCATAAGGCAAACACCGATGACCGACCAGACAGCATCGCTTACTTGGCGCGACACAGATGCAGGGCGCGTCCCTGTGTCTGATCAGTTCGACGACCCCTATTATTCGCTGGTCGGTGGTCTGGATGAAACCCGCCACGTGTTTATCCAAGGCAACAACCTTCCTGCACGCTTTACGACGCCGTTGCAAATTGCCGAGTTGGGCTTTGGCACAGGCCTGAACCTGCTGGTCACATGGGCCGCATGGGCCGCCACACAGGACCGCGCGCCGCTGCATTTCACCTCGTTCGAAGCATATCCGATGGCAAAGTCCGACATGAAAGCAGCTCTTGCTGCCTTCCCGGAAATTGCCCCCCTCGCACAGCACCTTCTCACCCTGTGGTCGCCAAACGGTGGCTCCGTCGAACTTGCCGACGGATTAACCCTGAATGTGATCCTCGGTGACGCGCGCGAAACGGTGCCTGCATGGACCGGCCTCGCCGATGCATGGTTCCTCGACGGTTTCTCGCCCGCGAAAAACCCGCAACTCTGGGAACCCGCCCTGCTGAAATCCGTCGGCGATCACACCGCACCAAACGGCACTGCGGCGACCTACTCTGCGGCGGGTCATGTGCGCCAATCGCTCGGCGCGGCAGGCTTCACCGTCAGCCGTGTGCAAGGGTTCGGGACCAAGCGGCACATGACCACAGCGATCAAAACCCATGCAAACTAACACCCGCCTCGGCATTTGGTTGATGATCTGCACGTCCTTCATCTTTGCTGTGCAAGACGGCATATCGCGGCATCTGGCGAGCGAATACAACGTGATGATGATCGTGATGATCCGCTACTGGTTTTTTGCAGCCCTTGTGATCGCCATAGCCAGACGCCAAAAAGGATCAATCCGCAAAGCCGCAGCCACCACACAACCCAAACTGCAAATCTTTCGCGGACTACTGCTCGCGGCAGAAATCTGCGTCATGGTGGCGGCCTTCACCAAATTAGGACTGATCGAAAGCCATGCCATCTTCGCCAGCTACCCACTGCTGATCGCGGCTCTCTCGGGTCCGGTGTTGGGCGAAAGCGTTGGCTGGCGCCGATGGGCCGCGATTGCTGTGGGCTTTGTCGGGGTCATTGTTATTTTGCAGCCGGGCATCGGCGTGTTTTCCCCCTACGCCTTCATCCCGCTGACCGCCGCCGCACTCTTTGCGCTCTACGGATTACTGACCCGCTATGCCGCACGACGCGACAGCGCGGCAACATCGTTTTTCTGGACCGGCGTAACCGGAGCCCTCGCCACGACCCTTATCGGCGTCTGGTTCTGGCAACCAATGTCAGGGTCCAACTGGATCTGGATGGGCACGCTTTGCATCACAGGCGTCACCGGACATTTCCTATTGATCAAAACCTACGAGGTCGCAGAAGCCTCTGCCGTGCAGCCCTTTGCTTATTTTCAACTGCTGTTTGCCGTCGCGGTCGGGATGATTATCTTTGGCGAAACCATCACGCCACATGTCGGCCTTGGCGCATTGATCGTGGTCAGCGCGGGACTGTTCACCTTGATACGTGCGCGAAAAATCAACCTCCAGGCCGACTGATCGGGCGTAAACTCTGCGCGGGCGCAGGGCCGCTTGGCGTTGCGGAACCAGCCACAACCGGCACCACGGGAACAGGCACAGGGATCACAACATCAGGCCGGATGCGCGGACGCACCAAAGGCTTGTCGCCAATCAATAACGCCATAAAATCGATCGCCCCCGTCTCACCCGTCAGACGCGCCTCGTAAACAGGGATCGATTCCGTCACCCGCATCACATAATTGCGGGTCTCGCGGAACGGAATATGCTCGATCCAGTCGATCACATCCATTTCACCCACACGCGGATCACCGCGCTCGGCCATCCACGCACGCGGACGGCTTGGCCCCGCATTATAACCCGCCGCCATCATCACAGGCGAATTGCCAAATTGCTCTTGCAACATGCTCAAATACTTGGACCCAAGCCGCGCATTATACCCGGGATCAGCCGTCAATTTACTTTTGGCATAAGGCTCGCCAATCATGCCCGACACCTCTTCGGCGGTGGCGGGCATCAGCTGCATCAAGCCCAGCGCGCCCACAGGACTGCCCACCACTGCGTTAAATTCGCTTTCGCGGCGCGCAATCGACAATGCGAGCGAAGCATCAATAGGCAGGTCCATTTCGGCCAGCGGGTGCAACGGGAAATAAATCGACGGAATCACAATGCCGCGCGCCGCAGCGGTCTTGCCCAGCAAAACCTCAAAATACGGCTCACCCATCTCGGCCAATAGCGCGCCCAATTGCGACAACGCCGTCGCGTCCAGACGCTTACCCACTTCGGCGAAAAACATCGCCGCCGTGCCGCGCTCGTCTGCCTGCAACGCCGTCAGCGCCGCCCGCACCAGATCGTCCTGCAAAAATGATGCCTCGACCCAATCCTTCGGGTCAGACGCCCCCGTCAAGGCAGGGTCCAACGCCAAGCCAAGCTTTTCCGCGGCCAACAACCCGTAAAAACCCGTTTGATGCTGCGCTGCGACGGTATATGCGGCCTTCGCTTTCACCTCATCGCCCAAAACATCATAACTGCGGCCAATCCAATACTGCATCCGGCCTTCGGAAATCGGACTGCCCACGGTGGCATCCGCACGTTGAAAATGCACCAGAGCCACTTCAGGCTGATTAAGATAAGTCAGGGCAACATACCCCGAGATCCACTCCAAATCGGCATAATCGGACCCTTCGGTCAGGAAATGGTTTGCCGCCAGATCATACGCCGATTGCGCACGACCCTCGCGCATTTCCCACCGCGCCAGCATCCTGCGCCAGCTTGCCCAGCGGAACGGTTGGCCCATAGCCTGCACAGACGCGGACCTCGCGCGCAAAATCGCAATCGCATCCGTGTTTTCACCACGATCCGCCAGCCAGTTAAAACGGTCATAAGCAAGCCCTGCATCATCTTTGAGTACCTCTGGCACCATCACCAGACGCACCGCCGCATCGCTCAATTTCTTGATATATCCCACACGCGCCAACACCAACGCCGCCTGCCCCGCATCCAGATGCGGCACCATGCGCTCGGCCTCGGCACTGCGCCAACGCCACAACAACGCGTCAGCGCGGGTCACATGATGGGGTGCCAGAACCTCGGCGTAATGGGTCATCATCGCGTCATGCCCCGTCTGCGACAAGATCGACGCGAGCCACGTATCAATCAGCATCGCATGAGCTTCCGCCTTGCGACCGGTTGCGATCAACGCATCCGCCAGACGCACAGCACCCTCGCCGGTCTCTGGTTTGATCTGGCCAAACCACGCGATAACCGCCGCAGGATCAACCCCGTCAGGGATCGCCTCTTCGCCTTTGGCACGCAAACGGTCCATGCCCGGCCAATCGGGGCGCGCTGCGGTGAACTTTACATAATCGGCAAACACCCCGTCACCAGCGCGCAACCGCATCCACGAAATCAGATCCGTGGTCACAGGGTCCGCGTCGCCCGCAATCGAATAGGCCAGATCCCAATCTTGCGCTGCCTCAATGGCCTCGATTGCGCGCGGATCAACCTCTTGCGCCACACCAGCAACAGGGGCACAAAACATTGCAATCGCAAGGGCCATCAATCGCATCACATGCTCCAGGTGAGTTAGGTAAACACCAATCTAATCTTTGCGCGCATAGCTTCAATGTGAAAACTTGCCCGTCGGCGGAAAGGCGTCTAATGTCCGCGCGATTTCAACGGCCCGCAAACGGGCCACCCCATAAGGATTTGCATCATGTTTAAAGGGTCTATGCCTGCACTTGTCACGCCATTTACGAACGGCAAAGTGGACGTTGATGCACTGAAAAAACTTGTGGAATGGCATATTGAACAGGGCAGCCACGGTCTTGTGCCAGTCGGCACCACAGGCGAAAGCCCGACGCTGACACATGCAGAGCATGATCTGGTGGTGCAAACCGTCGTTAACGCGGCAGCAGGGCGAATCCCCGTGATTGCCGGTGCGGGGTCAAACAACACCGTCGAGACCGTACGCTTGGTCGAGGCCGCAAAAGCCGCTGGCGCAGATGCGGCATTGGTTGTGACGCCTTATTATAACAAGCCGACCCAACGCGGCCTGATCGCGCATTTCACCGCTGCGGCAAACGTCGGCTTACCGATCATCATCTATAACATTCCAGGCCGTTCCGTGGTCGATATGACACCCGAAACAATGGCAACCTTGGCGAAACTGCCCGCAATCGTTGGCGTAAAAGACGCGACCGGCGACCTGTCCCGCGTGCCAAAGCAACGGATGCACTGCGGCCCCGACTTTGTGCAACTTTCCGGCGAAGATGCGACCGCCTTGGGCTATAACGCACACGGCGGCACGGGTTGCATCTCGGTGACCGCGAACATCGCAGCTAGGCTTTGTGCGGAATTCCAAGAAACCACACTGAACGGCGACTATGCCACCGCGCTGACCCAACTCGACCGGCTGATGCCCCTGCACGAAGCCATCTTTATCGAACCGGGCGTTGTCGGCGCAAAATACGGCATGTCGCTTTTGGGCCTGTGCTCCGAAGACGTCCGCTCGCCTCTCACACCACTGACCGACGAGACCAAAGCCGCGATCAAATCAGCGATGCAATTTGCTGGCCTGATCAATTAAACCTCTTGGGGCGCGGGATCATCCCCGCCCCATAACGTCGCGTTCACCCGCCAAAGCCCCCACGCCAATGGCACCGCAGCCACCCCGCCAACGACCAGTGCCAGCGGCTGATCCCCGAAATTCTCGAACATCTGCGTATAGGCGTGAATCGCCCCAAACGTCATACCCGCGTTGAATAACCCGCGACGATTGCCACGCGCCGCCCAAATCACCACAGCAACCAGCAAAAGCGCCCATATAATCGCAAAGGCAGTCTCGCTGATAGACCACGCCGTCATATAAAACCTGTCCAACGCCGCGCGGTAAGTGTCATAATCCTGCGCGCCATTATGGTCATAAACGGTCGGCCCCCAGACATGCTGGCCCACAACATCGCCCCACAGGCTGCCCACCAGAAAACACAGGTTCATTACGATAAACGCCATCACCGCCAAAACCCCCGCCTGACGCTGCACCATAGGCCCCGCCTTCGTGGCGCCCCAAACACAAGCCCCAATCACCGCGCCCATCTGCAAAATACTCAAACTCGGCTCGGGCGAATAAAACGCATACATCGCGTGGCTATAAAACGTACCAGTCTCGAACATCTGCGCAAGCGGCACAATCGCCAGCGCAGTCACAATGCGCAGATCTAGAATGCAGCCCGCCGCAATCAACACACCCGCCGAATACAAATGCAACAACGGCACAGGCAAACCGGTCAAGTCACCTTCCTGCACACCATAAACCAGCCCCGCAAAATGCAGCCCCAGCCCCATTAACAAAATCGCACCACTGGCAAACCGCAGCGTCACACCACCACGCCACACACCAAACAGACCCGCACCCGCAATCACAGCGCCCAGCCCCAACATCATCGCCGTCGCACTATCAGGATAACTCTTGACCAACTCCATGCCCGCGCCAGACGCCAACATGCCCGCACCAATCATAGCGGCGGCATTGCCAAACATGCGGTACAACGCAGCACCCCAGCGCAAAATCACAACCCCCGCAACCGCCGACAAACAACCAACAACCGCCACACTCAGCGCATCGTTTAACCACATCACCATGCCAAACGCCGCCGCGATGATCCCGCCAATCAGCAATGCATTCACCGCCAGCGCCACCATCGCCGCCCGCGCACGGCGCTCGATCTCACGCGCCTGATCCGACCCCAAAATCCCGTCCGCAACCAAAATATCGGTCTGTGCTACATAATACATCGCTCACTCCTGCGCATCATTTCCGCACAGATAGCCCAAACATGAACATCGTTCAAGCTAATTCGAGCGCAACCACCCGTCGCCGTAAATCACCTCGCCACAGCCGCCAAACTGCGCCGCCCGCCCCAACTCCGCCTGCAACCGCACCAACCGCGCACCACTCACCTGCACACCGATCTCCGGCCAGAATGCAGCCACCGCCAATACATCACCGTCGCGTTTCATATCAATCCGACCAATCAAACGATCGCCCTCCATCACAGGAAACACGTAATAGCCGTAACGACGCTTCGGCGCAGGCACAAAAATCTCGATACGATAATGAAAGCCAAACAACCGCTCCGCCCGCTTGCGATCCCGCAGCGCAGGATCAAACGGCGACAAAATCCGCACACGGGTTTGCGGCACGCCCACAACCTCATCCATCACATCGGGCCGCGCCAAAGACCGGCGCACCTTGCCGTCCGCCCCCTCGACATCCACCTCAATCGCGTGACCCTCAGCCAGCGCTGCAATCCCCCACGCCTTCGCCTCCTGCGGCGTCGCCAATGCCCAAAACGCCGCCAATTCGCCACTGGTAGCAAAACCCAAACGATCCAGCGCCGCCCCACACGCCCAATCAACTGTGTCACTTTCAGACACACGGGCATTCAACCGCTCGGCAGGAATAACCCGCTCGGTCAAATCGTAAACTTTGCGAAACTTGTCACGGCGCACCACCGACAGTTGGCCAGAGCGCCACAAATACTCCAGCGCGGTTTTGGACGGATGCCAGTCCCACCAGCCCCCCGACCCACGGCTCTCACCCTTGCCCACATCACCCGACCCACATTCCCCGTGATCGGACACATGACGCAAAACCTCATCAATCTTCTTAGTGAAATCATCACGACGGTCGCTACGCCAACGGCCCTCCAACACAGCAGCATCACGGGCAAACTTGTGCCGCCAATGAACAAACAACCCCATATCAATTGCGGCGGCATCATGGGTCCAATGCTCGAATACATGACGGTCCCGCGCCAAGGCATGCCCCAAAGCATCGGGGCGATACTGCTGCCGCCTGCTCCATAGAATCAGATCATGCGCACGGGCAAAGGTGTTCACACTGTCCAACTGCACAAAACCCAGACCCGCAATCACACCTGCCATATCCGCACTCTTCGCTGCACCGCTCGGGGCAGCACTCAAACCATGACGGCTCAGGAAAATGCGGCGCGCGCGGGTATTATCGATCACAGGTATCGTCATCACGGGGCCCTTTGCGCGGCGTCACATAGCCCACCATACCGCCCGCAAGCGACATTACCAACACAGTCACTCTCTTGTGCAACGCCGCACCATCGCCTATCTGATGAACATGGCCAAGAAACCTGAAAAAACAAACTACAAAGTCCTCGCGGAAAATCGGCGCGCACGCTACGATTACGCGATCGAGGAAGATATCGAAGTCGGCATTATCCTGCTCGGCTCCGAGGTCAAATCCCTGCGGCTCGGACAATCCAACATCGCCGAAAGCTATGCCTCGGTCGACGACGGTGAACTCTGGCTTACCAATTCCTACATCGCACCCTACGACCGCGCGATGTTCGGCCACGAGGAACGGCGCAAACGCAAACTTCTGTGCAAACGCAAAGAACTTGTGCGCATGTGGAACGCTACGAAACGCGAGGGCATGACCATCGTGCCGCTGGTGATGTATTTCAACGATAAAGGGCTGGTCAAACTCAAGATCGCCACCGGTAAAGGCAAGAAAAACCACGATAAACGCGCAACCGACGCGGCGCGCGACTGGGGTCGCCAAAAACAGCGGCTCTTGCGTCACGGTGACTAAGATAGGCAGCGGTGTAGTCCTTGTCAGACCGGACCACTCGGGGTAGTCAGACGGGGTATTTCTCAACGGAGGCCACCCATGTCAAACGCCAAACAAGATGACCCCAAAACACTGGTCAGCACCGATTGGCTGGCCGCCCACCTCAAAGACCCCGACCTGCGGATCATCGACGCCTCATGGTATATGCCCGACACAGGTCGCGACGGCGCTGCCGAATACGCCGCCGAACACATCCCGGGCGCACGGTTCTTTGACATCGACGACATCTCCGACCACCGCTCCGAGCTGCCACATATGGTGCCGCCGGTTGAAAAATTCATGTCGCGGATGCGCGCGATGGGCGTGGGCGACGGACATCAAGTGGTGATCTACGACGGCTCCGGCCTGTTTTCTGCCGCCCGCGTGTGGTGGCTTTTCCGGCTGATGGGCAAAACCGACGTGGCCGTACTCGACGGCGGTCTTCCGAAATGGAAATCCGAAGGGCGCGCGCTCTCTGATATGCCGCCTGTTGTGCGCGACCGACACATGACCGTCAGCCGGCAAAACCAGATGGTCCGCGACGTGACCCAAATTGCACGCGCCGCCAAACTCGGCGACCACACCATCATCGACGCCCGCAGCGCCTCTCGCTTCAAAGGCGAAGCACCAGAACCACGCGAAGGACTGCGCGCAGGCCATATCCCCTCATCGCGCAACGTGTTCTTTGGCGATCTGATCAATCAGGGCGGTACCCTGAAAACCGTCGCCGAAATCCGCGAAATCATGGACGCGGCAGGCGTTGACCTTGCCAAACCCGTCATTACCACCTGTGGATCAGGCGTGACTGCCGCAATTATATGCCTTGCCCTTGAACGGATCGGCAAAACAGATCACGCACTCTACGATGGGTCATGGTCCGAATGGGGCATGTACGACGACCTTCCAATAGCTACCGGAGCCGCATAATGCTAGAAAATCTAAACGCCCAACCCACCGATAAAATCCTGGCCCTTATGGCCGCCTACCGCGAAGATCCGCGCGACACCAAGGTCGATCTTGGCGTCGGCGTCTACAAAGACGCAACCGGCAACACCCCCGTTATGCGCGCCGTGAAAGAGGCCGAAAAGCGGCTGCAAAAAGAACAAACCACAAAAGCCTATGTCGGCTTGGCTGGTGATCCGGCCTTCTCTGACGCGATGATCAGCCTTATCTTGGGCGATACGCTTGCTCGTAACCGCATCGCCGCAGTGGCCACGCCCGGCGGCACAGGCGCGATCCGCCAAGCACTGGAACTGATCAAACTCGCCGAACCAAATGCGACAGTCTGGCTGTCGGACCCCACATGGCCAAACCACCCGTCGATCATCAATTACCTCGGTATGAAATCCAAAACCTACCGGTACTTTGACGCCAAAACCCGCAACGTCGATTACGTCGGCATGCTGACCGACCTCGGCGCGGTCCTGCCGGGCGATGTGGTCTTGCTGCACGGCTGCTGCCACAACCCGACGGGCGCAAACCTGACCATGCCGCAATGGGACGGCGTCATCAAATTGCTGCAAGAGAAATCGGCCGTTCCCTTTGTCGACATCGCCTATCAAGGCTTCGGCGACGGGCTGGACGACGACGCACGCGCAACCCGCAAAGTTGCCGCCGCGTTTGACAACGTGCTGATTGCCGCGTCTTGCTCGAAAAACTTCGGCATTTACCGTGAACGGACGGGCATCCTGATGGCCGTTTGCAAAGACGCAGACCAACAGCCGGTGACTCAACAAAACCTCTCGTTTTTGAACCGGCAAAACTATTCTTTCCCTCCCGACCACGGCGCACGGGTTGTGACCACGATCCTGAACGACCCGAAACTGCGTGCCGATTGGGAAGCAGAGCTTGAAGAAACCCGCAACACCATGCTGTCGTTGCGCAAAATGCTCGCCGACGAGCTGCGCCGCCTGACAAACTCGGACCGTTTTGATTTTCTCGCGGATCATCGCGGCATGTTCAGCCAGCTTGGCACCACGCCCGAACTGGTTGAAAAACTGCGCGCCGACCACGGTATCTACATGGTCAGCGACAGCCGCATGAACATCGCAGGGCTTAACGAGAAAACCGTGCCGATCCTTGCGCGCGCCATCGTCGCCGCAGGCATCTAAACGACTGTCATCTAAACGAGTGGCGCGGGGATAACTCCGCGCCAAAATGCTGCACTTGCAAATGATCCTTGCGATCAGGCGCGCAACAATCTAACCCTTGCATCAATAATTTTGATACAAAGGTGCGCCACCATGTCATTCCGCTTGCAACCAACACCCCCTGCCCGTCCAAATCGCTGCCAACTTTTTGGACCCGGATCAAACACCAAACTTTTCCCGAAAATGGCCGCCAGCGACGCCGACGTGATTAACCTCGATCTCGAAGACAGTGTCTCACCCTCCGACAAAGACACCGCCCGCATCAATATCATCGAGGCGATCAACACCATCGACTGGGGCACCAAAACCCTGTCCGTGCGCATCAACTCGCTCGACACGCCTTACTGGTATCGCGATGTGGTGGACCTTTTGGAACAGGCAGGCGAGCGCCTTGACCAGATCATGATCCCCAAAGTCGGTTGCGCCGCTGACATCTACGCCGTTGACGCCCTCGTCACGGCCATCGAGACCGCAAAAAACCGCACCAAAAAGATCAACTTCGAGGTCATCATCGAATCCGCCGCAGGCCTCGTGAATGTCGTTGAGATCGCCGCATCCTCACCGCGCATGGTCGCCATGTCGCTTGGCGCTGCTGATTTTGCCGCCTCGATGGGCATGCAAACCACCGGCATCGGCGGCACCCAAGACAACTATTACATGCTGCACGCAGATACCCGCCACTATTCCGACCCTTGGCACTGGGCACAAACCGCCATTGTCGCCGCCTGTCGCACCCACGGCATCCTGCCCGTCGACGGACCCTTTGGCGATTTTTCCGACGACGAAGGCTACCGCGCCCAAGCCCGCCGCTCTGCCACCCTCGGCATGGTCGGTAAATGGGCGATCCACCCCAAACAAATCGCCCTCGCCAACGAGGTCTTCACCCCCTCCGCCGAAGCCGTTGCAGAAGCGCGCGAAATCCTTGCCGCTATGGCCGAAGCCACAGCCAAAGGCGAAGGGGCCACCGTCTACAAAGGACGGCTTGTCGACATCGCCTCAATCAAGCAGGCTCAGGTCATCGTAAAACAATCCGAACTGATCGCAGGCTAATCCGCACGCTGCGCGCGTCCCTTAGACGTTGCGCAGCGGCCCCACGCCCCTTATATCTGCTGTTAACAACTACAGGGGCGCCCGATGATCCAATATCTTGAATTCGAAAAACCACTGGCCGAAATCGAAGGCAAAGCCGAAGAGCTGCGCGCAATGGCCCGTGGCAACGAAGACATGGACATCGAAAAAGAGGCCGCCGCGCTTGATAAAAAAGCGACGGACCTTCTGACGAAACTTTACAAAGACCTGACGCCATGGCGCAAATGCCAGGTGGCGCGCCACCCAGAGCGTCCCCATTGCACCGACTACATTAACGCCCTGTTCACCGAATACACACCGCTGGCAGGCGACCGTAACTTCGCTGACGACCACGCGGTCATGGGCGGCATCGCACGGCTTGACGGACGCCCCTTGATGGTGATCGGCCATGAGAAAGGTAACGACACCAAATCGCGGATCGAGCATAATTTCGGCATGGCCCGCCCCGAAGGGTATCGCAAAGCGATCCGTCTCATGTCACTTGCCGACAAATTCGGCCTGCCCGTCATCACCCTCGTAGACACCCCCGGCGCCTACCCCGGCAAAGGCGCGGAAGAACGCGGCCAATCCGAAGCCATCGCACGCTCGACCGAGAAATGCCTCGACCTCAGCGTGCCACTGATCTCGGTTGTGATCGGCGAAGGTGGCTCTGGCGGCGCTGTCGCGTTCGCCACCGCCAACCGCGTTGTGATGCTCGAACACTCGATCTACTCGGTCATCAGCCCCGAGGGCTGCGCATCGATCCTGTGGAAAGACGGCGGCAAAATGCGCGAAGCTGCTGACGCACTGAAACTGACCGCACAAAACCTCAGCGAACTGGGCGTCTGCGACGTTGTGATCCCCGAACCAATGGGCGGCGCACACCGTGACAAAGCAGCTTCAATAAAATCGGTCGGTGCTGCGATTACAAAAATCCTCGTCGAGATGGAAACGAATACCCCCGATGCGATCCGCAGAGCGCGACGCAGCAAATATCTGGCTCTCGGTTCAAAAGAGTTGGCGGCCTAAGCCCCCAACCTCTTACCACATCGTATCGCGGGCGCGGCTGGCCCAAGTGGCATCATAAGTCGCGCCATCAAACCCGGCTTCGATCTCGGTCAAAATTTCGCCCAGCGTCGGCAGACCGTCACTATCGTCGCCACCATTCCACGTCTGCGCACGCATCAACGCGCGGGCGCACTGGATGTAAACTTCACCCACATTCACCACAATCACACAGCGCGGCCTGCGCCCTTGATCCGTAAAACGGTCCAGCAGGTCCGCATCAGCATGCACCTCTGCGGTTCCATTCACGCGCATCACATTGTTCGACCCGCGCACCATAAACATCAGGCTGACACGCCCGTCGGCGACGATATTTCGCAAACAATCAATGCGGTTATTACCGCGCCAATCCGGCATCAACAGGGTCTTGGGATCCGCGATCTCCACCACAGGGCCATCGTCACCACGCGGGCTACCATCGGTGCCATCAGGCCCAACAGTGGTCAAAACACAAAAACGCGACATACCGATCCATTTGGCATAAAGCGGCGTCAGATGGTCGGTAACTTTTTTGATCGACGCAGGCGTAGAGGGACCGTAAATCGCCTGTAACTGAGCAATATCCGTAACCTTAGCCATGAAATCCGGCCTCCACCAACAACGCATCAGAGCGCGCCTCGACATCCGCCTCCAGCTTTTTCATAAACTCAGGCAATGGTATTCCCGGCGCAATCACAGGCAAGAATTCAACCACGGCAACACCAGGATGACGGAAAAACCCGCGCTTGGGCCAGAACACCCCCGCATTGGTCGCCACAGGCACACAAGGCTGGCCCATGTCGCGGTATAACGCGCCAGCGCCAATCTTATAGGGCGCCTTTACACCTGGTGCGATACGGGTGCCCTGCGAGTAAATAATCAACTGACCCGGCAACGACTTGCCCGATTTCACACTCGCCAACATGTTCTTGATCGCCATCCCGCGCTGGCCGCGCTTGACCGGAATACATCCGATGCGCAGCGCGAATTGACCCAATACAGGAGCATATTTGAGAATATCCTTAAAGATAAACTTCCCAAGTGGCATCGCGTTATAAATCATCAAAACGTCAAGAAACGACTGATGCTTGGCCGCGACCAAAGCTTCGTAGGTCGGCGGCTCGCCTCGCACCTCAACGCGCAGACCGATCATCCACTTGGCGGACCAGAACACATAGCGGCAATAGGCATGACAGGCCGAAATCGCACCATGCGTCGAGTAAATCGCCCACGGCGCCCACAAAATCCCCACCACCAACATCGCCACGTACATTTGCAGATTAAAAATCACCGACCGGATCATCTGAATAGCATATCTCATGACTGCTCTCTCAAGGTTTTCAACGCAGCCGCACGGGTTGCAAAAAACGCAACAATTGCGGCCAGAGGCGGAACAATCAATGGCCAGAACCAATGCATGCCCTGAAACCCGAGACCGGTCAAAAATCCGCCCGCCACATCGGTCGAGGGCAACATCAACACCGCCAAAATTCCCGCCGCCGTTCCAATCGCCGCCCCCCCTAGGGCACGCAACGTGAACCTGCGCACAAACGCACGCGCAATATAAATATCACGCGCACCCACCAAACGCAGCACGCGGATCACCTGCGCATTCGCAGCTAGCGCAGCCTGAGCCGCCAAGGTAATCATCGCCGCCGTAGACGCCCCGATCAATATCAGCGCCATCCAGCCCAAACTGCGCAGTCGCGTCGCCGCCGCCACCAGCGGTTCACGCCAACGGGTATGATCATCCAACACTGCACCGGGAACCTCGGCCTGCAATCGGGCGCGCAGCCCAATGGCATCATAGCCGTCACCTTCTTCAATGATCTCGATCAGTTGCGGAATAGGCAGGTCCTCAATCGGCAATTCGGGACCAAACCATGGCTCCAGCAGTTTGCGTTGTTCGTCAGCGGTCAGCGGACGGGCCTGCGCGACACCGGGTGTGGTTTGCAACACCTCGACAGCGGCCAACAACTGGGCATCTGCCTGATCCACGGGCGCCGAAATCCGCAAGGTCGAGGTGCGCGCCAACTCTGCCGACCACCGATCAGCCAACCGGTCCGTAGCCAAAGACAACGCCAGCGCAAACACCGCCAGAAACGCCATCGCGCCTGCGGTAAACAAGGTCAGACGTGCGGTAAATCCGGTCGGCGGCACTGCACGGTCCGCTTGTGGATCACCCGCAACCAGCGCAAACATACGCGACATTTTCACCTTCATAACTCAACCCCTGCCTGCACCAAACGGCGATTTTTCAGGCGCAGCACACGGGTCGTCACCTGCGACTTCGCCGCGCGAATAATATTCATATCATGGGTCGCAATCAGCACGGTTTTGCCCATCCGATTCAACTCGATCAACAGCGTCAGCAACCGCTGCGACATCTCCCAATCAATATTGCCCGTCGGCTCGTCGGCAATAATCACATCAGGCGACATGATCACGGCCCGCGCCAATGCGGCCCTCTGCCGCTCGCCACCCGACAATTGCGGCGGCAACTGGTTGATCTGGTTCTGCAACCCGACCCAGCCCACCAAATCCGTCAAGTTCGCCGCCGCTTCACCCTCGCGCCCCGAAACCGTCAATGGCAGCGCAATGTTGTCCGAGAGCGGCAAATGATCCAAAAACTGGCAATCCTGATGCACGACACCAATCCGCCTACGCGCCAACGCCACCGCATCACGGTCCATCAACGCGGCATCCTCGCCGAATAAACGCACCTGCCCGCCCGTCGCCAACAAATCACCATAACACAACTTTAACAGCGTTGTTTTACCCGCACCCGAAGCGCCAGTTAGAAAATGGAACGATCCAGGAGCAAGATTTAGCGAAACTTCACTAAACAATTCCGCGCCACCATAGCTATAAGCCACGTTATCAAGGTCAATCACGGCACCATCCTTTAGCCTGTTGCGCCTGTTCTGCCCAAATTTGCAACAGTTATCAATGTTATCACACACGAAACCGTCGCATTCATTGGCCTTTCTTTTGCCTTTGGGTAAATAATAGTTAAGTAAGTTGCACAAAGATGCGACATGACGGGCACAAAGGGAACTTGAAATGCGGCTGATCTGTCCAAACTGCGGAGCGCAATACGAAGTAGCCGACGGCGTTATCCCGCCAAACGGTCGTGATGTGCAATGCTCAAACTGCGCACATACCTGGTTTAAAACCTATGGCACATCTGATGACGACGATGACTTTTCCGATGACATCGCAGCCCCCATCGCAGATATCGATGATGAAAATGACGTCGACGACGACGACTCTGACGATCTCGACGGCGACGTCGAACCATGGGGCGCAGAAGTTTACGCCGCCCAACCTGCCGCACCGGTAAGGCCTGCGCCGAAACCCGCCCCGCAACGTCAGGAACTCAATCCCGCCATTGCAGACATCCTGCGCGAAGAAGCGGCCCGCGAAGCTGCCACAAGGCGCGCCGAAGCCGAAGCGATGGAAAACCAACCCGACCTTGGCCTCGATAGCGCAAACGCAGCCCCCGACCAGCGCTCTGCCGAGGCACAAGAACGCATGGCCGCATTGAAAGGCGAGCCTGCGCCACCAGTCCCAAGCCGCGCCGCAATCGCCGCCGCCTCACGGGGCGATTTGTTACCCGACATCGAAGAAATCAATTCCAGTCTGCGATCGGCAACCGAGCGCGGGATGACATTTCCCGATCCACTGCCCGAACCAAAAATGCGCAAACGCGGTGCAAGACGCGGCTTTTTCGGCATGTTGTTGATCTTGGGCATCCTTGCAGCGATCTACATCTTTTCGTCTGAAATTCGCGAAATGGTACCCGCTGTTGACGGCCCGCTCACAACCTATGTGGACACCGTAGATAACGGACGGCTCTGGCTTGACGAAAAACTACGCAGCGCCGTAGACGCAATGGTTAGCGAGGACGCGGCGTCAGCCCCACAAGCAGAACCAGCACCTCAAATTGCACCAACCGTCAGCACAGATGCCCCGGAAATGGCGACACCGGACACACCTGCCATCACCGAATAACTCTAAAACTGATCCAGGAGGCGCCGCAGATAATCGCGCTCGGCCTCTGGACGGGCCTGCTCGGCCTGCCGTCTGCGGATCTCGTCCAGCAGTTCCTCCGCGCGGCGATACACATCACCGCCCTGCAACATGTTGTCATCAGTGCCAAACTGTCCGGTATTACCCAACTCGCGCCCCAGCGGATCACGGCGGGCAGGTTCCACACGGCCCGTCGCCTCGCCGCCCTCTTCGACTTGACCCGGCTCTGCTTGATCGCCCTGCGCCAGTGCCTCGCTCAAGGCACGCATACCGCCACGCAACGCATCCATCGCCTCGGCTTGGCTATCAATCGCACCCGCCAAGTCTCCGTCGCGCAACGCGCCTTCGGCCTGATCCATCGCACCCTCGGCCCGATCAAGCGCCCCACGGGCTGCCTCGCCCGCCTCGCCCTTTAAACTGGGCAATGCGTTCTGCTGGCGCTGCAATTCATCGCGCAAGGCCTGCTGGCGCTCTGCCAATGACCCTTCGCCGCCCGTGCCGCCATCGCCCGTCTGACCGTCTGTTGGCTCATTGCCCACACCTTGGCCCTGCCCTTGCTGACCACCCTCAGACGGGTCACCCTCTTGGCCCTCGCCCTGCGGTTCACCTTGGGGCTGGCCCTGCTGGCTTTGCTGATTGGCACGGTCCTGCAAATCGCGAAACGCATCATCAGACAACTGCTCTTGATCCTGCAACGTCTCGCTCAAATCCTGCATCGATTGCTGGCCGGGCGTCCGTGGACCACCTTCACCACCCTCGCCTTGCGTGATGCGCATATTCTCCATCAACTCGTTGAGCTGCTCCATCAGGTCCGCAGCCTCGGCCATGCGCCCCTCTTCCATCAGCTCTTGAATCCGGTCCATCAACGCTTGCAACTCATCTTGCTGGATCGTGGTGCTATCTTCCGACGTATCCGGCTGGTCGGTGCCGTCCTCTGGCTCCATCTGATCAGCCAACATTTGCATGTAGTCATCGGTGGCATCGCGCAACTCTTGCATCAATTCCGCAATCTCGGCTTTCGTGGCCCCATCGCGCATCGCCTCGGCCAGACGCTCTTGCGCACGGCGCAGGCGCTCACGCGCATCAGCCAATGTGCCATCCTCCAACTGGATCGCCAAATCCCACAACGCCTGCACAATCTCGTCCTGCACACCATCGTCCTGCGCGGTCTGGACCACACCACCAACGCCGGCAAACCCTTCCAGCCTGCGAATAATCGCCCGCATGCGCAAATACGTCGTCTCATTGGAAAACAAACCTTCGGGCCTATGCGATATCGCGCGCAAGATCTGCGCTGCCCGCACATAGTTGCTTCGCGACCATATCACATCACGCCGCTGCTCAATCACCGCCTTGGCAAAAGGTTGGAAAAACCGGCGACCAGGCAGCACCATCGGCTCTGCAGGGCTTTCGCCCACTTGCCCCGTCGCATCAACAACCTGCATCGTTAGCGTCACCGGCAGGTTCGCCAGCGGGTGTTCTGACAAATTCTCAACCAAAAACGCCTCGAAATCGGCACGGTCGCCGTTAAACGGCATCGGCAGGTCCAACACCAACGGCGCGATGTCGTCAGGTGCTACGGCCAACCCGTAACGACGGTCAACAGCCTCTAGATCCAGCGCAATTGTCGCGGTGCCACTTTCGATACCATAATCATCAAACCCAACAAACGGCTGCGACATCTCGCCCATCGCGTCCGCATGAACAGGGCCGGTCAATTCGACCAGCGGGGGCGCGTCAGCAACAACCTGCACGTCCCACCCAGCACCATTCTCGCCCTCAATCGCCAAACGACCAGAGGTCTGCGCCACAAAACTCTGCTGGTCTTGCGATGCCGCACCTAAATCCTGCGTGCGCCCCGAAATCGTCTCAGCTACGGTCAGCGCACCAACTTCACCATAAAGGCGTAGCGTTACTTTGCTGCCCTCAGGCACCATCAACAAGCCTTCGGGAATGTCGTTCAGGTAAAGCGCGGGTTTGCCAGTATACGCTGGTGGCGCGACCCAGCCTTCCCAGACGGGACCGGTCGCAATCACATCCCCGCCAAGCCCCTGCCCGCCCACTGTCCCGACGCGCAAAAACGATCCGAACATCAACGCCACGACAAAAAACAATAACGCAACAAACCGAAGCCCAAAAGGATCGCGGTCCGAAATCCTGAGATCAGGCTCGACAGGTTTCGCGTCATGGCTGCGGGTTTCCATGCGGCGCAAATGCGCGGTCCAGACGGCCTCGGATGCGGCATCGCCACGGCCAATCGCCTGCGCATCGCTTAGTGCGGCCAGCGGGCGCCCCTTCAGCGAGGCATCAACCCGCGCCACAGCCTCCGCAACGCTTGGCACCCGAAATCTGCGGACCGCAAACACGATCGCAGCCAGCACCGCGCCAGCCGCCAACACTACAAAAATCCAGAACGCTTCCAGCGGCAAAATGTCCTGCCAGCCAAACATCAGCGCCGCAAGGCAAACAAATACCACCGACCACAACGGCCAGAAACTGCGCACAGCCGATTCGGCAACCATCCCGACACGGGTGGCAAAAATCGGCCATTTTAGATGGCGCATCGGATCAGTCGGGGTCGCCAGTCTGCCTCTCCCTATAATGCAGCGTTAAAGCCACTCAGGTATCGTATCGCGCGCGATCATTTCTTCATAGGTAGGGCGCGCGCGGATAACTGCAAATTGATCACCATGCACTAACACCTCAGGGATCATCGGGCGCGAGTTATATTCCGAACTCATCACCGCCCCATACGCCCCCGCAGAGCGGAATGCGATCAAATCACCCGCTTTCGCCTCTGGCATCTCACGGCCCTTAGCAAAGGTATCACCACTCTCGCAAACCGGTCCTACAACGTCATATTTTGCAGGCATATGCGCAACATCAGGCGCGACAACAGGCACAATATCATGATGCGCGTCATACATCGCAGGACGGATTAAATCGTTCATCGCAGCGTCCACAATCAAGAACTGACGATCCTCGCCGTCCTTCACATAAATGACCTGCGACACCATCAAACCGGCATTGCCCGAAATCAAACGACCCGGCTCAATCTCGATTTCGCACCCCAGATGCCCCAAGGTGCGCTTGATCATCGCACCATATTCCATCGGCACAGGCGGCGCATCATTGTTGCGGGCATAAGGAATCCCCAAACCGCCACCCAAATCCAACCGCTCAATCGCATGACCATCGGCACGCAACTCGCCCACCAGATCGGCCACCTTCAGATATGCCGCCTCAAACGGTGCCAAATCCGTCAACTGACTTCCGATATGCACATCAATGCCAATAACCTTCAGGCCTTTCAGACCAGCCGCCATCGCATAGACCTCACGCGCACGACTAATCGGAATCCCGAACTTATTCTCGGACTTGCCCGTCGCAATTTTGGCATGGGTCTTGGCATCCACATCAGGGTTCACGCGAATGGTCACCGGTGCGACCATCCCCAACTCAAGCGCCACCGCCGACAGCACAACCATCTCCGGTTCACTCTCGACGTTAAACTGACGAATCCCGCCGGTTAACGCCATGCGCATCTCTTCAACCGTTTTACCAACACCCGAAAACACAATTTTATCGCCAGAAACACCCGCCGCCTTGGCACGAAAATACTCGCCACCCGACACAACATCCATACCAGCACCAGCCTGCGCCAGCGTCTTTAAAACCGCCTGATTGCTCAACGACTTCATCGCAAAACAGACCAGATGCGGGATACCGTCCAAAGCTTCGTCAAACAGCTTGAAATGGCGCGTCAGCGTCGCGGTTGAATACAGGTAAAACGGCGTGCCAACCTCTGCCGCAATCTGAGCCACAGACACGTCCTCGGCAAACAACTGCCCGTCACGATAAAGAAAATGATCCACGCGTCTGTCCTTCAAAAGCCTATCTAGGCACGGCATATCAGATCAGACGCAAAGCCCAACCCTTGATGCGCGCCTAACTGCCAGCGCCGACCGAAAAATTGACGTTGGAATTGCCGGCACCAACCTCAACCGACTGCGATACACCGCCGGTCCCAAACCCCAGACCAATATTGGCCGTCGGACGCAACGGATCACCCTGCGCACCACATCCCGCCATCAACGCCAATGCCGCAATCACATATATATTTTTCATCCCAGGACTTCCTTCCATTCCGCAATGCGCAACCGCACTTGAGCGGGTGCCGTACCACCAAAACTGACACGAGACGCCACAGAATTCTGCACGCCCAAAACGTCGAACACACTCTCGTTAATCGCATCATGCACCGACTGCATCTCGCCCAGCGTCAAGTCAGGCAAATCAGCCCCTTTCGCCTCGGCCATCGCCACGAGCGTTCCGGTCACATGGTGTGCATCGCGGAACGGCAGCCCCAATTCACGCACCAACCAATCGGCCAAATCCGTCGCCGTCGAAAATCCGGTCGCGGCGGCCGCCTCAAGCGAGGCGACATTCGCCTGCATATCGCCAACCATGCCCGACATCGCCGCCAGCGCCAGCATCAGGTTATCTGCCGCATCAAACGTCTGCTCTTTGTCTTCTTGCATGTCCTTGGAATAGGTCAGCGGCAACCCCTTCATCACGGTCATCAAGGCAACATTCGCGCCAAAAATCCGGCCAATCTTGGCGCGGATCAGTTCAGCCGCATCAGGATTACGCTTCTGCGGCATGATGCTCGATCCCGTCGACCACTTGTCCGACATCTTCACAAACCGGAACTGTGCCGACGACCAAATCACCAACTCTTCTGCCAAACGGCTCAAATGCATCGCACAAATGCTGGCACTGGCCAAAAACTCCAACGCAAAATCACGATCCGCAACCGCATCCAACGAATTCGCCATCGGACGATCAAACCCCAAGGCCTCTGCAGTCATGTGGCGATCAATCGGAAACGACGTACCCGCCAAGGCCGCAGCCCCCAGCGGCGAGGTATTCATACGCTTACGCGCATCCGCAAACCGCGAGCGGTCCCGCCCGAACATCTCGACATAGGCCATCATATGATGTCCCCAAGTCACCGGCTGCGCCACCTGCAAATGCGTGAAACCGGGCATCACCCAATCAGCACCGGCCTCAGCTTGGCCCAACAGCGACTTCATCAAAGCCTCAAGCGCGCCATCAACCGCATCACACTGCTCACGCACCCAAAGCCGGAAATCGACTGCAACCTGATCGTTACGCGACCGCGCGGTGTGCAAACGACCCGCAGGTTCGCCGATCAAATCCTTCAGCCGCGCTTCGACATTCATATGAATATCTTCCAAGGCGGCAGAAAACGGGAAATCACCTGCTTCAATTTCTGACAAAACCGTGAGCAGGCCTTCCCCAATCGCGTCGGCATCTTTATCAGTAATGATACCGCAGGCTGCCAACATGGCAGCGTGCGCGCGAGAGCCTGCAATATCTTGGGACGCCATACGACGGTCAAAACCAATGGACGCGTTAATCGCTTCCATAATGGCATCAGGTCCGGCGGCAAAACGGCCACCCCACATCGAGTTTGCAGTCTTGGTCATGGTAAAAGGGTGCTTTCATGCGCAAGTTAAAATCTATTCTGCTTTATACGGCCCTTGGGCTGCTTGCAAACGCTGCGACTGCCGAAACGGGCAATCTGGCCGATCTGTTGGAGGGAGACATGCGCAAGCTGAACCTGCACAGCGCACCCATCGAAAGTTCGGACGTGGTTTTCACCAGTGCAGACGGCAGTGACATGACGCTTGCCGACTTTAACGGCAAATATGTGTTGGTGAATTTCTGGGCCACATGGTGCGCGCCGTGCCGCAAGGAAATGCCGCAGCTCTCGGACCTGCAAACCCGACTGCAAGGCGACAACTTCGAGGTCGTCACCATCGCCACAGGCCGCAACCCACGCCCCGCAATGGAGGCATTCTTCGACGACATCGGCGTCGACAACCTGCCGCTGCACACGGACGCGCGCCAAACGCTTGCGCGCTCAATGGGCGTGCTTGGCCTGCCCGTCACCTTGATCCTCGATCCCGAAGGCTTTGAGGTTGGCCGCTTGCAAGGCGACGCAGACTGGGCGTCTGACAGTGCAATTGCGGTTTTAACGGCACTTACCCAACCCGAATAATGCAAGACGTGTGCAAGACGTAAAGAAGACGCAAAAAAGACCGCTACGCACGGCCCGCCGTGGACGACAATAGCAACGGCGAAACCCCAAGCTTCGCCAGCGCCTGCGTCCATTTGAGGTCGTGCTCAGCCGCGAAAACCAACGCCTGATCCGCGTCACAACTCAACCAGCTATTACCTGCAATCTCCGCCTCCAACTGCCCCGCCGACCACCCGGCATAGCCCAGCGCCAACAGCGAAATTTCCGGCCCGACGCCCTTTGCAATATCGTGCAGAACATCAATTGTGGCGGTCATCGCAATATTATCCGCGACTATTACCGTACCATTTTCTGTTTGATAATCATCCGTATGCAACACAAATCCGCGCACCGTTTCCACGGGCCCGCCGTAGTAAACAGCGGTCTCGCGAACCATGCCCTCAACCTTAATATCCAGCTGTTCCAGCAACTTAACAAAGCCTAATTTCGGCTGCGGCTTATTGATAATCAACCCCATCGCGCCCTCGGCGGAATGCGAAATCACATAGATCACACTGCGGTCAAATCGCGGATCACCCATGTCAGGCATCGCAATCAACAGTTTCCCGACAAGGCTAAAATCATCTGCTTCCATGCCTCATGATGGGTCGGCAACCAGCGGGGTGCAAGTGGATTTATGACAGTGTCGTCGCGCGCATGTGACTTCCCATTGGTCCCGATTTTGGTATGAACACTTGCATGAAACACACCCTGTCCATCACCGCATTACTCTGCGCCTTCGCAAGCACCCTGTCCGCAGGACCAAACGACCACGCCACAACGCTCACTGTGTTAACGGGTTGGCAAACAAAGTCTGGTAGCCATATGGCAGGCCTGCGGATTGACCTTGCGGACGGCTGGAAAACTTATTGGCGCGCGCCGGGTGATGCGGGCATTCCGCCGCAAATTACTTGGGGTGGCTCAACAAACATTGCCTCTGCCGCCTTCCACTGGCCTGTGCCAGTTGTCTTCGACCAAGACGGTATGCGCTCGATTGGCTACCACGACAGCGTGACGATTCCGATTGAACTATTCCCCAACGCAGCGGGCGAAATGCGGCTGGCCGGACAGATCGAGATCGGGGTTTGTGATCAAATTTGCGTGCCTGTGACGTTGGATTTTGATGCGGTCCTGCCTACCGGCGGAAAGCGCGACGCAGCAATCGCAGCATCCCTGCTGAACCGCCCGAAAACCGCAACAGAGGCGGGAATTGATACGATGATTTGCGCAATCGAGCCTATCAACGGCGGCATGAAAATCACCACAACCACCGCTCTGACCCAAAACGGACCAGAGGCGATTATCATCGAGACTTCAAACCCTTACGTTTGGGTATCAGAGCCAGAGGTTACACGTACCGCCACCGAAATTACCGCCACATCGGAGCTCATCCACGTTGATGGCACCAGTTTTGCGGTGGACCGGTCTGGCATTCGCATGACCGTTTTGGGCGCCGCACGCGCCATTGATATTGTCGGCTGCGCCGCGGGTTAGCGCCGCAAATGCTCGTCCAGACGTGGCATGATTTCCACAAAGTTGCACGGCGCGTGCCGGTAATCCAGCTGCTTGACTAGAATCTCGTCCCACGCATCCTTGCACGCGCCCGGACTGCCCGGCAGCGCAAACAGATATGTGCCATTGGACACGCCACCTGTAGCACGGCTTTGCACCGCGGATGTGCCTATTTTATTCATGCTCACAATTGTAAAAACCGTGCCAAAAGCGTCGATTTCTTTCTCATAGACGTCGCGGTGCGCCTCTACGGTCACGTCCCGCCCTGTCAGCCCTGTGCCACCTGTCGAGATCACAACATCGACCGCAGGATCAGCGCACCATGCCCGCAATTGATCCGCAATTTCAGCACGCTCATCGCGTATAATTTTGCGCTCTGCCAGCATATGACCCGCCTGCGAGATACGCTCTACCAGCACATCGCCGGACCTATCGTCCTGCGGTGTCCGCGTGTCACTGACCGTCAAAACCGCGATACGGACGGCGATAAATTCTTTGCTCATGTCATGCTTTCCAGCTTTGATTTGATCGCTAACAGGTCCGCCCAGGCGTCACGTTTTGCGCTGGGGTTTTGCAGCAATTGTTTGGGGTGCGCCATTGGCATTGCTGGGCGCCCCATCACCTCGGCCCATGTCCCGCGCAGGCGGCTGACGCCTTTTTTTCCAAGCAGCATTTGACAAGCCGTGTTGCCCATCAGAACCAATATATCAGGGTTTGCCAAGGCGATATGACGCTCCAGAAACGGGGTCAACATTTGCATGTCTGCGGGTTGCGGGCCAACGCTGTCTGCGGCCCAAGGCATCGCCGCCGTCAGGTAAACCTTAGAACCTGCATGGGTGGATTCAATCCCCAGATCAATTGCGGAAAACATATTTTCCAGCAGCTTGCGCGCATCACCGACAAAGGCCAGCCCTGCGCGGTCTTCCTCGCGTTCCGGCGCCTCGCCAATAATCATCACACGCGCCGCAGGGTCACCTTCGGCGAATACCAGATTGCGGGCACCTTTTTGCAGATCGCAATGGGTAAACCCGTTTAAACTTGCGAGCAGCCCTTCCAAATCCAACGCGCCAGCGGCGGCGATTTTGGCCTCGGCGACGCAGTCCACTTTGACGGGCACAGGGATCGGTGGCGGACCTTTGGGCACTTCGACCACAGCAGGTTTCGCCAATTTTTCAGGGACTTCATAGCGGTTCAGGGGCGCGTCCAAGATTGCCTCGGTCGCCCCCATCTCGACCTGCCATTCTAGCGATGCGCGGTCGGACCAATATGTATCAACAGAATCCATTACCCAACACATACCTTTGATTTGCGCGTTGTGTAAGGTCGCGCTTGCGACCTCGCGGCGCGTTTTCTATAACCGACGCAAACAAAGACAGGATGAGTGATGACTTTTAATGCGCAGCATCTTTTGGGGATCGAGCACCTGAACCCTGTCGAGATCACTACTTTATTGGATTTGGCGGATCAATATGCCGAGCAAACGCGCCGTGGTGTACGACATAAAGACGTGCTTGCAGGGCTGACCCAGATCAACATGTTCTTTGAAAATTCGACACGCACGCAAGCGAGTTTCGAGTTGGCGGGCAAGCGGTTGGGTGCCGATGTGATGAGCATGGCGATGCAGGCCAGCTCTATCACCAAGGGCGAAACCCTGATTGATACTGCTTTGACGTTGAACGCGATGCACCCTGATTTGCTGGTGGTGCGTCATCCCCATTCGGGCGCGGTTGATCTGCTGGCGCAAAAGGTCAATTGCGCGGTTTTGAATGCCGGTGACGGGCGTCATGAACACCCCACCCAAGCCCTGTTGGACGCGCTGACCATTCGCCGTGCCAAGGGCCGATTGCACCGGCTGTCGATTGCGATTTGTGGTGATATCGCGCATTCCCGCGTGGCCCGTTCCAACATTATGCTGCTTGGAAAAATGGAAAACCGCATCCGCTTGATCGCCCCGCCGACTTTGATGCCGACGGGTATGGCCGAGTTGGGCTGCGAGGTGTTCGATGACATGGAAGAAGGATTGCGCGACGTGGATGTTGTTATGATGCTGCGTCTGCAAAAAGAGCGTATGGACGGAGGATTTATTCCCTCGGAGCGCGAATATTTCCACCGTTACGGGCTGGATGCGGCCAAACTCGCCCATGCAAAACCCGACGCGATTGTCATGCATCCGGGTCCGATGAACCGCGGCGTCGAGATCGACGGTAATATCGCGGATGACATCAACCGCTCGGTCATTCAAACCCAAGTTGAAATGGGTGTGGCGGTGCGGATGGCCGCAATGGATTTGCTTGCGCGCAACCTGCGGGCCAGACGCGAGGATATCGCATGCTAAGCATTCCCGCAAATGACCACGGCGCGATTTATGTGTTGGAGCTTAACCGCCCCGCCCCTGACGGCTTGGTTGAAAAATCGGATGCGGCATTGATGGCAGTATTTGGCAACGTCGTGCTGAATACGGATTACGTCGATGCGATTACGCCGGGCATGTTGACGGATATGAGTTTGGCCGACCTCGTTGAAAAAGGCTATGATATGCCGGTATCGGCGCGCGATGCAGAGACCCTGCGCGGGTTGTTTGGGACGGTGGTTCTGGTCACGTCGGCGGCGTTTGGCGGCAATGCGATGAAGATTGATCTGCCGACCGATGTGCGTCTTGTCACAACGTTGCGCGCATCAGCCAGTATGTCCGCGCCGCAGCCCATTCACACTGACAGCGCCAAGGGGATTGTGCCGCCATCAGGTAAAAAGCCCCCCTCGCAGGCCGCCATGTCGGGGCGGGTTGCCACGATTGCATTGCTCGTGATGTTCTTAATCGTCGCCATCATGATCTGGATCGCCGGATAGCATGTTAGAAATTGTTAGTCTTATCAAGCGCTTGCAGCCGATGCCAAAATCGTCGCGCTGGGAGGACTACTTTCAGGAGCGCGAAGAATTGTTGTGGTCGGCGTCTCCTGCCGGTGTGTTGAACTGGACTTGGGGCATGATCGGATTGTCGATCTTTGGTGTGCCGTTTCTGCTCGCGGGCCTCGCCACTTTTTTCATTGGTATCGCGTCGCTTTTCGAAGGATCTGGCACGTTGGTTTTGGGAACCGGCGTTTTCATGATGATCTTTAGCCTGCCATTTATCTCGGTCGGGCTTGGGCTAACCGTCGGCACATGGGTGATGCCCTTGCTGGCACCACATTTTGTGCGCTATGCGGTTACCGACAAACGCGCCTATATCGCAAAGTCATGGTGGACCCACAAAATGGAAAGCCATGCAATTGATGCAAGCAACACTGTTGAATTGCGTGAAGGTAAAACGGACACCGTCTATTTTACCAAAACGAGCAGGCGCGGGAATGACGGTAAAACCTATAACGGCAAGATCGGGTTTTTGAATATCGAAGATGGTGCCGCAGTTTACAAGCTTCTGCGCAACCTGCAACAAAAGGCAAAGACATGACCGATACGCTATTTATCAATGCCCGACTGATCGATCCGGTGGCACAAACCGATCTAATGGGCGCGTTGCTGGTGTCTGACGGTATCATCGCGCAGGTATTTGAAAATCCGGATCCTGTGGTCAAGGGTGCGGTGATCGTAAATTGCGCAGGAAAATGTCTGGCCCCCGGCATCGTGGATGTCGGTGTAAAAGTGTCGGAGCCCGGCGAGCGCCACAAAGAGAGTTTTCGCTCTGCTGGCCGTGCCGCGGCGGCTGGGGGCGTGACGACGATCGTAACCCGCCCTGATACCTTGCCCGCGATTGATACGCCGGAAACGCTGGAGTTTGCCGCCCGTCGCGCAGCCCTTGATGCCCCTGTGCGGGTATTGCCGATGGCTGCATTGACCAAAGGCCGCAATGGCGCAGTGATGACCGAGATCGGTTTCTTGCAGGACGCGGGCGCTGTCGCCTTTACCGACTGCGACCGCGTTGTGACCAACACCAAAGTGTTCAGCCGCGCGCTGACTTATGCCAGATCCCTAGACGCATTGGTGATTGGCCATGTTCAGGAACCTATCCTTTCTGATGGTGCGGCTGTCACCTCGGGCAAGTTCGCCAGCCTGCGCGGTTTACCGTCTGTGTCCCCGCTGGCCGAGCGTATGGGCTTGGACCGCGATATTGCATTGCTCGAAATGACGGGCGCGCGGTATCATGTTGACCAGATTACGACCGCCCGCGCCCTGCCCGCATTGGAGCGCGCCAAGCGGAACGGGCTGAAAATCACCGCGGGCGTTTGCGTGCATCATCTGACGCTGAACGAGCTGGATGTCGCGGATTATCGCACCTTCTTTAAGCTGAAGCCACCGCTACGCTCGGAAGAAGACCGTGTCGCTGTTGTGCAGGCTGTGGCCGAAGGGTTGATTGATATTATCTGTTCAATGCACACGCCGCAGGATGAAGAAAGCAAGCGGTTGCCGTTTGAAGAGGCCGCGAGTGGCGCGGTGGGGCTTGAAACCTTGCTGCCCGCAGCCCTGCGTCTCTATCATGCCGAAATGATCAGCTTACCCAAACTCTTTGCCGCCTTGTCACTTAATCCGTCGCATTTGCTAGGCTTGGCAACAGGACGTTTGCACGCGGGCGCGCCTGCCGATCTGGTTTGGTTTGACCCTGACGCGCCGTTTATTCTGGACCGTTTCAAGCTGCATTCCAAATCCAAGAACACGCCCTTTGACGGCGCTCGGATGCAGGGTGTTGTGCTTGGCACTTGGGTTGGCGGTACTTTAGTCACAGGAGACACCTGATGCCGATAATTGAAACATCTGTGCAGTTGCTGATAGTTTGGGCGCTGGCCGGATATATCTTGGGGTCAATCCCGTTTGGTATGATCTTAGCCAAGCTGATGGGCCTTGGTAACCTGCGTGAAATCGGGTCGGGAAATATCGGGGCGACCAATGTTTTGCGCACAGGCAACAAAAAAGCGGCAGCGCTGACGCTGCTGTTTGATGCGGGAAAAGGGGCGGTGATTGTTCTGCTCGCGCGTCATTTTGTGGGTGAAGATGCAGCTCAGGTTGCTGGTTTGGCTGCGTTTTTAGGCCATTGTTTTCCGATATGGCTACGGTTCAAAGGCGGTAAAGGGGTGGCCACCTATTTTGGCGTCATGATCGCGCTTTCGCCTGCTTTCGGGTTAATGGCGGGCGTGATCTGGTTGGCCGTTGCAGCCGTAAGCCGCTACTCGTCGCTGGCGGCTTTGATGGCTGCGGGCTGGACGCCTGTGCTGTTGACACTGTTTACCACCGGCCAGTTAACAGCGATTTCGGTGACTTTGGCGGTATTGATTTATATTCGTCATACCGAAAATATTCGCCGGTTGCGCGCAGGCACAGAGACGCGGATCGGCAAGAAGTAGTGGTCAGATAAAACGTGCGCCGCGCCCTTGGCGCAGCCACAGCAGCAGCGCGCCACCGCCGAGCAATTGCCCGCCGAGCCCGATATCGGTGCCCGTCATGTAAAACATCAGTGCGGTCAGACCTATAAGTATAGGCAGTCGCGCCAAGGGCCGCAAAAGGTCGCCTATGGAGCGCAGGCCAAGTATCCACAGCAGGATCATCAACGGTGGTGCGACGAGCAAGGTACCTGCCCATGCACCCATGATAAATGCGCTGGCGCCATGCGGATGCACGACAGCGCCGCCGGCCAACGGCATAGCAATCAGCAGAAACATCGCAAAGCGCGGGTTTAGGAAAAACGGCATAAAGACCCCTCTATTGTTCCAATTTAGGAAACAATAGAGGCGGAATTATGGCCGTATTTTAGTAGCTATATTCTGCGTAGATCCGGTTCAGATCACCGTTCCAGTCGCCGTTGTAGTGATCCAAAAGCTCGTCCGCAGGGGTTTTGCCAGTCTCGATGGTTTCTTTCAGAGCGTTGAGGAAGTGGGTTTCGTCAGGGACCAAGCCACCAGCACCGGGGCGCGCGCGGGCTTTCAGGCCTGCTTCTGAAATCGCCACAACTTCGCGGGCGAGATCGTGCATGTTGATGCCGTCAACCTTGGCCTGAAGTCCGTCGATAGAGGCTGCAACGCGCAATGCGTCGCGCTGCTCGGCGGTCCAGTCTTTGCAAAGGTCCCACGCGGCGTCGAGCGCTGTTTGGTCGTAGGTCAGCCCGACCCAGAACGCAGGCAAAGCGCACAAACGTCGCCAAGGACCGCCGTCCGCGCCGCGCATCTCGATGAATTGTTTGATGCGCGCTTCGGGGAAAACAGTCGTCAGGTGGTCAGCCCAGTCAGACAGCGTTGGTTTTTCACCTGGCAAGGCAGGCAATTCGCCCTTCAGGAAGTCGCGGAATGACATGCCCAGCGCGTTAATATATTTGCCATCGCGGTAGACAAAATACATCGGCACGTCGAGCACCCACTCGGCCCAACGTTCGAAGCCCATGCCGTCCTCGAACACCCACGGCAACATGCCTGTGCGGTCCGCGTCGAGGTGCCGCCAGATTTTTGCGCGCCATGATTTGTGACCATTGACCTTGCCTTCAAAGAACGGCGAGTTGGCGAAAAGCGCTGTCGCCACGGGCTGCAGGGCCAAAGACACGCGCAGTTTTTGCACCATGTCGGCCTCTGATCCGAAATCGAGGTTCACTTGCACGGTGCAGGTCCGGCGCATCATCGCGGTGCCCATGGTGCCGACTTTTTCCATGTAGCTGTTCATCAGCTCGTAACGCCCTTTGGGCATCAACGGCATCTCTTCGTGGGACCATTGCGGTGCTGCGCCAAGACCGATGAATTTCACGCCGATCTCGTCAGAGACTGCTTTCACTTCGCGCAGGTGGTCGTTCACTTCGTCGCAGGTCTGGTGGATTGTTTCCACAGGTGCGCCAGACAATTCCAACGCGCCGCCTGGCTCCAAGCTGACGTTGGCGAGGCCCTTGTTCAGGCCGATCAGCTTGCCGCCCTCTTCCACGGGGGTCCAGTCGAACCGGTCCCGCAGGCCAGATAGCACTGCGTGGATCGACCGTTCGCCCTCGTAGGGCAGCGGTTTCAGCGTGTCTTGGCAGTAGCCGAATTTCTCGTGCTCGGTGCCGATACGCCAATCTTCTTTGGGTTTGCACCCTTTGGCGAGCAGTTCTGCAAGTTGTTCGTGCCGCTCGATCGGGCCGCCGCCGGACTGTGGTATGGACATGAAAGGAGGCTCCGTTTCAAATTGGGTTAGGGGTTTATCGGTGCAGCCAAAGCACGCTGGTGTCAATGCAGGAGTGGTGTGGTCTTTGTCCAAACGTCAACCCGCGCAGAGGGAGTGCGTGCTAACACATCAAGCATGGCTTCGGTTTTTATGCCTTGCAGGCTGCCAAAGAGATCAAACAACTCTTCCGCGCCAGTGGCGTTTATGGGGATTGCGAGGAATTGGCCACCCATGCCGGTCAGTATCCAGCTTGGTGCGGGGTGGCTGGTTGGGTCAAGCTCTAAGCGTGTCAGGTCAGCGATGTCCATTTGACCACCGTTAAGAGGTCCAAAATAGGCAAGCCTGCGTTCGGCAACTTGGACGATTCCCGGTCCTGCCCCCGTTTGGCGAAATCGTGCGCGCTGGATGCCTGCGAGACCGGCGATGACAGCGAGTAAGATGAGGATGATCCCCAGCCAGCGCACAATTCCAATAGAGCCAATCGTCCACCAGACCCCGATCAGGCCCACGGCAATTGCGCCAAGCACTTCGCGCCAACGCCAAAGAGCGGCGCGGGCGGCGGGGCGCATGAACTCAGTCATTCGCTATCTTTGGCGTGTTATAGTTCACGATCGTAAATCCTCTGACTTGGCCAAACCCGATGGCCTCGTGGGTCCTTGCAGCACAGAAAATCGCCGCGAACAGGTCCACCTGCGTTACACCTTTCACATGTGTATCGGCGAGATGAAGCGCAAGGGCCGTGCGTTCCTGCGGCGGTTTATACGCCATGATACGAGCTGTGTCGGCAATCGTTGCGAGAATCACGACCAGTCGCCGAAGGCTTGTTGCCAAAGGGTAAGAGCGGCGACGGCGGCGGTGTCGGCGCGGAGGATTCGCGGTCCGAGGCTGACGGGGTGAGCGAAGGGAAGTGTACGGAGGTGGTCGCGTTCTTTGTCCGAAAAGCCGCCTTCAGGGCCGATCAGGATCGCCCAAGGGCCGCCTTTGTCGGCGGTCAAGGCCGAGGCTTGGCCGATCATTGTTTCGTCGCAGAACATTAATTTGCGGGATGGATCCCACGCGGCAAGAACTTTGGACAGTTTTTCGAGGTCCGTCACTTCAGGCACATATGTTCCGCCGCATTGCTCTGTTGCTTCCAATGCATTGGCACGCAGTTTATCCACGCGGATGCGGTCGGCGTTGTTGGTGTAGGTGGTTTGCACGGGCATGATTTTGGCTGCCCCCAACTCGGTAGCTTTTTCCACGATAAACGTGGTGCGTTCCTTGCGGATCGGCGCGAACAGCAGCCAGACATCAGGCGGCATTTGCAGTGGCTTGGTTTGGGTCACACATTCTAAAATGCCGCCCTTTTTGCTGGACTGCGCCACCTGTGCATCCCATTCGCCGTCTTTCCCGTTAATCAGGGATAAAACAGTGCCGTCTATCATCCGCATCACGCCAAATAGGTAGTGGGCCTGGTCGCGCGATAGCGGAACAGGTTTCCCCTTCTCCCAGCGGGTGCTCTACAAAAAGTCTAACTTTATTTACCATGAGGCCAAATATATGACCCCGAACGACCAGACGCCAGAGGGTGTTGTTGCTGACAGTGCAGGAAATTGGGTGGATCGCTATGCGCCTGTGGTGACGCGGCCCTATTTGCGGCTGTCGCGGGCGGACCGGCCGATCGGGACGTGGTTGCTGTATTTGCCGTGTTTGTGGGGCTTGTCGCTGGCGATGTTGGCGGACGGTCAAGCTGGTTGGTTTGATTTGTGGATCGCGGTTGGCGCGGGTGTTGGCGCGTTTTTGATGCGCGGTGCAGGCTGTACGTGGAATGATATCACTGACCGCGATATTGACGTGCAGGTGGCACGGACCCGTTCGCGTCCAATTCCATCGGGGCAAGTGGGCGTGCGCGCAGCATTAGGCTGGATGCTGGTGCAGTCATTGGTGTCACTGCTGTTTTTGCTGACACTGCCAAATGCCGCGATTGCGCTGGGATTTTTATCGATTGTGCCTGTGATGATTTACCCGTTTGCAAAGCGCTTTACATGGTGGCCGCAGGTGTTTTTAGGCATCGCGTTCAACTGGGGCGCGTTGATGATTTGGGCGGCACATGCAGGATCGGTAAGCTGGACGCCTGTCGTGATTTATTTGGCGGGAATCAGCTGGACGCTGTTTTACGACACCATCTACGCACATCAGGACGCCGAAGATGACGCGTTGATCGGCGTGAAATCCACGGCGCGGCTGTTTGGTGATAACTCACCGGTCTGGCTGCGCGGGTTCTTTGCGGGAACAGTATTTCTACTGGGCTTTGCTGTGGTTTTGGTTTGTCGTGACCGTTCGGTTCTGTCGTTGGTGGTGGCACTAGGCGGGCCACTGGCGATGGGTTGGCATTTGTCGTGGCAATTGCAGCGGTTTGATCCCAAGGACGGCGCGAAGTTGCTGCAACTGTTCCGCTCGAACCGCGACGCTGGACTGATCCCTTTGCCATTTTTCGCCGTAGCGTGGTTCGTGTGATTGAACCCAAGCGCCGCACCGCATATGCAATAAATTAACAAATTACAGCTGAACGGGTGCAGATGCGCATTTCCTCTCTATTTCTCCGCCTTGGCGTCTTTGTCTTGGCCGCCCTCATTTCGGTTTTTGCGGCCCGTGCGACTGTGGCTGTGGTCGAGGACACGTCAGTGGTATCGGTGCGCGAAACCCTTATAGATCGGGGTTATGACTGGACTGCAGTGCTGGGTGACGGGCTTCAGGTGATTTTGGAAGGCGAGGCACCGACAGAAGCCGTGCGGTTCCGCGCGATATCTGCTGCAGGGCGGATCGTGGACGCAAGCCGTGTGATTGATAACATGAGTGTAGCCGAATCACTCAACATTGCAGCGCCTGATTTTGCAATTGAAATTCTGAGAAATGATAGCGGCGTGTCGTTAATCGGCTTGATCCCTACTGAAACCGATCGCGAACAATTGGCCGAGCGGATCACGGATATCGCGGACGGGCAAACGGTAACGGACCTGCTGGAATCGGGGGACTACCCTGTGCCGGAGACCTGGCGCGACGCGGTGAACTATGCGTTGCGGGCGCTGGAAATGTTGCCGCGTTCCAAGATTTCCGTGTCGCCCACGCGCGTGTCGATCAACGCCATTTCGGACAGTCCCGCCGAGAAGGCCCGTTTGCAATCTGCGTTGGCTCGCAACACGCCGCAGGGCGTGCGCCTGAGCATCCAGATCACCGCGCCGCGTCCGGTGATTTCGCCGTTTACCGTCAGGTTTGCCAAAGATCAGGACGCTGTCAGTTTTGACGCCTGCGCCGCCGATAGCCCCGAGGCAGAAGCGGCGATTATGGCGGCGGCAAATGCGGCCGGCTTCGTAGGCAGAGGCCCTTGCGTGCAGGCGCTTGGCGTGCCCTCGCGCACTTGGTCCAAGGCAGTGGTCCAATCCATCAACGCAATCGAGAGCCTCGGCGGCGGCACGGTTACCTTGTCTGACACCGATATTTCAATGGTCGCCCTTGTTGGCACGGATCAAGGCCAATTTGACCGTGTGATCGGCGAGTTGGAAAATGCGCTGCCAGAGGTTTTTGCGCTGGACGCGAGTTTGCCCGCGGCACCAACGCCGGGTGCCCCTGGACCGCCACAGTTCACCGCGACGCGCAGCCCTGAAGGTGCTGTGCAGTTACGTGGCAGAGTGCCAGATGATCTGGTCAATATGACCGCTGAAAACTATGCAATGGCGAAATTTGGCCGCGCGAATGTCACTATGGGCACGCGGGTCGTTGATGATTTGCCGATTGGATGGGCGGTGCGTGTGCTTGCCGGAATCGAAGCCTTGGCGTCTTTGGCCAACGGCTCTGTCACGGTTGAACCTGACATGGTCACGATCAAGGGCAACACAGGCAATACCAGTGCGCAGGGCGATATCACCCGCCTGCTAATCGACAAATTAGGACAGACTGCAGAATTCTCGCTTGATGTTACTTATGTCAAACAGCTTGACCCGATTGCCGGACTGCCCACACCTGAAGAATGCATTGCGCAGATCGGCGTCATTACCGAGGACCGCAAAATTCTGTTTGATCCGGGTTCGGCGTCGATCACCTCCGAGACGCAGAACGTGGTCGATGACATTGCCGAGATCTTGAAAAAATGTCATGATCTGCGCATTCAGATCGCCGGTTTTACCGATAGCCAAGGTGGCGTCGAAATGAACCAGCAATTAAGTCAGACACGCGCTACGGCGGTTTTGGACGCCCTGCGTATGCGCCGTGTGCCGGTAAATACGTTTGAAGCCATCGGCTTTGGCGAAGAAGACCCGATTGCGTCCAACGATACCGAAGACGGCCGCGAAGCGAACCGCCGCATCGAATTCTCGCTGATCCAGCCCGAGACGACCCCCGAAGAGCCAACTGCCTTAGAAGAAATTGAAGCCGCCGCTGAAGAGCCGGCAAGCGAATAACGACAGGACCAACACGTTGAACAGAACTGAATTTATCATCGCTACCGCAATTATTTTGTTTGTGGCTTTTAGTTTGGGTTGGTTTGCCAACTGGCTTGTGCATCGCTTTACCCGCGTGACCAAGGCTGAGATCGGCGAGTTGGATAAGATGGCGCAAGCCCTGCACGAGGCCGAAGAAACCCGCGATCAGGCGATCACATATTTGCAGCAGCGCGAAGCAGAAATCACCAATCAACTGTCCCAGACCGAAGCCGAATTACGTGCCGCGATGGATGGTTTGCGTGAGGCCCGTCAAGAAACCGAAGAGATGCGCAACTACATCGAGCGCAACAACCAAGGTTAATCCCTTGGTGCGGCAGCACGTTTCAGGCGGTCGTTGATTGCGTGTCCAAGCCCCGTTTCAGGGATCGGCGACACTGCGATATGTTTGGCTCCCATTGCGTCAAGCTGGTGCAGCATCTTAAACAAATTTGCTGCTGCTTCATGCAAATCAGCATGAACTGACAAGTTCAGATCAGCCTTCACCGCACCAAAGCCCAGCCATGTTTCATGCGCCTCAGCGTGCACTGCGTTCAAACGCAAGCTACCTTGTGGTGCATAATGCGATAGCAGTTGTCCTGGGGAATTTGGCATTGCGAGGTCGCTTGGGTAAAGCAACGCGTAGCCCAGACATGCCTCTATTTCTTCTGCGGAAATGCCCCCTGCCCGCAGCAATGCTGGCTTACCAGTGCAATCCACTATTGTTGATTCCAGCCCAACCACACAGGATCCGCCATCCACAATCGCGTCTATTTTTCCTGAGAGCCCATCAATCACATGGTCGGCGCTTGTCGGGCTGATACGCCCTGACGGGTTGGCCGAAGGAGCAGCCACGGGGCCACCAAATGCTATCAGCAAGTCCCGTGCCAATGCGTGATCCGGCACCCGTACGGCAAGCGTTTGCAAGCCCGCCGTGACCAGCGCCGATATCCCCGCACCTGCCTGCAAAGGCAGCACCAACGTCAACGCACCGGGCCAGAACGCGGCAGCAAGGTCTTTCGCGACCTGCGGCATGTGGCAATACTGCGCCACATGCACCGCGTCAGGTAAATGCACAATCAGGGGATTGAAACTGGGTCGTCCCTTTGCCGCATAGATCGCAGCGACGGCCCTGTCATTACGCGCATCGGCACCCAGCCCGTAAACCGTCTCTGTTGGGAACGCGACCAAGCCGCCAGCCTGCAAAATATCGCCCGCCGCCTGCACTCCGGTGCCATTACTTGCAAGAATTGTTGTTTCTAGTATCGTCATGACGTGGCGTTTCTGTTGATGGGCGGGCGTGCTACGATACCCTGAATTTAACAGATGCATACTTGCGGCGCGTGGTTTTGCCAAGTCGCCCAGATACCGGAGACTTCCATGCCATATCGTGCCCCCGTCGGTGACTACCGTTTTTTGTTGGAAAATGTGGTAGGGTTTTCCCAAGTTGTAGCGACTGACCGGTTTTCAGAGGCCACGCCGGATATGACCGACGCGATCCTGACCGAAGCGGCAAAGATGTGCGAAGCGGTGCTATACCCGCTAAACCGGAGCGGTGATCTGCACCCTGCCCGTCTTGAAAACGGTATCGTGCGTACTTCGCCGGGATTTGATGGCGGCTACAAGGCGATTGCAGAAGGTGGCTGGATCGGCATGTCGGCCAGTCCAGAGGTTGGCGGAATGGGCTTGCCAATGACCCTAACCACGGCTGTGAACGAGATGATGTCGAGCGCGTGCCTGTCGCTGCAATTGAACCCGCTGATGACCCAAGGCCAGATTGAGGCGCTAGAGCATCATGCGTCCGATGCGATCAAGGCGTTGTACCTGCCAAAGCTGATTTCGGGCGAATGGTGCGGAACGATGAACCTGACAGAGCCGCAGGCCGGATCGGATGTGGGTGCGTTGCGTTCCAAGGCCGAACCAAATGGCGACGGGACCTATGCGATCACGGGTCAAAAGATTTACATCAGCTGGGCCGACAATGATTTTACCGACAATATCTGTCACCTTGTGTTGGCGCGCTTGCCCGATGGCGTTGCGGGAACCAAGGGTATTAGCCTGTTTCTCGTGCCAAAGGTGATCCCGAGTGAGGACGGCACATTGGGCGCGAAAAACGATCTGCGTGTCGTGAGTTTGGAGCACAAGATGGGCCTACACGGATCACCCACTGCGGTGATGGAATATTCGGGTGCTACGGGCTGGCTGATTGGCGAGGCCCATGCTGGCATGGCTGCCATGTTCACGATGATGAATAATGCGCGCCTTGGCGTGGGCGTGCAGGGGATAGGCGCGGCTGAGGGTGCGTATCAACATGCGCTGGCTTATGCGCTGGAACGAAAGCAGGGCGGAAAAGGCACGATTATCGAACACGCCGATGTGCGCCGTATGCTTGTCAGTATGAAGGCCGATATTTTTGCTGCGCGCGCGATTGCGCTGATGAATGCTGTGGCGATCGATATGACTGCCGCCACGGGTGAGGCGACATGGAAAGCACGCGCCGCGTTTCTGACCCCTATCGGCAAGGCATTTGGCACCGACGTTGGTATCGAAGTTGCGAACACAGGTGTTCAGGTTCATGGCGGCATGGGCTATATTGAGGAAACAGGTGCGGCACAGTATAGCCGCGATGTGCGCGTGAGTGCTATTTACGAGGGCACCAACGGCATTCAAGCGATGGACCTTGTCGCACGCAAATTGATGGATAACGGCGAGGCGGCATTTTTGATTTTGGACGAGATTGAAGCGCAAGCGGATGCTGCAAAAGCAGCCCATCCTGCGCTCGCCAAATCGGTTTGGAATGCCGCAGAAACACTGCGTGAGACGACCGAGTGGTTGGTCGAGCAAGATCTGACCGACCGTTTTGCGGGGGCTGTGCCTTACTTACGTGCTTTTGCGCGGGTTTTGGGCGGGCATGCGCATTTGGCGGCGGCGATGGCAGGTGACGCGGGGCGCGTGCGGATTGCGACGTTTTATATCAACCGTTTATTGCCAGAGCATGTGGCCCTGTTGGCCCATACCCGCGAGGGTGCAGCGGACCTGATGGCGATTACCGCCGACGATTTGGTATGTTGATGAATAACGACACTCGCAGTATCCGCTATCCGTTTGCTGACCCGCCTAAAACCGGCGAGGCGATAGAAGTGGCTGAGGGCGTGTTGTGGATGCGTATGCCGCTGCCCATGGCGCTGGACCATGTGAATGTCTACGCGCTGGATTGTGGTGATAGCTGGACTGTGGTCGACACTGGGTTTTCGTCGAAAAAGTCCCGCGCCATTTGGGCGGAATTACTCGCGGGGCCACTTGCGGGCAAACCTGTGGGGCGGGTGATCGTGACTCATCATCACCCTGATCATGTCGGGCTTGCGGGTTGGTTTGTGAAGAATGGCGCGGAGCTGGTTATGCCGCGCGTGCCGTGGTTGATGGCGCGCATGCTAACGCTAGATCCACATGATGTTCCGACGCCGGAAACGCTGACGTTTTATCGGCGAGCAGGCATGTCGGAGGAGGAATACGCGCTGCGCGAGGTCGAACGCCCGTTCAATTTTGCCGATTGTGTCGCGCCGATGCCTCTGGGCTTTACCCGCATTTCCGAGGGCGACACGATCACGATCGGCGGCCGCATTTGGGACATTCGCATGGGCAATGGCCATGCCCCCGAACACGCAACATTCTGGAGCCGCGACGACAATTTGGTGATTGGCGGGGATCAATTGCTACCTTCGATCAGCGCTAATCTGGGAATCTATGCGACCGAGCCGGAGGCTGATCCTGTTGCTGAGTGGTTGGAGGCCTGCGTGCGTTTCATGCCGTTCGCGCGTGACGATCAACTGGTTTTGGGCGGGCATAAATTACCGTTCACGGGGCTGCCGCTGCGCCTGCATCAGATGGTCGAGAACCACCATAGTGCGTTGATACGATTGGAAAAATACTTGGATGAGCCTAAAAGCGCAGGGCAGTGCTTTGCGTCGTTGTTCAAACGGAGTATCGGGCGCAGCGAATACGGGCTTGCGCTGGTCGAAGCGCTGGCCCACGTCAACCACCTGCACAAAGCGGGACGCGCGTCGCGCACATTAGGCGACGACGGCGCGTATTATTATCAGGCATTAAGCGGCGATTGAAACAGCGCCACTTGCCGTGACGCGGCATATGGTGTCGGGCGGAATTTCGATCCACTTTGCCGCCGTGCCACACAGCGGCTCGGAGGCCAACGCAAAGCCGCCATTGTCCAATACGCCAGAGCGGTACAGCGTTGGACATTTGCCATCGGAGGCGTGGCGGAAAGCGTAAAGCGTTTCGCCGTCCGAGAACACGCAGGTCAGGCGGATCGGGCCAGCATCGGTTGCGGGACCAATTGCGGCCAAAGTGGCACGCATCGCCGCCGCAGGATCATCGCGCAGACCGTTGGCCAAAAGCGTCAGAAACACCATTTCGCTATCGGTGCTACCACGCTTGGCGGCAAACAGATCATCAGGCAAGGCGGCTTCCATCTGGCGTCTGATGGCAGGAAAATGCGGGATTTGACCGTTATGGCAAAACGACCAATTCTCAAAAGCAAAAGGATGACAATTTGCACGGCTGGTTTCGCCCATCGTGCTAGCCCGCACATGCGCAATGAAATGGTGCGAGCGCACCATGCGGCACAGGTTCGTCAGGTTATCATCGGCCCAAGCGGGCAGAACATCGCGGTAAAGACCGGGGAAACGGGCTTCTCCGTACCACACGATGCCAAAGCCGTCACCATTCACAGCAAGCTTGGCCTCGGTCGCGTGTTGGCTTTGATCCAGTAGCGAATGTGCGGGACGCACGATGATGTTTTCTAGCGGGATGGCAGGTCCGGTATATGCCGCGATCCGACACATACTTAACGTCGCGCCTCGATATGGGTGCGCAGGTGCATGAGCTTATGGCGGGTTAGTGAATGGGTCGCATCTGACATATGGTTTTCCTTACGACGGAGATGTTGTGTTAACTTATCCAAATCCATGACATATTTCATCCCAATTATTGTTGCAGTAGCAAATAGTATTGGGATATAATCCCAATATGGCCCACATTGTTGATACTATCGATCGAAATATTTTAAAAATCCTTCAACGCGATGCAAATGCTTCTGTAGATGCCATTAGTGAGGTGGTCGTGCTGTCGCGCAATGCTTGCTGGCGGCGGATCAAGCAGATGGAGGCCGCAGGGGTGATCAAGGGCCGCGTCGCTCTGGTCAATCCCGCCGCTGTCGGCTGTCCGCTGACAGCGATGGTGATGATCCGCACCAATGCACATGCCGCGGATTGGATGCAAAAATTCCAGATCGCCCTCGCCGCCATGCCCGAAGTTGTGGGCGCCTACCGCATGACCGGAGATCTGGATTATGTGCTACGCGTGCGCGTGGCCGACGTGCCTGCCTATGATGCATTTTACAAAAAATTAACTTCGCGTATTTCGGTTTCGGATATTTCCGCTAGTTTTGTTATGGAAGAGATCAAAGATACAACGGCGGTACCCTTATGACTGATACTAAAGCCCAAGCGACCATTGAAACCTCTGCTGATGCGATGGAAAATCTGCACCTGCCGGGTCTGCGCGAAGTGCATGTAAACGCCGACACCCCCTGCCCTGATGCTGCCAACCTTCCCAAGGCGTTAAAGGAATCAAACGCTAAAAAAAGTCCTGCGCAATGGGCTTACGAGCGGATTATCTTGTATATCCAGCACTTTGAAAAGCAGCTGGATAACGACCATGAGGTCGGTTTGGGGTTTGCAGGTGGTGGTGCGGGCATGATCAAAATCGACGGATTGGGATACTATGACCCCGATATTGTAACCTATTATGGCACCAATGAAAGCGGCGCAAAGACCCAGTTAATCCAGCATGTTAGCCAGCTAAATGTGATGTTAATGGCGAGCCCTAAACAAATCGATCAAGTCGAACCAAACCGGATCGGATTTCAGCTTGCGCGCGAGTTGGATCGCAGCGACGAGACTGCGTGACATACCCACAATAATCGTCTATGCGATTTGCGACAGAGACTTCGTTTAAAAAGGATACCTGATATGGCCGACCACAAGCATGGCGAAATGGATATTTCCGTACAGCAAAAGACGTTTCAAGGCTTTATAAGCATGAGCACAAAAGTTGCACTTTTTTCCATCGGCGTTTTGATTTTTATGGCGCTGGTTAACGGCTAATTCATGCAACGTCGCAGCTTTATTCTTGGTGCGCCTTTGGCGCTGACTGCTTGTGGTGCTGCTAGTGGTACGCAAGTTTGGGCGCAACAAGATGCTGTTGATGCGGCGATTTACCGTGGCACTGGTCCCAAATCGCTGACGCTACTGACTATGTTGAATGTCGGTAGCGACAATGGCGCGCATTCCGCGCTGCTGGTTGACGCCAGCCAGCGTGTTTTGTTTGATCCTGCAGGCAGTTTTCAAAGCCCGACAATCCCGGAACGCAATGATGTCCTATTCGGCATATCGCCAAATATTGAGCAGTATTACATCAGCTACCACGCCCGTGCCTCCTATTATGTACAAGCCCACAAGATAGAGGTTTCGCCAGAGGTTGCTGAGAAAGCCTTGCAATTGGTCTTGGCGAACGGTCCCGTGGCGCAGATGGCTTGCACCCGTGCGACATCTTTGATCCTGCGTCAATTGGCGGGTTTCGAGACGCTGCGGACCACCTACTTTCCTGACAAACTGCGTGACCGATTTGCTGCATTGCCCGGCGTCACGATGCGCGAATTCCGCGAGAACGATGCGGATAATAACGCCGCTGCTGCTGCCGAAATCAACGCAGCCCTTACAGCAGACCAGTAAGCGCCAAGCCAGCGTAAAACGTGACGGCACCTGCGGCCATGCCCCAGACAACTTTCTTTGTCCAATAGGCGACACCAACGGCAGCCAAGGCCGCAAGCAAGCGCACCAGATCGGGTTGCCCGCCCGTCGCCTCGGGCCAGAACACTAACGGTGCTACCATACCTGGCAAAACGGCCACAGGCGTATAACGCAACATCCGCAGCACCAACGGCGGCATGTTTTTTCCGCCAATCAGCCCCAGAAATGAAAACCGGATCAGGAAAGTGCCGACCGCCAAAGTCCCGATGATGAACCAGATCTCGATGGTAGAATAAGTCATGCGCGCGCCCTTTCCATCCAGCTTTCAACCGCCACGCCCGCAGCCATTGCACAGACTGCGGCGATCAATAGTCCGCTACCTGACGGCAATCCGATCAGCAACAGCGCCACCAAGATCGACATCAACGCCGCCGCCAAATGCGCCAAAGTGCGTACCATCGGGGCCACCATCGACAAAAAGGCGATGGGCAAGATGAAATCCAACGCCATTGCATCGGGGATTGCGGAGCCGATCAGCGCACCGATCAATGTTGTCAGCGTCCAGATCGGCGCAATCACCGTTGATATGCCAAGGAAATAATACACACGATCAGACACGCTCATGTCGGGGGAGTCTTCGTATTTGCTCATTGCCATCATATAGGATTGGTCAAAATTCAGATAACTGACCAATGCCCGCTGCCACAACGGCGCGTCACCGATATAGGTTGCAAGCGAGGCCGAATACATCGCCATGCGCAGGTTCACGGCCAGCGCCGCCAATAAAACAAACCCGATTGCGGCGTTATCAAGCATCAATTGCACGGCTGCAAACTGCGCCGCCCCTGCGATCACCAGCACCGTAAAGCCCATAGTCTGCGCCAGCGATAGGCCCGCCTCAATCGCCACAACACCAAAAAGTGTAGCAAAGGGGATAACGATAAAAATGAACGGTAGTCCGTCGCGGATACCCGCCCGAAAGACAGATTTGGTGGTGGCAGCAGTCATCGGTTTCGCCTAGCTTGGATGGAATACACGCCAGACCTACGCGCAGCTTGCAGGAAATACAAATGACAGTTCATGAGTCCTCTGATGCCTATATAATTGCACCGTTATCATCAGGGCAAACACTGACGCGGCAGGTGCAGGGCACTGATCACACCGGCGCCCGTGTTGACCTGAATGTGGTCGAAGAAAAACCACTGACGATCTACCTTAATTCGCGTGAGATCGTGACCGCGATGACAATCGGTGACTATCCTGAATATCTGGCGCTTGGTTTTTTGCGCAATCAAGGCATGCTGCGCGATGCAGATGATTTATTAGGTGTGGATTACGACGCAGAGTTGGAAGTCGCCGTCGTGCGCACCGCCTCAACCACCACGTTCGAGGACAAGCTGGCCAAGAAAACCCGCACCAGCGGCTGCGCAGTTGGCACCGTTTTTGGCGACATGATGGAGGGTCTTGAGGGGGTCACTCTGCCCGCGACACCGCTGCGCACATCGCACCTCTACGCGCTTGCGGCCAAGATCAATACGACCCAGTCGCTCTACCTGACTGCGGGCGCTATTCACGGGACGGTACTGTGCCAAGGTGATCGCACGCTTGTCTATATGGAAGACGTGGGCCGCCATAACGCCGTTGATAAAATCGCAGGTTGGATGTTGTCAGAGGGCGTCGATCCGTCTGACAAAATGCTTTATACCACGGGTCGCTTGACCTCTGAAATGGTGATCAAATGTGCACTGATGGGTATTCCCGCGCTGGCATCGCGGTCGGGCTTTACCGCTTGGGGCGTCGAGATTGCACAACAAGTTGGCCTGACCCTGATCGGACGTATGCGCGGCAAACGGTTTGTGTGTCTGGCGGGCGAAGAGCGGTTGATCCGCGATGCAGACCCCGATCAAGTCGCCGACGAACCACGCAAGTCTGGACGTAAAGGGGCGGACACTTGAAACAACCACTTGGTGTAATCCTCGCGGGCGGACAAGCGACCCGCATGGGCGGCGGCGACAAGGGGCTTTTGCAGCTTGGCAGTCAACCGATCATCACCCATGTGATTGCGCGGTTCGAGCCGCAAGTTGCAGGCCTTGCGTTAAATGCTAACGGCGACGGCGCACGGTTTTCCAGCCTTGGTCTGCCTGTGATCGCCGACAGTATCGCAGGGTTTGCGGGGCCGCTTTCGGGGGTTCTTGCGGGTTTGGATTGGGCGGCTGAAAAAGGGTTTGATCAAATTGTAACCGCCGCCGCCGATACGCCATTTCTGCCCTGTGATGTGGTCCCGCAATTACAGCTTGCAGCCGAACTTGCAGGTGTTGATCTTGCGCTCGCGGCAACCGCCGATGGACGGCAGCCAACCTTTGGTCTTTGGCCCGTGCGCTTGCGTGATGATCTGCGCGCGGCCCTGAATGACGGTTTGCGCAAGGTTATGATGTGGACCAGCCAGCACAATGCAGCAACCGCCATATTCCCCGACAGCGCCGCGTTTTTCAACGTGAACACGCCTGACGACTTGGTCACGGCACAGGCCATGCTATGAGAATATTTGGCGTCGTCGGCTATAAGAACACTGGCAAAACCGGCCTGATGGAACGGCTGGTCACCGAGATCACGCAGCGCGGGTTTTCAGTCTCTACGATCAAACATGCCCATCACAGTTTTGACGTCGATCACGAAGGCAAAGACAGCTACCGGCACCGCACAGCGGGCGCGTCGCAAGTGCTGCTTTCATCTGGCGCACGTTGGGCGCTGATGTCGGAATTGCGCGGTGCAGAGGAACCCGCATTAGACACGCTTTTGACCAAGTTGGATCCCGTCGATTTGATCCTGATTGAAGGGTATAAGCGCGACAGCCATCCTAAGATAGAGACCTATCGCGCTGCCACACACGGCACGTTGCTGGCCCCTAACGACCCAACTATCATAGCGCTTGCCGCCGACTGCCCTGTCATCGCAACGCAGCCGCAATTCGACCTTGATGACACCAAAGCCATCGCTGATTTCATCCTTATGCAGGTTGGGTTATGAGGTTTGATACATATGTTATGGTCGATTGGTCAGGCGGTAATGATCGCGGGCCTAAACCTGTCAAGGATGCGATTTGGACCTGTATTGCAGGACAAGATCCGATTTATTTTCGTAACAGGCAGTTGGTCGAAATTTGGCTGAACGAGCTTTTTCATAATGAGATTGCCGCAGGGCGTCGCGTGCTCGCGGGCTTTGATTTTCCTTTTGGCTATCCGGCTGGATTTGGCAAGGCGGTCACCGGATCTGACGACCCTTTTGCACTTTGGCGCTGGTTTTCTGATCATGTGACGGACACCCCAGACACCAACAATCGTTTTGATGTGGCGGGCAAGTTGAATGGCATGTTTGACGGCATTGGCCCGTTTTGGGGCAACGGGTTAAAACGCAATATTGTGGACCTGCCACGCAAAGGGTTGGCGCGCACAGCAAACCCCTTTGCCGAGAAACGACAGGTCGAAGCTCGCGCCAGAGGCAGCTTTACATGCTGGCAGTTATCTGGCGCAGGCGCCGTCGGGTCGCAAGTGATCATGGGGTTGCCCGTGCTTTATCGCCTGCGCGAAACCTTCAAGACCGACCTTTCCGTTTGGCCGTTTGAAACGCCAGATACACCTATCGTCATTGCCGAAATCTGGCCGAGTATGTTTACGGACGCCGGGCCTGATGACATGATCAAAGACGCTTTTCAGGTGCAGGTCACCGCCAATCACTTTGCACAGATGGCCCCACAAGCTTTGAAGCGGACCATGGACGTCGTCGCCCCGCTGGAGGGGTGGATTTTGGGCGTCATGCAGAACCGACCGCCGCCACTGCGCAACGATTGCTTTGCCATGCCGCAAGGCGCGTATTGGACGCCTGTGGATGATGCCCATGCGCATCTACGCAACCACCTTGCGTGTGTCGTCGGGCACAAAGAAATCCGCATTCAAAAGGCGGCTGGCCGTATTCTTGCCACAGATATCACGGCTAAACGCGCGCACCCACCGACCCCGAATTCTGCCGTTGATGGCTATGGTTTTGCGGGGCCTGCCGAAGCTGGTGAGCGGCAATATACCCTGCTGAACGGACGCGCGGCAGCGGGTGCGCCATACGCGGGCACGGTCCCTGCCGGTCACGCCATTCGCATCCTGACCGGGGCCGCTTTGCCGTCGGGCGTTGACACCGTCGTGCTGCAAGAAGACGTCGCGACCCAAGACACGCAGCTGCTGTTTAACGGGCCGCTACGCCTTGGCGCCAATGCGCGTAAAGCGGGCGAAGATATGGTCCAAGGTCAGACGATCATGGCTGCGGGGCGCATCCTGACCCCTGCTGATCTGGCCACGATCACCGCTGCTGGTGTCGGGCGCGTTTGTGTGAGCCGTCGTTTGCGTGTTGGAGTGTTGTCTACTGGCGACGAGTTGGCACAAGCGGGACAAGCTGCGCGCTCTGATCAAATTTACGACGCCAATCGCCCAATGTTATGCGCCACTGTTGCGGCGTGGGGGCACAAGGTCATCGACCTTGGTTGCGCACCTGATCACCGCAAAAAGCTGCGCAAAACTTTGGATCAAGCGGCCAAAAAATGCGACGTCATCCTGACGTCAGGCGGCGCGTCAGCAGGCGACGAAGACCACATGTCGGCACTCTTGCAAGGCACGGGATCGCTCGCACTTTGGCGGATCGCGATGAAACCGGGACGCCCTTTGGCCCTAGGGTTATGGCACGATACGCCGGTGTTAGGCTTGCCCGGAAATCCCGTCGCGGCGATGGTCTGCGCGCTTGTTTTCGCACGCCCTGCGCTTAGCGTTTTGGCGGGCGGCGACTGGAACGAACCACAAGGCTATCCTATGCCTGCAGGCTTTGCCAAATCCAAGAAAGCGGGACGGCGCGAATATATCCGCGCACGCATTGAGGACGGCAAAGTTGTGGCATTTGCATCCGAAGGATCGGGCCGCGTTTCGGGGCTGTCATGGGCAACGGGCTTGGTCGAGTTAAGCGACGCGGCGCAGAATATTAGCCAAGGTGACCTTGTGCGTTTCATTCCCTTCACAGAGTATGGATTATGATCCTGACCAACGGGATTGCGCCAGAAGATCGGGCAAAAGTCGCCGCGCTTTACTGGGAGGCGTTTGGCACGAAATTGGGCCGTGTCATGCGTCCAGAATGGAAAGCACGCGCGTTTATCGAACAAGTGCTGGACACGGATCACGCGATTTGCGCACATGATACCCATGGCACTCTTTTGGGCGTGGCGGGTTTCAAAACTTATGAAGGCGCGCTTGTTGATGGCACGTTGCGCGAGCTGGCGCAGCATTATGGCTGGGTCGGTGCCACATGGCGGATCGCGCTTTTATCGTTATTAGAGCGCGACACAGAGAATAAAAGGTTCCTGATGGACGGAATTTTTGTGGATGAAGCCGCACGTGGCAAAGGGGTCGGAAGTGCGCTGCTTCGCGCGATTATCGCAGAGGGGCGCAGGCGCGGCTACGCCGAGGTTCGACTGGATGTGATAGATACCAATCCCCGCGCCCGCGCGTTATATGAACGGATGGGGTTTGTCGCCAAAGATACACATTCACTCGGCCCTTTGCGCCACCTGTTTGGATTTAGCGCCGCCACCACGATGGTGCGCGAGGTTTAGCCAGAGCCGATGAGCGCACCAGCTGCAAAGACCAATGCACCGCCCAAAACCACTTGGAACGCAGCCTTCCAAAACGGGGTCTGCATGTAGCGGTTCTGGATCCATGCGATCGCCCACAACTCAACAAATACAACGATCAGTGCGATGGTTGTGGCGGTCCAGAAATCGGTGATCAGATACGGCAAAGCATGGCCCAATCCGCCCACCGTCGTCATGATACCCGCCGCGATTCCGCGCTTGATTGGTGACCCACGACCAGAAATTTGCCCGTCATCCGACGCGGCCTCGGTAAAGCCCATCGAGATGCCTGCGCCAACCGACGCCGCAAGGCCCACGAGGAATGTTGTCCATGTATCTTGGGTCGCAAAGGCCACAGCGAAAATAGGCGCGAGTGTCGAGACAGACCCGTCCATCAGGCCAGCTAACCCGGGCTGCACCCATGTCAGAATGAATTGGCGATGTGCTGCGGTTTCCTCAGCACTACGCTCGCTTTCATCAAGGTGCGTATTCTCCAACTGCGTGGCCGTTTCCGAATGGCCCGCCTCTGCTGCGGCCAGATCACCCAGCAATTTGCGCGTCGCAGCGTCACCCGTGTTGGCCGCTGCCGCGCGATAAAACCGCTCTGCGTCGCGTTCCATCTGCGCGGCCTCGTCGCGGATACGTTCGATGCCAAGGTTTTCGACCAACCAAATAGGTCGTCGCGCGTAAAAGCCAGACACATGTTCACGGCGGATCAGAGGAATAACCTCGCCAAAGCGGGACACGTGCAGGTCGATCAGCAACCGCCGATGGCCGTCCTCTTCTGCAGCCATACCGTCGAATACCGCAGCACTTGCCGCAAAATCCTTGCGCAGCATTTCTGCGTAGCTGCGATAAATGCGAGCGTCATCTTCCTCGCTTGAAATCGCAAGGGCGAGAATTTCCTGTTCTGACAGATCACGAAAACGACGACGGTTTGCAAATCCAGGGATCATGCGGGGACCTCATTATTAGAATGGTTCTAATTTACGCCAATTTTCGACCAATGCAAGCCCCTACAAACAAGAAGGCCCGGCGCATTGGCCGGACCTTTCAGATTGTTTAGTACCGCTTAAAACTCGATGACTGCCCGAATAGACTTTCCTTGATGCATCAACTCAAAGCCGTGATTGATGTCTTCCAGTTTAAGTTTGTGGGTAATCATCGGGTCGATTTCAATCTTGCCATTCATATACCAGTCAACAATTTTTGGCACATCGGTGCGTCCGGAGGCCCCGCCGAAAGCGGTGCCGCGCCAGCTTCGACCAGTGACAAGTTGGAACGGACGGGTCGAAATCTCGGCACCCGCAGGGGCCACGCCGATAATGATGCTTTCGCCCCAGCCCTTATGCGACGCCTCGAGTGCAGTGCGCATGACATCGACATTGCCAGTCGCATCAAAGGTATAATCTGCGCCGCCGCCTGTCAGCTCGACCAGATGGGCCACCAGATCGCCCTCGACCTTGGACGGGTTCACAAAGTGGGTCATGCCAAAGCGTTTGCCCATCTCGATCCGGTCGTCGTTGAGGTCAACGCCGACAATCTGGTCAGCTCCGGCGAGGCGCAAGCCCTGCAATACGTTCAGACCAATGCCGCCCAACCCAAAGACAATCGCCTTTGAGCCGATCTCGACCTTAGCAGTGTTGATCACAGCGCCGATACCCGTCGTGACACCACAACCAATATAGCAAATCTTGTCAAACGGCGCATCTTTGCGCACCTTCGCCAGCGCGATTTCAGGAACAACCGTGTGGTTCGCAAAAGTAGAACAGCCCATGTAATGATGGATTGGCGTACCATCCAGCATCGAAAAACGGGTGGAGCCATCTGGCAACAAGCCCTGCCCCTGCGTGCTGCGGATCGACTGGCACAGGTTGGTTTTCGGGTTCAGGCAATATTCGCACTCGCGACATTCTGGCGTGTAAAGCGGGATCACATGATCGCCCACCTCAAGGCTGGTCACACCTTCGCCAATCTCAATTACGATACCCGCACCCTCATGGCCGAGAATTGCAGGGAAAATGCCCTCTGGATCGTCGCCTGAACGGGTAAACTCATCGGTGTGGCACAGGCCTGTTGCCTTGATCTCGACAAGAACCTCGCCTTTTCGCGGTCCTTCAAGGTTCACTTCCATAATCTCTAGTGGTTGTCCGGCAGCCACAGCCACCGCAGCGCGTGTTCGCATCATTTGTGTCATCCTATTCCAATTTGCGCCAAGGTCGGCCAAACGCGCGCAACAATCAAGCGCGGGCCTCGTAAAAAGGGGAAATTTCGTCGCGTTACAGCCTTGCCAAAGCATCCGCGTCGGGCGCACTCTGGCTATATGAAAAAACTGATTGTTCTTATGGCACTCGCGGCCTGCACCGCCACCACGCCCCCTAACGCAACACCTAGCGCAATCGGTAACCGCTTGCCCACAGGTATGGACGACACCTGCAAGGCGGCGCGATACCACACGTTGCTAAATCAAGATGCGACAGCACTCGAGCGCATTTTAATCTTGGGTGAAGTGCGGGTGCTACGGCCCGGCACAATCTCGACCCAGGATTATCGCCCGACGCGGATGAATTTTCATGTGGGTGAAAACGGGACAATCACGCAAATCGCCTGCGGTTGATGATGGGAAATCAAACGAAGGCCCTGAGACACCGTACTGGGTGGGGCTATAAAACGCTGCCGCAAGAACCTTCGTTATAAATCCTTAGTGATCTTTGATGGTGGTCGGATCAGGGATATGGCGTGGCACATCGGAGGTTGTTTTCAGGCAATATCAGGGCCATGCCTTGATATTAGAAACATTCAGCCCGATGTTCGTACAATGTCCACGAACCAACCAATCCCGCTTCACCAACCGGCACCCGATCAGGTGGTGTTTCACCGCACCGAGTTGAACACGCTGAAGGGCCTATACGGGCGTATGGTCGCGGCGGGAGAATGGCGCGATTACGGGTTGTCGTTTCTGCGCGAAGTCGCGATTTTTTCTGTTTTCAAACGCACCGCCGAGAACCCGATCTATCGCGTGGAAAAGCGACCCGGGATGCGACTTAAACAGGGCCAATTTGCGTTGATCGGGGTCGATGGGCAGGTTTTGAAACGTGGCAATGAATTGCGAACGGTGTTGCAAGCCTTAGAGCGCAAATTGATCCGCGCAGTTGATTAAAACCTTTTGCGAGAGGTCACATCGCCGTCGCCCTGCGCCTTGATACGTAAAATCGCGTTCTCAATCGGCTCATAGGCCGTCGCCATATGATGCGCGTTGGCGTGAATTAACGTTGTCTCGTCAACCATCATCCCCACATGGCCTTTCCAGAAAAACAGATCACCCCGCTGCAAAGGCGCGTCAGGGGCAAGATCGCCGCCAAATGCAATTTCCTGCAAATCACTATCGGCCGCACAGGCGATACCACAGGCGTTCAACGCTGCAGCGACAAGCCCCGAGCAATCAATCCCGCGTGTGGAATTCCCTCCCCAAAGATACGGCACTCCGTAATGCATCTGCGCAATCGTGGCGGGATCGCTGAATGGTTCGGCAATGGGGCGCAAATGTTTCTTTGAGATAAAGCCTTGCGGAGTTTCATAGAACTTCTGCCGCTCGTCAATGACCACCACGCGCGCGCCAAACGGCAACGCCATGACGTCGGGCGCTTTGAACGATTCCTGCGCATAGGCATGGGTCGCAGGCGTCGCTACGAAAAACGTCGGCCAAACAGGCGCGCCCAAATCCTGCACGCGCAGATAGCCAACATAGCCGTCACTTGCCTGCACAAACGCCCAGCCGTCACGGACCTCGAAAACAGTCACAGCCGCGCCCAGCAACACTTGTCGATCACGTTTGCCGTCAGGTGCGGTGTATAAATCTGCCACAGGCGCGACAACGGATTGCGCTGTGCCGTCGACGTAAGTGGCCGCCTCGACTTGCCCTTTCAACCACGCAGCCGCGACCCGCCCGTTTGCCGCCAACAGTCTGCGATCGGTCATAGGTCTAGCAGTTCTGGTAACGCTGCAAGCACTGCGCGCGCGCCCGCACCAACTCCACCCATGGGACGCGCAGGCGCGGCCATCGGGTTCCATCCATAGATATCGAAGTGCATATAGGGGCTTTGCACAAATCGGCGCAGGAACAAGGCGGCCGTTATGCAGCCCGCGAAACCACCCTTGGGCGCGTTGTCCAAATCCGCAATTCCGGGCTCGATCATCGCCTCATAGGGGTCATGGAACGGTAGGCGCCAAACAGGGTCTGCGACCTGAGCCGCTGCCATCGCAAGCGCGCTGGCATGGGCATCGTTATCGGTAAAAAACGGTGACAGATCAGGGCCAACGGCAACCCGCGCAGCCCCCGTAAGCGTCGCCATCGAGATCACCAAATCAGGGGTTTCCTCGTCGGCCAAAGCCAGCGCGTCAGCCAGAACCAAACGTCCCTCGGCATCAGTATTATTGATCTCGACGGTCAACCCTTTGCGGCTGGTCAAAATATCCTGCGGGCGGAACGCATTGCCATCAATCCCGTTCTCGACCGCCGGCACAAGAACGCGCAACCGCAGCTTTAGTCCCAACGCCATAATCATATGCGCAAGGCCCAATACTGTGGCCGCCCCGCCCATATCCTTTTTCATCAAGCCCATGCTTGATCCCGGCTTGATATTCAAACCACCGGTGTCAAAACAGACGCCTTTGCCCACCAGCGTCAGCGTCGGCCCCCCATCCCCCCAGCGCATATCAAGCAGGCGTGGCGCGCGGGTCGAGGCGCGGCCAACCGCATGGATCATAGGGAAATTTGCAGGGACCAAATCGTCGCCTGCAATGACAGTTACAGGCGCGTTATGCTGTTTGGCGAGCGCGCGAAATGCCTCTTCCAACTCCGCTGGCCCCATATCAGAGGCAGGCGTATTGATCAGATCGCGGGTTAAAGCCTCGCCCTCAGCGATGATCTGAATACGCGCCGCATCAATATTATTTGGGGCGACCAACATCGCAGGCGCCGCACCGGGTTTCACATAACGGTCAAACCGGTAACTTTCTAGCAACCAGCCCAAGGCCGCCTCTTCCAACGCGGGCGTAGGCAAATCCGTCACGATGCGGTAGGTTGCCACCGGCAATTTGCGCGCTGCAGACCCGACAAAAAATCGCCCGCGCACACGGGTCGCAGCGGTGCCATAGCCAACTGCAGCGCAGCTAATCCCGCCCTGCGCGTTAGGAACAGCCAAAGTCTGCCCTAACTTGCCGACAAACCCGCAGGTCGCAGCCCAATTCTGGGCCGCGTCTGGCAACTGGTGCAGATCATCCGGCCCCAGAACATAAAGATCGACAGCGGGTGTATCAGCGGCGGCAAAGGCGAGCGACATGGTTTATCCTTAGTGGTTGTTTCACCCTAAAGATGGCCATCACAAAGACAAAGTGCAATGGACCTAATGACGCTCGCGAAACCGCCATACCTGCGTCACGGCCACATCAAACGCCCGCTCTAACCGCGCAAGTGTCGCACTGAGCGCAACACCGTCTTCCTGACGCGCACTGTCGGCGACGAATTTTGCGGCTTCGATCACGTCTGTCAGACCAATTTGCGCCCCGACAGTAGTGATCTGGCGCGCAGGTCGTGCCATCGCCTCGAACGAATGAGCGCGTTTGGCACATTGCAGTGCGTCCAGTTTGAAGGCGATATCTTCTAGCGCACGGCAAACCATTTCTTCGGCCTCATGCGCGCCCTTAGCGGCGAATATAATATCCATAGGTTCAGGATCCAGGCGTATCATTTCGCGGCACCGCAGGTGGGTGACAGATGCACGGGGACGGGCGGGAGCGTTCAAGACCGCAAACTGTGTGTAATTATGTTCCATGGAATTTTTCTAATCCACGATGGTTTTCAGAAGATGAAACAGCCAATTGAAATTAATCAAAATTCGTGAAAATACGGTGTAAGCTTTTGCTAAATTGCAATGGAGTTGCATTTATGAAATTCGCACGCCCCCTGCCCGCGTATCTGGTTCAACGCTATCATGGCTGGAAAGCAACAACATACGACGAGAATAAGGGCTGGTATAAGCGCCTTGCCGAAGACGGGCAGCGCCCGCGTGCGATGGTGATTTCCTGCTGCGATAGCCGCGTGCATGTGACCGCGATTTTTGGGGCCGACCAAGGCGAATTTTTCATTCACCGCAACATCGCCAATCTTGTGCCACCCTACTCACCCGACGGAGCACAGCACGGCACATCCGCAACAATCGAATACGCGGTTTCCGCGCTAAAGGTCAGCCACATCATTGTGCTGGGTCACTCTGGCTGCGGCGGCGTTGAGGGCTGCTACAACATGTGCTCGGGACATGCGCCAGAACTGGAAGAAAAATCCAGTTTCGTAGGCCGTTGGATGGACATCCTGCGCCCCGGATTTGAACGGCTCGCCGAAGGCGACGACGATGCACGCAAACAGCAGCTTGAAAAAGAAGCCATCTTGGTTTCGCTTGAAAACCTGATGACATTTCCCTTTGTGAAATCCGCAGTCGAGTCCGAAACGCTTACGCTGCACGGCGTCTGGAATGAAATCGGCGAAGGCGAACTTGAAGCCTACGACGCCGCGAACGAGACATTTGTGAAAATCTAACCGCGACATGCGGTAAATTTAAGGAAGCGTCCTCTGCTCAAGCTCCGCTCATTTGGTCCTGCGATTGCACGGACCTCACCTGTTGAAGCCATGCGCGCGGGTATTGGTGCATGCATTGGTCTGTTAGTCGCAGGCCTGTTTGTGTTCTCGGCGACGGTTGATCTCGATCTTGGACTTTACCTCGTGGCTCCGTTTGGCGCGACCTCTGTTCTACTATTCGCCGTCCCCAATAGCCCGCTCGCACAACCTTGGTCGGCGATCGTAGGCAATACGTCCGGCGCAGTGGTGGCGGTTGCCGTGTGTCTGGTCATCCCCGACCCCACACTTCGGATCGCCTTGGCAGTAGGTCTGGCGATTGCGGTCACAATGCTGCTGCGCGCGCTGCACCCACCTGCGGGAGCCGTCGCCATGACAGCCGCGATGAGTCCGGACACCATCAATGAGCTTGGGTTTATGTTCGCCTTGACACCCATCGCGCTTGGCACACTCATTCTGGTTGCAATAGCGATCATCTACGGGCGTCTGACGCACCGACACTACCCGTTCAGGCAATTTGACGACCCGAACACCCATGGAACTAGCGACCCATTACCTGTCGAACGGCTTGGGCTCTCGGAAGTTGAACTAACCAACATTTTGGATCGCTACCGACAATCCTTCAACCTCGGTGTCGAAGATCTTGCCCGACTGATCGGGGCCGCCGAAATGCAGGCTGCGTCAAATAACGCTGGCGCGATGACGACAGCTGACATCATGTCACATGACCTCGTGACAATTCGACCAGACACATCATTGACCGAAATTTCCGATCTATTTAGCATACATCGTTTTACGTCACTGCCTGTTGTGCAAGACGATGGGCGGTTTGTCGGGGTAATTTTCCAAATACATTTGATCACGTGTGCCGGCAACAGCAGCAACACTCTACTCGCCGCTGACATCATGAGCAGTAACGGGCCACGCGTCACACCAGAAACGCCAGTTGCAGCCTTATTGCCACTCATGGCCGACGGCGAGGTTGATGCGGTGCCTGTGCTGGTCGGCGACGCGATCGTCGGAATCGTCACACGCACCGACCTGATGGTTGCCCTGGCGCGGATTAGCTTGCGTTAACAGGAAGTCGTAAAACGAAAAAGCCTCGCCTATCGGGCGGGGCTTTTGAAAATCTCATGCAGGCATCTAGCCTTTTTTCAAGCACTCACGCCCCAGCAACTCAGCGATCTGCACCGCGTTTAAGGCTGCGCCTTTGCGCAGGTTGTCTGATACGCACCACAGGTTTAAACCGTTCTCGACCGTCACGTCCTGACGGATACGGCTTATAAACGTGGCAAAATCACCGGCACATTCAACCGGTGTCACATATCCGCCATCTTCGCGCTTATCGATCACCATGATGCCCGGCGCTTCACGCAGAATATCGCGGGCCTCGTCTTCGTCCAAAAACTCTTCGAACTCGATGTTGATTGATTCTGAGTGACCCACAAATACCGGCACGCGCACACAAGTAGCCGTGACCTTGACCGACTTATCCAAAATTTTCTTGGTCTCGACGACCATCTTCCACTCTTCTTTAGTATCGCCACTATCCATAAACGCATCAATATGCGGGATCACGTTAAAGGCGATCTGCTTGGTGAAAACCTGCTTGGGCTTGTTGTCGGTCGGGTTATACATTGACTTGGTTTGATCCCACAACTCGTCCATCGCAGCCTTTCCCGCGCCAGAGACGGCTTGGTAGGTACTGACAACAACGCGCTTGATCGTAGCGCGGTCGTGCAATGGCTTGAGCGCCACAACCATCTGCGCGGTCGAGCAGTTCGGGTTCGCGATAATCATCTTTTTCTTATAGCCATGGATCGCGTCAGGGTTCACTTCTGGCACAATCAATGGAACGTCCGGATCATAGCGATACAGCGACGAGTTATCGATGACAACGCAACCAGCTTTGGCAGCAAGGGGCGCATATTTCTTGGTCGCTTCGGAACCAACGGCAAACAATGCAATATCCCAACCAGTGAAATCAAAGGTATCAAGGTCTTTCGTCTTGAGGGTTTTATCGCCAAAGCTGACTTCCGTGCCCATTGATTTACGGCTGGCAAGTGCTTCGATCTTGTCGATCGGGAACTGACGCTCTGCGAGGATGTTCAGCATTTCGTGGCCCACATTGCCTGTGGCACCAACAACGACGATATTATAACCCATGTGTTGCTTCCTTTTAAGTGTGCCGCCTCTTACCGCGCTTCGGCGTCAAGGAAAAGGGTTTAGTCGGTGCGATCCTCAGACCACAGATAGGCCAGCAACCCAACCGCGACCATTGCAGCAAACACCCCGAACAAAACCACGTAAGCATCGGAAGGCACATCTGTTTTGGCGTTTGCATAAATCGGACCAGACGCAAATTGCATGACTCCAGCCCCGCCGACGCCAAACAAGTTCATCAAAGTCACACCGCGCCCTGTCAAATGCGGAGGAAAAGAAGCCTTGGCATGAGCAATAATCACTGCAAATGTTGACCCCGAAATACCGATAATCGCCAGCATCAGTGTGCCGAACCAAACTGAATAATCAGGCATGAACATGAGCGCGATCAGGGCCAAAACACCTACACCATTACCCGCCACAATCACCCATTTGCGTGTTCCGAACAGCCGCTCTAACGGACCGAATAAAAAGCTGCCGAAAATCATCGCGACGCCCATCACAAAAGTCACGCGCCCGATTGTAATCACGTCAGCACCAAAAACATCTGCCATATAAGGACCAGCCCAAAGGCCACGCAACCCTGCGGCAGGCGCATAGTTGACCAGCATCAAGGCCATGATCGGCCACATAATTGGCATCTTTAGCAGGTCACGGACCGACCCACGCTCCGTACTGTTCAGCCGCGTAGGGTCACGCACCAAAGCAATCATCAACACGCCAATCAACACCGACGCTGCCGCCAAACCTAAAATGCTCTCACGCCAGCCGAATGTTTCGACTGTCCACGCAAGCGGCGCAGATCCCGCCAGATTGCCCAATGTGCCAACGCCAATCATTGCACCCGCGACACTGCCAAACACCGCCGCTGAATAGGTCCGCGCAAGGATGTAATAAGACGCCATCAGCACAGGCGAACAGCCCACGCCAATCAGCCCCATCGCGATCATCACATGCAGCGGGGTCTGAGCAAAACCAAACGCAATCGCGCCCCCTGCACCACCGAGCAAGAACAACACCGATGCCGTTTTGCGCGGCCCGACACTGTCCAATGCCATGCCCACAGGGATCTGCATCGCAGCAAAGGTCAAAAACCAGATGCCCGATGCGCGCGCCAGATCATCAGCAGATGCACCGATATCAATTTCTAAAATCGGAGCAAGCACAGGCAAAAATGCGCGGTAAAACTGCGACAGCACATAGGCACCAAGCAGCGCCACTAATCCGGTCCTCATCTAAGCCTCCAGTCGATCATGTGACAAAGTCGTGCCACGCAGATGCGTGGTCCGCAATAGAGAACGGCGCAGCAGAGATTTTGCCCCGTGCAGGCGCATTGACCGACGTGATAATCCTAGAAATATTTGCCCTAGCGCAAGATGAACGCATTACACGGAGGCGGCGTCAAAGCTATCTAGGCCAGTCGAATATATAAGCTCCTTCAAAGGTCTTTTATGCATCCACAATTAATGTCTGGCCAAACGTATCACCTGACAGGCAGCGCGGTTGTTTGGCGCACTGTGCGCAGGGCAAAGGACGATTGCATCTGTGCAACGCCGGGCAGTGTGGCGAGATAGCGGCGGTGGATACGCGCGAAATCTTCGGTGTCGCCAGCAACGACTTTGAGCAGGTAATCGGCCGTGCCTGCCATCAAGTGGCATTCTAATACATCGGGCACTTTTGCGACAGCTTTCTCGAAGGCGTCCAGCACTTCGTCGGCTTGACCCGAGAGGGTGATTTCGACAAACACCGTGGTCGGGCGGCCCACTTTGCGCGGGTCTAAAAGGGCCACATAGCCTCGGATAAATCCGTCTTTTTCCAATCGTTGCACCCGTCTGTGGCACGCAGAGGGTGACAGGTTAATCAAGTCTGAGAGGTCGGCGTTGGACATGCGTCCAGAGTTTTGCAGAACCTCAAGGATTCTGTAGTCTATGCTGTCGGGTTCCACTTTGCGCAGGATCCTTCGATGAAATACGGGTCTGATGCAGATTATTGCCACATATTGTCTGATGACCCAACAGTTTGTAGGTGTAATTGCAGCGCTGTGCGCAGATAGTTTTTGGTAATGAAACATCTGGGAGGAGACATTATGCATATCGGATGCCCAAAAGAGATTAAACCGCAAGAATTTCGTGTTGGTATGACGCCCAATGCGGCCCTAGAGGCAGTGCGCGCGGGTCATGTCGTCACCGTCGAGACGCAGGCGGGTATCGGCGCAGGTTTCACGGATGAGGATTATGTTAACGCCGGGGCCGACATTGCGCGCGATGCCGCAGAGATTTTCGCCAGCGCCGATATGATTGTGAAAGTGAAAGAACCCCAACCCGACGAGCGGAAGATGCTGCGCGCGGGGCAGATTTTGTTCACCTATCTGCACCTAGCGCCTGATCCCGAACAGACGGCCGATTTGATCGCGTCTGGCGCGACATGTATTGCCTATGAGACGGTCACAGACACGAATCGCGGCTTGCCGTTGCTTGCACCTATGTCCGAAGTGGCGGGGCGTCTTGCGCCGCAAAGCGGTGCTTGGGCGTTGCAAAAGGCCAATGGGGGCAGCGGTGTTTTACTGGGCGGTGTGCCCGGTGTGCGCCCTGCGAATATCGCCATTATCGGTGGCGGTGTTGTAGGAGCGGCGGCGGCGCGTGTGGCCGTGGGCATGGGTGCAAATGTGACGGTTCTTGACCGCTCTGTGCCGCGTCTGTCGTATCTGGACGACGTATTTATGGGCCGCTTGACGACACAGTTTTCCGATAAAGGGGCCGTCGAAGAGCTGTTGCCGCGCATGGATATGGTGATCGGTGCGGTGCTGGTGCCGGGGGCTGCGGCGCCAAAGTTGATTAGCCGTGCGCAACTGGCGCTGATGAAGCCCGGATCGGTTCTGGTTGACGTGGCGATTGATCAGGGCGGCTGTTTCGAGACCTCGCGCGCCACAACGCACCAAGATCCGATTTATGAGGTGGACGGGATCATTCACTATTGTGTCGCTAATATGCCAGGCGCTGTGGCCCGCACGTCAACGATCGCCCTGGGCAATGCCACAATGCCTTTTGTTATGGCGCTGGCAAACAAGGGCTGGCGGCAGGCCTGCAAGGATGACCCGCATCTATTGAACGGGTTGAATGTGCATGCCGGACACTTGACCTACGATGCTGTCGGCAAGGCGCTTGGCATTGATGCTTTGGCCCCTGCATTGGCATTAGAAATGTAGCGACTTAAAAAGGCCCGCAATTTTCTGCGGGCCTTTTATAAATTTCGTTGAAGGCTATTTCTTTAGCGCGACCAAAATTTCCGCAAGCAGTTCTTCTTGGGTTGGACCTTTTGGCGCTTCTGGTTTGGCTTCTTCTTTTTTCTTCAGGCGGTTCACACCTTTCACCAGCATGAACACAACAAAGGCGATGATCAGGAAGTTGATGACCGCCATCATAAAGCGCCCGTAGGCAAAGACAACGGCGCCTGCTTCTTCTGCGGCTGTGATAGACGGATATTCAACATTGCCCAAAACGGTATACATGCCGCTAAAGTCGACGCCGCCAGTGAACAAACCAATAATCGGATTAATCAGATCCGCAACCAGCGAGCCCACGATGGCCGTAAATGCTGCGCCGACGATGATACCAACGGCCATGTCCATGACATTGCCTTTGGCGATAAATTCTTTGAATTCGTTTAACATATTTAGCCCCTAAGCTTGAAATTCGCGCCCGATCTATCGCCGGATACGCATATGCACGAGTATTAACGTATCGTTTAGGGAAACAAGCGGGTTTTTTTGGGCGATTGTTCCCCGCATTGCGAATAATTTGTCAATGAGACGGATTTCACGCAGGAAGAACGCCATTCAATACGTAATCCAGGATTTCAACGACCTGCGCAGGTGTTTCCACCACAGCAAGCGCTGCTGCATCAATTTCCTTGAGTGGATGCTGGTGGTCAGGCCCGTGCATGACGATCAATGTTTTCCCCAAGGCAGCGGCCATGCCAGCGTCAAACGCGGCGTTCCACTGCTTGTATTTATCGCCGAAGCGCACGACCACGATATCTGCCATTTCAATGCCATGCCGTGTGCGGATTGCATTGAGTTTCGCGCCTTTGTTGTCGTGCCAGAACTTGTTTGGCTCTGCGCCCATAATTGTCACGCCGCAATCGTCAGAGGCAGCGTGATCCGTCACAGGCCCTTCAAATTCAACATCCAGACCAGTGGCCCCCGAGATGATTTCATCGCGCCAGTCGGTATGGATTTCGCCTGAGAGATAGATACTAAGTGTCATGGTATGTCCTTAATCCAAATCGAGCTCGAAGGTGACTTTGTCCCCGTCCTGCCCCGTTTCTATCCAGCCAAGCCGCGCATAGAATGCTTGCGAGTCAGTCATGTCTTTGTGTGTGGTCAGCGTAGCTTGTTTGCAGCCAGCTGCCTGTGCCGCTGTGGTTGCAGTGTCGATCAGGTGTCGCCCTAACCCCTGCCCTTCACCGATCGGATGCACCGCAAGGTTGGCAATAAATGCGTCGCCTTTAGTCAGGCACAATACGATGCCCCCGAGAATAAAGCCCCGATCTTCGGCCACCCAAACGTGGTGGTTTTTGATATCGTCATCCAAGCCTTCCGCGACGGGTGGTAAACCCAAACCCAGTTCGGCATAGGGCGCGTAAGCGGCTGTGATCGCCGCCTTGAGACCGCCCGCATCAGCAAGAGTTGCGGGCCGTATCATCCGCGTAATACGCCGCCTGTCGCTTTATTCACTTTTTCGACGATTTTAGCGCCGACGGCTTCGATGTCTTTGTCTTTCAGCGTGGCCTCTGTGGGTTGTAGGCGCACTGTGATGGCGAGGGATTTCTTGCCATCGCCGAGGCTGCCACCGATGAATTCGTCAAAGACGCGCACATCTGTGATCAGGGCTTTATCCGCTCCTGCCGCCGCGTTGATCAGTGTCAGCGCTTCGATATCGGCGTCGACGACAAAGGCGAAATCGCGTTCAACAGCTTGCAGATCGGTCGCGGTCAAAGCGGGACGTGCGATGACTTTGTTTTTCGGTAGCGGGATATCTTCGGGATATAGCACAAAGCCGACGGCGGGGCCTTTGATGTCCATTTCGCGCAGCACTTTGGGGTGCAATTCGCCAAAGACGCCCATGACTTTTTTCGGACCAAGGCAGATTTTGCCGTGGCGGCCGGGGTGCCACCAGCCTTCAGCGCCGCGCAAAATTTGCACTTTTGCGGGCGCACCGATGGCAGCGAGGATTGCTTCGGCGTCGGCTTTTGCGTCATAAACGTCGACGTTGCGCGAGGTGCCGTGCACGTCTTTGGGGCCGGTTTTGCCGATCAGGATTCCAGCGATCTGAATGTGCTGCTCATTAGGTTCGCCGCCTTGGAAGGCGTGGCCGACCTCGAACAGCGCCATGTCGGCAAAGCCGCGTGCTTGGTTTCGGGCAGCGGCGCGCAGGAGACCCGGAAGCAGGCCCGGGCGCATGTGCGACAAGTCCGCCGAGATCGGGTTTTGCAGCATCGTTGCGTCGTCGCCACCGCCGAAAAGCGTTGCCGCCTCACGGTCGATGAAGCTGTAAGTGACACACTCGTTATAGCCGAGTGCCGCTGCGGTGCGTTTGGCGGTGCTTTGGCGCAATTGCATAGCGGTCAGGATTGGTTTTGGCACGCCTGCAATTCGCGGCAGTGGTACGCCCACGAGTTTGGTCAGTGACGCGATGCGTGCGACTTCTTCAACGAGGTCCGCTTCGCCTTGCACGTCTGGTCGCCAGCTTGGCACGTGGGCCATGTCACCCTCTAAGCGGAAACCGAGTGCGGTCAGGGTTTGGCGCTGCGTCGCTTCGGGGATGTCCATGCCGACCAGAGAAATCACGCGTTTTGCGTCGAGTTTATAGGCGCGGGCGACGTTTGGCACTTTGCCCGCGCTGATGACTTGGGAGGCTTCGCCGCCTGCGTTGTCGACGATCATGCGTACGGCGTGTTCCAACCCTTCGGCGGTGAATACGGGATCGATTCCGCGCTCGAAACGGTAGCGCGCGTCGGAGTTAATTTTTAGCGCGCGGCCTGCATAGGCGATTTGCACGGGGTCCCAATAAGCACTTTCCACAAAGACATTTGTAGTGTCTGCGGTGCAGCCTGTCGCCAGCCCGCCCATGATGCCTGCGATGCTTTGCACGCCGTTGTCATCAGAAATGACCATTTGGCCCGCTTGTAGCGTGTAGGTTTTGTCATCGAGGGCGAGCAGCGTTTCGCCGCCGGTTGCACGGTGAACGCGCAGGTTTCCAGCGACTTTATCTGCATCAAAGACGTGTAGTGGGCGGTTTTGGTCGTAGGTGAAGAAGTTGGTGACGTCGACAAGGAAGGAGATCGGGCGCAACCCGATGGCGCGCAACAGATCTTGCAGCCATGCGGGCGATGGTCCGTTTTTCACGTCTTTGATCAGGCGACCGAAGAAGACGGGTGCGCCGTCGAGCGTGTCGTCATCAATGCTGACTTTGAGGTCGGAGCGGAATGTTGCCTCGATTGGGTCCACGTCGCGGGGCTTCATTTTACCAAGGCCGCGTGCCGCCAGATCGCGCGCAATGCCGCGGACGCCAAGCGCGTCAGGGCGGTTAGGCGTGATTGCGATTTCGATCATGGTGTCGACTTTTGACGGATCATTCTTGGCCAGCCAGTCGATGAAACGCTCACCCACCTCGCCGCTGGGCAGTTCAATGATGCCGTCGTGTTCCTCGGAGAGTTCCAACTCGCGTTCGGAGGCCATCATGCCGTAGCTATCGATGCCACGGATTTTGCCGACGCCGATTGTTGTGTCGATGCCCGGCACATAGACGCCCGGCTTAGCGACAACAACGGTGATACCTTCGCGCGCGTTTGGTGCGCCGCAGATGATCTGCAACTCGCCCTCATCAGTGTCGACTTTGCAGACTTTCAGCTTGTCCGCATCGGGATGCTTTTCGGCGTGTTTGACGTAGCCGAGTGTGAACTCTTTGAGTTTTTCCGCAGGGTTCTCGACACCTTCGACCTCTAGGCCAAGATCAGTGAGCGCGTCCGTGATTTCGTCAACGGAGGCCGTGGTGTCGAGGTGGGCCTTGAGCCAAGAGAGAGTAAATTTCATTTGGAGAGTCCCCCGTGCAGTGTTGGTACGTCGAGCGAGCGGAAGCCATAGTGGCGTAGCCAGCGTACGTCGCTCTCGAAGAAGGCGCGCAGGTCGGGGATGCCGTATTTGAGCATAGCGATGCGGTCGATGCCGACGCCGAAGGCGAAGCCTTGGTAGATGGACGGATCGACGCCTGCGGCTTGCAGCACTTTCGGGTGCACCATGCCGGAGCCGAGGATCTCTAACCAGTCGTCGCCTTCGCCCACTTTGAGTGTGCCACCTTCCCATGAGCACCGGATGTCGACCTCTGCTGAGGGTTCGGTGAAGGGGAAGTGGGAGGCGCGAAAGCGTAGTTCGACGTCGTCGACTTCAAAGAAGGCTTTGACGAATTCTTCGAGCACCCATTTCAGATTAGCCATAGAGATGTCTTTGTCGATGGCTAAGCCTTCGACTTGGTGGAACATCGGTGTGTGGGTTTGGTCGTAGTCGGCGCGGTAGACGCGGCCCGGGCAGATGATGCGGATTGGGGCGCCGTTGGCCTCAAGGCTACGGATTTGCACGGGCGATGTGTGGGTGCGCAACACGTGCGGCGGACGGTCGTCGCCTTCCCCGCGGTGTGTGTAGAAGGTGTCCATCTCGGCGCGTGCGGGGTGGTGACCGGGAATGTTGAGGGCGTCGAAGTTATACCAGTCGCTCTCGATCTGTGGACCCTCGGCGACCGAGAACCCCATGTCGGCGAAGATTGCGGTGACTTCTTCGGTGACTTGGGAAATCGGGTGGATTGTGCCTGCGGGGCGGTCGCGCGCAGGAAGTGTGACGTCGAGCCATTCGGTGCGCAGGCGTGCGTCGAGAGCGGCATCCGAGAGGGCGGATTTCTTGGCGATCAACGCGGCGTTGATCTCGTCTTTCAACGCGTTCAAAGCAGGCCCAGCGGTCTGGCGTTGCTCTGGTGTCATCTTGCCCAGCTCGCGCATTTGCAGCGAGATTTCACCTTTTTTGCCAAGCGCCTGAACGCGCAGATCTTCAAGACCCGCCTCGTCGCCTGAGTTTGCAATCAGCTCAAGATATTTTGATTTCAGATCGGTCATGTCGCGCCTCACACTTATGTTAATGTGGAGTTAGCGAAATGGCGCTGTGGTTGCAAGGTTTGCTGCGGTTTCCCTTTGCTTTACGCGCATTACATTTGAAAAGTGCAAACGGAGGATGACGATGAAAAATTTACTGACAGCGCTGTCGGTTGTGGCCGTGACCGGTTGCAGTGATGTGGCGCAAGCCGAACTGGCGACCCAAAGTGTCGCGGTGTTACAGCAGCCTTGGGCGGTGGCCGCCCTGCCGCAGGGTGGTTTCCTAGTCACGGAAAAAGCGGGCGCATTGCGGTTGATTACGCCAGATGGACGTGTCGAGGGGATTGCAGGTGTGCCTGATGTTGATGCCTCTGGCCAGGTCGGGCTACATGATGTGGCTTTGGCCCCCGACTTTGCGCAATCGGGTGAGGTGTATTTGACATGGGTTGCGGGAGATAATGGCGGCGCACTGCATTTGGGGCGGGGCAAGCTGGACGTGGCCGGATTAAGCCTAACTGGGTTCGAGACACTATGGCGCGCGCAACCGTCGGGTGGCAGCGGGCATCCGGGCGGCATTATTGCGTTTTCACCTGACGGGCATTTGTTTTTGACCACGGGAGAGCGTCAGTTGGGTGATCCTGCGCAGGATTTGGCGGATAGCCGTGGCAAGGTGTTACGATTGACGCGAGATGGCATAGCGGCGTCCGGCAATCCCTTCCCTGACGCGCCAGAAGTGTGGAGTTATGGACATCGCAATGCTTACGGTATGGTGTTTGATGCAAGCGGTGCGCTTTGGTCACACGAGATGGGGCCGCGCGGTGGCGATGAATTCAATAGTATTGTTGTAGGCGAGAATTATGGTTGGCCTGTGGTTTCTGACGGGACGCAGTATAACGGCATGGCGATTCCTGATCATGTCACCCGTCCCGAATTCAAAGCACCGCTACTGGAATGGACGCCAGTGATCGCGCCTGCGGGTATGATTTACTATACAGGCGATGTTTTTGCAGACTGGCAGGGATCGTTTTTGATTGGGGGGTTGGCGTCGCAAGCCTTGGTGCAGGTGGCAGTTGACGGTGATACCGCACGCGAGGTCGCACGTTGGAACATGGGTGCGAGAATCAGGGACGTGGTCGCGGATGCGCAGGGGAATATCTATGTTCTGGAGGATGGCGCAGATGCGCAGTTGTTGCGGCTGACGCAGTAAGACGAAGATGTCGCGCTTCAAACAAAAAGGCCGCCCTGTTTCCAGAGCGGCCTTTCAAATCTAAATGTGCTGCGGCTTACGCCAGAGCTGCCTTGGCTTTGCCGACGATTGTCGCAAAGGCTTCTGGCTCGTTCACGGCCAGATCGGCCAGAACTTTACGGTCTACTTCGATGCCCGCAAGCATCAAGCCGTTGATGAACTTGGAATAGTTCAGTGTTTCGTCAATCGCACGAACACCCGCGTTGATCCGTTGGATCCACAACGCACGGAAGTTCCGCTTGCGGTTGTGACGGTCGCGTGTTGCGTATTGATTTGCTTTTTCGACAGCCTGCTTCGCGACCTTGAAGGTCTTGGAGCGGCGATCGTAATAACCTTTTGCAGCGTCGAGAACTTTCTTGTGACGACGATGAGTGACTGTACCACCTTTAACGCGCATATCAAATTCTCCTTATCGTGCGTATGGCATCATGCCCTTGATGATTTTCGCATCAGGAGCTGAAAGAATTGTCGTGCCGCGTGCGTCACGTATGAATTTGTTAGAGCGTTTGATCATGCCGTGCTGTTTGCCCGCTTGACCCGCTTTGACTTTGCCGGAGGCTGTCATTTTGAACCGCTTTTTGCAGCTCGATTTTGTCTTCATCTTAGGCATTTCCGTCTCCTCTTTTGAGTTTCGGTCGTACGCGCGACTCGGCATGCCAGATGGCCGGACGCGCGGGTTGAATGTGTCATCTAAGCGGAATCATTTTGAGGTGCAAGGGGTATTAGCCCAGATAACGCCCCACAACCTTAGCAAATACGTCAGGGACAGTTTCGAACGTATAAGCATTGGGTCGCTCGTTAATCGCGTATGCCGCCATGGCGAACCCGATCATAAGAATCAAAGCAGGATAGCGTGGCGTGCGTCCGTCAGAAAACGCGCTAACAATTGCAGGGATGGAAAAGACTGTGATGACACAGCCTAATACAAACAACAGGTCTAAATCCATAATACTGGCCCTCAAGTCACGTTTTGGGAACCTTACTCTGGATCAGCGGCATAAATCAAATTTTCCGCGCAGGGTGCGACGCGCAAAATGTTTGTAGAGCCAGGTGTATTGAACGGTACACCTGCGGTCACGACGATCATGTCGGTCTCATTGGCCACTTCCAGTTTCAACGAGGCACGAACCGCCGCGATCACAGCTGTTTTAAATCGATCAACAGGCCCTACGACCACGCAATTGGTTCCCCACGTCAGGCAAAGCCTACGCGCAGTCGTCATGTAGCTGGTCAACGCAATGATCGGCACCCGTGGCCGTTCGCGCGCAACCAGCAGGGCCGTTGTGCCTGATTGTGAAAAGCAGCAAATTGCCTTCACATCAGCGGTTTCTGCGATTTCACGGGCAGCAGAGACGATGCCGTCTGCCACGGTTGTGCGATTGACCTTGCGCGAGGCCTCGATGATTTCGGTGTAGGTAGGGTCGGCTTCAACTTCGCCTGCTACGTTGTTCATTGTGGTGACCGCTTCAATCGGGAACGAACCTGCCGCGGATTCGGCGGACAACATAATCGCATCTGCGCCCTCGTAGATTGCGGTCGCCACGTCGGAAACTTCGGCGCGCGTTGGCATCGGGCTGTCGATCATGGATTCAAGCATCTGTGTCGCGACGATCACAGGTTTCGCAGCCGAGCGGCATTTGCGGATCAACTGTTTCTGGATCGGCGGCACATTCTGCACAGGTAGCTCCACGCCAAGGTCGCCGCGCGCCACCATGATGCCGTCGGATACGGCAAGGATTTCGTCAAAGAACGTGACCGCACTTGGCTTTTCGATCTTAGACAGGATCGCGGCGCGGCCTTTTGCCAATGCGCGCGCCTCGTTCACGTCAGCGGCACGTTGCACAAAGGAGAGCGCCAGCCAGTCAACGCCAAGATCGCAGACAAAATCCAGATCTTTACGGTCTTTTTCAGACAGAGCCGCAAGCGGCAGGATCACGTCTGGCACGTTTACGCCTTTGCGGTTGGAGATCGTGCCGCCCACCAGCACTTCACAATCGGCAAAGTCGGCGCCGCAATCTTTGACCCGCAGTTTGATTTTACCGTCATTGACCAGCAGATGCGCGCCCGGTTCCAGCGCGTCGAAAATTTCTTTATGCGGTAGTTGCACGCGGTTCACATCACCCTTGGCCTTATCGAGGTCGAGCCGGAAGGACGCGCCAACGACCAGATCTTCGCCCTCATCTTTTGCAAAAACGCCAACGCGCAGTTTTGGCCCCTGAAGATCGGCGAGAATTCCAATAGGGCTGTCGAGATCTTCTTCGACCTGACGGATGATAGCATGGCGGATGCGGATTTCTTCGTGATCACCGTGACTCATATTCAGACGAAACACATCGGCCCCTGCCTCGTGCAGTGCGCGGATCATTGCGTAGTCATTGGATGCCGGACCAAGAGTGGCGACGATCTTTACATTGCGGTGGCGTCTCATGAATATTCCCTTTCAAGCGGACAAATGTGCGAGCGTTAGCGGTAACGCAGGCCTTTGGGGTCTTATTGCGCAATTCCAATCGCATCACAACTATTCTAGTGAGGGTGCAAACAAAATGGCAGGATATCATGACTAAGAGCAGTTTCGAAATCGAGGGCGCAGAACGTGCGGGTCGCTGGTTGTTGACCTGCGACCATGCGACGAACCGCGTACCTGAATGGGTGAATGGTGGCGATCTGGGATTGGACCCTGCGGACATGCAGCGCCACATTGCCTATGATGTTGGAGCAGCCGGCCTGACGCGTATTCTAGCGCAGCACCTGCATAGCCCCGCGGTATTATCGAACTTTTCACGTTTGGTGATTGATCCCAATCGCGGCGAAGCGGACCCGACCCTGTTAATGCAGCTCTATGACGGCACGATTATTCCAGCCAATCGCCACGCAGGTGATGCAGAGCGCGAGAAGCGGTTAAACCTGCTGTATCGTCCCTATCACGATGCATATGCGGGATTGGCTGACCGCCGGAGTGATGTGGTGATCTGTGCCGTCCACAGTTTCACACCGCAATTGAAGGGGCGCGGTTTGCGACCTTGGGAGGTTGGTGTGCTATATGCGCATGACGATCGTCTGGCGCAGGTTTTTATTGCGCTCTGTGCGGCCCAAGGCTGGTGTGTCGGCGATAACGAACCATACAAAGGCCATTTGCCTGGCGATAGTGTTGACCGCCATGCATTGCGTGCGGGACGCCCGAACGTATTGATCGAGCTACGCAACGACTTGATTGCCGACGCAGCAGGTCAGGCCTTGTGGGCAGAGCGGCTTGCCCCCATCTTGGCAGAAACACTTGCCCGATCAGGCCTGTAAAGGAGAAATACTATGGACGCCCAAACACAAATCGAAATTGAAGCTGCTGCCTTTCGTCGCTTGCAAAAGCACCTGCAAGAGGACCGCACCGATGTACAAAATATCGACATGATGAATCTGACCGGATTTTGCCGGAACTGCCTGTCGCGTTGGTATCAAGAGGCCGCAAACGAGCGCGGTATCGAAATGGACAAGGAACAGGGCCGCGCGGCATTTTACGGGATGCCGTTTGCTGACTGGAAGGCCAAATATCAGGTCGAAGCGAGTGCGCAAACGCAGGCCGCTTTTGATGAAACCCACCCGAAGCCATAATTTAACCCAAAGTTAACAGTTTATTACAAACAGACTGTCGATGAATTGGAAGCAATGGCCCGCTTGTGCATTTTTTAGAGTCGGAATTCTTGTTAATCGTTAGGTTTTTTTGACATTTTTATGACCGTAACGAATAATTAATCCCATCTGCAGCGGCGAATCACGCGGTGACTATTTTGGCGCTGTTGGGTTAAGTGTTTTCAGTCGATTTTGGCGACGATGATGAGACCGATAGCGAAGAAGGTGACGAGAACCCAACACCTGAGGGCGGCAACAACTATTTGCAGTTTGCCACGGAAGATGACGTAGCCGCAGGCAGTGGTTCGCATATCGAGCTAGAAGGCGTACCGATTATGTACCTTGTCGGAGTTACAGCCGCACAGGCGCAGGCAGCAGATATTACGCTAGTGCCAAGCTAAACCAGATTTACAGATACGAAAAAGGGCCACTAGATCACTCTAGCGGCCCTTTTTTGTTGTCTGGGTTGTTATTAGATGGCGACTTTACGGCTTTCTTCCAGATAGATTTCACGCAGGCGTGTGGCGATAGGGCCGACTGCGCCTGTGCCAATTGCCGCCCCGTCAATTTCGACCACGGGCATCACAAAAGTAGAGGCCGAGGTGATAAACGCCTCATTCGCCTCTTTCGCCTCTGCGATGGTGAAACTACGTTCTTCCACGGTCATTTGCGCCTCGCGAGCAAAGCGAAGAACCGCGGCGCGCGTGATGCCGTGCAGGATCTCATTGCCCAGGTGGCGCGTGATGATTGCGTTGCCTTTCACAATATAGGCGTTGTTGGATGTGCCTTCGGTTACGGCGCCATCCTCGACCATCCATGCGTCATCGCAGCCTGCGGCTTTCGCCATCATCTTGCCCATCGACGGGTAGAGCAGTTGCACGGTTTTAATGTCGCGACGTGCCCAGCGCTGGTCTTCGATTGAGATCACTTTGATCCCTTTTTTAGCCACAGGGTTGTCGGCTAGATTTGGTTTATTTTGGGTGAAAAGCACGATGGTTTGTGGCGTGTCCGCAGGCGGGTAGGCAAAATCGCGGTCATCGGGCGCGCCGCGGGTGATTTGCAAATAGATCATGCCTTGGTCGATCTCGTTAGCGCGGATCAGTTCGCGGTGCACTTCCAGCAGGTCGTCCTTGCTGATCGGGTTGCCCATGCCGAGTTCGGACAAGGACCGTGCAAGGCGAACCGCGTGCCCGTCAAAGTCGATCAGTTTACCGTCAAGAACCGTGGTCACTTCGTAGACGCCGTCGGCCATCAGAAAACCCCGATCAAAGATCGAAACTTTGGCTTCATTCTCGGGCAGGTAGTCGCCGTTTAGGTAGACAGTGCGCATAGGATTATCCCCATAGGGCCGGGGTCGGTGCGTGGACGCCAGCGTCATCAAAAATCAGTGGTGCTTCGCGGTCTTGTGCCAGAAGCAGCGGCCCGTCAAGGTCTGTGAACGCCACACCCTGCGCAAGAATTGTCGCAGGAGCCATAGCAAGCGACGATCCGACCATGCAGCCGACCATGACGGCGTAGTCTTTCGCAATGGCCGCGTCTTTGAGCAAGAGTGCCTCGGTTAGCCCGCCGGTCTTGTCGAGCTTGATGTTGACCATGTCGTATTTGCCTTTGAGCTTGGGCAAGGAGCTGCGGTCGTGGCAAGATTCATCGGCGCAAACGGGCAGTGGTCGTGCAATTTCGGACAGCATATCATCACTGCCAGCGGGCAAGGGTTGTTCGACCATCTTCACGCCGAGCCGGATCAAATGTGGCGCGAGGTCGGCGTAGATATCTGCGGTCCAGCCCTCGTTTGCGTCCACGATGATGTCAGATTTTGTAGCACCTCTGCGCACCGCCTCAAGGCGGGCCATGTCGTCGGGGGTCCCAAGCTTGATTTTGAGCAATGGGCGGGATGCGTTTTTGGCGGCTTGGGCTTGCATCGCTTCGGGTGTGTCGAGTGAAAGCGTAAAAGCGGTGATTTCAGGGCGCGGAGCTGGCAGGTTTATCAGATCCCAAACGCGGCATCCCGCTTGTTTCGCGGCCAAGTCCCACAGCGCACAGTCGACGGCGTTGCGCGCCGCCCCTGCGGGCAAAAGGTTTTGTAGCGCCTCGCGTGTGATGTCGGCGGGTAAGCTGTTGATCTCTGCCGTGACACTTTCCAGCGTCTCGTTATACCGCGCATAAGGCACACATTCGCCCCATCCCTGATGTGTGCCGTCGGTGATTCTCACGGTCAGCACATCGGCCTGCGTACGCGAGCCACGGCTGATCCTGAACACCTGTGCGAGCTGAAAACTATCAGCCGTGACGTCGATTTTCATATGTCTATCCCTTGGTTACGCGCAACTTAGATTTCTGCGAGCGCATCTACAAGACGCCCCGCGCCTTGGCGGAACGGATCAATAGCGGGTAGGCCCATTTGTGTCTCGACCTCTGCAAGGTAGGCCTCGAACCTTTCAGCTGGAATGTGCTGTGTGTTGATCGAAATACCGATAACTTTGGCGTTTACATTCACCATTCGGGCCATTTGCAGCGAGAGATCTCGCAACGCCTCAAGGGTTGGCAATGTATAGTCGGGCAACCCTCGCATGTGTTTACGTGTAGGCTCGTGGCACAACACAAGCGCATCGGGTTGGCCGCCGTGGATCAGCGCGAGGGTCACACCCGAGTAGGATGCATGAAACAGGCTTCCCTGCCCTTCGATGTGATCCCAATGATCTGTGTCATTGTCAGGTGTCAGGTATTCGACCGCGCCCGACATGAAGTCGGCGATCACCGCATCAAGCGGCACGCCCCCGCCTGTGATCAGGATGCCGGTTTGGCCCGTGGGGCGGAATGTAGATTTCATATCGCGCGCTTGCATCTCGTAATCCATCGCAAGGCCAGTATACATTTTGCCGACCGAACAATCGGTGCCGACAGCAAGGCACCGCTTGCCCGTGCGTTTGACGCCATTCGCAATCGGGTAGGCTACCGACGGGATGCGCACATCAAACAACGTCCGCCCGTTGACGCGGGCTGCCGCCATCAGATCGTTTTCGTCGCGTAACAAGTTGTGCAGGCCAGAGGCGATATCAAAACCCATCTTCAACGCATCGACGAGGATTTCTTTCCAAGCCGCAGAAATCACGCCGCCACGGTTTGCAACACCGATCACAAGCGTTTTTGCGCCGGCGTCTTTTGCCTCTTGTAACGTCATGTCACTCAGTCCGACATCCGCACCACAATTTTCCATGCGAAACTGACCTACGGCATTTTCAGGACGCCAGTCTTTGATCCCTTGCGCCACTTTGGCGGCAAGTTGGTCCGGCGCGTCGCCGAGAAACAAAAGGTAAGGGGTCTGGATCATTTGGCAGCTCCGATTGAGATTATGAATTAAGCAGGAGGATCGCGCGTCAGCTATGCAATGTCTTCGCTATTTCCACGTTCCGGAAGCAATTAAATAGAAGATTATTCTATATCTATGGTATTTTATCGAATTTTATTGCTTGGTTTTTACTCGATGAGTCAGAACTCATTGCGAAAATGAAAAACCCGAACGTAAACGCCCGGGTTCCTCGACGACTTGGGAGGGTCGTTTTAGCCTTTGGAGAACTCTGGATAGGCTTCCATGCCCATTTCAGATTGATCCAAACCTCTGATCTCTGCTTCTTCGGACACACGGATTCCCATCACCGCTTTCAAGATCATAAAGCCGATCAAAGAAGCGATGAAGACAAAGATGCCGATAGATGCAAAGCCGATGAACTGCGTTACAAAGCTGGTGCCACTCGCGTAGACGGGAACAACCATTGTGCCCCAGAACCCTGCCATCAGGTGAACAGGGATCGCCCCGACCACATCATCAATCTTCAGACGATCAAGGAATGGTACAGCAAATACAACGATGATACCGCCCACTGCACCGATCCAAACAGCACCAAAGATCGACGGATCAAGCGGGCCTGCAGTGATGGAGACCAGACCGGCGAGTGCGCCGTTCAGTACCATTGTCAGGTCAACCTTTTTATAAAGCAACTGTGTGGTGACCATCGCGGCGATCGCACCTGCGGCGGCGGCCATGTTAGTGTTTGCAAAGATGCGACCAACGTCAGTGATATCGCCAACAGTCCCGGCAGCAAGTTGCGACCCACCGTTAAAGCCGAACCAGCCAAGCCACAGAATGAATGTCCCCAAGGTGGCAAGCGCAAGGTTGGAACCCGGCATCGGGATCACGCGGCCATCTTTGTATTTGCCGATCCGTGCGCCCAGAACCAGAACACCTGCAAGCGCTGCAAAACCACCAGCGGCATGAACGAGAGTGGAGCCTGCGAAGTCAGAGAAACCCATCTCGTCCAACCAGCCGCCGCCCCATTTCCAAGATGCCTCAATCGGGTAGATCAACCCTGTCAGCACGACAACAAAGATCAGGAAAGGCCATAGTTTAATGCGCTCGGCCAATGTGCCTGACACGATCGATGCGGTTGTTGCGCAGAACATCAACTGAAAGAAGAAGTCGGATGCTACAGACGCGTAATCAAGTGATGCCTCTGCTGCACTTAGCCCGACTGGTTCAAGAACGGTTGGTGAAAAACTGCCAAGGAGACCCGGAATGATCCATGCGTCGCCTGGGTACATCAGGTTAAAACCGACCAGCCAATACATCAGCGAGGCCAGCGAAAAGAGCGCAATGTTTTTGGTCAACTGCGTCGTCACGTTTTTGGAGCGGACCAACCCTGCTTCCAGCATGGCGAACCCTGCCGCCATCCAGAACACCAAGAAACCACCGATCAGGAACAACATCGTTGTCATGATATAGTGGCCGATTTCGTCAAATGTAGGCGCGGCGTCTTGCGCCAGCACCAGTGTCGGAAGGAACGAGATCGCCCCGCCAAAAAGAAGTGTCTTTGTAAGTTTCATTTTTCTATCCTCGTGTCGCTTAGATCGCGTCATCGTTTGTCTCGCCGGTCCGCACGCGTATTGCGCCTTCAACGTCGAGTATGAAGATTTTGCCGTCCCCGATTTTGCCGGTTTGTGCGGTTTTTGCGATGGTGCTGGCGACCTGATCGGCCATGTTATCGGCCACCACGATCTCTAGTTTCACCTTGGGTACGAAATTCACGGCGTATTCCGCGCCGCGGTAAATTTCGGTATGGCCTGACTGTGTGCCGAAGCCTTTGACTTCCGACACCATCATGCCGCGCACGCCGATAGTGGTCAGCGCTTCGCGGACCTCTTCCAACTTGAACGGCTTGATTGTTGCAATGATCAGTTTCACGATCTTCCCCTTATCTTTTTCCCCACTAACCCTGTGTTGGCTCAGGTAGCTTGGGATTAGAAAAGGCTTACCGTGCAGGTGCAGCAATGAATTTTAGTGTGATTATATTGCAAAATACGAAACACTTGCACAATTCTTGCACAAACGGAGTTATATGCCTTCTTTTTAGGCACGATCTAAATGCACCAATCAGCAATCTCTCGCTAAACAATCGGAATCAAACCCGTTAGGGTGGCAAAAAACAGACGTAAATGTCAGTGGGCAGAGTATGAGCAATAACGATAATCGCAATCAGCCTTTGGTGGCCGAAAAACGCTACAGCAAATCGCGGGCCGCGCCAAAGCCGCCTGCAAAACCTTCAAAGCGCAAGCCTGCCAAGCCCAAAGCGACGCCGCGTGGTCCGATAGGTTTCGTGATTGGCTTGATTTTGAGTGTCTTTGGCTTTGTCTTCGGGCTAATCTGGAAATTGATATGGCGCGGCGCCTTGGTGATGTCGCTTATTCTTGGCATCGGCATTTACTACTTTGCAAGCCAGATGCCTGCGGTTGAAGCCTTGATTGATGGGCGTGCGCGTGGCTCGGTTACGATGACCGATGCGAACGGTTCGGTGTTTGCATGGCGTGGCGACCAGTTTGGCGGCATGATCACGACCAATACTGTGTCCGTGCATCTGAAAAACGCGGTTGTCGCATCAGAGGACAAGCGGTTTTACGGCCACTTTGGGGTTTCTCCACGCGGTATTGCCTCTGCTGTGCGCATCAACCTGCGCGAAGGCCGTGGCCCGTTATCGGGCAACGGCGGCTCGACCATCACCCAGCAGGTTGGCAAATTGCTCTGCCTTGGTGTGCCATTCGACCCGCAAACATGGGAATCGGAAGCCGCCTACGAAGAGGATTGCCGTCGCACGACCCTATGGCGCAAGGTAAAAGAAGCCGTCTATGCCATGGGAATGGAGGCAGCTTACAGCAAGGACGAAATCCTTACGATTTATTTGAACCGTGCGTATCTGGGCGCGGGTAGCCGTGGGTTCGAGGCCGCAGCGCAGCGTTATTTCGGCAAATCCGCCGCCGAAGTGACCCCAGCCGAGAGCGCCATGCTGTCGAGCCTGCTGCCCGCCCCAACCAGTCGCGCGCCGACCCGCAACCTGCAACGCGCGCAGGACTATGCCAATATCGTTGTCGGCTTGATGGAGGAGCAGGGATATCTTTCGTCTTCCGCTGCCGCCGAGGCCCGCGCCAATCCTGCGACACTCTCTGCCGCCGCCGAGCGCCGCGCAGGCGGATATTTTGCCGATTGGGTGATGTCGAGCGGTCCCGAGTTTTTCACCCGAAACACCACGGAAGATGTAGTAATAAAAACGACCTTGGATCAACGTATCCAGACAGCAGCCGAAGATGCGCTGACCTATATCTTTGAAGAGAAGGTCAAAGAGGGATCAGAAGCCGAGGCCGCGATCGTGGTCATGTCCGCAGATGGTGCCGTGCGCGCCATGGTCGGCGGGCGCGAAGCGACGGTTACGGGGGCATTTAACCGTGCGACCATGGCAAAGCGTCAGACAGGATCAGCGTTCAAGCCGTTTATTTACGCTACTGCCTTGGAGTTGGGCATGTCCCCCAATGACATGGTGAACGATGTGGCAACCTGTTGGAACGTGCGCGGATCAGGCAACTGGTGCCCCGAAAACTACGACCGCAGGTTCAAGGGCCCAATGACCCTGACACAGGCGCTGAAAGAAAGCCGCAATGTGCCCGCCGTGGTCCTTTCCGAGCAGATGGGCCGTGAAATGGTCCGTCAGGTGGCCACAGATTTTGGCATTGATAACGCATTGGCTGATGGTCCCGCGCTAGCACTTGGTGCGTCCGAGAGCACCCTGCTGGAAATGACCGGGGCCTTCGCCGGAATATTGAATGGTGGCTCTGCGGTGACTCCATACGGATTGATAGAACTGCGGTTTCAAGGCGATACCGAGCCGCTGATGGACAACATGGGCACAGGCATCGGCGAACGCGTGATCCAGCAAAGTGCCGCGCGGCAGTTGACTTGGATGATGAACCAAGTGGTAGAGAATGGCACGGGAGGCCGCGCCAGAATTGACGGCTGGCAGATTGCGGGCAAGTCAGGCACCACGTCTGCGGCGCGCGATGCATGGTTTATTGCCTTCACTGGCGATTACGTCACGGGTGTCTGGATGGGCTACGATGATAACCGCCCCCTCAATGGAGTCACCGGTGGCGGGTTGCCTGCAGATATCTGGCGCGAAACCATGACCCGCGTGCTGGCAGGCATGCCTGCTGTGCCACTACCGATGGACGCGCCTACTGCAATGACCAGCAGCGCCATTATGGAAGGTGGCACCAGTAACACCGTCGAAGACAAGGTGTTGATGGATGTACTCGAAAACATCTTGGGTGGGAATTAATCAGCGTCCCCGTCCACTTGAGGGTCGGGCTCACTGTCGGGCACGGTGCAGGCGTCATAGGCAAACGCATAGCCGTTCCAGACCATAATCAAGCCATCCGTTTCCTTGTTGCGCATCAACATCGCCCGCTCTGACCAAACCTGATCGCCGCCAGAGCAGTTCATGGTATAAAGTGTGGCGTCCATGTTCACCACGTTCACAGGATTGGTCATGTCGCAATCAACTTCGACCCCGCGAAAGGTTTCGTTCTTGATCTCGACCGATCCACCATCGACACCAACGAGTCCGCAATCGGCATTTGCCACCTGTTTAAACACGCCGTCATAGGGTCCGGAAACTGCAATCACAGGCACTGCAAAAACACAAAATACCGCCGCCAATGTCCGATAGAAAACCTGTGTCATTTCCTTGACCCCCCTCACCTTCGCAAACTAAAATCGCGTGATATATTTTCTTTTACCAAACGTACATTAATTCTTGTTAGTTGTTTAAGCGTTATTACACCATGCAATGTGACGGTCTGCTAAGAATTCTCAGGTTTGATTAATACCGCATTAACTTTACCACAATTGTCTGTAATGAACTTTGCAACACCAACAAAGGCGAAATTACGCGTATGTCCGACGAACTCAACGCCCGTGGCAGGGTCGAACTCCTGAAAGCACGCAGCCAAAGCAGGTCCCTGTATTGGATGGTCGCGGTGTTCAGTTTTTTCGTGAACATGCTGATGTTGACGGGACCGTTGTATATGTTGAACGTCTATGACCGTGTTTTGGGGTCAAGGTCATTGGAAACCCTGATCGCTCTCTCGGTTCTAGTAGGGTTCTTATATGGCTGCATGGGAATTCTGGATTTCGTGCGTGGCCGCGTGATGGGCCGGGTTGGCGCGCGCTTCCAGGCTAGAATGGACCGCCGCGTGTTCTCTGCCGTGCTGAAAGCCACCACGTTAAACCGCGCACCTCGCGAGGCGGCAACGGGGTTGCGCGATCTTGAGGCCGTGCAGCGCTTGATCACATCCCCTGCCCTTATGGCACTATTTGATTTACCATGGTCGCCACTGTTTTTCTTGGGGATTTTCATCTTTCATCCATTGATGGGCGTATTGGCATTGGCGGGTGCATTTGTGTTGATCCTTGTGGCGTTCGCCAACCAAGCCAGCACAAAAGGGCCGCTAGAGCGCGCCAATGCGACCTCGTTTGCATCGGACGCCTTAGGCTTACAGATCCGCAGCGAAAGCGAAATGGTTCACTCCTTGGGCATGCGCGGGGCATCGTTTGACCGCTGGCAAATCGCCCGCGGTGCGTCGCTGGATGCCACGATATCTGCGGCCGATCGCGCTGGCACCTTTACCTCAATAACCAAGGCGTTTCGATTGTTTTTGCAATCCGCTATGCTGGGTCTCGGGGCTTATCTGGTGTTGCAGGACGAGTTGACACCGGGGGCGATGATTGCGGGGTCGATCCTTCTTGGGCGTGGCTTAGCACCGATTGAACAGATTGTAGGCCAATGGGCCGTGTTCCAAAAAGGGCGCGAGGGATGGCGCAACCTTGCGGTACTTTTGGGCAACATCCCCGTCGATCAGCCGCGCACAAATCTGCCAAAACCTATGGCCCGGTTGACCGCGAAAAACGTCACGGTTGTCCCGCCGGGTGGTCATCAAGCGACCTTGCGCACGATAAGTTTTGCCGTTGAGCCAGGTCAAGCGGTTGGCGTTATAGGCACGTCTGGCTCGGGAAAATCGACACTGGCGCGCGCGCTCACAGGTGTTTGGCAGCCTGCTGGCGGCAAAATCAGACTTGATGGGGCAGCACTGGATCAATATGACGCCGACGTGCTTGGCCAACACATCGGATATCTGCCGCAGCGCGTGCAATTATTTAACGGCACAATCAAAGAAAACATCGCGAGGATGTCACTGAAGCCTGATGATGCGATGGTGATTATTGCGGCGAAAAAGGCCGACGCGCATGAGATGATTTTGCGAATGCCTGATGGATATGACACGCGGGTGACCTCTACAGGCGGGCAGCTTTCGGGTGGGCAAATCCAGCGTGTTGGCCTTGCCCGCGCGCTGTATGGTGACCCTGTGCTGCTAGTTCTGGACGAGCCGAATTCGAACCTTGATAACTCTGGTTCAGCCGCACTCAATAGTGCTGTGGAGCAACAAAAGGCGGCGGGCGGCATCGTTTTTGTTATGGCCCATCGCCCCGATGCGATTTTCCACTGTGACACGTTGCTGGTATTGGAAAGCGGCGCAAAACGCGCCTATGGGCTCAAAGATGACGTGCTGCGACAAGTGACGAAAAACCGCGACGAAATTGCAAAAGCAGCGGGCAAAGGCGCAGGCGTATCATGACCCAGACATCAAAAGATTCGAACAATCGTTGGTCTACACGCACGCCTATGACTATGGGGCTGCTTGCGCTACTGGTGCTGGTCGGCGGATTTGGCGTCTGGGCGGTTATGGCCGAAATTACCGGCGCTGTCATCGCTTCGGGCCAGATTGAAGTGCATAGAAACCGTCAAGTAATCCAACATCCTGATGGCGGTGTCGTGGCACAAATTCTGGTTGATGAAGGCGATCTGGTTGCTGAAAACGATCTATTGATTCGTTTGGATGCCACAAATTTGCAATCCGAACTCGCCGTTGTCGAAGGGCAGTTATTCGAACTAATGGCACGCCGTGGCAGGTTTGAAGCCGAGCGCGACGGAACGGACGCGCTGACGTTTGATCCGGTCCTGCGCGACAATCCGAAAAGCACCGAGTTGATCGCCGGCCAAACACGCCTGTTTGTAGCCCGTCTTGAAAGTTTAAAGACTGCAACAGAACAATTGAACCAGCAGCGCGGCCAAATTCAAAGCCAGATTGGTGGCATCGAAGCACAACGTGCAGCGCTTGAAATTCAGGGTAGATTGATCCAACAAGAGCTGGCTGACCAGCAAAAGCTGCTAGAGCAGCGTTTGGTGCAGGCCCGCGGCGTGTCGCAATTGCGGCGCGAGGAGGCCGACTTGATGGGCAGTATCGGAGAATTGACCGCCTCTGCGGCACAAGCGGCCCAGCGCGTGACCGAGATTGATATCAAGGTTTTAACCCTGACCACGACCCGCCGCGAAGAAGCAATTACCCGCCTGCGCGATCTGCAATATAACGAACTGGAACTGTCAGAACGTCGTCGGACATTGACCCAACAACTGGACCGGCTGGACATTCGCGCGCCTGTCTCCGGCATCGTGTACGGTTTACAATTTTTTGCCCCACGCTCGGTTATTCGCGCCGCTGATCCGGTGATGTTCCTTGTGCCGCAAGACCGGCCGCTGGTCATAGCAACGAAAGTGATGCCCACCGACATTGATCAAATCCACCTTAACCAAGAGGTGACACTGCGCTTTTCCGCGTTTGATCAACGGCGCACACCCGAGCTTCTGGGCAGGGTCACCTTGGTCTCTGCCGATATTTTCCAGGATGACGCGACAGGCATTACCTATTATCAAACAGAAGTGCAGATCAACGAAGGCGAGATCGAAAAGTTGCCCGCAGGCATGATCTTGATCCCCGGGATGCCAGTCGAGGCATTTGTGCGCACCGAGGACCGGACCCCGATGGAATACCTGCTTAAGCCGCTGGCCGATTATTTTGCCAAAGCATTTCGCGAGTCTTGATTGCACCTGACGCGTTGCAGCGCTAGCGTCAGGTCAAACAACTGATGGAGCAGAACATGTCGGAAATCGAAGCCAAACTCGCCCTTTTGGGCATCACCCTACCTTCGCTCGGGGATGCGCCGAAAGCAGCAGGCAACTACCTGCCGTTTGTGACAGTCGAAAATATGGTCTATGTGTCGGGGCAGATTAGCCAGAACGAAGACGGACTGATCACCGGAAAACTGGGTGCGGATGTGTCGGTGGAACAGGGTGCTATTGCTGCAAAGGCCTGCGCAATTTCGCTTTTGACCCAGCTCAAGGTTGCCTTGAACGGCGATATGGACCGTTTGGTGCGCGTGGTAAAACTAACCGGATTTGTAAATTCGACCCCTGACTTTACCGATCAGCCAAAGGTCATCAACGGCGCGTCCGATTTCTTTGTGGCGGCTCTGGGCGATGCCGGCAAACATGCCCGCGCGGCCGTCAGTGCGGCAAGCCTCCCGTTGGGCGTCGCGGTCGAAATCGAAGCGATCTTTGAAATAAAATGACGCTCGACCCCGCATTTCTAAACCGCCCTATCACCCATCGCGCCCTGCACGACGTGTCAGCAGGGCGCGCTGAAAACAGCATCAAGGCGATACAGGCGGCGATTGATGCGGGTTACGGCATCGAGATTGACTTGCAGCTCTCGGCCGACGGTGTGCCGATGGTGTTCCACGACTATGATCTGGGGCGCCTGACCGACCAGGCTGGACCACTCGCAATGCGCAGTGCGCAGGACTTGTGCGCGCTTTCTTTGCGCCATGACGGCGATGGCATTCCGACCCTTGCGCAGGTTCTGGCGCTGGTCGCGGGCCGTGTGCCATTGCTGATTGAACTCAAGGATCAAGATGGCCAACTTGGAGAAAACATCGGCTCGTTAGGTGCGGCGACCGCAGCAGCTTTGGCTGGGTACACAGGCCCACTGGCACTCATGTCGTTCAACCCGCATGCCGTGGCTGAAATGCGCGACCTTTTACCAAATGTGCCACGCGGGCTTACAACTGGTGCATTTCGCCCCAAAAATTGGCCAACGATTCCTCTGGATGTACTGGACCGGCTACGCGACATCCCTGACTTCACGCGCGTTGGTGCCTGCTTTGTCAGCCACCGCAGTACGCACCTGACAATGCCACGCATCACTGAATTAAAATCGCAAGGCATACCGGTTTTGTGCTGGACGGTAAAATCACCAGAAGCTGAAATCGAAGCGCGCGTGATCGCTGATAACATTACGTTCGAGGGCTATCTCGCTTGACCGAAAGTACGATCCAGATCAGCACGCATTCTGCTATTGCCGATATCGGGCAAGCTGATTGGGATGCCTGTGCCTGCCCCGAAGACACGCAAGGCCGCCCCGTTGATCCGTTCACGACCTACCGGTTTTTGCAGGCCATCGAAGAAAGCGGATCGGTCCGCGGTCGGTCGGGTTGGCAGCCGCATTATTTATGCGCAACGCAGGATGGACAGGTAATCGCGGTCGCACCACTTTACGCCAAGAACCATAGTCAGGGCGAATATATGTTCGACCATAACTGGGCGCAGGCTTTTGAAAATTCGGGGGGGCATTACTACCCGAAATTACAAGTTGCTGTGCCGTTCACACCAGCCACAGGACGGCGGTTTTTGACCCGTGCAGGGTATGATGCTGTGGGTATGTCAGCCTTGGTGCAAGGCGCGGTTCAGATCGCTGTCGATAACCAACTGTCGTCGATTCATGCGACGTTCTGCACGAAAGAAGAAGCCGTGGCTGGTGCAGAAATGGGCTTGATGGCGCGGGTCAGTCAACAGTTTCACTGGCTCAATGACGGCTATAAAACCTTTGATGATTTTCTGAATAACCTGTCGAGCCGCAAGCGAAAAAATATCCGTAAAGAGCGTGCCTCTGCGCAGGATTTTGGCGGCGAGATCGTGATGCTGACGGGGGATGAAATACAGCCTGCACACTGGGATGCGTTCTGGCAGTTTTACCAAGACACGGGCGCGCGCAAATGGGGATCACCTTATTTGACCCGCGCATTCTTTGATCTGGCGCAAACCCAGCTTCGCGATGATATTTTGTTGGTTTTTGCGGTGCGCGATGGAGTGCCGATTGCGGGAGCATTGAATTTCATCGGGCGCGATACGCTTTACGGGCGCTATTGGGGGTGTGTAGAGCATCACGATTGCCTGCATTTCGAGCTGTGTTACTATACCGCAATTGATTTTGCGATTGAACATGGGTTGTCCCGCGTTGAGGCCGGCGCGCAAGGCGGACACAAGCTTGCGCGCGGATATTTACCCCACGAAACCCATTCGCTGCACTGGTTTGGCGATGCGGGTTTCCGTGATGCTGTTGGGCGCTATCTTGCGGCAGAGCGCGATGCGGTGGACCACGAAATAGAGGTGCTGACCAGTTACGGTCCGTTCCGGAAATCCCACACAGAGGAACAGCAATGACACCTGATGATCCGACACTGGCCCCGCTTTTAGCAAGCGGTTGGACCCTGCGAGCCGATGGCAAAGCAATTGAAAAGCAGTTTAAGTTCAAAAATTTCATCGAAGCTTTTGGATTCATGACGCGATCCGCGATGTGGGCCGAGAAATGGAACCACCATCCGGAGTGGTCGAATGTTTACAAAACGGTGCAAGTCGCGTTAACCACCCACGACGCAGACGGATTGTCTGCTTTGGACATAAAGCTGGGTACCAAAATGGATGTGCTCGCGGGAGAATAAGATGACTGAACTGCTGAACACGCCAATCTGGAACGGAAATTCACTGGCAGACCTTTTGACGCTGGAATTACTGGCATCACTGGCGAGCAGCATTTTGGGCGCGGTCGCGATTATCATTGCGGGCTTTGTAATTGGCGGTTGGGCACGGCGGCGGATAATGCGCCTTGGCGCGGCAAGCCCACATTTTGACGACACACTGTTTAACTTTCTCGCCAATATCGCAAGCTATGTAATTATCGGCTTTGCGTTCCTGTTTGTGCTGAACACATTTGGCGTACAAACGACCTCGGTCGTGGCCGTTATCGGTGCCGCAGGTCTGGCGATTGGTCTGGCGCTGCAAGGCACATTGTCAAATGTAGCCGCAGGCGTGATGATCATTTTTTTCCGCCCGTTCAAACTAGGCGATTTTGTCGAAATCAACGATCAAAGCGGCACGGTCAAAGACATTACACTGAATTGCACCGAACTCGCGTCAGTTGATAACGTGCAGATTATCATCCCGAATGCGCAGGTCTGGGGCAACACGATCAGCAACTATTCGGTCTATACAACACGCCGTGCCGAGTGGGTATTTGGTGTGGGCTATGGTGCCAATCTGGCAGATGCCGAGCGCATTATCCGCGATACGATCATGGCCGACCCGCGCAGCCACACAGATCCGGAACCATTTATTCAGGTGAACGCGCTCAACGACAGTTCGGTCGATTTTCTGGTGCGGGTCTGGTGCGACCGCCAAGAATATTTTGCCTATCAGGCGGACATGAAGCGGAATGTAAAAGAAGCATTTGATGCAGGTGGCATTGATATTCCGTTCCCGACACGCACGTTTTTCCAAGCCGCAGAATAGCGGGAGCAAAAGCCCCCGCCATCCGAATACTACATTGCGTCTAGCAAGGTCTCGCCTGCGGAAATTTCACATTCTCCCGGCGAGGCTTCCTCATTGAGGATCGTCACAACGCCGTTGTCGACCAACATGGCGTAACGCTTGGACCGGTTGACCAGTCCGGCGGGTGGAGCCGAAAACTCCATGCCGACGGCCAATGTGAACGCGGCCTCTGCGTCGCCCAGCATTGTAATGCCAGCGGCAGTTGCCCCCGTCGCCTCACCCCATGCACCCATTACAAACGGATCGTTCACCGACAGGCAGATTACTTCGTCGACGCCCTTGGCTTTGAACCCGTCCATGCAGCGCATAAACGATGGTACATGCGCTGTAGAACAGGTGCCGGTATAGGCACCCGGCAGGCCGAAAATCACAACTTTACGGTCCGTGAGTTTCTCAGAAAGGCTAATGCTTTCAGGTCCGGCGGACCCCATTTGCAGCAGATTAACATTGGGCAACGTGGTCCCGGTCGTAAGTGTCATATCATTTCTCCCCGTTTGGAATTGCGTCTCTTAGTCCGACCCATATAGGGTCTGCCTCAGCATAGAACCAGCAGTCAGGATTAAAACATGCCCCATATCGTCGTTATCGGTGCCGGACAGGCTGGATTGTCGCTTGTAGCGAAGTTGCGCAGTGATGGCTTTGACGGACAGATCACGCTCGTCGGAGCTGAGGATGTACCGCCCTATCAGCGCCCGCCGCTGTCCAAAGCCTATCTGCTGGGCGAGATGACCAAAGAGCGGTTGTATCTGCGCCCAACTGCATTTTACGTCGAGCATGATATTGACCTGCGCCTGAATACCCGCGCCGTATCGATTAACCCTGCGGCGAAAACTGTGACGCTTTCTGATCAAAGTGTGTTGTCTTACGACGAACTGGCGCTCACCACCGGATCGTATCCGCGCACCCTACCAGCAGCGGCCGGTGGCATGTTGGACGGTGTGTTCTGCGTACGCGATTTAAATGACGCAGACACCATGGCCCCTGCATTCACAGCGGGCAAGAAAATACTGATTATCGGTGGCGGCTATATCGGGTTAGAGGCGGCGGCAGTGGCCTCTAAACTTGGCCTGCACGTCACATTGGTTGAAATGGCAGACCGCATTTTGCAACGTGTTGCGGCACCCGAGACCTCCGATTACTTCCGCGCATTACACGTCTCTCACGGCGTTGATATTCGCGAAGGTGTCGGGTTAGAACGCCTGCTCGGCGACGACCATGTGAACGGCGCAAAACTGACCGATGGGACCGAACTGGACATCGATTTTGCGATAGTCGGCGTTGGCATTATGCCTGCCAGCATTCTGGCCGAAGGCGCGCGCCTGGATATCAGCAACGGCATCGCAACCAATACCTTAGGCCAGACATCCGATCCGCATATCTGGGCAGCAGGTGATTGTGCCGCATCGCTATTCAAGGGCGAGGTGATCCGTTTGGAAAGCGTCGGCAACGCAATTGATCAAGCCGAAATTGTCGCCAAGAACATGATGGGCGCTGCATTAGCCTATGAGCCAAAACCGTGGTTCTGGTCAGATCAATACGACTGCAAGTTGCAAATCGCGGGGCTGAACATTGGCTATACTTCCGTGCATATCCGACGCGGGGACGCGGCTGGCGTGCAATCAAACTGGTATTACAAGGGAGACACGCTCTTGGCGGTCGACGCGATGAACGACCCGCGCAACTATATGATCGGCAAGCGCTTGATCGAGGCAGGCCGCAGCCCCGCCCCTAGCGTGATCACCGACCCCGCCACCGATATGAAAGGCCTGCTCAAACCATGAGGATCATCGGCGGCACGCATCGCGGAACGACCCTAACCGACGTAGGCACGGGCGACACCGCCGCACATCTACGCCCCACTGGTGACCGTGTCCGAGAGAGCCTTTTTAACGTGTTACAAGGCGGCCGCTTTGGCGAAAGGGTGCGTGGGACGCGGGTGCTAGACCTGTTCGCAGGCACCGGCGCACTGGGGCTAGAGGCGCTATCACGCGGCGCAGTTCACGCAACATTTGTTGATGATGGCAAAGTGGCGGCGAGGCTTCTCGCCGCCAATATCACAAAGCTACGCCGCGAGGCTGACTGCAAACTGATCAAAGCAGATGCACTCAAACTGCCGCCCGTCACCACGCCCTGCTCGCTTATCTTCGTCGACCCGCCCTATGGCATGGGTCTGGGCATCAAGGCGATGACCGCCGCACTCAAAGCTGGATGGGTCGCTAAAGACGCGCTGATCGTACTGGAAGAAAACAGCGCACAACCGGCCCCGCGCGGATTTACATCCCGCGACAGCCGCCGCTACGGCGACACATGGATCACATTATTCGAGGTATCCGCATGACAAAACTGGTGATTTTTGACTGCGACGGGGTCTTGGTCGACAGCGAATCTATTACGCTGCGCGTCATTGCAGACAGCCTGATCAAACACGGATTACCCGTTGCCCCCACAGACATTCCGCAGATGTTCATGGGCGAAACGATGCATGATGTGAGCAGGCGCGCCAAAGCGATGGGCGCTAATTTGCCCCCCGACTGGATAGAGGCGACTTATGACACAATTTTTGACGCGTTGCGCAATGGGGTGCGGGTGATCGACGGAGTTTTGCCCCTACTAGAAAAACTCGACGCGGCGGGAATCGCCATCGCTATCGCATCCAACGGCCCGATGGAGAAAATGGCGATCACCCTGCCGCCTTCAGGGTTATGGGATAGGTTTGCGGGACGGATCTATTCGGCCCACGACCACATCGGCAAACCCTCGCCCGACATGTTGCTCAAGGCCTGCGCGCAAGCAGGGGTTGGCATGCATGACGCGGTGATGATCGACGACAGCGCGGCAGGCTGCCAATCAGCACAGGCCGCGCCGATGCGTTGTTTCGGATTAGACGAGCACGGGGATGGCGCACATCTGGCAGCAGTCGGCGCGATACCCGTCCGCCACGTTGATGAAATCACAAAAGCGCTGAGGCTTTAGCTATAGGTCGGATGAAACTTGCCAGACGGGGAAAGGGTGAAAGTCTCGCAACCCGTCGCGGTGATGCCAATCGAATGCTCGAACTGCGCTGACAGCGACTTGTCGCGGGTTACAGCGGTCCAGTCATCGCCTAAAACTTTGGTATCAGGACGGCCAAGGTTGACCATCGGCTCGATGGTAAAAATCATGCCCTCTTCCAAAACAGCACCGCTGCCCGCACGGCCATAATGCAAAACATTTGGCGGCGCATGAAACACGCGCCCCAATCCGTGTCCGCAAAAATCGCGTACGACCGACATGCCGTGGCCCTCGGCAAAAACCTGAATCGCGTGACCAATGTCACCAAAGGTATTTCCCGGTTTTGCAACCTCGATACCCATCATTAGAGCGTCATGAGTCACTTGGATCAAGCGCTCTGCTTTGCGCCCCAACTTGCCCGCGACATACATGCGCGAAGTATCACCAAACCAACCGTCCACTATCACGGTCACATCTATGTTCAGAATATCGCCGTCTTTCAACTTTTTATCACCGGGAATCCCGTGACAAACCACATGGTTGATCGAAATACAGCTGGCGTGCTGATAACCCTTATAGCCAATAGTGGCCGAAACAGCACCCGCATCGTTCACCATCTGGGTGATCAAACGATCAAGCTCGCCCGTGGTCTGCCCCACAAAAACATGCGCGGCGATATCATCCAAAATCTGCGCGGCCAACCTTCCAGCGCCTGCCATACCAGCAAAGTCACTCTGCTCGTAAATGCGAATTCCGTCTTTGGTCACTCGGCCTGTCTGCGTGTTCACGATGCTCGTCCTTTATCAACTTACCCGCGACATATGCCTAATTTGGCTGAAAAACCAGATGCAGACGTTGGTTTTTTCCAAACCTAAATATGCGTATTTGGTACACCATCACAAAACGGCAACGCGCTGCGCAAAGTCACCCCATTCGGGTCAATCGCACAGTCAAACACCAGCACTTGCACACCGGCCTCGCGCGCCTGCAAAAACGCCTGATGATAGGCGGCGTCGATGTCCGCGGCCAAGCTAAGTGCCGCGCAATCAGTCCGCTGCACCAAGTATAACATCACTGCGCGATGCCCCTCATCCACCATCTGCGCCAAAGCTGCTAGATGCTTCGCACCACGTTTCGTCACGCTATCAGGAAACTCCGCCAGGCCCGCTTGCCGCGATAACGTCACGCTTTTGACCTCGACATAGGTATCCGCCCCCCGCCCCATCAGCAGAAAATCAATGCGACTGTTCTGCGCATATTTCACCTCTGGGCGTACCTCGTCATATGCAGGCAGCCCCGCAACCTCATGTGAGATCAACGCCGCTTTCAATGCACGGTTTGGCACAGATGTATCAATGCCCGTAAAGTTTCCATCTTCATGATCGACCAACCGCCAGCCGTATTTCAGCTTTTTCTTCGGGTCGTCATTCGGCTCCAACCAAATCTTCATGCCCTCTTCCGCCAGCCCCATCATCGATCCGGGGTTCGGACAATGCGCCACCACCTGCGTTCCATCAGGTAAAATCACATCGGCCAAAAACCGTTTATAGCGGCGGATCAGGCGGGCGGGGATAAGAGGCGTGGCAAATTCCATACGCCGTTCTATAACAAACCTAATCAATCAGGAGAACCCGATGACTAACCCAACTGCCGCCATGCTCGTCATCGGTGACGAAATCCTTTCAGGGCGCACCCGCGACACAAACACACATCACCTAGCCACCCAACTGACCGCCATCGGTATTGACCTTAAAGAGGTGCGTGTCGTCTCCGATGATGCCCCCGCGATCGTGGCAGCAACCCGCGCGCTTAGTACGGCCTACACCCATGTGTTCACCAGCGGCGGTATCGGACCAACCCATGATGACATTACCGCCGATAGCATCGCCGCCGCGTTTAATACACATATCGACATTCGCGATGACGCCCGCGCGCTGCTCGCGGCGTTTTACGAAAGCACAGGCCGCGAACTGAACGCCGCCCGCCTGCGCATGGCACGTATTCCTGACGGTGCCACGCTCATCGATAATCCTGTCAGCACAGCTCCCGGCTTTACCCTGCATAACGTCCATGTCATGGCAGGAGTTCCGTCCGTGTTTACGGCCATGGTCGCCACTGTTTTACCAACACTGACAGGCGGCGCACCGCTCTTGTCACAGTCCTTGCGGGTCCAACGCGGCGAAGGCGATATCGCAGGACCACTCGGCGAATTCGCAACACGCTATCCCACCGCGTCGATTGGATCGTATCCGTTTCAGGACAATGGCGTTTACGGCGCAAACATTGTTGTGCGCAGCCAAGATCCCGCCCTCCTCGACACGGCAATGGCCGAACTCACGACCATCTTTCATGGTTAAGCTGCCCGGTGCCCAGACGCTTTACGCCGTGACCGACCACACGTGGCCACCCGTGGAAAAACACATCTGCGGGCCGTTCACACTGCGTAAAGGGATGAATGGCGGCAGTCGGGTGAGTGCAGCCACCGCCAATGGGCCGTTCAAGACCTCCGACATTCAAACCTCTGCCAGCGCGATGCGCAACATGAACCAAGCTCCGCTATTCATGATCCGCGAAGACGACGCACCGCTTGATGAAATGCTCCATGACCTGGGCTACGCGATCAAGGATCCCGTTACACTTTACGCGGCTCGGGTCAGCGATACGACAGCAACACGCCCGCCGCATAAAAGCGTCTTCACCGCATGGCCACCGCTGGCGACACAGGTGGAAATTTGGACAAGCGGCGACATTGGCGCCGGCCGGATCGCCGCTATGGAACGGGCAGAGATGCCAAAAACCACACTTCTCGGGCGGGTGAATGACCGGCCTGCTGGAACCTGCTATGTCGGGCTGTCGCAGGGTTGCGCGATGGTTCACGCGCTTGAGGTCCAGTCACACTTCAGACGGCAAGGCTTGGCGCGTCACATGATGCATGCCGCCGCGTTTTGGGCCCGCGATCACAACGCGGACTTCCTAACACTCTTGACCGGCTCCGAAAATAAAAGCGCAAATGCCCTCTACACTTCCCTCGGCATGACTGTTGTGGGACATTATCATTATCGCATCTTGCCGGAGTAAGCCCGTGACCGAAAAACCAACCGCCCTTGACCTGCCCATGATCGACCCGCTGCCCGCAGACACGCAAAAATACTTCGACCTCTGCACAGAAAAACTCGGAATGATCCCGAATGTGTTGCAAGCCTATGCGTTTGATATCGACAAACTCAACGCCTTTGCGGGGCTTTATAACGATATTATGTTAGCGAACTCGGGACTGACGAAACTCGAACGCGAAATGATTGCCGTGACCGTGTCGTCAATCAACAAATGCTACTACTGCTTAACGGCGCATGGCGCGGCTGTTCGGGAACTCTCCGGCAATCCGGTTTTGGGCGAAATGCTGGTGATGAACTGGCGCGCCGCGACGCTAAACGCGCGTCAAAACGCGATGCTGAAATTCGCAGAAATCCTCACCATCGATAGCGCCAGCGTCGAAGAATCCCACCGCGATGCGTTAAGACAAGTCGGATTTTCCGACCGCGATATCTGGGACATTTCAGCAACAGCGAGCCTGTACAACATGACAAATCGCATGGCATCTGCTACTGATATGCGCCCCAACGATGCCTATCACAGCCACGCGCGATGATCCGAACAACGCTCATAATCTCTATGCTTGGCCTTGGATCAGGGCTGGCCGCGCAAACGATCAGCTTTCCCAGCAACGCCTCGCTGACCCGCGAAGTCACCCGCGATTTAGACAGCTATGCAATGCCGGTTGGGCCGTGGGCGAATGGCATCATACCGGCCCAAATCGCGGAAGGGCAGTTGAGCCAACAAGCGTGGCGCATCTTGGCCACAGGGCTTACCTCGCTGCAACTGATTCGCCCGTTGCGCGACCAATTACGTAATGACGGCTTCGAGATCGTATTTGAATGTCGCGATCAAGACTGCGGCGGATTTGATTTCCGCTTCGGAACAGGGGTGATGCCGCCACCTGACATGCAAATTAACCTCGGCGACTTCCGCTACATGGCAGCTACAAAAACAACGGACGACGCTCTCGAGGTAATCTCCGTGATCGCCAGCAAATCCGCGCGCGCGGGTTACGTTCAGGTGACGCGGGTCGGCACGGCGCAATCGCAGATTATCACTGCCGACGGGCCAGCGGTCCGCGGTTCGGACCAAACCCTTACGACAACCGATCTGGCGACAGAACTCACCACCGCAGGGCATATTGTCTTGCAGGGCCTGACGTTCGAGACAGGGTCCGCACAACTTTCAAATCGTCCATTCGACTTGTTGCAAAGCCTTGCGGATTTTCTAATTTCCAACCCGAGCATTCAAATTGGACTCGTTGGACATACAGATTCGTCAGGGTCACTGGAGGGCAACATCGCGCTCTCCAAAAGACGCGCTGGTTCAGTGCTAGAGCGGCTGGCTGTCGACTACGGTGTTCCGCGTAGACAAATGGACGCGCAAGGCATGGGTTATCTCGCACCGATCGCGTCAAATTTGACTGAAAGCGGACGCGTTGCCAACCGCCGCGTAGAAGCCATTATTACCTCGACACAATAACTATGCTGCACCCCAATTTACAGCCTTGACCGTCGACGTGTGGACTGGGGATCGAGACCGCACTTCTTCTGACCAGACCACCATGCGCGCACATCCCGTATTTTTCGCGCGATATAATGCCTCATCAGCACGAATCATATGCACATCAAGTGATTGCTTTGGATCGATCAACACCGCGCCCATCGAGAGCGTAATTGTCCATCAAATCCAGCTGCTTTTGCGCCAACACCGACACCCGTCTGATCAACCACAACTGATGCCCTATCCCGTTATAAAAAGCGCGATAAATGAGTCCCCGACAAAGACAGAATGCAAAATATGAACAAAAGCACGTTCACAAAGCCGCCCTTGAAATTTTTGGGTGTTATGAGAGTAAAAAGTTGATTCATTTAGCGCCCTTATTACAAAACCGTAGGCAAGATTTGCTAAAACTAACTTACGTCAGCACACAAAAGCGCGACCCGAAGGCCGCGCAAAATAGGTAGGCACACCGTTGGGAAATTTGGCCCGTGCTACCAGACGTCGGGACCTTTATCCGCCAAAGAATGCACAAGAAAATCGATGAAAGCACGCACTTTTGGCTGTGTAAAACGACCCGGCGGATAGACCGCGTAGATGCCTTGGGTTTCAATAGGCAAATCTGGGATCGCCACCTCAACCAACCCTTTGTCCAGTGCGTCTGCATAAAGAAAGCTCGGCAGATACGCGATGCCAAGGCCGCCAATACAGGCGTTTAAAAGAGATTGCCCATCATTCACGGTCAACCATCCAGCCGTGCGAACCTGGCGTTTTTCACCCGACGGCGCGGTCAGTTTCCAGACGGCCGAATTGGATTGGTTGGAATAGTGCAGCAACTTGTGACTGTTTAAATCGTCAATCTTTTCAGGTCGCCCGTGTTTTTCAAAATAAGCAGGGCTAGCGATCATGCGCTTGGTGGTTTCGGTCAGTTTGCGCGCCTTCAGCGTGCTGTCTTCAAGCTCTCCAATCCGCACCGCCATGTCAAACCCTTCGGAAATCAACTCAACGTAGCGGTTATTCAGCACCATGTTGACGGTGATATCCTCAAACTCGGCGAGAAAATCGCCTAAAACCGGAGACAAATGATTGACCCCGAAATCCGTCGCCACCGAAATACGTAGTAACCCCGACGGCGCCGATTGCATCGAGGTGACAAGTGCATCCGCTTCGCCAGCGTCATTCAAAACACGTCGCGCACGGTCGTAATACGCCAAGCCGATTTCCGTCGGGCTGACCCTGCGTGTCGTCCGGTTCAGTAACCGCGCCCCAAGGCGTGCCTCAAGAGAGGACACATGTTTGGACACTGCGGATTTGGAAATCCCCATTTTCTTGGCCGCGTCTGTAAAACCACCTTGATCCACAACCGTGGCAAAGGCTTCCATTTCCGTGAGTCGATCCATGTCCGCTCCTCTACAACTTGTTCTTCGTTAAGCAGAGTTTTGCCTGTCAAATCAGGCGAGAATGGGACGCTGCCGCGACAATACGGGGGTTTGTCGGCACATTGTTCGCAGCAAAGAAACGCACGAAGAGGGTGTTTACAGTGTTAAAGCAACAATTCGGCCAAAGTGATCCAGATTGGCAATGTCAAAGCACCCAGCAATGTAGACTGCGCGACTAATGTGGCGACCAATTCGCGGCTCGCCCCGAATCCCGCAGCCAAGACATGCGCAGCCGACGCCGTGGGCAGGGCCGCGAACACTACCAGCACCGATGCAATCGCGGGCGGAACATGCATCATTAAACACGCTCCAAGCGTGATTGCAGGCAGCAAAACAAGCTTGATCACGCAAATCGCACCGTTGAAGCGGTCGAGCAGCAGCAAAGCCCCCCAGTTCATAGTGGCCCCCACGGAAATCAATGCAATCGGAATCGCAGCAGCAGCTAACATCTGCATAGGTGCCAGTATAGGCGCAGGAAACTTCACCCCCATCAGCCCGACGATCACCCCCGCAACCGAGGCTAGCAAAAACGGGTTCAGCGCCACCCGCTTTACACTTGCGCCAAGCCCCAAGGCGGATCCGCGCGACAAAGCAGAGACCGCAAAAATATTCGCCACAGGCACCGCCAGACCGATTGCTACCGCCATCTGCGCGTCATTAGCGCGGCTTAATGTGCCAACCGCAACCAACCCAATCGCTGAATTGAACCGCCACGCCGTTTGCCATGCGCCTGCAAAATCCAGAAACGACACTGGGCCGAACCTGCGGGTCAATAACCCCAACACCAGTCCCAACGCCAATATCCCCCAAACCGCAGGGGCCATGCGCAGCAGGTGCGCGACTTCAATCGGGCGGCTGGCAGCAGAGACAAACAAGAGCGCGGGAAACAGGATTTCAAAATTCAGCTTATCCAGCCCTTGCCACGCATTCACGGACAATCGGTTGCGCACCATCCCGCCCAGACCCACCATGAGAAAACTGGGCAACAGGCCAAGCAGGATCGTGAGAAACACCATCTACAGGACGGCCGCCAATCGCGTGCCTTGATCAATCGCCCGCTTAGCATCCAATTCGGCAGCGACGTCCGCACCACCAATCACATGTGGCAGACGCCCCGCCGCAATCAGTCCATCCGCCAACGACCGCTCAGGAACCTGCCCCGCGCACATCACAATGGTATCGACCTCAATTAACGTTGGGGTCTCACGCGCATCGCCATAACTCACATGCAAGCCATCGCAATCAATGCGCTCGTAATTCACGCCGCCAATCATCGTCACGTTCTTCATCTGCAAGGTCGCGCGGTGAATCCAACCTGTCGTCTTGCCTAGTTTTTTGCCCAGCTTCTGCGCCTTGCGCTGCAACAATGTCACCTCGCGTACGGGCGCATCGGGCTTTGGCCCTTCCGGGCGCACACCGCCACGCGCAGCACTTGGGTCGGCAACGCCCCACTCTTCCAACCATGCAGCCAGATCCTCAGTCGTACTTTCACCAGTGACCAGATACTCGGCCACGTCAAATCCAATACCACCCGCGCCGATCACGGCCACTCGTTTGCCAACCTCGGCCTTGCCGCGCAGCACGTCTATATAGGACAAAACATTCGGCCCGTCCTGACCTGAAATCTCAGGGTCACGCGGTACAACACCCGTAGCTATCACCACCTCATCAAACGTGGTCAGCGCACCCACATCTGCGGTCACACCCAACCGCACATCAATGCCGGCCGCTGCCACCTGCGTGGTATAATAGTCCACAAGCCCCCAAAACTCTTCCTTGCCCGGAACCTGCTTGGCCATATTCAACTGACCACCCAAAGTGTCCGCTTTTTCAAAAATACTCACTTTATGTCCACGCTCGGCCAAAGCCAACGCCGTCGATAATCCCGCCGGTCCCGCACCGACAACGGCAATAGCTTTAGGCGTCGGCGTTTTTGTTAGAACCAACTCCGTCTCATGGCAGGCACGCGGGTTGACCAGACACGATGACAATTTGCCGCTAAAGGTGTGATCCAAGCACGCCTGATTGCACGCAATACAGGGCGCAATCATCCCCGTCTGCCCCGCCGCAGCCTTGGTTACGAAATCGGGATCAGCAAGGAACGGACGGGCCATCGAAACCATATCCGCACACCCGTCCGCCAACACATCCTCGGCGACCTGCGGCGTGTTAATCCGGTTCGAAGTGATCACAGGGATAGTCACCTCTCCCATCAATTTCTTGGTCACCCACGAGAACGCAGCGCGCGGCACCGAGGTCGCAATCGTCGGAATACGAGCCTCATGCCAGCCAATGCCCGTGTTCAAAATCGTCGCCCCAGCCGCTTCAATCGCTTTCGCCAATTGCACAACTTCTGCCCAGGTCGAGCCGTTCGGAATTAGATCAATCATCGACAAACGATAGATCAGGATAAACTCGGCGCCGACCGCCTCACGGACGCGGCGCACGACTTCAACCGGCAAACGCATACGGTTCTCGTAACTGCCACCCCAATCGTCTTCACGCTTGTTCACATGGGTCACAAGGAACTGGTTCAGAAAATACCCTTCAGACCCCATGACCTCGACCCCATCATACCCCGCTTGCTGCGCGCGGGCTGCAGCGGTCACAATATCAGAAATCTGCGTCTCGATGCCCTTGGTATCCAGCGCCTTCGGGGCGAACGGAGAAATTGGCGATTTTACAGCCGAGGACGACACGCATTCGGGTGAATATGCATAGCGCCCCGCATGCAAAATCTGCATCGCAATCTTGCCGCCAGCGTCATGCACACGGTTGGTCACAATTTTATGGTTGGCAATATCCTCATCCGAAAACAAACCCGCGGCGCCTGGGAATACGCCACCTTCGCGATTTGGGGCCATACCGCCCGTGACCATCAAGCCAACACCGCCCCGCGCACGGGCCGCGTAAAATTCGGCAACGCGGTTCCAGTCTTTTGTTTCTTCCAATCCCGTATGCATCGATCCCATCAACACGCGGTTTTTTAACGTGGTAAACCCAAGATCAAGCGGTGCGAGTAAATGTGGATATGCGGTCATGTCTGTCTCCCTGAAATTTCGGACACCTTGCGCCAGGCTAACGCGGGCGTCACCTGAAACCCAGCGTCACCCACATTTACGTGGTCTGCACACAATGGCGGCGAAACGCGCTTTTCAACAGGTCCAGTTCGTCACGCAACAACGCCATTTCCGCACGAATATCTTCGGACAGCACCTCGCCAAACAGCAGTGTAAAACTGTTTAGAACAGCGCCGGTTTCAACATCAGTAATCAAAAATGTCTGCACACCGTCCGACATCAAATGCGCAGGGACAGGAACATGCACCAACCATCCGTTCCGGTCAGTGGCGACCTTCACGCTCACACCGTCCACCTCAACCCCCAGATGCGTGACGCGCAGCGATGGTGCGGTCTCGCCTTGATGCCCCATCAATACGCCTTCCCAAATGCCTGCAAACAGACGGGTCTTGATCAATTTCAACGTCGACATGAACGGCTCCTCGGTATGGCTTGAATTAAGGCTTAGATTTCTGCACGCGGGTAGCGGCAAAATGTCAGGTCGCGGACAGTGATTTGGTTCATCTCGGGGCTTTCAAAAATCAGATCAAGCCAGACACGTTCAATGCGTTTTTCGTTAATCTCAGAATAGCCAAGGTCAAACTCGACCATCACTTCATCCTGCCCCAAAGGCAACTCCAACACCAGTTTCTCAGTGTTCGGGCCGTGTTTAATGTTCAGGCGAGCAAAGACCTCTAGCGGTTTTTCAACTTCGATAATCGCATTCAGCCGGATAATATGGCGGCGCTGCAACCCGACACTGGCCTCGCTCGGCGCATCCAGCACCAGCGACAGAAAACTACCGTCAAACTGGAATACATCCATGCGCAAACCGAACGGAGCCAAGTCCTGCTCGCGCGTATTGCGCACCTGCCGCAAGGTCAATTCGCTGATCTTACAGTCGTGAAACAACGTTACCTCGTCGCCTAGCACCGCTTTGCTCGGGACCGCTGACATACCCTTTTGCCCCAACGGCCCACGCCACAGCTGTGGACGCCACGACCATTCGGTGCCACCCGGGCGCGAGAATGCGTTTGCTCCTATACGCGGCAAGGCGAGGCGGCTGTCTGCAATATAGGTCAACTCATCAACTAAAGCGCGCAAACGACGGGCACGATGGCGTTGCTTGCGCAATACGTCAAGCGGCGCATGCGGTGCATTGCGCGCGGCAATTCCCCAGCGCACAAGCGCGCCCTTTTGCACCCAACGCCCGATCAAAGTGTTTAGCTTGCTCGCCATTGCGCAGTGTTACCTTTCAAACCGGCGGGCAACCCCGCCACACCGTTCTACCTGCCAAATTGTTTCTCAAAAGGAAACATCTGTAAAAATCTGTTGCTTATATCGCTGCATTCGCGCGCATCACCGCATTTACGGCCTGTCTTAGCAATGCCGACCCCGCAGCCTCCGAAAGTGGCGCTACCTCAAGGCCGCGCACTGCGATTGTCACCAGCCGCCCCGCCACATCGACAAAGGCGCGCCATTCTGCTTCCTGCATTCCGTCCGTCAAGGCAGGAGCCTGATCGATTAAATAAACCATCACCTGATCGCCATCACGTGACACGCTACGCGAGCGGATTGTAGCAGGGTCACCAATACGGCTTAAAACATTTGCGCCATCAGGGCCGTCGAGATACGCGGCAAAGGCGGCAGGGTCCTGCGAAACAATCGCACTGCCCGCCACCCCTACCTGCAAGGTGGCAATCGCTTGCACGCGCGGCGCTTGCCCAGCAACCCCCATCACTGCACAGGGTGCCATCAAGGCAAAGCCGGTTTTTGCATTGCTGGCGTTGGTGTCAACGCAATATCCGTCAGGACCGGCCGCCGTAAACGCACCCGCGAACATAGCCATGGTCGGCTTGCCCGCGGTTAGGTTCAACCCGCCCTCACATCCTGCAACGGCGAGGACCGCCGCTGCAACACTCATACGCCACAGCATAGCGATTACAGGTCCATATAGATGTGCCGTTCCAACTTCGCACCTGGATGTGTCGTTGCACCCAGACGCGCACCACCAACCAACTGGCTATATTTCCATAGCGCACCCGATGCATAGATCGTCTCGCGCGGGCCTTTCCACTCGGTTTTGCGTGTCGCGAGTTCGGCATCTGTCAGATCAACCGACAACTCACCCGTGATTGCATTCAGCGTGATCATATCGCCATCTTTCAACAGCGCAATCGGACCACCATGTGCAGCCTCTGGGCCAACGTGACCCACACAGAATCCACGTGTTGCGCCTGAAAAACGACCATCCGTGATCAAGGCCACTTTCTTGCCCATGCCCTGACCGGACAGTGCAGCAGTCGTGGAAAGCATTTCGCGCATACCCGGACCACCGGCGGGACCCTCATTGCGGATCACAAGCACTTCGCCCTCTTCATATTTACGCGCCTTCACCGCTTCGAACGCATCTTCTTCACATTCGAACACACGGGCAGGACCGCTGAACACTTGCTCTTCCGGCTTCATACCCGCGACTTTAACAATCGCGCCATCCGGGGCCAAGTTGCCCTTCAGGCCAACAACGCCGCCCGTTTTGGTGATCGGGGTCGACACAGGGTAGATCACGCGGCCATCAGCCTCGCCTTTGATCATGTCCAGCTCTTCGCCCATTTCCCGACCAGACGCAGTCATACAATCTTCGTGCATCAGACCAGCTTTGCGCAGTTCTTTCATCACAACAGGCACGCCGCCCGCTTCATAAAGATCCTTGGCGACATACTGACCACCCGGCTTCAAGTCGACAAAGTACGGCGTGTCTTTGAAAATATCGCAAACATCCGACAGATCAAAATCGATCCCTGCTTCATGGGCAATCGCAGGCAAGTGCAGACCCGCATTGGTCGATCCCCCCGTACAAGCAACCACACGCGCCGCATTTTCCAGCGATTTGCGTGTCACAACATCTCGGGCACGAATATTCTTGGCGATCAGGTTCATTACAGCCTCACCTGACGCCATACCATACTGATCACGGCTCTCATACGGCGCAGGCGCACCCGATGAATTCATCAACGCAAGGCCAATCGCTTCAGAGACACAAGCCATCGTGTTGGCCGTAAACTGACCGCCACAAGCACCCGCAGATGGACAGGCAACACGCTCCAAAATCTCAAGTGCTGCATCCGACAAGTCACCATTCTGGTGACGACCAACCGCCTCAAACATATCCTGCACAGTCAAATCACGGCCCAAGTATTCAGCAGGCACATCCGCGCCCGCATGCACACGGCCAGGCAAAATCGAACCCCCATAGATAAATACTGACGGTGTGTTCAAACGAACCATCGCCATCATCATACCCGGCAAGGATTTGTCGCAGCCAGCCAGACCCACAAGCGCATCATAGCAGTGACCGCGCATCGTCAATTCAACCGTATCAGCAATCGCCTCACGCGACGCCAAAGACGACCGCATGCCCTCGTGGCCCATCGCAATCCCGTCAGTAACGGTGATGGTGGTAAACTCGCGCGGCGTCCCCATCCCCTTCTTCACGCCCATCTTCACGGCCTGCGCCTGACGGTTCAGCGAAATATTGCAAGGGGCAGCTTCGTTCCAGCAAGTCGCAACACCAACCCACGGCTGATCAATCGCCTCTTGATCCAACCCCATCGCATAGAAATACGACCGGTGCGGCGCGCGGCTGGCACCTTCGGTAACATGGCGGCTAGGCAAATTTGACTTGTCAATCTTGGCATTAGACATGGTGCGATCCCTCTTAAAACAGTTGGCTCTGGTGTAAATAACGCAAGCCGCGCGCACAAGTCGAAACGCGGTTGCAAGCTCGTGCAACTCGGTCCAAAAACGCGCGATGAATGATCCCTACGCCCCAATGCGCGATTTTATGCGACCGGCACTGACAAATCCCGCCCTTGGGTCAGTCATGACGATCGTTGTCTTGATGGAAATCACGATAGTGTTGGGACCAGTCTTGCTGATGGCATTGCTGCCGCCCGACGCAGTGCGCGCCTTTGAAGCAGGCACCACACCCGCCGCCGTTATTGCACAGCTTTTAATATTCGCACTGTTCATTGCCGCCTTGGTGGTCATGGTGCGCAAATGGCACGGGCGCGGGTTCTGGTCGATGGTCGGCCCTGTCACTCCGACCATTACGCATTTCAAAACAGCCGCAATCGGCGTAGGCCTCGTGCTGCTCTTGCAAACGTTTCTACCACCCTGGATCAATCTCGCCGAAATCGAGACGGTGCGGCCGATAATCCCGTGGCTGGCATGGATCCCCGTTACAATCGGCGCACTCGTGATCCAGACCGGCATGGAAGAACTCTATTTCCGTGGCTACCTGCAACAACAATTAAACGCGATCTCGACCAAACCATGGGTCTGGATGGGGCTGCCGTCGCTGTTGTTCGGAGCAGGACATTACATGAGCGGCTACGGTCCCGCAGACGGAATCGTCTATGCCTTCTGGGCGACACTTCTGGGACTGGCCTGCGCCGATCTGACCGCACGCACGGGCAACATCGGCGCGGCCGTCGGACTGCACCTGTCCAATAATCTGTTTGCTTTTATACTGGTCGGCGTGACCGACTGGCCGTCAACAGGGCTTGCGCTGCTCCTTTATCCTTACGAAGACAGATCGCAATTCGACTACGCACTGCACACGCTTCTCGACCCTTGGATCGCGATCGAAGCCCTCATCGTGATCCTCTCGGTAGGCGTGCTCTGGCTGGCCGCACGCGTCGCGATCAAACGCTAAGGATACCCCTCCTATGAGGCACCCCGCTCTTGAAACCTTCATAGCCCCCGCCCGCGCTTATCCAGAGGTCTGGCGACTGATCGTGGGCTTCACTATGATGGCAGCAATCTATTATGCGACGATGCTCGCGATGCTGTTGCCAGCCGTGAGTTCCGGTGTCATCGGCAATGACTTTGCAATCGACACACGCGTTGGCATGGTCGTGCTGTTCCTCACCTTCGGGGGTGCTGCTGTCGGCGTCTGGGCCGCAGTCAAACTACTGCACAAACGCGCATTTGGCACGTTACTCGGGCCACTCGACGCGGTGCGCCACAACTTCATCAGCGCCGCCATAGTGATCCTGATCCTACAATCAACATGGATGTTGCTTGGCGCGCTCTTCCACGGATCAAGCCCGAACCAACCGTTAGGTACGGTCCTCGCCTTCCTACCACTCGCCGCATGTCTGGTGCTCTTGCAAACCGGTGCCGAAGAATTCGTGTTTCGCGGCTACCTCATGCAACAACTTGCCGCACGCTTCAAAAATCCGCTGATTTGGTTCGTACTGCCTCCCGTCGCATTCGGGCTGCTGCACTACAACACGACCATGTATGGCGGCATCGCTTGGGGCGTGGTCATAGGGATCACGCTCACAGGGCTGGCGTGGGCTGACCTGACACGGGTGACAGGTAACTTAGGCGCGGCCTGGGGCTGGCACTTCATGAACAACTTTCTGTTGTTCAATTTCCTGTCCCTCAAAGACAACATGAACGGCTTTGCATGGCGGACGTCAGCGCTCGATATCCGTGACATGGGCGGATTTGAAATATTTGGCGATATCGGCTTTACTATCGTTACATGGCTTATCCTCCGCCAGATTTTGCGGGCCTGATTGCATTTTGGGGCGTAGCGTCATATCTCAGGTCAAGTAACATCAGAGGTCGCCCATGAACTGGATTAGCAACTACGTCCGCCCCACCATTAACTCCTTGTTTTCACGGCGTGAAACCCCTGATAATCTGTGGACCAAATGCGACGAATGCGGCACCATGCTGTTTCACCGCGAACTGGCCGACAATCTGAATGTCTGCTCGAACTGCGATCACCACATGGCCATCGGCGCGCGCGCACGGCTGGCCTCGCTGTTTGACGGCGGCATTTCCAAAGACGTGAAAGTGCAGGAACCCGTGGCCGACCCATTACAATTCCGCGACCAAAAGAAATACAGCGACCGGATCAAAGACGCGCGCAAAAAGACCGGCGAGCGCGACGCAATGCTCGTCGCCGAAGGCGAGATGGGCCGCACTGGCGTTGTGATAGCGGTGCAGGATTTCTCGTTCATGGGCGGATCAATGTCGATGTATGTCGGCAACGCAATTATTGCAGCTGCTGAACGTGCTATTGAACTTGGCCGCCCGCTGATCTTGTTCTCTGCCGCTGGTGGTGCGCGTATGCAAGAAGGCATTCTTGGCCTTATGCAGATGCCCCGCACTACAATCGCCGTGCAGATGCTGAAGGAAGCAGGGCTGCCCTATATCGTGGTCCTGACCCACCCGACCACCGGCGGCGTCACGGCGTCCTACGCAATGCTTGGCGATGTGCAAATCGCTGAACCCAACGCGCTGATCGGTTTTGCAGGGGCGCGGGTCATCGAGCAAACCATCGGCGAAAAACTACCCGAGGGATTCCAGCGCGCAGAATACCTGCTCGACCACGGTATGCTGGACCGCGTCACAAAACGAACCGACCTCAAAGACGAACTCGTGACGATCGTGCGGCTCTTGACTAAGCAATCCCCGCCGATCAAAGGCGACCTGCCCGCATCAACACTGGATGTCGAGGCACCAAGCGACACGCCCGCATGATCGCAGTCGCTGCCCTGAGTGGCGTCGTCTGCGGGATCGCCATTGTCTTTATAATGCACCAAAACGGCATGCTCTCGGAACGCTCGGGCGCTGCCGTTTTGCTCGTTGCCATCGCCATTTTCTACCCTGTCTTTGCCTTTGCGGTCGCTGATCCGATGGCGATCTTGCTGCACAGCACTGTCTTCGCGGGCTTTGCCTTTCTGGCCACGCGGGCGTTCCACCTTGGGCTGCACCTGATCGCGGGCGGGCTGATCGCACACAGCATTTTTGACATCATTATCGGCGTTGTGCATATCACCGGCCCCGTCTGGTGGCCCGCTTTCTGCGCAGGCCTCGACTTCACCACAGGCATACTGATCCTGCGCCTGATCCAAATCGGAAAGATTCCCCAATGACAACCGGCTCTGACGCGATCCTTGCGCGCATGATGGCGCTGCACCCCAAAATGATCGACCTGACCCTAGGTCGCACCCAAACCCTTTTGGCAAAACTCGACCATCCAGAGCGCAAGTTACCACCCGTGATCCACATCGCTGGCACCAACGGCAAAGGCTCTACACAAGCAATGATCCGCGCAGGACTAGAAGCCTCAGGCGCCTCTGTTCACGCTTATACCTCGCCGCACCTCGCACGGTTCCACGAACGGATCAGGCTGGCAGGCACGCTCATTTCCGAAGCCGCCCTGACCGAAATCCTCGATCGCTGCTACACCACCAACGGCAGCGACCCGATGACTTATTTCGAGATCACAACCATCGCAGGTATCCTCGCCTTCGCCGAAACTCCCGCCGATTTCACCCTGCTCGAAGTCGGGCTTGGCGGGCGCTTGGATGCCACCAACGTGGTCGACAAACCTGCCGTCACGGTAATCACCCCAGTCGACCTCGACCACCAACAATTTCTCGGCGACACGCTCTCTGCTATCGCCGGCGAAAAGGCGGGCATCATCAAACGCGGCGTCCCCTGCGTGGTCGGCCCGCAACACGCGGAAAGCATGGAGGTGATCGAAGCCACCGCCGCCCGCCTCGGCGCACCGCTACATGCCTACGGGCAGCAATGGCAGGTTTCTGACGAACGTGGACGACTAGTCTATCAAGACGAAACCGGCCTGCTCGACCTACCACTTCCATCCCTGCCCGGCCCCCACCAGATCATGAACGCAGGTGCGGCCATCGCGACCCTGCGCCTGCTGAACCGCAATGAGGCCGCTTGCGAAGCCGCAGTCACCAGCGCCTACTGGCCCGCCCGCATGCAACATCTCAGAACCGGAAAGCTCGCTGACCTTGCCGCCCCCGCCGACCTCTGGCTTGACGGCGGACACAATCCTGCAGCTGGTCGTGCTCTCGCCGCGACCCTGCGCCAGCAACCACCACGTCCAACACACTTGATCTGCGGCATGCTCAATACCAAAGACATCAATGGATACCTCGCCCCCCTCGCGGAGGTCGCAGAAAGCCTCATCGCCGTGTCGATCCCGAACGAGGCCAACACACTCCCAGCCGTACAAACCGCCCAGGCAGCGCGCGCCGTTGGCCTCTCCGCCAGCACAGCAGACACAGTGCGCGACGCGATAATTACAATCAAAACACATACACCAAACGCGCGCATCCTGATCTGCGGATCGCTCTATCTCGCAGGCCACGTCCTGCGCGATAACGAATAGCAGACGTTGCCCAAGCTGAGAAAACCGCCAACAACACAAAAAATGAAAATATTACCAACAAACCGATCAAAATCATTGACGGCGAATCACTTATAGCGCAAATTCGCTGCTAACGCGCAAAGCCATAAAAAACAGGCTCATCGCTACGCCCTTGGCAGGGCGAGGGGACAGGCGCAAAGCCTGTCTTCTTGTTTTAGCCGGAACTGGCCGTCACATTGAAATCCGGTGGGTATCAGTCTTTGACTTACTATCTAAAATTGCACTAAATCTACTAAAAATAGGCAAAACAGCATCGTTATACTGCGGTCGGCACGATACCCAGCGGTACCAGAACTTGAGAAAGACATCATCATGCGCTTGGCGTTGGCATTCACAAGTCTGATCACCGCGACCACACCGCTGCCCATAGCAGCGCAAGATGTGCAAATCTTGGACGGACGCGCGCAGGTCGAGTTTTCCGTGAATGGTCGCGACTTTGTGATCACCCGTTCCCAAGATACCAGCGCCACGCTCATTGGTGAATTTGCCCGAACCAGTCGCCCCTGCCCCGAGTTTTGCATCCAACCCATGATCGCCAGCGTGGGAGTGACCCCGATTGCCGAACTTGAGCTACTTAATTTCCTTGAGACGGAAGTGGCGTCCGGCGCGGGGCTGCTTCTTGATGCACGCCTGCCCGATTGGTATGCAAATGGACATGTGCCGGGCGCCGTTAACGTGCCTTTCGCTGCTCTTGATGCACAAAACCCATATCAAGCCGACATTCTCGAAGCGCTGGGCGCGTTAAAAACCGATGCAGGGCTTGATTTCCCGGAAGCCAGCATCCTTGTTATTTATGATAACGGCGCATGGGACGATCAGGCGACACGGACGATCACCGACTTGATTACTGCGGGCTACCCCACATCCAAGATTCTGAATTATCGCGGCGGCATGGAAGACTGGCTGCACCTCGGCCTCTCCACCCTCCTCCCTTAAGAAAGCCGTTTGGTATGATCCGCTCTGTTGTTGCCTTATTTGTATTTGCCGTGTTCTTATGCGGCTACATTGTGTTGCGGCAAAACGACAACTCCCGACCGAACCGTATGGAAACAGCCGCCGTGACCCGCGCGCAAACCGACAGCAACCTTGGTCCCCTGCCTGACGCGCTTGGGACGTCTTTGGCCACGCTACCCGCCGCGCCACCAACCTACACACCCGTCGACATCACTGAAATGTCGCAAACCACCGCCAATGTGCTGGCAGGCTTGGGCGTGACCGTGGCGGCCCCTGCAGCACCAGAAAACACTGATCCGATGTTTGAAATGACCGCTGGCGTGCTGTCGAGCATCGGCGCGATCACAGGTAAAACCATCACCACAGGCGCAAAACCTGCCTCCCCGCAAAGCGCGCTGGAACTGCTGGTTTTGAAAGCCCTGCAAGCAGGCCAAAGCGATATTTACATCGATTCCATCGTGAACGAGGCCGCCGAGGCAGGCACCATCAACGTGCCGCAAGGACTAGCTACCTCCGACGGCAGAGTCGACACAAGCGTGTTGCTACACTCAATCATCACTCAGGCCCAAATCGCAGTGGGTGGTGCAGCACCCGCTGTGCCAGAAGTAGTATCCGGCGAAGGCACCAGCGTCGTGATCCGTACCATTCAAAACGCAACAGGCCCCACGGAAGAACGGATCTACACCGTGGGACGCGGCGACAGCCTTGGCTCGATCGCGATTAAATTCTACGGCAATGTCGATAAATCCGGCCTGATCTATGACATGAACCGCGCCGCCCTTGCCAACCCGAACGCAATTCAGGTCGGCCAGCAACTGGTTATTCCGGCGCTATAGCCCAATCATCGGCTTGCATTTCACGCAAGCGGCTGGCGGTTCGTTCAAATTCAAACGTGCCCTCGCCCTCGACATATAGCATCTCGGGCAGCGCCGCAGCCGAGCAAATCAACCGCACCTTCCCCTCGTATAGCGCATCAATCAGCGTCACAAACCGCTTGGCTTCATTGAAGTTCTGGCGCGAAAGCTGCGGTACATCCTCGATAATCAACACCCGCACGGCATCCGCCAGCGCCAGATAATCCGCAGCTCCCAACGGCGTGCCGCATAAATCAAAGAACCCGACGCGCCCGACCCCATTATGATAGCGCGGGATTACCACCTTGCGCCCTTTCACATGCAAGGTGAGCGGCGCAGATTCCCCGCCCGTCAGCTCCACCCAAACACGGTTAATTGCCGCGCGCGCGTCTGCGCCGATCGGGGCGAAATACGTTGGCGTTCCCGCCAAGCGACCCTGACGGTAATCCGTGGCACTCACCAACTCATGCACCACCAAACGGTCCTTGATCAGCTCAATAAACGGCACAAACAACGCACGGTTTAATCCGTCCTTATACAACGCATCCGGATGCCGGTTCGACGTGGTCACAATCACCACACCCGCAGCAAACAACGCCTCAAACAATCGCCCCACGATCATCGCATCGGTAATATCGGTAATCTGCATCTCGTCAAACGCCAGAAACCGCACGTCATCCGCCAGCTTTGCCGCAACCGGCGCAATCGCATCATCCACACCCAGCTTACGGGCGGCTTTCATCTCGCTATGCACCCATTGCATAAACGCATGAAAATGGCGGCGCTGCTTGGGCACGTCCACGGCCTCAAACAGCAGGTCCATCAACATGGATTTTCCGCGCCCGACCCCGCCCCACATATAAAGACCTTTGATCGGCGGCGGCGCTTTGCGAAACAAACCGCGCTTCACAGGCACAGCTAGTTCGGACCGCACACGCTCGAGTTCAGGCATCACAGCCACCTGCGCTGCATCCTCATGCAAGCGGCCTGTCGCCACAGCTTGCGCATATATCTCTTGCATCATCATGCGCCACCGATACCGCGACGCTATCGCCCGCGCAACCATCGCAAAGTGTGATGCCCACCTCACACCAGCACCCGTTGACAGCTTCGCAAATTTCACCGCAACTGCTGCAATGAAAAGCCAAACACCCCTCATGAATCCCGTCCTCATCGCAGGTTGCCTGATCATCATGACAGGGTTTTCGATCCGCGCGTCATTTGGCGTATTCCAAATCCCCATCGCCACAGAATACGGCTGGATGCGCTCCGAGTTCAGCCTCGCCATCGCGATCCAGAACCTCGCATGGGGGGTTGGCCAACCGATATTCGGGGCCATCGCAGACCGCATTGGCGACCGCAAAGCAATCATCGCAGGCGCACTGTTCTACGCTGCGGGCCTCCTCCTCTCCGCAGGGGCCACCACTCCCGAAGCACACCAGTTCTATGAAATACTCGTCGGCTTCGGCATCGCAGGCACAGGCTTCGGCGTGATCCTCGCGGTAGTCGGACGCGCCTCCTCAGACAGCAACCGCTCCATGTCCCTCGCCATCGCCACCGCCGCGGGCTCCGCAGGCCAAGTCTTCGGCGCACCGCTCGCTGAATACCTGCTAACATTCATGACCTGGCAGCAAACTTTCACTACCTTCGCCGCTATGATCCTTGCCGTCCTCATGGTCCTGCCGATGATGCGCAGTCCCGTCACCGCGTCCAAAACCGAACTCGCCGAAACCATGGGCGAAACCTTGAAACGGGCGTTCCGCGATCCGTCCTACACCCTAATTTTCCTCGGCTTCTTCTCGTGTGGCTACCAACTGGCATTCGTGACCGCTCACTTCCCCGCATTCGTTACCGAAATGTGCGGGCCAATCCTGACCGGCTCGCTACTGGCAAATATCGGCATCACCAGCACAAGCGCACTCGGTGCCATCGCCATCTCGCTCATTGGGCTGGCCAACATCGGTGGCACCCTTCTGGCTGGCTACCTCGGCAATCGGTATTCGAAAAAATACTTACTCGCAGGCATTTACACAGGACGGACCATCATCGCGACCGCCTTTATCCTAACCCCAATGACACCGCTCACAGTCGTGCTCTTCTCGATAGGAATGGGCAGCCTCTGGCTCGCCACAGTGCCACTTACATCAGGCCTCGTCGCCCATCTTTACGGCGTGCGGTACATGGGAACCCTCTATGGTATCGTGTTTTTCTCACATCAACTTGGCTCGTCCCTGGGCGTCTGGCTTGGTGGCGCACTTTACGACGCCTACGGCACATACACCCACGTCTGGTGGATCGGAATCGGCGTCGGCGCCTTCAGTGCCCTCGTGCATCTGCCCATCAAAGAAACCCGCCGCACCGCGCAACCGGCTTAGAAGTCGCCATTCAATTCCATTAAAACCGACCCGTTATATGCATAGCCAAAATCAATCCCCCCACGCAGCGCCCTGCGGCGCCTCCACAATTTCGCATCCGATTTTGTTATAGATCGCATTCGCCCGCTTGTTTTCGGAGTGAGTGCCCGTGGCGATCACAGGAGAACCTGCCACAACCAAAAGACACAGCCGTGTCGCAATGAACGCTGATCCATCCGCGAGATCAAAGGTAAGGCGCCGCAAAACGGCCTTGCGATGGCGTACATCGACATCGACCACTTCAAACAAATCAACTATGTTTACGGTCATCTTGCGGACGACCATATGCTGGTCTGTATCGCCTGACGCATCTCAGAATGTCTGCGAAAACGCTCTATCTCGCCAAATCAATGGGTCGCGACTGCTCGTCCTTGGTCGTTCGCGATCCGAAACGAGACACCGCCTATCGGGTGCGCAACATGGCGCCGACCGACGCCGCCAATTCCGCCGCATGGGTGTAGGGCAAGCCATGCCCCGCGCCTGCGATATCATCATGCTGCACCGCGCGGTTCCAGCGCGTCAGTGTTCCCATCGCCGCGAGCGGTATGGTTGTATCTTCGCGGCCCCAAATCGCCCACACTGGGATGTCATCGCGGCCCAGACTACGATGCGCAGCCTCCTGGGTCTGTGTTAATGCATGCCTCCGGCTCGACAAAACAGCAGGTAAAAACCCGCGCCGCGATAGCTGAAAGTCCTGCATTCCGGCAATACCCGCAGGCTTTTGCGACCCGCGCCGCATCCGTCCAGCGGCAAACATCCCATGCATCCAATCGCCCACAGCAGGCAAACGGCGACACAGGCGATCAAACCGTGACACATGTTCCTCAATACCTGCCGGTGCGACTAAAATTACCCGCGCTACACGGTCAGGGTGTGCCGCACTGTAAGCGGCCGCAATACTGCCCCCCATCGAATATCCCATTAACGTGATATTCTCGGTTACCTTTTGATCCGACAAAAGATCGCTCAGCTGTTGGTTGAAAAAAGCAATGCTCTGCGCCCCAACCGGCGCATCAGAAAACCCGCGTCCATACAGATCATATCGCAAGACCCGAAACCCGAGCGCCGTTAGCTCAGGTGTAATACCATCCCACACAATCTGCGGCGTGGTCAGCCCATGTATCATTACGATAACCGGCCCGCGCACGCCTCCCGCCCACCGAAAATGCGTTTTTCCCTGCGATAATTGCGCAAACTGCCCCTCCGCCTGTTTAAGCAATTCCGGCGTTATCTCATGGCGCCGCTGCTCGATCACCCTCGGCAAAACCGCCACTCCGACAGCAAAAACCAGCGCCATCACAATTGCAGCAATCAACATGCCGCACGCCATGCATCCAGAATATAACGGCTCGTCATCAGATCCAGATGCGCGCCGCCGCCATTCTTAAAAAGGGTGATGTCATCATCGGATTTCCGCGAAAACGCGGCCAGAGCGTAATAATCCGCGAGCACGTGCGATGCGTCAAACACCCCCTGCGCTATCGGAATTTTCAGTTCGCCAATATGGCCAACAGTGGTGTGCATGTTGTCTACAAAAACCCGTGCACGCAACAACGCTTCATCATCAACCTCCCGCATGTCGGGCCGGTAGGCCCCAATTAAATCAACGTGTTGACCGGGTTGCAACCACGCACCCTTAATCACTGGCTCGGTCGACATGGTGGCACTGGTGATAATGTCGGCAGCGCGGACAGCGGTCTCCAGATCATCCGCTATCTGCACATCAGGCAGATCATCCACAAACGCACGCGCCCCCTCTGGCGAGCGATTCCAAACCGTAAATGTCGCCTCAGGAAACGCAGCGCCGTAAGCCGCGTATAACGACCGCCCAACCGTTCCAGCCCCCACAATCAAAATGTTCCGACTGTCGGGCCGCGCCAACCGCCGCGCCGCAAGCAGACTGTCGCCAGCCGTCTTCCACTTGGTCACCAAATGGAAATCCAAGATGGCTGCCAAAGACCCGTCCTTATCGGAAAACAGGTTAACCGCACCATTCACCATCGGCTTGGCAGCCACACGATTGGCTGGAAAGATCGTGGCGCATTTTACCAACAAGCCCATCCCCTTGATCCACGCAGACCGGTTCAACAGCGTATTATCGTCGCGATATAAAAACACGTCCTCAACTTGCGCCTTCGGCAACAAATGCCCAGCCGCCAACGCATCGGTCAACGCAAGCCAGTCAAGCCCCCGCTCGCCTTCTTCAAACGTAATCATCACAGTCATGCGGCGGCCTCCTCGCTCAATAACCCATGCCCAACCAGACATGCGGCCCAGCCCTCTGGCCCCTCAAATAAATGCGTTTGCCAGCCACGTGCAAGCGCCGCATTGATATTATCAATCCGGTCATCCGCAAACAATAGTCCCGCTGGGTCGACACCGCATCCAGCCTCCAATGCCGCATAAATCGCCGCATCCGGCTTGATCAGCCCCATATGCCCCGAAATATACCGTTGATCGAAATCACTCAAAAACGGATAAACCTTTTCGGCAATCTCAAACGTCTGGATCCCGAAATTCGACAGCGCAAAGACCGGCACACCCGCCGCGCGCAAATTGCGCAAAATCCGCACAGACTGCAGGATAACAGGGGCGGCGATCTCGATCCAGTTATCATGCCACATCATTACCTCGGCCCGCCAATCGGGGTGCGCCTCCGCTGCGGCATAAATCAAATCACGGAAATTACCGCCACGATCCACTTCGTCATTGATGCCATGCAAATCAATCGCCGCAAACATCTCGCGACGTTGCACCTCGCCAATCCGCGCATCATAAAACCGCTCAGGTTGCCACTCGAACAACACATTCCCGATATCAAAAACCACTGCTTGAACTGTCATATCCGTTCCTTTTTATCTCCGCACACGCGGGGTCTGCACGGGGCTAGCAGTCTCTGGCTGCGCCTCGCGCCAAAGTGTAAACAGCCCCGACCCGAGGATAAAGAGAATACCAACAAACGCCACCGCATCGGGCCATTCATCAAAGATCAAGACACCCAACAATACCGATAGCGGCAAGGCGATATATTCCAATGGCGCAATCACGGCGGCAGGAGCCACCCGGTACGCCTGGCTAATTAAAAACCCGCCGACCCCCGACCCTATCCCCAGCAATATCAACAAAAGCGTATCGGTCGGTGCAGGCCAAACCCAAGCGCGAAACAGAAATTCCAGTGACGGATCACTCTGATCGGCAAACTGCCCTGCGCCAAACATCAGACCCATCGCAGCACTGACCACAATAAACGTGATCTGAATGTAAAACGCCATTGTCGCGGCGCTTTCCGTGCGCCCGATCAGTCGAGTCATCATATGCAAACCCGCATAGCAAACGGCGGCAATCAAGGGCAGAAACGACGCCACACGAAATGTCTCTGTACCCGGTCGCATCATAATAATCACGCCGACAAACCCGACAAAGATCGCAATCCACCTGCGCGGCCCGACCTTTTCCCCTAAGAAAATCATCGAAAACATCGTGATCAATATCGGGCTGATAAAGAATATTGCAACGGCTTCGGCTAGTGGCATCGCCGCCAATCCAAGGAAAAACGTCATGTTTGCCATGACCACAAGCAACCCGCGCAGCATGTGCATAGGCAATCGCCTTGTGCGAATAATCGCTAGACCATCGGTCAGCGGAGCGATGATCGCAACTACAATCAACAGCCCTAGCAACGAGCGGATGAGCACCACTTCGTGCAACGCATAACCCCCGCTCAGAAACTTGATCGCAGCGTCATTTCCTGAAAACAACATCACTGCCACTAACGCCGAAATCGCGCCCAAACGGGTGGCACTCATACCCTTAAACATTACCTAGCCCCTTTGCACCGCAGCCCTGACCGCCCGCTCTAACGCATCCAAAAACCGCGACCTGTCCGCCTTGGAAAACGGCTTACCACCGCCCTGCCGAAACGGATCAGCCGCACGCATATCCGTCATCAAATCACGCGTTGCCAGCACGTTGCCAATGTTGGTTGTCGTCAGCGGCTCGCCATTATGTTTAAGTACCTGCGCTCCTGCCTCTATGCATTTGGCTGCGAGCGGAATATCTCCCGTGATCACCACATCCGCAGGGCCGACCCGCTCGGCAATCCACATATCCGCTACATCAGGCCCGTCAGATACCACAACCGTTTCGACCAACGGGTTCTGCGAGGGCCTGATCCCGCCATTCGACACTACAAACATGCGGAGCTTATGGCGCGTGCCAACCCGCTCCACCTCGTCCTTTACAGGGCAAGCATCTGCATCCACATAGATCACGAATAGAGCGCCTCTGCATGGAACGCGATGTGATCCTCGATGAAGGTCGCGATAAAGAAGTACGAGTGATCATAACCTTTTTGCATGCGGATCGTGCCCTCTTGGCAAACTTCGGTGAACGCCGCTGCAAAGGCCGAAGTGCCTAACAATTCCGCAAACTGATCGTCGGTGCCGGTATCAATCAGAACCGGCCCGTCAAATCCGCCTCCCTGCATCAATAGCGTCGCGTCATGTGCATCCCAACCGGCCTTATCACCCAGATACGCGGTAAATTGTTTCTGGCCCCAATCAGATTGCGTCGGATTACAAATCGGCGCAAAGGCTGACACAGACCGGAACCGGTCTGGCAATGACATTGCAAGTGTCAAGGCGCCATGCCCGCCCATCGAATGACCTGTGATCGCCTGGCGGTCCATATCGACCGGAAAATTTTCGGCCAAGAGCGCAGGCAGCTCCTCGGATATATAGGTCCACATTTTAAAATGTTTATCCCAAGGGGCCTGCACCGCATCAACGTAAAATCCAGCACCCTGCCCCATGTCAAAGTCATCATCATTTGGCACATCGTGACCGCGCGGCGAGGTATCGGGAAACACCAGTGCGATGCCCTGTTCGGAAGCCCACGCCTGCGCGCCTGCCTTGACCATCGCGTTCTCGTGGGTGCAAGTCAGACCCGACAAAAACCACAACACCGGCACAGGGCCGTGCTGCGCCTCCTCGGGCATAAACACCGCAAACGTCATATCGCAATTACAGGCGCTTGAAGTATGCGCATACACGCCCTGCGTGCCGCCAAAACTACGGTTCTCGGAAATAGTTTTCATTAGCTTAATCCCTTGTCAGTTGCACATGGAGTGGAAGGTCGGCTACTTTTGACCCAATGGAAACCCGTTCCTTGAATCCAAGCTCCTTTCGCATCAAGCAATTCTTACCCAAATGTCAAGAAATAGTGACCTATAAAGAGTTGCTGTGCTCGCGTAAATTCTGACACGTTGCTAAGGTTAATCCCATGGTGAGATAAACAATCTGAAGTTAAGCAACTAAATGCCCATTCGCCAACTTTCATGGCCCGAATTGGGACTTCGAGAAAGGTGGCGGTTGGCCGTAGAAACCAACTACTGGTGTAGTAAGTAATACCGACACCCCCATGCAACACAACTTTCTGTATCTCGGACCGATGTGGATTGGTACGGCCGCAAGGTGCAGGCATGGCGGTTTTCTCGAATAGATTGGACGGCATAGGGCGCGTGGCGCCTCACTCATAGCTTGTGGGCACACCACCGGTAACTTTAGTATCAAAGGGCTCTGTTATGGTGGTGGCGTAGAAAATGCGGCGGCGGTTGCTTATCTAGAAGTGAAATCGGCGGTGCCGTACTACGGGCGTCAGGCGGATACTGCCGATGCGCCAAAAATCCAAGCGCTGCTTTTGTTGCATTATGGCGCATTGGATACCCGCGTGAACAAGGGGTGGCCTGATTACGAGGCTGCACTAAAAACAAACAACAAGACTTACGAATCGTATACTTAAGACGGCGCGCATCACGGGTTTCATAATGACAGCACGCCACGATACGATGAAGCGATGGCGGAGTTGTTGTGGGAACGGGCCTTGGCCCATTTCCGAAAATATCTAGTATAGAGACTGTAGGGTGCGCGTTTATGCGCACCACACTTAGGTATTAAACAAGAAATGCATCACATCGCCGTCTTTGACGATGTAGGTTTTACCTTCGGCTTTCATTTTGCCCGCTTCTTTCGCGCCTTGCTCGCCACCAAGGGTCACAAAATCGTTGTAACCGATAGTTTCTGCGCGGATGAAGCCACGCTCGAAATCGCCGTGGATCACGCCTGCGGCCTGAGGGGCTGATGTGCCTGCTTTGATCGTCCAGGCGCGGGCTTCTTTTGGCCCTACGGTGAAGTAGGTTTGCAAGTGAAGCAATTCGTAGCCTGCGCGGATCAGGCGGTCGAGGCCGGGTTCTTCCAAACCCATTTCGCCGAGGAACATCTCGGCTTCCTCAGTATCAAGCTGGCTGATTTCTTCCTCGATGCGCGCCGAGATTACAACGTGAGAGTTGCCTTGTTTAGCGGCCATTTCGCCGACCAGTTCGGATTGTTTATTGCCTTTTCCTGCGCTGTCTTCTTCGACGTTACAGACATAAAGCACGGGCTTGGAGGTCAGCAATTGCAGCATTTTCCACTGTTTTGTATCGTCTGCATCAACGGCGATTGTACGGGCCGGCTGGCCTTCATTCAGGGCGGCGAGTGCTGCCTTAAGCAGACGTTCTTGGTCGGCTGCGTCTTTGTCGCCGCTGCGCACTTTGCGGCCTAAGCCCGCGAGGCGTTTCTCGATGGATTCCATATCGGCGAGCATAAGTTCGGTCTCGATGACTTCGGCGTCTTGCACGGGGTCCACGCGGCCCTCGACATGGGTGATGTCGTCGTCTTCAAAGCAGCGCACAACATGGGCAATCGCGTCGCATTCGCGGATATTGGCGAGGAACTGGTTACCCAATCCTTCGCCTTTGGACGCGCCTTTGACGAGACCTGCGATGTCGACGAAGGTCATGCGTGTGGGAATGATGTTCTTCGAGCCTGCAATTTGGGCAAGTTTATCGAGGCGTACGTCAGGCACAGCGACGTCGCCCACGTTGGGTTCAATGGTGCAGAAAGGAAAGTTTGCGGCCTGAGCTGCGGCTGTTTTGGTCAGCGCGTTGAACAGTGTTGATTTGCCGACATTTGGCAGACCTACGATACCCATTTTGAAACCCATGACGCACTCTCCTATTTGGTTGGCGGCACTATTAGGCGGCATGGGCGTTTGACGCAATGGGGCATTGATTTATCGCGGATCTTAGCGCACACCGTTTTGGATATAAAAGAGGGGACGACCATGGGCCGTATCGACGCCAAATTTGCTGAATTGAATGCTGCCGGAAAGAAAGCGTTTGTAGCGTATGTGATGGCGGGAGATCCAGATTACGATAAGGGCCTTGAGATCGTGAAAGGCCTACCTGCGGCGGGTGTTGATATTATTGAGCTTGGGGTACCATTTACCGACCCGATGGCGGATGGGACAACGATCCAACTGGCGGGGCAGCGCTCACTTGCTGGTGGTCAGACATTGGAAAAGACGCTGCAATATGCACGCGAATTGCGCAAAAGTGATGACACGACACCGATTGTGCTAATGGGGTATTACAACCCGATTTATACGCGTGGCGTAGATAAATTTTTGGTGGACGCTGTTGCGGCGGGCATTGACGGGTTGATTATTGTGGATTTGCCCCCTGAAGAAGATGCCGAGTTATGCATCCCGGCGCAGGCCGCGGGCATCAACTTTATCCGCCTCGCGACCCCGACCACCGATGACAAGCGCTTGCCAAAAGTGCTGACCAATACCTCAGGCTTTGTTTATTATGTTTCGGTGACCGGAATAACGGGGACCGCGTCGGCGCAGGCGAATGATGTCGCGCCAGAGGTTGCGCGCATAAAATCGCACACTGACTTGCCCGTGATTGTCGGATTTGGGATCAAAACACCGCAAGCAGCGGAAGATATCGCGCGGATTGCAGACGGCGCTGTGGTAGGGTCTGCGATCGTGGAACGGATCGGCGCGGGTGACAGTGCGGCAGACGTTCTGGCATTTGTAAGAACCTTGGCGGACGGCACACATAGCGCTTAATCGCCTCCATTTTCTGTGTCTCTTCAAACTCCCGCCGGAGGCTCTACCTCCGAGGATTCGGAAAAATCTAATTTATGAGCGAAAGGTCAAAAATGCCCGTCATTACAACGATCGCCGATCTCAAGCGTTTGCATAAGCGCCGCACGCCCAAGATGTTTTATGATTATGCCGAAAGCGGCAGTTGGACCGAGCAGACCTTTCGCGAGAATACCTCTGACTTTGACCAGATCAGGCTGCGGCAGCGGGTGGCCGTTGACATGACCAATCGCTCCACCAAATCGCAGATGATCGGCGAGGATGTGGCGATGCCTGTCGCATTGGCCCCGGTAGGATTGACCGGAATGCAATCGGCGGATGGAGAGATTAAAGCCGCGCGTGCTGCGGAAAAATTCGGCGTACCGTTCACCCTGTCGACGATGTCGATCTGTTCAATCGAGGATGTCGCCGAGCACACAACCAAACCGTTCTGGTTTCAGGTATATACCGTAAAAGACGATGATTTCATGCGCCGTTTATTTGATCGCGCTCGTGCGGCAGGGTGTTCCGCGATAGTGATTACGCTGGATTTGCAAATTTTGGGTCAGCGTCACAAGGACTTGAAAAACGGCCTGTCGGCGCCACCCAAGTTCACCGTGGCGAGCGTGGCGGATATGGCGACAAAATGGTCGTGGGGTCTACAGATGTTGCAGACCAAGCGTCGATTTTTTGGCAATATTGTGGGCCATGCCAAGGGTGTTGAAGACCCTGCTTCATTGGCGACGTGGACGGCAGAGGCGTTTGATCAGGCGCTGGATTGGGCCCGCGTTGCCGAACTGATAAAGATGTGGGGCGGCAAGGTGATTTTGAAGGGCATTCTGGACGCCGAAGATGCCAAGATGGCGGCAAAGGTGGGGGCCGATGCGATTATCGTGTCCAATCATGGCGGCCGTCAATTGGATGGCGCACTGTCGTCGATCCGCGTTTTACCCAGTATTCTCGATGCTGTCGGCGACAAGATCGAAGTCCATATGGACAGCGGTATAAGGTCCGGTCAGGATGTGTTGAAGGCCTTGGCTATGGGCGCGAAAGGCACCTACATAGGGCGCGCCTACATCAATGGTCTGGGGGCCATGGGCGAGGCTGGTGTGACCAAGGCCCTGGAGGTCATTCATAAGGAACTGGATACCACAATGGCCCTATGTGGTCGTCGTGATATCAAGGATTTAAACCGTGACAATCTGCTAATTCCCAAGGATTTTACGGGTGACTGGCTCTAGGATTTCCCGTCGGCGCGTGGCATTCTGCTGACGATAATGGCCAGTGGCACGACCATCACAACGAGTGCGCCGACGCAGCCGAAAGCGATGCGCAGACCGTAGGCTTCAGAGACCAGTCCCATCAGCACGGGCGCGAAAAAGAAGCCTGAAAACCCGAGAACGGCAACTTTGCTGATCGCTTCTGTACGCAGGTGCGGTTTAACGATCCGTCCGACAAGAGCCAGTCCAAGCGGCCCGATCACCGAGACACCTAATCCGAGTGTACCAAAGCCAACATAAGCCATTATTGGCGAGGTGGCAGTTGCCGCGATCATTGCGCCGATGCAGGCAATGCAGGCCGCGCCAATCAGGACCGTCACGTCGCGTACCCGCTCCGAGATTGCCTGTCCCGAAAACCGCCCTAACGCCATCATCAGCCCGAGCATCGCAGGTCCCAGCGCGCCCTCTGCTGCGCCGCCGCCTAATGTGCGCTCGATGTGTAAGGCCGACCAGGTTTCGACCGTTGCTTCGGACATGAAAGCCACAAGCACGATAAAACCGGCCATCAGGATCGGCCAGAGCGGATAGCGCCCGACGGCTTCGTCATTGGGCGGCACAGTGGTCACTTCCATGCGCAAGAATGGTGCGAGCAGGATCGAGACAGCGCCGAACCCCGCAAAGACCATGACAGGGGTTAGATCTGCTTCACGCGCCACCCCTGTGATGGTGGCAGCTACAGCGTAGGCCACAGAAAACATCGCATGGTTTGCGTTCATCAGGGGGCGGCTGTGTTTTGCCTCCAGCTCGGAGACCCGCGTATTCATGACCACGTCAAGCAGCCCTGACGCCATGCCAACCAACCCCATCGTGACCGCAAAAATCACTGGCACGCTAACTTGTGCGGGAAGCAGCCAGACCAGTGCGAGTAGCACCACGGCCACCTGCATAGCGCGCGGGCCGAGAATTTTGTCGGCTTCTCTAATTGGGCGTTTGGGTCAAGCTCATTTTCCTTCTTTCTTTCTTCCGGGTCTTTGTCACTCATCCGGGTCACGCTTCTCTTCGCAGTCTGGTTGATGCCGTGATGGCACCGCTGCACGCATATGTCGGATCGGACGTGGAGAGCCTTGCTTTGGGACGCGCTTCACGTTGCGCAGCAGACATTTTCGGCTTCTTCCACGAACCTCGTCCGGTGAGGGACGACCCCGTTAGGATTGGTGTTTGGGCTTTAGGTCATGCCTTGCCCCCCACTTGGTCCTGACGGAATTCTGTGCCATCTATCCACATCCGGTGGAGCAAGACGGCGAGTTTACGTGCGACAGCTACAACGGCGCGACGACGACCCTTGGTGCGCATTAGCCGCATACCCCAAGATTTGATCTGCGATCCGGCCATCGTCCGCATCAGCAAAGCGTTTGCAGCTGCATACAAAGTTGCGCGAACGTCTCTGTCCCCCGCTTTCGATATACGACCAGGATTGTCGTGCTCACCTGACTGATATCGTCGCGGTGTTAGCCCAAAATGCGCGCCTACAGTTCGTGACCGTTTGAAGCGCGTAGGATCGTCCACAGCGGCTTTGAAGGTCAATGATGCAATCGGTCCAACACCCGGAACGGTCATCATTCGCATACAAACCTCATCCTGGCTGGCGGCGCGTTTGACACGCCGATCCAGTTCCAGAAAGTGCTGATACAACACAACACGTGCATCTAATAGTGGCACCAAGGCATGGGCCAGAACGTCATCCATCTCGATCATCGGTCGGACAACACCATCGAAACTGCCGTGCTGCACAGTCTTGGGCAGACGAATGCCAAATATCTTTAATAAACCGCGCACTTCATTGGCTAGATCCATTGTCTTCTTTAGCAATGCCTTGCGCGTGCTAAGCAAGGCACGGACGCCATGGGCCTCTCGGCTCTTCATATGTACCGGGCTGAACCAGCCCGTGCGTAGCACTTGAGCTATCCCGCGAGCATCATTCTTGTCAGTTTTATTCCGCATTGCTGATAGCGCCGCATTGACCTGTCGCGCCTCCATGCAAACCACATCGAAGCCTTCTGCTGTCAAACCGAAGTACAGGTGCTGGCTCATCGTGCCCGCTTCAAAGCCCACCCGTTCAATCGGATGTGCGAACTCAGCAAGGTACTTAGTGATATCGCTGATCTCGCAGGGCAGCTCTCGTTCAAGAAGCACTTTTCCTCTGCCATCAACAATGCAAAGCGCACAGGATCGAAGCGATACGTCTATTCCGGCAAAATATTCCATCTTCTTTCTCCCTTGTTCACAGTCATCCTGTGATCTTATCGGGAGCTCGACCTCAGAACAGAGGGTAGCCCAATTACGCATGCTTTGGGCGCGAGCCACATTGACGAGACCAGCCCCGTCGCTGATCCAAGCAAAAGCGTGCCAAAGAGCGCGTCACTGGCCCCGAGTTGTGTTTTTATGACAGGCACATAGGCTGCAAAACAACCCCAGAAAAGGCCGACCACAACAAAAGCTGCGGCAGGCCTGCGCGAAACGGAGAGGGCGGATATCACTGACATGTTCGCAGTGCTGGTCGATATTTTTACCCGAATCAAGTTTCAAAGTGCAGGTTGGGAGAGGTGATTGCAAATTGCGTCAATGTCTTGTTAGTGGAGCAGACGAGTAAATGGCGCTGACGCGGCGCGCGGGAGTGTTGTTTTGGAAATTGTTCTTGTTTTGCTCGCTGCATTTTTTGCGGGTGTGCTGAATACGGTTGCGGGCGGCGGGTCGTTTTTGACGTTTCCGGCGCTGGTTTTCATTGGTGTTCCGCCTGTGATTGCCAATGCCACTAGTGCTGTTGCGGTTTTTCCGGGATATCTAGGCGGCGCGTTGGGGTTCCGCGGCGAATTAGCCCGTTTTGACCCGATGCAAATGCGCAGGTTTATTGCCGTGACCTTTGTCGGCGGGGTGATTGGGGCGCTGCTGTTGTTGGTGTCGTCGAACGCGGCCTTTTCGGTTGTGGTGCCGTTTTTGCTACTGGCTGCGACTTTGGTGTTTTTGTTTGGGGATCTTGTGCGCGCATGGGCTACCCTTCGGAGTAGCTCGGTGACGCCGTTTGGCACAGTGGGATTGTTAGTCGTCAGCATTTATGGCGGCTATTTCAATGGCGGTTTGGGGATCGTGTTGCTTGCGCTGTTTTCGCTATGGGGCATGGTCAATATCCACGAGATGAACGGGTTAAAGACGGGTCTGTCGTTTGCGATTTCCGGGGTGAGTGTTGCCGTGTTTGTGATTGGCGGATTAGTGGCCTGGCAATACGCACTAGGTATGATGGTGGCGTCAACGCTGGGTGGGTATGCAGGTGCGCCCCTTGCTCGTGTCTTGCCCAAAGCGGCGGTGCGGGCATTGATTGCTGTCGTCGGGTTTAGCATGAGCGCCGTGTTTTTCTGGCGTCTGTTGTAGGTCAAAACGCATGAATGCAGTTCGCTCTTTTCAAACGAGTGATTCCCCCCTATAGCGCAAAGTCTAACTGGACCGCTCACCCTTGGAGGACGGTCTCTTATTTTATTGGAGAATACAAATGGCTGGGAAAATTCCTGACTTAGAAGCCACGGTTCGCGCGGGGACAGGCAAGGGGGCCGCCCGTCAAGCACGCCGTGATGGTATGGTACCGGGTGTGGTTTACGGTGGTGGTCAAGACCCTATCGCGATCAACATTCCGTTCAACTATCTTTTGACAAAGCTGCGCCGGGGCCATTTCATGTCCACCTTGCAGAACCTCAAGATTGAAGGCCAAGATGACGTGCGCGTTATCTGCCGCAAAGTTGACCGTCATGTTGTCAAAGACCTGCCAACACATATCGACCTGATGCGCCTCAAGCGCACAAGCCGTGTTAAGCTGAACATCCCTGTCGAGTTCATCAACGAAGATATCTGCGTTGGTCTCAAAAAGGGTGGTGTTTTGACTGTTGTGCGTAACGAAGTCGAGATGGAAGTTCTTGCTGGCGATATTCCGGACAGCATTATTGTTGATCTGGCGACTGTTGCTATCGGCGATACTTTGTCGATCAGCTCTGTAACATTGCCTGAGGGTGCGAAGCCGACAATCACTGACCGTGATTTCATCATCGCAAACGTCTCCGCGCCGCGTGCATTACTTGCCGAAGACGACGGCGATGATGTTGCCGCAGACGAAGTGCCAACGACAAGCGACGGGGCTGACGCAGAGTAATCTGCCGGCCACAAAAGAGTTTAAAGGCGTCCCGTTAAGGGGCGCCTTTTTTTTGGTGGCAGTGCTGTTGGTTTCCGCTTAAACCGAGTGCATGAAACTCATCGTTGGCCTTGGCAATCCGGGCGCGAAATACGCGCGTAATCGACATAACATCGGCTTTATGGCTGTGGATGAAATTGCAGGTGCGCACGGGTTTTCCCCGTGGCGTGCGAAATTTCAGGGGCAGGTGTCCGAAGGGCGGCTTGGTGCTGAAAAGGTGATTTTGCTTAAGCCCGAGACGTTTATGAACTTGTCAGGGCAAGCCGTGGGCGAAGCGATGCGGTTTCATAAATTAACCCCTGATGATGTGATTGTGTTTCATGACGAAATTGACTTGGGCCCTGCCAAGTTACGTTGCAAGGTAGGTGGCGGTCATGCGGGCCATAACGGCTTGCGCTCGCTCCATGCCCATATCGGGGCCGACTATCACCGTGTGCGGATGGGGGTCGGTCACCCGGGCCATAAAGATGCCGTGCCGGGATTTGTACTGCACGACTTTTCCAAGGCGGACGCTAATTGGCTGGATGACGCGTTGCGCGGCATTTCTGACGGGATCGCCTATCTAGTAGATGGTGACAGTGCCAAGTTTTTGAATGCAATCGGGTTGCGGCTGACCCCTGCCCGTTCCAGCACGACCACACCCAAAAAGCCTGTGGCGCATGTTGTCGCGCCGATTGAACCTGCCCCCGATACCCGCACGGCAATGCAAAAACTCGCGGACCGTTTCAGGTGACCCGTGCCCATCTGCGGCAAGTGGTTGAAAAGCGGCGCAGTGTATTGCGTTATGGGCGGAGGGCCGGCCCGCGATGGTCCCCACGGACGTGACAATAGATTTGGGACGTGTCGACTTTCAAAGCGGTTGGGTCAAATGGAAGGGTGTTTGATGTTGAAGTGGGTTGCACGAGCTTTGGCGGGCATTGCGGTTGTGGCGGTTTGCGTCGGGCTGTGGAAGCGCGAAGAGATCATGCGGTTACTGGCGGTCAACTCTTTGTTTTCAGAGACCAAGATTGTGCATAACTTCTCCCATATGAATGAGGCGTTTTTGACCGCCCCCCTCCCCCGTGCAGTGGATGATCCCGCGCCGTTATTGTCAGGTTTCCCAGCGGCGATGCCGCCGCAGGTCCCTGCGTGGGTTGTGGATCGCAGTGTGACGTCGCTTGTGATCTTGAAGGATGGTGCGATCGTTTTTGAGGATTATTTCCTTGGAACGCAGCCCCGTGATTTGCGCATTAACTGGTCGGTATCCAAGTCCTATCTGTCTATTTTGTTTGGTATTTTGCTGGATGAAGGTGTGATTGCAAGCATTGATGATCCTGTGGTCAAATATGCGCCCGGTCTGGTTGGTTCGGCCTACGAGGCGGTCAGCATCAAGAATGTTTTGCAAATGTCGTCTGGTGTGGTTTTTGACGAAGATTATCTAGACCCGTCGTCGGATATCAACAAGATGGGTCGTGTTCTGGCGCTCGGTGGCTCAATGGACGAATTTGCTGCCGCGCTGGTGGAAACAGATGCCGAACCGGGCGCGCGCTGGCAGTATGTGTCGATTGATACCCATGTAATTGGTATGGTTATCCGTGGTGCCACGGGGCGCGATATCGCAGATTTGATGGTTGAAAAGGTGATCGGGCCTATGGGGCTTGAGGCTGATCCCTATTATCTGACCGACGGTTTTGGTGTGGCGTTTGTGCTGGGAGGTTTGAACACCACGACCCGTGATAACGCACGTTTTGGCCAGATGGTGGCGCAGGGCGGATTATGGGAAGGTCAGCAGATTGTGCCGACCGCGTGGATCGACGAGAGCACCGCGCCGAGTGCAAACACCGTAGCAGGTGAAATTGGCTATGGGTATCAGTGGTGGGTACCTGCGGGAGCGGCCGACGGGCAGTTCATGGCGCGTGGTATCTATGGACAGTATATCTACATTGATCAGGGGCGGAATGTCGTGATTTCCACCCATGCTGCGGATCGCGATTTTCGCGCAGCGGGTGCGTTTGAGCAAAATATTGCGGCGTTTCGTGCGATTGCAGAGAGTTTGGACTAGAGATGGAAAAAGATCCTTCGTTTAATGTTTTGGGCAGTGCGTTGCAGCAGTGTTCCATCGCGCCGATGACCGGTTATTTTCGCAATGGCGCGTGTGACACATGTGCCGGTGATACCGGCAGTCATACGGTCTGTGCGATAATGACAGACGAGTTTCTGGCGTTTTCGAAATACTTGGGTAATGATTTATCAACGCCCAATCCAGCCTATGGATTTCCGGGATTGAAGTCGGGGGATCGATGGTGTCTTTGTGCTGCGCGTTTCTTGCAGGCCCATGATGAGGGCTGTGCGCCACACATCAATTTACACGCCACCCATGTGCGTGCGCTGCAAATTGTACCGATTGATGTGATGCGTCTGTATGATATCGAACCGCTATGATTACCGCGGTGATCATGTCGGCGATTTTGGCGACGCCTGTTGTTACGGATGATCGTGTGATGCGTGGTCAAGAACAGGTCCGGCTGGATGCCTATCATACAACTGCGGGCCGCGCGATTTTGCGGGCCTTGTCGGCGGGTAATCTGGGTGATGTGGACCTGTTGCAAGAGGTGTTGTCGGGGGAGCCGTTACCTGCATTTTCGACCACATTTGAGGGCGAGTGGGATTGTCGCACTTTGAAGTTGGGTGGCGATGTGCCGTTGGTGGTTTATGCGCCGTTTGAGTGTGTTTTTGCTCCTGATGGTCAGACGTTTACTTTTGAGAAAACCACCGGATCACAGCGCACAGTTGGACGGGTTGTTTTGCAGGATCGTGTGATGATTTATCTGGGGGTGGGCTATGTTGCGGAGGCTGAGCCGATGGCTTACGCAGACTTGCCAGCCGCTGATTTTGGTGATGGTACTTATCAGCCGCAGGTTGGTTTGGTCGAGCAAACAGGCCCGAACACGGCGCGGATTATGTTTCCCGCACCTGTGACCGAGAGCCTGTTTGATGTGTTGTATCTGACCCGCAAAGCCGCGGCGGAATAAGCTGAGGGCCGCGGTATTGTCGCGGCCCTCCAGTGAAAGTTCAGTTATGGCGGTAACTTTAAACTTTAGATTTTCATGTCAAAGCCAAGCGCTTTTGCTACGGTGAAGATGTCTTTGTCGCCGCGACCGCACATGTTCATAACCAGTAGGTGGTCCTTTGGTAAGGTTGGCGCGATTTTCATGACGTGGGCAAGGGCGTGGGATGGTTCCAAGGCGGGGATGATCCCTTCCAGTTGGCAGGAAAGCTGGAAGGCTTCCAGTGCTTCGACGTCGGTGATCGAGACATATTGGGCGCGGCCAATTTCATGCAGCCATGCATGTTCTGGTCCGATACCCGGATAGTCGAGCCCTGCGGAGATCGAGAAACCTTCGAGTATTTGGCCGTCGTCATCTTGTAGCAGGTAAGTGCGGTTGCCATGTAGCACGCCGGGGCGACCGCCTGTGAGCGAGGCGCAGTGTTCCATTTTTGCGTTCACGCCTTTGCCGCCTGCTTCTACACCGATGATATTCACGGATTTATCGTCAAGGAACGGGAAAAAAAGGCCCATGGCGTTAGAGCCGCCTCCGATTGCCGCGATAAGTGTGTCGGGCAGACGGCCTTCGGCGGCTTGCATTTGCTCACGGGTTTCTTTGCCGATGATCGCTTGGAAATCGCGCACCATGGCGGGGTATGGGTGTGGTCCTGCGACGGTCCCGATGCAGTAGAAGGTGTCGCGCACGTTGGTGACCCAGTCGCGCAGCGCGTCGTTCATTGCGTCTTTGAGAGTGCCGCGGCCTGAGGTGACGGGGATGACCTCTGCGCCCAACAGTCGCATGCGGAAGACGTTTGGCGCCTGGCGCTCAACGTCGTGTGCGCCCATGTAGACCACGCATTTCAGGCCGAATTTGGCGCAAACTGTGGCGGTAGCCACGCCGTGCTGCCCTGCCCCTGTTTCAGCAATGATACGGGTTTTGCCCATGCGCCGAGCGAGGATAATCTGACCCAGCACGTTGTTGATTTTATGGGCACCTGTGTGGTTCAACTCGTCGCGTTTTAGGTAAATTTTCGCTCCACCAAGGTGTTCGGTCAGGCGTTCGGCGTAGTAAAGTGGTGACGGGCGACCCACGTAGTTGGTCCAAAGGTCGTTCATTTCTGCCCAGAACGCGTCGTCTGTTTTGGCGAAGTTATATTGCTCTTCAAGTTCCAAGATCAGCGGCATCAGGGTTTCCGAAACGAACCGTCCGCCAAAATCGCCAAAGCGCCCGTTTTCATCGGGGCCATTCATGAAGCTGTTAAAAAGATCGTCTGCCATTTTTCGTCCCCTTGTATACGTCAGCGTTTCCTACGCGGCTTGCGCAAAATCTTCTAGAATATTTTTAGTTTTGTGCTGCGTTGATGAAGGCTTTGACCAATGCGGGCGCTTTTATACCGGGCGCGGATTCAACGCCTGATGACACATCAACTTGTGTGGCACCCGTCAGGCGGATCGCTTCGGCCACGTTGCCTGGTGTCAGCCCGCCGGCAAGCATCATAGGGATTGGCCAGCGCCGCTTTGCGATGAGTTTCCAATCGAAGGCCAACCCGTTGCCGCCCGGAAGATCGGCGTTTTGAGGCGGCTTTGCGTCGACGAGGATTTGGTCGGCGACCTGCATATAGGTTTCTAAGGTGGCGATATCGGAGGCATCAGCAACACCGACTGCTTTCATCACTGGAAGGCCGTAGCGCGCTTTAATTTCCAGCACGCGTTCGGGGGGTTCGGAGCCGTGCAATTGCAGGATATCCAGCGGCACAGCGTTGGTGATTGCGTCGAGAGTTGCGTTATCAGCATTGACCACCAGCGCCACTTTGGCCACGCCGACGGGCACGGTCAGGGCGAGGGTTTTTGCGGTTGCGATGCTGACATTGCGCGGAGATTTTTCGAAGAAGACAAAACCTACATAGGCCGCGCCTGCGTCGATGGCGGTTTTCAGGCCCGCCGCGTCGGAAAGCCCGCAGATTTTAACGCGAGTATCTTTTGGCATCAGGCTTCAAGCAGTGCGAGCACGTCGTCGCCTTTTGCTTCGTTCTTTTTATACGTGGCCAGTTCACGGCGTAGCGCGGCCAGTTCGCGTGCTGTAGCTTTTGCCTCGGCGCGCTGTTTGTATTCGCGGATCCATTCCCAAACAAAACCTATAAGCAGACCGACGCCGACGCTAAGGAAGATCACGATAAACAATGGTAGGTTCACGTTTGGCGAGATGCCTAGCAGGTCGCTGAACGCCACGGGCATCGCTTGCACCGTCACGACGCCACGGTTTGCCAAGCCGACAAGGACCAGACATAGGGCAACGATTGCCCAGAAAGCATAGCGTAGCGTTTTCATCATAGTTCCCTTTAATTCCCGTTAAGCCGGTCGCGCAAAAGCTTGCCTGTCTTAAAGAACGGAACGTGCTTTTGTTCAACCTCGACACTTTCGCCTGTACGCGGATTGCGGCCCATGCGTGCGTCGCGTTTTTTGACTGAAAAGGCGCCGAAGCCGCGTAATTCAACGCGGTTACCGTCAGACATCGCACCGGTGATTTCTTCAAAAATTGTGTTTACGATATTTTCCACGTCGCGTTGGTAGAGATGTGGATTTTCGTCAGCGATCTTTTGGATTAGTTCCGAGCGGATCATGGCAGTGGTCCCTATTGGTAATTGTGTAAGTATCGCAGCGGGTTGGCCCCACCTTTAGGTAGACTATAGGCACATTGCGCGCATCGGGAAACAATTTCAACAGCTGGATTTAGAGAAATATCAACCTATCGGTGGCCTAAAGCGAGAGGATTGGATGATTTCACACCTTTGTGGGGATCTGACACCTTTATCGATCCAAGGAACATTAAACCGATTCGTCATAAAAAAACCGGTGCAGTTGTCTGCGCCGGTTCTTATTTCCCCCTAAAAAGGGAAAGGCTTATTCGTCGCCCTTGAGTGCTTTACCCAAGATGTCGCCCAAAGATGCGCCGCTATCGGAAGATCCGAATTGTTCGACTGCTTCTTTTTCTTCCGCGATTTCACGTGCCTTGATGGACAGGCCAAGTTTGCGTGTTTTGCTGTCGATGTTGGTGACGCGCACGTCGACCTTGTCGCCAGCGCCGAAACGCTCTGGACGCTGCTCTGCACGGTCACGCGACAAGTCGGAACGACGGATGAACGATGTCATGCCTTCGTAGATAACTTCGATGCCGCCATCTTCGATCTTTGTCACTTCAACAGTGATGATCGATCCGCGCTTCACGCCACCGATTGCGTCTGCGAACGGATCACCGTCCAACGCTTTGATCGAGAGCGAGATACGTTCTTTTTCAACGTCAACTTCAGCAACTTTAGCTTTCACGATGTCGCCCTTGCGGAAATCGCCGATGACGTCTTCGCCGCGGCCTTCCCATGTCAGGTCGGACAAGTGAACCATGCCGTCGATGTCGCCTTCGAGACCGATGAACAGACCGAATTCAGTGATGTTCTTAACTTCACCTTCAACTTCGGTACCTTCTGGGTGTGTCTCAGCAAAGACTTCCCATGGGTTGCGCTGTGTCTGCTTGAGGCCAAGGGAAACGCGACGCTTTGTGCTGTCGATTTCCAGAACCATCACTTCAACTTCCTGGGAAGTGGAAACGATTTTGCCTGGGTGTACGTTTTTCTTTGTCCAAGACATCTCGGAGACGTGCACGAGGCCTTCAACGCCAGCTTCCAGCTCAACGAATGCGCCGTAGTCGGTGATGTTGGTCACGCGACCTGTGTGGACTGTTTCAAGCGCGAATTTCGCTTCAACAGCATCCCATGGATCGTCCTGCAACTGCTTCATGCCGAGGGAGATACGGTGGGTTTCTTTGTTGATCTTGATCACCTGAACCTTGATTGTCTCACCGATTGTGAGGATCTCGGATGGGTGGTTCACGCGGCGCCATGCCATGTCTGTGACGTGCAGCAAGCCGTCTACGCCGCCGAGGTCAACAAACGCACCGTATTCGGTGATGTTCTTGACGACGCCGTCAACTTCCTGACCTTCAGTCAGGTTGCCGATGACTTCAGCGCGCTGTTCTGCACGTGATTCTTCGAGGATTGCGCGACGGGACACAACGATGTTGCCACGGCGACGGTCCATTTTCAGGATCTGGAACGGCTGCTTGAGACCCATCAATGGGCCAGCATCGCGAACCGGACGAACATCAACTTGTGAGCCTGGAAGGAACGCAACTGCGCCGCCCAGATCAACTGTAAAGCCGCCTTTGACGCGACCAAAGATTGCGCCATCGACGCGCTCTTCATCAGCGTAGGCTTTTTCAAGACGATCCCATGCTTCCTCACGACGTGCCATCTCGCGCGAGATAACAGCTTCGCCGCGTGAGTTTTCAACCTGACGGAGGAACACTTCGACGGTATCGCCGACGTTCAACTCTGGCTCTTCGCCGGGATTTGCAAATTCTTTAAGATCAATGCGGCCTTCCATCTTGTAGCCAACATCGATGATTGCCTGGCCCGCTTCGATAGCGATGACCTTGCCTTTGACGACGGAACCCTCTGCGGGTGTGTCCATCTCGAAGCTTTCGTTCAAGAGTGCTTCAAACTCTTCCATTGTATTTACCATGTGGCGTCTATTTCCTAATCGTTTGTTTATATACGGGCCGCGCGGTTGTCTCCGCCGGTCTTTTGGGTTTCCATTGGCTAAAGTCCCGAGTGCAAACATAAAATAACAGGGCTGATATACACCAACCCCGCTCTTATCTCATGTTCGCGTCTGTTTCGACACTTCAACATCGCCCTCATAGGCCTAAAACCCCAAAGCTGCAAGGGGTTCGCGCACCGTTTCAAACTTGTTCCACATCATTTGCGTTCGTCTAGCAAACGGCACATTCCTGTCAAATTTTGGGCAGGATTGGTTGCGATGATGGTTCTATCAAACTGTTTGAGGCGACTATGAAGAATCTGATTCCTACCAAAGCCGTGCAGGATACCCCTGCCGAGCTACTCAACATGCTATCCGATGATCCAACGGATATTATTGCGTTTATTGCCCATTGCACGGGGGATGATTTGCATTGTCTGACCAATATTCACGGCATTGCCGGAGAGGTTGAAGTATTTGATGCGATCCTGAACCATCCCGAATGTGATCGGGCCACTGCGTTGCAGATTTTTGATGCCTGCAATCCGCATTACTACGAGGCGGAAATGTTAAAAGGAAAAACGCTGGACAGTTACGAGGACGAAGAGGATCAGGTATTTATTGCGATCCTCGATATTGTCCATGCTGTGTTATGTCGTCGTGCGGACTGGCGTGGCAGGTTTGATTGCGCTGCCTTGCGTGCATGGTACACTTATCCCCATACTTCGCCGTCGACCTTTGCACATTGGATTTTACCACCCGCCGTGTTTGCGCCCACAGAGGGGCATAAGCCGATAAGCGCTATTGAGTACCGTTATTCGTCGATCAGGCTGAACCAATCCACAAGGGCGCGCTTACAGTAGCTCAACACGCCGCGATTGCACAAAGGCGATTGCGGCGGCTACGGCTTGGTCGATGCTGAGATCCGAAGTGTCAATTTCAAAGGCGTCTGCGGCCGCGACCAGTGGTGCAGTCGCCCGTTCCGTATCGCGTTTATCGCGTGCAATCACGTCGGCAAGGACATCGTTGACGCCGATGTCCATTCCCTTACCTTTCAGTTCTTTGAACCTGCGCTCGGCGCGGCAAGCGGGTGACGCGGTGATGAAAAGTTTGGCCGGGGCGTCGGGACAAATCACGGTGCCGATGTCGCGCCCATCGAGGACCGCGCCGCCATTTCGTGTGGCAAAGCTGCGTTGGAAGTCGGTGAGTGCAGCCCGCACATCGGCGTTTACTGCAACCTGACTGGCGGCTTGTGCTACTTCTGACGTGCGCAGGGCATCGTCTTCTAAGTCGCTTGGGTCGAGAGTTTTTGCCGCCGCAACAGGGTCAGCGCCAGTCAGGGCTTTGGCCGCGACTGCGCGGTAGAGCAGCCCAGTGTCGAGGTGGGCGAAACCAAAATGTGCTGCGACAGCCTTGGAAATTGTGCCTTTGCCCGCGGCGGCCGGCCCATCAATGGCGACAGTGAAAATCATGTGTTTTCGCGCACAATCTGCGCGCCAAGATCGCCCATCAGGGTTTCAAAGATTGGGAAAGATGTGGCGATTGGGTTGCCGTCATCAATGGTCATGGGGTCCTGCGTTGCCATGCCCATGACCATAAACGCCATTGCGATCCGGTGATCGAGGACCGAGGCAACGGTCACGCCGCCTTTGACGCGGCCATGCTCAAGGCCGGTGACTTTCCACCAATCGTCGCCCTCAATCACGGTCACACCAGCGGCGCGTAGCCCTTTGGCCATCGCGTCGATTCGGTCGGACTCTTTCACGCGCAGTTCCTTCACGCCCTGCATATCGGTTTCGCCCTGCGCGAATGCAGCCACGACGGCGAGCATGGGGTATTCGTCGATCATGCTAGCGGCGCGGGCGGGCGGCACCATGATGCCTTTTAGATTTGGCGAGAATTTCGCCCGCAGGTCAGCGACGGGTTCGCCACCTTCGGTCCTCAGGTTTTCATAGACAAGGTCCGCGCCCATTTCTTGCAGGGTAGTGAACAGCCCAGCGCGGGTTGGGTTTAGGCCGATATTGGGGACGAGAACATCAGAACCAGGCGTGATGATCGCGGCGCAGACGGGGAACGCCGCGGAGGATGGATCGCGCGGCACGACGATATTTTGTGGTTTGAGTTCGGGCTGTCCTGTGAGCGTAATGACGCGCCCCTCATCAGTGTCTTCGACTGTAATTGTCGCGCCGAAGCCTGCCAGCATACGCTCGGTGTGGTCGCGGGTTGCTTCTTTCTCGATCACGATAGTTTGCCCTGGTGCGTTGAGACCTGCAAGCAGTACGGCCGATTTCACCTGTGCCGATGGGACAGGCGTGGTGTAACGCACGTTGGTCGGATCAGTGGCGCCGACCAACGTCATGGGTAAACGCCCGCCTTTGCGCCCGACGGTCCGCGTGCCGAAGAGTGCAAGTGGATCGGTGACACGGCCCATCGGGCGACTGTTCAGAGATGCGTCGCCGGTGAAGGTGACGGTGATTGGCGTGGTCGCAATGGCGCCCATAATCAAGCGCACGCCGGTGCCGGAATTGCCGCAATCGATCACGTTCTCAGGCTCGGCAAAGCCACCGACGCCCACGCCATGCACCGACCATTCGCCGCCGCCGTGGTTGGTGATGGTCGCACCAAATGCCCGCATTGCCTTGGCGGTGTCGAGCACGTCTTCGCCCTCTAACAGTCCTGTGATGCGGGTTTCGCCGACTGCCATTGCGCCCAAAATGAGTGAACGGTGTGAGATCGATTTGTCGCCCGGCACGTTTGCGGTGCCTTTCAGCGGGCCACAAGGGCGGGAGGTCATGGGGATTGGGGTGCCGTGGCCGGACATGCGCATCTCACTTTTTGATCAAGTTAATGCTGTGATAAACCAACAGCAAAGCAGGGTCCATCGCTGCCCGCCTCGCTTTTTCTCAAATAGTTCGAAAGTATCAGCCTCTGAAGGGGATCGACGAGAGTTTCAAAACAATCGTTTTGAAATAATAATCAAAATCGAGACTGCTTTGGCCCGACCCTCGGAATTTAATCAGACTGAAGCACTGACTGCTGCAACGCATGCTTTCCCAGTTCGGGCTTTGGCGGCAAAGAGGCGGTGTAGCGCCGCAGGATCGCGACAGTTGTGCAAAGGCGTATCAGGATTCATCTCGGTGGTCAGTCGCCAACCACACACTTGGTTTCGCTCTTCAAATCCTTGCTAGCCGAGCCAGATGGCAAACCTAAGCAACAATATGGCCGATGGGCGGGGTCGCGTGCGGGTTTCGATATCTGTGAGTGCGCCGCGCCATTGCCGCAACCTAAGGGCGGCTGAATGTCAGGTAATGCGGCGTGCGTCCTTCGCGCAGGGCTTTCTGCTCGTAGCGCGTGGAGAGCCAGTCGGACCATGGGTCGCGCCAATCTTCGGGGCCTTCAGCCAGCCATTCGAAACCTGCTTTAGGGGCTTCTTCCAAGGTTTGGCGCACATAATCTTTGATGTCGGTAGCAACGCGCAATTCAGCATTTGGGGCCATGCAGGCGAACAGAGGCAGCAAGTGTTCTTGGGTAACAAAGCGGCGGCGATGGTGGCGTTTTTTCGGCCATGGATCGGGGTAGTTCAGGAACACTTTGGTCAATGTGCCGGCAGGCAGCACGTCAAACAAGTCACGTGCATCGCCGGGGTGCACGCCGAGGTTGGTGACGCCGGCTTTGCGGACTTTGCCCAAGAGCATTGCGACGCCGTTCACAAAAGGCTCGCAGCCGATGATGCCCACCTCGGGGTAGGTTTTGGCCATATGCACAAGGTGTTCGCCGCCGCCAAAACCGATTTCGAGCCAGATTTCGCGTTTACCGAAATAGTCTTCAAGGTTGATCTGTTCGCGGTCGGGATTTGTTTCCCAGTCGATGGCGCCCGGTGACAGCCCTGCGAGGTCGTTATCAAGGTAATCATTTTGCGCAGGACGAATTGTTTTGCCGCGAAAGCGGCCATAGAAATTACGCCAAGGGGCGCCCGAGGGGTGTTTTTTTTCAGTCATGATGGGCCTGTAGCAAAGCCCTGTGCGCAAGGCAATATGGGGTGTGTAGGATGGGTTTTAACCCATCCTTGTTAGACTGCCGCCTTCAGTGCATTGATCAGGTCTGTGCGTTCCCAGCTAAATCCGCCGTCTGCATCAGGTTCACGCCCGAAGTGCCCGTAGGCCGCTGTGCGCTCGTAGATCGGTTTGTTCAACGCGAGGTGTTGACGGATGCCGCGCGGAGTCAGATCCATGACGGTTTTCATCGCCCGCTCGACTGCTGCTTCGTCAACTTCACCTGTGTCGTGCAAATTGGCGTAGATCGACAGTGGTTCAGCTACGCCGATAGCGTAGGAAAGTTGGATAGTGCAGCGTTCGGCGATGCCTGCAGCCACTACGTTTTTCGCCAAATAGCGTGCCGCGTAAGCCGCAGAGCGGTCCACTTTTGTCGGGTCTTTGCCAGAAAATGCGCCGCCGCCGTGCGGGGCTGCACCGCCGTAAGTGTCCACGATAATTTTACGTCCTGTCAGACCCGCATCACCGTCTGGTCCGCCGATCACAAATGTCCCCGTCGGGTTCACCCACCATTTTGTGTCAGGTGTGATCATACCTTCGGGCAGCACTTCACGGATGTAGGGTTCTACAATGTCGCGGATATCGCTGCTGGTTTGAGTTTCGAGCGCGTGTTGTGTTGACAGAACGATAGAGGTCACTTCAACTGGTTTTCCGTCGACATAGCGGAACGAAAGCTGGCTTTTGGCATCTGGTCGCAGGGTCGGCTCGGTGCCGTCTTTACGCACTTCAGCCAAGCGTTTCAGGATCGCGTGAGAATAGAGGATTGGCGCGGGCATCAGTTGTGCGGTCTCGCGCGTCGCGTAACCGAACATGATGCCTTGGTCGCCAGCACCCTCGTCCTTGCCTTCTTTTGCATTCACGCCCTGTGCGATATGCGCCGATTGTTCGTGCAGGAAGTTTGCGATACGGCAGGTCGCATGATGGAATTTTTCCTGCTCGTAGCCGATATCTTTGATACAACCGCGCACGATACCATCGATCCGCCCCATATAGTCAGCCAGCTTTTCCTGATCCGACAGGCCCACTTCGCCGCCGATCACAACCTGGTTGGTTGTGGCGAAGGTTTCGCAGGCTACCCGCGCCTCTGGTTCTTCCGCGAGAAAGGCGTCGAGGATTGCGTCGGAAATCCGGTCGCACAATTTATCGGGATGTCCCTCGGAAACCGATTCCGACGTGAAAATATAATCTCTGCGTGTCATGATAGTGCTCCGTTGTATCAATCCGCCACGTCAGGAAGCCGTTGTGGCAGCGTTTCACCCCGCTTAGGGAGTCATGGGTAGATGGTCAATTCAAATTTCGTCGACTACGCAGCACACAACCCAAAATTGAGAACATCAGGGCAAGTACGATAGGCCAGTCGCCTGTTCGGTTGTAAACTGTGGCGTTTAATGCGGGCGGCAAGGCCGCATCGATATAATTACTTTCGTTCATGCCAATTTGTGCCGTGATCCGCCCTTTTGCGTCGATCATCGCGCTGATCCCGGTGTTGGCAACCCGCACCATGGGCAGCCCTTGCTCAATTGCCCTGAGGCGTGCCTGTGCCAAGTGTTGCTCTGGCCCTGCGTCAGGGCCAAACCATGCGTCGTTGGTGATCAGGATCATCAGCCGCGGCCGCGTCGCAGTGTTCATTTCTTCTGCAAATATCCCTTCGTAGCAGATCAGTGGTCGCGCCTGTCCGATCCCTGTAATGCCGACGGTTTGCGCGCCCTGCCCTGCTGTAAACGCCCCCCCTGTTGATGCCGCAAATGCGTCAATGCCGACTTTGCGGAGTAACTCGCCGCCTGGGACAAATTCGCCAAATGGCACGATATGCGCTTTGTCATAGATTGAAGAAACGATACCGCCTCGCTCGACGACGATGAAGGCGTTGTAATAGCGCAATCCTGCGCTTCGGTTAATGCCCAGCACGGTGGGTGCACCGCGTGCGGCATCGGCGATTTGTTCCAGTTCGGGGCCTGCATAATCCAGCAAATAGGAAATTGCGGTTTCGGGCCAGACCACCAGATCCGGCACGTCCCCCTGCCCTGTAAAACCGAGCATGCGGTCAAAAAAGAGTTGGCTTTTCTCGGGATCCCATTTTTCGGACTGTTTGGCGTTGGGTTGCACCAGCCGCACTGTGGGACCATCCGCTTGCGGTGCCTCGGCGAGTTGCAGCGGTTGCAGCGCCAACAAAAGTGCCGCGGGGCTCAGGAGCGCCCACCAAGTGCGGTTTAACAGCAATGAGATAGCGTAAGCCAAGCCTACTGTGATTGCTGTCAGCAGATGTGGTCCGCCGTATGCCGCAAGTTGTGCAATGGCGGTGTCAATCCAGATGTGGCCGAGTAATGCCCATGGGAACCCCGTGAAGATATAGCTCCGCAACAGTTCTGCGAGGATCAGCATGAGGGCGCTGAAAAGACTGCTGTTCGGGGCGATTTTGTAGGCGCACCAGCGCGCAGCCCCCCAGAACAACCCTGCCCCGACAGCCATCAAGATCAGGGCGAATGGGGCCATCCAGCCTGTGCTGGCGGGCTCCACCAGAAACGGTGATATAATCCAGCGTAGACTGACGCCAAAGTAGCCAACCCCAAAGAGCTGACCAGTTCGCATGGCAGATTTTGCTGATGTGACGGGGATCAGGAACCAAAGCGCCAAGGCAGCGAGTGTGAGCCACCAAAGCCCTTGTGGTGCCTGCCCCAAAGCGGCAAATGCGCCCAGCACAAATGCCGCCAAAAGGGGTGATCTAATCAACGTTAAACCCAGGCATACGCACGCGTAGCCGTTTGATCCGACGTGGGTCCGCATCAAGTACTTCAAACTCGGTCCCGTTGGGGTGCAGGATAATTTCTCCGCGCGCGGGGATCGAGCCTGCCAGCATGAAGACAAGGCCGCCAAGGGTGTCTACCTCTTCCTCGTCGATCTCGTCGGGGGCAGTAAGGTCCTGACCGATTTCAGCCTCGAAATCTTCCAGAGAGGTCCGTGCAAGGGCGATGTAAACGCCGTTACCTTCGTCAGTAAAACTTTTGGCTTCGTCGATGTCGTGCTCGTCTTCGATCGCGCCGACCACCTGTTCGATCAGGTCTTCAATGGTGACTAGGCCATCGGTGCCGCCGTATTCGTCGATCACCAGCGCCATGTGGATGCGTTCGGCCTGCATCTTTTGCAGTAAAACGCCAAGCGGCATTGAGGGTGGCACATAAAGAAGCGGGCGTAGCATCTCGCGCAGGGCAAAGGTTGCCTTGCTGTTGAACCCGTATTTCAGGGCAAAATCCTTGAGGTTGGCAGTCCCGATAGGTGTATCCAGCGTGCCGTCATAAATGGGGATACGCGTCAGACCTTGGGCGCGAAACAGTTTAACCAGTTCTTGTTTTGTAATGGTCACGGGGGCCGCAACGATATCGGTTTTCGGGATCGAGACATCTTCGACACGCATGTTGCGAAGGTTTAAAACGCCTTGCATATGGGACGGCATCTTGGGGCCTTGCAGTTCAGCAACCTCTTCGTCAGACGTATCGCCGGGACTGAGTGCATCAAAAATACGACCCATAAAGCCGCGCGTCGGTTGGTCAGTGGGATCGTCTTGCGCGCTTTGCGCTGCAATATCAGATCCGTCGTTCGTATCGCTCATTGTGTCCTTACCTAAATTCATTTTGCGCGTTCAAAATCTGTGCGCCTAAGCCCTATATGGGTCAGCTTGTCCCATACTGCCAAGTATCGTCGTTTCCAAGCCCTCCATGAGGGTGGCGTCATGGTCACGTTCGTGATCATAGCCCAACAAATGCAAAATGCCGTGAATGATCAAGTGGGTCGCGTGGTCGGGCAATGATTTGCCTGCCGAGAGCGCCTCTGCTGCGCATGTATCATAAGCGATTGCGATGTCACCCAGCGCTGGGTCGTGGGATGTGGGCGGTAGCGGTTGTCCGCCGTCGATAGCAGCCCCTCGTTCGTCTGACGGCCAGCTTAACACGTTTGTGGGCGTGGGTTTGCCGCGAAAATCGGCGTTCAGCTCTGCGATACGTTTGTCGTTACAGGCCAGAAGGCTGACCTCATAGCCTTTCAGTTTAAGATGCCTAAAGGTGGCAACGGCGGCTGCCTCTGCGAGGGCCTCCAAGTTTGCTGTAGCCCAGCGTTTATCTTCAATCATGCAATCAATTATCATGCGTTTTTGGCGTCCTCTGCCTCATAGGCTTCGATAATAGCGGCGACCAGCGGGTGGCGCACCACATCTTTTGAAGTGAAGTAATTAAAACTGATTTTCGAGATATGTTTAAGCAGATGTTCGGCGTCACGCAGGCCGGAATTTACGCCGCGCGGCAGATCGATTTGGGTGCGGTCGCCTGTGATCACCATACGCGAGCCTTGGCCCAGACGAGTCAGAAACATCTTCATTTGCATGGTTGTGGCGTTCTGCGCCTCGTCCAGCACGACAAAGGCATTTGACAGCGTGCGCCCGCGCATGAAGGCCAAGGGTGCGATTTCGATGATTTTTTCTTCCATCATTTTAGCCGCCTGTTTACCCGGTAAAAAGTCGTTCAGAGCGTCATAGAGCGGCTGCATGTAGGGGTCGACCTTGTCTTTCATGTCGCCGGGCAAGTAGCCTAATTTTTCGCCAGCTTCCACGGCGGGGCGCGAGAGGATGATTTTATCAACCTTGCCGCTGATCAACATATTTACACCAACGGCTACGGCCAGATAGGTTTTGCCGGTACCTGCGGGGCCAATGCCAAAACAAAGCTCCTTGTCAAAAAGGGCTTCAACATAGGCTTTTTGTGCGGCAGTGCGCGGCTCGACTAGTTTCTTACGGGTTTTGATTTCGACCCGTTTAGTCAGCCCGCCACCGATGAGCTCTTTTTGGTCAGAAGGACCCGGAGGCGTGGCGACAGTTGGTCCGCCCATACGCAATTCGCGGTCGATATCGCCCGGTTCCAAAGAGCGGCCCGCCTCTAGACGCTGGTAGAGTGCCTTGAGGGTCGAGAGCGCTTCCTGACGCGGCCCTTCTTCGCCGGCGACCGAAATCTGGTTACCGCGGCGCAGGATCTGCACGCCGTAGGATTGTTCGAGCACCGCCAAATTACGGTCATATTCTCCGCAAAGGTCAATCAGCAGGAAGTTATCGGGGAATTCCAAGGTGGATTCCGAAACATTGGTAAGATCAACGGCCAATCATTTCTCCTTTGGCATGAGTTCGGTATCAAAGTGGCGCGGCGCGGACGCGCTGACAAGGACACACGGCCGAAAAAAGCACAAAGGCCGCAGATTTCGCTGCGGCCTTACGTATTAATATGCGTTTAACACCCTTAAGTCTCGCACGCTTAGAGCACGTCAGGAATGTTGGAGCCTTCGCGGAACGGTCCGACAGCAGTGTTTGGCGGGGCAACCCCCGAACAAACAGGGCGACCATCTGGCTGCATGCGTTCGGACAGGTAGCCCTCGACGCCATCGTCGATGATCCAATGGTCGCAGCCATTCGGATCGACCCACACACCCGCAACCAACTGGCTGAGGTGTTTGTTATCTGTGCTTCCGTCGAAAGAACGTTCGGCGCCGGTGCGTTCTCCGCCTTCCAGGCCGGTACATGCCGTGAGGCCAAGACCCGCTACAAGCAACGTAGTGATTGAGATCGTTTTCATATCGTCTGCTCCTTAGCGAACACAGTAAATTTCAACACGGCGGTTCTGCTGCAATACTTCAGCGGAATTACCAGCGGCGCGTGGCTGGCGTTCGCCATAACCTTTTACGTCAACAATGCGGGCACCCGCAGCTTGCGCGACCTCGGCAACCGCGTTTGCACGGCGGTTCGAGAGACCCATGTTATATTCATCGGAGGCGCGTGCATCTGTATGGCCGTAAATCAGAAAGCCAAATGCGTTGGCGGTGCGGAAGAAGTTGGTCAACTGGGCGCGGCCATTTGCGTTAATGGCGTGTTTGTCAGTCTGGAACAGTTGATCGGACGGGATCACGCCGCAGATTTCGGACCGGTGGCAGACCGGACGCCCATCGCGCGTGCGGTGTGGCGACATGTAGCCCTCAGCGCCGTCATCCATGACCCAGTGCTCGCAGCCGTCGGGGTCAATCCAGATTGTCGGCGTGTATTCTTCGCCGACCACTGTCCGTGTTTGTGCCTGTGCCGCCCCTGCGACCAGCGCAAGTGAAATTGCACCCGCGGTCAAAACCCGTAGCGTATCCTTAAATGATGTTGCCACTTCCCTATCCTTTACTTTCAAACCGAACCCAAATGCTTCGGTCTTTGTTTACCAATTGCGCAGAGTCTAGCAAATTAAGCCGACAAAGAAAGGATAAAACACTACATATTGTGCCAAGTTTAGAAACAGTACGACAAAACTATGTCTAATTGGTGACAGGGTCGGTATGAGTTTTTGATGGAACCGCCCTGGCTAATTGCATCGCTCACGAGGTGACGAGTGTGCCACCGAGAGAATTCGTACCGGACTGCGTGATTCTTACCCGCTGCACAGTGCCCAAAACGCTTGCTGGCGCGTCGGCGTAGGTTGCGTGGAGGTACTCGGATTTGCCGATCATTTGCCCGTCGGTACGCCCTGATTTCTCGAACAAGACGCGGACTTCGCGGCCGACCATACTTTCCTGGATCGCGCGTTGCTGGGTTGTCAGCAGCCCTTGCAATCGTTGCAGGCGGTCGTTCATCACATCCTCGGGCAGTTGTGGTTTCTCGGCGGCAGGCGTGCCGGGGCGTGTCGAGTATTTGAACGAATAGGCCTGACCGTATTCCACGGCGCGGATCAGGTCCATTGTTGCTTCAAAATCGGCCTCGGTTTCACCCGGGAAGCCAACAATAAAATCACCCGAAAGCAGGATGTCGGGACGTGCTTGACGGATGCGCGCGATCAGTTTGATGTAGCCCGCAGACGTGTGCTTGCGGTTCATTGCCTTGAGGATTTTATCAGAGCCGGATTGCACGGGCAGGTGCAGGTAAGGCATCAGTTTCGGGCAGGTTGAGTGGGCGTCTATCAGGGCCTCGTCCATGTCATTGGGATGCGAGGTGGTGAAGCGGATGCGTTCCAGCCCGTCGACTTTGTCGAGCGCCCAGATCAGGCCCGCGAGCCCGCCTTCGTGCCCGTGGTAGGCGTTCACGTTTTGCCCAAGCAGAGTGATTTCGCGCACGCCGGATTCGACCAGCTCTTGGGCTTCACGCACAACACGCTCAGCAGGGCGGCTGACCTCTGCGCCGCGGGTGTAGGGGACGACGCAGAAGGCGCAGAATTTGTCACAGCCTTCTTGTACGGTCAGAAATGCCGTTGGGCCGCGCTTGATTTTGCTGCGCGATTTCAGCGTGTCGAATTTATCGTCCTCGGGGAAGTCGGTATCGAGCGCCTTGGCTCCTGTCTGGATCACGTCGTCCATTTCAGGCAGGCGGTGATAGGATTGCGGACCAACGACCAGATCAACAAGCGGCGAGCGGCGCATGATTTCTTTACCTTCGGCCTGAGCTACGCAGCCAGTGACCCCTATTTTCAGGTTTGGCTTTGCGTCTTTCAGCGATTTCAACCGGCCCAAGTCCGAGTAGACTTTTTCGGCCGCTTTTTCGCGAATGTGGCAGGTGTTAAGCAAAATCATATCGGCGTCTTCGGCGGTTTCGGTCGCGACATATCCCTTGCCGCCCAGCGCCTCGGCCATGCGCTCGCTGTCATAGACGTTCATCTGACAGCCGAAGGTCTTGATATACAGCTTTTTAGGATCGGACATGAGAGCAGCCTTTGGGCAGGAATTCGGACAAGTTGGGGGTTTAACGCTGTTGTTGCCTGCTTGCAATGCAGTCGCGCTTCACGCATTTTGGGGCAAATTTGGAGAACATGTCAGGCATGAAGCATTATCCGACATTTGAAGCCTTCTTATCAGAGGGCGCAAGCGTTTTGGCCAAGGGGCCGATTGCTTTGGTGTTTCTGGAGGACGATGTAGAGGCGACGAGCACGGTCCGTCAATGCATGGCGATGGGGTTCCGCGCGATTTTGGCAATCGGAGTGTCCGACATTGTGTTGCCTGCCGACTTGCCCGACAGCATCCACCGTGTTGCATTTGATGTGTCGCGTCTCGAAATAGTGCTCCATGTGGTGAACGCTGTGATTGAAAAAGCCCCGTCGCAGTGGATTTATTACGGCTATAACACAGAGTATTTGTTTTTCCCGTTTTGCGAGACCCGCACGATTGGGGAAATGCTGGCGTTTCATACTGAGGAGCGTCGCGATGCGATGCTGACCTATGTTGTGGATTTGTATGCTGGGGATTCGGCGGCGGATCCAAATGCGGTGTCCCTGGATGATGCCTATATGGACAAGTCGGGTTATTATTCACTGGCTCGCAAGGACAAGGATAATAATTTCGCCGAGCGACAGCTGGATTTCTTTGGCGGGTTGCGCTGGCGGTTTGAAGAGCATGTGCCGGTGCCGCGCCGCAGGATTGACCGTATTTCGATTTTCCGCGCCAAACCAGGTTTGCGGTTGCTGGGCGATCATACGTTTAACGATCAAGAGTATAATACCTATGCTTGCCCGTGGCATCACAGCATTACAGCGGCCTTGTGTTCGTTTAGGACGGCCAAGGCGCTAAAGCGTAATCCCGTCAGTGCATCCCAAATCAACACGTTCCGATGGCATAACTCTGTGCCTTTTGACTGGCATTCACAGCAGCTTTTGGACCTAGGCTTGATGGAACCGGGCCAGTGGTTTTGAGTGACTGTGCATTTCCGATATCACGTGCGGGCAAACTTTCCGCAATTGACAGGTTTTCGTCCGCAATTGCCATAGAACGCGTCCGCAATCGGGGGGGGCTCGGTAGAGCCCTTAGGCTGCCCTATAGACGGCCTTAAAGACCGCCAGTGCCAAAACTACTCTTTCAACTGCAGACTAACCTTGCCCTACTCACATCCCGCGCGCAACACTGCTCGATGATTTCTGGCCTAACCATTTCAGGATTCGCCTGCTGTGCTTTTTCGCCACGCGTTTGCCAGCACTTTTTTCCCATCATGAAATTCAAGATACCAGTCGTTCGAACCATTGCGGCTTGTTTTCGTGATCGCTTTAGATGCACCCGAGAACTTTGCGAAAGCTTCATTCATACCAGAAATTGCGATCTCACCGGAAACAATTTCACCAGTGTATACTTTACGATCATAGGTAAGTTCACACTCGCGGCGTAGGTCCGGTGTGCCGACACCACAACAGAACTAAAACGAGCAGCGTAAAGTTGCCTTAGCAGTGGTCGGCATTGAGATATATCGAACCCCAAGCTTCATCAGAAAGCGGCAGATCATTCAGCTCTCTTCTCGCTTCGGTCCAAGACGGGTAGTATTGGTTCATCAGATCAAAAAAACGGGGGCTGTGGGTTGGTTCATGTAGGTGCATGAGCTCATGGACAATTACATATTCCAACAGATCTTTTGGCTTTTTGACCAGTTCCGTGTTCAGGCGGATTGTTTTTGTCTTAGGGTTGCAGCTGCCCCATTTCGTTTTCATACGCTGAAGAAAATAATCGGATGCTGATACGCCCAGCTTGGTTTCCCAAACCGTTAGCACATCAGGAATGACGGCATGCATGAGACGTTTGTGCCAGTCATGGACGATTTGTGCTTTCTTTTCTGTCGACGTATTCGGCCTAACGCCTAACCTGATTGTCCGATGGTCAATCTTAATGCTTGGCTTCTCATCACGCTCAGAAACGGTCATCAAGTAGCGTCGGCCCCAAAGGAAATGGGTTTCCCGCCCGACGAATTGCCGAGAGGATACGCGGGGTTGACTGCATAATTTTTCTTGCTGATCCCTTATCCATCCAAGCTTGGTTATGGCATAGGCCCGAGCGACATCCAGCCTTGTCTGGGTCGGCGCGACCAAAGTCACGCGACCGTGCGGCGGGTGGACTGAAAGATGCACATTTTTAACCGCCTTGCGGGTAAGGTGGATCGAGATGCCCGAGATTTCAATAACCTCGTCCATCAGTAGCCCTGCTGGCTCTTAACTATCTCGAAAAGGGCGAGTGTCGCTATCGGGTCGCTGTTCAGCATTGGATAGATCAGACTTTTCACTTGGCGCTCTCTGGTATAGTCACCTTTCCACCCAGACTGCGCGGAGCCTCGGATTGCTTGATCAATGGCCATCGCAAGCGCAGTTTTACCTTCCTCGTCGGCAGGACAGGCAAAAATGTTTCCGCCCAACCCATCTAAATTGTTGAACAGCACGATTGCTTCACGATTTCCCTTAAGGTCCGCAGGCACAGCCGAAGAGGCACCCGCATTGCCAAGTTGCTGCGCAAGCTTTTGGGCATCGAGAAGAAACTGCTCGTAAGCAGCCGCATCATCGCGGCTTTGCCGGATAAGATCCTCCAGCAATTTTGACATCTGATCATAAAAGCGTGGGTCGGTCAGCTGATCGCGAATAATGGTCCTGCGAAGGTTATTGATAATGCCTTCTGCGATCGACTTCTTGGAAAGCTTGCCCTTGTCATTCAGTTTTTGCGCGATGGCGTCATGAATTCCCGTTTCAATAATTGCTTCTGTCAGTGACATTTGACCCAAGTTGCCGATGTTCTGGGCAGGGTCGGCCTGAACATATGTATTCAACAGATGCCGCATATCGGCCTCAAAGGGTTTGATATCCAGTTCTTCGCCCGAATGTTTTTTAATCGCGGCGCGCGCATCGCCATAAAAGGCGACGTCCTGTTGCAGCTGCGCTTGCTGGGCACTGCTATAACCAGCGTCATCCAGATGCTGGGCTACGGCCGAAAATGCGCGCACAAAAGTTGCTACGCATTTATAGAAGGTAATCCGTAGCGCCTCGGTCTCTTCCAGCGTTTCCGCCGTGGGAGCGCTGCCACAGAAATAGGTCAGGAATTCTTCCAAGCCTTTTGGTGCGACAACCGGCTCACACAAATACGCCAGCGCCTCATAAGCCTGGTCAAGTTGCTTGCGGCCTTCCTCCAGCCAGTTTTTGATCGTTGGGTTATCGTCGTCAGATCCGCCTGCATCGATGTCCAACTCGTCAGAGCTATAAACAGCTATTGCTTGCTGAACATCACCGAACAATTCTTTGAAGTCAACGATATATCCATAATCTTTATCATCGCCGTCCAGCCGGTTCGTGCGGCAAATTGCTTGAAAGAGATTGTGATCATGCAGCTGTTCATTGTCGAGATAGATATAGGAGCAGCTTGGCGCATCAAATCCCGTCAAAAGCTTGCTGACCACGATCAGCAGTTTCATGCGAGCGGGTTCGTCAATGAATTGCCGTTTGGCCTCGTCCTCATAATCCTTGGTTGTTTGACCTCCCACCAAGACATGCCTTGTATAGGTGTCGTATTTAAACCGTTCATCGCTGTTGGCCGGTTCGCGCGAAATCGCGTTATGGTTTGGCTCATAGGACGTGATCAAACCGACATGATCGCCGAAACTCTTATTTCTAAACAACCGCATGTAATGGCAGGCGTCATAAATCGACGCGGCCACCAGAATCGCCGTGCCTCGGTTGTTATTCAGACGAGGCTTCAGGCTGAAATCCTGAATGATCTCGGCGACAATGCGGGCCTTGCGCTCTTCTGCGCTCATCAAATCTTCCATAGTGGCCCAGCGCTTACGCAAAACCGCCTTTTGAAAATTGTTCAACCCCTTGGTTTTTTGATCAAACCAGGCATCGATGACGGCCTGGTTGGTAAGGCGTTGCGGCACATCGCGGGCCTCATATTTCAAATCCAGCACGACCTTGTCAGCTACGGCCTCTTGGAATTTATAGGTGTGGATATAGGTGCCAAACACATCGCGGGTCATCTGGCGGTCTTTGCGTAGCAAAGGCGTGCCAGTGAAGCCGATGAAAATCGCGCCTTCCAGCCAGCGCTTCATCTGCTTGTTCATATCGCCGCCTTGGGTCCGGTGGCATTCATCTACAAAAACGTAGAACCGCCCATGCACCTTGGGTGCCGGGCCGGAAAGATCAGTGCTGTCGAATTTATGTAGCAAGGCGCACATGAGGCGCGGCGCGGGGGCGGTTAGCCAAGCCACAAACTGATCGCGGTTGATCACGCGCGGCGAAGGCGCATCGGCGGCAATGACGCCCGCGTTGCGCATCACGCCCGCGATTTGTTTGTCCAGCTCATCGCGGTCGGTGACGATCAGGATACGCGCGGCGGGGTCGTGCTCCATCAGCCACTTGGCGATCAGCACCATCAAAATGCTTTTGCCCGACCCTTGGGTGTGCCAGATCACCCCACCTTCGCGCTTGGCAATCCGATCTTGCGCCTTTTTCACACCGATAAATTGATGTTGACGTGGCACCTTTTTCTGCCCCGCGTCAAAGATCACGAAATTGCGGATCAGGTCGAGCAGTCGCGTAGGTTCCAACATCTGCCCCACGGGTCGGTCCAGCAAATCACCGGGGGCGAGGGTTTCCGGCGGGACCTCATCCTTCCACGTCATGAAATGGGTCTCGGGCGTGCCGACGGTGCCATAGCGCAGGCCTTGGGCATCGCTGCCCGCCAGAGCCAGTTGCACGGTGGGAAAAAACGCCGCGTTGAAAATCGGCTCTTGGTTGGTGATCAGCTGGCGGATGCCATCGCCCACCTCCACCGCCGCGCGTTTCAATTCGATCACCGAGATGGCGATGCCGTTCAGATACAGCACCACATCGGGGCGGCGCTCATACCCGCCCTTAAGTGTTACCTCTTCGGCCAGCGCGAAATCATTGGCGGCAGGGTTGGCCCAATCGACCAGATGCACGGTTTGGTGCGGCTGACCCACCTCGGTTTGCACATCAACGCCATAGCGCAGCAGGCCATACGCCCGCAGCCCCGCGTTATACAGCGTGGTGCCCGTCACCTCACAGGCCGTTTCCAGCTTTAGCTGCGCCGCCGCGATTTGGGCGGGGGAATAGCCGCGCGTGGCAAGGTTGGCGCGCAGTATGTCCACCTCTATCCCCTTCGACCGCGTGCCTTTGGACCAATCGCCAAGGTGGCGATAGCCAAGCCCGCCCTGTGCCGTGGCGCGGGTCAGAAAGGCGGCAAGCCGGTCTTGGCTTTGGCGTTCAGAGCGGGCGCGCATGTTATACCTCTGGGTCATCGGGGGTATTGGGCGGCAAGCGGATCCGGCCTGTCAACAACTCTTGCATCATCGCCTGTTTCAGCAGCTTGGTTTTTTCGAGCTGGGTGTTCAGGGTGGCGAGTTCGGCATCCAAATCCGACAGCACGGCAGCGATGGCGTTTTGTTCTTCGGGGATTGGTGCAAATATTTCGATAGCTTCAATCGTTCGGGCATTTAGGCTCGGAACGCCAGAAGCCTCGTTATGTTTGCGCCATTCAATCATTTGCGCACAGTAGAACAGAAACTTGGCGTCACTATTGTTCAGCATTTCACTGTAAAATAGCGTGTCCACTGTCCAGAACGGTGTGTCCATGTATTGCGGATCGTCGATTGTGCCTTTTCGACCAATCAAGACAGACGGCTTGTCATAAAGTGGGCGTGATGCAGTGCCGATTTGGCCCCCTGTCGCCAAAATTGGAAACGGCCCATCCACCACGGCAACTGCATGCTGGCTTTTTCCATGCCTGATGCGCAGCAAATCTCCCAAAGGCTTCACCTCCCATGCGCCTGAGAAGCCGGGAAGTCGAGTTTGTCCGGAGAGGAGTTGCTGCATGGCGGCTTGCTTCAGGTCTTGTTTCTTGGCGATCAACCGACCCAACCCCGCAAGGCAAGCATCCACATCCGAAAGCACCCCTGCAATCGCGCGTTGTTCGGAAGGCATCGGTGCTGGAATCTCGATTGCCTCGATGGTCCTTGCATTGAGGCTTGGAACACCCGAGGCCTCGTTGTGCTTGCGCCATTCAATAGTCTGCGCACAATAGAAGAGGAACTTCGCGTCGCTGGCGTTTAACATTTCTGTGTAGAAGAGTGTGTCCACTGTCCAAAAAGGTGTGTCCATATATTGCGGCGCGTCAATCGTGCCCTTCCGCCCAATTAGTAAAGAGGGTTTGTCATATAATGGCCGCGATGCGGTTCCGATTTGACCACCCGTAGCCAAAATAGGAAAAGCGCCATCCGGCACAGCAACCTCCCGTTGGCTTTTGCCATGCCGAACGCGAAGCAAAGCCCCTAAGCGCTTAACCTCCCAATCCTCTGGAATAATCCCCACATCGGTCTGTTTATACCCCGCCTTCATCCTGCTATCCCCATGCGGGCCAGATGCCCCGCGACGCGGGTAGCAAGGCGGGCAGCGTCTGCCTCCAGCTCCGGCAGCGGCGTTGCATAGCGGTCGGCCAGTTGCCGCACGCGGCCGGTCAGGGTTTGCGACACGCGGTCAAGCTCGCCTTCCACTGCGAGGCCCAGATGCGCCATCCATTTGTCGTCAATCGCCAGCGCCTGCACCTCGGCCTCCGTCAGCGCGGCAAAGCGGTCATAAACCAACTTGTGCAGCGCAATCTCGGCAGCTTTGCGGGCGGCTTTGACGGTGGACAGCTTGGCATCCAGCCCCAGCCAATGTTTCAGCGCAGCAATCTCTTCGCGTGCATCCAGATCATCTGCCAGCGCCTTGATGCGGTCTTTCACAGCCTTGGTGGTAATTTTCTGCGCATCACCGTCACCGATAATCACTTCGGCCAGCAGGCCATCCTCACCCGCGCCATCCTCCATCGCCTCGGCCAATGCGGCCTCCAACTCGGCGATGCGGGCATCTTGCGCGTCTATCGCCGCCTGTTGGGGAGCAAAATACCGCGCAACGATCAGCGCTGCGGGGATCAGATCGGACGTAAAGCGCCGCTTGCCGATCAAAATATCGCCCGGCTCTGGCCAGACCAGCTTGCCCTCTTTGTTCTTGATTTTCACAATCTCGCGCGGGGTGGCGGCGGCAACCCAGCCATGATCGGAAATCAGGTATAGGTCATCTTGCAGCGGGTCGGCCCAATACTCCATCAGGTGTTGGAAGATGTCATAGGGGTTGACCAGCGGCGTGGCGCGGTAAGCGTTCAGCAGATCCTCGGAAATGGTGTGGATCAGGGATTTGGGCAGGTGGCCGGTGGTAAAGGCGCGCAGTTGCGGCGTGGTGCGGTTGCGCCAATCGGCAAAGACGGCGGCGGCGGTGGTGGTGAAGGCGGTGAATTCCGGATGGGTTAGCACCAAGGGTTTGATCGCGTCCTGTGGCTGGCCAAGTTGCTGATAGCCGGGGCGCAGATCGGTAAACATGGCCGCGCGCAGGGCAGGCATAACCTGCCAATAGGCGCCAAGCGCGTCAATATCGCGCTGCGGCAGGCCTCCGTGCAAATGCGCCGAGATGTCTTGCAAATCTTCGGCCTCGGCCGAGGGCAAATAGCGCGGCAGGTTCAGGTTGAAGGCGTTTTTGTCATCGGCGATTTCATCATAGGGCACCATACGGGCATAGCCGTGGATATCTTGGCCACGGGTAAAGGTGTCGGTGATGCGGTGCAGATCTTGCTCGCGCAGCCGGTTTTTGGGGCCGTCCTTTATGAACCCCTTTGAGGCGTCTATCATAAAGATGCCCTTGCGGGACGCGGCGTTTTCCTTATCCAGCACAAGGATACAAGCGGGGATGCCGGTGCCAAAGAACAGGTTCGGCGGCAGCCCGATGATGCCTTTGAGATAGCCGGATTTAACAAGCGCGGTGCGAATATCGGCCTCGGCATTGCCGCGAAACAGCACGCCATGCGGCAGGATGCAGGCACCCTTGCCGTTGCTTTTCATCGCGCGGATAATGTGCAGAAGGTAGGCGTAATCGCCTTGCTTGCGCGGCGGGTTTCCCCAATCCCAGCGGCTGTGCGGGTCGCCGTTACCTTCGCCCTTCAGCTTGACGCCTGCAGACCATGTCTTGTCGGAAAATGGAGGGTTGGCTACGACATAATCATAGGTGCGCAAGGATTGGCCATCGAGGAACTTGGGCGTGGATAGGGTATTGCCTGCCAAAATTTTCGCGCCGGGGAAGTCGTGCAGGATCATGTTCATCCGCGCAAGACCGGCGGTGGTGACGTCTTTTTCCTGGCCTTCCAGCGTAATTTGCTTACCGGCCTGCGCCGCTACCTTCAGAAGTAGCGAGCCAGAGCCGCAGGTTGGATCGTAAACCGAGGTGCGGCCGATGGCGTTTTCGGGGGAAATACCGATAACCGACGCAATGATCCTACTGACTTCGGATGGGGTGTAGAACTGCCCTTTGCTCTTGCCGCTTTGCGTCGCGAAATGGCGCATGAGGTATTCATAGGCATCCCCCAGAATATCGTCATGTTCGGCTCGGTTGTTTGAGAAGTCCAGGTCAGGAGATTCAAAGATGGCAATTAGGTTTTCAAGGCGTTTGACCTTTTCATCGCCCTCGCCAAGTTTGTTGGGGTCGTTGAAATCGGGAAAGTCAGTGCGGGCAAGTTGCTGATTGTTGGCATCGACCAATGGCTGAATGATCTGAGTGTTGATCAGATCACCGATTTCGGGGTTGCCTTTAAGCGCAACCATATCCGGAAAGCCTGCGCCAGCGGGGATAACGATCGGCGGGGCGAAATCCTTGCTGTTGCCGTATTTGTCCGAGACATATTTGATGAACAACATAAATAAGACGTAGTCTTTATACTGGGTTGCATCCATGCTGCCGCGAAGCTCATCGCATGAGGCCCAAAGCGATGAATAGAGGTCGGATTTCTTGACTGCCATGTTGTGTAAAGTGCCCCAAAATACAATTGTGCCAGCAGTTTGAACGCGCTTCATCCATTGCCGTCTTGAGTTCAGGATAGCCCGTGCATCTATTTGTCGCCAGTGCGAAAGATGTCATTCGGTGCCTTTTGAAGTGCTGTTTTGTTTCTTTCGCAACCATGTTTGGCGACGTTGTTGTTGAGGCATGCCAAAAAAATGTGCGAATGGGCAGCACCGGCCCCATTTTTGGGACCGGTCAACTGTCAATGCAAATGCCGAGTGGCTTCCACTCTCATCACATCCGCCAGTTGCCCAACTTGACGCAAGCTTATGCCTTCTGACCGAGCGGACATGCGCTTAATGAAGACGCGGCAACTGTCACGTCCTTCCTCGTCTGCACAGTCTAATGTGAGCATGTCAAATTGCTTTATTGCATCTGCGGCCGACAACTTCGGCAAAATAAACAGGCGCGAGCGGTCGCGCAACGGCGCAGGGATGCGGTCCACGTCATTTGCCGTCATGACCCAGTTTACGCGTCTCATGTTGAAAGGGATCCGGTAGAATGGGCATTCGAAATGCCGCGCAGTTCCGGGCTCCAACATTTGCAAAAGCGAAGTCGTCAGGCTGCTGGAAGAGCCGCGTGTGCTATATGTCGTGCCAGCTTTTTCGACCTCATCGACAATCATCAGCGGGTTTGCGACCTTGGTGGCAAGGATCGTCTCGACTGGGATGCCGGGCTGTTCAGTGCCCCACCCTTTTTCAGTGCCCGAAATGCGGAACCCAGCAGAGCCACCGCCGACATCGATCATTCGGACAGGCACGCCTGCGAGTTCCGTCAATCGCCGCGCGTAGTGGGATTTGCCAATGCCCGGAGGACCCGCGAGAATAAATGGGGGTAGCGCGAAGCCATACCCGCCACCCGCAACGTGAGAAAGCATCTGCTTCATGACCCAAGTTGAGACGTTGCGCATCCAGCCGCTTTCAGCATGTAGAGTGGCAACCAGTTGATGCACATCATCAGCCGTTGCAGGGCCAGCCAGTTTGCCGCCCCTTTGCGCAAGTGAGAGAACGGCAGGGCGCGCCTCTACCTTGACCGAAGACAGGCCAGCCTCACGCAGGCGGCGCTTATGGGCGTCATCAGCGAGGTTCTTTGCTTTGCGCTCCATACTGAAGTCGAGCTTTGCCGTTCGGCCATGCCCGTGGATATTGCGCCGCATTGTTATCCAAAATGCCAGAAACTGAGCTTCCATTACTTCAAGCCGAGGCACATCAAGCATATGCGTCACTACGGCCATGCGATCTTTTGTGACGTCAGCCATGGCGATTTCGCTCCTGATCTGTCACCAGCACAAATTGCGTGCTTGAACGGGGGGCGATAAAGGCGACGATGGATACTGGTCATGGTTGTCTCCTGAGGTTGAAAAAACCGGGAGGTCCGCGGGCATATGACCCGGCCATGATGGCGTCAGTGCTGCTGGATTGATGACAGTCGTGACCGGCCCCGGAATTGGGGTTCAAATGGCGCGTTTAATGCGCAGATTATGCCGGATACTGTGTTTCATGGTGGCCAATTGACACCTAAGATTCACACAACTTGTCAATCTTGTTTTCGCACAGATTCACTTTATCCTGCTGTAATAAAATAAAAAAAATGGCGATCTTTTTTCCACACCATGGTTTCTACAATCTTCGAGAAACGCAAATTCTGTGCTTTCGCAAAGCATCTGCAAAATGGCCTCCCCCTTCCCCGGCAAGCAGTAAAATTCTCAGAGGTTCGCGCATGCGTTGCGTGTTTGCGGGAGGACGCGCGGCGTCATGGAAAGTTGACGCAAATTGGGATGGCGATGCGGGCTGACTGGCAGCTCCCTTTTCTAAGAACCTGTTCTATTCATAATCTGCCTCTAATTACGCTCTGGGCAGATCGCAACGCAATCACCCGACATGACTTTACAACGCTCGTCGGCTTAAAGCTTTGCCCTATCACGACAGGCCAACTTGATCCCGAGCCGCGACAGTATTCCGAGTTCGAAGATTGGGTTGTGCGCCGTATCAACGCAGGAGACCACCAATACTGGTTCGACCAACACGATTTCTATGCCGCTGCCAGCTTTTGTGAATTACTGGGCAGGGCCGTCATGCTGGATTGGCTGCAAAAATCTGCGCGCATGACTGAAGACAACTGGCATGAGGCTGGCAAAATAGGGTTCGACGGTTACCACGAAGTGGGAAACTGTCAGAATGACCCGATGCCCAACATGCGCTTTGGCACGCGTTAGCTATATGTCGAGCACAACTTTGCAAATCCTAGTGCTCAACGCCTAAGACAGAATTCCCAGGCGCTTTGTGCTTTATCATACTCAGTATACGAGACTTGATGACATTTGCCTTGATCTAGGTCGCCCGACCGTGCTGACCTACAAGTGCTCTCAAATGGCTGAGTCTGGCTGCACGTCTATCGCCTTCATACCCCATTTGCCTTGCTTGTTTTGGTTCAAAATGGCCTTGCCACGGACGAAGTCACCGGTTTCAATGCCTTGGGCAGATATAAGGTTCGGCGGGATGAACACCCCACCCGTTGTGAAACCAAAGCCTCTGTCCGTGACTTCAACCTCATCCATGAAGACTTTGCACAATCCGGCGGGGAGCGGTTGGTTCGTCGGCATGATTGATAGAATGCGTTTTCGGGACCCCTTGAGGCCGTGATGCACGGCTAGGCGCAGAGTGACCGGCATGCCAACCTCTGGGCTACCCGGGAAACCGGCAAGGGGCGCCGTGCCATCGATCTCCCGAGACGCAATCGCATGGATGACAGATTTTTCGTAGTTCACATTGTCGATCACACCGATGATCTCTGGCGCGGCGTCCATCGGCGTTCCTTCTGGGCGTGGACTGACCCGGTGGATTGTCAAGCGGTTCCGCCCGGGACCCGCTGGTTCATATTGCACGGAAATCGGCGCACCGTCCTTCAGGTTTCGAAGGTCGGGATGCGTGGCCGTAAGACTGCTTTCCAGCGCGAATGCCTCCTGGCGAATGTAGATACGTCGGCGCTTGCGCGGCTTTTGCCCATCTTTTGCCGGGATTTCGAATGTGTCCCCAACCGAAGCGATCACCCAAGGGAGATGCGAAAAGAGCAAAGCCTCGGCGAGTTCGGTGAAAGATTGATAGAACGCACGGTCAGTGACTTTGGCCGTGACGCCGAGATACCAGTCGGAGTTCTGCATGGCCTCAAGCTCGCGCAAAGGCTTGTAGCCCTTGGCGGCGCGATGGCTCTGGACGCGCTCCACTTCGGCGCGCGCCTCGGGAGCGTGTAGCTCAGCAATGGAGCTTGCGAACTTCAGTCGCAGCTTACCGACAAAGTCATCATCTTGTGAGCAGCAAAGCGCCTTGGCGTAGCAGGCGGTCTGCAAATCCGGGCTCTCGCTTTCCAGGTCGCCGAGCAACTCCCATGCCCAATATTCTCCGGCCTTAGCGCGGGTGGTCTTGATCGCATGCTCGCGCGCCTCGGCCAGATGGCCAAGACCGCGCAGCAGTTTCACATAGCTGTGTTCAAGCCAGATGTTTTCGGGAAAGCGCCTGCGCGCGTCTTCGACCGCCGGCAGAATGAACCGCATGTCCGGATGCTGTCCGGCTTTGGCCGCCTCGGAGGATCCTGCTAGAATGGCCGCTGCGAACAGAGCGGGCCAGGATTTGCCTGTCTGGTCAGGCTGCGCATCGAAATCCTCAGGCGCGAACTGGTCAAGGCCCCAAAGCCGCAGGAAGGGCAGAATTTTCAGATTGTCGCCCTTGGAGAGACGCAGGGCCTGTTGCAGCATTGCACTGTGCAGCCGGTCAGGACCTTTCAGGCCAAGATCGAGGTAGTCTTTCAGTCGCCGGCGAACGCGTTGCACTGCAGGGGGAGAGGGCTTTTCTTCGCCCTCTGTGCGCAGATCCGCAAGGATCAGGCGGAAGATGTCCCAACCCCAAGATTGACGGTCGGCCAGAGAAAGATTCTGATGCCGAGCTAGGCCTTCGTAAACCGCAACAGCATCTGCGTGCCCGCCCTGGCGGCTAAGTTTTTTCGCACGGCGAAGGTCCTGGGCCCCTGGTTGCGAAAGGATGAGGGTTTTATCCCGATGTTCAGCAAGCAGGGCGTTTTCCTGCGGCACCTCAAATGCCTGAAGCTTGTCCAGATGTGTCTTCAACGCTCGGACGTCAGCTGTTTCCGCCGCCCGTTTCGCAAGCGAGATCACGCACCAGGCCCAAGCAGCGCGATCCCAGTCATCAGCTTCCGGGTTTGCGATCAGATCCACGGCGAGTTTGTAGGCAAGATCCAGATCACCAGCCTTGCGAATGGCATTAACCTCTTTCGATGTGGTCATAGCTGAACCTCGCTACCTAGGATCGTCTGCACATCCTGTTGCAAGGCGATCAGGCTGGCCGAGGGGTTGCGGGCTGGCTGCACTGGGGTGAACCGCTTGATCCGGTTCTTGCCGTCGAACCAGATGTCGACTGTGACATCATCCTCCTCCCGGGCCAGATTGTAACGCAAGTTCCAGTCATATTCCTTTAGACCGGTCACCGAGATGCCCCGCTTTGCAAGTGCGTCAATGAAGCTGTCGTGAAGGCTGCGCAGGAAAGGCCGTCCTGGAGGCTGAATCTGGACCGGGTCTGATGCTCTCGCAGTAGGTTTCTTACCGATCATGGGCGCAAGCAGGGGCTGGAGCAGTTCCCACAGATGGCCGGGTCGCGTGGGTGTTAGAGCCGAGATCGTGAAACTTCCTTTCCAGGAAATATCGACGCGCTCAGCCTCTGCACCACATCTAAAATAGAACGCCGCCCGATAGGGGTAATAGGCGATATCCTCGATGGTGATATCGCTTGCTTGAAGGCAGGTAATGATACGATCCTGAAGCGAGGTCCTGAAGGCGCTTTCCGGCGTGGGCAGAGTCACGGCCCCTTTGGGGGGCTTGCTTTTTGACCCGTCATCCAGGTTGGATGTCTCCCCCGGTTCGCCATCCGGGCGATCATTTGGCCAAGGGTCACCGATGATGACCACTTCAGGCGGATCGACCATGTAAAGCTTGCCGCTGGCCCGCGTCATTGCCGTGTATAGCCAACGGAAATTGTCACGATTGCGTGGATCTCCTCTCCGTGGGGCTTTCACGAACACATGGCTCCACTCGCCGCCCTGAGCTTTGTGGCAGGTCACAGAGTAGCCAAATTTCAAGCGCAAGGCGTTGAAATAAGGATCAGATTTCAAAACCTGCAGGTATTCGTCCGGATTTCGGCGCCGATCAATATCCTTGTGGCGCGTGGCAAAATCCACATAGAGGGCGCGCAGCGTATCCGAGTCGGGCGTGCCATCGGGTCCGTGCAGGAAACCATCAAGGATCTTGACGCTGAAGGCGCCGTCTTCGCGGGCCGCATTGACGGGCGAAAGGCTCACAGTGCGAAAACTCAGCGCGACATCGATGGTTTCGACCTCTCCGCTATCGCTGTTCCTGCGTTTCAGGAGAACCGACCTGCGTTCGATCACCAGCTCGGCCGAATGGATTCGGAAAAACTCTCCATTTGCGACCAGATGACCGTCGCTGAGAGTGTTCGATGCCGCAATGACCTGATCGCCGGCGCAGACGGTTTCTTGACCCGGAAAGAGACGCGCGCGAATTGTCTTGTTGAACAGGGCAGCTTCCGCGTTCGACCATGTGACGATCATCGGGGCGTCAATACCGCGACGTTCGCGAATCTTGAGATAGTGCCCTACCACCTGATCGGTTCCAAGACGCACGACATCATCATCATAACCGAATGACAGTCGATTGAACTGCCCACATTCAAGGCTTTCGCGCAGCGGCTGGATATTCTTCAGAATGCTGCTGTCAGCCTTTTGCCGAACGATCTCGGTCAACATATATCCCGCGACTTCCACTTGGAAATGTTCGCGCAAATATGCCGCGTCGAGTGCGGGCGAGTTGTTCATGCCGACAGGCGGCAACTGCGCCGGATCGCCAAGAAAGATGAGCTTTCGACCTGTTCCCGGGGTGTTGGGGCCCACAAATCGCACCAGATCTCGCAACAAAAAACCACTGCCAGACCGGAAGAACTCACTCTCGGTGTATACGTCAGAGATCAGCGAGGCCTCATCAACGAGAGTGATTGAGTTGATGGGAGTCCCGTTCTCGGCCACTTTGGCGACGATCTTGTAAGTCTGGTCGGTCTCATCCCCGTCGAATTCGGTGGCGCTGTAATTATAGATCAGGCGGTGGAGCGTGCTGGCCTCTAGACCGGTCTTTTCTGCAATCACCTTGGCGGCCCGCCCGGTAGGAGCCGCGAGGCTGAATTGCCTCCCTTGAGCCATAAAATACTGGGTCAGTCCCGATGCGAGAAATGTTTTTCCAGTTCCCGCATAGCCGCATAGCAGAAATACATTGGACTTGTCGTCTTGCAGAAACGCGGCCAGCGCGGCGATGGCGCGGGTCTGATCTTGGTTCAGCGGCCGGTCGAATGCGTCTGCCAGCGCGAGCTTGCTGCGCATCGGCGGAATATGGGGGGCGATCTCTTCAGATAGCTTTGCAGCCTGGTCCGAGATGCGCAGCACGCGCTCCGTCGGAAACTCGACGATATTTTCGCCATCGGGGCGGGACTGAAGGCTCACCTCAGCGCGCACGAGAAGTTCTAGCGGCTTCGTCCAGTCGAGTTCAGGACGAAGGAAGCGGCACAGCCAAGGAGAGAGCGCCGCCGCATCCTCGAGAAGATCCATTGCCTGCTGCTCGGAGACATTTGCGTTATGGGCGGCCTTGTTGCCTAGAAGCCTAATCGCGTGAAAGCGCGCAAGAATGGCCGGCGGGGCGTAGTCATCCTCCTTCAAGACCCGCAGCCGCTCAAATTGTGTTGCGGTCTCGGTCAAGGGCAAGCCGATATAGTCGAATATCTCCTGGACCATCCCCTCACACAGGCCGCGCAGGCGCACGGCTGCAAGATCCGGCTCGGATGCCGCCAGCCGCTCGGCATCATCGGCCGTCTTGTAGAGACGCTCATTGATTAACAACAGGCCCGCAAAGCGGCTATGGAGAACCTCATCCGTGAGATCGAGCATACCAATTTCCTTCGAACGCCAGCAGGGCGCGCCGCCATTCTAAAAGTCATTCGGTAATCGCCGTTTTTAACGGGGCGCATTCGTAGAACTTACACGGCCATTTTCAATTTCATGACGGGTGTTATGCCGCCTATGCCCATGTTGGCGCGCTCGTCGTTATAAGTCCACAACCATTGTATAGCGTGATCTTGAGATTTGCGGACCCGCCGTGAGCTTGACGTAGCCGAGCTTCTTCAATTCCCGGCTCACGGTCGTTTTGTCAATCGAGACCGTAAATTCCTTATAGAGCCACTGAGCAAGGTCGATCAGTCGCCAGCGCACTACGCCATGGATCGCAGCAGGGCTCGGTCCGCTTTCGACGATCGCTACAAGCGCCTCGCGTTGGGCATCATTGAGCTAAGGCTGATTGCCGCGTGCTTTACCATCAATCAGCGCATCCGGCCCGCGCGCATTGAACCTCACAACCCAATCGCGCACTATCTGCAGACCCACGCCGCCACCGATCCGCGCAGCATCGCCCCGACTTCCGCCATCGTAGATCTCCGCAAGCGCCAGCAGCCTTCGGCTCTGGTTTGCGTTCTTCGTCTTCCGTGCCAGGCGCCTCAATATCGCCCCGTCAAAGTCCACCCGCAACGCTATCGCTACACCCATGGCAATGTCCTCCCAGACCTACCGCCATAGATTCAGACTTTACCGCTTTGGGAATCCCTGTGAGTCAGCCATCGCACTGCGCGGTATAAGATTCACGCAACTTGTCAATCTTGTTTTCGCACAGATTCACTTTATCCTGTTGTAATAAAATAAAATCTTCGAGAAACGCAAATTCCGTGCTTGCGCAGAGCATCGATCATAGTGATAGCTGTAGGAACAAAATCCTTATCAAAATCTTGTAAATGCCGCTCCCACTTCTAGTTGATCATATCGCTGGCGAAACTCCCGCGTCATTCCTGTCGCGGTTGGCAATGCGCAATGGCGTAAATGCGGCGGAACTGGCTGCGGATTTGGAAATCTCCATTAAGTCAGTCGTCGACGGTGATCCAGACGCAATCGAACAGCTTGCGCTGTATGGGAACGTCAGTCCGGATGCTCTTGCCGCTGCCAGCTATCGCAAGCTCGATATTCGCGACTATGTCAGAAATGGCCTCCCCCTTCCCCGGCAAGCAGTAAAATCCCCAGAGGTTCGCGCATGCGTTGCGTGTTTGCGGGAGGACGCACGGCGTGCTGGAAAGTTGACGCAAATTGGGATGGCGATGCGGGCTGACTGGCAGCTCCCTTTTCTAAGGACCTGCTCAATTCATAATCTGCCTCTAATCACTCTCTGGGCAAATCGCAACGCAACCACCCGACATGACTTTACAACGCTCGTCGGCTTAAAGCTTTGCCCTATCACGACAGGCCAACTTGATCCCGAGCCGCGACAGTATTCCGAGTTCGAAGATTGGGTTGTGCGCCGTATCAACGCAGGAAACCACCAATACTGGTTCGACCAACACGATTTCTATGCCGCTGCCAGCTTTTGTGAATTACTGGGCAGGGCCGTCATGCTGGATTGGCTGCAAAAATCTGCGCGCATGACTGAAGACAACTGGCATGAGGCTGGCAAAATAGGGTTCGACGTCTGTCAACGTGGCGAAGAGTTTGTGCGCGGCATGCTCGACGCGATCCAAAGGCGAGGCGGAAGCCCACAAGACGGGCCCAATGCACGTTTCGGTCCACTTCACGACCGCTTTTCACGTGATATGAATGGGCCGGAGTTCGAGCCATTTCGCACTATCCTGCGCGAGCATATTCTAAACACATGGCCGCTTGGCCCCGGCGACCAAGTGCTTGGTGTGCCAGTGGGAATACGTCGCCTCCACTCCGTGCGCACAGCATCAAACGAGACAGGCATGGGCACTGTCCGCCTGAGGAAAGCCCTCGCGGCAGCAGGCTTGGTAGCTCCGGCGGATAAAAATACTTCGGACGCATGGGATGTTTTCGACGCCGCCATTGCTGCACCGATTTTAGCACAAATGACCTCTTCGATGGGCGCAAGCGAAGCCCACGAACACTTCAATTTCCCTCGGGACCAATTTGAGATCATGCAAGACGAAGGATATTTTTCCCCAATTGCTACGGGCGAAAATACCTACCCGGCCTATAATCCAAAAGACATCCAAGACTTTCTCAACATCCTACTGACCCGCGCCGTTCGAATGCGGCAGGCACCACAGGGTTGCTGTGACATTCCTTCCGCGTCTCGCCGCTTGAATTGCTCGTCACGCGACATCGTGCGCCTTCTGCACGCTGGACAATTGAAACGGATAGGCCTGCATTCGGAGCGACCCGGTTATCTTGGTATCATAGTGGACCTAAAGGAATTGCGACCGCTAATCCAGAAAGACAACGTGATCGGACGCACTCTTGCGCAGGTCGGGGAAGAAGTAGGTATTCGCCTGCCGCAGGTCCGCGCTCTGGTCGACGCGGGCCTGCTGACGGCCGTGCTTGGACGGAACCCCATCAAGAAAGTTCCACAGCTCTATGTGACTGACGCCGATTTTGCCGAATTTAACAATGATTATGTTGGTCTGAAGAATATTGCATTGGACTTAGGGGGCAGCACTGTCGCAGCATTGAGAACCCTGAATGCGGTAAAAGTCCACTCGATCGGCGGCGCGAATAGGCAGTATGGGCCGATCTACCGCCGGGACCTCATTTTCAAACACTTTCTGGCAGCATGGCCCCGCAACCCAGGAAGAATAGAGAGTGTTGCATTTTTGTGGCGCGACTGAGTTGCCGGGACTGAACACCTAATTCACATCACAGTTCACCGTGGTCGGTCGGCCTTGCCCAAGCCGCTCCCCAAACTCGGATCAATCCATCATTCATTTCTGCTTCAATTTCACGTAACCTTTTCAACTCATTTTGCCTCTGTTGAAATTCAGTAATTATAACATCTGTATAGCTGGATGATGAAGCCTGACTATAATTCGAAAAATTCTGGTTTGGCTTTTGAGGAAGCAAGAGGTTGTCCGGCAGGCCAAAACTCTCAATTATCCCTATCGGTATAGCCGGACTGCGATCACCTGTCGCGGCCCTGGTCCAGCTGGCTTGGACATCTGGTGTGAGCAGATACATGAAAAGCACTCTGGGATCACAATACAAGGTAGTCCGGTCGGTTGAACTCTTCTTGCGCGCACGAAAAATCATAAGAGTTTGACCCGCCCACACTTTGGCTTCTCGAATGATTGGGTCGGTCACATATGCAACCTTACCCACGGGTCCCCGGTGTGCAAACAAGATGTCACCTGTTTTGATGACCTGCTCGTCCAGTCCTACTGCTAATGTTGAACGAACATTTATTTTGCGAAATGAACCACGGAATTCTCCGTTTTCCGAGATATTGCCGGCACGGGCTTCTTGTAAAGGAAATGTTCCAACCAGATCGTTTCTTGTTGTTTTGGGACGAATGATTTCAAAAAAATCAGCCAACACATATTTTGGGCGTCCTGAAATGTTACTCATCATTTCCGTAAAATCTCGCCCGCCAGAAGGTCCTGTTCCGAGGTAGCGCGACGGTTTTAGGGAATCTCCAGCAGTCCGAACATCATCAACTGAAACCATCGCAAGTTTGGGCCGCAATGGGCTTCGGCCAAGCGGTGGCCTAGTCAGATCGTGCACCATTTTTGTCACCACCATCCGAATGGTCTCATTCGGACGCCCGGCCCTGCTTAGTTCAATCGCGAACACATGAGGCTGGTATATCGTTAACTCTGTCACTTGGGAGATCCGTGAAAGATCAAGAAGCTGTTGGCGAGTCAAAAGTCGTGATTGCTTTGTAGATGAAAGGAAGTTCGCCGAGGTGAAAACAAGGGCCGCCCCTTCAGCCTCACAAAGATATGCCAGCATAACACTTTCAAGATCGTATTTTCCGCGATCAACAGCGCGGGGAAGCTTTGATGCCCGAACGCTTGCCTCAAGGTGGGGCACAGTATTTGATCGAAAATCTGCGGGTGGAAACGCAATCTCAACGTCGGGCGGCTCAAAGTTTGGCTCACCATTGTCGAAGACCGCATCCGGGTCCCAAGGAGGGTTGGTTTCCGCATATATCGCTAGATCTAAAAACAGAGATGCGAATGCTACGAGATCTCTGTCCGACCCGACACCCGCGTATCTGATCTGGCAACCGGCAAGGCTGCTTTTTTGAGTCTGCTGAGTTTTCTGCGCATGCAGGAGGCAGGGCAGGATGGCCGGCACGAAAGAGAAGCGCGCAATTCTTGCATCACCACATATCTGAAGAAGTTCAGGAACAAGTTCATCGTCAAGCTTTTCAGCATCGGGAACCGCGGCGGAGACTAGGTCGCAAACTACCGTAAAACGTTGGCTGGGCTCAAGCGCGTTCAGCTGTCGAGCGAAGTCTTCGAGGGCTCCGCGGAAAGTTGGAACATAAGGTGTTAGGTCAAATCGGCTCTCAAGCAGTGCGAGAGAAGCATCGTCGGAGTCGTTCTTTCTTAGCCCTACAGCGAAGCGAAATAGCCGTGTAAGACCTTCAAAGCTGCTGGTATCGATCTCCGAAGGAATTTCCATTGGCTGTATGAACTCCGTTGGCATGTGCCCTTACAGGCATGTCTTATGTCAATGAAATTTGAAAGTTCATGCTACGATTTAATCGATAAAATATCTATCAGCACCTGATAGATCTACTCCTGAACTGTATTCTGAACTCGCAAGTGGACGTCATTCGCCTTATCCTGATGTAAGAATTCGACAATTAATCGAGAAGTGGAGAATAACGGATGAGCTTCGGTGGTTATAAACAAGCCGTTCTAAAGACTAATAATCGGCTTTCCGCGATCAGGATCTCAGTAAAGAGCCAGTAAAACGGGGGGGCCATCCTTAATCCTGACGCTTCTGAGGATGCGAATCGGCTCTCGATATCCGTCATATGCATCATTCAAAAAGGTTCGCAGCCATGACTATTTGCCAAATCCCTGTCACTTTGAAAAATGGAGCCTTCGATCGTCCCCTATGGAAAAAAGCAGTGAGAAATCAAGGACATTTCGCTTTTCCACAATCACACGGGCTTTTGCGCTATGGGGTCCCGCCTCATCTTGTGTGGCTTGAATTAACGAACCCAAGATTTCCACCTGGTGCAAGGATACCGGATGCGAAAATGCCAGTTGGCTTCGCTAATCTGGGCGCTAGAAAAATGGTGAAATACCAATATCTTAAGGCACATTTTCTGACTTGAAATTGCGTCATAACAACAAGTAAATTTGACCAGACCGCCATGCGGTAAGTTCAAAGAAAAAACTGATGAGAGGAGAATGGGATGACCTGAACGAGCATAGGAAACGAAGAGCACGTCTCGCGCCAACGAGACCCGCCATTCGTAAGGACATGAGCAGAGCCCACATCATCTAACACCATGAGCGTTACTCGATTTTCTTCGATAATGCAAGGGGTTCCCCGCTCATACCGCACCATACACAAAACCCGGCAACTGGAGCTAATTCCCAGAAAGACCTTAACAGTCGCAGATTAGTGCTTGGGGTTCAGTTTTGGAATTAATACCTGCTGCCAATTTTGAGGAGCTTCACCGGATGTTCCGGGAAACCCACGTATGCACTGCGGCATAAAATCAATTTCGGCCGCGCTTAGAACACCGCGACTGAATTGACGCAATTCTTGCACGTCAATTCATGCGGCCGATCCCCGGAAACCCTTTGAATAGCCCTTAGGAGGAAACCCTCCTTGGCCGGAGATACCATGAACGAATTCACTGAAGATTTTCCGCCACCGGTCGTGCTGACGCACGTTGAGGCATCAATGCGCAAAATCCATCCGCGCTCGTCGATCAGCAACCGCGGCTTTGTCATTGTGCCCGTGCCCAACCGGCCGGGGCAGCGAAAGCGCATGCATTTCGAAAGCCGCCTTGAACAGAAGGTGATCTATCTTCTGCTTGCCCGGCGCGATGTCGTCGACATCATCGAACAGCAACGGATCATGTTGCCAAAAGGTGATGGTGAAACGCCGCACACCATCGATCTGGTAGCCCACAAGTTGGATGGCACCCGGGTCGGGGTATTGGTTAAGCCATGGAAATACGCGCAAACCGAACTGTTGAAAGCTCAGGTGAAGGCACTCCGGACATATGCTGTGCCTCGGCATGCCGACCGCTTTGTCGTGATCACAGATGCAGATTTCACACCCGTTCAGGTGCGGAACGCGGAATTGATTCATTTGTCGAGGATATCACCTGACCCGCAGGCGGATAGCGTTGTCCAAGAGTTCGCGAGCGATCTCTTTGGTGATGTGCAGATTGATCGTCTTATCGCGGCCACCTCACTGCGTGACCGCGGCTTTCGAGCCGCTGTCCGCGCCATTGGCATAGGGGTTTTGCAAACTGCCCGCCCCGGTTTGATCGATTTGCACTCCCTCGTGCGAAAAGGGGGCTTCTGATGTCCTACCACTTCACAAAATTTTCCAAAGACAAGCGTGTCTTTCCGGGCGAGCGCATCGAAATCGACGAATACACCATCAATTTGCAGACACTCGCAACCCTGAGTGGATCTACGAAATGGATGACGAGGGCGCAGAAACGCGCCTTCGCGACGCAAGCAACCTGCAAGACCCAACGAGCAAAGGAGGACTCTGATGTCTTTTCACTATAATTTCGACAAAAAAGACCTTTTGGTCTACAAAAACCAGTCCTACCGCTTGCTGGACCAAAACGATCAAGGTTTTCGCTTTGCCAGCGATGATGAACTTGAACGGGTCATCACGCTTCGGCACGAGAAACTGTTTGGCCTGCTGGATAGCCCGGATGTTCGTATCGAGCGCGGTCATTTCGGACGCTCGCGTGCTGCCGTGCGGCAGAAATCTGATGCCGAATTTCTTGCTGATCTCGCACCTAAAAAGCGCACAAAAGCACTTTCCGACTGCGAATTGGCACGTTTTGGTCAGATTTTGATCCGAAGCGGCGAAATGACGTTATCTGATTCAAGCATGGAAGCCGCAAAACCGACACTTGCTGGCCACATGGCCCCTTGGGCGGCGCAACAGCAAATCGAAGAAAAAGCACAAGACAAAACGCGCAACGTCTCTGTTATGCACAAAGATAAGCCGCAAAAGCGGAAAGATTCGCGCCAAACGGTGACGCAGTTTCAGCTGCCGTCTGTAAAGACGTGGCGCCAGAAGATCAAAATCGGCATCCATTGCGGCTTTGATGCGCGCGCTTTTGTGCCATGTCACAAGGGCAAAGGCCGCAAGGTCCAGAGCCGTCTTGTTTTAGAGGCCATGATCATCATGCAGGAGCAAGTCGTCAAATATGCCAGCAATCTTCGCCCCACGAAAAGCAAGATCGTCAAAAACGTAGGTGATGCAATTGCCGCCTGCAATGAACGTAGGGTGACAGAGGGCCTCGAACCGCTTGTGACGCCAAGCGACCGGACGGTCTATCGCCAAATGGAGGCTCTCGATGCCTATACCGTTACGTGTCAACGTGATGGCGTCGGCGCGGCCAACCGCAAGTTCGCAATTAACATGTCTGGTCTTCAGGTCCGCTTTCCCATGGAGCGGCTTGAGATTGACGAATGGAAACTCGACGTTTTTGCCTTGGCAATTTCCAGCGGCCGAGCAAAAGAATTGACGGCAGAGCAGTTGAAAGCACTTAAAAAACTGCGCCTCTGGGCCGTTGTCGTAATCGATTGTGCAACGCGGTGCATCGTTGGCTTGACTGTCACGCAAAATCCCAGCGTTGAGGCCGCATTGCGCACGGTCGAGTTGACCACAATGGACAAAACCGAATATGCGGCCTTCCACGGTGCAACCGGCAAATGGAACCAGCACGGGCTTGCCCGCTCCTTGGCGTCAGACAACGGGGAGTGGTTCATCGCCAATGCGTTTCAGGCCCCTGTGACAGATGTAGGCATCGGTGTTGCAAATACAGTGGCTGGTGTCGCGCAACTGCGTGCGCATGTCGAAAGGGTCTTTGGCACGTGGAGCAACACCCTCATGGAGGAGCTTCCGGGGCGCACCTTCCGGAATTCCGTGGTGAAGGGCGACTATAATGCCGAAGCCAACGCTTGCTTGACCACAGATGAAATCACCGGAATTCTGATGCGGTTTGTGGTAGATGTATACCACAACCTGCCCCACGAAGGCCTTGGCGGCGAAACTCCGGCACGGGCATGGGATCGGCTGACGTCAACTTATGGGGTAGATCTGGGCCCCGATGGCTTTACGCGCCGTGCGGCCTTTGGTCTCCCCGGCCAACGTCGCATTGGCAACCACGGAATCACACTGTTTGGGATCGAATATACAAGCCCAATGGTGCAACACATCTTCCTGGAAAAGGGTAAAACCAACGTTGAAGTGCGGGTTGACCCCAAGGACCTGGGGTGGATCGTTATGCGTTGGGAAGGTGTGTCATACCCGGTGAAGGCCAAGCTCGACTTCTTGGACAAGGTCCATTTGGTCGAATGGATTGCGACTGAGAAGGCTATGCGCGAACGTTTCCGTGACGAAGCTGAGCTTGACCGTGCCCACGTGCGGACAGCGTTGACCGACATCCGCGCTACTGTGGCGGTAGCGGCTGCACGCCTCGATCTCGGGCCGACCTGCATGCCGGAGGTTGAAATTCAACGTAGCCGCGACAGGTTGTTCATTGGCATACCCATCGTCAATCAGAGTGCCGATATCGAGTGCGATCTCGTTACAGCAGCTGTGGACATACTCTCTGACGAGCGCACAAACCAGTTGCTTGATCATCCCCAAATCCAAATCGTGGCTACGCCAGTGACGCCCACCCAACATGACGCCGACGAAGACGGCGGCGAAGAGCCGGAGATCCTGTAATGGCACGCGAACCAAAAGTCACTATCGATCAGATCAAAGCGGCAGGTCGCATTGCCGCCACCCTCAGCCAGCGGTTTGTCAAAACAAATCAACAAACCATCATCCTGAACAAGCTGCTTCTTCTGAATGAAGAGCGCAATTGCCTGGCATCTATGGGATCGCTGGAAACCATTGACGGGATGGCCATAGTCGCCCCCACCGGCTCGGGTAAAACGCGGACATTGGACTGGGTTTTTTCTGAAGTCCAAAAGCTCAATGCAACTGGCATTGACGGCGAGGCCGACCACAAAATCATTTCTGTCCGCGTCCGCACGCCAGCCAATCTGCGAACGGCAGCCGAGGCCGTAATGAAAGAGATTGGCTATCCTGTTGCTGTTCGCTACATCGCAGAAGCGGCGCTTCCGACACTGTGGGAAAAAGTCCATTTTCAGCTCAAGGCAAAGAATGTCACAATCCTTCATCTTGATGAGGCGCAGGATATCTGGGGGCAAGCAAACAAGCCGCAGCGCAAAGCAGTCATCAACACGCTGAAATCCTTGAGCCAAAACAAGGAGTGGCCGGTGATCTTGGTGCTATCAGGCACCGAAGAGATGAAAGAAATGCTCAATGTAGATCAGCAACTCGGGCGTCGCATTAAACCAACTGAAATTACGCCCATCGCAAAGGCCACAGATGCAAAGACAGTCCGCAGTGTGATCACCAGCTATGTCGCTGAATCAGGTCTTTCCGGCTTCACGGAAACCGATCCAAAGTTCATCGACCGTTTTTTTGTTGCATGCTGCAATCGTCTGGGGATCGCTGTCAAAATCATCATCGGGGCTATTCAACAGGCGGTCCTCGTCGGCGATACCGCCCTTGATCAGAAACATTTTACACGGGCGTTCACCCATATCTCGGACTGCGAAATTGCAATGAACCCGTTCATTGCTGAAGATTGGCAAGATATCGACGCGTCTAAGCTTTGGGCTACTAAGGAGGACGAAGGGCATGATGAAGCGCCCATGCGCAGCCCGAGGGTTGGCCGCAAACGCTGATTAGGGCACGACCTATCAATATCAAACTTCAGCTATCAGAATCTTAAAAACCCGGCCATTCAGGTCGGGTTTTTCGTTTTTTGCCAGTTGGTTAGCGCCTTAAAACGCTGATTCAATGGGTGAATTTTGCGGACGCTTTCTATGGCAAACGCGGAAGCTTTCGTGAAACGAATTTCGAGACGCCTATGTAAGCACTTGATAATAAATAGTAATATTAGGTGCCGATTTTTCATTGCGGCAAGTTTGTATGGCAGATGATATCCGATGCGTTGAAACGCATCCTACGTTTATACGCAGAGCAGAGTGGCCAGCTTGAGGCATCTCTTGTGAGACCAGCGCGTAATGGCGCTGTTGCTATCAGGTGGTCGTGCAATGCGTAGTCGTCTTGGTCCCTGATCAGGTGTTCCGTGAACTTGCGTTTCCAGATCCCTTTTTCACCACGCTTGATCATGCTGGAGCTGCGGGCTTCCGGCATCGGGACATGACGCGAAAAAGTAGATTTAAGCATACGCCAGCGGGTCAGGAAATCGGCATCACCCTCGGGTAGGGTCCAGATCATTTGGATCTGTGCGGGTAGGACCACGGCAGAATTGATCGTGAATGGGCGTTGTTTTTGGCATAGGCTAACAGCGTTGCGTATCAGGTCCACATGATCGACCAATAGCGTGCTACTTGCATCCGCGAGGCATGCGTTGAAATAATAGGTGCCGCCTGGCACAAAGGGGCGTCGGTAATTTGTCATAGATCCAAGCTATGCGGATTCGGGTAAACAAATACTGAACTTTAAGGCGGGGTAAGACGGGTTTTAACCCATCTCAGATACGGCGTAGCCTGATTACCACATCCACGGATGAAATCTCGGCACCTGCGGGCAAGTCGGGCAGACGACAGATTTCCAGTTGGTGCAGCGGCGCGTCGGTCAATTCTGCCGTATCCTCCCAATAGAAATGCGGGTGGTCCGTCATGTTGGTATCAAAATAGCTTTTGGACCCGTCAACCGTAATCTCGCGCATCAGACCTGCGTCGCAGAACGCGCTCAGTGTATTGTAAACGGTTGCCAGTGACACTTTCTCGCCCGCTTTGGATGCCGCATCGAACAGCCCTTCCGCCGTCACATGCCTATCTTGCCCGTCGCCCACCAGCAACGATGCAAGCGTCATACGTTGCCGCGTGGGCCGTAATCCGACCCCTGCAAGCCATGCCGTGCTACGTGATGTTGCCGTGTCAGTCATGAAACCTCTTACTTTCACCTAATCATATGGTGCGAATGGGTCTGATATCAATTAAAAACGCAAATGCACTACACTTGCCCAAAAGCGGCCCCCAGTGTTAAACATGCGTGAAGCACTTGAATTCAAGCAATAAGAAGGCGTCGTCCATGTCCCAATACCCAAGCAGTTTTGACAAAGAAGGCCTGTTGGCCTGTGCCCGTGGTGAGTTGTTTGGTGAGGGTAATGCCCAACTGCCTGCTCCGCCCATGTTGATGATGGACCGTATTACCGAAGTGTCCGCCGATGGTGGCGCGCACGGCAAGGGTCATATTCTGGCCGAGTTCGATATTACGCCTGACCTTTGGTTCTTTGACTGCCACTTCCCCGGCAACCCGATCATGCCCGGCTGTCTTGGCCTTGATGGCCTGTGGCAGTTGACCGGCTTTAACCTTGGCTGGCGCGGCTGGCTGGGTCGTGGCTATGCGCTTGGCGTTGGCGAAGTAAAGCTGAAAGGCATGGTGCGCCCTGACCGCAAAATGCTGACTTATAAGATTGATTTCACCAAGGCGATCCAGACTCGCAGACTGACGATGGGTGTGGCTGACGGGATAGTAGAGGCCGATGGTGAGGTGATTTATGAGGTTAAGGATATGAAGGTCGCGTTGAGCGAGAGCTAAAATTCGCGGGGGCTAGCCCCCGCAAACAACGCTCCTACAGACCAAAGCTCACCATTTTATGATGCGCATCGCCCTCGGCTGCGACAAAGCCCCCTACCCACTTGCACCTCCGCCCCTCCCCATTCTACAAAGAAGCAACACTAATATAGGAGTGCGCTCATGCGTCGCGTTGTTGTCACGGGTTTGGGGATTGTGTCCCCTATTGGGAATAATACCGCTGAGGTTGCCGAGAGCCTAAAGGCTGGCAAGTCGGGGATTGTCGCAAGTGCGGAGATGGCCGAGCACGGGTTTCGGTCGCGCATTGCTGGCACGGTCAAGCTGGATATTACCGAACATGTTGAAAAACGTGCGCTGCGGTTCATGGGGCCGGGTGCGGCTTATGCCTATATTGCGATGGGTCAGGCGATTGCCGATGCGGGGCTAGATGAGGCGACTGTTTCGAATGTGCGCACGGGGTTGATTGCGGGGTCTGGTGGGCCGTCCACCTCCGCCATGTTGACCGCGCATGAGGTTGTGAAAACTACGGGTGCGACCAAGCGCATTGGGCCGTTTGCCGTGCCAAAATGCATGTCGTCGACGATTTCCGCGAATCTTTCGACCCAATACAAGATTAAGGGCATTAACTATTCTATTACTTCGGCGTGCTCTACATCGTTGCATTGCATCGGAGCTGCTTCCGAGCAGATCATGATGGGCAAGCAGGATGTGATGTTTGCGGGTGGTGCGGAAGAATTGGATTGGACGTTGTCGTGTTTGTTTGATGCGATGGGCGCGATGTCGTCCAAGTATAACGACACGCCAGAGAAGGCGTCGCGCGCGTTTGATGCGGACCGTGATGGATTTGTGATTGCGGGTGGTGGTGCCATGTTGGTTCTCGAATCCCTTGAGCATGCACAGGCGCGTGGCGCAAAGATTTATGCGGAAGTGACTGGGTATGCGGCAACCTCCGACGGTCACGACATGGTGGCCCCATCTGGTGAAGGCGGCGAGCGCGCAATGCGTTTGGCACTGGAGACTTTGCCCGAAGGCCGCAAGGTCAGTTATATCAACGCGCATGGCACATCAACGCCAGTGGGTGATGTCGGCGAGATCGAAGCAGTGCGCCGTGTGTTTGGCAAGGGCTCTACGCCACCTGTGTCTTCGACCAAATCGATGACAGGGCATTCTCAGGGGGCCACTGGCGCGTCCGAGGCGATTTACTGCATGTTGATGTTGCAGGATGATTTCATCGCGCCGTCGATCAACGTCGAAACCCTTGATCCAAACCTAGACCCCGCCGAGATCGCCACAACCCGCGTCGATAACGCAGGGCTGGACACGATCATGACAAACTCGTTCGGGTTTGGCGGAACGAATGGGTCGATGTTGTTGAGTAAGTTTACGGGGTAGTTTGGAGTGAACGGTTAATAGCTTTGTCCCGTATACGGACAACGCTATTAACCTCGAATGCGCAGTGACAAAGGATGCGTAGCCTCACCGCTTACGCCTTACAATTGCGAGAAAGCTTATAGATATCCTAAAGATCAACGTCAGGGCGATCGACAATAGCGCACCGTAAGCAAGTATAATAATACCAACACCTGCCAGAAATGGCGATGTATTGCCAAACCATATAACCGCGTGGAGACAGCAAGACACCAAGAAAAGTATGAGAGCGGCGTATGTCCACTTCGGGATTGCCAGCATCCTAGTAAATACCGCAGCAATCAACCAAGCCAAAGCCGTACCACCATAAAATATCGGAACGGTGAAAATGTCAGCTAAGCTCACGATTGTTCCTCCCAAATTCCTTACTTCTAGGTCTAGGCCTCTCATTTTGGGTTACCGTATATGTCGTTAGGAAACAACGGGATGCCAAACTTAAATCCAGAAAACCTACAAAAACTTGACGCCGTGTCCCAAACCGTTCACCTAGATTAAAACGAGTGAGGGACACCACATGACCATTTCTATGCACGGCAAACGCGGGTTGATCATGGGGGTTGCGAATGAGCGCTCTATTGCTTGGGGGATCGCGAAAGCGATGGCCGAGGCTGGGGCAGAGCTCGCGTTCACCTATCAGGGCGAGGCGTTTGGCAAGCGGTTGCAACCGTTGGCGGCCAGCGTTGGATCTGATTTCATGGTTGATGTGGATGTGACGGATAAGGTGTCGATGGATGCTGCGTTTGCCGCATTGGCGGAGCGTTGGGAGACGATTGATTTTGTGGTTCATGCGATTGCCTATTCCGACAAGAACGAATTGACGGGGCGTATTTCGGATACCAGCCTTGAGAACTTTAAAAACTCGATGGCGATTTCTTGTTATTCATTGATTGATGTGTCCAAGCGCGTGATGCCCTTGATGCCGAATGGCGGCACCATCTTGACGTTGACGTATCAGGGATCAAACCAAGTCACACCGAATTACAATGTGATGGGTGTGGCAAAGGCGGCGCTGGAGAGTGCTGTGCGCTATCTCGCAAATGATCTGGGCCCCGACCAAATTCGAGTGAATGCGATTTCGCCGGGTCCGATGAAGACGCTGGCAGGGGCAGCGATTGGTGGTGCGCGCAAAACGTACAAACATACCGGCGAGAATGCCCCGATGCGGGCGAACGCGACCTTGGAAGCAGTGGGTGGCACGGCTGTCTATCTGGCATCGGATGCAGGCGCTTGCACGACGGGCGAGATTATTCGCGTAGATGGTGGCTATCATGTGTTGGGCATGCCGCAGGCGGAAAATCTTTAAGAAATTACCTCTATGACACATAAAGTATTTCTGAACATTGCCACTGCTGATCTTGCGAAAAGCCGAGCATTTTACGAGGCGCTGGGCTTTGGGATTAACCCGCAGTTTAACTGAGATATTTCAATCTGTATCATCCTGTAGGACACCTTAAATTTGAGGGTGTTGACCAAGCCCTAATTTGAGGGGGACACGCCAAGCCGTTGGCTGATAGCCGCAGGTCTACGGGCTGCTTGATCGCGTTGACGTGCGAAACACCGACGGAAGTGGATGAGATTGTTGCCGCTGCCGCGGCCAATGGCGGCCACGACAACGAGAAAGTGCAAGATATAGAAGGCCACACGTATGGCCGCATTTTTTTGCGACCTTGGCGACCATGTATTCGAGCCGTTCTGGATGAAGCCCCCGGACGCTTAGGCGGCGTCGATACCTACCACTTCAAAATCAAACGTTAGGTCCTTGCCAGCCAGCGGGTGGTTAGCGTCGAGCGTCACTTCGGTCTCGGAGACTTCGACGATCGTCACAGGAATTACCTGGCCTTCAGGGCTTTGCATCTGCAACTGTGTGCCGACTTCGGTCGGGATATCGTCGGGAAATTCGGTACGTGGCACACCTTGGCGTGCGGAAGGATTAATTTCGCCGTAGGCTTCCGCGGAGGGGATTTCTGCGACTTTCTTTTCGCCAGCGGCCATGCCTTGGATCGCGGCATCAAGGCCTGCGATAATCATGCCGGAGCCGAGTTTGAATTCGAGCGGATCGCGCCCTTCGGAGCTGTCAAAAACTTCGCCGGTTTTCAAGGTGCCGGTGTAGTGGATACGGATTGTGTCGCCGGATTTTGCTTGAGTCATCATTCGTCTCTTTCTGCTTAGTTGGCTTGAACGACCCACGCTATGCGTTGATGGACGGACATGCAAACCGCTTTGCCCCTTTCGGCCCGTCCCGATGCGTGACAATCTGTCCTACAGACAAATCGAAAGGACCGTAATCATGCCGTTTTTTAACGCCGCTGATGGCACCAAGTTATATTACGAGGAAAGCGGTGCGGGTATTCCTGTGCTGGCTTTGACAGGGCTGACCCGCAATACGGCGGATTTCGATCATGTGGCGCCACACCTTCCTGTCCGGCTAATCCGTATGGATTATCGTGGTCGCGGGCAGTCGGATTGGGCCGATTACAAGACGTATACTGTCCCGCAAGAGGCCGCGGATGCGCTGGCTTTGATGGATCACTTGGGGTTAAAGCAGTCAGCAATTTTGGGGACCTCGCGTGGAGGCTTGATTGCAATGTTACTCGCGGCAACGGCCAAGGACCGCCTGCTGGGCGTTGTGTTGAACGATATTGGCCCCGAGATCGACCCCAAAGGTATGAAGGTGATTGCCAATTACATCGGCAAAAACCCTGTGGAGGATAATCACGAGGACGCGGCCCGTGCGCGTGCGCGCAATTGGGTGCAATTCAAAGGTGTTCCACATGCCCGATGGCTGGCCGAAGTCCGTGCGCATTATGCCCAGACGACAGAAGGGTTGGTGGTGCGTTATGATCCGAAGTTACGCGATGCGGTGCTAGAGGGATTAGAGCAACCGAGTGTAGACTTATGGCCGCTTTATGATGCGTTGGGTGGCTTGCCTTTGGCGTTGATCCGCGGTGCGAATTCGGATCTGTTAAGCGAGGCCTGTGCCGACGAGATGCTACGCCGCCGTCCCGATATGATCCGTGCGGATATCAAAAATCGAGGACATGTGCCGTTTCTGGATGAGAAAGATGCCCGCGATGCGTTGGCTGAATGGTTGGAGGACCTTGATGAACATTGAAATGATCCGTGCTGCGGCACAGCGGATTGCTGGCCACGCGCAGGTCACGCCCCTGCTGTCATCGCCGTTTTTGGATAAGCTCGCGGGGCGTCAAGTGTTGGTGAAAGCGGAATGTTTGCAGCACACCGGATCGTTTAAATTTCGTGGTGGTTGGGCAGCGGTGTCGATGCTGTCGGACGCCCAGTTGATGAATGGCGTCATTGCCTATTCTAGCGGAAACCATGCGCAGGGCGTTGCCTTAGCGGCAAAAGAGTTTAACACGCCAGCGGTGATTTTGATGCCCTCTGATGCGCCAAGAATTAAGATCAATAATACGCGGGCCTTGGGCGCTGAAGTGGTTTTATATGACCGTGCCACCGAGGATCGTGATGCGATTGGCACCCGCATTGCGCGCGAGCGTGGACTGACCTTGATCAAGCCATACGACAATGCGGATGTCATTTCGGGGCAAGGCACGGTTGGCTTGGAAATTGCGACGCAAGCGGCGGCAATCGGGGTGACACAGGCCGAGGTTGTGGTGTGTTGCGGTGGTGGCGGGCTGACATCTGGAATTGCACTGGCGCTGGCGGCGGATGCACCAAAGATGCGGGTGCGCCCTGCGGAGCCTGCGGGGTTTGACGACGTGGCGCGGTCGCTGGCGGCGGATGAAATCCTTACCAATGCAAAATTAAGTGGTTCGATTTGTGATGCTATCGTTACGGCACAACCCGGCGATTTAACGTTTCCGATCATGCAGGCGCACTGCGGAGCAGGGCTAGTTGTCACCGATGAGGAATGTTTACGCGCAATGGGGTTGGCGTATGAACGGCTAAAGATCGTGCTCGAACCCGGTGGGGCTGTGGCATTAGCCGCGGCTTTGTTCCACCCTGATCAGTTTAAAGACGACACTGTGGTTGCTGTTGCCACCGGCGGCAATGTCGACACGGCCTTGTTTCAGCGTGCCCTGGCGACACTCTGAAGCGGAATTCAACTGCGGGTTTCATCGCTAATGATCCGCAGTGGACACTGAAAATGTGACAAGTGCGACATATTATCGACCGTCAACCTATTGCTATGCATATGCAGGATAGGCCGATATCTACGAGCGTGATAGTTTTTGTTGACTCTGGACTTGAAATCTCATTCTTTACCCTAAGGGAGGGTTGTTCAGCGTCCCGCGCAAGCGACGGACCGGACAACAAGTGAAAGCCGCGCAAGGGAAACCTTCAGCGCGGCTTGATCTTTTTCAGAGCATAGGAGAATTTAACGATGCGTGAAATAACGATTGATCAGAACGGTGTGAAAATTCATGCGCGGGTTGATGGCGTGGACCATAAAGTGGCACCCACGGTAGTGTTTGCCAATTCTTTAGGCACGACGTTGCACCTATGGCAGAAGGTGATCCCTTTGTTGCCTGAGGGCCTGAGGATTATTCGCTATGATTTGCGCGGCCACGGTCAATCTGATGTGCCGGCTGCCCCCTATAGCATGGGGCAATTGGTCAGTGACGCAGAAGCGGTGTGTGATGCATTTGAAGTGAAAGATGCGCTGTTTGTCGGTCTGTCAGTGGGCGGTATGATTGCGCAGGGGTTGGCTGTGAAGCGACCCGATTTGATCCACGCATTAGTGCTGTCGAATACGGCTGCCAAGATTGGTAGTCCGGCGCTGTGGCAAGATCGCATTGATACGATCAGGACCCAAGGTTTACCTGCGCTCTCCGAGGGCATTATGCAGCGTTGGTTTGGCCGCGAATTTTATGGGACACGCGACATGGAGCCATGGCAGGCGATGCTCAGTGCTGCCGATCCCACCGGATATATGGGTGTCTGTGCCGCGATTTCTGGCACGGATTTTTACACACCAACCTCTGGTTTGCGCATCCCCACGTTGGGAATTGCAGGCGGCCATGACGGGGCGACTCCTGCTGACCTAGTGCGGGAAACCGTTGATTTGATCCCTGGGTCACAGTTTAAGGTGATGCAAAAATGTGGGCACCTGCCCTGCGCTGAGGATCCGATTGCTTACGCCGAGATCCTGTCGGATTTCATAAGAAGTATTGGCCATGTTTGAGGTTTCTTGAACCCGCGGCTCTTGCAGCATCGCGTGAATATAGACCGTGAAGTGAAGCCAGTTGCCCCTCAACCTGCCGCGGCTAGTAAGAGATACGCAGGCGTCACATTTACCGCTTTCGGCTGGTCCTGAGAGGCCATCCGGACTTTATCGGCTATTGCACATGACGCAAAACGGGATAGATCGTAAAGTGTGTATCTGGGGATCATCCATGTCAAATCGCTTGCCCGTGATTTTTATTCTACTGACGGTTGTGATCGACAGCATGGGCATTGGCCTGATTATGCCGGTTATGCCCGACCTGATCCAAGGTCTTGAGGGCGGTGATCTGGGGCAAGCTGCGCTTTGGGGCGGAATTTTGGCGACGATATTTGCCGCGATGCAGTTTCTGTTCGGTCCTACGGTGGGTTCACTTTCGGATCGTTTCGGGCGACGTCCGGTTTTATTGATAGCACTTGTGGTGATGGCATTTGACTATGTCCTGATGGCACTTGCCGGCACGATTTGGCTGCTGGTTGTGGGGCGTGTGATTGGTGGCATTACTGCCGCGACCCATTCAACAGCGAGTGCCTATATGGCGGATATTTCCGGACCCGAAGACAAGGCCGCGAACTTTGGCCTGATAGGTGCGGCCTTTGGCGTCGGTTTTGTGCTTGGTCCCTTAATGGGTGGCTTATTAGCAGAATACGGAACGCGTGCCCCGTTTTGGGCGGCGGCGATTTTGGCGGGTATGAATGCGGTGTTTGGTTATTTTGCTTTGCCCGAAACAGTCACCGACCGTATTCGCAGGCCGTTTGACTGGCGGCGGGCGAACCCGTTGGGCGCATTCAGAAACATCAATAAATTGCCCGGATTAGGTCGTTTGATGATCATCAGTTTTGTTTATTCCATTGCATTTTTTGTCTATCCCAGTGTGTGGGCCTACTTTGGCAAGTTGCAGTTTGGCTGGGGACCAGGGATGATCGGACTATCGCTTGCGTCATTCGGGATTGGCATGGCTGTGGTACAAGGCTTCTTGATCCGCCCGGTTTTGAAACGGATTGGTGAGCGCAATGCAGTGATGCTTGGTCTTGGCATCGACGTTCTGGCGTTTGTGATGCTGGGTTTTGTGACCAACGGGTGGATTGCCCTTGCGCTGACACCGTTCACTGCATTGGGTTCGATTGCAGGGCCTGCATTGCAAGGCATCATGTCGCGCACCGCTTCTGACAATCAGCAAGGCGAGTTACAGGGCACGCTGACCTCGATCAACGCAGTGGCCACGATTATTGCACCTTTGCTTATGACGCAGCTGTTCTTTTTCTTTACGCACGAGGATGCGCCGCTTTATCTGCCCGGCGCGCCGTTTCTGTTTTCCGCGATTGTGGTGCTGGGCGCGATGGCGATATTTGTCCCCGCTCGTCGCGCGATCCCGCCGAGAGATCTAGATCACAGATAAATTCGGGATTGGCCTAGCGTTTGGCTGTGAGAGTAGCAGTTTCAGATTGCCCTCAAAAGAACGTTGCGATGGCCAAAATCAAAACCACCGTTTACCATAAATTTGCTGCGAAGGACGGCGTGCTTGCCTCCGATGACGCTCCTTAAGATGCAGCGCGGATGCAGTTTCTGTGACTGTCGAAATCGTGCCCGTTTACAATCATGCGCCAAAATATCTGGCCGCGGGTGGCAAGGTTGTAATGGTTGGCATGCCGCATATCGGTGATGCGGCCACCTATGATCCGGACGGCATGACCGCTGTTGGCCAAGGTATGGTCGGATCAAAAACAGGCAACACCGTGATTGCGCGCGACGTTCCTTAGAATGGTTGATTTGTCTCAGCAGGCTCGCTTGAAACTAGATGAAATGGTCTCTGGCACATGGACGTTAGAGCAGATTATCGAAGCGATAGCAGACACAAAAACGCTATAGGCCAAGCGCAACGTCATCGTTTTCGACTAAGTTCTGGTTTTTTCTAAAGTACTTAAAGAATCATGCGCCGAGCTGTTATTTGGCACCCATAGGTATTTTAAGCTGCCGGCGCTATTCGTTTGAGTCAAGCCTTCGATCCGTTGTCACCGCTTTGGTATGAAGACCTCACGCCGCGAGATATGGATATGCGGGCCGTAACCAGTGCCGTGCGCATTCCCGTGGCGACGGGTGGGCGGTTGACGACACTCACAGAGTTTGCGGCGGCGCTAAAAACGGGTCATCGGTGGAGGATGGATATATTCCTGTGCCATTTGCTACGGGGTTAAGTGTTGAAGTCGATGAATCGCTTGCGCGCGCATCCGTTTGATGGGGATGGGTTACTTTTGCAGATGCAAGAAGATCCGATTGGCTATCATGCGGCTAATAATTTTGCGTGCGGTGCACCTGTGTAAGAGTGGCCCCTTCCCTGCCACGCAAACCTGACCTATGGTGAACTGCGTTCAATATGAGGTACAACATGGCGGGTAAAGTGGCAGAGCGGCGCAAGGTTTTGCGCGACGATTTGGTGAATATCGCAGAGGCGGCGATCGCGCGCGACGGGCTGATAGGGCTGCGCGCGCGGGATTTGGCGACGCAGGCGGGCTGTGCATTGGGCGCAATCTATAACGTCTTTGGCGATTTGAACGATCTGGTGCTCGCAGTCAACGCGCGCACGTTTCGTGCTTTGGGCGCACAGGTTGCGGCCTCATTGGCGCACGCGCCGCAAGACCCGACCGAACGATTGATCATCATGGGTCACGCCTATCACGAATTTGCCGCGCAGCATCATAACCTGTGGCGCGCGCTGTTTGACTTGGATCGCGCAGAGGGCGTTGAAGCCCCTGACTGGTATCTGACCGAAATGGGGCAGCTATTCACCTATATCCACGATCCTCTTGCGGCGCTGAATCCAAAAATGGCCCCCGATGAACTGATGCTTTTGACCAAAGCGTTGTTTTCATCCGTGCATGGAATCGTGTTATTAGGGCTGGACGAAGCTAATGCAGGCGTGCGCACAGATAATATAGACGCCATGATTTCCCTTATTTTAAAGCAAATGACTGGCGCCAAACCACTCTGGTGAACGACGTTCATTTTATTCTTGCTATACAATATGATTAATACTAAAACCATTTTATGAACAGTGTTCACGCACTGATTGGGAAACTGGAGTTAGACATGTTCAAAACGTTAAGCACCCTGATTACAGGCGCAAATGCAAGAGCTGAAGATCGCGTTCGTGACGCCTTTGCAATCGAGCTGATCGATCAAAAAATCCGCGAAGCAGACCAAACGTTAAAAGCCGCAAAAGCCACTCTCGCCAGCTTGATCCAGCGTCAACGCTCTGAGGATCAACAGCGCCATGCCTTGCAAAACCGCATTGCCGATCTGACCAAACGCGCCACAGCAGCGCTTCACGCCGATAACGAAGCACTGGCAGCCGAGGCTGCGACGGCCATTGCACAGATGGAAAACGAGCTGACCATCCGCAACACAACCCTGACACGTTTGGACCAAAAAGTTCTGCGTTTACGCTCTAGTATCGAGGCGGGCCATCGTCGCGTTATCGACCTGAAACAAGGTGCAATCCAAGCACGCGCGGTGCGCCGCGAACAAGATATTCAAGTGCGCATGGGTCCTGTTTCACAAGGCAGCAGTGTCGAAGAAGCCGAAGAATTGATTGCCCGTGTTTTGGGCCGCGATGATCCGTTTGAACACAGCGAGATTCTGTCTGACATCAACAAAGGCCTCTCGCACGGCACGATTACAGATCGCCTTTCTGACGCAGGGTTTGGCGATGCCAGCCGCGCCACAGGTCAATCTGTTCTCGATCGTTTAAAATCAACAAAATAACTTTTCCCAGGAGTAAGGCTCATGAAGTCCAATAAATCAGACAACTCACTTATCATGTTCTTTAACGGCTTTTCCGTTTTAGTGGCCTACGGAATGCTCGCGCTTTCGCTATATATGTCGCCCGAAGTGCCGCTTTCGACCAAGGGCTTCTGGGGGATTGGTATTCTCTTACTGACGCTTGCTTTGGTCAATTTTGTAAAATACCGCTTTGATGACCGCCTCTCCGAGGATCGCATTCAGCGCCTAGAAGAGGCCCGCAACGAGAAATTGCTGTCGGACTATGTGAGCGACAGCGACCAAAAATAAGCTGAGGGGAAGGGCGGGGTAAAACCTATCCTTCCTGCTTTCATATCCGCAAATCCCCGTTAAGGTTCGATTATGAATATCCTTCGCCCCTTCGCCGCCCGCGTCACAGGCCATTGCATTCGGTTATTTGCCCGCGCGATCACCGCAGTGCGCGCCGATTGGCAAGGAATTGAACCGATCCCGCGTCAGCGGGTTTATTATTCAAATCATACATCCAATGGCGATATGCCAATGATTTGGTCGGTGTTGCCCCCTGCCCTGCGCCGCGAAGTGCGTCCTGTAGCAGCGGCTGATTACTGGCTGAAAAATAAACTGCGGGCATTTATTGGGCCTGAGGTTTTTAACTGTGTGTTGATTGATCGCAGGCCCGAAGTGAATGACAATCCAATGGATAAGATCCTTGCGGCGCTGGACGAGGGTTCGTCACTGATCATTTTCCCAGAGGGCAATCGCAATATGGGCGAAGACGATTTGCTACCGTTCAAAGCGGGGCTTTATAATATGGGCTTGGCGCGGCCTGATGTCGATCTGGTACCGACATGGGTTGCGAACCTGAATACAATTATGCCCAAGGGCGAGATCATTCCGCTTCCGTTGATTTGCACCGTGACATTTGGTGCGCCGGTGCATGTGCAAGAGGGCGAGAGCAAAGATGCGTTTCTCGCGCGTGCTGCCCGTGCGCTGTCCGACCTCAAACCGCAGGTGTCATCATGACTGGAACCACAAGCGATATTATCTGGCTGACATTGGGTGCGTTTTTCATTTTGGTTGCCCTGACGTTTTTGGGTGAAGTGCTGCGCGCGCGCCAAGAACCGGATACGCAAAACCCTGTATTAGAAACCTATATGACCCGTGTGCAAAGCTGGTGGGGCATGGTTGCACTGGTCGGAATTGCGATGCTTTTGGGCAAGGTCGGCGTGATTGTGCTATTTGCTTTTGCGTCCTTTGCCGCTCTGCGCGAATTTCTGACGCTGACGGCCAAAGCTCAGGCGGATCACATGTCGCTCGCACTTGCATTCTTTGTCGTGCTGCCGCTGCAATATATTTTCGTCGCGCTGAACTGGCAGGGATTATACGCAATTTTCATTCCCGTTTACGCTTTTTTGTTGCTACCAATTGTCTCGGCGCTGCGCGGCAATGCCAACAAGTTTTTGATCCGCGTTGCCGAGACCCAATGGGCCTTGATGATCGCCGTATTCTGTGTGAGCCACGTGCCCGCATTAATAAATCTAGATTTCGAAGGTAGCGGCGGGCGGTCTATTTTGCTGGTGACGTTCCTTGTGATGGTCGTACAATTGGGCGATTTACTGGAATATTTTTTTGGTCGCCGCATCGGACGTACAAAAATTGCCGCGGGCCTCTCGCCAAAGACATGGGAAGGTGTGGCCTGTGGAGTAGGCTCTGCGATATTGATTGGCGGGCTTTTAAGCTGGATCACACCGTTTGGTGTATTGGGGGCAATGGCGATGGCCGGAATTGCTTCGATTGTTGGTATGTTTGGCAATATCGTTTTCGCCGCTATCAAGCGTGACCGCGGCGTCAAAGATTGGTCCCACCTTATTCCGGGACAAGGCGGGTTCGTCGACCAGTTAGACAGCGTGGTTTTTGCGGCCCCGATTTTCTACCATCTAACGAAGTATTTCTGGGCGGTTTAATCCTCTGTTGCCATGACAAGAACCCAGCGCGTATCGCGGCCGGTGCCAGAAACGCCAAGCCCGAAGTCTTCCAGGCTTTGCGCGTTCAGCATTGCATCATGCGCTGGCGAGTCTTGCCATGCCCGAAGGGTGTCCGCCTCTGATTGCTGACCACCCGAAAGGTTCTCACCCCATGCCCGAGGAGTGTAACCCTGCGCGATGATACGGTCCTCGACATCGCCGCCTTCGGGTGAAATGTGATTAAAGTAGTCGCGCTTTACCATATCGTCCGCGTGCCCCTGTGCGGCAGCATCAAGTCTGCTGTCATAGGTTACGGCATTTGCGCCATTCCCAATACGCACTTTGTTCAGGATATTTCCAAACGATTGGTCGCGAGGCGATGTCACGGGTGGCTCATATGCCATGCTACCAATAGATGTTCCGCCACATGCGGCAAGCCATCCAAGACTAAACAGCGCCAAAAGATATTTCATAAGTTGCTCCTCGAACTTCGCATCAATACGAGGACAAGCTTTCACAAAACAGTTTACTTTTGATTAATCCGCTTCATCCACCAATCACTTGATATGCTACTCAACGGCCTGTGTTTCAGGCAAACAATGACACACCCGAACCCGATTGAACAGCCGGCCGCCGATAAGCGAGGCAAAAAGCCGGTTAACCGACATCGCACCCCGCGTCGCACAAAGCTATAAAGAACGCGGGATTGGTCCCGCCCTTCCCGTCAAAGACACGCCCTTTAGCGCACCTTCGGCGATTAGCCGCGAGGTCCGACGCAATTATGGCATTGAGAGTTATCGCACGACGGCTTCAGAGAACTGTGCTCTTCGTCCTAAGTTATGCAAGTTTGCTGGCTCAAACGCACGTTCACAGGAGCGGCATACGCACTAACAGGAAGGGTATTGCGTAGTAATTTCCAAAGTGGGAACCATCTTTCGAAGCATTATATTCGAACTCGCCTGACGATGGCACCTGACGTTGATGTCTACCGTTGCGCCGCGAAATCACCGTGGCAACCCGGATCAAACAAGAACACAACCGACTACTGAGGCAATACTTGCCGCGCGGAACTGGTTCATCCATTCATTCGCAAGTAAAACTCAGCGCACTCGCGAGGCAGCTAAATGAACGCCCCCCGCAAAACCGTGCAATACAAACACCCAACCCCGCACAGGACAACTCGCCCACCACCGCAGGTTCACCAACTGCAGGATGTAGTGGCCCAGCTTTTGCCAATCTTCATCGGTCGGCACTTTGCCCAGATACCGAACCTTGCCGTTCAAATGAAACCCGATTGATATAGGTTTGGCCAAGTTTCCAAGCGGCTCACCTCATGCAAAAAAGGCGCCCACTTGGGACGCCCTGATTTGGTTAGTCTTAAAATATCCCATCTTAATCGGGTCTACGGCAGCAAATCCATCAAACGAAACTCCGCAATCCTCTCAACTTGTTTGCAGGCAATGGCAAATTCAGCGGCACGGTCATGCGAAATGCGTTGCGCGAATGCCGCCATAATGCCGGCTTTGGTATGATCACGCACGGCGATGATGAACGGAAACCCGAATTTTTCGGTGTATTGATCATTCATCGCGACAAAACCTGCACGTTCATCATCAGTAAGCGCATCAAGGCCTGCGCCCGCTTGCTCGGCAGTGCTTTCTGCCGTCAAACGCTTGGCTGCGGCTAGCTTCCCCGCCAGATCAGGGTGTGCTAGCAAAACGCCCAAACGCTCGTCTTCGCTGGCAGAGCGGAACATGCGGGCAAGCGCATTGTGCAGGCCGACAGCCGTGTCATGCGCAGGGCCTAACTCCAACCCATGCGCGCGCTCGGCAATCCACGGGGAATGCTCGAAGATGCTGCCATAAAGCGCAACAAACCGCGCTTGATCCATCTGGCTTGGACGCTCATAGCGCACATGCGGATGCGTCGTAGCCCAATGATCTGCGATCTGCTCACGGGTGGCAAACCAAACGCCGTCATGGCCTTGCGCATACTCGATAAACTGGCGCAGCGCCTCAACACGGCCCGGACGGCCGATCAAACGACAATGCAAACCAATCGACATCATCCGTCCGCCTTCACGATACAACGCGTCAAAGCTGGCTTTCAGATAATCATAAAACTGCTGCCCAGAGTTAAACCCTTGCGGCGTCGCAAAGCGCATGTCGTTGGCGTCCAGCGTGTAAGGCACGATCATCTGATCGATATCGCCAAATTCCATCCAATACGGCACATCATCGGCATAGGTGTCGGCAACATAGGCAAACTGCCCCGTTTCAGCAGCAAAGCGCACAGTGTTGTCCGAACAACGCCCTGTATACCAGCCACGCGGCGGCTCGCCCACAACTTCGGTATGCAACCGAATGGCCTCTATCATATCAGCGCGCTCTTTCTCTTCGGAGGCGTCTTTATACTCGACCCACTTCAACCCGTGGCTGGCAATTTCCCAACCCGCCGTTTTCATCGCATTAACCTGCGCAGGATTGCGGGCAAGCGCTGTGGCCACCCCGTAAACGGTGATGGGCAGGTCTGCCAGCAAGCGGTGCAACCGCCAGAAACCGGCACGCGCACCGTATTCATAAATGCTTTCCATGTTCCAATGACGCTGGCCGGGCCACGCCGCAGCCCCAACGATTTCGGACAAAAATGCCTCTGATGCAGCGTCGCCATGAAGGACGTTATTCTCGCCGCCTTCCTCATAGTTTAGCACAATTTGCACCGCAATTTTGGCCGCATTGGGCCAATTCGCAGCAGGTGGTGTTGGCCCGTGGCCATACATGTCGCGCGGATATCGGTTCATTGAAAGCTCCATTTGCCTCACGTTAGAACAAGTAAATCACTTTCTGTTTCAAAAAAAACACGAAACACCGTCAAACAGGATTTTCCATCCGATCAGGCCGGTAAGCAGAAGGCGTGCTCGCGGTGCGCCCATGATCTCCGCAGCGGCCAATTGCTCGATAAGCCGGGACAGCCTGGTCCCCGAACGCATCATTGCCGAATAAACCCTGTCAATCCAGTCGACCACTGGCAACTCGTCAGCAGGCACAGAGCGCATTGTAAAGTTGTCCTATGCAATTTTCAGTTCGACCTGAGTTCATCCAAGCGCAACCAAAAATAACCTTCGCCTACCGCTCCTTGTAATCTTTCTCACAATAAAGGACGCAGGGCACCCACGAATACAATGCAAAATCTACCTGTTTGCGCTAACAGGAATAGATAACTCGAATCGCAAAGGGACAGAAAATGCGGGAATGGTGGCGCGACGCAGTAATCTATCAGATCTACCCACGGTCTTTTCAGGACACAACTGGTAACGGCGTGGGTGACCTTGCGGGGATCACAAAGCGATTGGATCACGTCGCTGACCTTGGAGCCGACTGCATCTGGCTCTCACCAATCTTCACCTCGCCGCAAAAAGACATGGGATATGATGTATCAAACTACACCAACATCGACCCGTTGTTTGGCACTCTCGACGACTTTGATGTGATGATTTTACGCGCGCATCAATTGGGTCTGAAAGTGATCACCGACCAAGTGTTGTCGCACACGTCTGACCAACATCCGTGGTTCAAGGAAAGCCGCAAAAGCCGCGACAATCCCAAAGCCGATTGGTACGTCTGGGCTGACCCATTGCCTGACGGCAGCCCGCCGACAAACTGGCACAGCCACTTTGGCGGGCCTGCTTGGGAGTTCGATCCGCAGCGCGGTCAGTATTACTTGCACAACTTCTTGGGCTCACAGCCCGACCTCAACTACCACTGCCCCGACGTGATCGAGGCGATCTTGGACACCTGCAAATTCTGGCTTGACCGTGGCCTCGACGGGTTCCGTCTTGATACGGTCAACTACTTTTTCCACGACAAAGAACTGCGCTCAAACCCCGCAGCCCTAGCCGCCCCGCAAGTCATGGCGACCGATTTATACGGGATGCAAAGCAACATCTACAACAAAACCCGCCCCGAAAATATCGCGTTTATAAAACGGCTACGCAAGCTCACCGACCAATACGACGACATCATGATGGTCGGCGAAGTGGGTGAAATGGGGCAACGCTCCATCGAGATCATGGGCGAATATACAGAAGGAAAAGACCGCCTGCATATGGCCTATAGCTTTGCGATGTTAGGGCCGGATTTCAACGCTGAACACTTTCGCAATTGTATCAAAGGGTTCCAAAAAGGTGCGCCAGAAGGCCATCCGAAATGGTCGTTCTCGAACCACGATGTGCCACGGCACGTGACCCGTTGGTTACCGCACGCCGTGTCCGAGGACGCAATTGCACGCCAGGCCTGTGCGATGCTGATGGGTTTTGAGGGTACCATCGGGATCTATCAGGGCGAAGAGTTGGGACAGACAGAAACCGAGCTGCTGTTCGAAGAACTGACCGACCCACCCGCGATCCGCTATTGGCCCGCGGTCAAGGGACGCGACGGATGCCGCACGCCGATGGTCTGGGAAAAAGACGCACCAAACGCGGGATTCTCGACAGGCACGCCTTGGCTGCCAGTAAAGCCACCGCAAGCGGCCAAAGCAGTCGATCACCAAGGCGCGAATAGCGTCTTGGCATTCTACAAAGACATGATCGCGTTTCGCAAAAATACACCAGCGCTGCGGTCAGGAAAGACAGCTTTCCACGACCTGCCCGAACCCATTTTGGGCTTCACCCGCACGGCAGGAAATCAACTAATTACATGCGTTTACAACCTGTCAAAACGCCCGGCCACACTTACGGTCAAAGGCACCGCAGAGATCACAGGTCACCACACTGCAGCGCTTGCGAACGGAGTACTTTCGCTGCCTGCAAACGGGTTTGTATTCTTGACGCACGAGCATGACCTTACCCTAAAAGCGAATTAGAAACGTCGCGCCGGCTCCTTCTCCAATCGCAATACTGGCCCCCTGTGCGGCCAGTAACCTGCGCACAATCGGCAAGCCCATGCCCGTACCACCTGCGTCTCTGCGCGTGGTGAAAAACGGATCAAAAACACGCGCGCGGTTGCCCTCCGAAATACCGGGCCCATCGTCGGAAACCGCCAGGCTGTCGTCAACATAATTCAAGGTAACGCGTGTCGCGCCATGCGTTTTTGCGTTGCTCACCAAATGCCCTAAAACAATACGCATCACGTCTGCATTGATCGGTATCTCGCCGTCCGTCAAAACTCGCGCGCCCATCGCCACGTCAGACAATAAACAGACGCCAGCGGGCATCGGCTCTTGCGCTTTTGCCAAGTCACGTTGCGCCTCTAACAAGGCCGTCATGCGCTGCGTTGCGCCTTGCACGCGCGCGATCAATGCGGCGTGGTCTTTTTGAGATAAGCTCGTGTCAGACAGTAATTCTGCTGCACCCGAAATCACGGTCAAGGGCGATTTCAACTCGTGGGTCACGTGATCCGCATAAGAACGCAAGACATCAGTGCGCGCCTGCAATGTCGTGTTCATTTGGCGCACGGCCTGACCCAATTCCGAGAATTCTGGCGTGCCAAAATGCGTCGGGGTTTGCACATCTGTGCCGCCCTTCGCGACCTCGCGCGCATAGGCGGTCAACGTCTGCACGGGACGCAACACGAGCCGCCAAAGCAAAAAGCCTAAAAGAACTGTCGCGGCAAAGGCGAGCCAGCCAATAATCCAACTGGTCTCGGCCCACCCAAGCACGCCACCCGCGACCCGAAAATACCCGATCCCTAACAGTGGCAGCGAGAAAACGGCCAACAACGTCCCCGCTAAAACCAGCACCAAGGGCGGACGCCATTTGGCGATCAAGCGGCGCGACATGGACCCATCCGAATACCAATGCCATGCACCGTTTCGATCGCATCAATACAGCCGTACGCTTTCAATTTCGCGCGTAAATTCCGCAGATGACTATCCATTGTGCGGTCGCTAACATGAATATTCGTCCCATAAACCGCATCAACAATTGCAGGGCGCGGCATCACGTTATCGGGCCTGCGCATCAACTGCACCAACAGGTCCATTTCACGACTGGTCAGCACAACAGAAGCCTCTCCGATATGGCAGGCATGTCGCTCTGGATCAACACTCAACACCCCGCGTCGCAGCACCGCAGATGGCACCGACGCAGGCAGGGCACGTTTCAAAACCGCACGAATACGGGCGACCACTTCACGCGGCGAAAACGGTTTGGACACATAGTCATCCGCCCCCATTTCCAGCCCGACAATACGGTCAATTTCGTCGCCCTGCGCGGTCAGAAACAGGATCGGCACATCACTGGTTTTGCGCAATTCTCGACAGACAGTCAGCCCGTCCATTTCAGGCATCCCGATATCAAGCACCAGCAAATCAGGGCTCAAACTATGCGCCATTTGCAGCGCCTGCTGACCGTCCGCCGCCACCGCGACGGTCATACCTGCCTGCTCGAGCGCCATGCGCAAAACATCGCGAATACCCGCGTCGTCATCGGCAATTAAAATATGCTGGCTCATGCCCCTTGCTCCGCGTTAAGTGCTATCAAGTTACGGCGCAGGCGGGCATTGCGAAACCCCCAATCGCGGATATCGTGCGGGGTCGAAAGCCGTTGCGAATATCCCGCGCACATACCGCTGCCATACCGCTCCACGGCGACTGCGGCTTCTGGCTCCAAGCTGCAAACATAGTGTTGATCTAGCGGACCAACAGTCAATTGATGGCGCGCGACATACCCCGAGACATTCACTAAACTACACATGTAAATCGCAACAAACCCGATACAAAATGCGCGGGTTAACATCCAATACGTGCTTTGGTGCTGCACAATTTGCATGACCAAAACAACCAGGCCTAAAGCCACAACAGCCATCCAGACAAAAGCCGCAAAACGCAGATGCGTCATGCCATACACATCAACATACAGGTCCAACCGCAAGATCGACGAGATCACCAAAAGCAGCGTTTGCGCGACCCAAACCAGCAACAACACCCGCATCACACGCCCATCCAACCACGGCTGTGCCACCAGCGCAAACCCACCCGCAAGCAGCGCAGTCGCCATCAAGGGATACGCCCCGCGATGTGCGTAAGTAGCATAACTCATCCCGTCAGGCAGGCGTACACCACCCCACAAATACCCGAGATCCAGAACGCTTTGCATCGCAAAAATCAGGTTGAATACCACAAGCGCGCGTAAGACTGAGCGCGCATTCATATAAACCGCAGAGGTCGTTTTACGCGGTTTGGCGACATCGACGATATGCAAATTCATCTGCGTCACGCGCAGCATCGGCCAGACAAGCACCGCAACAAAAACCCACGCCAAAATACGCTCGATTGAAGGTGCATTTTTGAAATCAATCGCAGAAATCCAGTTTTCAACCAACGGGTTTGCAACAATCATCAAGGTCAAAAAAACGCCGCCGACAACAACAGGCAGCAGCCAATCCAACACCAGCGACTTGGACGGCCCGCGCAGTTCAGCAGCTTGCAAATCGCGATAGGTCTGCCCAACGCCCCAAAACGGCAACCGCACCGCAGCGCGCAAAACATGTGGACCACTGATAATCGCAGCAAAGATCAGTAGCCCCGTACAGGCCATCACAAACGACAGAAACTGCACCACATCAATCGCAGGGATCACGCTGACGATTAACACAAACCACGCGATTGCGGCATGCTTACGATCCACTTGCGCACGCATCACCCACTGCGCCGCCGCCGCCACCAAAATTACCGCCATCACAAAGCCAAGGCCCAGCGACGTCCGCAAAGCCAAGATATCGATCATGACAATAAGCAGCACAAAAATCCACCACGGCCGCGCGACAACCACCTTGCCGCTGCCTACGCCCGTCTGGCTATCAGCAGCAATCCACCACGCATCTGTCTGCAACGATCGCGGTAAACCGCGCACTGTCATCGGTGTCATCTGTCTGTCCCTTTTAATATTATTTAGAGCAGACCTAGACGTCACTGGTGCAAAGACACCATCGCGCTTGTGCAGTTTTTGCGCAGTTTAAAGCACCGCGTTTGCCGCAGCACGGATCGCGGCAAGGTTCACACCATATGGCGCAGGATCAGCCACAGACCCACCACGGAACACCGCAGAACCCGCGACCAAAACGTCAGCCCCCGCCGCCGCGACCAAAGGCGCGGTCGTTGGGTCAACACCGCCATCAATCTCGATATGGATTTCGCGATCGCCAATCATCTTGCGCAACTCGGCCACCTTCGCCGTCATGTCGATGAACTTCTGCCCACCAAATCCGGGGTTCACAGTCATCACGCAAACCAGATCAACCATATCCATCAAATCGGCCACCGCACTCGCGGGCGTGCCGGGGTTGAGTGCGACACCAGCTTTACACCCGAGGCTGCGAATGTTCTGCAACGTGCGGTGAATGTGCGGGCCAGCCTCGACATGCGCTGTGATAAAATCGGCCCCCGCTTCGGCAAACCCTTCGAGGTAGGCGTCCACTGGCGAGATCATCAAATGCACGTCCATCACCGTTTTGATATGCGGACGGATCGCCTTGCAGGTCTGTGCTCCAAAAGTGATCGCAGGCACAAAATGCCCATCCATTACATCGACATGAATCCAATCCGCGCCTTGCGCCTCAACCGCCTGAATCTCTACGCCAAAATTGGCAAAGTCGGCGGCAAGAATGGAAGGTGCGATCTTGATGGAACGATCAAAAGTCATCTGTTTGGTCCTCAAAACTGGATATTTAACACGGGTTTAACGTCTACGTCGCCCCGCGTCACGCATCCATTCACAATAGTTGCAGCGCAACTCAAAATCTTGTGCTATTTTAACATTATGACAAGAACGTTTCTTCAGTCTCAGGATGTCTTGCGCGACGGAACCGCCGCGCATATCACCCGCGCTCAGGTCACACCAACGCGCCCTAAAGCGTTGCACAGCCAAGATTTTTATCAAATGTTCTGGGTGCAAAACGGCACATTGCGCCACCATCATCAGGGCGGCGTCAAAACGCTGACCGAAGGCGCGGTTGTCTTCATACGCCCCAATGATCTGCATGCTATGCAAGGCCGCGGCGATGATACGCTTGTGGTCTCGCTTGCTCTACACCCCGATCTGATCACAGTACTTGGCGAACGGCACACCGCATTGTCAGGGCAACTGTTTTGGGCCGACGGCATCGAAATCCTGCACCGCGACACCACGGCGCTGATTGCATTGAATAAAGCAACGATGTGCTTAGAGCGCACCACCCTTGACCCATTCTCGGTCGAGGCATTTCTGCTACCGCTTTGCGCAGAAATGTTGACCCAGAACACGTCTCACGATGCGCCAACATGGCTGACCAACGCGATCACTGCGGCCGCCGATCCCGCGGTGTTTCGCGCTGGCGCTGCGGGCTTTGTCATGCAAACGGGGCAATCCCACCCACACGTCAGCCGCACACTCAAACGCGTGATGGGCATCAGCCCCTCTGACCTGATCAACCACCACCGCATGACATTTGCTGCGCGGAAATTGACAGGCACCTCCGAAACGCTGAACGATATCGCCACCAACTGCGGCATCCCGAACCTGTCGCATTTCCACAAAGTTTTCAGCAAAGCCCACGGGCTGACCCCACACCAGTTTCGCCGCAAATATCAACGTGACGTCGTTCAACCAGACTAACATTGACCAGTTGGTCAAAACTTGCGAATACAAAACCATCATGACACGCTTCCCGCCAGTGCAGGAGACCGCTTTGCAAACCACAAAAACCGACACCATCCGCCCCGCGCAATTGCCGCAAGTCCATGAACCGCGCAACGCGGTGATGCCGCTGGACCTTGATTGGGTTGCAAGCGTGCAGGCCAATACCTCTGCGATTGAACGCCGTGCCGCGTCCCTTCCCGGACGGCGCAGCGTGAAAAAAGAATATCAAGCCGCGTGGCTGTGCAAAGCCGTCAGCCTGATCGACCTGACAACCCTCTCGGGCGACGATAGCGAAGGGCGCGTGCGGCGCTTGTGCGCCAAAGCACGCCAGCCCGTATCGCAAGACATTCTCGAAAAACTGGGCATGGAGGGCCTGACCACAGGTGCGGTCTGCGTTTATCACGACATGGTTGAAACAGCGGTCGATGCGCTGCGCGGCACAAATATCCCCGTCGCTGCTGTCTCCACAGGCTTCCCCGCAGGCCTCTCTCCGTTCCATCTGCGCATCCAAGAAATCCGCGAAAGCGTGGCAGCGGGGGCATCCGAAATCGACATCGTCATCTCGCGCCGCCATGCTCTGACAGGGAACTGGCAAGCGCTTTATGACGAAATGGTCGAGATGCGGAACGCCTGTGGCGATGCTCACGTGAAAGCGATCCTTGCAACTGGCGAACTCGGCACCCTGCGCAACGTCGCGCGTGCCTCGCTTGTCTGCATGATGGCTGGCGCGGACTTCATCAAAACCTCGACCGGCAAAGAACCGGTCAACGCCACCCTGCCCGTCACTCTGACCATGATCCGCGCGATCCGCGACTTTCAAGCGCGCACAGGTATCAAAGTTGGCTACAAACCCGCTGGCGGCATTTCCAAAGCCAAAGACGCCATTGTCTACCTCGCGATGATGAAAGACGAACTCGGCGACCGCTGGCTGCAACCCGACCTTTTCCGCTTCGGCGCTAGCTCCCTCTTGGGCGACATTGAACGGCAACTCGAACACCACGTCACAGGCAGCTACTCTGCCCAGTGGCGGCACGCGATTGGATAAGACAATGGCTGACAAATCAGATCTTCAAGAATGGGTAATCGACGGCCTGAAAGCAAACGGTGGAGAGGTTCATCTTAGCAAAGTTGCCAAGTATATTTGGGACAATCATGAAGCGGACCTCCGCGCGTCGGGCGATCTCTTTTACACGTGGCAGTATGATATGCGATGGGCCGCACAAAACCTTCAGAAAGTTGGAAAACTCAAAAAGCTTTCAAAGACGTGGAGACTAACATGACAGTTAAAGAGATTTTCGACACCATGGACTACGGCCCTGCCCCTGAAAGCAGCAAAGAAGCGCTCGCGTGGATCGCGGATCGTGGCGGCATTGCTGGCCACTACATCAACGGTAAGTTCAGCCACCTGCGCGACGACTTCGCGACGGCCAACCCCGCAACGGGCGTCAAACTCGCAGGCGTCACCAAAGGCACCGCTGACGAAGTGGCCCTTGCCGTGAAAGCCGCCCGCAAGGCACAGGTCGCATGGGCCAAAGACAGCCACGCCCGCGCCCGCACCCTCTACGCCATTGCGCGACTGATGCAAAAACACAGCCGCCTCTTGGCCGTGATGGAAACACTCGACAACGGAAAACCGATCCGCGAGAGCCGCGACATCGACGTGCCCTTGGCCACCCGACACTTTTACTATCACGCTGGCATGGCGCAACTCATGGACGAAGAACTGCCCGACGCTCAGGCGCTTGGCGTCTGCGGTCAGATCATCCCATGGAACTTCCCGCTCCTCATGCTCGCGTGGAAAATCGCGCCCGCACTGGCGATGGGCAACACCGTCGTTCTTAAACCCGCCGAATTCACCCCAATGACCGCGATGGTCTTTGCAGAAATTTGCGACCAAGCGGGCGTGCCTGCGGGCGTCGTGAACATCATCACAGGCGACGGCGAAACAGGTGCAGCCCTCGTAGCCTCCGACGTTGATAAAATCGCCTTCACTGGGTCCACCGAGGTCGGGCGCATCATCCGCAAAGCGACCGCAGGATCAGGCAAAGCACTCTCGCTCGAACTGGGCGGCAAATCGCCCTACATCGTGTTCGACGACGCCGACATCGACTCTGCCGTCGAAGGCCTCGTTGACGCAATCTGGTTCAACCAAGGTCAAGTTTGCTGCGCTGGCTCGCGTCTGCTCGTGCAAGAAGGCATTGCAGACCGCTTCTACGCCAAACTCAAATCCCGCATGAGCGGCCTACGCATCGGCGACCCACTCGACAAATGCATCGACATCGGCGCCATCGTCGACCCAAGCCAACGGGACATGATCGCCAAACTGGTCGCGGACAATACCGAAGGCGACACCTTCCAAACGTCAGCCCCAGAAGGCTGCTTTTACCCGCCAACACTGATCACAGGGCTGCACGCGGCATCGCACCTGATGCAAACTGAAATCTTCGGCCCCGTGCTCGTCTCTACCACCTTCCGCACACCATCCGAAGCGGTGGAAATCGCGAACAATACACGCTACGGCCTCGCAGCATCGGTCTGGTCCGAGAACATCAATCTGGCTCTCGACATTGCACCAAAACTCGCCTGCGGCATTGTCTGGGTCAACGGCACCAACATGATGGACGCCGCCGCAGGTTTTGGCGGCGTGCGCGAAAGCGGCTTTGGTCGCGAAGGCGGATGGGAAGGCCTAAACGGCTACACCAAACCAAAAGTAGCGGGCAAACCACGCGTATCAGCCACGCCACACACAGGCAAAGACGCAGCCTCCGACCAGCTGGATCGCACTGCAAAACTCTACATTGGCGGCAAACAAGCCCGTCCCGACAGCGGTTATTCCACCGCAGTGTTCGGCCCGAAAGGCGCATTCTTAGGCCACGTCTCCACAGGCTCACGCAAAGATATCCGCAACGCGGTCGAAGCGATGAATGCCGCAAAAGGCTGGTCCAAATCCACCGGCCACCTGCGCGCACAAATCCTCTACTACATGGCCGAAAACCTCTCGGCACGCGCGGATGAATTTGGCAAACGCATCGCCGCACTTACAGGAAAATCAGGCGCAACCGAGGTCCAAAACAGCATAAAAGCACTGTTCACCTATGCTGCTTGGGCCGACAAATACGACGGCCAAGTGCACGGCGTACCGATCCGCGGCGTAGCACTCGCGATGAAAGAACCCGTCGGCAATATCGGCATCCTCTGCGGTGACGCACCCCTCTTAGACGTGATCACCCCCATGGCCGCCGCCATCGCGATGGGTAACCGCACCACACTGGTCCCATCAGCCGCCTATCCACTGGCCGCGACCGACCTGGTCCAAGTCTTAGAAACATCAGACGTGCCCGCAGGCGTCGTGAACATCGTCACGGGCAATCACGCGGAACTGGGTAAAACACTGTCAGATCACTACGACCTCGACAGCCTTTGGAACCTCGCAGACACCTCACTCAACGCCCAACTTGAGGCAGCGGCCGCAGGCAATCTGAAACGGACGTGGTGCCCCCTCGGCACACCATCCGCAAAAGATTACCTTGCAGCCGCAACAGAGGTGAAAAACATCTGGATCCCTTACGGCGAGTAGAACCAATACCTAGGGGGTTCGCCCCCTAGGTCTTCTTTTCCATGTGCCGAACCAACGGCTCACACGGCCCCTTTTCTCGGCAATGTCGGCGCTCGCTTCATCGTAGCGATGCTCGGCACGGTCCAACAACGGATCAACAGCACGCTCGCGAAACTGGTTCCACATTGCGCGAACGAACGCGATTCCTACAATCAAAAACCCAAAGAAGAAAATATTGAACCACGGAATAATCCGCACATCAGGACCTTCCACAGGCTCCAGGCTCACAGCATTGGGGAAAATCGACATGAACGGTATCCGCCAGCCATAATGCGTGATCACCACCCAGTTTCCGCCGACAGACGTTTCGCTCTTGCGTGCCTGCACCGTGGCTTGCCCATGCAAATTCGAGCTATCAAACTTGAAATACGGCGGCCAAATCCAGCCAGTATCCTCGTTACGATAAACCATCGTTTCCATCGCATCACGCGGCACAAACCCTAACAACATTGTCTTCTTCTTCTCAGCGAAGATATAGAAAACATCGCGATTTTCCATCTCGACACTGCCACCGTCGGCTTGCGCATAAAACCAGCGGTTAAACGACCCAAAATCGGTGCGGCGCGGCTCTGCTTGACTGATCTGAACCACATCGTGCTGCGGCAAAACATAGTGCAAAAACAGACCCGCAATCACGAACAGTGCAACACGGAAAATTACTTTGATACGGTGCATAACAGCCCTCAGCTCATATTTGTGACAAAGACAATCGCGACCACGATTATCGTCGGAATAATGTAGACCAAGCCAATCAGCTTGGGACGAAAAGACGCGTTATAGGCGGTGATCCCTTGGGCAACATAGGCGTCGCGGGCATCCATATCGGTGCTGCCTACGTTTTCCTCACCCCAGGCATCCTCCAGCTTTTCACGGCGCACAGAGCGCGAGTAGACCGAAATCGACAGGTAAATCACGCTTAGGCCCAAGAACCCAAATAGCACCAGTCGTATAAAACCCATTCCTACCTCCTTCGCACCGCACCCCAGGGGCCAACAGCGTCAATCATATCACGCTTTACCGGTTTTGGCTCTTCCAAAGGCGCATCATGCCCAAACAGCGCTTCGCGCGTGCCTGCCTTATCCACTTGATATTCGCGGTCCAAAAAGTCCACGACATAGGCGCGCTTTTCGTCCGGCCAAGTGGCGTAGGCGCCGTAAAATGCCTCCTTATGGCAAATAAACAACTGGCGGACATCCAATGGCGTCAGCTCGGCCAGCAACATATTCACCAAATCCGCATCTGCATGATCCTTGGCGCGCAGCGTGTAAAAATACGCATCATGGTCCGAAGTGATACGCGGCCAGTCGCCGTCCTCCTCAGCCCAGCGCGCCAGTGCGGCTAAGCCCTGCCAAGCCTCTGGCAGTTTTTTAGCGTAACGACGTCCTAAAATACGCAGATCACGGCGCGTCGCCCCCGCCAAATCCTCCCCCATATCAGCCGCAACCGAGGCCACGATAAAATCCATCTTCTGGTGCAAAATCGCCGCCGCATCGAGGCCTCGCGCCTCAACAATCGGCTCAACCAGATCGTTCAATTTGAGGAACTTGGCAATCGCACCGCGATCCTCCAACCCGAACACATGCTCCACAGGCAAATCGTCCAAATCCGTATCAGACGCCGCAATCACGGCAGGATGCGGCACGCCACGAAACACATACATGCCGCCGAAATGTGAGGTCCAGAAATTTTCCTGCGCAAATTCCATGGTCGCCAACTGGATCGGATTACGCGTCACGTCGCCCGTTTCTTTGGCCAACCCGATCATCTTGGCGATCAACACATCATCAAACCACGCGCCGTCCTCGGTCTTGAACTGGTCGATCATTTTGCCGAGCTTCTTACCCGTCGCCAAAGTCCCCGACGTGGTATCCGCCTCAATCGTAATGCGGCGAATATCAAACAAACGCGCGGGCGTATCGACACTATAAACCGAATTCACCAACTCCCCCGCCACAGCATCCCGCGCGGTCAGCGCAAACAATTGCGCACGGTTCCGCTCGATAAACTGCTTCAAAATCCCACGCGAAGTAGAGAACTTGGCCCCCAACAAAGGCGCCGTAGCCTGCTCCGTGGTCAACAAAATAAACTGACGGTTCACACCGCGATGGTTGAGATACAACTCATCCCCCAGCTCCGCCCCCACCTCAGGCGAATACCCCGAAATATCCACATGAAACTCGGCCAACGCGGTCTGCTTCCCCGTCAACGACCTCAACGCACGATTATACCGCTCCACCAAAACAGAGCTATCAACACGCACAAGATTGCCAAACATCATGCCTTTTTCAATGAGACGTTTCATCAAAAATCTCCTGCGCTTTTCTTATCAAGAAACTTCTTCACTTCTTTGAAAATGTCTCTGCAATTTCTAGTAAAGTCATCCTCCACATCACACGATGATGATTGATAAAAAACAAGATACTTGTCGAAGCTACTGTCTCCATTATTTGACAAATCGTCAGATGCGTAGCGCGGATCTTTTGTTCTCAGATACTTCTCTACTTCCACCGCGAGTTCAGATTGGTACCTCCAAAGATCCGAAAAAGACTTAGAAATCACGTCACCCCAAATTACCTTAGATTCGATCAGAAGTGGGTATAACTTTTCTCGCGTTTCCTCGACCTTGCTCCAACGTGCTTGATATACTTTTTCGAGGTCTAAAAACGAACTATCTCCATTCACTGGCGGTTCATTTGCTTTACCTGTAGCTCGGCTAACCTCAGTTGATAAAATGTCAGGATTTCTAACTTTAGCAACCGCTTCGCGATTCATGTAAAGAAGAACTAAGATTGACCGCGCTAAATCCCTTTCTCGCGACCATTTAGCTTCACTTTTCCAGCTATCTAACGCCCTCGCCGCAGTCACCGCTCCCCAAAAAGCTGCCGTTCCCGCAAGTAAGCTGGCGAAAGCGATCATGACATCAGGAGCACCATGCAAATCCCACATTTTATTGTCCTTCTATACTATCGCTTCGGAAAGATTTAGCACCTGCCAACAATCTATCGCGTCGATTACACTCACCATACCTTACTCACCCAGCCCCTCGGCAAATTCGCCACCGACAGCACCATAATAGGCGCCCAGATAATCGCGGACACCAGCCCCAGCTTCCCGTAAAACACAACATTCGCGGCCAGTCCAAAATGCGCAAACTGCGCCCATGTCATGCCCTGCCAGATATACAGCGCCACAAAGAACCCCGCACTCAGCACAAACAAAAACACCGTCGACAAAAGTGCTATCACCATCAACGGCTTCACCCCCTCAGGCATCACAAACGACAACAGCTTCGGCACGAACCACGCCAGCATCGCCAGCGTGACGGCGGGAATAAATAGGCCGTCGGACAACAGGGTCACTTATTCGCCGCCAAATACCGCTTCTTCGCCTCTTCAGACCGACCAAAATCGCGGACCATATTCTCAATCGCGACCTCATCCGACTTATCCGCATAGCGGAATTCACTATCGGCGTAACGGTTGATTTCCTGAATAACCATGTCGGTCGTGATCGGCTGACGCAGCTCCTCAATCATGCCCTTCTTGGTGTCGTAATCCTTGAACATAAACAGATCGGGCTCTTCCATCCACGCGTCAGGCAGCTCAAAATCCATCGCACGAACCTTTACCGCATCGGTAATGTTCTTGATCGCACGACCGGTAAAGCGCTCGTCGGCCTCCTGAATCGCCTTCAAATACGTCCCCATCTTGGCAATCGTATCCAGATCACCAATGTCCGACTCCACGCGGTCAAACACACGAATAAGCCCCTCTTCATGCGGCCGCGCATGGCCCGCAAAACTCTGGGCAACCGCCTTTTTAATCTCCTGCGCGCTAAACACCTCGTGCTGGCCGACAGGAATATCATGGTTTTTTCCCATCAAAAGATACAAAATATCAATGTAATCATCGCGCGTCTGCGGACCATCCACCAAGAACCGCGCACCCGCCCGCTGGCGCAGCGCATCGTCCACATTCTCAGGATAATTCGAGAACATCCCGAACGTGCAATTCCCGCGCACAACCGTATTCGCACCCGCAAAACTCTCCATCAGCACAGCGGTAATCTCCAACTGCCCCGCGCTCGACTGACGATCCCCGCGCTTGCCCGCCAACTGATCGATATCGTCAATCGTACCAAAGCCAATCACGCTTGGGTCCAGAATATTGTTGATAAACGCTTTAGCGTTCTGCCCTGATTTCCCCTGATAACTATCAATATTATCAGTGCTCAAGTTCTGATATTTGAACAGATAACCCGCCGTCTGACAATACTCATTCACCAGCCCAGCCATCATCTGGATCAAGGTCGTCTTGCCCGTCCCCGGCTTACCATCGCCCATAAATGTGAAAATAAATCCGCCCAATTCAGCAAACGGATTCAACCGCCGCTCAAAATCATATGCCATCACCATCTTAGCCAGTTTCATCGACTGATACTTGGCAATATGGTTGCCCACGACCTCATTCGGCTTCTTGAACGTCATGGTCAACGTCGACGACTTCCCCTTAGTCGCAGGGCTAAACCCGCGCACCGCAAAATCATCCGCCTCCACGCGCCACGCCGCTTGCGTAAACGCATCAACCTTCGACGCAGTGCTGGCACGCGCCGCCACCTTAACCATCAACGCCTCCGCAAAGGCCAAAACCACGGCCACGACCTTGTGCTCGTCCGTGCCAAGCGCCGCAATATCGCGGTCCAATTCCCAGAGTGCGCCGTGTAATGCCAGCTGACCATTGTCGGTCAAAACCTCTTCAACTTCGCCGATCTCGACCGATCCCTCACGCGCATGGGACGATAGCAAAAACGCCGTCGCGGATCCAAACACATACAGCGTAATCAACGCCTCTGCGGTCAGCAATTCAGAGAACTCGGTCTTTGACGCGTCCGCCAAACCGCCTTCAAAATTCGCACGTTTCAAATCTTTCAACGCAGTCCGCTCGGAAAACTGCTCGCTTACCGCCAGCGCAATCGCAATCGCACGGCGTAGCCCCTGCAACACATGCGCCTGAATGGGCGACGGCAACCCATCGCCGCCAATCCCCTCCACGCGCGTTGTCAGCTGTATCCCCTCGGCACGCACAACACGGCGGGTCGATAGACCGGGCGTAGTCGAGCGAAACCGCCGCGCAGCCCCGATCCCCGGTGATTTCTCGGCCACAGGCGTAGCACCCCCCGATGCAATCCGCGGCGAATGATCAAACCCGTCCAACAAGCCCAATGCGGCGGCGTAATGGCTGCGGATATCGTCCTCGCGCAGCTCCATTTGATCACTATTCTGGCTCATCACTGTTCCTTAAAACTTCTTAAACTACCGATAACTCAACACGCGCCCACGGTCTGAAACAATGAACTTGCGCACGTCGTTAAAGCCCGGTGGATTACGCTCGGCCAAGGCTTGATAAGGGCGCTCTGGCATAATTAACGACCGATCCATGCGTGTGGCCCCCATATCGGCGCCCCCGACAGCAAACGGGTCAATCGCAAAAATTTGCCTTTCGACCGTGCCAAACCAACCTGATTTTACATGCTCAACACGCTCAGTGGTCAGCTCTTCCTCAGACCAAACCATGGCCCAATCATCACCAACAGGACTATTCGCGGCCTCAAGCACCTCGCGCAAAGGTCCGGACTGCATCGTAAATGCACTGGAATACATTGGACCAATATGGAAACGGCGCAACCGCACCGGATGCAGATCGTTAAAATCCTCGTCAAAGCCTTTGGCAATCGTCAATAACTTCAAACCACCCAAAGACTGCGCCATCAAATGTGCCTGCACTTCGGGCCAACGGCTCTGGTCTTTCGGCAAGCCCACTTTGCCCGTATCCTCAAGGTCCATGATATAAATCACGGGCAAGTTCACCTGACTGTCATAAACCGCCCAATGCACCTGAAAATGACGGCGATCATCGTCGTTTTTGATCCACATTGCCTGCGGATCATTGCGCGCCCAGAACATACCGCCCTTCGACAGCTCTTCATAATAAAGCCGTTGCGAAAGCGCATATTGCAGCTTGGTCGGGATCTCCTGCTCACCAACAATCATGCGCACCATCTGATCTTTAAACGTATCCACAGACGGCATCGACGCCAGATGCGACCCCGCCTGAAGCGCATCATTCGCCATCTCCAGCAACTCCTGATACACAGGAAAGCCACTTTCCACGCGGTCAAACGTCAACTGACCTGCATAGGCAAAACGGCCTGAGAAATGATACTTGTGCGACAGCGCCCTAAACGTCAGATTAAGAGCCAGTAAATACCGCGCCAATACATCCGTATCGCGCCGCGCCAACCACCCTTCTGCCTCCATCGTGGCCGCAACCTTGGTCATATGCTGCGTAATGCGCGCGAACTTGCCAAAATAGCGCCGCGTAATGCGGGTGTCTTCGAGTTTAAAGTGGTCAAGGGAAGGTGCTTCAATCATTAGCTTTGTTCCGGTCAAATTCGTCTAATGCCAACCATTTGCGCCAGAACGGCGCCATCGGACCGCGTAAATAACGCGCTGCGGCAAGCCCCGACAACATATCATCCGTCTCTACGGCAAAACGCCACTGCCGCCGATGTAGACAGCGGACAGCGACGCCGAGAAACAAAATTGCCGTGCCCGCAGCCGCAAAAATGCCTGCATAGGGATCAAGCCGCACCAGCATGAAACCAAGCCCCGTCAGCAGGACGGTTCCGCCTATAATCAACGTCAGACGAATTTGCGCCCGAAACGTCACTCTGCCCCGTACTGGTTGCTATCATGCTTCTCCACGATCTTGGCAAACCGGCGCACAAACCGTTCGTCGGCCTTGGCTTTCTGCTCCAAAATCTCGCGTGCGAACACCATATGGTCTTCGTGGGCTTCCAACATATCGGCCATGCGGGCGTTAGTCGCGGCCCCAATCGCGGCCATCGCTGTCTGCGCCTCTTGGTCGGTCTTCACGCCAATTTCGTTGATCTTATGCGCCACATCCTGTTGCTGCGCTGTTTTCAACGACTTCGACAAAGCACCATACAAAACAACACGTTGCTTGGTATCTGTCTCAAGCTTATTGATCAGCACCATTTGTGTTGCCGCTTGATTCTGCAAACTATCAACCCAGGTTTTACCCTTCTCGATATAGCGCTCTAGCGTTTGAGATTTTGCAAGCTTGACCTGCTCCATCTGCACCATCTCGTTATATTGCGCGTTTAGTCCGGCCAACTCGGATTCCAGCTTCGTGCGGACAGCGGCATCCTGCTCCACGGAAATTTTGCCTTCAAGCGTGATAATCGTGGGATCAAGGGCCAGAATATCGGCACGGACCTGCTCCAACTCGCCCACAGTCATCTCGCGCTCATCAAGCGTTGACGTCAGGTTCGTCCCAACCTTGGTTTTTTGATCATTGAGCGTCGCCAGCTGGCCCTGCAACAGCCTGGTGATGACATCGGATTTCGAAATTAAATCCTGCAATTTGTCATCAACACTCGCCGACCGCATCCGCTCTTCGCGCATCGAATCGGACTTGCCACCAGAAAACCAACCCACAATGCTTTCCATCGTCGTCTTGGACCGCATCTCGTCAAAATCCTTCGAGAATGCAGAGGTCACATCGTCCAGCCCCATAATCAATTCCGCGATATTCGCGTTCATCAATTCGGTATGGGCGTGCACATCTTCCAGCGACGCATTCGCGATATCGACAGAAATATCGGTGCCAGTTGCCATCTTCTGTCGGGCCGTCTCAATACGGGACGTCAGTTCGGAAATTTTGGATTGAGCCTCGGCAACTTGCGTTTGGCTCTCTTTAATTTGCGCGTCGAAATCGGCCATTATGAAATGGTTCCTCATTAATGTTATGCGGTATTACATTTAGGTACGTTTGATCTTATTTTCAAATACCATTGAAACTTTTTCAACCGGTTTTCTTGTCGAAAAACGGCATAGCCAAGGCGACACAACAAAAAACCCGCAACCAATTGGTTGCGGGTGAATTTTTGCGATTTATAGTGGCACTTCGGAAACATCCATTGGCGCATTCGGGTCAACCGCATCAAAATCTGGCGGTCTGTCGTTTGCCAAGGCAGCTTCGCCGTAGATTTTTTCGGGATCGACACGGGTCGCAGGCAACTCCACGCCGCGCAGGTAATTCTCCGGATCAACCCGCAGGCTCTCTGCCTCAGACCGCACGTGAATCTTGATACCTGTCTCGACAGCGTTATAAAGATGAATCATATCCTGATTAAACAGACGGATACAGCCAGCGCTGCCCGAGTTACCGACCGAATCCAGATCGTTCGTGCCATGAACCCGGTAATAGGTATCGCGACCGTTCCGATAAAGATACAACGCCGCAGCGCCAAGCGGGCTACGAAGTCCACCCGGAATCCCGCGACGGAACGGGCCGTAAATATCAGGCTCGGTGCGCAACATATTTGCAGTTGGAGTCCAGCCCGGCCATCTACGCTTCATCTGGATCACACCGTTGCCTGCAAACGCCTTGCCCGCGCGCCCCACGCCAACCGGATAGCGAACCGCAATGCCGCCCTCTTTCACATGATATAGGAACTTTGCATAGGGATCGACGTCAAGCGTATTGGCCGGTTGCTCGCCCAGATAAGTGCCTGTCATGCGGCGATTGATGCCTTGAGTGAAGTTGGATGGAATTCCGGGCAAATTGTAACCGGAATCGAAAATAGGGCCATAACCGTCATCAAAGGTTACCGGCGCAGGCATGTCGACGTCGGGTACGGTCGCCGCACAGGCAGCCGTTGTGCCCAACAACATAACGACGAAAGCACGCCGCGAAAAAGGTGTCGAATTCATCATATCAGATAGCCACTTAATTGGTAAATTTCACCCTCAATAGCAGTCACAGCGCCAGTTGCAAAGAAACCCGCTTACCCAGAGACGAAAATTACAGGGACGTGACATACACGCCCCCACATTTTTGTGATCACGATATGATATTATACGCCGGACCATAAGGATATTTGGTAATATCTTCATTGCCATCCTCAGTGATGAACAAAATATCATGCTCGCGATATCCGCCAGCACCGGCCTGCCCCTCGGGGATCGTCAACATCGGCTCCATCGAGATCACCATCCCCTCCTCCAACACCGTGTCGATATCCTCGCGCAACTCTAGCCCTGCCTCGCGCCCGTAATAATGCGACAGCACACCAAATGAATGGCCATACCCGAACGTGCGATACTGCAACAAATCGCGCTCTTCAAAGAACGTGTTGATCTTTGCGGTCACCTCGGAACACACAGCCCCCGGCACCAGCAAACTCATGCCATATTCATGCGCCGCAACATTGGCCTCCCAGACCTTCAGGCTGGCATCGTCAACTTCCTCGACAAACATCGTGCGCTCAAGTGCAGTGTAATAGCCGCTAATCATCGGAAACGTATTCAGCGACAGGATATCGCCGCGCTGCAACACACGGCTGGTCACTGGATTATGCGCACCATCCGTGTTGATCCCCGACTGGAACCAAACCCACGTATCGCGGTACTCGGCATCGGGAAAACGCTTGGCAATCTCCAACTCCATCGCGTCGCGCCCCGCCATCGCGACATCAATTTCGCGCACACCAGCACGGGCCGCATCATGAATAGCAAAGCCACCCACATCCGCCACAGCCGCCCCATGGCGAATCAAATCCAACTCTGCTTGGCTTTTCATCATACGCTGCACCATCGTCGCAGGCGCAATATCGACAACCCGATTAGGCTGCATGAACGCTTCCAACTTCTGGCTCTGCACCAGCGTCAGATGATCGCCCTCCATACCAACAACCGCAGCCACGCCAGCAACCGACACAATCGCACGCCAATAATTGTCACGCTCCCAATCGGTATAAGTGATATTATCACCATAACTGCGACGCCACGGCTGCGCTGCATCAATGCCCGCTGAAATCGTGACACTCTCGGTCGGCGTCACGACCAGCGCATAAGGCCTACCAAACGCACAATACAGAAAACCGGAATAATACGCGATGTTATGCATCGACGTGAAAACGGCAGCCGTCACGCCCTGATCTGCCATAATCTTGCGCAAGCCGGTCAGGCGCGCCTCGTATTCAGACGGCGCAAACGGCAACACTTCGGCGCCTTGATGGAAACGGTAAAACTGTGGACGGGTAGTCATAGATCAGACCTCACGCAAAATGGGGCTGATGTGCAGACCCCGAAAGGTCCCGGCGTTCAGGACGAAGGCATCTCTGCCAAGCGATGCTTCCCATCTGCGACGACGCCATCGTCACGTGCTCACCCACAGCGTTAGGCCCAATTCAAAATCCAAACAAGCGATTTCAGCGTGACAGCGCCCCACATCGGGTGCACCCTAGCGCCAAACGCATCAAATCCCACAGGACACCAATGTCGGTTCTTAGAAAATTCATAAGTTACTTCAAACGCATACCCGAACCAGAGCTGCCCCATGCGTTACCCGACAATAAACTGCGCCTGCATCTGCTATGCGGCGATTTCATCGACCACGATGCCGCTATAGCCTACTGTTTCCACACCGACGGCGAAAACCCCGAACAAATCACCATCGACCAACCGGGCGCATTTATCGACACGGGCTTCGTCGAAGTCGCTTTCAAAAACGCCCAAGCCCGCCTCAGCGACTTCCTCTCCCCAGAAGACGTCAGCCACACAGTCTCAAAAATGCACGGCGCCAACACGCTGATCATCATCACCGAAGACGCATTCGGCGGCTTCCCCTACGTACTGGGCCACACCGACACGCTCACCTACCTCGGCCCCTATGTGGTCGACGTCTAATGCAAAACCTGATCACCGATGTCACCGGATTTCGGGTGGGAAACGCCCATGACGCAACCCTAAAATCTGGCGTCACAGTGCTGACCGCCAACGCGCCATTCACCTGCGGAGTGCATGTCATGGGCGGCGCACCGGGCACCCGTGAAACCGATCTCCTCGCGCCAGACAAAACCGTCGAAGCCGTCGACGCACTTGTGCTGTCAGGCGGCAGCGCATTCGGGCTCGACGCCGCCTCTGGCGTCACCGACGCCCTACGCGCTGACGGTCGCGGCTTCGCAGTCGGCCCAGTGACCGTCCCCATCGTCCCCGCCGCAATCTTGTTCGATCTGCTCAACGGCGGCGACAAAGACTGGACCCAAAACCCCTACAATGCCCTCGGACGCGACGCCTATGCCAACGCGGCAACCGGTTTCGACATTGGCACATCTGGCGCAGGATTTGGTGCAACTACCGCAAATCTCAAAGGCGGATTAGGTTCGGCCTCAATGACCCTGCCCAATGGCGTGATCGTCGGCGCACTCGTCGCAGTCAACGCGCTCGGCTCCGCCACCGTCGGCGACAGCCCGCACTTCTGGGCCGCACCCTTCGAATTTGCTGGCGAATTCGGCAACCTCGGCCCTGCCCTTGGCTATCCACGCGGCCGCCCCATCACAAAGGGACACGGGCGCAACACCACCATCGGCATCATCGCCACAAATGCGCATCTGACCCAAGCCCAATGCACCCGATTAGCCACCTCAGCCCACGATGGATTTGCTCGCGCGCTCGTGCCCAGCCATACGCCAATGGACGGTGACTTGATATTTGCCGCCTCAAACGGTGATAAAACATGTGACGATCTGATCTACCTTGGTCATGCCGCCGCAACCTGCATGGCCCGTGCCATTGCACGCGGTGTCTTCGCTGCCCGCTCAACCCCGTTCGAGGACCCTCCCTGCTACGCCCGCCGCTTCAGCTAAACAACGCTTTACAAATCGCGCTGTCGGGGTCGGCCAGCGGCTCAATGACATTAAAATGGTGCGCACCGTTCGCCTGCACCACATCACACCCCCAGGCTCTTGCCAATTCACCCGCTTGCTCGATAAAAACAGGCCGTTCGTCTGCGCCAACCCAAACCGTGACAGGTACATCTGGCCTTGCCATATGAATAGGACTGTGCGCCCGCGCCGTCGCCAGATCCAACTGCAAAGTGGCGTTCATTTTGGTCTGCAACAGCGGCTTCAAATCCGTGACAGGCGAAATCGGCAGCACGCGCTTTAACCGCCCCCTCCAGTCCATCCCCGCCAATCGCGCCACCAAATGCCCGCCCGCTGAATGCCCCGTAAAACGCAAAGGTCCCTGCACAAGATCTGCCGAAAACTGTGCTGCCTTGATAATTTGCGTTGTTATGTCCGGAATCCCCACACTAGGACACAAATCATACGACGGAATCACAACCGCATAGCCACGCGCCAACGCCCCCGCTGCCAGATGCGACCAGTACGACTTGTCAAACGCCAGCCAATACCCGCCATGCACAAACATGACCAAACCTTTCGGTTCTTGGGTCGCAGTCAGCGTAGGGTGAAAAATGTCCAAAACCTGTCGCGCGCTCTCGCCGTATGACAGATCCAGATCGCATTTTACCCGCTTGCGAAACGCAGCAGCCAAGCCCGCCCATTTGTCAGGATACGCATCACCATCCGCAATATATGCCCCGTTCGAAAACCGGTCATCCATGTCCATTTATACGCCTCCGCTGAATTCCACCCTTTACCATATCATGCTAGGCTGTTCAGATGCGCGCAACCCATAGGAGACACCAGATGTTAGACAAAACAACAGACCTCAAGTCGCTGCTCAAGAACCCCGATCTGCTTTGTACGCAGGCTTTCGTCGGCGGCAATTGGGTTAACGCCAAAAGCGGCAAAACCTTTGAAGTCACCAACCCTGCACGCGGTGACGTGATCGCGGTCGTCGCCGATCTGGACCGCTCTGAAATCGCGACGGCCATCGACGCCGCAGCCGGCAGCCAAAAAGCATGGGCCGCACTCGCCGCCAAAGAACGCTCCAAAGTGCTGCGCAAATGGTTCGACCTTTTGATGGAAAACCAAGAAGACCTCGCCATCATCATGACTGCCGAACAGGGCAAACCTTTGGTCGAATCCCGTGGAGAAGTCGCCTATGGCGCATCCTTCATCGAATGGTTCGGCGAAGAGGCAAAACGCAACTACGGCGAAACCATCCCCGGCCACATGGCGGACAAACGCATCACCGTGATCAGCCAACCAATCGGCGTCGCCGCCGCGATCACACCATGGAACTTCCCCAACGCCATGATCGCACGCAAAGTGGCCCCGGCGCTGGCCGCTGGCTGCTCCTTCGTGGTGCGCCCCGCTTCACTCACACCACTTTCAGCCCTCGCTATGGCGAAACTCGCCGAACAAGCGGGCCTTCCAAAAGGCGTGCTCTCCGTCGTCACCTCCACCAAATCATCCGACGTCGGCAAAGAATTCTGCGAAAACCCGATCGTGCGCAAACTCTCGTTCACAGGCTCCACCGAAGTCGGCCGCATCCTGCTGAAACAAGCCGCTGACCAAGTGATGAAATGCTCGATGGAACTCGGCGGCAACGCGCCCTTCATCGTATTCGACGACGCGGACCTGGATGAGGCCGTCATTGGCGCAATCGCCTGCAAATTCCGCAACAACGGCCAAACCTGCGTCTGTGCCAACCGGATCTACGTGCAAGCTGGCGTTTACGATGCCTTCGCCGAAAAACTAAAAGTCGCGGTCGAGGCCCTACGGGTGGGTGACGGCCTGTCAGACGGCATCACCCTCGGCCCGCTTGTTGAACCCGCAGCCGTCGAAAAGGTAAAAGAACACCTCGCCGACGCGCTGTCCAAGGGCGGCACTGTCCTGACAGGCGGCAAACCTCACGCGCTTGGCGGCTTGTTCTATGAGCCAACAATCGTCACAGGTGCGACCAAAGACATGATGGTCAGCGTCGACGAAACCTTTGGCCCGTTCGCGCCGCTCTTCAAATTCGAAGACGAAGACGATGTGATTGCGCTCGCCAACGACACCATCTTTGGCCTCGCATCCTACTTCTACGCCAAAGACCTGTCGCGCGTCACTAAAGTCGCCGAAGCCCTTGAATATGGCATCGTTGGCGTGAACACGGGCATCATCTCTACCGAAGTCGCACCCTTCGGTGGCGTGAAACAGTCCGGTCTGGGGCGCGAAGGCAGCCGCCACGGCATGGATGACTACATGGAAATGAAGTACATCTGCACCTCTGTTTAATTTATTTGGTGGCCGCGCCAAGGATCGGCGCGGCCACGACGTCAAACCACTATCATGCGTATGACAACCACAGACGAAGACTTGGCATTTGCGGCAGCCTCTGGTGACGGGGCCGCTTTTGCATGCCTGCTTGACCGGCACTACGACCGGTTATTCGCTTTCTGTTTCCGGATGACAGGCACGCGCTCCGAGGCAGAGGATTTGACCCAAGACATCTGCGCCGCCCTGCCTGCAAAACTCAAATCCTACCAACGCCGCGCAAAAGTCACCACATGGCTCTACCGCGTCGCCGTGAACGCCGCCCACGACCGCCGCCGCAAACGCGCCACCTATGTGAAAGCCACCACAGGCTGGGGCGATTGGGAATTGAACCGCACCGCCTCCGCCGCAGAAGACACCGAAAAACATGACTGGCTCACAACCGCTATGGGCACCCTCAACAACGACCTGCGCGACACACTCGCGCTGATCCTCGATGACATGACCCACGCGCAAGCCGCCGATATTCTCAATGTCTCCGAAGGCACAATTTCGTGGCGCATATCCGAGGCCAAAAAACGTCTCAAAGACTTCAAAGCCAGCGAGGACGCATCATGACAGATGACCTGAATGATCTCAAATCAGCCATGAACGCCGCAACACCCAAAGCCAACGAAACACGGCGCGCGGACAATCTGGCGCTCGCACAAAAAAACTTTGCCGCCCTCCAAGGAACCGCAAATCACGCGCGTCAAACTTCTGCAAACGGGCAAAACGCCCTTTGGACAGGAGCTAAAACCATGCTGAAAACTCTCACCACAAAAGGCGGCCTGACCGCGACAACTGCGCTTGTTGCCTGCGGCTTTATGTTTATGACACCAGCCGGACAAGATCTGCTGCGAAGACCGATGCCCTTTCAGGACGCCAGCGAAAAATCCAACGCGTTGCAAAACGAACTCGCCGCACCACGCGAAGACGTTGTCGACATGGCATCTGGTGGCGACCTGATGCAACCCCCGCCAATCCCGATGGGGCGGATCATCGAACCCGTAGCTGTGGCTCCAAACGCGATGCCTGCTGCGCCAGCCAACACCTTGCAACGCACCCAAAACGCAGTAGCCCCGATTGCGAATGAAGGTGTCGCGATGGATGAGATCATGCAACCAGCTCAAACGTTCAGAGAACCGGCTGCAGAAGACACAGCACAACCAGCACTCGACTCCTCAGAAGAATTTGCCAATGTCGCAGCGAACCCTGTGAAAATCACGTCCGAAGAACCGGTCTCGACCTTTTCCATCGACGTAGACACCGCCAGCTATAGCCTCATTCGCTCGGACCTGAACCGTGGCGTCATGCCGTCCCCCGATGCCGTGCGGATCGAAGAACTGATCAACTACTTTCCCTACGATTATGCAGGTCCGGAGGCAGGCGAAGCCCCCTTCCGCCCCACCGTTTCCATGATGCAAACCCCGTGGAACCCCGACACGCAACTTCTGCACATCGCCATTCAGGGGCAAATGCCCGAGACCGCAAATCGCCCGCCGCTGAACCTCGTGTTTCTGATCGACACCTCCGGCTCGATGTCAGACATCAATAAACTGCCCCTGCTGAAACAATCCTTCCGGCTCATGCTCGACCAACTCCGCGCCGAAGATCAAATCGCAATCGTGGAATACGCAGGCTCGGCGGGCCAAGTCCTTGCGCCAACTTCGGCTTCCGACCGGACCACAATCTTGCAAGCGATCTCGTCCTTGGGCGCAGGCGGGTCTACTAACGGCCAAGGCGGACTGGAACAAGCCTACGCCACAGCACAAACCATGGCGCAAGACGGCGAAGTCAACCGCGTCATCCTCGCCACAGACGGCGATTTTAATGTCGGCATCAACGACGCCGATGCACTCAAAACCTTTATCGAGACCAAGCGCGACAGCGGCACCTACCTTAGCGTGCTTGGGTTCGGGCGCGGCAACCTCAATGACGCGACCATGCAATCACTCGCCCAAAACGGCAACGGCATCGCGGCCTACTTCGACACGCTCTCCGAGGCACAAAAAGTGCTTGTCGATCAACTTTCCGGCGCGCTGTTCCCCATTGCAGGCGACGTGAAGGTGCAAGTCGAATTCAATCCAGCGGTGGTCGCAGAATACCGCCTCATCGGCTATGAAACCCGCGCCTTACGCCGCGAAGATTTCAACAACGACGCTATCGACGCAGGCGAACTCGGCGCCGGCCACACCGTCACCGCAATTTACGAAATCACCCCGAACGGCAGCCCCGCCCAACTCAGCGACCCGTTGCGCTATGGCAGTCCTGAAACCAGCGCAGAAAATGACGAATTCGGATTCCTCAAATTGCGCTACAAAAACCCATCCGAAAACATCAGCAAACTGATCGAATTGCCAATCACTGGCACAGAGCCCGCAAACTTCGATGCTAAATTCGCGGCCTCAATCGCAGGGTTTGGCCAACTCCTGCGCGGCTCTGACTACTTGGGCGATTGGAACTACGCCGCCGCCATCGACCTTGCCAACGCCAACCGTGGCCCAGACAATTTCGGCTACCGCTCCGAGGCTGTACAACTTATGCGCCTGGCCCAAAGCCTCGCCAATCAATAATCACTTGATCCACGCAAGCGACTTTTCAGTGCGGCCAGCGGGGGTATATTCTCCGCTGATCCAACCTTTGTAACCGTCCCTTTTCAACAGCTTAAAGAACGCCGCATAATCAATGTCACCCTGATCAGGCGCACTCCGATCAGGCGTCTGGGCCACCTGCACATGCACCACAACATCACGCACAAGCTTCCACGCCGCCATCACGTCACCCGAAATTTTCTGCGCATGATAGGCATCAAATTGCAGACGCACATTTGGCGCACCAACCTCTAAAATAATCGCCTTCGCCTCATCAAAGTCACACAGAAAATAACCCGGCATATCGTCGTGATTTATCGGCTCAATCGTCAGGCTCTGCTCTGGCGCAAACGCCGCCGCCCACTTTAAATTCTCGACAAAACACGCCCGCGCCTCGGCCCCTTCAGCAATCCCCGCCATAATATGCAAATGCTGCGCGCCCAGCGCCTTGGCGTATCGCGCCGCACGTCTGAAATCCTGCTGAAACCGCGACCCAACCACCGCAGCAAAGCCACGCTCGCCGCCCGTATAATTCGGCGGCGGACAGTTGATCAACGCCAGTGGCAACTCATTGCGCCCCAACATATCCAACATGTCAGGCACCGCGACATCATAAGGAAACAACACCTCGACCGCCTCAAACCCTGCACTCCGCGCCGCGCCGAACCGCTCTAAAAACGGCAGTTCGGTGAACAACATCGTCAGGTTCGCACAGGCCTTCATACGTCCAATTCCGCCGCTGGAATAATCCCAAAAAACGCGCCCTTGGATCGCACACCAAACCACATCACACCATCCACCTCTTCGCGCTCGCCAATCTCCACCAAACGGTAAAAAGATTTACGATCAATCAATGCCTCCAAATTTGCACGTACCAAAACATAAGGCGCAGGCTCGCCCGTCTCCGCGTCCCGCATAACACGGATCGGACAGTCAGGCCCCGCCTCAACAAAATCGCCAACATTAGTCTCAAACACCAATACCCCATCGCGCAAATTGAAATCCACAGCCACAAACGGCGCATCATCCACGGTGATTCCGACCTTCTCTACAGGGGTCACCAGAAAATAATCGTCGCCATCTTTACGCAGAATCGTCGAAAACAACTTTACCAACTCGGGCCTGCCAATCGGCGTGCCGAGATAAAACCACGTGCCATCCCGTGCAATCCGCATATCCAAATCCCCGCAAAACGGCGGATTCCATAAATGCACAGGCGGCAAACCGCCTTTTTTCACGGCCCTCGCGGATGCTGCGAGGCTTTCCGCACTCGGTGTCACGATCTTTTGTCCACTCGTTGGTTTTGCCATTGGGGTCACCTGCATTATCTGTTGTTATAAGCATATAGGCGAAACAGGAGCATTGTCATGGTAAACCCCGATCAACTGGTGGCTGATATCGAAATTTTAGGCACCAAATTGGGCCAAGCGCGCGAGAGCATTGGCAAACGGTTCATCGGACAACCTCGCGTGGTCGACCTGACATTGACCGCTTTGATCTGCGGCGGACATGCGGTTTTGATCGGCCTGCCGGGCCTTGGCAAAACGCGTCTTGTTGACACCCTTTCCACCGTGATGGGCCTAGATGGCAACCGTATCCAGTTCACGCCCGACCTGATGCCCGCCGATATCCTCGGCTCCGAAATCCTCGACACCAATGCTGACGGCTCCCGCGCCTTCCGCTTTGTCGAAGGGCCTGTATTTTGCCAACTGCTGATGGCCGACGAGATCAACCGCGCCTCGCCCCGCACGCAGTCCGCGCTCTTACAAGCCATGCAAGAAAAAGAAGTGACTATCGCAGGGCAACACCGTCCCCTCGGCCACCCCTTCCACGTTCTCGCGACCCAAAACCCGATCGAGCAAGAAGGCACCTACCCACTACCAGAAGCCCAACTCGACCGCTTCCTCGTGCAAATCGACGTGCCATACCCCGACCGCGCAACAGAGCGTGACATCCTGATCGCCACCACCGGCACCGTCGAAGAAAAAGCCACCGCCGTCTTCACCGCCGATGAATTGCTCGCTGCACAACAGGTCCTTCGTCAAATGCCCGTCGGCGAAAATATTGTTGAAATGATCCTCGATCTGGTCCGCGCCTGCCGTCCTGACGCGCAAGCCCCCGAAGCCGTGCGCCAATCCGTCAGCTGGGGCCCAGGCCCGCGCGCTGCCCAAGCGCTCATGCTGACCGTGCGCGCCGCCGCCCTCCTCGACGGACGTCTCGCACCATCGGCCGAAGACGTCATGGCCATGGCAGTTCCCGTTCTTGAACACCGCATGGCCCTCACCTTCGCGGCCCGCGCACGCGGCGAAACCGTGACCGACTTGATCACCTCGATCGCGGCCAGCATCACCCGCGTCAAAGGTGCCGCCGCGTGACAACTGCCGCAAATCTTCGCGCCAACGCCCAAACCCTCTCCGACCCGCTGCCCGCCCTTCTGGCACAAGCGGACCACTTGGCGTCCTCCATCATCTTGGGCGATCACGGACGCAGGCGCGCAGGCACAGGCGACACATTCTGGCAATACCGCGCTGCACAATCGGGCGACGACCTGCGCCAAATCGACTGGCGCCGCTCGGCCCGCGCAGACACGAATTTCGTCGCCGACAAAGAATGGCAAACCGCCCAAACCGTCCTGCTTTGGGTCGACCAAAGCGCATCAATGTCCTTCACCTCCGACGACGACACCCAAACCAAATCCGCCTGCGCACGCACACTCGCACTCGCAACTGCTATCCTGTTAGACCGCGGCGGTGAACGGATCGGCCTCACCGACGCCCGCCTCCCCGCAAAACGCGGCGCAGGACAAATCCGCCAAATGGCGCAAATCCTCACTGAGGACGACAGCGCGGATTACGCCTCCCCCAGTGCTAACACCATGCCCGCCTACTCCCGCGCTGTGTTCATCAGCGACTTTCTTGGCGACATCAAAGGCACCGAAACCGCCCTGCACAAAGCCGCCGACAACGGCGTGCGCGGCGCACTCCTCCAAGTCCTCGACGCGCAAGAAGAAGCCTTCCCCTTTCATGGCCGCACCATTTTTCAATCTATGGGCGGCGACTTGCACTTCGAAACTCTACAAGCTGGCGACCTGCGCAGCCGCTACCTTGACCGCCTCGCCGAACGCAAAGACGCTCTCGCAAATCTGGCCCGCACAACCGGCTGGCAATTCCACACACACCACACAAACACACCAGCAACCTCGGCGCTGCTGTGGCTCTACCAATCCCTCGCGAGGCGCGCATAATGTGGACACTCGGCCCCCTCGGCTTCACCGCACCTCTGCTGCTGACAGCGCTCATCACCCTGCCAATCCTCTGGCTGCTCCTCCGCGCCGTGCCCCCCGCGCCCATCAAACGCCGCTTCCCGGGCGTCGCGCTATTGCTCGGACTGACCGATAAAGAAAGCCAATCGGACCGCACCCCTTGGTGGCTGCTCCTCTTGCGATTGACCGCAATCGCCGCCCTGATCATCGGCTTCGCAGGCCCCGTCCTCAACCCATCCCAAGTCAAATCAGGCAGCGGTGATCTCGTGATCGCCGTCGACGGCTCATGGGCAGGGGCACCCACATGGTCCGCGAAAACCGACCGCATCGACGCTCTCCTTTCCGACGCATCCCGCAACAATCGCCGTACCGCGATCGTCAACCTCGCGGACCTGCCAACAGGCGAAATCCCCTTTGCCGCCGCATCCACATGGCAAGACAGGCTGGCAAACCTACAGCCGCAACCTTGGCAACCCACAACCGCCGCCACCGACTGGCTCACCAGCCAAACCGGCGATTTTGAAACCTTTTGGCTCTCTGACGGCATCGACTGGACAGGGCGCGACGACCTGCTCACCGCGTTCGAGACCCACGGCCCCGTCAGCGTTTTCCAGTCACCGCGCACGACATACGGCCTGCGCCCCCCCACATACGAAGAGGGCGAAATCATCGTCTCGGCCATCCGCACGCCCATGGGCAACAGCGCCACAATACCCCTCACGGCTATCGGCCTCGACCCTGCAGGCGTGGAACGGCCCTTGCAAACTATCGACCTGACGTTCGATGCAGGCGCGCCCATCGCTCAAACCGCCCTTGTCCTGCCACCCGAACTGCGCAACCGCGTCACACGTTTCGAACTGACAGGCCAACGCTCTGCCGCCGCCGTCAGCCTCACCGACGACAGCCTGAAACGCCGCAAGGTCGCCCTGATCGCAGGCGCAGATAATCGCGAAGCTCTCGACCTGCTCTCGCCCCTACACTACCTGCGCGAAGCTTTGGCCCCCTCCGCCGACCTGATCAACGGCACCATCAACGACCTCATCCTCGCCAATCCCGACGTGATTATTTTGGCCGACGTCGCAACCCTCGGCGGCCGGGACTCCGAGGCGGTGCAAAAATGGGTCGAAGACGGCGGTTTACTGGTGCGTTTCGCAGGACCACGCCTCGCCGCATCCGATCTGGGCCGCTCATCCGAAGCCCCGCTCCTTCCCGTGCGCCTGCGCGATGGCGGACGCACAGTCGGCGGCGCAATGAGCTGGGGCGAACCCAAAGCCCTCGCAGATTTCAACGCAACCTCTCCCTTCGCAGGCCTGCAAATCCCCACCGACGTGACCGTCTCCGCACAGGTCATGGCACAACCCGACCCCAATCTGGCTGACCGCGTCATCGCCGATCTGACCGACGGCACACCACTGGTCACCCGCAAAACGCTCGGCCTCGGGCAAGTCGTGCTGTTCCACGTCACCGCCAACGCCGAATGGTCCACCTTGCCGCTCTCGGGCCTCTTCGTTCAAATGCTAGAACGCCTCGCGATCTCTACCCGCGCCGCGACCTCCGCCCCCACCGATCTGGCAGGCACGACATGGCTTCCCGCCACGGTTCTCGACGGTTTCGGGCGGCTGCAAGACGGCAAAGCCCTCGCAGGGATTGACGGCGCACTCCTCACAACGCGCACCGCCAGCCCCACCCTGCGCCCCGGCCTTTACACAGGTCCCGACGCACAAATCGCCGTCAACGTCATAGACGCCGACACCAGCCTCTCACCCGCCGTATGGCCCGCCCGCATCCCCGTCGAAGGGCTGACAACCACCCGTGAGACCGCCCTCAAAGGCTGGCTCCTCACCGCTGCCCTCACCCTTCTCGCCCTCGACATTATCGCCTCTCTGCTTGTCGGCGGGCGCCTGCGCGGTCCGCGTGGCAACATCGCCGCGGCTCTCATCGCGCTCATGCTCTTCACCCCCGACGCACAGGCCCAAAGTGATGACGCAAAAGCCATCGCCGCCACCTCGCAAGTCGTCCTCGCGCACGTCCTTACAGGCGACAAAACCACCGACGACATTGCACAGGCTGGCCTGCGCGGCGTCTCTCGCACCCTGTTCCAACGCACGTCAATCGAACCCGCCGACCCCGTAAGCGTCAACATCGAAACTGACGAATTGGCTTTCTTCCCGTTCATCTACTGGCCTGTCACCCCTGACCAAGCACTCCCTTCACGCGACGCATACAGCAAACTGAACCGCTACCTGCGCGCTGGCGGTATGATCATGTTCGACACCCGCGACGCCGACACCGCCAGCTTTGGCTCGGGCAGTCCGGAGGGGCGCAAACTTCAAGCCATCGCACGCGGCCTCGACATTCCTGCAATTGAACCAATTCCCGACGATCACGTCCTGACGCGCACATTCTACCTGTTACAAGACTTCCCCGGTCGTTACGCCAGCCGCGACATCTGGGTCGAAGCGGCCCCCATCAATTCCGACCTTTCCGAGGGTATGCCATTTCGCAACCTCAACGACGGCGTCACCCCCGTGGTCATCGGCGGCAACGACTGGGCACGCGCATGGGCCATCGACGACAACGGCAACAGCATGTTCCCCGTCGGGCGCGGCACAGCAGGCGAACGGCAACGCGAAATCGCCTTACGCTTTGGCGTGAACCTGATCATGCACGTGCTCACAGGCAACTACAAATCCGACCAAGTGCACGTACCTGCCCTGCTTGACCGATTGGGACAATAACCATGACCGACACCCTGATCTTCGACCCGGCCATCCCCATGATCGGCCTTTATCTCGTCGCAGCATTGGCGGCGCTCGGCGTGGCACTCGCCATATATCGACGCCTCGCAGGCTGGTGGCTGCGCGCCCTCTCTGCCCTCGCCATCCTCGCCGCTATCGCAAACCCGTCCCTGCAACGCGAAGACCGCGCACCGCTAAGCGACATCGTGATCGCACTGGTGGACGAAAGCGCCAGCCAATCCCTCAGCGACCGCACCACGCAATCCAGCACTGCCCTCGAAAACCTACGCCGCGAAATCGCACGCACCCCAAACACCGACCTGCGCATCATCCCCGTGCCCGATGGCGAAGGTGACAGCGGCACCGAACTGATGACCGCCCTCACCGCCGCTCTGTCGGAAGAACCACAAGCGCGCATCGCAGGCATCATAGCCATTACCGACGGGCGCATCCACGATATGGATCGCGCGCCCAACCTGCCCGCCCCCTTCCACACACTCCTGACAGGCAAACCCACCGACTGGGACCGCCGCCTGATCGTCTCCAACGCTCCCGCCTTCGCGATCTTGGGCGAAACCGTGACCCTCACCCTGCGGATCGACGACCAAGGGGCAGGCCCGGATGCAGGCACCTTGGTCCCGCTGTCCATCGCCATCGACGGCGACACCCCGTTAAGCTTTGAAGTCCCCACAGGCCAAGACATCGAACTCCCGCTCGACCTGCCCCACGGCGACATGAACGTGGTGCAATTCAACACGCCCATGGCGGACGGCGAACTGACAGACCGTAACAACGCCGCCGTTGTGCAAATCAACGGCGTACGCGACCGCTTGCGGGTTCTGCTCGTTTCAGGCGAACCCCACGCAGGCGAACGCACATGGCGCAACCTTCTGAAATCCGATGCAGGCGTTGACCTTGTCCACTTCACCATCCTGCGCCCCCCCGAGAAACAAGACGGCGTGCCTGTAGATGAACTCTCACTCATCGCCTTCCCGACACGCGAACTGTTTCTAGAGAAAATAGACGACTTCGATCTGATCATTTTTGACCGCTACAGCCGACGCGGCATCCTGCCCACCGCCTACTTTGAAAGCATCCGCGACTACGTGCTGGACGGCGGCGCAGTGCTGATCTCTTCCGGCTCTGAATACGGAGGCGCGGAAAGCATCTACCGCTCACCACTTGGCGAAATCCTCCCCGGCGCCCCCACCGCACGGGTGTTCGAGGAAGGCTACACACCGCAAATCACCGACCTTGGCGCACGCCACCCCGTCACCGCAGGACTGCAAGACTTCGCTCCAAACGCGGACGGGGACGGCCCCGCTTGGGGCCGCTGGTTCCGCTTGGTCGGCGTCACTGTGCCAGATACAGCCAAGGTCGTGATGTCGGGCCTCAACGACCTTCCGCTGCTTATCCTTGACCGCATCGGCGAAGGCCGCGTAGCCCTCATGACGTCCGACCAATCATGGCTCTGGGATCGCGGCTTTGAAGGGGGCGGCCCGCAACTCGAACTGCTGCGCCGGCTTGCGCACTGGATGATGAAAGAACCCGAACTCGAAGAAGAAGCGCTGTGGGGCGAGGCCACAGGCCAAACCATGCGCATCATCAGGCGGACCTTAGAAGACGACATCGGCGACGTAACCGTGATCCACCCCGACGGCACCGAGACTGTTTTGACCCTCGAAGAAACCTCGCCGGGACGGTTCGAGGCCCTCTGGAACGCCCCAGACGTGGGGCTTTACCGATTGCGCGAAGGGGACGTCGAAACCGTACTTGCACTCGGCCCTGCAGCACCGCGTGAATTTGAACAAACGATCGCAACCGGCGACACTCTCGCGCCCATCAGCAACGGCATATTAACCATCGACGATGGCGACTTTAGCCTGCGCACAGTGCGGGCAGGCAGACCCGCGGCAGGACGCGGCTGGATCGGGATAACACCACGCGGAGGCTTTGAAACGGCAGACATCAGCATCAAAGCACTCCTCCCCGCTTGGGCATTCTTGCTGCTTGCAGGCCTTCTCACACTCGCGGCATGGCTCCGCGAAGGACGAAAGACGGGTTAAAAACCCATCCTACCCATAGCTGCATGATAACTTTCACGATAAATATATCTTTCAACTCCATCAAATTTCATGACCTCTACCTCTAACGAAAACCCGCATACATATAAACCGGTTGTACCTCATCACAAATAAACCGAACGGAGATCATCGATGGATATGCCGCACCCCAACGCCACCGTGATCTCGCGCAAAGCACAACTTGTGACAGAACTCCTGACCGTGCTGCCCGCAAACGCCGTGATCTCGGACCCCATAGAAACCCGCGTCTACGAATGTGACGGATTAACCGCCTACCGCTGCCAGCCACTGTGCGTCGTCTTGCCCTCAACCACCGCACAAGTCGCCGCCGTCCTCAAAATCTGCTTTGATCTGAACGTGCCGGTCGTGCCACGCGGCGCTGGCACATCACTTGCAGGCGGCGCATTACCCACCGCCGATAGCGTTATCCTCGGCGTCGCCAAAATGAACGACGTGCTGGAAACCAACTACACCGATCGCTACATCCGCGTGCAAACAGGCCGCACCAACCTCTCGGTCACAGGCGCCGTAGAACAAAACAACTTCTTCTACGCTCCCGACCCCTCCAGCCAACTCGCTTGCGCCATCGCAGGCAACATCGCGATGAACTCCGGCGGCGCGCATTGCCTGAAATATGGCGTGACCACCAACAACCTGATGGGCGTGAAAATGGTCATGATGGATGGCACCATCGTCGAGATCGGCGGCGCACATCTCGACGCTGGCGGCCTTGACCTGCTCGGCGTGATCTGCGGCTCCGAAGGACAACTCGGCATCGTCACAGAGGCCACCCTGCGCATCCTGCACAAACCCGAAGGCGCGCGCCCCGTCCTCATGGGCTATGACAATTCCGTCACCGCAGGCCAAGTTGTCACCGACATCATCAAAGCAGGCGTGTTGCCCGTCGCCATCGAATTCATGGACCGCCCCTGCATTGAAGCCACAGAAGCCTTCGCCCACGCAGGCTACCCCATGTGCGAAGCACTGCTGATCGTCGAAGTCGAAGGGTCAGACGCCGAAATCGACGCCCAACTCGCCCTCATCATGGACATCGCACGCAAACATAACCCCGTGGAACTGCGCGAAGCCAAATCCGCCGACGAAGCTGCGCGCATCTGGCTAGGCCGCAAATCTGCCTTCGGCGCGATGGGACAAATCAACGACTATATGTGCCTTGACGGCACCATCCCCGTCTCGGAACTTCCCTTTGTTCTCAAACGCATCGGTGAACTCTCCAAAGAATACGGGCTTGATGTGGGCAACGTCTTCCACGCGGGCGATGGCAACATGCACCCGCTGATCCTGTTCAACGCCAACAAAGAAGGCGACTTACAAAAATGCGAAGCCATGGGCGCCGACATCCTGAAACTCTGCGTTGAAGTCGGCGGCTGCCTCACAGGCGAACACGGCGTCGGCATCGAAAAACGCGACCTGATGCATGTGCAATACACAGGGCCGGACCTCCACGCGCAAATGTCCGTCAAAGACGTCTTTGATCCCAAATGGCTGCTCAACCCCGCCAAAGTTTTCCCGCTCGACAGCTCGAAATCCCGCAGAGAGAACGCCCAGTGACACCACAATCCGAGCCCGAACTGGCCCAAATCATCCGCGACGCAACCGGCCCGATGCACATCACAGGCGGCGGCACACGGCCCATCGGCCAGATCACCGGCACACCACTGAGCACCGCAAAACTCACAGGCATCACGCTCTATGAACCGGGTGCTCTCACCCTCGTCGCAAAATCCGGCACGCCGATCTCGGAAATCGAAACCACCCTCGCCGCCCAAAATCAACGGTTGGCATTCGAGCCGATGGACCACCGCGCGCTGCTCGGCACCACAGGCACCCCCACAATCGGCGGCGTCATCGCAACCAACACCTCTGGCCCCCGCCGCATCGCCGTTGGTGCAGCGCGTGATTTCATGCTCGGCGTGCGCTTTGTCGACGGGTCAGGCAACATCATTAAAAACGGCGGGCGCGTGATGAAAAACGTCACAGGCTACGACCTCGTAAAACTCATGTCCGGCGCTTACGGCACATTGGGCGTCCTCACCGAAGTCTCGCTCAAAGTCCTCCCAAACGTCGAAACCACCGCCACCTACACGCTCAAAAACCTCGACGACGAGACAGCCATCAAAGCACTCTCCGCCGCACTCGGATCCCCCTTCGAGGTCACAGGTGCCGCCCACGACCCCGCAACCGCCACGACATCCCTGCGCCTCGAAGGGTTCGCCGCCTCCGTCGATTACCGCGCCGCAGAACTCACAAAACGGCTCGCGCCTTTCGGCACCCTCTCCAAATCAGACGACACCTGGACCGACATCCGCGACGTGACCGCTTTCGCCAACCAAGCCGGCGACGTATGGCGCATCTCCGTGAAGCCCTCTATTGCGGCCACACTTGGCGCATCCTTGGGCGCAACTGCCCTGCAATACGACTGGGGCGGCGGGCTCATCTGGGCACTCACCCCCAAAGGCCACGACCTGCGCGCACAGATGCAAACCACGCAAGGCCACGCCACCCTGATCCGTGGTACAGGCCAAACCTTCCACCCCGAACCCGCACCAATCGCCGCCATCACCGCAGGGCTGCGCGCCAAATTCGACCCGAGAAATATCCTGAACACGGGGATCATGTCCTAATGCAAACCAATTTCACGCCCGCGCAACTGACAGACCCCGCAACAAAAGGCGCCAACGACATCCTACGCGCCTGCGTGCACTGCGGTTTTTGCACGGCCACCTGCCCGACCTACCAAGTGCTCGGCGATGAACTCGACAGCCCACGCGGGCGCATCTACCTGATCAAAGATATGCTCGAAAACCAGCGCACACCCGACGCCAAAACCGTGCTTCACATCGACCGGTGCCTGTCCTGCCTCGCGTGCATGACCACCTGCCCGTCAGGCGTGCACTATATGCACCTCGTCGATCACGCGCGCTCCTATATCGAGAAAAACTACAAACGCCCGCTCTCTGACCGCGCCCTGCGTTGGGTTCTCGCCCGCATCCTGCCCTATCCCACGCGCTTCCGCATAGCGCTACTTGGCGCAAAAATAACCCGCCCCTTCGCACGCTTTATCCCCGACCCACGCCTGCGCGCCATGCTGGAAATGGCCCCGAAAACCATCCCGCCAGTCTCGCGCAACGACGACCCGCAAACCTTCCATGTCGCCGATAAAAAGATGCGCGTCGCCCTGATGACAGGCTGCGCGCAACGCGCCCTGAACACCGACATCAACGACGCCACAATCCGGCTGCTGACCCGCCTCGGCGCCGAAGTCGTGATCCCAAAAGGCCAAGGCTGCTGCGGCGCACTGACCCACCACATGGGCAAAGACACTGAGAGCCATGCCACCGCCGCGAAAAACATCCGCGCTTGGACCACTGAAATGGACGCAGGGCTGGACGCCATCGTGATCAACACATCCGGCTGCGGGACAACAGTCAAAGACTACGGGCACATGTTCGCCAACACTGACCTCGCCGCCGACGCAGCACGGGTCAGCGCCATCGCCATGGACGTCTCCGAAGTCCTGATGAAACTCGACCTGCCCGAAGGCGACGAAAAAAACATCCGCGTCGCCTACCATGCCGCCTGTTCGCTACAACACGGCCAGAAAATCAAAACCTTCCCCAAAGACCTGCTGCGCCGCGCAGGCTTCACCGTCCTTGAACCCGCAGACAGCCACCTATGCTGTGGCTCGGCAGGCACCTACAACCTCATGCAGCCCGAAATTTCCAAGCAGCTCAAAACCCGCAAACTCCAAACCCTCAACGCCCTCACCCCCGACATCATCGCGGCAGGCAACATCGGCTGCATGATGCAAATCGGCTCTGGCACAGACACGCCCATCGTCCACACTGTCGAACTTCTCGACTGGGCAACTGGCGGCCCCAAACCACCCGCACTTCGCCCAATAAAAAATTCAAAACCACAGGTGCCAATCCTGCGTTAATGCCATAATGTCGCCGCAAGCGATGCACTATAAGCACCGCAACCTTGAGGTAACACATGCGTTTTCTGGCCATTCTCCTTGCCCTGCTTGGCACACAGCTTTGCGCCCAAAACAGCGCGCTTGTGACGCTGGAAACACGCAACGACAGCCGTGGCTGGGAAGGCGTCGGCAGGCTCGATATCACTGGCAAAGGGTTCTGCACGGCCTCCCTGATCCAAAGCAAACTGATTCTCACCGCGGCCCACTGCCTGTTCGAAACAGACGGCACCGCCATTAGCCCCGACCGGTTCATCTTTGAAGCGGGCTTGCGCGACGGGCGCGCAGAAGCCTCGCGCGGCATCACGCGCATTCTTGCTCACCCCGACTACGACCACTCGGGCCCGTCAACAGACACCTCCGAAGTCGCCCACGACATTGCAATTCTGGAACTCGACCAACCCATCCGCAATGGCCGCATCCTCCCCTATGCCATCGCAGCAAAACCGCAAACGGGCGACCAAATCGGCGTGGTTTCCTACGGACGCGACCGTGCAAATGCCGCCAGCCTGCAAGAAGTCTGCGAAGTTACAGGACGGCAATCAGGCGTGATCCTCATGAGCTGCGACATCGCCTTTGGCTCCTCTGGCGCGCCGGTTTTCATCATGCAAGATGGCGCTCCAAAAATCGTCTCCGTGGTTTCAGCGATGGCCGATGTGGACGGACAGCAGATCTCGATCGGCACCTCGCTACAAGAACCGCTCGCCGCACTGCTCGCCATGTTCAAAACCGCCAGCACAGGCACAGGACGCAAAATCGTCACCGGCGGACAGCGCACCGAAACCGGAGCGAAATTCGTCAGGCCCTGACAGGTCTTGAAACCAAAACATACCATCCCCACATCATTGATACGGACGCCAAATACGGGTCCGCAATTGACGGCGCGGCCAATCTCGGCGCGTCAAACACTTGTTATCGCTTGATAAAGGATGACCACTATGCGTAACTTTGACTTAACACCGCTCTACCGCGCCACCGTTGGCTTTGACCAAATTGCCGACATGCTGGACCGGACACTTGCCGCTGACGCAGGCACTGCCACCTACCCGCCTTACAATATCGAAAAGACGGATGACGACGCTTGGCGCATCTCTTTAGCCGTCGCAGGTTTCGTAGATAACGACCTCGCCATCGAGGTAAAGGATCGCAACTTGCACGTCACTGCGCGCAAAGCCGACGAAGACGAGAGCAGCAAAACCTACCTGCACCGTGGCATCGCCACGCGAGCGTTCGAGCGACGCTTCCATCTGGCTGACCATGTGCGCGTTACAGGTGCAACCCACGAACACGGAATGCTTCACATCGACCTGACCCGCGAAGTACCCGAAGCCCTGAAACCGCGCCGCATCGAAATCAAACAATCGCGCAAATCCGATGCGAACCTGATCGAAAAACCGGTCAACTAAACGTCAAAGGGCAGGATCATTTCCTGCCCTTTTTCACATCAATGCGCCTGTGCCCAATTCTTGCCCTGCCCTGCATCAACCGACAACTTCACATCCAACTTCACCGCGGGATCAGCCGCGTTTTCCATCACATCACGCGCCGCATCAATCAATGCGCTCGCCTCATCTTCGGCCACTTCAAAAATCAATTCATCATGGACCTGCAATAGCATCTTGGCGTTTATGCCCACAATCGCCGCAGGCATCCGGATCATCGCACGGCGAATAACATCCGCCGCCGTGCCCTGAATTGGTGCGTTAATCGCTGCGCGCTTGGCAAAGCCCGCTTGCGGCCCTTTGGCATTAATTTCTGGCGTATTGATGCGACGACCAAACAAAGTTTCCACAAAATTATTGTCTTTGGCAAACTGCACAGTCGCGTCCATATAGTCGCGAATACCTGGAAACCGCTCGAAATAACGGTCAATAAATCCCTGCGCCTCGGCCCGCGGAATGCGTAAATTACGCGCCAAACCAAACCCGGAAATCCCGTAAATCACACCAAAGTTAATCGCCTTGGCCTGACTACGAATTTCCGGTGTCATCTGATCCAGCGGTACATCAAACATCTCTGACGCGGTCTGTGCGTGAATATCCACACCATCCTTGAACGCCTGCTTCAACGCATCAATCCCCGCGACATGCGCCAAAATCCGCAGCTCAATCTGGCTATAATCAAGCGACACAAGCACCTTGCCGTCATCCGCAATAAACGCCTCACGAATACGCCGGCCTTCCTCAGACCGCACAGGAATGTTCTGCAAATTCGGGTCCGTACTTGCCAAACGCCCCGTGTTCGCCCCCGCGATCGAATACGACGTATGCACACGCCCCGTATCCTTATTTATATGCTCCTGTAGCGCATCGGTATAAGTCGACTTCAGCTTCGCCAGCTGCCGCCAATCCAAAATACGACGCGGCAAATCGTGCAATGTCGCCAAATCTTCCAGCACATCCACACCGGTCGAATAGGCGCCCGTTTTGCCGGTCGAAGGCTTCTTGCCGTCAGGCATCTCAAGACCCATCTCGTCAAACAGGATCTCCCCCAACTGCTTGGGCGAAGCCACGTTAAACTTGCGCCCCGCCAGCTCCTGGATCTCATCCTCCAAGCCCGCCATTTTCTGCGCAAACCCGTTCGACATACGGCTTAACGCATCACGATCCACCTTAATCCCATACATTTCCATCTGCGCCAACACCGGCACCAACGGTCGCTCCAACGTCTCATAAACCGTCGTCACCGCAGATTTATGCAGCTTCGGCTTAAACATCTGCCACAAACGCAACGTAATATCAGCGTCCTCAGCGGCATACTTCACCGCCTCGTCAACCGGCACACGGTCAAAGGTAATCATCGACTTGCCAGTTCCCAAAAGCGTCTTGATCGGGATCGGCGTATGACCCAAATAACGCTCGGACAACAGGTCCATGCCATGATTATGCAAGCCGCCATGCATCGCATAAGACATCAGCATCGTGTCATCAATCGGATCAACCACCAGACCTTGGCGCGCAAAAATCTTGGCATCATACTTCATGTTCTGGCCAATCTTGATGATCTGCGGATCACACAACATCGGCTTCAACATCGCGAGACACTCAGCAAAATTCATCTGACCATCCGCACAGGCATCCGAGCCAAACAGATCATCCTGCGCCGCTGCCTTATGGATCAGCGGAATATAACACGCCTGCCCCGCCTCAACACACAACGAAACCCCCACCAACTCGGCGCGCATCTCGTTCAATGCCGTGGTCTCGGTATCCACCGCCACATAGCCACGCGCATAAATCCGGTCCAGCCAAACCTGCAACGCGGCAGCATCAGAAACCTTCTCATACTTCGTCTGATCAAACGGAACTGCCTCAACATCAGCAACAACAGGCGCTTCAATCTCGGGCGCCTTCGCCCCCAAACGATCCGCGACCCGCTTCACAATCGTGCGAAACTCCATCTTTGCCAGAAACGCCAACAGATCATCCGCCACAGGATCCCTGATCTCAAGACTGTCTAAATCAAACGGCAAATCCATCTCGCAATCGAGGCTGACCAACCGCTTGGACAACTCGATCTGCGCACGGTTGTCGATCAGGCTCTCGCGTCGCTTGGGCTGCTTAATTTCACCTGCACGGTCCAGCAATGTCTCCAGATCACCATATTCATTGATCAACAACGCCGCCGTCTTGATCCCGATTCCCGGCGCACCGGGCACGTTATCAACACTATCCCCGGCAAGCGCCTGCACATCAACAACACGCTCCGGCTGCACACCAAATTTCTCAAACACGCCATCACGGTCAATGCGCTTGTTCTTCATCGGGTCCAGCATCTCGACGCCGTCACCCACCAGCTGCATCAAATCCTTATCGGACGACACAATGGTCACGCGACCACCCGCATTGCGCGCCTGATGGGCAAGCGTCGCAATAATATCGTCAGCCTCGAAACCTTCGATCTCTTCACACGCAATGTTAAATGCCCGCGTCGCCTCGCGGGTTAACGGCATCTGTGGACGCAAATCCTCAGGCATAGCATCGCGGTTGGCCTTGTATTGATCATACATATCATTCCGGAACGTATGACTGCCCTTGTCGAAAATCACCGCAACATGGGTCGCAGAATCAGGCCCCGAATTATTCTCGACATACTTTTGCATCATATTCACAAAGCCACTGACAGCCCCGACAGGCAATCCATCCGACTTGCGGGTCAACGGCGGCAACGCGTGATACGCACGAAAAATAAACGCAGAGCCGTCAATCAAATGCAGATGATGCCCGTTCCCAAATTTCTGTGCCATAAAACCGTTCCCCTGCGTTGCGTCAGGACCCGTTTTGCCAGAAACAGCGCCGCGCTGCCAGCCTTAAGACGGCTCAATCATCGCAACGCGAGTGGCATGACGGCCACCCTCGAACTCAGCAGCCAAAAACGCCGTCACAATATCCAGCGCAACACCCTCGCCCAAAACACGCGCGCCCATCGACAACATATTCGCATCATTGTGCTGACGGATCATCCGCGCCGAAAACACATCCGAACACACACCACAACGCACGCCAGCCACCTTATTGGCCGCCATCATAATACCCTGGCCCGTGCCACAGATAATAATGCCCAAGGCACAATCACCCGACACAACACGCTGTGCAGCCGCCTGACCATGCACAGGATAATGCGTGCTCTCGGTGGTCGTCGGCCCGATATCCACGACCTCCCAGCCCAAACTCGCCACATGTGCCGCAACCGCCGCACGCAATTCTAACGCCGAATGATCACTCGACAGCACAACACGCTTGTTTGTCATCGCTCAGACCTTTCCTTCAAAATCTTTATGCACCAGCTTTGCATCGCAATACGGGCACTCAACCCAGCCATGCTCACCTGGAATCTGCAACCAAACACGCGGATGCCCCGACGCACCGCCGCCATCACATGCCACACGGTACTCGTTCACAATGCGGGTTTCTGGAGCCGGTGTTGTCATATCTCGTCCTGTCTGGTTGCCACGGGTCATGGCCCGTCATAGATCATAACTAACAAATGACACGCACCGTGGAAAGACGCACATGACACTCAATGCGATTGAAATTTCAGGCCTGACCAAAACCTATGCCGCCACAGGGCGCACAGAGGCGAAAACCGCCTTGCATGGTATTGATCTTAACATCCCGCGCGGAACCGTTTTTGGTCTGCTGGGGCCAAACGGCGCTGGCAAATCCACGCTGATCAATATCCTCGCGGGTCTGGTCAATAAAACGTCGGGCAGCGTGAAAATCTGGGGCTTTGACCAAGACGAAAACCCGCGCCAGTCCCGCGCCTCCATCGGGATCATGCCGCAAGAACCGCACCTCGATCCGTTCTTCACCCCCGCAGGCTCGCTCGACGTGCAAGCAGGGCTCTACGGCGTGCCAAAGTCACAGCGCAAAACCGACGAAATTCTGAAAATCATCGGTCTCACCGACAAAGCCCACGCCCACGCCCGCTCGCTCTCAGGCGGCATGCGTAGGCGTCTTCTGCTAGGCAAAGCCCTCGTTCACTCACCACAAATCCTCGTCCTTGACGAGCCCACCGCAGGCGTCGACATCGAACTGCGCAACATGCTCTGGGCCAACGTGCGCAAGCTGAACGAACAAGGCGTGACCATCATCCTGACCACGCATTACTTGGAAGAAGCCGAGGCCATGTGCGACGAGATCGCGATCATCAACCACGGCCGCCAAATCGTGCGCGACAGCACCGCAAACCTGCTCGGACGGCTTGACCACAAAACGCTCGTGATCAAACCAGCACGCGAAGCAGAGCTACCGCCCCTGCCCGACACCATCACAGGGGCCAAACGGCGCGACGGTAAACTCGCCTTCACCTATCAATCCAGCAAAACCAGCGCCGACGCCGTGCTCGACATCATCCGCAACGCGAAAATCGAAATCAGCGATATCACCACGGAACAGTCCGACCTCGAAGACGTCTTCCTCGCGCTCACCAAAAGTTAAGCAGGCAACATCAGCCCTAGCTGCTTGCCACCGACAATGTGCATGTGGAAATGCGGAACTTCCTGCAAGCCGTGCGCGCGCGTATTCGCGATCGCACGGAACCCCGCTTCAATATTGCCCATCGCGCAAACAGCAGCCACCGCAGCAAAGAAACCAACCTGTTCTTCCGCACTGGCATTGGCCGCAAAATCGTCAATGCTGACATAGGCACCTTTGGGGATAATCAGCACATGCACAGGGGCCTGCGCGTGAATATCCTGAAACGCAAGCGCATGATCATTCTCAAAAACAGTGCTGTTGGGGATCTCCCCGCGCAGGATTTTCGCAAAAATATTCTGGTCATCATAGTCAAATTTCATTGGGTCACCTTAGTCAACAAACAGATAGGGGGTTTCAGCCAGCTGGCGTGCGGTATCATCATCCACGCCCAAAAATTGCGCAATAGCACCGGCGTTCTCTTGCGGGCTTAAATGCTCTTTGATGACCGTATGATGGACAAAATCTTCGTCGCGCATCCGGTCACTCTCAAACAGCATATCATAACGAATGGTCGGCAACAGCCGCGACAATGTATCCTGCGACGTTTGTTCGCCCGCCAACCCGACACGACGGGCATGACCGGCCAAAAACGCGTCCGTCAAACTACACTCGATCTCCAACAATCTGGTCGTTGAACGATCCGAAAAGAAATCCTGCATCAGATCAAGACTGGCTGTATCCAGACAAATCACCAATTTATTGGTCTCGTAATAATCAAACAACATCCGCATCAAGGCGCGGCGATGACGGGTGCGCTTGCCAATCGTTGACTGAATCCCGCCCAAATCGGGCAACTCGGTATTTTCCTCGTTAAAGATATAATCAATGACAGGCAGATCGGTGTACTGACGAATAGATTGCGTCAGCCGCTTGGCCACGTGCCATTTCTTACAGGCAACAATCAGCAACTCCCGCTCACGGCCCAATGACGTCTCGGTCTCCCAAAACCGCGTCGCAAAACGGCGACCGATACGCCCACGGCCCGACAAAAACTTGAACAGGCTACGCCCCTCGTTCGAGATCTTGAAATCGTCCCGCTCCGAAGCATAAAGCACCCCCAAACGCTCTTTCAACTCCTTCGCCTCGGGCGAAATCTTGCGGGCGAACAGGCTATCCTGCGACAACAGCAAATCGTAATGATCATTATAAAATGTCACTGGCATGCCATATTCCGTGAACATCAAAAACGTCATAGACCGCGTATGGATCTCATTCCCGGGCACCAAATGGCGCACCAACGTCTGAAAAAACGTCTCGTCAGGAATCCAGGTCGTGCGGAAAAACCGCATCACATCCTTACGGGTCTTGGTGAAATCCAAAATCCACTCAATCGTGCGACGACGCAGCACCCACCACTGCGACCCAATCATCACCTGCAAATCAGCAGGCACCTCGCGGGTCATACCAAACTTGCGCTGAAACCAGAATGACCAATAGAACCTACGCTTTTGCGTGCGCTCATTAAAATAGTGGCGGTATATCAGCCGCTCTTCCTTAAATCCGGTCTTGATCCAATCACTCTCGAAATAGTCAAAACTCTCGACATAATCGACGTCATTATCATCCAGAAACTGATGGGCAAACTTGGCCGACTTGATCGCCATACAATCGCCCGACACCATGTAAAAATGCGTGGCGCGCGGAAACGCATCCACAGCCGCCTCCACAGCAGAAAGCGTAGCTTGCACCAACGACCATTCGCCCCAGCCACATTTAATACGCTTTTTGGGATAGGTGACATTGGGATTATCGCGCAACGCCGCCTGAATACGGACAAATGCCTCCGCAGGAGCGCGGGCGTCAAAGTGTATAGCAATGAAATCACCCGCAGCTGTCAGCTGTTCAGCCTGCTGAATGATTGCATCGGGGTCTTTATGACACAGAAGGATAAACGCGATTTTTGCCATGGTAAAAAAGTATACTCACTGCCTATGTATTGCTTACATGTCATAACGTGAACAGACGTTGAATATACAGGGTTTCTTTGTATTTCTCGGTCAACTATGACGTTACGCACAAAAAGATCGCAATTACCGCGGTCAGATGGAGACAATTATTATGGGTTTTCCCGGCACCTGGATGACCGAAAGCGAAAGCGTTGTGTATCGGGTCGTACCGAAATGCGCCTGCTCGACCATCGGCCAGATTATGTATTACTCGGACCACGGCAAATTTTTCGACGGGGACATCCACGATTCAAAAGACGGCATGCACAAATGGGCAATGGACGAAAGCCAACCGCTCATTACCGCAAACGTCAAAGCACACAACAGCTACGCGTTCACCTGCGTGCGCAACCCCTACACGCGTATTCTGTCGTCATTCTTCGATAAGATCTGCGGCATCCAGCGCAATGGCAAACGGTATCGCGGCAACCTTGTCCCGCTCTTAATCCAGAAATACGGCATCGAAGTCGGCGATCCGGACACAGGCTTCGAATTCGACCAAATCAAATCCTTTCGGCGCTTCCTTCTGTTCGCGCGCGACACCATCCGCTGGCGCAAACCAATGGAACCCGACATCCACTGGTCAGGCATGTCAGGGCATATCTCGACGTTCATCGTGAACGGCGGACGCTACGACAAAATCTTCTGGACCGAACAGTTCAATGAAGGCATGCAGCAAGTGCTCGACAACATGAACACACCACACAATGTCGACCTCTCGGCAATCCCGCGCTTCAACGAAAGCGAAGGACACGGACCAAAACGCTTGCATCCGGTTGAGGACTACTTTGACGACATGTCCAAACACCTAATGTGGGAAATCTACAAAAAAGATTTCCAACTGTTCAAATACGACTTCGAAAATCCAGGTAACAAAATGCCGATCGGCGAAATCGACCTGAACGAAGTGCACGCAAAGTTGGGCGAATAGCGCCTGCGGCGAGCGGGTCAGGGGGCTAGCCCCCCTCGGCCTACGGCCTCACCCCCGAACATATTTTCACTCTGAAGAAACCAAATGTTAACCTACGTCTAGCAAGTTTAACCTGCGGTACAGGCAGACATGCCGATGACCGTCGACGAAGAAGCCGCTGCCACGCCCGCTGCGCCACGCGACTAACGGCTGGCGGCGCACTTTCTTTCTTGCACAACCTGCATTTTGTTCTCGAAACGCAAACCATTCGGGTTAACTCTGATCCAAGAAACCGAGAACATCATATGAAGACCATTCTGATCATCGGCTCCGGCCCTGCGGCCATTAACGCGCAAACGTGGGACGCGTCCCAGTTCGACCACATCCTCGCGATAAATAATGCATGGCAAGTTCGACCCGACTGGAACAACCTGATCTTCCCCGACGACTTCCCCGATCAGCGCCAACCTACAAACATCAACGCGACCCAACGCATCATCCGCTCAACCGACTACGTTCCTGTGCAAAACACCTATGGCGGCTTTGTCTACGCGGGCGGAACCATGGCTTTCACCGCCGCGTACTGGGCCCTCGGCGCACTCAAGCCATCGGTCATCGCGATGATCGGCTGCGACATGGTCTACCCTAAAACAGGCAATACCCATTTCTACGGCACGGGCAAACCCGACCCACTGCGCACCGACATTTCGCTCCGAAACCTCAAAGCAAAATCAGCACGGCTCATGGCGATTGCGGCACAAAACGACTGCGCAATGGTCAACCTCTCGCGCGGCCCCAGTCAACTCACCTTCCCACGCACGCAGCCCTCATCCGCAGCCGCGCATAAACCCGTGCAACACGACACCACCGCAGTCGTGGCCGCCCTGCAAACCGAATCCGCCCTCGGGTATTACGTGCCATCCGGAAAATACTGGAAAGAAGAGTCCCGCTTTGATCCCGCCAAAATCGACGCGCTTGATGCTATGTGGTTGGCGTTAGCCCCGCCTGCGCAACCAACACCTTAAGATCGGCCTCGGGACGCGCCCCAATGTGGCTAATCACTTCAGACGCGGCAATATTCCCGATTTTTCCGCAATCAGGCAAACTATAGCCCGTCGTCAATGCCCACAAAAATGCGCCCGCAAACAAATCACCGGCACCTGTGGCATCGACAATTTGCGTCGGAACCGCAGGCAAATGCCAGCGCTCACCATCCGCCAAAACATGCGCGCCATGCTCACTATGCGTGCAAACAACAATTGCAACCTCTGACGCCGCCTGCGCCAGAGCCGCATCAAAATCATCAGTCTCATACATCGACAACATCTCTGCGCGATTACAAAACAACAGATCCACATCATCTTTAATCATGGTGCGAAATGCGTCACGATGTCGGGACACACAAAACGGGTCCGATAACGTTAACGATACCCGACCACCCGCGGCACGACATGCTGCGTTGGCTTTTGCAAACGCCGCATGGCTCTCGGGACCATCAAAACGGTATCCTTCCAGATAAATCCATTCTGCCTGCGCCATCTGGGCTTCATCAATGTCATCTACTGTCAAAAACTCGGTCACACCCAAATAAGTGTTCATCGACCGCTCACCATCGGGGGTCACAATAATCAAACAACGACCCGTCTCATCAGCGGCGTCCTTGGGCGCAAACGCCGTCTCATACACCGCCCCCTGCGCACGTAAATCATGGGCAAAAATTGCACCCAGCTGATCGTCCTTCACTTTGCCCACATAGGCCGTGCGGCCACCCAAATGGGCAATCCCCGCAATCGTATTCGCAGCAGAGCCACCAGACACTTCGCGCGCAGGACCAATCATCCCGTATAGCTCAACCGCACGCTCCATATCGATCAGCTGCATAATGCCTTTCTCGATCCCGGCATCCGCCAAAAATCTATCGTCAGCGCGCGCAAGCACGTCCACCATCGCATTGCCAATACCAACGACCTGAAACTTCTTCATAGGTTCTTATCCTCAAACATACACAGATCGCGGATCAAACAAGCCGCGCATTTCGGTTTTCTCGCCACGCATGTATAGCGGCCGTGCAAAATTAGCCAGTGATGCGCATGCAATTGAAAATCCGCAGGCACATGATCCTCAACCGCGCGTTCAACCGCATCGACGTCCTTGCCAACAGCAATGCCGCTGCGATTCCCCACACGGAAAATATGGGTGTCCACAGCCTGCGCCGGCTGACCCCACCACATGTTCAAAACCACATTAGCAGTCTTGCGCCCCACCCCCGGCAACGACTGAAGCGCCGCACGCGAATTTGGCACTTCACCATCAAACTCATCAACCAATAGCTGCGACATCTTGATGACGTTCTTCGCCTTCTGGCGAAACAGCCCAATCGTCTTGATATGCTCGGTCACACCCTCAAGACCCAAATCCAACATCTTCTGCGGTGTATCAGCAATCTTAAATAATTCGCGCGTCGCCTTGTTCACACCCTTGTCCGTCGCCTGTGCCGATAGCGCGACAGCGACCACAAGCGTGTAAACATTCACATGCTCCAGTTCACCCTTCGGCTCGGCTTCGGCTTCGCGAAACCGCTCAAACATCTCGCGGATCGTTTTATAATCTAGTTGTTTTACCATACCAAAACCTATGCGCATTTTTCGGGTCGCGATCAAGCACCGCCATGGCATAGACTACCCTCATGGAACAGCAAAACTCATACCACTATCAAACCATGCGCCGCGCTATCGACCTGATAGATGGCGCAACCGACGGACCACTTTCCCTTGCTGACCTCGCCACAAAAATGAACATGAGCCCCGCACATTTCCAGCGCCTGTTCTCGCAATGGGTCGGCGTCTCACCCAAACGCTACCAACAATATCTCGCATTAGACCACGCCAAGTCCCTGCTCGCCTCCAACTTCACCACACTCGAAACCGCCGCTTCCATCGGCCTCTCAGGCTCAGGACGCCTACACGACCTCTTTGTGAAATGGGAAGCCATGAGCCCCGGCGAGTTTGCACAGGCAGGCACAGGCCTCACCATCAACTACGGTTGGTTCGATAGCCCCTTTGGCACAGCACTTTCCATGGGCACAGATCGCGGCATTTGCGGTCTCGCGTTCGCCGCCGAATTTGGCCCCGACATCGCGATGGCCGACCTGCGCGCCCGCTGGCCCAACGCCCGCTACATTGAAAACCCCGACGCCATCGCCGCATGGACCACCGCCGCCCTTGGGCTCACCGGAAACACCGCGCTACATATGATCGGCGCACCGTTTCAACTGCAAGTTTGGGAAGCCCTGCTGCGCATCCCCTCGGGCCACGTCACCACCTATTCCGAAATCGCGCAGTCCATCGGCAAGCCAAAAGCCGTGCGCGCCGTCGGCACAGCCGTCGGTCGCAACCCCGTCAGCCTGCTGATTCCCTGCCACCGCGCCCTGCGCAAATCAGGCGCACTGGGCGGCTATCACTGGGGACTTCCTGTCAAACGCGCCCTACTCGCATGGGAAGCAGCCCGCAACGACAGCGCCGCCTAAGCGAAACACCGCATAAAACAACGAAAATCCGGAACGATATTGGATAACAACGGTTAATAAGCCATATCTAGCCCCATCATCCCAGCGCCACGGCGCATGTTATTGAACGGACAAAACCTATGACATTTTTTAAACTCCCTATCGTACTTGCAACGGCAACCATGACCTTTGTGTCTGCCTGTACCGACGTCGCCCCTAATGACGGCGTAAAAACGCGGCAAAGCGCGGCCATCGGCGCTGGCCTTGGCGCACTTGCAGGCATTGCTTCCGGAGATAGTGCCAGCGGGCGGCGCGAAAACGCAGCCAAAGGCGCGATTCTTGGCGGCCTGATCGGGGCAGGTATCGGCAACGCACTCGACCGCCAGGAAGAGGAATTGCGCGCGCAGCTAGGCAGCAACGTCGGGATCACCAATAACGGTAACAATCTGACAGTGAGCCTGCCACAAGACATCCTGTTCGCAACAAACTCGACCACAGTGTCTGGCGCTTCGCAGTCGTCACTCGCGACCTTGGCCAACTCGATCAACAGCTACCCGAACACAACCGTGAACGTGGTTGGACATACAGATAACGTCGGCGACGCTGCCTACAACTTCGACCTGTCCCAGCGCCGCGCACAGGCTGTCACATCCGTCTTGATGAACGCAGGCGTGTCTCCACAGCGGATCCGCTCCATTGGACGGGGCGAAGATGCACCAATCGCCACAAACGCAACGGCACAGGGGCGCCAGCAAAACCGTCGCGTCGATGTCATCATCACGCCAAACTAAGAGCGCATAACATATCGATAAAAGGGGTCACCATCAGGTGGCCCCTTTTTCGTTGCGGACACCTGCACCTGCTCATAACGCCCTACAAACCGACCAGAAAAACAGGTCGAGCGAAACGCAAATTGACACCGGTAGCTATCTCATAAAAAAAAGCCCTCCGCATACGCGAAGGGCCTTTTTCAAAATGGGTTAAAACCCATCCTACAATAATCGAAACCTTAGTGCAGCTTCGCTTGTACAGTCGCAATCGCGTCCGTAATCAACTGGTCAGCAGCCTTAGTGTCCATCTGTGCAGCAATCACATCTTTCGTAGCAGCAACAGCCACCACAACAGCCTGATCCTTCACAGCCTTTACCGCAGAATCGCGGGCACTGTTCATCTGGTCCTCTGCGGCAGCTAGACGACGCACAATAGAGGCCTCGATCTCGGCTTTCGCAGTCACAGCAGAACTTGCCGCCTCTTCGCGTGCCATCTCAACGATACGCGCCGCCTGCTCCTGCACATCCTTCTGCTTGCGCTCATACGAGGCCAGCAGCGATTGTGCTTCATCACGCAGGGCGCGTGCATCGTCCAGATCCGCTTTGATTGCAGCGGACCGGCCATCAAGCATCTCGCCAATCTTGGACGGCACCTTGAAATAAACCAAAATGCCGATGAACAAGATGAACGCAAGCAGCACGACGAAATCCGTGTTGCGCAACGATACAAACGGGCCGTCAGCTGCAAACGCAGGCGATGCCATCATAACAAACAGGGTCGCGGTCAGATTTTTCATGTCCTTGAACCCTTCATGCGGGCGGTTACAGCCGCCGTAATCGTTTTTGCATCAACCGTGCCGCCAAACAACGCAACCAATTCCTTGGCAGTGTCTTTAGCAACCTGCGTAACGCTTTTCACCGCGCCATCACGGATCTCTGCAATCACCTTTTCGCTCTCGGCCGCTTTGGCAAAGATCTTCGCATCGGCCCTTTTGATCTCTTTCTCAAGATCCGATTGCGCCACCGCTTTCGCTTCGGCAATAATCGTGCTGGCCTGTGCGCGTGCATCAGCCAAAGCCTGCTGATATGCAGCTTCTGCTTCAACAGCTTTTTGCTTCAGCTCTTCAGCTGCGGCAACATCATTCGTAATCGTGCCAGACCGCTCTGCAAGAACCGAACCAATGCGCGGCAATGCAACGCGCGAAAGCACGAGATAAATCACCACTAAGGTGACAATGAGCCAGAAAATCTGGTTCGGAAAGGTCGAGAAATCTAGCTGCGGCATACCCGCAGATGTTTCCGCCCCGTGTTCGACAGTCTCTGTTGCCATGGTGGCCCCCGAATACCTTTGGTTATACCAACCTGCGCACCGGTTCAGGCGCGCAGGTCAGCCGTAAGGATAACGGTTTTATTTATACAGCGAACATCAACAGAAGTGCGACGAGGAACGAGAAGATCCCCAAAGCTTCTGCGAATGCGAGGCCGATGAACAGTGTTGCAGTCTGCGATGCAGCTGCGGATGGGTTGCGCAATGCGCCTGCCAAGAAGTTACCAGCGACGTGACCAACACCGATTGCGGCTGCGCCGGAACCGATTGCGGCCAAGCCTGCGCCGATGAATTTGCCGAGTGCGGCTGCTGCTACGAGTTCCATGAGATTCTCCTTACGATGGAATAAAGTTGTAGTGACGTGACTAACTTAGTGCGACGGATGCAACGCATCTTTCAAATACACACAGGTCAGAATGGTAAAGACGTAGGCCTGAATACCGGCCACCAGAACCTCAAGTCCGTAAATGGCGGTGATCGCCAGAACAGACACGGGGCTGATAACCGCAATGGCAGCAAAACCTGCGAAAACTTTGATAACTGCGTGGCCGGCCATCACGTTACCCGCAAGACGGATAGAGTGGCTCACAGGGCGCACGAAGTAAGAGATAAGCTCGATGATCGCGATAACGGGACGCAAGATCAGCGGCGCTTCAGACATCCAGAACAGACCTAGAAACTTGGGACCGTTCAAAACAAAACCAAGAATAGTGACCGCAAAGAACACACCAAACCCCAATACCGCAGTAACCGCGATATGGCTGGTTGTTGTGAACGACATCGGGATCAACCCAAGGAAGTTTGCGAACAGAATGAAAACGAACAGGGTCATGATGTAAGGAAAATACTTCACGCCATCCTTACCCGTTACATCTTCGACCATCTTGTAAACGAAACCGTACATCAGCTCGCCGATTGACTGCACACGCGTCGGCACAATCGCACGACCACGGCTGCCAAACACAAACAAACCAACGATGCACAGAACAGCAACGGCCATCCAAAGCGTCACATTTGTTGGTGTGTACCAATGGATCACACCGTCGCCGAACAACGGCTTAACCATGAATTGATCCAGCGGGTGGAAAACCAGCCCAGTATCTTCAGCAGCGGTTGTCTCAGTTGCCACGGTTTTCACCCTCATTTTCGTCAGCAGACGCCGACTGTTTTCTTTGCATCTCTTGGGCCGACCGCATCATGGTTTTGACACCCGCCGCGAAGCCCAAAAATATAAACACCACCAGGAAAATCGGAAGCGTCCCAAAGAACAAATCCAGACTATACCCAATGCCAAATCCGATCCCTAGACCGGCGACTAATTCGATCACCATGCGCCAGGCTTGTTGCGCCTGACTATAGTGTTCTTCTCCGTGTTCCTTGACGTATTCAACCTGCCTCGCCTGCGCCAGCTTCGCTTCCAATGCCTTTAATCGGGCATCATCATCAAGTGGATCGCGGGGGTCAGACATCAATTTCAAGTCCCACAAAGAGTTAGGCAGGGTTTAGGTCGCGGCACGCAATGTGTCAAGCAGGGTTGGTACGCATACAAGTCATTGTAAAGTATGGTTATTCTTAAAAATACGAGAGCGTAGTATTTCCCGAATGACACCCAAAGCACCGCTTTTGATATTCAACCAAATGGTTGACGTTTCAATCCCGTCGCGCTTAATCACCTTATGACCAATTCACTCGACGCCACCTTCGCGGCCCTCGCCGACCCCACCCGCCGCGCCATCCTCGGGATGCTGCTCGAAGACGACATGGCTGTCACCGATGTGGCCTACCCCTTCGCAATGTCACTGGCCGCAATCTCGAAACACCTCGGTGTCCTGACCGCAGCCAAACTCATCACCCAAGAAAAACGCGGCCGCGTGAAATGGTGCAAACTCGACCCTGATGCGATGCGCGAGGCGTCAATCTGGATGCAGGGGTTCGGACAAATGGACCCCATTGATCTCGACGCCTTCGAGGCCTTCCTCGCACAGAACCTCGCTTAATCTCGCAACAACAAAACCAACGCCACGGCGGTCAACCCAATGCCCGCAATCACTGCAACAGGCGGCGCTGCACCGCCCAGCGCGATATCCCAAATGATCACCCAGGCAGGCACGAGATAGGTATACGCCATAGCCTTGGACGCCGGCAGGCGCATCGCCGAAAACTGCAATAATATCGACGTGGCCGCCGTGGCAAACACGGCTGTATAAAGTATCGTCACCCAAACCACAGCCGGCAGACCCGTCCACTGCGTCGCCATCAAGTCCGACCACCCCGCAATCGTCAACAAGACCGCCGCACCCAAAACCGTGCCAAAGGCAAAAATCAACGCCGTCTCGCCGCGGTTCAACTTGCGTACCAATGGCGTATATAGCGCATGGCAAACGCACCCCAGAAAATAGACCGCCTCGCCACGCCCCAGCTCAAACCGCATCAGCGCGTTTATATCCGCGCGAAAAATCACCCACAACGCGCCGATCCCGCCAATCAGCAACGCACTCGCCATGCGCCCCGTCAACGTTTGACGCAAAATCAGCCAACCAAACCCCGCAGCCAATATCGGTGTCAGCGTATACACTGCCGCTGCGCTGACCGCAGGCGCGGTTTTTAACCCCTCGAACATCAGCACAAAGTAAATCGCAAAAATGGCCGCCAAAATCAGATAGCGCCAAGAGGCTGCAAACGCTTCCCTAGGCACCCCACCGCGGGCCACAACAACCACGCCAATCACCACGGTCGCGATCCAGAAACGCACCGCATTCAACGCCATCGGCGTGATCTCATTGGCAGCCATTGCCCCTAGCGCAAAAGATCCCGCGACTAAAACCGAGAACAACAACATCGCCAAATGGCCCTGCCGAGAAAGCAATGTCATACGAGGTCACCCTTAACAAATTCTTTTAAATGGGCCAGAAATGCCTGCACTTTGGACGTGCGATGCAAATCAACATGGGTCACCAACCACGTCGCTGCGGCCCAATCCTCGCGCGCCGGAATAACCTCAACCAACCCGTTGCTCTCCAGCGCTTCATGCTCCAATAAAAACCCGATCCCCGCCCCCTGCATAATCGCAGCAGCACGCAAACGGTCATCTGTGGCCACATAAGAGATCTGATCGTCCGACACCTTACTACGCAGCCATTGATTGAATGGCGCACGATTTGCTGCACTATCCTGCCCCACAAAACGATGACCCGCAAAATCATCCTCCGACGCAGGCAAACCATGCTGCGCAACATATGCCTTGGATGCCATCAACTTGATCCCAAGGCGTATAAAAGGCTGCACAACATTATCCGGCTGGTCGGGCATCACACCGGCGCGCACCGCGACATGGGCCTCGCCGTATTCCAGACGGAATAGCCGGTCACCTGTCATAAACCTGACCTTCAGGTCAGGATGCAATGCTTGAAAACTGACCAACGCAGGGGTCAACACATACGACAAAGCCGTCAGTGACGTTACCACCAATTCCCCGCTGACACCCTCACCGCGCCCCTTGATCCGCCCTTGCAACTGGGCAAACTGATCATCCGTCGCTTGCGCCACTTGCAGCAAATCCGTGCCCGCTTCGGTCGGGGTATACCCGCGCGCGTGCCGCTGAAACAATCTGGCGCCCAAGCGGACCTCCAGCGCATCAATATGACGAATAACCGTGGCATGATGCACGCCCAAAACCTCAGCCGCCCCCGACACCGTACCGTTGCGCGCCACCTGATAGGCGGTCCTGATCTCGTCCCAATTATCCATACTGCACCTGTGCGCTTAAAAACCGTTACCCCCAAATGCAGCATTTACGTTCAGTAACACAAGACATTCCTGTCCTTCATAACCAGTTGACTCCGCTCCTCCACCCAAGTAAACAAACCCTAACTCCGGACAGCACCAGCTTTCCGGTCCCTAGTCATAGGGATCGCCCTCCGTCAGCGCGTCGCGCCCACGGGGGCGAAATCGCATTCAAGAGGGCTTACGCCAATGTTCGAGAACCTATCAGACCGGCTATCCGGCGTCTTCGACAAACTCACCAAACAAGGTGCGCTCTCAGAAGACGACGTCAAAACCGCCCTACGCGAAGTACGCGTCGCCCTGCTAGAGGCCGACGTGTCCCTGCCAGTGGCACGCGACTTCATCGCGGCAGTCGAAGCCAAAACAACCGGCCAGTCCGTCACCAAATCCATCACCCCGGGCCAACAAGTCGTCAAAATCGTGCACGACGAATTGCGTCACATCCTGACGGGCGACAGCGATCCGGGCAAACTGAAAATCGACAACGCACCTGCACCGATCCTGATGGTCGGCCTGCAAGGCTCCGGTAAAACCACAACCACAGCCAAACTCGCGAAACGCCTCAAAGAACGCGAGGGCAAACGCGTCCTGATGGCATCGCTCGACACCAACCGGCCGGCCGCGATGGAACAACTCGCGATCCTCGGCGTGCAAATCGGCGTCGACACACTGCCAATCGTCAAAGGCGAAACACCCGTCCAAATCGCTAAGCGCGCCAAAACCCAAGCCTCGCTCGGCGGCTACGACGTCTACATGCTCGACACCGCAGGCCGCTTGCACATCGACGCAGACCTGATTGCACAAGCTGCCGCAGTGCGCGACGCGGTCAACCCACGCGAAACCCTTCTCGTCGTCGATGGCCTCACAGGCCAGGACGCCGTCAACGTGGCACAAGAATTCGACGACAAAATCGGCGTCACTGGCGTTGTCCTGACCCGTATGGACGGCGACGGACGCGGTGGTGCTGCACTCTCGATGCGCGCAATCACCGGCAAACCCATCCGCTTCGTCGGCCTCGGCGAAAAAATGGACGCCATCGAAACCTTCGAGCCAGAACGCATCGCAGGCCGCATCCTCGGCATGGGCGACATCGTTGCCCTCGTTGAAAAAGCCCAGGAAACCATCGAGGCTGAACAAGCCGAACGCATGATGCGCCGCTTCCAAAAAGGTCGCTTCAACTTCAACGACCTGCGCATGCAGCTTGAACAGATGATCAAAATGGGCGGCATGGAAGGCATGATGGGGATGATGCCCGGCATGGGCAAAATGAAATCGCAGATGGACAAGGCAGGGCTCGACGACAAAATCCTGACCCGCCAGATCGCGCTCATCAACTCGATGACCAAAAAAGAACGCGCCAACCCCGACCTGCTGGCCGCCTCGCGTAAAAAGCGGATCGCAAAAGGCGCAGGGCTAGAAGTCTCCGAACTCAACAAACTCATCAAACAACAGCGCCAAATGGGCGACATGATGAAGAAAATGGGCAAAGGCGGCATGCTGAAACAAGCCATGAAAGGCATGTTCAGTGGCAAAGGCAGCAATGACGCCATGCCTGATATGAACGACCCGAAAGCCATGGCAGAGGCGGCAAAAGCCCTCAAAGGCAAATTGCCCCAAGGCTTCCCCGGCATGGGTGGCGGCTCCGCCCTGCCCCCCGGCCTCTCCGGTTTCGGGAAAAAGAAGTGATGCAAACCCCTCTGGCATATTTGACGCAGGCTAAGGCGCTTCTCGCCCCGATTTTCTGTGTCCAATCAAACTCCCGCCGGAGGCTGCACGCCCTATCAGGAGCATCCGCATGACCCTGACCAACGCCCCGACCCTCATCACAAACCACCTCACCATCCGTGGGCCACAAAAATCCGACCTCGCAGCCTTCACCGACTTTGTCACCAACTCGAACCGCATGGAAACTATCGGCGACAACGGCTCCGAAAATGACGCATGGCGCGGGTTCATTGGCAGCGTCGGCCACTGGCATTGGCACGGCTACGGCTTCTTCACGCTTGAAGATAACGCAACGAGCCAAGCCATCGGGCGCGTCGGCATCCTTAATCATGTCGACTGGCCCGAGCCGGAACTGGCGTGGCACATGTTTGACGGCTTTGAAGGAAAATCGCTCTGCTTTGAGGCCGCAATCGCCGTGCGCGCATGGGCAGGCAGTCTCGGCCTCTCACCACTGATCTCAATGATTGCCGCCACAAATACCCGCTCGCTTGCCCTCGCAAAACGGCTCGGTGCAATTGAAAAATCACGCATGACCCACGAACATGAACCCACAATCGTCATGCGCCATCTCGCACACGACCACCCCGACGCGCTTGCGCAGCTCGACGAGGTCACGCCATGAACGTCACCCTTGAAACCCCGCGTCTCGTCATGCGACCACCTGAACCGGGCGACTGGATGGCGTTCCACGACTTCATGATGTCCGACCGCGCCGGCGCATTCGGCAGCAACGGCGACTTGGGTAAAATCTGGCGCGCCTTCGCTTCCGAACTCGGCCACTGGAGCATCTATGGCTACGGCATGTGGGCGATCACCCTGCGAGGTGACAATGACTGTGTCGGGCTTGTGGGACCATGGACACCACCCGACTGGCCAGAGACCGAAATCGGCTGGATGATGTTTGACCCTAAAATCGAAGGCACAGGCATCGCGACCGAGGCCGCAAGTGCCGCTGTCACACACGCTTACGATGTGCTTGGCTGGCAAACTGTCGTCAGCTACATCGGGCACACCAACGTCCGCTCGATCAAACTGGCCGAAAAACTTGGCGCAAAACTCGACGTGAACGCCAAAGCACCAAGCCCTGAAACGCTCGTTTACCGTCACCCTGTGCCAAAAGGTGTATCCTTATGATTGACCCAAACGCAAAACGCCTGCCGTGGGAAACCCTGCCACAACAACAAGCCGCCGTCGCAGTTGAACGCATCGGGCAAGCGCTGCCGCGTATATTCACCGACCGGACCGTTATGCGCGGCCCCTACATGGAAGATTTCGACGTCTTCGCAGACCTGTTCACATCAGAACGCGGCCGCTACGTCAGCGGCCCCCTGACCCGCGAAGGGGCATGGGACGACTTCATCCAACTGACCGCCAGCTGGATCTTGCGCGGCTGCGGGCTCTGGACCGTCGAAGACCAAGAAGATAAATCTGTCCTCGGTTTTGTGCTCTTGGGCCACGAAACCGGCGACCCCGAACCAGAACTCGGGTTCCTGTTCACCGAAGAGGCAGAAGGCAAAGGCCTTGCTTTTGAAGCAGCCGAGAAAGCACGCAACAACGCGTGGAACGCCCTCAGCTTCGACAATCTGGTCAGCTACATCGACCCCGAAAACGACCGCGGCATCAAACTTGCGCTGCGCTTGGGCGCTGTGCGTGATGAAAATGGCGACCATGACGGCACACATTGCTACCGCCACCCGCGCCCGGAAGTGTCGCATCTATGACCGTATCAAACGACATAATGCGCGCCGCAAACCTACTTGCAGGGCACCGCGAAAGCATCGACAGGCTTGATGCGATCCTCGTCTATACGTTAGGCGAGCGGTTCAAACACACCCAAGCCGTGGGCGCGCTGAAAGCAGAACACGACCTTCCACCGTCCGATCCGACCCGCGAAGCGGCGCAGATTGCACGGTTGACCGAGCTTGCAGATCAGGCCGATCTCGATCCTGATTTTGCCAAGAAATTTCTGAATTTCATTATTCAGGAAGTTATCCAACACCACAAACAACACAAATCTTGATGCGTTAAAACGCATCCTACTAAACAAAACAAAGGACTATCTATCATGGCTATGAAAATTCGTCTCGCCCGCGGTGGCTCTAAGAAGCGCCCTCACTATGCAATCGTTGCGGCAGACAGCCGTATGCCACGCGATGGCCGCTACATCGAAAAACTTGGCACATATGCACCAATGCTGCCAAAAGACGCCGAAGAGCGCGTGAAAATGAACATGGAGCGCATTGAATACTGGTTGAGCCAAGGCGCACAGCCAACAGACCGCGTTTCCCGCCTTCTGGAAGCTGCCGGCACATTGCCTAAGAAAGACCGCGCAAACCTGAAAAAAGGCGAGCCGGGCAAAGCCGCAAAAGCACGCGTTGAAGAGAAAGCAAAGAAAGCTGCCGACGCAGCAGAAGCCGCCGCCGCACCAGCGCCAGCAGCTGAAGAAGCCGCAGCAGAATAATCAACCTTTGCCCGAGCGTCCTGCGCTCGGGCATCCCCTTACATAACGCTGCATACCGCAGAATTATGCCCCCATTATATTCCAAGGCGTTTTTCCCATGACTGACCGCATTATCGTTGGCACCCTTGGCGGTGCATTTGGCGTCACTGGTGAAGTGCGCCTGAAATCATTCTGCGCAGACCCTGCTGCAATCGCAGACTACGCGCCGCTCACAACCGAAGACGGAAAATCCTTTCCGCAACTGGTCCTGACAGGCCAAGTCAAAGGCGGCTTTACCGCCCGCGTCGACGGCGTCACGACCAAAGAACAGGCCGACGCCCTGCGCAACGTCGAACTCTACGCCGAGCGCAGCAAACTGCCAAACCTGCCCGACGACGAATACTATTATGCCGACCTGACCGGCCTGACTGTGCTAGACACTGGCAACAAAACCCTTGGCACAGTGAAATCCGTTGTGAACCACGGCGCCGGCGATCTGCTCGAAATCCTGCCCACTGGCATGTCCGAAACCGTGCTGCTGCCCTTCACCGTCATCAATGTGCCGACCGTAGATCTGGGTGCAGGCCGCGTCATCGCCGACCCGCCCGAAGGCATCTTCACGGACGCCTGACCGCTTTACCTGACCCGCTAAAACGGGTTGAATGGGCGCAACTCTTATCCCGATCGGACGGCTTGCCCCATGCGCCAAATCCTCTTGCACCCGGGGTTCCACAAGACCGGAACCAGCTCGATGCAACACTTCTTGTGGGTCAACCGCGAGATATTAGAGCCGTACTTCGACCTGCGGATGCTGCGTCACCTCAAACCCGTCGTGAAACTCGCCGCAATCTACTCGCGCAATAAAAACCCGCTAGCATTGGTTGATATGGCCGGGCTGCTCGATGATGTTTTCAACGAATTTCCCGTCCGTTCCGACCGCGACCTACTCATCAGCTGCGAAGGGCTTGCAGGGCATCTACCCGGCTGGCCAAACGTAACCGACTACGGCGCGGTGCCAACCCTGATGACCTATCTCGCAGGCTACCTCGCAGAGCGGTTCGCAGATGCAGAGGTCAAAATCCTGTTCACCACCCGCAACAGCCACGACTGGCTCTACAGCGCCTACCGCCACCACCTCAAAGGGCAAAGGCTGACAATGACCTTCGCGCAATTCCAGCAGACATTTGGCGACACCTCCGACCTCGCTGCGATCATCAACGACGTGACCCAAGCCCTCGCGCCGCTCTCCGTCAGCGTCATGCCGATGTCTGACGCGCTACAACACCCGCTTGGCCCCGGCGCTGCACTTGTCGATCAAATGAACGTCCCGCAATCGGTGCGCGACACACTGACCCCGGTGGGCAAAGGCAACGAGGGACCAGACGACGCGCTCTGGGCACAATTCCTCACGCTCAACCAATCAAACCTGCCCGACCAAACCGTCCAAGACCAAAAGAAAGCCCTCGCAGAGGCGGCAGCCCTCGGCGGCTGGAAACCCCTATGACCGCGAAAACGACAACACAGCGCCGCAAAATCCGGATACCCCCGCACCATGACAGATGAACCAACCCCAAAATCTCTAGGTCGCAAATCGATCCGCCCGACCCTGATCCCGCGCGATCTTATGACCGAGGAACCCGATCTGGCGACAGCGTGGACCGCGCAAATCATTACGCTCTTCCCGCAAGCCTTCCCCGGTGTCTTGGGCGAAAGCCTGATGGGCCGCGCTTTGAAAGACGGGCTATGGCAATTACAAACCTACGACCTGCGTGACTACGGCATCGGCAAACATAAAAACGTCGACGACACACCGGCCGGCGGCGGCGCTGGCATGGTGCTGCGGGCCGACGTGCTCGAAGCAGCAATCAAAGACGCCCGCACCCGCGCCCGCGGCGTCATGCCCATCCTCTACCTTAGCCCCCGCGGCAAACCGATGGATCAAGCGATGATGCGCGGTTTGGCGGCCAACACCAACGGCGTCACCCTACTCTGCGGCAGGTTCGAGGGCGTCGACGAACGCATCCTCGACCACTTCGGCATTCAAGAAGTCTCGCTTGGCGATTTTGTCATGACCGGCGGCGAACTGGCCGCGCAAGCACTGATCGACGCTACCGTACGGCTGCTCCCCGGCGTCCTTGGAAACGCCGACTCCGCCGTCGAGGAATCCTTCTCCAACGGCCTGCTCGAACACCCCCAGTATACAAAACCCAGCCTCTGGAACGACCGCCCCATCCCCGACGTGCTACAATCCGGCAACCACGGAAAAATCGCCGCATGGCGCAACACCATGTCCGAAAAAATCACGAAAGACCGCCGCCCCGACCTTTGGGACGCACATCTGGCGCGCAAAAAAAATGACTGATGACACCACTCTCTTTAACGGCCTCAAGCTCTCGCGCACTGACCTTGCGAAAAACTGCAAAAATGACGCGCCAGCAACACTTGTGAACTGCGATCTGGACGACACGGACCTGTCAGATCTCGATTTTACTCTGTGGAAATTTGAAAACTGCACATTCAAAAATACCAAGTTCAACAATGCACGCCTTGACGGCACGCAGTTTAAAAATTGCCGCGCAGCCGGCGCACGTCTCTTTAACACCACCTTGCAAGACACCCAAATCAACGGCGGCGACTTCAGCAACACCAGCTTTCGCGGCGCGCTATTCACCGATGTCAGCATCAAAAACTGCAAAATGACCGGCGCCGACCTGACCGAAGCAAAAACCAACAATCTCATGCTTGAAGACGTCCTGCTGATCCTCGCGATTCTGCCTAACCTCTCATTTCGCAAAACAACCCTGACCCGCGTTGATTTCAAAGACGCGGATATGCGCTCTTGCGACTTTAGAGACACAGTGTTTGACGACTGCTCATTGTGCGATGCACATCTTGCAGACTGCCGCTTTGAAAACGCCGACCTGCGCGGTGCGGATCTTGGCGGCGTCAAATTAGGCGACGCAAGAAAACTCAAAGGCGCGATCATCTCGAAAAACCAAGCCGCCGACCTGCTCGCCCAATTGGGCCTGCGTGTCATCTGAACAGCCAGTCGATTTTCCAAATTCAGCCATACGCGTGCAAGACGTGAAAAAGACGTAAGAAAGACAGCGTTTCAAGGGCAATCAGCCTCTTGCTTGACCCGTCCCTTCCGCCTATACGCAAACAACCTCGACCAGTAATGGATTCGGGGCGTTGGTTTATGGACCCTCTGGAATTAGCGCGCCCTTTCGTTGGGGCATCCGCACCAGCAGGCCGGACAATCACAAAAAATGAATGATGACGGTATCTCTTGCGGGCCAAAATGGTGCCGAAAACGACAAAGAGCTCTGCACTCACGCAAACAAGTCTCGGGAAAACCCGTGCTATATCAAGGAGCCATCAGATGAACCTGATTGCACAAATCGATGCGGAGCAAGTTGCTGCGCTGGGGAAAACAATCCCCGATTTCAAAGCGGGTGACACCATCCGCGTAGGTTACAAAGTAACCGAAGGCACACGCAGCCGTGTGCAAAACTACGAAGGCGTCTGCATCGCTCGCAAGAACGGCAAAGGCATCGCCGGCTCGTTCACAGTGCGTAAAATTTCCTTCGGCGAAGGCGTAGAGCGCGTATTCCCATTGCACTCCACCAACATCGACGAAATCACAGTCATCCGCCGCGGTAAAGTCCGTCGCGCCAAGCTGTACTACTTGCGTGAGCGTCGTGGTAAGTCCGCGCGTATTACTGAAGTTACAAATTACAAAGCGCCGAAGGCGTAAGGGGACCTGTCATGAAAAAAGATATTCACCCAGATTACCACGATATCGACGTCAAAATGACGGATGGCACAATCGTGAAGATGCGGTCCACTTGGGGCAAAGAAGGCGATACAATGTCGCTCGACGTTGACCCATCTGTGCACCCTGCATGGACTGGTGGCGGCACGCGTCTAATGGATGCTGGCGGTCGTGTTTCCAAGTTCAAGAACAAATATGCTGGTCTTGGCTTCTAAGCCAACCCATTGTTATTCCAACCGAAACGCCGCTCCATTTTGGGGCGGCGTTTTGCGTTAAAACCGTGGAACTTGATCACCGTTTGGCACGCGCACATAGGTTTCCAACCCAAAGCGAAGCCCCTGCCCGATGCGGTGTGCTAGCGCGGACCACGCAGCCGCTTGATCTTCGGATACCGTGTCACCCAACACCTCGTCGAAAATGGCCAACCATTGCGGGAAGTGTTCGCCATGTACGTTGCCGGCCGCCATATGCTTACGCATCGGATTGCCCGAATAAGATCTTTCTAACAGAATTGCATTGCGCCAAAAGTTGGCAATCTTGGCCTCATGTTCGGGCCAGTCAGTCACATGCGCGGCAAAAACTTCGCCGAGGACCGCGTGCGCGCGAATACGCGCATAAAACACCGCCACCACCTTGCCGATCTCGTCGGCGCTAATCTCGAATCGCGGCGGAATGCTCATCCAAGAACCACCCACAGCACCACAAGCGCGGCGCTAAGATAGAATATCGTGTTGAACATCCAACGGATCAACCCCGCATCGCGTGTGGGATCAATACCAAACCATTCGCAGGCCTTTGTGCCCGGCCATAAGAAAATTTTTGTCATCGCAACTCCACCTTTAAATAGATTTCAATGATGGATATTAGCACTTTTAAATACGCATTTCAAATGCTACTTTAATTTTATGCAACTTGATAAATTCACCGACTACGGTCTGCGCATCCTGGTCACGCTCGAAACCAAACGCCCGACGCGCATCGCGACCTCTGCGATTGCGCAAATATTTGCGCTGTCCGAGCATCACCTTTCCAAGGTAGCGTCAGAGCTGGTGCGCGGCGGCTTTGTAACGTCAGAACGCGGGCGCGGTGGCGGCCTTACTCTGGCGCGCGCGGCGGACGAAATAAATCTGGGCGAAGTGGTGCGTCACCTGCAAATCGACAAACCCGTGGTGTCGTGTTTTGGTGCCGATAAATCGTGCCTGATCCTGCCAACCTGTGGTTTGCGCACCCCACTGGCCGAAGCCCAAGAAGCCTTCTTTAAGGCCCTTGATCGCTACACCCTCGCCGATGTAACCGCGCAAAAAACCGCGCTTGCGGGTCTGCTGGCGAGCGGTCGAAAATAGCTGAATAGTGGCTTTAAAAAGTTGCGCGGCGCGAGCAAACCGCCGGGTTTTGGTGCCAATAGGCAAGAGCCGTGCTGCTGTGGGTCATGTCAGCTGCACACGCAAATGATCTACGTTGCTCAACGTCAAGCAAAGGTCCCTATCGAGATGGAAGCCATTCGCAAATACGTTTAGCGACGCGGTGGACGCTGCTGTTGCGAGGCATCACACACGGTACCTTCTTGTGTCGATGCACATCCCGTCTGCGCGGTCAGGCATCCCAAAATCTGGTTAGAACCAGCCGCACCTGCGTGATAGTGATACGGGCCTGTATCGCCGACATGACCATTACACTGATCCAGATCATAGAGCCCCAGCGCGTTTTCGGTGATCAAATACCCGTCCATCGCAATGCCGATAATGGGCGCATCAAGTGCCGCTTCAGTTGTCTCTAAACAGTCGCCAGCGACATGGAAATGATAGCCCACGTTCAAGTTTACATGCCCGCCACAATCATCAAACGGTGCAATCGTATGCGCATCCAAAATTGCGTCCAAGGGCGCAGGTCCGTCAAATTTAATGCCATTGGTCGCGACACCCGCACCGCCAAAATTGATTTGTGATGGTTGCGACGCGGCCACCGGCGTAAGTGGAATTGTATAGGTCACGGTCAGATCCGACGCCACATAGTCCGGTTCGCACTGCACACAAAAATTGTTGTATTGCGGGTCAACGTCCGGACGAGCGGCGGCGGCACAGGCTTCGGCGCTAGGCGTCACATTAATCGCGCCCGTTGCCTCGTCATAAACCTGCCATTCTTCGTCGTTATACAGATCGGCCAACATCGTAAAAAACGCTCCGTCAGCCTCGTGCACAGCCCCGTCCTTGAGCCAGATCCCGCCCGCATCAGCCCCGTCACTGATATTTCGTGCGCACCACGGTCCCGCCGCATAGTTGGTAGGCTCCGGTTTCACAGTAAACTGGATGCATTGGGTCTCTGCGCCCTCTGACAAGGTGCAATCAACAATCTGCGGCGCCACGACGATATTAGCCGTCGACAATAATTCCGTTGCTGTCTCGAGGGTCAGATCCGCTTCATGCGCGCCTCCGACATTAGCAACGCAAAGCAGGCCATATGTTATCGCGCTACAGAGGGGAGAATAACGCATCAGCGGCACCTTAATAAATATCTATAGGAATTATACGTTAGATCGTAAATTTTCCGTCGCATTTTTCGAATAAAAAACGGCGCCCACTTTGGACGCCGTGATTTAAATTATGCAGCGCTTGAACTGCGACCGCGACCACCGCCGCCGCTGCTACGTTTGCGGTTAGCGCCTGCGGGCTTGCCTGCGCCGCCGTGCTTGCCTGCACCCGCTGCTGCGCGACCACCGCCGCCACCGTTGCCGCTATTACGCGGTGCACCGCGTCCACGACCACCGCCACCGCCACCATTCGGGCGTTTTTTCTGGCCAGGCAAAATATCCCACGCACTACCGGATGCGACGGGAATTTCTTCCTTCATCGCCTTTTCAATATCCTTCAAGTCGATCATCTCGTCAGGGGCGCAGAATGCAATTGCAGAGCCCTCAGCACCCGCACGCGCCGTCCGACCGATGCGGTGTACATAGTTTTCAGCGACGTTTGGCAGGTCGTAATTATAGACGTGGCGCACGCCCGGAATGTCGATGCCGCGGGCAGCAACATCGGTTGCAACAAGCACACGAATCTTACCGGATTTAAACGCCTCAATCGCCCGCTCGCGCTGACCTTGGGACTTGTTGCCGTGAATCGATGCCGCGCCAAAGCCCTTGGATTCAAGGTATTTGTACAGTTTTTCACAGCCATGTTTTGTGCGACCAAACACCAGCGCCAATTCGTCGCGGTGTGCATCAAGCAGTTCAACCAACAGATCGGATTTCGCCGCCTGCGCCACATAGTGCAGTGACTGGTTGATCTTTTTCACAGCCATGCCCGGCGGGTTCACTTGCACACGCACAGGATCGTTCAAGAACGAATCCGCCAATTCCGCCATCAGCTTCGGCATCGTCGCCGAGAACATCATTGTCTGACGCGGTGTGGCCAAAAGTGGCGCAATGCGGCGCAGCGCATGAATAAAGCCCATGTCGAGCATCTGGTCGGCTTCATCCAGCACCAGATAAATCGTCTCGTCCAAGCGGATAGCACGACGGTCGATGAGATCAATCAGACGACCCGGTGTCGCAACAAGCAGGTCAACGCCGTTCTGCAAACGCTTCATTTGCGACGCGATACCCGCGCCACCCACCACAAGCGCCACTTTCAGATGGCTGCCTTTGGTGTAGGCAGTCAAGTTGTCAGCAATCTGCTTTGCCAACTCACGTGTCGGTGCGAGGATCAAGCCACGCGCGGTTTTCGGGTTCGGCTTTACGCCGGTTTTCAAAAGCGCATCAATCATCGGCAGGCCAAAGGCTGCGGTTTTGCCGGTGCCTGTCTGCGCCAAGCCCATAACATCGCGGCCATTCATGGCGTGCGGGATCGCTTGGGTTTGTATTGGGGTCGGGTCAGTGATGCCCTGCTCTTTGAGAATAGTCACCAATCGGGGCGCAAGGCCCAGCATATCAAAATCCATAATTTTCTTTCTTGCGGACGAAAGCCCGCGTATAAATCTGGCCCACCGTGAAATACGGACAAGCCAATGCAGGTTGCGCCCATATGCTGACGGCCAAGGCCACATGCCCCGACGCCGATCAGGCGCTGGACCCCCTGCGTGATGTGGGAACCGGAAATTTAATCGACGCCTTGCGGACCACTGGTCTCGCTCTGCACACGCGGCAGGATGCTGTCGGTGAGGTGGAGATGCGGGATTTTGCAGCGCGAGTCAAGGGCCGTGATTTCGTTCGAGCTATGAACGTAGTTCATTTTTATTGACACCCCCGAGAATCATCGCCATAGATGAACAATGTTCACAAAATGGAATGCCGAAATGAAAACCCCACTCCTGATCTTGCTCGCCCTCACAACAACCGCCTGCACCAACGCCGCTAGCACCCATGTCGCAGCATCCGCCGACCATAGCGCAGCCGCCGCCAGCCACGGCTCTGCGGCCGCGGTCGATTCCGCCGTGGCCGTGGTTGCTGTCCCTTTACTCGTCGCAGGGTCGGCGATGGTCGTATCGGGTGCCGCAGTCGCAGAAATCCAACACACACCTGTCCCAACGGTCGCACCAAACGGCCCACCTGCCCTGCGCTAACCCCAGATCGGATATCACATGAAACGCTTTCTCAAACTTATCGCCGCCACCCTTATCGCAGCATTGCCAACCCTGTCACAGGCAGGCAGCAGTGCAGCGGGCAATTCGGTTTTGCCCCAAGGCGAGGTTGCCACCTTCGCCAACCGCGTGCAAAACGACCTCGCCGCAAGGGGGGCAAATGTCGCCATTGTCTCGCGTATGGGACGTGATCCGGCCCAAATGCCGGACGGCATTCTTTATACTCACCTCGGAATTTGGGTCTATTCAACGATCACAGATGCACAGGGCAATCGCGGCCAAGGCTACCGTGTCTATAACCTCTACCAACGCGAAAACGACCGCACGCGCAGCGATCTGGTGCAAGACAGCCCCGCTGACTTTTTTGCAGGTGCGCAAAGGCTGGACGCAGGCGTCATCATTCCTACCCCCGCGCTTCAACGTAAAATCATCGCAACCATCAACAGCCCGACCTACGCCGCCCTACACAATCCGCGCTACTCGGTCCTCGCCAACCCGCGCACCAGCCAATACCAGAACTGCACCGAACACACGCTCGACGTGTTGATCGCCAGCATCTACGGAATCAACGACATCCCCCAAATCAAGGCCAACATCACCGCCTACTTTGAACCGCAAACTGTCGACGTCGGCGGCCTGAAACGGGCGCTTGCCTCAATGGCATCACCTGCGATGAACACCGACGATCACGGGCCGACTATAGGCACCGCCACCTTCGGATCGGTCAGCCGCTTCTTGGAAAACTATAACCTCGCAAAGGAAGTCTACCGCATAACCCCCGCCAATGTGTCTCGTTTCTGACAATCCGGTTTAAAATGCGACCAACTGATCAGCATTGCTTTCCCTTCCCGTTTGTCCGCCATATAGACAAGAGAACTAACGTGAAGAGGGCAGATCAGTGGCGCATATTATCGTCGTAGGCAATGAAAAAGGCGGCGCGGGAAAGTCCACCGTATCGATGCATGTGGCAACTGCGTTGTCGCGTATGGGCCATAAAGTCGGCTGCCTTGATCTCGATCTGCGCCAAAAAACGCTAGGGCGGTACATCCAAAATCGGCACACATATCTTGAAAAGGCGGGCTTGGAGCTACCAACACCGAGCTATCACGACCTGCCGGAAATTGATCAGAGCACGCTTGCGCCCGATGTAAATGTCAACGACCACCGGCTTTCTCTTGCGGTAGCGGGGCTGGAACCTGAAAGCGATTTCATCCTGATAGACTGCCCGGGCTCGCACACACGTCTAAGCCAAGTCGCGCATAGCCTTGCAGATACGTTAATCACGCCGCTCAACGACAGCTTTGTCGATTTTGATTTGCTGGCCCACGTCGACACCGAAGGCGAAGACATCACTGGGCCATCGGTTTATTCCGAAATGGTGTGGAACGCGCGACAATTGCGTGCGCAAGCAGGGCTCGCACCGATTGACTGGATCGTGGTGCGAAACCGCATGGGCGCGCAGGCCATGGTGAATAAAGAAAAAATGGAACGAGTGATCGAAAAACTGTCCAAGCGGATCGGATTTCGCACCTCAACCGGTTTCAACGAACGCGTCATTTTCCGCGAGTTGTTCCCTCGCGGCCTGACCCTGCTAGACCTGAAAGATCTTGGCGTGAAGGGCATGAACATCTCCAACGTCGCCGCTCGTCAAGAACTGCGCGATTTGATCAAATCGTTGAATTTGCCAAATGTAACGGTCACTTTTTAAACCGCCGTTCACACTATTCTGTCACCTTGCTTTTGTTATGTGGTTAACCATCCTAACATGAGATATTAACCACGTTTGAATTAGGGGACTACGGTGAAAGAAATCTTAACTTTGCAACGGTATACGGCATTGCTGGCGGCCATTTTGTTGACCGCGATCTGCCTGATCGCGTCGTTTTGGGTCGGCTGGCTATTTGTCCCATTTGTGATGTTCGCAGCACTCTCCGCACTTGGCCTGCACGACATTAACCAAGATCGGCATGCGATCACCCGCAACTATCCGATCATCGGTCACCTTCGGTTCCTGTTCGAAACGATCCGCCCCGAAATTCGGCAGTACCTGATTGAGGGCGACAAGGATGAGATGCCATTCAGCCGCGAGGCCCGATCATTGGTCTATCAGCGGTCCAAAGGGGCCGAGGACAAGCGGCCGTTCGGAACCCAGGAAAACGTCTATACTGCAGGATACACTTGGTTAACCCATTCCATCTCGCCCGTGCATTTTGACAATTATGATTTCCGCGTGGCGATTGGTGGCCCAGATTGCAAGAAACCTTATAGTGCATCGCTCTACAATATTTCAGCGATGTCGTTTGGCGCGCTCTCGGCCAATGCGATTTCGGCATTGAACAAAGGCGCAAAAATTGGCGGCTTTGCGCAAGACACCGGCGAAGGTGGGATCAGCCGCTATCACCGTGAAGGCGGCGGCGACTTGATTTATGAAGTCGGGTCCGGATATTTTGGATGCCGCAACGATGGCGGCTCATTTTCGCCAGAAAAATTTGCTATTCAAGCCGACGATCCCCAAGTCAAAATGATCGAATTGAAGCTAAGCCAAGGCGCTAAACCCGGCCACGGCGGCCTACTTCCGGCGTCAAAGATCACTCCTGAAATCGCAGAAGCGCGCGGTGTGCCTATGGGTCAAGACTGCGTCTCGCCTGCGGCCCATTCGGTATTTTCAACGCCTTTGGAAATGATGGAATTTATCGGCCAGTTGCGCACATTGTCGGGTGGTAAACCCGTCGGTTTCAAACTCTGCATTGGCCACCGGCGGGAATTTATGTGCCTTGTGAAGGCCATGCTCAAAACCGGTATTGTGCCTGATTTCATCGTCGTCGACGGCACCGAAGGCGGCACCGGTGCGGCCCCTCTAGAGTTTGCAAATCACGTTGGCATGCCAATGGTCGAAGGGCTAACATTTGTACACAACACCCTGCGCGGAGCGGGTCTGCGCGACCAAGTAAAGATTGGCGCGGCAGGCAAATTGATCAGTGCATTTGACATCGCCCATGCTATGTCTTTGGGGGCCGACTGGTGCAACTCTGCACGCGGCTACATGTTCTCGATCGGCTGCATTCAGGCGCAAGCCTGTCATACAAATCACTGTCCGGTTGGCGTTGCGACGCAAGACCCGCGACGCCAAAAAGCGTTGAACGTCTCTGACAAAAGCCAACGCGTTGCCCGTTTTCATGCCAATACGCTTAAAGCATTGGGTGAAATGGCGGGCGCTGCCGGTCTGCATGATCCGCGCGACTTCCTCCCATATCACTTCATGACCCGCAAAAGCGACGGCACGATGACCGAAGGGCAAGAGGCAAACCCCTATCTGCCAAAAGGCTTCCTGCTTGATGAAAACGGCGGCGATTTTAACTATCGAAACCGGTGGAACCGCGCAAATGCCGAAAGCTTTGAAGCCGTTCCGCTAGACTAACGCGACATTTCAGCCAGCGACTGAACCGTTCGGTAGCTCGGATCAATTAGAATAACATCGCGCAGCAAACGACCCTGTATTGTCGCAAGGTGATCCTGACCGATCACCTGCGCGGGAATCGTGATTGCCATGCGCAACGCCTCCTCTGGGGTCACACCCAGCGTCGCAATTAAACGCGCAACACCTTCAATCTGCGTGAAATGCGCACCTGCAAGATTCCCCTCCTGGTTCACTAATCTGCCGTCACGTAATGAGATCGTCTCACCATAAATATCAAAATGATCTGGGCCTCCCACGGTCGACATCGCATCCGAAACCAGAAACATCCTGTCCGGTACAGGCCGTGCACGCAGCGCAAGGCCCAGCATTTCATCAGCGACATGAATCCCGTCACAAATCAATCCGGCATAAGCATCCGAATTGATCGCAGTCCCAACGACACCTGGCGCACGGCTAACCATCTGCGACATCGCATTAAACAAATGCGTAAAACAGGTGGCACCCGCAGCGAGTGCTGCCTGCGCGGCCTTCGCATCACAATCAGAATGACCAATCGAGACAATCGCACCAAGCGTTGCCAATCGGGTAATTTGCACATCAGTTACGGCCTCTGGTGCGACCGTAATCATCACAGCGATCCCCGCCTCGCGCAACCGCGACACCTGCGCAATCGTGCCCTCGTCCATCGCACGGACAAATCTTGCGGAATGGGTCCCACGGCGCGCTTGTGATATATGCGGTCCTTCGATGTGCAGCCCTGAGATACCCTCGACACCCTGAGCCAAAATCGCCGCGTCAACTACTTTTGCCAAAACTTCCGGCGCATCGGTGATAACTGTGGGCAAAATTGAGACGGTCCCAAATTTACGGTGCGCCGCGGCAATTGCCTGCATCCCCGCCACGGTTGGGGTCAGGTTAAGAAGAACTCCGCCACCACCGTTTACTTGCAAATCAACGAACCCGGGCGAGATAATACCTGCCACACGCGTCACCTTGGCATCATCATTGATGTCAGAGACCAGCGCAAGAACACGGTTGCCTTCAACCCCCACGCCCATCCCTCGGTGCAGCCTTTCCCCATCAAAAACTGCATCGGGCAAAATCAATCGAGACGTCATTAACCATGATCCTTTATCAGTTTGCACTGCAACGCGTTATAAGCAGCACCACGCGCACCACTGGTCTCACCGCCCTGCGCCACAACAACTTTCGCCACATCAAAGCCGGCAAACTGCGCATCACGCAATCCCTCGTGCAACGCGTCAGCGACCTGCGGCATCTTTGATAGCCCACCGCCCACAACAAAAATATCCGGGTCACTCACCCGCGAAATCGTATTCAGTAACTCCGCGACAAGACTCACCCAAATGTCCCAAACAATTTGCACGGCGGGATCATAGATGCGGTTTTGCGCTATCTCTTTCGGGGTCATTGTGCGGCCAAGTTTTACTTGCGCAATTCCCGTCAATCCAGGTCCAGCAATCAGGGTCTCTATGCACCCCATCTGACCGCAGCCGCAGCGCAAAATCGGTAAATTATGTTTCGCCACAAGATGCGCGGGAGCTGCCATATGACCAAATTCACTACCAACGCCACGACCGCTGGACTGCAAAATACCATCCACAGCCAAGCCGCCACCCACGCCTGTGCCTAAAATCAACCCCGCCACAACACGGTATCCGCGCCCTGCACCAAACACCGCCTCTGACAGAACAAGCGCACGGCAGTCGTTCATATAGACAATTTCAACGCCCGCAGCACGCGCCACATCAGCAGGCAACGGCATACCATTCGCGCATAAATTTGCCGTCAACACTGCACCCGTGGATGGATTCACAAGACCCGCCGCCCCAATCCCGACCGCCATATCTGCATGTTGTTTTGCCCAAATCACCTCTTCAGCCAGCACTGAAACCAAAGCAGGATAATTCGTAGGGGTAGACACCCGCCGCCGTTCGACACACTGCCACTGTGCGTCAAATATCTGCGTTTCGATCTTGGTACCGCCCAGATCAACACCTGCCGCGATCATGATGCGATCACGGTGTTTAACGTACTCGTTTCAATAAACGGATTATCCACGCTCAGATCCAATTCCGCTGACCAGATTACACGGGCAAGTTGCCACAGCGCGGTCATTAACGTCGCGCCCCATGTGGTGCCACAAGGGAAATCAAGGCCGATATCCCCTCCGCCCCAAATACTTGCGTATCGGGAAATTGAGTACGCAGCCCAGCCACATGATCCAAGCCGCAGCGGGCAACACCCATATCATTTTTTGACAATTTTATGATCACGAGCAGTCCGTCATAAAAGATTTTAACCCCTCATAAAAACTTGACGTATTTCCCCACAATTTAGGAAAATTCCCCGCCGACAGATCCAACGCCTTCAACACAGGCTCACACATCGCGTGGGCCAATGCCTAGCCCCACAAAAACTGACCGTCTTGACGTCCTGTGCAACAGCGCTTCAAATCTGACGTGGTCATGTTGTTTGGGTCACTTTTAAAAGCATTGCAAGCACGTCAGAGGTAAATAGTCAGATGATGCCGCGTCGGTCAAAAAAGTCAAACTGGACCTGTCACGGTTTAGTACCGCCTACTGGCAGTTCGTCTGTGCGGCCCTATACTTCAAATATTATCTAGTAAAACACTCTCACCAAATGCTATTTGCCTGCGGTAATCGTCAACGGGATCACGCCCAGAACAACATTATCCTGCCCCATAAAATAACGGATTTGATAGTCTCCAGCCGCGTCAGGCAGCGAAATGGTCACTGGATTGCCCGCGCTTGTGTAAGCATATGATTTATAACCGCTCTCGCCGGGTTCCGAGATGCCGATGAAATCACGCGGGTAGTTGGGTCCGTCCCAACCCACAACAATTTCCCCGTCCGTCAACGCAATACGCGGGCTTGCTATGATCTGTGCTTTAACCTGCGTCACCGATACCACTTGCTGGTACAGGACCACATTGTCCTGCCCAAGAATGTAGCGGATTTCATAGCTCCCGGCCGCCGGTGGCATGAGAAGTTGCAGCGGAGAGCTGTCCTCGACGTATGTATAGTTGACGTATTGCCCGCCGCTGTCGCCAATCTGCGCTACAGAAATATAATCGCGGGGATAGGCAGGGCCGGTCCACTGCACAGCAACCGAAGATCCCATGGGCGCAGTTGCAGGCGCGGTGACGGTAGCGGTCACTTCGTTCACCGTGATCGCGCGGCTTGACAGGATCACGTTGTCTTGCGCAAGGATGTACCGGATTTCATAGCTTCCGGCCGCCGATGGCATCACCAGATCAAGAGGCGAGCCTTCAGTCACATAAGTATAGTTTTCATACTGCCCACCGTTATCGCCCGTCGCGGCAACCGAGATGTAATCGCGGGCATAGTCGGGACCAGTCCATTCGACCACAATCGTCTCGCTAACGGCCGCCACATCAGGTGCCATTAGCACCGCGCCAGTTTCAGCAACGCTGATCTGCGCACGCGCCATGATCGTGTTGTTCTGCGCCATGATATAGCGCACCTCGTATTCTCCTGGTTCGGAAGGCATCAGCAGGTTCAGAGGATTGCCGTCGGCCGTATACGTATAATTGACGTAGCTGCTACCGTTGCTCTCGACCGTTGCAATTGAAATATAGTCGCGGCGATAATCAGGCCCGTCCCAGCCAATTGTAACAGATGCCCCCACATCGGCAACATCAGGCACAATAAGTGCCGCCTTGATCCGGGTCACGGTGATAGCGCGCTTGGCCGCAATGACACCGTCTTGCGTAATATAGCGCAACTCGTAATTCCCCGCTATCGGTGGCATTAAAAGCCCGTTTTGAGCGAGATTGGGAATATAGGTGTAGTTGATATACGACGTTGCGCTTTGGTCCGTAGAGGCCACGGATAAAAAATCTCGCGCGGCACCGGGGCCCATCCAATCCACCATAATCGTCGATCCAACAGGCGCTGTATCTTGCGCCGCGATCGTGGCTTCAGGTTGCGGCAGTGGTAGCACAACAGTCACCGTTTGGGCGTCACTGGTGACGACAAAATCGACCATGACTTCTAGCTCTTGAACGGTATCATGGGCAATTGCCGTATAATTTCCGGCGCCGAGTTCCACTGAATAGGTCTTGCTCGCAGTAGCGCTTGCCCCTTCGATCAACAGCCCTTCAACGCCACGTATATCCCAAACAACTTGCGTGGACGCATCCGGCCCACCTTCGCCGCGCGTTGCGCGAAAGTTGATAAGGCTTAGCATAGGTTCAGGGTCAGGCTGACGAACGGCGGCAACGGTGGTCAGTGCCGCAGATAATTCCTCTGCATTGGAGGCAGTGAGAAACTGTCCGCCCGTTTCATCGGCAAGGCATTGCATCTGCGCCAAGGCGTCCGGTTCTGTCACGTCAAACCCGACAACATGCGCGGTAAAATCGATACCAGCGCCTTCAAGCAACCGCGCAGCGGCGCAAGGGTCGGGGTTACAGGTCTCGATCCCGTCAGAGACAAGAATGACAGTTGCCGCCTCTTCTGTGTAGCGCAGCGCCTCGGCGGCCGCGATAATCGCATCGGTCATCGGGGTTTTGCCGCGTGGGTTAATCGCATTCACCGCAGCCAGGATCGCAGCGGCAGTACCGGGACCAGGGGCCACAATGGTTTCGATATCAGCGCAATTTCCGCGCTCGCGGTGTCCATAAACCGTCAAGCCAAGATTTTCATCCGAAGGGAAATCCGCCAGAATTTGTCCGACAACGTCGCGCGCGATGACGATTTTGTTCACGCCGTCAATTTGGCCCCACATCGATCCTGATCCATCAAGAACCAAGATCGTATTTGGCCGATCTTGCGCGAAGGCTAAGTTGGGGAGCAGCAAGAAGCAAAGGAGCAAGGCGGATAAAACACGCATAACGATTCCAATCTGCTATATCTTTAAGGTAAATCGTGATCTTATTTGCGCGTCAGGTCAAGAAAAAGCGATTTACGCATGCCAGCGATCTCGGTGAGTTTGGGGCACATGACAGCGTTTCACGACTGTTCCCGCAGTCAGATGGCATCCATGCACATAGTCATTGAGGTGCGTAAATTGCCCCCTAATACTGACGTATCAAATTCCAACAGTGGAATGTATTGACAATTTCAAAGCCCAGCGCTTTGCTGTGTACCAACAACATGTGCTTTTGGTGCAAAGAGAGGAAACCCCATGAAGAAAATAGCCTTAACAATTGCTTTGACATTACTCGCCAGCACTGCGCTTGCAGAAGGAGAAGTCGGTATAACAAACGCGATATCCTCGGTCACGGTGGAAACGCGCAACGGCCCCGTCGTGATTGACCGGATTCAAGATACAACCAATGAGCTAAGCGGCGAGTGGGCCTACACATCGCGCCCCTGCCCTGAATTTTGCATCCAACCTCATAGTGTTGCGGAAGGCGTTACCACGATCGGAGAGTTGGAGCTGATCGAGATGTTGCAGGACCCAGATACTGTCGTTGTAGATAGCCGCACACCTGACTGGTTTGCGGGCGGCACGATCCCCGGTGCGATCAATATCCCGTATACCTATGTCGTTGATGAGTTAGCGCAGTTGGGATGTGCGCCTGATTTTGACGGTTGGGACTGCGCAGATGCAAAGCCGGTTGCCCTATTTTGCAATGGCGTTTGGTGCGGCCAGTCGCCGACCGCGATCCGCAATATGATCTCCGAAGGATACCCAGCCGACCGTATATTCTATTACAGAGGTGGTATGCAGATTTGGCGCTTGCTTGGTCTGACTGTGAACGGTGGCGAGTAGGTAGATTTGACGGATTAAACAATGACAGCCCCGCGTGTGGGCTGTCATGCCGTAATGCTACTTCGCCGCGGTTAGGACACCGATTATATGCGGCTGCCCTGAGGGAGAACAAGCGCACCTGTCTGTAAAAACTGCTCTAGCGCGTCAGTCCACGGGGCGATGTCGAGACCCTCTTTGGCGATCCAATCCTCGTTGTAGTAAGTATCGTTATAGCGTGCGCCGCTGTCGCATATGATTGATACCAGTGCGCCGGATTTCTGATTTTCGATCATCTGAGACGCAATCAAACAAAGCCCAAAGAAATTGGTGCCTGTGGACCCGCCAACACGGCGGAAAATCCTGTCAGACAGGATCCGCATAGCAGCAATTGATGCAGCATCGGGGATACGAAACATATGATCAATCACCTCCGGCAGGAATGAGGGCTCGACCCGTGGCCGCCCGATACCCTCAATCCGCGACCCCTGCGCGCAGGTCACGCTTCTGTCACCGCTACAATAACAGTCATAAAACGCCGAGCGTTCTGCATCAACGACACACAGGCGTGTTGGCAGGTTACGGTAACGGATATAGCGCCCGATGGTGGCAGAGGTGCCGCCGGTTCCTGCGCTCATGACAACCCACTCTGGCACAGGATCATCTTCGCCTTCCATCTGCTCGAATATGCTTTCGGCGATGTTGTTATTGCCACGCCAATCTGTCGCCCGTTCAGCATTGGTAAACTGGTCGAGGTAATGCCCTCCGGTTTCATCCGCGATCTGTTGAGCAACGGCATAGACCATCGACCCGGCGTCCACAAAATGGCATTTGCCGCCACATTGCTGGATTTCGGCAATTTTTTGGCGCGAGGTTGAATGCGGCATCACAGCAATGAATGGCAACCCAAGTAATTCCGCAAAATATGCTTCGGAAACGGCAGTGGACCCCGACGAGGCCTCTACAAGAGTTGTCCCTTGGTGAATATGACCGTTACAAATACCGTATAGCACCAAAGAGCGCGCGAGCCGGTGTTTCAGGCTTCCGGTCGGATGCGTGCTTTCGTCTTTCAGGTAGATTGAAATGCCTTTAAGCGCCGGAAAATTGGGCTTAATCAAATGTGTATCCGCAGACCGCCGCGCGTCACCGCGCAAGATATTGATCGCTTTTCGCTGCCATGCGTCCTGTAAATTGTCCAGTTTTAGCAGATCTACGCCATACGAGGGCATCACTGTCGTCATCACGTTTTTTTCCCATTCTAGCGCCATCCGCAAAACCTGTGAAAAACTTCACATGCCCTAGCGTCATAATACCCCCATAACCTTAGCACCTAGTACGCCCGGACAAAGGAAATCCGGTCATTTATTCTCGTTCAGCCAATCAAAGCTGGCTACGGGATTGCAGTGATAGTTCGGGTTTAAGTATTTTGCGCGACGGCAAGAATGGTCAGAACACGGCGTTGGTTGTCCCGCGTATCCCAATAAAAACTGGCGCCTTCGGCCAAGCCAAGAAGCGCGACGCCAATCGGGGTCATGACAGAAACCCGCAATTGCGCGATGTCCGCCTCTTCCGGATAAACAAGGGTCACGGTTTTATCGTATCCGGTCGCTTCGTCGCGGTATGTCACCGAGCTTCCCATCGCCACAACATTTGCCGGCATTTTTTCAGATTTGACGATACGCGCGCGCCCGATTTCATCAAACAACCGGTCGGCGAGCACAGGATGCCTACGCATCATACCATCAGCCAGCCCTTCAAGGTGGGCAAGGTCGTCGGCATTGATCACGATCTTCGGGTTGCGTTTGCTCGTTTTTTTAACGGCGGGCTGTGTGGTCGTCATGATTTCTCCTCGGGCGAAAAGCGCCACAATTACGTTGTAGGTAAATGATTAGACCCCGGGAAGTACGACGGACGCGGACGCGTCTAGACCACCCGGGGACGCGGGCGGTTTAGCAAACGAAATCGGAAATGATCTGCATAAACAATCATGTTACCAGAGTTAGGTAACGACCGCTCATTAGTCAATCCAGTTGTAATGGATATGTATTCCGTGACCTTTTAGGCCCACGTACAAGCGCATTAATGCCAAAAAATCGGACAGGCTTGCCGTCCGGTTGAAAGCCCATGCGGTGCGGCCCATGTGTGATGAATGATAATGTTCAGTGTTCATAAGAGGGTTCTGCTGTTTGCAGGACAACGACTGAACCGCCGGTAACCCCGAGCGGAGGGCCGATAGTGCTACTTCACGCTTCGGGGGTATTCAGAAAACTTTGATCTAAACGAGACGCCGCGGACATTTAATATGTCATGTTTTCGCAGCCCCTTAGCTGCGTATGAACATGGCTATGACTGTGCAGCCCAGCGGCTCGACAATGACCATCTATGCTAGGAAAATAACATGTATCCCAACGTAACACACCAGAACCACTTCACAAAACGCACCGATCTATTGCCAGTGAACACAAACGCAAAACCTGCGCAAAGCAGTCGATTGCAGCGCTGGGTGCGGGCAGTGAGCAAGAACTGGAAGCGGCGAAAAATGATTGCAGCGCTACATGCAATGGATAACCATTTGCTAAAAGACATTGGCATCGCACGCTATGAAATTAACTGTTTAGTCGACGCGTTCGACGACCGTGAACTGCGGATTGTGCCATTGGCACCCATTGCAAATCTAGAAAGCGCAAAATCGCGGATCGCCGCATAACTCCTTTGGCTGAACAGCCGAACCTGAAGATTAGTTTTAAAATATGTTTACGCAGCAAAGGCGCGCCGTGCAAACGGGCGCTTGGCGATGAATGATGGCTGTATTGACTATTAGAAGGATGATGTCGGTCGCGCTTGCGTACTTCACCGGCCTGCCAAGACCACCTATTTCGTTAGGACGAAACGTGTCCCGGTCAGAAATATTGCAACACCGTCGGTTTGTCGGACCTCCATTGCGACGAAAATGCTGAGGTAAGCATGACTGGGATCACGGCCAATCTCGGTCCGTGATCCCAAATCGTTTTATTACTCGGCTTTTTGCGTGGCCCGCAGTTCAACCCGCCGTATTTTGCCAGAGATCGTTTTCGGTAACTCTGTCACAAAATTGATCTCGCGCGGGTATTTGTAAGGGGCCGTATACTTTTTACAAAAGTCCTGAATCTCTTTTGCCAAAGCTTCAGAGGGCTCTTGGCCTTTGATAAGAATAATATAGGCCGACACAATCTGACCGCGCGTTGCATCAGGTTTGCCGATCACTGCGCTTTCGGCGATCAAAGGATGCTCAAGAAGTGTGCTTTCCACCTCGAACGGACTAATCCGGTAACCGCCAGATCCGATCAAATCGTCAGCACGACCAATAAACCAAAGATATCCATCGGCATCCCGTCTGGCGGTGTCACCCGTGAAATACCAACCGTTGCGGAAGTCTTTTTTGTTCGGCTCGCCGCCAGTGAAATAACCGGTAAACAAGCCCGGTGGCGTCCCGTTTTCGAGACAGACAGCGATATTACCGATCTCGTCCACGGGCATACGGTTGCCTTCTTCGTCGACAACATCAACGTCGAAACCAGGGACAGGTTGTCCCATCGAGCCAATTTTTACCGGCTGGTCGGGGAAGTTTGCGACGATATTCACGGTTTCACTTTGCCCATATCCATCCGCAACCGTCGTACCTGTCGCTTTCTTCCAGAAGTGGATGACCTCGGGATTCAATGGTTCGCCAGCCCCCATCGAGCGGCGCAGCGATGTGAAATCGTATGCCGACACATCGGTTTGCGCGAACAAGCGGTAGGCGGTTGGCGGGCCGCAGAAAGTGGTAACGCCCAGCTTGCCAATCAGCTTCAGGTGCTGATCAACATCAAAACCGTCCGGATCATACAGAACAACGGTCACGCCCATCAAGAACTGTGGGAATAACATCCCCCACGCCGCTTTTGCCCAGCCGGTATCGGTCAGGGTCCAATGAACATCGTCAGGTTGCAGGTCCATCCAGAACAACGCCGTTGAAGCATGGGCAAGGCCATATTCAAACGCGCGTGGCACCATTTTGGGCATACCCGTTGTGCCGGACGTGAAAAAACCCATCATCATATCGTCGGAACGCGTGTTAGGCTTATGCTCGGGGGCGATCTCGTCGGACCTGCCGGTGCATAGCTCTTGCGTTGATATCCAGCCTTCACGCGGGCCACCAATCACAATCAGATGTTCCAGTGTCGGACATTCGGCCCGCATGGATTCCACTTTTTCACAATGCTCAGGTGTCACAATAATCGCGCGGGCTTTCACGCTATTGACGCGATATTCGATGTCATGGGTGGTCAACAGGTTGGTGCCAGGGATCGCGACAACGCCCAGCTTCATGCAGCCAAACAGTGCATCATACCATTCAGGAATACGGCCCGCGATCAACAACGCAAAATCACCTTGCTTCAGCCCCAACTCCCGTAGGCCATTAGCAAAGCGCGCAGATCGTCGCGAAAGGTCGGAATAACTTAGTTTCTGGATGTGTTCGCCGGATTTATCCACAGCAATCACCGCCGTCTTGTCGGCCTCGCGCCCACGCCTGTCGATCACATCGAAGGCAAAGTTGAAATTTTCCGGACATTCAAATTTATATGCCTTGCGAGCCTCCGGATATGTTCTTGGACCGTTCATAAATTCGTACATGTCTCACTCCCTATTTTGACAAAGCTTGAATAATTCGCCTTTGCCATTCAACTTTTATATTTCTGGCCGGTTTGGAACGTCCTGTTTGTGTTCAGGTAAGCGTTTGGATGTATCACGCGGGGCCATTGCGAAACGGAATTTTAAACCGCGATTGACGTTAGAAAGATCGCAAAATCCTGAAAGTAAGCCATTTTCGAAATTTGAATGCGTCGCGCCGTTTCTCCCCCAACGCAATCGCGCAGCAGCGGCATACAGCTTACGATCACGCACCCCGCTACTGAAACTTTTATTCTCGACCTCAAATATACGCTGCAACTGCCAGTTAGACATGCCGAGCCTGCGCTAAAGTCATGCTAAAGAAAGATCAGAGTTGGTCAAGTTCTGTTGAAACGACCTCAGGGCGCGGGCAAACTGACTGTCGTTGCTTTCACAGGTCTCTTGCGTGCGGACGTAGGGTTTCATCACAAATAGATTAAGGTGAACAATTCACTCGTCTACGCGCAATATGTCGAGCCGGCGGTGCATAAATTCGCATAGAGATAAAACGCAGCGCCAGCCAAGACACTAGGGCTAAAATTCAAGGACCCTTCAGGCGCCAGTTCTGGACGCAGCCAAAAGTTCAAGTCGCGCCAGCTCGTCCCGCAACCCCGATGTCAGCGCATCGGCAAAGCGGGCCAATCGCATATTGCGCCGGTCGTCCGCGTGCCGGACCAGATAGAAGGCCCGCGTGAGACTGAACTCATCGGTTAACAAACGGCGCAACTCGGGCGCGAAAGGCAGCGAGAAATCATGCACCACACCAACCCCACCGCCCTGCCGGATCATCTGCACTTGCACAGATACCGAATTCGAGGCCAGCGGCACACGCGCCACACCAAGATCAGTCAGATAATCCAATTCTTTGTCGAAAATCATGTCTGGGATATAGCCCACGATAGGATGATCTTTCAGGTCTTTGATCCCCAAGATATCAGAATGTTTATCAAGGTAATCGCCTGATGCCGCCAGATGCAGGTGATATTGCGCGATTTTCTGAACCGTTAGTTGTCCCGTTTTTGGCGCGCTGACCCCAATTGCCATGTCGGCTTCACGCTTTGAGAGGTTAAACAGCCTTGGCAAGGCAACGATCTGAATATCCAGATCGGGGTTTTCCGCAGAAATTTTTGCGCAGACCTGCGGCAAGACATAATTTGCGCAGCCATCCGGCGCCCCTACCCTGATCTGCCCGCGCAACTGATCGCTTTCCTCCACAACTCCGGCCGTTGCCATCAAAAGTATAGCGCGCTCTGCCGCTTTTGCGCGCTCCAAAAGTTGCGCCCCAGCTTCTGTCACGGTGTACCCTTGCGGTGATTTATTGAATAACGCGACTTGTAGAGATTTCTCCAAACGCGCCACACGTCGACCCAAAGTTGCAGGATCCAGACGCAAAACCTTGCCAGCACCCGACAGGCTTTGCTCTCTCGCGACCGCCAGAAACAGGCGAAAATCGTCCCAATTAACATCCATCTCTGTGCATCCGATCTACCATGATTACATTTGAACGGTTAGCATTTTGCAAAAATGCAAAACTATTCTTGCAAATTTCCTCTGTTACTTGCGTTTTTGCAAGCCTAACATTCCCTCAACCTCAATAAGGAGCATCACGATGAAAGAATTAACACACTATATTAACGGCGCTCACGTCAAAGGCACATCCGGCCGGTTTGCCGATGTTTTCAATCCCGCGACAGGCGAAGTGCAGGCAAAATGCCCTCTGGCCAATGTGGAAGAGATGGATCTCGCCGTTAAATACGCGCAGGCAGCACAACCCGCTTGGGCCGCGACTAACCCGCAGCGCCGCGCCCGCGTCATGATGAAATTTGTAGCTCTGCTGAACGATAACATGGACAAGCTTGCCGAGGCATTAAGCCGTGAACACGGCAAGACCCTGCCCGATGCGGCTGGCGACGTGCAGCGCGGCCTTGAAGTGGTCGAATACTGCGTTGGCGCACCGGAACTGCTGAAAGGTGATTTTACTGATTCTGCAGGTCCAGGCATCGACATGTATTCCATGCGTCAGGCGCTTGGTGTCACTGCTGGCATTACACCGTTCAACTTTCCTGCGATGATACCGATGTGGATGTTTGCACCCGCGATCGCTTGCGGCAACGCATTTATTCTCAAGCCTTCCGAGCGTGATCCCTCTGTGCCGTTGATGTTGGCTGAATTGCTGGAACAGGCAGGTCTGCCCAAGGGTATTTTGCAAGTTGTGAACGGCGACAAGGAAGCAGTTGACGCAATCTTGCACAATGACATCATCCAGTCCGTAGGCTTTGTTGGCTCGACTGCGATTGCTGAATATATCTATGCAACTGGCTGTGCAAATGGCAAGCGCGTGCAGTGTTTTGGTGGCGCGAAAAACCACATGATCATCATGCCGGATGCCGACATGGATCAGGCCGCTGACGCGCTGATTGGTGCCGGATACGGTGCAGCAGGCGAACGTTGTATGGCGATTTCGGTCGCTGTGCCGGTCGGTGACGAAACCGCAGACCGCTTGATCGAAAAGCTAATTCCGCGCATCGAAAGCCTGAAAGTCGGTCCTTATACTGCGGGCAAAGACGTCGATTACGGCCCTGTTGTGACAGCTGCCGCCAAAGCAAATATCGAACGTCTGGTCCAGACGGGTATCGACCAAGGCGCAAAGCTGGTTGTTGATGGTCGTGATTTTAAATTGCAGGGCTATGAAGACGGTTTCTTTGTCGGGCCGCACCTGTTTGACCATGCGACCAAAGATATGGACATCTACAAGTACGAAATTTTTGGTCCGGTTCTGACCTGCGTGCGTGCGCAAACATATGAAGAAGCACTGCAACTGGCGATGGACCACGAATACGGCAACGGCACCGCGATCTATACCCGCGACGGCGATGCGGCACGTGATTTTGCAAACCGGGTCAACGTGGGTATGGTCGGCATCAACGTGCCAATCCCCGTACCCTTGGCCTATCACACCTTTGGCGGCTGGAAGAAATCGGTCTTTGGTGACCTGAACCAGCACGGCCCTGATGCGTTCAAGTTCTACACACGCACAAAGACAGTGACCGCACGCTGGCCGTCGGGCATCAAAGAGGGTGGCGAGTTCTCAATTCCTGTGATGGAATGATCTGCGCAATTAACGTGCAATGACGTACTGGTTGCCGGCAGATCTACACAAAGATCTGCCGGCAATTTCGTTTCGAAGTACTATTTTGCTAAGGTTCCGACTGGCGCGATGTGCCTAGATGGGTCACCATCAACCTACTATTCTTATTCAATACGAATGCTCTTACGCGTTTTGCTTAAAGACGTTGATCCGCAAAATCAGACTTGAAAGGGAATACCCACGCAAAAGCTGAAGACTACGGTATTGACGTATCCATGCGTTTAGACATTGTTAAAACTGTAGAACCAGTCACGCTCAAAACTGGTATTATCGCCGGATCTGTAGGTGAACGCGTTGCGAAGCTCAAAGAAACGAGGACTGTGTGATGGCTGTTTTACGTCTCGCCGAGGTCACAAATGGTGAACTGTCACTTGCTGCGACGGCAAAGGCCCCTAGTTTCCAAGCCTCTGGCTTTGGGCTGGTGGCAGACCTGTTTACAGCACTGCCCGAATTTACAGAAAGGCTGAAATAATGGATTTTGCACCAACAGAAGAACAGACCGCAATTTTCGAAATGGCGTATGAGTTTGGCCAAGAACACATCGCCCCATTCGCTGCCAAATGGGAAGAAGCCGAGACCATTCCTAAAGAGCTGTGGGCAAGAGTTGCAGAGCTGGGATTGGGCGGTGTCTATGTCAGTGAAGATTACGGCGGGTCGGGCCTGTCCCGGCTGGATGCGACAATGGTCTTCGAGGCACTTTCCATGGCCTGCCCTTCAGTCGCGTCATTCCTTTCAATCCACAATATGTGCGGCGGCATGATCGACAAATTCGGATCGGAAGAAACCAAACAGGCCTGGTTGCCGAAACTTTGCAGTATGGAAAAGATTTTTTCCTATTGCCTGACCGAACCTGGTTCCGGTTCTGACGCGGCGGCATTGCGCACCCGCGCCGACAGGACCGACAAGGGTTATAAACTCAACGGCACCAAGGCGTTCATCTCGGGTGGCAGCTATTCTGATGTCTATCTGACAATGGTGCGCACCGGAGACGTGGGCCCACGCGGTATCTCTGCGGTTCTGATCGAAGACGGTACCAAGGGGCTGTCGTTTGGTGCGTTGGAGAAAAAGATGGGTTGGCGGTCACAGCCGACAGCACAGGTACAATTCGACGATTGCGAAATCCCTGCCGAAAATCTTATGGGCGAAGAAGGCCGCGGATTCACCTATGCGATGGCGGGTCTTGACGGTGGCCGTTTGAACATCGCCGCCTCTGCTTTGGGCGGCGCGCAGATGGCTTTGAACGCGGCCCTGACCTACACGGGCGAGCGCAAGGCATTTGGCAAAACTATCGACCAGTTTCAGGCACTGCAATTCCGCTTGGCCGCGATGGAAATCAAACTACAAGCCGCGCGGGTATTTTTGCGTCAGGCGGCATGGAAACTGGATAACAAGGCATATGATGCAGCGAAATACTGCGCGATGGCCAAGTCATTTGTCACAGATGTCGCCTTTGAGGTCGCCAACGACGCCTTACAATTGCACGGCGGATATGGCTATCTTTCAGATTACGGCATCGAGAAGATTGTGCGCGATTTACGGGTGCACCAGATCCTCGAAGGCACCAACGAAATCATGCATCTTATTGTCTCGCGGCAGATGATTGCAGATCGCGGACAACGCTAAATGTTAATGGCACACTCTAAAGACAGGATTACAAAATGAAGATCGGTTTTATCGGCTTAGGAAATATGGGTGGCCCAATGGCGGCCAATCTGGCGGCTGCCGGACATGACGTGCAGGGGTTCGACCTACAAGCCCCGATGCCCAATGGCGTCACTGCTGCAAATACCGCCAAGGCTGCTGTGGCAGGCGCTGATGTCGTCATTTCGATGTTGCCCAACGGCGATATCTTACGGGCAGTGGCAAGCGATGTCTTGCCCGCGATGACCAAGGGGGCCGTTTTCTGCGACTGTTCCACCGTTGATGTAGAGAGTGCGCGCACGGTCGCGGCACAGGCGCAGTCTGCCGGATTGGGCGCACTTGATGCTCCGGTCTCTGGCGGTGTTGGTGGCGCTTCTGGTGGCACCTTGACGTTTATGGTTGGCGGGGACGAAGCTGCGTTCGCAACAGTATCACCGCTGTTTGACATCATGGGCCAAAAGGCCGTGCATTGTGGTGCAGCAGGTGCGGGGCAATCCGCAAAAATTTGTAACAACATGATCTTGGGCGCAACGATGATCGCCACTTGCGAAGCTTTTGCATTAGCCGACAAACTGGACCTTGATCGCCAGAAAATGTTCGATGTCGTGTCAACTTCGTCGGGTTACTCTTGGGTAATGAACGCCTACTGCCCCGCACCCGGGGTCGGACCAAAATCTCCCGCAGACAACAATTATCTGCCCGGATTCGCTTCTGAATTGATGCTGAAAGACCTGCGCTTAAGCCAGCAGGCTGCAGAGGCCGTTGACGCAGATACACCAATGGGCGCGCAGGCAATGGAAATTTACCGCACGTTTGTCGAAGACGAGGCAGGCAAAGGCACCGATTTCTCGGCCATGTTGCCACGTTTTGAAAAACGGTCCCGCAGCTAATCGCAAACTTCCGGTGAACCAAGGAAAAAACTATGACTGAAAAAGCAACCGACGCAATTTCCAAGATCATGGAAAACGCCACAAAAAACCATCCGCTTTTCCTTGCTCTGGACGCCGAGAAATCTAAAGAGATGAGCGACAGTATCGTGAAATCGATGCAAGCCATGTTTTCACCGGATGGCGACGCTTTGCGAGGTTGGACCGAACAATGGACCACTTACCAGACTGAAATGACAAAACTATGGATGAGCAACTTTGCCAATGCTGCTCATCCAACGCCCGAGCCTAGCCAGGATCGTCGCTTTGGCGCCGACGAATGGAACGAGGGGATTTTTCCACTTCTGCATCAATCATACGCTTTGACGGCCAAGGCGATGGTCGATATGGCCGAAAAAATCGGCCTGCCCGACCATGAGCAACGTAAACTCAACTTTTACACGCGCGTCATGGCTGATGGGCTCTCACCGTCGAACTACGCACTAACAAACCCTGAAGTCCTGAAGCTCGCATCCGAAACCAACGGACAAAGCCTCGTTGACGGGTTCAAGAACCTGCTGGCAGACCTTGAAAAGGGTTATCTGTCCACAACTGACGAGACAGCATTCAAGGTCGGTGAAAACCTTGCCACCACGCCTGGCTCCGTTGTATTTCGCAACGACTTGATCGAGCTGATCCAGTACCAGCCGATGACACCAAAGGTGAGCGCAAACCCGATTTTGATTGTGCCGCCGTGCGTGAACAAATTCTACATCTTTGACATCAATGAAAAGAAATCAATGGTTCGCTACCTTCTTGAAGAAGGCCGCGAGGTGTTCATGATGTCCTGGCGTAATCCGGGCCCCGAGATGGCAGAGCTTGACTGGAATGATTACATCGAGACCGGAATTATCGCGGCACTGGACGCAACCACCAAAATCTCGACAGGCAAAAAGGTTGATCTTTTGTCGTGGTGTAACGGCGGCACGATGGCATTGGCCGCGCTGGCTGTTATGTCAGAAAAGCAGAAATCACTCATCGGCACGACTACTTTCCTGTCGTCGATGATCGACTTTAGCGATCCGGGCGAGATTGAAGTGTTTATCGACGGACCTCAGATTGCGGCTTATAACGAACGCCTGAAAACCACGAAAGTCGCCCACGGTCGCGACATCGCTCAAGCCATGGCAATGCTGCACGTCAACGAGTCGATCTGGGGATTTGTGATCAACAATTACCTCAAGGGGAAATCTCCCGCCCCGTTTGATATTCTCTTCTGGAATGCAGATACGTCAAACCTGCCGACCAACTGGTATTCTTATTACACCGAAGAAATGTATATGGCCAACAAACTGAAAGAACCCGGTGCGCTGACCTTGCTTGGAACACCGGTTGATACCCGCAATATCGATATTCCCTGCTATTTTGTTGCCGCAACAGGCGATCATATTGTGCCTTGGAAAACATCATTTGACGCGACGCATCTGGTATCGGGACCGTCAGAATTTATCCTGACGTCTGGCGGGCATGTTTCTGGCACTATCATCAATCACCCTGCCAAAAGCCGCAGGTATTTTCTATCTGATGGGAAAACAACTGATCAGGCCGAAGATTGGCAAGCATCGGCAACACGGACCGACGGAAGCTGGTGGCCACATTGGCTAACTTGGCTAGACGCCAACAGCGGTGAGGCCCAGCGCGAAGCGCCTCGTAAAGTCGGCAACAGCACCTTTCCAGCACTTGCACCAGCACCCGGCACATATGTCTCTGAAGTCGTCGCACAAAATGGCTGATATAAGACCCGCTTGTAGGCTACTTGCAGCAAACGAATGTTCTAGAAAATGGTAAATGGTATGAAGCACGAAAAGATCGTCATCCCCGAGAACCAGTTCCGGTTCATTACCGTTGACGGATTAAAACTACGCGTGTTTACCCGTGATCTCGATCGTTCCGAGGTTCCTTTGCTAATTTGCAACGGCCTAGGGCAAGCCGTTGAAATGCTGGTACCTTTAATGGCTGAAATTCAGGACCGCCCTATTATCAGTTTTGATGCGGCGGGTGTCGGTCGCTCGGATTTGCCCCAGACAGGAACGACGATCGAGGACCATTCCCGTATGGTTCAGGCGATACTAAAAGAACTGAAGGTCACAAAATTTGACGTCCTTGGCATTTCCTGGGGCGGCGCGCTCGCACAACAACTTGCCCATGACTGCCCCGATACCTGTCGCCGGTTGGTGCTTGCGATTACTTCTGCGGGCGGAATCAGCAGTTGGTGGGGGTCGCCCATCGCACTGTTTGAAATCATGTTCCCGTGGCGTTTTTTCAACAAGGCCTATGGTGATTTCATCGGCCCGTGGATGTATGGCGGCGAGGCGATTCTGCATCCCGAACTGTTCAGGGAATATTCACAGCATGCGATCCGGCCAACCTATGAGGGCTACTCCGCACAGGTCAAGGCCATGTGTTCATGGAGCAGCCTGCCGTGGATTGGTTGTCTAAAACAACCGACGCAAATCATCGCAGGCTCGCTTGATACGCTAATACCGATTGGCAATCAGATCCTGCTGTCCAACCTGATGCAACAAGCCCACCTGACCGTTTTCCAAGCAGGCCATTTGCTGATGTACTCCAAGCGCGAAGAAGTTGGCGAACTGATCACCAAATTTCTGGATGCAGGTCGCAAATAATCAACTCACTTTACGAGGGTGCGACCTATCACCATCGAACATCGCGGGCGCGTTGTCATGGTCAGGCTGAACCGTCCAAAAAACAAAACCACGCTGAACAACCAGATAACGTGCGCGGCGGCGGGGAGGCCACGGCAATGGCGGTTGAACTCCGCTGATTAGACCACTGCAGGTGCATGTATTTTTCACTGCGCTTTTACAAACCAACGAAAAGATCTGGTTAGCGTCTTGCCGCAGGACGTACCAATAACGCGAATATTCTGGATGATTAGCCCCTCAGAAATGCAACAATTACCCTTAGATCACACCGTGCCGTTTTTATTGCAGGCCAGACCAAAGCGGCACGTACATTTTTCCTGCCCCAGCGACGATCGGATCTGCCGTAAAACCGCCATCTCGATCCTTTCCAAAATCCCCCTGACTGCTACCATGGTATTGAAACCTAAGGAGCAAAACGATGGCAATTCTGGAACGTAACGATACGGGTGCGGTGGCACATTTGCACATGAACGCGCCTGATCGTCTGAACGCATTGTCTGACGAGATGTTGGCAGCAATCATGACACAGTTTGACGCGCTAGAAACTCAACCTAACATACGCGCGGTCATCATTTCTGGCGCTGGCAAAGCGTTTTGTGCGGGCCATGATCTAAAAGAAATGACCGCAGGGCGACAGTCACAAGATGGCGGCAAGGCTTATTTTGCTGATCTGTTTGATCGTTGTGCTCAAATGATGATGCGTATTCGCACATTGCCGCAACCCGTAATTGCGCAGGTGCATGGCATAGCGACCGCCGCGGGTTGCCAGTTGGTTGCATCCTGCGACCTGGCCATTGCGGCAGATGATACGCGATTTGGCGTCAACGGTGTCAACATCGGTTTGTTTTGCTCGACCCCGATGGTCGCCTTATCGCGCAACATTCCACGCAAGCAGGCGTTTGAAATGTTGACCACCGGCCACTTTATCACTGCGGAACGCGCCGCTTCTCTTGGCCTGATCAACCGCGCCGTGCCTCACGGCGAACTGGAACAGCAAACAATGGCCCTTGCCGAGAAACTTGTATCAAAATTGGGAAGCGCTGTGAAAATTGGCAAAGAGGCGTTTTACAACCAAATCGAAATGCCGCTGGAGCAGGCCTATGCCTATGCAGGCGATGTGATGGTGCAGAACATCATGGACGGCGACACAGCAGAAGGTATGGCCGCATTCATTGAAAAGCGCACACATGAATGGAAACAATAGGCTTATCCCCTTAGCGTAAGGCCTACCATCCCTAGACACATCAAGATCGTGCTCGGTCAATCATGGCCATCCGTATTTTGAAAAATTCCGCTCAGGACACCCATGACGGCGCCGATCACAGTTGAAAGCAGCGGCGCCATCCGTGCATCATAAATAAGAAACCACTCATCTCGCCGGTATCGCGGCCTCACGCCACCGGAGCACCGCGTCAACCGCTTGACTTTTTGACAAAATATCAATAATTCTCGATGTATGGAAAAGATACACGCACTTGATGCCTTCGCGGCCCTTGGCCAATCCACACGCCTTGACGTGTTTCGCCTGCTGATAAAGGCGGGGCATGCAGGCATGTTGGCTGGCGACATCAGCAGCGCGCTTGACGTGCGCCAGAACACCATGTCGGCTAACCTCGGCGTTCTCGCCCGCGCGGGTTTGATCCTCAGTGAAAGACAAGGCCGCACCATCCGTTACTCTGCAAATATGGATGGAATACGCGGCCTGCTAGCCTTTCTCATGGAGGATTGCTGCGGCGGTCGCCCTGATTTGTGCCAACCCGTCATCGATGAGCTTGCTTGCGCATGTTAGGAATAAAATATGACTGATACATCACAGGTCGCGGCCTCCGGCCTTGGCACTTTCGAGCGCTGGCTATCCGTTTGGGTCGCCCTTGCGATCGGTACAGGGCTGTTACTCGGCAACCTGTTTCCAGCCCTCTTTTCAACTTTGGCCTCGTTAGAAGTCGCGTCAGTCAACCTGCCGGTCGCGGTTCTGATCTGGGCGATGGTTTTCCCGATGATGGTCGGTGTCGATTTCGGCGCGTTGCGACAGGTCGGCGACAAACCTAAAGGGCTGGTGGTGACGCTCATCGTCAACTGGCTGATCAAGCCATTCACGATGGCAGCGCTTGGCGTCTTGTTCTTTGAATACGTTTTTGCGGGGCTGATCCCGCCCGATGATGCGCAGGCGTATTTAGCCGGTGTCATCCTGCTCGGCGCAGCCCCCTGCACAGCAATGGTGTTCGTCTGGTCCAACCTCACGCGCGGCGACGCAACCTATACGCTTGTGCAGGTCAGCGTGAACGACGTCATTATGGTTTTTGCCTTCGCCCCAATCGTAGCCTTCTTGTTGGGTGTCACGGACATCGTCGTGCCGTGGGACACATTGCTGTTGTCGGTCGGCCTGTATGTGATTTTGCCATTGTTTGCGGGCTATTTGACCCGCAAATACCTTGTTGCAAAAGGTGGCGAAGCAGCCGTAGCCATTTTCAAGTCCCGCGTGCAACCATTCTCTATTTTCGGGCTTCTGGTGACTGTGGTGCTGCTGTTCGGATTTCAGGGCGAAGTCATCTTTAACCGCCCGCTCGTCATCGCGCTCATTGCGGTGCCTCTTTTGATCCAGTCCTACGGTATTTTCTTCATAGCATACCTTGCGGCGCGCGCATGGAAGATCCCTTTCAACGTCGCAGCCCCCTGTGCGATGATAGGCACATCAAATTTCTTCGAATTGGCGGTAGCCGTCGCGATCAGCCTGTTCGGACTGGGCTCTGGCGCCGCTCTGGCCACGGTGGTCGGCGTTTTGGTTGAAGTGCCAGTGATGCTTTCACTCGTTGCCTTCGCCAATCGAACCCAGCACTGGTTTCCATCCGAAGAAGACAAAACATGACCATCGTTATCCACCACAACCCCGACTGCGGCACGTCACGCAACGTGTTTGCGATCATCACCGCGTCCGGCGAAACACCGATTGTCATCGACTATTTGCAAACCGGCTGGACCCGGCCACAGCTTTTGGGACTATTCGCGGCCGCAGGTTTGAGACCTCGCACAGCCTTGCGCACGTCAAAATCACCGGCAAAAGACCTAGGATTGCTCGATCCATCTGTCAGCGATGAAATGCTGCTCGCCGCAATGCTCGAACACCCTATTCTGGTCAACCGGCCCATCGTCTGCTCACCAAAAGGCGTCCGCCTTTGCCGCCCGAGCGAGGCTGTGCTGGATCTTCTTGACCGCTTACCAACCGGACCAATGACGAAAGAAGACGGCACGCCCTTGATCGACAAGGAAGGAAACCGCATTGGCTAATACCCCAAACCTCGACGAGGCCCACTTTCACCCAATCGACGCGAACCTGTTGTTGATGCCTGAAAGGGCAAAACATGCTCCACGTATCTTGTTGCTGTACGGCTCGCTCAGGGATCGCTCGTTCAGTCGGCTGATGACGGAAGAAGCAGCCCTTATCCTTTCGCAGCTCGGGGCAGAAACGCGGACCTTTAACCCCTCTGGACTGCCCTTACCGGACGATGCCGGCGCGGATCACCCAAAGGTGCAGGAACTGCGTGATCTGGTCACGTGGTCCGAAGGCATGGTCTGGTGTTCGCCCGAACGCCACGGGGCCATGACCGGCATCATGAAAACCCAGATTGACTGGATACCGTTGTCGCTCGGTGCAGTGCGCCCGACGCAGGGCAAGACTCTGGCAGTCATGCAGGTCAGCGGCGGCTCGCAGAGCTTTAACGCGGTCAACCAGCTTCGTATTCTTGGACGCTGGATGCGCTTGTTGACCATCCCGAACCAGTCCTCTACCCCAAAAGCGTTTTTGGAGTTTGACGACGCGGGCCGGATGAAGCCGTCACCGTTCTATGACAGGATGGTTGATGTCATGGAGGAGCTGATGAAGTTCACATTGCTCACACGAGACAACACGAGCTACCTGCTCGACCGTTATAGCGAACGCAAGGAGAGCGCCGCCGAATTAACCAAGAGGGTTAATCAAAAGGCAATCTGATTGAGGTGATTGAAGGTACTCCAAAATTGCATTTTACAATGGGAAATTGGTAGCTGCATAATCGGCAAGGATAAGGCAGACTAAGTGTAAATAAGAGATTTTCGCGTTGCCTTTGTTTCTGGCAGCAAACTTCAGAAGGAAAACCGATGCAGATAATGGCTCTTGCTCCCATTATTTCGGTGGGTGTCACAAATGCTGCCGTTGCGCAGGACACGGGACCAACAATCGCCGAGATTAACGAGAATGATTTTCCAAACAACGCGGTGTCCGACACCACGCGCGTGAAACCCGGTGGTAAAGTCGACACGCATTTGCTGCGCGAGGTTGATATCCAAGCAGAGCACGGCACCATTGTGGAGTAATATCATCAATTCAAAAGACACGCTTCAGGGCGCCGTTATGGCCCGACTTCAGTTCACCGTCGATTGGGGCGCACGGTCGTGCTTGCCTCTTCCATCTGTTTGGGAGCAAAAAATTGATTGAGAACATCGGAATTTCCGGGCTAGTTTTGCTCCTCGCTATCTTCATAGCGATACGATTTTTCAACACCCGCGGAGTTCTCTCACGCAAAACCGCGCTTGCCAAAGATATCGTGCGATTTGGGGATACACCCTGCGCAATTATCGACGCGGCATGGACCGGATCGGACTACACCGGTCTGGACGCAAAGCTAAAAAACTGGAACGCCAGAATCCGGTCTTTGGCGCACTTACACAATGCGTCTCCCACACTTCATGAAACGCCGTGCGGTCTGCCCTTTGCAATTTCGGTGTTGGATGACGCTCTGAGCATCCTCAAACGCTGCGCCCCGTCAGATAAAAGACCGTCAGGAACCGTCCTGCGCCAGTTGCGCGGCGGCATAAACGATATGCTTGATACGTTAGAAAGCATCGGCGTGGCCCCGACAAACGAAATTCCGGCACGACCGGTTTTACCAGATCGTATCAAAAACTATTTAAACCGTGTCGGCTTTGAATCGCAGGGCGAGTTTATGCTGCGCCGCAGCTTATTGCTCGCATGGGTAAAATACGGCGGACACACTTGGTACGACGACCAGCCAACTTACTGGATTGGCGACCCGAAAAGCGGTAGCGACAGTTAAGGGGCTTTTACGTTTTCTTTCAAAATCAAATCCGGATCAATACCACGCTGCTGCGCGCTCGCACGAACGGCGTTACGCAACGCAGCACTTTTGTCCAACAGAGACCGGAACCGCTCAACATCCAAAACAAGCAACGTTGTCGGGGCAATTGCACGGACTTCGGCACGCGGCGAGCTTTTCATTAAAAAAGCGACTTGCCCGAACATCTCAGCCCGCCCCAACCGCGATACCTGCCCCGCAGTTTCCAGCTCGACCGCACCTGAAGCAATAAAAAATACATGGCTCAAGGGACCGCCCTTGCGCAGAACGATCGTGCCTGCATTGACATAACGGGTCTTGAGGGCACGCCCCAGTTGTCGCACAGCCTTAGCGTCCAAGTCAGCAAACAGCGGAAATTGCTTTATTAAGTCGACGCGCTGCACTGCAATATCAAGCGGCGGCCGCCCCTCGGCCTCGGCGCGCCGCGATGACAGGCCCTGCATCAATGTGGTGTATACCTCTGCGCCGATCAAACCGTCTTCGCGCATAGTGGTATATTCCCGCTCTTCCAGCCGCAAAGTTGTGCGCCGGATAAATCGCCGTTCCAATTCCTCCGCATACCCGGGATATTGCAAGCGAAGGCCTTCAAGTGCGGTTTCAATCAATTCGACACGACGGGTCAAAAGCTCAAGCAAAAGATCAGCCACGCGTCGCCCGTGGATCCGCCGAATGCGCCCCACGATGAAACTATCGAGGTCGCGCAGTGTCAGCCGTTGCGACAACAAAAGTTCAAAACGATCCGCTGTCAATCGCACCAGCGGCTTCGACACCCCAAACCGTCCATGCAGCACCCCCGCCGCGCGAAAAGCACGCCCATAGGCGACCGACCGACGCGCCGCCCGTTGATACCCGTTTCGTCCACCAGCGCGTGCGCCTTCAATCAACCGATCAGCGTCCAACAGTGTTTGCTCTGCCATACGCGCCGAGATTGTGCGCTCGTGAACGCGGTCGAGAATTGTGTCACGCTCAAAACCAGCCAGCGCGATCAGCCCCAAAGTAATCCGGTCCCTATCCTGGATGTCATCGCTTTCCTCGGCAGTTTTTACTGCGATTTCCAAACGGTCACCGAATATTTTTGCTTCTGAACGCACAACATCATGGGACAGGGAATAGTCTTCGGTTGTGCGCGCCACGTCTTCACGCACGGTTTGCAGCGCGACCGCGACCACCTGGCGTGACATCGCCTCATCAATGGGCGAAAGACGATCTAACCCCAGCCAACTGATAACCAAGCGTAGCGTCGTCCCCTGCACCAGCAGCGTAAACAAAGTAAAGCCGGTAGCAAGGATGCCGACCAGACGCTTGACTTCAATCGGCACCCGCAGGCTTTCAGTGACAGCAAGCGCCAGCGCAAGTGTGACAGCCCCCCGCAGCCCACCCCAGAGGATTGCCGTGCGGTAGGGCCTCTCTACAACCGGAGATAAGTTCATCATCGAAAGCAAAGGCAGAAGGCCAAAAATGATCACCGCACGTGCGGCAAACGCAGCCATTATCACCACGCCAATCAGCGCAAAATCTGTAAGCCGGACATCTTCCAGCAAGCGGGGAATCAGAAGTGCGGCGAGAATAAAGATCAACGCTCCTGCCCAGTGCGCAAGCAAATCCCACACCTCGCCCAAGTTTATCCATGCTTTGGGTGGCAATCGCCCGGGTCCCATCAGGTTAAGTGTCAGACCGGCCGATACCACGGCAATCACCCCCGATGCTCCGACAATTTGTTCCGACACAATATAGGCCAAGTATGGAAGGGAGACCGAGACCGAGACGAGCGCTAGTTCATGCGCACCAAACAGCGCCATGATCCAGATTGCTACACGCGCGGCCAGCCACCCAGTCAACGCACCACCCGCGATCAGAACCGGAAACTGCGCCAACGCATTGCCTAATTCGGGGTCCGGTGCGCCAAGCATCACAAATCCCATAAACAACCCGAATAGCGCAATAGCGGCGGCATCGTTCAACAGGCTTTCGCCCTCGATGATCCGTGACAGGCGGCGCGGGGCCGAGAGTGATCGAAAGATCGACACAACAGCCGACGGATCGGTTGTAGACACAATCGCCCCAATTAACAGACATGCCGCCAGCGGCAGCGAACTCGCCCAAGACAGCGCATAGCCCACGCTGAATGTGGCGAAGACGACCGCGACAACCGCTAGCACCATGATCGGCACCCAATCATCCAGCATCCGACGCAGGTTCATCCCAAGTGTTGCCTGAAACAGAAGTGTTGGCAAAAACACATAGAGGAAAACATTCGACCTGATCGGAAAGCCAAGAATAGCCTCTGCGATCGGGTTGAGCGCATCCGTCAGGTCAGTTTGCAAAAAGAAGATTGCGCCAGATCCGATAAGGATGCCTACAAGAGCAAGGATCACGCTGTATGGCAAACGCAGCTTTGCTGCCAGCGGTTCTGCTGCGCCGATTACAATAAAAAGAGAAGCGATAACCGCCAGAACAAGAACAATATCCATAAGGTTACAAGTATCCTAGATTAACCGGCGCTGGAACAGCTATGACAGCCGAGTTCCGGAAATAAATATTTGGGACCCCGCCAAGAAAACGGCACTAATGCCCCCTTTCTCTGGGATTTTTTCACTAACTGACAGACTGGTATTTTTCCGCAGGGAAAATGGGCTTTACGTCTACAAATCAACCGCTCAAACGCCACCATTTTCCTTTAATGCCCATTTTGTGCGCAGCGCGAAGGCGCTTGCTGGCAAATGTCGAGCGGCAGTGATATTTTGATCTAGACCGCGGTCAAAGTCGTGGTCCAACCCAACGCATGTGTATTGGCGTCTCCGATCAATCTTTTCACCACGCAACGTCACCATCTCGGGGCAAGCGTTCATGCGTAACGTCAGCTTTTTGCCGTGCGTGCGATGCAACAGTCGAAAAAATTAACGCGAATTCTGCGATGGAACCGCGATGTCCAGAATTGATCGGGCCAGCCCTGTGCAAGGTGGGAACCCACACGCACATTCACGCGTATCTTTCAACAAGCTGATCTGGCCCGTCAAATAGGCAACTAGTCCTTGCGGGGCTGACGCGGAGGGATCACGCCAGCGGCCCGCATAAACAGACTAATACGCGGCGTTGTGCCCGTCTCACCTCGCGACCGTGTGCGCAGAACAGGGGTATTTTTGGACGTTCCGGCGCGGGTTTCGCGCAGCACAATATATAACCCGCTTGTCATAATAATCCCCGCACCAATCGCGGTAGGCAGGTCAATCGTCTCGCCAAAAAAGAACATACCATAAGCACTGGCCCAGATAATCTGGCTATATTGCATCGGTGCAATAATCGCCGCCTCTCCCGATTGGTAGGCGGTAATAACCATCCGGCTCGCAGTCCATGCAAATACCGCCACAACCCCCAAAAGACCAAGATGCTCAATCGGCATCGGCACATAAACCAGCGGTAAAAGGCACGCCATCACAACAAAATTTGTAACCATCGGGTATAACAACATCACCACGGGACGCTCATTCCCACCAATTTTCCGCACGACAATAGAGGAAATCGAACCGCCAAGCGCCGCCACAAGCGCGGCAACATGGCCCGCAGATAGCTCCGTTGAACCGGGGCGCAGCACCACCAAAACGCCGACCAATCCGACCAACACGGCCGCCCAACGACGCTTGCGCACCTTTTCACCTAAAACAGGAATAGCCAAAATGGTGATCAATAGCGGCGAGGCAAACAAGATCGCATAAACCTGTGCCAATGGCAGAACCGTAAAGGCGTAAAATGCCGAAACGCCCGTTGCGACCACCGCCACTGTTCGCAAAGCCAACCACCACGGATGCCGAGGGATTAGCGTTTCCGCAGTGTTGTCACGCATCAACATGACTGTTGCCAAAGGGAACGACAATAACACCGAAAAGAATACGATCTGAATTGGCGAGTACGATGCGCCCAACACTTTGATCGCGATGTCATGGGTCGAATAGATTGCAAAAGCAGCCAGTGCAATCAGCGCGCCACGGGCGTTTGGTGACATCAGCAATCCCTCTTTACTCACACCCGCTTGCGGACGAGTGTTGCACAAAACTAGTTAATAGCCCCTTGCAACACTCTATTTTTTTAAAGCGATGCGTCAAGCGCCGCCAAAATCACATCACCCATTTGCACAGTCGAAAGTGGCACACCGCCGTCGGGGCCCATCAGGTCACCCGTGCGCGCACCATCTGCCAGTACCTTTTCAATCGCCGCTTCCAAGCGTGTCGCCTCGTCACCCTGATCAAACGAATAACGCAATGCCATCGCAAACGACAAAATACAGGCAATCGGATTCGCCTTGCCTTGGCCTGTAATGTCAGGCGCCGACCCGTGAACCGGTTCGTACATCGCCTTTGGACGGCCATTCGCCATCGGCGCACCCAGCGACGCGGACGGCAACATACCTAGCGAGCCGGTCAACATTGCCGCGCAATCTGACAGAATATCGCCAAACAAGTTGTCGGTATAAATCACATCAAACTGCTTGGGCGCACGCACCAACTGCATCGCACCGTTGTCGGCGTACATGTGGGTCAGCGCGACCTCCGGGTAATCGGCATGCACTTCGGTCACAACATCGCGCCACAAGATGCCTGATTCCATGACATTGGCTTTTTCCATCGAGCACAGCTTTTTGTTACGCTTCATCGCCATTTCAAACGCTGCACGAGCGCCACGTTCGATCTCGGCTTCAGTATAGCGCTGCGTATTGATGCCAACGCGCATGTTATCTTCGAGATGAATGCCACGCGGTTCGCCAAAGTAAACGCCCGATGTCAATTCGCGCACAATCATGATGTCCAAACCGGCGATCAGCTCTTTTTTGAGCGACGAAAAATCGGCAAGCGCATCAAAACACTGCGCAGGACGCAGGTTCGCGAACAGGTCCATTTCTTTGCGCAACCTCAAAAGGCCGCGCTCGGGCTTGACCGAAAAATCAAGGTTATCATAAGCAGGACCGCCAACTGCACCTAACAAAACCGCATCCGCGCTTTGCGCTTTTGCCATCGTGTCATCATGCAGTGGCACCCCATATTTGTCGTAGGCCGCGCCGCCCACAAGATCCTCGGACACGTCAAAATTCAGGTCACGCTTCTCACCAAACCAGTCGATAATTCGCTTCACCTGATCCATAACTTCAGGGCCGATGCCGTCACCGGCAAGAATCAAAAGGGATGGGTTCGACATTTGGCTTTTCCTTGACTAAAAACTGTTGTTCATGCCCTACCGCGTTGCGCTTAAAGGATCAAGATAACACCTAACGGGCAACATCAACCCAGACCAAATGATGCGCCCCCGCAGCCATACCATCCCCCCCCAAGAGAGCCGCTTGCGGATCATCGGGCGCGGGCCAGAACACGCCGCTATCCGTCACTTTCCAGTCTACACTTGGCAAAACATAGCTGACACGCAAATTCCCCGGCCCGTCTTGCGGCCAGTCGGCAGTATCCATTTGTGCAGGTCCTTTGTGCGTGGGATCTGCTGCGAATAACGCGCCTAAACTTTGCGGCGCAGGGTCTTGAATTTCGGCACGTCTCAGAAAATTTAACATTGCTCCGATCAAACCGTCGCCGTCAAATGGATCAAGATTTGCATTCCCCACAACAAAGAAAGGCAGATCTCGACCGTCTTCGATGACCGTCTCCCAAAGACGCAACTCGTCACGGTTACGCAGTCCGTTTTTATCCTCGGGCCCGTCGAAAACCGGTGGGGTCGCCGACCAAGCAAAAATGTCGAACGGCACACCACTCGTCGGCAAAATCGGCACAATCCAGTGGGACGATGTCGAAAGCCGCTGGATCTCTTCCACCTCTAGACTAGGAAAGGATTTGCCGTCTTTTTCCGGCAGTTCTGCGTCGCGCAGATCGCGCCACAGCAACGCCGAGAAATCAGTCACATTCGCTATATCAATCGGAAACCGCGACAGGACGTCCAACCCGCCATCACCGCTAAACCGACCATAGCCCTGCCCGTCGCGCGCATCACCTGTGCGTCCGTCCCCTTCCATATCCAACCCCGTCTGCATCCCCGTATTGGGCAGTGCCGAAAAGCGGTGCGCGAATAAAACCCCCTTTCGGGCGAACAAGTCTTTCGCAGCCGACAAAGCTAATCCATCAAGGTCATAGTCAAAATCAGTGAGCACAATCACATCAGGCGCGACCGTTGCCACCACCTCGGCAATTGCATTGATCTGCGCATCCTCGCCCTTGCGAATATCGCGCAGCAACACGCCCGGACCATCCCGACTTAAAGGCGCCGCAAAAGTGGCGATGCGCAGGGTCTCGGCGCTCGCCATGCCCGCAAAAAACAGAGCTATGCAGGCAACAATCCATCGGCAGCGGCTTTGGCGTAAGCGCGCTTGCGTTGGATATAAATCATCTGCGCGACGCGGCTTAGGGCTATGCCTCGCATAAGAAGACTGGCGGGTAAAAAAGCCCATGCTGTGACTGCCCAAATTAACGTTTGTGGATCATCTAGCGGAATTTGACCGACCATGCGCGTCATCACCTGCAAAACCGCTGGCACTATAAATGGCAGCAAAAATCCTAAGATAAGGTTAACCTGGCTGTCGCGGTTCAGACGGGCCACAACGTCGCCGCCTGCCGTCGGATCAAAGGTGGGAAGGTTTACCCAGACGTTAAAGGCACCTGTATTTCGCGGCCAACCGCGCATGCGCAGCAGCACCACAAACACGCCCAGCGACAAAAGCGAAATCAAGTAGCTTAGCCCCGCTGCTGTTCGCACACGTTCTAATTCACCCGCTGTCATGCCCGCAGGCAAAGACAACATAAACAACCGCACGGGAGAGTATGGGAAGTCGATCGAAGCGCCGATACGCTGGCCTATTTCCTGGATAAGTACAGTGATGGTCGAGGCGTCATTGGTCGGGCTGAAAATTACCGAAAGCGACATCACAGTCACCAACAGCGCACCAAAACGCAGGCGATTAAAGGGCGGTGCGGAGCGAAATTCAACAATGCTGGGACTGCTGGCGCTATATTCAACGATCGTGAAACACGCAGCAAAGATCGCAACAAGCGTCACAATTTGCGTCGCATCAACACCCGACATAGGCAAGATGACTGATGGTGTGATGATCATCAGCACGACAAGCGCTGCGCGCGCTAAAGCTCCTGGTAGACGTGAAAACACTGCTCTACTACCCTTATTGCGGCCGGAAACGATACGATGCCGCGCCCTTATGCCGTTTTGATCCTGCGCAATCGCGTCAGGCTGCCACGTTCTAACCATACGTTTGCCCAACTTTGGTTAGCCGTTCAAGTCACTGAGACACTTGACAAAAAAACTAGGGCAGATTTGCGACAGGGGTGGTGCGGGATTGCAACCATTTAAAAGCGGCGCAGAGGACATGTTGCGGGTGACCACAATATGTAGCGTTTGCGAGCAATACACGCCCCAGTTGCATAAGTGATTGATTAACCAGCATGTCTGAAGGATCATAATCTAAAATTGGAATTAGCTTCAATTTCAGCGGGTCTGTTGGTGCGGTCATAATGACCGCACCATAATCTATCTTAAACCCAAGGGCGCGATGCGGATGCGGCGGCCTCGAATGTGTCAATTGCGGCGGCTTTTTCCATCGTCAGGCCAATGTCGTCCAGACCGTTCATCAAGCAATGCTTTTTGAATGAATCAACTTCAAAGGTGAACACTTCGCCGTCCGAGGACGTGATTGTTTGCGCTTCGAGGTCGATTTCGATGCGCGCGTTTGCGCCTTTATCGGCGTCTTTCATCAACACGTCGACCTGTTCTTGTGGCAGTGCGATTGGCAGGATGCCGTTCTTGAAACAGTTGTTGTAAAAGATGTCGGCGTAGGATGGCGCAATCACGCAAGTGATGCCAAAATCGGCAATCGCCCAAGGCGCATGTTCGCGTGACGAGCCGCAGCCAAAGTTGTCGCCAGCGATCAGAATTTGCGCGTCGCGGTAGGCCGGTTGGTTCAGCACAAAGCTTTCAATTTCGTTGCGGTCGTCGTCGTAGCGCATTTCGTCAAACAGATTTACGCCCAAGCCGGAGCGTTTGATTGTCTTAAGAAATTGTTTCGGAATGATCATATCGGTGTCGATATTGACCAGATCCAGCGGTGCGGCGATGCCGCTAAGTTTCGTGAACTTTTCCATTTTCAGGTCCTTGTTCAGCCCTGTAGGGGCAATTCGTTAATCAGGTGTGACGATGCTGTTAACCTTTGGGGCGCAAAAAGCGGTGTCTTGAACGCGTCTTTATTGCGTCTTCCCCGCGTCTTGCACCCCCAAGCGATTTACATCAGGTCACGCACGTCGGTCAGGTGGCCCGTGATTGCAGCCGCAGCCGCCATCGCAGGTGACACGAGATGAGTACGTCCACCACGTCCCTGACGGCCCTCGAAGTTACGGTTCGATGTCGCAGCACAGCGTTCACCGGGTGCGAGTTGATCCGGATTCATCGCCAGACACATGGAACAACCCGCCAAACGCCATTCGAAACCTGCATCGATGAAGATTTGTGCAATGCCTTCTTCTTCGGCCTGCGCACGCACCAGACCAGAGCCAGGCACAACCATCGCACGCATACCTTCTTTGATCTTTTTGCCCTTCAAGATTGCCGCAGCGGCGCGGAAATCTTCGATGCGTCCGTTGGTGCAAGAGCCGATGAACACGGTGTCGATTTTGATGTCAGTCAGTTTTTGACCAGCGGTCAGGCCCATGTAGTCAAGCGAGCGTTGCGCCGCGCCTACTTTACCGCCCTTAAACGACGACGGATCAGGCACGACGCCAGTGATTGGCAGCACGTCTTCGGGCGAAGTGCCCCAAGTGACCAATGGTGCGATGTCTTCGCCTTTGATGGTCAGCACTTTGTCGAAATGTGCGCCTTCGTCGGTGAAGAGGGTTTTCCAGTAGGTCAGAGCCGCTTCCCACTGCGCGCCTTTTGGTGCGTGTGGCCGCCCCATGCAGTAGGCGTATGTGGTTTCATCAGGTGCGATAAGCCCAGCGCGTGCGCCGCCCTCGATCGCCATGTTACAGACGGTCATCCGCCCTTCCATGGACAGGGATTGGATTGCTTCGCCGCAATACTCAATCACGTAGCCTGTGCCGCCAGCGGTGCCGGTTTGACCAATCACCGCCATGGTCACGTCTTTTGCGGTCACACCGGGCGCAAGTTTGCCCGTGATTTCGACCTTCATGTTTTTGGATTTCTTCTGGATCAGCGTTTGGGTGGCCAAGACGTGCTCGACCTCGGATGTACCGATACCATGCGCCAGCGAGCCGAACGCACCGTGTGTGGCGGTGTGGCTGTCGCCGCAAACGACGGTCATGCCGGGCAATGTCCAGCCTTGTTCAGGTCCAACGATATGCACAACACCTTGGCGCACATCGGTCACAGGATAATAATGCAAACCGAATTCTTTTGCGTTGGTGTCGAGTGCTTCGACCTGAATGCGGCTGTCTTCTGTCATCGATGCGGCATTCGCACGGTCCAGCGTCGTTGGCACGTTGTGATCAGGCACAGCAATGGTTTTGTCAGGTGCGCGCACCGTGCGGCCAGTCATGCGCAGCCCTTCGAAGGCTTGCGGGCTGGTCACTTCGTGAACGAGGTGCCGGTCAATATAGAGCAGACAGGTGCCGTCATCTGCTTCGTGTGCGACATGCGCGTCCCAGATTTTATCATAGAGCGTTTTGGGGGACATGGTCCTCTCCCGTATAAATGGATGTTGAATAGTGGGCAGGCGAATGGGAGCGGCGGTTAGCCGTTTGCGCGAATTGTGCAAGATGCGCCGAAGAACCGCCAAGGCAGTCGTGCGCGATCATCCATGTCAAATACCTGTGTCATGTCTACGCAGATATAGACCAAAAGCAAATCTCGCAAGGGCAGACCGGAGCGTTGGCACCCCGGTCCGCCCGAATTAACGGCCGTTTAGCTGCGTTCAGGCACAAGTCGAGCGTAGCTGTCGCTGCTATTGACTGTCTGCGTCGGAAAAGCCGCCATGACGGTCGCACAAGATGAAATGTTCATTCTGTGGGGGGGCAGGATGTTGCGTTCAAAAACTGTCCCGCAGATCGACAGCTTGGTCGAATAGAATTGATCGGTCTGTGATTGCCTCGCGTTGTCGGTGCTTGAAATTGGCGCGGAACCCATGCCACACTGATAAAAAGGGAGCCCCGCGCATATGGCACAGCATGATGATACCGGCGGCGAGACCCTGCAAAACGTGCCGCTGACGCAGATTGTTGACGTGGGGCAGTCGTTGCTGGGGGAACTTGAAGCGCTGCTGGTAATGCTGTTTCGGACGTGGAATCTGTATCAGGTCGGCATTGCGATTGTGCTGTTTGGTGTGGCGCATGTTTTACGCCTGATCTTTGGTCCTCGCATCCGAAGCTGGATGGCAAGTCGGGATAATTGGCCCAAATGGCGGATGCGTATATTGGCGGTCGTGCATCAGCGACTGCGTGCGATATTTTATGTGGCGCTGTTATGGGCGGCTGTCGTCGTGATGCGCGAGATTACGATCTGGACGAGTCGCAGTTATTTACTTGCGATTTTTGCGAATCTGGCGACCGCTTGGCTGTTGATTGTGTTTGTGACGCGGCTGATCAAAAGCCAGTTTTTGCGCAAACTCGTGCGTTGGGTCGCCTGGACATATGTGACGTTGGAAGTGTTTGGCCTGCGCGAAGATGCGACGGACTGGCTTGATCGCGCGGATTTCCACATTGGCGATTTCCGGTTTTCACTTTTGTTACTGGTGCAGGCGTTTATCATTATCGGGGTGCTGATTGCGCTGGCCCGTTTTGTGACCACAACAACGACAAGCAAAATCCGCGCCAATGATGACATTAGCCCGTCGATGCAGGTATTGATCGTCAAAGCATTGCAAATCGGGCTTTACGGAGCGGCGTTTTATATTGGCGTCAAGGCCATCGGGATTGACCTGACAGGGCTTGCGGTGCTGTCGGGTGCGATAGGTGTGGGTCTGGGTTTTGGTCTGCAAAAGGTTGTGTCGAACCTTGTGTCGGGGGTGATTATTCTGCTCGATAAGTCGATCAAGCCGGGTGACGTGATTTCACTTGGTGACACGTTCGGCTGGATCAATTCGTTGGGCGCGCGCTATGTCTCTGTCGTCACCCGCGATGGTAAGGAATACCTGATACCGAACGAGGATCTGATCACCGGACAAGTGGTCAACTGGTCGCATTCCAACGATTTTGTGCGGCTTGATATTTTTTTTGGCACATCTTACAGCGACAATCCACATGACGTGCGCAGGCTTGCGATTGATGCAGCACAAAGCGTGGAACGTGTGTTGAGAACGCGGCCCACCGTCTGTCATATTGTGGGCTTTGGCGACAGTTCGGTCGATTATATCCTGCGGTTCTGGATCAGCGATCCGACTGGTGGCCTGACCAACATTCGCGGCAATGTCTTTCTTGCGCTTTGGGATACATTTGCAGAAAACGGCATTTCAATTCCATTTCCGCAGCGCGAAATTAAGGTTTTGAACGACAAGGACATGCCGATCAAGAGCGACAGGGATTTTCCAACCCAATCCTGAGTGGCACCGTCGCGGATTGCAGGAATCGCGGATGTATTCAGATACCACCGTTTCTTGATCCCAAACTTTCCTAAAACCTCTTGAAATCTCATCGTAATCCTGAGCCGATTATCGTTTTGCTGCGTCCGGAATTAAGATACAATTCGCGTAAGTGTTATGTCAGAGGAAAATTTATGCCCAACCGACATCTCGAACATCGTCTGATGGCCCACGACCTTATTGCTGCCTTTCCCTTGCCGACGTTGATCATCGGGGACGAGCAGATCATTGTTGCCCTCAATAGCGCTGCCGAAATCATGTTGGAAAAGGCTGTGTTGGGCCGGCACTTTACGACCGCATTACGCCACCCCAAACTGGTCGCTGCGGTTGAGCGGGGCTCGGAAACACGCGCGCCGCAAACCGTGACCTATAAAACTGTCGAAAACGGCAATGACGTGACCTACAATGCTCATTTGCAGGTCATTGACGGGACTAACCTGTTGTTACTCAGTTTTGAAAATGTGTCGGGCGTAGAGCATGCAGAACTGATGCAGCGCGATTTTGTGGCCAACGTCAGCCACGAACTGCGCACGCCGCTAACGTCTGTCATGGGGTTCATTGATACACTTCGCGGCTCTGCCCGCGATGACGCCACAGCGCGCGCGCGCTTTCTCGATATCATGGCGTCGGAAGCGGAACGCATGAACCGGCTTGTGGGCCGGTTGTTGACGCTCAGTCGGGTCGAGGTCGATGAGCGGGTGCGCCCGACCGCACAGGTTGATTTGCGCGATGTGGTGCAAACGACCTTGCGCACACTTGATCCGTTGGTGATTGACAGCAATGTGACGGTGCAGCTGAATTTGGGGTCGGATCCGTTGCCAATTATCGGCGAGTCCGATCAACTGATGCAGGTTTTTACCAATCTGATCGAAAACGCGATCAAATATGGTGGATCGGGCCGGACCGTGAGTATTACCGCGCAGCGTCCATTGCATGACCCTGTCCTGCGTGGTCCTGCGATTGAAATCGTTGTCGGTGACGAAGGTCCGGGAATAGCCGCCATTCATCTGCCGCGACTGACCGAACGTTTTTATCGTGTCGACGACCATCGCAGTCGTGAGCTTGGTGGGACGGGATTAGGCTTGGCGATTGTGAAACACATTTTGAATCGTCATCGCGGGCGATTAAAAGTCACGAGCGAAGTTGGGAAGGGATCACAGTTTACTGTTATATTGCCTCCGCTACCGGATGATGCGTAACGGCGCGCGCATTCTCTTCGCTAAAACGTTCACCCCAATGCACGTATGTTGCTACGCAATCCGAGACAATGCGTCAGGTTTTGAATTCTGCGGCGTCGTTTGGCATTGTCGTTGGCACGGCTTCTGAATGCGGTTGCATGGATGAGCCGTGTCTGCCCTTGATCCCGCAGCTACCGCGCGGATCGGTCAGAAAACCACATTCTTTAAGCTTGGCAATTTGGTGAAATCCAGCGATACAGACCACATAATTACAGCGCCCGATGACCCGAGAAGCGAAAGCTACATCACTGTCAGGATTGGATAGCCCATGACAAATAATCATATTTCATCCGCCTTCGATACCGACTTGGATGGTGTTCAAGCAGAGATTATGAAAATGGGCGGCCTTGTCGAAAATGCCATTCGTCTGGCTATGAATGCTCTTGAAACCCGCGATGAAGAACTTGCAAAGCAGGTTCGAGCGACGGACACTTTGATCGACCAGCTAGAAGAAACGATCAACGAACGCGCCGCGCGAATTATTGCCATGCGCGCACCAACCGCCATTGATCTGCGTCTCATCCTGAGTGTGATCAAGATCAGCAGTAACCTTGAGCGGATCGGCGATTACGCCAAGAACATGGCGAAACGTACCGAAGTCCTGTCAAAAACCGCGCCAATCAGCGACAGCATTGGCACCCTTCGCCGTATGACACGCGCCGTTGAGGGGATGCTGAAGGACGCGCTGGACGCCTATATCCAACGCGACGCGGCGCTGGCCGCTGATGTCATCGCGCGCGATATCGATGTCGATCAGATGTATAATGCATTATTTCGTGACTTGCTGAGTTTCATGATGGAAGACCCGCTCAACATCCCGGCCTGCTTACATCTACATTTCATTTCCAAGAATACCGAACGGATGGGCGACCATGTGACTTCGATTGCAGAACAGGTCATTTATCTGACGACCGGCAAGCAACCGGAAGAAGCGCGGGCAAAAGCAGACGAAACATCTACAACAACAGGGGTTTAATCAGTGGCAATGCTCAAGGCGCAAGTTCTGCTGGTTGAGGATGAACCGGCCCAACGCGAGGTTCTACGCTACAATCTTGAATCCGAGGGTTTCATAGTGCGTTGCGCCGAAAACGGTGAAGAGGCTCTTTTGTTGATCGCCGAAGCGTTGCCTGATCTGGTGATACTCGATTGGATGATGCCGTTGCTCAGTGGCATCGAAGTGTGTCGTCAAATCAGATCACGCGAAGAGACGCGGCACATTCCGGTGATCATGCTATCTGCGCGATCCGAAGAGGTTGATACGGTGCGCGGTCTGGAAATCGGCGCGGATGACTATGTGATCAAGCCGTATTCGGTCAACGAGCTGATGGCACGTGTGCGCACGCAACTGCGCCGGTCACGTCCGAGTGGTACGGGCAATGCGCTGACGTTTGAGGGTATTATTCTTGATCCAGTAACCCACCGTGTTACCCGCGACATGCACGAACTGAAATTAGGGCCAATCGAATTCAAATTATTGAGCAGGTTAATGGAGCGGCCAGGCCGGGTTTTCAGTCGTGACCAGTTGCTCGACCTTGTATGGGGGCGCGACGTTTTCGTTGATACGCGCACAATAGACGTCCACGTCGCTCGCCTGCGCAAGGCACTGACGCTGTACGAAGCCAGCGATCCGATCCGCACGGTGCGGGGTGTCGGATACGCCCTTGGGTAAGCTTTAGACCTGTCGCAAATGGTTGATTTGCTGCCGCAGGTTGTAAAATTTTGGCCCAAACGGTCAGTGGGTTGCCTTCGCAAGGAATCGATCATTGAACTGTCGTTCCTTCCCACGAATACGCGGTCAATTGCGGTGCGCGCGTCCACGGAGCCCATGCCTATGGGCGTCAAAAACATCTCGGGGGTGAGCAGCCAATGGGCACGGACCTAAAAAGGCGCGGCTTTGTGACAGCTTGATGTGGGCGACGAGATAAATGGATTTTCTTGAAAAACCTTAGGACAAAAGAAAAAGGCCGCCCAAGGCGACCTGCTCTTACCCAACGAAAGGGTGATATGGTGGACTGGGGAGGATTCGAACCCCCGACCCCTTGATTCGTAGTCAAGTGCTCTATCCAACTGAGCTACCAATCCACTATGTTGCGGGATTTAGCGGGGCTGTCGTTGTTATGCAAGTGCAAAATGCGTAAGTTTTTCATTCTCTTGCAGATGACAGTGAAAGGTCCCCTTTTGGAAGCTGAATAACAAAGGACGTGCCGGTTGCATCCGTTTGTGCCAGGTCGAGCCTGCCACCATGTCCGCGCACAAGATCTCCGGCGATCACAAGTCCTAAGCCCGAGCCACCCTTGCGCACTCCGCCTTGGAAAGGCTGGAAAAGGAATTCACGGGCTTTGGACGGCAGGCCCGGCCCTGTGTCTTTCACCTTGATCCACCAAGCGATGTCGTCTTCATAGCCTTCCACGCTGATTTCGCCCGCCTTACCGGTTGCCATAATCGCCTGACGCGCGTTGCGGACAAGGTTGAAAATCGCGCGGTAGAGTTGTTCGCTGTCAGCGCGAAGGGTCATGCTGGCGGGCACGTCTTCGGCAAAGGACAGGTCGTAGTCGCCCGCCGCCAAGCGTTCGCTGTCGATCACATCGTTGACGATTGCGGCAAGGTTCACGCGACCGAGCGTTGGCGCGGGTTCGTCCACCCGTCCAAAGGCAAGGGTTGTTTCACACAGGTTTACCGCACGCGCGATCGAGCCGACGAGTTTGGGGGCCATCCGTTTGACCAGCGGGTCATCGGACCCTTCAATGCGGTCAGTGAACAGCTGTGCGGATGTTAAAATATTGCGCAGATCGTGACTTACTTTGGCGACAGCACCCCCAAGTTGCGCCAACCGTTCTTTTTGCTTGAGCGCGCCGGTCAGTTCGGTTTGCATCATTTGCAACGCCACTTCCGCATCGCGGAGTTCCGTCACGCTGGCAGACGGCACAATGATTCGCCGCGCGTCTTCGGGAGCTTTTGAATAGCTTTGCATATGTCCGACCACCCGTTTGATCGGGCGCACCAGAAGTCCTTGTACGGCTAGAAACAGCAGGAACGCGGTAATCACGGAAATCACCGCCGATAATACCAAGACGTTTAATCCATAATCGATCATTGCAGTGCGCAGCGGCATTTCATCCATCGTGACTTCGATTAGCAGCCCCCCGTCGCGCACCGGATTACCGATCACCCGCACGATTCGGTCTTCGGGGTTTACCAGTGTCTTGAGCGCGTCGCTGATCAGGGTCGTGGCCGTAGCGCCGCGCATGTCGTAAGTCGCATCTATCGGTGATGGAATAGGCGAGGACAGCGCAAGTTGCCGTATCTCGTCACGCCGCAAAACAACGTTATAAACACCGGCGTTCAGCAATAGCTCTGCTTCCAGTGCGGAAGAGATCATATCGTCAGCTTCCAGGGCCAAGGACGCCAGTTGCGCCCGCTCCAGACGCGCCAGCATATAATCCTCGCGGAACCGCGCAACCGAGGGCACAAAAATAAGGACTTCTGCCAGCATGACAAAAACCGTGGTCAGGATCAGAAACCGACCCGAAAGTGTGTTGAGCATATGCCCTCGTTATTTTTTTACGGCAGCCAGCGCTGGACGAATCCCACCACCCGCTTAACCATAGTGCTTTCAAACAGTCTGGGGCTAAAATAGGCACCTGCGGCGCGTTTGTTAACCTCTGACACTGTTGGGTAAGGTAGCACGGTATTGGCAATTGCCGACATCTTTAGATTATTGGCGATGGCCATGGCCCACATGCCGATCAATTCACCTGCTTGCGGTCCGGCGATAGAGGCTCCAACGGGGCGGCCGCGCACCACCATGATCTTGATGAGCCCCTTGTTTTTGCGCTCTGTAATCAAGCGATCATTGTGAACCATATCGAAACGCACGACCTCTAGTTTATCACCATGTTTCTCGCGCGCTTGGGTTTCAGTCATGCCAACTTGCGCCAGTTCAGGGTCGGTATAAGTAGCCCAAGGAATATGAGAGGTTTTTTGCTTTGACGGCAATCCGAACAAAATAGAGCGAATCAAAACACCCGCGTGATAGCCCGCCACATGGGTGAATTGCAGACCGCCCGCCACATCACCCGCTGCATACACTTTGCGGTTGCTGACAGAGCGCAGATCGTCGCCGACCTTGAGCCCGCTGCGGGTAAACTCGATACCACCTTTTTCCAAATCCAGCTTTTCGATGTTCACTTTGCGCCCGACGGCAATCAGCAGATGAGTGCCGGTGAAGTCGCCTTTGGGGGTATGGACGGTTATGTCTGCCCCCTTGCCACTGACTTTGCCCGCTTGTGCGTCCTCGATAACCTCGATGCCCTCGGCCTTCAAACTCTCAAGCACGATTGCTGCCATTTCAGGGTCGTCGTTGCCAAACGCCTTCGCGCCCTCAATCACTGTCACGCGTGATCCTAGCCGCACATGCGCCTGCGCCATTTCCATGCCGATCGGACCACCGCCGATGATAATCAGATGGTCGGGCTTTTCGCGCAGGTCAAAAATATCTTCGTTGGTGTAATACCTTACGCTGTCCAGACCATCGATGGGCGGCACGAAAGGCCGTGATCCTGTGGCAACCACAAAGCGGCGGGCCTCGATGATGGTGTCGCCCGCTTGCAATTCGGTGGGCGAGATGAAGCGGCCGAATTCCTGGATCACATGCACGCCCAGTCCTTCGAACCGCTCAACGCTATCGATAGGCGCGATGGTGGCTATAACGTCAGCAACGTGATCTTTGGCAGCGGCATAATCCACTACAGCGTCGGCGTCTGCGATCCCGTATTTTTCGCCATGCCGCATCGCGTGTGCTTGCCTTGCTGAGGCGATCAATGCCTTGGATGGTACGCACCCGTAATTCAGGCAATCGCCGCCCATTTTATGGCCTTCCAGCAAGACGACCTTTGCGCCCATTTGCACGGCCCCCGCTGCGATGGATAGTCCACCAGAGCCGCCGCCGATGATGCAGATGTCTGTTTTGATACGGGTCATGATTACAAACCTTTCTTGCCGCGCAGGGCTTTTAAGATGATAGGAAGGACGGCCAGTAAACACAGACCAAGAATAGGCAACACGAAGGCGGGTTCAGTAAATATCCCCAAGTCCGGCGTATCGCCACGGTCGAACACCTCGCCCAAGCCCGCCCCCACAGATGTAAGAACAACAGTGCCCGGAATGATCCCGATGAAGGTTGTCACGACAAAGCGGTAAAGCGGCACTCCGACCAGTGCGGGGACCAGATTAGCCACGAAGAACGGCACCGCGGGCACAAGGCGCAACAGGAACAGCGCCTCCCACTGGTTGGCGTCGATGGCTGATTTGATCTTTTTGATGCCCCCTTGGGAGCTATCCATTTTTGCAGAGAGTTTTTCGCCCAAGCCCCAGCGTGCTGCCATGAATATCGCGGTCGCACCAATAGTCGCGCCGACGATGTTGAATAGTGCGCCCGGGAAGGTGGCGAACAGAAACCCGCCTGTGAGACTGGCGACGGTCGCACCGGGCAGTGAGAAGCCGACGATCAGGATGTAGACCGCGACGAACACCAGCACGGTCGCCAGATAGTTATCATCGCGGTAGGCCAAGAGTGACTCGCGGTTGTCGCGCAATGTGTCAAACGACAGGTAGTCACGCAGGAAAAACGCGCCAAAGGCTGCAACGCAGAGAATCAGTATCAGCGGCAAGCGTCGCAGAATCGCATTTTGTGGGGTGTTGGACATATTTTAAGACTTTCTTGCATCAGCGCTATTGCTTAAACATAGATGGACTGGATGCTTGGGATGTCATAGCCCACTCACGTCTCGTTGATGCGAACCGAGCAAAACACCCTGTTTTGCGGGTCGTTGTATGGTCGTTGTAACATTTGCCGCCACAGAATTCCGGTAATTGTTGCAGAATGAACGCCGCTTGCGCGTTGACAGCAGGCCGCGCCCTGTCTAAAGGACAAGTCTGAATTGTAGATCGGCTTCGAATCCATTTATGGGTTTGGCCCAAAAACCAAAGGACACCGCTATGAAGCGCACGTTCCAACCATCTAACCGCGTTCGTAAAAACCGTCACGGATTCCGTGCACGTATGGCGACCAAAGCGGGCCGCAACATCATCAACAAGCGTCGGGCCAAAGGCCGCGCGAAGTTGAGCGCATAAGCGCCAGTATTCGGTTTAACGACTTGATGCCGCCGGTGACCCCCATGGACAGCGTTTCAGCTGATTTCGAGGGCGGGTCACCGGCGGTTTCCGCTTGTCTGCCACTGACGATATTGACCAAACGTGCGGATTTTGTCCGTGCGTCCAGTGCACGCAGACAAGGTACCCCCGGTATCCACCTGCAAGCCCGCAAACGTGCGGACGGCGAAGCCTCTGGCATTCGCGTGGGCTATACCTGTTCCAAGAAAGTCGGCAACGCTGTTGCCCGCAACCGTGCCAAACGTCGCTTGCGCGAAGTGGCCCGCCTTGTGTTGTGCACCGAAGGCCGCGACGGTTGGGATTATGTGCTGGTGGGTCGCAACACGGTGACAGCGACCCTGCCCTTTACCGATCTGATCCGCGACCTGCGCCGCGCGCTTACCAAGGTGCATGCATGACCCCCTTGGCCCACGCCTTCGCCCTGCCCGTCAGAGCCTACCGCATCCTTCTGTCCCCATGGGTCGGTCACGGCTGCCGCTATCAGCCCACATGCTCGGCCTATGCGCTTGAGGCCTTGGAAAAACACGGCGGGTTTAAAGGAGGGTGGCTTACCATCCGGCGCATCGGACGCTGCCACCCGCTTGGTGGATCAGGGATCGATAACGTTCCTGACTAGGCAGCGGCATTCACATCTGGCATATCGACGGCATGCTAGATGATAACGACGACATTCACCCTCTTTTCCACGGCGCACCGTCCACAACGCAGTTCAAAAAACTGCGCAAACGCATCGTGCGCCAAACCCGCGAAGCCATAGAGCAATACGGGATGATCGAACGGGATGCGCGTTGGCTGGTCTGTCTGTCTGGTGGCAAAGATAGCTATACTTTGCTTGCAGTGCTGCACGAGCTGAAATGGCGGGGGCTATTACCAGTTGATATTCTGGCCTGTAATCTGGATCAGGGGCAACCCAACTTTCCAGCAACCGTCTTGCCCGCGTTCCTTAAGAAAATGGGCGTGCCACACCGGATCGAATATAAGGACACCTATTCTATCGTCATGGACAAAGTGCCGGCTGGTCGCACGTTCTGTGCCCTATGCTCGCGCCTGCGCCGCGGAAACCTTTACCGGATCGCCCGCGAAGAGGGCTGCTCGGCCATTGTGCTAGGCCACCATCGTGATGATATTTTAGAAACTTTCTTCATGAATCTGTTTCATGGCGGCCGCTTGGCGACAATGCCGCCCAAACTTGTCAACGAGGAAGGGGATCTATTTGTCTACCGCCCGCTGGCACATGTCGCTGAAGCGGATTGCGAGAAATTCTCGACCGCGATGAATTATCCAATAATCCCCTGCGATCTGTGTGGATCACAGGACGGATTACAACGCCAGCAGGTCAAAGAAATCCTTGACGGCTGGGAAAAAAACAGCCCCGGCAGGCGCCAGATCATGTTCAAATCGCTGACAAACGCCCGCCCTTCGCACTTGCTAGACCCCAACCTGTTTGATTTTGCGGGGCTATCGCGCGACACAAAAGAAAACCCGCAGAATTAACGGTTTAGTCAGACTGGTACCGCTAAGTTAGCGCATAACCGCAACAATGCAGGTCGATTCTTTCGGTCCAAAAAAGGCTAACCACATGCGTAAAGCAATGACACATCGTGTGCGCGATGTCGCTGTTGCTCTATGGCATGCAGCAGAACGCGCAACACATAGAGCAACATCGTTTCTGGCGCTAAAAAGGCGCTTTGCGATCAAAACAGGCTGTCGCACCGACATCACGGATGCCTTGACCCGTTTTTTATCAGAAGGCAGCGAATTGCGGACGTCCGCCGCAGCGCTGGTTTTTGAAATCGACTCGTTTAACAAGCTGGAAGAGGTCTATGATCTTGATGTCACAGAGGCATTGCTGGCAAAGGTTTGCAAACGCATTTCGCCCTACATGCGCGCAAGCGATGTCACCGCGCGCGTGGAGGCCCACCGTTTCGCCATCGCACTCTCGCCGTATCGACGCCTTGACCTCGAAGCGGCAACCGAACTATCGGTGCGATTGCAGAAAATCATGTCAGAGTATCCGTCTTGATCAAGCGGTTTTTGGTGTCCATTTGCGATTAGCTTTGACAAGTGCATTTGCGATTTCGATTAGCTTCCGCATTATAGCGACAATTGCGACCTTGGCGGGTTTTCCCACGTCTCGTAGGTGTTCGTATTTTGCTTTGAGGTCTGGGTTCCAGCGCATGGCGACTAATGCGGGCATGTAAAGGGCATCGCGCAAGGGCTTGCGCCCGCTTCCGATGGACGCTTTGCCCTGCCATAATCCAGACTGGCGTGTGATGGGGGCGAGACCAGCCAGGCTGGCCACTTGTTTGCGATCTAGCGTGCCGAGTTCGGGCATCAGGGTCAATATTGCGGCAGCAGAAACAGCGCCGACACCGGGCATGGAACGCAAAATATCATGCGTACGTGCGGTGCTCTCCCGCGCCTGGATCAGCGCTGCTATCTCGGCGTCCAACTCAACGATCTGGCGTTCCACTAGCGTGAGACGCGCTTTGGTTTGGCGTTTCAGGAGAGATAACCCCTGAATTTGAGCACGGTTGCGCAATCTGGTGCGATCCTTGACCAACCCAGCCCGCGCAACATGCAAGTCTTTGAGGTCAATTGCTTCTTTCGGGAGAGGCACTTGTGGTTCAAGATTAAATGCCGCGCCCATAAGCGCCAACATTCGAGCATCGACTGCATCAGTCTTAGCTCTCGTACCATGGGCCTGCGCAAAACGGCGCGCCTGCAAAGGATTTACCTTGACCAATGGTAACACCTTCCCAAGTGTCGCTTCAAAGGCTTTGTGATACGATCCTGTCGGCTCGTAAACGACCCTCGCTACACGGGTCGCCTTGCCCAACCATCTGATAAGAGCACGGAAGCCTGTGATTGAATTATCGAAGCGTTTAGCCATGTCGTCTTCCAATCGAAACACGTCCAGATGGGATTTAGAAATGTCCACGCCAATGTTATGATCTGTCATATTCTCCATATCCTATGCTTGTCATACGTGACTTGTTGCACGCGTATCCGTTCAGGCCTTTGGGGAAGACGGCGGTTGATCAAACTCTGGAGCGGTCCATCATGACCCAGCCATTTACGATCCAACCGCCGCCACTGCCTGTCACAAATGACGTGGCGGGCAGTGGCCCCATTATAAAGCAGGAGCCAAGTTCATTATAAGACAAGCCATTTCTCGTGGGTCAAAAAACGATCCACACGACGATCTCGATTGGATTCGCCTTGGCGGATGCAGATACCCCTCAAACGGCCCAACAACTCTTGCGTGCCGCTAGTATTGCCCAACTTGAAGCCTCTCGCGCTGGCCCCGACGCTATTCGTAGCTATTCCAACGCTATGCACCGCCGGATCAAATTCCGCGACGAATTGATGAACGAAGTGCAAAGCGCTGTCGAAAAAGGACAGATCAAGGCATATTTCCAACCACAAATCAGTCTTCAAACCCTTCAGGTTACAGGGCTTGAGGCACTGGCGCGGTGGGAACATCCGGAACAGGGTACCATCTCTCCTGCTGAGTTCTTACCTGCCTTTGAACAAGCGGGACTCATGCGACTTTTGGGAAACAAGATGTTAAGCGACTCGCTCGCCGCACTCGCATCGTGGGATCAGGCTGGTCTTTTTGTCCCAAAAGTGTCGATCAACATGTCAAATGCAGAATTGCGGAATCCGAATCTGGTAGATCACATCATGATGGAACTGGACCGTTACAACACATCGGCGAACCGCTTGGTTATCGAAGTTCTGGAGACCGTTGTTGCCTCGACAGGAGAAGATATAATTGAGCGAAACCTGCGTGCATTGGCCCGCTTGGGTTGCGAAATTGATCTCGATGATTTTGGCACGGGACACGCCTCTATTACGTCAATCCGGAAATTCTCAATCAACCGGATCAAGATTGATCGCTCGTTTGTCACCCACATAGATAGGGACGAAGATCAACAAAATATGGCCTCTGCGATCCTGACGATGGCGAGTGGTCTGACGCTGGCCACACTCGCCGAAGGCGTGGAAACACTAAAAGAACAAGCCCAACTGACCGCAATGGGGTGTGGATTTATGCAGGGATACGCATTGTCACACCCTTTGAGCCTAATCGACGCAACAGCATGGATTTCACAATATGAAGCTCGCCAACACGGTCCGGCCCACCTTAGACGCGTCCAATAACTGTTATTCCCCACGACAATGGCGGGCCGCAAACGCCCGCTGTAGTCACAATATCCTGCCAACTCTGCAAATTCACTGAAAACTGCTTGACCTTTGGCCCCTGCGGGGGTTGAACAACCCTGATATTTTTCCTGCAAAATTGGGCGGTTTTCAGATGGACGACCAGAACAAGAACCTCATTCTCGCAACAGCGCTGAGCTTCCTCGTGATCCTCACGTGGTTTTGGCTGTTCCCGCCGGAGGAGCTAGCAATAGTTCCCGACGCTGAAGTCGCCGCCATAGAAGGTGGGGACTTGACCACGCCGACAGTGGGTGGCGAGGCGACGCTAAGCGGCACAGCACCGATGCAAGACGCGAGCCCAACGGCAAATGCGCCGCGCGTTAATATCGAGACGCCGGAACTGTCAGGCACGATGTCCTTGCTTGGCGGACGGATCGACGATCTTGCGCTAACGCAATACAAAGAAACGCTCGACGAAGGATCGCCCATTGTAAAACTGCTGCGTCCGGTTGGTGAAGCCGACGCGTATTTTGCGACATTCGGATGGGCTGGCGCAGAGGGTTTAGCTGCGGATGCTGTCCCTGGTCCCGATACCCTGTGGGAGGTCGAAAGCGGCGAGACCTTAACGCCAGAGAGTCCAGTCACACTGGTTTGGAACAACGACGCAGGCTTGATTTTCCGCAACACTGTAAGCGTGGATGACAAATTCATGTTCACATTTGCACAGTCTCTTGAAAACACAACCGAAGCGGATGTCTCCGCACGCCCCTATGGCCTGTTGCGCCGTCATGGCGAGCCGAGCAATCTCAAGAAATTCTTTATTCTGCATGAAGGTCTTGTGCGGATGTCCGATAGCGAATTGGAAGAGACAAAATATTCCAAGCTGACCGACTATGAAATCGATTCGCGCGAAGGCACTCAGGCCGAGCGCATCGATGTCACGAACAGCGGTTGGATCGGCTACACTGATCATTATTGGATGACGACGTTGATCCCTGATCAAGCATCCTCTTTCCGATCCACCAGCAAGTACTATGCATCTCGTGATCTCTATCAGGCAGAAGCCGTGATGGACGTGAGCACCGTCGCCCCGGGTGACACCGCCACTGTCACAACACGTCTTTTTGCTGGTGCCAAAGAATGGGAAGCGATCCGTAACTACGAAAATGACGAAGGCGTCACCGGCTTTCTCGACAGCATCGATTGGGGTTGGTTTTTCTTCCTGACCAAGCCGATTTTCTGGCTGCTGCACTCTTTGCATAACTATATCGGCAATATGGGTTGGTCGATTATTGCGCTGACCTTCATCTTGAAAGCATTGGTTCTGCCACTGGCCTACAAATCTTATGTCTCGATGGCGAAGATGAAAGAACTGCAACCAGAAATGGAAAAGCTGAAAGAGCGTAGCGGCGATGACAAGCAGGCAATGCAGCAAGGCATGATGAAGCTATACAAGGAAAACAAGGTTAATCCGGCCTCGGGTTGTCTGCCGATTTTCTTGCAAATCCCGATTTTCTTTTCGTTGTATAAGGTGATCTTTGTCACAATCGAATTGCGTCACACCGCATGGATTGGCTGGATCAAAGATCTGAGCGCACCTGATCCGTCTTCAATCCTGAACCTGTTTGGCTTGTTGCCATGGGGTGTGCCAGAGGTCGGCAGCATCTTTGCGATCTTTAGCCTTGGCATTTTGCCGATCCTGCTCGGCATCTCTATGTGGCTTCAGCAAAAGTTGAACCTTGCCCCAACGGACCCAACGCAAAAGATGATCTTTGCATGGATGCCATGGGTCTTCATGTTCATGCTGGGCTCTTTCTCCAGCGGTTTGGTGCTATACTGGATTGCAAACAACACGATCACTTTCTTGCAACAGTATGCGATTATGACGAGCCACGGCGCGCGGCCCGATGTGTTTGAAAATATCAAAGGTGGTTTCAAGCGATCGTCAAAAGCGGCCAACGACCCCAAAGCCCCGAAGGGTAAATAAATGGTTACTGTCGCTTCATTGTGGCGTCACCCAATCAAAAGCCATGGTCGCGAGACCTTGGCTTTTGTCGATTTGGTGGCGGGAAAAACAGTCCCTTGGGATCGCCATTGGGCTGTTACTCATGCCGATACAAAGTTCGATGCAACCCACCCTGAATGGGTGATGTGTCGTAATTTTATGATCGGTGCAGCAACACCTGCCCTTGCGGGTATTTGGGCCGAACTCGACACCGTTCACGCGCGAATAACGCTGCGCCATCAAGCCTTGGGTGAGATTTCATTCGATCCCGAAAGCCTTGCCGATGTGGCGCGTTTCATCGCATGGGTTCGCCCGATTTGCCCCGTAGACGAGCGCCAACCAACGGCCGTCGTCAAAGTTCCGGATCGCGGCATCACCGACACAAATTACCCGTCAATTTCATTGATGAACACGGCCAGCCACGCGGCGGTTAGCGACGCGATGGGGCAGCCGTTAGAGGCGGAACGCTGGCGCGGCAATATCTGGCTCGACGGACTGGCGCCGTGGGCCGAATGGGATTGGATAGGCCGTGACATCGCGATTGGCGGGGCGATAATGCGGATACGCGAACCGATTAAACGCTGCAAGCATACCACCGCCAACCCGATCACCGGCATACGAGACGCAGACACCCTTGCGGCACTGCGCGAAAATTGGAAACATCAGGATTTCGGCGTATATGCCGAAGTCATCCAAGGCGGTAAAATCAGCCTTGGCGATACAGCCGAGGTACTTTGATATGGAAATCCGCTTCACCGAAGCCGCGACACAAGAACCAGAAGCAATTGAAAAAGGGCGGTTACTGTTCGCAGGCGAGACGACGTTCCTCAAGGGGGTCGTTGCCATGGACGGGCTGCCCGATGCAGACCGCATTGAGGTCTGTTTTGCAGGTCGCTCGAACGTTGGGAAATCGTCGCTTATCAATGCGTTAACGGGGCGCAAAGGTCTAGCGCGCGCGTCTAACACACCCGGGCGCACCCAGGAAATTAACTTTTTCACCGCTGGCGACATCTATGTCGTCGACTTGCCCGGCTATGGCTTTGCGAATGCGCCATTGGCTGTCGTTGAAAAATGGCAGCGCTTGCTCAAGCAATATCTGTCGGGCCGCCCAACCCTACGCCGTGTGTTTGTTTTGATCGACGCGCGGCACGGTGCAAAAGCTGTGGACGAAGAGATTATGACGCTGCTTGACCGGTCGGCCGTGACATTCCAAGTTGTCATGACCAAGGTGGATAAGTTGCGCGGCGATGCGTTAGAGGAATCATTGTCCAAGACCCGTGCGGCCCTCGCAAAACACCCCGCCGCCTATCCGGAGCTTATACTTTCTTCGTCAGAAAAAGGTGATGGCGTGGAGACATTGCGCGCAATCATAGCAGGGATCGCATGAAAAAAAGGACTGAAGACATGAACCAGGACTGGATCGCTACCGCGCGGACGCTTTCGCAGGCTTTGCCTTATTTGCAGCGCTATGCAGGCGCCACTGTTGTTATTAAACTTGGCGGCCACGCGATGGGCAGCGACGAGGCGATGTATAGCTTTGCGCGTGACGTCGTACTGATGCAACAGGTTGGCCTGAACCCTGTCGTTGTCCACGGCGGTGGTCCGATGATCAACGAGATGCTCGAGAAACTCGATATCAAATCCGAATTTGTGAACGGCAAACGTGTAACGGATCAGGCGACGATGGATGTGGTCGAGATGGTCCTATCCGGCAAGGTCAATAACCGCATCGTGCAAGCAATCAGTGACGAAGGCGGCAAAGCCGTGGGCGTTTCTGGCAAAGATGCGAACCTGATGATTTGCGAACAGACCGACCCAGATTTGGGTCTGGTTGGCACCCCCGTAAAAATGAACGTTACGATCCTGCGCGACCTGCATGCGGCTAAAGCGATCCCCGTGATTGCCCCGCTTGGCATGGGTTTTGATGGCGAAACCTATAACGTGAACGGTGACACGGTTGCGGGTGCTGTTGCGGGTGCGCTGAAGGCCGATCGATTGTTGCTTCTGACTGATGTGTCGGGTGTGAAAGACAAGGACGGCAACGTTTTGACCGAAATGTCCCCTGCCCAAGTCGAAAAACTGATCGCTGACGGCACCATTGCTGGCGGTATGATACCCAAAACCGAAACTGCGCTGGATGCCATTCAGGCGGGTGTGCGGGCGGTTGTTATCCTAGATGGCCGTGTGCAAAATGCGTGTCTGCTAGAGCTGTTCACCGATCACGGCGCAGGATCTCTGATCCGCGAACCACGCGACTAATGGCGATTGACCTCAAGGGGACAGGACTGGCGCTCTTGGGCCAGTGTCCGCTTGAGGAACGCGACGGGCTATCACATCATGGCGGCTCGCTGATACTGCTAGGGCCGGATGAGCCGCAGTTCTGGCCGGTCTTTACACAGTCAGCCGAATACAACGACGATCAGCCTGACCCAATGGACCGCTGGTCGCGGCGCATTATTGACGGGCTCGCCGCCAGATCAAACGGCACGGCATACTACCCGTTTGGTGGCGCACCATTTCATCCCTTTTATACTTGGGCGCTGCGTTCTGGTCGCGCGTGGGCATCGCCTATCGGGTTTCTGGTGCATGATGTGGCGGGATTGTTTGTGTCCTATCGCGGCACGATTTGGGTGCCCCAGACATGCGCGATCACAGCGCGGGATATGCCGTGCAACACCTGCGCAGCACCGTGCAAGACCGCCTGTCCAGTAGACGCATTGGCAGACGGATACGACGTTGCGACCTGCAAGACTTATATCGGCGAAAATACCGCCTGCGTCACGACGGGTTGCGCCGCGCGTCGCGCTTGTCCTGTTGGCGCACACCGTCGCCTGCCCGCCCAATCCGCATTTCACATGGAGGCCTTTTTATGACTCGCCTTATTCTGATCAGACACGGAAAATCCAGCTGGGGCGACCCATTGCAAGACGACCATGACCGTGTGTTGAACCCGCGTGGCAGGGATGCCGCAACCGCAATTGGCATGTGGTTGGCCGATAAGGGCTATGCGCCTGATGTAATGCTGGTTTCTGACGCACAGCGGACGGTTGAAACGGCAAAGTTTATCCTCGCAGCCCTGCCCTCGCAGCCCGATGTCCATTATCTACCGCAGCTTTATCACGCCTCACCCGATACTGTGCTGGGTGCGGTGAACAACCATGATGCACAAACAATTGCGGTCATCGGGCACAACCCTGGAATAGGCATGGCGGCAAGCGGGCTGGTCATGCAAGCGCCGCATCATCCACGATTCGACGACTATCCGACCTGCGCTACTGCGGTGATTGATTTTGCGCGTAAGCCTGCACCAAATGCGGGGCATTGCGTTGACTTCATCGTGCCGCGTGATCTGATCGGGGACGCAGGGCACGACGCTGATTAAGACAAAAATCCCGCGCCAATGACGCGGGATTTTCTGATTTTCAGACGATTTAGTGGCCGAGAATCTGGCTTAAAAACAACTGCGTGCGCTCGGACTGCGGGTTCAGGAAGAACTCTTCCGGCTCGTTTTGCTCGACAATCTGGCCTTGATCCATAAAGATCACGCGGTTCGCAACCTGACGGGCAAAGCCCATCTCATGCGTTACGCAGATCATCGTCATACCCTCTTGCGCAAGCTCGATCATGGTGTCCAGCACCTCTTTGATCATCTCTGGATCAAGCGCAGATGTCGGCTCGTCAAACAACATGATCCGTGGCTTCATGCACAATGATCGGGCAATCGCCACACGCTGTTGTTGACCACCGGACAATTGGCCCGGATATTTCATCGCCTGATCGGGAATTTTCACCTTTTCGAGAAAGTGCATTGCGATTTCTTCGGCTTCTTTCTTGGGCGTTTTACGCACCCAGATCGGAGCTAAAGTGCAGTTTTCAAGGATCGTCAAATGCGGGAACAGATTGAAATGCTGAAAGCACATGCCAACTTCTGAGCGGATCTTGTCGATGTTTTTCAGATCCGACGATAGCTCGGTGCCTTCAACGATAATCTGGCCCTTTTGGTGTTCTTCCAAACGGTTGATGCAGCGTATCAGCGTTGATTTGCCAGAGCCGGACGGGCCGCAAACAACTATTCGCTCGCCGCGTTGCACCGTCAGGTTGATGTCGCGCAGAACATGGAACGTGCCATACCATTTGTTCATGTTGCGGATTTCAATCGCTACCTCGTCAGAGACTTGCAGTTTGCTACGATCAATCGCGCGTTCGGTTGTTGTATTCGACATATCGCATGCCTCCTTTAACGGTTTTCACGCTGGAGTTTGTTCTCCAGGTAAAGTGAATAGCGGCCCATGCTGAAGCAAAAGATGAAGAACATGACGCCAATGAAGATGAACAATTCCCAGTAGATGCCGTTCCAATCGGTGCTGGCGCGGATCGTGGATGCAATCCCAAGCGGGTCATACAGGCCGATGAAAACCACCAATGTCGTGTCTTTGAACAGACCGATAAACGTGTTTACGATCCCGGGGATCGAAATTTTCAAGGCTTGCGGCAGCACGATCCGTTGCATCGACTGCCAGTAATTCAAGCCAAGGCTATTGGCCCCTTCATACTGACCCGATGGCAATGCGGCCAAGCCGCCGCGCACAACTTCTGCGATATAAGCAGAGGCAAAGAGCGTCACCATGATGATCACCCGCAGGGTCAGGTCAAAGTTGGTGCCGGGTGGCAAGAAGTAGTTCAGCAACAACTGCGCCGTGAACAGCCAAACGATCAACGGCACGCCGCGTATTACTTCGATGAAGAGCACTGCCGATGTTTTGATGATGAACAGGTCCGACTGCCGTGCGAGGGCAAGCAGAATGCCTAGAGGCAATGACAAGACGATTGCCGATAACCCGATCACAATCGATAACATGAAACCGCCAAACGCGCGGCTTTCCACAAACTCGATGCTGAACGGCAGGACGTTATTCATAAATCCTGCAAACGGTCCTGAGAGCAAAGCCCAGAATAGAACCGGTGCGACGAACGCTGCGATGATGCCTGCCAACTGGCCCACTTTGGCGAGAAGTCTAAACGCAAAATACGCAACGACGAACCCAAGTGCGATAGAAACTGGCAACCAGACCGAACCACCCCAGAGCAACCAAAAGCAGATAAACGGCGCGAGTGCTGTCAGTATCAACGATTTGCGTGGCATTTCCGGAAACAGGATCGGTGCGACACCAGCCAGAAACAATACCAGTGCCAGAATCGGGCGCCAGTAAAGGTGACTAGGGTAAAAGCCGAACAGCAACTGATGCCAGCGATCTGATAAAACAGCCCAGCAAGCGACAGATGTATCTGGCGGCATGGTCGTGTTGCGGATTTCGCGGCATTCCGTCAGGGAGCCCGAGTCCCAAATTCCGCCAAGCGCCCAAGGCGCGACGTGCGAGATTACATAGTAGATCGCGAAGATCGAAGCAATTGTCAGGATCGCGTTCAACCATGTGGGGAATAGATTTTCCCGCACCCATTTAACGGCCCCAACCTGTGTCACAGGCGGGGTTTGCTGATCCAGCATCGTATCGCGAACATAAGAAACAGTTTGTGCGTGTGTATCAGACATATTTCAACGCTCCTTCAGTTTCATCGAGCTATTGTAGAAATTCATGACCGCAGAGATGATCAGCGAAATTGTCAGATAGAACAGACCCAGCAAAAGCATGCCCTCAAGCTCGCGCCCTGTCTGGCTTAGCGTGATCCCCCCAAGCGTCGCGCGAATGTCCATGTAACCCACAGCGAGCGCCAGCGAAGAGTTTTTAGTCAGGTTCAAGAACTGCGAAATCAGCGGCGGAATGATGACGCGCATCGCTTGTGGTAAGATCACAAGGCTCATGGTGCGCCGTGGTGAAATGCCCAGTGCAGCAGCTGCTTCCGACTGCCCTTTGCTCACCGACAAAATGCCCGCGCGCACAGTTTCAGCAATAAACGCACCGGTATATAGCGATAACGCGAACCAAAGCGCGATCAGCGAATTGCGCAAGAATGTGCCTTCGGTAAAGTTAAACCCTTTCAAGAACGGCTGCACAACGGTCGCGCCAAGCAAAACAAATACAATCCCGACGGGGATGATTAACAAGCCCAGCTGCATATGCCATGTCGTCGGACGCACGCCAGACGATTGTTGAATACGGCTTGCGCGGGCGCGCAGATAGCGGATCCCGATCAGGCCAAGCGCGAGCGCGCCGAACACCAAAAGCCAGTCGATGCCGCCAGAAGCAACAGCCACATAGCCCTCGCGCGGAGCCACCGCTTCATTGCCGCTTAATGAGTTGGTGAAACCGATGCGCGGGATATAGATACCGCGCCCCGTAATCGCGACGCTATCGTTCGCGATCATGCTGGCAGTTGCGTTCTCGCCACGAAATGCGTTCGGTTGCGGCATGGCCTCGGTCATGATCGACCCGATCAGAATGATCCATAGCAGCAAAGGCACGTTCCGGAACCCTTCAACGTAAACCGACATCAGGCGGCTTACGATCCAGTTTTTCGACAGTCGTAAAACACCTACAATCACGCCGATGATGGTCGCAGCCACACAGCCAAGAAAGGCGACAAGCAGGGTGTTCAGTATCCCCACAAGCGCCGCGCGCCCGTGCGTCATCTGGTTATTGTATGGAATGAGTGTCTGGTTAATATCATAACCGGCTGCTGTGCCTAGAAAGCCAAAATCGAAATCTTTGCCCAAGGCATTCAGATTCGCGATTGTATTGGTTGCAAGCCACCAGATCCCAACGGCGATAAGAATGATCGCGACAATTTGAATCGTAATCGAACGATATCGCGTATCATACAGAAGCTGGCTCAGCCGAAACGGAGGTTTCGGCGGGTCGGTCAACGTCGACATATATAATCTCCCCGGCTCCCGCTTATTGATGGGTCTGCCTCCGGATTATACCGAAGCGCCCTATGGCGGGATGCTCATTGATCTATCTTAAGGACAAAAGGCCCAAGCAATGCTTGGGCCTTTTGCATCGTCATGCTTAACGGAATGGTGGGGAGTAAATCAGGCCACCATCAGTCCACTGTGCGTTCAATCCACGCGCAAGACCGATTGGTGTGCTTTCGCCGATGTTCTTTTCGAACAACTCGCCGTAGTTACCACCAGCCATAATCGCGTTCTTGGCCCAGTCAGCTTCAAGACCCATCATCGCGCCCAGTTCACCTTCGGTGCCCAAAAGACGGTTGATTTCCGGGTTGTCAGTTGGTGCGGCAGACAATTCAGCGATGTTCGCAGATGTAATGCCCAGTTCTTCCGCAGAAATCAGCGCGTTTAATGTCCAACGTGTGATGTCAGCCCATTCGCTGTCGCCGTGGCGCACAAGCGGACCAAGTGGCTCTTTGGAGATGATTTCTGGCAGCAATGTGTGATCGCCGGGCGATTCAAACGTCGCGCGTGTCGCCGCAAGACCGGATGCGTCGGTTGTGTAAACGTCACATGCACCTGCAAGATACTGCTGCTGGCCTTCTGCGTTTGTTTCGATAGGCACTGGCTCGTAGGAAATGCCGTTTGTCCGGAAGAAGTCTGCGAGGTTCAGCTCGGTTGTTGTGCCGGTCTGGATACAGACAGTCGCGCCATCAAGGTCTTTTGCAGATGTCACACCCAGCGCTTTTGGCGCAAGGAAGCCCTGACCATCGTAGTAGTTTACGCCGACGAAATCAAACTTGAGATCTGTGTCGCGCGACATGGTCCAAGTTGTGTTACGTGCCAGAAAGTCGATCTCGCCGGATGCCAGCGCAGTAAAGCGAGTCTGACCAGTTGTCGGAACGAAAACAACGGCATCACGATCACCAAAGATCGCAGCGGCGACTGCGCGGCACATATCAACGTCGAAACCTTCCCAGACGCCGTTCGCGTCAGGGGCAGCAAAGCCGACCAAGCCAGTTGTTACGCCGCAGTTAAGCGCGCCACGGGCTTTAACATCGTCAAGTGTTGCCGCGGATGCGACGCCAGCAACCAAAGTAGCTACGGTCAGCGCGCCAAAAAATACGGTTTTTTTCATTTTTACCTCTTCCTGAGTTTCCGCTCCTTTAATGGAGCAGTCGTTTTTTGCCCAAAGGGCTGATGAGTATCTTGAAGCATCAAACCAGCCCCAATCGAATAATACTGTGCGCAGACACCCCTCAACGTCAAGACCGCCAGTGGAATTCGAGGGCAACACGCCCGCCGAATCACCCTAAAACAGACAGAAAGACCTTAAATCGTCAATATGACGCTAGGTAAATGATAGGTTGAAAAAACGCGCTGCATTCAAAAACGCTGTTTTTTTGAGCAGTTCATGCGCGGATGCCTCTTCGTCAGCACCCCATTGTTCGGCTTGCCAGTGCTCGTCAACACGCGACAAAAGCCATGCATCGTCCGCAGAGATCGCCCCGCGCGTGACACCTAGCGATAGAATCAGCGAACCGGAAATGCCGACCAGATCATGCACACCTGCGAGGGCGAAATTGTCGAAGGCTGAGACTTCTGCGTGCAGCTTTGTCATAAGTGACGCATTTTGAGAAATATGCATCACACCTTCGCAGACATTCAGACGTGTACCAAATTCTGACGCCGCCCAGTCCAAAACAGGATCCCATTTTGCGGCTTGGATCGTGACCAATTCAATCGGGCCTACCGCACGGTAGCACAGCAAATCCGTGCCACCATATTGTGCCAACTCGGCGACAACCTCGGCGTGTTGCGGCGCCACCTTATCAATCGCCGAATTGGCAGCGCGGGTCACAGGCATCGTCAGCGGGTCGATTTTTTCAGGTTGGGCATCCCATTCGACAGCAATCGCCTCGGCCATTTTCAGCGTAGGTAATACCAACGGGGTTTTATTGGGGGTGTTCACAACCCGCGCATCCAGCATCACGCCAAATCCGCCATCACGCGGCACTGTTGTGGCCGTTTTCCAGAACCGTCTTTGCTTGAGGATGCTCATTCTTTTATTCCGTCAGTTGGTCAATCGCGTCAGGTAGCCCTGCAAACCGATCTATCAAAATATCTGCATTGAGTGTTACCGCATCATGGTAGCCCCAGCTCACACCAATCGTGCCTACGCCGCCTGCCCGCCCCATATCCATGTCGTATGTGGTATCACCCACCATCACGGCACGGTGCGCAGACACGCCAGTCTCGGCCAAGGCCGCTAAAACCATCGCGGGATGCGGCTTGCTGGGATGGAAATCCGCAACCTGCTGACTGATAAACAGCCCCTCAAGTCCGTGGCGCTCAATCATCTTGTCCAGGCCGCGCTTTGACTTGCCTGTCGCAACCGCCAGCAAAACCTCGTCTTGTGTGTGCAGGTCCTGTAACGCTTGTTTGGCGCCGGCAAACATCGGCGATAGCTCTGCCTCGCCAGCCGCCCCACGCAGATCATTAAACGCATCTTTATAGGCCTGCACCATGCGGGTCCGCTGCGCCTGTTCGGCCTCGGGGCATAAAATCACAAACGCCTCGGTCAGCGACAATCCGACAATCGATAACACCTCGGGGCGCGCCAACATTGGCATCCCCTCGGATGCAAACGCCTGCGTCATCGCGGCCATGATCTCTGCCTGACTATCAACAAGCGTGCCATCGACGTCAAAAATGACCAGCCGCAAATCACTCATCGGGCATGTTAAACGGATCAGCGGGCGCATGGCTGACAACCCAACCAACAAAGTCCCACGTCGCTTGCATATGCGGCGGCAGGTCCGCGATAAGGTTCAACATCTTGCCCGTTTCAGGGTGTTCGATCGTCATAGACCGCGCATGCAAATGCATCTTACGACCGATATCTTCGCCCATGCCAGAGCCCCACCCGTCACCGACATTTTCTTGCTCGGAACCGCCATATTTACCATCACCAATAATCGGATGCCCGATCTCGGCCATATGCGCACGCAGCTGGTGGGTGCGGCCGGTAATCGGCACCAAGGCGCACCACGATGCGCGTTTCGCCAAGGTATCCATTACCGCGTAATCAGTGGTTGCCCGCTTGGCGCCTTCGGTGCTCGCAACTTCACTTGGATGAATGCAGCGCATTTTCTCGTTTTCGCCGCCTTTGCCATGACCGCCAGCCTTCAGCAGGCCGTATTTTATCGTCGCAGCCCGCGGATGCGGCACGCCAGCAATCGCAGCCCAATAAATCTTGCGGGTATCGCGGTGTTTCATGTTCTCGGTCAGCAAACGGGCCATCGTGCGGGTCCGTGCCAGCAACAAAACGCCCGATGTATCCTTGTCCAAACGGTGCACCAAGCGGGGCTTTTCATCATACCCGAACATCAACGCCTCGGCCATGCCATCAACGTGACGGTGGGTTTTTGAGCCACCTTGTGTCGCCAGTCCCGCAGGTTTGTTGATCGCGATAATGTGGTCGTCTTTGTAAATCACACAAGACTGGATCAGCTTGGCGTCCGCTTTGGTCACGCCATGTTTTAGCAGCGACGCAGATACGGCCGCTTGTTCTTCGGTCGGCAGAGGCGGGATACGGATTGTCTGACCCACTTCTAAACGGGTGTTCGTTTTCACACGACCACCATCCACACGAATATCACCCTTGCGGCACATCTTTTCGACGCGCCCTTGGGTCACATGTGGGAACAGACGGCGAAAGTAGCGGTCAAGCCGCTGATCACCATCGTCGGGGCCGATTACACGGGTTTGTACACCGCTCATGTTGTCATTCCTTTTGCAAGCCAAAGGCCCAAAGCACAGGCCATCAGCGACAGCAACACCGACGCTACGACATAACTGCCCGCAGCACCGAATTTGCCGGTTTCCATCAGCCGCATGGTATCTAGGCTAAACGCGCTGAAAGTCGTAAAGCCGCCCAAAAATCCAGTTAACACCAACGGTAACCAGCCATGCAGGCCCCGCTCGGTGAACGCGGCCCAGACCACGCCTATCGCCAGTGATCCTACCACGTTCACGGTCAAGGTGCCCAACGGGAACGCCACGGCGAGCCCCACAAGATACCGTGCCACAGCGCCGAACGCGCCGCCTAACGCGACAGAGATCACAGGTGTTATCATCATCTTGCCTTGGCCCAAAGTGGGCCAGTTGTCAATTCTTGCTACGCTTTGCACGCAAACCCGCAAAGAATTCGACGCGCTTCTTCAAGTCACGTTCGAACCCGCGATCCACGGGGGCATAATAGATCGGACGCTTCATTGTTTCGGGGAAATAGTTCTGTCCCGAAAACCCGTCTTCGGCATCGTGATCATAGGCATAGCCCGCGCCAAAGCCCTGTTTTTTCATCAAGGTTGTAGGCGCATTCAGAATATGGGTCGGCGGCGGTTCTGATCCGAACTGCTTGGCTGCATTGCGCGCGGCTTTGTAGGCCACATAATTCGCGTTGGATTTAGGTGCTAACGCAAGATATATCACTGCCTGCGATAACGCCAACTCGCCCTCTGGGCTGCCCAGTCGCTCGTAGGTTTCCCACGACCGCAAACAAACCGCCTGTGCCTGTGGATCGGCAAGCCCGATATCTTCAACTGCCATACGCACCAGGCGTCGCGCCAGAAAACGCGGGTCTTCGCCGCCTTCCAACATGCGCGCAAACCAGTAAAGCGCCGCATCAGGATCAGAGCCTCGCACTGACTTATGCAGCGCCGAAATTAGGTTATAATGCTCTTCGCCGGATTTGTCGTATTTTGTGGCCCGCTTCATCAAGCGTTTCGACAGCGCGTCGCGGCCGATTTTACCGTCCATTTTCCACGCCGCGATCTGCTCGATCAGGTTCAACAATGCACGGCCATCGCCATCGGCCATATTCAACAACGCATCGCGGGCATCGCCGTCCAATGGTAACGCGCTGCCCAACTCCTGCTCGGCGCGTTGGGCCAATCGTTCCAGATCTTTCAAATCAAGGCGCGTCAGGATCAATACCTGCGAGCGCGACAAGACCGCCGCATTCAACTCAAAGCTCGGGTTCTCGGTCGTGGCCCCCACCAAAAGGATCGTGCCGTCCTCCATATAGGGCAGAAATCCGTCTTGCTGGGCTTTATTAAAACGGTGGATTTCGTCAACGAACAACAAGGTCCCTTTACCGTTCTGACGCCGTATCTTTGCGGCTTCAAACACCTTACGCAGATCGGGCACGCCGGTAAATATCGCAGAAATCTGGACAAAATGCAGGTCAGATTCATGAGCAAGCAAGCGGGCAATCGTTGTTTTACCAACGCCCGGAGGTCCCCAGAAAATCAGCGAACTTAACGACCCTGAGGCCAGCATAATACCAAGCGGCGCATCGGGGCCGAGCACTTGCTCTTGCCCGATCACGTCGCCCAATACCTGCGGCCGCAGGCGGTCGGCCAAAGGCCGCGGACCGCCTGCGGCGGGATTTGGGGTGCTGTCAAAAAGATCACTCATGAAAGCAATCTAAGCCCCCTTGTCCCCTTTGAAAAGGATCAGTGCAGCTGTGAGGAGAAGTCGATCCAGACCGCTTGGTAATCAATGCCACCCATATTCATGTTGCGACCTGCCGGCTGCATGTCCAACTTGCACCGCGCGGCCCAGCGTCCCCAGTTTGATGGCAAAAGCGCGACCATTTTGGTGATCCCCTCTTCGCGCGAGGTGGTCAGCATTTGCATCACCAATTTCAGTCGGACGCGCTGGCGCATACCTGCGGCAAGATCGTGCACCACAAAGCCGCGTGTTGCCTCCCAAGTTGTAGATAAAGCAGGCGCGGCGTCGTAGAGTAGATCTTCGGGGATGCTATCGAGTAAGCCGTTTTGCGCGTCGCGGATCATATAGCTATAAATTCCGCAGCGTGCAGTTGTCGGCGTCAAACGCACGCCGGCAAGAACGCGTCCCGTATCATCGTGCACGGCCAACCAACGCGACACAGGTGTGTCATATTGATCATACTCCATGCCCATGGTTTGAGGCAGATCCCAATTGTTTTTGACGATAAATGACTCGCGGCGTGCGCGAAGAATGTTTGCGAATAGTTCGCCATGGTTGTGCATATTGGCGAAAGAGAGAGTTGTACTAAGCATAGTTGGCCTCCTGGCAGGGGGGTTAGAGTCAAATGACCTGCCAGAGCATCAAAAATGCGGACTTCACAACAACCTGTAATCCCTCGCGCGTTGAATAGCCTCGGCGGTAGTCCGTGCCAGAAGACTTGCACGGGCTGCCGTTAAGCGCGCTTTAAACGCGCTTTCCGAAATATTTAAACGCGCAGCGGCGGCTGCATGACGATCCCCGTTTGCAATACACTGCAGGGCTTCGACTTGGGCGTTTGTTAAAGACTTCGGGGGTTCTGTAAGTGTGTGAAGTTGTTGAACATACCTGGAGAATTCCAAGATCTCGTCATCGGTAAATTCCCGATCCGCACGCGCCGCAGAGGCGATTGTACGAGACTGCATAGGTCCACAAGACACGGCAAAACCGTGGTTCATTTCGTAAAGACGTGCCTGGCCCAAGATATCAAATGGATCAGGTATTTTAATGTCGTTCCACCGCGATGTGCCGATCTGGCTAAACCCCCAGGCTATGATCGGATCGCGTAGCGCATATGCCTCCTCTGTATATAGATCGATCCATCCCTGCGGGTAGGTTTGATGATGCATCAACGGCATGGCAAAACGAATATGCAGCGCGTAAAAGAACCCCTTAGGAGCCAATTCGGAAAGCCGTGCAGTATGATAATCAACACTCGTACGTAGGGACATCATTTCTTATTTCGCCTTATCAGTGCGGTCGTCAACCTAAAATTGTAATCAAATTATATTACTTATTTCTGAAGGCTTAGTTCAATTCGGACAATCTTTATAATGCTTAATTGACCCAACGTAAGCCAGCTATGTAATAACCGATATCTGTCGATGTCACAAAAAAAATGGCCCCGCAAAATGCGAGGCCATTTTTAGAATTTGATAGTAAAAAGTTTTAGCTTTCGGCGGTGTCGTCGAATTCTGCGAGGCGCGCACGGTCTGCGGAGCCTTTTGCGTCAACATCACGGTCAACAAATTCGATGATCGCCATTGGCGCCATGTCGCCATAACGGAAGCCAGCCTTCAGAACGCGCACATAGCCGCCCTGACGCTCGGCGTAACGTGGCCCGAGAATTTCAAAAAGTTTTGCGCAGTGGATGTCCTGCTTCAACTGAGCGCGGGCTTGACGACGTGCGTGCAAATCGCCGCGCTTGCCAAGTGTAACCAGCTTTTCAATCACGCGCTTAAGTTCTTTTGCCTTAGGCAAAGTTGTCTTGATTTGCTCATGTTCAATAAGCGAGCCGGACATGTTTGCGAACATCGCTTTGCGGTGTTCGTGTGTCCGGTTTAGTTTGCGGTAACCATTTGAGTGACGCATTTGAGTGTCTCCTAATTATGCTTTGTGCGGTGGTCTGATGCGTGCCAGCCACGTTATTGGGGCAGAATGCCCGGGCCGTAATCGGGCGGAGGATACCCCCCGCCCAGATTTCTTTAGAACTGGTCTTCGAACTTTTTCGCCAGATCTTCGATATTGTCTGGTGGCCAGTCCTCGACGTCCATGCCAAGGTGCAGACCCATGCCCGACAACACTTCTTTGATTTCGTTCAAAGATTTGCGGCCAAAGTTTGGTGTACGCAGCATTTCTGCTTCGGTTTTCTGGATCAGATCGCCGATGTAGACAATGTTGTCGTTCTTCAGGCAGTTCGCAGAACGGACAGACAGTTCCAGCTCGTCCACTTTCTTCAACAGAAGCGGGTTGAACTCGAGGCCATCGTCGTCAGCACCCGCGCTTGCGGATTCTGGTTCGTCGAAGTTCACAAAGATCGACAGTTGGTCCTGCAAGATGCGGGCTGCATAAGCAACTGCGTCATCTGGCGTGATGGAGCCGTCTGTTTCGACTTTCATTGTCAGCTTATCGTAGTCGAGAACCTGACCTTCGCGGGTCGGCTGCACGTCGTAGGACACTTTCTTGACCGGCGAGTAAATCGCGTCGATCGAGATCATACCAATAGGTGCATCTTCCGGCTTGTTCTTTTCCGCCGCAACATAGCCCTTGCCCGTATTCACGGTCAGTTCCATGTAGAGGTCAGCACCTTCGTCGAGGTGGCAGATCACGTGGTCTTTGTTCAAGACCTCGATGCCAGCTGTCTCGGAGATGTCCGCAGCGGTCACAACGCCCGGGCCTTTGGCCTGAACGCTTAGGCGCTTAGGCCCTTCGACTTCCATGCGGATCGCGACGCCTTTGAGGTTCAACACGATGTCAGTGACGTCTTCACGCACACCTGACACGGATGAAAACTCGTGCAGAACATTGTCAATCTGAACGGCAGTGATGGCGGCACCTTGCAAGGAGCTCATCAAAATGCGGCGCAGGGCGTTGCCCAGCGTCAGGCCGAAGCCCCGTTCTAGCGGTTCTGCGATAACTGTTGCTTGACGTAGCGGGTCATTGCCCGGCTTGACGTCAAGCTGTGTTGGCTTGATTAATTCAGCCCAGTTCTTGTGGATCATGTGTCCCTCCATACTTGTCTGCCTTTCATGTCCAAAAGGCAAACGCCCGAGGTTTCAAAATGACGGATTGGGGCCGTGGAAAACATCCACGACCCCCAACCATCTCAATCGTTTTAGACGCGGCGGCGCTTTGGTGGGCGGCAGCCGTTGTGTGCCATTGGAGTCACGTCACGGATCGATGTGATGTTGAAACCAGCAGCGGCCAGAGCGCGCAATGCGGACTCACGACCAGAACCAGGGCCCTGCACTTCGACTTCAAGTGTCTTAACACCGTGGTCTTGTGCTTTTTTGCCTGCATCTTCCGCAGCCATCTGAGCCGCGTAAGGTGTCGATTTCCGTGAGCCTTTAAAGCCCATTGTACCAGCAGACGACCAAGCGATCGCGTTGCCCTGAACGTCGGAAATCAGAATTTTTGTGTTGTTGAAAGAAGAATTCACGTGAGCAACGCCTGCGGCGATGTTCTTGGAGACCTTCTTCTTGGTGCGTTTAGTATCGCGTGCCATATCTGATGCCCTCCCTTATTTCTTCTTACCAGCAATAGCCTTTGCAGGGCCCTTGCGTGTACGTGCGTTGGTTGAAGTCCGCTGACCACGAACCGGCAGATTACGACGGTGGCGCAAGCCACGGTAGCAACCAAGGTCCATCAGACGCTTGATGTTCATCTGCGTTTCACGGCGAAGGTCGCCTTCCACTTGCAGGTGCTCGTCGATGTATTCACGTACCTTCAGGACTTCGGCGTCCGACAGTTCGTTAACGCGACGTGCGCGATCAATACCGACAGCTTCGCAGATTTCTTCTGACTTAGCTGGACCGATACCAGTGATATATGTGAGGGCGATCAGAACACGTTTCCCAGTTGGGATGTTCACGCCAGCAATACGTGCCAAGGTGTTAATTCCTTTTCGTTGCGATTCCGTATTTCCGGAACCTTTTTTCACAACGGAGGCCCGAACGATGTCGGGCCGCGTCATATCGAGGTGTCTTATGTGTCAGGGGTGCGACCCCCGTAGCATAAATTGATTCCCCTAAGGGATGGGGCTGTTTAGGGGGGAAGCGCGTGGGGGTCAAGACCCTGATGTAAGCGCCCGAATTTTGTGTAAAATTCGGAAACTTACAATTCTGTGGAGAATCGTGATTAACCCAAAGCTGCCTTAATACTCTCGGCAACGTCGTCCATGCTAGCCAGTCCGTCGACAGGTTTCAGATCGCCTTTGGCGTAATAATAGCCAACCAATGGCGAGGTCTGTTTGTAGTAGGCCATCAGCCGTGTGCGCAGGCTTTCTTCGTTGTCGTCAGCGCGCCGTTGGAAGTCGGATGCGCCGCAGTTGGTGCATTTGTTATCCGCAGGGATTGGTTTGGTGTTGTCGTTATAGACCTCGCCGCAGGACCCACAGGTCGAACGTGCCGTGATCCGTGCCACCAGTGCCTCGTCGTCGACTTGCATCTCGATAACGCGGTCAAGTGCTTCGCCCATCTCGACCAGCAAATCCCCCAGCGCGTCAGCTTGCGCCAAAGTCCGTGGGAAGCCGTCAAAGATATATCCGCCGGGTGCATTATCGGAGGCAAGCTGTTCGCGGATCAGACCGATCACGATTTCGTCCGTCACCAAGTTGCCCGCATCCATGACGGCGGCAACTTTTTTGCCTATTTCTGTGCCACTTGTGCGCGCCGCCCGAAGCATGTCGCCGGTGCTCAATTGCACCATGCCACGTTCTTCAACAATTTTGCGCGCTTGCGTCCCTTTGCCCGCCCCTGGCGGTCCCAGCAGAATAATATTCATCGACGCGATGGCCCTTTCTTTTTCCCAGCGCGACTTTTCCCTCGCAGTTGGGATTTTTCAATAAGCCCTTCGTATTGATGGGCCAACAAATGGGACTGGATCTGTTGGATCGTATCCATACCTACGGACACAATAATCAAAACCGAGGTCCCGCCAAAGTAAAAAGGAATAGCGAATTGGCTGCGCAAGATTTCTGGTAGTAACGCCACAAGAGCCAGATAACCAGAGCCGAGGACCAGAATCCGTGTCACAACATAGTCGAGATAGTCAGCGGTTTTCTTGCCGGGGCGGATGCCGGGGATAAATCCGTTTTGGTTTTTCAGGTTGTCCGCAACTTCGTCCGTCTTGAACGCAACTTCACGCGTGTAGAAATAGGTGAAGAACACGATCATCGCGGCGAAGAACAACAGATACAGCGGTTGACCAGGGCCAAAGTAGGCGAGGATCGTCGACATCACCGGGCCAGTTGAGCCGCCTGAAAAGGTGCTGATGGTTGTAGGCAGCAATAGCAAAGCGGATGCAAAGATCGCAGGGATGACACCAGCAGGGTTCACTTTAATCGGCAAATGCGACGTGGAGCCGTCATAGACCTTCATTCCGCGTTGTTGACGCGGGTATTGGATGTGGATTTTGCGCAGCGACCTTTCCATGAAGACCACAAATGTCAGGATCGCTATAATCATCAAAATCACGCCGATGATGACGAATGGAGAGATTGTACCCGAGCGCCCTTGGGACAGGAATTGCGCAGCAGCAGCGGGCACTTCGGCGATGATGCCGACAAAGATAATCAGCGAGATGCCGTTACCGATACCGCGTGCAGTGATCTGCTCGCCCAGCCACATCAGGAACATGGTCCCGCCAACGATGGTAATTACGCAGGCAGCTTGGAAGTATAGGCCCGGATTTGAGGCTAGATCGCCTGCTTCGAGCGAACGTGCCAGACCGTAGGCTTGGAACGTTGCCAGAATCACGGTCAGATAACGTGTGTACTGGTTCAGTTTGCGGCGGCCCTGCTCGCCCTCTTTCTTGAGGTTCTTGAGCGGCTCCCACATGGATCCCATTAACTGAATAATAATCGACGCGGAGATATATGGCATGATACCCAGCGCAAAAATGCCCATCCGCGCCAGCGCGCCGCCGGTGAACATCGACAAGATGCCGCCGATTCCCTGAGCTGCGTCTTCCATGAAGGTGCGCAATGCGCCGCCATCGATCCCCGGAACCGGAATATAGGTACCAAGGCGGTAAACCACCAAGAGGCCGAGGGTGAAAAGGATACGTTGGCGCAGTTCGGTTGCTTTACCGAACGCGCTCCAGCTCATGTTGGAAGCCATTTGTTCTGCTGCGGATGCCATGCGTCTCTCTTCTTATGAAAAACGCCGCCAACGGTTTTCCCGTGTGGCGGCGCTTGGGAATGCTTTAAGATATGTAAGCGACCGATTGGTCGCTCACAAGGACTTACTCGGCTGCCGCTGCTTTTGGTGTGGCTGTAATGGTCACTTTACCACCAGCTTTTTCCACTGCTTCGACTGCACCAGCAGATGCGCCATGCACGATGATATTGGCTTTTGCAGTGAACTCGCCTTTGGCCAGAACGCGCACGCCGTCTCTCACGCGGCGCAGAGCGCCAGAAGCAACAAGTGCCTCTTGAGTGATGTCGGCTTTGACGTCGATTTTGCCGGCATCGATGAATTTCTGGATCAGACCAAGGTTGATCACAGCAAATGCCTTGCGGTTCGGCTTGTTAAAGCCACGCTTTGGCAGACGCTGGTAGATTGGCATTTGGCCGCCCTCGAAGCCTTTGATGGCTACACCGGAACGTGACTTCTGACCTTTGATACCACGGCCAGCGGTTTTACCCATGCCTGAACCCGGACCACGTGCAACGCGCTTGCGTGCTTTGGTGGCGCCTGGATTGTCGGAAAGTTGATTCAGTTTCATGTCGCTTCTCCTTTTGCCGGAACTGACCCCCAGCGACGGGAAGTGGTCAAACGCGGCGTTACATATGAGTCGGCGCAAATGCACGGACTAGCGGCGTATAGCGGGGGAATGGGGGGCGTGGCAAGGGGGGCATTGCCGCCAAGCGTCAAAGTTAGTTTTAGCGGTATCCGTGAAGGTGCAAATCTTGTGTCTCAAGGCCATGCTGGATCTGCGTGGGAAAACTTAAATTCGAAGTGACAATGATGTGAGTACGCGAGAACCTCGTCACGTTTTTGATAGCGATTCAGGTGCCTGTGGTTTAGCGGCGAGATTAGATTGGAGTAGGACAAAACCGTTGTAACGTTTGGGTTTATTTAGAAAATATTTCTGAAGGCGGCTTCCTATTTTTCATACAATAAAGGTCGAGGAAAGCAGATTTGGTAACGCAAAACGCCCCGCAGTTTCCCGCAGGGCGTTTGTAGGTAGTGGGTTTCGCGTAGGGTTACCCCCGCAGCTCCGCCCTTAAACACCACAAATGCGTCACTAGAGCATTTGCCGAGCCCGAAGGCCCGGACAGGTATTTATCCTTTTTCTTCGATGATCTCTACCATGTGCGAGATCTTGCGAACCATGCCGCGGACGGAAGGAGTATCTTCCAGTTCGCGAGTGCGGTTCATTTTGTTCAGGCCAAGACCGATCAGCGTCGCGCGCTGGTCGGCGGGGCGGCGGATTGGCGAGCCAACCTGCTTAACAACAATAGTTTTTGCCATTTTATTTCTTCCTTACGCTTCTGCGGCTTCTGGAGCGGCTTCTGCTACAGGGGCATCTTCCTTGCGGAGAATGTCTGCAACTTTCTTGCCACGACGCTGTGCGACATTGCGTGGGGACTGCATTTTGGTCAGGCCGTCCATTGTCGCGCGGATCATGTTGTACGGGTTTGATGTGCCGATGGACTTGGACACAACGTCCTGTACACCCAGCATTTCGAATACGGCACGCATTGGGCCACCGGCGATGATACCAGTACCGGCAACGGCTGTGCGCATCACAACGCGTCCGGCGCCGTGGCGACCTTCGACATCGTGGTGCAGCGTGCGACCGTCGCGCAGTGCAACGCGGATCATCTGACGCTTGGCTTGCTCGGTAGCTTTGCGGATGGCTTCAGGAACTTCTTTTGCTTTCCCTTTACCAAATCCGACGCGGCCTTTTTGGTCGCCAACAACGACGAGCGCTGCAAAACCAAAGCGCTTACCGCCTTTTACAGTTTTAGAAACACGGTTGATTGCGACCAGACGGTCAGCAAACTCTGGTGTTGCTTCTTCGCGTGGGCGACGATTGCCACCGCGGTTGTTATCACGTTCTGCCATTGTTGGCGTCCTTTAATTCTGTGGCTTTCGCCAAATTTCACGATCCTAGTGACGCATGCGTCCCGGATCATCGACGGTGCGCATAAACGCGCACCCTACAGGGGGGTCATAGGGTGCGCGCTATGCGCACCCTACTTTGTTATATTTTGAGACCTGCTTCACGTGCTGCGTCGGCGACTGCCTTCACTTTGCCGTGGAACAAGAAACCACCACGGTCGAAGAATGCTTGCTCGATGCCAGCGGCCTTGGCGCGCTCTGCAATTGCAGCACCCACTTTGGTCGCTGCTGCGATATTGCATTGTCCGACAACGCCCAGTGCTTTCTCTAATGTGGACGCGGACGCGATTGTCACGCCGTTCACATCGTCGATCAGCTGGACGCTGATGTTTTTGTTGGAACGGTGAACGGACAGGCGCGGACGCCCGATGTTCGCTGTTACCTTGCGAAGTTTGTTCCGGACGCGCATGCGGCGCTTCAGAAACAGGGTTCTTTTGCTGTTTGCCATTTTTTGCGTCCTTACTTCTTCTTGCCTTCTTTGCGGAAGATAAACTCGCCTTTATACTTGATACCCTTGCCTTTATATGGCTCGGGCTTACGCCATTCGCGGATGTTTGCCGCGACCTGACCTACAAGTTGCTGGTCGATACCTTCCACAGTGATTTCGGTTGGCTTTGCGGCTGTGACTGTCACACCCTCCGGCACTTCGAAATTCACATCGTGGCTATAACCAAGCGCCAGTTTCAGGTTGTTGCCCTGCATCTGTGCGCGATAACCCACACCGTTGATCTCAAGCTCTTTCTTGAAACCGACGGAGACACCTGTTGCCAAGTTTGCGACCATAGAGCGGCTCATGCCCCACTGCTGGCGCGCGCGCTTGGAGGTGCCACGTGGCGTGACGGAAACCGACTGACCATCAACTGTGATGGTCACGTCGTCTGTTGCTTTGAAAGTGCGCGTGCCTTTTGGGCCCGTCACTTCGATGGTCTGGCCAGACACAGATGCCGAAACACCTGCTGGAAGCTCAACCGCTTTTTTACCAATACGAGACATGTCTATGGCTCCTTAGAATACAGTGCAGAGCACTTCGCCGCCAATATTGGCCGCCCGTGCGTTTGCATCCGACATCACACCTTTGGAGGTGGAGACAATCGACACACCGAGGCCCTGACGGACAACGGGAATGTCATTTGGACCCATGTAAACGCGACGACCGGGCTTGGAGACCCGTTTCACTTCGCGAATGACAGGAGTGCCTTCATAATACTTCAGGCTGATTTCGAGAGCCGGATGGCCATCTGCACCAGTCGTTGCTTCATAGCCACGAATGTAACCTTCGTCAGCCAGCACATCCAGAACACGTGCACGCAGCTTGGAAGCTGGTGTCATGACCGTGGATTTGCCGCGCATCTGGTTGTTACGAATGCGTGTCAGCATGTCGCCGATAGGATCGTTCATCATAATATGTGCTCCTTACCAGCTTGACTTGACCATGCCGGGAATTTCGCCATTGGAACCAAGGTTCCGCAGCGCGATCCGGCTGATCTTGAGTTTACGGTAGTAAGCGTGTGGACGCCCGGTGAGTTGGCAACGGTTGTGCAGACGCACAGCAGAAGAGTTCCGTGGCAATTTTGCGAGTTGCAAAGTTGCTTTGAAGCGCTCTTCTACAGGCTTCTCTTTGTCGTTGATGATTGCTTTCAAGGCTGCACGCTGTGACGCATACTGCTTGACCAGCTTCTCACGCTTAACTTCGCGTGCGATCATGGATTTCTTAGCCATATCTAGTTTTCTCCCTACCGCTTAGCTGTTGAAAGGCATGTTGAAGTTCTTCAACAGCGCTTTTGCTTCGGCGTCGGTTGCTGCGGTCGTGCAGATGACGATGTCCATGCCCCAGTTCTCATCGATTTTATCGAAGTTGATCTCGGGGAACACCAGATGCTCTTTGAGGCCCGTGGCGTAGTTGCCACGACCATCGAAGGATTTACCAGATACGCCGCGGAAATCGCGGATACGAGGCATTGCAACGGTGATCAGACGGTCGAGGAATTCATACATCTTGTCGCCACGAAGTGTAACCTTCGCGCCCAAGGGCATGTCTTCACGAACGCGGAAACCAGCGATGGATTTCTTTGCAATAGTCGTCATGGCCTTTTGACCAGCGATTGTTGAAAGATCTTCCTGAGCGGATTTCGCTTTCTTGCTGTCACGGACAGCTTCTGCGCCACAGCCGATGTTCAGAACAATTTTGTCCAAACGTGGGATCTGCATGTCGTTCTTGTAGGAGAATTCTTCCTTCATCGCAGCGCGAATTGTGGAAGCGTACTCTGCCTTCAAACGGGGTGTATATTTTGCGGTATCAAGCATTAGATCGCATCCCCTGTTGTCTTGGCAAAACGAACCTTGTTGTCGCCGTCCATACGGAAGCCGACGCGGGTTGCTTTGCCGTTTGCATCAGTAACAGCCAAGTTTGACAGTTGGATTGGCATCGCTTTTGGCGTGCGGCCACCCTGTGTTGCTTGGGATTGTTTAACGTGACGCACAGCCATGTTGACACCGTCAACAATTGCTTTGCCAGATTTCGGGTCAATCGATTTGATCTCGCCAGTGGTGCCCTTGTCCTTGCCAGCAAGAACGACGACTTTGTCACCTTTACGGAGTTTAGCAGCCATGGTTACAGCACCTCCGGAGCAAGCGAGATAATTTTCATGAAGTTTTTCGCACGCAATTCGCGAACAACTGGTCCAAAGATACGTGTACCTACTGGCTCGTTGTTGTTGTTGAGGATAACGGCAGCATTGCTATCAAAACGAATAGCTGTGCCGTCTGCGCGACGTACTTCTTTGGCAGTGCGAACGACAACAGCTTTACGCACGTCACCTTTTTTCACACGACCGCGAGGAATGGCTTCCTTCACCGAAACAACAATGATGTCTCCAACACTGGCGTAACGACGATGTGAACCACCCAGAACCTTGATGCACTGAACACGGCGAGCGCCGCTGTTGTCAGCTACATCCAGATTTGTCTGCATCTGGATCATTTGGTTTCCTTTTTCGACCTACAGGGCTACTCCCGATTTCCGACCGGGCCCCTAGGGTTTCGATTTATGTTAAAAGTTGCGACCTTAAGCGGCCACAAGCTCCCAACGTTTCGTTTTTGAACGTGGCGCACATTCGATGATGCGAACCTGATCGCCCACTTTACATGCGTTTAGCTCGTCGTGCGCCCGGTATTTCTTGGACTTACGAATTGTTTTCTGAAGCAACGGGTGCTTGTAACGACGCTCAACCGATACTGTGATCGTCTGTTCGTTCTGGTTGCTTGTGACAACCCCGGTCAGGATACGCTTAGGCATTGATTAAGCCTCCTTGGCAGCAGCAGCCGCTTTTTCGTTCAGAATTGTTTTCACTTGCGCCGCAGCGCGACGTGCTTTGCGAATACCGGATGTGTTTTCCATCTGGCCGGTCGCTTGCTGAAAACGAAGGTTAAAACCTTCTTTTTTCAGGTTCACAAGTTCGCCACGAAGCTCGTCGGGCGTCTTGTTACGCAGTTCATTGGCATTCATAGCCATATTCCTTTTTTCATACATTGGCGGGCCCATGACAGGTCACCCCGAATCCAATGGAGTGGGTAGAAGTTGGCCGTATAGGACGTGCGGCCTGTGCTGGCAACCCCTTGCAGCACAGGGTTAGCAGGTTGGTGTATGGACATGTTTTATGACTACTCGCTTGCGCCACATCAAGGCCCCTGCCCGCTTTTGATCTGCATTTCGTAAAACTGGCAGACGGCTATCATGTGGTGAACTGCACTGTTCATCGTGCCGAAACCGATGTCGCGCCAACATCGGACGTTCATCTGGTTGACATGCGCAGGCTGCGCATAGCGCTGAAAGAGCAGATCAACACCTATTTAAACCAGCACACGGAGTAAGTTACGGGGCCCTCTCGCCATGACCGCCAAGCTGCGGTAAAGAGCGGTCATGTCACATATTGAATCACTTTTTGTCACCCGCCTGTATCGCGCCACCTTGGGCGAATTAGGTAAATCTGTAGATCCTGCCGAGCTGGAAGCGTCATGTCTGTCGATAGCCGACGATGACGAGGCGGGCCAGCAATGGTGCGAGGATAACGGTTATCCCGGATATACCTCCTACGCGTCGCTTGCCGATCTTGCATGGCGGTTTCCGATTTTCAAAGATCTGGTCAAGGTGCTGGACAAGCATGTGGCCGAGTTTGCCAAGGACCTGCAATTTGATCTGGGCGATAAGGCGTTAAAGCTGGACAGCTTGTGGATCAATATCCTGCCAGAAGGCGGCATTCATACCAGCCACATTCACCCTCATTCAGTAATTTCCGGCACGACCTATGTGGCGATGCCTGAGGGGGCAAGTGCGATCAAATTCGAGGACCCGCGTTCCGCGATGATGATGGCCGCGCCGATGCGGATCAAGGATGCCCGCCCCGAGATGCGCCAGTTTATATATGCAGCCCCTGACGTTGGTGATGTGCTGCTTTGGGAAAGCTGGCTGCGCCATGAGGTGCCGATGAACATGTCCGAGGAAGAGAGAATTTCAGTGAGTTTCAATTACGGCTGGGAGTAGTCCCCTATCGCGATTTTAGGGCGGACTTTCCCAACCTGTTAGCTATCAAAACAAAAGGATCACCTTGTGAACACTATCGACGAAAAACTACAACCTATTCTCAAGACAGTACTACACCGGAACGCGGGCGAACCTGAATTCCACCAAGCCGCGCGTGAAGTGCTGGAAAGCCTGGGCCGCGTGATTGAACGCCATCCTGAATACTCCGAAGAAGCGCTGATCGAGCGCATTTGCGAACCAGAGCGCCAGATCATTTTCCGTATCCCATGGATCGACGACAATAATCAGGTGCAAATCAACCGTGGTTTTCGGGTGCAGTTCAACTCTGCGCTAGGTCCCTACAAAGGTGGCATCCGGTTTCACCCATCGGTCAACGTAGGCATCATCAAGTTTCTGGGTTTTGAGCAGACGTTCAAAAACGCCCTGACAGGTATGCCGATTGGCGGCGGCAAGGGTGGGTCCGACTTTGATCCCAAAGGTAAATCGGACCGCGAAATCATGCGGTTCTGCCAGTCGTTTATGATCGAGTTACACCGCCATATCGGCGAATATGTTGATGTGCCTGCGGGTGATATCGGCGTTGGCGCGCGCGAAATCGGCTATATGTTTGGCATGTTCAAGCGCCTGAATAACCGCTTTGAAGCGGGCGTTTTGACCGGCAAAGGTTTGGCTTACGGCGGATCACGTGCCCGCAAGGAAGCCACCGGATTTGGCACCGCGTTCTTTGTCCGCTCGATGCTGGCGCAAAAAGGCACAGATTTTGACGGCAAGCGTTGCGTCGTGTCAGGGTCCGGCAACGTCGCGATTTATGCGATGGAAAAAATACTATCGTTTGGTGGGAAAATCGTCGCCTGCTCTGATTCCGGCGGTTATATTTTCGATGAAAACGGCATTGATCTGGATTTGGTCAAGCAAATTAAAGAAGGCGGCCGTGGTCGCATTTCAGAGTATGTCGCACTGCGCGGTGATGGCGCGCATTATGTAAGCGACGGGTCGATCTGGGATGTGTCTTGCGACATCGCACTGCCCTGCGCCACGCAGAACGAGCTGCACGGCAAGCACGCCAAGACTTTGATCGAGAATGGCGTGATCGCGGTGGCAGAAGGCGCGAATATGCCCTGCACCCCCGAGGCCGTGCAGATGTTCCGCGAGGCCGGTGTTCTGTTTGCACCGGGCAAAGCGGCCAACGCGGGCGGTGTTGCAACCTCTGCGCTGGAAATGCAGCAAAACGCCAGCCGTGATAGCTGGAGTTTTGCAAAAACCGAAAGCCGGCTGGAAGAAATCATGACGAATATCCATTCCGCCTGCTACGAGACCGCCGACGAATATGGCGCGCCGGGCGATTATGTTCTGGGTGCCAATATCGCCGGATTTGTGCGCGTGGCCGAAGCGATGCGCGCAATGGGTGTGATCTAAGATATCGACTGCCCCCCCCCCCCGCCGTTAACTGGCGGGGGCTTTCACGTCACCCACGTTGTTTGGGTCCGCGACTGCGCCATTCAATCCACGTCAGCCCGATCACGATCAGATCAATGGCCGTCAGCACCAACAGCACCACACCACCCACCTGCGCCCACTCTACCATCTGGATCACGACAAAAACCGCAAGCGTCGCGATCGATGCAGGATAGGCCCAGCCAACCCCGTAAAGCAGCGCACCAGCCACCACCACATGCAGCATCCCGTGCGCCGCAAAGTAGGTTTGGTAGAACGTCAGATCCATCGAGGGCAACGTGCCAACCTGCGTGAGTATCCAATTCGCCAGAAAGTCGGTCGGGTTTTCAGCCAACTCATCCTGAAAAAACCACCGCGCCAAAGCAGGCAGTTTTGTGATCAGCCCCCAAAAAATCGTTAGAGCAATCAACAACTGAGACACGCCCAACACCAGCTTGCCGATGATCGTCACCAAAAACAGGATATGCGCGAAGCGACTGATTTCTGCGGGGGTAGGTTCGTGCATATTAGGCTCTCGTGTTCGTGTCGCTCGCATATAGGGCTTCTGTAGGGTGATTCACAGGGGTGAAATAATACGCAACTGACGTGCAGCCCGTTTGCCATCTATCCGAAATATCATGCAGTGTTTCACATTTTAAGTTTATCTTGAGCAAACGCACCTATTCATTCGTGTGAACATAATGGAGCGCGTCACGAATGACAGAACATCAACTAAACGAATATACGACGCCGCTTGCGGGCCACGACTTTTCAACGTTCCATCAGGACCTATTAGAAAAAAGTGCTCTGAAGCGCTGGCTTGATCGGCAGGATATTTCCGCCGATGCAAAAATGTGGATTGTGAAAGTGTCTGAAATGACAGTCACCGTTGGCAAGGCGGTGATCTCGATTGGGCTCAAGATTGTGACAACCATCTTCAACGTTCTGAAGGCTTTTCCGCAGACAACTTTTGGCGTCATCGTCGGGGCTGTTTTAACCCTACTCATCAGCAGTATCCCTTTGATAGGCGTGTTGGTTGGTCCGATTTTGATGCCAATATTTTTGGCGTTTGGCGTGGGAATGGGCGCAATTGCGGATTTTCAAGCCAGTAGCTTTCGGGCGCGCATGGATGCTGTAGAGGCCGAGTATGCGGTGCTACGCCCATGAGCACACATGAAGAGCAAGTCCACTACTTTGACGACGTGGTTGAAGTCGTCTCGGACGAATTACGCTTCAAGTTAAAACTTGGCATTGGAGCGGATGCATTTACCTCGCTGAAATATGGCAAAAAAGTCCAAGAGCTATGGGACGTCAGCGGCTTTGTTGCGACAGGCGCAGGCCTGGCATCATCAGCGACCGTCGCGAGCACATTCTTTGCAAAGACTGGTGTGCTTGCGGCAGTGGGTCTTGGCGGTGCCGCCGCAACGCCCGTTGGATGGATCGTTGCCGCAGGTGCAGTTTCCGGCGCAGCCTACTACGGTGTTACACGCATTTTGCGCGGCTATTCTTCAAACCGCGTCGCCGAAGTCCCACAGTTCATCAACACACCCATCGATATTCTGGGCGCAAATCTCGTGGATCTTATTGCGCCGCTGGCGGTACGGATTGCAAAAATCGATGGTGACTTTGACAGCCGTGAAGCCACAGTCATTCAGCAGTATTTTGTGCGCGAATGGGGGATCAACGCTGACTATGTCGACGCAGCGCTGAAAGTCATCGACGAAAACACCGACGATGGCACGGTTAAAGCAATCGCCAAACAGGTGTCTGCATTTGTAAAAGCCAATCCCGACTGTAACTACAGCCACATGACCACCGACCTTCTAAACTTCCTCAATGAGATCGCGCAGGCCGACCATGTTCTGGACGAACGCGAAGAACTAGCGATCGAACGGGTCGCCGCGATCTTTAGTAAAGAAGGGGCATTCTCGTTCTCGGCTTGGCTGCCCAAATTCAAGCGAAGTCAACAATAGCAAAAGCCCCCGCCGATCTCTCGGCGGGGGCTCTTTCATGAATGCCTAGCGAGTTTGCCTAAGGCAATATCACCAGTCTTCGCGCACGACTGTGCGTGTTTTGATTGGCAGCTTCATCGCAGCAAGGCGCAGGGCCTCGCGTGCAGTTGCCTCGCTGACGCCGTCAATTTCGAACATCACGCGACCTGGTTTCACTTTACATGCCCAGAAATCGATGGAGCCTTTACCTTTACCCATACGCACTTCGACGGGCTTGGAGGTGACAGGTGTGTCTGGGAAAATACGGATCCAGACGCGGCCCTGACGCTTCATGTGACGTGTCATTGCACGACGTGCAGCTTCGATCTGGCGCGCAGTGATACGCTCAGGCTCGATTGCTTTCAGGCCATATGTGCCAAAGTTCAGGTCAGACCCGCCCTTTGCTTCACCACGAATACGACCTTTGTGCAGCTTGCGGTGTTTTGTACGCTTTGGTTGTAGCATCTATCTAGCTCCTTAGCGACGTGGGCCGCGAGGGACAGCGCCCTCTTGCAGCTCAGCATGTTTACGGTCATGAGCCTGCGGATCGTGCTCCATGATCTCACCTTTAAAGATGAAGACCTTGATGCCGATGATACCGTAGGGTGTCATAGCCTCGAAAAGTGCGTAATCGATATCCGCACGCAATGTGTGCAACGGCACACGACCTTCACGGTACCACTCGGTACGTGCGATCTCTGCACCGCCAAGACGGCCGGCAAGGTTCACACGAATACCAAGTGCGCCCATGCGCATTGCGTTCTGTACCGAGCGCTTCATAGCGCGACGGAAGGACACACGACGCTCAAGCTGCTGACCGATGGATTCAGCAACAAGAGCTGCGTCCAGTTCGGGCTTGCGCACTTCGACGATGTTCAGGTGCAGTTCAGACTTGGTCAACTTGGCAAGCTTGGAGCGCAGGCCTTCGATGTCTGCACCTTTCTTACCAATGATAACACCTGGACGGGCTGCATGGATCGTAACGCGGCACTTTTTGTGCGGACGTTCGATGATCACGCGGCTTACGCCGGACTGAGCGCATTCTTTCTTGATGAAGGCCTTCATCTTCAGGTCTTCAAGCAGAAGATCACCGTAGTCTTTGGTGTCTGCATACCAGCGGCTATCCCAGGTACGGTTGACCTGAAGACGCATACCGATTGGGTTGACTTTATTACCCATTAGATTGCTCCTCGACTTGGCGAACCACAATTGTGATCTCTGAAAATGGCTTGATGATCTTGCCGAAACGACCACGAGCACGCGGGCGACCACGTTTCATGATCAGGTTCTTACCGCAGTAAGCTTCTGCAACGACCAACTCGTCAACGTCGAGATTGTGGTTGTTTTCCGCGTTTGCGATGGCTGACTGAAGGCATTTCTTCACGTCATCCGAGATCCGCTTTTTCGAGAACGTCAAGTCGGTCAAAGCCCGCTCGACTTTCTTGCCACGGATCAACGCAGCTACGAGGTTCAGTTTCTGTGGCGAAGTGCGGAGCATGCGCAGTTTTGCACGTGCTTCGTTATCGGCCACGCGGCGGGGATTGTTATCCTTGCTCATGGCTTATTTCCGCTTCGCTTTTTTATCCGCAGCATGACCGTAATAGGTCCGAGTTGGTGAATATTCACCAAACTTCTGACCAATCATGTCTTCGGATACGTTAACAGGGATGTGCTTCTTGCCGTTGTACACACCAAAGGTGAGACCAACAAACTGAGGCAAAATTGTAGATCGACGTGACCAGATCTTGATCACTTCTTTGCGGCCGCTCTCTTTGGTTGCTTCTGCCTTTTTCAAGACATAGCCATCCACAAAGGGGCCTTTCCATACGGAACGAGCCATTCTTAACGACCCTTCTTTTTGGCATGACGCGAACGCACGATAAGGCGCTGCGATGCTTTGTTCTTGTTACGTGTGCGTGCACCTTTAGTTGGTTTACCCCAAGGAGTAACCGGGTGACGACCACCAGATGTCCGACCTTCACCACCACCGTGTGGGTGATCGATCGGGTTCATCGCGACACCACGCACAGAAGGACGAACGCCCTTAAGACGCATGCGGCCCGCTTTACCGAAGTTCTGGTTGGAGTTGTCAGGGTTGGATACAGCGCCGATTGTGGCCATGCATTCCTGACGAACCAGACGCAATTCGCCCGAAGACAAACGGATCTGCGCGTAACCACCATCACGACCAACGAACTGGGCGTATGTACCAGCAGCACGAGCGATTTGACCGCCTTTGCCAGCTTTCATCTCGATGTTGTGGATGATTGTCCCGATTGGCATACCAGAGAAAGGCATTGCGTTGCCCGGCTTGATATCTGCCTTCTTGGATGCAATCACCTTGTCGCCGATTGCCAAACGCTGTGGTGCCAGAATATATGTCTGGGCGCCATCTTCGTATTGGATCAACGCAATAAATGCTGTCCGGTTAGGGTCATACTCAATACGCAGAACATGCGCTGGAACGTCCAGCTTGTTGCGCTTGAAATCTACGATACGGTAAAGGCGCTTAGCACCCCCACCAATGCGACGCATTGTGATCCGTCCGGTGTTGTTCCGGCCGCCCGACTTGCTCAGACCCTCTGTGAGGGCCTTAACTGGGCGTCCTTTCCAAAGCTCCGAACGGTCAATCAGCACCAGCCCGCGCTGGCCTGGCGTCGTCGGCTTATACGACTTTAGTGCCATGATTAGCTACTTTCCGTTTGCTTGGCGGCCCCCGCGTAATGGGAGCCTGATGTTATAGGCCCCCGTAGGTGCCCTTTTGGTGTGGTGAGATGCGCAATGCACATCCTACCTGCCCGTAGGGTGCGCGTTCATGCGCACCGTCTTGACCATAAAAGCGCAGCCCCGGACGAATCCGAGGCTGGGCGATTTGTGGCGTATAGCTTGGAGGGGGGGAGGTGGCAAGTGGGGTTTTATTGTTGGCGAGTTCCTTTGGTGATTGGATAACTAGTCGACCCTTACCAATTGGATTTTCGCTTTTATCAGATTCCGAAAATGAAATCCGATCGTTCGGGCGGGCTGACGCTTTGGCTGCGGGTGTGTAGCTCAGTTATGAAAGATGAACTTAGCTGACATAAAGCACTGCGTTACATACGTTACAGCGTCACCCCACGGGCCGCCGCTCGCCCGTCTTGCGTCAAGTTAGCTAGTGCTGAAGGCGCCCAGCTAACCACTGGGTGACGCTGCGCATTTGCGAGCAAACGCGCCTTGCGCACGCGTTGAAAGGCACTGGGGCCTTTCAACGGAAAGGCCCCGCGCATTTCTGCGCAGGGCCCCTCCAATTTCTAACCAACCCTAATTACAGGCCAGTGGACACGTCAATTGTGTTACCTTCTTCAAGCGTAACATATGCCTTCTTAACGTCCTTACGAGTACCGAGTGAGCCGCGGAAGCGTTTCACTTTACCCTTGGTGATTGTCGTGTTCACCGCTTTGACCTTCACACCAAACAGAGCTTCAACAGCTTGCTTGATGGTTGGTTTGTTGGCGTCGATTGCCACTTCAAAAACCACGGCGTTGTTTTCAGACGCTGTTGTGGCTTTTTCGGTGATGATCGGCTTGCGGATTACATCGTAGTGTTCTGCTTTCGCGCTCATGCTAAACGAGCCTCCAATGCTTCAAGACCAGCCTTTGTGATGACAAGTGTGTCAGACTTCAGGATGTCATAGACGTTTGCGCCCATCGTTGGCAAAACGTCGATTGTTGCGATGTTACGCGCGGCACGCATGAAATCAGCGTTGATTTCTGCACCATCGATGATTAATGCACGCTTCCAACCCAACGACCCGACCATTTTGGCCAGAGCAGAGGTTTTCGCGCCCTTGATGTTCACGGAATCGATGATCACGAGCTCGCCTGCTGCCACTTTCGCGGACAGAGCGTGCTTGAGGCCCAACTTGCGGAACTTCTTGGTCAGGTCGTGGCCGTGGCTACGTGGCTTTGGACCTTTGTAGATACCACCCGAACGGAAGATCGGAGCACCACGGGACCCGTGACGTGCGCCACCGGTGCCTTTTTGGCGATAGATCTTTTTGGTCGAGTAAGACACTTCAGAGCGACCAAGCGTGGAGTGTGTACCCGCTTGAGCGTTGTTACGCTGCCAACGGACAACACGGTGCAGAATGTCTGCGCGTGCTTCCAGACCGAAGATCGCGTCGTTCAGTTCGACGGACCCTGCGGACTTGCCGTCAAGATTGATTGCATCAGCCTTCATTGTTGTCGCCTCCTGCTGCTGGCGCATCTGCTTCAGCGGCTTCCATTGCGGCCTGCTCTGCTGCTGCAGCTTCTACTGCTGCGGCTTCTGCTTCGGCTGCTGCGGCGGATGCTGCTTCTTCTGCCAGACGGTTTGCTTCTTTGTTCAAGGACAACAAGCCAGCTGGATACATTGTGTTTTCGGATGTTGGTTTCTTAACCGCATCCTTAACAGTGACCCAACCACCTTTGGAGCCAGGAACAGCGCCTTTGACCATGATCACGCCACGGTCAACATCGGTACGGATCACTTGCAAGTTCTGCGTAGTCACGCGGGCGTTGCCCATGTGTCCAGCCATTTTCTTGCCTTTGAAAACCTTACCAGGATCCTGACACTGACCAGTGGAACCGTGCGAACGGTGAGATACGGACACACCGTGTGTCGCACGCAAACCGCCAAAGTTGTGACGCTTCATCGCACCCTGAAAACCTTTACCGATCGAGATGCCGGATACGTCAACGAACTGGCCCTCAAAGTAATGGTTTGCAGTGAACTCTTCACCAACATCGATCATGTTTTCTGGTGCAATGCGGAACTCGACAACTTTACGCTTCGGTTCAACTTTTGCTGCTGCAAAGTGGCCACGCATCGCTTGTGATACGCGCTTCACTTTTGCTGTGCCGGCACCAAGTTGAACAGCAACATAGCCGTCCTTCTCAACAGTGCGCTGCGCAACAACTTGCAGGTTTTCTAAGGACAGAACGGTCACGGGAATCTGACGACCGTCTTCCATAAACAAACGGGTCATGCCCATCTTTTTTGCGATAATTCCGGAACGGAGCATATTAAATATCCTCCCTTACACGGAAATCTGGACGTCAACACCAGCAGCAAGGTCGAGCTTCATCAGCGCGTCCACTGTTTGTGGTGTTGGGTCTACGATGTCCAAGAGACGCTTGTGTGTGCGGATCTCGAACTGGTCGCGGGATTTCTTGTCAACGTGTGGGCCACGCAAAACAGTGAACTTCTCGATTTTATTCGGAAGCGGGATCGGACCGCGAACGGACGCCCCTGTGCGCTTTGCTGTGGAAACGATTTCTGCTGTGCTTGCATCAAGCACCCGGAAATCAAACGCCTTCAGGCGAATACGGATGTTCTGGCTGGCTGCCATGTTCATCACCCCTAGATTAGGGCCTAGATCGGAGAGGAAGACCGCCGCTCATCGGGGGCCCTCATCGCGTCTTTATCTCGAATAGAATAAGGGCACGCGAGGCGCACCCTTAGTCAGACTTGGGTCGTTTAGGGGGAGTCGGGATAGAAAGCAAGGGGGTATTCCCATTCGATGACCGCTTCAGATTGCCTTTGCTAGCAATTGCAGCGCAACCAACGTGATCGTGGCGCCAGCGATAGCCTCGGCACCGATGATAAGCTTTGCGGTTAAGGGGCCACTTGCGGTTTGTGCCAAAACACTTTCGCGCGCACTCACTGCCGCGAGAGCGACGATCGCCGTGAAAAGCGCAGTGCCAAGCCCCATGATGAACACCCCCGCAATACCCGCCCACATAATACCCAAACCATGTGTGAGTATCAGCAGAAAGATGGCGCCAGTGCAGGGGCGTACTGCGATACTCAGAACAACGGCCAGCCCCTCGCGAAAAGAGTGAACCTTCGCGGCTTGTTCCGGGGTCGGCCCGTGGGCGTGGCCGCAACTATTACAAACTCCGTCAGCGTGGTGATTATGGGACGGCTTGCGCAACGCCCACGCCCTACGCAGCCCGCGTGACATAAGCCAAATACCGAAAGCTGCGATCAAAGCGTAGCTCAACGGCGCCATCGTTTTGTCGGCAAGGTCGGTCAGCTGCGCCCGGCCCCAGCCAAGCACCCAAAGCGCCAAAGTAACCACAGCGACCGCACAAAGGGATTGTGCCAAGGATGAAGCAAATGCCAACCCGACGAGCCGCCTTGCAGCCACTCTGGCGCCGACACCATAGCCGCCGATGATCAGTTTGCCATGACCCGGCCCTGCAGCATGAACAAACCCGTAGGTAAAGCAAAGCCCCCAGAGGCTAAGTAACGCACCCGCCTGCCCCGCCTTGATCGCGCGCAGGCTTGTAGCCATGGCGTTTTGGGTTTCGCGTTGGGCGCTTGCGGCAAACCGCATAACAACATCAGACCCACCAAACCCCCAAAGCCATACAACGATGGCACCGAAACCAAAAAGTATAAAAAGCATTAATCGCTGCATGTGATTGTCACCGTTTGCGCAAAAAGATTGCCCACTTCGGGGAAAGCTTCCTCTGGGCCGACTTCAGAGGCGGATTGGCCGCCTAATAGCTCCGCAACGCGAGCGTTCGCGGTGACGAGGTCAGGCGCAATCAGCGTACTAACGCACCCATCCCGACCCTCAATTGTAATAGAGCCCGTCACGTCATAAGCGACGTAATGGCCAGGATCATATGTGCGAATTTCTAGCGGCATACTGTGATCCACGCCTGCGATCAAAGGACGGGTGTGAACCTCTTGGACGACACCACCGTCAAAGCTGACTGTGTGATCGACGCGCGGACCCAAGGCCATAGGGCTGCCACCCTGCAAGACTTCAAGGTCACCTTCATAACCGTCTGGCCAAGCCAGCGCCGAAGCTGAAAGTATCTCGGCTTCTTCCGCAGACAGGATCGCGTCTCCATCCAGATCAATGCCAAGATCGGTCGTTAAGAGTAACGAGAAATAGGAATCATAGGTCCACGTCAAGCGCACTGCAGCAGCGTTATCGTTGTCGAAAATAACTGCGACGGACACGTCTACAAAGATATGTGGGTGCGCCAAGGCAGGGGTCGTAGGCACACAGACCAAAAGGGCCGCAAAAGTTCTAATATTCATGGCGCATCAAATACGCCACCCCGAGCAGGCCAGCAACAAGCTTTCTCGACATAAGAAAAAGGCCGCCTCCTTTCGGAAGCGGCCTTCTTTGTCTTGGCAGTGGTGCGCATAAACGCACACCCTACAAAGCTTACTTAACGATCTTGGACACAACACCAGCGCCGACGGTACGGCCGCCTTCGCGGATCGCAAAACGCAGGCCGTCTTCCATCGCGATTGGTGCGATCAGCTCAACGTTGAACTTCAAGTTGTCGCCAGGCATGACCATTTCTGTGCCTTCTGGAAGAACAACAGTGCCGGTCACGTCAGTTGTACGGAAGTAGAACTGTGGACGGTAGTTCGCAAAAAACGGTGTGTGACGACCGCCTTCTTCTTTGGTCAGAATGTAGGCTTCTGCTTCAAAGTCAGTGTGCGGGTTAACCGAACCTGGCTTACACAGAACCTGACCGCGCTCAACACCTTCACGGTCGATACCGCGCAGCAATGCGCCAACGTTGTCGCCAGCTTCACCGCGATCAAGCAGCTTGCGGAACATTTCAACACCAGTACAAACTGTTTTCTTCGTGTCACGGATACCAACGATGGAGATTTCTTCACCAACGTTCAATACGCCACGCTCGATACGACCAGTCACAACAGTACCACGGCCAGAGATCGAGAATACATCCTCGATTGGCATCAAGAACGGCAGGTCAACTGCGCGTGCTGGTGTCGGGATGTACTCGTCAACAGCCTTCATCAACGCGATGATGGAGCTTTCGCCGATTTCTGGCTGTGTGCCGTTCATCGCGTGCAGAGCGGAACCAGGGATCACAGGAATGTCGTCGCCAGGGTAGTCGTACTTGGACAACAACTCACGGATTTCCATTTCAACCAATTCCAACAACTCATCGTCGTCTACTTGGTCAACTTTGTTCATGTAAACAACCATGTACGGGATGCCAACCTGACGGCCAAGCAAGATGTGCTCGCGTGTCTGTGGCATTGGACCGTCTGCTGCGTTCACAACAAGGATCGCGCCGTCCATCTGGGCAGCACCGGTGATCATGTTCTTGACGTAGTCGGCGTGACCTGGGCAGTCAACGTGTGCGTAGTGACGTGCTTCGGTTTCGTACTCAACGTGAGCAGTCGAAATCGTGATACCACGTGCTTTTTCTTCTGGCGCGCCGTCAATCTGGTCATACGCTTGGAAATCACCAAAATACTTGGTGATCGCTGCTGTCAGTGTTGTCTTACCGTGGTCAACGTGGCCGATTGTGCCGATGTTAACGTGTGGTTTATTACGTTCAAACTTTGCCTTAGCCATAATGGCCTCCTTAGGTATTCAATATGATGTGAACGGGTGCGCCCGAAGGCGCACCGCAATTTATGCAAATTTCTTCTGGATCTCGTCAGAGATGTTCTGTGGAACCGGCTCGTAGTGGTCGAACTGCATCGAGAAGTTCGCGCGGCCCGAAGACATGGAACGCAACGTATTGATGTAGCCGAACATGTTTGCCAGTGGCACCATTGCTTCGATAGCAATGGAAACGCCGCGTGTATCCTGACCCTGAACCTGACCCCGACGGGATGTGAGGTCACCGATGATACCACCAGTGTGCTCTTCCGGCGTGATCACTTCGACCTTCATGATAGGCTCAAGCAACTTGGCTCCAGCTTTCCGCATCCCTTCACGCATACACATACGCGCAGCGATCTCGAATGCCATGATGGACGAGTCAACGTCGTGGTACTTACCGTCAAGCAATTCCACTTTGAAGTCGATCACAGGGAAACCAGCCAATGGGCCGTTATCCATGACAGAGCGAATGCCCTTTTCAACGCCGGGAACGTACTCTTTTGGAACCGCACCACCAACAACTTTGGATTCAAACGAGAACCCTTCGCCTGGCTCTGTTGGCATGATCGACAACTTCACTTCACCAAACTGACCGGACCCGCCGGACTGCTTCTTGTGGGTGTAAGTATGCTCAACCGCATGACCAATAGTCTCGCGGTATGCCACTTGTGGTGCGCCGATATTCGCCTCAACTTTAAACTCGCGACGCATACGGTCAACGAGAATGTCGAGGTGAAGTTCGCCCATGCCCTTCATGATGGTCTGACCGGATTCGATGTCAGTTTCCACGCGGAAGGAAGGATCCTCGGCCGAGAGACGCTGAAGCGCAAGGCTCATCTTCTCTTGGTCACCTTTGGTTTTTGGCTCGATCGCAATTTCGATAACCGGCTCAGGGAACGTCATTGTTTCCAGAATAACAGGCTCTTGCGGGTTGCAAAGCGTGTCACCAGTTGTCGTGTTCTTGAGGCCACCAAGCGCAATGATGTCACCAGCAAATGCTTCGCTGATTTCTTCACGGTCGTTGGAGTGCATCATCATCATACGACCAACACGCTCTTTACCACCTTTGGTAGAGTTCAGCATGTTGTCACCCTTGGACAAAGTACCCGAATAAATCCGTGTAAATGTCAGAGTACCCACAAACGGGTCGTTCATGATTTTGAACGCAAGGCCAGAGAACGCCATTGTATCGTCAGCACGACGTGGAATGTTACGTGTCTCTGTTTCGTCGCCAGGCTTAAAGCCCATGTAGTCAACAACGTCCAAAGGTGATGGAAGATAATCAACAACAGCGTTGAGCAACGGCTGAACGCCGATGTTCTTGAACGCAGAACCACCAAAAACAGGCACGAATGACAAGCTCAGGCAGGCCTTACGGATCATTGCGCGCAATGATTTCACGTCCGGCTCGGTGCCGTCCAGATAGGCTTCCATCGCAGCGTCGTCTTGCTCGACTGCAGCTTCGATCAGCTTTTCACGCCATTCATTTGCTTCATCAAGAAGGCTTTCACGGATCGGTGCTTTGATCCATGATGCGCCAAGGTCTTCGCCCTGCCACAACCATTCTTCCATGGTAACGAGATCAATCAGACCTTCAAGCTCGGTTTCCGCGCCAATTGGCAACGCGATCGGGATCGCGCGCGCACCGGTACGGTCTTCAACCATCTTAACGCACTTGAAAAAGTCAGCGCCGATTTTGTCCATCTTGTTGACAAAAACCATACGCGGAACTTTATACCGGTCAGCCTGACGCCAAACAGTTTCAGTCTGCGGTTCAACTCCGGCGTTGCCGTCAAGAACAACAATCGCACCATCGAGAACAGCCAAAGAACGCTCGACTTCGATTGTGAAGTCAACGTGGCCCGGCGTGTCGATGATGTTCATGCGGTGCTTTTCTGAATCAGGCTCGGTGCCTGTCTCAGTGCGCTCCCAGAATGTCGTCGTCGCAGCAGAGGTAATTGTAATACCGCGCTCCTGCTCTTGCTCCATCCAGTCCATCGTGCCAGCACCGTCATGGGTTTCGCCCATGGTGTGGTTTTTGCCTGTATAGAACAAAATGCGCTCGGAGCAGGTCGTTTTACCTGCATCGATATGCGCAATAATGCCGAAGTTGCGGTATCTTTCGAGGGGGTAGTCGCGTGCCATATTTGGTGCTTCCTCTTACCAGCGATAGTGGCTGAATGCTTTGTTTGCATCGGCCATTTTGTGGGTGTCTTCGCGCTTTTTAACGGCTGTGCCGCGGCCGTTGACCGCATCCATCAGCTCGCCAGCAAGGCGTTCTTCCATGGTGTTCTCGTTGCGCTTTTTCGCAGCAGCGATCAACCAACGGATCGCCAATGCTTCTCTGCGCTCGGGGCGCACTTCAACAGGCACCTGGTATGTCGCACCACCGACGCGGCGCGAACGCACTTCGACGGATGGCTTGATCAACTCAAGGCTCTCATGGAAGACTTCCACAGGGGATTTCTTCAGTTTTGCTTCAACGCGATCGAATGCGTTGTAAACAATACGCTCGGCGACAGCTTTTTTACCATCAACCATAAGGTTGTTCATGAACTTAGTCAGAACAATATCACCAAACTTTGCGTCTGGCAGAACTACGCGTTTTTCAGCGGCGTGACGACGTGACATATTTCTCTATTCCTTACTTAGGACGCTTCGCGCCGTACTTCGAGCGACGTTGCTTACGATCTTTAACGCCTTGTGTATCAAGTACACCGCGCAGGATGTGGTAACGCACACCTGGCAAATCTTTTACACGGCCGCCACGGATCAGAACCACAGAGTGCTCCTGAAGGTTGTGGCTTTCACCACCGATGTAGCTGATGACCTCAAAACCGTTAGTCAGGCGCACTTTGGCAACCTTACGCATAGCGGAGTTTGGTTTCTTAGGAGTCGTTGTATAAACGCGTGTGCAAACACCACGTTTCTGAGGGCAACCCTCAAGGTGCAGCGACTTGGATTTGTTGACTTTTGGCTGGCGCGGCTTGCGGATCAGCTGCTGAATCGTTGGCATCGTTTGATGTTCCCATCTATTCACTTGGTGGCGCAGACCCAAAAATAGGGACTACAGGATGATTACGGTGTGCTCTACGCCGGTCGCGTTGCACGGTCTTTGGTCGCCATAGGCGCAAAACAAAAATTCCGCAGTCAATCCCTTACCGGAGGATTGGTGCGGTGGGTCGGCAGAGGAACTAGACGCAAGATGTCGAATTCATGACCACTTCAGCTTTGATAACAGGACATATGGAACAGATTCCAAGCCCGGATGAGCGGCGTATAAGTGTTCATCCCAACGCTGTCAACTACGCCCGTCAGCCTGACGTGACAGCCTCGTCTTACCCAACGTCAACTAATTTATTGAAACACTGCGAAATACATGCCACGTTTTAGGCACTTTTTTAAGCGCGATTTTTTTGGAGACCATTATGAGATATATTTTTATTATCCCAGCCCTTTCACTCGCCGGACTTGCAGCGTGCGATAGCCCGACTCCACCGTCGATTTCCGCGTAGCACGTCCAGGATGTCGTGACAGAATTTGAACGTATCGAGACCCTGCCCATGACAGCACCGGCTGAGGTGCCCCTAACTTCCTAGACGCCTGCCTCGTTCATTTTCTGCTGTTTCATTTCATAGTCAACCGGTGACAGCATGCCGTTGTTCGTGTGCTTGCGTGTAGGGTTGTAAAACATCTCGATGTAATCGAACACATCCTGCCTTGCGGCGTCGCGTGTGAGGTATGTTCGCCGCCTAATGCGCTCCCGCTTCAAAAGCTGGAAGAAGCTTTCTGCGACCGCGTTGTCATGACAATTCCCACGTCTGCTCATGCTGGCAACCAGATTGTGTTTGCTAAGGAACGACTGCCACTCTTTGCCAGTGAACTGTGAACCTTGGTCTGAATGGATCATGACTTTTTGCTTTGGTTTGCGCCGCCAAACAGCAGCCAACAAGGCTTGCAAGGCCAGGTCAGTTGTCATGCGAGATTGCATCGACCAACCAACGACACGTCGTGAAAACAGATCGATGACCACAGCGAGATATGACCAGCCTTCATGGGTTCTGATGTAGGTAATGTCGGTCACCCAAACCGCGTCAGGTGCCGCAACCTCAAACTGTCTGTCCAGCGTGTTGTCAGCGACAACAGCAGGTTTGCCGCCATAGCGACTAGGCCGACGCTTGTACCGATCTGTGCTGTGATGCCCGCAAGGCTAGCCAATCGTGCCACACGGTTCTCGGAGCAGGTCTCGCCAGCATCACGTAGATCATCGGCCAGCTTCCGATAGCCATAGACCTTCCCGCTATCTGTCCATGCTTGGTGGATCAGCTCTGTCTGCCGCGCATCTTCAAGCGCGCGTACGCTTAACGGTTCTTTAAGCCATGCATAGAACCCGCTGAAATGCACAGCCAGCACACGACACATCGACCGCACCGAAAACTCCGCACGATGACCCTCAATAAACGCGTACCTCACTGAGACTCTCGCGCGAAGTACGCGGTCGCCTTTTTTAAGATTGTGCGTTCCTCGGTGACGCGGGCCAGCTCTCGCTTCAACCGTCTGATCTCAGCAGCCTGCTCCGCAACCTCCGATCTGACATGGCGACTTCGCAAATTGCGCCTTCCAAGTGTACAGCGACTTGGTGCTTATCCCTAGCCGCTCGGCGACTTCGCTGACCGCATATCCACGCTCAACAACCTGCGCCACAGCGTCCTGTTTGAACTCGTCTGTAAACCGTATTCCTTTGGTCATATCCGTCTCTCCTTGGTTCCAAAATTACCAAGCAAAGCGTCTACAAATCTAGGGGCACCTCAGGCAAACCTGCCCAGTGGAACGGCGGATTTTGTCGGCTATGCTGGTGGGCTTGCGTCCGGTGACGCCGAAGGATCATTCCTTGGTGACATGACAATGAGTGCCGATTTTACCGGCAACACGATCACGGGCGGCATCGACAATGTGAACCTGATTGACGACAACGATATCCCCGAGCAACTTTTGGGTGGTAGCTTGACGATCGCGGGATCAGAAACGAACGGCGCGCTCTCGGCAACGGCGACGGGAAATCTGTCTGCGGTTGGCGACGAAAGCGTGCGTGGCTCCAGTAGTGTGACATTGAACATGGCGGGCAATATGCAGACCGATACGGCGAACGCCGACACCCTGTCGGGTAGCCTGTCCGGCTATGGCGATGGCGACTTCTACATCAATATTTCTGACGGCAGCTTCTTTGCGACATCACAGTAAGCAAATACAAGCGGGCCAGCATTAGGCCCGCTTGAAACTTCCCCGCATCGCGCCCCATAGTTGCACCAACGCAATGAAAGGGCACAGTGATGCAAGCCATTGGACTATGTAGGTTTTCTTATCCGGCTTTGGGCGGTTTCCAGATCCAGCACGACTCGACCGAAGACCGGATCGCATTCCTCTACGCCGAAGAGCGGCTTGAAGAGCGGTTCCGCTTGTTCGAAACTGTAGCGATCCCCTGTATGCGTGCCCAGACCAACGAGGACTGGGAAATGATCATCGTGATCGGACCCAGCTTGCCGCCCCACCATCGGGACCGCCTGCATGATATTGTGGCGGATATCCCGCAGATCAGCATCCAGTCGCACAATCCACGGCCCCAGCGCGAGGTGATGAAAGAGGTTTTAAACAAGGCGCGCAAGGACCCGTCCAAGCCCTGTTTGCAGTTCCGCTATGACGACGACGACGCAGTGGCGATTGATTTTATTGAACGGCTGCGCGAGGCCGCGACCGATTGCGCAAGCCTGAACGCCAAACACCCGATCGTAGGCTATGACTGGAGCGTGGGATATGCGGCCCAGTTCAGCCAGGACGGGATTGTTGCCAAACAGATTCAGGTCAAACAATATGTCGCCGCATTAGGCGTGCATGTGCGCGGCGGGTCCCCGTTCACGATCATGAATTTTGCGCATACCAAGCTGGATCAATTTATGCCGATGGTGAGTTTCTCGGGTAAACCGATGTGGATCGAATCCTACAACGGCTATAACGACTCAGCAGCCAGCCAGCGTCGCCCGATCCAGTTTGCGGCATTGACCGACTCAGAAGCGCAGGCATTTCAAACCCGATTTGCGATCAACCCTGCGCAGATTTTGACAGCTTTCGCAGGCGTCGCGCCGCCACTTGCTCGCGGTACAAAGTAAAGATGCCTGTCGCCACAACAATAAACGCACCGAGGAATGTCAGTTCACTCGGCCAGTCGCCAAACACAACCCACCCCAGAATGAGTGCCGCAATCAAACTGGTGTAACGGAACGGCGCCACGAACCCCAATTCGCCCGTGCGCATTGCCGCAACCGAAAATACATAACCAAAGATTACAAAACCCATCGCACCAAGCAACAGCAATCCTTCGTGCATCTGCACTGGCACCCACGGCTGCATCAGCGTCCCGATACCACCCGATGCTGCAACAAAAAACGCCGCAACCAGAGCCACAAAAACCGACGGCACCTTGCGGGACATGCGGCGGACCACCAGATCGCGCAGCGTCACGCAGGCCACCGCCGATAGCGCGTAAATACTATAGATATTGAACCCGTCGCTGCCCGGTCGCACAATCAGCAGCACCCCGATAAACCCGATGATAATCGCCAAAATTCGCCGCCAGCCCAAGGCTTCGCGCAAGAACAATGCGCCCGCCAGCGCCACGGTCAGCGGTAGTACCTGCAAGATTGCAGTTGCGTTGGCGAGAGGCATGTTGAACAGCGCAGTAATAAAGAAAAACGCGCCGCCAACCTCTGCAAGTGCGCGCAAGATGATCATGAACCAATCACGCTTGGTTTGCCTAAAGTCGAGCTGACCCAAAAAATACGCCAGAATTGCAAGGCAAATCACCGTGCCGGTGCCGCGAATAAGCAGGGCTTGGGGCAACGGAATTTGGCCGGCCAGACCCTTCATAAACGTGTCGTTGATCGTGAAGGCCACGATCGACCCCGTCATCAGTGCGGCACCGCGCATATTGTCAGAAATATCCACCATCCCACATCGCTAGCAGTGGTTGTGCATAGACGCCAGCAAATCCGCGTGCTTGATTGACGTTATGTCACAAAAGCAAAAATTTCTCGTCGCAACAGGCATGCGCAACGAGGGTCCGTTCATCGTTGAATGGGTCTGCTGGTATCGCATGTTGGGGTTCGATATCCTGATAGCCACCAACGATTGCACCGACCATTCGCCCGCGTTGCTGGACGCATTTGCCGACGCTGGCTGGCTGACCCATGTGCCGCATAAGCCCCATGCAGGCCAACCGCCGCAGCGCTCAACCCTGCGCAAAGTCATCGAACATCCGCTGACCGCCGCCGCCGATTGGGTGCTGCACTGCGATACCGACGAATTTCTGGTCCTGCATCAACACGACACGATCAATGACCTGATGGGGCAACCGCCCTACGATTTCCAAGCAATGGTATTCAACTGGAAATGTTTTGGCCAAGGTAGCTGGGAAACCTACGAAGACGGGTTCGTCCATCAACAGTTTCAACGCTGCGGCATGGGGCATCTGATGTTTAACCGCTCAATAAAGACAATCCTGCGCAAGCCGTTAGAATACCAGCGGTTAGGCGCCCATTTCCCGCATGGTTTCCAAGGCGACTGGCACGCGCCCGATAACCGCGTGGTCACACCAAACCGCAAGATCCTGCCGCAATTCCAAGAAGACGGGGACCGCGCGATCCGCTTTATTGAACAGGATCAGATCGACCACAGTGTCGCGCAGATGAACCACTACATCCTGCGTTCGAAAGAAAGCTACGCGTATAAAAAAGGCACTCCCGCAGCTGGAAACCTGAAAGATCGCTACACCGATGAATTTTTCGAACGACACAACCGGAACTGAATGCGTGACGTGACCGCGTTACGGTTCAAAGAACGCTTTTCGCAGGTCCACGCTGAAGCAATGGCCCTGCCCGACATCCAGCGGCTGCACCATCTTTTCTGCGCGGATTATGTGGCGGCGATGGCCGACAAACGGGGCGATGACCCGACCGGCGACCCCCGATTTCAACATCATATCGCTACCGCGAAAAACACTGTCCATTAACGCAAAAGGCCCCCGATTTTCATCGGAGGCCTTTTTAATTTTATGCCTGACGATTACTCGTCGCGGCTCTCTGTGTCGGATTTGAACACGTTGTCATAGTTGTCTGCGCCAACCACATCAGGGGTCTTAACCGGTGCTGCAAGCGCAGCCGCCTTTTCAGCTTCGATGCGGCGGGTTTCAACAACAACGCTGTCACGGCCAGCTGCGATCTTGCGCATCTGGCTTGTAGCACCGCCAGTACCCGCTGGGATCAAACGACCAACGATGACGTTCTCTTTGAGACCAACCAATTTGTCGCGCTTACCTTGGACAGATGCCTCGGTCAGAACACGGGTTGTCTCTTGGAACGACGCCGCAGAGATGAACGAACGTGTCTGCAAGGACGCTTTGGTGATGCCCAACAAGATAGGCTCGCCAGTTGCAGGACGATCGCCGCGTGCGATTGCCTTTGCATTGGCTTCATCAAACTCGGCCTTATCGACGTTCTCGCCCTTCAGCAGAACCGTGTCACCGCTGTCCTGGATTTCCCATTTCTGGAGCATCTGACGCACGATCACTTCGATATGCTTGTCGTTGATCTTCACGCCCTGCAGACGGTAAACGTCCTGGACTTCGTCGATCATATAGTCAGCAAGCGCCTCGACACCCATAACCGCAAGAATATCGTGCGGAGCAGGGTTGCCGTCCATAATGTAATCACCCTTCTGGACGAAGTCACCTTCGACGACAGGAATGTGCTTACCTTTTGGCACCATGTATTCGACTTTGATATCCGCATCATCAGCAGACTCAATCGCGATACGACGCTTGTTTTTGTAGTCCTTGCCAAAGCGCACATAACCATCAATCTCGGCGATGATTGCGTGATCTTTCGGACGACGTGCTTCAAACAATTCCGCAACCCGTGGCAAACCACCGGTAATGTCCTTGGTCTTGGCACCCTCACGCGGAATACGCGCAATAACGTCACCAGCTTTGATGTCTTGGCCATCCTCAACCGACAGAACCGCATCAACGGACATGCCGTAGGAAACAGGGTTGCCGTCGTCTTTGAGCATCACTTCGCCATCGGCACCGACCACGATGATCTTTGGTGCAAGCTCGTTGCCTTTTGGTGCGGCACGCCAGTCGGACACGATGCGCTGGGTCATACCAGTTGCATCATCTGTGTCTTCGCGCAGCGCAATACCGTTGATCAGATCGACGTATTTCGCAACACCGGACTTTTCTGCGATGATTGGCAGCGTATATGGATCCCATTCAAACAGCTTATCGCCACGCAGGATTTTTTCGCCGTCTTTCGGGAATACCTTAGAGCCATAGCCAACCTTGTGGTTCGCCAGTTCTTCGCCATTCTCGCCCAAAATCGTCAGGGTCATATTCCGGCCCATAACGACGTTTTCGCCCGAATCGTTGCCAAGCAGAACCGCGTTGTCATACCGGATTTCACCCGACTGGGATGCTTCCAGGAACGACTGTTGGCCACCCTGCGCAACACCACCAATGTGGAACGTCCGCATTGTCAGCTGTGTGCCCGGTTCGCCGATGGACTGTGCCGCAATAATGCCGACAGCTTCACCGATGTTTACCCGTGTACCGCGTGCAAGGTCACGACCGTAACACATGGCACAGACGCCGTCTTCGGCTTCACAGGTCAGCGGGCTACGAATACGCATTTTCGCAACCGCTGCGATGTCGATCAAGTCGGCAGTGCGCTCGTCGATCAACTCGCCAGCGGACACAATCACTTCATCGGTGCCCGGCTTGAGCACATCATCCGCAGATACACGACCAAGGACGCGCTCGGCCAAGCTTGATACAACCTCACCATCGTTGACCGCAGCTTCGGCTGTGATTGCACGCTCTGTGCCACAGTCGATTTCGCGCACGATGCAGTCTTGGGCAACATCAACCAGACGACGTGTCAGATAACCGGAGTTCGCTGTCTTAAGCGCGGTATCGGACAGCCCCTTACGGGCGCCGTGTGTCGAGTTAAAGTACTCAAGAACGGTCAGACCTTCTTTAAAGTTCGAGATGATCGGTGTCTCGATGATTTCGCCGTTCGGCTTGGCCATCAGACCGCGCATACCGCCCAACTGTTTCATCTGCGTCACAGAACCACGCGCACCGGAGTGAGCCATCATATAAACCGAGTTCGGTTCATTCTCAGACCCATCATCAGCACGACCCGTTGTCGAAATGGTCGACATCATCGCATCGGTGACTTTGTCGTTACACTTTGACCATGCATCAACAACTTTGTTGTACTTTTCACCCTGAGTGATCAGGCCGTCCATGTACTGCTGCTCAAAGTCTTTGACCAAATCGCGTGTTTCTTCAACCAGTGGCCATTTTGTGTCTGGAACAACCATGTCGTCCTTGCCGAACGAGATGCCCGCCTTGAACGCTTCACGGAAGCCCATGGTCATGATCTGGTCACAGAAGATAACCGACTCTTTTTGGCCGCAATAACGGTACACAGTGTCAATAACCTGCTGCACTTCTTTCTTGCGCAGCAAACGGTTGACCAGCGCGAATGGCGCCTTTGTGTTCAGCGGCAAAAGCGCACCCAGACGCAGACGACCAGGTGTGGTTTCAAAGCGAGTCATCACTTCGTTACCTTCACTATCGATCTGCATCATGCGGGCTTGGATCTTTGCGTGCAGGTGAACTTCACCAGACACCAGCGCGTGCTCGACTTCCTCGATATTCGAGAAGGCCATGCCCTCGCCTTTCATGCCTTCGCGGTGGATCGTGGAGTAGTAGAGCCCCAAAATCATATCCTGCGATGGAACAATGATCGGCGCGCCGTTTGCTGGCGACAACACGTTGTTTGTCGACATCATCAAGACGCGTGCTTCAAGCTGTGCTTCCAAAGACAACGGTACGTGAACCGCCATTTGGTCACCGTCAAAGTCGGCGTTAAACGCGGAACAAACCAGCGGGTGCAGCTGAATAGCTTTGCCTTCGATCAGAACAGGTTCAAACGCCTGAATGCCCAAACGGTGCAACGTCGGCGCACGGTTCAGCATCACTGGGTGCTCACGGATCACTTCATCCAAGATGTCCCAAACTTCCGGACGCTCTTTTTCAACCAGTTTCTTGGCTTGCTTCACTGTGGAAGACAGACCCTTGGCTTCAAGACGCGAGTAGATGAACGGCTTGAACAGCTCGAGCGCCATCTTTTTCGGCAGACCACACTGGTGCAGTTTGAGTTCTGGGCCAGTCACAATGACCGAACGGCCGGAGAAGTCGACGCGTTTGCCCAAAAGGTTTTGACGGAAGCGACCTTGCTTACCCTTCAACATGTCCGACAGCGACTTCAACGGACGCTTGTTCGCACCCGTAATCACACGACCACGACGGCCGTTGTCGAACAACGCATCCACAGATTCCTGCAACATGCGCTTTTCGTTGCGGACAATAATGTCAGGCGCACGCAGTTCGATCAGACGCTTCAAACGGTTGTTACGGTTGATCACACGACGATACAGATCGTTCAAATCGGACGTCGCAAAACGACCACCATCCAGTGGGACCAGTGGACGCAACTCAGGCGGAATCACAGGGATCACTGTCAGAACCATCCACTCAGGACGGTTGCCAGACTCGATAAAGCTCTCGACGATCTTCAAACGCTTGATGATCTTCTTAGGCTTCAATTCGCCAGTCGCTTCCTTAAGGTCAGCGCGCAGTGTTTCTGCTTCGCCTTCAAGGTCGATCAAGGACAGCATTTCACGGATCGCTTCCGCGCCGATGTTCGCTTGGAACGCATCCATGCCGTACACGTCTTGTGCGTTGTAAAACTCTTCTTCGGTCATCAACTGGCCGTACGACAGGTCGGTTAGGCCCGGTTCGATTACGACGTAGTTTTCAAAGTAAAGAATACGCTCAAGATCGCGCAGCGTCATGTCCAGCATCAGACCGATGCGGGATGGCAGCGACTTGAGGAACCAGATGTGCGCAACAGGTGCTGCCAGTTCAATGTGGCCCATCCGCTCGCGACGGACCTTTTGCAGCGTTACTTCAACACCACATTTCTCGCAGACAACGCCGCGATACTTCATGCGTTTATACTTACCGCACAGGCATTCGTAATCTTTGATCGGGCCAAAGATGCGCGCGCAGAACAGGCCGTCACGCTCTGGCTTGAACGTACGGTAGTTGATGGTTTCCGGCTTTTTGATCTCACCGAAGGACCATGAAAGGATCCGCTCTGGAGAGGCCAAAGAGACCTTGATTTCGTCAAACGTTTTCGCCGGTGTAAGCGGGTTAAACGGGTTGTTTGTCAGTTCCTGGTTCATCTTCAATTCCTTGAATTGGGGTGCAGTGGGGAGAGGCGGGAGCCGGTTTCAACAAACCGCCCCCCGAGAATTTTCTAGAAAATTCCTATTCCTCATCCTCCGCATCCAGGAGTTCCATGTTGAGGCCGAGGCCCCGGACTTCTTTCACAAGCACGTTAAACGACTCTGGGACACCTGCCTCAAAGTTGTCTTCGCCCTTAACAATGCTCTCGTACACTTTGGTACGGCCAGCAACGTCATCGGACTTGACTGTGAGCATCTCTTGCAGCGTATACGCCGCGCCATATGCTTCCAGTGCCCAGACTTCCATTTCCCCGAAACGCTGTCCACCGAATTGGGCTTTACCACCCAGCGGCTGTTGCGTGACCAAGGAGTATGGTCCTGTGGAACGTGCGTGGATTTTATCGTCCACGAGGTGGTGCAGCTTAAGCAGGTATTTCATACCGACAGTCACCTTACGGCTAAACTGTTCACCAGTCCGGCCATCAAACAAGATGGACTGACCAGAGGTATCAAAACCGGCACGCTTCAAGCTGTCGTTTACGTCTGCTTCTTTCGCACCGTCAAAGACTGGCGTCGCGATTGGCACACCGCGTGTGACGTTGCCCGCGCTTTCAACAAGCTCGACCTCGGTCATATTGGCAAGACCCTCTTCGTAAACGTCGTCACCGTAAGCCAAACGCATCGCTTCACGCACAGGTGTCAAATCGCCGGAACGACGGAATTCACCCAATGCTTCGTCAATGTTCATGCCCAGACCGCGTGCGGCCCAACCCATGTGACATTCGAGAATCTGACCAACGTTCATACGTGAAGGCACGCCAAGCGGGTTCAAACAGAAGTCGACTGGTGTCCCATCCGCAAGGAACGGCATGTCTTCCATCGGTACAACCTTGGAAATAACACCTTTGTTCCCGTGACGACCCGCCATTTTATCACCTGGCTGAAGCTTACGCTTCACCGCGACAAAGACTTTAACCATCTTCATCACACCTGGTGGCAAATCATCGCCGCGACGGACTTTCTCGACTTTGTCCTCAAAACGGGCATCCATTGCACGCTTCTGGATCTCGTACTGCTCGTTCATCGCTTCCACGATTTGCGCGTCAGCTTCATCCTTGAGGGCAAAGTGCCACCACAAACCACGAGAAACCTCAGACAATGTTTCTTCGGTGATCTCAGTATTGGACTTGAATCCTTTCGGACCCTTTACCGCAATTTTACCCATGATCGTTGTTTTCAAACGGGCATAGATGTTGCGATCCAGGATGATCAGCTCGTCGTCACGGTCGCGCGACAGACGCTCGACTTCTTCACGCTCGATCTGCAGCGCACGCTCGTCTTTTTCAACGCCATGGCGGTTGAAAACGCGCACTTCGACAATCGTGCCGAAATCACCTGGGGGCAGACGCAAGGATGTGTCACGCACATCGGATGCTTTCTCACCAAAGATGGCGCGCAGCAGCTTTTCTTCTGGCGTCATCGGGCTTTCGCCTTTTGGTGTGATCTTACCCACAAGAATATCCGCAGGGCCAACTTCCGCACCGATGTAAACGATACCAGCCTCGTCGAGGTTACGTAGCGCTTCTTCACCCACGTTTGGAATATCGCGTGTGATTTCCTCAGGCCCAAGCTTCGTGTCACGTGCGGCAACTTCAAACTCATCGATGTGGATCGAAGTGAATACGTCGTCACGAGTAATCCGCTCGGAGATCAGGATGGAGTCCTCATAGTTATAGCCATTCCAAGGCATAAACGCGACAACCACGTTTTTACCAAGCGCCAATTCACCCATATCTGTGGATGGACCGTCGGCAATAACTTCGCCCTTAAGAACAATATCACCAACCTTCACCAAAGGGCGCTGGTTAATACATGTGTTCTGGTTCGAGCGCTGGAACTTCCGCATACGGTAGATATCAACGCCTGCATCACCCAACTCAAGGTCATGCGTCGCGCGAATAACGATACGCTGCGCATCAACTTGGTCGATGATCCCTTGGCGCTTTGCCATGATCGCCGCACCAGAGTCGCGTGCAACCACTTCTTCAATCCCGGTGCCCACAAGTGGAGCCTCGGCCTGCAGCAATGGCACAGCCTGACGCATCATGTTCGAGCCCATCAAGGCACGGTTCGCATCGTCGTTTTCAAGGAACGGGATCAAGGACGCCGCAACAGACACCAGCTGCTTTGGCGATACGTCGATCAAGTCAACATTCTCGCGTGGGGCAAGTGTGTAGTCACCGTTCTTACGGGTCGATACCAATTCGTTGTTAAACGAACCATCTTCGTTCATGTTCGCGTTGGCCTGCGCCACAGTGTGACGCATTTCCTCGGTCGCCGACATGTACTGCACATCGTCAGTTACCTTGCCGTCAACAACTTTGCGATACGGTGTCTCGATGAAACCATACTTGTTCACACGTGCAAAAGTAGCCAAGCTGTTGATTAGACCAATGTTCGGTCCTTCGGGCGTTTCAATCGGACACATACGACCATAGTGGGTCGGGTGAACGTCACGAACCTCAAAGCCGGCACGTTCGCGGGTCAAACCACCTGGGCCCAATGCAGAAAGACGACGCTTGTGCGTGACTTCCGACAGCGGGTTGGTTTGGTCCATGAACTGTGACAATTGGCTCGAGCCAAAGAATTCGCGCACAGCAGCAGCCGCTGGTTTCGCGTTGATCAAGTCTTGTGGCATCACAGTGTCGATTTCGACAGAGGACATACGTTCCTTGATAGCGCGTTCCATACGCAACAGGCCAACGCGGTACTGGTTTTCCATCAGCTCGCCAACAGACCGCACACGACGGTTACCAAGGTGGTCAATATCGTCGATATCGCCCTTGCCGTCACGCAATTCTACCAGCGCTTTGATACATGCAACGATGTCTTCCTTGCGCAGCGTGCGCATCGAATCGTCAGCATCCAGATCGAGACGCATGTTCATTTTCACACGACCGACAGCAGACAGATCGTAACGCTCGCCGTCAAAGAACAACGTATCAAACAGCGCAGATGCCGCATCAACAGTGGGTGGCTCGCCCGGACGCATCACGCGGTAGATATCCATCAACGCGGTTTCGCGGTTCAGGTTTTTATCCGCCGCCATCGTGTTGCGCATATAGCCGCCAACGTTGACGTTATCGATATCCAGCACAGGAATTGATGTGATGCCCGCATCAACCAATTCACGCAATGTGCCACCGATCACGTCGCCAGCTTTGTCCAGCTCAACCGTCAATTCGTCACCAGCTTCGACGTAAATCGCACCGGTTTCTTCGTTGATGATATCGCGGGCCACAAACTTGCCAAGGATATCGTTGAACGGCACCAACAGGTCCGTCACGTTACCTTCGTCGATCAATTTCTTAACCGCACGCGGGGTGATTTTCTCACCGGCTTTTGCGATGACTTCGCCAGTCGCCGCGTCAACCAGATCAGCCAATGGACGGGTGCCACGAACGCGCTGTGGGAAGAACTTGGTGGTCCAGGCATCGCCCTTTTTGTCGAGGTTAAAGTCGACAGTTTTGTAATAGGCATTCATGATGCCCTCTTGGTCAAGACCAAGCGCATACAACAACGTAGTTACCGGCAGCTTACGACGACGGTCAATCCGGCAGAACACAAGGTCCTTGGCGTCAAACTCGAAGTCCAACCAAGAGCCACGGTATGGAATAATCCGGCAAGCGAACAGCAGCTTGCCCGAAGAATGGGTTTTGCCTTTGTCATGGTCAAAGAACACGCCAGGTGAGCGGTGCATCTGGGACACGATCACACGCTCGGTACCGTTCACAACAAACGTACCGTTTGGCGTCATCAATGGCATGTCGCCCATGAACACGTCTTGCTCTTTGATGTCTTTTACAGACTTGGCGCCTGTGTCTTCGTCCACTTCAAACACGATCAGACGGAGAGTGACCTTCAGCGGTGCGGCATAAGTCATGTCGCGCTGCATGCACTCTTCAACGTCGTATTTCGGCTTCTCCAGCTCGTACTTTACGAACTCGAGAACAGCGGTTTCGTTGAAATCTTTGATCGGGAATACCGACTGAAAGACACCTTTGATGCCTTCGCCGTCAAGCGGGGTGGGGCTGTCGCCAGAGCGCAAGAATAGATCGTAAGAAGATTTCTGAACCTCAATGAGGTTCGGCATTTCAAGAACTTCACGGATTTTTCCGTAGTACTTACGCAGGCGTTTCTGACCGAGGAAGGACTGAGCCATGTGTAATGTCACCTTATATTTGTCTAACCGAATGTACCTTCGCCCGGGCCGCGAAAATACACCCATTTGACAGGGGGTTTCATGTCTATTCGTGGCAACCGTCCCACCGGCGCCTCCCGACAATGAAACCTACCCAAGACGGATGTTCACGCAGAACATCCTTCTAAGACAGGTTTAGCCGGGCGCGCATACACGCACCCAGCCGTTATATATAGGGACAAATTGACCCTAGAGAAGTAGCTTAAGCCAATTCTACAGTCGCGCCAACTGCTTCCAGCTTTGCTTTGACTTCATCAGCTTCTGCTTTGGAAGCGCCTTCTTTGATTTTGCCACCGGCTTCAACCAAGTCTTTTGCTTCTTTCAGGCCAAGACCTGTGATCGCGCGGACTTCTTTGATGACGTTGATCTTGGATGCGCCAGCGTCTTTGAGAACGACGTCGAATTCTGTCTTCTCTTCGGCCGCTTCGCCGCCAGCCGCAGGGCCAGCCATCATGACTGCGCCACCGGCTGCAGGCTCGATGCCATACTCATCCTTCAGGATGGTTTTCAGTTCTTGTGCTTCGAGAAGGGTCAGACCAACAATCTCTTCAGCCATTTTCTTAAGATCAGCCATTATGCTATCTCCATTCGATTTAAGTGTGTTCCAACGTACGCAAGATTTGCCCAGTCGGATATTTCAGATGCTTCAGGCAGCTTTCTCTTCGATAGTCGAGAGAATGCTCGCGATGTTGGAAGCAGGCGCGCCAATGGCCCCGGCGATGTTGGAAGCAGGTGCACCGATACAACCCACGATAGAAGCAATAAGCTCCTCGCGGCTTGGCATCTGTGCCACGGCCTTAACACCGTCGACGTCCAGTGCTGTATCACCCATTGCACCACCAAGAATAACGAGCTTGTCGTTTTTCTTAGCATATGCATCGACGACCTTCGCAGCAGCGACAGGATCCTCGGAATAGGCCAACACGGTCATGCCATCAAGGAATGCAGCAATGCTTGCGCATGGCTTACCCTCAAGGGCGATCTTGGCGAGCTTGTTTTTGGCAACACGAACAGACCCACCAACTTCACGCATTTGCGCGCGCAGGTCCTGCATTTCGGCAACTGTCATACCCTCGTAGCGGCTAACCACAACGACGCCAGAGCTTTCAAAGATTTGGCCGAGATCGTCGACCAACTGTTCTTTTTGTGCTCTATCCACAGTTTCACTCCAAATTCGGGGGTTACCCCCCAGCTCATTTCGGATCTGGCTAATGCCAAACCCAGTTCGGGTCCAATTTCAGGGTCCCGAGGCCAATTTCGCCCGAGGGTCTAAACCCGCGGTAAACTAGTTCTCGTTTCCCATCTCAGGAAGGAATTATGCGCACTTGCGATTGCACCCTCCGTCTCGGACAGAACGGGATCGATCATCTGATCCCGCTAAACGCACCCCGTATGGAATGCGAATCTCTTTCAGGACGGACCTAAGCCCGTCCTGTTTTTTTCTTAGTTGCCAGTCGCGCTTGCGATGTCAACAGAAACGCCAGGGCCCATTGTCGAAGATACAGCGATCTTCTTCATGTATGTGCCTTTTGCACCAGTTGGGCGTGCTTTTTGCACCGCATCAACAAATGCCAGCATGTTTTCTTCAATCTGCTGCGCAGAGAAAGATGCTTTGCCGATACCAGCATGAACAACACCAGCTTTTTCAGCTTTGAACTGAACCTGGCCGCCTTTAGCCGCTTCAACAGCCGCCTTGACGTCCATTGTCACTGTGCCAACACGTGGGTTTGGCATCAGGTTACGTGGGCCCAAAACCTTACCAAGACGACCAACAATAGCCATCATGTCAGGTGTCGCGATGCAACGATCAAAGTCGATTGTGCCGCCCTGAATGGTTTCCATCAGGTCTTCTGCACCAACGATGTCTGCACCAGCAGCTTTTGCTTCGTCAGCCTTATCGCCGCGCGCAAAAACAGCAACGCGAACAGTTTTACCAGTGCCGTGTGGCAATGTGACTGTGCCGCGAACCATCTGGTCTGCGTGACGTGGATCAACACCAAGCTGCAAGGAAATCTCGACTGTTTCGTCGAACTTTGCAGTTGCGTTGCCTTTAACCAAAGACACAGCCTCGGTTACTTTTACAAGCTCTTTGCCTGCGAATGCTGCGCGAGCAGCAGTTGTGCGCTTACCAAATTTTGCCATCTTACTTCACCTCGATGCCCATAGAGCGAGCAGAGCCCGCGATGATCAGCATTGCGCCTTCGATGGACGTCGCGTTGAGGTCCTTCATCTTGGCTTCGGCGATTTCACGCACCTGCTTACCAGTGATCGTACCCGCAACTGTCTTGCCTGGCTCTTTAGAACCGGCTTTCAGCTTGGCCGCTTTCTTGATGAAATGCGATGCGGGTGGGGACTTCACTTCCATAGAGAAAGATTTGTCAGCGTAATATGTGATCACGGTCGGGCAAGGCGCACCTGGCTCCATGTCAGCTGTTTTTGCGTTGAACGCTTTACAGAATTCCATGATGTTGATGCCGCGCTGACCCAGTGCTGGACCGACGGGTGGGGATGGATTGGCTTGGCCTGCTTTAACTTGCAGCTTGAGCGATCCCATTACTTTTTTAGCCATAAGGCGTCTCCTTCATTTCAGCGATGGGTCAAGGACCCACCCTACAATGCCCGCGAGGGGCGCTTTGCGGTGGTTCAGCTTGCGCCTCCCACCTCTGATGCACGCATTTAACCTTGCTTGGTTACTTGCGTGAATTCCAATTCGACCGGTGTTGCCCGACCAAAGATAGAGACCGTCACCTTAAGGCGCGCGTTCTCTTCATCAACTTCTTCAACCATGCCGTCGAAATCTTCAAACGGCCCTTCGTTGACTTTTACTTTCTCGCCAATCTCGAAGTGGATCAATGTGCGTGGTGCATCCTGACCTTCTTCAACACGACCGAGAATCGCCTGAACCTCTGCGTCGCGCATTGGCATCGGGCGACCATGTGGGCCCAAGAAACCAGTGACGCGGTTGATCGAGTTCACCAAGTGGTACGCCTCGTCCGACAACTCCATACGCACAAGCACATAGCCCGGCATAAAGCGACGCTCGGCGGTCACTTTCTTGTTGCGGCGGATTTCAATTACTTCTTCCGTCGGCACCAGTACTTCTTCGATTTGATCGCTCAAACCTTGCTCTTCAGCTTTCTGTCGAATGGTTTCTGCGATCTTTTTCTCAAAATTCGAGAGAACGCTTACCGAATACCAACGTTTCGCCATGTGATCCGATACCTCAGCCGCCAGCACCCCGAAGGGCGCAAATTCCATTTAAATCAGGTAGTTAACCCGTCTATCCCAGAAAATAAAATGCGGCGCGCTGCACGATTCGCAACACGCCATCTCTAGGAGTCTGGGGCTATTACCGCCCTTACCCGTTGTTTTCAAGTGGGTAAGGGTAAAAACCCGCGCAACTTATTAAGAACCGAAATAGCTCAGCACATTGGTCAGGCCGAAACGAATCGCCATATCAACCAGCGAAAAGAAAATCGCGGTCAGCGTGGCCATGATGAAAACCATGATTGTGGTCAGGACCACTTCACGGCGGGTTGGCCAAACAACTTTGGCGACTTCTGCACGGACTTCTTGTGCAAACTTGACAGGATTGGCGATGGCCATGTTCTATTACCTCTTGGCGGAATAAGGCGGACATACGGGTTTGGCGCGCGCTTTTCAAGCCCGCAGCAACGTTACACCCTCCATCGCCGCAATCTCGGCCAGCTGCACGGCATAATGCGCATCGGCCGTTTCGACCTGCTGCATAGTAAAGGGACGAAACGCAGGGTTTTGCGCCGATACTGGATAGGCCCGCCGCGCCGCATCACCCAGGTCCACGGGCACAGGCCCACCTGTATGCGCCAACACATGATCGACCGCACGCTGCGACAACCCGACATGCACTTTATCGGGGAATGGCATGATGCGCATATCCACACCCTCGCCCATCATTGCCCCTGTCACCTTGTGAAACCGCCAGCGGTATTTTTCCTGCTGCCAAACGAATATGCGCCCGACCCCGGAGATCTGGCGCAGCCCCGCGATCAATCCGGCCCAGCGCACAAGCGACAGCGGATTCTTCGACAGATAATCGTCAAACGCGATTGGCCCATGCCCCATCAACGCCTGCCCGTAAGCCGAGCCGAGAAACCCGGTAGGACTGCGAATACCAATGAACACATCAACCGGACAGGGCGCAACAGCCGCCACAAAGGCACTCACCCGCTCTTCGGCTCCGCGATAAAGCGGCGAGCGCATATTGCCATCAGGCCGGTGCATCACCCCGATGAAATTCTCGTCACTCAGGATCAACCGATGCCCGTCTTGAAACATATGATCTAACTGCGCGTCGCGTGTGCGTGTGGGCTGTGCAGATGTATCGGTGATCTTGAGGTCAAACAAATCGATCAGCGTCTGGCGCGGCTTGCGCAGCGTATCGGGCCCAAAATACTGCACACCCGCCGCACTGAGAGCCTGCCGCTGCACCGCAAACGATCGCTGCAAATGCGATGTCGCAGTTTTATGCGCGCCGATATGCAAGGCAATTGATCTCGCGGGGTGTTGGTTCATGGGGCGGGTCATCCTAATTACAGGGCATCGCATCATGTGGTCTTGGCAGGGGCGCACGGGTTCGAACCGTGGACCTACGGTTTTGGAGACCGTCGCTCTACCAACTGAGCTACACCCCTAAGACCGCCTGTCGATTAGCCCGATATTTGCGCAGGATCAAGGGGGATTGCAACGCAACCTTGTATTCAGGCACAGAAATGTCGAAACAATGCGCATAACAAGGATCGCAGCTATGGCATTTCGCAAACAGATCGAAAAATCGCAATTTCTCGCGTGGCTCTTGGGGGTCATCGCGGGGGGCTACCTTTCGCTGTGTAACCGGACCACAAAATGGGAGGTGCGCGGCGAAGATACCTTGCGCAGCGCACTGGCAGAAGGCCCTGTCTTGTTGGTTCTCTGGCATGGCAGATTGCTCCTCGTCGGACACCACTGGCCACGCGACGCAAGACAGCTCTCGACGTTGCACGACACCTCGCCAATTGCACGGGTGGTCGGCGCGCTTCACACGCGGCTGGGCTTGCTGCCAATGGAAATGTCAAACAAACGGTCCAACATCGCCGCCTCGCGCATGATCCTGCGACGCATGAAAGAAGGCGCCTGCATCGGCCTGACAGGCGACGGGCCAACAGGACCGGCACAGGTCGTCAAAGACGCGCCTCTCGACTGGGCGCGGATCACAGGCATGCCCGTCTTTGCCTATGCCTTCAGCACAAAACGGCACAAAATACTCGGCAGCTGGGACAGAATGATGCTACCACTACCGTTTACACGCGGTGCCAAAGTTTTCGCAAAACTCTCAGTCACAATCCCACGCAAAGGCGACAGCGGACGCGAAGAAATCGGCGCTTTGATGACACAAGTGATGCGGGACGCGGATGAGTTGGCCGCGAATATATAACCAATGACGGCAGTGCGCATAAACGCGCACCCTACACGATGGTGATTGCTTTCAGCGCCGCGATATCTGCGCCAACAATCTCCGCCTCATGCGCGCGGATTGTGTCAATCGGCCAGTCCCACCATGCGATCCCGTTCAGGGCTGTGATCGTTGCCGCATCAAACCGCATCCGCTTCACCACTGCAGGGTTCCCTGCCACAATCGCATAATCAGGCACCACCCCCGCAACAACGGCCCCAGCCCCGACAATCACGCCATTACCAATCACAGCCCCCGGCAATATCCGCGCGCCCTGCCCGATCCATACGTCATTGCCAATACGCGTATCAGGTCCCGCGTCAGGCATCGCAGGCGACCCCGCCAAACCACCACCAAAAATACCAAACGGATAGCTGGAAAACCCGTCGTAGCGATGATTGGCAGAGGCCGTTATAAACTGAACCCCATCCGCAATCTGGCAGAATTTCCCAATATACAACGACTTGTCTTATAATGAACTTGGCTCCTGCTTTATAATGGGGCCACTGCCCGCCACGTCATTTGTGACAGGCAGTGGCGGCGGTTGGATCGTAAATGGCTGGGTCATGATGGACCGCTCCAGAGTTTGATCAACCGCCGTCTTCCCCAAAGGCCTGAACGGATACGCGTGCAACAAGTCACGTATGACAAGCATAGGATATGGAGAATATGACAGATCATAACATTGGCGTGGACATTTCTAAATCCCATCTGGACGTGTTTCGATTGGAAGACGACATGGCTAAACGCTTCGATAATTCAATCACAGGCTTCCGTGCTCTTATCAGATGGTTGGGCAAGGCGACCCGTGTAGCGAGGGTCGTTTACGAGCCGACAGGATCGTATCACAAAGCCTTTGAAGCGACACTTGGGAAGGTGTTACCATTGGTCAAGGTAAATCCTTTGCAGGCGCGCCGTTTTGCGCAGGCCCATGGTACGAGAGCTAAGACTGATGCAGTCGATGCTCGAATGTTGGCGCTTATGGGCGCGGCATTTAATCTTGAACCACAAGTGCCTCTCCCGAAAGAAGCAATTGACCTCAAAGACTTGCATGTTGCGCGGGCTGGGTTGGTCAAGGATCGCACCAGATTGCGCAACCGTGCTCAAATTCAGGGGTTATCTCTCCTGAAACGCCAAACCAAAGCGCGTCTCACGCTAGTGGAACGCCAGATCGTTGAGTTGGACGCCGAGATAGCAGCGCTGATCCAGGCGCGGGAGAGCACCGCACGTACGCATGATATTTTGCGTTCCATGCCCGGTGTCGGCGCTGTTTCTGCTGCCGCAATATTGACCCTGATGCCCGAACTCGGCACGCTAGATCGCAAACAAGTGGCCAGCCTGGCTGGTCTCGCCCCCATCACACGCCAGTCTGGATTATGGCAGGGCAAAGCGTCCATCGGAAGCGGGCGCAAGCCCTTGCGCGATGCCCTTTACATGCCCGCATTAGTCGCCATGCGCTGGAACCCAGACCTCAAAGCAAAATACGAACACCTACGAGACGTGGGAAAACCCGCCAAGGTCGCAATTGTCGCTATAATGCGGAAGCTAATCGAAATCGCAAATGCACTTGTCAAAGCTAATCGCAAATGGACACCAAAAACCGCTTGATCAAGACGGATACTCTGGGGAAAACGGATACAGATACGGGGCCAAATGCGCGGCCCAATCATCAGGGGCGACATGGGCACTGGCATAGCTATAATCACCCACATGAAACTGTGGATGCGCCAAAGTCGCAGGGCGCAGAAAAACCGTGCCGGCGTGGGCTGTGCCATCAGGCAAGATGACAGGGTGCAGCGTATCGGGGGATGCAAAATTGGTCATACAGCCCTTATAGAGCGTCGAGACCTAAACAAAAAGGCCGCCTCCTTTCGGAAGCGGCCTTCTTTGTCTTGGCAGTGGTGCGCATAAACGCACACCCTACAAAGCTTACTTAACGATCTTGGACACAACACCAGCGCCGACGGTACGGCCGCCTTCGCGGATCGCAAAACGCAGGCCGTCTTCCATCGCGATTGGTGCGATCAGCTCAACGTTGAACTTCAAGTTGTCGCCAGGCATGACCATTTCTGTGCCTTCTGGAAGAACAACAGTGCCGGTCACGTCAGTTGTACGGAAGTAGAACTGTGGACGGTAGTTCGCAAAAAACGGTGTGTGACGACCGCCTTCTTCTTTGGTCAGAATGTAGGCTTCTGCTTCAAAGTCAGTGTGCGGGTTAACCGAACCTGGCTTACACAGAACCTGACCGCGCTCAACACCTTCACGGTCGATACCGCGCAGCAATGCGCCAACGTTGTCGCCAGCTTCACCGCGATCAAGCAGCTTGCGGAACATTTCAACACCAGTACAAACTGTTTTCTTCGTGTCACGGATACCAACGATGGAGATTTCTTCACCAACGTTCAATACGCCACGCTCGATACGACCAGTCACAACAGTACCACGGCCAGAGATCGAGAATACATCCTCGATTGGCATCAAGAACGGCAGGTCAACTGCGCGTGCTGGTGTCGGGATGTACTCGTCAACAGCCTTCATCAACGCGATGATGGAGCTTTCGCCGATTTCTGGCTGTGTGCCGTTCATCGCGTGCAGAGCGGAACCAGGGATCACAGGAATGTCGTCGCCAGGGTAGTCGTACTTGGACAACAACTCACGGATTTCCATTTCAACCAATTCCAACAACTCATCGTCGTCTACTTGGTCAACTTTGTTCATGTAAACAACCATGTACGGGATGCCAACCTGACGGCCAAGCAAGATGTGCTCGCGTGTCTGTGGCATTGGACCGTCTGCTGCGTTCACAACAAGGATCGCGCCGTCCATCTGGGCAGCACCGGTGATCATGTTCTTGACGTAGTCGGCGTGACCTGGGCAGTCAACGTGTGCGTAGTGACGTGCTTCGGTTTCGTACTCAACGTGAGCAGTCGAAATCGTGATACCACGTGCTTTTTCTTCTGGCGCGCCGTCAATCTGGTCATACGCTTGGAAATCACCAAAATACTTGGTGATCGCTGCTGTCAGTGTTGTCTTACCGTGGTCAACGTGGCCGATTGTGCCGATGTTAACGTGTGGTTTATTACGTTCAAACTTTGCCTTAGCCATTTTGCTAGCGCCCTTAATTCTGAGGGGCCACGTGGGCCCGTTCCAACATCGCGGGCGATCTATTCTGAAACGGGGGAAAATGCAAGGGGATTAGGCTATTTCGACCAACGAACAAGACTCTTCAATAGGCAAACAAATGCTGCATTATCCGAACTTGTTGTTCTTGGGGAAACCATGCGGAGGCCGCTTGCCCATACCGCCACGCGCCGCTTTCCACTCCGACATATCCGGCTCCGTGCGGGTTTTACCGCCGCCCATTTGCCATGATAACCCGTCGGCCCACTGGAACGTGGTCAGATCACACAACCCGCCGTCGATTTCCAAGGTCCCCTGACGGCTCGGAGCTTTCTTGTATTTCTGCAAACGCACACCTTTGCCGCGTCCCATTTCGGGCAGGTCATCGGTCGAAAACACCAACAGTTTGGCGTTCTCGGAAATCACAGCAATATGATCCCCGTTCATGCGGATGCAGGTCTTGGCGACCCCGTCCCCGACATTCAACACCTGTTTGCCTGTGCGGGTCTGCGCAATCACGTCGTTTTCCGGCACGATAAATCCGTTGCCCGCATCAGACGCCACGATCAAACGCATGCCAGCTTGATGCACAAACATATCCACAATTTCGCATTCATTGGGCAAATCGACGATCAGCCGCAACGGTTCACCCATGCCGCGTCCGCCGGGCAGGCTCGCCGCGCCAACCGTATAGAACCGCCCGTTTGTGCCAAACACCAACAACCGGTCCGTAGTCTCGGCATGGAAGATAAAGCGCGGCCCATCACCATCCTTGAACTTCAACTCGCGAGTCAGATCAATGTGACCCGTCATCGCCCTGATCCAGCCCATCTGACTACAAACAACCGTAATCGGCTCACGATCGATCATTGCTTCCAGCGGCACCTCGACCACCTCGGCGGCAATCGCGAACTGGGTGCGCCGCGCGCCACCAATGCTCTCGCGGCCAAACTGCTTACGGGTTTCGCGCAGCTGCTCGGCAATCGTCGACCACTGCACATCATCACTTTCAAGCAGATCTTCCAACCCTGCACGCTCCAGCATCAAGGCATCACGCTCTTTCACCAGCTCGATCTCTTCCAACCGGCGCAACGACCGCAGGCGCATATTCAAAATCGCCTCGGCCTGCACTTCGGTCAACGAAATCTCAGGGTCCGCTCCAGCCACAATTGGCGAAACATATTCTTTTTCAGAGAACGCACGCGGATGCTCGCGACCCCAATCCTCGATCATCAACGCACGCTTGGGCTCGTCATCATAACGAATAATATCGATCACACGATCAAGGTTCAAAAAGGCAACGATAAAGCCCTCTAGCACCTCCAAGCGGTGATCTATCTTTTCCATCCGGTGTGTTGAGCGGCGGATCAATACCTCGCGGCGATGATCCAGAAACGCGCGCAACACTTCCTTGAGCGAACAAACCTTCGGCGTCAAACCGTCAATCAACACGTTCATATTCAAACTGAAACGGGTCTCGAGATCAGAGTTGCGAAACAACATCCCCATCAACATCTCGGGGTCCACTGTCTTGGACCGTGGCTCAAGCACCATACGAATATCTTCAGCCGATTCGTCGCGCACATCGGCCAGCAACGGCACCTTCTTAAGGTTAATCAACTCGGCCAGCTTCTCGATCAGCTTGGATTTCTGAACCTGATACGGAATCTCGGTGACAATAATCTGCCACTGACCACGTCCCAGATCCTCAACCTCCCACTTGGCGCGCAACCGGAATGAACCACGCCCCGTGCGATACGCCTCGGCAATATTCTCGGGAGGTTCAACAATCGTGCCACCGGTCGGAAAATCAGGCCCGGGAATATAATTCAACAATGTCTCGTCACGCACATCAGGCGTCTTGATCATATGCAGACAGGCATCAATCAACTCATGCAGGTTATGCGGCGGAATGTTGGTGGCCATCCCCACCGCAATCCCCGTTGATCCATTGGCCAGCAGGTTCGGAAACGCCGCAGGAAACACGACAGGCTCTTCGCGGGTGCCATCATAGTTGGGGCGATAATCAACCGCGTTCTCGGTCAGCCCCTCCATCAACGCCTCGGCGGCGGCGGTCATGCGGGCCTCGGTATAACGGGCCGCGGCAGGGTTATCGCCATCGATATTGCCGAAATTCCCCTGACCATGCACCAGTGGATACCGCACGTTAAACTCTTGAGCCAAACGGGCCATCGCATCATAAATCGCGGCATCACCGTGCGGGTGATAGTTACCCATCACATCGCCGGAAATCTTTGCTGATTTGCGAAACCCGCCATTACTCGCCAGCTTCAACTCGCGCATCGCGTACAGAATACGGCGATGCACAGGCTTCAGCCCGTCACGCGCATCCGGCAAGGCACGGTGCATAATTGTCGATAACGCATAGGTCAGGTAACGCTCGCCAATGGCGCGGCGCAACGGCTCGGTGGTTTCCAAGCTGGGTGTATCCGGATCTATAATATCGTCACTCATAAGGTGTGGTGTAACCGTGCCGATCAGGGTCGTAAAGATGCCAATACGGGGAACAGGTCGAAGATTTTCCCTGCGTTATTCTTACATAGCTGGTATTATAAGGGTGCAACGATCACAATTTCTGATCGATCCGGGGGGATCACGCTGCCATGAACAAATTTATTTTACTCTCATTTATGATGCTGGGCTTCGGTTTTTACGAAATGTCGGGCGGCGCGGACTTTGCGCCAGAACCCCGCCCCGCTGCTCAAACCACCGTCGTGACCGCGCCCGTTGTGCCATTCGACGCACCGCAGATAACACGCGCAGCACTGAGGGCGCTGCCCAACGTCACCGAAACACCACAGATTTCGGAGGCTAAAGTTACGCAAGCATCACTGACCACAACGCCGGTTCAGGCTGCCGTTATCGCCGACCTGCGTCAGGTGACAGGCCGGCGCGTGAATATGCGCTCGGGGCCGGGCATCGATTACGGCGTGTTGGACACGCTGACCTTTGGCACACAAACCCAAGTGATCGAACTGACACCAGAAGGCTGGGCGCGTGTGCGCGTGACAGACACCAACCAGATCGGCTGGATGTCAGCGCGGCTTTTGTCCAACAGCTAAGCCCTTGTTTGCGCCGCGCAGTGGCGTATGTCGTGCCATATGACACAAAAAACCATCCTCATCACAGGCTGCTCTTCGGGCATCGGCTTTGACGCTGCCCAAGGGTTTCGCGCCCTTGGCTGGCGCGTTTTCGCAAGCTGCCGCCAACAGGCCGATTGTGACCGCCTGATCGGCTTGGGCTTTGACAGCCCCCTGATCGACTACGCCGACAGCGCCACAATCAAGAACGGACTGGCGCAGGTTTTAACAGCCACAGGCGGCACGCTTGATGTGCTTTATAACAACGGCGCCTTCGCCTGCCCTGCCGCCGTCGAAGACCTGCCACGCGACGCACTTCGCGCGATCTTTGAAGTCAACGTGTTTGGCTACCTTGAACTCACCAACCTCGTGATCCCCGTCATGCGCGCCCAAGACCACGGACGGATCATCAACTGCTCCAGCGTGCTTGGCCTCGTGGGCCTTAAATGGCGCGGCGCTTACGTCGCCACGAAATTCGCCCTCGAAGGGTTAACCGACGTGCTGCGCATGGAAATGGCCGATACCGCGATCAAAATCATTCTGATCGAACCGGGCCCAATCACCTCCGATATCCGCGCCAACGCAATCCCGCATTTCGAGCGTTGGATCGACTGGCAAGGCTCTGCACGCGCCGCGCAATACATCACCCTACGCGACAGATTATATACCAGCAGCGGACCAGACAAATTTGAACGACCCGCCAGCGCAGTCACTAAAAAACTGATCCATGCAGCGACGTCCAAACGACCAAAGCCACGCTATTATGTTACAAAACCCACCTACTTCGCAGGGATACTGCGACGCATTCTGCCCACGTGCGCACTTGACGCAGTTATCGGGCGCGGGTGATCCCTTTCTTTTTGCGCCACCTCTGCTACATAAATCAAATCAAATAAGGGACGATGACAATGGCCTCAGATCCACTTTTCATTCTGGTCGCACTCGCCGTGCTGATCGTGCTTGGCATCTTGCTGTTCGGCATTGGCACCTTTGGCAAAGGCGGCGATTTTAACAAAAAACATGCCAACCGCATCATGCGCTGGCGGATTGGCGCGCAGGCCGTCGCCGTCGCTCTCATTTTACTATTTGTTTATCTGCGCGGCTAAAGGAGCGTCAAAATGGTTGTTTTGAATAAAATCTATACAAAAACCGGCGATGCAGGCGAAACCGCCTTGGGCAACGGCGCGCGGGTCGCAAAACACGCGGCGCGGGTCACCGCTTACGGCACGGTGGATGAAACGAATGCAACCGTTGGCATGGCACGCCTGCACGCAACCGGTGATTTCGACGCGCAGTTGATGATGATCCAGAACGACCTGTTTGATCTGGGCGCTGACCTTTGCACACCTGACATGGAAAACGACGCCACAGCCCCATACCCTCCCTTGCGTATGGCCGACAGCCAAGTGGCGCGGCTCGAGGCGGAAATCGACGCCATGACCAAAATGGTCGCCCCCCTGCGTAGCTTTATCCTGCCGGGCGGCTCCGCGCTCGCCGCACGCCTGCACCTGTGCCGCACCGTATCACGGCGCGCCGAGCGGCTGACTGTTGAACTCGCCACAACCGAATCCGTGAACCCTGCCGCGATTAAATACCTCAACCGCCTGTCCGACTGGTTTTTTCAGGCCTCGCGCATCGCCAATAACAACGGCAAAGATGATGTTCTGTGGGTGCCGGGCGCAAATCGCTAAGCCCCTTCCCCCGCAACGTGGCGTCCCTGATCCACGCCGTGTCGATTTTACACTGTCCTCCCCGCGCCCATCGCGCTAACAATTTCCCAGAGTAAATAAACCTAACAGGAGAAACCGCGATGAAGGTCCTCGTACCCGTCAAACGCGTGATCGACTATAACGTGAAAGTGCGCGTCAAAGCGGACGGAAGCGGTGTTGATCTTGCAAACGTTAAAATGTCGATGAACCCCTTTGATGAAATCGCTATCGAAGAAGCGATCCGCCTGCGCGAAGCAGGTAAAGTCGAAGAAGTAATCGCGGTCTCAATCGGCGTAAAACAAAGCCAGGAAACACTGCGCACCGCCCTCGCTATGGGTGCCGACCGTGCAATCCTCGTGGTTGCAACCGACGACGTGCACACCGACATCGAGCCGCTGGCCGTCGCCAAAATCCTCGCGGCCATCGTCAAGGAAGAAGCCCCCGGCCTCGTCCTCGCAGGCAAGCAAGCGATCGACAACGACATGAACGCCACCGGCCAAATGCTCTCCGCGCTCTTGGGCTGGTCCCAAGGCACATTCGCCTCCGAGCTGGACATCGACGGCGACCACGCCACCGTAACCCGCGAAGTGGATGGCGGTTTGCAAACCATCAAAGTCAAAATGCCAACAATCGTGACTGTTGATCTACGCCTGAACGAACCGCGCTACGCCTCTTTGCCGAACATCATGAAGGCCAAGAAAAAGCCGCTGGACGAGAAAACGCCTGCCGACTACGGCGTTGATATCACCCCGCGCCTGACCGTCGTCAGCACCGTAGAACCGAACACACGTAAAGCCGGCATCATCGTCAAATCGGTTGATGAACTCATCGAAAAACTCAAAGAAGCGGGGGCTGTATAACATGGCTGTTCTCCTCATTGGCGAAGTCACCGACGGCGTATTGTCCGTTGACGCAACCGCAAAAGCCGTCTCGGCTGTGCAATCACTCGGCGATGTCACCGTGCTTTGCGCAGGCGCAAACGCATCGGAAGCAGCGGCAGAAGCCGCAAAAATCGACGGTGTCAAAGCCGTGATTTGCGCCGAAGACGCAAGCCTTGGCCACCGTCTTGCCGAGCCTACAGCGGCTTTGATTGTCTCTCTCGCGGGCGACTACACACACATCGCGGCCCCCGGCACAACAGACGCGAAAAACGTGATTCCACGCGTCGCAGCCTTGCTTGACGTCATGGTCATCTCGGAAGTCACCGGCATCATCGACGCTGACACATTCGAGCGGCCAATTTACGCGGGCAACGCGATCCAAACCGTGAAATCAACCGACGCAACCAAGGTTATGACCATCCGCACCGCAGGCTTTGACGCCGCAGGTATGGGCTGGTCCGCGGCCGTATCCAACATCGGCGCTGCCGCTGATCCGGCCCTGTCCGAATGGGTCGCCGACAAGGTTGCATCATCGGACCGTCCCGAACTGACATCGGCAGGTGTTGTTGTCTCGGGCGGGCGCGGCATCGGATCCGAAGACAACTTCAAAATCATTGAAGGACTGGCCGACAAACTCAACGCAGCCGTTGGCGCGTCGCGGGCCGCAGTCGATTCAGGTTACGCACCGAACGACTGGCAAGTCGGGCAAACCGGCAAAGTCGTGGCGCCTGACCTTTATATCGCAGTCGGCATTTCAGGCGCGATCCAGCACCTTGCTGGTATGAAAGACTCTAAAATAATCGTCGCAATCAACAAAGACGAGGAAGCGCCAATTTTCCAAGTCGCCGACTTTGGCTTGGTCGCTGATCTTTTTGATGCTGTGCCAGAGTTGACCTCCAAACTATAAATCCCGATCTGGCCCGCCCCCTAAAAGGGCGGGCTTTTTCATAGGTGCCGCTTTATCACCGACGCAAGCGCACTATTTGCCTCGGCATGACAGGCAACCCCCAACATTTCTGACGCCGCCTTGGCCTGCATCCCAGAAAAATGCATCCCTCGTGTGCCAACCCCGATGGCAAACTCGGATGGCACCACCTGCACAACATCCAAAACCAAACCGCGCAATTCGTCGATCATCGTTTTGGTGATAAATAACGGATCCACCTGCATCGGATTTAGGGCCGCCTGCCAGCGCGCATCAGAAATCGGCGCACGGGAAAACCACAAGAGAACCGACCTTGGCCCGATTTGCACCAACATATTCTTCATGCGGGCCACCCATGCCTCACGCAGCTCGGACACAACAATATCAAACCGTTCGGGGGACAGGCGGTACAACGCATTCAACATGTGACGGGTAAAGGTAAAGTCCGAGAAATCCACCTCGTTATAAATCGCCTGTAACACCGTTGATGCGCGCAAGAACCTGTCATTGCGGCGTGGATGCACCGAATAGAACCGGTTCGATAGAAAATTCGCGCCCATAATCTGCACCACGGTCAGTTTTGCATCATGGCAGGCCGACATAATCGTCGGATCATTCACAAAAGCATCAACACCACCGTTAACGCACCCGAAATTCACGCAGGTTTTTCCGACAACCTGCTCTAGCAACGCCGGAAACGGCCTGTCGATATATTTGCCGAATGTTTCGGTCCCGCCAATAAACGCGAGATAGGGCGCATCCAGTTTACGACGTGGCCCGCGAAACAAAATGCGCGACATTCCGTAACGACAGGGCGCATATGTCAGACTACTGCCATCTCTGGTTTCATGTTTCATGGGTCACAGCTTTCAACGAATTTTGATTCCTTTTGCTAGAATCACCGAAAGCCCTTTCGATTTAGCTAAAGAGAAAACTTGAGGCTTCTTTTAACGGCTCAAGTGCCTTGCCGCCCCCCGCACATGGCGCATATGGTGCAGCCAACACGAAGGGGACCACCATGACAGTAGAACGCGTAGGTATTGTTGGCGCAGGCCAGATGGGCAACGGCATCGCACATGTTTTTGCGCTGGCCGGCTACGAGGTATTGTTGAATGATATCAGTGGCGATGCGTTAAAAGCGGCTGTTGATCTGATCGATCGCAATCTGGAACGTCAGGTCGGCAAAGGCCAGATTGAAGCAGCGACAAAAGCCGACGCCATGGCGCGCATTGGCACGACCCAGACGCTCCCCGACCTTGGACAAACCGATTTGATCATTGAGGCTGCAACAGAGCGGGAAGCGATCAAGCAAGTTATTTTCGAAGATCTGTTGCCCCACCTGAAACCCGACACGATTCTCACGTCAAACACCTCTTCAATTTCCATCACCCGCCTTGCGTCGCGCACCGACCGGCCGGAACGGTTTATGGGTTTCCACTTTATGAACCCCGTCCCGATCATGCAACTTGTCGAACTGATCCGCGGCATCGCGACAGACGAACAAACCTTCAAAACCTGCCAGGACGTTGTGGCCAAACTGGGCAAAACCAGCACCGCCTCCGAAGATTTCCCCGGCTTCATCGTCAACCGCATCCTGATGCCGATGATCAACGAAGCGATCTACACCCTTTACGAAGGTGTCGGCTCGGTCCAATCCATCGACACATCCCTTAAACTCGGCGCAAATCACCCGATGGGACCGCTGGAACTCGCAGACTTCATCGGGCTAGATACCTGCCTTGCGATCATGAACGTGCTGCATGACGGGCTGGCCGACACCAAATACCGCCCCTGCCCCCTGCTCACAAAATACGTCGAGGCCGGCTGGCTAGGCCGCAAAACCAAACGCGGCTTCTACGACTATCGCGGCGAAGTGCCCGTCCCGACCCGCTAGTCGCCCAATCCAAGCGTATGCGCACGTAACCACGCCATAAACGCACGCGGATCAGCCCCGCGTGCAGCAATCTCGGCCGGTGCAATCGGCACACCCACTACCGGTTTCTGCGGCTTGTTCAGCGCATGAACAATCTCGTGCAGTAACAACCCTTGCCTCAATGTCGCGGAAATACGGTTGGCAATCTGGTAGACCCGCGAATTTGATCCCGGAAAGAAACAAGGCACAACTGTAGCCCCCGAATTGCGGATCATCTTGGCGGTGAACACATTCCAATCACGCTCAATCGCAGGGCCAAACATACTATCAGAACTGGCAACAACCCCCGACGGAAACAACGCCACCAGCCCCCCCGCCTTCAAATGCTCCATCGCCGCCTGACGCATCGCAACCATCTTTTTCTGCGCATCCGGCTCGTGCGGAAACGGCACGGGAATCATGTAACTGGCCGCATCCTCATCAATCCCCGTCAACAGCGACCGCGTCAAAATACGATAATCATTACGCCTGCGACCAATCAAATCCGCCAAAATCATACCATCAACCAAACCATGCGGATGGTTGGCGACAAAAATCACCGGTCCCGTGGCTGGAATATGCGCCAACTGATCCACTGGCGTCAGCAGATCAATCCCCATCACATCCAACGTGGCACGCCAGAACGACTGCCCCTTAAACGTGCCCATCCTCTCGAAACGACGGACCAGTCCGGCAATCTTGATTTTGCCCGTCAACAACTCGATCGTACGAATAATCTGACGCTTTAGCGGACTGTCAAATGTGTTGGAATAGGTCAGACTGGCGCGATCATACACACGCGGAGCGGTAAAATCCGAACTCTTATCTGTCAAAAGATCAACCGCCCTCGCCAAATTTGTCAGCAACTAGCGCCTCGATGGCATCCGCCAACAGGTCCGCATCGGCACCACTCGTGGTCACATCAATAAAAGTTCCAATAGAGGCTGCCAACATCAAAAGCCCCATAATACTGTCGCCGTTGGCGTCCATTCCATCCTTGGACACGGTGGCGGTGGCGTCAAATTCCTCGACAACAGCGGCCAGTTTGGCAGATGCACGGGCGTGCAATCCTTTGATATTCACGATTTTAAGCCTGCGCTCTGTCATATTATGGCTGTCCTACGCTGTGGCTGTTTATGTATTTGTGGGCGGCATGCAACGCCGCGTCAACTGCGTCCGGCACTGGCAAATGACGGGATTTCGCAAGCTTGATCAACATGGGCAGGTTCGCCCCATATAGAATACGGCGGTTCTGCGGACTACAGGCACGCAGCGACAGGTTAGATGGTGACCCACCAAACATATCGGTCACAATGACAACACCATGGCCCACATCGACCGCCTCGGCAGCTTCACAAATCTCGTCCTGCTTTGCCGCACGATCATCGTCAGGGCCGATCGCAATACTCAACATTCCTGCCTGCGCACCGACGATATGCTCAACCGCTGACAGATATTCTCCTGCCAATCCGCCATGTGCGACGATCACAATTCCGATCAAGCCACTACCCTCGACTACCTATGATGCCTGCGCATCACGACGTTCCATTTCCCGATGCCGCTTAGATACCTGCCATCCGTCCTTCGCAAGAGCCTCGGCAAGTCTTTGTGCAACTGTGACAGAACGGTGCTGACCGCCGGTACAGCCAAACCCGATCGACAGATGCGACTTGCCCTCTTCTTTATGGGCAGGCAGCAAAAAATCAACCAAGTCTTTGATTTTCTCAAAGAAAGGCGCAAAACGCGGATCCGCCGTGACATATGCATCAACCGCCGCGTCACGACCATCCATGCTGCGCAGGCTGTCATCCCAATGCGGATTGCGCAAAAACCGACAGTCCATCACAATATCCAGGCCACGGGGCAAGCCGCGCTTGTAGGAAAACGAATGTACCGTGACACCAAACACGCGGCCCGCGCTTGGGGCAAACCACTTCTCGATCTCGGCGCGCAAATCATGCGGCGACAAGCCACCACTATCAATCAGCACATCGGCGCGGGCGCGAATACGGACCAGCAACTCGCGCTCGCGAGCAATACCGGCCAACGGCGGTCCGCCCGACGCTAGCGGATGCAAACGCCGCGTCTCGGAATACCGGCGCACCAGAATTTCCTCGGCAGCATCCAGATATAGCACCTGCGCGTTCAAATCCTGTCGCAGCGCCAGCTTATCAATCGCAGCGACCAGCGCATCGGTGCTAAAATCGCGGTTGCGCACATCTAGTCCCAAAGCAAGCGGGCCGCTTGGCGCAGGGCCGCTCAACAAACCGTCGAGCAGCGACAGTGGTAAGTTGTCGATCACCTCATAGCCCAAATCTTCCAGCGCATTGATCGCGGTCGACCGCCCGGCACCCGACGGGCCGGTCACCAACACTAGATTGGGGTGTAGGGTATTCTCAATATCAGTCACCGGTCACTCCTGCCTGCTCGCAAAAATTGTAGAATCGCTGGCCCGAAATGTAGGCCATCTACGCGGTGTAGCAAGGGCAGTTCACACCCCAGTATCGCAATCCAGCGCGACATCGGGACGCGGTCGTGCTCCTCAACATCCATGTCAACAACCAGTGCGAGCGGTGCGGTATCACTACATTCAGCATTTAAAACCCCGACGCCCCGCGCCTCGACCAAGCCCCTGATCTGCGCCGGGGCACTGGCCACAACGCGCCCTCCGTCCAACCGCAAATCCACCTGATCATCCGCAACCAACCGTGCGCCAAACGCCATCAACGTAAGGGCCAAGGCCGATTTACCCGCACCACTTTGTCCTAAAATCAGCACCGCAGCGCCATCAACTGCAACACAGCTGCCATGTACAAACTTATCCGCGGATAAGGTTTTCACCTAAACCGGCAGACCGACAACAAAGCGCGCGCCTAACGGCTCCGAGGTCATATCGGCCTCGGTCGGGCGAATATTCTCGGCCCAGATCACGCCACCATGGGCCTCGACAATCTGTTTCGAGATTGCCAACCCAAGGCCCGAATTATTGCCAAATTGCCCTGCAGGGCGTTCGGAATAGAACCGCTTGAAAACCTTTATCAACGCCTCGTTGGGAATGCCGGGGCCGGTATCCTCGACGACAATCAACACGCGGTTCTCACGTTTGCGCGCCCAAACGCGGATCGCATCGCCATCTTCGCAAAACGAAATTGCATTGGTTATCAGGTTGACAAACACCTGCGCCAGACGTCCCTCCAGCCCTAGAACCTGAATAGGGTCTTCGGGCAGATCAGCAATATAATCGATGCCCTTGCTCTCGGCCTCACGCCCCAGAAAATCATTGATATTGCGCAGCATATGCAACAGGTCAAAGGCCTCTTCTTCTTCCTTGACCAACTCACTATCCAGCCGCGAAGCATTGGAAATATCACTGACCAAACGGTCCAGACGGCGCACGTCATGCTCGATCACATTCAGCAATGTCTCGCGCTGGTCATCGCGTTTTGCGACCCGCAACGTCCCCACGGCGGACCGCAGCGATGCCAGCGGGTTCTTGATTTCATGGGCCACGTCCGCCGCAAATTGTTCGTTACCTTCGATACGCTCGTAAAGCGCCGAAACCATGCCCCGCAGCGCGCTCGACAGACGGCCAATCTCGTCGGGCCGCGCGCTAAGATCCGGAATACGCACGCGGGTTGGTGACATTTTGCGGGCGTTTTTATCACGGCCAATTTCAGCAGCAGCAGCCAGATCTGCCAGCGGATTAGCGATTGTCGATGCCAGAATAAGGCTCAAAACGATGCTGATTGCCAAACCGACCAGAAACAGTTGCAGCACTTTTTCACGTTCGCGGCGCACCAGCGCATCCAACTCGCCCGCGGCCCCTTGCACAGCAACAACCCCCACTGCATTTGCGCCCTGCATGATCGGCGACGTCACGATATAGCGTATATCGCCCTGCTCGGTCACCGTTTTCAACTGTGTGCCACCAGCTAAAGCGTCGCTGGCGAACTTTGCGATTTCGGCGTCCAGAACCTCGGTTACAGTGGCCGATTGCTGTTCTTTTCCGAACAGGCTAGCCACGCTATTCCATGCGGCGTTCAGAATATCTGTCAGGTATGTTTTACCCTCGGCGCGGTCCAGCCCCGCAACTTCATGCCCGTGATCAACCCCTTTGGACTGCGCGACCAGATTGCCTTGCGGGTCGTAAACCCCGACGACAACACCGGCATGCAGACTTAATCCGTCCAGCGTCGCCCGCACGTCGATCCCGTCGCCTGTGACCATATTCACAGGGGCCGCAGCGGGCAGTTGGGCCTCGAAGACGTCCGCAATCAGCTGTGTCTCGGAAACCAGTCCCGTGGCGCGTTGATACGCCAGCGTATCGCGCGATGAGTTAATGAATAATACACCTGCGATCAGCAGCATCATTGCGATCAGGTTAAAGGTGATGATTTTGCGGGCGATCGGCGAGCTGCGCAGCGCAAGCAGGTTACGCTTGCGCCGTTTATCGCCCAATTCATGTTCGCCAAGCGGTTGCGGCGCAACCCAGTCGTCGCCCAACACAAGGTCGGGCGTTATGGCCGCAGCCCTGACAGACTCCAGATTGTGGATGTCTATTTTCGGGGCCACTGTCACTATTTACTCTTCGTTATAACGGTAGCCGATACCGTAAAGAGTTTCGATGGCGCTGAATGTATCATCGGTGTTGCGCATCTTTTTACGCAGCCGTTTGATGTGGCTGTCGATGGTGCGGTCATCGACATAGACCTGATCGTCGTAGGCTACATCCATCAGTTGATCGCGCGATTTCACAAAGCCGGGGCGCTGTGCGAGTGCCTGCAACAAAAGGAATTCTGTGACCGTCAAGGACACATCATTGCCTTTCCATTTCACCGCGTGACGCAGCGGATCCATTGTCAGTTCACCGCGCATCATCACTTTGGTTTCTTCGGTTTCTTCGATGTCTTCGCCAGCAAGCGCGTCCTGACGACGCAGCAATGCGCGGATGCGCTCGACCAGCAGACGCTGTGAGAACGGTTTTTTAACGTAGTCGTCGGCACCCATACGCAGGCCCAGAACTTCGTCGATTTCATCGTCTTTCGACGTCAGAAAAATGATCGGCATCGAGGATTTTTGCCGCACGCGTTGCAACAGATCCATGCCGTCCATACGGGGCATTTTAATGTCCAGCACAGCCATGTCGGGCATGCGTTTGTTAAAACCGTCAAGTGCGGCCTGGCCGTCGTTATATGTTTCGACTTCGAAGCCTTCGGCTTCGAGAGTCATTGCCACCGACGTCAGGATATTCCTGTCGTCGTCTACCAATGCGATTCTTGACATGGGAGTTTACCCTTACTGCTCAATTATTATTTGCCTGTTTTTCATTTGTTTTCCGCAATTTCAGGCAGCGAATCAACCCTCAAGTACGAATCGTCCGTTGGGCGTGCCTTATTTTCGCCAGAATGTGATAAGTAATGACTAAAATGCACCAATTATTGCGAAGACCACGCCAAGCACCGCCTATGGTTGCGCTAACAGTGATTTGGTTGCGCTAACTGCGACAATCTGGGGTTTCAGCCATGAAAAACATGGTGTTATGGATAGGCATCGGGGCCGCCATGTGCCCCCTATCAAGGAGCGAACCCATGGACCAAGGACAGGTCAACCCATCGATGAAGCTAGAAGATCAGGGCATCAAGGGCTTGGGTTCTGTGTATTATAACCGCTCTGAAGCCGAATTGCAGGATGCTGCGGTTGCCGCAGGCGAAGGTGTCACAGGCAAAGGTGGCGCGTTTTTGGTAACCACGGGCAAGCACACAGGCCGGTCCCCCAAGGACAAGTTTGTTGTTGCCACGCCGTCGGTGAAAGACACCATCTGGTGGGATAACAACGCGCCGATGGAAATGGATAAGTTTGACGTCCTTCACGCCGATATGCTGGAGCATATGAAGGGTGGCACTTATGATGCGCAGGACCTTTATGCTGGTGCGGACCCCGCGTACCGCTTGGATGTGCGCATTGTGACCGAGCTTGCGTGGCACGGGTTGTTCATCCGTCACCTGCTACGTCGTCCCGCCGCGGCCGAACTGGACACGTTCGTGCCCGCCTTTACCATTATCAACTGCCCCACGTTTAAGGCCGATCCTGCCCGGCATGGTTGCCGGACCGAGACCGTAATTGCGATGAATTTTGATGCCAAGCTGATATTGATCGGTGGCACCGGCTATGCGGGCGAGAATAAGAAGGCGGTGTTTTCGCTTCTTAACTATCTGTTGCCTGAAAAAGGTATCATGCCGATGCATTGCTCGGCCAACCACGCGCCCGGTAATCCGGTGGATACGGCTGTGTTTTTTGGTCTGTCTGGCACGGGCAAAACCACACTGTCTGCGGACCCTAGCCGCGTTTTGATTGGTGATGACGAGCATGGCTGGTCGGATCGCGGCACCTTTAACTTTGAGGGCGGCTGCTATGCCAAGACGATAGGCTTGGACCCTAAGGCCGAGCCGGAGATTTATGCGACAACATCGATGCCGCATACTGTGATCGAGAACATGGTTTATGATCCCGAGACGTTTGATCTGGATTTTGATGATGATAGTCTGACGGCAAATATGCGCTGTGCTTATCCGCTAGAGTATATCGGCAATGCGTCGGAAACCGCGTTGGGCGGGCATCCTAAGAACATCATTATGCTGACGTGCGATGCCTTTGGTGTGCTACCGCCGATCAGTCGTTTGACACCTGCGCAGGCGATGTATCATTTCCTAAGTGGTTTCACGTCTAAGGTTGCTGGAACAGAGCGGGGCGTGACCGAGCCTGAGCCTACATTCTCTACCTGCTTTGGTGCGCCGTTCATGCCGCGTCGTCCTGAGGTCTATGGTAACCTGTTGCGCAAGAAGATTGCGTCGCATGGTGCGACTTGTTGGTTGGTGAACACCGGTTGGACTGGTGGGGCATATGGCACAGGGTCGCGGATGCCTATCAAGGCCACACGCGCGTTGTTGGCAGCAGCACTGGATGGGACGTTGGTTGAGAACCAGTTTCAGAAGGATCCGAATTTCGGGTTTGAGGTGCCAAAAACCTGCGATGGTGTAGATGCGACGTTGTTGGATCCGCGCGAGACGTGGAGTGATAAGGCGGCCTATGATGCGCAGGCGGCCAAGTTGGTTGCGATGTTTAGCGATAACTTTGAAAAGTATCTGCCATACATTGATGACGACGTGAAAGCGGCCGCGATCGGTTAAGCACTTTTCGTTAAACAAAAGACTGTTAAGGTGCGCCCATGATGATGTGGCGCACCTTTTTCTTTGTCGTTTTTCCGGTGGCTTTGGCGGCTCAGGTGGCTGTGCAGCCTGATAAGGCTGGAGTGCAGATCGCCGCGTTTGAGGTTGGTGTAATTTGTGCGCCGCCTACGACAGGCGAGAGTACCGCGCCAGATACCGTTGCTGGCACGACGCATTTGATTGATATTGATCCGCCGTTTGTGTCGCGGGGTCCCCTTGTGCCAGCCGTGGTTGGTGTTGGATTTGGGGTGAAGGCGCGGGCTGTTGATCCGTTGGGCATGCAGGGTGTCACGATGACGATCACGCACCCGCCGATGGGCGATAGCGGTGCGACACACCAGTCGTTTGGCAGTCTTATCCGTGGCGATGTGCCGTCTATGAGCTTTTACCAGTTTGATTTTGACTATGAGTTGGTTACGGGCATTTGGCAAATGCAGGCGATGCAGGGCAACACGGTGCTATATCGCGCGAGTTTTGAGGTGGTCCCGCCTGAACAGGTGCCTGAGCTGGCTGGGGTTTGCGGGTTCGAGGAGTTGTTGTCGTAACCTGCGCTGGTTGTGCGCCTTGTTTCATCGCGACATTTTTGTTCAAATTTGTGTAAATAATGATATGATTATTGCGCTGCGGTTGCAAAGTATATATCTCTGCACCTGCATAATACTGGAGACGCCCGATGGCACATGACGGACAGGATACCACAATGACGCAGAGCCCCCTTGTTGAGAATTTGCTGGTCACGACCAAGGCCGCCTTGCCTGCTGTTGATGCAATTTTGCTCGCCGCGAAGCAGGCGTTGCGCGGCCTGGTGACGGATGCAGGTCGAATTTCGGGGGCGTTGATTGAGGCAAACCAGACCGCTGCGCATGGTGTAGCGTGGCTCGCGACCTATGTGCAGGCGTTGACTCAGATGCAGGCATGGGCGGAACATTTGGTTGCCGAAGGCAAGTTTGGAGAGGTCGAGCAATTGATCCATCAGATCGCTTTTGGAGAGTACATTGCGCAGGTGCATGGCGGCATTCAGATGAACCAAGGCGAGATGATCCGCCTGCACGATATGGGTGTATTTGATGTCCGCATGACGCAGGCCGAATCGACGCTGACGCGGAACGCCAATACGCAAGCCGCCCGGTCCCGTCTGGTGGAGTTGATGCAGGAACAATCGGCCAATATCACCGTGGGCGCTGCCGGGCTTGATGATGAGTTGGAGATGATCCGCGCGCAATTCCGCCGATTTGCTGTCGAGAAGGTCGAGCCGTTTGCGCATGAATGGCATTTGAAAGACGAGTTGATCCCGATGCAGATCATCGAGGAATTGGCCGAGATGGGTGTGTTTGGCCTGACGATCCCCGAGGAATACGGGGGGTTTGGACTGTCGAAATCTGCGATGTGTGTTGTGTCTGAGGAATTGTCGCGTGGGTATATTGGCGTGGGGTCACTTGGCACGCGGTCCGAGATTGCCGCCGAACTGATTATTTGTGGCGGCACCGAAGAGCAAAAGCAGAAATGGCTGCCACGTTTGGCGAGCGCCGAGACGCTGCCCACAGCTGTATTTACCGAACCGAATACGGGGTCTGATCTGGGCAGTTTGCGTACGCGCGCGGTCAAGGTTGGCGATGATTGGGAAGTGACGGGCAATAAAACCTGGATCACGCATGCGTCGCGCACGCATATGATGACGCTGCTGGCACGCACGGATTCTGACACAACGGACTATAAGGGTCTGTCGATGTTTTTAGCCGAAAAGACGCCCGGAGATTGCGCCAATCCGTTCCCGACGTCAGGTATGACGGGTGGCGAGATTGAGGTCCTAGGGTATCGCGGCATGAAGGAATACGAGCTGGCGTTTGACGGATTTAAGGTCAAGGGCGAGAACCTGTTGGGCGGCGAGACGGGCAAAGGGTTTAAGCAGTTAATGCAGACGTTCGAGAGCGCGCGGATTCAAACGGCGGCGCGTGCGATTGGGGTGGCCGCGTCTGCACTGGATGTTGGGATGCAATATGCACGCGATCGCAAACAATTTGGCAAGGCGTTAATAGATTTTCCACGAGTGTCGGGTAAGCTGGCGATGATGGCGGTGGAAATTATGGTGGCGCGGCAGCTGACATATTTTTCGGCGCATGAGAAAGACAATGACCGTCGCTGTGATCTGGAGGCGGGCATGGCGAAACTGCTGGGTGCGCGTGTGGCGTGGGCCTGTGCGGATAATGCGTTGCAGATCCATGGTGGGAATGGGTTTGCGTTGGAGTATAAGGTGAGCCGTATTTTGTGTGATGCGCGTATTTTGAATATCTTTGAGGGTGCTGCTGAAATTCAGGCGCAGGTGATTGCGCGTAGGTTACTGGATTAACATGCTGCGCGCCATTTTATTGCTTGTGCTTTTGGCGGCCTGTTGGGGCGACGAGAGTGTGAGTGCCTATGCGCCGTTTGATGGTGACTATGCTATGGTTTCATTGGATGGTGCACCGTTTGGCGGGGTGGCAACGATCAATGTTTCGCAGGTGGGTAAGGTGACGGGGCGCGCGCCTTGCAACAGTTATTTTGCGGATCAATTGACCGACTATCCGTGGTTTGAGGTGGGGCCGATTGGCGCGACGCGCATGGCCTGTCCTGATTTGCCGTTGGAGAGTGCGTTTTTTGCGGCGTTGGGTGACATGACCTTAGCCGAGGCGCATAAAGCGACGTTGATTTTAAGCAATACCGCTGGTCGTGAGATGGTGTTTCAGGTGCCTTGACGTTTGATTGCGTCGAGGAGCCGTTGTCGTGCGGCGGGCATGGGGCGGTCGCCGAGGCTTTTGATCAGCCGATGCTCTATGAAGTAGCCTGTGGTGCCGAGGGCGATGCCGATCTCAGCATTATCTGCGTCGCCTTTGCCTGCCAGAACCGGCGGTAACAAGAGCAGCCGGTCGGCCCATTCGCCTGCTGCATCGCGGCTGACGGCGCGTCCTGTGCGGGGAGAAACGAAGGCCAGATCTTCGTTGACGCCGCGCACAGCGCAGGCTGACAAGTCCATGCCGAAACCCATTTCGTCGAGCAGTGCTTGTTCCCAGCGCAGGTAGGCCAAGGGCCAGACGCCGGATTGGCCGAGGAGGTCGAGCAGGGCGATTGTGCGGTGATAGAGTGGGAGATGTGCTTCGCGTTCGGGAAGGACACGGGAGAGGATTGCGCAGATCGCGTTCAGTCCTGCGAGAGCGAGGCGGTCGCCCATGGCAGTGGCGGCGCGACTGCGGATTGGCTCGATGGAGAAGGACCCCATGTGGTCGTTTAACCGTGCTTTCCATGTGAGGGAAAGCTGTGCGCCGGGTTGTAGGTGCGGGGCCACTTTTCGGCTGATGCCGCCGCGCACGACGCCCGTGTGGCGTCCGTGCTGCGGGGTGAAAACGTCGATGATCATGGAGGTCTCGCCGAAGGGGCGAGCGTTCAGCAGTGCGCCTTCGTCGGACCAAGTGATCATGTGGGCGCGCCTCGCCTCGCGTTTTTCACGGAGTTCATTCGAGACCATCCTGATCGAGCAGGTGGCGGCCTTGTTTGTCTTCGACCTCGATCACCCAGAGGTCGGGATCAAAGCTGCGCTGTTTGGCGATTGAGGCGTCGACTGTGGCTTCCAAGCCGTCGGTCAGGGTGATCCATTTACGCTCGCCTGTCATCAGATCGAATGAGCGCTGGAAGCAGCGTGCGTTGCCGTCGAGCGTGTTGAGTTTGACCAGAACAGCCCCCGCTGTGTTGTCGCCGTGTTTGACGACAAAGGCGGGAATGTCAGTCAGGCGCAGCCGCGTGAGGTAAGCGGAAACCCAGATTTCCGCTGTTAATCTCATATGTTACCGTCTTTGAAGTCGAGGCCCATTTCGGAGTAGCGCTCTGATTCTTCTAGCCAGTTTGGCCGCACTTTGATCTGCAAGAACAGGTGAACGCGGCGGTCGAGGAATTCTTCAAGTTCGATGCGCGAGGCGGTGCTGACGGCCTTGATGGTTTCGCCCTTGTTGCCGAGAACGATGCCCTTGTGGCCGTCGCGCATGACGTAGATGATTTGGTCGATGCGGCAGGAGCCGTCTTTGCGGTCTTCCCAGTTTTCGGTTTCGACCGTGAGCTGGTAGGGCAATTCTTGGTGCAGGCGGAGGGTCAGTTTTTCGCGGGTGGTTTCGGCGGCGATCATGCGCAGGGGCAAATCGGCGATCTGGTCTTCGGGATAGAGCCATGGTCCGACCGGCAATTGGTGGGACAGCCATTCGCGCAGGGCGTCGACGCCGTGGCCGCGTTCGGACGAGATCATGAAGGTTTGCACGAAGGGGAATGCTTCGTTCATTTCTTCGGCGAGGCCTAAGAGTTTGTCGGCTTTGACCTTGTCGATTTTATTGATGGCAAGCGCGACGGGGGATTTGCCTGCGTGTTCTTTCAGGCGTTCGATGATGGCTTTCACGCCTTCCGAGCGGCCGCGGTGGGCCTCGATCAGCAGCACAACAACGTCGGCGTCGGCGGCACCGCCCCATGCTGCTTTGACCATAGCGCGGTCAAGGCGGCGGCGGGGTTTGAACATGCCAGGCGTGTCGACGAAGACCAGTTGCGATTGGCCTTCGATTGCGACGCCACGGATGCGGGCGCGGGTGGTTTGCACTTTATGCGTGACAATCGACACTTTCGCGCCGACCATTTTGTTCATCAGGGTCGACTTGCCCGCGTTGGGCTCGCCGATCAGGGCTACAAAGCCTGCTTTGGTGGGCGCGTCGGTCATGACAGTTCTACTTTCTGTAAAAGAGCGGTGGCAGCGGCCTGTTCGGCGTGGCGTTTGGAGCCTGCTGTCGCTTGTGCGGAGGGTCCAGAGGCCAAGCGGACCTCAATGGTGAACACCGGTTGGTGGTCGGGGCCTGTACGGTTTACTTCGACGTAGAGCGGCGGGACTTCGCCGCGCGCTTGCGCCCATTCTTGCAGTGATGTTTTTGCGTCGCGTGCATCTTCGGCGACGTTGCTGACGCGGTGTCCCCAGAGGTGCAGGATCACGCGGCGGGCGGAATCAAAACCGCCATCTTGGTAGACGGCTGCAATCACGGCTTCCATCGCGTCGGCGAGCAGAGCTTCTTTGCGCCGTCCGCCTGATTTCATCTCGGAGCGACCGAGCTTCAGGACAGCGCCAAGGTCGATCTGGCGCGCCACGTCGGCGCAGGCTTCACGGCGCACGAGCGCGTTAAAGCGCGGGGCGAGCAGCCCTTCGGGAGCGCTAGGGTCGGCTTTCAGCAGGGCCTCGGCCATGACGAGCCCCAGCACGCGGTCGCCAAGGAATTCGAGGCGCTGGTTGTCGTCGCGGTGCGGGGAGACCATCGATGAGTGGGTGACGGAGCGCACAAGGAAGTCGGGCTTGATAAAATCATAGCCCAGACGCCCGCAGAAGGCTTTAAGATCGGCGGATAGTTTCACTCGATAGCCTTAAAGAAGCGGTCGGAGCGCCATGTCCAGAATGCCAGCATGGAACGGCCAGCAGACGAGAACATCACGCGGTCGGCGCGGCCTACGATATCATTGCGTGGCACGAAGCCCACGCCGCGCAACTGCTGCGCCACCCGACTATCGGTGGAGTTGTCGCGGTTGTCGCCCATGAAAAAGTATTCATTGGCGGGCACGGTGAAGACGCCTGTGTTATCAAGCTGTCGGTCACCGATGTTCAGGACCGAATGCCGCACGCCGTTTGGCAGGGTCTCGTATTGGCGGCCTTTGATGCAGTCGGCCCCTTCGCCAACCGCGCCGTTCGCGCAGCGGGTCTCGTTGCGCTGCGGTCCTTGGAAACCGTAGGGTTCAATGAAATCTGGCGCGTCTTCGACCGTCACCGCGACATCATTGATATAAAGTAGCCCGTCTTTCATCTGGACGCGGTCGCCCGGTGTGCCGATCAGACGTTTGACAAAATCGGCGCCTGTGACCGGATGGCGAAAGACCACAACGTCGCCCATTTCTGGATCTGAGCCGAACAGGCGGCTATCGGCGTCTTTAAATACACCGCAGAAATCATCGGCACCAATGTCGATGCCCACCGCAGGGATGCGGATCGACGGGCAGGAGGCGTAGGAATAGCCGTAGGCCATTTTGTTCACGAACAGAAAGTCGCCGATCAACAGCGTGTCTTTCATCGAGCCTGACGGAATCCAGAACGGCTGGAAGAACAATGTACGGAACACACCAGCGATCAGCAGCGCCCAGACCACAGTTTTCACTGTTTCCTTGATACTTGCCATAAAGCCGCCTGTTTCGTTGCCTTTTGCATTACCAGCCATTGTTTCGTACCTTTTTATACATCGCGTCGATATGCGCCCCCGCCCCTGTCCTGTCAACCTATGGCGCTATTGGCAAGGCCTCGATCAGCACAAATGCCTGCGCCCAAGGGTGATCATCGGTCAGAGTGACATGAATTACGGCGTGATGCCCTGCCGGTGTCATCTGGTCGAGCCTGTCCTTTGCCCAGCCTGTGACCTGCATTGTCGGTTGGCCTGACGCCAAGTTGGTGACGGACATATCTTTCCATGCGATCCCCATGGCGAGGCCGGTGCCCAGCGCCTTGGAACACGCCTCTTTTGCGGCCCAGCGTTTGGCATAGGTGCCGGCGACGTCTCGTCTTCGTTCGGCCTTGGCTTGTTCGATATCGGTGAAGACGCGGTTGCGGAACCTGTCGCCGAACCGGTCCAGTGTTTTTGCGATTCTGTCGATGTTTGCGAGGTCGGTGCCGATGCCAAGGATCATTCGCGTGCAGGTTTTATTGCAGTGGTCAGTGCCCCTGTGGACTGATTGAGGGTGAGTGTCAGGGCGTCCATCGTTGTGAGGGAGGTATTCGCGTCGATCGCTTGCACAGGGATGTCGAAGATGAGGCCGATTGCGGGGTCGTAGCGCGAGGTGAGCGTCGCGAAGTCGATGGACGCAAATCCCATTGTGTCGGTGAGCCCGATCACCCTGCATTGCCGCCCGCCAACTTCGTCGTAGGGCGGTGACAGGACCAGCAGATAAGCGGCCGCGATGGCGGGTTCTATTGTATCGAGGGCGGCCAGACGCACTGCCCCGTTTGCAAAGAGGCGCGTGTTGTCTTCCCACGGTTCTACCAACGCTTGGGCGGAAGCCTGCCAGTCGCAGGGGTTGATCGATTGTGCGCCAAGCGGTGACGCAAGGACTGCAAGCAGGGCCAGTTGATTGATCATGTCCGCGCCGCGTCCATGAGCCGCCGCATTTCGGAAATGGCGGGACCGAGGCCGCGGAAGATCGCTTCGCCGATGATGAAGTGGCCGATATTGAGTTCAGCCACCTGCGGCAGGGCCGCGATAGGCGTGACGCTGTCATAGGTAAGGCCATGACCGACGTGGACTTCGAGACCGAGTTCATGGGCATAGGCGGCCATGTCGGTGATTTTGGCAAGTTCGCTGTCGCGATCATCCCAGCGTTGTTCGGCCCAAGCATCGGCGTAGGCCCCTGCATGCAATTCGATCACGGGGGCACCGATGCGCGCGCAGGCGTCGATTTGCCGTTTGTCCGCGCCGATGAACATTGACACGCGGCTGCCGGCGGCGATGAATGGCGCGATGTAGACTGCAAGAACGTTATCTTGTGCGGCGACCTCTAACCCGCCTTCGGTGGTTACTTCGGCCCGTTTTTCAGGGACAAGGCAGATGGCATGAGGGTTGTGGCGCAGGGCGATGGCTTGCATTTCTGCGGTGGCGGCCATTTCGAAGTTGAGCGGGATTTTCAGCGAAGCCATCAGCCCGTCGATATCGGCGTCGATGATGTGACGGCGGTCTTCGCGCAGGTGGGCGGTTATGCCGTCGGCACCTGCGTCTTGTGCGATCAAGGCAGCGCGTACGGGGTCGGGGTTATTGCCGCCCCGCGCGTTACGCACGGTGGCCACATGGTCGATGTTCACGCCAAGGCGCAAGCGGTCAGGTGTCATGTCAGCGGTCCTATGGTTGCGGGCTTGATGAGAGCCTAGCGTGAAGTTGGATCAGCGTCATCCGGTGTTGTGGTTTTTTTCTTGAGTTGGTCGAGTTTGGAACGCAGCACATTGCGTCGGCGGTTTTGATAAGCGCGGATGAGCGGGACGCAAATGTAGTAGCAGACGGTTGCCGCCACAGCGCCGGGAATGATGCCGCCGATCATGTAGGGGAAAAACAGCTCGTTGTAGAAGACGGCGAGATTGCTCCAGTCCATTTTCTGAAAGGTAAAGAGCGCGTGTAGATTGTGCCACAAATCGCCACCTGCACCTGCAAATTTATCGCCCAGCGAGGAATCAATGGGGCCGTGCTTGGGCCGGATGCCGAGCAGGAAGTGCCCTGTGGTCAGCGACGCGATACCGATGGGCAAGTAAGTCAGCGGGTTGCCAAAGAAGGTTGCGAGCAGAGCCGCGAGGATATTGCCACGCATGAGTTTGGCCACGATTGCGGCTACGACAAAGTGCAATCCGTAGAAGGGCGTGAATGTGGTGAACACGCCTGCCCAGATGCCGCGTGAGATTTTTTCGGGGGTGTCGGGCAGCCGCCGCACGCGGTGTTTGACGTATTCAAACGCGCGAGCCCAGCCGCCACGTGGGTAGAGCGCCCTGCCGACGATCTCGCCGACCGTCCGTCTATCCCTCCGTTTGAAAACCAATCCACTCGTCCTCTCAGTGCATTATGCCCGAACGGCGCTGGCCAGTCCCGGGTCCCTGTGTCGTTCAAGTGACGAGACATTGCTATCTGCATCAAGCGCCTTGAATACGCGGTGCATGTGTTCGCTGTCACGTAAGTCTATATCAATTAACAGCCTAAAGTAGTCAGGTTTGCGGTCAATAAATGTCAGATCCGAGATATTTGCGTTTTGTTCGCCAATGAGTGTGCATATCCGTCCCAGAACACCTGCGTCATTGGTGATTGTTACGTCAAACGTCACGGTATTGACCGACCTATGTGTGCCTTCTTGCCATTGCAAGTCGATCCAGCGTTCGGGTTGATCTTCGAAGTCGACCAAGGCTTCGCAGTCGATGGCGTGGACGACGACGCCCTGGCCGCGATAGGTGATGCCCACGATCCGTTCACCCGGAAGCGGTTGGCAGCATTTGGCGCGTTTGTGGTTCTGGTCCGCATCGAGGCCGACAACCGCGCGTTTTTCGTCGATTTCGTCGCCTTGTTTTTCAACCAGTTCGGGGTAGATCGCGCGCACGATTTCATGTGAGGTCAATTCAGAGCTGCCAAGCAGGGCCAGCATTTCTTCTGCGTCTTCTATGGCCATGGCTTTGGCGGCGGTGCGCAGGGCTTTGTCAGTCGATTTTTTACCGACGTTTTCAAAGGCCACGCGGGCGAGTTCGCGCCCCAAGCGCACATAGCGGTCGCGGTCTTCTTCGCGCAAGGATCTGCGGATGGCGGTTTTGGCGCGGCCTGTGACCACGATGTCGATCCATGTCGCTTGGGGTGTTTGCCCCTCTGCGGTGATGACCTCGACCGACTGGCCGTTTTTGATGCGAGTCCAGAGCGGCACGCGGATACCGTCGACTTTTGCCCCGACACAGCCAGAGCCGATCCGCGTGTGGATTGCGTAGGCAAAATCGATGGGGGTGGCACCGCGCGGCAGTTTGATGACGTCGCCTTTGGGGGTAAAGCAGAACACTTGGTCCTGATACATTTCCAGTTTCACGGTTTCTAAAAAGTCGTCGTGATCGTGGCTTTCATCGAGCCGTTCGGTCAGTTGCGCGATCCATTTCACGGGGTCCACGGCAAAGCGGTTTTCGACCCGTTCGCCGTTTTTATAGGACCAGTGGGCAGCGACGCCCGTTTCGGCAACTTCGTGCATTTCGCGGGTGCGGATTTGCACCTCGACCCGTTTGCCGTCGCGTCCTGACACCGTAGTATGGATCGACCGGTAGCCGTTGGATTTGGGCTGGCTGATGTAGTCTTTGAACCGTCCCGGAACAGCCCGCCAGCGTTGGTGGATTGCGCCTAATGTGCGATAACAGTCGGCTTCGGTCGCGGTGAGAATACGAAAGCCGTAGATGTCGGAAAGCCTGCTGAACGACAGTTCCTTTTCTTCCATTTTGCGCCAGATCGAGTAGGGTTTTTTCGCCCGCCCCATGACCGATGCTTCGATGCCGACTTTTTCCAGCTCTACGCGCATATCAGCGGTGATTTTTTCGACCACGTCGCCCGCTTCGCGTTGCAGGGAGATAAACCGCCGGATGATGGAATTGCGTCCTTCGGGGTTCAGCACTTTGAAGGCCAGATCTTCCAGCTCTTCGCGCATCCATTGCATACCCATGCGCCCTGCGAGCGGCGCGTAGATGTCCATCGTTTCGCGGGCTTTTTGCACCTGCTTGTCGGGGCGCATGGATTTTATCGTGCGCATATTGTGCAAGCGGTCGGCCAGTTTCACCAGCGTTACCCGCAGGTCGCGGCTGGTGGCCATGAACAGTTTGCGAAAGTTTTCGGCTTGTTTGGTTTGGGTGCTGTTGAGCTGTAGATTGGTCAGCTTGGTCACGCCATCAACAAGTTCGGCGATTTCACGGCTAAAGCGTGTGGCGACTTCGGCGTAGGTTGCTTTGGTGTCTTCGATCGTGTCGTGCAGCAAAGCCGTAACAAGCGTGGCGTCGTCCATCTGCATTTCAGCGAGGATGACCGTGACAGCAACAGGATGTGTGAAGTATTTTTCGCCTGAATGGCGGAACTGCCCCTCGTGCATTGCATCGCCAAAGGCAAATGCATCACGTAGCAGTTTTTCGTTTGAACGAGGGTTATAGATGCGGACCAGTGCAACCAGATCGTCGGCTGTCGTGTTTATCTGGTCCGGCATCTATATCATCTCGTGTTTAACGCTGACCTTGTGCGTCCATCAGAGCGCGCAGCAGCTTTTCCTCGGACATGTCGTCGTCGGCAGGTTTGTCGGATTCGGCGCCCATCAGGAGGGACATGCTGTCCTCTTCTGGTTCGTCGACTTCGATCTGGGTCTGGTTTGCTTCGATCATGCGCTCGCGCAGATCGTCAGCCCCTTGGGTCTCGTCGGCGATTTCACGCAGTGACACAACGGGGTTTTTGTCGTTGTCGCGCGCTACGGTCAGCGGGGAACCGGCGGCGATTTCGCGGGCACGGTGCGCCGCAAGCATCACAAGCTCAAAACGGTTCGGAACTTTATCGACGCAGTCTTCTACGGTAACGCGGGCCATTGGCGTACTCCAATCAATCGGACATGACTTCAGAAAGCTCTCCACTATGCGCTTTGTTGTAAAATGACAAGGGCTAGCGGGCGCTAGATCGGCCTGACACCGGCGATTTCGTCCAGAGGCCGCGCATCGCGCATCTGAGTGACGGAGAGATTAAGCAGCGGATGCACCCAATCGGGGGCGATGTCGGCCAGAGGTACTAACACAAAGCTACGGTCCTGCAGGCGCGGATGCGGGATAATGAGTTGATCTGGTGTGGTTTTTACTTGTTGATCGAGAGGCAAATCCCGCCATTTTTGATGCGTGTCTGCGTCTGGACGTACCATGTCATCCAAAGCAATCAGATCCAGATCAAGCGTGCGTTGCCCCCAGCGCACCACCCTTTTGCGTCCGGCATCGGCCTCTATGTCGTGGAGGGCCTGCATGATTGCGGCGGCGTTCAGGGTTGTCTGCACCCGAATCGCTGCGTTCACGAAATCGGGACCGGTGCCCGCAGGGAATGCAGGGGTTGTGTAAAGTGCGCTTTGCTCGACGTTTCCGGCCAAGGCGATACCCACGATGAGCATAGACTTTTGTATAGTTTCTGTAGAGTCACCCCAAAGTGAATTAGCGTTACTGCCAAGGGCAATCAGCGCATTATTGCCTGTCATTGATTTGATCTGGGCTTGCGGCATATTAGATTGTACCTACATTTAGAGTGTCCCTGTTATTAGACCACTCACATTCGTACGACCACCCACAGGACACACATTCGGAAGGACCATTTATGTTTTATCGTGACGAGCGTCTTGCGCTCTTCATCGATGGATCAAACCTCTATGCTGCTGCAAAGTCGCTAGGGTTCGACATCGACTACAAATTGTTACGGGCAGAGTTTATGCGACGTGGCAAAATGCTACGGGCGTTTTATTACACTGCGCTTTTGGAAAATGACGAGTACTCGCCCATCCGCCCTTTGGTTGACTGGTTAAATTATAACGGCTTCACCATGGTGACAAAGCCGGCGAAAGAATACACCGACAGCATGGGTCGGCGTAAGGTAAAAGGCAATATGGACATCGAGCTAGCGGTCGATGCGATGGAGCTTGCGCCACATATCGACCATGCGGTTATATTCTCTGGTGACGGGGATTTCCGCCCGTTGGTAGAGGCATTGCAGCGTAAAGGTGTGCGTGTTTCGGTTGTATCTACGATCCGGAGCCAGCCACCAATGATTGCGGATGAATTGCGCCGGCAGGCCGATAATTTCATCGAGCTTGATGAATTGCGCGATGTTGTGGGTCGTCCGACCCGTGAGCCGCGTGAGGATGATCAGCTGGCAACTGCTGACGCGGACTAAATGATAGGTGGTCGGGGTAAAACCCGGCCATTTCTTCATGCGCCAAACACTGGACGCGGGGTGTTTCACGCCTTAGGTCTAGGGCAACCTTTGGAGCATGATATGACCAATCCCCCGCTGACCCTTTATCTTGCCGCGCCACGCGGTTTTTGCGCTGGCGTCGACCGCGCGATCAAGATCGTTGAAATGGCGATCGAGAAATGGGGCGCGCCTGTTTATGTGCGCCACGAGATTGTGCATAACAAATTTGTGGTGGATGGGCTGCGCGATAAGGGTGCGATTTTTGTCGAGGAACTGGATGAATGTCCGCCTGATCGCCCTGTGATTTTCTCGGCGCATGGGGTGCCGAAATCTGTGCCGAATGCCGCCGAAGCCCGCAATATGGTTTATGTTGATGCGACCTGTCCGTTGGTGTCCAAGGTGCATATCGAGGCACAGCGTCATGCGGATGCAGGGTTGCAGATGATCATGATTGGCCATGCGGGGCATCCTGAAACGGTTGGCACGATGGGGCAATTGCCCGATGGCGAGGTGTTGCTGGTCGAGACTGTTGAGGATGTGGCGGCTGTTGCGCCACGTGATGTGCGCAAGCTGGCGTTTGTGACGCAGACCACATTGTCGGTGGACGATACGATTGAGATTGTTGCCGCGCTGCACGCCCGTTTTCCTGCAATCGTTGGCCCGCATAAAGAAGACATTTGTTATGCCACGACCAACCGTCAGGAAGCCGTGAAAGCGATGGCGCCGAAGTGTGATGCAATGTTGGTTGTGGGCGCGCCTAATTCCAGTAATTCGCGCCGTTTGGTCGAGGTTGGCGCGCGCGCTGGCTGTGCATATGCGCAACTGGTGCAACGTGCCACGGATATTGATTGGCGCGCGCTGGATGGTATCACATCGATGGGGATCACGGCGGGAGCATCGGCACCTGAGGTTTTGATCAACGAGGTGATTGACGCCTTTCGCGACCGTTATGATGTGACGGTCGAGATGGTGGAAACTGCTGTGGAAAATGTCGAATTCAAGGTGCCGCGCGTATTGCGGGAGACAGCTTAGTATGTCCGCCGAAAAGACGAATGAGTTTTGTGGTGGCGCAGCTACCCCCTATATCAGTGTGAGGGCGCGCTAAAATGACTGATCTATTTGCCTATACCGATGGTGCGTGTTCGGGGAATCCCGGCCCTGGTGGCTGGGGTGTGTTGATGATTGCGCGTGATGGGAACGCGGTTGTGAAAACCCGCGAATTGAACGGTGGCGAGGCCCATACGACCAACAATAAAATGGAGTTGATGGCCGCGATTTCGGCGTTGGAGGCGTTGCAGCGTAAGACAAGTTTAACGATTGTGACCGATAGTTCGTATGTGAAGGATGGAATCACTGCGTGGATTTTCGGGTGGAAAAAGCGTGGCTGGAAGACGGCGGCGAATAAACCTGTGAAGAATGAGGATTTGTGGAAACGTCTTGATGCAGCGACGCAGATGCATGACGTGACATGGAAGTGGGTCAAGGGCCACGCGGGTCATCCAGAAAACGAGCGTGCGGACGAATTGGCCCGCGCGGGAATGGAGCCGTTTAAGACATGACCTTGGTTGAAGGGCTGGATTACGGGGCGGTGTTTATTTTTGCGCTGACGGGGGCGCTGGTTGCCAGTCGTGCGCAATTGGACGTGATCGGTTTTGTTTTTATTGCAAGTTTGACGGCGGTGGGTGGTGGCACGGTTCGTGATGTGATTTTGAATCGTGATGTGTTTTGGGTCGCAAACCCGATGTTTATCGGGGTTGCTACAGTTGCCGCGCTGCTGGTTTTTTTCATGGCGCATTTGTTGGAGAGTCGCGCGCGCAGTATTGTCTGGCTGGATGCCGCGGCCTTGGCTGTGGCTGTGCCTGCGGGGGTATTGGTGGCGACCAGTATGGATCAGCCGCATGCAATTGTGATTATTATGGGCATTACGACGGGGTGTTTTGGCGGGTTGATGCGCGATGTTGTTTGTAACGAAGTGCCGTTCATTTTGCGTCAGGGCGAGTTGTATGTGACTTGCGCGTTGGTTGGTGCTGCGAGTGCGTTGATCGCCTTGGAGACGGGGTTTTCGCCCCTTGAAAGCCTGCTGGTTTGCGGTGCTGCAACATTTATATTGCGCGGTGGGAGCATCGCGTTCGGCTGGCGTTTGCCAGTTTATAAAAGCTTTCCACCGCGCCAGTAATTACCGACCGGACATTGCAATATCTTTGATCATCGCGGCTTTTTCAAAATGGTTGAGCCTGTGGGTTTTGATCCACCATGTCGCAGCCTCTAAAAGCAGATCGGGATCGTCGTTTTTATTGGCGAAGAATGCGTAGAATGACAGACCAACGGTTGGTCCCTTAGCCGCGATTTTGGCGTCGCAGGTCGTGATGATTTTTGTGCGTAGGCTGTGTCTCATTCGCCGTCGACCTTCAGGAAGATTTTTCCGATATGAGCGCCGGATTCCATGTGGGTATGGGCGGCAGAGGCGTCAGCGAGTGCAAATTCCTGATCCATCACGGGGGCGATTTTACCTGTCGCGAGCAGTGGCCAGACCTTTGCGCGCAACTGGTCTGCGCTGCGCGATTTGGACAGATCCGATTGAGGACGCAGGGTAGCGCCTGTGATTGTCAGTCTGCGGGTCATGATTTCCATCATGTTCAAGTCTGCTTTTGGCCCCTGCAAGAACGCAATTTGCACGATGCGTCCGTCATTGGCCAAGGCTTGGATATTGCGCTGCATATACGAGCCGCCGACCATGTCGAGGATCAGATCCGCGCGCCCTGCATTGCGCATTACCTCGACAAAATCCACGGAGCGATAGTTGATGGCTTGCTCTGCACCGAGGGCCAGACAGGCGGCGCATTTTTCGTCAGATCCTGCGGTTGTGAAGACGCGCGCGCCGAATGCCCGCGCCAGTTGGATTGCTGTCGTGCCGATACCGGAGCTGCCGCCGTGTACTAAGAACCGTTCGCCACCTTGTAAGCCGCCGCGCATGAAGACGGTGGACCAGACAGTGAAGAACGTTTCGGGCAAGCAAGCGGCTTGTTTCAGCGAGAGGCCATCGGGAATTGGCAGGCAGTGGGCGGCGGGTGTGGCGACAAATTCTGCGTAACCGCCACCCGGTAGGAGTGCGCAAACGAGGTCGCCTGTCGCCAGACCAGTGACGCCCGCGCCAATAGAGACGATTTCGCCTGATGCCTCTAGGCCGGGGAGGTCGCTGGCCGATGCGGGTGGATTGTAGAGCCCTGCGCGTTGCAAAGCATCGGGGCGGTTAACGCCTGCGTAGGCGACTTTGATCACGACCTCGCCGTAGCCCGCCGTGGGCATTGGACGGTCAGTAAGTTTCAGGACATCGGGGCCGCCTGCCTTGGTGATTTCGACCGCTTTCATTGTTTGTCCTCCGCGATCCAGATGCCTGGAAGGTCAGGGTTTGGTGTGTGGTTCGGGGCTTTTACGGCGCTCATCAACTTGCCAAGTGGGCCGGTGATGGGTTTGAGGAGTGCGCTTTTGTTGACTTGTGCTTTGAGTTTTTCGAACTGCATGACGTTGGCAATGCGCCGGTCAATGAACGCGTCGGTTGCGTCTTCGGTATCGCCGAGCCAAAAAAGCACAACGGAGCCATATACTGCTGATAATGTTGCGCGTTTGCTATACCAGTTCGCGTCTGTCGATGTGTCGCCTAGTGCGTTCCAGATTGCGTCAGCGGTGCCCCAGATCAGTTTTGCTCCTTCACCCGCATGGGTTGGCAGCGCGAAGAGTGATGAGCCGCGACGAACCACTTCTTTGTCGGCTGCGGCGGCCAGGCGTAGGCGTATCGCGTGGGCAACTTTGTCAGAATAGCGCATGTCGGTCAGGTCAGCGGCGGCCATGGCGGCGGCCATTTGTGCGTCGCCGCGTTTGTGGTAGGCCACGGCCAGATCGAGGGCCCCGCGCGGGCAGAGCGTTTTGGCGGTGGCCGCGTCGATTTCCGTGTCTGATCGGGCCGCGTCAAAACTGGTTTGAGACCAGCCGTCAAAAGCCACATGTGGCAATATCGCGTCAAGTAGACTGTCAATTTTGGTTGCTGTCATGATCTCGTTCTCCTGTCTTGCGGCAACACTAGACAGAATCGCGCAACTTTGCTATGCGGCACCTTCCTGCAATAATGCAAATTTAACTAGAGAGGTGGTGAAAACCACATGCAGGTTAGTGTTCGTGATAACAACGTCGATCAGGCGTTGCGTGCTCTGAAAAAGAAACTTCAGCGTGAAGGCGTTTTTCGTGAGATGAAGCTTAAGCAGCATTTCGAGAAACCGTCCGTGCGTAAAGCACGCGAGAAAGCAGAAGCGATCCGCCGTCAGCGTAAGCTGGCTCGGAAGAAGCTCCAGCGTGAAGGTATGCTGTAAAGCAGCCCGATCCTCGTTTTGAAAACTGCAAAGCCCCCGTCTGAGTGATCAGGCGGGGTTTTTGTTTGGGCGGTGCATTTTGTGTCTTTACCCCGCGTTTGAAAGATCGGTCACGCATGAGACGAAATTTTAGGAGGAGTTAGATGTTTGCGGTTGTTGTTGTCGCTTCGAGTAGTGCGTGGTCTGTTTTCGCATGGCGTGCAGAAAATTGCTTATATTGTTTACCTTCGATGAACGGGCGCGCGCCGAAATATGCGGTATTTGCCAGCTGCGCGAACAAAAGCGAGATTTCCTAGATCGTCTCGGCGGGCATCAGGCTCGCGCATTGCGACCCAAAATAGAGGGCTTCGGCCAAGGCCCCGTTCGCCGAGACAATCTGGTGGTGGTTACATGATGTGCCAGTAGGCGCCACTATGGTTAGTATTGTTGGTGCTGTTCTGGAACCAGAATTTCGCGTTTTCCGACGTGGTTTGCCGAGGACACGACGCCTTCGTCTTCCATCTGTTCGACCAAGCGTGCCGCCTTGTTATACCCAATCGCAAGTTTGCGTTGGATGTAGGAGGTGGAGCATTTGCGGTCTTTGATGACGATGGCCACGGCGGTGTCGTAGAGTGCGTTTTCGGTTTCGTTGCCGTCGCCTAGGCCAAGCACCTGATCGATGCTCGAGCTTGCTTCGTCGGATGGCCCTTCGACTACGCCTGACATGTATTCGGGTGGGCCGAAGCCTTTGAGGAAGTTGACGATTTCTTCGACCTCTTCATCACTACAGAACGGGCCGTGGATACGGCTGATTTTACCGCCGCCTGCCATGTAAAGCATGTCGCCCATGCCCAAGAGTTGCTCTGCGCCCATTTCGCCGAGGATCGTGCGGCTGTCGATTTTGGACGTCACTTGGAAGGAAATGCGGGTCGGGAAGTTTGCTTTGATTGTGCCAGTGATGACGTCGACCGACGGGCGCTGCGTTGCCATAATCAGGTGGATGCCAGATGCCCGCGCCATCTGTGCGAGGCGCTGAATGCAGGCTTCGATTTCTTTGCCTGCGACCATCATCAGGTCGGCCATCTCGTCCACGATCACGACGATATAAGGCAGCACTTCTGGTGTGAATTCATCTGTCTCGAAGATCGGCTCGCCGGTTTCGTCGTCGAACCCTGTTTGCACGGTGCGGCTGAACATTTCGTCTTTTGCGAGCGCTTCTTTCACGCGGCCATTGTAACCGTCGATGTTGCGGACGCCCATTTTGGACATTTTACGGTAGCGCTCTTCCATCTCGCCGACGACCCATTTCAGGGCCACAACGGCCTTTTTAGGGTCTGTTACGACCGGCGAGAGCAAATGCGGGATGCCGTCGTAGACTGACAGTTCCAGCATTTTCGGATCAATCATGATCATCCGGCATTCTTCTGGCGTCAGCTTGTAAAGCAAGCTCAGAATCATCGTGTTGATTGCGACGGATTTACCCGAACCAGTAGTCCCTGCGATCAAAAGGTGAGGCATTTTTGCAAGGTTGGCGATAATGGGTTCGCCGCCGATGTCCTTGCCCAGAGCGAGCGGCAATTTCATGTTGCTATCGCCAAAGTCACGCGCGGCGAGCATTTCGCGCAGCACGACCATTTCGCGTTTCTCGTTTGGCAATTCGATGCCGATGACCGAGCGACCCGGCACGGTGGAGACGCGTGCGGAGAGGGCCGACATCGAGCGGGCGATGTCGTCAGCGAGGCCAATCACGCGGGACGCTTTCAATCCGGGCGCGGGTTCGAGTTCATACATCGTGACGACGGGGCCAGGGCGCACCGAGACGATTTCGCCTTTCACGCCATAATCGTCGAGCACGCTTTCCAACATGCGCGCGTTTTCTTCCAGTGCTTCGTCTGGCAGGTGGTGGCGCTCGATCGCGGAGGGGCTGGCCAGCAGGCTGAGTGGCGGGTGTTCGTAGTCGGCGTATTTATCGTCAAACTTCAGGTTCGGCTGTGCTTCGGCTTGGGCCTGTTTGGAAGGGATCACGGCGCGTTTCAGCGAGTGCTGCACGACCTTTTTCGGCTCTGGTGTCGGGATCACGATCCGCGCGGCTGGGGTGGGCGGTGGTGGTGGTGTGCTGGCACGCAAAACCGGCACAGGTGCGAAAGAGCGCGGGGCTACTGCGACCGGTTCCTCGATTTCGTCCTCGATTTCGATCAGTTCAGCGATGTCCTGATCGTCGTTTTGCAGGTTCAAGATCAGCGGGCGCGGGCCGCGTCCGGCAGTCAGCGTAGGCTCGATGCGCGACACGGAAGGTGGCGTGACAACGGCGTCTTTGCGGGCGCGGATTGCGTCTGAAATGCGGGCTTTGACGCGCTCTCCGTCCAGCGCGGGCGCGTCATGGTCCACGGTTGCAGATACGACCAGTTCAGGTTCCGGCATTGGTTCGTTGCGTTTGAGCAGGCCCGACAGAAAACCGCCCGTTTGCGGTGCTGGGTTTGCGCGTTGCGGGGCGACCATCGGAGCGGCGGTCATTTGGGGAGCTGCGACAGGGGCAGCGGCTTGCCCTGTCATTGGCGGCATTTTGCGCCCGTCAGATGGCGGCAGCGGGGCGGCAGCGCGTGTGGGCATTGCAGGGTTTGCCCGCACAACTGCGGCGGCGCGTGCCTTGCGTTCGGGATCGGGGTAAAACTGTTGTGCTGCGGCTTCCTGCTCGGCGTAGACCGCCAGATTTTCGCGGTGCTGTCGGGAAAGCTCGCGCTTGGCTTGCAGGGTTGCCATGCCGCCTTGCGCTGCTTTTGCGGAGACTTCAGCGGTTTTGCCAAGCAGGCTCAGGAGCTTTGCGTAGGTGACGATCACGCCGATAAAGAGAAAGCGCAAGAACCATTTGATTTCGGGCTTGGTGCAGCCCAGCACAAAGGCAAAAACTGCCAGAAAGACGAGGCCAGACAGGAGCGAGAACAGTTTGACCGCGAACCCGGTGCCGAATGGCAGGATTGTTAGGACCAGCGCCAGAACTGTATCGCCGAACATACCGCCCAGGCCGAAGTTTGTAGGCCACGTTGGGCCCGGCGACAGTGTGACTGCGTAGATTGAGGCCATCGCGATTGCAATTGGTGCAAAGATCAAGCGGCTAGCGGCCCGTTCTTCGCCCCTGTGTCCGGTGAAGCGCACGCCCCACGTCATCAGGATGGCGGGTAATGCGTAGATGCCGATGCCTACGACCATCATCAATGGCGCCGCAGTTGATGCGCCGAACCGTCCCAGCCAGTTCTGAACTGGTGCGTCGGTGGCTGACATCCATGATGGGTCCGCCGCTGTGTAGCTACCTACCATCATCGCCAGTAAGACGCCGCAGATTACCAACCCGATGCCAAGCAGTTCCTTGCCGCGTTTTTCAATCGCTGCCTGAGTTGTGCTATCTAGCAAGGGGTCGCGTCCGCGTGATTGGTAAGAAGCCATGATTAATTCCCTCAGTCGTATAAACAATCGCGGATTAACGTCAGTCCGCGTTGCATTTCTTGTGTCGGGGCGACGAGTGCCACCCGAATAAATTTAGCGCCCGGATTGGATCCGTTTACGTCGCGGCTTAGGTACGAGCCCGGCAAGACGCGCACGCCGGTTTGTGTCCAGAGCTTGACGGCTGCGGCTTCGCCATTGTCGACGGGTAGCCAGAGAAAGAAGCCGCCTTTAGGGCTGTCGTAATTTTGCACGCCTGCAAAGATAGTGTCGGCGATTTTGAATTTGGCGGCGTAGAGTGCGCGGTTTTCGACAACGTGTTCTTCGTCGTTCCACGCGGCGGTTGCCACGGCTTGCAGCGGTTCGGGCAATGGTGCGCCCGCGTAGGCGCGCAGTGCGCGGATGCGTTTGATGCTTTCAATGCCGCCGGCGCAGAAACCCGAGCGCAAGCCCGGCAAGTTGGAGCGTTTGGAAAGCGAGTGGAAAACCACCACACGTTCGGGGTCGGCGCCCATGTCTTTGGCCGCTTGCAATGCACCGACGGGCGGCGTTTCGCGGTAGATTTCCGAGTAGCATTCGTCGGCGAAAATGATGAAGTCGTGTTTTTCGGCCAATGCGATCAGGGTCTGCCAATAGGCCGCATCGGCCATTGCGCCCTGCGGGTTTGCGGGCGAGCAGATGTAGGCGATTGCGGTGCGGTTCAGCACGTCGTCAGACAGGTTGGTAAAGTCTGGCAGGTTGCCTGTCTCGGCGGTTGCAGGCACGAAGACCGGCTCTGCGTTAACCGAAAGTGCGGCCACGGCGTAGACCGGATAGAACGGATTTGGTATGAGAATAACGGGTTTTTGGCCGTTTTTCGTTTCAGGGCAAAGCGCCATTGCGGCGTTATAAAGCCCTTCGCGTGTGCCGTTCAGCGTGAGGATCTGATCGTTGGACAGCGTCACATCGTAGCGTCGCTGCACAAAGCCCGCGATTGCGGATAACAGATCTGGCGTGCCGTCGTTGCTGGGATATTTGCCGAATGACGCGAGGTTGGCCGCCAAAACGTCGCCCACGAATGGGGGGAACGCATGGCGTGGCTCGCCAATCGTCATATTGATCACCTCGTCGGCCTGTGTCGGCACATCCAAAAGGGCGCGCAAACGTGGCCAAGTTGCAACCGGAAGGTTCGAAAACCGCTCGGAGAATACCATAACTGCCTCAACTGCCGGATCATTGTCGTCCAACTTTTATGTAAACTAGCCCGCGAAGCGGTCGTCTGTCCACAATAAGCGGGACAATTTTTGCCCTTGGGTGACCGAATTGTGTCTTTTAGGACAAAGCCTTGGCGGCAGCCGCCCCGATCCGTAGCAGTTGTGCCTCGCTGTTGTGCCTCGCGTTAAACGAAATCCCGCACGATGGCGTGCCCGCGGGCAGGGTCAAACAGGTCAGCCCCATCAGGTTTCCGACCCGCGTGTTGCGCAGGGCCAGCAGGTTCTCGGATTTGTAATAAGTGTCGTCTGTGAGGAGCTTTTCCGCGCAAGGCGGCAAGGTCGGCGCGGTTGGCATCAGGACTGCGTCATAGCGAGCCGTAGCTGCGGCGTATATTTTGCGGATTTCATGGGTGCGGATCCATGCCGCGACGTAATCGGCAGCCAAGATATTTTTTCCACCGCGTACCCGTTCCAAGATTTGTGGGAACATTTTTTCAGGGGCGGCTTCGACTTTATCTTTCCAATAACCGTATGAATCTGCGGCATAAAGGGTGAAGGCGTTATCACATGCATCGTTGAGTTCGGGGATGTCGATATGTGTAATTTCCGCGCCTGCCGCCTTGAGTTTGGTGACTGCGCTAAGGAATGCCGCGTTTGGGGCGTCGCGGATGTCATCCATGACGATTGTGTCGAGGATGGCGAAATGCATGCCCTTGAGGTCGGCATTTTGCAGGTCGATTGGTTTGCTGCCTTCCAGTGCGGACAGTAAAAGTGCGGCGTCTTCGACGGAGCGGCACAGTGGGCCGACAGTATCAAAGGTAAGGCAGAGCGGCACGGCGCCTTGTAGCGAGAGCCGCCCGTGGGTGGTTTTCAGGCCGACCAGATCGTTCCATGCGGCAGGAATACGCACGGAGCCGCCCGTGTCGCTACCGATACCCGCGGCAGCTAAACCGAAAGCCACGGAGGCTGCGGCACCGGAGCTAGAGCCCCCCGGTACGGCATTTTCATCGTTGATGCAGGGCGGCGTGGCTGTCATCGGGTTCAGACCCAAGCCGCTGAAGGCGATTTCGGACATGTGGGTTTTACCAAGGCAGACGAGGCCTGCGGCGGTGGCCGTTTTGACGACTTCGGCGTCTTCGGAGGGGATGCGGCCTTCGAGCAGTTTTGTGCCTGCTTCGGTCCCTATGCCTGCGGTATCGAACAGGTCTTTCCAAGAAATCGGGACGCCATCGAGCGGGCCGAAGCGGTTGCCTGATTTGGCGCGCGCGCTGGCGGCGGCGGCTTCTGAGCGGGCGCGTTCATGGGTCACGCGGGCGTAGATGCGAGACGACATGGGGTGTGCGTCAATGGCGCCAAGATAGGTTTCCGTCAGCGCAATAGGATCGATTTCACCCGCGCCAATGCCGCGCCCAAGGTCGCCTGCAGTCATCCATAGCCAGTCTTGCATCGCGCCGCTCCTGTTTTGATTTATCACAACCTAGCGACCAAGCAGCGCATGGACAATCCCGTGTGAAAGACCATAATTAGCTGCATGAAAACTGATTTTATCATTGTGGGAGGTGGGCTGAACGGCCCTGCCCTTGCCATTGCCGCCGCTGATGCGGGGTTTACCGTCAGTATCATTGATAGCCTGCCAAAAGCGGTGCGCGAAACGCGTGATTTTGACGGGCGGTCTTATGCGCTGGCCTTGGCGTCCAAGCGGTTGTTGCAGGGTATTGGTGTGTGGGCGGATGTTGCGGAGCATGCCCAGCCGATGCTGGAGATTAAGGTGACTGACGGGCGCGCGGGTGAAGGTGCGGCACCCTGGATGTTGCATTTTGACCACTCCGAGATTGAAGAAGGCCCGATGGGGTTTATGGTTGAGGATCGCCATTTGCGCGGTGCATTTTTGACCGCAATGGATCGGCATCGCAATATTACGCAGATTGATGGGGAAACTGTCGTTGCCCAGCATGTGAACGACGCGGGCGTCACGGTGACGCTGGCCAGTGGCGGGACGGTTTCGGGAGCGTTGTTGATTGGCTCGGATGGCCGCAAAAGTGGCACGGCTGTCCGGGCGGGAATTAAGCGCACAGGTTGGGGTTACGACCAGACCGCGATTGTTTGTGCTGTGGAACATGAGCGTAGTCATGGCGGTATTGCGCATCAGTTTTTCATGCCACATGGGCCATTGGCGATTTTGCCGCTGACGGGAAACCGGTCGTCGATTGTTTGGGCTGAGACAACGGCGCGTGCTGCCGAGGTTATGGCACTGGATGATTCAGGGTTTTTAGATGCTTTGCGGCCTGCGTTCGGTAGTTTTTTGGGCGAGATCGGATTAACGGGTGCGCGGTTTACCTATCCGCTCGGTTTGACGCTGGCGAATAGTTTCATTGCCGAGCGCACAGCATTGATTGGTGACGCGGCCCACGGGATGCATCCGATTGCGGGGCAAGGGTTGAACGCCGGACTGCGTGATGTGGCAGCATTGATGGATGTGATTTCGGAAGCCCGTGCGCGGGGTGAAGACGTGGGTGGATCGCAAACACTGGCCAGTTACCAGCAGTGGCGCAGATTTGACACCGCGACGCTAGCCTTGGCGACTGACGCGTTTAACAAAGTGTTTTCTAACGATAACCCTATCTTACGTGCAGCGCGTGATTTGGGCATGGGGTTGGTAAATGGTGCGCCATCCTTGCGCCGCAAGTTCATCCGCGAGGCCGCAGGGTTGACCGGAGATCTGCCAAAATTGATGCGCGGTTAGCGGCGGTTTCGCATCCCTATATGTTCGACGTAGTTGACGCCGCAATACGCCGCGTTTTTCAAAATCGTGGTCGGCAGTTTGTCGGGTAGAAATCGCTTGCTGGAGCAATATGGGCACTTCGACAATTGCAGTGTCGCCGTTACACGGCAAGGTGTCGCCAAGAAATCCGCACAGCGAGAACGCTTCGCGTGGTTGTCAGCGGGGCGAGTTTTTTATGATCATATATGCCTGATCAGGTTAATCCGCCCAGATAAACGGGGCAGATTATACTATTGATAATAGACGCAGGATTATTCGAGGCTGCGTGCTTCGTCCAAGAGCATGACGGGAATACCGTTGCGGATCGGGAAGGCGAGGTTTGCGCCCTTCGAGATCAGCTCTTGGGCTTTCGCGTCATAGTCGAGCCGGCCGCGGGTTTGCGGGCAGATCAGTGCTTCTAGCATTTTCGGATCAAAGCTATTGTCGCTCATTGTATAAACTCCTCGGCATTACCGCCGCGTAGGGAAAACTCGATCAAGGTCGTGAGCGTTTCCCGGCGCGTCGTCAAGCACGGAGCTTCGAGGAGCGCCTGTTTGTCTTCGGGATCGAACGGGCACAGCATTGAGAGCGAGTTGATCAAAAGCTCGTCGCCGGTATCTTGCAAGCTGTCCCAATCGGTCGAAAGGTTCTCGTCCTCGAAATAGCGGTTAAGTGTGTGCATGAATGTGGACCGGTCAAATTTTGGGTCGGTTTCTGCACCGGCGAGATCGCGCGAGAACCCGTCCCATGACACCCGACATTGGCGGTAGGGCGTGTCTGCTTTGATCTCTTCCACAATCCGGAACCGCGAGGCACCTGACATGGTGATCATATAGCGCCCGTCTTCGGTTTCAGAGAAGGATGTGACCCGCCCGGCGCAGCCGATTTTATGCAACTGGCCAGCCGGGCCGTAGGGCTGGATCATGCCGACCAGCCGGTGGTCGGTTTTCAGAATGTCATCCAGCATTTGCAGGTAGCGTGGTTCAAACAGATGCAGCGGTAGCCGTGAGCGCGGCAACAAGAGCGCGCCCGGAAGCGGGAACACAGGGATCGTCTCGGGGAGGGGTGCGCGTTTTGTCATATCCCTAACCTAGGCCGTTTCTTCCGTCAGACAAATATCATTGAAGAAAGTTTTCGCCGACCGTTCAGAACCAGCGGATCTTTGGCGGGCAAGGCATCGAAAATGGTGAAAAGTTCGGTGCGTGCTGCCCCATCGTTCCATTCGCGGTCTCGGCGGAACAGTTCGAGAAGGTGGTCGATAGCGCCTTGTGTATCTTCGTTGGCCATCAGGGCATTTGCGAGATCAATGCGCGCCTGATGGTCATCGGGGTTGGCGTCAACCTTGGCTGTGAGTTCGTCGACAGGTCCGGCGCCGGCGGCTTTGCGAGCGAGGGTGATTTGTGCGTGCGCTGCCTCTAGTGCGGGGGCGGTTGAGATTTCGGCTGGTGCCCCGTTGAGGATCGCTTCGGCTTGGTCAATGTCGCCAAGCGCGAGGTGGGATCGCACGAGCCCAGCGTAGGCGCCAATGTGGTTTTCATCTTCCGTCAGGATGGCGGCAAAGGTTTCGGCGGCGTCGGCGGCGGCCCCTTCGGTCAGCATTTCTTCGGCTGCTGCGACTGCGTCCTCGAGACCGTTGTCAGGTTCTGGCCCCATGGCGACGATTTTATCGACAAATGCGTTGATTTCCGAGGGGGGGAGTGCGCCTTGGAAGGCGTCAACGGGTTTACCTTGGTAAAAGGCGTAGACCGTCGGGATCGACTGCACTTGCAGTTGACCTGCGTAGCCCGGATTGGCGTCGACGTCTATTTTCACCAGTTTGACGCGACCTTCGGCTTTGGTCACGGCCGCTTCGATTGCGGGGCCGAGGGTTTTGCACGGGCCGCACCACGGTGCCCAGAAATCGACGATAACGGGGATGTCTTGCGAGGCTTCGATCACGTCTTGCACGAAGGATGCATCAGTCCCGTCGATGATGTTTGCGTCTGTTGGTGCGGGTTTGGTTTCGCCTAGTCCGAGCATTTATCGCGTCTCCTGAATGTCATGTTATCGTCTATATGTGGATGATGCCGCCTTTGGGCAAGAGTATGTTACAGATCGAAGGTTGCAAAAACCGGTGCGTGGTCGGAGGGTTTTTCCCAACCGCGGGTGTGACGCACGATGCGAGAAGAGTGGCCTGATGCTGCGATGTCGCTGGTTGCCCAGACGTGATCGAGGCGGCGTCCTTTGTCGGCGGTGTCCCAGTCGGCGGCGCGGTAGGACCACCAGCTATAGAGTTTGCCGTCGGGGATATTTGCGCGGGTGACGTCGATAAAGTCGCCTGCGGCTTGGACTTCAGCGAGGGCTTCGACTTCGATGGGGGTGTGGCTGACGATTTTCAGCAGTTTTTTGTGGTCCCAAACGTCGTCTTCGCGTGGTGCAATGTTCAGGTCGCCGACGAGGATGGATTTTTGTGGTTTGTCAGCGTGGAAGGCATCGCGCATTTCGGAGAGGTAGTCGAGTTTTTGACCGAACTTTTCATTGATAGTGCGGTCGGGCTTGTCGCCGCCTGCGGGCACATAGAAGTTGTGGATCGTGACACCGTTGGCCAAGCGACCAGCGATGTGACGGGCGTGGCCGAGGGCTGCGTAGTCTGCGGCGCTTGTTTCCTCAATCGGCATTTTAGACAGGATTGCGACGCCGTTATAGCCTTTTTGTCCGCGTGCGATCATGTGGTGGTAGCCGAGGGCTTGGAACTTTTCGAGCGGGATCAGGTCGACGGGGCTTTTGCATTCTTGCAGGCAGAGAACATCCGGCATTTCATCGCGCATCAGCTGTGCGACGATATCTTCGCGCAGGCGAACCGAGTTGATGTTCCAAGTGGCGAGGGTAAAAGACATTTGGTTTCCTTAAAGAAGTGCAGCGGAGGGGCGGGTGTAGCCGACGTGGGTGCCGCGCCAGTTTTTCATATCGAGCGACATGCGTTGGACGGTAGCAGGGTGGTTGATGTCGAGCACGCCGAGTTTGACGAGGATCGCAGCGATGGCGGCCTCGGATGCGCGGGTGGCCCCGTCGGTGATTTTGAGGGCAACGCCCATCTTCAGGGCGGGGATGATGGCGACGAACACACCTTCGGCCCCTGTTTTGATCGCCACTTTGTGATCCATTGCGCGCATCAGATCGGTGCACGCGCGGGTCTCGCCCGCGACAAGTTCGGGGTAGGTCATCATAGCGTTTCGCAGTTTGACGGCGGCCTGTTGGCGCAGGTCGCCTGATTCTTTGGCGGCTGCGAAAAATGACATGGCGCGGGCAAGGCCGTGAACGGTGCAGGCGTGGTTTGGTGCGGAGCAGCCGTCGATGCCGTAGTGCGGGCTGGTCTCGCCTGTAGTTTCCTCGAATGCCGCTTTGCCCATCATTTGCACGGGATGGTCGAGTAATTCGTAGTCGGCGTGCCCTTTGATGTGTTTGTTCAGCGTCAGGAAGCCCGTGTGTTTGCCAGAGCAGTTGTTGTGCATTTGGCAGGGTTGTTCGCCTGCGCGGATCAGTTTTTCGCGAGCCTCTTTGTCGCCCGGGGCTTGAGGGCCGCAGCGGAAGTCGTCGTCGGTGTAGCCCAGATCAGAGAGCCAAGCGCTTACGCGGTCGGTATGGATCGCCGCCCCTTGGTGTGATGCGCAGGACAGAGCCAGTTGTTCCGTCGTAAGGTGTGCGCCTGCACCGGATTCGAGCAAGGGAAGAGCTTGGATCATTTTGCACGACGAGCGAGGAAAGATCACCGCCGTAGGGTCGCCCCAAGCGTGGATGATTTCGCCCGCCTCGTCGCAGACCACCGCATGTCCTTGATGCACGGATTCCAACAGGTCGTTGCGCCAGATTTCGACAAGATTTACAGGGGTGTTCATGCGTCAATTCCTATATTGTGGCGGGGTCCTGCGGATGTCCGAAATCAGGGCTTTCCCAACCAAGCGATTTTTTGCTACCATAACAGCAATCGAGTTGAAACAAATCCCGTTCGCATAAATGGTGTCATAAGATTCACCAAGGCACATCGGGGTATCCAGAGGCAAGCACGGCTTGGAGGCTGTAAGTATGATTTTTAAGATTTCGGGCGTTTTGGGCGCGTTAGCACTTTGCGCGTTGGCAAGCACTAGCGTGGCGCAGACCAGCAGCAATCAGGTCGCGTCCAACACGGACTGGAGCGTCTTTGTCGAAGATAGCCCCAAGGAATGCTGGGGCGTATCCGCACCAAAAGAGACCCTGAACACCAAAGACGGGCAATCCGTATCGGTGCAGCGCGGCGAGGTTTTACTGTTTGTTTTCTACCGCCCCGGTGCGGCGGTGCAGGGTCAGGTCGCGTTCACAGGCGGTTATCCGTTTGCAAGCGGATCGACCGCAGCCATGGATATTGGCGGCACGACATTCCAGTTGTTTACCGAGGGCGAGTGGGCGTGGCCTGCAACACCCGAAGATGACGCCAAGATCGTGGCAGCGATGAAGCGCGGGTCCGAGACCACGCTGACCGCACGTTCGGGTCGTGGCACGCAGACGGCGGACAAATTTAGTTTATTGGGCTTTACGGCTGCTGTTGACGAGGCTGCAAGCCGCTGCCAGTAGGCGCATTCGACACAGTTTTATAAGAATGGAGGCGGTTTCTTGCGGGAGCCGCCTCTTTTGCCTATATGATGTGTTTGATCCTCAATTAAGGTAGGCCACAATGGACGCGACATCCCCGATCACCCAAGATGTGATGACCATTCCCCGCAAGGCGGAAGTTGGCTTGCCAAACCTGATCGGGATGTCTCGCGATAAATTACGCGAGGCGTTGATTGCTGCTGGCACGCCTGAAAAACAGATTAAAATGCGGATGAGCCAAGTCTGGGCGTGGCTGTATCATTGGGGCGTCCGCGATTTTGGCGAGATGACCAATCTGTCCAAAGATTACCGCGCCATGCTGGAAGAAAATTTTGTGATCGCGATGCCAGAGGTTGTGACCCGTCAGGTGTCTGACGATGGCACGCGCAAGTATCTTGTGCGGATTGCGGGCGGTCATGAAGTCGAGATAGTTTATATTCCCGAGAAAGATCGGGGCACGCTGTGTATTTCGAGTCAAGTGGGCTGCACGCTGACGTGCCCGTTCTGTCACACTGGCACGCAGAAACTGGTGCGCAACCTGACGAGCGCCGAGATTGTTGGCCAGATCATGATCGCGCGTGACGATTTGGGCGAATGGCCTGTGCCCGGTGCGCCGGTGAATGAAGGTCGTTTGTTGTCTAACGTCGTGCTGATGGGCATGGGCGAGCCGCTTTATAACTTCGAGAACGTGCGTGACGCGATGAAGATTGCGATGGACCCCGAGGGGATCCAGCTATCGCGCCGTCGCATTACGCTGTCGACCTCTGGTGTGGTGCCAGAGATTGCCCGCACGGCTGAAGAGATTGGCTGTATGTTGGCAATTTCGTTCCATGCGACGACCGATGAGGTGCGCGACAAGCTGGTGCCGATCAATAAGAAATGGCCATTAGAAGTGCTATTGCAAGCGCTGCGCGACTACCCGAATGTGTCTAATTCAGAGCGAATTACGTTTGAATATGTGATGTTGCATGGCGTGAATGATAGCGACGCGGATGCGCACCGTTTGGTGAAATTGATCGAGGGTATTCCGGCCAAGATCAACCTGATCCCGTTTAACGAATGGCCCGGTGCGCCTTATACGCGCTCTAGCAACAACCGCATTCGGGCCTTTGCCGAGATCATTCATAACGCGGGGTATGCATCGCCCATTCGCAAACCGCGTGGCGAAGATATTATGGCTGCTTGCGGTCAGTTGAAGTCCGCAACCGAGCGCGAGCGTAAATCCCGCGCCCAGATTGCAGCAGAGACCGGCGGCGCTTAACGTCCCGGAATGACGTCCCGTTTTTCGCCTTTGCCTTCCCAGTTTTCAAAGGCGGATACGGCTTCTTCTGCGGTTTCGACGAAGCGGAAGAGGCTGAGGTCGTCATCGGAAATTGTGCCTGCTTCAGCGAGCTTTTCCCAGTTAATGATGCCGCGCCAGAAGTCTTCGCCAAAAAGCAGGAATGGCACGCGCGCCATGCGGCCGGTCTGGATCAGGGTGAGCGCCTCGAATGTTTCATCCAATGTGCCAAAGCCGCCCGGGAAGACGCAGATCGCCGAGGCGCGCATCAGGAAGTGCATTTTGCGGATCGCGAAGTAGTGGAAGTTAAAGCAAAGTTCTGGGGTGACGTATTCGTTCGGCGCTTGCTCGTGGGGCAGCACGATGTTCAACCCGATTGATTTGCCGCCTGCGTCCATAGCGCCGCGATTGCCGGCCTCCATCACGCCCGGGCCGCCGCCAGTGACGACGACGTTTTCGTGTCCGCCGTTGGCCATGGATTTGCGCGTCATGATTTCGGAGAATTTGCGCGCCTCGTCGTAGTATTTTGACAGGTCGGCTAGGGTTTTTGTCCGAGCGCTGTCTTTTTTCGCGGGTTCGGGGATGCGTGCGCCGCCGAACATGACAATGGTGCTTTCGATGCCAGCTTCGTCCATCAACATTTGCGGTTTCAGCAATTCCAGTTGCAGGCGTACGGGACGCAATTCGTCGCGGCACAGGAAATCATCGTCAGCAAAGGCCAACCGATATTCTGGAGCGCTGGTTTGGGGCGTGTCGGGGACTTGTTTGGCCTCTTTGCGGTCTTGATGGCTATCGCGAAACGGGTGGCGGCGGTGATCGTCGATCATAAAGTATACTCTCTTATTTGGTTGCCTTAACAGTTGCCTGAAATGAAACCGGATGCAAACCCGCTGCATTGCCAGATTGACCGTAAGTCAGTATAGCTGCGGTCAAATCCATAGCCTGACGGAGACTTATATATGTCCAATGCTGCCCTCGAGACCGCAATTGAAGCCGCATGGGATGTGCGCGATACCATTACCATTGATACCAAAGGCGAGGTGCGTGATGCGATCACCGATACGATGAACGCGCTGGATAGTGGCAAGTTGCGGGTCGCCGAACGTCGCGAAAATGGTGATTGGCATGTGAACCAGTGGGCCAAGAAAGCGGTTTTGTTGTCGTTCCGTCTGAATGATATGGAACAGATTTCAGGCAGCAATGGCGGGTCGTCTTGGTGGGATAAGGTTCCGTCAAAATTTGCAGGTTGGGGTGATAAGGAGTGGCGTGAAGCTGGTTTCCGTGCGGTGCCTGGCTCTATTGTGCGCCGCTCTGCATTCATCGGGAAAGGCGTTATTTTGATGCCAAGTTTTGTGAACTTGGGTGCCTATGTCGATGAAGGCTCGATGGTTGACGGTTGGGCCACTGTTGGATCGTGTGCGCAGATTGGTAAAAACGTGCATCTGTCTGGTGGTGTTGGCATTGGTGGCGTGCTTGAGCCGATGCAAGCGGGGCCGACGATTATTGAGGATAACTGCTTTATCGGGGCGCGGTCGGAAGTGGTTGAGGGCTGTATTATTCGTGAAGGGTCTGTGCTGGGCATGGGTGTATTTATCGGCCAGTCCACCAAAATTGTGGACCGAGAAACCGGTGAAGTAATGTACGGTGAAGTGCCGCCCTATTCGGTGGTTGTGGCAGGATCAATGCCGTCGAAAAACGGGATTAACCTGTATTGCGCTGTGATCGTGAAGCGCGTGGACGCCAAGACGCGCTCCAAGACGGGCGTCAACGAATTGCTGCGCGACTGATGTTGATCAGCCGGACCCTTGCCCGTAAGCGCGTTGCCGCAGGGGTTCGCCCTAGCGGGTTGGGTGCATGGGGTCCGGTGATCGCGGATGCGGTGCTATTTTTTGGTATTGCGGGCCTGTCCGCCCCGATGATTGTCGGCGGGCTGGCTGAAAGCAAAGGTGCGTGGGTCTATGCTGCACTTTTTGCAATTTACTTTATTCCCATGCAGATTGTGCTGATAACATCTTCGATGTGGGCTGCTAAATCGCGTTGGATTGATGATGTTTAGCGCCTCAGACAAACGGGCCCGAACGACTTAATTACAAGCTCGTGGTAAGTCCCCGCTTTGCGCAGGTTATTATCGGTCCTGCGCAATCGCAAGAGATCCGCCCAACGGCTATACAAGGCGTAACGAGCGCCCGATAAATATGCTGCATTGAATCCGCCCCAATTCTTGTCCCGTACGCGACAATGTGCGAAACCATGTGAGATGACAAAATACCGGACGCGCATAGCCGCAATATTAGGTGCCTAAAATGACCAAAAAACCGAGCCGCCAGAAAGTGTTTACCTTGCTTGTCGAGGTTGGTCGCAGTGCGGACGATGGCTTGCCTGAGGCGGCGACTGGGGCTGCGTTGATGTGCTATGCGTCCGGGATCGATGAGGCTGAAGCGGTGCGTGAAACGGTTGCGATTTTAAAGCAGGCGGACCTGTCGCCGCTGGATGTGAGCGGGTACGGCACTTTGGAAGAGCGGCTTGCCGAGGGTCACGAGATACCCGATGAGGAACGCCAACTGATGCAGCGCGCGCTAGATGAGAATAGCGTGATTGTTGCCCAGATGACGCCATTCTTTGGCGATGATGACGACGCCTAAATATTTGGAGATTTAAATGCCTGTGAATACCGATCCTGTTGCTTTGACGGCTGCGCTTGTGCGCTGCCCTTCTGTTACGCCGATTGAGGGTGGTGCGTTGGTGCTGTTGGAGGAAATTTTGACGGAGGCGGGGTTTGACTGCACCCGTGTGGATCGGGGTGGCATTTGTAACTTATATGCCCGCTGGGGACGTCAGGGCGCCAATCGCACATTCGGGTTCAACGGTCATACCGATGTTGTGCCACTGGGCGACGAGGCCGCGTGGACGATGCCGCCGTTTGGGGCCGAGATTAAGGACGGATATTTGTATGGCCGCGGGGCGACGGATATGAAATCTGGCGTTGCGGCCTTTACCGCCGCAGCGATTGATTTTGTGAGCAATACGCCGCCTGATGGTGCCGTGGTTCTGGCGATTACCGGTGACGAGGAAGATGTGGCCGAGGATGGCACCGTGGCGTTGCTCGATTGGATGGATGCCAATGGCGAAGCGATGTCGGTGTGTTTGGTGGGAGAGCCGACCTGTCCGAACGAAATGGGCGAGGCAATGAAGATTGGGCGTCGTGGGTCGTTGACGGCATGGATTACCGTGACGGGTGTGCAAGGCCATTCGGCCTATCCGCACCGCGCAAAGAACCCGTTGCATGCGGGCACGCGGTTGTTGGATCGTCTGGCATCACATGAATTGGATCAGGGCACTGCGCACTTTGATCCCTCGTCGCTGGCGGTGGTTACGATTGATACGGGCAATCCTGCGACCAACGTGATCCCTGCGCAAATGACGGCGGCGGTGAATATTCGGTTTAACGATCAACATTCTGGTGCGTCGATTTCGGAGTGGTTAGAGACCGAAGCGGAGAAGGTTGCGGCGCAATTTGATCTGGACATTGCGGTGAAGATCAAGATTTCGGGTGAGAGTTTCATCACGCCTCCTGGGGATTTGTCGGATTTGATAGCGAAGGCCGTTGAGGCGGAAACCGGGCGCAAGCCAGAGTTATCGACCTCTGGAGGCACGTCGGATGCGCGGTTTGTGAAGAACCATTGTCCTGTGGTCGAGTTTGGTTTGGTGGGTAAAACCATGCATCAGGTCGATGAACGGGTTCTTGTCGCGCAGATCGGTCAGTTGAAATCGATCTATGGGCGCATTTTGAGCGATTACTTCGCGTAGAATTGCGATGACGCGCCCCCGCCTGCATGGTAGGTGGGGCGTATGAAACAGATACCTTCCAAAGCCGAGATCCTGTCATGGGTTTCCGATCATCCCTCAAAAGCCGCCAAGCGTGACATCGCAAAGGCGTTTGGCATCAAGGGCGCGCAGCGCATTGATCTTAAGCGCGTGCTGCGCGAGTTGGAGGATGACGGTAAGCTGACCAAACGCAAATCCAGTTACCGTGACGCCGAGGTATTGCCGCCTGTGTCGGTGCTGGAGATTACTGGTCCTGACGCGGAGGGTGATTTGTTTGCGAGGCCGCTGGAATGGGGCGGCAAAGGTGCCGAGCCTGTGATCATGATGCTGGCGCGCGATGGTGATCCGGCACTTGGGAAGGGTGATCGGATTCTGGCGCGCCTGACGGTCGATCCGACAGAAGATTTCAGCCACACCGCCCGTATGATCCGCCGTATTGGCACTAATCCATTGCGCATTTTGGGTGTGTTTCGTGTGGGGTCGCAGGGTGGTCGCGTGTTGCCGATTGATAAGGGTAACGACAAGGAATGGGCGGTTGCCGAAGGTGCCACGGGTGGCGCCAAAGACGGCGAATTGGTTGAGGCGGAACAGGCGGGACCCAAGGGGCGCATGGGGTTACCGAATGCGCGTATTGTGGCGCGATTGGGCAATCCGAACGAGCCGCGTGCGGTGTCGCTGATTGCTATTCACCAGCATGGGATTCCCGATCATTTCCCTGACGAGGTTGTGGCAGAGGCCGATGCGGCATTGCCGACCAAGTTGGGTAAGCGTCTGGATTTGCGGGATATGCCGTTGGTCACGATTGATCCTTGGGATGCGCGTGACCACGATGATGCCTGCTATGTCGAGACGCATGATAACGGCGAGATGACAATTTGGGTCGCGATTGCGGATGTGGCGCATTATGTGACGGGCGGGTCTGCGCTTGATCGCGAAGCGCGTAATCGCGGCAATTCGACGTATTTCCCTGACCGTGTTGTGCCGATGTTGCCTGATGTTTTGTCGGGTGATTTGTGTTCTTTGCACGAGGGTGTTGAGCGCGCCTGTTTAGCTGTTGCGATGCGGATTGATGCCGAAGGGAACAAGCTGTCGCATGAGTTTCATCGTGCGTTGATGAAATCGCAAGCTTCGTTGAACTATGAAGAGGTGCAAGAGGCGATGGATGGGGCGCCAAACGAAAAGGTTGCCCCGCTGGTCAGCGAGATTATTCGCCCGCTATATGCGGCCTATGCGGCATTGAAAATTGCGCGGGCTGTGCGTCAGCCGTTGGAGTTGGACTTGCCCGAGCGACAGATCGTTCTGGACGATATGGGTAAGGTGAGTTCGGTCAATTACAAAGAGCGTTTGGACGCGCACCGCTTGATTGAAGAGTTCATGGTGTTGGCGAATGTGTCCGCGGCCGAAACGTTGTTGGCGAAAAAGACGCCGCATTTGTTGCGTGTGCATGAAGAGCCGAGCCCCGAGAAGCTGGAGGCCTTGCGTGAGGTTGCCAATGCGTCGGGTTTGCAATTAGTCAAGGGGCAGGTTTTGCAGACCGCGCATTTGAACCGGTTGTTAGAGCAGGCGCGTGGCACGGATCATGCGGAGGTTGTGAATATGTCGACGCTGCGGTCCATGACGCAGGCCTATTATAACGCTGAAAACTTTGGGCATTTTGGATTGGCATTGAAGGCCTATGCGCATTTCACGTCGCCTATTCGTCGCTATGCCGATTTGATTGTGCATCGGGCGCTGATCACTGCGCATGGCTGGGGTGACGACGGATTGACGCCGTTTGATGTTGAAATGATGGGTGAGACCGGCCAAAAGATTTCGGATACCGAGCGTCGGTCGATGACAGCAGAGCGCGATACCACGGATCGCTATTTGGCGGCGTTTTTGTCGGAGCGGCTAGGGGCGGAAATGCCCGGTCGCATTAGCGGCATTGCCAAGTTTGGTGTGTTTGTGAAGCTGGATGAAACGGGTGCAGATGCGCTGGTGCCGATCCGTTCGCTTGGCGACGAGTACTTTGATTACGATCAGGCCAGTCAGACGTTGATGGGGTCCAAGTCGGGCATCATGATCGGACTGGGCGTGAAGGTTGTCGTCAAGTTATTAGAGGCCGCCCCTGTGACGGGTGGCTTGATTGCCGAGATCGTGACCTTGGACCAGCGGACCTTGCCCAAGGGTGTAAATAGCGGTCGCGGCAAGCCGCCGCGTCGCAAGTTCGGGTCAGGTAAAAAGAAGTCTGCGAAGATCGCCAAGAAGGTGAAACGTTCGCGTGGCTAGAGGTGGTAGGTCAGAATTGATTTGATCAGCATCCCGTGGCGGATTGGGTCGATCTGGGATGCATCGGTGAAATGAATTGCACGGGTGCCCTCAACGGTGTCCATGTTCGTGAAAGCTGCTGCAAAATCGGCGATTAGCGAGGTTTGGCAGTGGGTGTAGAGTGCAAAACCACCCGTTTTGGGGATACCCAAGCGCAGTGATGCCCCTGCCCGCCTGGATGTGATGTAGGCGGGTTGACCCCAGCGGAGTGTTTCGGTCAGGGTGCCGATTTCAGGCAGGTCATTGCCGATGCCCAGGATGAGCTCGCGCAGTTTCAGCATGCCTTGCCGTGCCTCGGGTGAGGCCGCATCAACCGCGGCTTGCACGTCAGGGCTCATAACAGAGCCTCGTAGACATGAGCAACATAGTCCACCAATTCTTGATCACCGCGCAGTCTATCGCCAAGCAAGGTTGGCAAAGGAATGGCCATCATGGCGCCGAGTTGCGGTGCAACTGATATGCCTGCGGCAGTCGGTGTATCGCCGAACAGGAAACGGGCCGTTAGTAGATCTTTTATCGCCTGTACGCAGAACGGTTTGCCGGACGGTTCGTAGACAACAGGGGCATAGGTCCACATGGTAATCATTAGGGTCTCCAATTATATTGACCTATCATTAAATCAGCCTACTGTCATAAATTGTCAGCAATGATCGCTTGATTTCAAACCATGACACGAACAAACCGCCTTTTTGCGCTGATGCAAGCGCTTCGTAATCGTCGTCCGCCTGTGACTGCATGGCAGTTGGCGGATGATACCGGCGTGTCGTTGCGCACGCTATACCGCGATATTGAAAGCCTGCGCGGGATGGGAGCGATTATTGATGGCACGGCGGGCTATGGCTACATCCTGACCGAGGATGCCGCCCTGCCGCCGATGATGTTTGACGACGAGGAAATCGAGGCATTGGTGTTAGGATTGCGCGAAGTGCAGGCGATTGGCGATAATGCATTGGCTGCGGCGGCAGCGGCGGCGCTATCGAAGTTGCAAGCCCGCCTGCCCCATGCCCAAGCAAACAGGTTGGAGCACGCCGTTCTAGCGGTAGCCACTTACCGCAAGGCTACGCCGACGACAATTGATCTGCGCGCGCTGCGGCGGGCAACGTGGGATGAATTGACCCTTTCGATTTCCTATTGTGATGCCAACGGCACACCGACGGACCGCGAGATTGATCCGCTGGGGATTGTCCGGTTCGAGCATAACAATGCTTTGATCGCGTGGTGTCATTTGCGGCAAGATCACCGTGCTTTCCGGCTTGATCGGATCGTGAGCTTTAAGCCGACGGGTAGCAGTTTTCGCCCCCGCCGTGTCACGATGTTGCGTGATGCGATTGCCGCCATGATGGCAAAACCGTTCGACAAGGCGGAATATCGCGTGTGATAAATTGGGATGACCTATCTAAATAATTTACCGTTATGCTGTATTTCATTAAGTATATTTGGGTGTCGTTGATGTTTATTGCCAAAGCCATTTCTGTTGTGCTTCTGCTGGGGATGAATCCCGTCGGGGCAGCTTTTGCTCAGACTGATTTGGTGCAGGAGCATGCCGACGGCTTTAACGCTTGGGTCAGAGGATTTCAGGCGCGAGCGCGTGCCCAAGGGATTAGAGAGGCAACATTCAAGGCGGCGTTTGAGGGGGTTGAATATCTGCCCGAGACGGTACGCAGGGATCGCAATCAGTCCGAGTTTATCAAGCCTATGGCGGAATATATGGGGACTGCTGCGTCGGATGCGCGGGTGGCGAACGGTCGTGAAATGCTGCGCATTCATGCTGATTTGTTAGCGCGGCTGGAGACGGAATACGGTGTTGAGCCACATATTTTGATCGCGTTCTGGGGAATGGAGAGCAATTATGGCGCGCAGCGCGGCGATGTGCCGTTAATCAGCACGCTGGCAACGCTAGCGTTTGACGGCCGGCGCGGCCGGTTCTTTGAGGCGCAGTTGATTGCGGCGCTAAAAATTTTGCAGCGGGGTGATATTGAAGCAGACCAGATGTCCGGAAGCTGGGCGGGCGCGATGGGTCATACCCAGTTTATCCCAACGTCGTTTGAGGCCTACGCCGTGGATTTTACTGGCGATGGACGGCGTGATATTTGGTCGGATGACCCTACAGACGCGCTGGCCTCGACCGCCGCTTATATGAACCGTTTTGGTTGGGAATTGGGCCAGCCCTGGGGTGTTGAGGTTCGATTGCCTGACGGGTTTGATTTCTTACCGGGTGATCGTGCTATGACAGGGGCGCAGTGGGCGCGGATCGGGGTGTTGGGTGTTAATGGTAAGGCGGTGCCTGATCATGGCGAGGCGTCGTTGATTACCCCAACGGGCGGGGGTGGTCCTGCGTTTTTGGTGTTTGGCAATTTTGGTGTGATCGGGCGATATAACAACGCCGAGGCCTATATGATTAGTGTTGGGCATCTGGGTGATCGCATTGCAGGGATGGGCCCGTTGCAGATGGCGTGGCCTGAGGGCGAGCGCACTTTGTTTCGCGCCGAGCGGCGTGAATTGCAGGAGCGGCTGACGCAGACGGGCCATGATACGGCAGGGATTGACGGGAGGATCGGGCCTGCGACGCGGCGTGCTATTCGCGCCTATCAGCAGGCGCAGGGGTTACCTGCTGATGGTTTTGCGTCAGTGTCGTTATTGGAGCGGCTCCGCTGAAACGCAGGTACCCGCCATGCAAGCGGTCATGTTTTCAAGCGTAGCGGGGCTGGGTTCGGGGAAGATTGTGCCGCCGCATGGCGAAACCTCGATGATGATGTTGTCGCCTGCAACTTTGGCGAAAATCAGCGATGGCACCTGCGCAGCCGCGCTGCCGCACCACGGCCCAGCACAGAGAGGTTGCAGTGTGACGTCGCGGATGAAGTCGTTGTCGAAACCCGTTTCTGTCAGCCCTTTGCCCGTGAAACGTGCAGGGACGGGATCTGGGTTGCGCGGTTCATTGACCACGCCTTGCGGCTGCTTTTCGGTGTCGAAATCAAGGGCCCCATAGAGCACGAAGTAATTGGCCTCGTCTGCGGACAGGGTATTGAAGGTCTGCACCGCGTCTGGTGGTAGACAACTGAGGGCCGCGGCTTGCCCTGCAAAGAGGATGCTGATTGCCGCGCTGACAATCCGCTTCATAGTTTACTCTCGAATTCGGCGAGGACCTTGGTGTAGACTTCCTGTTTGAATGGCACGATATTTGCGACCAGCTGGTCCTTGGGCAGCCATTTCCATTCGGAAAACTCTGGATGTTTGGTGGCAATATTCACTTGGTCGTCGGCACCGTGGAAGCGCATCAGGAACCATTTCTGTTCTTGCCCGCGATACTTGCCGCCCCAGATTTTGGGGACCAGATCGGCGGGTAGATCGTAAGGGATAAGCCCACGGGTTTCGGCCTCGATTGTGACCAGCTTTTCGGTCACGCCGGTTTCCTCCCATAGCTCGCGCAAGGCGGCGTCGCGGGTTTTCTCGCCTTTGTCGACACCACCTTGCGGCATTTGCCAAGCGTCGGTGTCGCGGTCGATCCGCTGGCCCACAAAGACATGGCCGCGCGTATTCACCAACATGATCCCAACGCAGGGACGGTATGGCAGGGTCGATATGTGTTCGGATGTCATAAATGGGCCTTGGTGTTTCATCGGGATTCCCTCTGGGTTTGCACCGAATTGATGTCAAAGGTCCAGCCGCTATGCGATAACAACCTTGCTACCGATGGTAATTCGGGGCGCAATCCATGCCAGATGATCAGGGCGGAAGGCGACGCAACCTGCTGTTGGCCGCCCCTTACCCCGCCATGCATGTATGAAAATCGCAGAGCCGCGCCCCTTGACGGCGTTAGGCCAATTCCAGTCGGTGATCAGCACGAGATCATACATTGGATCGGCGCGGCGCAGGCGTTCGTGGCTATAGGCGTGCGGCGCGCGCACCATCATGTTGTAGTCGGGATCGCGCACATCGTCGGACCACAGATCACCGTTCACGATAGGCACGGCCCAGTCAGCGGGGCGCGCCATACGGTCGGGGCGGTAGAGCATGCCGACGATGTTGTGGGTGCCACGCGGAGTCGCTCCGTCGCCTTCAGCTTTGCGGTTTGTCAGCCCGCCGCGCCCTATAGTGCGCGGGAATTTTCGGCCCATGAACCGCACGTGGGTTGATGTCACGACCAGATCGGCGGGGGTCATAACAGGTGGCCTGATTTTGCAGCTTTGGTCGCGAGATAGCCGTGGTTGTGAGGGTTTTCACCGACTTTGAGAGGGACACGTTCGGTCACGGTGATTCCTGCGTCTTGCATACGCGCCACTTTGGCGGGGTTGTTGGTGAGTAGACGCACCGCGTTGAAGCCCATGCATTTGAGGATCTCTGCGCCAATCCTGAAGTCGCGTTCATCGTCATCAAAACCCAGACGGTGGTTTGCTTCGACGGTATCGAATCCTTGGTCTTGTAAGGAGTAGGCGCGCATTTTGTTGGCAAGGCCGATTCCGCGTCCTTCTTGGTTGAGATAGAGCAGGACGCCTGAGCCCTCGGTTCCCATTTGTGCCAGAGCGCCGCGCAACTGTGGGCCGCAGTCGCATTTAAGAGATCCGAGCAGGTCGCCTGTGAAGCAAGCGGAGTGGAGGCGCGACAGGACAGGGGTTGCGCGGTCGGGGTTGCCGATTTCGACGGCATAGTGTTCTTCGGCGCCATCATCGGGGCGAAAGATGTGTAGGCGGCCTGCCTCGGAGACCTCAAGCGGGAGGCGCGCCGAGATGATCGGGTTCAGCGGACTTAGCTCTGTGTCGCGCGCGGCGACGGCGGAGATGAGCGTCAGGTTGTGCTCAGCCGCGAAGGCGGCAGGATCGGCGACCGGCAAGAGAAGAGCAGCGGGGAGAAGCCGCGCCGCTTTGGTCAGGGCGATTGCGGCGCGGTGCAGGTCCGCGGACCCTTCGCGCAGCATGCGAAACGGCCCCTTCATTGGCGAGTTCAAGTCATCGGCGGGGTCGGCAATGGCGCGTATCCATTTTAAGGTGGCGTCTTGCGGCAAGGTGATCCGTGCTACGTCGCCGTCATATGCGGGCGTTTTTAATGTTTGCGCGCGCCAGCCTGTAACGGCCAAAACAGGGGCGCCGCCCAAACCGCGCAAATGCGCCAAACGCCCCGCATCAAGCGTTTCGGCTGCGAGCATCACAGCCCCTTCGACAAGCACAACAGGCACGCCCATACGTAGATCGGCGCGGGCGCGGGCAAGACATTCTGTAACATCGGGGGCAAATGACATGAATTAGTGATCCTTTTCTTGCCTATTGATAGGCGTGACCGCCGTAAATTGAAACAATTGACGTTTAGTTCACACGAGCGTGTGAATTTGTGTGCGGACAACTTGTCCGAACCGTGTCTTCACCACATCTATAATGCAGTAGCAAAGGAGGCTGTCATGGGACAACTCAAAAGAATTTTACTTGTCGATGACGACGATGATCTGCGCGAGGCGCTGGGCGAGCAGTTATTGATGACCGAGGACTTTGATGTTTTCGAGGCGGACGACGGGGCTAGCGCGATGGTAAAGGCCAAAGAAGGGCTTTACGATCTGATGATCCTTGATGTGGGCTTGCCTGATACCGATGGCCGAGAGCTGTGCCGCCTGATGCGTAAGCAAGGTGTGAAGTGTCCGATTGTGATGCTGACCGCGCAAGATAGCGATGCCGATACGATTTACGGGCTGGACGCAGGCGCGAACGATTACGTGTCCAAGCCGTTCAAGTTTCCGGTTTTATTGGCGCGTATTCGCAGTCAGTTGCGCACGCATGAGCAGTCCGAGGATGCCGTTTTTCAGATGGGGCCTTATACGTTCAGGCCTTCGCAGAAGATGCTGATCACCGAGGACGACAAAAAGGTACGCTTGACCGAGAAAGAGACAAATATCTTGAAGTTTCTTTATCGTTCTACAGATGCGGTCGTGCCGCGTGATGTTTTGCTGCATGAGGTTTGGGGCTATAATGCGGGGGTAACGACGCACACGCTAGAGACCCATATTTACCGCCTGCGCCAGAAGATCGAAGCGGATCCATCGAATGCCCGTTTGTTAGTCACAGAGCAGGGCGGCTATCGTTTGGTCGCCTAACCAATGAGATCTATGAGAGGATAAACCTATGAAAACGTCTAAAGATTATCTTGATGCGGCCAATGCCGCCGTGCCACGCATCAGTTCCGAGCAAGCCGTTGCCCTATATGGCAAGGACGATGGCGTTTGGATTGATGTGCGCGATAGCAGCGATATTGCCAAGTCGGGGACAATTCGTGGTGCGCATCATGTGGCCCGCGGCTTTATCGAGTTCGTGGCGGATCCTGCATCTCAGTTCCACAAGGATTTCATGAAACCTGATGGCAAGTATTACCTTGTTTGCGGTGCTGGCGGTCAAGCGGCGCTCGCGGGTAAGACGCTCAAGGATATGGGCTATACTGATGTGACCAATGTCGGCGGTTTGTCTGATTGGAAAACTGCCGGTGGTCCGACCCAAGAGGCCTAAGCCCAAAGGTCCCAGACGAGCCGCAGCGCAAGTGCTGTTGCGGCTGTTACCAACACGGGCTTGATCAGTTTTGAGCCAACCCGCATGGCGAGCTTGGAGCCGACCCAAGCACCTGCGATTTGCGCCATGCCCATTGCTAAACCGACGGCCCACCACGGCTGTGCCACTAGCGCGTATGTTGCGATGCCGCCTGCGTTTGAGGCGAAGTTGAGCAGTTTGGTATGTGCTGTTGCGCGAAGGACCCCGTAGCCGCCCAGTGCCACAAACCCAATCATGTAAAACGCCCCTGCCCCAGGCCCGATCAGCCCGTCGTAGAAGGCGACGAGTGGCACGATTGTGAGGGAGAAGACGAAAGGAGTGAACCGTTCGGTGCGCTCCAGATCGTTGAGGCCCGGTTTGAAGGCGAAGAAGAGTGCGATGCCGATGAGCAGCACCGGCAAACCTAAGCGGATCACGTCTGTTGGCAGGTAGGACGTGAGAAGCGCGCCGAAAACTGCCGCGACAAATGCGACGCATGCAGGTTTGATTTGTTTGCGTAAATCGACATGCCCGCCTCGCGCATAAGCCAATGCTGCCATGCCGGCGCCAAAGACGCCCTGCACCTTATTGGTTGCGATGGCCGTGACGGGGGGCGCGCCCGCAAGGATCAGGATTGGCAACGTAATCAACCCGCCGCCGCCTGCAATAGAGTCGACCAGTCCTGCGATGAAAGCAGCGGCCATGAGCAGGGCGAGGACTTCGTACGTGACTTCAAACATTTAGGTCACAAACTCGGAGCGAGCATAGCCTTGGATGAACAGAAGCGCGGACAGGTCGCCGTGGTTGATGCACACATCGCATTGCGCTTGCACAGCGGGTTTTGCATGAAGTGCGACGCCTGTGCCTGCGCGGGTTAGCATGCCAAGGTCATTCGCCCCGTCGCCCACAGCCATGACGTCATTTTCGGAGATGCCCAAGCGTTTGGTGATTTCTTCAAGGGCTGTGACTTTTGCTTCGCGCCCCAAGATGGGGCGGCCGACATCCCCGGTTAGTTTGCCATCGGTCGCGATGAGGGTGTTTGCGCGACTTTCGTCAAAGCCGAGCGCGGTTGCGACTCGTGTGGTGAAGGCAGTGAAGCCGCCTGAAACTAAAGCCGCGTAGCCGCCTGCTGCTTTCATTGTTTGCACAAGCTCATAGCCGCCCGGCATATGGGTGATGCGTGTGTTTAAAACGTGATCGATGACAGCTACATCAAGGCCGGCAAGCAGGCCGACCCGTTCAATCAATGCCGCTTCAAAGTCCAACTCGCCGTTCATGGCTCGCGCAGTGATACCTGCCACGTGATTACCAACACCTGCCTCTGCGGCCAGTTCGTCGATACATTCCTGGCGGATCATGGTGCTGTCCATATCGGCGAGTAGCATCCTTTTGCGGCGGCCTTCGGCGGGAAGCACAACCAGATCAACTCCGGTTTTCTGTAAATCATCCCAGACTTGCGCGATATTGTCGGGCTTGATCTGCACGGCAAATTCGGCTGCTTCTTCCAGTGATAGCCACACAGCATCGCCGCCGCCCCATGCATTACGCAAATTTTCAACAAGGGTCGGGTCTAAAATGGGGCGAGAAGGGTCGGTCAACATGGTCACGTAAAACAAGTCTTAATCTCCTTGTAGGCATAGCTGGGTATTGTGAGCCAAGTTTCCGATAGGCGCATTGTTCTTCGCAGAATGCACCTTATGCGGCGGTCTAGCGTCATTTTGCGGCTTGTGAAAGCAAAAGCAGCGGCCTAGGAGTTGCAGTGGGACACCCTTCCCCAACGAAGGGCATTTATCTGCGAGGATACCAGTGATGGTTATGACTAAGCCTACAGCGCGACCAACAAATGCGCGTTTTTCTTCTGGCCCCTGTGCCAAACCCCCTACATGGAAATTATCGGATTTAGAGGGCGCCCCGCTGGGTCGTTCGCATCGTGCCGCTGTTGGTAAATCCAAGCTGGCCGAAGCCATCGATATGACCCGCGAAATTTTGGATATCCCTGCGGATTACCGCATTGGGATTGTGCCTGCCTCTGACACGGGTGCCTTTGAAATGGCGATGTGGTCAATGCTCGGCGAGCGCCCTGTGCAGATGGTTGCATGGGAAAGCTTTGGCGAAGGCTGGGTCACTGATGTGGTCAAGCAGTTAAAGATTGAAGCGACGAGCCACATTGCTGACTATGGTCACATCGTGGATATGGCGACGTTGAATTACGACAACGATGTTTGCTTTACATGGAACGGCACAACGTCCGGTGTGCGTATGGCCAATGGCGATATGATCCCTGCCGACCGCGAGGGTCTGACATTGTGTGATGCGACATCTGCGGCTTTTGCGCAGGATTTACCATGGGACAAGTTGGACGTCACCACATTCTCTTGGCAGAAAGTTATGGGCGGCGAAGCGGCGCATGGCATGTTGATCTTGTCGCCACGCGCAGTTGAGCGATTGGAAAGCTACACACCTGCATGGCCGATGCCAAAGATTTTCCGCATGACCAAAGGCGGCAAGCTGATTGAGGGCATCTTCAAGGGTGAAACGATTAACACGCCGTCGATGTTGGCTGTTGAAGATTACCTTGTGGCGCTGAAATGGGCGAAATCCATTGGTGGCTTTGATGCGTTGAAGATGCGCGCAAATGCCAATGCGTCGGCTGTTTGGAATTTCTGTGCGGCGAACCCTTGGATTGCCAACCTTGCTGTTGATCCGGCAACACGGTCAAACACGTCTGTTTGTCTGAAGTTCACTGATGAGCGGATCACTGACGGTGCGGCGTTTGCGAAAGGCGTAGCTAAGCGTCTTGCCGACGAAAATATTGCGCTGGATATTGGTGCGTATCGCGATGCCCCTGCTGGTTTGCGGATTTGGTGCGGTGCGACGGTTGAAACCTCTGATGTTGAGGCGATGTTGCCTTGGTTGACATGGGCGTTTGAAGCCGAACTCGCAGCGTAATCAGAATTTTCTAAAAAGTTCGGGTCTTAAGAGTTTTAGCTTAAACTCTTGGCCCGCCCCCTATTTACATCAAAGGACCAAACTCATGGCACCTAAAGTACTTATCTCTGACAGCCTTTCCGAAGCTGCTGTTCAAATTTTCCGCGACCGAGGGATCGATGTTGATTTTCAACCGAACCTTGGCAAGGACAAAGACGCGCTGGCCGCAATCATTGGCAACTATGACGGCCTTGCGATCCGTTCGGCCACCAAAGCCACGGCAAAGCTGATTGAGGCGGCGACGAACCTGAAGGTCATTGGCCGCGCAGGGATTGGCACGGATAACGTCGATAAAGAGGCTGCATCCAAGGCTGGTATCATCGTGATGAACACCCCCTTTGGTAACATGATCACGACTGCGGAACATGCGATTGCGATGATGTTTGCGGTTGCGCGTCAAATTCCAGAAGCTTCCGAGTCGACACATGCCGGTAAATGGGAAAAATCCAAATTTATGGGTGTTGAGCTGACAGGCAAGACGTTGGGCGTGATCGGTGCGGGCAATATCGGCGGCATCGTTTGCGACCGGGCCCGCGCGTTGAAAATGAAAGTCATGGCCTACGACCCTTACCTTGGTGAAGAAAAAGCCGACCAAATGGGTGTGAAGAAAGTCGAGCTGGACGAGTTGCTGGCCAACGCTGATTTCATCACGTTGCATGTGCCATACACCGATCAGACGGCGAATATTCTGTCGGCTGAAAATATTGCGAAGACCAAAAAAGGCGTGCGTATCATCAACTGTGCCCGCGGTGGTTTGGTTGACGAGGAAGCCTTGGCCGCAGCGTTGAAATCCGGTCATGTTGCCGGTGCTGGTTTTGATGTTTTTGCAGTTGAGCCTGCCACTGAAAGCCCGTTGTTCAACTTGCCAAATGTCGTTGTCACACCGCACCTTGGTGCTGCCACGACTGAGGCGCAGGAAAATGTGGCCTTGCAGGTTGCTGAGCAAATGTCTGATTATTTGCTGACAGGTGCCGTGACCAACGCGCTGAACATGCCGTCTGTCACGGCGGAAGAAGCGAAGATCATGGGGCCATGGATAAAGCTTGCAGGTCACCTTGGCAACTTCACTGGCCAGATGACCGACGAGCCGATCACAGCCATTAACATTCTGTTTGACGGTGTTGTATCGGACATGAACCTCAAGGCGCTCACTGCCGCGACGATTGCGGGTATCATGAAAAAGGCGAACCCTGACACCAATATGGTTTCTGCGCCTGTGATCGCAAAAGAGCGTGGCATTCAGATTTCCACAACCAAGCAGGATCGCTCTGGTTCGTTTGACGGCTATGTGAAGGTGACAGTTGTGACGGGCAAACGCGAGCGCTCTGTTGCGGGAACTGTGTTTAGCGACGGCAAGCCTCGGTTTATCCAGATCAAGGGAATCAATGTCGACGCTGAAATTGGCGCGCACATGCTGTACACAACCAACGATGACGTTCCAGGCATCATCGGCACCTTGGGTCAGTCGATGGGTGGTCACGGCGTCAACATCGCGAACTTTACCCTTGGCCGCTCAGAAGCAAAGGGCGAGGCGATTGCTCTGCTGTATGTTGACGAACCTGTGCCAGCCGCGGCCATCAAAACGCTTTGCGATACGGGTATGTTCCGTCAGGTGAAGCCGCTGACGTTCGACGTTTAAAGCAAACGCGGCGTGCGATTAGTCGCGCGCCGCTTGCCTGCTAAAAGGCAACAACGCGCAGACCATGCGCAATCCCCCCTTCCACAACCCTACATAGCTGTTATGTCTTGGCCAAAAGAGGCAAAGGATAGACGGATGATCTATGCAATCGGCGACATTCACGGACAAAAAGCGATGCTGGACCATGCGCTTGGGTTAATCACGCAAGATGGCGGGCCCGATGCGCATGTCGTGTTCACGGGTGATTATACGGACCGTGGCCCTGACAGCGCTGGCGTTATTAACATGCTGATCGAGGGCAAGGCCGCAGGGCGGAATTGGTCGTTTTTGTTGGGCAATCACGACCGTATGTTTTGCGATTATGTTAACGATGCTATCGAGCATGATCCCAAGGTGAAATCCAACATTTCATGGGTGAATCCGCGTCTTGGCGGTGCTGCGACGCTTGCCTCTTACGGCGTATTGGGCGAACCGCATTTTGCGCATCCGCTGAACGGATTTGAGACGCTGACGCATTATACCCGCGATGGCGATATGATTTCACATGACAAGATTGCGATTGAAGCGCGCGAGGCTGTGCCGCAGGCCCATCTTGATTTTCTTATGACGTTGCCGATGACCATTGCTACCGAAGACCTGATTTTTGTGCATGCGGGTTTGCGCCCGAATGTTGCGCTGGAAGATCAAGATGTTGAAGATCTCTTGTGGATCCGCGACGGGTTTTTGGAAACGGGGCACGATTTTGGTCGCCTTGTTGTGCATGGGCACACGGCGCTTGAAGAACCCACACATTTTGGCAACCGGATCGATATTGATTGTGGTGCAGGTTATGGTCGCCCGTTGGTTCCCGTGGTTTTTGAAGGCGGCGATTGCTGGGCATTGACAAAGGCGGGGCGCGTTGCCGTGCTTCCCTAAGGATGCCCGTCACATTTGATACGCTGGAGACGATGCTAGATCACGGTTTTGACGCCTTGATTGACGTACGCTCGCCTGCCGAATTTGCGATTGACCATGTACCAGGCGCGATCAATCTGCCTGCGTTGTCGAATGAGCAGCGCGCGCATATTGGCACGATTTACAAACAGGTCAGCCCGTTTGAGGCACGCAAGATGGGCGCAGCATTGGTCGCTCGTAATGTCGCCGATCATGTTGACGGGCCCTTGGCTAATTTTGACGGAAGCTGGCGTCCGCTGGTGTATTGCTGGCGTGGCGGGCAACGGTCGGGATCGTTTGCGATCATCATGCAGCAAATCGGCTGGCGTGCGCAAACTGTTGATGGCGGCTACATGGCGTGGCGCAGGTTGGTGAAGCGAACGTTATATGACACGCCGCTGCCGCATCGCTTTATCTTGTTGGACGGGAATACAGGCACTGCAAAAACCGCGATTTTGGCACGACTGGCGGCGCGTGACGTGCAGGTTTTGGACCTTGAAGGGCTTGCGGGGCATCGCGGGTCGCTGCTGGGCGCGACCGAGGGCGGCCAGCCTAATCAAAAGAAATTCGAGACGGCATTGGCGTTGGCACTATCAAAACTTGACCCTGACCGCCCTGTGATTGTCGAAGCTGAAAGCTCCAAGATCGGGCAGATCAATCTGCCGCCGCAAGTGTGGTATTCGATGATCAACGCCCCGAGCATTATGATTTCTGCACCTATCGCTGCCCGTGCCGCGTTCTTAGAAACGGCATATGCCGACGTGATTGCTGATCCTAAAGAGTTGGCAAATCGTTTGGCCCCGCTACGTTATATTCGCGGACATGCAGTTGTTGAGGATTGGCTTTCCTTGCTGGCAGCGGGCAAGTTTCGCGCGTTGGCCACCGCTTTGATGGAACAGCATTACGATGCGGCATATGCTAAATCCCGTGCGCATGATACGCACGCGACCTTGGCGCAGATCAGGTCGGAAACGCTGGACGATGCGGGTCAGGACGCATTGGCTGATGCGATACTTGCGGTAATCAAGTAACCTTTATGCTGGACGCATCAGCGGTGATTTCACCAATGATTGCGGCGGGGTAGCCAGCATCAATAAGCGCCCGAAGCACGGTGTGCGCAGTGGCGGGACTAACGCAAGCCAGCAGACCGCCAGCGGTTTGTGGGTCAAACAACAGATCACCTCTTGCTCCCGTTGCGCCAAAAACGGGCCCTGCGCAGGCGCGGTTATCTTTGAACAGGCTGGACCGCGTGCCAGAGGCTGCCAGATCGACAGCCCCTTGCATGAACGGGATCGCATTGACAGTTATCGTGGCCCCAACGCCCGAGGCTTCGCAAATTCCGCTCATATGCCCTGCCAAACCAAAACCGGTCACATCGGTCATCGCGTGTGCGTCTGTCAGGATTTCGGAGGCTTTGACTTGGGCCATCGTCATCACATTAATTGCCGCTGCGACATCAGCGCCGCGCGCACGACCTGCCATTTCGCCTGCCATAATCACGCCGCTACCGATGGGTTTCGTCAGTATGATCACGTCGCCCGCTTTTGCGCCTGCGATGGTGATCGGGGGTTTTTCGCACAGGCCAGTGATTGAAAAACCAATCGTCAATTCGTCGCCAAGCGAGGAGTGGCCACCAACGATTGCGGCACCCGCCTGTGTCACAACCTCGTGGGCTGTTTGCATGATTTCAGCGAGTGTGCGCCGTTGCAATTCTGACGACATGCGCGGCAAGATCAGATTTGCGGTGACCGCTTGCGGGGCGGCGCCCATCGCCCATGCATCGCTAAGAGCGTGGATCGCGGCGATGCGGGTCATTATGACGGCGTCATTGGTAAAGCTGCGTAAGTGGTCTGTTGTCAGGATCTGGATCTGCCCGCCAGTCCGCAAAACTGCTGCGTCATCCCCGGCAGTGCTATCGATATCAGTGCGGGTGGTTTTGGGCATATCAGCCAACACGTCACGCAATACCCCGCGTCCGACTTTGGCTCCGCAACCGCCGCACATTGGTTTATCGCCCAGCGCTTCGATCACACCATCGGCCATGTGCGTGGGCAGTTTGGGTTGCCGCATTTCGGGGAGCGTTCGAAATTGGGTCATGAATTTCTGATCGATGTGATCTTTCCATTTCCACAAAAGTGGTCCCTGAAAAGCGGTGCCGAACCGTTCGGCCAGTGCGTGTTTTTTTCCCATAGAGATTAGTTTGAGATAGTCTTTTTGCGGGATGTATTCGCGTAGCGTTCCGCCCGACAAAGCGGCACGCAGATTATTGGTGAGGATCGGCGCTTGTCGCACGGCGTAGACGCCTGCCTTGGGCCGCGGATTGTCGGTCAGGTGTGCGCAATCGCCGACCGCGAAGATAGCAGGGTCCGAGGATTGCAAGGCGCGGTTCACTTTGATGAAACCTTCATGCATGTCCAATCCGATTTGTCCCTGCCAGTCGTGTGGTTTTGCCCCTGCAGCGCCGTTCACGAATTGCGCCTTGATTTTGCGCCCGCTCGCGAGGGTCACACCTGTGGCGTCTACCGACTGAACTGTTGCGTTTTCGATGATTTCGACGCCTGAGGTGATTAGCGCGTTGCGGATTTTATGCTGCGCAGTTTCGCCGAGATCTTTAAGGATAATGCCCCGATCAATAAGCCTTACATTGGCCTTTGCGCCGAGGGAAAACCGCATTGCCATGGCCAGCTCTGCACCTGCAACACCGCCACCAATGACCGCAACGTCGCGCCCGCCGCTGTCACGAAAAGCGTCCCATCGGGTTGCAAATGTGCCGAGTGGTTTTGCAGGGACAGCATGTTTTGTGAACCCGTCGAGCGAGGGCATTGTCGAGGTGATGCCGACGTCGATGCTAAGCACGTCATAAGCGACATCATGGCGGTTTGGCACATGCACTACACCACGCGCGCGGTCTACACCAGTCGCCGCGCCAAGGATCAGCCGTGCACCAGCAAAACGGCAGAGTTTCACCAGATCAATATCCAGATCATCACGCTCGTAATGACCCGCGACAAAGCCCGGCAGCATCCCTGAATAGGGTGCGGTTGGTCCAGGATTAATCAAAGTCAATCGCGCACCGGCAAGCGGATTCATCCCCCATTTGCGTAGTACAAGCGCATGGGTATGCCCGCCACCAAGCAGCACCAGATCTCGGGTCAGGGGGAGTGTACTTTGCATCATCCCCTACACTTAACTGATGGGTGTGGGCCTGCCCAGCGCTTCTAGGTCAGGTTCACCAAGGCGTGAAGCAGGTTAGTAGCCGGTCATTTCGAGGTAGCCGCGCCCTATGTGGCTGCCTGTCACGCTGACGGGTCCTTCCCAGTAGGGGACGCTGGTGTCCATCCATGCGAGATCGTTCATTGCGCGCACGGTCACGTCGAGCGATTTGCGCGGGAGTGTGACCCGCCAGACTGTTGGCACTTGTCTGTCTGCGACCATTGTACGGATTAAAGGTTCTGCTTGGAAATCGCCATTCTCGAGCGAGGTTGGTGTGCCGTCTGCCTCTATCCATGTGCCGGATGTGTAGGTGTCATCGCCGCGCAATTGGAACCCCATCAGTTTCGCTCCGCTTTCAAAAGACAGCGAGAACCAGTCCCAGCCTGTTTGATCCGCGGCCAAGGGCTGCGACGACCATTCGCGGTCGAGCCATGCTTGGCCTGTGACCGCGATATCCCCTTGCGGGAGCGATAGTATGCCGCTGATGTCGATGAAGGGTTTGGAGTAGTAGTAGGACGCCTGACCTGACCCCGATTTGATCGAGTACCCAGCGTCACCGTGGAGTACAGTTGGACCCAGCCCCCCCAAACTCATGGTGTAGCCAAAGTCAGGACCCGTTGCAGTGAGAGTTGTGTTCGAGAAGGTCCAGTCGTCGATCCATACTGTAAAGGGATCAGGCGTGACACCCGCTTGGCCGATGCCGCCGCGTCCTAGTCGTTCGGATACAAAATGCGCGTCTCGTGTGGTTACAGCGGCGTGGCCCATCCACAGTTGCGGTGCGCCCCATCCGCTGCCTGCGACCGGGGCGAGAGCTCTGCGAAACAGTGTCCATTGCAGGCCGTAATCGACTCCATCTGCGTCGGTCAGATTTGCCGTGAGATACCACCATTCCATTTTGTAGTCGTTATGCGTGCCCTCGTCGGTGGGGAAATCAAAGCTGTAGCCACGTTCAGGAATAGAAAATCCTTTGGCGTCGTTGCCTAATCCTGCGAACCCTTGGGCAAGGCTGGCGCAGGGCAACCAAAGAAGAATTAGGACAAGTTTAGCGCTCATTGGAAAACACCTTGAGAAGGTCAGCAGGCGGGGTGCGTGCGAGCCGGAGTGCGGGCCAGAGCGCTGCGAGTGTTGCCGCAAGGATCGCGAAGCCGCCAAGTTGTGCGTAATCTGCGGGGAATAGATACATCGGAAGTCGCCAACCGAAAGCTGCAACATTAATCACCGCGAGCAGAACCCAAGCCAGCGCCAGCCCCAATGGTAATGCGAGTAGAGCCGTGAACAACGCAAGCAAAAGTGTGCGTGACAGCTCTAATGCGCCCAAGCTGCGCCGCGTCAGTCCCATTGCCCAAGCTGGTGCCAGTTGCGGCACCCGCATGGCGGTCAGGGTCAGCAAGCTCATCAATATGGCGAACCCTGCCACCGCAAGTGTGAGGATGTTCAGGGCTGCGGTGACGGTGAAGGTGCGGTCAAACACGCCTAGCGAGAAGGCTTTGATGCCTGCTTGGTTGATCATGTTTGTAGCAGGGATGCCTGTTTCGCGCGTCATTTGTGCTGCAAAATCCGCAACTTTTTCCGGGGCCATGCGCAGGCCAAACCTGTCAGCGGTCACATCGGGGTAAAGTGTTCGGAAATGTGTCTCGTCGATGATCGCTTGTCCAATCGGGTTGCCGTAATCGCCATAAATGCCCGCAATCTTGAAGGGGTTTTTATTGATCGTCACGGTGTCGCCGATGCCCAAGTTCGCGCGCCGCGCCAGTTGCTCGTTGATCAGGATCGCATCATTTTGATGGACGCTGCCCCAAGGCGCGGGGGTCGCATCAAGAAATTTCCAGTTATCGCGGTATGTGGCGTGATCGCGATTGCCATAAAGCTCGGTCGGGTGGTCGTTGATCGTCACGGGAGTTGTGAGGATCGGCAGGGTGGCGTCAGCGTTAGATGCTGCAAAGGCAATGACTTTCGCAGCTTGATCGGGCGTGTCGGCAGTCACATAGAGCTCGGAGGTCAAACGTTGATCGAGGAAGCCGACAAAGGTTAGCCTGAACGAGCTTACCATTGTAGAGACTCCGATATTGGCGGCCATCGCTAGCAAAAGGGCCATAAGCGCGAGTGATAAGCCCGGCAATTGCTGGCGCGTATCGGCCCAGAACCAACTGGTGATCACGCCTTTTGCACGGTTGCTGACAAATTTTAGCGCGAGTGATAGCAGCATAGGGAGTGCTAAAGCTGACCCCAAAAGCAGTGATCCAAGGAGCGCAAAGCCAGCGATAACGCCCCCACCTGTGAGTGTAATCAGACCTGCGAGAGCAAGTAATCCGATGGATGTGAACGCTTGTAGTTTCGCGCCTCGCCCTGCGACCACGGCCAATGCGCGGGGTTGGGCGGTTTCCAGTAGAGGCATTTTAGAGAGTTTCCAAAGCGCGCCGCCTGCTGCGATAGCCGTACCACCTACGGCGACCCCCATGCCCGTCAGCACCCAAACAGGTCGCAGTTGCAGCGCGCCCGAGACCTCTGCTCCGTAAAGCCCGCTAAGGGTTGCGGCAACATCGGGTAGCAGCGCACCTGCAATCAGATACCCCATCCCAATGCCGATGAACCCTGCGATTATTGCGAAGCCCATGAGTTCGATTGCCATAAGGACCACCATCAGTCTTAGTGGCACCCCAAGTGCACGCAGGGTTCGCACGGTGCCGCGTCTTTGTTCAAATGCCAGCCCGATTGCTCCATGCACGATAAAAATTCCAACGGCAAAAGAGAGTAGCCCAAAGGCGGTGAGGTTCAAATGAAAGCTGTCGGTTAGTCGGCCAATGTCGGAGCCCGCCTGCGCCACATTTAGGCGCAAATCTGGCGCGAGTGCTTGCAGGTTGGCTTGGGTGATCGGTTGCACTGGAGCCACGATCAGCATGTCGATTTCGCCTACGCGGTTCAACAGGTTTTGCGCAGTTCCGATATCGGCGATGGCGGTGCCTGGTGCAAGAGTTGCGTCGGTGATTGCACCATTTAATGTCACGTCAGGCGCTGCGAAAATTTGCCCGGATATGAAGCCCACAAAATCGCCAGTGCCGGTGATCGTAGAGGGTGCCAACTGGCCTGGCGCGGTTAGGGGGTCGACCCCGATGATCCGCACGCCGTCCAATCGCCCTTCTATGACCGGACTGACGAGCCAGCCGCCGCGCCGCAATGCGACATAGGTGTCTTGGGCAATTGGTTGCGCGTCGCGGCGGGTCAGTCTGTCGAATTGCCCTTCGCCCAAGGTCGCGGCGGCAGCGTCATAGCTTGCCCGTGCTTCTGCGTTGATCGCCTGCACACCCGCCCAAAGTGCTGTGGCGAGGGCCAAACCGGCGAGCAGCGTGAAAAGCTGAAGTGGATTGCGCCGCCAATGCCCGAACAGCGCCGCAAATGTGACCCGTGTCATGCGACAAGCCCTGCGCGCAAATGTAGTCGCCGCCCCATGCGCGCGGCCAATATTGTGGAATGTGTGACCATCAAAAGACCTGCGTCCGTCTCGGCCGCCAAAGCAAGCAAGATGTCCATCACAGTGCTGGCCGTTGCCTCGTCAAGGTTGCCCGTTGGTTCGTCTGCCAGCACAAGCCGCGGTCGTGGTGCTAGGGTGCGTGCGATTGCCACCCGCTGTTGCTGCCCGCCCGAGAGTTGTTCGGGGTACTTGTCGAGTTGTGCGGTGAGGCCTAGGCGCTCTGCGAGTGCCGCCTCCCAATCGGGATCATGCCGCCCCGCAAGCCGCGCCTGAAACGTGATGTTCTCGCGCACTCGCAGGCTTGGGATCAGGTTGAACTGCTGAAACACCACACCGACAACACCGCGCCGCATCGCTGCACGCCCCGTATCGTCAAGCGCTGCAATGTCTGTGCCATCAATATTAATCGACCCGTTGTCCGGCACGTCTAGACCGCCGATCAAATGCAAAAGCGTGCTTTTCCCGCTGCCACTTTCGCCCGTTAGTGCAAGCGTTTCACCTCCTGCCAATGACAGGTCCACACCGCGTAAAACAGCAAAAGGTCCATCAGCTGTCTGGTAGGTTTTTTGTACGTTTTTCGCAATCAGCAGCATCACTTTCTCCGTTGCTAAAGAGTTACCGTAGCTGAGACGAGCGCGGCCACAAACGGTCAGGTCGCGGAGAGTTGTGTAACACCCCAGCGAGTAGGCGTTCGCCCCTTATGTCCAATCCAGCACAACCTTGCCCGACGCGCCCGACAGCATGGCATCAAAACCATCATGGAAATCATCAACTTTGAACCGATGCGTAATGACATCACGCACGTCCAAGCCGTTTTCTAGCATGGCGATCATTTTATACCACGTCTCGAAAATTTCACGGCCATAAACGCCTTTGATTGTGATTGCCTTGAAGACGATATGTGACCAGTCGACAGGGCTTTTCCCCGGTGGAATACCTAAAAGCGCGATCTTGCCGCCCATCACTAGATTTTCGACCATCTGATCCATTGCCTGTTGGCTGCCAGACATTTCCAAACCGACGTCAAAACCCTGTTTCATTTTAAGCCCACTTGTCACTTCGCGTAGGTCTTGGGTTGTGACGTTGACAGGAATTACGTCTGCCACCCGAGCGGCGAGATCGAGCCGATCTTGATTAATATCAGTGACGACCACGTGGCGCGCGCCGACGTGACGCGCCACAGCAGCGGCCATAATCCCGATGGGGCCCGCGCCAGTGATCAGCACGTCTTCGCCGATCAAATCGAATGAAAGTGCGGTGTGCACAGCGTTCCCAAGCGGATCAAGGATTGCCCCTATTTCATCATCAATCGCGTCAGGAAGTGGAACCACGTTGAAAGCAGGTAGCCGCAAGTATTCAGCAAATGCGCCCTGCTCGTTCACGCCAATGCCGCGCGTTCCGGGGTCAAGATGGAATTTGCCTGCCCTGCTTTGGCGGCTGGTTTTGTTGATCAGGTGCCCCTCGCCCGAACATCGCTGGCCGATCTCCAAGTCGGTCACATTCCGTCCCAACTCTACGATTTCGCCGGCAAATTCGTGACCTGTGATCATCGGTACAGGCACCGTTCCCGCCGCCCATGCGTCCCAATTCCAAATGTGGATATCGGTGCCACAGATGCCTGTTTTTTTAATCCGGATCAGCACGTCATCGGGACCGATTTCAGGCACAGGCGCGCGGGTCATCCACAGACCGACCTCAGGTTTTGTTTTTGATAGAGCCTTCATTTCGTTACTCATGACAGTATTCCAGTATCTTTGCCGGCCTGTTTGAAAGCGGTCAATGCGGTGTCCAGATCATCGCGGGTCAGCGCCGCGTTCATTTGTGTGCGGATCCGTGCCTGTCCCTTGGGTACAACCGGGAAAAAGAAACCTGAAACGTAGATGTTCAGCTCGAATAAACGTGCGGTGAGCGCCTGTGCTTTGTCTGCATCGTACAGCATCACAGGAATAATCGGGTGTTCGCCATCAAGCAGATCAAAACCCGCGTCGATCAGACCCGCGCGCCAATAAGCAGCGTTTTCGAATAACTGGTGGCGCAGGTCGTCGCCCGCCTCGACCAGATCAATCGCTTTTAGCCCTGCGGCAACGACTGCGGGCGGTAAAGCGTTCGAGAATAAATAAGGCCGTGCGCGCTGTCGTAACAGATCGATCACGGGCTGCGGCCCTGCGATATACCCACCAATCGCCCCACCCATAGCTTTGCCAAGTGTGCCGGTCAGCACGTCGGCGGTAATTCCGAAGTGCGCAGGTGTACCTGCCCCTTTTGGCCCCATGAAGCCTGTCGCGTGGCAGTCGTCGACCATCAAAAGAGCATCGTATTTGTCAGCCAAAGCGCGGATTTCATCCAACGGTGCGAGATATCCGTCCATGCTAAATACGCCGTCAGTCGCGATCATGATATGACGTGCTCCGTCTGCACGGGCCGCGCTTAACTGCGCCTCTAGATCGGTCATATCGGCGTTTGCGTATCGGTAGCGTTTTGCCTTGCACAATCTGATACCGTCAATGATTGACGCATGGTTAAGCGCATCGGAAATGATCGCGTCCTGCGCGTCCAAAAGCGGCTCGAACACGGCGGCATTTGCATCAAAACAAGCGGCAAATAGAATTGTGTCGTCATGGTTGAGGAACGTTGCTAACCGCTGCTCCAACTGCCGATGCAAGTCCTGTGTCCCGCAGATAAAACGTACTGACGCCATGCCATACCCATGCGTGTCCATTGCCGTTTTAGCCGCTTCAATCAGCGTCGGATGGTTAGCCAAACCAAGATAATTATTGGCACAAAGATTGATCATATCCCGACCGGCCACGCCAATTTGACCTGCCTGCGGCGTTGTGATCAGTCGCTCGGTTTTCCAAAGGCCGTCAGCGCGGATGTCCGCAAGTTGGCCTGCAATATCGTTAAGAAATTTACTCATCTGGGTCCCCTTGTTACCCCAACTTAGGCGTCCGGTGCGCAACTTCCTAGCGAAATGACCCAAGGTTTTGCTGTTCGCCGCATTTGAGTTTGATAGGCTTTACAAAACAGGGAGAAAGCGATGACGGATATTGTTATTTTGGGTAGCGCGCGCACTGCGATTGGTGCTTTTGGCGGGGCGCTGGCTGGGACGCCGCCGATTGAGCTGGGCGCGATTGTAGCGACGGAAGCTATGCGTCGTGCCGGTATTGAGCCTGCGCAAATTGGTCATGTCGCGATGGGTCACGTCATCAATACAGAGCCGCGCGATATGTATTTGAGCCGCGTTTCTGCGATGCAAGCGGGCGTGCCGGACAGTACTCCTGCGATGAACGTGAACCGCCTTTGCGGGTCGGGCGTGCAATCAATTGTGTCGATGGCGCAGGCGTTAATGCTGGGTGATGCGCAGTTCGCTTTGGCGGGTGGTGCCGAGAATATGAGTCGCAGTCCATTTATTATTTCCGAGCAGCGCTGGGGCGCAAAGATGGGCGATGCGACAACACGTGACATGATGTTAGGCGCGCTAAACTGTCCGTTTGGGACTGGGCACATGGGCGTAACAGCCGAGAATGTGGCGCGTGAAAACGGGATCAGTCGCGCCGAGCAGGATGCATTTGCGGTACAAAGTCAGGAGCGTGCCTCAGCAGCGATTGCGGCGGGGCGCTTCGACAGCCAGATTGTGCCTGTGCAGGTCCGTGTGAAGCGCGATATGGTTGATTTTGTCCGCGACGAGCATCCAAAGGCCACGACAATTGAGGCGTTGGGTGATCTGCGCCCTGTATTAGAAAAGAACGGCACCGTGACAGCGGGTAATGCCTCAGGTTTGAACGATGGCGCAGCGGCGATTGTGCTGGCCCGCGCTGATGCAGCAGAGGCTGCGGGGCTGACGCCAAAATTCCGTGTTCTGGGTTATGCCCACGCCGGCGTACGCCCCGAAGTGATGGGGATTGGGCCCGTGCCAGCCGTGCGCAATTTGCTGGTTAAAACGGGACTGAAAGCATCTGACTTTGATGTCATCGAGAGCAACGAAGCCTTTGCATCCCAAGCGCTGGCGGTCAGCAAAGAGTTAGGTTTTGATCCGGCCATCGTGAACCCGAATGGTGGTGCGATTGCGCTGGGGCATCCCGTCGGCGCCACCGGATCAATCATTACGGTCAAGGCGATGTACGAGTTAGAACGCACAGGCGGCAAGCGCGCGTTAATTACGATGTGTATCGGCGGCGGTCAGGGTATTGCTTTGGCAATCGAGCGGATTTAGGACGGATAGTCGCGTAAAAACACCCATTTGTCCCCGTCTGAAAGGTCGGGGTCAAATGCATACCCACCGGCGGAAAAGTCCTTGATAGACTCTGGGTCGGTCAATCTATTCTCGATAATAAACCGCGTCATTGCACCGCGCGCGCGCTTCGCAAAGAACGACACGATGCGGGGCTTGTCGTCTTTCACTTCCATGAATTGCGGTGTGATCACGCGCAATTTCAGAGCTTTGCGATCTGCTGCGCCAAAGTACTCTTGGCTCGCGCAATTAACCAGAACTTCGGTTCCAACCTCTTTGGCTTGTGCGTTCAGCGTTTTAGCAATTGTATCGCCCCAATAGTCATAAAGCGATACGCCACGGCGTGTTTTCAGACGGCTTCCCATCTCAAGCCGGTAGGGTTGGATTGCGTCCAACGGGCGCAAAATTCCGTATAGGCCCGACAGAATACCAAGGTGGGTTTGAGCCCATTCCAGATCGTCGTCTGACAGCGTTTTCGCCTCTAGCCCCTGATAGGTATCACCGTTGAACGCAAGGGCAGCAGGTTTGGTTGTACCAGCGTCAGAATCCGCAGCAAAAACTGCAAAACGGTCGCGGTTCAGGCGCGCAAGATCGTCAGAAATGCTCATCAGTTTTTTCAGATCACCGAGTGTCAGGTTTTTGGCGGTTTTTGCCAGACGCACGGCATCTGCCTGAAATTGCGGTTGGGTCGCAGCGGTATCCGTGGGCTGCATGTCCAGTGATTTTGCCGGTGAGATTACAACAAGCATTTAACGGTCCCCTGCGTTCAATAATGTGACACCTGCGGCGGTCATTCCCGCAAGGGCAGAATGAAGAGATCCATCAAAATCGATTGCACGGCACAGCTCTAAATCAACCTTTACATCAAACCCAAGTTTTGCCGCATCGACTGCAGAATAATTCACACAGAAATCTGTGGCGAGACCGACTAAAGTCAATGTCGTGATCCCGCGTGTCCGCAAATATCCCTCGAGCCCTGTAGGTGTCTTTCGGTCGTTCTCGAAAAACGCAGAATAGCTGTCGACGGCTGGGTTATAGCCTTTGCGCACGATCGTATCGGCGCGACTGGTGTTGAGGTCGCGGTGAAACGCCGCGCCGTTTGACCCTTGGATGCAGTGATCGGGCCAGAGCACTTGAGACCCGTAAGGCATTTGGATCACGCTCATTGGGGCGGCATCATGGCTGCTGGCGAAAGATGAATGGCCTGCGGGATGCCAGTCTTGCGTCAGGATCGCGGCGTCAAAATTTTCCATAGAGGCGTTAATGCCCGCCACTATGTCACCCCCGCCTGTCACCGCAAGCGCCCCGTTCGGGCAAAAATCGTTCTGAACGTCGATGATTAAAAGCGCATGCATTGGCGGTCTCCTGAATTTCTTTGTCTATGGGTATGACACCGACCACGAACTGGCAAGATAGAGGGCTTGGCACTGCCCGCTGATTGGCCTATTGCCCCCGCTTCACCTAATGAGGCAGATCATGACACAGACCCTTGGCATTGATTTCGGAACGTCCAACACCGCCGCCGCCGTGCTGGTTGGTGAGCGTGCGCATTTGATCGAGGTCGAGCCGGGACGCACATCGCTGCCGACGTCGGTGTTTTTTGATTATGATCGCAAAATCACAACCTATGGATCGGTTGCAAATGCTGCGTTGATTGAAGGGCGCGAGGGGCGGTTCATGCGGGCGCTCAAGTCGGTTCTTGGCACCCCCTTGATGCGCGAAAAGCGTCAGATTGCCTATGAGAAAACAACGTTATTAGAGGTGGTTGCGCAGTTTTTGCGCACTATCCGCGAACGGGCGGAGGCATCGACGGGTGTAACATTCAATACAGCGCTTTCGGGCCGTCCTGTCAAATTTCATTCGGCGGATGATGCGCGTAATGTGCAGGCCGAGATTGACTTGCGCGATGCTTATTTGCTGGCGGGATACGATGATGTCTCGTTTATGTATGAACCGGAAGCGGCGGCACTTGCAGCAGGTCCGTTGCCCGCGGGGAAACTAGGGCTGATAATTGACATTGGTGGCGGCACGTCCGATTTTTCAATTTTTGAACGCAACGGCAACGACACGCGGATTATTGCCAGTCACGGGGTGCGCGTGGGTGGCACCGATTTTGACAAGGCAATCAGCATTGCGCAGGTGATGCCGTTGTTAGGGCATGGCGCAGAGATCAAAAACGAAATGGGTGACGGGCGGCACACTGCGCCCAATGGCATCTACAATGATCTGGCTTCGTGGGAGAAAATTCCATTTCTTTATACGGGCGAGATGCGCCGATTGGCAGAGCGGTTTCACAAGCTGGGCGTTCAGCCCGCGCTATTCAAGCGGTTGTCAGATACGCTGGAGTTAGAGTTGGGGCATGATATCGCTTTTGCCGTTGAGGCAGGTAAAATCCGTGTAAACACGCCGGATGCACAAGACGCTGCGATTGACTTACAGGTGATTGAAAAGCAACTTCGGGTGCGCATGTCAGCACAAGATTTACGCCGCGTTCTCGACGACCATGCGCGTACGATTCACGCGGCCGCCCAAGAGACGTTAACGCAGGCGCAAATGACGCATGATGATATCGGCCAGATCGTGTTTGTTGGCGGATCGAGCCTGATGTCGGTTGTCGAAGAAACAATGGTGGACCTGTTTCCCCATGCACAGCTTGAGCGATCCGATGCATTTACAGCGGTGGCTAACGGGCTTGCGATTGCTGCGGCAAAGGGGCTTAGCTAGGCTTGAACGCATCTACAAACAGGCGTATCTGACAGCTATGTTTACAGTTGCAGCACTTTATCACTTCACGCGCTTTGATGATCCCAGCAAAATTCGCGATCCTCTGTTGGCGGTTTGTAAGGCGTACGGAATCAGCGGGACGCTGTTGTTGGCGCCTGAGGGAATCAATGGCACTATTGCCGGTGACCGTGCGGGCATCGACGCAGTGCTTGCGTATATCCGCGCCTTGCCGGGCTGTGCTAATTTCATCTGGAAGGAAAGCACTGCAAACGTGCCACCATTCCACCGCATGAAAGTGCGCTTGAAACGTGAGATCGTAACGATGGGGCAGCCTGATGTTGATCCAACAGCTAGCGTTGGCAACTATGTAGATCCTGTTGATTGGAACGCGCTTATTGCGTCTCCGGATGTTGCCGTGATTGATACGCGTAACGCCTACGAGGTGGCGATTGGTACGTTTGAGGGCGCTGTAGACCCTGAAACCAAATCCTTTGGCGAGTTTCCTGCGTGGTGGGAGGCGAACAAGGACCGTTTCCATAACAAGAGAATTGCGATGTTCTGCACGGGCGGCATTCGCTGTGAGAAATCGACCAACTACCTGTTGGGGCAAGGTGTTAGCGATGTTTACCACCTGAAGGGTGGTATCTTGAAATACCTTGAAGAGGTGCCACAAGAAGACAGTTCTTGGGACGGAGAATGCTTTGTATTTGATGCGCGAGTCAGTGTGGGCCATGGGTTAACAGAGGGGCCACACCAGCTCTGCTATGCCTGCCGCAAACCGATCCTGCCCGAAGACCGCAATCGCCCCGAGTTTGAAGACGGCGTCGCCTGTCATCACTGCGCCGACGAGACGTCCGAGGAGGATCGTGGCCGTTTCCGCGAACGTCAAAAGCAAATCGCCTTGGCCAAGAAGCGCGGCACGCATCACATTGGTGGACTGACCTAAGTGATCTGGACGCCTCGCCTGCAAGCGCAACTGACTGCGTTGGTGGTCGGATTGGTGTGTGGTGTCGGTGGCTATCTGGCCGGATTGCCCCTACCGTGGATGTTAGGGCCGATGATCGGGAATACCGCGCTGGCGATGGCGGGCGTGCCTGTTATTGGCCCCGACAAATTGCGCCCGCTTGTGATGCCGGCGATTGGTGTCATGTTGGGGTCTGCAATTACGATCGAGATATTTAACCAATTAAGCGGTTGGATGTATACGCTTATTTTGCTGCCACCCTATTTGTTAATAGCAGCAGGGTCATCGTTTTTTGTGTACCGTCGCATCGGGAATTATGATCCGGTCACGGCGTTTTATTCTGCGGCACCCGGTGGCCTGAACGAAATGCTGATTGTGGGCGCGGAGGCGGGCGGTGACGAACGTAAAATTGCACTTGCCCATGCCGCACGCGTACTTCTTGTAATATTGTTTGTTGCACTGTTCTTTGGCGTGTTTCTTGGCGTGAGATCAGGATTGGGCGGGAGTAACTGGATTCCATTAAGCGCCCCAAGTATCAGTGACTATACACTTTTGCTCCTCGCCGCGATAATCGGTGTGCCACTTGCAAAAACACTTCGTATACCCGCAGCACCTGTCTTCGGCCCGATGCTTGTGAGCGGTGCGTTCCATATGGCCGGCTGGGTCGCAATCGCGCCGCCAACGGTGTTTATAGTGGTTGCGCAAATGGTTATCGGCACAAGTATCGGCACGCGTTTTGCAGGCGCCACACTTGCCGAAATTCGCCGCGACGCAGGGCTGGCCGTACTGGCTACAAGTATGATGCTGGTCATCTCCGTAGGGTTCGCCGCAGTGATCGCCTGGTCTGCGCATATGTCACTTAGCCAAGCGTTTTTGGCCTATGCCCCCGGCGGCTTAACCGAAATGGCCTTGCTGACGTTGGCGATAAATCAAGATGTGGCTTATGTGTCCAGCATACACATTATTCGGATCACTTTAGTCATCGGAATCGCCCCCTTTATTTTCATACTGGCGCGACGCAAGACCCCGCCATCGGAGTAAAAATATTTCCAATCTAGTTTGCAAGCTGGACCTGTCGCGCTTTCGTGCAGCTCCAAGTGCTCGGTTAAGTTACCATCCCTTCGACAGCGACAGGGTTTTTCCGGCTCAATGTTAGTGACGGCCTCGCGGATTGTAGAACCCGTTGATGTATTCAAAGCTCACAATCTCGGCCTGCCTGCGGGTTTTCCAAAATCAGTGCCAGATCAGTTCACTTTGATGGCTTTGAAGAACGTTTCGACAACCGCATTGAAGCTCCTATATTCGTCAAGTTGCGATTTGATCTGTTTTCGATACACAGAGCTGGCTGTAGATTTCGCGGACGATGTAGCGTTTCAGGCATCGAATTATCTCGCTTTTGCTCTTCCCGTCTTTCGTGCGTTTCTTGACATATGCAAGTTTCGGTTGGTGGCTTCGCATTCTAACGATAGCAACACGATAGAGTGCTGCGTTGGCCTGTCGATTGCCGCCTCTGTTTAACCGGAAGCGGTGTGTTTTGCCGCTGGAAGCTGGGATTGGGCAAACACCGCAGAGCTTTGCCAATGCTGCTTCCGAACGGATGCGCGTTGGGTCGTCGCCAACGAGGATTAGCATCTCTGCGATTGTCAGTGTTGCTATCCCATGAGATACCATCAGGTCTGGTGCGCGTTCGGTGACAAGGCGTTCCAGTTCCTTGTCGTGGGCAATAATTTCTTCATGCAGCCACAGCCACCGGCGCGCCAATGCCCGCATGGCGGCTTTTGCTGAGGCCAATGGCGTGTCGATATCGCCAGGCCGAAAGGCCGCAATATGCCGGATCAACGCGACTTTCCCTCGAATTGGATCCAGTGCCTCCCGAAGATCAGCAGGTGCATTAATGATCAACGTCTTCAGCGTTACCATCGCCTGTGAGCGTGATTTAACGCCAGTATCGCGTGCAATCTTCAAATGTCTGATCATTTCGGATGACCCTGTTTGTGTCTTGGGTCGCGCTGTTGCCTGCCCAGAAAGAACGGATCGTGCAGCGCCCTCTGCGTCCAAACTGTCTGTTTTACCTTGCGTGTATCGCAGCTGTCGGTTTGGTCGTGTGACCTCAATGACATTGTGGCCTTGAGCCAACAAAGACCGGGATAGGCCCGCACCATACGAACCAGTCCCTTCGATTCCGAATACTAGAACGTCCCCAAAAGACTGTGACCAGCGTTCCAGCTCCAAATACCCTTTGGGATTGGTGGGTATAGATAATGCGGCCAAACGGGTGCCTTGCGTATCGATTGCGACGGCAACATGTGTTGCTTTGTGTGTGTCGATGCCAATAATGATTGGATGTGTAGTCTTCATGATGCCCTCATTGCTAAGAATGCCCAGGCACCGATCCGAGGGGACAGGACTGTGATGGTACGCTGACCGTCAGGCTCCTATAAAGTCACATCTCGCCCGTTGCCGGGGCGACTTGACGGTCGACACGTCAACGCAATGACACGCAGTCAATCGTAGCATGGGTCAGGCCATCAAGCCGCAATACCATACTCACAGTCATAGCAATTACCCTTTGCCGCTCATGGACACTTTGAAGCCGTACTGGCACAGGACTTTCTGATAATCGTGTAAACAATATTGCGACCCGCGATCCGTGTGATGGATGCAGTCCTTTGGCGGCGCCCGGAAGGCTATGGCCATGTTCAATGCCCAGATCGCCCCCTCTCGGCCGATTTGGCTTTGCCAATTCGCCTGCCGGGCAGCGGATCGCGTTTCATGCGTTTACTGATGGCACAGTCGATCACGCGCCTTAAATGCGGGTCCAGTATCACAGCGAGGTACAGCCATCCCTCACGCGTCCAAATTTAGGTAATGTCACCGGTCCATTTGTGGTTTAGTTGGTCCGCTGAGAACTCACGGTCCAGCAAGTTCGGCGCAATGTTGAACTTGTGATTGCTGTCGGTCGTGGCTTTATGTTTGCGCGTTCTAACCGCAGATATACTGTTCTGACGCATCAAACGCCCCACGCGACGATGGCCAATATTCAGGCGATCTCCTTCGGCTCTTCAGTCATGCGCGGCCTCCTATAGCTGCCAAGGCTGAGGCGGGACTGTTTTTGATGTGCGCCGGCGTAACCAAATCAGATCGCTGTCTGCGACTGGCTGGGCGGCTACGGAACGCCCGTAAGTCGCGCGCGCTGACATTCATGACATGGCACATCCGTCCAGTGGAAAATGCAAATTGGTGTTCTTCTCCTCTCATCGAAACTGCGTTTCGACTGCCGGGCAGCGGATGAATCCAAACCTCACGGCTTTTGGCGCGCGAAAATCCCTCTCAGGGGATTGCTCCGCATTCCCCTGCCGGTAAGTGCGCCGTGGCCTTTTTTAGGATTTCCCGCTCCTCCTTGTGGATATGGTTTTCACGTCTAAGCCGGTCATGCTTCTGAGCCAGCCCCAAATCTTCCTTCGACACCACATCCGTGTCTCGGTGCGCTGTAATCCATTTTTTTCAGCGTCGATAACCGACGTCAAGATCGTCAGCCACCTGCTTACGTGTAAGTCCGCTGGTCAGTGCGACACGCACCACATCTTACCTAAATTCGTCTGTTCGTTTCAGCCCCATAGTTCATCTCCTTTGTTGCAGTAAATGCTATCAAAGGAGCGGCATCAAGCCGTGACAGGTCCAGCATGCCACGTTCTGCGATCACCTTGTCCAGCTCACGTGCAAGGCGGTGTCCGGACTTCGCTATATCAGCCATCAGAACTAAGGTATCACGACTGAAGTCATCAACGACTGCCAAAATGCGAAACCTGCGGCCGTCTGTCAGCGCATCGGAAACAAAATCCAAGCTCCAGCGTTGATTTAGGCTATCCATTGCAGGGGGGGCAGCACCATTGGCGTCTTTGTGCTGCGGTTTCAAAGGGTCGACGCAACACTTTAATCTTTATGGAAAGATGGAGTGTTTATAATGAAGTATCGCACACGTACGTTTTATACGGACCAGCAGAAATCCGAGATGTGGGATCGGTGGCAACGCGGCGATTCAATGGGGTCGATTGGCCGTCACTTCAATCGTGCGTCTTCTTCGATCTTCCCTCATTTGGCGCGAACTGGTGGGATCCGACCTGCTGATCGTACACGGTCAAGATGTGCTTTGAGCCTTATTGAACGGGAAGACGTTTCCCGAGGGCTTGTCGCCGAACAGTCATTTCGTTCAATCGCGCAACACCTGAACCGGTCGCCTTCGACAATCAGCCGAGAGGTTCGCAGAAATGGCGGACGCCAAGCCTATCGCGCGACCCACTCAGACCAGCGCGCTTGGGACTGCGCAACACGGCCCAAGTTGTGTCAGCTCTCATTCAATGATCCATTGTGCCAGTTGATAGCGCGCAAGCTGCGACGGAAATGGTCGCCGCAGCAAATTGCAGGCTGGCTCAAACGAAGATACCCTGATGAAGAGCAAAATCGCGTGTCACACGAAACGATATATCGCAGCCTCTATGTCCAAACCCGAGGGGTTTTGAAGAAGGAATTGCAGGAATGTCTGCGCAGTCGACGTGCGATACGACGCTCCAGGCATGCCACCCAAAAGGGCCTTGAATTACGTAAAATCAAGAATGCTGTTTCGATCAGCGAACGTCCAGCTGAGGTCGAAGATCGTGCCATTCCGGGCCATTGGGAGGGCGATTTGATTGCGGGCTCGAACAACAGTTACATCGCCACGCTGGTTGAGCGTCATTCCCGTTTTGTGATGCTGGCGAAAGTTGCGAACAAAGACACCCAGAGTGTGACCACAGCCCTGATCAAACAGGCACGAAAGCTTCCCAAGGAGCTCTACAAATCCCTGACGTGGGGTCGCGGGTCTGAAATGTCGGGGCATCAAAAGTTCACCATAGCCACAAATATCGATGTCTACTTCTGTGACCCACAATCTCCGTGGCAACGTGGGAGCAATGAAAACACCAACCGCCTTCTCAGACAGTACTTTCCAAAAGGCACTGATATATCAGGGTTCAGTCAAGCCAAACTTAGCGCAGTCGCACGTCAGCTAAACGAGCGGCCAAGAAAAACCTTGCAATACCAGACACCAGCAGAGAAATTTGAAGCCTGTGTTGCAACGACCCGTTGAAACCGCAGGACAGAGTGGGCTTTCGACCACGTCTGCGCCGCACCTGAAGCTCCTCTTCACAGTAGATGCGCTTCACTTTCTTGTGGTTCACCTCGAAACCATCCCGCGCAATCATCACATGGACGCGGCGGCAACCAAACCGATGCCGCTCCCTCGAAACGAGTTTGATTGCGCCTGGTAATTCCAAATCATCGCCACGGCGCGACAGATACCGCACCGTTGACCGATCCATCTGCAGCATATCACAGGCCCGCCGCTGGCTCACACCGTGCATCCTGCACAGGTGGACGACAGCATTCCGCTTTGCCACGGGCGTCACCATTTCTTGAATTGATGTCTCGCAACATAGCGTTGTCCAACATCTGTTCTGCCAACAGCTTCTTCAGTTTGCCGTTCTCGTCCTCCAACGCGCGCAATCTCCTCGCAGCAGACGGCTCCATGCCTCCATACTTCGATTTGTTTTTGTAGAACATCGCCGAACTGATCTCGTGCCGTCGACACACGTCAACGGTCTTCTCACCAAATTTCTGCTCCTTAATCATCGTGATGATCTGTTCGTCTGTAAATAATGCTTTCATTTGTCCGTCCTTTTGTTGGGCGGACTCTACACAAATTTGGAGGAGTTTTAGGGGCGCAGGTCAAGGACTATGGCCCTGTAATTCCGCTACGTGATGGTCCAGAACACTTGGGCGCCTCCAAGTTACAAGCAGAATTATTCCATAAGGCGGGTAGCCTTTCATGGTTGATCCCACCAATAGCCCTAATCATGTCCACATTTAGGCCCACGTTCTCGGGCCATTTTCTTGTTTAGGGCACCGTTTGGCTGTATCTTTGTTATAAATTGGCCGAGACTTAAATGACTAAGAACTCCACACCACCTTAACAAACTGATAAATAACGTAAAATATGGGACTTGACGCTAACTCGATGGGCGTTCACAACACTCGCTGTACTGATTAAGACCATTTTGAAGGGCGGCCGCGCTGGTCGCCTTTTCTTATTTCTGACCCGTTGGAGCCACCTATGCCGATCACTCACCTTGTCACCCATTCCGGCGGCTTTCATGCGGATGAATTGTTGTCGTCGGTTATTTTGACCCGTTTATTCCCGCAGACGATCTTGGTGCGCAGTCGTGACCGCGAGGTGCTGACCCCCGCGCCGCATAAAATTATTTATGATGTTGGTGGTGACTTTAACGCTGACCTTCAGATTTTTGACCACCACCAACGTCCCAGTCCGCTGCGCGTTGACGACCAGCCGTATAGTTCGTTTGGACTGATCTGGGCACAGTATGGCCGCGATTATCTAGCGGCGATGGATGTGCCTGCGGATGATATAGAGCCGATCCACACCACGTTTGACACCAAATTTGTGCTGCCAATTGACCTGCTGGACAATGGCGCGATGGAACCCTCGGTCGCGGGGCCGTTATCGATCATGACGTTGCCGCAGTTGTTGGGTAGTCTCAAACCGGTGTTTGATGATCCGTCTCCTACGGCCGATGACGATGCGTTTTTCGCGGCCTTGCCGATTGCGGCACGTTTTGTCGAAGCGTTAGTGCAGAATCTAGCGGCCAAATATCGTGCGCAAGGCATTGTTGAGGCAGCGATTGTGGCGGCGGGTACCGGTGCTATTTTGGAGTTGCCGATGGGTATGCCGTATCGTTCTGCACTTGATAAGGCCGAAGCGGATCACATCTTGTTTGTGGTCAACCCGCGTGGCGGTGATTGGACATTGAACGGTATCAAGCTGTCGCACGATACCTTTGACCAGCGTGCGGATTTACCCGAGGCGTGGGCCGGACTGACCGATGCCGCTCTGGAAGAGGCCAGCGGTGTAGCGGGCGCAAAATTCTGCCATAACGCGCGGTTCATTGCGGTGGCGAATTCACGCGAGGCGATCATGCAGATGGCGGCGATTGCCGTAGCGCAATCCTCTTAGGTGGAGCACGTCTTTTACGGTCCTGCGCCCCTACTAGCGTGATGATCCCGTCGTCGAGTTCCAATATTCGGTTGTCGCCGGTGACCATCGCGGTGGTGAATCCGGTCGCTTGACCCATCGATTTCAGCATTAAGACCACGGCGCGCGCGCCACCCCTGCGAAGCTGAGGGCCTGGAACATCCGGGTGCGCGCCAGGTTGCTGACATCAGTCAACATATTGAACAGGTCCGCAGAAACTACGATGTCGGCGTTGAAAAAGTTGTAGGGGCGACAGTGGATGTGTTCAAAGCGCCAAAGATCGCGAATTGCATAAATACCATAAACGTGGCGAAGGAGACCGCCACGAGACCTGCCCCAAAATGTATTTTGGGGTGGTTCAGTTGCATCCCGCCAATGGGTAAGCTGCCGAATAGCGCAGTGAGGACCTGTTCATGGCGTAATGCTTGCCTCAATCCGCACTACGGCTTCCAGATTGGTGAACCGTGCAGCGCGATATGTTGAGGTTGCACCAAGCCAGATGATGACGTCGACGACCCGCGCATCGGTGTTGGCCGCAGGGTCGTCAGAGGTGATGGATTTCCAACCCGATTGCGTAAAAAATGCCCATCCGAGTCACGTCCAATGTGTCGGCGGTGATGCCGACCGGATCGCCAATCATCACGGGCCCGATCACAGTCTGGTAAACCTCGGTCTCGACGACCATTTGACTGGTGTCGCCCATGTCGAGGATGCGAGTGTTCGCCTGTCTTCCGAGAAGCGATTGTTGGTTTTCAGATGCTACCGTCGATCGGTGCAATCACAGCGGCGAGCTCAAGTTTTGTGGTCATCTAGTTCACGTCAACAATGGCGGCGGCCACATTACCCACGGCCACAGCGATATGTGCCTGAGCGGTGTCAGATGTCTGGCCGTAGCGAGTGAGCGTGGCCAAGCTACGCTCGACATCGCGCAATGCTTACGTGGCGCGGGCAAGAGCGGCTTGGGCTTCACCACCCCTTTGCCGTCTCCCTCAAGCGGAAGCATATCTGTGGTAGGTTTTTGGCTGATTGATATGGAAGGGCGCCCTGCCGAGATCATTGCGGCGCGTGAAAAATTGCCCGCTCGACAGTTTATTTTTATTTTGCCGATAAAGAAGCAGTTGAGATCCGCGCTTTTGAGGGCCTGATCGCGACCGTTGTTGAGCGCGCGCAGTGTGATCCGTTTGCGGCAGGCGAAGATTTCACGATCTTGTTTCGTCGCATGTTGGCTGTGACACACAGATCTGATGGGTTCCGATGCGTTCGTTTCGCTCCACATCATGATTGCAGAGTGAGAGTGCGTGGCGACGATAACGCGCCTATTGCGGAACGATTTTCAAAGCTTGACCGCCTGATTTCCTACGGAATCACGTCGCGACGAAATGCACCCTGAAGTGGCTAAATTTAACCGTAAGTTAATCGTAACACCCGCGTTGGTGGTGGACGTGTAGAAATTAACCTTCGACCCAATAGACATGCCCGGCACATATTGTGACCCCTGGTCTCATGCTACAATAGGGAGAGATGGCGCAAATTTCAAATTAAGGTGTTGAGATTATACCCTAAAATCCTGTTGTTAGCCGTGGCTGTAATTCAAACAACAATGATCCCGTAGCTCAGCCGGATAGAGCGTAAATACCTCCCTACCAACTACCGTGTGTGTAAAACCATTAGATGGCTCGGCTTTTTAGGTAGTATGCATACAAAGTCGTCACCAAGTCTCCGGTCTTCTGGTTGACACCAGTAGGAACTTGCATAGAAGATCAACAAGTGCGCCCACGTAATTCAACTGGATAGAATATCCGACTTCTAATCGGGCTGTTGGGGGTTCGAGTCCTCCCGTGGGCGCCATTTTTCCGATTTAGTGTTGTGGATGGGGCATAAGTGTGCGCAATATGCCCGTTTCGCGTGCGCACCCCTGTCAAGAAATACTATCGATATTTATGTGATTATAGCTAACCATCTGAAATAAATAGATTTCCCTCTTTCTCTTGAAATCCTCTGTGGATTCATCGAAAAATAGAGCTGGTCAAGCGTGCTACTGTACCGATCGACGTTCACTCCGCTACTTGAGCGCTTTGATGGCTTCTTTCCTTAGATAGACAGGACCAAAATCCTGACCATCTGGAGAAAAGCGATTAACATGGGCTGCCGCGAGAAGGCTCTTTAGTGTGTTGCGGTGGTACCCAGTTTCCTCGATCAACGTAGTCAACGTCACAAAACGGCGGTGAAAGGATGAGATGTCTTCGGCGCGGAGGCGATATTGAACGCGTTTTGTGCGAGGGTGCGTACGTTGCAGCGCAGGAGTCTGGCCAGCCTTGACCAATGCAATGAAGCTACCATGATCTCGCAGACCGACGGCGCAACCAAACTCGGCAGCACTTATCTCTCCAAATGGCAGCATCTCGTTGGGGTTATTGGGCTTTGAGCGCGACGAGACGAGTAGGTCGACTTGGCTATTGTGGACGACGATCCCGTGAAAACCTGAGACCTCCAATCGTTGCCCAACAGATATCTGTTTCTCTCGGACAGCTTGGATCAAAACCGAGAGTCCCACTCCTGACCGGCTGCGGGCAAGGAGCAGGGTTTCCCAATTCTTGTCGCGCTCAACGACAGGGACCGCGCCAATTCGGAGTTTTGCGACGAAAGCCGTTCCGTCTGAAAGACGCCAGGGTTTCTTAACCTTGGCGATGCGTGTGCGTGGGATCAGAAGTTCTCATCCTCAAGCGCCACAAGTTCACGTAATGTCGCCCCCATGGCTTCACGCATGGCCTTTGGCCCTACAAGCGTGGGGATTTCTGCCAACAACTCGGCATACTTCTGCGCGTCAAACACGCGACGGCTCGAGGGGCGATCATCTTGTTCGGGTAGAGCGCCAACTTCAATTAAAAAGTGCTCGATAACCTGTACGCCGATGCCTATCTCGTTCGCCGCTGTGACGAGGGAATGCAGGCGGCGCTCTGTTAAGACTTCTCCCAGTAGCGTTTCGCCCGGCGCGATGGGCCAGTGATCGAGAATGCACTCACGCAAGATGTTTAAGAACGGGACAAACTCATCCTCTACAGCATTGTTGCGGTTAAAATCCCTAAACATCGCACCGAAGGCCTTATTAGGTTCATCAAGGTGTCCCGTGTACGAGGCGACAATCTGGTCGAGTGCTTGTAGGATGGATTTTTCGCCGTGCTGCGCAATATCGAAACCGGCCGCATGCGCCGTACCGCCGATAGGCGCATCTTCGATTTGACCCTTCCGCAAGAAGGCCTCCCCAAGTAATCGACAAACAGTTGTCGAAGCAAATAGTGGCTGTTCCATGAACCAGGTGGCGTCACGATCCTTCTGAAGCCGACCATCCAGCCATAGGTCGTAGTCAGAAAGGGGTGTTTCCGGCCGGTCAAGTCTCCCTGACATGATGTCGTCCTCAACCTCGCGCAGGCGTGCTTGGATGTCATGCCGATCCCGAGGCTTGTCAGATTTCCATAGAGGAACCAGAGGCTGACGATGCTGGATGCAGGTAATGACGTCTCGCAACTGCCAGTCTCCACGCATAACCATGTTTGCGACCCCTTGGCCGCCTTGCTGCGTTGCATCCTCACGTAGGCATGCAGGACATCCCCGCACGACTGGATTGCGAAGTGTCCGCGACACAAATAGTTCTCCGCGGAATTGCATCCTTACATTTCCAGCTCGGACCCCGGTCCAAGATAACATTTCATCCAACTGCTGCTGATTAAGACCTGCCCAATCAGCGAGGGTGTCAAAGGCTTCCGGATCCTGATCAAGAAATCTTTTGAACGGGGCTCCCATATCATAGGCAAGTTCGCTGACTTCAGTTTGCCACGTCGCTGCAAGGCGCGAAAGATACGAGTAAACCGTCTCTCGAGAAGCAGGTGCAGGGTTGGAGATTGGGAGAGGGGTCACTTGTATAGACTGAACTCGCTCGATTTAAGAAAGGTTAATTGGCCATATATGCGCCTTTACCGGAAACGTGTACACATCAGCACGTGCAAAATGTCGACTGAATCCTACCGTGATCCAATCGCAACTTTGAGACGATTTCGAGCGAGGCGCTTATAACCGTTTTGCGATCATAACTTTCGTCCTGCCGCGCGATCATTGTTAGTGAACCGAAAAAGGCCTCATGAATTGTACAAATGAACCCCATCAACAAAGCGAGGGGTACCCTGTGTTCCGTGGATTTTTTCAATTTCGCATCAGTAATGCAACGAAATCAATGCTTTCTTCGGAAACCTTTCAATTTGATACGTACAAGAAGGGGTTCTTCGGTCACATCGTCTAAGTCAAACGCGTCCTCAGCCTCCTTGTCTATCACGGATTCGGGAGCCAAGCGTGTGTATCGTCCCAATTTCCCATATGGGTATCCGGTAAGAATAGCGATCATCGTAGGCATGGCAGGATCTACATCGCTCTCCGAAATGCCAAATGTTTCCGCGAGATATCGCTGAAACAATTCGGCGTCACCGTTTGCTTCGTCGAACACTTCATTAATACGCTGCCAAATTCGCACGAAAACCGGACTGGTCTTGTCCCGGTTTAGTTCCGGTCTCTTTCGAGCAATGTTTGCTATGAAGGAGACAAGAAATGGCAACGAGATACACAGACGAGTTTCGACGTGATGCGGTACGCATCGCCACGACCAGCGGCTTAACACGCCCTCAGGTTTCATCTGATTTGGGTGTTGGGCTTTCGACCCTGAACAAATGGGTTCAGAAACACCAGCATGATGATTTGATGTCGGGTCCTCATGAAGATGTGGAGCGGGAGAACGAACGCCTTCGCAAGGAAGTCCGCGTGCTGCGAGAGGAGAGGGAAGTGTTAAAAAAAGCGGCAATCTTCTTTGCAGGCCAAAGTCGGTGAGGTTTGCCTTCATTGACGCCTGGAGAGAAGAATGGCCGGTTGAGTTTCTGTGCTGGGTTTGCAGGTCACATCACGTGGGTATCGTGCGTGGCGGGTCCGCCCAATGTGTCAGCGACAGCGTGATGATATGGTGATCTTAGCTCATATTCGTGCCCAACACCGTCTCAGCCTGCAAAGCTACGGCCGCCCCCGGATGACTGAAGAGTTACAGGAACTGGGGCTGGCGGTAGGCCACCGGCGTGTGGGGCGCTTGATGCGAGACAACAGCATAAAGATTGTCAGAACTCGTAAATTCAAGGCTACAACCGACAGCAATCACACCTTTAACATCGCCCCCAATCTGTTGGATCAGGATTTTTCTGCTGATGCCCCAAACCAGAAATGGGCAGGCGACATTTCATATATCTGGACCAGTGAAGGCTGGCTGTATCTGGCGGTCATTCTCGACCTATACTCCCGACGCGTCATCGGTTGGGCGGTCAGCAATCGTATGAAGAGGGACCTGGCAATCCGGGCATTGGATATGGCTGTCGCGCTGCGACAGCCGCCTAAGGGCTGCATTCATCATACGGATCGCGGGTCGCAATATTGTTCAGGCGACTATCAGAAGCGCCTGAACAAACGTGGCTTCGAAGTATCGATGAGCGGAAAAGGCAATTGTTACGACAATTCCATGGTTGAAACGTTCTTCAAATCCCTCAAGGCTGAGCTGATCTGGCGCAACCGTTGGGAAACCAGACGTCAAGCCGAAGGGGCGATATTTCAGTATATCAATGGGTTCTACAATCCACGACGCCGGCACTCGTCGTTAGGAGGTAAAAGCCCCTTGGCCTTCGAACGAAAGGCTGCCTAAATGAACTGAGAGACCGGAACGTAAACGCGACAAGACCACTTCGGCACTGACGCAATCGCCTTCCGGTAGGTTCGTTACGTGTCGTCGGCTTGTTGTGACGGAACCAGAGCACGGACCAGATTTCGCATATCCAAGACCCCAACACATTTACCATCCTTCATAACCCGGTAGCTACGAGATGTGTCGCCTTCAGACAGTGCAATCACAGATTCCAGTGTATCATCGTGATTAATTATGCCCGCCAGTTCGCCCACCGCATCCGGCTTCTTGGTCATGACAGACCGGACTCGCAGAACTCGCGCGCGATTGATGTCGCTGACGAATTTTTCGATATAGGGGGCGGCCGGGTTAAGCAGGATATGCTGCGGTTCACCTTGTTGCACGACAGAGCCGTCCTTGAGGATCACCAGATGGTCAGCTAATTTTAGCGCTTCGTCCAAGTCATGCGTAATGAACACGATGGTTTTTTTCAATTCTGCCTGCAACTCAATCAGCAGGCCCTGCATGTCTGTCCGGATCAGCGGATCAAGGGCCGAGAATGCCTCGTCCATGAGCATGATATCGGAGTTGCTGGTCAACGCACGCGCGATTCCAACGCGCTGCTGCATTCCCCCTGACATCTGATGCGGGTACTGCTCCCCCTGCCCTTGCAGACCGACGCGGTCCAGCCATTTGCGGGCCTCGTCCGCGTATTGCCGCTCGCTTTGCCCCTCGACTGATGGGGCAAGCCCCGCATTCTGCAAAACGGTCCGGTGCGGCAAAAGGGCGAACTTTTGAAACACCATCGACATGGTGTGCTTGCGCAGCTCTCGCAGCTGGGCTTCGTTGTATTCGAGGATGTTGTCGTCGTTGACCCACACCTCACCCGCCGTCGGTTCGATCAGGCGGTTCAGGTGCCGGATCAGCGTCGATTTACCCGACCCCGACAGCCCCATGATCACTGTGGTTTGTCCCGCAGGCACATCAACATTGATGTCGTTCAGGCCAAGCACGTGATTGTGCAACTCCAGCAAGTCCGACTTGCTCAACCCGTCTTTGACATATTCCAAGGCGGGCAAAGGATCGTCGCCAAAAATCTTGTATAGGCTGCGGATCGAGATTTTGATTTCTGTATCGGTCATATCCGGTATCCTCTATCGCGACTGGCTGACATTGATGCGGGCAAGTGCCGCCTTGGTCACGCGATCGAGAATGATCGCGAGAAGGACGATACCCAGCCCTGAAAGAAGGCCAACGCCGAGCTCTAGCGACCGGATGCCGCGCAGTACGAGCACACCCAGACCGGGGGCAGACACCAGCGATGCGATCACAACCATCGCAAGGCTCATCATGATTGTTTGGTTCACGCCCGCCATAATATTGGGCAGCGCCAGCGGGATTTGCACGTTAAATAGCTTTTGTGTGTTAGTCATACCAAAGGCGTCTGCCGCCTCGATGACATCGGGGTCAACCAGACGAATGCCCAGATCGGTTAGGCGGACCACTGGCACAATCGCGTAAAGGATAATGGCGATCCCGTATAGCTTTGGTTCGGTTACAGAAAACAGGAAGATCAACGGGATCAGATAAACGAAAGGTGGCAGGGTCTGGAGCATGTCAAGAATAGGGATCATTATGCGCTGCACTCTATCGCTGCGCGACATAGCAATGCCAATGGGCACGCCAAGCAACACACAGGTTGCCGCGCAGACAAAGATGATCGCGAGTGTCTGCATCGTGTAGGTATAATAGTCGACAAAGCCCAGAAAGCCGAAGCAGATCACGACCAGCCCGACCAGTTTCATTTGTCGGCTCACCACCCAGGCGACCAGCATCAAGAGAGGGATCATGATGAACCATGGCACTGCCTGCATCACCCAAAGCGCTTCGTTCAGCGCCCAGCTCAGCGGCTGTGTCAGAGGGTCTACGACAACCTTCAGACTGTCTTTGATGGCCAGAAATCCATTCTCAAGTCCACTGGTCAGCTCGCGCGATTGCGGAAAGGCGGTGCAGGCTTCATGAAGCGCATCCATGGACGGAAACGGCGTTTCCCACGGCGATGCTTCAACCTCGCCATCCGATGTTTGGGCAAGCAGTTGGGCCATAGACATCATGCCACCGCTGTCATCTCCGCTGCTGCCGCACCAGTTGCGCAGGCCAAGCCCGTCGAATACGAAATCGTACGTCGCCATTCATCCCTCACCCGGGCTTAAATTGCGGCCCTTTTCCTATTGATATGTTTCATCCCTGAAAGGGCCGGATCATGTGATCCCGGCCCCGTCAGCTGGTAGTCCAGTGATGTCAGCACCTATGTGCGGTCACCATAAAATTGGCAAAGGGCGGCACCAAAAGTGCGCGCCCCTCAGCTTTTATTTCAACAGGGGTGCCAGCTTTTCTGCTGCGGCCTCGTTGATCCAGCCACTCCACTCATCAGGGTTGTTTTTCAGGAAATAAACAGCCGCTTCTTCGTTCGAGGCGTTGTTCTCTTGCTTCCAGGCCAAAAGTTTGCTCATAGTGTCCGTCTTGAAGGTCACGTTCCCCATTAGCTCCGCAATATCAGGATGCGATTCCATAAAGTCCTTAGTGACAATCGTCAGCACTGGAGCTGCCGGAAAGGACGATGGCTCGGGGTTAGGCGCATCAGCGTTCTGCAAGGATGCAAATGTCTCGGCGTCATATTCGCCCAGATCAATACTTGTCATATCGAACATGCCAAGTGGCGTCGTCGGGCCCCAGTAGTAGCCAAACCAAGGCTCTTCGCTTTGGTAAGCCGCTGCCATTGACGTCGCGAGTGTTTCGCCCGACCCGTGATTAAAGACTTCGATGCCGCTGTCTTCAAGATTGAACGCGCGGATCAGATTGTCATTCACAATGCGGCAGCCCCAGCCATCAGGGCAGTTGTTGAACATGCCGCCAACGAGCTCGGGGTTAGCCATCACGCCTTCGATTGTTGCCAGCTCTGGATGCGCTTCGACCAGATAGGTCGGCAACCACCAGCCCTCGACACCACCCGGATCAAGCACGCTGCCAAGTTCTTCGGTCTTACCGTCCGCTTTCAGCTTCTGGTACGCATCACCGGCAGAGTTGATCCAGAGCTCGGTCACGATGTCCGGCTCGTTGTTCTCGGACAGGGACGTCATCGCCGGTGTGGTGTCAGACGGCACAGCCGTCACATCGCAACCATAGCCTTGTTCCATCAGAAACTTGGAAACCGACGTCACAATGGCGGAAGAATCCCAGTTCATCTGAGTGATTGTAACTTCGCCGCATTGCTCTTGGGCGAGGACCGCTGTGGGGGCCGCGACTGCTGCAAATACAGCGCCAAATATTAGGCTCTTCATAGGGCGTATCTCCTTTTATTTTCGTATCGAGGCGGGTCAAAGCCAGACTTCTGGCGGCCTCACTCAAAGCCCATTAACGCCGCAATCGCCATTCAAGCAGTCAAACCGCTCACTCTTTTTCAAGAAACGGAGAATGCCGATTTGCGACAGATAATGTCGCTTTCAGGCCTGTGGGTATCCTATTGGAGATGGGATGCAACCGCTTAATTATTATAGATAATTGACGTCCACTTTTTTACACGGCTAAGCGACCGCCTGAGACAGATCACTAGGTGCAAAGAATCTCAAAAACCTCGTCAGAGCGTCCTCCAATAAATGGGTATGCTTAACTTCACATGAACCGTCCCAATCTTATAAACGCAAAGATACCTTTTTGATAGGCAACCGCCCAACAACCCAGGACACCGCGCGCATTGGCCAATTGGCCTCAGGCTCAACCGTCATTACGCTTGGCAACCTGTTCCGCATAACGGATTGAATCGCGCCATACTTCTATTTGTATTTGTAGAATGTCGCAGAACTGATCCAGTGCCGCCGACTTACATCAGCGGTCTTCTCACCAGATCCCTGTCCCTTGATCATCTCTTTCATCTTTTTATCCGTAAATCGTGCCTTCATTTGTCCGTCCTATTGTTGGCCGGACTTCTACACAAATTTGGAGGCATTTTAGGGGCGCAGGTCAATCTCTACCGCCGAAACGATCATAAAAGTAAAATGAACGTCAACAGCCCCCAGTCATAAGTCGAGCTTCACGTGGGAGGAGATTGCGCAAGTTTTTTAGAACGCGATAGAAGTCATGCACTTGGGCCGAGCTTGTGGCTGCATCTAAAAGCTGACGACTGTCATCATCGCGGAGGGCTTGGCTCAATTGCTCGATACCCCGGATGATTTGTAGTTTCGCATCCTCTTCCGCAACGTCACCGGATAGAACAAGCTGCGCGATATAGCAAACGCGCCGCACCGGTGTGTTGACTTCATCGGGTCGAATTGCATCGCGCAACCTTAGAATGTTTGCATTCGGCGTGAGAATGGACAGCCTACTTCGGCGGTCGCCGTTTTCAATTACTGCACCATTTACGAGCACACGCTCTTTTGGGTTGAGTTTTAAAACCAGTCCTGACATCACGAAGTTCCTACTTTGTTCAATCCGCGTAAAATTGCAGTGTTGATTTCGATTAAGACTTCGCTGTCAGCCTCTCCTTTAAGGATTTTAGCGCTGTGATGTTCTGTAAATCCGGCGAGATAAAAAATTTGAGCTCTTAGAGGGGAGGGGAGGCTATTGAGGTTGTCAGCAACGTCTGCCGCCATGGTAGTCCAAAGTTTGCGATTGTCGGACAAAGCCGCCACGAATTCAGGAAAGTTCTTTTTGTGATCGGCTGAGGTTTTTTTGAGTTTTGCAGTGATTTGACTGATCAATTCCGCTTCTATGGAACGCGGAGTGCGCAGTGGGAAATATTTTGGGGCATATGCTTGCCGGGCTTGTTCGATGACGTTCACTGGAGGTCCTTCCGGGACAATGTAGAACGAGACACGGTTTTACCGCGAGGATGAGAGAGTGAAGGCGCCGCATTTTGCGGCACCCTCTAGGTCTGTTAACGGAACAGTGAAAGGATAGATTGCGGTGCTTGGTTCGCAATCGACAGGGACTGGACACCCAATTGCTGCTGAACTTGCAAAGCCTGCAAGCGCGCCGACGTTTCTTCCATATCCGCATCAACCATCGAACCGATGCCTGCCGTCAGACTGTCAGTGAGCTTGCTGATAAAGTCGTTCTGCGATTCAATGCGGCCTTGGGCCGAACCAAAAGAGGCAGCAGCATCAATCGCACCGTTGATCATGCCTTCGATGGCGGAAAGTGCCAACGCAGGATCGGTGGTCACATCAATATCTTCAAGCCCGGACAATGTTCCCGCGCCGCGAGACACGCCGTATGCTACTTCAATACCAGCGTTACTTGTCAAGTTTTCGATGGTAAGCGTTCCAGCCGTGCTTAGATCAAATGCGAAGTCATCTGTCGAAAGACCTGCGTTTTGCATCACGTCCTTTAGACCGGTGGTGATAGACGATGCATTGTCCCCCTCACGCACCCGGTAAGAACCCTTGATGTCGCCAATCTGAAGATCGACCGCATCTCCGACAACAAGACCGGCTGTGTTCGTGTTAAGGACCCCAGCCGTGCTAGCTTTCAAGGCAGATGCCCCAACCGCGTTGCCATCGTCCTGTAGGAATGCAAAGCCTGTGATAGTCACCGTATCGGCGCCACCGCTCTCCGCTAAGACTGCAACGTCAGCAGCACCCGTGCCCACACCAGCAGTGATGTTGATGCCAGCGCCAGTTGACAGGTTTTGGGCATCCACCCCAATAGAACTTGAAATTACACCACCAGAGCTGTTGCGATCTAGCGATGACAGAATATCGATACCTGCATTGCCGTTGCTATTGCCGTTGGCGGCAATATTTGAACCATTAACGAGGTTTTGACCGTTGAACTGCGCTGCGCCGACAACTGATTTGATTTGATCGGTCAGTGCTTTGATATCTGTCTGGATTTTGCTGCGATCGACGTTCGCTTCTTGCGAAGCAACAATCTTGCCTTTGATATCAGTTAGAAGGTCAGTCACTGTTTCGGAGGCATTGCGTGCAACGGCGACTGTCGAGCTTCCCAGGTTCAGGCTGTCGGAAATAGCATTAAAGCCTTTGACATCGGCTTCCATAACCTTTGAAATCGCCCAAACGGCAGAGTTGTCTTTTGCAGATGAGACCGACTTGCCTGTCGAGATGACAGACTGTGTATCAGCAAGATTGGAGTTGATGGATTTAAGAGTTTGAAGCGCAACCATTGCGCTGTTGTTTGTCAGAATACTGGACATATTTTTTGGCCTTTAAATTGTGATGGCGCATTTTGCGCCTGATTTTTCAAGGATGCGCAGACGATATGTTTGCGCGTCGAAAGCCATTCTGACTGTTGCTCTATTCTCTCTCAGAGTATCCATTCTGGATTGAATTTAGGATGCTGTGATGAAGCTGAAGATGGCGTTAATGGCGGCCCTTAAGATAATTCGAATTTGAACCAAATTATGACGTTAACTACGTTTACTTAAGTCGGGAGACCGCGCCACAACCTGCGCCATGCGCCCGCTTTGATCGTAAACCCTTAGGTTATCGCGAACTTCACGCAGGGCACCCAAACGCGTGCGCGCTGCAGATACGCCATCGATCGCGGACTGAAATAATGACTGATTGCGCAATAACGCTGTGTGAATCTCGATGAGACTCTTCTTATCTTTGGTCTGCGCCAATAAGCGGCCAAACAATGCCTGCTTTGATGAGGCCAGCAAATCAATTTTGTCAAAATCGGCACTAATGATCGCGGCTCGCTCCAGTTCAAGGAGTTCAATCAGCTTTCTATGCATCCATTCTTTCCTTCATTGCTTCAAAAAGGGATTCGGCGAGACCGATACCTCCTGCTTCAACCATTGCGCGGGCCTGCTCGTCACGCAGAAACGAGCTAAATTGATCTTCTCCGATTCCACCTCCAAACGATTCTCTCGGTGCGCCGAAACCTGCTGATTTCAGCATTTCAGACAGAAACGTCGCTTCCAGTTTTTGAGCGGCTTCTCGTAGTTTTTCGTCAGTTGAGCTCGCCATGTTTACACGTGGTGCTTGGTGGGGTGCGGGAAGGACAGGGATCATTGTCATAGGAGTTTCCATCGTAATTTTTTTCACCATGCCCACAAACCAGTAAACAATCGGTAATTATTTTGGTCCAAAAGTAAGAGAGATTATTTAGGTGGAGATTCGATGCAGATTTTTGTGACCCTTGATGCGCAAGCGAGCCACTTGAAAAAAACGACAGCTTTAAAAGTGAGCGCAACTGATACTTTCGCGCAGGTCATGCATGAACTTGCGCCGAAGTCCGGTGCGTCGAGAATTGCCGATATTTCTTTAACTGAAAAAGAGGATCTCGTTGAAGAAGATCAACCTAAAGATCCAAGTGAAGACGAATCGGCAGGTTCAGAAGCGGTTGAACCGATACAGATCAACGTAAAGCAGGTTGTTGATGCGCCAAGAGATGGTGCTGGTTCGGCTATAGCGAAATCAAACACGCACGCGTCGATTCCACCTGCCTTTGTTGCACATGGATGGACAGCTGCCCCACCTGATCAACTGGTTTTACAGCCTGCAACTGCGCCAGCAGCGGGGGATATATTACCAACAAGCATTGCTGAAAAACGCGGACCCCAAGAAATGCCATCACACATTGGGACGGTTGGCAGTTTAGGTGAAATTGTTGATCCTCTTGCGCGTGAAGTCAATAAATCTGGTCAAAGCGTTGTATCTCAAGGCCAGCCGCTAGCGTCAGCGGTTCTTCAAAGTGCAGGGGTCAATACAACTGAAATCTCAAGCCAAGTTGGGACCTTAAATGGCGTTGAAGGTGCCGCGGTGAAAGCGAAGTTAGAACCGCCATTTCCTCGTGAGTCTGCGGTGAGCCATTTACCCAACATTGAAACCGAGATGCCGCAGTCAAAATCAACATTAGTCCCTCAGATGAATAATCATACACTCGAGGTTTCTAACCTTGTGCTGCAATCTGAGATTGAACTTGAGGGGTCCGGCGACCGTGACTTTGCCCCTATGGGCGGAGGTGAACGCAACGGGATAATATCATTTGGCGTAAGTGATGCAAAAGTTGCGTCTCAGGCCCAAGTCGCTACGGCGGTGGCACAACAGCTTGCGGTCGCCGTCCAAAAGAATTCGGGTGGTGCAACTGAATTGGTATTGAATACAACGGAGATTGGGAGAGTCAGTTTGTCAATGACAACTCATGACGGGGTCTTGTCCATGACTATAACGACGGAACGACCCGAGACCTTAGATTTAATGCGGAGACATATTGAAACGCTCGCACAGGAATTTCGCGAGCTTGGATTCGATGACGTTAGTTTTTCGTTTCATGAGCAAGGCCAGAACGATCAGCAGGAAGGGGCGCAACGACAGGACATCAATATCGCAATGTCTGACGCGGAGCCAATACCGTCAGCGGGCCAGAATGTACGAACCGGTAACTTAGATTTAAGGCTCTAAAAGGACATAAATATGGAAATTTCGCAAACGACAACGTCGTCAACTGCCCAAACAACTGCTGCAAAAATAGATGCAGGTAAAAGTGCAGAAATTAGTTCTGATTTTGAAACATTCCTCAAGATGTTGACAGTGCAGATGCAAAATCAGGATCCTTTGAATCCAGTTGATTCATCGGACTACGCCGTCCAATTAGCCACATTTTCGGGAGTCGAGCAGCAAGTGCAGACCAATGACCTGTTGAAAGGCCTTACTGAAATTTTGGGAACCAACGGGATGGCCCAAATGGCGGGTTGGGTCGGCAAAGAGGCGCGCGCGCCAGTTGCCGCATACTTTGATGGTGATCCAATAACTATGGCACCTGTTCCCGTGAGTTTCGCAGATCGGGCCCAAATTGTCGTGACCGATAAAAGCGGGCAAGAGGTTGAGCGTTTTGACATCCCTTTGGGTGGCGAGCAGGTCTCTTGGTCTGGGTTAGATTCTAGCGGATTTCCACGTGATCTTGGTTTATACCGTTTTGAATTGGTCAGTTTCAGCGGCACCGAAGCGATCGCACAGGATCCTGTGCAGGTTTATAACACAGTGACTGAGGTCCGCAGTCAGGGCGGAGAGACCCTATTGCTGCTCAAGGGTGGCGTCACTATTTCATCGGGTCAAGTCAGTGCGCTGCGTGATCCGACACTTTAGATCACCTGAAACAACCAGATCGTAACACCGGTAATCGCACCCCCAAGGCTCATCCAAAAAATCCATGCTGTTCGATTATTAGACGGCGTGGGTTTATAGGGATTATTTTGTTTGATCAGTGCAGCTTGTGCAATTGCCGGTAGCAGTGGACCAAAGCGTGCCAGAATACGAACAGTTTCCGCCATATCCTTGAGCAGCGCTTTTGGTCCGATAGAATCTTTGATGTAATCTTCAACTGTTGGCTTTGCGACTTGCCAAATGTTCATATGTGGGTCCAGTGATCGCGCAACCCCTTCAACAACAACCATAGTGCGTTGAAGTAAAATCAGCTCTGTGCGGGTCTCCATACCAAACCGCTCGGTCACCTCGAAGAGATAAGATAGCAGGCGCGCCATCGAGATGTTGCTCGCATCCATACCGAAAATCGGTTCACCCACAGCTCGAAGCGCACGAGCAAACTCATCTACGTCTTTGTGTGGCGGGACATAACCAGCCTCAAAATGAACTTGTGCAACACGTTTATAGTCCTTGCGAATAAATCCAAATAAAATTTCGGCGTAGACGCGACGCGTGTATTCATCGATCCGTCCCATGATGCCGAAATCGTAAGCGATAATATCACCATTCGCTGCAATTTTCAGGTTTCCCTGGTGCATGTCGCCGTGAAAGAAACCGTCTCTAAGCGCATGACTTAGAAAGAGTTGTAACACGCGTGTCGCGAGTTTTTCGCGGTCGTGTGCTGCGGCGTCGAGGGCATCATTGTCACCAATGCTTTCTCCCTCCACCCAATCCATCGTCATGACGCGCCGCGAGGACAGGCTCCAGCGGACCCGCGGCACAGAAAAGCCCTCGTCGGTTTCAGTGTTGGCCGCGAATTCGGAAGCCGCGGAACTTTCAAGACGCAAGTCCAGTTCGCCAGCCACAACACCTTCAAAGTGTGTGATAACGTCCATTGGGCGCAACCGCCGGGACCAAGGGGACAAAATTTCGACGGTGCGCGCGGCAAAATAAAACGCGTCAATGTCTTTGCGAAATGCACGCTCAATGCCCGGACGCAAGATTTTGACGGCAACCGCTTCATCGCTATCGGCCAAATGTGCTTTGTGAACCTGCGCCAATGATGCGGCAGCAACGGGCTCGGAAAAGCTGCTAAAAATCGCGTCTACAGGCTGACCCAATTCACGAAGCACTTCGGCCTTGGCAAGCGCCATTGAAAACGGCGGCAACTTGTCTTGCAATACACGCAACTGAACCGCCATATCACTGCCGACAACATCGGGGCGGGTAGAGAGAACTTGCCCAAATTTAATATATGCTGGCCCAAGTGCGTTTAGCGCGCGCGGCGCGGGGGGCATTGACGGGTCACCTTTGTAACCTAACCACTTAAATGGCCAAACGAGGCTGCGAATGGCAATGCGCACGAGTTTCGGCGCCTCAAATGCGTCGAGCACAATTTTCATCGCACCCGTGCGTTCAAAAGTTGCACCGGTCCGGATCAGCCGGATGATATTGTGAGGTCCGCGCACTTACAGTTTCCAACCGGAATGAAGTGCGGCGATTCCCAGCGACAGGTTGCGGTATTTGGCTTGTTCAAAGCCTGCCGCTCGCAACATTTCGAGGAAGGTATCCTGATCAGGAAAATTTCGGATCGATTCCACAAGATATTGATAGCTCTCGCTATCGCCCGCGATCAGTTTGCCCATACGGGGGATCACATTAAAGGAATAAGCGTCATAAGCTGACTGCATCATTGCGTTTGGTAATTGGCTGAATTCCAGAACCATCAATCGCCCACCAGGCTTTAACACGCGGTAGGCCTCGTTTAGCGCCTCCTGCGGTCGGGTCACATTACGGATACCGAAACTGATTGTGTAAACGTCGAACGTATTGTCCGAAAACGGTAGCGCCATTGCGTCGCCCACGACCCAATCAAGGTTGTCGGACATGCTTTCAGCTTCGGCGCGTTTACGTCCCGCAATCAGCATTGATTCGGTGATATCACAGACGGTGGCATGACCCGACCCAGCGCGACCAAGAAATTTAAACGAGATATCGCCAGTGCCGCCTGCCACGTCGAGCAATTTTTGCCCTGCATGCGGCGCCAGCCAATCCATCATCGCTTCTTTCCAGATGCGATGGATGCCGACAGACATTACGTCGTTCATAATATCATATTTGCCGGCCACGGAGGTGAATACCCCCTGCACGCGTCCCGCTTTTTCGTCTTCGCGTACGGTTTCAAAACCAAAGTGTGTGGTATTTTCGGTCATCTGGGCTTGCCGTCCTCTGCGTTGGCCGCGACTATAGGGCCGTTACAATGGCATATATCGCGCCCCGCCCCTTATAGAAAGTGCTCCATGCCCGAATTACCCGAAGTAGAGACGGTTCGTCGCGGGTTGACCCCTGTAATGGAGGGCGTCGTCATTGTGGAAGCACAGGTAAACCGCCCCGATCTACGTTGGCCATTTCCGGAAAATATGGCTACGCGACTGGCTGGCAAACGGGTTTTGCGGCTACGACGCCGCTCAAAATACATCCTTGCTGATCTGGATAGCGGCGAGACATTGCTCATCCATCTGGGCATGTCAGGTCGCATGACGATTTCGGGGCAGACAATCGGAGGCTTCCATCATCCGCACCCTGTTCCCGCGAAGCACGATCATGTTGTATTTAACATGGAGAACGGCACCCGCATTACATTCAACGACGCGCGGCGCTTTGGTGCGATGGATTTAATGCAGACTGAAGCCGAGGCAGATTTCTGGCTGATCCGCGACTTGGGGCCAGAGCCTTTAGGAAATGAATTCGACGAGAGCTACTTGACGGCACGCCTGAAGGGTCGAAATACCCCGATCAAATCAGCATTGCTTGACCAGCGAATTGTGTCGGGGCTCGGAAACATTTACGTCTGCGAGGTGCTTTTTCGGGCAGGGATCCATCCAACGTGCAAGGCGGGGCAAATAAGCGCACGGCGTATTGCGTCGCTTGTGCCTCTCATCCGCGACGTTTTGGGCGAGGCAATTGACGCAGGTGGCTCTTCACTAAAGGATTTTCGTCAAGCGGACGGCGAATTGGGATATTTCCAACACCGTTTCGCAGTCTACGATCAAGAGGGTAACCCTTGCCCAACTCCCTCATGCGAAAGCAAAATAACTCGAATCGTGCAATCAGGTCGATCATCTTTCTTTTGCCCACAATGCCAAAGATAACTTGATCCAAACGCTGCGTTGCGTAATCACTAACACCGAAATGCATGAAATTGGATAAAAACATGGCCTATGAAACGATCATCGTTGATATCGCCGACGAGATAGCAACAATCACTTTGAACCGCCCGAGTGCGCTCAACGCGCTCAACGCGCAATTGCTCGACGAGGTCTGCGCAGCGCTAGAGGCCGCGGATTCCAACAGCAAAGTGCGCTGCATTATTCTGACCGGATCTGAAAAAGCATTTGCCGCAGGCGCCGACATCACAGAGATGGCCGATCAGTCCTTTGTCGACATGTATACCAAGAATTATTTTGCGGCCGAGACCACCCGCTTTAACAACACCCGCAAACCGATTATCGCGGCTGTTTCCGGCTACGCACTGGGCGGTGGCTGCGAGCTTGCGATGATGTGCGATTTTATCATTGCTGCCGAGACGGCAAAATTCGGTCAACCCGAGATAAACCTCGGAGTGATTGCAGGTCTTGGCGGAACGCAGCGGCTGTCGCGCTTTGTCGGAAAGTCCAAAGCGATGGACATGAACCTGACAGGCCGTTTTATGGATGCCGCCGAGGCAGAACGGTGCGGGCTTGTTAGTCGCGTGGTCCCTGCTGCGAAGTTACAGGCAGAAGCACGCGCAAGCGCAGAAAAGATCGCTGAGAAGTCACAGATCGCGACAATCGCAGCAAAAGATGCGGTGAACCGGTCTTTCGAGACGACGCTGGCCGAAGGCCTGAATTACGAGCGCCGTTTGTTTCATTCGCTGTTTGCGACAGAAGATCAGAAAGAAGGTATGGCTGCGTTCTTGGAAAAACGTGAAGCCCAGTTTCGCGACCGCTAAGTTGGGGGTTTTCTTTCGCGCGCGCTTCCCTTAAAGGAAACGAATACATGCGCGCGAGGTCCGCTTGACCAGAATCAGCCGGTTCCTAAAACCCGGTCGGGCCAATTGCGCAGATAAATTTTTATTGACCCGAAAGAGGGACCTGACACATGGCAAATACTCCACAAGCTAAAAAACGCGCCCGCCAGAATGAAGCACGTTTTCAAGTGAACAAAATGCGCCGTTCGCGCATCCGTACATTCCTGCGCAGCGTAGAAGAAGCAATCGCGGCCGGTGATAAAGACGCAGCCGCAAAAGCATTGCAGGCAGCACAGCCTGAATTGATGCGCGGCGTAACCAAAGGCGTCGTTCACAAGAACACCGCAGCGCGCAAAATGTCGCGCCTATCTTCCCGCGTTAAGGCAATCGCATAAGCGATAGTTTCGTGGGCAATATGTTGCCTGAATACACAGATTTAAAAGCGCGCTGAACCCAGCGCGCTTTTTGCTTTTCTGACATAACCTAAGGTTTTCACGCGTTTTCAAAGGGGTCATAGATTCTTTTGGACCTAGATCAGAGTCAAGCACGATGTTGTGTTGAAGACCCCACCAACTGCGGGCTAACTTAGCCATGCGATTCACATCGTTCCGGGGGGACATGAGTGGATCGAGTCGCAAATTGGACGCAGATTTATTGCGTCGTGGCTCGATTACTCATGCAGTGAGCAGACAGCCAGAATGGCCAAATGCTTCTGTGTCTCTGGTGTCGGGCATCTATGCCGCGAACATCAGAATCCCACATCTCGGAGTTTGCCGAGGCGAGCCGTGCCAGTAGTCCTAACAACTGCGCGTGTCACCGAAGCTTTGGAAATTTGCGCAAGATACGCGCGTCCGGGGAGGAACACCCTCGAGCGAATGTAATTTTGTGTGCGTTTTGCATGTGAACGCGGCGCAGCGATTGCTGCGTCAATGTAGAGTTGGATAGAGTGACGGGACCAGAATGACGAACGACATGTGGGGTAAAATTCTGGACACGTTGAAGACAACGGTGGGCGCAAACAATTTTTCGAACTGGATCGAACCGCTCGAGTTTGTTGCACTGTCCGGTTCTGTCGTGACGTTCAAAGTTCCCACAACGTTCATCGGTAATTACGTTCAGCAGAATTTTGGCGAGCAGATCATCTATGAGATGAACCGTGCCGGCACCAGCGTAAACCGTCTGACATTCACAGCCACGGGTGCGGCACGGCTTGCTGCAAAACCCGCAAACGACGCACCGAAGGCCACCCGTGTCGATGATATCGCAGGTTCGCCGATCGATGCGCGCTTTACTTTTGACACCTTCATTGTGGGTAAGCCCAACGAGCTGGCAAATGCCGCCGCGCGCCGCGTTGCGGAAGGTGGTCCCGTAACGTTTAATCCTTTGTTTCTCTACGGCGGCGTTGGTCTTGGTAAAACACACTTGATGCACGCGATTGCACATGAATTGCAGCGTCGTAGCCCCGAATTAAACGTACTTTATCTGTCAGCCGAACAGTTCATGTACCGGTTCATCACCGCCCTGCGCGAACGCAAGATGATGGATTTCAAACAGCTGTTTCGCTCTGTTGACGTTCTGATGGTTGATGATGTGCAGTTTATGGCAGGCAAAGACAGTACTCAGGAAGAATTCTTTCACACGTTTAACGCCCTTGTGGATGCAAAAAAGCAGATCATCATTTCCGCGGACCGGGCGCCAGGCGAAATCAAAGATCTCGAAGAGCGAATCAAATCGCGCATGCAGTGCGGTCTCGTTGTTGATTTACACCCGACAGACTACGAGTTGCGTTTGGGCATCTTGCAATCCAAAGTAGAGGTTTACCGTAACCAATATCCCGGCTTGACGATTTCAACCGGTGTATTGGAATTCCTCGCGCACCGTATTTCGACCAACGTGCGCGTCCTTGAGGGTGCTCTGACCCGTTTGTTCGCGTTTGCCTCACTTGTAGGGCGTGAAATCACGTTGGAACTGACCCAAGATTGCCTCTCGGATGTGCTGAAAGCCTCTGATCGCAAGGTGACAGTCGAGGAAATTCAACGCAAAGTATCCGAGCATTACAATATTCGCTTGTCCGAGATGATTGGACCTAAGCGCGTGCGCAACTATGCCCGCCCGCGTCAAATGGCGATGTATTTGGCTAAACACATGACCAGTCGGTCCCTGCCAGAAATTGGCCGCCGTTTTGGTGGTCGTGATCACACAACCGTCATGCACGGCGTCAAGCGCATTGAAGAGCTGAAAGCAATCGACAGCCAGATTGCGGATGATCTGGAATTATTGCGTCGCGCCCTTGAGGAATAGTCAATTGGCTTGACCATCGCGCAACACTCGCAGACTGTTTGCATTAACGGCTTGAGGCCGCTGAAAAATGCGGTAGCTTGCAACTTCGAACGGCGTCGGCCCAACAAGATATGCGGAGCATGGGACATGAAATTAAGTATTGAACGCGCAAGCCTTTTAAAGGCAGTCGCACAGGCCCAATCCGTGGTCGAGCGCCGCAATACGATCCCTATTCTGGCGAACGTGCTGATAGAGGCCGCAGAGGATAGCGTGCATTTCCGCGCGACCGACTTGGATATAGAGGTTGTTGACCGCGCGCCCGCGCAAGTCACCCGCGCAGGTGCAGTCACCGTTTCCGCGGTGACACTGAATGAGATTGTGCGCAAACTGCCTGATGGCGCACTGGTGACCCTCACAGAAGACAGTGCAACGGGCCGTCTCACGATCGAAGCAGGCCGTTCTAACTTCTCTTTGGCGACTTTGCCAAAAGAAGATTTCCCCGTGATGGCCTCTTCTCAATATGCTGTAAATTTTTCCGCACCTGCGCCTGTGCTTCGTCGCCTTTTCGACAAATCAAAATTCGCAATTTCCACCGAGGAAACCCGCTACTACTTGAACGGTGTGTACTTGCACGTCGCTGATGGTGATGGCGGTAAAGTGCTGCGCTGTGTGGCGACCGATGGGCACCGCCTTGCACGCATTGATGCAGACCTACCTGCGGGTGCAGGCGATATGGCAGGTGTGATTGTGCCGCGCAAGACCGTGGGTGAGTTGCGCAAACTTCTCGACGACGATGATATGCAAATCGCTGTGTCAGTGTCCGAAACAAAGATACGCTTTGCGACACCCGATATTACATTAACATCAAAAGTGATCGACGGCACGTTCCCTGATTACACCCGCGTCATCCCGCAGGGCAACACTCGCAAACTTGAAGTCGACGCCGCAGAATTTGCGCGCGCTGTTGACCGCGTAGCAACTGTGTCATCCGAGCGGTCGCGTGCTGTGAAACTTTCCCTTGATGAGGATCGTTTGATTCTTTCGGTGAATGCTCCTGACAGTGGTGCTGCCGAAGAAGAACTTGCAGTAGCCTATAGCGACGAGCGTCTGGAGATCGGCTTTAACGCAAAATACCTGCTGGAAATCGCCAGTCAGGTTGATCGGGAAAACGCCGTTTTCCTTTTCAATTCTAGTGGCGACCCTACCTTGATGCGCGAAGGGAATGACACTTCCGCGATCTATGTCGTCATGCCGATGCGCGTCTAGGGCGTTTTGGTTTCCTACGCTCTGCATAATTTTTAAGGGGGTCGGTGAATGTCGCCCCTCTCTTTATCTGAGCTGACACTCTCGCACTTCAGATCCCACAAGCGCGCTGTCATGGCTTGCGACGGGCGACCCGTAGCAATTTACGGACCAAACGGTGCTGGTAAAACCAACCTTCTTGAAGCGGTATCATTGCTTTCACCCGGCCGTGGGCTACGCCGCGCCGCACCCGAAGACCTGATCCGTAAACCGGAAGCGCTTGGCTGGAAGGTCACAAGCGTCCTTTCAACCGGACATCAAACCCACGAAATCGAAACATGGGCAGAGCCGCAATCGTCGCGAAACGTGCGTATAGACGGTAAATCAACTCCTCAAAATGCGCTGGGACGGATTGCCCGTATCCTCTGGCTGGTCCCTGCGATGGACCGCCTCTGGATCGAGGGGGCAGAAGGGCGCAGACGGTTCTTAGACCGTGCTACTCTGTCGTTTGAACCAACCCACGCCGACGCGGTTCTGACCTATGAGAAAGCGATGCGAGAACGGAACCGCCTGCTGAAAGATATGGTGCGTGACGCCCATTGGTATACCTCATTGGAACGCCAAATGGCCGACGCTGGTGCGAAAATCCACCAAAATCGCACCGCCGCGATTGCCGCGCTGATGGTTGCACAGAACGCAACCAGAACAGCTTTCCCAACGGCGGCTCTTTCACTTATTCATGCCGATCCTGCAATTGACGCACCGGACGATCCCGAGGCCATAGCCGCCGCACTTGCGAAAAGCAGGCCGCGCGATATGTCCGCTGGACGCACCCTTGTCGGCCCGCATCGTGCTGATCTCGCAGCGGTATTTGCGGACAAAGGGATTGCTGCGAAAGACTGTTCCACTGGCGAACAAAAGGCGCTGCTTATCAGCCTGATCCTCGCCAACGGACGCGCCTTGATCCGTGACTTTGGCGCGCCGCCTATTTTACTTTTGGATGAGATTGCAGCACACCTTGACGCCACGCGCAGGGCCGCGCTTTATGATGAGATATGCGCATTGGGGTCGCAGGCCTTTATGACAGGTACAGGACCTGAATTGTTCGTGGAATTGGGCAGTCGTGCCCAATTCGTAGAAGTAACCGAAATAAGCGGCCTCTCGTCGCTAAATGATAGGGGGCTGATATGACACCGCAACGTGTCACTTTAATCACTCTTGGCGTGGCTGAACTTGACCGCGCAAAAACGTTTTACGCCGCACTTGGCTGGACCCCGACCAGCGAAATGCAGGGGTCTGTTGTGTTCTATCAAATGAACGGCTTGGCATTGGGTTTTTTCGGACTTGAACCACTTGCCAAAGATCAAGGACGCCCCGATGCCAAATTAGGAACCGGTGCCATGACATTGGCGCAGAATTTCGAAACTGAATCCGAAGTAGACGCAGCTTACGCGCTTGCTGTGAAATCAGGGGCGACAGCAATGAAAGCGCCCGAAAAGGTGTTCTGGGGCGGCTACTCTGGCTATTATGCGGATCCCGACGGTCACGTTTGGGAGCTTGCGATGAACCCGTTCTGGACGCTGAACGTTGACGGTAGTTTGACGATTCCCGATGCAAGTTGAACACATCGAGGAAGTGCGACTGATCGCCGACGAAGAAGCACAAATTATAGAACTCTTTCTGGCAGGGGTTGGTGATGTAGGGCAATCGCACTTGGAGTTTCTGATGGGTTGGGTGATTTAATGGTTTTGGCGATGGGCGCAATGATTTGGGATGTGACTGGTTATGTTGCCCTTTTGGGTTTCAAGTTTTGATGCCTGAGATGACAATTTCTGCGTCAGACTTGTTATTATATGCGGGCGCCCTGTGCTTGCTTTTTGCGACACCCGGACCGGTTTGGGTCGCACTGATCGCGCGGGCGCTGTCGGGTGGGTTCCATGCCGCATGGCCGCTCGCTCTTGGCGTGGTGGTCGGCGATGTGCTCTGGCCGCTCTTTGCGATCTTAGGGTTAACGTGGATCGTCTCGGTTTTTTCAGGGTTTATGGTGGCGTTAAAGTGGGTGGCCTGCGCGACGTTGTTGTTCATGGGCTACATGATTTTACGCAATGCCGGCAAAACCATCGCGACTGATGGCCGGCTGACAAAACCTGGCATGTGGTCGGGTTTTCTGGCAGGATTGGTCGTCATTTTAGGCAATCCGAAAGCGATCCTGTTTTACATGGGAATGTTGCCGGGATTCTTTGATCTGACCATTTTAACCGGTGCCGACATCGCCGCAATTTGCTTTATATCGTTGCTCGTTCCACTTGTGGGCAACCTCATTTTGGCAGCGTCGATTGACCGAATGAAGTCGTTTCTGACGTCCCCAATAGCACTGCGCAGGACCAATATAACCGCAGGAACAATGCTTATTCTTGTCGGGCTGGTAATCCCGTTTATGTAACACAAAATATGGGGGTTTCGCCGTGACAATCCCCGTTAAAATGGCTATGTTTTGCGGATAGAAAAACAGGAAAATCCGCATGTCCGATGAACATACCGAAAACGCCGCTTACGGCGCAGATTCCATCAAAGTTTTGAAGGGGTTAGATGCCGTTCGTAAACGTCCGGGGATGTATATTGGTGACACCGATGACGGGTCTGGCCTGCACCACATGGTCTACGAGGCCGTGGATAATGGCATTGACGAAGCACTGGCCGGTCACGCCGACCATGTCACCGTGACAATCCATGCAGATAGCTCGATTTCCGTCGTGGATAACGGACGCGGTATTCCGGTTGATATGCACAAAGAAGAGGGCATGTCTGCCGCCGAGGTTATTATGACCCAGCTCCACGCAGGCGGCAAATTTGATAGCAATTCTTATAAGGTGTCGGGCGGTCTGCACGGCGTTGGTATCTCGGTTGTAAACGCACTGTCCGACTGGCTAGAACTGCGCATCTGGCGCAACAATAAAGAACACTACATCCGGTTTGAAGACAGCTTGACAGTGAAGCCGCTTGAGGTTGTAGGTCCTGCAAATGGCCGTAAAGGCACCGAAGTGCGCTTCATGGCCTCCACAGGCACGTTCTCAAACCGGAACTATTCATTTGAGACATTGGAAAAACGTCTTCGCGAACTGGCATTTCTGAATTCTGGCGTGCGGATCATTTTGACAGACGAGCGTCCGGCTGAGGCCCTGCGTAGCGAGTTGTTTTATGAGGGTGGCGTCAAGGAATTCGTCAAATACCTCGACCGCTCTAAAACACCGGTCATGGAAGAACCGATTTATGTGGTTGGTGAACGTGACGATATCGTGGTCGAGGTCGCAATGTGGTGGAACGATACCTATAACGAGATGGTTCTTCCTTTTACCAATAACATTCCGCAGCGCGATGGGGGCACGCATATCGCGGGCTTCCGTGGCGCCCTGACCCGGACGATTAACAACTACGCACAGTCCTCGGGCATTGCGAAAAAGGAAAAAATTAGCTTTACAGGGGATGACGCACGCGAAGGTTTGACTTGCGTTTTGTCGGTCAAAGTTCCTGATCCAAAGTTTTCGTCCCAGACGAAAGACAAACTGGTGTCCTCGGAGGTACGTCCAGCAGTCGAGGGGCTTGTTTCCGAAAAGCTGGCCGAGTGGTTTGAGGAAAACCCTGCGATTGCCCGTCAAGTTGTTGGTAAAATCGTAGAGGCGGCTCATGCCCGCGAAGCGGCGCGTAAGGCTCGCGAGTTGACCCGCCGCAAAACCGCAATGGATGTGAATTTTCTTGCAGGTAAGCTCAAGGATTGCTCCGAAAAAGACCCATCCAAAACCGAAGTCTTCCTCGTGGAGGGTGACTCTGCTGGTGGTTCTGCGCAGACAGGCCGTGACCGTGGGACGCAGGCAATTTTACCACTCAAGGGTAAAATCCTGAACGTCGAACGCGCGCGCTTTGACCGCATGCTAGGATCTCAGGAAATCGGCAACCTAGTTATGGCGCTGGGCACCGGTATCGGCCGCGACGAGTTCAACATTAAAAAATTGCGCTACCATAAGATCGTTATTATGACGGATGCGGACGTCGACGGGGCGCACATCCGGACCCTGCTCTTGACGTTCTTCTTCCGTCAGATGCCCGAGCTGATTGAGGGTGGATATCTCTACATCGCGCAACCACCGCTATACAAGGTCAGCCGCGGCAAGTCCGAGGTTTACCTCAAGGACCAAGCTGCGATGGACGATTACCTGATCGAGCAGGGCTCGGAGGGTGCTTTCTTGCGCCAAGGTAATGGCGAAGAAATTAGCGGTGCTGACCTGCGCCGTGTCGTGGACGAAGCCCGCCAATTCAAAAACCTGCTTAATGCATTCCCGACGCATTATCCGCGCCACATTCTCGAACAAGCGGCTATCGCCGGTGCCTTTGTTCCCGGCGTGGTTGATGGCGATTTGCAAGGCACCGCCGACCGCGTGGCCAAGCGTTTGGACTTGATCGCCGAAGAGTGGGAGCGCGGCTGGCAGGGCCGTATCACGCAAGACATGGGGATGCGGTTGGCGCGTATTTTGCGCGGCGTGGAAGAAGTTCGCACGCTTGATGGTAAGATTTTGCGCGGCGGAGAAGCAAAACGCACAGGCTCTTTCACCAAAGGATTGCAAGACGTTTACGAATTGCCCGCAATGCTTGTGCGCAAGGACCGCAATCAGCTAATCCATGGTCCGCTTGATCTGCTTAAAGCGATTTTGGACGAGGGCGAACGTGGCTTGTCGTTGCAGCGCTATAAGGGATTGGGTGAAATGAACCCGGAGCAGCTATGGGAAACGACCCTGGACCCTGATGCGCGCACACTTTTGCAGGTGCGGGTCGAGGATCTGGCCGAGGCTGACGATTTATTCACAAAACTGATGGGCGACGTTGTTGAACCGCGCCGTGAATTCATCCAAAAGAACGCACTGTCAGTTGAGAATCTGGACTTTTGACGCTTTGTAGGATCGCGCATAACCTTACGTTCCACCCAAAGGTTTGCGCGATTCACCCAATAGTTTGCGCCCTCACCCTTTGAAGGTTTTTTCTCAAAGTCGGACTTGCTGAGTGCTCGGTGTCGTTTTTCCGACGGTAGATTTTTACCGAGTAGCTGACAGCGAGCGAAAGGTGGTCGAATACCACACTCTATGATGTCGGTGTGCGTCGAGAGCAGGCTACGGGCTACTGGTCTTGTCCCGGTTTAGTTCCGGTCTCTTTCGAGCAATGTTTGCTATGAAGGAGACAAGAAATGGTAACGAGATACACAGACGAGTTTCGACGTGATGCGGTACGCATCGCCACGACCAGCGGCTTAACACGCCCTCAGGTTTCATCTGATTTGGGTGTTGGGCTTTCGACCCTGAACAAATGGGTTCAGAAACACCAGCATGATGATTTGATGTCGGGTCCTCATGAAGATGTGGAGCGGGAGAACGAACGCCTTCGCAAGGAAGTCCGCGTGCTGCGAGAGGAGAGGTGGTCCTAGATTTTAGACCAGTTTACATCCTTGTTAAGGTGGATCTGGGTTTTATTTAGGCTGCTAATCTCATTGGTTCTGTTTTGCTGACATAGGCCTCATCTGGGGTCAATATGCCGTGAGTTGAATGCGGGCGCTCAGAGTTGTAATACGTCAGCCATTTGCCGATCCCAGCCCGCATTTCCGAGCCTGTCTCAAAGGCATTCAAATAGACGCATTCATACTTCAACGATCGCCAGAGCCTTTCGATCATGCGATTGTCGCGCCATGCGCCTTTTCCGTCCATGCTGATCTTGATGTCTGCGTCGACCAGCACGTCGATCCAAGCGCCGCTGGTAAATTGGCTGCCCTGATCGGTGTTGAAGATTTCCGGCGTGCCGTGCTTGGCGAGCGCCTCTTTCAAAGCCTCGACGCAAAAGTCTGCATCCATACTGTTGGACAGCCGCCACGAAAGCACTTTGCGGCTGTGCCAATCCATGATCGCCACGAGATACAGGAAGCCGCGTCGCATCGGTATGTAGGTAATATCTGCGCACCAAACCTGATTTGGGCGGTCAATTGCCGCATTCCTCAGCAAGTAAGGCCAGATCTTGTGATGCGGATGCTTTTTACTTGTGTTGGGCTCCTGATAGATCGGAACCAGACGCATAAGCCGCATCAAGCGCCGGATCCGGTGGCGGCCACATTGGTGATTGTTGCGCTTCATGTACCGGGCCATCTGACGCGATCCATACCAAGGCGTTTCCAGGAACTGTTTGTCGATGATTTCCATGAACCGCAGGTTCTCAGCGCTCTCGCCGACGGGCTGGTAGTAAAGCCGCGAACGCGACAACTGCAATAGTTCGCACTGTTTACGCATGCTTAACTTATGATCTCGGCTCACCATTTTTTGCCTCGCATCCCGAGGCCGTTAGGCGCTGCGAGGCATCCGCCAAAAAATCTCGCTCCACAACAAGCTGACCTATCTTGGAATGCAGCTTGTCGACGTCAACGGCACTTACCCCATCGGGCGCTGAACCTTTGCGCGTAAATGCCGTCGCCATATTCTCTATCGCCGCCCGTTTCCAAGTCCCTATCTGGGTCGGATGAACGCCATATTTTTTGGACAGTTCCGCCATCGACATCTCCTCGCGGATTGCTTCAAGCGCAACCTTGGCTTTGAAATCGGGCGAATGGTTCTTTCGTTTTGTCATTTGGGATCACTTCTTTCGTCATGCGATCCACCTTAACAACTGGTCCGAAAATCCGCGACCACCTCTAGGAGAGGGAAGTGTTAAAAAAAGCGGCGATCTTCTTTGCAGGCCAAAGTCGGTGAGGTTTACCTTCATTGACGCCTGGAGAGAAGAATGGCCGGTTGAGTTTCTGTGCTGGGTTATGCAGGTCACATCACGTGGGTATCGTGCGTGGCGGGTCCGCCCAATGTGTCAGCGACAGCGTGATGATATGGTGATCTTAGCTCATATTCGTGACCAACACCGTCTCAGCCTGCAAAGCTACGGCCGCCCCCGGATGACTGAAGAGTTACAGGAACTGGGGCTGGCGGTAGGCCACCGGCGTGTGGGGCGCTTGATGCGAGACAACAGCATAAAGATTGTCAGAACTCGTAAATTCAAGGCTACAACCGACAGCAATCACACCTTTAACATCGCCCCCAATCTGTTGGATCAGGATTTTTCTGCTGATGCCCCAAACCAGAAATGGGCAGGCGACATTTCATATATCTGGACCAGTGAAGGCTGGCTGTATCTGGCGGTCATTCTCGACCTATACTCCCGACGCGTCATCGGTTGGGCGGTCAGCAATCGTATGAAGAGGGACCTGGCAATCCGGGCATTGGATATGGCTGTCGCGCTGCGACAGCCGCCTAAGGGCTGCATTCATCATACGGATCGCGGGTCGCAATATTGTTCAGGCGACTATCAGAAGCGCCTGAACAAACGTGGCTTCGAAGTATCGATGAGCGGAAAAGGCAATTGTTACGACAATTCCATGGTTGAAACGTTCTTCAAATCCCTCAAGGCTGAGCTGATCTGGCGCAACCGTTGGGAAACCAGACGTCAAGCCGAAGGGGCGATATTTCAGTATATCAATGGGTTCTACAATCCACGACGCTGGCACTCGTCGTTAGGAGGTAAAAGCCCCTTGGCCTTCGAACGAAAGGCTGCCTAAATGAACTGAGAGACCGGAACGTAAACGCGACAAGACCATCACGTAGATCATCGGCCAGCTTCCGATAGCCATAGACCTTCCCGCTATCTGTCCATGCTTGGTGGATCAGCTCTGTCTGCCGCGCATCTTCAAGCGCGCGTACGCTTAACGGTTCTTTAAGCCATGCATAGAACCCGCTGAAATGCACAGCCAGCACACGACACATCGACCGCACCGAAAACTCCGCACGATGACCCTCAATAAACGCGTGCCTCACTGAGACTTTCGCGCGAAGTACGCGGTCGCCTTTTTTAAGATTGTGCGTTCCTCGGTGACGCGGGCCAGCTCTCGCTTCAACCGTCTGATCTCAGCAGCCTGCTCCGCAACCTCCGATCTGACACGTGGCGACTTCGCAAATTGCGCCTTCCAAGTGTACAGCGACTTGGTGCTTATCCCCAGCCGCTCGGCGACTTCGCTGACCGCATATCCACGCTCAACAACCTGCGCCACAGCGTCCTGTTTGAACTCGTCTGTAAACCGTATTCCTTTGGTCATATCCGTCTCTCCTTGGTTCCAAAATTACCAAGCAAAGCGTCTACAAATCTAGGGGCACCTCATATCGCCGTGTCGGATCAGATGAAAAAACACTGATTGTTGGTGAGACAAGGGCAGTGTTTCCATTCTTCCAGTTATACCGAGAGCCGTGATGCGGCACTTGGAAAGTTGCAATGGCATTCGCTCGTTTGTCCCCCAGGTATTTCGCCAATTGAAGCCAATGCGCCTTTGATGAGAAGTTGCCATCACCAGTATAAAGGATCGGAGCTGGAACCTCTGCTAAGGGGGTCGGAGCCGGCTCCACCATGCTCCCAGTCTCCATTTTCCAACGGCTTAGGGGCACGGGCCCTGAGTAGAGCGACAGCGAAAGATCGTTCTGAAGCCCTGCAGGAAAACTACGACGATATAGTTTCTTCAGGTTTTCCAGCGCTATTTCGCGTTTTGACTCGTCATAACCCAACAAATCCTGCCGAACTGACAGGACATTTTTCTTAAAGTCTTCCGGCGTCTTGGGGGCAGATTTGGGGTCGTTGTAAGGTAAGAACTCCCATGCGCCATTTTTCACAAAACGATCTCCCTCAGCCAGATATTTCTTGTGCCAGCTGCGCTCTGTGTTGTCGTCCAGAAGGGGGAACCTTTGCTATTTGGGCACATGACATCACACCATTCAGCAGAAAAAGTGCATTCTCCCTCCGCGCGATATCGTGATCCTCAAACTGGTACTTCACGCAAGATAAAAGTTCAAGACGGTCTGCAGCGGTAAGAAAATTAGGGCGGATCATCAAGACACCTGAATCTCATTCACTCAGTCCGTCAATGCAAAAGTCGGGTGTTCAAAGTCTCCGAGTATAGTTATCATCCGAAATTCTGGATGTTAGATACTTTGGTGATCCAAAGAATGGCTCATCTCGGCATTTTTTCCCGGTAAAGTGGACCAATTGGCAAAAATTCCGTCATGCGTGACTTTGGATAAAATGCCTCGGCGTAGGCGGGACGTCCGCTGAGTCGTTGGAACCAATCGGAAACGCGGGGCGACCCTTTTTTCCACATGTCAGAAAAGCCCAGATCGTCAAGACGATCCATAAACGGTGCGGCGACGATGTCAGCCAAACCAAAGTTGGGCCCGGACAGCCAAGGCTCATCCACGAGACCTTTTTCCATACGCGCAATCGAAGATGATAGCTGTTCCATAGCGTTGTCGACTTCTGTGTCGTCAAACCCTTTGCGGCCCATCTTTTCGTAGAAATGTTTGCGCAGCGGGCGCACGTCGGCCTGTTCTTTTTGAAAGGCATCGTCATCTAGCCCGTCGTACCGTGGCAGGAACCCCATATTGAATGACGGGACACGGATCGCTGGCACAGGAACCTCGTCGATATAGCAAATCCAGGCGCGCACCCGTGCGCGTTCAACAGGACCTACTGGCATTAACGGATTGTCGGGGAACACCTCATCGAGGTATTCACAGATTACCCCAGAATCCAGAACAGGACGGCCATCATGCACCAGTGTTGGAACCACCCCATTAGGATTGATCGCCAAATATTCCGGCGCGAGCTGTTCATTGGTGCCGAGATTCACCAGTTTACTTTCATACTTGAGCCCCTTTTCTGCAAGGCAAAGACGGACTTTTTGGCTGCAAGTAGAGTGATTAGCGTGATGTAGTAACAGCATGTCAACCTCGATAATTTATTTATATTTAAGATTATATCGATATTAATCCACAATGCAATCGCGCTATTTAATTCGAAGAATCGGCTGCGTAATCCGTTGAAAATGGGTGCGAATTCGGTCGCGCCAAGCATCACCATCAGAGGTGGTCATAGTTATTCGCCCAGTTTGCAGCCTTGTTAAGATGGATCAGGATTTCATTTAGGCTGCTAATCTCATTGGTTCTATTTTGCTGACAGAGGCCTCATCGGGAATCAATATGCCGTGGGTCGATTGCGGGCGCTCCGAGTTGTAGTAGGTCAGCCATTTGCCGATCCCGGGGCACATTTCTGAACCTGTCTCAAAAGCATTCAGATAAACGCATTCGTATTTGAGCGACCGCCATAGACGTTCGACCATGCGATTGTCACGCCACGCGCCTTTGCCATCCATGCTGATCTTAATCTTTGCTTCCGTGAGTACGTCGATCTGCGGTTTTAAAGGGTCGACGCAACACTTTAATCTTTATGGAAAGATGGAGTGTTTATAATGAAGTATCGCACACGTACGTTTTATACGGACCAGCAGAAATCCGAGATGTGGGATCGGTGGCAACGCGGCGATTCAATGGGGTCGATTGGCCGTCACTTCAATCGTGCGTCTTCTTCGATCTTCCCTCATTTGGCGCGAACTGGTGGGATCCGACCTGCTGATCGTACACGGTCAAGATGTGCTTTGAGCCTTATTGAACGGGAAGACGTTTCCCGAGGGCTTGTCGCCGAACAGTCATTTCGTTCAATCGCGCAACACCTGAACCGGTCGCCTTCGACAATCAGCCGAGAGGTTCGCAGAAATGGCGGACGCCAAGCCTATCGCGCGACCCACTCAGACCAGCGCGCTTGGGACTGCGCAACACGGCCCAAGTTGTGTCAGCTCTCATTCAATGATCCATTGTGCCAGTTGATAGCGCGCAAGCTGCGACGGAAATGGTCGCCGCAGCAAATTGCAGGCTGGCTCAAACGAAGATACCCTGATGAAGAGCAAAATCGCGTGTCACACGAAACGATATATCGCAGCCTCTATGTCCAAACCCGAGGGGTTTTGAAGAAGGAATTGCAGGAATGTCTGCGCAGTCGACGTGCGATACGACGCTCCAGGCATGCCACCCAAAAGGGCCTTGAATTACGTAAAATCAAGAATGCTGTTTCGATCAGCGAACGTCCAGCTGAGGTCGAAGATCGTGCCATTCCGGGCCATTGGGAGGGCGATTTGATTGCGGGCTCGAACAACAGTTACATCGCCACGCTGGTTGAGCGTCATTCCCGTTTTGTGATGCTGGCGAAAGTTGCGAACAAAGACACCCAGAGTGTGACCACAGCCCTGATCAAACAGGCACGAAAGCTTCCCAAGGAGCTCTACAAATCCCTGACGTGGGGCCGCGGGTCTGAAATGTCGGGGCATCAAAAGTTCACCATAGCCACAAATATCGATGTCTACTTCTGTGACCCACAACCTCCGTGGCAACGTGGTTGAAACTGTTGATCTTGACCGGATGCCGCTTGGGAGAAATTCAAACGCTAAAATGGGACTACATCATGCCCCGCCATATCGAGCTGCCTGACAGTAAAGTCGGAGCAAGGCGCATTCCGCTACCCCAAGCTGCGCAAGACGTATTGGACGCCCTGCCCTGTCAGTCATGCAACCCCTACATCATCGCAGGCAAGCTCGCAGGGTCATACGCTACGGACCTCCAGCGGCCATGGCGACGTATCCGCGCGCGCGCTGAATTGCCGACAACCCGCATTCACGATCTACGCCATACCTATGCATCAATGGCAGTCTCCGGCGGCATGCCTATCCAAATGGTAGGACGGCTCTTAGGCCATACCCAATTGCAGACCACCATGCGCTACGCCCACCTTGCAGACGAACCCGTCTTGGAAGCAGCGCAGCAAAACGCGGCACAGCTTAGCGGGTTGATATCGCCAGCACAGGCTGGATCGGGTGCGCGTTTGCGAGTGGTGCGTTAAGTGGACGTTGTGGATTATAAATAGAGTTGCCATCATGCAGACCATGTCACCGTCGGCCTAATTTGATCCAAAGTTTTTGGTCAAATTAAACCGTTCAACAAACGGTGGTTTTTGGAACGGGTCGTTGATGCTGGATTTCGCTTGTCGGCTGGTGGAGCCAAAGATACACAACCAGCTTTCCATGAAGTATGGCGGGACTAAGCGAACACGAAGTCGCTTTCGCTGAGGTCATACTCCAAGTAACTTCGATTCATTATTAATGATACTACTCAGGATGAGTGTGAAGATGAAACTACTACTTTTAGTTGCGGCACTTATGTCGACTCCATATGTGGTGTCGGCCCTCCCACACAAAGATGGAATTGTGTCGGTGGGAAATCGTGAGTTCTTTGTGGGTGAGTTGACGAAATCTTTTAGGGATGATTCATGGGAATTTGATTTTAGGTTCGCACTGCCGCTCAAGATACTCTTGGACAATGATCCGCTTTTATCGGACCAATCTGTAAAGTTCTTTAGCAGCCGCGTTCCCGCAACGGAGTTGGTCGGCGAGTTTCCTACCGAAATGGGTAAGCTTGAGAGACTTGAGGATGATCCTGCATATATGGCGGATGGCCATGACATCGTTTCATTTGGCTATCTCGATGAATATGTCTACCCAAAGAATTCACCTATCAAATATTCGGTTTTTTGCGTACGTGGTGGGTTTAACCCAGGCGAGTTGAATTTGTGTGACATTGCGGTCGCCTATCCATATGCAAGCAACGTGTTGCTAACCGCAAGAAAGTACTTCCCCGGAAAGCTACCCGAGATCAGCGACAACTTTGAGCCTATTGCAACCAGACTGATTGAAATTGCCGTCTGTCTGGATGTAACTGATCAAAGCGATGCTGAACGGCGGATGCGTGCGGCGGAGCTATTGGAACAGAATTCAGAACTAGCTGATTGCAAAATTTTAATTGGTTCGTAGCAGGCTTAATACAGAGGAAAATTCGCCAACTTTCTCTTCACATCATTGGGCCGCAGCAGATGTATTCTGCGGATAAGTTGGTGCTCGTTCTAAGGTTTTACAACCATGCTCTGATCCCCGCGCCCTTCATTGTCAACGACGACGCCCTCAGATGCCATGCCAAAAACGCTCGTTTTTGGAACGCGGGCAAATCACCCCATTTACCGCCACCACAAACCCCGTTCAAAACCTATGTTGTTGTTGAAGGTTTTTGCCCCAGCGTTAACGGTTATTTGTGTACCACGCGGCGTTCATCAGTTTCAGCGCCAAGCTCAAAAACCAGCCCCATACCTTATGTAACATTACATAGGGCGCATGTCGGTCTAATGCCCCCCTTGGAATTCCCTATGTAAAGTAATGTAAGGGCCAATAATGTGTGATCCGCCCTTACATTACTTTACATAGGGATACCTGACCTTGCCGCCAGCGCCTGCCCATCATTACAAAGCAACGTATCGCGCCGCTGATTTGGAAAAGCTGGTTAGCGACTTTGCCATACCTGACGCACAGCGCGACGGGCTGGGGCCGCTTCTAGAAGACCTCGCGGCGATCTGGCGTTGGAAGCAACCGCCTGCCACGGCAATCGGAACGGCTGCTAAATCCGCTGCGGCTCTGCAGCGGGTCGCCAAGCTCGCGGACCAGCTCGGCACAGCTCTCGGTGACTTGCCGCCCTCCGCGCAGGACGCGCTACGTTTAACCTATGCCAGCACGGGCAGTGCCATGGTTTTAGCAATGAACGACGACGCCATATCGCATGGTGCGGCCTTTAGTGTTCCGCAGGCCGATGGATCGCAACAAATTATTGAACTACAGCAAGACGACATTCATGGTTTGGTCGCGCATATCTCGGCCATGGCGTTGCAGGCGGCGGACCTGCCAGCAGGACAGGCAGGCGCAAAGCGCGATCATGGTTTAAAGCTGTGGGTCGCCAATGTGGAAGCCTACTGGACGCAAACGCTTGGCCGGAGCTTCAGTCGCGATGTCACATCCACAGGAGAGCCGATCTCCGAAGCGGCGCGATTTTGCGTTGCGGCCTTTGCCCCCGTCAGTGCGGAAACGCTGCCAAGCCGCGTGTTGCAGGAGATGAAACTTTGCATCAAAGCCACCCGTGAAAAATCTACTGGAAGAATTACACCGCAAAACGACGCGTAACTCTTCCAGCGAATGGACGTGCAAACTGCATGCCTCCCCCCGTATTCAAAGGCTATCGCAGGCCAGAGCACGGAAGGGAAACATCATGCAGGCACAGACAGACAACTGTAAGAGACTTAAGCCAATCCAACAAATTTTGGGACGGCTTTATCCCCGAAGCCGAAGCGGCAGACTTTCTCTGCCAATCGGTGCGCACGATCCAGAAATGGCGCGTCACAGGGGCCGGACCACAATTCTATAAGTTCGGGCGCTCGGTTCGGTATCGCCGTCGCGAATTGACCGATTGGGTCGAAGCGCGGCGCAAGGCGCACACCTCTCAATAATCAGTTTTGCCCGTTCGCAGTTGGCAACGGCGGACGGGATTTTGGGGCCGACGGCTTCAACAAGGGGCGCGAGGTATCGCACTTCGCGCCCTTCTTATGTCTGCCAGCAACTTCTCACACAAAGGACTACAACCATGACCAACCAACCCGCCCATAAAATCAAGATTGGCCTGATTACGGCCACCATTTGGGACAACGACGGCTTTCACTCTGTGGATGTCACCCGTTCTTACAAATCAGGCGACGGCGATTGGAAGAACACAGCCAGCTTTGCGCAGGGCGATTTACTCAACTTAGCGAAGGTTGCTGAACGCGCTGAGATTTGGGTCAGTCGCAAAGCCAGTGAACGCCAATAACTTGTAGGCCGAGCTTTTAGCTCGGCCCCAAAACCAAAGCTGCCCCGCCGGAGGCTCTTATTCGGGCGCGCAGCGCACTCCCAACGCCCCCCAAAAACGATACCGCCAGATAGGCGCGATTAAGGGGGTCTTGTAACACCCCCCTCTACGGATACGAAAGCGAAGGCCAGCGCACATGGACGCATACATTCTACATTCCGGCTTTGATGGGCTGAAGTTTACCATCAAATCAGACATTCCCCCTGCCCTACGCGCCGAGCTGGCGTCAGCAAAAGATCATGCAAAGAGCACGCATAGCGATTGCGTCTTGGAGTTCGGCACAATCAAACTCAGTGTCACGAACAAGGGCGCGCGAGGTTTTACGGCTCACACTGGCGATCATGGCGCCGTCTGGATGTTCCAAGACCCCGAAGACCCTATCCCGAACAACCCTGCCGTCACCGTTGACTTCAGGGCCTTTGGACTTGCGACAGGTGGCTTGGACGGCGCAGAGAAGCACTTTCGCGACTGTATGGCCGCCTTCGGCATTCCCTACGTTGAAACACAGCTTCGCGTAGCGCGTGCAGACCTTGCCGTTGATTTACTCGCCCCTTGGTTTGAACCGGATCGCGACTGCTTAGTCGTGCCACCTAAAACCAAAGTGACAGAATATACGGGCGTCGATGAAACAGCGACCGTATCGAGCGGCGGACGCGTCACGGGTCTGCGCGCTGGGGCCATCGCAAACCGTCAAATCGCGATCTACGACAAACGCGCTGAAGTGATACAAAGCAACAAGCTCGGCTGGCTAACAATCTGGAACGACGCGCGCAAGGTCAGCGGCCATCCACCAATCGACCTAAAAGACCGCGATAGCAGCCAAGTTTGGCGCATTGAGCTGCGCCTTGGGGCCAAACAACTGCGCAACCGATTTGAGCTGCGCAACTGGCAAGATATTCGCAGCACCATAGGAGACGCCTTCACAGACGCCACCAAGCGCATTCGCTACTGCGAGCCGTCACATGACCGCAACCGCGCGCGTTGGCCCACCCACAGCCTGTGGCGACTCTTTGAAGCCGTCATAACCAACGACCTCATGCATAATTGCTGCGGCGTCACGCCCAGCGACGTGATCTACGCCAATCGCGCCGCCAAGATGCGTGAGCTTGATGCGCAGCTTTGCGGCCTGTTCGTCACCCGCGCTGCAATCTCAGGCGTGCAGGCCGACGGCTTTGAAGACTTCATGGATGGACATGTTGCGGCCTTGATGCGCGGGACTGAAGAGCATTCGAAGCCACTAGGGGAGCGGATTGCAAAGGCGAAGGCGCGGTATCGTTTGGAGGGGTAATAGGGCGGAAAGCAAACCTTCGCCGCAATTGCGGAGGTGTCTAACTTTTGATGCGTTGATCAAGCCAACCCAGCAACTTGCTATTGCTCCGATGCGAATACCAGAACCCAATACAAATCCGACCCTGACCCGGCTTTGGACAACGCAAAATCCTCAAAATTGGGGTTCAGATTGTTCTCCCGATGTCCTGGGGAATCTTGCCACGCCTCAAAAACTTCGGCTTCGGATTGCTGGCCCCTCGCGATGTTCTCACCCCAGGTTCTGGGTACATACCCGGCCGCGCGAATGCGATCCCCAGCGTCGGAACCATCCAAGCCAGTATGCGAGAAGTAACCATTCGCGAGCATATCATCCGCATGAACCTGCGCTGCCTGACCCAATCGAGAATCATAAACGACGGAACCGGCACCCTCTCCGGCACGCGCGCCGTTCAGCAATCCAGCTAAAGACGTGGTCGTCGGCGCCGTCGGTGATGTGGTCGTCGGCGCAACGGTTGAGGTTGCCAGAACTGCGGTTGGGGCAGATGCAACGGTTGGCAAGGCGACCCCACTAGAACAACCGCAAACTGTTAACAGCAAGACCGCTGCGACAGAAGATCTATGTACCATTCTGAAACCTCTTCACTTTTTTACTTTGCGCATTATGATCATCTTCAAATCATAATGTGGTTATGTAATGTCACCTTTGTGGATTTATTTAGAATTACTGTGCAGTAAACGCGAAGATAAAAGGCCGTAATTTCAAGCAATAATGCGCCACTCGACGCCAGAGAACCGCACGTTTTCTTGTTACAACGCCACCCGTCGTCAATGCTCACAGAGCAAAACTTAACAGGTGAAATTCATTGAAAAACCCATTTCAGCAACTGTCTTTTCGAAGGTCACTATGTGTTCTGGCATGCATCTCTTCATCCCTAGCAGCCCAACCCGTGGCAGAGGTATTGCAAGACGCTGAACAGGCATTGTCGGATGGAAATCCTGCGCGAACAGTTGAAGTGACGCAAGACATCCTCATGCAGAACACCAATGATTTCACGGCGCTCTTCCTGATGTCGCTCGCCCATAGCGATCTTGGGCAAGACGAGGCCGCGGCGCAGGTGGCAACCCGTGCCTATGGAGCAGCGCAAAATGATGCTGAACGTATGCAGGCAGCACGGCTTGTTGGTGGCGCACGTTTCAGCCTAGGCCACTACACCCGCGCGCAATGGTGGTTGCGCATTGCAGCAAATTACGCGAACACGGCCGAAGACGCGGCCAAGGTTGCCCAAGAATTCCAAAGGATCCAACGCACCAACCCGTTTTCTGCACAAGCGAACCTAAGCATCGCACCCACTGACAATATTAATAATGGTGCTGAAAGTGACCTTCTTAGTCTTGAGGGCATTGATATTGAGTTCAGATTACCCCCTGAAACTCAGGCGCTTTCGGGCATTGAGTATGCTGGGGATCTGCGACTGTCATACCGAATTTCGCAGGATGCGCGTCAGATCACGACCGTCGATGCCCATGTGTATGCTCGCAGCTTCGTGCTATCCGCCGCCACCCAAGACAGCGTGCCCGGGCTGAAAGGAAGCGATTATGCCCTCGCGTTGGCCGAGGTCGCGTTGACCCAGCGGCGTTTTTTGTTTGATGGTGTTGGCCCGACGACTTTTTCCGGCGGAGTCGGGCTCGTCCAGTTCAGCGGAGAGCCGCTGTGGAATTATAGAAGACTAATTTTGGGTCAGGAGTTTGCACTTGGCAAAGACGCGGTTCTCAGTGTGCAGGCCAGTGTGCAAAATCAAATAGCGCGCAACGACATCGTGTCCGACACAAAGGTTTACAACCTCACCACATCTTATGCGGCGCGGCGCCCAAACGGCGATCGATTACAGCTATCCTTAGTTGGTATTCTAAATGATGCGGAGAACGACGAAAGTACTTTCAGCGATATCAGCGGCTCACTTAACTACAGTTTTACGCACCAGTTTTTGAACACCGATTGGTCCGTCGCGGCGAGCATCGGGCATACGAATTACGATGAATTCGCCCTCTCATTAGATGGACGGCGCGACGATTATATTACGGTTGGAGGAAAAGGTGCCTTAACCAATCTGTCGTATTTTGGATTTTTCCCCAGCATTACTGTCACCGCGAGCAAACGCCAATCGAACGTTGATCCCTATAACAGCACCCAAATCCAAGCCCTCATTGACATACAGTCAAACTTCTAAATCGTGCTTATCGAAGAATTGCGCAACAAACGCAAAATCCCGCTGTGATACACCTGCCCTGAAGGGTTCGAATGGCCAGTTTGGCGAGATTTCAGCGCTGCCAAGACGTCGGTGATGTACGTGCAAACAGCTGTCCCATTTGCATTCGCTGCAGTGTCGATAGTTTGCTTCGCCCCGCAGTCCGGCGTTCATTTGCGGCGCAATACTGAGGTATCGACAAATGTTCACGTTGCAACGCAGTGATAAGTGGCTGGGGTCCGCTACAAGCCAAACGTGGTTCCATCCCTCAGCGATTTGGCCGTTCCACCCCTTAACGCGCTGCATTCACCGTTGCGAGTTAATCACACGTATGAACCTGCCCCGCGTGCTTCCACGGCAGTTTCACCAACGCAAAAAGCCACCCGAAGGTGGCGTGTAACTAGTTGATATTACTGGGTTTTTATTGGTTGCGGGAGTAGGATTTGAACCTACGACCTTCAGGTTATGAGCCTGACGAGCTACCGGGCTGCTCCATCCCGCGACAGAGGTATTGTTTTCATCGTAGAGAGATACGTTTTGGCTTCTTATTAGGTGTGGCAATGACTTACTCTCCCACGCCTTAAGACGCAGTACCATCAGCGCAGCGGCACTTAACTGCCGAGTTCGGGATGGGATCGGGTGTTTTGCTCGCGCTATGATCACCACACCAAAAAAGAAGCCAACATCAGAGTGCCGCCCTCCCTTATGCAGGGGAGGACAACGTTGTTCAAGTCAAACACGCTTATGGTGTTGTGTGTGTATGTATCTTTGTTCTAGCAAAAGTAAGTCTTACTTTTACTGGATCAAATCAAGCCTATCGAGCCATTAGTACCAGTCAACTGAACGCCTTACAGCGCTTACATCTCTGGCCTATCGACGAGGTGGTCTACCTCGGCTCTCAGGGATACCTTGTTTTGAAGGGGGCTTCCCGCTTAGATGCCTTCAGCGGTTATCCTGTCCGATCATAGCTACTCTGCACTGCCGCTGGCGCGACAACAGATCCACCAGTGGATCGTTCACCCCGGTCCTCTCGTACTAGGGGCAACTCTTCTCAAGTATCCTACACCCACGGAAGATAGGGACCGAACTGTCTCACGACGTTCTAAACCCAGCTCACGTACCTCTTTAAACGGCGAACAGCCGTACCCTTGGGACCTGCTCCAGCCCCAGGATGAGATGAGCCGACATCGAGGTGCCAAACGGTGCCGTCGATATGGACTCTTGGGCACCATCAGCCTGTTATCCCCAGCGTACCTTTTATCCGTTGAGCGATGGCCCTTCCACTCGGGACCACCGGATCACTATGGCCGTCTTTCGACTCTGCTCGACTTGTCAGTCTCGCAGTCAGGCTGGCTTCTGCCATTGCACTCAACGAGCGATTTCCGACCGCTCTGAGCCAACCTTCGCGCGCCTCCGTTACAATTTAGGAGGCGACCGCCCCAGTCAAACTACCCACCACGCAGGGTCCCGGATCCGGATAACGGACCGCGGTTAGACATCAAACAGAATAAGGGTGGTATCTCAAGGGTGGCTCCACGGAAACTGGCGTTCCCGCTTCAAAGCCTACCACCTATCCTGCACATACTGTGTCTGATGCCAATGCGAAGCTATAGTAAAGGTGCATGGGGTCTTTCCGTCTAACCGCGGGTAACCGGCATCTTGACCGGTAATTCAATTTCGCTGAGTCCACATTTGAGACAGCGGGGAAGTCGTTACGCCATTCGTGCAGGTCGGAACTTACCCGACAAGGAATTTCGCTACCTTAGGACCGTTATAGTTACGGCCGCCGTTTACCTGGGCTTCAATTCGGAGCTTGCACTCCTCCTTTTAACCTTCAGGCACCGGGCAGGCGTCAGACCCTATACGTCGTCTTACGACTTCGCAGAGCCCTGTGTTTTTAGTAAACAGTCGCCACCCCCTGGTTTGTGCCCCCGGCAAACACTTGCGTATCTACCGGGCCTCCTTCTCGCGAACTTACGGAGGTATTTTGCCGAGTTCCTTAAATGTGGTTCTCTCAAGCGCCTTGGTATTCTCTACCTATCCACCTGTGTCGGTTTAGGGTACGATCTTATAGGAGGGCTATTTCCAGGAACCCCTTGGCAGCCCATTCAATCCAATAAGGATGAACTACTTCCGGGATCCGTCACCACTCCATGGCCCAGGAATATTAACCTGGTTCCCATCGACTACGCCTTTCGGCCTCGCCTTAGGGGTCGGCTCACCCTGCTCAGATTAGCTTTAAGCAGGAACCCTTGGATTTTCGGCGAGGGAGTCTCTCACTCCCTTTGTCGCTACTCATGTCATCATTCTCACTAGTGATCTCTCCACCGGATCCCTCACAGGCCGGCTTCACAGAAAGCTCCTTGCGTCCAACACCTTCCGAAGAAGGCTAAAGACGCATGGAACTATGTCACACTACGCTCTGCTACCATGCAATAAATTGCATCCTAGACTTCGGCTCATGGCTTGAGCCCCGTTACATCTTCGCCGCAGGACAACTTATTTAGACCAGTGAGCTGTTACGCTATCTTTAAAGGATGGCTGCTTCTAAGCCAACCTCCTGGTTGTTTTGGTCGTCCCACCTGCTTTCCCACTTAGCCATGAATTAGGGGCCTTAGTCGTAGGTCAGGGTTGTTTCCCTCTCCACAACGGACGTTAGCACCCGCTGTGTGTCTGCCGGATATTACTCCTCGGTATTCGGAGTTTGATTAGGATCAGTAAGGCTGTGGGCCCCCATTACCCATTCAGTGCTCTACCCCCGAGGGTATTCGTCCGACGCTCTACCTAAATAGATTTCGCAGAGAACCAGCTATCTCCGAGTTTGATTGGCCTTTCACCCCTAGGCACACCTCATCCCGACCTTTTTCAACAGGTGTGGGTTCGGACCTCCAGTAAGTGTTACCTTACCTTCATCCTGGACATGCCTAGATCACTCGGTTTCGGGTCTGATCCCACAAACTCATTCGCCCTATTAAGACTCGCTTTCGCTGCGCCTACACCTAACGGCTTAAGCTTGCTTGTGAGACCAAGTCGATGACCCATTATACAAAAGGTACGCTGTCAGGTCTCATGGACCCTCCAACTGTTTGTAGGCGTTCGGTTTCAGGAACTGTTTCACTCCCCTCGTCGGGGTGCTTTTCACCTTTCCCTCACGGTACTGGTTCGCTATCGGTCAGTAAGGAGTACTTAGCCTTCGAAGGTGGTCCTCCGATGTTCAGACAGAATTTCACGTGTTCCGCCCTACTTAATACGTCCAATCATGCTTCATATACGGGGCTGTCACCCACTATGGCTGTGCTTTCCAACACATTCTATTCACACTCATGGCTCGGCTGGTCCCCGTTCGCTCGCCGCTACTAGGGGAGTATCTATTGATTTCCTTTCCTCCGGGTACTTAGATGTTTCAGTTCCCCGGGTTTGCTTTTTTAACCCTATGTATTCAGGTTAAAAATACCTAGTTTACCAAGTTATTAAGTGCAGCGAGCTGCAATAATAACAAAGTATTAGGTGGGTTGCCCCATTCAGAAATCCATGGATCAAAGCTTATTCTCAGCTCCCCATGGCTTATCGCAGAGTATCACGTCTTTCATCGCCTCTTACTGCCAAGGCATCCACCAAACGCCCTTTTCGCGCTTGATTTGATCCAGAAAAAGTCAGACTTCTTCTGCGGGTCCTCCCTTTTGTACGTAAAAGGACCCATTAATCAAAAATGCATACATTGTATTGACGGCCACTGGTTCAGTATCCGTCAATATTCGAATGAGATTACTCTCATTCCGGTTAGTGTACTTGACTTGAACAAAATAGATTTTCAAAGGATCATTGGGGTCCATGCGGATCCCTCCCCAGATCTGGCTAACTCCTAACGCGGAGCGCCTCTATTCTGATGTTGTATCTCTCTTTACGATGTCACTTGATCCGAAGATCAAAACGTCCAATTGGACGGCAAAGCAGCGATGCTGCTTAACGGTCAAATTGTATGCTTTTTGTTTTTCTGTTCTACCTGAAGACGCGTTGTAGGGCTCTCGGTGATTGCGACGCATTCACCTGCCACCCGTCGCCGTTTGCAAACAAACGTCGTGGTGGGTCGAGGAGGACTTGAACCTCCGACCTCACGCTTATCAGGCGTGCGCTCTAACCACCTGAGCTACCGACCCAACTTGGTGGAGCGTATCGGGATCGAACCGATGACCCCCTGCTTGCAAAGCAGGTGCTCTCCCAGCTGAGCTAACGCCCCATTAGGTTATGTTCCATTTGGTGGGAACAAAGACTGAAGAGATATGAGGACGGCCTGGCTCTAGGTCACATCGAAGGAAAACGATGTGCCTGATTTGGTCTGCTTTGTTTGCAGACACTGCTAAGTGTTTCACGAGTAAGAACAAGTTCAAACTGCTAGAAACATCCTTAGAAAGGAGGTGATCCAGCCGCAGGTTCCCCTACGGCTACCTTGTTACGACTTCACCCCAGTCGCTGAGCCTACCGTGGTCCGCTGCCTCCTGCAAGCAGGTTAGCGCACGGCCGTCGGGTAGATCCAACTCCCATGGTGTGACGGGCGGTGTGTACAAGGCCCGGGAACGTATTCACCGCGTCATGCTGTTACGCGATTACTAGCGATTCCGACTTCATGGGGTCGAGTTGCAGACCCCAATCCGAACTGAGACATCTTTTAGGGATTAACCCATTGTTGATGCCATTGTAGCACGTGTGTAGCCCAACCCGTAAGGGCCATGAGGACTTGACGTCATCCACACCTTCCTCCCGCTTATCACGGGCAGTTTCTCTAGAGTGCCCAGCTTAACCTGCTGGCAACTAAAGATGTGGGTTGCGCTCGTTGCCGGACTTAACCGAACATCTCACGACACGAGCTGACGACAGCCATGCAGCACCTGTCACTTGGTCTCTTACGAGAAAACTAGATCTCTCTAGCGGTCCAAGGATGTCAAGGGTTGGTAAGGTTCTGCGCGTTGCTTCGAATTAAACCACATGCTCCACCGCTTGTGCGGGCCCCCGTCAATTCCTTTGAGTTTTAATCTTGCGACCGTACTCCCCAGGCGGAATGCTTAATCCGTTAGGTGTGTCACCGAGTTGCAAGCAACCCGACGACTGGCATTCATCGTTTACGGTGTGGACTACCAGGGTATCTAATCCTGTTTGCTCCCCACACTTTCGTACCTCAGCGTCAGTATCGAGCCAGTGAGCCGCCTTCGCCACTGGTGTTCCTCCAAATATCTACGAATTTCACCTCTACACTTGGAATTCCACTCACCTCTCTCGAACTCTAGACTAACAGTTTAGGAGGCAGTTCCAGGGTTGAGCCCTGGGATTTCACCCCCTACTTGCTAATCCGCCTACGTACGCTTTACGCCCAGTAATTCCGAACAACGCTAACCCCCTCCGTATTACCGCGGCTGCTGGCACGGAGTTAGCCGGGGTTTCTTTACCAGATACTGTCATTATCATCTCTGGCGAAAGAGCTTTACGATCCTAAGACCTTCGTCACTCACGCGGCATGGCTAGATCAGGCTTGCGCCCATTGTCTAAGATTCCCCACTGCTGCCTCCCGTAGGAGTCTGGGCCGTGTCTCAGTCCCAGTGTTGCTGATCATCCTCTCAAACCAGCTAAAGATCGTAGACTTGGTAGGCCATTACCCCACCAACTATCTAATCTTACGCGGGCTAATCCTTCTCCGATAAATCTTTCCCCCGAAGGGCGTATATGGTATTACCCCCAGTTTCCCGAGACTATTCCATAGAGAAGGGTATATTCCCACGCGTTACTAACCCGTCCGCCGCTCCTACCCGAAGGTAAGCGCTCGACTTGCATGTGTTAGGCCTGCCGCCAGCGTTCGTTCTGAGCCAGGATCAAACTCTCAAGTTGAAAGCAACTTACGTTGCTGTCCTTGACGTTCGAACCTCTGCACATCCACCACATGATCTTACTGAAATCACATGGCGTCTTAATTCTGTTTGATGTACTTTCAGTTAACAAAGTTAACCAAGAGCCATACAAACAGTGAAGCTGACACTACATCATCGGACCTAAATCCTAGTAGCGTTGATATACAGACGTCTGATCCATCGAACTGAACCAAACCGCCCACATATCTCTTCAGATATATCAATTTCAAAAAGCGTGGAGACAAAAACTAACAAGATGCGCTAATTACTCAGCGCGCCCCGCCAATAGTATCTCCAAATATCGTCTCGCGTCTCGCTAGCAGTTCAGTCCCAAAGCCTCCCGTTTCCAGTCCCGCTTCCGTTCCGTCCCGCCCGTCTGGCGCCCCGTGTCTGACTGTGTGTCTCTCCGGTAAGGGGGGTTCTAAGGTTAGTAATCATTACCCGCAACCCCTAAATTGATCTAATGCTATTAAAATCTCGCCCGACCTATCGGAACTCCACCGCGCTACGATTGAGGGCATTTCAGGACTACTGAATGATCCCGATGTGGTGCGCCGTGCGTCCGAGCCCCTCGCAGGGTAATCCCCCCATTTTTAACGGGGTGCGGCTGTAGAACTTACGCGGCCATTTTTAGTTTCTGTGCGGGTGTGATGCCGCCGATGCCCATATTCGGGCGGTCATTGTTGTAAGTCGAGAGTATCCGTCTTGATCAAGCGGTTTTTGGTGTCCATTTGCGATTAGCTTTGACAAGTGCATTTGCGATTTCGATTAGCTTCCGCATTATAGCGACAATTGCGACCTTGGCGGGTTTTCCCACGTCTCGTAGGTGTTCGTATTTTGCTTTGAGGTCTGGGTTCCAGCGCATGGCGACTAATGCGGGCATGTAAAGGGCATCGCGCAAGGGCTTGCGCCCGCTTCCGATGGACGCTTTGCCCTGCCATAATCCAGACTGGCGTGTGATGGGGGCGAGACCAGCCAGGCTGGCCACTTGTTTGCGATCTAGCGTGCCGAGTTCGGGCATCAGGGTCAATATTGCGGCAGCAGAAACAGCGCCGACACCGGGCATGGAACGCAAAATATCATGCGTACGTGCGGTGCTCTCCCGCGCCTGGATCAGCGCTGCTATCTCGGCGTCCAACTCAACGATCTGGCGTTCCACTAGCGTGAGACGCGCTTTGGTTTGGCGTTTCAGGAGAGATAACCCCTGAATTTGAGCACGGTTGCGCAATCTGGTGCGATCCTTGACCAACCCAGCCCGCGCAACATGCAAGTCTTTGAGGTCAATTGCTTCTTTCGGGAGAGGCACTTGTGGTTCAAGATTAAATGCCGCGCCCATAAGCGCCAACATTCGAGCATCGACTGCATCAGTCTTAGCTCTCGTACCATGGGCCTGCGCAAAACGGCGCGCCTGCAAAGGATTTACCTTGACCAATGGTAACACCTTCCCAAGTGTCGCTTCAAAGGCTTTGTGATACGATCCTGTCGGCTCGTAAACGACCCTCGCTACACGGGTCGCCTTGCCCAACCATCTGATAAGAGCACGGAAGCCTGTGATTGAATTATCGAAGCGTTTAGCCATGTCGTCTTCCAATCGAAACACGTCCAGATGGGATTTAGAAATGTCCACGCCAATGTTATGATCTGTCATATTCTCCATATCCTATGCTTGTCATACGTGACTTGTTGCACGCGTATCCGTTCAGGCCTTTGGGGAAGACGGCGGTTGATCAAACTCTGGAGCGGTCCATCATGACCCAGCCATTTACGATCCAACCGCCGCCACTGCCTGTCACAAATGACGTGGCGGGCAGTGGCCCCATTATAAAGCAGGAGCCAAGTTCATTATAAGACAAGCCATTGTGTGGCGAAGTCTTGCGCCTCCTCGATGTTTTCAATGATGTGTTGGTCCAACCATTCATGCCTGACCGTGCGATTGTAGCGCTCGATGTAAGCGTTCTGCTGCGGCTTTCCGGGTTGGATATGCTGGATGCTAATACCTTGTTTTTCAGCCCATTCTAACAGCTTGCCACTGATATATTCTGGGCCATTATCAACCCGAATAGTTTCTGGTTTGCCGCGCCATTCGATGATCCGGTTGAGGCTGCGAATAACCCGTTCGGCTGGCAAAGAAAAATCAACCTCGATGCCCAAACCCTCGCGGTTAAAATCATCCAGCACGTTCAAAAGCCGAAACGCCCGGCCATCCCCGAGGCGATCCGCCATGAAGTCCATCGACCAGGTCACGTTTGGTGCGTCCGGCACTGCCAGCGCATCGGGTTTGTCCCGCTTTAACCGTTTCCGAGGTTTGATCCGCAAGTTCAGTTCCAGTTCGCAGTAGATGCGGTAAACGCGTTTGTGGTTCCACGGATGGCCCTGCACATTGCGTAGATGCAGGAAACATAGCCCAAACCCCCACGTCTTCCGGGCGGTCGTCAGCCCAACCAGCAGATCGGCGATCTCTTCGTTCCCGTCGCTCAAGAGCGGGCTGTAACGATAGCAGGTCTCACTCACGCCAAAGGTGCGGCAGGCCAGCGCAATGCTGACACCGTGTCGCGCCACAGCTTTCTCGGCCAGACCCCGACGCAGGGCTGGCCGGATCACTTTTTTCCAAGGCCTTCCTTCAGTAACTCAGCTTGCATGCTCATCTCGGCATACATCTTCTTGAGACGCCGGTTCTCGTCTTCAAGGGCCTTCATCTGGCTAATCATCGATGCGTCCATCCCGCCATACTTCGACCTCCATTTGTAGAATGACGCGTTGCTCATGCCGTGCTCGCGGCACAGCTCAGAGACAGGCACACCGCCTTCGGCTTGGCGCAGGATCGCAAGGATTTGGGGTTCGCTATATCTCGTCATCTTCATCAAAATCTCCTCAGATATCTTGCCGAGAAAATTCTACTTCCGCATCCCCTTAGTTTTGGGGAGGATTACCGCAGGACTAATCGACAGCATTACGATCCAGCACGACGCCGAACGTGGGCACACAGCCCAGCTGACCGGCAAACCATCGGGATTGTTCAGTTTTGCAGACACAATAAAGCAGCGTCCTATTCGGATGCGGCTTGTTCGCTAAATTTGGCTGTGGGAGTAGGATTTGAACCTTCTACCTTCAGGTTGTGAGCCGCTTCTACCGGAAGTGCCTCCGTCCTTTGATTTCAATAGGTGCGACATCCCCCCTGAACCATCAACGTTTTATAACCGTACCTTGCCGCAGCCAACCGCAGCGTACGCGTTCAAACGGGGAACGAAATAGTTAAACAGGGTGGCCTATTGTTGACTCGCATCTTCCACCGTTAGACAAGTGTCGCCCTTATTCGCCATTCTCTCTGCGCCCTTAAAACGCCTCCAGATTTGTGTAGAAGTACGCCCAACAATAGGACGGACAAATGAAGGCACAATTTACGGACGAACAGATGATAGCAATGATCAAAGAGCAGAAATCTGGTGAGAAGACCGCTGACGAGTGTCGACGGCACGGGATGAGTTCCGCGACGTTTTACAAATACAAATCGAAGTATGGCGGAATGGAATATTCAGATGAGAAGAAATTGCGCGCCTTGGAGGACGAGAACGGTAAGCTCAAAAAGCTGCTGGCCGAACAGGTCTTGGATGTCGTCCGACATCCAAACACCGACTCTCCGACAAAAGTTGGTGTTTGGGTGCGGCATTTCGGTCGATATGGATTAATTGATGCCTTGCTTCGGAACCGCATCGACATCTATCCGTAAATAGAGATAGCCGTAATCCTCGCCTTTCGGCTTAAATGGATAAATATCTGATGATTTGAGGCGCGTTAGAAGTGTCCGTCTGTCGTTTCCATACTCAAGAGCCATGGTTGGCAGGGTGAAGTATCGCTAATGAAACACCAAAATATCGTCTTTTGTCATATACAGTTACGTCAAACCCGTGAGCGGGTTCTGTTTACTCGTCGCAGAGGTATGACCTGAAGCCACGAGTGCTAGAAACCGTCCGTGGTCTCGCATGCCAATTTTTCGGCCAAAGGCTGCTACCGTCAAATCATCAAGCCCCTTAACCCGCGGCGTTGCCTTTATCATCAAATCAATTTCCGCCCTGAGGACGCACAATGCAGAGTAACGCACCTGCCCGGCATGAAGGCCCACTTGGATTTGCCGCTCCCGAATTGCATGGATTATTTCCCCGACGCAGATTCCAGATCGTTTTTTGGCTCTCTGGATCGGCTCCCATTTTTGTCACCAACACGGACGACCATGGCAAATGCGGTTAATGCGGCAACGAGGGTCGTGCCGTCGGCGCTTCGCCAAGGTGACTGGATCGTCGGGAGGTCTATCATTGGTCCGATGATTGGGTCTTTAACAAGCGAGTGGAATTGATTGCGGGTTGCACCAATTTCCTTGCGAATTTCAATCGGTCCCACCAAGTTCGATATATCTGTCAGAAGCTTCTTGCCGATGCCAAATTCGGCCGATGCTGTTGACACAGAGTGTAGCCGACGCTCAGAAAATGATTGACCTAAGACATCGAAAACTTTGGCGATGGGCCAAGTGTCAAAAATACAGCTTTGCAAAATGTCTCGGAATAGTGCAAAATCTTCTTCGTCACGATAAGCCCTAGAAAGTTGGGTGAATAGCTGGCCAAAAGCTCCACTTGGCTCACCTCTTGCTCCGCCAGCGGAATTAGAAACGTCATCAAGTGCGGATCTTATTGCCCCTACGCCCTGTTGCGTAACATTAAAGTCAATAGCGCGCGCGGTTATGACCAAATCGTTGTCCTGAGTATTTGATGATAACTCAGGATGCAGCATCGCCACGCCAATAAGCTCGCAAAATGTTGCAGCAGAATAGAGCAACTGGTTGGCCAGCCAAGTTTCATTAGTCCCATGTTCGAGCCTCCGATCTAACCAGTGGTCGTATGCTTGTGGTCTTATGTGAGATCGATCCAAGGCGCCATTTAAGATCATCGCAGGAATTTCAGACAATCTAGATCCAGTGTCATAGCGGTCAGGTTGATAATCCACTGACCACAGATCAACGAGCGAGTGCTGGTCCGTAAGCAAAGGTTTATGTTGCGCAATAGTCAATCGCCGCGCATTGCTATGGCGGTTCTCGGGTCTCTACCAGTCGCGATAACATCTTCCCGAAGGCAAACGGGGCATCCCTTGACTGTTGTGGCTCGGAGCGCGCGCGTGACAAATACTTCACTGCGAAAAGGCATGCGCTCATTTCCCAATGTCTGCCCAGTCCAAGACAGTAGCGTTGTCAGTTGTTCAAGATTTAGTCCACCCAATTCCGCGAGGCATTCAACCGCTAAGTTGTCCCCATTTACGATCCGCTTAAGCGAAAACCCATATCGACGGCAAACTCAGCGGAATTGATGCCATTCATTGGCGCCATCCGCGGCAGAAACGAGGGTGCCGTCTCTCGGGCGCCAGCGTGGGGCGAAGGTTCAATGGATTCAGCACATTATTCCCCTTTAGATTTTTTGCTGACAAATTCGAGAAAAAGCCTATTTATTCGCTTCAAGCTCATTCCATTTAGTGTCTGACAGCTGAAGTCCGTCATTGCGACATAAAATGGTTTGAGATGGAGGTCTATGTAAATTGGTCACCGTTATGGATTGCGATTGGCTTTACTCGACGGCGATCCTGGACCTACATTCACGGCGCGCTACCGGTTGGGCAGTCAGCAATCGGATGAAACGTGACTTGGCCATCCGTGCTTTGAATATGGCGATTACTTTCCGCGCACCGCCGAACGGCTGCATCCACCATACGGACCGTTGCAGTCAATGCCCCCGATGACAGAATTGAGGTGATTGCATGGTATCTTGTTCTAAACTCTAGGCCGCCCAGGGAATTGGTGCTGAAACCCATCATGAACGTGCGCGCATACCGCTTCTCTGCCAGTTTGTTGCCACCTGCGCATCGCTTTTGCCGTCTGCAGCACCCAATAGAACTACTGTGGGGTGAACGATGTACCTCTTGATGAATTAATTGGATTAGCCCAAGTAGCGTTCAGCAAGCCGCGCCCAGGGTGCTGCCCCGGTTATAAGGCTACGGGACTTTGCGCATGCCGGTGCAACGTGGAAGTCGGTTTAGCCCATGCTGGCGCAAAATGCGCGAAATGGTTGGGTCAGATATCTCGATGCCGTGACAGCGCTCCAGGTACCAAATGATCCGCACGGGACCGGAGTGGTGTTTGCACATTACCTCAGCACGATTCTGGACGATTACAGCCGTTACATCATCGCTCGGAAGCTTTGCACAAACATGCGGCCCGAATACGTAACTGACACGATCAAACCGGCGCTGACGGCATCAGGTTACGACCAAGTCCTCGTGCGCCACAATGCGTCAGTCGGTTTCGATTCCATAGTCCGCCTCCTTTGTAGTCGTAAATGTGACCAAAAGAGGGGCGCCAAACCGTAACAGATACAATTCTTATTTTAAATTCTTGCCCCGTTTTTACAAAGGCTAACTAAGACCAGATTGGAGCATTCCAGAATTATCTGCGGCCCCGACGGACAATACTATCAGACCCTGTTTCAGATAGCAGAACGCGTCTGAGGCCAAAATGGGAGGGGCTATTTTCTACCCTAACGCGTAACCTGCGCCGCGAACGGTTCTAATCGGATCTGGTCCCCCGTACTGGCAAATGATCTTACGTAAGCGACCGATGTGGACATCAACAGTTCGGGTATCGACATAGATATCGCGACCCCAAACACGGTCCAGTAATTGCTCTCGACTCCAGACGCGTGCTGGCTTTTCCATAAATGTCGATAACAAGCGAAACTCGGTTGGACCTAGCTTTAAAGAATTTCCATCTCGTAAAACCCGATGGGTTTCACCGTCCAAAGTGATGTCTTCAAATTGCAAACACATGCCGACGGCTGCAGGTCTAACGCGGCGCAGTTGGTTGCGGACACGCGCTAGAAATTCGGCGACGGAATATGGCTTGCTGATATAGTCATCCGCCCCTGTTTCCAGACCTCGGACACGGTCGACTTCTTCCACACGGGCCGAGACCATCATAATCGGAATGCCGCGCGTCGCAGGCCTTAACTTCAACCTACGGCATATTTCGATGCCAGACACGCCTGGTAGCATCCAATCGAGAATTATCAAATCGGGTTGGTGTTCCTCAACAGCGAGCAACGCTTTATCGCCATTCGTCGCGATCACGACAGAAAAACCCTCTGCTTGCAGGTTGTACACCAAGACTTCGCGTTGGGCGACCTCGTCTTCTACAACAAGGACAACGGGTTGATCCACGCTCATGCCCCGCTACGCTCTTCGGGTTTAATTTGCGACATGAGATCGCTTTTCTGGCGATCGTCGTCAGGCATTTCACCTGTCACCAAGTATATTACCTGTTCCGCGATAGATGTCGTGTGATCGCCCATGCGTTCAATATTTTTGGCCATAAAATGTAAGTGCATACAGGCCGTAATATTATGCGTGTTTTCCATCATATGCGTCAACAATGATCGGAACAACGTGTTGTACATCTCGTCGACTTCATAGTCCCGCGCACGCACATTTTCGGCCATCTCAACGTCGCGTTTAATGAAGGCGTCAAGAACATCCTGAAGCATATTTGCGACTGCGCTTTGCATATTACGCAGGGCCGCCGAGACACCATCGATTTGCTTTACATCGGCTAGCACCGCAGTGCGTTTTGCGATGTTTTTGGCGTAGTCACCACAACGCTCCAAATTGGAACTGATGCTCATGACGACCAAAACTGTACGCAAATCACTCGCATTCGGGGATCGGGTCGCAAGGATGCGGGCGCAATTGGTTTTGATGTCCTCGTCGAAGCGATCAATGACCTTATCGTTACTACGAACTTTCTTTGCCAATTCCAGATCGCTGGTTTCAAATGCTAGGGCAGATTGGCTCATCGCGTTTTCTACCAAGCCGGCCATTTTCATGACCATGGCCTGCGCACCTTCAAGGTCGCGGTCAAACGCGCTGACGATATGTTGAGTAGACATTGGTGTTTTCCTATCCGATCCGGCCAGAGATATAGCTTTCGGTGCGGCTATCTTTGGGGTTCGTAAAAATATCATCGGTTGTGCCGTATTCGACCAAATTGCCTAGATGGAAGAAGGCTGTCTTTTGGCTCACGCGGGCTGCTTGTTGCATGGAGTGCGTGACGATTACGACGGTGTAGTTTTCGCGAAGTTGATCGATCAGTTCCTCAACCTGTGACGTGGCAATCGGGTCAAGCGCCGAACATGGCTCATCCATCAGCAATACATCCGGCTCGGTCGCGATAGCGCGAGCAATGCAAAGACGCTGTTGTTGCCCACCAGACAATCCCGTTCCGGGCGCGTGCAAGCGGTCTTTCACTTCGTTCCAGATTGCACCGCGACGCAGCGATTTTTCGACGATATCGTCCATGTCCGCCTTGGTCCGAGCCAAACCATGGATTTTGGGGCCATAAGCGATGTTATCATAGATGGACTTGGGGAACGGATTAGGCTTTTGGAAAACCATGCCGACACGCGCGCGCAATTGCACTGGATCAATGTTGCGATCGTAAATGTCCTCACCATCAATGCGAATGTCACCTTCAACGCGGCAAATATCGATCGTGTCGTTCATCCGGTTAATGCTGCGTAAAAAGGTGGATTTACCACAGCCAGACGGCCCGATAAATGCTGTGACCGTGTGTTCCTTGATCTCGACATTTACGTCTTTGATGGCGTGAGTGTCACCATAATAGACCTGAACGTTTCTAGCGCTGATCTTGGTGGCATTGGTGTCAACATTGTTCTTAATAGCTCTGAGGTCGTCCACGGCCTCTCCTTTCGAGTTTACCATTTGCGTTCAAACTTGCTGCGCAAGTAGATTGCGATTGCGTTCATCATGATGAGGAAAGTCAGTAAAACGAGGATGGCGGCCGATGTTCGGCTGACGAACCCGCGTTCGGGACTATCTGCCCAGATAAAGATTTGTGTTGGAAGAGCAGTTGCACTGTCGAACGGCGACCCCGGCGCGGAAGTGATGAATGCATTCATCCCAATCAGTAAAAGCGGTGCCGTTTCGCCCAAGGCTTGCGCCAGACCGATGATGGTTCCTGTGAGGATACCCGGCATTGCCAGTGGCACAACGTGGCCAAACACCACCTGTTGCTGGGACGCCCCCACACCTAAAGCGGCTTCGCGGATAGATGGTGGAACCGCTTTTAATGCGGCGCGGGTCGCGATGATGATCGTCGGCATGGTCATCAAGGCGAGGGTCAAACCACCAACGAACGGGACCGAACGGGGTAGGCCGAACCACCCGATAAAGACCGAAAGCGCCAAAAGACCGAACACAACAGAAGGGACGGCAGCAAGGTTGTTGATATTCACCTCGATAAAGTCGCTAAGTTTGTTCTTTGGTGCGAATTCTTCGAGGTACACCGCAGCGCCTATACCCAAGGGGAAGGCGATAACGAAACATGTCAGCAGCGCCCAGAAAGATCCCATTAACGCGCCTTTAAGTCCAGCAAGTTCAGGAAAACGGCTGTCTGCGTTGGTGATCAGGCCGGTATTTAGGCGCGAGCCGATCGCGCCGATTTCCAACAATCTGTCAAAGTTTCCGATTTGGATGTCATCCAGGCGGCGCAGTTTTTCTGGCGTGCTGCGATCAAGAAGCTCTTTGTAAAGCTGATCGTAGGGGTCCGACACTGGCATGCGCATCGTAATAGTTTGCCCGATCAATGCGGGGTCTTCGACGATGCGGTCGCGCAGATCGAATTGCGCACCGTTGGAAAGGATGCTGCTGGCCGAGCGAACAGCCGCACGGTTTGAAGCGTCTACGTCCGGTAGGTTTGCAATCAATGCCGCTGCCAGAACATCATCATAATTGCCGAGCGGGAGGCCGTCGGTTGGAACTTGTTCAGGATCAATGAAGATTTCCAAAGTTATGTTGGTCTGCATGAAGGCCTTGTAGCCTGTCGCGATTTGGGACCACAAAAGGATAAAGAGCATCAAGAACGCGATGCTTATCGCGCCGATTCCAAAACCTTGAAGGATGAATTGTTTGCGGCGACGGCGTCCCAAAGATACTTGCACCTTTTCAGTGGTCGTTAGGGCTACGCAGTCAGATGAAATATCGGTCATAAATCGAGCCTCAATCGTATGCTTCGCGATACTTCCGGACAATCCGGAGCGCGAAAATGTTGATAATGAGTGTGACGATGAACAGCATCATCCCCAATGCGAAAGCGGCGAGTGTCTTGGGGTTGTCAAAGGACGTGTCGCCGATAAGCAGCGTGACGATTTGAACGGTGACGGTCGTGACGCTTTCAAGTGGATTGAGGGTGAGGTTCGCCATCAGGCCAGCGGCCATCACCACGATCATCGTTTCACCAATCGCGCGACTAACAGCCAGCAGCACACCACCGACAATGCCGGGGATCGCAGCGGGGAATAGCACGTTCATTACCGTTTCCGCGCGGGTCGCTCCAAGCGCAAGCGCACCGTCGCGAAGCGAACCCGGGACTGCAGAAAGCGCATCATCGGCAAATGAAGAGATGAAAGGAACCAGCATGATCCCCATCACACCACCCGCCGCCAGTGCGGTGTTGGGTGCAACATCAATCCCCCATGCGGCCCCAAGGCTACGGATCGCAGGGGCCACCACAAGGATCGCGAAAAATCCGTACACAACTGTTGGAACACCTGCGAGAACTTCGAGGATCGGTTTGCAAACAGACCGCACGACCTTGGGCGCAAATTCATTTAGGTAGATCGCCGACAGCAAGCCAATTGGGATAGCGATGACGATCGCGATTATAGTGATGACTATTGTGCCAACAATTACAGGAAGCCAGCCAAAGGCGCCTTTCGCTGCGACCTGATCCGCGCGGATCGGAATTTGCGGTTCCCAGCTTGTGCCAAACAAGAACTCGGTCAGCGGAACAAGTTTCAGAAACTTGATAGTTTCAAAGGCCAATGAGGCGACGATGCCAACGGTCGTGAAGACCGCAACAACCGAGCAAAAGATCATTAGGCCTGAAATGATTTTTTCGACACCTTGGCGCGCGCGAAAGTCGGCGGAAACTTTGCTGCGCGCTAACAACATAATCGCGATGCTTAACAACGCTGTCACAAGAACCATGCCAAGTGACGCAGTTTGAAGGAGGCCCGTAAAACGATTAGCGGCTTCGATTTTCCATGGCTCTGGTTCACCAAAAATGCGGCCACCGGCGATAGACTGGATTTCTGCGAGGATCAGGTCAATCTGACCTTTTCCAAGGCCATTAAGCGTTCCATCAGGCAGGCTGGACATGACCAATGTGTTGACCACGGCGCCTTGCAGTATCAGCCACAACAGAATGATAACAAGAACCGGAACTAAAATCAAGAGAAGAGCGAAAAGCCCATGGTAGCCAGACACAGAGTGAAGGCGTTGCCCGCCGTCCCGAATGCCCGTCGCGGCACGCCGGTTAAGAGCGTAAGCAGCCATGCAGGCAATTAAAAGAATAGCGAAGGCCAAAGTCGTCATTAGGAGTACTCGCTGAATAGAGTTGTCCGAGTCGGCACAATCCGACCCGGACTTTGGGAGAGTTGCCTCAGCTTATTTTGCTGGAGCTTCCATCGTGGTGCTGGAAAGAACAGCGTCCTGAAGCTCAACAATACGGGCTTCGGCAAGTGGAACCAGACCACGCTCGGACAGATAACCACCAGCCATCAGCGCATCATCGGACATATACTCTTCGATGAATTCGTTGAGGTTCGGGATAACGCCACGGTGTGCATTCTTGATATAGAAGTACAACGGACGTGATACTGGGTAGGACTTGTCAGCAATTGTGTCGATAGAAGGCTCAACGCCCTCGATCATAACGCCTTTCAGCTTATCCAGGTTTTCATACAAGAAAGAATAACCAAAGATACCCAATGCGTTTGCATCAGCATCAAGCCGCTGGACGATCAAGTTATCGTTTTCGCCAGCTTCAACGAATGGACCATCTGTGCGCATGCGCGAGCAGTTCTCGCCAACCCAGTCACCATCGTAGTCGCCGTTCGCAACAAAATCCAGCTCTTCACAGCCAGCGTGCATTGCAAGTTCAACGAATGCATCGCGTGTACCGGATGTTGGCGGCGGCCCGTATGCGAGAATTGCGGTTGCTGGCAAGTCAGGGTTGATCTCGTTCCACGTTTTGTAAGGGTTATCAGCCCATTTACCGTCGACAGGAACCTGTGCGCCAAGCGCGAGGTAGATTTCACCAAGTGTCAAATCCCAGGCGAAATCGTTATCGCGAGAAATTGCGAGAGACAAACCGTCAAATCCGATCAGAGCTTCTGTGATGTCAGTAACACCATTATCTACGCAAAGCTGGTACTCGGATGCTTTCATTGCGCGCGAAGCGCCTGTGAGGTCGGCGTGAGCTTCACCGATGCCGCCACAAAAAATCTGCATGCCACCGCCAGTACCTGTGGACTCAACGATCGGCGAAGGGGAGCCAGTATTGTTAGCGAACTGTTCGGCAGCTGCTTGGGTGTATGGGAATACTGTGGATGAACCCACGATACGAACTTCGTTACGGCTTTGAGCGAAAGACGCTGTTGTGGAGATGGCAACAACCGCACATGCAGACGCCGTCAGTTTCAAGTAAGACATATTTGCTCCTAGATTTGCAAAGGCCGCCAATGCGACCATGCCTGTTCGATAACGAGCTTCTGTGACGATTATGTTATCGTTTTGTTACAGTTTTGCGACAACGCTATCGATTGATATAAGAGCTTCGCAGTGGAGTTTATTAAATAATAAACATATACGATATCAAACTCTCACAGAGTGGTAACTCAAGACGATAATGCCCGCTATCAATGCTGAGATGGATCGCCTGAGGCAAACCCTGTTGAGGCTCTATTACGTGACGGACCACTCAGCATTGGCACCTCCGGAGGGGGCGTCTCGTTTTTTTGGAACTTCATAAATATGGCTGCCCTAAAAGAGCTGTCCTCAACCTCGTCCGCGCCATGTTTGATCTGCGGAGTGATGTCGCAATCATCGACAACCACGAACTGAAAGCGCGTCTCCATCATAGGTGCGACTTGATCGCCTACGGCACCGATGACGGTTTTAAGCGGCCCATTCTGCCAAGAACATAGCCCAGACAGCCGTCGATGACTTTCCGTTGGAAAACTGGAAGCGGACGAGATGCTAGGCTGGCTCATGAACCTACCCATGTTTCTTGATCCGGGCAGCGTGCGCTTGGTGCGCGCCTGTCGGGATGATACGCGAATGGTCGCGGTCCTTGATCGACGCCAGAGCGGAATCTTAGCCTTGGGCGGCTTCCACAAGATTGCGATGGAAAAGGCGCCAGCGGCTTTGCCGAAGCGATTTTGACCACGCTCAAGGGACCGGAAGCAGAACTCCACCTCGCCCATCACTTTCATGATATCAAACGGCACCGTCGCACGGTCCTGCAATTGAAATGGTGGCAATCAAGTGCGATGACTATCAGCAATGCGGCGTTGTCCGTGCCTTTCCGCGAGACGCTTCCTGCGACGCGATTTAATGGCTGGTGAAACCCGATCGGATCCACAGCACCTGATGCTGATCGAGCAAGACCAAGAATGATTGTGCTACTGGAACGACAATCCTTGCACGTTTGGAGGCATAGCTAAAGCAAAGGGGAAATGTTTGGAGCGGTATTTTCCGAAATGCTGAATAGGGACGGTCTGGGGCAAACGCGTTTGAGTGTAATCCCCGTACGGCCCTGCCTAAATACATTGCCAAGATGTGGATGCCCGCGAACCTCTTGCTTTCTAGGGAGTCCTAGATCCGTCAAAGGTTCATGATGCAAGGATATCGAATTTCAGTGCCTGAAACGAAATGTCCCTTTAAACGTCAAAGTCATCGGCAGTGGGCGTTCGACCTTAGTTGACCAAATAATGATAGCTCCGCCAAGTTTTAGGTCCTGCATGGGTCCTGCGCCATTCCTTCCAGCCACGTTTACCAGCCGGCAGATAACTCTCGCAGCACATTGTCAGCATTACACCGAAAGCGCCTGTTGGCGCCTTCGATGGTGACATTCCAGCGTTCCGCCACATGTTCCGTCTACGGGCTGAAAGGCATCCCGCCCAAAATTAAACTGCGGTGCTATTCAGCCAATTCAGGGTTTGGAGACAATTGTTCTGGCGATTTGGTAGACATACTTAAGGCATTGGCCACACCTTCGCCGTAAGCGCGGTCGCAACGGGTACAGTTGTCGATGTGACGCTGCTTGATGAAATCCGGCGCATCGCCCATATTTCGCCCGGTGTTCTCAAACAAAACCTGCTGTTGCTCCGGTGACATCAACTGAAACAGCTTGCGCGGCTGGCTGTAATAATCGTCGTCGTCCTCCCGGAAATCGAACATCGCGGCATGGCCGTCAATTTTTAGCGGCGGTTCTACATATTCGGGCTGATCGACCCATTGGCCAAAGCTGTTCGGTTGATAGTGTGGCAACCTGCCGTAATTGTCGTCCGCACGACCAAGACCATCGCGATGGTTGCTCATAACCGGACATTTCGCGGCGTTAACAGGCACCTGCTGGTAATTCACGCCTAAGCGGTAACGCTGCGAATCCGGATAGTTTATCAAGCGCGTCTGAAGCATTTTGTCGGGTGAAACACTGATACCGGGGACGAGGTTCGAGGGCGAGAAGGCGGCCTGCTCGACATCGACGTGGTAGTTTTCAGAATTACGGTTCAGCTCGAATTCGCCAACTTCAATCAGCGGGTAATCGCCTTTGTACCAAACCTTGGTCAGGTCGAACGGATGGACACCGTAGGTTTCTGCCTCGGCTTCCGGCATGATTTGGACGAACATCTTCCAGCGCGGAAAATCGCCCCGTTCGATTGCGTCGAACAAATCACGCTGATTGCTTTCGCGATCATCTGCCACGACTGCTGCGGCCTCGGCATCGGTCAGGTTCTCGATACCTTGCAGTGTCCGGAAGTGCATTTTAACCCAAAAACGCTCACCCACGTCGTTCCAGAAACTATACGTGTGGCTGCTGAAGCCGTGCATGTGGCGATAGCTTTTGGGGATACCACGATCAGACATCACCACTGTGACCTGATGCAGGGCCTCGGGCAAAAGAGTCCAGAAATCCCAGTTGTTTGTGGGAGAACGCATGTTGGTGCGTGGATCGCGTTTTACAGCCTTGTTGAGGTCCGGGAATTTCTTAGCATCGCGCAGAAAGAAGACGGGAGTGTTGTTGCCAACCATGTCCCAGTTACCCTCTTCGGTGTAAAATTTAAGCGCAAACCCGCGGATGTCACGCTCGGCATCCGCAGCACCGCGCTCTCCTGCAACAGTACTGAAGCGGGCGAACATCTCGGTCGTCTTCCCTACTTCACCAAATACCTTGGCGCGTGTGTAGCGGGTAATGTCATTGGTCACAGTGAACGTGCCAAACGCGCCCGACCCTTTGGCGTGCATACGCCGCTCTGGAATGACTTCGCGTACGAAATTAGCCAGCTTCTCGTTGAGCCAGATATCCTGCACCAATACAGGGCCACGCTTGCCAGCGGTCATCGAGTTCTGGTTATCTACGACCGGAGCACCGAAGGCAGTTGTCAGGTGTGACACCGGACATTTACCTTTGTTTAAGACATCATCTGACATAGCGGTCCTCTCAACAAATAAACTGAATTTTGAACGTACATTAGACTGAGTATAAGGAAAAATAAAGTCGAGATGGCAGGGGCAATTGTTACGACAAGTCACTTCTCGCAGATTTGCGATGCAAATCGCCTGCCAGGCAGCGCTTGGTGGAAACGTTATTTAAGCCCATTAAGGCCAAGCTAATCTGGCGGCACCGTTGGGAAACACTCCGTCAGGCCGAGGATGCGATACTCCACTACATTAACGGCGTTTAGAACCAACGCCGTCGCCACTCATCGCTCCGAGGCAAAAGCCCCTTGGCTTTCGGGCGGAAGGCCACATAAATGAGGCGAGAGACCAGCCCGTAAGCGGGACAAGACCAGATGGTCGATCTGTTGCACCAAATGTGCTCTGCTATCCAGTCTACGTTCACATTGGTGCGCCACGTCTTGACCCTTCGTCCCGCTCTAAGCTAGGCTGGATGTAAGGTTTAATCACAGTTGTTCATTTTAACCGCCGACCGTTTTTATCACTCAAAAAACCCATGTTAGCATAGCGCACCGTCATCAATCCGGTTCAAATAGATTTAAAACCGCGTAGAGTTTTATTCAATTAAATTGGGCAAAGCTAGTGGCAAACCTTATCGATAACTGTTCTACAAAATAGGTTGGCCAAGTTGTTTGGCATCCGGTCATTGCGCCTCAATATCCCAAATACCCTTGGAGCAAGAGGATGATTGATCTCGATACATTTCATCAAACCCAACTCTAATTCATCGAGGATAAGTTGCTCGGAAAGAAGCGAGACCGCATCGGTCAGTTTTACTATTTTTAGCAAGGTGGCAATTGATGCGGTTTGAATGACCCGTTTCGGAAACGCCCAACCGTTCGTCACATAAAGCGCCTCGATTTGCTTGCGAAACGTGCCGCCAGTTGGTGGTAATGCCCAGATCTCGTTTTGCAATGCATCAAGAGACAGACTGCTTTGCTTGGCAAGCGGGTTATCGCTGCGCATGGCAACAACGGTTTTTGCCTCGAACAACGGTGTGAACGAATGGGTGCCAGCGTTTGCAATTTGAGCATCAGCGCAGATGACAAGGTCAAGCAAGCCGCGGTCAAGTAAATCCAAAAGATCTTCGTCCGTAGCCTCTACAATCTCAAACGCCACGTCCTTGGTTTGATCCAGAATAAGTGAAATTGTTGCCGGAATGATGTTATGCGTCGCAAGCGGCGTGCCCCCGATACGCAACGTGCCCTTGATGCCCAGCGACGCCAACTCGATTTCTCGCACAACGGCTGAAATCGTTTCATCCATTTCCTCTGACCTGCCGGCCAGCAACCGCCCTGCATCTGTCAATGTCGCACCGCTGCGACCACGCACGACAAGCGGCACTGTTAAAATATCTTCCAGTCGCTGGATGCTGAGCGACAACGCCGGTTGAGACATTCCCAACGCCTTTGCTGCACTGACGAACGTTCCATGACGCCCGATTGCGGCAAGATGTCGAAGTTGGCGTGATTCAAGGTTCATTGGTTCTACTTATGGATATGCGCGATATTGGTATTGGCACAAATACTAGCCTTCATGTCAAGTTTGAACCACGGGGCCACGATCAGACGTTTTCTCCAGCTTTGCAGGATCTCTGTAAGAGGCGTTTCTGCGCCAAACTAAAATACGTTATACTGGGAGCATACCGTGAACTTTAGCACATATTGTACGCGCCAAGCTATTACTCCGACCGATGACAAGTCCGCAAACTATCCGTTTGCGGGCAGATCGGTCAAATTAGCATGAGCGCTTCTTTTGATAAAACTGTTCTTATCCGAGATGTGGATGCAGACTGGTATGTTGGGCAGCTGAAAGAGCTTTGTCCCCAATACACCTATATATCAGCCGTCGACAACGAGACCGCCCTTATACACGCCGAAAAGGCAGATATAATCATTGGGCTTGCGCCTTATCTGGACCAGAGTTTAATTGCCGCCGCAACACGCTTGAAATGGGTGCAGGCCCTTACTGCCGGTGTCGATAATTTGCTCGCTATGCCTGCGCTACACGCGGATGTGACACTTTCGAATTGCAACGGTTTTCACGGCCCGCAAATGTCAGAGCTGGTTTTCCTGATGATGTTAAGCCTGAACCGTGATGCACCGCGCATGAACCGCAACCAAGACCAGAAAACTTGGGAGCGCTGGCCGCAGCGTTTGTTATTTCATAAGACCATAACCATTGTTGGCGTAGGGGCTATCGCCGAGAGCTTGGCCAAACGCTGCAAGGCTTTCGATATGACGGTGATTGGTGTTTCTGATGGCCGCGGCGCAGCACCGAATTTCGATAAGATGGTCAAGCGGAGCGCACTTTCATCCGCCGCAGCAGAATGTGACTTTCTCGTTGTGCTGACACCGTATGACGCAAGCACGCACCACATCATCGACGCCGATGTTTTTGCGGCAATGCCTGCACACGCACACTTAGTTAACCTCTCGCGTGGAGGATGTGTGGATGAGGCCGCGTTGCTGACTGCACTGCACAATGGCGATATCGCTGGCGCAGGTTTGGACGTCTTTGCCAAAGAGCCACTCCCTGTAGACGATCCACTCTGGTCCGCACCAAATATACTTATCACACCACACATTGGTGGCATGGCTGACATCTACAAACAACAAGCCTTGCCATTAGTGGTGCGCAATTTGGACACCTTTGCTGCTAGCGGACCTTCGGCCCTAAGTGGTCTCGTAAAACGTAACCGAAAGAATATATTATGACCACGATTTCCCCTGTCTCGGACAATGAAATGGCGCGGCGTTGGGCTTTGGCTCGGCAGGTAATGAAAGAGACTGGCGTCGATGCGATCATCATGCACGCACGCGAGGATTGGATGGGCGGTTATGTCCGCTGGTTCACCGATGTTCCCGCGCTGAACGGTTATCCAAAGACGGTCATTTTTTATGCTGATGCACCTATGGTCGTTGTCGAAATGGGAGCGTTTGGCGCTCTGAGGGAACTTGGTGGCACCAACCAGGATATGCGCGGTGTTGACAAGGTATTTGGCACGCCATCCTTTGTATCGATTTTGCAGACCCTTGAATATGATGCCGAATTGGCAGTCAAAGATCTGCTAAAGCACGGCGTCAAATCGATTGGCCTGCTTGCAGGGGCCGCCATGCCGCATTCCTTGATCAAGATGCTTGGAGAACGCCTGCCGCAGTCCGGACTCAAAGATATCACTGATGAAATGGACAGGGTGAAAGCGATCAAAAGCGCGGAGGAGATCAAGCTGATCCAAGCGACCGCATCGCTGCAAGACCAAATTTTTGCCGAGGTATGTGACTATATTCGCCCCGGCTTGAATGATCGCGATGTGATGGCCCACGCCGAAGCTGTTGGCCGCCGCCTTGGAAGCGACCAAGGTATTTTCCTAGGATGCTCGGCCGAATTGGGCACACCTTCGCGCTTTGCGGGCCGGCATTTTCAAAATCGCGAACTGGCACAGGGCGACCATCTGTCAATGCTGATTGAAATCAACGGTCCGAGCGGCCACTATCTGGAAATTGCCCGAACAATGGTGTTGGGCGCGGCAGATGACCATCTGTTACAGGCCTTTCAAAATGTGCTGGCGGCCCAAAACTACTCCCTCTCATTGATGCAGCCCGACGCAAAACCTGCCGATATTTTTGCCAAGCACAACATCTGGATGGCCGAAAAAGGCTTACCCGAAGAGACCCGTCTGTACGCGCACGGGCAAGGGTGCGAGATGGTTGAACGGCCGCTGATCCGGCAGGATGAAACGATGCCATTGGCCGAAGGTATGCTTCTGGCAGTGCATCCCGGTTATGACGACGGCCGCGTCTTTGCCGTGATCTGCGATAACTATATGATTGAAGCGGACGGGCCGGGTGCTTGCCTGCATAAAACCGAAAAGAAGATTTTTGAACTTTGAAAAACCGGCGCTGCTTGCGTCAATCTAAACGGGAAAACTAAATCATGATCAAATCGTCATTAAAAAAAATAGTGGCTGTGACGACGGTTGCTGCTTGCGGATTGATACCTACAGCAACGCTAGCTCAAGACGCCTTCACGCTAACTTCGCCAGCCTTTGCCAATAATGATATTCTGGATAGAAAATACGCGGCAAAAGGTGGCCCGCGTAATTGTGATGGCGAAAATATTTCACCTCCTCTCGAATGGTCAAACGCACCCGAAAATACCCAATCCTTTGCAGTGGTTATGCATGATGCCGTTGGCAACTACGGTTTAGGTGTCACGCACTGGGTTGGATACGGTATTTCTGGCACGACAACATCATTGGCCGAAGGTGCATTTAGCAGCGAACCCGTCGACGGCAATTACATCGGGGGTACAAACCGTATTAATACACCTACTTACTTTGGCCCCTGCCCTGACGTCGGCGATGTTCCTCATAACTACGAGTTTGTGCTGATTGCAACAGATCTTGCACCAGACGCCTTGGACGCGGGCATGACCCGCGAGGAGTTATTCAATGCAATCACCGACCACGGCCTCAAGGCCACTAGTCTGTTAGGGCGCTATGCACGCGACTAAGACTCCCGAACGGTGGCAGGAACGCGCCCCTTTTTGGTCAAAACCCGCACGGCATTTGAAAATTGTAGACATGCCATTCGCCCTGCGACAAGAATACCCCGACCGCTCATGACCCATAACCTCAGACCGCACTGGATGCCTTTATGCTGAAACTATACCACACGCCCACTAGTGTTTGTTCAATCAAAGTCCGCCTGGGCTTGGCCGAAATTGGCTTGGACTATGAAAGCAAGATAGTCGATTTCTCATCATCCGAGCAGCATGGCGAAACCTATCTGAAACTCAACCCCGATGGCGTGGTGCCGACACTTATTGATGATGGTTTTGTCGTTACCGAATCCAGCTTGATCCTTGAATATCTGGATACATATTACAACGACTGCAAATTGATCCCAAAGGATCGCAAGCTTGCTACTACCGCGCGTCACTGGCTGTTGCGTACATTAGCAATTCATTCTGCAATCAACACGATCACCTTTAGCACCGCTGCGCGCGATCAGATTCTGGCAAGCAAAACGCCAGACGAAATTGCCTCGTCGATTTCAAAGATGCCGGATCCGATTGCCCGGTTGAAGCGTATTGATTTACTGGCGCACGGGCTGAATTCTACATATGTGACACAGGCATTCGGGCAGTTGCAGCGGGCTCTTAAAGATATGCAAACTGCCTTGACGGAACAAGAATGGATCACGTCGGCAGAGTTTGGCATTTCAGATATTGCGCTGCTTTCTTACATTGACCGCCTTGATCGGCTCGGCTTCTCTGGCCTGTTGGACAGCGAAGGGTCACAAGTTACCGGATGGCTTGAGCGTATGAAAGCGCGCCCGAGTTATGAGATCGCCATAGCCCAACATATCCCTTCGGCAGTCGCAGATAAAACACGTCAGGCTGGCGAGACACACTGGTCAGAAGTGAAGCGGATTTGGAACCTGGGCCTCAGTACATAAGCTCGGCAGCGAGGGACTAAATTCTGGCGAAAATATGCGGGAGGATACTGAATGATCGTTGAGTTGGTACTTATCAAAAATCGCGAAGGGATCACCCTCGAGCAAGAGTATTCAGACGCGCAGAAAGGCGCACAGGCATGGCTTGCCAATTCCGACCTGATCGCAAAGCACTTTATCCGTAACGGCGAATTTGGCGGCGCAGTTTATTTTTGGCCGTCAAAAGAGGCGGCGCAACGCGCGCATGATGACAAATGGCGAGAGGGCGTTTTGGCACGGACAGGCGGCAATCCGCCAGAGATTTCATATTTCGATCTGATGATGTCATGCGAACCGCAAACCCAAACTGTCACAGAATACGGCCCATTTGCATCCACTGACTAAAGCTGTGCTGCGTCAGGGAATTTTCCTGACGCAGCACAGCTTGCTCGACCGAGACCTCTGAAATGACGGGCGTTTTACCTCACCGGCTTGCTGGCAAAAAATTCGTGACAAACGTAGTATAAATTCCATTAGCTCTACTTATGGATAACCGCTATATTGTGATTGGCGCAAATGGCAAACTTCATGTCAAGTTTCGTATGTCAGATCCTCATCAAACATGGGGCGGGCGATCAGCACACAAAATGCTGTTCGCACAAATCTGCAAAACCTTTGGGAGGAGACAATGACAATGAATAAACTATATGCTGGTATGCTCGCGGCAACTCTCGCAACAGCGGCTGTATCAGCGGCTAATGCGCAAACCGTTACAATTGTGACCACTGCAGCTGGTGGGTTCACTAACTCGACAGGGGCCGCCATCGGCAAAGTTCTTGGTGATGCTGGCGGCGTTCGCGCCGTGATAACGCCGCAGCAATCGTCGGGTCTAACTGATATCAATGCAGGCATCGCCGACTTTGGGATTACCACGATTCCCGATGTTATCTTTGCCGTCGCAGGCACCAACGACTACGCAGAAAATGGCCCCCAGTCCGACCTTCGGATCGTGGCCCGCATGACTGCGCTTCGGGGGGCAATTTTTGTGCGCGCCGACTCGCCCATCACAACCTACGCCGAAATCAAAGGAAACCGTATGCCCTGTGAATATGCAGCGCAGGTTTCTGGAAATCCCATGCTCGAAGTGGTGCGCGCCGTTGGTGGATTTGAGACAACAGACATCGAATGTGTGCCAACGCAAAACATTCCCGGTTCTGCCGATCTACTCTCCTCTGGTCAGTCCGATGCCTTTTATTTCGCGGTCGGCGCGGGTAAAGTGAAAGAAGTTGCAGCAAGTGTTGGCGGTCTGCGTGCATTGCCGTTCCCGACGGATGAAGAATCCCTCAAAAAAGCCCAAGAGATCGTCCCTGAGATCTATGGTATGGGTGTCGAAGCCAATCCCGCATTGGATGGTTTTGCCGAAGCGACTGATGTTCTTGTCAACGATCTGGTTTTGTTTGCGAACGTCAATGTCCCTGACGAAGTTGTACAGGAAATCACGGCAACGATCTATGCGAACAAAGCAGCGCTTCTAGAGGTATTCCCTGGCTTGGACCTGTTCGATCCTGACCAAATGGCGAAACCATATGCCAGCGTAAGCTACCACCCTGGCGCAGAAGCGTTTTACCGTGAACAGAACATCTGGCCCTGATATCAGAGCCTAGGACATTAAGACGCCTTTAATAACTTAAGTAAGCGTCGGAATTTCGGTTCCGACGCCTTTATCTGCTGGAGAATTTCGTGACAAAACTGACGAATGCCATGGCTGCGATGATGACGTTGATCGCATTGATCTGGGCCGCTGACATCCTTCGATTGGTGGGGATCGCAGTCTACACAGAACAGTATATCTCGTTGCTATTGGCATTTGCCTTTCCGCTAATCTTCTTGCTGATGCCCGCGCGCAAGGCAAAGAACGGAGAAGCCAGCGATGAACACGAGTTCAGTCAGGCCGAACGCCGCGTTCCATGGTTTGACATATTGGCGGCCGTTCTGGGCTGCGCGTTGTCTTTATACGTCATGGTTCGCTTTCCAGACCTTTCGCAACTGACCGCAAAGCGCCCGTTAGACGGATTAATTCCGGCAATTATCATGCTTGCTATGTTGCTAGAGGGCGTCAGGCGGACATCAGGCATGATCATCACTCTAGTCGTCCTCGGCGCATTGGTGCTCGCATTTGTTGGTCATCTCCTGCCCACCGAAATTTCAGGACGCCGTATCCTGCCTGACCACTTCATCTATTTTCTGCTGTGGGATTCCACGGCAATCCTTGGCTCTGTTCTGACGATCGTTACAACAATTGTCGTAGCATTTGTGTTCTTTGGCACCGTTCTTTTTAAAACAGGGGGTGCGGATTTCTTTACTGATGCTTCAGCGAGTTTGATGGGCAAGTATCGAGGAGGGCAGGCAAAGATCAGCATTTTGGGGTCTTCACTCTTTGGATCGATCTCAGGTTCAGTAGTCGCAAATGTCGTAACCACAGGTGTTGTGACGATCCCGATGATGAAGAAAGCAGGATTTAGACCACAGCTCGCAGGGGCAATCGAGGCGGTAGCTTCGACCGGTGGTCAGTTATTGCCGCCGGTGATGGGGGTTACCGCGTTTCTGATGGCCGAGTTCTTGCAGGTGGAGTATTCAGCTGTAGCGCTGGCGGCTCTTGTTCCGGCACTTCTATTCTATATGGCATTGTTCATCCAAGCCGATCTAGAGGCAGCGCGCGCTAACATGCGGGGCCTTGACCCTAGCGAAATCCCGGACGGACGGCAGCTTTTAAAAGCCGGATGGTATTTTCCGGTTCCCTTTATCGTACTGATCATAGCGTTGTTTGTTCTAAAATACCGCCCGGAAACAGCCGCTTTGCTCGCATCCTGTTCAGTTGTCATCACTGCGACAATCTTCGGTTTTCGTGGCAAGCGCCCAAACCTTGCGGATTGGTTTTTCATCTTTCGCGATACAGGCCTTAAGGTGCTGGATATCTTTATGGTCGCGGCGGCGGCAGGGGTTGTTATCGCCACTCTCAACTACACAGGTCTGGGTTTCGGCCTTACACTTGCGATGGTCCAGCTATCAGGCGGCAGCCTCATTGCATTGCTCATGATTTCAGCAGTTGCATGCATCATTCTGGGGATGGGTATGCCGACAACAGGCGTCTACATTCTACTGGCAACGCTTATCGCACCAGCTCTCATTCAAATGGGCATACAGCCGATGGCTGCCCATTTGTTCATCCTGTATTTCGGCTGTTTGTCGATGATCACACCACCCGTGGCGATTGGTGCCTTTGCGGCGGCCAGCATCGCGCGTGCAGACCCGCTTGCGACAGGTTTTGAGGCGGTACGTTTTGGTTGGGCCGTTTTCATCATACCGTTTCTGTTCGTATTATCACCAAGCCTGCTACTGCAAGGCCCAATCTGGCTCATTGCTGTTGATGTCTCGATGGCCGTTGTGGGCGTAACTCTGGGTGCTGCGGGCGTGATAGGATACGGCCTAAGCCGGCTTGGGCCGATTGCGCGCACCTTCTATATCATCGCCGCCTCATGTTTAATGATGCCCCTGCAAGGCGTGGAACTGGGCAGGCTCGTGAATGTCGTAGGTGCATTTTTGGCAATCGCGCTAATCGCGTGGGCTGTCGTTGGCCCCAAAATGGGAAAACATTCCGCTACATGATCCGGCGTTGCTACTGCCTTTAAGTGCAAAAGCCCCCGCTTTTGATCAATTGGTATTGTTTACTCACTGTTAAAAAACTGGACCTATTACGCTTTAGTATAATGACATCATCTATGCTGTCGTTAAATTATCCTAGACTACGCTAGCGTTCTTAGGTCAGGACGCCTAACTCTTCTCGCGTCTGCGCTAGCACTGCGGGTAAAATCACCGCAACTACTTTGTGCGCAAAAGGCACATGCGTCACTTCTTGCGGAGCAGGTAGGTATCCATAATCCATCCATGTTCAGCACGTGCGGCTCTTCGTATATCAACGATACGATCCGCAGCATCCGCCAATGGCCCGCTATACAATACCTGCTCGGCCATCCCCAGAAAGGCCCCCCACCAGATATCAATACCTGTGGCGTCCAGATTTCGGAAACTGCATTCACTGTCGAGCATGACTATGACCGTCTCAGCGTCCTTCGGCCAACCATGATCGCGCAGGCGCCGCCCGGTGGTAATCTGCACAGGGCCATTTACCGTGTTTAGCGGGATAGCATGGGCCGCCGTCAGGGCCTGAATTGCGGTAATCCCCGGCACCACCCGGATTTGAGGCGGCGAAGGCAGGCGCGCGGCAATACGCATGGTACTGTCATAGAGCGATGGATCGCCCCAGACCATCAGCGCGACGGGGCCATCTGAGCCAGCACTGCCCATAGCCGTCTGCCAGCGCTCCGCAATCTGGTCATGCCATGCCGAAACCCGCGCGATATAGGGCAGGTCCGGATCACGCAGCGGGTACTCAAATGGAACGATCCGTGCCGCCGAGCCACTCGCGGTAAGGATGCGGCGGCGCAATTCTGCGAGATCATCTTTGCCCGCGCCTTTTTCCGGAACAAGGATAGTCGCCGCATCGCACAGCGCCCGCATCCCCTCGCCAGTCACATGGCCGAGGCTACCAGTGCCGATTCCGATAAGCCAAAGATCTCGGATCATAGTGTCATTCCATAAAAAAACCGGGCCCGTTACCGGACCCGGAGATAAAAACCTGAAATCAGGACGCGTTATATAGGCGATGCGTGAACATTTCCCGCATACCGCCGCCGCGTAGTGCCTTGGCGCCTGCCAGAACGGCCAGATCAGCAATTGGCTCGATCAGGACAACCAGCATATAGGCCGCGCCAAAAGTCCAGACGGCGTTCAGATTATCCGCGCCGAAACCCTGGCCGTAGAATGCCCAGAATGCGACCCACGCGACAACACCGCCTTGATACGCGACCGACAACTTGAGCACGTCCGCATAGGCCAGATCAACATAAGCACGATCCTGCGGAATGATGCGATGCGTCAGCGAATAAATGGCGAAAAGTGGCACTAGTAAAGTTGTGACATTGACGAAATACATCGGCATGTCGGACGGCGCAAAGAACATGCCCTGCACCAGCAAGCCCAGCGCCAGCCCTATTGCCGATGGCGCAGCGCCGAGCAGCAGGAACAAAGTCGTGCCAAGGATGAAATGCACTTCGGACACGCCGACGGCAAAATGCGGCAGCACTTCAAAGAATACAAAAACGCCGACCGTAGCCAGCAAAGTTCGGATGGCAAAAGATGCAATGTTGTGTCCAGCCAGATCATCAACGACCAGTTTGACAGAGTAGGCAGCAGCGGCTGCGGCGGTGCCATAGGCAAATACCATTTTGGCGCCGTCAACGACGCCCGGTTCGATATGCATGAGAAAGTCCCTTGTTATGCCGCCCCTCCGGCGACGTTGGATAAGATAAAGGCAAGCGGGCCTTCGGTTTCACGGCAGGTCTCCTGACTTGCGGGTCGATACGCGCGGGCCCTTCCCAGCCTTTCGGCCAGTGGTGTCGCCTTTGCACTCACCGCTTACAGTTGCGGGGGCAGTCCGGGTCTTTAACCCGATTCCCTTTGAAGCCACAGGTGTGGCACCGTAATTTAACGCTACGACAAACTGCCGGCTCCCGCAAACAATAATTCACTCCTCCGCCAGCGGACCGTAGAGGATCAGCGCAGGCGCATCGCCAATCTCGGCCTTCAGTTGATCCGCCAGTGCGGCAACGCTCATCCGGGTCAGCTGCTGATCGGGGCCGCTGACATCCTCGGCTAATAGCGCAGGCGTATCGGCCGGTAGACCGTGGGCGTGTAGCACCTCATAAAGCTTGGGGAACGTGCGCTTACCCATGAAAACTACGGTTAAGGCCATAGGGTCGGCCAGTGCAGGCAGGTTCATATCCTCGGGCAACTGGCCCGTGATGTCGTGACCGGTTACAAATTGCACCCGCCGCGCGCTCAGCCGCCGGCTCAGCGGAATGCCAGCGGCGGCGGCCGCTGCAATGGCCGATGGCACGCCAGGAATGATTTCATAAGGAATGCCCGCCTCACGCAGTGCAATCAGTTCTTCCTCTAGCCGGCCAAAAAGTCCGCTATCGCCGGATTTCAACCGTACAACGCGTTGATTGGTCTGCGCGTATTCTACCAAAAGCCGACTGACATGATGCTGGCGCGGCGAGGCGCGGCCGGCCCTTTTGCCCACGCCAATTAGATCCGCACCGCGGCGCACATGACCCAGGATCGGTCCCGAGGACAGATCATCGAACAGCACCGCATCGGCGCGGCGCAAACGGTCCACGGCCTTCAGCGTCAACAACTCCGGATCTCCGGGGCCGGACCCGACGAAGCTAACAAAACCGGTCATGCGCCCTCCGCCGTAATCAGGTGAAAGAAAGTGCCGGTAACATGACCGCGATGCGATCCGGTTTCAGGCACGGGATTGCCGTCGGCGTCTGCGACTGCTGCCAGCAGCGCATCAGGCTGCTCAAGGATCGTGGAGTAATGGTATTCGTGACCTCGCAGCCGCGTCCCCTTCGGATATCCCGGAACGGGCGCAAGCAGTTCGGCCTGCCGGTAACCCAGATGGAATTTGCGTTTCTCGTAACTAGTCACAAGCCCAAGAAGTCCAGCCATCTCGTGACTCTGCCCCTCCTTGTCGATCAACGCCGCACCTAGCGCCATGTAGCCGCCGCATTCACCATGGACGGGCCGCGTTTCGGCATGGCGCCGCAGACCGGCAAGGAAATGATTTGCCGCCGCCAGTCGACCCGCGTGCAGTTCAGGGTATCCGCCGGGCAACCAGATCAAATCCGCGTCGGGATCCGGTGCTTCATTCGCTAGCGGCGAAAATGGCAACACCTCGGCGCCCGCTGCGCGCCAACCCTCCACCAGATGCGGATATGTGAAGGAAAACGCCGCATCCTGCGCCAACGCGATGCGTTGTGCTGGCGGCGCAGGCAACACGCCTCCTTGTCCAGCGGGCTTGCCGCGCGCCGCAGCCTTAATTGCCTCCAGATCTACATATTCGCGCAGGAATACGGCATAGCCCGCGATGGCTGCCTCCAGATCGGGATGCTCGACTGCCTGTATCAAGCCCAAATGCCGCTCGGGCAGGGTCAAATCACCGCGCCTTGGCAAGGCACCCAGCACCTTCAATCCGGCCTTTTCCATGCCCATTGCCGCCAGCCGCTCGTGACGTGGCGACGCGACGCGATTCAAAATCACACCGGCAAAAGGAACGTCGGGGTTATACATCCGAAATCCCAGCGCCGCCGCCGCCGCCGATTGCGCTTGCCCGCTGACATCGACAACCAGCACCACGGGCCACCCCATGCGCAGCGCGGTTTCAGCACTGGTGCCAAAGCCACTCTGCCCACGCGTGGCGACGCCATCATAAAGCCCCATCGCCCCCTCGGCGACGCAAATCTCGGCTCCCTTGGCCTGCGCCGCGATGGCGTTCAGCAATCCCTCCCCCATTGCCCATGTGTCAAGGTTGAAGGACGCGCGGCCGGCAGCGGCCAGATGAAACGCCGGGTCGATATAATCCGGCCCCGATTTGAACGGCTGCACCCGCATCCCGTCCTCTGCCAGCGCCCGCAAAAGGCCCAACATCACCGTTGTTTTGCCGGTCCCCGAGGACGGGGCCGAAATCATGATTCCCGGTGCATCACTCATCTTTGTCACTCCAATTGGTCCAAGGGCTACCTGCAGTTTGCGGTCTGTAGCGCCGATCGTAATCCTTAGCGTAAAGGCAGCTTTCCGCGAACCCTTCCCCGCCCAAGGCAGGCCCAACAAGGATCAGCGCCGTGCGCGTGATGTCCGCATCCATCAGTCCGGCGATATCGCCCAGTGTACCGCGTATGATCCGTTCATCTGGCCATGACGCACGGAACACGATGGCAACCGGGCAATCTGCGCCATAGGCGGGCGTCAGGCTGTCTGTCACATGGTCTAGGTTCTGGATCGACAGGTGAATGGCCAGCGTCGCACCGGTAGCGGCGAAGTTTAGCAGCGTCTCGCCCTCAGGCATCGACGATGCGCGCCCCTGCGTGCGGGTCAGCACCACCGATTGCGCAAGGCCCGGCAACGTCAACTCGGCCCCCAGCGCGGCCGCAGCGGCGGCAAAGGACGGAACACCGGGTGTGACCGACACGGGAATATTCAAGGCGCGCAGGCGGCGCATCTGCTCGCCCATCGCGGACCAGATGGATAGATCGCCCGAATGCAGCCGCGCCACGTCCTGTCCCGCACCATGCGCGCGCTGCATTTCAGCGATGATCGCCTCCAGATCCATTGGCGCGGTGTTGACAATATGCGCGCCCTCCGGGCAATGGCCCAAGATCTCCTCCGGCACCAGCGATCCAGCATAAAGGCAGACCGGACTGGACGCGATCAGATCGCGCCCCCGAAGGGTCAAAAGGTCCGGCGCGCCGGGACCAGCTCCGATGAAATGAATGGTCAATGTCCGTCTCCTTCTGCCATGGCACAGGTGGCCATGCGATTGGGTGAGATGTGCCGCGCTGCAATCAGCCGCGCATTGAAGCCGGCCGCCGCCAGCGCCGCCGCCTCGGCTACGCTGCCGGTGCCATGGGCGGCTTGTGAAACTTGCGACTGAGTGCAGGTCATCTGGGCTATAAGTCGCTCGGGCATCACAGGATGGATTCTGAGACCCATCTCATCCGCCAAGGCCCGCAACGCGGCGTTGTGCTCCTTGCCAGCCGCCGTTGCCAACAGGTCAGGGTATACGCCTTCACACGCCAAAGCCAACGCCGCACGCAAGCTGTCCAAGCCGACCCCTACGCGAAATCCGAACCCAGCCACGATCATAGTGTGGCGTTCCATTGAACGACCGGATAGCTGGATTTCCAACCAGTTCTTGCCCCGAGCGGCGCCGCCTGAGCCAGCTCGATTCGCAACAGATCGCCACCCAGACGCGCGTGGGCTTGCGTCAGCAACGCCTCAGTTTCCAGCGTCACGGCATTGGCGACGATCCTTGTGCCTTCGGGCAAATGCGCCACTAGCCAGTCCAACAGCGGTTGCTTCAGCCCTCCGCCAACAAAGACCACATCGGGGAGAGGCAGATTTGACAGTACCTCGGGCGCCGCGCCCTGCACGACGATCAGATGGTCCACGCCCAGCCTCGCCCCGTTCTGCGCGATCCGCGCGGCGCGGTCCGCGCGTGGTTCAATAGTGGTGGCATTGAGGCTGGGATGCGCCAGTAGCCATTCGATGGCAACCGAACCGGAGCCGCCACCAATGTCCCACAGATGCTCGAACGGGCGCGGCGCCAGCGCCGACAGGGTAAGGGCGCGAACCGGCCGCTTGGTCATCTGGCCATCGCTGTCGAACCATACATCTGGCCTTCCACTGGCGAGTGGCAGAGCAGCGCCTCCACCAGAAAATTGAACGGCGGCACAGACAGGATGGGCAAAAGCCACATTCGGCAGACCCGCCGCTTTACTGTCTGTGCGCCGCTCGCGTGGGCCGCCGACAGCCTCGAAAACAGTCATATTAGACGCGCCAAACCCAGCTTGACACAGATAATCCGCCAATTCCCGCAGTGCCGAACCGTCGCGCAGCAGCACTATAATGCGAACGCCATCTGCTAGCGCAGGGCGCAGCCGCGTGAGCGGCGCTGCGTGCAGACCAAAGCACTCAGTGTATTCCAGCGGCCAGCCCATCCGCGCGGTTACCAGCGAGAAAGTCGATGGGCCGGGCAAAGCTGTCCACTCCCCCGGCGTCAGATGCCGCGTGATGCTAGTGCCCGCGCCAAACCAGAACGGATCGCCCGAGGCCAGCGCCACGACGCGCCGCCCGCGCAACTCCAGCAGTCGCGTTATGCCGTCAACGAAGGGCACAGGCCATGCGATCGTCTCCGCCTTGAGGTCCGGCAGCAATCCTAGATGCCTTGGCGGCCCCATGACGATTTCCGCCGCCGCCAGCGCGTTATTACTTGCAGGCGACAGGCCGTCCGGCGCATCTTCACCCATTCCTACGATGGTCAACCACGGAGCGTCAACCATGAAGAACAACCTTCTGATCCTCGGCGGCACGACCGAGGCAACAGCGCTCTGCCAAAGACTGAGCGAGGCGGGAATCGACGGCACTGTGTCCTTTGCGGGCCGGGTCAATCGACCTCTGCGGCAACCATTGCCGCAGCGCGTCGGCGGTTTTGGTGGTGTAGCAGGGCTGAAGCGCTACATTGAGGATCACGCGATTAGCCATGTGATCGATGCCACCCACCCTTTCGCCGCACAGATGAGCGCCAATGCCGTGGCCGCCTGCACTGCTGCGAATGTGCCGTTGATCGCGCTTACGCGCGCGGCATGGCACGCCGAGCCAGGCGATGAGTGGACTCATGTGCCGGATATTGCCGGCGCGGTCGCGGCGCTGGTCCGTCCGGCGCTGCGCGTCATGCTGGCCATCGGGCGCATGCATGTGGCCGAGTTTGCTGTGAACCAGCAGCATTTCTACCTGCTGCGCATGATTGATCTGCCGGATGCGCCGCTGCCCTTTCCCGACTGCAGGATCGTGCAGGATCGTGGCCCCTTTAGCAGTGAGGGCGATCTGGCGTTGATGCGCGAGCACCGCATCAATCTTGTTGTTTCGAAAAACTCCGGCGGCACCGGCGCATTCGCCAAGATCGCCGCTGCTCGCCGGTTGGGTCTGCCCGTCCTCATGATCGACCGCCCCGTCCTTCCGGCGCGGCCCGAAGCGCATTGCGTGCAAGAAGTACTGAAGTGGTTGGGTCATACAGGCACCGACCTTGGTGTATAGACGAAAGGTGCGCCATCCCTTTCGATCACCCGGGTAGCCGATGTTCCCACCAGCACCATGGTGCGCATATCGGCCATCTCGGGGCGCGCGTCCGGCAGGGCAACGATGCGGATGCACTCATCCTCCGTCGAGACTGCGCGGGCGAAAATTACCGGACGGGCATCGCGGCAGGCATCGTTGAGAATGTCCAGAACGCGGGCGAACCCTTCGGGGCGTGCTTTTGAACGCGGATTGTAGAAAGCCATGGCAAAATCCGCCTCAGCGGCTAGGCGCAGGCGCTTTTCGATCAGCGACCAGGGTTTCATGTTATCGCTGAGATTGATGGCGCAAAAATCATGCCCCAAAGGTGCCCCGACGCGCGCGGCAGCGGCTAGCATGGCGGTGATGCCCGGCAGCACCTCGATATTCAGGGTACGCCATATGTCTGGCCCCGCCTCCACCGCCTCGAACACCGCTGCTGCCATGGCGAAAACCCCAGGGTCGCCCGAGGATACAACAACCACGCGGCGGCCCGCCGCAGCCATTTCCAGCGCGTGGCGCGCCCGATCCAGCTCTACTCGGTTGTCGCTGGGATGCAGCACCAGCCCTGAACGCGGCGCGATGCGCGCCACATAAGGAATGTAGCCGACGACATCGGTTGCCTGTTCAAGCGCGCCAGTCACCTGCGGTGTCACCAGATCATCTGCACCCGGACCCAGACCTGCGATGGTCAGTGATCCGGTCATGGCCGCCGCCCTTTGCCATGCACGACGACGATAGAGAAATAAGGGGTGACACGCCCTTCGGCGTCTGAGAGTTTTTGCACGGTCTCGCCTTCCATACTGGCGTATTCCACAAGCCACGCGTCGTCATATTTGCCCGCGCGGCGCAAGGCGCGACGCACCTTGTCGATGTTGCGCCCGATCTTCATCACGACCAGCGCATCGGCAGCCACCATGTGACGGCTCAGGTCATCCTCGGACAGGGTCGCCATCAGCACGCTCAACACATCGTCGCCCCATGTGATTGGCTGGCCCGAGGCCGTCCACGCCGCCGACATGCCAGTTGTTGCGGGAACGACCTGCACGGGCACCTCCCCGCTCAACCGCGTGTAAAGATGCATGAACGAGCCGTAAAAAAATGGATCCCCCTCGCAGAGCACAACGACATCCTCGCCACTTTCGACCAGACTGCGTAGATGGGCCGTACAGTCCTCATAAAAAGTCGAAAGGACGGCGTTGTAGTCAGGATGCGCTATCGGAATTTCCGTGGTGACGGGATATTCCATAGCAAACTCCACAGTGCCTTCGGGCAGCATCCCCTCGACCATGCCGCGTGCGCGGCCCGCCCGTCCCTTTTTGCGGAAGAACGCGATATGGCGGGCATTGGTCACAAGGCGGTGGGCGCGCACACTCATCAGGTCGGGATCGCCAGGGCCAAGCCCGACGCCGTAGATCGTGCCGGTTGTCCGGGTTGTACCGCTCATTCCGCGCGGCTCGCGATGGCGTTGATCGCGGCCACGGTGATGGCGCTACCGCCCAGCCGCCCCTCGACTATGCAGCAAGGCACCGGCTGATCGGCCCAGAGAGCGTCCTTGCTCTCGCGAGCGCCAACAAATCCGACAGGGCAGCCGATGATCGCGGCGGGGCGCGGGCAACCTGGATCCTCCAGCATGTTCAGTAGATGGAATAACGCGGTTGGCGCATTACCGATGGCAACCACCGCACCCCCAAGGTGCGGGCGCCACAACTCCAACGCTGCGGCAGAGCGGGTGTTCGACATCTTGCGCGCCAGGTCCGGGACAGCGGGGTCCCAGAGTGTGCAGATCACTTGATTATCGGCAGGCAGACGGGTGCGCGTCACGCCCTCGCTGACCATCCGCGCGTCGCACAGGATCGGTGCGCCAGCATCAAGCGCGGCGCGAGCCGCGCGGGCAAAACCCGCAGATAGGCGGATATGTTGCTCCAGTCCCACCATTCCGGCCGCATGGATCATGCGTACTGCAATCGGCTCTTCATCGGGATTAAAACGACCCAGATCAGCCTCGGCGCGGATCATGGCGAAGGATTGCGCGTAGATCGCGGCACCATCAGTCTGGTATTTATAACTCATCTTGTTACGCTCACTTTGGTAAGAATTTCGTCGGAGTTTAGCGCGTATCGCTCGGGGGTGTCGCTTGCGACGCCATGGCGCAGCATGTCAAACCTGCCCTCCCGCCCGATCAGCGTCAGGTCCGCAGGCCGTTGGCGTGCGCAGCCCTTGGCGCAGCCGGAGACATGCAGCGTGCCGCTGACATGCGGCGCAATGCGCCGCGCAAGGGCGCGCGTCTCGACGCTAGCAGAGGGGCAAAAGGGTGCGCCGGGGCAGGCGTCTACACGCATCAGGTGGTCATCCGGATCGGTGACGAAAGCGGGTTCATCCGTGGGCGCACCGCCCTCCAGAAACAATTTGCGCCACGGTGTGAGGCGAATTGCGGTCAACTTTTGCGCGCGGATCACCCGCGCCAGTGCGGCAGCATCCACATGGCCAAATGCAGCGCCAATGAATGCGCCGCCATTTTGCTTGCCAATCTGCGGTTGCGATGCGGCCGGCAGGGCGGGTTCATCGCACCAGTCTGTTGGCAATGATGTCGTGGCAAGTACGCGCGCCATGCGACGCCGATCCGGCGTGCTATGTTTCGCCAACCAATGCGCCATTTCGATCAGTGCCGGGATTGCGTTTTCTTCGGTAACTGCCCGCCCCATAGATGCACCATCCGCGCGCAAGATCAAGCTGCCTGCAGCGCGCTCGATCCGGATATCTGCGCTGTCGTTTGTCAACAGCGGATGCGCTCCGCAATCTATCGCAAAGCCCACCTTCGCAGGCAACTCCGGCAGATCGTTAAGTCGCTCCAGCAAGGCGAGAGTGAGGCGGTGGGTCCTGTCTTCTGTCTGCCAAAACGGCGTGACAAGGATGTTGCGGCGCCCCTCAAGTGCGGGATCGGGATCGAGTAGGCCGAGATCGCCCAAGCTGTGCAACAGCGTTGCATGATCGCCTGCGGCCACCCCGCGAATTTGCAGATTGGCGCGGTTCGTCAGGTCCAGATAGCCATGACCGAAATGCTGTGCTAAATCGCACAGGCCCAACGCCTGCACTGCCGTCAGCCGCGCCAATCGCGGACGGATGCGCACGACCAGCCCGTCCGCTGCCATCATTGGGCGATAGGCGCCTGGGCACCAGCCCTTTACCATAGGTACGCTCATCCGCGCGCCTCCAAACCGGTCATCACCGAATTGCGCCGTGTCTGCCACAACCCGGCTTCCAGCAGCGCGGTAAACCGCGCCTGCATTGCGCGGTGCGCTTCGGGGTTGGCGTCCTGCAGAAAACCCTCGGTTTCCGGATCGCCCAATGTCGCGTCGTGGTAGAGGTCAAACAGATGCGCTGGTACAGCACCCGCCAGATGCGCAAAGCTGGCCATGTGATCCAGCGTCGCCGCAATTTCGGCAGCCCCGCGAAAGCCGTGCTGCTTCATGCCGTCAATCCAGCCGCGATTGCCGGCGCGGGCACGCACGACGCGGGCGATCTCTTCGGTTAAGCTTCGCGTGCGGGGGCGATCGGGATCAGTATTGTCCAAATGATACAGAGCTGCCCTGCCACCCGTGATCGCCTGAGCTGCGGCAAAGCCGGCCTCATGCGCCGCGTAATCGCTCGCTAGCAAGAGGTCGGTTTCCGGCAGATCCTGTGGATGGACGAAACTGTCGGCTTTCGCGACACGGCTACGAATACCGGCCAGATCTTGCTTCGCCGCCTCGCCATCCAGCGCCCAAGCACTGGCATTGAGCCATGCCAGACCCGCCTTTTCGCGGCCAGCATCGGTATAGTCGTCCAGTGCAGCGCCCATGCCAAGGCCGAACTGCCCCGGCGCGGGGCCATAGACGCGGGTCGGATCGCTCTGCCCCGCATAAGGATTCCAGTCAGGTGCCTCGTCGCGGGCAGCAAGTGCGCGTACGGCCTGCGCAAACAGCGCAGACAGCGTCGGAAACACATCGCGGAAAAGCCCCGAGACGCGCAACGTCACATCGATGCGTGGGCGGTCCATCTCGGCCAGCGGCAGTACTTCGATGCCAGAGACACGCTCGGACCCCGCATCCCAAACGGGCCGCACCCCCAGTAAATGCAGCGCCATGGCGAATTCCTCGCCCGCCGTGCGCATCGTGGCGGAACCCCACAGATCCACGATCAGGCCGCGTGGCCAGTCACCTTCGTCCTGCAGATGACGTCGGATCAGCTCATCGGCCAAGCGAATGCCCTGCGCATGTGCGGCCCTTGTCGGCACCGCGCGCGGATCAGTGGTGTAAAGATTGCGGCCCGTCGGGAGCACATCGCGCCGACCGCGATAGGGCGAGCCGGACGGACCCGGAGCAATGCGCCGCCCGTCCAGCGCGTCCAGCAGCGACTGCCGCTCGCCCGCGACCGATTGCGCTGTGGCAAAGGGCGACGTGCCCTGCTGCGCGCGGCCCCAGATATGCAGCCCCTCGCCAAACTGGCTTTCTTTGATATCACAGACGAACCGGTCAATCCGCGTAATGGCCTCGGCGCTGCATCCGGCGCGATCAAGGCCCAGATCCTGCTCAAGCCCCTGCGCCTGCGCTTCGTCCCGGATATCACCCTGAAGCCGGTCGCGTCGGCGCGGATCAAGGCCATCGGCATTGGAAAACTCGTCCAGCAGCGCCTCAAGCCGGGCCAGCCTCTCTGGCGTGCCGCTGGTGCGCTGGGGCGGAGGGATATGGCCCAGCGTGACAGCACCGATACGCCGCTTGGCCTGCGCGGCCTCACCGGGGTCGTTGACGATGAACGGATAAATCACGGGTAGCGCGCCGGTGAGAACCTCGGGCCAACACGTGTCAGACAGTGCCACCGATTTGCCCGGCAGCCATTCCAGCGTGCCATGCGCGCCAATATGCACCAACGCATCTGTATGATTTTGCAGCCAAAGGTAGAAGGCGACATAGGCATGGCGCGGCGTGCGGGTTAAATCGTGATAGCTGTCTTCGCGACCCTTGGGCGTGTCCCGTTCGGGTTGAAGCGCGATCCATACATTGCCGCGGCGGGTGGCGGCAAAGTGAAATGCGCCTGCGTGAGCATCTGGGTCTTGCTCTGGATTGCCCCAGTCTTTGACCAGCCTATCGCGCAAAGCTTCGGGTAGCCGCGCCAGAGCGATTTGGTAATCTGCCAGCGGCCAAGCGGTGACGCGCGACAAAAGCGCCTCCTGCAACGATGCGCCACTTGCCCCGACACTGTAGCCTGCTCCGCGCAAGTCCTCCAGAATCGCCTCCGCCGATTGTGGCGCGTCCAGTCCAACGGCATGGCCCATATTCCAATCTTTGCCGGGATAGGTTGAAAGAACCAGCGCAACGCGCCGCTGAGCAGCAGGTAGCGCCGCGAGACGGGTCCAGCCCTGAACGCGGTCGGCAATCGCCGCGATGCGGCCTGGCTCGGCGCGATGGGCAAAGCGGGAATATTGCAGATACTCATCCCGCTTGCCCGGATCCTTAAAGCTGGCAACACCTCCCATGATGCGCCCGTCCACTTCTGGCAACACCACATGCATCGCCAGATCGGCGGGCGACAGACCCCGCTCGGCCCCCGCCCACGCCTTGCGCGTGGACGTTGCCAGCGCCACTTGAAACACCGGAACCTCTGCGGCGTCCAGCGGCGATGTGCCACCCGCCCCCTTGCCGGAAAAGGCTGTGACGTTGACGACTGCTGCAGGAGCAAGCGTGGCCATTTGGCGGCGCAGCCAGCCCGCAGCATCCGGCGATTTCAGCGAGGGCGCGAAGAGTGCGACCACGTCAAAGCCCCGCGCGCGGAAGGCGTCAAAAAGAGCCGTGATCGGCGCAAGATCGGCGGCCACCAGATACGAGCGGTAAAAGACTAGCAATACGCGCGGCTGGCCCGCCAATGCCTGTGCAGAGCCCAGCGCCAGAATCGGGCAGCATGCGCCCTGCTCGGGCGTCCATGCCCCCACCTGCGGCAATGATTTGGTGCCCTGCACAGGCCCGGCATAGAGTCCTGCGGCTAGCGCGAGTTGCGCCAGCGCCGCCTGCGCGGCGACCGCGCCGCCGGTGTCGCACAAATGCGCCAACCGCCGCAGCGTGGATTTCGGCAGCGTCGACATCTCGTCCAATCGCGTATCGGTTCGACCGTCAGCGGGTAACACGGCGAGCGCAATACCTTTTTGCTGGGCCAGCGCCCGAATGCTCTGCAATCCGTATGGCCAATAGGGCACGCCGCCAATCAAGCGGATCAGGATCCCCTTGGCCCCGCTCAGCGTCTGCTCAACATAGGTATCAACCGACAGCGGATGCTTGAGCGCGACTATATTTGCCAGCCGTAACGTGGGCAGCCGCCCCTCCGGTCCTCCCCCGCGATGCCAGCCTTCCGCGAAAGCGCCGAGGTCGGAATCCGAGAGCGACAGCACCACCAGATCAGCGGCGATCTGCCCCAGATCCATTGGCGCTTCGGTCTCTTCCAGCCCGTGGCTTTCGCGGAATATAACATGCATGGCGTTACTCAGCCGCCTCGGTACGCGCCGCGCCCAATGCCGCACAAATCACATCCGCTTTGATATCATGATGCTCGGCGATCACGACCAACCGGCCTGCACGAGCCTCATCTGGCTTCCACGGGCGATCGAATTGATGTCGCACACGCGCTCCCACAGCCTGAACCAGCAGGCGCATCGGCTTGCCCGCTACAGCAGCATAGCCCTTGATGCGCAGGATATTATGGTCATTGGCTAACGCTTCGATAGCGCGGACTAGGTCGGCAGGATCGGTGACTTCGGGGATGTCCACGACAATGCTTTCAAAATCGTCATGCTCATGGTCATCCGCCCCGTCGTGATGCGAGGGACGCGCATCGGTGTCATCTTCGGCCGCAGCCTCAAGCCCCAGAATAATACGCGGGTCAATGACACCCTCGGCCACTTCGACCACGGGGACCACGCGATGGGATTGTGCCGCGATGACCGCCTTCGCACGGACCACGCCCTCGGGACCGGCAAGATCAGGTTTGGTCAGAAGAATGATGTCAGCGCAGGAAATCTGATCCTCGAACACCTCGGACAAAGGCGTTTCATGGTCGATGCTCTCGTCTGCCAGACGCTGAGCCTCAACGCGCGCCACGTTAGACGCAAACCGTCCTGCCGCAACCGCCTCGGCATCGGCCAGAGCTATGACACCATCAACGGTGATTTTCGAGCGGATGTCAGGCCAGTCAAACGCCTTGAGCAGCGGTTTGGGAAGGGCCAGCCCGGAGGTTTCGATCACGATGTGATCGGGCCGTGGGTCGAGTGCCATCAGCGCCTCGATAGTCGGGATGAAATCATCGGCAACGGTACAGCAGATGCAGCCATTCGCCAATTCTATGATGTTTTCGGCTGGGCAATTGGGGATCGCGCAGGATTTCAGGATATCGCCATCGACGCCCACATCGCCGAATTCGTTGACGATCACAGCAAGGCGCCTGCCGCCCGGATTCTGCATCAGCTGGCGCACCAATGTGGTCTTGCCCGAGCCGAGAAAGCCAGTGATGATTGTGACGGGGAGTTTCGCAAGGTCAGACATTTGTGGTCTCCAATGGGGGAATGCGTGCAACGCAGTTACGCTTGAAATGTTCGGGGCGTTCGCGCCACGGAATTAACCCGTCGGCGGTCGCATGATATCGCGCCGCACCGTCAAGGATCATGGCGGGACCTGCCATCTCGTCGACATTGGCGAATATATAAGTCCAGCGCGCGCCACCGCGCAGCGCAACGGTGCAGCCGTGATCGCAGTTTTGCAGGCAATCAACCGGCGTCAGGCGCAGGCCCTCGGGCAGCGGCAAAGCGTCCAGCGCATCATAAAGCATCTGGCCGGGCCTGCGATCGTCACCCTGCTCGGCACTGCCGCGCCGGCATTTGACACAAACCAGCACTTCAGTTTGATTGACTGGCGTTTCTGTCTGATCGTTCATGGTCCTCTGCCCCACATATTATGGGACGAAGGTATAGATGGCGAGGATATTCCGACAGTCGGAATCACCCCGACACCAGAACACCCCGTCCGGTTACGTCGTCGTGTGCTGGCAGGTCTCCCGGCTTACGGATTCAGGGCGGGTGGCCCTATGGCTGATCTGCCTTCCCGGCGGTTGCCAGTGGCGTTGATCGGCCTTTCCGTTCACGGTCGCGGGGGCGGCTGCACTTGACCGCGACACATCGCGGCTGCACATTCCCTTTTCACCTGCCGAGGCAGGCACCAACATAATCGCAGCTTTCGCCGAAAGCCAACACCCTGTCAAGCCGAAGGAAATCCTATGTCCACTGATCTGAACGCCCGTCACACTGAAAAAATGCGCAAGATCAAGGCCGCTCGCGACAGGATGATGGAAACCAAGACCGAAGAAAAGGGACTGATCATGGTCCATACTGGCGCGGGTAAGGGTAAATCCTCGTCCGGATTCGGAATGATTATGCGCTGCATCGCGCATGGCATGCCCTGCGCGGTAGTACAGTTCATCAAGGGAAACTGGGAAACCGGCGAAAAAACCCTTTTGCGTGAACATTTCGCGGATGAATGCCAGTTCTTTGTTTCCGGCGAAGGTTTTACTTGGGAAACGCAGGACCGTGAGCGCGATATCGCCGCTGCGCAAAACGGCTGGAAAATCGCTAAAGAGCAGATCTTGAAGCCAGAAATTCAGTTCGTGTTGTTGGACGAGATCAACATCGCGCTGCGCTATGATTATCTGGACATCGACGAAGTGGTAGATTTTCTGCTGCACCAAAAGCCCGCGATGACGCATGTGTGCCTGACCGGCCGCAATGCCAAGCCCGAGCTGATCGAGGCTGCCGATCTTGTGACCGAAATGGCGCTGGTCAAGCATCCCTTCCGCGAGGGGATCAAGGCGCAAAACGGCATCGAGATGTAGTGCGACATGGCGCGCGCATTAATGATACAAGGAACCGGCTCGAACGTCGGCAAATCAATGCTGGTGGCGGGGCTTTGCCGTGCCGCCCGCCGGCGCGGCCTATCCGTCGCGCCCTTTAAGCCGCAAAACATGTCCAACAACGCCGCCGTGACGGCAGATGGCGGCGAAATCGGACGCGCGCAAGCGCTTCAGGCCATGGCCTGCGGGTTGGCCGCACATACCGATATGAATCCGGTCCTACTCAAGCCCGAAACTGAAATGGGCGCGCAAGTGGTGGTACAGGGCAAGCGTCTGACGACGACACGAGCGCGCGATTATGCAGCGCTGAAGCCCGCGCTGATGGGTGCCGTTCTGGACAGTTTTCAACGCCTGCGGGCGCAGTACGATCTGGTAATTGTCGAGGGTGCCGGCAGCCCTGCCGAGATTAATCTGCGGCAGGCCGACATCGCCAATATGGGCTTTGCCGAGGCCGCAGACGTCCCCGTCGTACTGTGCGGCGATATCGATCGGGGCGGCGTGATCGCACAGATCGTCGGAACGCAAGCGGTGATGCCGACAGCTGATGCAGATCGGATAAAGGGGTTCATCATCAACAAATTCCGCGGCGATCCCGCGTTGTTTGACGACGGCTACGCGGCGATTTCGCAGATGACCGGTTGGCGCGGTTTCGGAGTCGCTCCGTGGTTTGCGGATGCGTGGCGCCTGCCTGCGGAGGATGCGCTTGATATCGCGGACACGTCGAGGGGTGAGGGTTTTCATATCGTCTGTCTGCGCCTGTCACGCATCGCTAATTTCGACGATCTCGATCCCCTCAGCCAGGAAACCAATGTGCGTGTCACAATACTGTCCACAGGCCAACCCATTCCGGCGGACGCGGATCTGGTCATTTTGCCGGGGTCAAAGTCGACACGCGGTGATCTGGCCTTTCTGCGCGCTCAGGGTTGGGACATCGACCTGATCGCACATCACAGGCGCGGCGGACGCATTCTAGGGATCTGCGGCGGATATCAGATGCTGGGCAATTGCATCTCAGACCCCATGGGCATTGAGGGCACGCCGGGCGACACACCGGGCCTTGGCCTCTTGAATATATCGACCATTATGGGCGGCGACAAACGCCTGACCGAAGTTTGCGCACATCATACAATGCTGAACCTGCCCTTCACCGGCTACGAGATCCACATCGGCCGCAGCGACGGACCAGACTGTGCGCGTCCCTTCGCCCATGTGAACGAACGACCAGAGGGTGCGGTATCGCCGTGTGGGCTCATTACAGGCAGCTATCTGCACGGCATGTTCGCGGATGATGCGTTTCGACGCGCATGGCTGGCGGATCTTGGTGCGCAACCGTCGAACACGTCATACGCCTTGCGCATCGAAGAAACGCTCGACGCGCTGGCCGAACATCTGGAGGCGCATCTGGACGTGCCCGGCCTTCTGGCGCTGGCGAGGTGACATCAATCCGTCCTGCTTTTGGAGACCCAGCGTCGCTCACAGCCAAAGAGAATACCTTCGAAACACCCCGAAAGGACTGTGCTTCAATTCCTGTCCTCACCCAAACAACTTGCGGCTGGGCCGACAGGTAGGTGATAGAATTCCGGCTTTGGTCAGATCGATGGGTTGGCTTTACCTTCTGATTTTACGATCATGATCTGTGACTTGCTCCCGATCGCAATGAGGGTCTTTCTTCATTGTATTATTTACGCAAAGGCTCCAACTTTTCGGCCACCTCAGCAAAGCTCAAGAAGCTGTCAGTGTTACGCGATTGGTCCGAGCAACAATGGCGACGCGCATTTAAGCATTCCTGCCGGAGCTTGCGGCTGAAGCATTCGATGAAGTCGTCGTACGTCGGCGTGCCTGGTCTGGTAAAATCCAAAACCACGCCCTTGTGATATGCCCACAAATCCAAGTCGCGTGAGATGAATTCCGGCCCATCATCGACGCGAATGGTTTTGGGGCAACCAATCTCAAGACAACCCTTTCCAAGGAGTCTATGACATCTTCGCCGCGATAACTTGAACGTAATGACCGACATGTGTCGAAAACCGTCAGGACGCGTAAAGTTGCGACCCGTTGCCAGCTGGCGTGCACAAAACACATCGCCCAAACATCATTGCCTGTGACAGCATTTTGCCTGTCATCTCGCAACGTGGTTTTCACCCGCAGCTTTGACGTTTTGTTACGCGATTGAAGCCCCATTTCACTGTAAATGCGACAAGTATTCTCAATATTCACATGCCAACCCTCTTATAGAAGCAAAAAAATGAACACCAGATATCCATATCGCAAACCCGTTCGGCAAATTCCCTTAATGTGCTTTTTTAACGCGGCCGGGTCGGTGCTAAGGGATTTCTCATGATATGTCTGCCCGTCAAACCGCAAAACACTACATGCCTTTCGGATCGATATCCGCCTATCAGAACACATTCGAAAGGCGGGCTCTCGCTTTCAATCCGGCCCTAGATGTTTCGCTTGATAACGTGCCTCACAACATTTCTCTATCCAACGTCAGATCAGCGACAATCCTTTTCAACCGATTTTTCTCGTCTTCCAAATCGCGCAACCGGCGCATCTCTGACGGCATCATTCTTTCACATTTGTTTGGCGGGAAAACCGCCCACAGGACGCTTTTCTTTACTACCGACACTCCAATCGAAATACGTTGCCGGATTTATCCCAGACAGGCGACAAATCTCCGCAACCGTCGTGAATTCATCGTCCAACTTAACAAGAACCGCCTTTTGGGCGTCCGTGAATTTGGATGCTTTCAACGCTCCAGCCACAAAAATAGCAGTCGGAACTCCAATTCAAAATAGTCCAGATTCGGGGCACAGAGCGACGCTGTTTTACATTGGTGGAACCAATCTTCCGAACGGGTTCCTGATCTTCCTCACGCTTGTCAAAACCATCAAGGCCGAATTGATCTGGCGCGATACATAGGAAACCCATCGTTCGGTTAAGGGGGCAATCTTCGAATACTTCAATGGCGTTTAAAGTCCGAGGCGGCGGCACTCAGCATTCAATGGAAAAGCCCTGTCGCTATCAAACGAAAGATGCCTAAAATGATCACTTACGACGTCACGACAAAGGGACAGATTCAGAATGACTAAATAAGCTCTAAGGCTGATATAATTTTCTAACGAAGGAATTCGCTAAGGGTGCGCGTCTGAATCCACGACTTCAAAACGAGACAACATATCGACTAATAAATCTCGCATTTCGGAACTTTGCGTTAATAAGCGGCGCCCATCTGCGAGAGGCTCATCAGAGTCAGCAGCGAGGTCTATCTCTTTTAACATTGAGTGTGAGATACCTTGCAATAACGTATCATCGCCTTGCAACAACGCGGCCCAATTCCCCAACTTCCAATCGTCACCATAAGCAACTAGGGAAATCCCCTCGCGTCCCGATGCGGCAAGTTCAATCTGACTACGTAATTTCTGAGCGCGTTCAGTTGACAAACCAGCCAGTTCACTCATGGCCGCTTTACTGTCACCAACATCAACATCTGCTTGCGCTCGCAAATAGCGACGCTCCATCATCGTAGTTCCTGTCGCTGGTCCATCTACCAGCGTTGCCGCGCGTTCTGGCATCCCTAAAGCAAGCAATCTACTTGCGACGATATTTTGAGACTCCGCCGCCACATTTTCAAAATCCATAGAAAATGCAAATTCGAGAAACACGGCATCTTCGTAGCTGTCCGCCGCCGAAAGCACCGCTGCGGATTTCATTTCATTTTTACGCAGCGCGCCAATTGCCTCTGATTCCTCCTCCAGCAGCTGAAAAGCAGCACTCAAATCTGCGATTGAAATTAGTGCTTCGATTTGCGCCGCAGCTAAATCTCCAACAACAGATTTCCCCTTATTTTCATAGCGCAAAATGTCGCCCAATGCGATTGCCTCGGGATCTACTCCGAGTTCTGTTTCAGGTGCATGAGTAAGATAATCTATAAGCGCTTCTGGCGTCATTCGAGAATCTGATGCCGCCAGTTCACCAAGAATTCCTGCGGCCTCTTCATTCTTTCCCAAATCGTTCAGAAGTTCGGTCTTCGCAATTGTTGTCTCGAATGTCTGGCCAAGTTCGTCGGAATGAGCCGTTAGCAACATTTCAGCAGCATCGAAATCACCCACCTTTCGAAAGCGGCTGGACAATTCTGGGCCAAGGAGTTTCTGTAAATCCATGGGAAGCAGCCTGAATTCTCGAAGGATACTGCTTCGATCACCTACAGCCCTTGATCCAGCGGGCTGCGCCAAAAACGCCCAAAGGGCTTCACCGCCACGGCACTTAAGTTGGGGTTTCAACATCGTTGGCAGGATCGCGTCACCGTCGACGATCGTTCCCATAAGAATGAGAATCTCACGTTCTCTCGAGTTTGCGCCGTCGACAAGAAGTGCGCTCCTGGCTTCGCGCCCAAATCCAAACAACAAATATGTCCGCGCAAGCTCAATGACCAAATTTGGGTCAGTTTTGTCAAACTCGCTAACAATATGCGCACGTGCTTGAGCTACCCGATCTACAAATGTCTTATCGGTCACCCAGTCAGACACATCAAAGTGCTCTGGGGGCAAGCATGTCCCTGACGAGTCAATTGCCGCCGTTGATGGGGTGATGGCCGAATCAATGCTGGTATGAGCCGATAACCCTGGTTCATTTCTCCCGAAATGGGCGTCTATATGTATTGGTGCTGCCTCCACTGACGTTAAGTTTGACGTCGGTGCAAGCAAACCTTGAGTGGTCGCGCGCGCGAGGCTTTCAACAATAATCTGCTCAAGGTCATCGAGTTGCGTCACGTTTTGGAACGTTCTGAGAAATCAAATACTGGGGCGAAATTAAGAACATTTGCAGTTAAGTCTGTGGGCCATAACGCCAAAACAGGAAGAGTTAATGCCTCTGGCTTGGGAGTAGATTCAATCACATTGATGGCTCCGGCCAAAGCTTGGCCGTCATTAACATCAATGACGAGCTTGTCGGGTCTCCACAAAAATGCTGTCGCATGACAATCACAATCGGAAAACAATAGCAGTTTTCCCGAGTCTAATTTATTCTCAATCTTGGTTATTCGTGAAGTCGAAATACGCGAAAAGACATCAGCGGTTTCGTACTCTGTTACGCCTTCAACTTTAACAGAAAATCCGTCTGATACACGATCAACAGACCAATCAGACCCTCTAGGGACGTCCACGACGATCCGCACAAAGTTTGGATGATCGCGATCTATGTAGAAAGTTCGAGTAGAGATGCATTGCGCATGACCTTGGCCGGCGAAGGACTTCCCGCGAGCGGATCACAAGGATACGAACTGCTTGATACGTTGTCAGGTTTCGGGACTACCTCACAGATGTTCGATGCTGCCTATTGGCGTGCAAAAGAAGGCGAACTGGCACGCACTATCCTTTCAAGCCCACAGATTAGAACTGCGCGCGTTCACATATCGACACCAAACACGCGCACATTTCGTCGCGAAGAAACCCCGACAGCCGCCGTAAACGTAACGACAACCGGCGGCTCGGTATCCTCGCGCCATATCAAGGCACTACAATACCTCGTTGCCGCGGCCGTGCAGGGGTTAGAGCCAGCCAATGTTGCAATTATCGATGGAAATGGCGGCCTCATCTCCGATACGGAAGGACAATCTAACGGAACAAACGGAGATGAACGCGCTATAGAATTGCGCAACCGGGCGGAGCGCCTTCTCGCTGCACGCGTGGGGCCTGGCAATGCGGTTGTCGAAGTGACCGTTGAAACCGTAACCGAATCGGAAATGATAACTGAACGGAAATTCGATCCGGACACACGTGTCGCGATTAGCACCGAAGTAAGCGAAAGCGCCGGAAAATCCCAAGATAGTCGTGGTGGTGATGTTACCGTTGCCTCGAATTTACCTGATGGTGACGCTGCTGGCGGATCCGGAAGCTCAAACAACGAGAACACTGAAAGCCGTGCGCTGACAAATTACGAAGTCAATGAAACGCAACGCCAACTGACGCGCGGTCCGGGTGATGTTCGCCGATTGACCGTCGCCGTGCTGGTGAATGATGTTGTCACCATCGACCAGGAAGGTGTGCAAACAACAACGCCTCGCCCCCCAGAAGAACTCGAAGCGCTGGTCGCGTCTGCCGTAGGATACAATGCGGAACGTGGTGACGAAATCACGCTTCGATCCATGGCATTTGAGCCAATTTCTGACCTTGGCACAGATGGTGTCTCATCTACGGGGACGCCTCTGAATTTAATGCGGCTCATTCAAATCGCAGTGCTTGCCGTTGTTTCATTGGTTTTGGGGCTGTTTGTCGTCAGACCGATTTTGTCTCCATCACGACTACCGTCATTGCCAGCCCCATCTGGCGCAAACATCCTGGAACAAACTGCGACGCAACTCTCGATAGGAAACACCTCGGCTGGTTCGAAATCCGGGGGCGCACTAGCGCTCGGCAACGCCTTGTCAGATCATCAGCAAGACGAAGTAGATCCTGTGAGCCGACTGCGTCAAATGATTTCAGAACGTGAAACCGAAACCATACAAATCCTACAAGATTGGATGGAGCAGCCTGACGAAGTCGAGAAAGTATAATGGTTATCGCACTTACATTAGAATCTTTCGATCACGATCTAGGCAGCACGCCGCAATCACATCCAGAACACACACGCGGTTTTCAGGAGGGGGTAAAGGCGGAGCAAGAGCGTGCAGAAGCAGAGCAACAGCAACTCAATGCCAGCTTGGTTAACTCTATTGCGGACGCACATTTTACTTTCACCGAAGCGCGGCAAACAATTTTGTCAGAATTGGCTCCGTTATTAGAGGCAATCACGACGCACATTTTGCCGGCCACTCAGACACTTGGGCTAAGCTCCCTAATTTGCGAAATTTTGGAGCGGGCAGCAGAATCGCAACTATCAACTTTGCCAACAGTTTGCGTTCACCCTGACCAATTTGATGCGGTATCCACAGCTTTAGCTGTGGGTTTACCTTCTAAAACAAAGGTTTTAGCGGACCCTTCGCTGTCATCCCATGCGGCATGGCTGTCCGTAAATGACCACGATTCGATGATTGATTTCGCAAATACTTTTGCCGCCGTGCAGACCGCACTGCGCGCTTACTCTGATCCCCATGAAAGGAAAATAAAACATGGCTGACCTTCACACAAAAGTGGATCCACTTAACGACGAGCACCCGCTGCACAGTATTCCGATCGAAGTAACGGTTTCCGTCGGCAAAGCCAGACCGCTCGTGCGGGATTTACTCAAACTTAAGGAAAACGCAGTGCTGCCACTTGACCGCAAAATTGATGACCCTGTCGAGTTGTATGTCGGTGATCGTCTGATTGCCCGCGGCGAATTGCAGGAACTGGAAGGTGGTGAAGCTGGCCAGCTTGCTATTCGCTTGACCGAAGTTGCAACGCACAAAGGGGACTTCCATTAAATGCGGATTTCATTCATCGCATTTTTTGCAGTACTCGCATTTTCCGCGATGCCTGTTGCAGCACAAGATCTGTCATCTTCCCTTGGAATCGACGGATCGTTAACAACAAAATCGGTGCAGCTTTTTGCCTTGATTACGGTCCTTAGTCTCGTACCGGGGATCGCAATCATGGTAACATGCTTTCCGTTTATCGTTACTGTATTGGCAATTTTGCGACAAGCCATCGGACTTCAGCAATCACCTCCAAATATGCTCATGGTGTCACTCGCACTGTTCTTGACATATTTTGTAATGGAGCCTGTTCTATCTGCGGCCTACACACAAGGTGTTGCGCCGCTTCTTGCGGGGGAACTCGAAATTGAAGAGGCTTTTTCTAAGACTATGGAACCACTTCAGGGGTTTATGTCGAATCGCGTTGACCCCCAAACCTTTGAGGATCTCGCTGCACTTCGTAGCGACTTGCTTCCAGATCTGGAAGTGGCCGACGCGCCACTGTCCGTCCTCATACCATCTTTCATGTTAAGTGAACTTGAGCGCGCATTTCAGGTCGGTTTTTTGGTTTTTTTGCCTTTTCTGATCATTGACCTTGTCGTCGCAGCAGTGCTGATGTCCATGGGCATGATGATGGTGCCTCCTGCAATTGTCTCGCTTCCATTCAAATTGGCGTTTTTCGTCGTCGCCGACGGGTGGGGATTAATTGCCGCAAGTCTTGTTCGAAGCTACACTTGATTGACTACCGGACAATGAATTCGGCATGAAGTGCGCCGCTCGCCTTGATGCTCTTCAAAATGTCAATCATGTCACGCGGAGCGACACCAAGTGCATTCAAACCAGCAATGACCTCAGACAATGACGTTTCACCCCTGACATCCGCCAAACCAATGCCTGGTTCATCTGTAATTGCCGCCGTGGTACGGGGCACAACAACTGTCTCGCCGGGGGCAAACGGGTTAGGTTGTGCAACCAACGGAGCCTCTTCAATCCGAAGTGTTAAGTTTCCCTGGCTCACCGCAACCCGGCTAATTCGAACGTCTTCGCCCATCACAATTGTGCCTGAACGCTGATCAACAACAACTCGTGCACGACGCTCTGGTTCGACCATAATATTCTCAATCCGTCCCAACGCATGAGCTGGTGATTGCATTTTTGTAGCCAAAATATCGAGTTGAACGGTTCCAGAATCCAACATGACGGCAACAGCGCGTCCAAAGTTTTGATTGATAGCGTTCTCGATCCGACCAGCCGTCGTAAAATCGGGGGTGCGGAGGGCAAGCCGCACTGACGTTAGCGACCCGAAGTCAAAATCAATTTCACGCTCAACAGTCGCTCCTGAGGGAATAACACCTGAGGTCGGGACACCTTGCACCACTGGCGCACCATCGCCGGTCGCCGGAACGCCTCCTGCAATGATCGTGCCTTGCGCCACGGCATAAATTTCTGCATCCGCCGCATTCAGAGGTGTCATAATAAGTGTGCCACCTAGCAAACTATTTGCATCTCCGATCGCCGAAACAGTTACGTCGATAGGGCTGCCGGCGCGTGCAAACGGAGGCAGGCTCGCGGTGACCAAAACAGCAGCGACATTCTTCGGGCGAAACTGCTCACCAGTTACATTGACCCCCAAACGCTCAAGAATATTCGTCATAATTTCTTCGGTAAACGGAGAGTTACGCAAGCCATCCCCGGTGCCGTTTAGACCAACGACCAAACCATATCCGACCAAATCGTTTGATCGCACACCGTCGAACTCCACCAGATCCTTCAATCTAATCGGGGATGCAAGCAAGCTGGTAGGTAGAGCGGCCATTAAGACAGCGACAGAAAGGCTACGCAATACGGCCATTAAATGTACTCCACTAAGCTCAACTGCGACAGACGCGACGTCACGGTGAAATGAATTTCAAGCTGTGTTTGAACCGCCTCTAAGCGCGTAGCAGTCTCAAATGGATCAGCCGCTTCAAATCCATTTTGCGCGATACTGAGGGAGGTACGTTCCGCTTCCAGACGCGTCAGGCCCGTTGAAACGATCGATTGCAAATTGCCCACCTTTGCTTCCAACGCAATAATTGAAGCCGAATACTCCAGCATCCCGATACTTGCCTTTTTAAGCAAGACCCCGCGGTCGCGTGTGGAGAGGCTGGATCCCAGCTCTGTCATTATTGCCCCTAACGCGACTGACTTAAGCAATTCCTTGATTGCAGGGTCATCAGCGCGGACATCCATATCTATCTTTAGGTTTTCGGCAATCCTTCTGGACGGCATTTCGCCATCATCGCCCTGATAGGCAAAAGTTGCAAAGCCGCCAGCTGGATCATCGAACCACGCCTCGACCGCTAACTCCACTGCAGCAATAGTTGCTACGCCACTGATGCCCGCCAACAGGTCATTTAACATCGCATCGGGTGCAGCTAACGGCGCCGCATCGACATTCGAACCACCCAGCAAACTGCGTCCAGCAAACTGTCCGTTGAGCGTATTGACGATATCACTGAATGCAAGCCTAGCAATTTCACCGGCCTGCTCAACAAGTTCGGGCTGACTATCACCCGAGATCATCAACAGTTTTCCCGCTGCATCCGATCGGCTATCATCCACACGCGATAGAACAATTTGCATTTGATCAAGTGTCGTTGCGGTTTCTTTCGCTGCAACCTTGTAGGCATCCAATACACTCAAACTATGAACGATTCCTGAAAACTGCCTGGTGTCGCCACCGAGGTGCGCAGTGATATCCGCCACTTTTCCTGTTGAAAGTTCTTGCCCTAATCGAGCCAGATCAGATTTAATCGCGCCTCCACTTTTCAAAGACATAAAGTGTTGTGACATGTCGCCTATCGAAACAATTGGCATGATTAAATCTCCATTAATTGTTGGATCATCGCGCTGACAGTTTGAATTACCTTTGCGTTTGCCGCATAGGCCTGTTCGACACGTAGCAAAATTTGCAACTCAACATCCGAGTCAACACCGCCCGCGAGCTCGGCATTATGTAAGCTATCCCAGCGCGCTGATGTAAAACTTAACTGTCTTTCCGCAGAAACGCGGTCCTGGCTCGCTGAGGATGAAACCAGAGAAATCCGTTCCGCAGCAGACATCGAAATCGGACCCAAATCTCCTGTTAACGCGCGATGCCATCTATCTAATTGGGCCGCGTTTACCGTTGGGCCGGATGAAGTTGCAGATACGCCATCGCGCCACTTTGACAGATCGCCACCCTGCGCTGGGTCGACTGAACTATTAACAGCAATACGGGAAGATAACCCAATAAAGTCAGCTGGATCTGCTGGATTACCCGCGTCGGTTAATAATCCGGTTCCTCCCGTAGTTGGATCTACAGATGTGTCAGAAAATCGTGTTATCAGATCAAGCGCAATATCATCTAACCCTTGTTGCGTCGCGACAAGAGTTTCATCACGCAACTTAAAAGCAGCCTCTAGTGATCCGCCCAATAGCCGTCCGAAACCATTGTCGTCGCTAAGCGAAATGCCACCTCGCGTAATCCCAGATAATCCGCCCAACGCAAGCGTCATATCAGGTGTAATCGTCGGCGTTGGATTGAATTCAAATTCAGTGAAAGTGCCATCGATCAAAATAAGCCCAGACGTCGTCATTAAGCCAATCTGGCCGTTTCCGCGATCCAGTTCACGCACGGGAATGATACCGCCAATTTCATCCACGACCTGTTGCCGCGCGTCAAATAAATTTGACGGATCTTGTCCCACAGATTTTGCTCGCGTGATATCCGCGTTTAAGGTCTCAAGCATCCGCAGGCTTGTGTTTAACGTGCTAACATCGCGCACGATTGCTGCATCGGCACTCTGTCGCATAACCTGGACGGCGGCGGAACCGTCATTCAGGCTACTTACCAAACGTTTCAGTGTCGTATTCGCGACAGAGAGCCTTTGATCGGACGCAGGATCAGATGCCGCTGAAATGAGTGCTTGCTCAAAGCTTGCCAACTGTCCAGCAAGGCCATCAGGATCCCCGGGAATACCAAGTAGGCTCTCTACCTTACTCAGCATATCTAAAGTGCGCTGTTCGGCGTTCAGTCGCGCCTCGGCTAACCTTCGATCGCCAGTGAGCCCTTTATCTACGTTGCGCGAAATGCCGTCGACCCGCACGCCTCCATTTGCAGAAGATGTCTCCAGCTGCCTGCGGCCATAACCTTCGGTGAGGGCGTTCGATAGATTGCTTGATACAACTTCTGCGGTGCGCGATGTTGCCGTCAGCCCACTAATAGCGTTGTTTAGAGCGCTTGAAATGCTCATCAAAGCATCCTTTCTAAAAACCGGTTATCGTTTGATGTTCGTTGTTTCTTGCAACATTTCATCCACGGTCTGAATGACTTTTGCATTAGATGAATAGGCTCGTTGCGTCTGGATGAGATCAGTCAATTCACCGGCAACATCCGTTGCAGACTCTTCTCGCGCGAAGCTGACGATATCACCTGTAGGGCCATCGCCCGCATCCCACATAAAGAACGAGCCACTATCAGGTGTGACGCGGTAACTTTGTTGATCCAATGCCTCTAACCCAATGACGTTCGAGACGTCGATCAGCGGGACTTGATAGAGAACACGGTTAATTCCGGTATCAAAAGACGCGCGTACAAAACCATTTGGATCGATCTCCACACCCATCAAGCTGCCCACCGGGGTCCCGTTCTTGGTTATTGAAACAGGCGCAAAGGCATTCGAAAGCTGCGTCAAGCCAGTCGATTCACCCAATTCACCAATTTCAATTTCCAGAGGTCCACCATCGACATTTACAGCGATCGCGCCTGATGCAGGATCATAAGCACCGCCGGAAACCGCGGTCACAGACAACAGTGTTCCACCTAGGCCCCGTGTATCGTCAAACTGCAACGTATACTCGCCAACTATAGCACCAGCAGACGCGCTATCTGTGATCACCATAGTCCATTGGTTTGAGGAACCTGTGCCTGGGACATTTGGGGTGAAATTTACGCTTAAATTCGCGGGCTTACCTAAGTTGTCAAAATATTCGATCGATAGAATTTCAGCATCACCATTAGAACCGGCCTCCGTTGCAGTAGCAGGTAGGTTCACGGCCAGACCGATTTGGGTCGTCGCTTCACCAGCAAACTGGTTTGCGTTAATTCTGATCGGTTCCAGCCCGTCTATCGAATCTCGTGGAAAGGTAGGAATTTTACCATCCGCGTTGGCCGGCCATCCCATCAGAACCAAGCCACCAGGGCTGGTCAAATACCCTTGATCATCGGCACGAAATGAGCCGGTGGTAGTCAATAACATCGGATTTCCACCATTGGTAGCCTGAACAGAGGCGGCTGTTGTGACAGGCAACATGCCGCGACCACGCACCGCCAGATCAGTCGGGTTATTAGTGTCCACCAACGGGCCACTTTGGTCAATTAAGCGCGAAACTGTGGTTCGAACGCCGCCAGCGGAATAGGAACCGCGCCCGTTTTCGATCACCATAGAATGGAAATCGGTTTCTGCGCGCTTATACCCGTAGGTTTGAGAATTTGCGATATTGTCGGAAATCGTTGCAAGCCTTGTCGCATTGGCGGCAAGGCCGGCGACACTGGCATTTAAGGAAGATGAAATCGTCATGGCAAGGCCTTTCAGGATCGGGAAATGACGTGAACTTTCCATAGATCTAACAACTTTGCCTTAACGGCTCCCTAACAAGACCAATCAGACATCCGATCGCAACAAAATAATTTCCAACCTATTGTTGCGCAATGCGGTGGCATCAGTCACCACAGGCATGCGATCGCCAGTTCCCGTGATGCGCGCTATGCGTGCCGGATCAAGGCCCCCATCCTCTAGCATCACGCGCATCATCGCCGCACGATCAGTGGAAAGGTCCCAGATCGGGTTGTTCAAGACCAAAATTGATCGCGTGCGCAAATGACCGGTTAGCGCAACATCATTTTCTACCGCAATAAAAAGGCGGGCAAAAAGCGCAGCAATTTCTCGGGTGACAGGCATCGGCTCCGCAGTCTCGTCTTTAAACAGAGACGCATCAGGCAGGTCGAACACTTCGATCACCAAGCCCTCGTCGGTCACACGGGTCACGATATGTCGTAGTGCAGCTTCGGCCAGCGCACTCTCGCCACCAATGCCAAGCAGAACCTCTTCAATATCTTGCAACGCGGCAACCTCGGCTGATTGCGCAGCTGCGTCACCTTCAGTTTCGGCCTCTACCCCCCCCCATTCCCGCGCGCGCCGACATATCTTGCGAGAAAATATCATCGCCACCAAATATACCGTCACCGCCACCCGAGATACGAATTATCGGGATCGTCGGGGTAAAGTAATCTGCAATGCCCTTTCGCTGTTGTTCGGTTGTCGCATTCAACAACCACATCAACATAAAGAACGCCATCATCGCGGTCACAAAGTCCGCATAAGCAACTTTCCATGCACCACCGTGATGCCCACCACTCGCAATGACCTTCTTGCGTTTGATAATAATTACTGGAGCATTTCCACTCATTTAGTACCACCTTTCGTCCACCCACCTCTGTCTTAAAGGGCGGCATATGAAGGTGTTCTTAACGGTTCAATTGTAGACGAATTGGACTTTATCGAGATTTAGAATAAATTTCATCAGGGCCGCAGAATTCGATCAGATCATAGCCTTTTTCACGCATCAGGGCAGGTAACGCAGGGTCACCAAGATTATTCTCAATCGACCAAACTTTGACGTTATGCTTTTCAAAAGGGAACCGGCGCAGCGCGGCCAACTCGCCACCCTCGATATCCAGCGATACAAAATCTGGGTTCGGAATATTCGCTTCGTCCAAAATCTGTGACAGCGTACGAGTTGGCACCCTAATCACCTTCTCTGCATGCCGTTTATCGGCGCGGACACGGCTCAGAATACGCGGGTCATATGTGTCCACCAAACCGCTCATTTGGGTATACCCTTCGGTCACGGCCATGAACTTGGCGCTGCCTTTCTTATCGGCAACCGCATAGGGCAGGCAGGGCGACTTTCGTAGTTTTTCGGCCGTGGCACGATGCGCGGCGACCGGCTCGACCAATACACCAGTCCAGTCGCGGTCACGCTCAAAGAACATGGTATTTGAACCAGTTACGCCATCATAGGCGCCGATATCAACAAAGGTGCCACCGCGTTTCTGCTTCATCACGCGGTCAACAACCCAATCCTGACCGGCCTGCGACGGATACGAATATGCGGCGCTTAACAAGCCACGTACCTCATGAAGCTGACGGGTCAAAAGCCCACGCGCGCGCGTCCGCTCGGTGGAAATTTTGGCAGCCAGCTCGCTTTGGACCTCAGCAAGTTCTTTACGCGCTGCACGGATGCGTTCTTCAATTGTCATGCCAGACCTCCAAAATCATAATACGACTTCTCTTCTACAATTGCGGACCCAAGGAGCAGGTTAATCTCCTTCTTAATACGAGCCCGTTCATCATTTGTGACGTAAACAGCGCGCGCCAATGCAATAAATCCGGGACCAAAGTCACGCGCTGCCTCGAATGCACGGATGTCATCTTCGATCACCCATAGATCGGCATTGATCGCATATAGTGCGTCCCAAAGCTTGCGTAGCGCATCTGTCATCTCCACAGCAGCGTCGGACGTCTGCTGCAACACGCTCATCTCATGACGCACATTCGCCAGTTTTGCAGAATCCGATATCTTCTCGGATTTCAGCCGCAGGATCGTCAGCTTGTCAATCAACTCACCCGGCGCGGTTGGCACTAAAATTTCATTCATGATGCCACTTTCATTTTCAATGCCAATGCTTCCTCAACTTCCGCCATAACGCCCGACCAATCCAGTGGTGTTTTCTGGCGAAACAGGCGCATCTGCGGATACCATCCCGTTGTGTCACCTTTGTGCGTCCAGACCCAAAACGGGTCCCAATGCAGGATTGTCCACGTCGGCACGCCCAATGATCCCGCGATATGCGCCGTCGCTGTGTCGGAGGTAATCACCAAATCCATCGCCTTCATCGTCGCTGCCGTATCGGCAAAACCACTCTCGTCGCTTCCTGCATCCACGATAAACGACGAACTACCATCCGCAAAATAAGGCTCTAACATCGGCCCCTTATACAAAGAAAACAACTGCACCCCGGCGATCTGGGTCAGCGGCAGGAAATCAGTATGGCTAAAAGAGCGGAAGGCATTTCCCTTATAGGTGACAGAACCGGTCCAGATTACGCCCACTTTCACCTTGTTCGCAAACGGTGCAACAATGCGCTCAGCTCGCTCCTTACTTTGCGCCGGAACATGTAACGCGGTTGGGGCGGGGATCGTAACAGATGTGGTGAAATGCAACGCGGCAAGATCCATCATGTTGACCCAGTAATCAAAACTTGCTTCTCGCGGCAGTGAATGACCCACCCAATCCGCACCGTCTAACGCGGTGAACAAATGCAGCAGAGGGCGCTCTACCAAGCAATGTACTTTGGCACCCATTGAACGTAGAACCGGAATAAATCGGGCGAATAGAACAGCGTCACCAAAACCCTGCTCAGGCATGACCAAAACGGTCTTACCCTGCAACGGCTCGCCCGCCCACTCGGGAAATAGCAAATCGCGTGGTTTCAACTCTCCCGCTTGCCAACGGACCTTATAGGTTTGGAACGCAGCACGGTAATCACCGGTACCCAACTGGGCAAACGCCAATTGCATCTTTAACTCGACATCCGCAGGAAAACGGGCAATCGCATCTGTCAAATAGACCTCAGCCTCATCATAACGACCCATACCGCGCAAACAGCGACCGACCATCGCGATGTGATTTAAACTGTCAGGCTCACGCGCCAGAATAGTTTGACGGGCCGCGATAGACTCTTCATACCGACCAACATCCGACAGGATATTGGCATAGTTACTGCGCAAGCTCACGTCGTCAGGGGCAATCGCCACTGCGCGTTCCTGCGCGCGCAATGCCTGCATATGGCGACCTTTGACACGGTGCAGCACACCTAAATTTGACCACGCCCCCGCATCATCCGGCACAAGCGCGAGATAACGTGCATAACCAATCAACGCCTCCGCATGCTCACCCGCCTGATGCAGTTTGATAGCGCGCGCGCGCATGTCTTTTATCGTCTCGGACATATTCACCGCCTTAGTCAGCACCGCGCCGCTTCACCGGCTTGATCAATGTCTCGGGGCGGCGCTTCTCAGCAGCCTCAAATAACGAGAACGTCTGGTTAACGTAATTCACCGCTCCCGAAATCATCTCCATATAGTCGTTCAACTCTTCGGTCAGCTCTGTCTCGACGCAGACAATGCTACGATCCTGCGGCATGGTCTCAAACGTGACATAAAACAGTGGATCACCACGATTAATTTTCAATGGACGATCGGTATCATGCCATTCAAACGCCCACATCAATGGTCGAGGCCAGACATTGATCGGGAACCTACCACCAAAAATCGTGCCGGGCATCGGATTGCGCGAGTAATGCATAAACGGGGCCACCTGACTGGCATAAACCGGCTCGTCAGAAATAAACACATAGGGAAGTTGTAACTGCAACGTCGGCACACCGGGATAACGCCATTCATGCTCGGCGGCGATATGCAGTTTTTCACGCAGCTTATTGGCACGAATTCCCGACTTATCGCCGTTCAAATTACGCAAGGCAGGACGACCATCCTTGTCGCGCACAAACTCTAAATGCAGGTCAAATGGGCACCGCACCATAAAATAACGGCTCTCCATCCCAATCACCGCAGGACAACGCGACGCTGACTTTGCATGGGTCTTATTCATCTCGGCCGAACGCACACGCTCAGGCGGGAAATAAACAATGCTGGCTTTTTTCTGGTTATAAAACCAGCCAACCGTCACAGGTCCGCTTGCCTTGCCGGTACCAGCCGTATTCTCGAAATGCACAGAAAGTTGCATTGTCTCTTCCTTTATTACCCAGCCCGGATGTTTCAGGGTCTTTGGGAACGCCTGCTTCATCTGCCATATAATTGATAAATACGGCGTTAATTTGGCTGGAGCCCCGAAATGATCACATAATCAAATTTTGCGAGAAATAGTATGGACGCTGTCACAACACCTAGCCCTAGCTCGGTTTGGGCGGAAATATCGCCAATCGTCATCTGCGTCCCAGTCTCTAACAAGGCACAGATTCGCAACACAGTTTCATCCGCCACAATGCGGCGCCCATATAAATCACGGCCGTTCAACTTATCCAATGCAGCAAGGTCCACCGCAGTCAAAACGCGACGATGGGTGACAACGCTTTGCGCCGTCGGAGACCCCGATACATAGCCACGATATAAGGTAAACGGATCAACCTCGATCGGGCTTAAAACCGATTTCGACAAACGGGGCGTGGTCGATGTCGCGCCTTTTCGCATCAATGCCAACTCTGCGGCCAGATCCAGATATTGCGGAATAACAGCGGACCAATCAAACGTCCGCGCCGCATGTTGACGCCCCGCTGCTCCCATCGCACGACGCTTTTCTGGATCGTTAATCAAAATCTCAAACGCATGAGCATATTGCGGGACATCAATCGCCGTCTGCTGCTGAACAATCGACAAATAGCGCAGATAATCATCTGTACCATCGGCATAGCGCTGGGCAATCAACGGCCCCGCGCCACCGGCAGGCATCATCGTCGGGATCAAAAAACCCGTCTGGCCATGCACAACAGTGTCCTTAAAACCGTTCCAATCAGGCATCACAACAGGCAAACCAGCCGCCATCGCCTCCACAGGAACCAAGCCAAATGTCTCTTGGATATTATCAACAGGGAGTGTGAAAATATCCGCACCTGACCAAATATCACGGCGCACTTCGGGCGCACGGCCATCAATCACATGGGTCACCACAGAAGGGCAAAGTGCGGCGGCACCGTCCACATGCAACTCCATCTCCGCCTCGCGATTAGACCAGCCAACCATCCACAAATGCACAGGCTTGCCCGTCGCTTGCGCCGCCTGTTCCAACGCCAAAAACATAGGCACAGGATTAGCCTTCTCGACCGAGGTAAACCGTCCCATCGTCATCACAGCCGTCGCATTCTCAGGCGTGTCAAACCTCGCACGCATCGCCGCGCGCGCCTTATCGGAACGCTCAAAATCCGCCACATGTATCCCCAACGGGATCACAGGCAATTGCGGCACCGGCACACGGGACGCACCAAAACGCGCACGGTAGTAAGCCACCTCTAGATCCATCTGCGTTTGCAAAACTGACTTCACCGCATGCGACGTGCAAATAATCGCATCCCAAGGCTCAACCGGTTCTGCCAATAACGTATGCAAACTCTCGATCACACGACGGGTCGACATCGTGTGGGTGACGCCAATCAACGATCCCGCAGTCGGATCAAACCGCTGTCTGCGCCAACTCGCCCCCATATATCCGGGTCCGGGGAAAAACACTGCGCCTGCATCAAGAAAGCCCTTTTGGCCGCGCAACGTTCGCGTCCTGATCTCGCGGGTCTCACCCAATTGTCGCGCCACAGCCTCAAACGCCTTGGCCCCATTCGGCCCCTCTGCCACCGCCGTAACAATGTCACCCGGCACATGTGCTAAAAACCCCTTCAGAAACGACTGTCCCGACGAACGACGCCCGACCAGTTCCTTACCTTTGCTTTCAATTGCATCAGGGTGGAAAAATATCGCAGGCTGCGGGGGTTGAGGCATTAAAATAATCTTTCCATATACGACAATCAGACTGACCCTCTTTCACATCGGACGCAAGATCGCAGCCTTACAAACAACGCCTCACAACCTGCGTAACAAACTGACAGGTTCAAAAACGCCTACCAACCATTTAGACACGCGGCATGACAGATACGATTCTCATCCCCACTTGGGTCGACGGCATACTTACCCCCGTCGATAAACTGCACGCGCATACCCATGGCCTGCGGCACAAAGCAGTCAGCGTATTTGTGATCAACCAAGGTCGCATCCTGCTGCAACAAAGGGCCGCTCATAAATATCATACCCCAAATCTCTGGGCGAACACCTGCTGCACGCACCCCAACTGGGACGAAGATCCCGCAGAATGCGCAGTGCGTCGGCTACAAGACGAGTTGGGAATAACCGACCTGCAATGCACACATCGCGGTCAACTTGAGTACCGCGCTGATGTGGGGGGCGGAATGTATGAGCATGAAGTCGTCGACGCGTATCTTGCAAAGGCACCGGACCTATTAAAAATCGATCCTAACCCAGACGAAGTGCAGGCCGTCAGATGGATTTCACCCGACGCGCTCAACGTCGAAATCGCGTTAAGCCCCGAAATTTTCACCCCTTGGCTGCGGATCTATATGCGTGATCACGCCGACACAATTTTGGGATCTAGATAGGCGAGAACGTGACAATGTCACCACCGGCCGCCTGCGCATCCTCAAGATCATGGGTCACCATCAAAACAGGCAATCCGCGCACTTTTGCACGATCAAAAACCAACTCACGCACCTGCGCTCGCAACTCCGCATCCAAACGTGCAAACGGCTCGTCCAACAACAATGCACAAGGCTCCGACAATAACATTCGCATCAATGCAACACGCGCCTTTTGACCACCCGATAATGTCGCTGGATCACGATCCCCGAACCCGGCCAAGCCGACCTCTTCCAATGCATTCTCAATTTTCAAACGGCGCCCGCTGATTGTGCCGCCTGCACGGAGCCCAAACGCTAAATTTTGCGCAACTGACAAATGCGGAAATAACAAATCATCTTGAAACAATATCCCGACATGCCGCTGATGCGCGGAGGTGCGCGTGATTTCATGCCCATCCAAAATCACAGTGCCACTTGCAGCAAAGTCGCTGGTCAACGTGCCCGTAATGAACGCCAGCAGCGTCGATTTTCCGACGCCTGACGGCCCCATAATCGTCAACACCTCGCCCGACGCAATCTCTCGCGATAATGACACAAACGGCACACCACCCTTGGTGATGACAACATTACGCAACGCCAATCCTTTATCCATGCCGCAACCCCCTTCTATTGCGCCAAACAATCGCAGGCACCAGCAATGCAAGCGTAAACGGCACCAGCGCCGCCGCCGTTTGCATCAATCCATAAACACCAATCGCGCGACGATCACCACCAGCCGCAAGCGCCACCGCTTCGGTGGTCAAGGTTTCGACCCGCCCACCACCTATCAATAGCGTCGGCAAATACTGCCCGACAGACACCGCAAGCCCCAAGGCAGTCGCCGTCAATACAGGCCGCAAAAGCATCGGCAGGCGCACACGCCACAACACGCGACCTGCGGGTGCCCCCAAAGCCGCGGCAATCGTCCCCATGCGCGCATCCCACGCACGATACGGATCTGCCAATGATAAGAAAACATAAGGCAACACAAACACCAAATGCGCCATCATCACTGGGACCCGCCCCACAGCAATTCCAAGGCTTAACATCAGCGTCTGTAATCCCGGTAAAAACGCCGTTTGCGGCACTAATAAGGGCAGATAAAGCAACCATATGGCCCGCGAAGACATGCGCAATCCATAACGCACCTCTGCCTCCAAGCTGCCAATGACCAACACCAACGCGACAATGGTTACACTGCCAGCAATAAGGACCGTTTCGCCCAGCGCCGCTATCGTGCCTTCACCGTGGCGGCTCCAATTCTTGAGCGAGATTGTATCTGGCATCGCATCTGGAAACCCCCAATATCCAGCAAAAGACCATACCCCCAAGACAGCCAGCCCCAATAACACGGCTAACGCGCAAATTATGCCAGCACTCAAGCCAAATATAGCCGCAATAGTGTCTGTTTTTCCCCGCGACCCGCACGCGATCCAACGCCGCCCCAGTCCGGCAACGACCCATTCTCCGGCACGCCAGAACGCGAGCACCATTAGCACCAAAGCAAGCTGCAACAGCGCCATCGCACCGCCCTCCAGTCGCATGGTCAAATCAGGGTCAGACATTAGCGTTACGACCTGAACCGACAACGTTGACGGCGTGTTCGGTCCCAAAATAACGGCCATATCCACGACTGACATTGCGTAGGCCAAGACGACGTAAACAGGTAATCGTATCTGCGCGTAAACACGCGGAAAAACCGTTTTTAGCCACCCCGTCACGCGCCCGTATCCAAGCGCCTGCGCAATCACACGACTGCGCGGCGCATCCGACTGCCCCAAGGCTGACAAGGTAATCAGCAACAAAAACGGCACTTCCTTCACGATCAAGCCAGCCGTCAAAGACAGCCCGAGACTATCTTGCAAAATCAATAGGTCAGGCGGACGATCCCACCCCGTCACCGCAGGCGATAAAAACCGTGCAATCCACCCCGAAGGCGCAATCAAAAACGCAAGACCAAACGCAGCGGCGGCGTGCGGCACTGATAAAAGCGGGGACAACAACCGCTCAAGCATGCGAAACGGACGCATGCCAGACCAGCCAGCAGTCAGCAAGGTTACAATCAGCAGTGAAATACCGGTCGCAAGCACCCCCGTCGATATCGACAGCATCGCCGCCCGCACAAAACCGTTCCATGCGAACACACGCGCGAAAGGCTCTAATGACGGCCCCGTAATTCCCGCAGCAGGCAAATGCCCGAACGCGGGCAAAATCGTACCAATCAGCCCCGCTATAATCGGCCCTAACATGGCACCGATCATAAGCAGGGGCAGAATAAGAAGCAGCCGCGTTGCCTTACTGTGTGACACCGTAACGGTCCATCCAGTCATCAGCGATACGCGTCATCCAACTGGCATGCGGCTCGGCCTGCACGGTTCCCAATGCAGCGGGCGACAACGTGGCAATACCCAATTCTAACGCATCAAAGACCGCGCGCTCCTCTGATGAAATCGCCGCCATATCAAGCACGGTGCCGTAGCCTAGAATTTCTGGATCTTGCGCGCGCGCTTGTGCTTCCGGGGACATAAGAAAATTCGCGACAACCATAGCAGCGGCTTTGGAACCTGAATTATATGGGATCGCGACGAAAGACGCATTACCAATAGTGCCACCATCCAGAACAAACGTGCGCACAGTGTCCGGAAGCTGATCATTTGCAATCGCCGCCGTCGCTTCACCCGGACTAAACGAGATCGCCAAATCAACCTCGCCATCTGCTATCAACTGCAACTGCGCAGGACCGGTCGCAGGATAGGCACGTCCAGAACGCCACAGCGTCGGCGTTAATGCATCAAGAAATGCCCATAGTGGCGCGGTCACATCTTCGTAATTCGCATCCGTCGCGGGCATCGCCAACACAGCAGGATCGTCCAACACATCTACCAGTGCCTGCTTCAAAAACGTCGTTCCCAAAAAATCCGGAGGTTGCGGATAGGTGAACCTGCCTGGATTGCCCGCAGACCACTCTAATATCGCCGCCATATCGCCCAAAGGTTCAGGCAAATCGGCCGTATCGTGGATAAACACCACCTGCGCCATGGCCCAAGGGCTCTCGTACCCCTCTGTCGGAACAGTAAAATCGGCCTGCACCGTTTTACCACCAACATCCACAATCGACCAGTTCGGCAGCTGTTCTGCATAGGGGCCAAACAGCAGATCCGCACCCTTCATAGCACTGAAATTTGCACCATTGATCCAAATCATATCAATCGCGCCATCATCATCTTCGCCAACCTGCTTCTCGGCTAAAACTCGGGTCACCGCATCGGCAGTATCTGTCAGTTTCACATGTTCCAATGTGAGCCCGTAATCTGCCGCAACGCGGTCACCGACCCATTCAATAAATGCATTGGTTGTGGTCGATCCACCCCAAGCATGCCAGTAAACGGTTTGCCCACTGGCCTCGGCCACGACTGCATCCCAATTGCTTGGATCAGGGTCTGCCAAAGCCGAAACAGGTGTAATCAGGGTCGCTAAAACCGCAAGATATTTCATATTGTCATGTCCTTAATCAATAAAACTTTGAGATGCTGCATAGATGCGCAACAGCGCCGTCACGAAACATAGAGCACCAAATATCCACGCCAATAGGGCAAAGTGGACAGGGTTCAGGCAAAGCAGGACAAAGAATACAATCGTCTCTGTCCCTTCCAGAATACCGTTTGAGTAATACAGCGACTTCTGACCCTGCCTCTCGGTGCTTTCCCCATATTTTTCGGCCAGAACAGCATATCCAAGAAAGCTGGCACCGTTAAAGTAGAATGCAGTCAACAAAAACGCGCCTGCTGCACCGTTGTTGGTGGGATCTAAAGCCACAAATGCAAATGGCACTGCCCCATAAAATAAAAAATCAGCAGTAATATCAAAGTATCCGCCAAAATCGGTCTTGCGCGACGCACGCGCAACCGCACCATCCAAACCGTCCGCAACACGCCCCAACAACAACGGAATTAACGCATAAACTGTCCAGCCAAACCCGATCATAACTGCCGAGCTTAGACCCAAACACAGGCCAACTGACGTCACACCATTTGCCGTCACACCACGCAGCGCAATCATCCGTCCCGCATAATTTAGCGGCGGATCAATTAATCGACGGGCATAGCGGTCCAGCATCAGGATATTCTTTCAATGTATGTTTCCATTTTGACGGATCACACACCACTGCGCAATCAACCCCACAATATTGTGACGCTACGCGACCTAACTGAAATCTTACCCGGTCGCGATCCTTGGCCTACCACTTGCCGTGACCTTGATGTGCGCCTCGATGAACATGGGCTGGTTCTCGATATCAACTTGCTTGATGTCTCTTTCGGTTGTGAACCGCAGTTCTTCAACACCAGCCTCGCGCGCCTTATCGCCAGCCTCCACTGTCAACGCTGCCTCCAACACGTCCATCGCCTCTGACGCACCATTAAACCGCTGAACCCGATCCGGCAGATGCACCGCAAATACGCCTGCCCCCGGGCTTGTCACCGTCCCAGACGCATGCATCGACACCTGCCCCACAACAGCCCCGATTGCATTGGCCACCCCCGCAAGCTCAGGCAATACCATGCGCGTGTTTAACCGCGCACCCACAGCACCATAATATGCATGAGCCGAGGCGCCCAACCCGATCACAGGCACACCAAGCTTCAAATCAACCTGCACAACCCCGCGATGTTGATCCATGCCAGCCATCGTCAACGGATGCCGCGCAAGCCCCGCAACACTCTGCCCCCATTCGCGATCATCCTCATCAAACGCCGCTTCCAACAAACAATCCACTGTCTGATCCGTCAGCTGATCAACAATCATTTGCGCCATCACAGCAGCACCAGACGCGACCCGATCACCGCTCCCCATACGTCTTCGCGCAAATAACGTCAGCGCCTTCTCTGACGCAGCAGCATCCCATACGTCGACACGCCCCAAAACATGACTCGCATCTGACGGCGTTACGCCTGCAATCATGACCATGCCGCGCGTCACCAACCGCATCAGCGCAGGCATTTCCATGCGGCTAGCCACAACATGCCCCACGCGCTGAGGTCCGTCCTTCAACCGCGCAGCCACCGCCGCCTCCCGCACGTCCAACCCCTCTGGCCATTCGCGCCATAGCGGCACTGCAAACTGCACACCGTCACTCGCAGGCACATCCACGGCCAAGGCACGATCCAATTCGCGGTGTATCAACGCGGGAAACTCATGCGCCGCCAACGCTATCGGCATCAAGCGACGCGGCCCTAGTCTAAGCCCACCATCTAGCCCCTCAACCACATGCACTTCGCTATCACCGCCAAGGCCCGTAGTCCGCATCGCCACAGCCTCCACCATGGTGCGATACGGACCGACACGCGCACCATCTGGATCAATTTTGGGCTTCCCATCCTTTAGTAGACACACATCTGTGGTGGTTCCGCCAATATCGGACACCAGGGCATCCTGCTCGCCGGTTAACCATGACGCGCCAGCAATTGACGCCGCAGGACCGCTTAAAATCGTTTCGATCGGCTTCTCTCTCGCCATATCAGCAGATACCAACGCACCATCGCCGCGCACGACCATGAGACGGGCATCGATGCCAACCTTGATCAAATGCCCTTCACAGGCACTAATCAACCCATCGATCATACCAATCAATCGGGCATTTAACACCGCCGTCAACGCACGCTTCGGGCCTCCCAACACAGACGATAACTCATGCGAGCAGGTCACAGGTTTACCTGTCAGGTCGCGGATTAAGTCCTTGGCCGCCACCTCATGCGCCGAATTACGCGTGGCAAAACGACCGGCGATAGCAAAGCCTGTAATTCCGCTATCAAGACCCAAAATCTCCTGCTTCAATACGCACAAATCAAACGGCACCACCTCTGCGCCTGCATGATTATGCCCGCCCGCCAATAAAATTACCGGATCGCCCCGCAAAGCTTCTGTCAGACCGCTGCGACCCAACTCGCCCTCGTCAAACCCGATGAACACCAAGGCCACCTTGCCGCCTTGACCCTCCACCAGCGCATTCGTCGCCAAGGTCGTAGATAACGACACCATCGCAACATGGCATGGATCAATACCGGCCTCGGCCAATGCGGCATCAATCGCACGGCCGACACCCAACGCTAAATCGGGACGGGTGGTCAGCGACTTGGCGCTGGCTAAAATACGGTCAGACCCCTCGTCCAAAAGAACTGCATCAGTATAGGTCCCACCCGTATCCACGCCCAATAGATAAGCCATCACAAACCTCGCTTAATTTAAAAGCAAACAACCATTTAGCGGACCTACTGACCATACCAATAGCGACAACACCCAATGTCTATGTCCAATCAAATTCCAGTTCGAGGCTTTATCCAAACAAAAACGCGCCACGTTTCCGCAGCGCGCTCTCACATCATCTCGAACGAATTAGTTTAACGCTGCATCCGTAATCACATGCGTCCATGCACCCTCGGGGACTTTCGAAATCACCGGATCAGACCCGCCACCCAACAGTGTATCCACTGTGCGCTGATAATCCGCCTCATCCAATGCGCCGTTCGACCCAGAGGTAAGCTTGGCAACCTCAGTCATCATCCGGACCTGCGCCGACTCGATTTGCGCACCCGTCTCGTCGTTATCCAAAACGATCATCGCAGCGGCCTCAGGATTCTCTTCTGCCCACTTCCACCCCTTCATCGAGGCACGGACAAAACGAACCATCTTATCAACAAATTCGGGATCCTCCAAATTCGCTTCCAATGCGTAAATCCCGTCTTCCAACGTGGCAACGCCCTGTTCCTCATACTTGAACGTGATCAATTCGTCTTCCGGAATACCAGCATCCAAAACCTGACCGTATTCATTATATGTCATCGTCGAGATGCAATCGGCCTGACGCTGCAACAACGGATCAACGTTAAAGCCTTGCTTCAATACCGTCACTCCATCCTCGCCACCCTCAGTGGAAATTCCCGCCTGAGACATCCACGACAAGAACGGATACTCATTGCCAAAGAACCAAACACCAATCGTCTTACCCTTGAAATCCTCAACCGACGTGATCCCCGTATCTTTCCAACACGTCAGCATCAGACCTGACGTTTTGTAAGGCTGGGCAATATTCACAACCGGCAATCCCTTCTCGCGAGCAGCCAACGCCGACGGCATCCAGTTCAACATCACATCAGCACCACCACCCGCCAAAACCTGTGGTGGGGCAATATCGGGACCACCGGGCAGGATGGTCACGTCCAGACCCTCTTCCTCGTAAAAACCCTCATCAAGCGCCACGTAATATCCCGCAAACTGCGCCTGCGTGACCCACTGTAATTGCAGCTTCACATCATTCGGACCAGCCATCGCCATGCTACCAAAACCAGCAGCAAGCGCCGTCGCCATCATTGTCTTTTTCATCTCATTGACCTCCAAGTCAGTTACATTTCTTGCCCCAATTTCAGGGTCTGTTATTTTCGCTGCGACGGATGCCAAAACGTGACACGCCGCTCCAACACCGCAATCGCGCCGTAGAAAAAACTCCCCGCGAGCGCGGCCACAACGATCTCGGCCCAAACCATATCTAGCGCCAATTGGCCCACACTGGTCGAAATCCGAAACCCCATACCGCGCGTCGGTGATCCAAAGAACTCGGCCACAATCGCACCCACAAGAGCCAATGTCGTGGCAATCTTAAGCCCATTAAAAATAAACGGCATCGCCGCAGGTAGGCGCAACTTCACCAATGCCTGCCCGTAACTTGCACCATAGGTCCGCATCAAATCGCGCTGCATATCGCTGGTATCACGCAGCCCCGCCACCGTGTTCACGAGCACAGGAAAAAACACCATCACAACAACCACAGCCGCTTTTGACTGCCAATCAAACCCGAACCACATCACCAAAATCGGTGCGGTCCCAACAATCGGCAAAGCGGCCATAAAGTTCCCAACAGGCAGCAACCCACGACGCAGAAAATCATATCGATCCACAACAATCGCCAACGTCAACGCCGCCACACAGCCAATCACATAGCCGCTCAACGCACCCTTCACAAAAGTCTGCACAAAATCAGTCCATAAAATCGGCAGACTATCCGCAAACCTGACCGCAATCATACTCGGCGGCGGCAAAATCACCAAAGGCACGCCAAGTCCGCGCACAATCAACTCCCACATCACCAATATCGTTAGTCCAAAAATCGCAGGAACCATCAGCTGCACCGATCGCGTCTGCGCACGTGGCCCATTCGCCAAACGCACGTTCAACGCCCAACCAGCACCCCACAACAACAGCGCAAAAATCACATAACTCATGGGCGCATCCCCATACGGCGTAACGCCACCCGCTCAATCAAGCCAATGATCGCGACCAAGCCCGCCGCTAATATCGCCGCCGCAAACAACGCCGACCAGATCTGCACAGTCTGCCCGTAATACGATCCTGCCAACAACCGCGCACCTAATCCTCGCACAGCCCCCGTCGGCAACTCGCCAACAATGGCCCCCACCAACGACGCAGCCACGCCAATCTTCAGCGAGGCGAACAAATACGGCAGCGACGCAGGCAGTCGCAATTTCCAAAATCCTTGGGCATCACTGGCATGATATGTGCGCAACAAATCTAATTGCATTGCATCAGGGCTACGCAGCCCCTTCACCATCCCAACCACAACAGGAAAGAACGATAAATAGGCGCTAATAACGGCCTTAGGAAACATTCCCTGCACGCCAATCGAATACAAAACCACAATAATCATCGGCGCAATCGCAATAATCGGAATGGTCTGACTGACAATCGCCCAAGGCATCACACTCATATCCATCGCACGACTATGCACGATCCCCACAGCTAAAAGCACGCCCAGCCCCGTCCCAATGCCAAACCCCAAAAGGGTCGCACTCAACGTAACCCAACCGTGATAAACCAACGACCGCTTCGATGTGATCTTCTTCATCACAACCGTATCCCACAACTCTCCAGCCACCTGATGCGGCGCAGGCAGACGCGGACGTTCCTGCGACCAAGCAGCGCCAACAGTCTGTGAAACCGTCATCGTCTCGCCCGACCGCTTCAACTGCTGGGCGGTCCACGCGGCATTCATCGGAACGCAGGCCGCATACCAAATCGCTACAATAATCCCAAGCACCACCAAAACAGGTAAAATCGCGCGCCTAAACATCGTCCTGATGCCCCGCCCGCAATCCATCACGCACACGATGCGCAATCGCAATAAACTCGGCACTCTCGCGAATATCCAGCGGTCTCTCGCGTGGCAACGTGCTCTCGATAATATCCGTGATACGCCCCGGCCTTGGCGACATCACCACAATCTTGGTCGACAGATACACTGCCTCAGGGATCGAATGCGTTACAAAAGCAATCGTCTTTTCGGTGCGCGCCCAAAGCGCCAGCAACTGCTCGTTCAAATGGTCACGCACAATCTCGTCCAACGCACCAAACGGCTCGTCCATCAACAAAATATCAGCATCAAACGCCAAAGCCCGCGCAATACTCGCCCGCTGCTGCATACCTCCTGACAATTGCCACGGAAACTTCTGCTCAAATCCCGCCAGATCAACCAGCTCCATCACCTTCGCGACACGCTCGACCTGCTCCGCCTTGGAAAACCCCATGATTTCCAACGGCAGCTTGATGTTCCCGCCGATCGTCCGCCAAGGATACAATCCCGCCGCCTGAAACACATAGCCATAGGCCCGCGCCTTTCGCGCCTCCTCAGGCGTCATGCCATTCACCGAAATCTGCCCCGCGGTGGGCGTTTCCAACCCCGCAATGCAGCGCAAGAACGTGGTCTTGCCGCAACCCGAAGGCCCGATAAAAGAAACGAACTCCCCTTTACCAATCTCAAGACTCACGTCCTTCAATGCATGAACGGGACCATCATTCGCCTGAAATGTCAGATCAAGGTTTTGTGCCGAAATGATCAAGTTAAACCCCACTCGCAGGAATACCAGACCGCTCAACGGGCCTCGGTGCAGTCAACTCTTTCCAAGACGACAACGCCTTATTCACCGCTGTATTCGCCTCGCGCTTCACAAACTTCCCATGACCTTCCTGCGTGCGCACCTCGCCATCATAAATCGCCACCTGCCCACGTGTCAGCGTGAACCGAGGCAGGCCCTTCACATGCTTGCCCTCAAACACATTATAATCAATCGCCGATTGCTGCGTACTCGCTGCAATGGTCTTCTCCTTCTCAGGATCCCAAACAACCAAATCAGCATCCGCACCTACCAAAATCGCCCCCTTCTTCGGGTAACAATTCAAAATCTTGGCGATATTCGTCGAGGTCACAGCAACAAATTCATTCATCGTCAAACGCCCTGTCGCAACCCCATGCGTCCACAACATCGGCATCCGATCTTCCAACCCACCAGTACCATTCGGGATCTTGGTAAAATCATCTACGCCAAACCGCTTCTGCTCGGTCGAAAATGCACAGTGATCCGTGGCAACAACGCTCAACGACCCACTTTGTAATCCCGCCCACAGGCTATCCTGATGCTGCTTATTGCGAAACGGCGGCGACATCACACGTCGTGCTGCATGGTCCCAATCGGGATTAAAATACTCACTCTCGTCCAGCGTCAAATGCTGGATCAACGGCTCACCCCAAACGCGTTTGCCTTGCATACGGGCACGGCGAATAGCCTCGTGGCTCTCCTCACACGACGTATGCACAACATACAGCGGAACCCCCGCCATATCCGCAATCATAATCGCGCGGTTCGTCGCCTCACCCTCAACCTGCGGCGGACGGGAATAGGCATGCGCCTCTGGTCCAGTGCTTCCCTCCGCTAGCAACTTGGCCTGCAACTCCGCGACCACATCACCATTCTCGGCATGAACCATGGCAATACCACCCAGCTCGGCGAGCCGGCCAAACGACGCATACATCTCGTCATCATTGACCATCAACGCGCCTTTATAAGCCATAAAGTGCTTAAACGTATTGATCCCGCGATCCTTGATCACGCTCTCCATCTCATTGAAAACCTGCTCGCCCCACCACGTCACAGCCATATGAAACGAGTAATCACAATTGGCGCGGGTCGATTTATTATCCCACATCTGCAATGCATCATGCAGACCCTGACCGGGGCTCGGCAGCGCAAAATCGACAACCATCGTGGTGCCACCAGCCAAGGCCGCGCGCGTTCCGCTTTCAAAATCATCGGTCGAATAGGTGCCCATAAACGGCATCTCAAGATGGGTGTGCGGATCAATTCCGCCCGGCATCACATAGCAACCCGTGGCGTCGAGTTGCTCATCGCCGTGTAAGTTGGTGCCGATCTGCGTTATTATGCCCCCCTCAACCAGGACATCCGCCTTATAAGTCAAATCAGCGGTCACAATCGTGCCGTTTTTAATCACAGTGGACATCTTAGGTCTCCTCTAAGTCGAGATAAAAATCGGCGCGTTGCTGCAATCATTGACCACAAACATCTCCGACGTAAACAAATAGAAATAATAGTCGCGTGGCTCCCTGCTCACGCAACGATCTCCGCCGTTTCAATCACCGCATGGAACAAAACATCAGCACCCGCCGCCGCCCATTCCTTGGAAATTTCCTCGGCCTCGTTATGGCTCAAACCATCAACACAAGGGCACATCACCATCGCCGTAGGGGCAACACGATTGATCCAGCAAGCATCATGCCCAGCGCCCGAAATCAAATCCATATGAGTATAGCCAAGCCGCTCGGCAGCACTCCGCACTGCTGAAACACACCCCTCATCAAAGGTCACGGGATCAAAATGGCCAACAGGTTCAATTACCATACCCAGCCCCAAATCCTCAACAATAGACACTGATTCGGCCTCAAAACGCGCACGCATGCTCGTCAATTTCTCCAAATCAGGCGACCGGAAATCAACGGTAAACACGCATTTCCCCGGAATCACGTTACGACTGTTCGGATACACATTACACTGCCCAATCGCACCCACAGCCCCCGGTTGATGATCCATCGCAATCTGATGCACCAACTCTGTCAACCTCGCCATACCAAGACCGGCATTCACGCGCATATTCATCGGTGTAGACCCTGTATGAGCGTCTTTTCCGGTCAGCGTGACTTCCAGCCACCACAGCCCCTGACCATGGGTCACAACGCCAATATCACGCCCTTCAGCCTCCAAAATCGGGCCTTGCTCGATGTGCAACTCAAAGAACGCATGCATTTTACGCGCGCCTACCTTCTCATCTCCGCGCCAGCCAATACGGCTCAACTCATCGCCAAATTTTTTCCCTTCGGCATCCACACGGGCATAAGCCCAGTCTTGCGTATGCATCCCTGCAAAAACACCCGACGCCAGCATCGCAGGGGCATAGCGGGCGCCCTCTTCATTTGTCCAATTCGTCACGACAATCGGATGCTTGGTCTTGATGCCCAGCTCATTCATCGAGCGCAAAATTTCCAAACCACCCAACACACCCAGCACACCGTCGTATTTGCCACCCGTCGGCTGCGTATCCAGATGCGAGCCTACATAAACCGGCAGTGCATCAGGATCAGCGCCCTCGCGACGCGCAAACATATTGCCCATCTGATCGACACCCATTGAACATCCAGCCGCCTTGCACCAGTCCGCAAACAAATGACGCCCCTCACCATCAGCATCGGTCAAGGTCTGGCGGTTATTCCCACCCGCGACACCGGGACCAATCGTGGCCATCTCCATCAGACTGTTCCACAGCCGATCAGGGTTAATCCGTAAATTCTCTGCGGGGGCCGCCATGCGCATCTCCTTTTGCGAAATTAGGCGATTAGTAGACGTCACCAAGGAAACCGCCCGCTCACCAACCTGATTTGACCATCTGGTCAAAGCAACGCTAACAGTGGGGCAACATCTGTCAAGTTTTCTGCAACCTTTTTGATCAATTCGTCAAAAAGATGCTGCCAAAAGCGGTTTTCCGTGGCATCGACGCTTTTTTATGCGAAAGATTACGGCGATATGAGCAAACCAGAGACACGCATCCAGAAAAAGAACCGCGCCGCTATCCTGACCGCAGGACTAGAGGTGTTCTCGCAGTTCGGTTTCCGAGGTGCGACACTAGATCAGATCTCTGACACTGCGGGTCTGTCCAAGCCAAACCTGCTTTACTATTTCCCGTCAAAAGAGGCTATTCACCAACAACTTCTCTCCAGCCTTCTCGACACATGGCTCGACCCGCTTCGGAAAATAGATGTGAACGGCGACCCCACCCGTGAAATCATCGCCTATGCCATGCGCAAACTTGACATGTCTCGCGATTTCCCCCGCGAAAGCCGGCTTTTTGCGAATGAAGTCCTGCAAGGGGCGCCACGATTGGCTGACGCACTGCCCGCGCTTAAGGCGCTCGTTGACGAGAAATCGACAGTCATTCGCGCATGGTCAAAAGCAGGCAAAATCGCCAATGTAGACCCTTATCACCTGCTATTTTTGATTTGGGCACAAACCCAACACTACGCCGATTTTGACGTGCAAGTGCGCGCTGTCCTCGGAGAAGACGACCCCTTTCCAGGGGCCGCTACCTTCCTTAAGCACATGCTTCGTTGCACGCTCAAACCGTGATTATTCGGCAGCTACAGCGCCCGGATTGTTCGGGTGCATCGTCCAGTTAGCGTAATCGCCGGATACAACCTTGCCGGTCCGCGGATCGACATCACCCACCGCCATTGGCACCATCGTGATACAGTCCTGCACAGGGCAAACCTCGACGCATAAATTACATGCAACACACTCGGCATCCACAACCTCAAACACGCGGTCCGCAGACATGGAAATCGCCTGATGCGAAGTATCCTCGCAGGCTGCGTAACACCGCCCACATTTGATACAATCGTCTTGCGAAATCTCGGCCTTAGCGATGTAATTCAGGTTCAGGTACTTCCAATCGGTCACATTTGGCACCGCCATACCGACAAAATCGTCAAGGCTCTCATACCCCTTCTCATCCATCCACTGCGACAGACCCGAAATCATCTCTTGAACAATTTTGAATCCATACGTCATCGCCGCCGTACACACCTGCACATTGCCACAACCTAACGCCATGAACTCCGCCGCATCGCGCCAAGTGGTCACGCCACCAATTCCCGAAATCGGCAAACCATGTGTCTCAGGATCGCGAGCAATCTCCGACACCATCGACATGGCAATCGGCTTCACCGCAGGACCACAATAGCCACCATGCGACCCCTTGCCATCAATCGAAGGCTCCGGCGACATAGTGTCTAAATTGACCGAAGTGATCGAATTGATCGTGTTAATCAGGCTCACCGCATCCGCACCACCACGCATCGCCGCCGCCGCAGGTTGACGCACATCGGTAATATTCGGCGTCAACTTCACAATCACGGGCTTGTCATAATACTGCTTACACCAACGCGTCACCATCTCGATATATTCAGGCACCTGCCCAACAGCCGCACCCATACCGCGCTCCGACATGCCATGCGGACAACCGAAATTCAGCTCAATACCGTCAGCGCCAGTTGCCGCAACTTTTGGCAAAATATCTTTCCACGCTTGCTCCTCACAAGGAACCATAATCGAAACAATAATCGCGCGATCAGGATAATCCGCCTTCACACGGGTTATCTCTTCCAGGTTCACCTCAAGCGGCCGGTCTGTAATCAACTCAATGTTGTTCAGCCCCAATATCCGACGGTCGGCACCATAAATCGCACCATAACGCGGACCATTCACATTCACGACGGGCGGACCTTCCATGCCCAACGTCTTCCAAACAACACCACCCCAACCCGCCTCAAACGCGCGGCGCACATTGTATTCCTTGTCAGTCGGTGGCGCAGACGCCAGCCAGAATGGGTTCGGGCTTTTGATGCCTAAAAAATCAGATGTCAGATCGGCCATATCAATTGCCCCCCATCAAAGTTGCATGAATATCCATCGCCGCATCGCGGCCCTCAGCCACAGCCGTCACCGTCAAATCGTCGCCGCCACTGGCACAATCCCCACCAGCCCAAACGCCCTTACGACTTGTGCGACCAACGCCATCAACCGCCAGTTTCTTACCCTCAAGGGCAAGTCCAAAATCAGTCTCTAACGCCTGACCGATCGCTGAAAATACCTGATCTGCGGGCAACTTCACAACCTCAGCAGATCCATCAGTATAGGCCAGCTCAATCGCGCCATCAGCCACGGACACTGGCTGCACATTGAACATCAACGTGACTCCCTTGGACGCTGCCAAATCCTGCTCATACGTGCTGGCACTCATGTTTTCACGACCACGACGATAGGCAATCGTGACATTGCGCGCGCCAAGCAATTTCGACTGCACAGCCGCATCCACCGCCGTCATCCCGCCACCGATCACAACAACATCGCGACCAATTGGCAGGCTCGACAACTCACTCACCTGACGCAGCTCAGAGATGAATCCGACCGCATCATGCGCAGACCCAAGCCCCAAACTATTCACGGCCCCTAGACCAACGCCCAAGAAAACCGCATCGAATTTATCAGCCAAAGCATCAAGCGTCACATCGACACCTAATCGGGTGCCAGTCTCGACCGAAATTCCGCCGATCCCCAACAGCCATTCAACCTCGCGGGCTGCAAAATCATCCGTCGACTTATACGCAGCAATGCCAAATTCATTCAGCCCGCCAGCCTTGGCGCGCGCATCAAACGCAACGACCTCGTGGCCGAGCATCGCCAAACGATGCGCCGCCGCCAGCCCCGCAGGACCCGCCCCCACAACCGCAACACGCTTGCCAGTAGGCGCAGCACGCTGAAACGGGTGTACGTCGCGTGCCATCACCTCATCAGTCGCATGTCGCTGCAAACGGCCAATCTCAACCGGCTTGCCCTCTGCCGCCTCACGCACACAGGCCTGTTCACATAGCTCTTCTGTAGGACACACACGGGCACACATCCCACCCATAATGTTCTGCTCAAAAATCGTATAGCCTGCGGCCTGCGACGTCCCCGTCGCAATTTGACGAATGAACAATGGTATATCAATCGCGGTCGGGCAGGCGGTCACACAAGGCGCATCATGACAAAAATAGCACCGGTCCGCCGCCACGCGCGCCTCATGTTCACCCAAGGGCGCATGCAAATCTGCAAACCCCGTATTCAATATATCGTCGGGCAAACGCCCTGCTGCAATTCCGGCTGTTGTTGTATCAGGCATCGGGCACTCCCTTAGTGCAAATTAATATACGCAGCCTGACACAACTTCATTTTTTATCAAATGGTAAATTTTTGGAAACACGACAAATACGATTATCGCCATAAAAACTAACAGTTTTAAAAATGAAAATGGCGCGACGAACTCGCCTCGACCCACGATGGACGCATCCGCGACATGTATCAGCGGGGCCAAATCAACATCAAATCTCCTCGCGGAAACCAATCAAACGCACCCTCAAATGCACAGGCTCGAACACCCACTCCTGACCAGAACCCCAACATCGCATCAAAGTCATCGTAAGCAGGAACATGACGATCCACGGCAATCTTTCCAATTCCCACCAGACAATTACGCCACCAATTTCTAGCTGCTTTCGGGCTTGACCTGTCACCGCATGACCTGCCAGCGTGACCGCAATTAAGGGAACCAAAATGCGCAATACAATGGACCACTATCAAGATCGCGTTGATCTCGCCGCCGCCTTCCGCTGGACTGCGCGATTGAATATGCACGAAGGAGTCGCCAACCACTTCAGCTTCGCAATCAACGACGACGGCACCAAATTCCTGATGAACCCCAACCAGATGCATTTCAGCAGGATCAAGGCCAGCGACATGATCGTGGTCGACGCCAACGACCCCGAAACCCTACAAGGTCCAGATGCCCCCGACCCCACCGCTTGGGGGTTGCACGGCGGCATCCATCGCGGTGTTCCACACGCGCGCTGCGCCATGCACGTCCACTCGATCCACGCGACAGTTCTAGCAACTCTCGCCGACAGCACCCTGCCCCCTCTCGACCAGAACGCTTGCACCTTCTACGAGCGGCAAGTGGTCGATGAAAACTATGGTGGCTTGGCGTTCGAGGACGAAGGTGCGCGCTGCGCCACTCTGCTCACCGATCCCCTCAAAAAGGTTATGATCATGGGAAACCACGGCATCATGATCATCGGTGACACCATCGCAGACACCTTTAATAGACTCTATTATTTCGAATGCGCCTGCGAAGTTTACATCCGCGCCCTTCAAACCGGCCAACCGCTGCGCATGATCCCCCACGACATCGCACGCAAAACAGCGTCCGAGCTCGCCGACTACCCCGAACAAGACACACGCCACCTCAATGAACTCAAAGCTATCCTCGACCAGGAAAACTCTGACTATGCGGATTAAACAATGATTTACGGACTTACAGACGAAAACATCATGATCGCCGACACCGTGCGGTCCTTCGTTGAAAAAGAGATAATCCCACACGAGGAACTGGTTGAACGCACCGGCGAGGTCCCGCAAGAGATCGCGCAAGACATCAAACAAAAGACCCTTGATCTCGGTTTCTACGCCTGCAATTTTCCGGAAAGCGTCGGCTGTGCAGGCCTAAATCACCGCGAATTCGCCTTGGTAGAGCGTGAACTCGGTCGCGGCTCCATGGCACTCAATCACTTTTTCGGGCGACCACAAAACATCCTGATGGCCTGCAAAGACGATCAAATTGACCGCTACCTCATGCCCGCCGTGCGCGGCGAAAAAATGGACGCCCTCGCCATGACTGAACCGGGCGCAGGATCCGATGTGCGCGGCATGAAATGCAGCGCGGTGCGTGACGGTGGCGACTGGGTCGTGAACGGGACAAAACACTTTATATCGGGCGCCGAGCACGCCGACTTCATCATCGTTTTTATCGCAACCGGCGAAGACCAAACTCCACGCGGCCCGAAAAAACGGATCACAACCTTCCTCGTTGATCGCGGCACCCCCGGCTTCACAATCCGCGACGGCTACAAATCCGTCTCGCACCGTGGCTACAAAAACATGATCCTCGAATTTGACGACTGCCGCCTCCCCGACGCACAGGTCTTGGGCGAAGTAGACGGCGGCTTTGCCGTTATGAACGAATGGCTCTACGCCACACGGATCACAGTCGCGACAATGTCCGTCGGCCGCGCGCGCCGCGTTTTCGATTACGCCCTCAGCTACGCCGCGGAACGCGAACAATTCGGCCAACCCATCGGAAAATTTCAAGGCGTGAGCTTCCAACTTGCCGACATGATTACCGAAATCGACGCCGCCGACCTGCTGACCCTCGCCGCCGCCGACAGGCTCGACCAAGGCATCCCCGCCAACCGTGAAATCGCCAGCGCCAAACTCTACGCCTCCGAAATGCTGGGCCGCGTCACCGACGCCGCGATCCAGATCCACGGCGGCATGGGTCTGATGGACGATTACCCACTCGAACGTTTTTGGCGCGATGCACGGGTTGAGCGGATCTGGGACGGCACCTCAGAAATTCAACGCCACATCATCTCCCGCGATCTCCTGCGTCCCCTCGGCGCATGACACGCGACCTCTCGCGCCTGCTCCGCCCCACATCCATCGCCATCATCGGCGGCGGCGCATGGTGTCGCGCCGTCACCTCACAACTCATCAAATCAGGCTACAGCGGCCACATCTGGCCCGTGCATCCTAAAGGCGGCGAAATCAATAAAATCAGGGTCTACTCCAGCATAAATGACCTCCCTTCAGCCCCCGACGCCAGCTTCATCGGCATTAATCGGACCGCCACAATCGACACCGTTCAAACCCTCGCAGACATGGGTGCAGGTGGTGCCGTGTGCTTTGCATCGGGCTTCGCTGAGGTCGACGACGGCCACACCCTCAACACCCAACTCCTCAGCGCCGCAGGCAAAATGCCGATCCTTGGCCCGAACTGCTATGGCATAATTAACAACCTCGACGGCGCACTACTCTGGCCCGACCAACACGGCTGCACCCCTGTCACCAGCGGCGTCGCAATCCTCACTCAATCCTCAAACATCGCAATCAACCTCACCATGCAATCACGCGCGTTGCCAATCAGCTACGTCATCACCTGCGGCAACCAAGCCCAAACCACCCAAGCCGAAATCGCTCTTGGCCTACTCGACGACCCGCGCGTCACCGCAATCGGCCTGCACATCGAAGGGTTCGGCGACACAGCCGCATGGCAAAACCTCGCCCGCGCAGCCCACATCAAAAACATCCCACTCGTCGCACTCAAAGTCGGCAAATCCACCCAAGCCCAAGCGGCAACCATATCCCATACCGCCTCCCTCGCAGGCAGCGACGCGGGCGCAAACGCACTGCTAAAACGCCTCGGCATCGCACGCGTCGACGATCTACCAACCCTCATCGAAACTCTCAAAATTCTGCACGTCGCAGGCTCACTACCAAACACCAACATCGCCACAATTAGCTGCTCTGGCGGCGAAGCATCCCTCGCTGCCGACCTCGCACACGATCTCGATCTTACCTTCCCAGCGCTGAACAAAACCCAACACGCAGCCTTATCCAAGGCGCTTGGTCCCAAGGTCACCCTTGCCAATCCACTCGACTACCACACCTACATTTGGCGCGACACAGGCGCGATGACATCTGCATTTTCTGCCATGATAGACCCTGTTTTGGCCCTCACTATGCTGATCGTCGATTTCCCTCGCGACGACCGGTGCGACGCCTCAGACTGGGAATGCACCGTGCAAGCCGCGATCAACACACGCGCCCAAACCGGCGGCAACATCGCCATGGTCGCAACCCTGCCCGAACTCATGCCCGAATCCATCGCGCACCGCCTGATCGCTGGCGGCGTGATCCCCCTCAACGGATTACGCGAAGCACTCCACGCCGCGTCCCACGCGCAGGCCCAAACGCCAATCGACTTGCACCTCGACCTCGTCCAAGCAACCCAAAACACAGGCAGCCACCTCCTCAGCGAAACCCATGCAAAACTGGCACTCAGTAAACACGGGTTGCGCACCCCGGCGAACATCGCGACCAACGACATCACAAACACCGACATGTCTCACTTGCGCTTCCCCGTCGTCCTCAAAGGCACCGGTTTCGCCCATAAAACCGAAGCAGGCGCAGTCGCCCTCAACCTCCCGACCCCCCATTCCGTCATCGATGCGGCCGCCCTCATGAACACCGACAACTTCCTGATCGAGGAAATGGTCACCGATACCGTCGCCGAACTTCTTATCGGCATCATCAAAGACCCCGCACATGGCCTTGTCCTCACAATCGGCGCGGGCGGCATCTTAACCGAACTCCTACAAGACACCGTGTCGCTCCTCCTCCCCAGCAGCAAAGCAGCGATAGAACAGAGCCTAACAAAGCTAAAATGCCACAAACTCATCACAGGCTATCGCGGCAAACCCGCTGCAAACATCAACGCAATCATATCCGCAATACTTGCAATCCAAGACTATGCCCTTGCAAATATCGACATCATTGAAGAAGTTGAAATCAACCCGCTGATTTGCATACCAGATGCAGCCATCGCCGTAGACGCCCTGATTAGGATCGCAAAATGACCAACCCCATCAAAACCAAACGTGACGGGGCCATCCTGCACATCACCCTCGACCGGCCCAAAGCCAACGCCATCGATCTTGAAACCAGCAAAATCATGGGCGAGGTTTTCGCAGACTTCCGCGACGACCCCGACCTACGCGTGGCAATCATCACAGGATCAGGCGACAAATTCTTTTGCCCGGGCTGGGACCTGAAAGCAGCGAATGATGGCGATGCGGTTGACGGCGATTACGGCGTCGGCGGGTTCGGCGGCCTACAAGAACTGCGCGACATGAACAAACCGGTCATTGCGGCAGTAAACGGCATCGCATGCGGCGGCGGCCTCGAACTTGCACTCTCCGCCGACATCATCCTCGCCGCCGACCACGCCACATTTGCACTGCCCGAAATCCGCTCAGGCACCGTCGCCGACGCAGCCTCGATCAAACTTCCCAAACGCATCCCTTACCACATCGCGATGGAACTCCTGCTCACGGGCCGCTGGTTCGACACCACCGAAGCACTGAACTGGGGACTCATTAACCACGTTCATCCCGCCGACAAACTGCAAGCCGCAGCACTGGAAATGGCCAACCTCATTGCATCAGGACCACCACTCGTTTCTGCAGCAATCAAAGAAATCGTGCGCGACGCCGAAGACAGCAAATTCCAAGACAGCATGAACCGGATCACAAAACGGCAACTCGCCTCGGTCGACGTGCTTTACTCATCCGAAGACCAAGCCGAAGGCGCACGCGCATTCGCCGAAAAACGCGACCCCGTCTGGAAAGGACGCTAAGCCACGCCATGACAAAAACTCTCCTCTCATTTGGCCACGGCTACTCGGCACAAGCCCTCTCGCGCATCCTGCTCCCAAACGATTGGCGGATCATCGGCACCACACGAAACGAAGACAAAGCCGTGCAGATGATGGGCAACGGCATCGAACCGCGCATCTGGCCTGGCGCTGACATGATACCAGCCCTCAACGCCGCAACGCACATCCTGATATCCGCAGGTCCAAACGAGGGCGGAGATCCTGTTTTAGCTGCATTAGAGTCTGAAATCGCCAAACGCGCAGGCCAATTCGAATGGGTTGGCTACCTCTCCACAACCGGAGTTTACGGCAACCATGACGGCGACTGGGTCGACGAAACTGCCCCTCTTTCCCCTGCAACAAAACGCGGCGCTGCACGCGTACTAGCCGAAGCCGCGTGGCAATCAATCCCCGACCTTCCGCTCCACATTTTCCGCCTCGCCGGCATCTACGGCCCGGGTCGCGGTCCCTTCGCCAAATTACGAAACGGCACGGCACAACGGATCATCAAAGAAGGTCAGGTTTTCAGCCGCACCCACGTCGCCGACATCGCGCGCACCCTTGCAGCTTCGATCAAGCAACCAAACGCCGGCAACATCTACAACGTCTGCGACAACGACCCCGCACCACCGCAAGATGTGATCGCTTATGCCGCCAAGCTGCTCGGTTTACCTGTTCCAGAACCAATCTTTTTTGAAGACGCATCCATGAGCCCAATGGCCAAAAGTTTCTATGCCGAAAGCAAGAAAGTAAGTAACGACAAAATCAAAAACGAACTCGGCGTCGACCTGCTTTATCCCGATTACAAGTCAGGTCTAAAAGCGTTGTTTGCGCAGGAAATCGGCGGCTAATTACAAATCCGACCTTGCTGCCCCTGCCGCCTGCCACCATATGAGGATCTAACTTCAAACAAGGTTCTCAAATGTCACTTCGCCAGCGCACCAAAGATGTCTTGGCGCGGCCTCAGGTCGGTCAGTTTATCATTGGCATCATCATCCTGAATGCCATTACACTTGGCCTCGAAACCTCTGCCCCGATCATGTCCCGCGCAGGCACACTGATTGTCACGCTCGACAAAATCTTTCTGACAATTTTTATGATAGAGATCGCGGCAAAGCTGTTTGCCCACGGCTTTAACTTCTTCAGGCGCGGCTGGAACGTCTTCGATTTCGTCATTGTCGGCATTGCTATCATTCCGGGTGCGCAAGGGTTCTCGGTTTTACGCGCGCTGCGCATCTTACGAGTCCTACGCGTTATTTCCGTCGCACCATCCCTGCGACGCGTGGTCGAAGGCTTCGTATCCGCACTGCCAGGCATGGGATCAGTATTTGTGCTAATGGGCATCATTTTCTACATCGGTGCCGTCATGACAACAAAACTGTTCGGCGCCGATTTCCCCGAATGGTTCGGCACACTTGGTCGCTCGGGTTATTCACTCTTCCAAATCATGACGCTGGAAAGCTGGTCAATGGGCATCGTGCGACCCGTCATGGAAATCTACCCTTATGCATGGTTGTTCTTTTTACCGTTTATCATGGTCACGACATTCGCGGTGGTGAACCTCTTGGTCGGTCTCATCGTGAACTCAATGCAAGACGCACACCATCAAGATGACATTGCCGCCACCGACGCACACCGCGACGAAGTGCTGGCAAAACTCAATGCAATCGAGGCGCGGCTTGATAGGCTCTAGGCCTTTTTACTCATCATCGTAACGCCCAAAACATCCAAAACCTTGGCCTCGATATCCGCCGCATTCAGGCCCGCCATCGCGTACATATCGCGCGGGTCCGACTGATCGATAAACGTATCAGGCAACACCATCGAGCGGAACTTGAGGCCATGATCAAATACGCCTTCATCCGCCAATAACTGCGCTACATGCGATCCGAACCCGCCAACTGCGCCCTCTTCAATGCAAATTAGCGCCTCATGATCAGCCGCCAACTGCAAAATCAAATCGCGGTCCAGCGGTTTGGCAAAGCGCGCGTCAGCAATCGTAGGATTGATGCCCCTCAAGGCCAATGCCTCCGCCGCAACTTCAACCTCTTGCAACCTTGTCCCGAACGACAGTAGCGCCACCCGCGCGCCTTCGCGGATCATACGCCCCTTACCGATTTCCAGCAGCTCTGGCTCGGCAGGCATCTCGACCCCAACACCCTCACCACGCGGAAAACGAAACGCAATCGGACCATCATCATAGGCCGCAGCTGTCGCCACCATACGCACCAACTCCGCCTCATCGGCAGCGGCCATCACCACAAAACCAGGCAAATTCGCCAGAAACGCGACATCAAATGCACCCGCATGCGTGGCACCATCCGCCCCGACTAGCCCGGCGCGATCAATCGCAAACCGCACAGGCAACCGCTGGATTGCGACATCATGCACAACCTGATCATAGCCGCGCTGCAAAAACGTCGAATACAGCGCACAAAACGGACGCATCCCACCAGCGGCCAAACCTGCACTGAACGTCACCGCATGCTGCTCGGCAATGCCCACATCAAAACAGCGACTGGCATAACGCTCCATAAACTTATTCAACCCCGTGCCGTCGGGCATCGCCGCAGTCACAGCACAAATCGTAGGATCTAACGCGGCACATTTTAGCAGTGCCTCGGCAAAAACGCTGGTATAAGACGGCGCATTTGACGGCGATTTCTTCTGCTCACCCGTCACCACATTGAACTTGCCTGTCGCATGTCCCTTGTCGCGCGCCTTCTCGGCGGGGCCATACCCCTTACCCTTTTTAGTAATGGCATGGATCATAATCGGACCCGTCGCGCGATCCTTCACAGTACGCAAAACTTGCAACAACTGCTCCATATCATGACCGTCAATCGGCCCCAGATACGAGAACCCCAACTCCTCAAACAACGTCCCGCCAACAGTCATATGTTTGACCATATCCTTGGCACGACGGGCCCCTTCACGGAACGGCTCTGGCAATAATGACACCGCACCTTTGGCCGCCGCCTTCAATTCCTGAAACGGCTCACCGGCATATAAACGGCTCAAATATGACGACATCGCGCCAACGGGCTGGGCAATCGACATCTCATTATCGTTCAAAATCACGATCAAACGCTTGCCCAAATGACCCGCGTTATTCATCGCCTCATAAGCCATGCCAGCCGACATCGACCCGTCACCAATCACAGCAATCGCATCGCCGACGTTCCCGCCCAAATCCCGCGCAACGGCAAAGCCAAGCGCCGCCGAAATCGACGTGCTAGAATGCGCCGCACCAAACGGATCATACGGGCTCTCGGACCGCTTCGTGAAACCAGACAAGCCACCTTTCATACGAAGCGTGCGGATACGATCCCGCCGCCCCGTCAAAATCTTATGCGGATAACACTGATGCGACACGTCCCAGATAATCTTGTCTTTTGGCGCATCAAAAACCGCGTGCAAGGCAACGGTCAACTCGACCACACCCAGACCAGCCCCCAAATGACCGCCCGTCACAGACACCGCCGAAATCGTCTCGGCACGCACCTCATCCGCCAACTTGCGCAGCTCGCGATCGGTCAACGACTTCATATCGGCAGGCGATTGCACGCGGTCCAAAATTGGTGTCACTGGATTGGTCATATCAGCCTCTTACTTTCGACGGGCGACAACAAACCGCGCCGCCTCTTTCAACGTACCTGCATCGGCACCATAACACGACAGTGCATCACATGCCTCCGCGACCAATTGCTCAGCGTGGTCTTTAGCGCCCTGTAGCCCCAACAAAGACACGAACGTGGCCTTTCCAGCGCCGGCATCCTTACCAACAGCCTTACCAACCTCCGAGGCATCACCCTCGACATCCAACACATCATCCGCAATCTGAAACGCGAGGCCCAGCGCATCACCATAGGTGCGCAACGGATCCAAAGACGCATCCGCAATAATCGCACCCGCGATACAAGACCACGTTATCAACTCGCCGGTCTTGCCCTTTTGCAGCGCCTTAATGCCCGCAATATCCAACGGCACACCAGAGGTCTCGGCCGCAATATCGGCTGCTTGTCCGCCAACCATGCCGCCAGCACCAGCCGCACACGCCAACGACCTGACCAACGCAGCCTCAACAGCATCACCAAACTCCGTGCGGGTCAGGAATTCAAACGCCTTGGACTGAAGCGCATCACCCGCCAAAATTGCCGTTGCCTCATCCCACTTACGATGAACGGTCGGGCGACCACGGCGCATATCGTCATCATCCATGCAAGGCAGATCATCATGGATCAACGAATAGGTATGCATGCATTCAATCGCCGCCGCAGGCACCACAGCATGCGCAATAGGCACACCGTGCAACCGCGCACTCTCGATCACCAAAAATCCGCGAAGCCCCTTACCGCCCACAACTGCATACCGCATCGCATCGCCCAAATCACGGTTCAACGGTGACGCAAGGGCCTCACTTAAAAACCCTTGAACGCGCGTATTGGCATCCTGCAAGGCACTCTCGAAATCAGGCATCAAGCGGGGCCGTACCAACAGCATTGCCATCGCCATCCAGCGTCAGTTTGGCGACCTTCTCCTCGGCTTCCTTCAACTTATCCTGACAACGCTTGCGCAATTCCGCACCACGCTCATACAGCGCAATACTCTCATCCAGCGCCACATCGCCGCGCTCCAACTGGCCCACGACTTTTTCCAACGCGGCAATCGCCTGCTCAAAGCTCATGGCCTCAACTGCATCACTCATTCGGATCTCTCCCTCAAAACATTCACATGTGCGGCCGCACTGGCCCCTAAAGCTGCCAGATCATAACCGCCCTCAAGGCTCGATACCACCCGCCCCTTGCAATGACGATCCGCAAGATCACACAACCGCTCCGTCACCCAAGCAAAGTCATCAACATCCAAATTCATCCCCGCCAATGGATCATCCCGATGTGCATCAAATCCGGCAGAGATGATCAGAAGTTGAGGAGAAAACGCATCAACACGGGGCAAAACCACGCGCTCCATCACATCACGAAACGCCTTTGACCCGGCGCCCTCAGGCAATGGACAATTCAGCACATTATCAACACCAACCTCGTGCGCCATGCCCGTTCCAGGAAACAGCGGACTTTGGTGTGTAGAGCAAAACAGAATCCGCGCATCATCTTCAACCAGATCCTGCGTGCCATTGCCATGATGCACATCAAAATCCACAATCGCGACACGCTTCAAACCATGATGCTGCAACGCATATTTCGCAGCAATGGCCACATTCCCAAAGAAACAAAACCCCATCGGCACCTCGCGCTCGGCATGATGGCCGGGGGGACGCATCGCGACAAACGCATTACGCGCGTCACCCGCCATCACCATATCCACAGCACGGGTCATACCGCCAACACACCGAAACGCGGCCTCCAACGTGCCGACAGACATATGGGTATCAGCGTCCAAACTCCGCCAGCCACTCTCAGGCGCCGCCGCACGTATTGCGTCCACGTGCGCCTTGGGGTGAGCCAACAAAATGTCATCCTCCGCCCCAAGCGGCGCCTTCACCCGCAACAGATCCATATCCGTCAGCGCGCCCAAAACCGCATCCAATCTGGCAACCTGCTCAGGATGACCAGTTGGCATCACATGCCCGTAACAGGCATCATGGGTAATCAATGCAGTTGTCATGCGACCTCCTTAAACGTCAGGGGCCAACATATACCCTTCACCGCGCACCGTCTGCAAATACCTCGGCTGCTTGGGATCGGCCTCAATCTTGCGACGCAAACGCGTGATCTGAACATCAACGGCACGCTCTTGGGTCTGACTACCCGAACGGCTCAATTCCTCAACCAATGTTGCACGACTAATCGGCGTCGAAGGCTGGGCGCTAAAAATCTTCATCAACTGCCCTTCGGTTGCAGTCAAACGCACTTGGCTGTCCCCCTGCCACATCTCACCACGCTCAATATCGTAACGAACGTCACCCAAATCCAACACCTTAGGCGCAACAACCGCAGGCTCGGCGGCAGGCACACGGCGCAAAATTGCATTGATACGCAACAACAATTCCTTCGGCTCAAACGGCTTGGACAGGTAATCGTCCGCACCAGCTTCTAACCCCGCAATCCGCTCGCCCGTCTCACCCTTGGCCGTCAGCAACATAATCGGTGTGGTCAATGTCTGGCGTAAATCACGACACAGGGTCAGACCATCCTCGCCCGGCATCATCACATCCAGCACGATCAGATCAAACTCCAACCCCATCAAAACACGACGCGCATGGGCGGCATCACGAGCAGTCGACACCAAAAAACCCGACCGCATCAAAAACTTCTGCAACAACCCGCGAATCCGCTCGTCATCATCAACAATCAACAGGTGTGCATCATCCGCCATCATTCCGCCTTACCCTTCATCGCCACATAGTGCTGGCGTATATCTTCATCCATCATCGCCTCTAACACCTCACGAAACCCCGCAACCGCCTCTGGCCCTGCCGCGCGGTATGCTGCACGCATGCGATCCCGCTGCGCATCCGATAGTTCGCGCTCCAACGCTACACCAGCTTCTGTCAAACTCAAATGTCGCTCGCGTTTATCTATACGACCAACAGTGCTCGATACCAAACCGTCTGCGATCAACGTACGCAACACGCGATTGAGCGATTGTTTTGTAACACCAAGGATGACCAGTAAATTGCTCACCGTTGTTCCGGGGCTGCGCTGTATGAAATGCATGGCCCGATGATGGGCCCGCCCATACGTCTTGCCCGTCAAAATCCGGTCAGGATCAGCAGTGAACCCGCGGTAAGCAAAAAACATCGCCTCAATACCAACGCGCACCTGCTCGTCTGTCAAAAACAACAATGCCTGTCCGCTCATTGGTGGTCCGCTCTTCGCCATAACATTCCCCTAATTCTTACCCAACAATAAGTCAGCTTTGTTGACATTCCAACAATCAAGAGTTAGCGATTTCTAGAAATTTCGTAACATAGTGTCCACTCCGGACCTATTTACGCAACTAATGCAAATCTGAACGAGGAAACGACATGGCAGGCGCATATGATGATCGGGACGGCAAAATCTGGATGGACGGCAAACTTATTGAATGGCGCGACGCAAACGTCCACATTCTGACCCATGCCATGCACTACGCCTCTTCTGTTTTCGAAGGCGAGCGCTGCTACTCCGGCAAAATATTCAAATCCCGCCAACATACCGAACGCCTGCACACTTCGGCCAATCTCATCGACTTTGAAATCCCGTTTTCCGTCGACGAAATCGAAGCCGCCAAAATGGAAACCCTGCGCGCAAACGGCCTGACCGATGCCTACCTGCGCCCCGTCGCATGGCGCGGCTCTGGCGAGGACATGGGCGTCGCTGCAAAACGTAACCCCGTCCACCTCGCCATCGCCGTCTGGGAATGGGGCAACTACTACGGCGACGCAAAAACCAAAGGCGCAAAACTCGACATCGCCAAATGGAAACGCCCGTCACCCGAAACCGCACCGTCGCAAGCCAAGGCCGCAGGTCTCTACATGATCGCCACAATGTCCAAACACGCGGCAGAGGCCAAAGGCTGCTCTGACGCGCTCATGTTCGATTACCGCGGCTACGTGGCAGAGGCGACAGGCGCAAACATGTTCTTCGTGAAAAACGGCGAAGTGCACACCCCAACCCCCGACGCCTTCCTCAACGGCATCACCCGCCAAACCGTCATCGACATGCTGCGCGAGAAAAACATCAACGTGATCGAACGTCACATCATGCCCGAAGAACTCGAAGGCTTCGAGCAATGCTGGCTCACAGGCACCGCCGCCGAAGTCACCCCCGTAGGCCAAATCGGCGACTACAACTTTGAAGTCGGGGCAATGGCGTTGGATATTTCAGCAAGCTACGAAAAACTGGTGCGAGAATAACTCAAAATCGAACCGGTACGAAACGGAGTACTGTTAAAAAATCTACCAAACTAAAGGAATAAGCGATGAACAAGACCTACACCCAAACAATTGGAACTGGCCCAGACAGCGACACAATCCAAGTCGACAACAGCGGTCATAAGGTATTGCCAATCGCTACCAGCGCTGCACTAGCTCTCGTTCTGGCGGGTTGCATTACTCCAAGCACACCGAAATTCACGGTCAGCGGTGCAAAATCAATCGGACAGGCAGAAACTTCAGAGGGCACACTTCGCGCTACCGGAGGATCTGACATCATCACGATCATTGGCATGCGCGGTGAAGACGTCATCATGAATGACACACACCCCGCAGCGGCGACGAAGTAAGAAATACTTGGGCGTTACGGCGCCCAAGTATTATTTAGCGGAAATTTGCGCGTCACTTTCCGCCAACATGCCCCATCGCCTTACGCTGCTGCGCCCGCTGCAACCCCAGCGAACGTTCGCGCCAAATAATCAAAAGCCCCGCGAAAATCACCACACAAGCACCCAACATCATCGTCCCCGTGGGCACTTCACCAAACACGAAATACCCGACGCCCAGCGCCAAAATCATCGACGTATACTCAAAAGGTGCGACCAAAGACGCATCCGCATAGCGATAGCTCGACGTTAGAAAAATCTGCCCCACGCCTCCCAGCAATCCCGCCAAGACGAGCATCATAAACGTCGAAACGCTTGGAATTTCCCAGCCCCAAGGCAGGCTCAACAACGACATCAACGTGGCCGTCACCGAGAACCAAAACACAATCGCCGCCGTGCCTTCCGTGAATACCATCTTGCGCACAAACACCTGCGCTAAGGCCGCACAAACAGCCCCCATCAAAACCACAACCGCGCCTAATGTCTCCGACGTCCCCATCGCAGCACCCACTGACAAACGCGGCGACAAAACAATCATCACACCAACGAGCCCCAAGGCCACGGCGGATAATCGAAACGCGCGCACCTCTTCATTCAAAAACATCGCCGCAAACACGACCACCAAAATCGGTGCAGCATATCCAATCGCGGTCACCTCGGGCAGCGGTAACAAACCAAGTCCGGCAAACCCCAACCCCATCGCAACCGTCCCGACAACCCCACGCCAAACATGACCCATCGGATTTTTAGTCTTCAGTCCATGCCGCAACTCACCACGCAGAATTAACCAAACAACAATCACAGGCAGGGCAAAAATAGAGCGAAAGAACACTGCCTGCCCCGGAGGCACGTCACCAGACGTCGCCTTAATCAAACTGGCCATGCATACAAACACACAGACCGACATAACTTTGAAAACAATACCACGCATCGGCTGCATCACGATAACCTCTCAACTGCCCAACGCGCGGCATCCACCACCGTCGGGTCTTCATCTTCCACCAACGGTAAAGCAGACTCTAACAAGTCCTTATTGCCGGAATTTCCAATTGCATATAACACATTTCGCACAAACCTGTTGCGACCCACCCGCTTGATAGGCGACCCCGAAAACAACTCACGAAACGCAGCATCGTTCAACCCGACCAAATCAGCCAATGGCGGCTCTATCAAATCCGCACGCGCCGCATAACGCAACTCACGCGCCTCAACCGCAAACTTGTTCCACGGACAGGCCGCCAAACAGTCGTCGCATCCGTAAATATGGTTCCCCAACTTACCGCGCAGCTCCAGATCAACGGGACCACTATGCTCAATCGTCAAATACGAAATACACCGACGCGGATCCAAACGATACGGTGCCGGAAACGCATCCGTAGGGCACGCATCCAAACACGCCGTGCACGATCCGCAATGGCTCACTTCGGCCTTGTTAGTCTCGAATTCCAATGTGGTAAAAATCGCGCCCAGAAAAAACCAAGACCCCAAGTCGCGACTCAAAAGGTTGGTATGCTTGCCCTGCCACCCAATCCCTGCCGCCTGCGCTAACGGCTTTTCCATCACAGGCGCGGTATCCACAAATACCTTGATTTGCGCATCAGGTTCCTGCGCAATCAACCACCGCCCGACATTTTTCAGGCGCTTCTTAACAATGTCGTGGTAGTCTCTATTCTGGGCATAGGCCGAAATCGCGCCCGCATCCGTTTTCGTGAAAACCGACGTCGGATCATGCTCGGGCGTATAGGTCTCGGCAACCATAATCACAGTTTTCGCCTCAGGCCACAACGCAGCGGCAGATCCGCGCCACGCCATCCGCTCCGCCATCCAACCCATCTGGCCATGCATCCCAGCATCAACAAAATCTGCCAGTCTCTCCGGCAATTCTGGCACAGAATCCGGCCTACAAAACCCGACCTTCGCAAACCCCGCCTCAATGGCATAATCGACCAAGCGTTGGCGCAACTCGGTCATCGTACTCTAAAAATCCAAATCGGCATAATGACGTGGCGGCAAAAACCCGGGCACCTGATCGGCAAGCAACGATCGGAATGCAGGGCGCGATTTAATCTTGGCATACCAATCTTTTACGACCTCTGATCGGTTCCAATCCACGTCAGAAATATAGTCTAAACAGGATAATTGCGCCGCAGCAGCGAAATCCGCCAGCGACAAATCATTACCCGCCAACCAACGGCGCTGATCCAAAAGGCTGGTCATGTAATCCAGATGATACTTCACCGCGCGCGATCCCGCCTTCACGTTCGCACTATCTGGATACCCAGTGCCCATAATCTTGCGAAACACCCGCTCGCCCATCAATTTGGTCGTCACTTCGGCATGAAACTTGTCGTCAAACCACGCGACCAAACGGCGAACCTCGTAACGGTTTTCGGCGCTCGCGGGCAACAACGGTGGCGTCGGAAACATCTCTTCCAAATACTCACAAATCGCCGTGCTATCCGCAAACGTCCGGTTGCCCATCTTCAAAATTGGAACTTTCCCCGCCGGATTCCGACGCAGAAAATCAGCATCCTGCTCCCAATATCGCACTTCAACCAGTTCGATTTCGATCTTTTTCTCAGCAAGCGACAATCGCACCTTGCGGCAAAACGGAGACAGCGGGAAATGATATAAGCGGTTCATCGGAAACTACATATCCTATGGGGTTGGGTCCCCCCTTCAATGCCGCAACCAGCGTTACGTTTCAATGGGCGATCAGTCAGTAAAGCAGTCCGCCCTGCCATCCGATGCAATTGTTGCCGCCCCATCTATGATCGACGAGGTGCGTTTTCGCAAAAATGACGTCGGATTCGCCGCATCACGATTCTTCGGATCAGGCAAAATGGCCGCTAACCTCGCCGCCTGCAACGCCGATAGATCTGCCGCATCAACACCAAAATAATGGCGCGACGCCGCCTGCACGCCAAATACACCCTGACCGAATTCCGCAACATTCAGATATAGCTCGAGAATACGGCGCTTGCTCCAAATCACTTCGGACAACGGCGTCCAAAATGCCTCCGTGGTTTTACGCACCCAACTGCGCCCCTGCCACAAAAACACATTCTTAATGACTTGCTGCGAAATCGTCGATGCGCCACGACCACTGCCGGCGTCAACGGCCGCCTGAATGGCCTTCACATCAAGCCCCCAATGCAAACAAAAATTCGCATCCTCCGCCGCAACAACGGATCGCGCCATGACAGGCGCAATCTCTTTCATCGACACCCAATCACGCTCGACACCACCCAAACGACGGGATTCAGACACTATATAAGGCGTTGTGGGCGGATTCAGCACTGCAAAAATTAACGTCAATAGCGCTGCAATCAACATGGACGCTAGCAATCCACGTACGATCCAACGCACCAAAAACTTCACCGGACGCGGACGTGTCCAAGTGCCTTTGGTCTCCGCAGTTTTCTTTTTTAATCTCACCGATTTCGCCATGCCCCCATAAGCCACGGGGGCATGTATCCGGTCAAGAGCTCAACCCTATTCAGCGGGGATCGCGATATCTTCAATGGTCAAAGGATGTGGCAATTGCACTAACATCTCCTTGGGACAAACCTGCAAAAAGTTGGCCTTTTCAGAATCCCAATGCTGCAAGATTTCCGCCGCTTTACGGCTTCCCGTCTCCGCCTTGTGGCGCGTGATCAAACCTAACAGCTGCTCTTCCCAATGTGACACTGTCACAGGGCAAATAACCAATGTTTCCATATTGATCAGATTAGAAGCCTCCCCCTTAGGGTCGTAAATATACGCCATCCCGCCTGTCATCCCGGCACCGAAGTTGGCACCAATCGACCCCAGAATAACGGCAACGCCACCCGTGGTGTATTCACAGCCGTTCGTGCCGCAGCCCTCAATCACAACGGACGCGCCAGAGTTACGCACCGCAAACCGTTCGCCGGCACGGCCAGCAGCAAACAAATAACCCGCCGTCGCACCATAGAGAACCGTGTTACCAATGATCGTATTCTCACTCGCTATCAGCGGCGAATTCATCGGCGGACGCACAACAATCGTGCCCCCCGACAGACCCTTGCCAACGTAATCATTGGCATCGCCCGACACTTCCAGCTTCAGACCGGGTGCCGCAAACGCACCCAAACTCTGACCCGCAGAACCACGCAATTTCACAGTCAAATGATCGGGCTGCAAATTATTCCGCATTCCGAATTTCTGCACAATATGCGCCGAAGTCCGCGTCCCGATCGTGCGCAACGTATTTTGCACGGCATAATCCAACTGCATCTTTTCGCCATCATTCAAGAAACGCGCAGCGTCCTGAACAATCTGCGCATCCAGTGTATCAACAACAGGCGTGCGCGGCTTATCGCGATCATAAACAATCGAGTTCGATCCATCTACCGAGATCAACAACGGGTTCAAATCCAGATCATCCAGATGCGCAGAGCCACGCGACACCTGCGTCAACAAATCAGCACGACCAATCACTTCACCCAAAGATCGCGCGCCAATCGACGCTAAAATCTCACGCACTTCAGTGGCGTAGAACGTGATCAGGTTCACAACCTTATCGGCATTGCCGGTAAACTTGCCCCGCAACGCCTCATCCTGCGTACAAACACCAACAGGACAAGTATTCGACTGGCACTGACGCACCATAATACAGCCCATCGCAATCAACGCAGCCGTGCCAATCCCGTATTCCTCGGCACCCAGCATTGCTGCCATGACAATGTCACGTCCGGTGCGCAAACCGCCATCAGTGCGCAAGGTCACCCGCTCACGCAGGTTGTTCATCGCCAGTACCTGATGCGCCTCGGTCAGCCCCATTTCCCAAGGCAAACCAGCGTATTTAATCGACGTTCCGGGGCTTGCACCCGTGCCACCATTGTGACCCGAAATCAGGATAATATCGGCCTTTGCCTTGGCAACACCGGCCGCAATCGTCCCCACACCAGACGACGCCACCAACTTCACAGTCACCTTACACTTAGGATTGATCTGCTTAAGGTCATAGATCAGCTGCGCCAAATCCTCGATCGAATAGATATCGTGGTGCGGCGGCGGTGAAATCAACGTCACACCCTTGGTCGAATGGCGCAACTTCGCGATCAAATCAGTGACCTTCATGCCGGGCAACTGACCACCTTCACCAGGTTTTGCACCTTGGGCAACCTTGATCTCCAACTCTTCACAAGCCAGCAAATACTCGGCTGTCACACCAAACCGACCCGACGCAACCTGCTTGATCTTCGCGCTGGCATTATCACCATTCGCATCTGGCGTGAAATCGTCAGGGCTCTCGCCGCCTTCACCGCTATCAGATTTGGCACCAATACGGTTCATCGCGATCGACAGTGTGCGGTGCGCCTCAGGGCTCAACGCCCCAAGCGACATCCCCGGAGTCACAAAACGCTTACGAATAGCCGTAATAGACTCTACTTCTTCAATCGGTACCGCAACACCCATCGGCTTAATCGCCAACAAATCACGCAAGTGAATTGGTGGATTTGCCTGCATAGACTTCGAATACTGCTGCCACATGCTATAAGATGCGTTGTTACACGCGGCCTGCAACATATGCATTGTCTGCGCTTCCCAAGCATGCTTCTCACCGGACCGACGCGATTTATAGAACCCGCCAACTGGCAAAACATCCGTTCCACCCGTCCATCCACGCGCATGCACTTCCTCGGTTTTGGTCTGAATACCGTTGGTCCCAATCCCTGAAATGCGGCTCTGCATCCCCGGGAAATACTCAGCAACCATCGCACGGCTCAAACCAACCGCTTCAAAGTTCAGACCGCCACGATAAGATGACAGAACCGAAATCCCCATCTTCGACATGATCTTCAAAAGGCCTGCATTCACGGCAGACCGATATTTCTCAACCGCCACCATCAACGGGCCATCCAACAAACCGCGCTCAATGCGATCGCCCAAACTATCTTGCGCCAAATAGGCGTTCACAGTCGTCGCACCACACCCGATCAGCACGGCAAAATAATGCGGATCAACGCATTCCGCAGACCGGACGTTAATCGAACAGAACGTGCGTAAACCCTTGGCCGTCAAACCCGAATGCACAGCACTCGTCGCCAAAATCATCGGCATTCCAACACGGTCCCCCGACTGATGTTGGTCCGTCAAAACGATATGACCTGCACCTGACGATACAGCATCCGCCGCCTCCGCACGAATCCGCTCCAAGCCTTGGCGCAACGCATCCGCACCTTTGGCAAAGGTGCAGTCGATCACAACAACACTCTCACCGAACTGCGCCATCATCTCTTCAAATTCGGTATTCGCAATAAACGGGCTTTCAAGCTGCAAAATTTCGGTCTGCGAGCCATCCTCATCCAACACGTTCTTCAAGTTCCCAAAACGGGTCTTGAGCGACATCACACGGCTTTCGCGCAAACTATCGATCGGCGGGTTGGTGACTTGGCTGAAATTCTGACGGAAGAAATGCGACAACGGACGATACTGCTTGGACAAAACAGCGCTCGGCGTGTCATCACCCATCGACGCAATCATCTCTTTGCCGTCCTCGGCCATAGGGGCCAGCACCTGCTCCAGTTCCTCAATCGAATAACCCGCAGCAACCTGACGCTTACGTAACTCCGCGCCGGTGAACAGTGGCTTCTCAGGAAGTTCGCGCAACATATCGGACAGGCGTACAACCTTCTCGACCCATGGGCCAAACGGCTGGGCAGCAGCCAGTTTATCCTTCAACTCCTCATCGCGATACAAACGACCCTCGGTCATATCGACCGCAATCATTTGCCCGGGACCAAGCGCACCTTTTTCAACAACAGTCGCTTCATCAATCGGGACCATGCCAACTTCCGAGCCCGCAATCAGCAAGCCATCACCCGTCACAACATATCGCAGCGGGCGCAAACCATTACGATCCAAACCACCACAGACCCAACGACCATCCGTCATCGCCAATGCAGCAGGACCATCCCATGGCTCCATGACCGCATTGCAATACCCGTACATGTCCTGCCAAGTCTGCTTCATCTCGACCGCTTGCTGCGACCACGCCTCCGGAATCAGCATCGTTTTCGCCATTGGCGCATTCCGACCCGCGCGCACCAAGACTTCAAAAACAGAGTCTAACGCAGACGAATCTGATGATCCGGACGGAATAATCGGCTTGATATCTTCAGCCATGTCACCAAATGCACTCGACGCCATACGGATCTCGTGACTGCGCATCCAGTTCACATTACCCTTTAATGTATTGATCTCGCCATTATGCGCCAACATCCGGAACGGCTGGGCCAAGTGCCACTGCGGGAACGTATTGGTCGAATATCGCTGATGATAAATCGCAAAGGCGCTCTCGAACCGCACATCCATCAAATCAGGATAGAACTCGGCAACCTGCTCGGCCAGCATCATACCTTTATAAATGATCGAACGGCAGGACAGCGAACAGAAATAAAATCCGTTTACCATCGCCGCAGCCTTCTCGATCCGGCGACGGATAATATACAGCTCGCGCTCGAACTGCTCTTCGTCGATGCCCTTCTCGTTGCGGATCAAAATTTGCTCGATCTCGGGACGGGTCGCATTCGCCTTTTCACCCAGAACCGAATTGTTCACGGGCACATGGCGCCAGCCATAAATATAATGACCCATGCGCAACACTTCGGCCTCAACAATCGTGCGGCAACGCTCTTGGGCACCAAAATCAGTGCGCGGCAAAAACACCTGACCCACAGCGATCAACTTATCCTGCGGCTCATGGCCAGTGCGGCGAATTTGGTCATAGAAAAACGGCACGGGAATCTGCACATGAATACCGGCGCCATCACCCGTCTTGCCATCAGCATCCACCGCACCACGGTGCCAAATCGCCTTCAACGCATTGATGCCATTCTCAACAACACCGCGTGACGCCTTGCCATCAATGGAAACCACAAGGCCAACACCACACGAGCTATGCTCGTCTTCATCGGCATAAAGACCGTTCTCGGTCATCCATTTGCGCTTCGCTTCTTCAGCGGCCACCCAAGCCTGATCATATATTGTCATTCGAAAACTCCTGCAATGCGGGGCCAGCGGACATCACCACGCCACAGCCGTATTTTGGTTTTGTAGATAAAAATCCAGCTTCACCCGGAAAGATAAATTCCATTGGCGTACTGTCCTGCGCAAATTCTTCGGTCGGCGTGGTAAATGTTCCTACACCCGACAAAAACATGCGCCACTCGCGGTTGATAAATTCACGCCCCTTCGAGCGCCATAAAAACGACCCGTCAGCCGCATAAGCGGTCAGATCATATGTGGTCTCTTCCAAGGTGACGCCGTCAATCTCGACGGTCTTTCCTGTCAACGTATCGCGGCCGACATAACGGGTTTCGCCAATCTCCGCCGATAGCGTTTTGAAATCATAATCGTCAGCGCCAGTCGAAATTAGCTCCGATAAAGAGGCTCTATCGTGCGGTTTAGACTCTAGCTTTTCGGTATGGCCATTCAGTGCATGATAACCTTCTAACCACTGGGTCTCCGGATCAATCTGCCCCATATAGGTCATAGCCACTTCCGACAGTGACACGCGGCGCTGGGTGCCAGCAGCATCAGCCTCACAGGTGAAATGATGATCCACATTGCAGCTACGATCATGCACCGTCAAATACGCGGTGCACCCCGCTGGCAGGCTAAACTCCTGTGCTGAAACGGAAACGGGCAGCAAAGCCGCCACGATGAATACGCCCCATTTCATTGGACGAATCCCGATTCTACAACACCACACTCGAACTTCGGCTTTGACGAAAAGAATCCTGGTTCATCAGGGTATATGAATTCGACGGGCGACATATCTGTCACTTGATCAGGCGCCTCGGTATCCGAAGCCTGACCAAAAAAGAACAGGCGATGCTTGGTGCTCACATATTGGCGCCCCGCACCTTCATCAATCAGAACACCATCCATTGTCAGGGTCTTCCCTTCAAATTCGGTCTGTAAAAGCGGCTCGCCGTCAATGACCACCTCAACACCGGTCAACGCATCAAAGCCGACATTACGCTCTGCACCACCTTCTTTCTGGATCACAAATTCAAACGTATCGATACCATTCTCCAGCAATTCGGTCATCGACGCAGGGTCGGGCGCGGGCAGTTCCAAACTCTCATTTCCCGAAGACTTGAACGCTTCAATCCACTGGAATTCGTCATCAATATGCTGAACCGAAAACGGCCCACCCTCACCAATCAGCGCGATCCACTTGTCGCCCTCCGGGTCGGCTTCGCATTGCCAAACATTCACGAGAAGACAGCCCCGTTGCTGCACCGTCAAAACACCCTCACACCCTTCAGGCACGCCAAACGATTGGGCATGCCCCGCAAACGGGAACATCAGCAATGCGGCGGTGGTCAGAAACTTAAACATTCGTAACTCTCCCTAGGTCAGCAATTATTACCTGTTAAGGTTTCAGCATGGACGCGCGTGCAAGACCGATGCAAGACGTAAAGAAGACGCAGAAAAGATCACTCTGCGGCAACCATAACAGGTTGGTTAAGAAATCCGAGGATCGCATCGGCCGCATCGCGACCATCCTTGATTGCCCAAACCACCAATGACGCGCCACGCACGATATCACCTGCGGCAAATACACCTTCAAGGCTCGTTTGCCCCGTGGTGAAATCAGCCTTTACAGTGCCCCAACGGGTTACTTCCAAACCCTCAACACCCCATAAAGTAGGCAAATCTTCCGGCTCGAAACCCAGCGCCTTGATCACCAGATCAGCAGGTTCAACATAGTCGGCACCCTCGATCAGCTGCGGCATCTGACGACCGGTCACATCTGGCGCGCCCAAACGCATGGTCTGCACATTCACACCCGTAACAGCGTTACCCTCAAAACCAGCAGGCGCGGCAAGCCAAACAAATTCAATACCTTCTTCTTCGGCATTTTGTGTCTCGCGCTGCGATCCAGGCATGTTTGTGCGATCACGACGATACAGACACTTCACGCTTTCCGCGCCCTGACGAACAGCCGTGCGCACACAGTCCATCGCAGTGTCACCGCCGCCAATAACCACAACTTTCTTACCAGCCGCGTTCAACTCTCCGCTCTCGAATTCTTCGACAACATCGCCAAACGAAACGCGGTTGCTCGCGGTCAGATAATCAATCGCATGCACAATGCCATCAGCATCGGCATCTGGCAAATCGCGTGTTTTATAAACGCCGGTGGCGATCAAAACCGCATCATGCTTGCCGCGAATAGCGTCAAACGTCAGGTCTTCGCCGACATTGCAATTCATCACAAACTCAACACCACCATCGGCCAGTTGATCCATGCGCTGCATCACAATATGTTTCTCTAGCTTAAAGCTGGGGATGCCATATGTCATCAACCCGCCCCCGCGATCGTAACGATCATAAACGGTGACCTGCACACCCTGACGGCGCAGAATATCCGCAGCAGCAAGGCCACCCGGTCCCGCACCAATGATACCAACGCTTTCGGTGCGTTCGGCATGCGGACGGATCGGCTTGACCCACCCTTCGGCAAACGCCGTATCGGTAATATACTTCTCAACCGCGCCGATCGTGACCGTGCCATGACCCGATTGCTCGATCACACAGTTACCTTCACACAGCCGATCTTGTGGACAAATGCGCCCACAAATTTCTGGGAACGTGTTGGTCGCCTGCGATAACTCATACGCTTCTTGTAAACGCCCCTCGGCAGTCATGCGCAACCAGTCAGGAATGTTGTTTTGCAACGGACAATGAGACTGGCAATACGGCACACCACACTGGCTACACCGGCTCGCCTGCTCGGCAGCTTTGTCGGTCGCATACTGTGCGTAAATTTCTTGGAAGTCTTTATTGCGTAAGTTCGGGATACGCTTCTCAGGCATATCACGTTCTACATTGATAAACTTCAGCATCTTCTGACCAGCCATCGACCCGCCCTCTTCATTATCTCTTTGGGCAGCTTGTATAGAGACTCAAAAGAAATGAAAAGTCAGCAACACTGACCTATTATCTGATTTTATCGCGCGACTGCGGAGTTTTTATGGAATTTTTCTAACTTTAGGTAAGCAGTAGTTACCTAAATCATCAAACACCCATTGAAAGCAAGGCGATCGACACACCACCCACAATGATTCGCCACCATCCGAATAATGCATAGCCATGGCTGCTAAGATAATTCAGCACCCACCGCACCACGATCAATGCCGTAATAAACGCCGCCGCCAAGCCTAAGGCAATTTCCCATACAGCCGTGAAATCAAGCACATCCCTGTTTTTCATCAGGTCGTAACCAAACACCCCGAACATCATCGGGATTGACAGGAAAAACGAAAACTCCGCCGCCGCACGCTTGCTTACGCCCAACAACAACGCCCCAACAATCGTAGACCCCGACCGCGACGTGCCTGGAATAAGCGAAAGACACTGAAATAATCCGATACCCAGCGCTGTTTTTAACGGCAACCGCATCGGATCGGTATAGGTTTCCTTCAGGTGCAATCGGTCGACCAGTACCAAAACCACGCCCCCAAGGACCAGCATCACAGCAATCAACATCGGGGTCTCAAACAGAACGGTCTTGATCAAATCATGCATCAACACGCCCAGCAAAACCGCAGGAATCGCAGCAATAACAATCGAAACAATGAACTTACGCGATGCAGGGTCAGTCGGCGCAGTCGCAACAGCGCCCCATAGCCTTTGAAAATAAAGGAATACTAGCGCCAGAACAGCGCCAATCTGGATCACGACCTCAAACGTATTCCCCGCCGAATCGAACCCCATAAAATGGCCGACCAGCAACAAATGTCCCGTGGACGACACCGGAATAAACTCCGTCAGCCCTTCTAGAATACCCAGAAGGATTGCAACAATTGTCGTGTCCATAATTTATACGTCCCGCAAATTCTTCGCAGATTCCTTGATCGCGTCATACTGCCCTGTTGGACGGTAGCGATACAGGTAATCAGGCAAAACAGCACCCATTGCAGTCGGGCGAATACCCAAATCAGCAAAGCCCCGCGCGCCATCGGAAACGACATTATCGACAGCCAAACCCATGATCTGATCACCAGTGATTGGTGCCTTGATAATGCCCAGTGACAATGTCTGCGCAATCCTGAACCCGAAGGCCATCACCTTGGCAAGGCCAAACGGGATGTTTAGAACCAGACGCCGCCGCCGCACAATCGCCAACATGTCGGTCATCAACGCGCGGAACGTACGCACATCAGGCCCGCCCAGCTCGTAAACGCCATGCGCATTCCCCGTCACAGCCATAACCGCCGCCGCAGCAACGTCGTCAACATAGACCGGTTGAAACTTTGTATCTGCGCCAATAACCGGCAAGATCGGACCCATTCGGCTCATGCCCGCAAAGCGGTTAAAAAACTCATCTTCTGTGCCAAAAATAACCGATGGACGCAAAATAACCGCATCAGGCATATGGGCCAAAACTCCAGCCTCACCTGCCGCCTTCGTCTTGGCATAGTTACTATCCGCATCGCCGGTAATCGCGGAAATTTGCACCATGCGACCGACACCAGCAGCGGCAGACAGGCGTGCAATACGCTCAGCTCCGTCAACCTGCACGGCAGCAAATGTATTCTTGCCCTTTTCTGACAACAAACCAACACAGTTCACAACCGCATCAGCCCCGCTCAAAACCGCAGCCACGGACGCATCATCCCGGATATTGCAAAAAACGGGTTCAACTTGTCCGACGGCACCGTAAGGGCGCACGAACATTGCCTCGTTTACATTGCGCACCGCGACACGCACCCGCCAACCCTCTTTTGCCATACGACGGGCAATATAGCGCCCGACAAAACCGGATCCGCCGAAAATTGTGACAAGCTTAGACATGTGTGGCCTCATGAGTTTGTTGGCTTCGGGTCTACCCCTCTCGACCACATCAGACAAGTCACAACATCCCTTTCATTTAAGGGACATGAACGCCCCACAGCAATGACTCATAAAATCCCCACCGAATCTCGTTGACAGTGCACCAATGCAGGCTTAAACGCCACTTCACGTAATCTGTGCCCAGATGGCGGAATGGTAGACGCGCCAGCTTCAGGTGCTGGTGTCTGTATGGACGTGGAGGTTCGAGTCCTCTTCTGGGCACCAAATAACCCAATATAGTTACACAAAATCAAGCACTTGAGTGCCTAGAATTATTTTCAATCCCCCTTTCAGTCCCCATATTGTCATTGTCTGACGTCAGCGCCTATGGGACCAAATAGCGTTATTTGATAAGAGAGTGTTTCTGGCTCATCGTCACCACTGAGGAGTGGAAGATGAGACAAACAACGACGAGCCCTGGCGAGAAGATCGTCAAAGACATCAAACGCGCCACGCGCAAGCATTACTCATCCGAAGAGAAGATCAGGATCGTTCTGGATGGTCTGCGTGGTGAAGACAGCATTGCAGAGCTGTGCCGCCGTGAGGGTATCTCTCAGGGCATTTACTACAAATGGTCCAAGGACTTCATGGAAGCCGGAAAGCGGCGCCTTGCGGGCGATACGGCACGTGCGGCGAACACTGACGAGGTGAAGGATCTGCGCCGTGAGGCCCGTGATCTCAAGGAAGTTGTGGCGGAACAAACACTGGAACTCCGTTTGCTTAAAAAAAGCATGCTGGGCGATGGGGGCAACCACGAATGAGATATCCTGCATCTGAGAAACTGGAGATCATCCGGCTGGTCGAGGAAAGCCACCTGTCAGCACGGCTCACGTTGGCAAAGCTGGGCATTCCCCGCACCACATTCTACCGTTGGTATGATCGATATTTGCGGCGTGGCGAAGTTGGACTGCAGGATCAATCGCCGAAGCCCAAACACGTCTGGAACCGCATTCCTGACGAGGTGCGGCGCAAGGTCGTGAAGTTGGCGCTGAAAGAAACCGAGTTGTCGCCACGTGAACTGGCCGTGACGTTCACGGATCGAGAAAGCTATTTCGTATCAGAGGCTTCGACGTATCGGATTTTGAAGGCGCACGATCTGATCACCAGCCCAGCGTTTATCGTTATAAAGGCGGCGAGCGAGTTCAAAGACAAAACCACGGGCATCAATCAGTTGTGGCAGACGGACTTCACATATCTGAAGATCATCGGATGGGGCTGGTTTTATCTCAGCACGATCCTCGATGACTACAGCCGATATATAATCTCGTGGAAACTTTGCACCAACATGAGAACCCAAGACGTGACGGACACATTGGACTTGGCTTTGGCAGCGTCGGGATGTGACCAAGTTCATGTCGTCCACAAACCTCGCCTGCTGAGTGATAACGGCTCCAGCTACGTCTCGGGGGAGCTGGCGGAATGGTTGAAAGACAAGGATATGAAGCACAGCCGTGGCGCGCCCTATCATCCTCAAACGCAGGGCAAGATCGAGCGGTGGCATCAGACCTTGAAGAACCGCATCCTGCTGGAAAACTACTTCCTACCCGGCGATCTTGAGGCTCAGATCGAAGCCTTCGTAGACCACTACAATCACCAGCGTTACCACGAGAGCCTGAACAACGTTACACCCGCCGACGTATACTTCGGACGCGACAAAGCCATTCTACAGCAACGGGAAAGGATCAAACGTAAGACGCTCGAAACGCGACGCTTGCATCACAGACAACACGCCGCATAATGCAACCAACCAGATGAGCCGAACTCTCTCTTAGTCTAGGCCGCCTTTGGTGCCAAAAACCCTGACGACGGACACTGCTCAACGTTGCTGTTGAGGTGTTTGGATTGAACGATTCCGATGATCCGGCCAGTTCCGGTGAACTTGAGGATGACGTCTAGCCTTTGCACGCCAGCTAAATTGGCGCCGCACTTGTCGATGGCAACTCGGTCTGGGACTCCGTTGATACCAGCGGCACGCTTAAAGAACCTTCGCGCGGCAGCGGTAGCGCGGCGCGTTGACTGCATGAACTCAAGGGTTTGTCCGTCGCGATCTACAGCAAGGCACAGATAAGTCCACTTGCCGCGAACCTTAATGTAAGTCTCGGCCATCCGTCAAAAGGCGGCTGTCGGCTTATTTCTGGCCTGCGCATTTGCAGCGATCAGTGGCGAGAATTTCACCACTCAGCGGTATCAGCGTGGCATGTTCAATTTCAACGCCGCATTCGGCTATGATCTCCTCAAGGTCCCGATACGAGACCCCGTAACGGACATAGAAAAACACAGCTTCAAGGATTACGCTCTTTGTGAAATGGCTTCCTTTGAAATCAATCGTTACGGTTGGGCGCTCGCTTTCAAACTCAAAAACCCGCACCTACCACGCGCGATCCAGTCCAACCAACCGCGAAAAATTTGCGACAGAACCTATATCCTTGCCGCTGTGGGCCTAAGATTTGGAAGCCGTCAAATTGTGGTTATTCCGTCCGCTACGTGTTCTCTCTCAATGGTTGGTCCAAAGCTATCCCAAAAGCCATGAGCCGCTAAAACAGCGGTCGGTAATCGCCTGCCTCAGAGATGGTCACAAACCCGCACCGCCGCGCGCGGAATGAACGGCTCCTAAGCGTTAGCGTAGGATTCCACACTCTTCCGCAAACGTCTCCGCTCTTGCTATCCCGAGTGAAAATGAAAGTGAACACCCGCGGTTAATCAACAACGAGAGCGCAAGTTAGGTCACGACATCTCGTTATCTTGAGTTTCTTCGTTCTTATGTTTGCATGCGGTGGATCTGTCGCGGTTTGATGCCGCTCTTTTGATAGCATTTACTGCAACAAAGGAGATTGGCTATGGGGCTGAAACGGGCGAAGGAATTCTGCAGGATGCAGTGTGGATCGCGCTAACCAGTGGGCTGACGCGTAAGCAAGTGGCAGATGATTTTGGTGTCGGGATGTCGACATTGAATAAATGGATCACGGCGCACCGAGATACGGACGTGACCTTAAGAGAGGATTTAGGCCTCGCCCAAGTGAATGACCGGCTTCGGCGTGAGAACCGCATTCTCAAGGAGGAACGGGAGATTCTAAAAAAGACCACGGTGCACTGACCGGCTGGGGAATGCGGAGCAATCCCATAGGGGGATCTTTGCGAGCCAAAAGCCGTGAGGTTTAGATTCATCCACTGCCCGACAGTCGAAACGCAGTTTCGATGAGAGGGGAAGAGAACCGATCTACGTTTCCCATTGGCCGTATGTGCCGGGTCATCAATGTCAGCCCACGTGGTTTGCGTGCGTCCCGTAGTCGGCCCATCAGTCGCAGGCAGCGACCTGACATGTCACGACAGACAGTAATCACAAGGTCACATTGCGCCCAACCTGCTGGATCGGAACTTTGCAGCAGATGGTCCAAATCAGAAGTGGGCAGGTGACATTACCTACATCTGGACGCGTGAGGGGTGGCTTTATCTGGCTGTGATCTTGGATTTACATTCTCGGCGTGTGGCCGGCCGGGCTGTGAGTAATCGAATGAAACGAGATCTGGCAATCCGAGCGTTAAAAATGGCCATTGCGTTCCGGGCACCACCCAAAGGCTGCAGTCATCATACAGATCGCGGCTAGCCAATATTGTTCGCATGATTACCCGAAGATCCTGCGCCAGCATGGCTTCAAAGTATCGATGAGTGGCAAATATAATGGTTACGACAATGCCGCCGTCGAAACGTTCTTCAAAACCATCAAAGCGGAACTGATCTGGCGAGACACATGGGACACCCGTAGGCATGCCGACACGGCCATCTTCGAATACATAAGCGGGTTCGACAACCCGCGCCGACGCCATTCAGCATTGTGCTGGAAAAGGCCCGTCGCTTTCGAAAGGATGGTAACTTAACCGAGCACTTGGAGCAACACAAAAACGTGAGAGGTCCAGGGGTGGATTTTGCATATGGTCGACAATTGGAAAGTTTGTATTGATCACAGGGGTTGTCGGCACCTGACAGACATGGCGGTAATTCTGGCCTCGTCGGATGTAGATTACATTGCCTCGCGGACCTATAATGTTGATGGAGCCAGTGGATGGGCTACCGCAGGTCAGTTGCGATTTCGCGCGCCACGGCTTATCTGCGTAGATAGCAGCAGATATAAGGCACAGCATGGCGAACTTTCTTTATCAAAATGATCTGCCTGACGGACTGGACCTTGGGTCGGTTGTGGCGATTGATTGTGAAACAATGGGGCTAAACCCACTGCGCGATAGATTGTGCCTGATCCAGATGTCGGGTGGTGATGGAAACTGCCACCTTTTGCAGGTTGCGGTGGGGCAAAGTTTGGCGCCGAACCTGTGCAAAATGCTGACTGATCCTGATGTGCTAAAACTGTTCCATTTTGGACGGTTCGATATTGCAGCGATGCTGAACACATTTGGGGCGCTGGCGGCACCTGTTTACTGCACCAAGATCGCATCAAAGTTGGTGCGCACCTATACAGACCGGCACGGATTACGCGTGCTTTTGCACGAAATGATCGGCGTTGATATTTCCAAATACCAACAGCAAAGCGATTGGGGTGCAGCCAAGCTCACGCCTGCGCAATTGGATTACGCGGCATCCGATGTGCTTCATTTGCACAAGTTACGCGTTGCACTTGATGTCATGCTTGCCCGCGAGGGGCGTTCGCAAATGGCACAAGGTTGTTTTGATTTTCTGCCCATGCGGGCCCAACTTGATCTGGCCGGATGGTCAGGCACGGATATATTTGCACACACATGACAGATTTTGATAAATTCCGCGCCACCGCCAAACGCGTCATTGATGCCGAGGCTGTGGCCCTGCAAACCCTTAGTGCATCATTGGATGACAGTTTTGGCGCGGCGGTTAAGCTTTTGCTTGCGGCTAAGGGACGTGTGATCGTGTCAGGCATGGGGAAATCAGGCCATATCGCGCGCAAAATGGCTGCGACTTTTGCCAGTACGGGCACGCCTGCGCATTTTGTTCACCCTGCCGAGGCCAGCCACGGCGATCTGGGCATGATGACTGGTGGGGACGTCGTGATCGTGCTGTCAAACTCGGGCGAGACCCCTGAATTGGCCGATCTGGTCGCCTATACCCGCCGTTTTGATATCCCGATGATCGGGGTTGCGAGCCGTGCAGAAAGCACCCTGCTTACGCAATCGGATGTCGCAATCTTGTTGCCGCAACTGGGAGAGGCTTGTGGTACGGGCATTGTGCCGACCATATCAACCACCATGACATTGGCGCTGGGCGACGCTATGGCAATCGCGCTGATGGAGTATCGCCAATTCACTCCCGAGAATTTTCGCGACTTCCATCCCGGTGGCAAACTTGGCGCAAAACTGGCGCGGGTCCGCGACCTGATGCATGCGGGCGACAGCATGCCTCTGGTCAACATTACGACCCCGATGAGCGACACCCTGCTGACGATCAGCCAAAAAGGGTTCGGTGTGGTTGGTGTGACGGATGCAGACGGCTACCTGAAAGGCATTATCACCGACGGCGATTTGCGCCGCCATATGACGGGGCTTTTGGACATGACGGCAGGCGAAGTGATGACCAAAGACCCGCGCAGCGTCGCGCCCAATACCCTTGCTGCCGAGGCAATCGGGGTGATGGAGGGCAAGATCACCTGCCTGTTTGTGATGGATGCTGATATGCGTCCGCAAGGTATTTTGCACATTCACGACTGCCTGCGCGCTGGCGTGGTCTAACGCCGTGTTGGGCGCGGATAACTTTCACTCGCAACTGGTAAGCTGGTCAAAGATCATCTTGCCATTGGTTGCCCTTGGACTGCTATCAACGCTGTTCCTGTTTGCCCGTTCCAGTACAGATTCCACCAACATTCCTTTTGCCGAAATTCAAGAATTAGCCCGCGAACAACGTATATCCGGCCCGCAATTTTCGGGCGTCACCCAGAACGGGTCGGTGATTGCAATCGGGGCGCAAAGTGCGCAACCTGCTGTTGGCAAACCTGATACAATCAATATCACAGCGCTATCTTTAGACGTTAACGCAGCCGATGGCAGCGAGATCAAAATAACAGCGATCGAGGGTGAAATTGACGGCGCCAGCAAGACGGTCAAATTACTGGGGCTCGCGCGCTTGGAGACATCAAGCGGCTATTTGATGGAAACCAACGGACTGACAGCCGATTTGGACAGCGGCATTATTCAATCTGATGGAGCGTTAGAGATTCGTGCGCCATTTGGTCGGATCACGGCGGGTCAGGTCACGTTTCAAACCTCAAAAGACGATACAGGACAGCAGATGCTTTTCACACAAGGGGTCAAGCTGGTATACACGCCCAACAGCGGTAGCGCAGAGGAAGCGATTGAATGAAACTCTTTATCGGCATCTTGATGGCATTCACCCTTGCCGCACCCGCATTTGCGCAGACGAACATCAACCTGGGCGGCATTAGCGCGGACCCAACCGCAGGCGTGGAAGTTACGGCCGATAGTCTGTCCGTTGATCAAGACACAGGCGTCGCAGTGTTCACAGGTAACGTGGTCATCGGACAAGGCGAATTGCGATTGTCCGCAGGCACAGTGCGCGTAATCTACGCAGACGCATCGGGAGAAATCTCGCAGCTAGAGGCGGCGGGGGGCGTCACGTTTGTCACCGATACCGAAGCCGCCGAAGCCAGCACAGCCGACTATAACCTGACCACTGGACAGCTAATCTTGTCAGGTGACGTACTATTGACCCAAGGGGCAAGCGCCATTTCAGCCGACAAAATGACGATCGACCTTGTCTCTGGAAACGCACAAATGTCGGGGCGCGTGCGCACGGTTTTCCAGCAAGGCGGCAACTAATGGCCGATCTTACCGTTCAAGATGGCGACGTTGGGCTGCGCATCGTCAACCTGCGTAAAAGTTATCGTAAAAAGCTCGTTATTCGCGATGTTAGTCTCGATTTGGGACGCGGTGAAGTTGTGGCACTACTGGGGCCAAACGGTTCTGGCAAAACCACCTGCTTTTATTCAATCGCAGGTCTTGTGACGCCCGAGGGCGGCAAAGTCATCATTGACGGACGCGACGTAACCACCTTGCCGATGTATCGCCGCGCGCGGCTTGGCATCGGTTACCTACCGCAAGAAATGTCGATCTTTAGGGGCATGACTGTCGAAGACAACATCATGTCGATTTTGGAAATCGCCTTGTCCGATAAACGCAAGCGGCGCAAACGGTTAGAAGAACTACTGTCGGAATTCTCGATCGAACACCTGCGGCGCGCTTCTGCGCTTGCGCTATCAGGGGGCGAACGCAGGCGGGTCGAAATCGCGCGGTGCCTCGCTGCGGGGCCAAAATACGTGCTACTTGATGAACCATTTGCCGGCGTCGACCCGATTGCAGTGGGCGAAATCAGACATCTCGTGGCCGACCTGAAAAATCGGGGAATTGGCGTGTTGATCACCGATCACAACGTGCAGGAAACCCTACAGATCGTCGACCGTGCCTATATCCTGCACGACGGCAAAGTGTTGATGAGCGGCACCACAGATGAAGTTATCCGCGACGAAAATGTGCGGCGCGTTTATCTTGGGAACAGTTTTCGGGTCACGTGAGTTAAGGTCTTGTTAACAACTGAGTCATTGACAAACACCCTCAAGGTAGCGCCAAATGAAGGGGATGTTAGGCAAGGTTTTCATTTCACCCATCGTCGGGTTATCTAACTTGGTCAAAGGGATAGACTTAATGGATCCTCAACTTCATCACCTTTCACAAAAGCGCCGCGGCCCCTTGGAAGGCTGAATACCTATCATTTGTCAGGCGCCAAAAACAAAGAACTGGAGAAACGATGCATTATCAAATTAGCGGTAAACAGATTGATATCGGACAAGCCCTACAAACGCATGTTGAGACGGACCTTGGCGCGATCCTTGATAAGTATGCAGGCCGCCCAACGGGTGCCAATATCGTGTTTTCCAAGTCTGGTCATGAGTTTGTCTGCGAAGCTATTGTCACCCTATCAACCGGTCTGACGGCGCAGGCAAAGAACCATGCGACCGAGATTTACGCCGCTTTTGACGGCTGTGCCGAAAAAATGGACAAGCAGTTGCGCCGCTACAAGCGCCGGTTGAAAGACCACCATAAAGAACGGTCACAACCTGTTGAACTTTCAGACGCCGGCTCGTATATCCTCGCTTCGAGAGATGAAATGGATGACGCGCAAGGTGACGCGGTAAGCGGCATGATTGTGGCTGAGATGGAAATGAAAATCCAATCTTTGTCAGTTGGTGAAGCGGTGATGCAAATGGAGCTCGCCGATAAACAGATGCTCGTTTTCCGCAATGAGAAGCACAATGGCGTAAACGTCGTGTTTCGGCGTGACGATGGAAATATTGGTTGGGTCGATCCGCGCACAATGGGATGATCTGACTGGCTTCGGCCGGAAAGTGTAAGAATGCTCCTTGGCGATATTTTGAATCCGAACGCGGTAAAAACCATCAACTCTTGCACCAGCAAGAAACGGCTTTTTCACGAATTGGGCGAACTCGCCGAGGGGTGCTATAAGCTTCATCCGACGCAAGTGATTGAAGCTTTAGTAGAACGCGAAGGGCTAGGTCCGACAGGCGTTGGCCACGGCATTGCATTGCCACATGCGCGGCTCGAGTCCGTGACAGAAGTCCGTGGCATTTTTCTGCGGCTCGAAAAGCCGTTAAACTTTGATTCGGTTGATCGTCAGCCTGTTGATCTGGTTTTTGCGCTGCTGGCGCCCGCGACCCACGGTGTGGAACATCTAAAGGCACTGGCCCTTGTGTCGCGCACCATGAGAGACCCAAATGTATGCGCAAAACTACGCGCAAATAGCGATTCGAACACGTTACACGCTATTCTGACAGAGGCGCAGGCAAACCAAGCCGCTTAACGCGGACGCCAATCGCCAAAGCCAAACGCGAGATAGTCGCGCTGGCATGCGTCACGGCCTGCGGCCTCGACCTCCGCATCATAAATGGCGCTAAGGCGCGCAGCATAGGGATCAGTGACGGTCATCGGTTCTGGCATGCTCTCTAGGCCCAACTGACTTGCTAGAACCGCAAAGTCGCCACGCATCCGGTCCTCGCGCAGAATTAGATCGGGCAAGCCGAAGTTGGAAACGCCTTGCAGCCACGTCAACTGACTGGCCCAAGCGCCATCAACGCGGATCGCGGTTTGAGCATTCAGATTGCTTTTCAAGAACGACAACCACGCCAGAAACGCAGTACGATGTGCGGCCATTGTGTAGGATGGATCAGTCTCTGGCGCAGCTTCTTTCGCGGGGATCGGCAGGTTATGCACCTTTCGCAAGGTCGCACGAATTTCGCGAAAAGAGCCCATGCCTGTCTGCAAAATATGGTGGCAAAATGCATAATGAGCGCGCGCTAGCGGATGCCGAACGACCGAAAAACTGCGGTGGCCAACATGGGTGCGTTTCCATTGGCGGATTGCTTTTTGGGTGAAATCGGTCTGTAAATCATCCGCGGTGCCGCCGTCTAACCGGCCCAGCCAATCTCGGACGGCTTCTTCGGGGCCTGATTTAATTGGCAAATATAGCAGGCCAGTTTTAGACGCAGCCACATACGTCGGAATCATCGGGCCACGGCGCGGTTCAAAATTAGGGGTGCGTGACAGGTTAAACCGATCCAGCCGCGCCAGCGACGTTTCCATCGCAGGAAAATCGACAACCTTCTCGGACATCGGCATCGGATTTTGCTTTTTCAGCGTCTTATCGAGGCCGGCAATGCGGTTATAACACCCCAAATATTCGGCCAGACCGTTCATCACATCAACATCTTGCAGGTCTTCGTAGGCCACATAAAACGCGGCCTGACCCATACGTTGCAACGTATTAAGTAGCTTTACTTGGAACGTCTGAAGCGCCTCTAGGTGGGCCTCGAACTCTTGAGGTATAAACGCGACTTTCTCAGTCTTAGCGTGGCTCACATTCGTTAATTTCCACTGACCTGTGGCGGCGGCAATCTTCCAGCTGACAAAACTTTCAACGGGATTGCGTGTCAGGATAATCTTGGCGCAACGCCGATCAGACATGCAAATATCAAGCACGCGCTGGTCGTGATCATTAAAGAACCGAAAACCGTTTAAACCGTCAGCGGCCTTCACTTTTTCAATTAAAACGTTCGGGTCCTTATCGCGTTCATCTTGCGTTACACCCAACACATTTCCGGCTTGCGGATATCCGATAAAATGCGGGTTAAATGCCTCGCCCAAACAGGTTAATCCATCAAAAGAATTGATATTGGCTTCTAGAAAATTGGACCCTGTGCGCATCTCTGCAAACACAACAAAATAATCAAATGTGCTCATATTTACCGAACCAAATAAGGTTTGCGTGGCTTGGGCGGCTGACTGGCCTGACCGTGATCCACTGGGAAATCCCCCATCAAATAAGGGTGCATACCCTGATTTTTAAGGTTCTGTAGGAATTGAGGAAAGCCCTTTAAGTCAACCATACGCGGTGCTTCGTTCAACCGGAGCATGGTTTTAGCGGTCATTCCATCCACAATCAACTGCAACGGTTCCATCGGCGCCTGCACAAATTCCGACATCGTCCAGATCCGCACGCGCGCTTTGGCCCAAGGTGATCGCAGCACGTTCAAATGTTCGTTTTCAATGTGCTGCAAGCGCGCTGCTTCATGGCGGATATCAGCGAAATTCCAGTTCGACTGAAACAGCTTAATCGCCCAAGCGCCAGAAATCACCGAGACATTCGCATTCGGATCAGTCGCCAACATCCAGCTGATAGATTGCGAATCCCGGGGGCCGAATTGAAAACACTGTCGCTCGCCCCGTGTGTTCCAGATCAGATTAGTCAAAAACATCTGGCTGTTATGATCGCGCAGGGTCGGGTTATCGATTAATGCGCCGCTAAACGATTCTTGCCGGCCGTCAAACTCGACGCGATCTTTGCCATACAAATGACCGTGTACGCGTGTGCCTGTAACTTTTGCCAACCAATGTTCAAAATTATCGAACAGTTCGCTAAACCCTTGAAAAACCGAATAGGGCGCAGAGGTTACACCATTTTCCCAGTCGCGATTGGGGTAACGGCTTTGCATATAAAGGCCGGGACGGCCCTTCGTGCGCCGGTCGACCGCTTTTGAAAATATGCGATCAATCTTGCTGGGGTTGGGTTCGGCCCCCTTCATCGCATTGCCATCTTCGGCCAGAAACGTGTCATATAGCCGTGTCGCATTCGGCCAGATTTTTCGCGCGACAAAACAGTCAGAGCGGCGCAAAAGCTGCAAGTGATCGTCATAAAAAATATGCGGTTTGCCCTGAAAATCAAATTTGGAGAGGGTGAGCGAGCGGCTTTCAATATTGACGGAATACAGCCGCGCAAGTGTCTGGAAATAGCTCTCGTCAGGGATCCAGACTTTTTTGAAATAGCGATCATAGGTTTCGCGTTCTGGATCTTGTAAGATTGCTGTTAAGGTTTGGCGGGTCAGGCACCACCACTGCGATCCCATATGCGGCTCCAAGCCAGCGGGGACCCGACGCCGAAACCGCAATGCACGTTGCAATTTCACATAGCCATCAAACATGCGGCGGTTGGTTTTCCAAGAAAACGGAAACCGCAGGGTAAACCGCTCGGCGTCCAATCCGCCTACCGTCCAAGGCACCTCCGATGTTGTAGCACTTTCGATGAAATCAGTACGCGGGCGGCTATCCAGATATTGGGCCAACTCGCGCACGGGCCGCAAAGGCATACACGACCCGGATGCAAGGTAAACATGGCGTACATCGGGGTAACTGGTCAGCAAAAGCGTCGCCGCCGATTTCGTCCCGGCGACAATACCCCATGTCCCCCACTCGCACGAATGGCGCTTGGAAAACTTGACTTGCTTCAAATCTGCAAGCTTCCCAACAAAGGCGTCATGGACGGTTTTCTCGACATTTTTATCAACATGCACCGCAACAGGGCAGCCGCCCTTGACCCAATGACGGATCACCTGTTCAGCGCGATCAAAGGCGTTATGAACCAGAATAACGACACCAACGGTCATGCCCAGTTTCCCTTAGACATGATGCCTAGAATCTCTAATTGCCGCCAGTTGATATATTTTTCACTCCACTTGCACCAAAGATCAGGGTTTTGCTCTGATCCTGCCGCATAAGCCTTATACTCATGGCTATTGGCATAGTGTTGACCGCGCACAATTTCTTCTCGGGCCTTGTCGGTAAAGGTCGATAGGAACTTGGTATGGAGCAACGCACCCGAGGCTTTCTCGCCGCCCCACTCGTCATAAACAAGGTTTAGGCCGCGCGGCAGCAACATATGCGTTGAGCTGACATAGGCGTAATTCCGGTCCCATTTGACCAATGGGATTTTATTCAACGCTGGCGCCCGCTCTGGCGCGTCGGCAAAGAATGTGCGCGCGCGAGGGCCTCCTTGAATCCACAAATTTCCGAAATTCCGGTTCCGGTTAATCACATAATTCCCACTATCAAACCAATGCGCCGTCTCTAGCGGGTCATCACCGGGTTTATAGGGAATATTATCAATCGGCCCTTTTGGATACATATCGACCAGCATCGCGCCAAAGGATTTGATTGACGATGCATCCAGCCAGTCGGTCAGCGCGCGCAACGGTCGCGTATCGCAGAACGGATAAACCAGCAATTCATCAGGATCGACCACGAGCGTCCAGTGCCCATGCGCATACTTTCGTTGCAAATGGTTGAGCCAATCAACGCCAAAACGAGCGCGTCTATAGCTGCTCTCGGCCTTCCACAGCGACACATCAGGTTGGTCGCGCAGCAATTCGGCCCCACCATCATCACTGTCGTTATCGACCATAAGAAAATGGTTTACGCCCAGATCACGGTAATACTTTAAAAAATAAGGAAGCCGCGGTCCTTCGTTTCGGAAGGTTGAAAACAGCAAGATATCGCTCTGCTTGATCGCAGAGGTGCGTTTAGCAACGTCCTTAAGCTCGTGGCGTTTTCGAAACGCACGTATCAGCCAGCGCTTGCGCTGAACTCTTAGCCGGTATGACTGCCAAACACCCAAGGAGGTCCCTTTTCACATGGTCAAATACATATTGTTTCTAAATTGGTATCAAACCATTGTTAAAACAATCTTGAAATGGTCAGCCCAAGTAGGCGCTACAAACTTCCTTTGAAAGTCTGAGCGATCTGAAGCTGCCAGTTTTTTAATCGTCTTTTGCCATAGATAGCGATCCGAAAGGCTTACGTAAACGGCACTTTCGCCTAGAACTTCTCCATAAACTGCTAAATCGGCACAAACAACACGACATTCGAGTGCAAGGGCTTCGGCGGGCGGCAAACCAAAACCTTCCGCGCAGGATGGGAACAACATCGCGGTCGCCCCCGACAGGAGTGTCGCAATCTGACCGTCTGTCAGGTTATTTTCTTCAACAACACCGTTAACACCCGCATCCAAACGTGTAAAAATCGCGTCATTTCGCCAACCGCGTTTGCCGCAAATAAACAATGGCGGCGCGTCAGCGCCCCAGTCATCCCAAATATCCAGCAATAGCGCATGATTTTTACGTGCCTCAATCGTGCCAACCGTGACAAAATACGGGCCTTGGGGCATTGTGAAATCAGTGTCTAATACAGGGATTTCAACACCCAGATGCGCCATCACGATCTTTGGTACCGGCCCCATTGCAATCATGTGGCGGGTGACATCTGCCTGACACTGCGCAGACGTACAAATCACGACATCGGCACACCGCGAGACAAGCGACAATTTTTGCTCAAATTCCGCCACCGCACCTTTACGCTGCGTATCAGGGTGATCCAGCGGGATCGTATCATGAATCAATACGGCTTTTTCTGGCGCCATCTAACCCGCCCATCATGCGATCATTCAGATTGCTGTGACCCACATTCAGATAGGTAAATCCAACGGGAATATGCATCCTGATCAACTGCGCCAACTGACTGCGGCGCGCCCTCGCAACAGCCACACGTCGGATGAATGACTGACCACGCTTGCGCGCTGCATCCAAACGCGGGTTCAAACGGCTGACCAAATCAACGCGACCCCAGTCGCCTGTCGCAATTGCTTCAATCACGCGGCGCGCACCATTACCATCTATCAGAACATAACCCAGCGCCGTGCGGGCGATCGCGTAAAAAGGCACGTCAAGCGCTGCGAAATGTGACAGATAGGCACGTTCGACACGGTCCACACCCGTTGCGTGAAGCCCGGCACGGTTAATTAGTCTGGTAATATCCAGCAGATACGCGGTTGGTGCAGTATGACCTACCACGATCTGGTTCTATCCAGCCGGTAAGTCGTTTCCGACGATCTCTTTCAGATAAGCAGAAAACTCGTCACGCAAATCCTCACGAGCCAATGCAAAAGATACCATTGCCTGCAAATACCCTGCTTTAGACCCGCAATCAAAGCGCTTGCCCTCAAAGCGATACCCGAAAACATCGCGTCCTTCGGTCAACTCTTTTGCAATCGCATCAGTCAACTGCAATTCACCACCCGCACCTTTGTCGATCTGGTTCAGGTTTTGCATGATCTTTGGTGACAAAATATAACGGCCAATCACCGCAAGATTTGACGGCGCTTCACCTAGCGGTGGCTTTTCAACCATACCGCGCACATTCACCACAGGACCATTCTGGCCCGAAATATCCAAAACGCCATACGCCGACGTCTTTTCTGGCGCGACTTCCATCGTCGCAACCATGCTGCCACCCGTTTCGGCATAAGCCTCAATCATCTGCTGCAAGCACGGTTTTTCAGCGGCGATCACATCGTCAGGCAGGATCACGGCAAAAGGCTCATTGCCAACCAAACGACGCGCACACCAAACAGCATGGCCCAAACCAAGCGGACGATGCTGACGCATATAGGCAATCGCGCCACTGTCCATGCTTGTCGACTTCAGAATTTCCAACAGCTCGGTTTTGCCCGACTTGCGCAGCGATGCTTCCAAATCAGGTGCATCGTCAAAATAATCCTCGAGCGCAGATTTGCCTCGCGACGTCACAAAGATGAATTCCTTGATGCCGGCCGCACGAGCTTCATCAATAGCATATTGAATCAACGGGCGATCAACCAACGTCATAATTTCCTTTGGCACCGACTTGGTCGCTGGTAAAAACCGCGTTCCCATGCCCGCAACGGGGAAAATAGCTTTTGTGACTTTTCTTTTCATAATAACAATCCGGTAATACAACTCAAACGAGCCCTAACATGCAGTTAGCGCGTAACAAATAGAAGATGTCTCAATTCGTTAGACTATAGTTGTATTGCAACCATAGCCAATAAATGCGGGTCATCTGATACTTGAAACACGATCTATCTCACGCGCTACGCGGCGTCTAGCGCGCCAAAATCGCCAAGCGGGGTCACGCCGATCAGATTTACCGAATTGCCCGCCCGTTTGCAGCCAAAAACCATCCTGCACAAACGATACGCGGTGAAACCTTGCGGTCAGCGACAGCAAAATAACTGTAACGCGCCGCCCTTGTGCAACAGCCGCTCTCGCCTGCGCAAACTTACGACGCCGCTGCCAGAACCGTCCCGCGATCACAACACGCTCTGCTGTCATTGATCCGGCAAACTTTTGAAACTCGGATGGCGGTCCCAGCACAGCGTCAGCACCAAACGGGCGCGCCAAGCCCTCATCCCATCCCGCGTCAAACGTCACCAAAATCCGCGCCAACTTTGCCGCAGTCAATCGCCCCGCATCCACATGACGTTGCAATCGCACGCGCTGCGCCTCGCGTTCAAATTTGCCCCGCTCTAAATCACCACCATGCTTGCGCAGAAACACTGCCAAGCTCGCACCAATCTGATGCAAATCGCGCGGAACACGATCCGATGTGCGCCGCGTGCTTTCGGCATAGCCATGATGCACCAGCGCCAAAGGCACGATTGCCGTTTTATGCCCCACCTGCGCCAACCTCATATTCAAATCGGTCTCGTCCAGATAAAATTGAAACGCAGAATCAAATCCGCCAAGCGCCATCAATACGTCACGCCGAACCGCCATGTTGGTGCCTTCGGTTTTGATCGCACGCGCGCGCGTTCCATCAAAAGCCTGCGGCTGATCACCTGTCAGCGGCAATTCCTCGGTCTGTGCATTGAAATCAACAACGCGGCCTTTCCACTGAAAGCTGATGCCATTGCGGCCAATCACATAGCCGCCCGCCGCAGCAATTAGATCATCGCGAAACGGCGCGACCAGATGGGTCAACCACGTGGGCTCGGGCACCGCATCATCATCAATAAACGCGATCACGTCACCCGCAGCCACAGCAATGCCCGCATTGCGTGCCGCCGCGATATTGGGCGTATCAAACGGTATTAGCTTGACCATTGGATGCGAACGCACCGCATCAATGCCAGCGGCATCCGCAACAACAATCATCTCGAAATTCGGATACTCTAGCTGCGCAACGGCCGTCAGACACAGCCGCAATAATTCAGGGCGGCCATGGCTGACAATGACAACACTTACAGGCGTCACGCGACGCCCATTTGCGCCATCATCGCCTCGATGCGCGGCACGTCTTCGGGGTTATTCAATTCCCAAAATTGGCGGCCTTTGGCGTCGACCTCGACACATAAAACATGCGCACCACGTTCCAAAAACCGCAACTGCTCAAGGCCCTCCAGCTGCTCTAATGGGCCCATCGTCCAGCGCGGATAAGCGGCCAGCGCCGCAGGGCGATACGCGTAAACGCCGACATGGTGGAACACAGGCGTATCATCTTGATCGCCATAGGTTTTTCCCGTGTACGGAATAACCTCTTTGCTGAAATACAACGCGTTATAATTCGCGCCAAACACAGCAGTTGTGCCGCCGACACGGCCCGCACGACGATCCTCCAAAAATCCGTTCAATGCGGCGCCTTCGGTGCGTAGAACAGGTGTCGCCACTTCGGCAACAGGGTTGGCTAATAGACCAGCAACCAAATCCTCGACGAACCACGCGGGCGTCAGCGGCGCATCGCCTTGCAGATTGACCACAACATCAAACCCGCCACCCAAATTATCAAACGCCTCGGCGCACCGCTCGGTGCCATTCTGACAATCCTCGGACGTCATCACGACCTCGGCGCCAAAGCGTTCGGCATGGTCTCGAATCCGGTCGTCATCGGTGGCAACAACAACGCGGTCCACACCTTTTACGGACATGGCCGCGTCCCAGCTACGACGAATCAGGCTTTTTGCCTCGCCGCCTGCGCCACGCAATTCCACCAAAGGTTTCCCCGGATAACGGGTCGACGCAAATCGCGCAGGAATGACAATCAGAACTGACATTATGGCAACTTCAACTCAACGCCTGGCGCATAGGCTATAAAGAACGGATTGGCGAAATCGGCCTTGCCGTATTGCAAAGTTGTATGATCATCAAACCGCACCACAGCACCACCAGCACCGGTCAAAACCGCATGACCCGCCGCGGTGTCCCACTCCATCGTGCGGCCAACACGCGGGTAAATATCCGCCTCGCCCGTAGCAACCAAACAGAACTTCAACGACGATCCGGCGCTCTTGCTGTCCTTTACACTGTACTTGTTGATGTAATCATCCGTCGCCTGATCGCGGTGCGATTTTGACGCGACGACCAACAGCGCATCATTGTCAGGTGTCGACACGTTCATCTGCACCAAAGGACCAACAGCATCCTTGGCAAAATCACCGCTTTCCTCAACAGATATACCCGCCGCATCGGTATAAAACAGACGGTCCTTGGCAGGGGCATAAACGATGCCACGCACGGGAACACCATCAACAACATAGGCAATATTCACAGTGAAATCGCCGCGACGCTTAATGAATTCTTTGGTGCCATCCAACGGATCAACAATCAAAAACGTGCTCACTTTCTGACCGTGACTATCCGCCTGCTCTTCTGTGACCAAAGCTACATCAGGAAACGCGGCGCGCAGACCTGCGCTAATAATCGCATCAGCCGCTTCATCGGCCTCGGTCACGGGGCTTTCGTCAGATTTCGAGCGGACCTCAAAATCAGGATCAGCATAGATCTCCATGATTTTGTCGCCAGCTTCCAACGCCAAACGGCGCATCACTTGGGTCAACTTCTCAAAATCCATTACCGACATCCTTCACGTTTTGTTATGCACCCTGTTCTAATGATTGAAAAAACAGGTCTGTCTCTTTATGATAGCAGGCAACACGAACGGCAAGAAATTCGTGAGTGGGGGATACCCCGACAATTACGCAGGTAACACATGTTCCAACCGCAATCGCGAAAGACCACGACTCGCACCGTTTTCGGAATGCTAGAGCTGATTTATCACTCTATTGTGCGCGACGTGCGTAAATCGCACCGCAATGCGATCGTCGGATTGCTAATGAACATGATGCAAACGGTCGTGCTAGTGATCACGTTTTTCGCTATGTTCCAGCTATTGGGAATGAAGGGTAATGCCATTCGGGGCGACTTCTTGCTGTATATCATGTCAGGCATCTTCCTGTTCATGTGCCACACAAAAACCGTCGCTGCGGTTGTCGCCTCTGAAGGACCGGCATCTGCAATGATGCAGCACGCGCCGATGAATACATTTATATCGATCTGCGCGGCGGCCGTATCGTCGTTATACCTGCAGCTGCTTTCGTTATTCTTTGTTCTGTTTATCTACCATGTGGTCTTTGTGCCGGTTGTGATCGATAGACCTATCGGCGCAATGGCTATGATTTTAGGCGCATGGCTGACTGGCGTCGGCATCGGCATGGTGTTCCTCGCGCTTAAACCTTGGGCACCAGAGGCCGTGAAGCTTGGGGTCAGCATCTATAGCCGGGTTAGCATGATTGCCTCTGGCAAAATGTTCGTCGCTAATTCGCTTCCGTCATCGATGCTGGTCATGTTCGAGTGGAATCCGCTTTTTCACACAATCGACCAAGCACGCGGATATATCTTTTTGCATTACAATCCGCACTTCAGTTCATCCAGCTATCCTTTTTATGTCGCTATCGGGCTCTTGCTTGTGGGCATGATGGGTGAGTTCTATACGCGCAAAAGTGCATCAATCAGTTGGTCCGCAGGCAACTAATCTCGTCTTTCCGCTGTTGAATGGGCCGATTTCGTCTGTTTTTTGCTTTTAAGTCACAAAGAGTCGCATTTTTGCTCAAACGACCCCCTTACCCCGCTTGCAGCACCGAAACTGCACCCCTATATACGCAACGATCGAACGATCAGGCGAAAACCTGTCGTTCCAACTAGCAACAGGCGCGGGTGCCGAAACGGGTTCGCGCCGCTCAACTCGCCTAGCGTAAGGGATTTGAAATATGTCTAAAATTATTGGTATCGACCTCGGGACCACTAACTCTTGTATCTCTATCATGGACGGCTCTAAGCCACGCGTGATCGAGAACAGCGAAGGCGCGCGTACAACGCCGTCCATCGTTGCCTTCACAGAAGACGAGCGTCTTGTTGGCCAGCCTGCTAAACGGCAAGCGGTCACAAACCCGGAAAATACAATCTTCGCAGTAAAGCGCCTGATCGGCCGTCGTTTTGACGATAAATTCCTCGCGAAGGAAAAGAAAAACATGCCGTTCAACATCGTTGACGGTGGCAATGGCGACGCATGGGTCGAATCCCGTGGCGAAAAATACTCGCCGTCGCAAATCTCTGCCGTGATCCTCGGCAAGATGAAAGAAACTGCAGAATCCTACCTCGGCGAAGAAGTAACACAGGCGGTTATCACCGTGCCTGCATACTTCAACGACGCCCAGCGTCAGGCAACAAAAGACGCCGGCAAAATCGCTGGCCTCGAAGTGCTGCGCATCATCAACGAGCCAACAGCAGCTGCGCTGGCTTACGGCCTCGACAAAAAAGACACCCAAACCATCGCGGTCTATGACCTCGGCGGCGGTACATTCGACGTGACCATCTTGGAAATTGACGATGGCCTGTTCGAAGTAAAATCCACCAACGGCGACACGTTCCTCGGCGGTGAAGACTTTGACATGCGTATCGTGAACTACCTCGCGGACGAGTTCAAAAAAGAAAACCAAGTTGATCTGACCAAAGACAAGATGGCGTTGCAGCGTCTGAAAGAAGCTGCGGAAAAAGCGAAAATCGAACTTTCGTCTGCCTCCTCGACTGAAATCAACCAACCATTTATCTCCATGGGCTCCAACGGCCAGCCGTTGCACATGGTGATGAAACTAACACGCGCAAAGCTGGAAAGCCTTGTTGCTGACCTGATCAAAGCGTCCCTGAAGCCTTGCCAAGCCGCGTTGAAAGATGCTGGCCTGTCCACTGGCGACATTGACGAAGTCGTTCTGGTTGGCGGTATGACCCGCATGCCACGCGTCAAAGAAGAAGTCGCAAAATTCTTCGGCAAAGAACCGCATCAGGGTGTGAACCCAGATGAAGTTGTTGCAATGGGTGCGGCTATTCAAGCGGGCGTTCTGCAAGGCGACGTGAAAGACGTTGTTCTTCTCGACGTCACACCACTGTCCCTCGGGATTGAAACTCTTGGTGGCGTGTTCACACGCTTGATCGATCGCAACACAACGATCCCAACCAAGAAATCTCAGGTGTTCTCAACTGCAGAAGATAATCAAAACGCTGTGACAATCCGTGTGTTCCAAGGCGAACGCGAAATGGCCGCCGACAACAAAATCCTCGGCCAGTTCAACATGGAAGGCATCCCACCAGCGCCGCGCGGCATGCCGCAAATCGAAGTGACCTTTGACATCGACGCCAACGGCATCGTGTCTGTAGGCGCAAAAGATAAAGGCACTGGCAAAGAGCAGCAGATCACAATCCAAGCGTCCGGCGGCCTCTCTGATGAGGACATCGAAGCAATGGTGCGCGACGCAGAAGAGAACGCGGATGCCGATAAAGAGCGCCGCGAGCTGATCGAAGCGAAGAACCAAGCTGAAAGCCTGATCCACTCGACCGAAAAGTCGATGGAAGAGCATGCTGAAAAAGTCGACCCGACAACCATCGAAGCAATCGAACTGGCTATCGCAGCGCTCAAGGATGACCTTGAAGCTGACAATGCCGGCAAGATCAAATCCGGCATCCAGAACGTGTCTGAAGCTGCGATGAAGCTGGGTGAAGCGATCTACAAAGCGTCGCAAGACGCTGAAGATGGCGGCAACGCAGAGCCGAAAGGCGCAGACGAGGATGATATCCTTGATGCGGACTTTGAGGACCTCAGCGACGATGAAAAGCGCGGCAACTAAGCCAAATCGCCTAAGGTAAAATTGACCGGCCCCTGAACCGGGCCGGTCTTTTTCCATTCCCAAAGGGGAAAAGTAATAATGTCAAAACGCGACTACTACGAAATTCTCGGTATCAATAAAGGTGCCGACGCGGCTGAGATCAAGAAAGCTTACCGCCAGAAAGCAAAAGAGCTGCATCCAGACCGCAACTCTGACAATCCAAAGGCCGAAGAACAGTTTAAAGAAGCGAACGAGGCTCACGAAATCCTGAAAGACGCTGAGAAAAAGGCAGCGTACGACCGCTATGGTCACGCCGCCTTTGAAGGTGGCATGGGCGGTGGCGGCGGACGTCCACGCGGCGGCGGTCACGGCGACTTCTCGTCAGCGTTCTCCGACGTCTTCGACGACCTGTTCGGCAACTTCGGCGGCGGTGGCGGTGGGCGTCAGCGTGCCCAACGCGGCAACGACCTGCGCTATAATCTTCGCATTAACCTCGAAGACGCCTACTCAGGCCTACAGAAAACCGTCACCGTCCCCGCAGCGGTCGCATGTGGATCGTGCGACGGCACAGGTGCAGAAGACGGCTCTCAACCGATCAACTGCCCTACCTGCGCAGGCATGGGTAAAGTGCGCGCACAGCAAGGGTTCTTTACCGTCGAACGCACCTGCCCAACCTGTAACGGCATGGGCCAAACCATCAAGGACCCCTGCAAAAAATGCCACGGCCAGGGTCGCGTCGAGAAGGAAAAATCCCTCTCTGTCAACATCCCCGCGGGCGTTGAAACCGGCACACGCATCCGGCTCGCTGGCGAGGGCGAAGCAGGCACACGTGGCGGCCCAACCGGCGACCTCTACATCTTCATCGATGTGGCAGACCACAAGCTGTTCGAACGTGATAACCTCAACCTTTACTGCCAAGTCCCCGTCAGCATCTCCGCTGCGGCCTTGGGCGGCGAGATAGAAGTGCCCACAATCGACGGTGGCCGGTCCCGCGTGAAAATCCCCGAAGGATCTCAATCGGGCCGACAAATGCGCCTGCGGTCCAAAGGGATGCCCGCGCTGCGCGGCGGCGCAGCTGGCGATATGTTCATCGAACTCGCGGTGGAAACACCCGTGAACCTGACAGCACGACAAAAAGAAATCCTCAAGGAATTCGACGCGATCCAAGCCGAGAACAATCCAAAGGGGTCAACTTTCTTTAAGTCGGTAAAAACGTTCTGGGATTCGATGAAAGGCTGATATCTCTCGTAGGTATTAACGCTTAGTTCACTAAATGTTCTGCAAGGTGTTCTCATGAACCACTTTGCAGAATCACTCTCTTTTTTCGATGATGATGACCTAACCGTTATCGAATCAGTCGATTCTGTAAGCCACAGGCAACGCTTGCGCGACCGCTTCACCGACCTCGGACCAGCGTCACTGCCTGACTACGAACTACTGGAACTGATCCTGTTCCGCGCAATCCCACGCATCGACGTGAAGCCCCTTGCGCTCACACTCATGGCACACTTCGCCGACCTCAACCGCGTCCTTTCTGCGGCCCCCATAGTGCTGTCAAAAATAAAAGGATGCGGTCCGCGGGTCATCTCGGAACCCAAACTGATCGAGGCAACATCGCACCGCATGGCCCGCGCCAAGGTGATGCAGCGCTGCGTGATCTCTAGCTGGGACGCGGTCATCGACTACTGCCACACCGTCATGGCACACCGCGACACAGAACAATTTCGCATTTTGTTCCTCGACACTAAAAACGTGCTGATCGCCGACGAAGAGCAAGCCAAAGGAACAGTGGATCACGTTCCTGTTTACCCGCGCGAGGTCATCAAGCGCGCCTTGGAACTCAACGCAGCCTCGATCATCCTCGTGCACAACCACCCCTCTGGTGATCCGACCCCTTCCGAGAGCGATATCACCATGACCCGCCAAATCGACAATGCCGCCAAGGCGCTATCAATCACAGTGCATGATCATATCATCATCGGAAAATCCCGCGAAGCAAGCTTTCGCGAATGGGGCCTTCTTTAACTAATGGGCCGGTCGCGATTTTGTGCGGTCCCGAGTACTCATTTTAAGCCACCTACCGTTCGAACGCGATAGGGCCTTGCGTGGCGCCGTCGCGGATCGTCGAAACCCTAAAGTATCCAAAGATTGCATCATCACCGAGCGGCGGGTTTTCTATGTGTCGCGCCCGACCATTTCAGTTTTGATGGTTTTGAAAAATGTGAGAAGAATCAGAAAACAGTCTGTCTGTATTCTTTCAGCGGTTAACACCGAGAATAAAATTTGCGACGAGCTCATTCTGTCCGCTATCTTGTCCATCGTCTTTCTCTGCAAAAATTCCATCGGTGTGAAGTTAGCTAATGCTGAATACGTCTGCGTCAATTGTAGCCCTCTTGCCAATCAACACCAGTTTCCTGAACCCATTTGACGATCGCCATGCTGGTGAACTCAGTTCCGCTCGCCATTGTGCTTGAACCAATGTGGTCTTGTCGCGTTTACGTTCCGGTCTCTCAGTTCATTTAGGCAGCCTTTCGTTCGAAGGCCAAGGGGCTTTTACCTCCTAACGACGAGTGCCGGCGTCGTGGATTGTAGAACCCATTGATATACTGAAATATCGCCCCTTCGGCTTGACGTCTGGTTTCCCAACGGTTGCGCCAGATCAGCTCAGCCTTGAGGGATTTGAAGAACGTTTCAACCATGGAATTGTCGTAACAATTGCCTTTTCCGCTCATCGATACTTCGAAGCCACGTTTGTTCAGGCGCTTCTGATAGTCGCCTGAACAATATTGCGACCCGCGATCCGTATGATGAATGCAGCCCTTAGGCGGCTGTCGCAGCGCGACAGCCATATCCAATGCCCGGATTGCCAGGTCCCTCTTCATACGATTGCTGACCGCCCAACCGATGACGCGTCGGGAGTATAGGTCGAGAATGACCGCCAGATACAGCCAGCCTTCACTGGTCCAGATATATGAAATGTCGCCTGCCCATTTCTGGTTTGGGGCATCAGCAGAAAAATCCTGATCCAACAGATTGGGGGCGATGTTAAAGGTGTGATTGCTGTCGGTTGTAGCCTTGAATTTACGAGTTCTGACAATCTTTATGCTGTTGTCTCGCATCAAGCGCCCCACACGCCGGTGGCCTACCGCCAGCCCCAGTTCCTGTAACTCTTCAGTCATCCGGGGGCGGCCGTAGCTTTGCAGGCTGAGACGGTGTTGGGCACGAATATGAGCTAAGATCACCATATCATCACGCTGTCGCTGACACATTGGGCGGACCCGCCACGCACGATACCCACGTGATGTGACCTGCATAACCCAGCACAGAAACTCAACCGGCCATTCTTCTCTCCAGGCGTCAATGAAGGCAAACCTCACCGACTTTGGCCTGCAAAGAAGATCGCCGCTTTTTTTAACACTTCCCTCTCCTCTCGCAGCACGCGGACTTCCTTGCGAAGGCGTTCGTTCTCCCGCTCCACATCTTCATGAGGACCCGACATCAAATCATCATGCTGGTGTTTCTGAACCCATTTGTTCAGGGTCGAAAGCCCAACACCCAAATCAGATGAAACCTGAGGGCGTGTTAAGCCGCTGGTCGTGGCGATGCGTACCGCATCACGTCGAAACTCGTCTGTGTATCTCGTTGCCATTTCTTGTCTCCTTCATAGCAAACATTGCTCGAAAGAGACCGGAACTAAACCGGGACAAGACCAAGCTCGGTGTGCCGCTGAATCGTTCCCTTGGAACACCAGATGCCCGAGCCATCGTCGCTCGCCTTGTCTGCCAAGAACATGATGATCTGCTTGCGCGTTGCGCTGCCAAACTTGCGTTCCGCGCATGTGTTCGCAACCCGCCAACTCATTGGAACACCCCAAAAGGCGCAAAGACGTGCGAATTTTGTACAGGTTTTGTACGAGATTTCTGCCGTACCAGCAGAATTCGACCCGAAAGCTCACGGGCCTTTCTGCAAGATCCTGCACAAAGCCCTGTAAATAAGCTATATTTTAAAGGTGTTTTTGGTGACCCCGACTGGATTCGAACCAGTAACCTGCCCCTTAGGAGGGGGCTGCTCTATCCAATTGAGCCACGGGGCCGTCGCACTGGTGAATGCCCGCGATTGCAACGATGGTCAACGGTTCTGCTTGGACAATGACGCAGTTGCCCTGTAGGTTTTACCCTAATGACCAAAAAACAGGACAAGCCAAGGTGATTACCCCAAAAAAGCGCGCTCTGACTTTGCGAGATGTCTCCGAGGCATCGGGTGTAAGTGAGATGACGGTCAGCCGCGTGTTGCGCAACAAGGGCGATGTGTCCGAGGCGACGCGGCAGAAAGTGAAAGAGGCGGCAAAGCGACTTGGCTACGTGCCAAACAAGATTGCCGGTGCTTTGGCGTCACAACGCGTGAACCTTGTAGCCGTGATTATACCGTCGCTTGGGAACATGGTTTTCCCCGAAGTATTGTCGGGTATTTCAGAAACGCTCGAAGACACCGGACTGCAACCAGTAGTGGGGGTGACTGACTATCTCCCTGAAAAAGAAGAGAAAGTTCTGTTCGAGATGCTGTCGTGGCGGCCATCTGGCGTCATTATCGCAGGACTGGAACACTCCGAGGCGTCGCGAGCGATGCTGCGCCAAGCCGATATTCCAGTGGTCGAGATCATGGATGTCGACGGACAGCCAGTAGATTGCGCGGTTGGCATTTCGCATCGCCGTGCGGGGCGCAAAATGGCAGAGGCAATTATTGACGCAGGCTACCGTAAAATTGGATTTATGGGCACAAAAATGCCGCTTGATCACCGTGCGCGTAAACGCTTCGAGGGATTTACGCGGACCCTTGCAAAAGCAGGTATCGAAATTGCGGATCAAGAATTTTATTCTGGTGGCTCAGCTTTAGCAAAGGGTCGTGAAATGACCGCAGCGATGTTGGAGCGCACGCCAGATTTGGACTTTCTGTATTATTCCAATGACATGATTGGCGCGGGGGGGCTGCTTTATCTACTGGAGCAGGGAATAGATGTTCCCGCAAAGGTTGGGCTTGCAGGATTCAACGGGGTCGAACTGCTCGAAGGCTTGCCGCGCCGACTGGCGACGATGGACGCATGCCGCCACGAGATCGGCGTTCGTGCTGCACAAATTGTGGCCGCGCGAAATTCTGGGGACAATTCCTCTGCCGAACAAATTATCGAGCTTAGTCCAACTTTGGAATTCGGGGATACTTTACGCAAGTAATGTACATCCAGAAATGAGATGACCCACTCCTGGCAGTAGATTTCGCTATGCTGTTCATTTCACAACATAGCCCTCTACCGACACAAACCCGTCGGCTAGCGATCCGATTGCTACTGCCATCAGCGCCTCGGAAATTATCTCGGCTCGATACTACGTCCAATGAAATTGAGTCGCCCGCCCCCAGAGCAACTTCGTTAATTTGGTTTCCATATTAACTTCGCAGACCTAACCAAGGCCTGTTTGGCGAAGAAAGATGCAGCTAGGATTAGGTCGACAAACGTATACCTAGGAGGCGATCAAAATCGCACGCAGGTCTGTTTCCGCCAAAGTTGGGGCCAGACAATCGCCTTGTAAAACATCAAAGCCGATTTTTTTGGCTAGATTTACATGGTGCAGGGTTTGTAACCCTTTCGCAGTTACCTTGGCACCCATCAGTTTGGCGATACGAACCACAGCTGCAACGATCTGGTGCTCATCATCACCCAAAATCATCGCCTCAATCAGCGTGAGGTCAATAGCAATGCGCTGTGGCGCGACTTCCAATACATTGAACACCGGTGAATTCCCTGCGCCAAAATTACCGATCTCTATGTCGATACCGCAATCACGGCAGACGGTCAGATTCTGGACAAACATCGCTTCGTTTTCTGCATGCATCTGCAGATCAACCAATTCGAAACGAATCCGACCAGCAGCGGCGCCAAGATTGTCGAGCACGCAGATCAGATTTGGATCATGCAAAAAGGCAGTGATGACTTTGATCGAAACGCACGGCACGATCAAACCTGCCGCAGCCCAGCCTGCTTGATCTGCAAGCAACATACGCATCACATGCTCGGTCACCTCGCGCACAAGCCCTGCCGCTTCTGCCGCCGGCAGGAAACATGTTGGGTCGAGCAATCCTATTGTCGGGTGTTGCCACAGCAAAAGCGCCTCAACGTCCTCTAGTGCGCCGGTCAGGGCCGAAAATTGCGGACGATAACGGCAAATAAACTGGTTTTCAGCCATGGCGCGGTTAATATCATCACCATATAATTTTAATTGCGTAATATGCGGCTTCATAGATTCTTGATAATGGCAGGCGCGGCCTCGTCCGGCCCGCTTGGCCTGATAAAGCGCAAGATCAGAGGCGGCAAACACACTGGACAGATCAAAAGATATTCCGCTGTTTTTGGCCGTTCCAATACTCATACCAAAATGAAAAACATGACCCTCAATCGTCCGGAGTTTTGAGGTTTGATATAAAATCCCAGCCACTAACTCATTGATCTGGCTGTCCGTAAACGGGCCTGGCAAAAATACGACAAACTCATCGCCACCCATGCGCGACACAAGACCCGCATCTGCAACCACAGTCGTGATCAAATTGGCGGCATGTTTCAAAACAAGATCACCGATACTATGGCCTAGCGTATCATTTACAGCCTTAAAGTGATCAAGATCGATACTTAAAACAGCAAAATCAGGTACACGCGCCGCGTCCTTTTCAGCCTGTATAAACGCGCGATATACCTCGTCCAGTTTGCGGCGATTTGCCAGTCCCGTCAGGGCGTCATGACGGCTGTCATGCTCCATCGCAGCGTGGGCAGCCTCCAATTCTTCGGTCTTGCGGACATCATCGGTGATATCGATATTTACCCCGATAAAACGCGCGCCCGACAAGTGATCGGCATGCACATATTTCGCGCGACTACGCACATGGCGCACAGCCCCATCAGCACGCACGATACGGTAATCATTCACAAAATCGATCTTGTTCGTTATGCGGCGTTCGGCGTCAAAGAGGACCTTTTCCTTGTCATCAGGGTGAAGAAAGCCCTCCCAATCGCCGCTTCTCAGCTCGTTTTGCGTGGGGTCCAACCCATAAATCGTACAAACCCGCTGATCCCAATAGGTGATCTTATCATCAATACGGTATTCCCAAATGCCAACGCCAGCGACCTCAAGCGACAAACCCAAACGATCAGCCAAATCGCTCTTTTGTATGCGCTCATCCTCAATCTGACAGACAAACCCGATGCAAATTCCCTCTAGATCAGTCACGCGCCCAAGACGGCAACGGTAACAGGTTGTTGGATCTGTCAGATGCGCCGAAATCTGTTGAGGCACGCCGGACGAGGGGTTTGGGTTGGCTAAAAAGGCATCAACGCGGGCGACATCCCCCCCTGCGCAATAGCGGGAAAACTTTGCGCCCACACGAATCTCGTCCAACAGCACCGTGCGCGTTTGAAATGCGCAGTTCACAAAATTAATCTGTCCTGCGAGGTCGATAATCAGGACAGGGCTATCAACAGCGAAAATAACTGCAGCTAGAAGATTATGGGACGGTAAGCCCGTTAACATATTCATACAACCGATCTAAAATACACGTCATGAATATCCTGCTTAAAGCCTAATAAGACCCTAACTTGCTTGCAGATTCTATAATCTAGGCGGGAACTGGCGCGTTGACCGGGAAATAACCGGGCTTTTAAATCATCCGAATAACATCTTTGTCGATTGCCAGCATATATCCCTTTCGGGCGATATTCTTAACCAGCAGCTCGCTAATCATCTGATTTCCCAGAGTATCTCTCAGCCGCTTGATACGGGTAGCCCCAGCAGCCTCGTCACAATCAGACGGATCGCGACCCGATATCACACCCTCGATTTCAGCCCCCGATAAAACCTCGTCATCCATGCGAGCCTCGGCCAAGACCGATATCGTTTCAATAGCGGCATCAGTCAGTTTGAATTCAAAATCATTCAGATAAACCGACTTTTGATCGCGGCTAATCAACAAGGAATTCACCTCGATTCCCTTGCGCTCGATGCGCGACATGCGACGGGTCAAAGTGATCAGCATTACCAAAAACGCAATCGCAGCAATCAACAATGCGGTCGCAAAAACCAGCAGCACAAAGATCACAAAACGATACGACGATAGTGTGTCCGAAAACGCGGTGCCCGACTGTGCCAGTATTTCCAGCAACTTGATCTCGGCATTGCCAGTCAGATTGTCATTCGCAATAAACAACTGCTCGACACGGGCGTTAAACGCATTTGCATCGGGCAGGTTGATAAACAACATCACCGCCGTAATTAGCAACACCAGCACAATCGCAGCAATACCTGCTACGATTATCTTGTTGCCAATTTCGCGGGCCTCAGTAGCGGAGGAAATACTCACCTGCGCTTTCCTTTCGCTCTTCCAAGCCAGCATCTTCAAAGACGCCAACAACATTCAACAATGTCCAGTTATCCGCCACCAAACGGTCTGCCAACTGGGCCGTCGCATTCGCCACAGAGCAGTCGCCGTCAATGGCGGCAACCCCATAATGCAGACGCAACGGATCATCTCGCTTGGCCTTATAATCAGCGTAGCACTCCGCAGATGCAGCACCAGCCCAAAGGATCGCGATGAAAAGGGAAAGGAATGTGTGTTTCATGCCTGCCAGATAACCCCGACTGCTGGTGATATTCAATAACGCCCCATGCTAACGCGACTGCGCTGCCATAACCATCCCCTGTTATTGAATGGCACAGTGCCGTCAACCCATCCTTGGTCATCACTTCACCCTCACCCAAAGGAAGACCACATGTTCAAAACTCTTATCGCAGGCATCGCTGCCGCTTCACTCACTCTTGGGGCTGTTAGTCCGGCACAGGCAGGGCGGTTGAACGACGAGCAGGTCGGCAAAATTCTACTTGGCGTCGTCGCAACAGCCGCCGTCGCAAGCATCATCAGCAACAAACGTAAACAGGACGCCGCACCAGCCCCCACCCCACGGCCCCGCGCTGAACCACAACGCGGCAGGACCCCAACGCACCTAGCCAATCGCGCTCAAACACTGCCACGCCAATGCTTGGAAAACGTGAACACGCGCCACGGCACTGTCCCGATATTCACACGCGACTGCCTTCGGACCAACTACCGCGCTGTCAACGCACTCCCACGCAACTGCCAAGTCCGGCTCGCCACACGGCATGGCGCGCGCAACGGCTTTGACCAATACTGCCTGCGCGACGCTGGCTACACCGCAAGCCGCCGCTAATCCTCGCATCGCGCGCGGCGTAATCACACCCGCGCGCACATTTTTCACCTTGAAGACACCTCTCGCGTCTGGTCACTGGGACGCATGACAAAATCAACACCAGATCTCTCATTTGAAATCGCCGCCATCGCCAACGGCTTTAGCGCCATAGCGGGCGTCGACGAAGTCGGGCGCGGACCTCTCGCTGGCCCCGTTTGCGCCGCTGCCGTGATTCTCGACATGCACAACATCCCCGACGGATTAAACGACAGCAAACAACTCTCCGCCAAAAGGCGCGACGCGCTGTTCGACCAACTCATGGCCTGCGCCGACGTCTCCATAGCCGAAGCCACGGTCAGCGAAATCGAAGAATTGAATATCCTGCGCGCCTCTCATCTTGCGATGCTGCGGGCGATAGGCGGACTGTCCGCGCCCGCCGACTTTGTCCTGATCGACGGCAACCAAATCCCGCGCGGACTGAACACACCAAGCCAAACAATTGTAAAAGGCGACACCCGTTCACAAAGCATCGCAGCGGCCTCAATTGTGGCCAAAGTGTGGCGCGACAGACTGATGGTGGATTTAGCGCAACAGCATCCAGGATATGGCTGGGAAACGAACGCCGGTTACCCCACACCTGTGCATAAAAAAGCACTGCAAGAATTGGGGGTCACCCCACACCATAGACGAACCTTCGCACCCGTCCACCATATCTTGTGGCAACCAAAATAACTAACCATTTGATTAGATAAACTTATTGCGCGTTTGGCCTGACCGCCTCAAATTAGGGCCAACCATAGAGCGGATCAACCGCCGGTAAATGAGGCAGTATAAAATGACAGTTAAAACCAAGGGCGCAGCTGTGTCCAAAGAGGCGGCAACGCTTCCACTGAACTCCATCCTAGACGGCGATTGCATTGAGTTGATGAACAGCCTTCCAGCAGGCTCCGTTGATCTGATCTTCGCTGATCCACCCTACAACCTGCAATTAAAAGGCGACCTGCACCGTCCCGACAACTCAAAAGTTGACGCGGTAGATGACGCATGGGACCAATTCGACAGCTTTGCAGCTTACGACAAATTCACCAAAGAATGGCTCGCCGCCGCGCGCCGCCTTCTGAAACAAAACGGCGCAATCTGGGTCATCGGATCGTACCACAACGTCTTCCGCATGGGCTACGAGCTGCAAAACCAAGGCTTCTGGATCCTCAATGACGTGGTCTGGCGCAAATCCAACCCCATGCCAAACTTCCGTGGCAAGCGCCTGACCAACGCCCACGAAACCCTGATCTGGGCCGGTAAATCCGAAACCAGCAAATACACCTTCAACTACGAAGCGCTGAAAGCACTCAACGAAGGCGTGCAAATGCGCTCTGACTGGGTGCTGCCAATCTGCACAGGCCACGAACGCCTGAAGGATGACAACGGCGACAAAGCGCACCCAACACAAAAACCACAATCCTTGTTGCACCGCGTCCTTCTCGCCACAACAAACCCCGGCGATGTGGTCCTCGACCCGTTCTTCGGCACAGGCACCTCAGGCGCCGTCGCTAAAATGCTGGGCCGCGATTTCATCGGCATCGAACGCGAACCAGCCTACCGCGCCGTCGCTGAAAAACGCATCAAGAACACCCGCAAGTTCGACCGTGAGGCTCTCGAAGTATCCACATCAAAACGCGCCGAACCACGGGTCGCCTTTGGTGTGCTGGTCGAACGCGGCATGCTGCGCCCCGGCGAAGAACTCTGGTCCCTAAACGGCCGCCACAAAGCCAAAGTGCGCGCTGACGGCACCCTGATCGGTGACGACATCAAAGGATCAATCCACCAAGTCGGCGCCCACCTCGAAGGCGCGCCTAGCTGTAACGGCTGGACTTACTGGCAATTCAAGCGCGACGGGCAAAAAGTGCCTATCGATCTGCTGCGCCAGCAAATCCGCTCAGAGATGGCCAAACACTAGTTTTCACGAATACCGCCAGTGCGTCTAGTCAACCACCCCGTCCGCGGGATGGTTCACAAAGCGCACAAACTTCAAACCCGCTGTGCCTCGTGCCAGCGGGTTTTTTTTGACTAAACTTAAATCAAAATGGCTCATGTCACCAATGCGATATTTTGGCCGACACATATGCTATTGCTCCATATAACCTTAGATGAAATGAGTTAACCTAAGATAAATGGATGGAATTTTGATGTTAGAGCCGACAGATCGCCGCATTGTATCGTCACGCCACCTCGCAGAAGGTGACGGCTGGGAAGCATCGGAGGTCGAGTATGGCTTGATCCTTGCATTCAATGGCTTCTCGCGCTGGATGCAGCGCTGCATGACGGCGGCTGGCATGCCCGAACTGTCGGCGTTGGAAATTCTCGTGTTACATAATGCCAACCATCGTGACCGCGAAAAACGGCTGACTGACATTGCGTTTTTATTGAACATAGAGGATTCGCATACGGTCAATTACGCATTGCGAAAACTTTTGAAGCTCGCATTATTGACCTCTGAAAAGCGCGGCAAAGAGGTATTTTACCGGACCTCGGATAAGGGGCGTGATCTTTGCGGGGAATACCGGAAATTGCGCGAACAGTGCCTGTTGGACATCCTACCAAATGCAGGCCTCGCCGGCACTGATATGCGCAAGGTGGCGTCTGCCCTAAGGGCCCTGTCAGGGCTCTATGATCAAGCTAGTCGCGCGGCGGCATCGTTATAGTCACCCGCCCATTGCGTTCGGCAAGAACGTCACTATTTGCGGGAAAATCGTGATTAGCACGGCACCGACTAACAGCAGGCAAAAGAACGGAAAGGCCGCGCGCGCAACGCGCAAAATGTCGATGCCTGTTAGCCCTTGGATCACAAACAGGTTGAACCCGACCGGCGGCGTAATCTGGCTCATTTCCACAACAATCACGAGATAAATACCGAACCATAGCGGGTCGATCCCAACCGCCTCGACCATCGGCAAAATGATAGATGTGGTCAAAACCACCACGGAAATACCATCGAGAAAACAGCCCAGGATAACAAAGAATACCGTCAGGACCGCCAGCAACGCATAGGGTGACAATTCAAATCCGCTGATCCATGTCGCAAGATTTCGCGGGATACCTGTGAACCCCATCGCAATCGACAGCAATGCAGCGCCCATCAGGATAAACGCAATCATGCAGCTGGTTTTAGTGGCCGACATCACGGCGTCAAAGAACTTGGCGCGGCTGAAATTACCCGATGCAATCGCCAGAATAATCGCCATCACCACGCCAACGGCGGCGGCGTCCGTAGGCGAAGCAACACCAGTATAAATCGTGCCGATCACCCCGCCAATCAACAACATAACAGGGATCAACCGCTTGGATGCATTGATCTTTTGTCCGAATGTCATATCCGATGGTTCATCGGGAATTTGGTCAGGGTGCATCCATGCCTGAAACATGACGTAGCCTGTGAACATACCGACAAGCATCAGACCGGGCAAAACGCCGGCAACAAAAAGGCGCGCAATCGACTGTTCGGTGGCCACGCCGTAAACGATCATAATGATGGACGGCGGGATCAATAGCCCTAGCGTGGCGGACCCCGCTAGCGTGCCGAGGATCATCTTTTCCGAGTAACCGCGACGTGTAAGCTCAGGCACCGACATGCGCCCGATCGTGGCGGCGGTTGCAGCAGACGAGCCCGAAACAGCGGCAAAAATCGCACATCCCAAGACGTTCACATGCAACAATCGTCCCGGCAAACGGCCCAACCAAGGCGCTAGGCCCGAAAACATATCTTCGCTCAACCGCGATCGCAGCAGAATTTCACCCATCAGGATGAACAGCGGAAGTGCGGCCAGCGGCCAACTATGACTATTGGCCCAAAGAGTGGTGGCTAGCACCTGTCCCGCAGGCGCGTTCGAGAAAAAAGTCAGTGCAGTCAACGCCATGACCGACAGCGAAACCGCGACCCAAAGACCACAAGCAAGCAGGGTCAGTAGCAGGCAGAGCAGGATCAGGAAAATTGTTGGATCTGACATCTATTCGGCCCCTACGTCGGAAATAATCGTCGTTTTCGCACGCAGGCTTTCCACGAGGGTATCAATAAACGCGATAGTCAAAAGTCCAAGCCCCGCCACCATAAAACATTGCGGCAGCCAGATCGGTATCGCAACGATGCCGGTTGATTTATCACCAAACCGCCAACTATCACCAAGCAGCCTTAGCGCGTAATACGTTGCAAATGCCGAAAAGAGCGAGGCAAAGGCAAGTGTCGCCAGTTCAGTTATCCAGCGCCACCTTTCGGGTAATCGTTGCACAACCAATCCGACCCTAATGTGACCGCCCGACCGCAATGTATAAGCCAACGCCATAAAGCTGGCAGTCGCTAGAAAGTAGCCGGAAAAATCAGCATAGGACGGGATTGTGTATGACAAACTCGCGCCGCCAACGCGGGCCAATATGTTGAAGCCAACCTGCGCGCTCACCAAAAGGCAGATCGCCACAATGGCGATGCCAGCCAATACAGCCGCCAAAAAATAAATCGCATCTAGCAGTCTACGCATCAGACATGGCCTCTCCCAAATTTCAGTTAGACAAAGCGCTCGCCCCACTCTCGCAAGATGGGGCAAGCGAGATGTTTAGCGTTGTTCAAACGCCGTCAGGATCGCCAAGGCAGGGTCGCTGGCGTTGGATTTCCAGTTTTCAAGCATCTCCGCACCGACCGCTTGCAATTCTCCAACGAGCTGCTCGGACGGAGCTGCGATTGTCATCCCGTTTTCAGCCATAACCGCAACCTTTTCGGTGGTTTCCGCCTTCGACATCTCAATGCCGCGTGTTTCTGCGGCGGCAGATGCGTCCAGAACAGCTTGCTGCACTTCGGGCGACAGGGCGTCAAACATGTTCTTGTTCACCACAACAATGTTCTTGGGCAACCAAGCGTCAATCGACGTGTATGTATCAACATAGTCCCACGCCGACGAATTCGCGCCAGTCGACGGCGAAGTGATCATCGCCTGCACCTGCCCCGTGGCAAACGCCTGCGGAATATCGGCAGCCTCAACCTGAACAGGGGCCGCTTTCACAAGTGCTGAAAATTCCTCTAGGGCGGCATTATAGGCGCGCATACGCATACCGACCATCGCATCGGCATTAGGAACTTCGCCGTTGGTATACAGACCCTGCGCCGGCCATGGGACAGAGAACAACGGCATCAGGTTTTGCTCGGCAAACAACTCGGTAATCACCGGCTTCTGCGCGGCCCAAAGGGCGGCTGCACCATCATAGCTGGTTGCGAGGAATGGCTGGCTGTCGACGCCAAATGCCAGATCTTCGTTCGAGATTGACGATAGGAAAAATTCGCCAATCGGCACTTGGCGCGACCGGACAGCGTTCTTGATCTCGGCACCCGGAAACAGGGACCCTGCGGAATGCACCGTGATTTCCAATTCACCGTCAGTGGCGGCCGAAATGTCTGCGGCAAATTGCTGGATGTTGATAGTGTGGAATGTCGTATCGCCATAGGGCGTCGGCATGTCCCAGTTTTCGGCAAAAGCTGGAGTTGTGATGGCGCAGGTCGCAGCCAGTATCGTGGCAAACTTAAACATTTTCGGGCTCCTGTTGACTGTCACAAAATAAACGGTGACACTTCTTTTATGTTATGTTGACATTTTGTAAGCGTTTCACGACATCAGTCAAGCGGCATTGTAGAAGGGCAGCTTTATGACTTCCTCTGAACTGATCGAAAATACAGTTACTAATCCAGCAGCCACGATGTATCCGCTTGGACAGGACGGTATCCTTGTGCGGTTTGGCGACGGGTATACTGCAAACACGAAACAGGCGCTGAATTTTGGTGATGTTGTGCGGCAGGGAAAACTCGATGGTGTGGTTGATGTGGCCACCTCGCTCACCTCGGTTTTGGTTCAGTTTGCACCGCAAAGCGTGTCGCGAGGTGCGCTCTTGGAAAAACTAGACGCCCTGCTCGCGGATCAAAAATCTGAAAAACCCTCGCTGGCGGCACAACGGCTCTGGACTATTCCCGTTAGCTTTGACGGCGACCGAGGTCCGCAATTGCAAGAGGCTGCCGCGCTGGCAGGTCTTAGTCCGCGCCAAGCCATTGAAGAGATTACAGGTCAGGACCTGTCCGTTCTGGCAATTGGTTTTGCACCCGGTCAGCCCTATATCGGACACCTGCCCGACAACTGGAACATGCCCCGCCAAAGTGAAATAACCGCACAGGTTCCCGCAGGAGCCCTCGTTGTCGCATTGCGGCAACTGGTGCTATTCGCAAACCAAAGCCCAACAGGCTGGCGCTGGATTGGAACCTGTGCGTTTGCACCCTTTCAAGCGGACCGCGCCACGCCCTTCGCTCTACAAGCCAATGATCTCATCCGGTTTGTTGCCGTTGATGACGATACAATTACAACGCTAAAGGCCACTCAATCTGACGGGCTTGGGGGTGCAGTATGCAAGGTGCTGACATGACAGCCACTCTGCAAATTCTACAGGCCGGACCAATGGTCAGCGTGCAGGATTTTGGCCGCGCAGGTCACGTTGGCCTCGGGCTTTCGACCGGCGGCGCTATGGATCGCTTGGCGCTGATGGAAGGGGCTGCACTTCTGGGCCGATCAAAGGTTGATGCGGCCATCGAAATGGCTGGCATGGGAGGTCGCTTTCAATGTGACGCGCCGATGCGGATTGCCCTGACCGGCGCGCAGATGTCGGCGAATATCGACGGAACGCCCGCGCGCTGGAACGCGACGCATCTGCTGAATGCAGGGCAGGTTCTTACCATCGGCGGCGCGATTTCTGGCGCTTATGGATACCTCACATTTGCAGGGGACATCATGCAGACGTGCTGGCTAGAAAGCGTGTCCACACATATCGCCGCTGGCATAGGCCGCTATCTGGCCGCTGGCGATACAATACCCCTCTCTGGCGATACGCAGCCTCACATACCGCCGCAGTGCATTGCACCTGACGCACGGCTCGCGGGCGGTAACATCCGGGTTATGGCGGGCCCTCAAACCCATATGTTTGATGATGCGACCATTGCACGCTTTTGCGACACACGGTTCACGCGCAATGCGCAGGCAAACCGCACAGGGTCTAGACTTGACCATGATGGCACGGGTTTCACCGCGACACTCGCGACAAGTCCCGTGTCGGACTTTGTAACATGTGGCGACATCCAAATGACGGGTGATGGCGTGCCTTTTGTGCTTCTGACAGAATGTCAGACCATTGGCGGCTACCCACGTATCGGCACAATAATTGACACAGATCGCCCCCGTATGGCGCAACTGCAAACAGGGGCCGAGGTGCAATTTGCGTGGGTCAGCTTGCAAGAGGCAGCCCGACTTTATCAAACCGAGACACAAACATTAACCCAGATCAGGTCCAAGGTGCGCCCGTTGGTGCGCAATCCGGCTGACATCCATGATCTTCTATCTTACCAATTAATCAGCGGCGTAACCTGCGGCGATGATTTGGAGCGTGACCTATGAAAACATCAATCGACCTCAATGCAGATATGGGCGAAAGCTTCGGACCTTGGGTGATGGGCAAGGATGCAGAAATGCTCAAGGTCATCAGTTCAGCCAATATCGCCTGCGGCTTCCATGCGGGTGACCCCGATACAATGGCCAAAACGATGGACCTTGCCTTGCGCAACGGTGTGGCGCTGGGCGCGCACCCTGGCTTTGCAGACTTGCAAGGGTTCGGACGACGTCGGATCAAGCTATCCACCAACGAACTTACAAATATGATCCAATACCAACTCGGGGCCGCAATCGCGATGGCTACTGCGAGAGGCGCCCGGATCGCGCATTTCAAACTGCACGGCGCACTGTCGAATATGGCCGCTGAATCTATCGATATGGCCGAGACCTGCTATCGGGCTGCGCTGGCAATTCAACCTGACATTCGACTGGTCGTCATGCCGCAAACGGCAATGGAGGCGGCAGCGAAAAATCTGGATGCCTCGTGGTCAGGCGAGATTTTCGCTGACCGCACATATTGCGATGACGGCACGCTGACCGATCGTAGCCAACCGAATGCAATGATCGAAGACAAAGATGTTGCAGCGGCGCGGATCATCGAAATGATCAAAGCAAATGCCATCATTTCGACCAGCGGCAAACGCATTCCCGTGCGGATTGATACGATTTGCGTTCATGGCGATAGCGCAGTTGCCCTTGATATCGCGACAACGCTAAAGCGCGAGCTTGGCGGGGCCGGTTTCTCGATTTTAGCGCCTCATCTCTAAATTCAAGGCCAAGTGAACCCGACGTTCACTTGGCAATTTTTCGCTGGCATAAAAACACTTGGTCTGTTTTGGTAAGATAACAAGGCGGGGAGCGCCTTGCGGGAGCATCAATATCGACAATACGAAATAAGTCCTTGTAAGATCGGCGAATAATTGCTCATCTCACGTTCACGCATGGCAAATGAGGTGATTATGATAATCAAAACAATCGATGGATTAAACGAACTCGCCGGAAGATTGGTATCAGTTGTTGCAATCGTTTTTGCCGCAATCATCATTTTCGACGTCGTAATGCGCTATGTCTTTAACGACCCGACCCGTTGGGCGTTTGATGTCACAAAACAGCTATACGGTTTCTACTTTGTCATGCTGGGCGGATATGCATTGCGCCATCAGGCCCATGTGCGCGTTGATCTGGTGACAGAGCGATTTAGCCGCCGGACAAGGCGCTGGGTCGAGGTCGCCGGATACCTCATATTTTTCTTCCCGTTTGCGTGGGTATTCATGACCCGTTCTTGGGACTTCGCCATGAAGTCTTGGAACCAAGGCGAAACCACTTACGGCTCGATTCAGATGCCCGTTTATCCGTTGAAAATCGCCATGGCCGTTGCCGCAGGACTGTTGTTCTTGCAAGGCATCTCCGAAATTCTGAAACTCATTCTTGACCGCGAGGTTTCGCACATTGACTCCTGAAATCATCACCCTTTGCATGTTCGGCCTGCTGCTTTTAGGGCTCTTCATGGGGCACCCCTTAGCCTTTGTTCTTGGCGGCACTGCTGTGCTTGGCGCAGTTATTGCAGGCAAGCCTATGGTGTTAGGCATCGTTATCAATCGTATTTTCGGCGATGTGCTGGATAACTTTACGCTGATTGCGATCCCGTTATTCATCCTCATGGCCAGATTTTTATCCGATAGTGGCGTCACGGACAGGATGTTCGAATCGCTGCGATTGCTGCTGTCGAATGTGCGCGGCGGGCTGGCGCTGGCCGTTGTATTCATCTCAATTTTGCTGGCCGCAACGACCGGCATCATCGGGGCGTCGATCACCGTGATGGGTGTCATGGCGCTAAAGCCGATGTTGCGTTACGGGTATTCACCGACCCTGACGACTGGCGTTATCGCCGCGTCCGGATGTCTGGGTATCCTGATCCCACCTTCAATCATGCTGATTTTGATGGCGTCCTACTCTCCGCTTTCGGTTGGAGAGCTGTTTGCCGGTGCAATGATCCCCGGTATTCTTCTGGGTTTGCTCTACGCAGCTTGGGTCGTCGTTGTTGCGATATTTGACCCTGCCTCCGCTCCGGCCGTTGAACCCGATGAAAAGATATCACGCGGTGCGTTACTGAAAATGCTGGCATTCGAAGCCGTACCGCCCTTGGTCCTTATCTTGGGTATTCTAGGCTCGTTGCTGGCCGGTATTGCAACCGCAACCGAAGCTTCCGCAATCGGTGCAGCCCTCGCACTACTGATCGTGATCGTACGGGGAAAATTCCGGCTCCATTCGTTTTATTCGGCTATGCTGGAAACGGGGCGCACCTCTGCAATGATCTTGTTCATCGTGATCGGCGCAACTGCATTTACCGGTGTTTTCAATATCACCGGCGGCCTGCGCGCCACGCAAGAAATCATTCGCGGTCTCGACATGGCCCCGTGGATGCTGATTGCAATGATGCTGTTTATCGTCTTCATCCTCGGCGCGTTTCTTGACTGGACCGGGATTGTCCTGCTGTCATTCCCGATTTTCCTGCCTATCGTTCAAGAAATGCAGGTAGATCTGTTGTGGTTTGTCGTGCTGATGGCGCTGGTTTTGCAGACTTCGTTCCTGACCCCGCCCTTCGGATATGCGCTGTTCTACCTGCGCGCGATTGCCCCCAAAGAAGTGCGCACCGGACAAATTATTCGCGGTGTTCTGCCGTTTATCGGACTGATTATCGCGATGTGCATCGCCGTTGCGGTCATACCGCAACTGGTTCTGTGGCTCCCTCAAACTCTCTACCCAAAGTAACCTAGAAAAGGAGTTTCATATGAAACTGGCTAATCTCTTTACAACCGCAGCAGTGGCGGCGACCGTGTCCAGCGCTGCATTGGCACAAGACTCGTGGACAATGACAACCACATGGCCAACGTCACTGGAGCTTATCGAAATCGACAAGCACTTTGTCGAATTGGCCAATAAACTGACTGGCGACGATCTGAGCATCGAGTTCTTCGAAGGCGGTGCATTGGTGCCTGCAGGCGAAGTGTTTGGTGCGGTTGAATCCGGCACAATTCAGGCTGGCGCTGACTGGCCTGGTTATTGGGCCGGTCGCAACCCTGCGTTTTCGCCGTTGGCCACCACAGCATCGCTATTCAACGCGGTTGATTATGTGAACTGGATCCAGCAGTGGGGCGGCCAAGAGCTATATGACGACATCTATGGCCAGTTCGGCATGGTCTATTTGCCATATGGCGTGACCAACAACGAATCCGGTTTCCGCACCAACAAAAAGATCGAAACTCTGGCTGATCTAGAAGGCATGCGCCTGCGGCTCTCGGGCCTAGAGCAGGGCCGTTTGCTAGAACGTCTTGGCGGTAGCCAGGTGTCTATGGCTGGCGGCGAAATCTATCAGTCCCTCGAGCGTGGCGTGATTGATGGTGCCGAGTTCTCGACACCAAACGTCGACTATTCAGGTGGTTTCCACCAAGTTACCAAATTCTGGGCAACACCCGGCTGGCACCAGTCCGCTTCGGTTTTCGGTGTGATGATCAACAAAGAATCTTGGGATGCGCTGTCCGACGAGACACGCGAAACGCTGAAAATTGCAGCCGAAGCCAACCTGATCTGGTCGCTTGCCTTCACTGAGAAACGCGCGACTGAAGCCTATCAGCAGTTCATTGACGCAGGTATCGAAATTACCCGCTATGATGACGAAACACTTGCGACGATTCAGGAAATGGCAAATGCCGTCATCGAAGAAGCCGCATGTGAGAACCCTGATAGTGCACGGGTTTATCTCAGCCAAGTTGAGTACCTGAACGATTACGCAAAATGGCGTGATGCGTCGGCTCCGTTTAATCTTGGTCGGACACCAAATGGTCCAGACGTTGAAAAACTACGCGCCTGCGCAACCGAGTAAGTCAAAGCAAAAGAATAGTTTGATAGGCCCGCAATTTGCGGGCCTATTGCATTTCGACAAGATAAAAATCCCAAGTCAAAGCAGCGTCCACCAATGCCACCGCCGGTTTGATAACAAACCAAAGCGGCCGCATTCATTACGCCTTATTTCGCAGCGAGCGTCAGGTCCCTGAACATATTCTTCAACACCAGAAACTCACCAACCGCCTCGCAGTCTGGCATGGTCATCATCAAATCAATCGCAGTCGGCTCTTGCTCAGGGTTCAACTGGATGCTTTGCGCCGCAATATCGCGCCCGCAATTCTCTGCGGTAACCTCAGCCTCAACCGATAACGCGACAGTCCCGTCTCGATTAAACTGCCCGGATGGGAATGTATAAACCTCGGCCATCAGCGCGTTTGTTGCGCGGGCATCACCAAGCGAAGTCATAAACCCTGCACTCGGCGGATTTACAAAGTCGACATCACGCGCCGCAGCGGCCCAAACATGACCATCCGTGCCGTAATCCGCACCAAACTCCAGCGTATGCAAATGCACCGCGTTCATACCCTGCCACTGCAACGCAGCTCGGTCATAATTGGCCAGCTCCGGCACAGTCGTTGACGAAACCGCACCTTCACCACCAGCAAACGCCGAGATAAAAAATGCTTCCTGTGAAAGCGCAGGCACAACAATAGCTACGCGACCTTCCGCGTCAGTCAACTGCGAGAACATCATGCCTTGGTGGTGAATCGTTACCGCCGTATTCGGCTGACAAGGTGCCACAACCGATACTGCAACCATCGCCATCGGCAATGTATCAGCTGACATTTTGACTTCACATACCGGCTCTGGCGTAGCAGAGGGTGCGGCCATCTCAGGCACGTCCAACTCCTCCAGCGCCGCGAGCTCGATAAGCGGCTCGCGAGTTCTAGAAACCACCATTTCCGGTAGGTCCAACGCCATCGACGCCTGCTGCGGCAAAACAATGTCCGGTAAAGTCAAATTCGGCTCTGGCGTTGCCTGAATCCGCGATGCAACCGCGTCGCCATATTGCATGACGAAACCGATGCCTAGCGCTGTCGAAAATGTTATCGCTGCCGTTATAAAATTCTTCTTCCGGGACATTTCTGCCTCCCCCTCCGATGCGGATATGGAAACAGTCTGTCACCGGACGGTGGCCGCAGAACGGCCACCGCAAGGTTTTAGCGTGACCGCATTGTGGCGAAATTAGACAATTTTGCCGTGGCAGTGCTTGAATTTGTTACCCGACCCACATGGGCAGGCATCGTTGCGGCTCGGGCTACCCCAAGTGCTCGGATCATCCTCGACAAAACCTTCACGCGCCGTCGCACCCACGCCAGAGCTATCAGACGTAGCCCGCGCAACCGCCTTTTCCTGCCCCTCAGCCGCAGCAGCCTGCTGCGCCCGCATCTGAGCAACCATCGCCGTTTGCTCTTCGGCACTCATCGGACGGATCTGACCCAATTTCTGCGTCACTTCAGTCCGCAAACCATCCAAAAGCCGCTCGAACAACTGGAACCCTTCGGTCTTGTATTCGTTCAACGGATCGCGCTGCGCATAACTGCGGAAACCAACAACCGAACGCAAATGCTCCAGCGTCAACAAATGCTCGCGCCACTTGCCATCAATCGTCTGCAACAACACCTGCTTTTCAATGTTGCGCATCGTATCGGCACCAAAGGCGGCCGCCTTCTCGTCCATATACGTCTGCGACGCTTCTTCTAACCGCTCACGGATAACGTCATCATCGACGCCTTCTTCCTCGGCCCACTTCATCACAGGCACATCAAGACCCAACTGGGCAATCACTGCCGCATAAAGCCCCTCGGTATTCCACTGATCGGCATAAGATTTCGGCGGCATATACTCGTGCACCAGATCATCAATCACCTGACCGCGCATATCGGCCACAATCTCGGATAAATCAGACGCTTCCATGATCTCGCGACGCTGGGCAAAAATCACCTTACGCTGCTCGTTCATCACATCGTCAAACTTCAACAGCTGTTTGCGAGTGTCAAAGTTGCGCCCCTCAACCTTCGCCTGCGCGCGCTCCAGCGACTTGTTCACCCAAGGGTGCACAATCGCCTCGCCCTCTTTCATTCCAAGGCTGGACAACACTTTATCCAACCGCTCGGAACCGAAGATACGCATCAAATCATCATCCAGCGACAAAAAGAACGACGAGCGACCAGGGTCACCTTGGCGTCCGGAACGTCCACGCAGCTGGTTATCGATGCGGCGGCTCTCATGACGCTCGGTAGCAAGCACAAACAGACCACCAGCTTCAATCACAGCCTTCTCATCTACGTCATGGGCGGCTTCCATACTGGCACGAATTTCCTCGGGGTCCGCATCAGGACTCGCCGCAATCGCCGCCATGATCGAAAATTCCAGGTTCCCACCCAGCTTAATATCTGTCCCGCGGCCCGCCATGTTTGTCGCGATCGTCACGGCACCCAACTTACCAGCATCGGCAATAATCTGGGCTTCCTGCTCGTGCTGACGAGCATTCAAAACATTGTGCGTGATACCCGCAGCCGTCAACATCTGCGCCAAGGCCTCGGACTTATCAATCGACGTCGTCCCAACCAGAATCGGCTGACCCTTTTCGTGCGCATTCTGCACTTCCTTCACAACACCCTCAAACTTTTCGCGGGCGGTGCGGTACACCTGATCATTCTCGTCCTTACGGGCAATCGGGCGGTTCGTCGGCACTTCGACCACACCCAATCCGTAAATTTCCATGAACTCATCGGCCTCGGTCAACGCAGTACCAGTCATGCCCGACAACTTGTTATACAAACGGAAATAGTTCTGGAACGTCACAGATGCCAAAGTGACGTTCTCGGCCTTCACCGACACATTCTCTTTTGCCTCAATCGCCTGATGCAGACCTTCCGACAAACGACGACCGGCCATCATACGTCCGGTAAATTCATCAATCAGAACGACTTCACCGTCACGCACGATATAATCTTTATCGAGGGTAAACATTTTATGGGCGCGCAAACCTTGGGCCAGATGATGCACCAACGTGCTGCTCTCGGGATCATAAAGCGACTGACCCTCTGGCAACAAACCGACAACAGCCAAACGATTTTCAAGAAAATCATTGCCTTCATCAGTAAAACTACACTGCTTGGTCTTCTCATCAATCGTGTAATGCTCTTCCAACAACTCCGGCACGACCTTGTCAATCTGACGGTACATTTCCGCGCGATCCTGTGCAGGACCCGAAATAATCAGCGGCGTGCGTGCTTCATCAATCAAGATCGAATCGACCTCATCCACAATCGCATAGTTATGCGGACGCTGATGCATCTGCGACAACTCGGACTTCATGTTGTCGCGCAGATAATCAAAGCCAAGCTCGTTGTTGGTGGCGTAAGTCACGTCACACAGATACGCGGCCTGCTTTTCGTTTTCCGGCTGCTGCGGGTAAATCACTCCGGTGGTCATGCCCAGTGCGCCGTAAACCTTGCTCATCCACTCCGCATCACGCGTCGCCAGATAATCGTTGACGGTAACAACATGCACACCCTTGCCCGACAAGGCATTCAGATACGCGGGAAAAGTCGCAACAAGCGTCTTGCCCTCGCCGGTTTTCATCTCAGAGATATTTCCCTGATGCAGAAAAATTCCGCCCATAAGCTGCGTATCAAACGCGCGCAAACCCAAGGCACGGCGTGCCGCCTCACGACAGTTGGCAAACGCCTCCGGCAAAAGGGCGTCTAAACTTTCGCCACCCTTCGCGCGGGTCGCCAAACTTTCGGTTTTCGCTTTGATCTCTTCATCCGACAGTTTCTCGAACTCAGGCTCAAGCGCGTTGATCTTTGCGATCAACGGGCGAACCGATTTCACTTTGCGATCGTTTGCGGTGCCAAACACTTTTCTGGCAATCGTTCCTAAACCCATCTTCATTCTCTCCGGCGGCGTGATCACGCACGACTTACATATAATTGAGAGGAGGTCGCTTGAAGCTCATCAAATCGACCCCTACAAAGGGCCAAGACCGGCCCCCTCGAAGGCTACTTTTGGATGTAAGGGGCGGGTTATGCAGTGTCAATGTTGCGGACCTCCGCAACACATCAAGGGATCGTTTAATGCTGAAACATGTAACATTTTTCGGGGCTTTTGCCCTTTCTCTCGCAGCCAGCAGCGCAAATGCGCAAGATGCGAGTGCCGCAACCGTGATCGCAACCGTAAACGGAACCGACATCACACTCGGTCAAATGATCATCACACGCGCTCAACTTCCGCAGCAATACGCACAACTCGAAGACGCAATTCTGTTCGATGGGATCCTCGACCAGTTGATCCAACAGCAACTTTTGGCCGATAGCCTGACCGAAACTCCCGCTCGCGTGACTTACGCGATCCAGAACGAAGAGCGTTCTTTGAAGGCGGGCGAAGCAGTGAACGACCTCACCGTTGGCACCGTCACCGACGAAGCTCTGCAATCTCTGTATGACGAGCGCTACGCGGACGCAGCACCTACCGTCGAATACAACGCAGCCCACCTGCTCGTTGAAACCGAAGAAGAAGCCGCCGCCGCAAAAGCTCGCGTCACAGATGGCGAAGTTTTTGGCGATGTGGCCAAAGAAGTCTCCACAGGCCCGACAGGTCCAAACGGCGGCAACCTCGGTTGGTTCGGCGCAGGCCAGATGGTCCCCGAATTTGAAGAAGCGGTCGCAAACATGTCCATCGGTGACGTGTCAGATCCGGTCCAGACACAATTCGGCTGGCACATCGTCACCCTGTTAGAGACCCGCAACGCCGAGGCGCCATCCCTCGACGACGTGCGTCAGGACCTGTTTAGCGAAGTACAGGAAACAGCGATCCAATCCCTGCTCTCCGACCTGACAGAGGCCGCTGAAATCACAAAACCCGAAGCAGACGCATTCGATCCGACCCTGCTGAGCAACATTGACCTATTGGACCAGTAAACCATGACAGTTTCACCCCTCGCCCCCGCTTCCTTCCCTGATCTGCCCGTGATCGACGGTGTGACCTTTGCGGCTGCAATGGCAGGGGTGAAACGCGCAGACCGACGCGACGTGATGCTCGCTATCCTCGACGAGGGTAGCAGCGTCGCGGGCGTCTTCACGACATCAGCCACCCGCTCTGCCAACGTGCTCGACTGCCAGCGCAAACTCGCGACCCCCTCGACAGGCCGCGCCGCAATCATCGTGAACTCTGGCAACTCAAATGCCTTCACCGGCAAACACGGCGAGGGGTCCGTCGCTGCCATCTGCGCCAGCGTCGCTGACCTTTGCAACATCGACGTAAACCGCGTGTTCACCGCCTCCACCGGTGTGATCGGCCTCCCCCTGCCCCACGACAAAATCATCGCCAAAATCAGCGATCTGCGCGACACCCAATCCGCCGAAAACCTCTGCGACGCCGCCGCCGCCATCATGACCACCGACACCTTCGCAAAAGGGTCGACACAAACCGTCACGATCAACGGCAAGCCCGTGAAAATCGCAGGCATCGCCAAAGGGTCCGGCATGATCGCGCCCGACATGGCAACCATGCTGGTCTACATCTTCACCGACGCAAAAATCGCCCAAGCCGACCTGCAAAAACTGGTCTCGACGCATAACACCAACACCTTCAACTGCATCACCGTCGACAGCGACACCTCCACCTCCGACAGCCTGATGATCGGCGCAACCGGCCGCTCAGGCGTCGACGTGACAGGCAACAGCGATTTCGCAACCGCCCTGCACACCGTCATGCTCGACCTCGCCCATCAAGTCGTACGCGACGGCGAAGGCGCCACCAAATTCGTCACAATCAACGTGACAGGTGCCGCCACCGACGCAGACGCGCGCCTCGTCGCCATGGCCACCGCGAACTCTCCGCTGGTAAAAACTGCCATCGCTGGCGAAGACCCGAACTGGGGCCGCATCGTCATGGCCGTGGGTAAATCAGGCGCTCGCGCCGACCGTGACCTTCTCACCATCAAATTCGGTGACGTGCTTGTGGCGGAAAACGGCTGGGTCTCCCCCACCTACACCGAAGACGCAGGCGCCGCGCAAATGAAAGCCCAAGACATCACAATCAACGTCGATCTTGGCCTCGGCTACGGTACATCCACCGTCTGGACCTGCGATTTGACCCACCAATACATCACAATCAACGCAGACTACCGGTCGTGAAAGTCAAACCAGAGGTCTGCGAATGAAAACGCTACTCGTCTCCGCAGTCGCGCTCATCGACACCGATGGGCGCGTCCTTTTGGGACAACGCCCCGAAGGTAAATCAATGGCGGGCCTGTGGGAATTTCCTGGCGGCAAAGTCGAACCAGGCGAAACCCCCGAAGCAGCGCTCATTCGTGAACTGCAAGAAGAACTCGGCATCAACACATGGTCTAGCTGCCTCGCGCCACTCACCTTTGCCAGCCACAGCTACGAAAATTTCCACTTACTCATGCCACTCTTCGCCTGCCGCCGCTGGGAAGGCACGCCAAGAGGCCGCGAAAACCAAGCCCTCAAATGGGTTCACGCGCGCGACTTGCAAAACTATCCGATGCCCGCCGCAGATATTCCACTTATCCCGATTCTGCGTGATTGGCTTTAACATGATTTCGTTAGTCCGAGGCTAAACCAAATCCCTGAGCGTATTTATCATCCAAACACATCACCATAAGCGTCGTGTGTGTCAGCTCCCGTCAGCACCAGAAAAAAGGCATCCAATCGGGTGCCTCTTTTTTTGCCCCAGCCATCGCGCGAACCCAACACAAACTGGCTCAAACAAAAAAGGGCCACCAAACTGGCAGCCCCTTCTCACTAAATTCTAGAAAACCTTACAGGTTACGTTCGATCTCTTCACGCTCGAAGATTTCGATCACGTCGTCGGGACGAATATCCTCGTAGTTTTCAAACGCCATGCCACATTCCTGACCTGACTGAACCTCGGAAACCTCGTCCTTGAAACGCTTCAGCGTTTTCAAATTGCCCTCGTGAATAACCACATCGTCACGCAGCAAACGCACACCGGCAGAACGACGGGCAACACCCTCGGTCACAAGACAACCAGCGATTTTGCCGACATTCGAAACCTTAAAGACTTCTTTGATCTTGGCATAACCGATGAACTTTTCACGAATCTCCGCCGACAACAGACCAGACGCCGCCGCTTTCACATCATCCACGAGATCGTAAATGATCGAATAATAGCGGATCTCGACACCCTTTTGGTTGGCAGATTGCCGCGCCGATGCATTGGCACGAACGTTAAATCCAATCACAGGGGCGCCTGACGCTTCGGCAAGACCGATATCGGATTCCGTGATCGCACCAACACCGGAGTGTAGAACACGCACACGCACCTCATCGTTGCCGATTTTCTCCATCGCCTGCACAATCGCCTCGGCAGAACCCTGAACGTCCGCTTTCAACAAGATCGGCAATTCACTGATGTTCTCGTTCGACTTGGCATTCGCCATCAACTGGTCAAGCGTCACAGCAGCACCAGCCGCCGCACGTTTGTCCTTGGCCGCATTCGCACGGTATTCCGCGATCTCACGCGCCTGCGCTTCTGTCGATGTCACGCTCAAAACGTCACCCGCCTCTGGCGTCCCGTTCAGGCCCAAGACCTCAACAGGTACCGACGGACCAGCTTCATCAATACGCTCGCCTTTGTCGTTGATCAGCGCGCGAACTTTACCCCACTGCTCGCCGACAACAAAAATGTCGCCTTTGCGCAATGTGCCGTTCTGCACCAGAACCGTCGCGACAGGACCGCGACCAATATCAAGCTGGGCCTCGATGACCGCACCATAAGCTGCGCGGTTCGGGTTCGCTTTCAATTCCAGAATCTCCGCCTGAAGCGCAATCGCTTCCAACAGCTCAGGTAAACCCTGACCCGTCAACGCAGACACTTCGATATCCTGCACATCACCCGACATAGCCTCGACCACTACCGAATGCTGCAACAGATCGGTGCGCACTTTGGTCGGATTGGCCGCAGGACGGTCAATCTTGTTGATAGCAACGATCATAGGCACATTCGCTGCTTTCGCATGAGCAATCGCCTCGACAGTTTGCGGCATAACCGCATCATCTGCCGCAACCACAAGCACAACAATATCAGTGACCTGTGCACCACGAGAACGCATCGACGTAAACGCCGCGTGACCCGGAGTATCAAGGAACGACAATACCTGACCACTATCGGTCGTGACCTGATACGCACCAATATGCTGCGTAATGCCACCAGCTTCGCCAGCAACAACACGCGCATTGCGGATCGCATCCAGCAAAGACGTCTTACCATGGTCAACGTGACCCATGATCGTGATAATCGGCGCACGGGTAACCAGATCCTTAGGATCATCTTTGGTCTGCTCGATCACCTGCTCAACGTCCGCATCAGAAACGCGCACAACGCGGTGGCCGAACTCTTCAATGATCAGTTCCGCAGTATCCGCATCAATTGTTTGGGTCTGCGTCGCCATGATACCGTTTGTCATCAATGCTTTGACAACATCAGAAACACGCTCGGACATACGAATTGCAAGTTCTGCAACCGTAATCGCCTCGGGCAGCGCCACATCGCGGTAAATCTTTTCACGCTCGGCAGAAATACCCATCGCCTTGGCGCGGGCCTTATCCTGCTTACGCTTCATCGCGGCCATCGACCGCTGACGACCACCGGCACGACCGGCAACCGCATCATTCAGCGTCAACTTACCAGAACGACGGCTATCACCGTCACCGCTACGCGGCTTGGCATTGGCGTTCTCATTGTTGCGGTTCGTCTTTTCGCGGTCCGCATTACGAGGCGCCGAGGACGGACGAGACACAGACGTTTCGCCCGGAGGCGCAGCAACTGGTGCATCCGCCGCAGCTTTCGCCTTGGCAGCTTTCAAGCGCTTGCGCTCTTCTTCATCGGCTTTCGCCTTCAGGCTCTCTTCGCGAGCACGGTCTTCGGCCTCTTTGGCCTCCAACTCAGCGCGACGCTTTTCGCGCTCGGCTGCACGTTCTGCCTCTTCGGCCAGACGCTTGGCTTGCTCTTCAGTCTCACGAGCCTTGGCCATCGCCAATGCTTTCATACGACGCGCCAGCTCGACATCCGAAATCCCTGCCGGACGCTTGGATGGATCACCACCAATCGGCATCGTTGGACCACCGGTCGCCGGCTTTGCTGTTGTCGTCGCTTTGGGGACCACAACGCGCTTGCGTTTAGTCTCGACCACGACGTTTTTGGTGCGTCCGTGGCTAAAGCTCTGCTTCACATTGCTTGGGCGCGAACCGCCCAGACCAAGTGGCTTTTTACCGTCGTTATCACTCATCTGGCTTCATATCCTTCCCGGCGGACATATCGTCGCCGTCTATCTCGCGTAGGCCACGCAGCTTTGTGGCTTCCTCTACAACACGGTTGCTAAGTTTACCATTCGAGAGCGCGCCGTGTATTGCACTTCCACGTCCGAATGCCAAACCCAATTCCTCCGAAGTAAAACACCCGAAATACCGGGCACCCTCGGGGGTCCATAACTTTGCCTTGCCGCGCTCGGACCCATCAGAGGCCTGCAACAAAACACGGACATTCTCGCCACCGGCGAGCCAGCCCTTAACTTTCTCAAAACCACACACCGCACGACCCGATTTACGGGTCAAAGCGATCAAATCAAGGGTGTGACGGCATAACTGACGCTCCACCTCCTCAACAAGGCCCTCAGGAATGACAACTGCCTTCTTTGCGCTGCGGGAAAACTGGCCCTTTGTGGCCGCCTCCAACATCGCACGATCAGCAGTCACATACATACCACGTCCGGGCAGCTTCCCCAAGACATCAGGATAGATCCTGTCATCAGGACCCACAACAAAGCGGATCAGCCCCGCTTTTGGGGTGATCTCTCCCGAGACGATGCACTTACGCTCAACGTCGTCGTTCTTTGCTTTATATGGGGTCTTGCGTGACATCTATTAGGGCTACCTCGTGACGCCCATTCAGGCGTCATCTTCCTGTGCAAATTCGTCTTCTTCGTCGTTGGCCACCAGATCAGCAGGATCAACCCAACCCAGCATCACGCGGGCTGTCATCACCATGCTCTGTGCATCTTCCAGTGAAACCTCAAACTTCTCCAAAACGCCTTCGTCTTTCTTGCGCTCGCCGCCTTCGGTCGTCCAGCCACCAGCCAGCTCCCAGTCAGCACAAGTTGCAAAATCTTCCAGCGTCTTCACACCATCTTCGGCCAAAGCCTCGATCATCAACGGGGTCAAACCCTCAAAGTTCACAAGACTATCTTCAACGCCCAACTTACGAGCATTTTCCATGGCTTTGTTGTTAATCGCTTCTAGGAATTCACGCGCACGGGTCTGCAATTCGCCTGCAGTCGCATCGTCAATACCCTCGATAACCAGCAATTCGTCGATCTCGACATAGGCCACTTCTTCAAGGCTCGTAAACCCTTCGGACACTAGCAACTGTGCAAAGAACTCGTCCAGATCCAGCGCATCTGTAAACAGCTTGGTGCGCAATTCGAATTCGGCCTGACGACGCTTGCTCTCTTCTTCCTCGGTCATGATATCGATATCAAGACCGGTCAGTTGCGACGCCAAACGCACGTTCTGACCACGACGACCAATTGCCAACGACAACTGCTCATCAGGCACAACAACTTCGATCTTGCCTGCTTCTTCGTCCAGAACAACCTTGGAAACTTCCGCAGGCTGCAACGCGTTCACAAGGAACGTTGGCATATCTTCATTCCAAGGAATGATATCGATCTTCTCGCCTTGCAATTCATTCACAACCGCCTGAACACGGCTACCGCGCATACCAACACAGGCACCAACCGGATCAATCGAGCTATCATAAGAAATCACAGCGATCTTCGCGCGTGACCCCGGATCACGGGCAACTGCCTTGATCTCGATAATACCTTCGTAAATTTCAGGTACTTCCATTTTGAACAACTCGGCCATGAATTCTGGCGCTGTGCGGCTCAAGAAAATCTGCGGACCACGCTGTTCGCGGCGCACTTCCTTAATGTAGCAACGGATACGATCGTTCGGGCGATACGCCTCGCGACCGATCTTCTCGTTGCGGCGCAAAATCGCCTCGCCAGAGCCCACATCAACAATCACGTTGCCATACTCTTCACGCTTCACCAGCGCGTTGATAATTGTACCGGCACGATCCTTGAAGTCTTCGTATTGCTTGTCACGCTCGGCTTCACGAACCTTCTGCAAAATCACCTGCTTGGCGGACTGCGCCGCAATACGGCCCAACTCAACAGGCGGCACGATCTCTACAAAAGTCTGACCAACCTCAGGGTTTTGCATGTATTCACGGGCTTGCTCGACCGTGAACTCGGCCTGATAATTCTCTAGGTCATCTTCTTCCACAACCGTACGCACACGGGTGAATGTGGCGCGGCCAGTCTTGCGGTCAATATCGACACGAATGTCCATCTCTGCGCCGTAACGGGACTTCGCCGCACGCGCGAGAGACTCTTCCATCGCCTCAACAACCAGATTGGCGTCGATATTCTTTTCGCGGGCCACAGCCTCGGCTGTCTGCAACAGCTCTAGCTGGTTTGCGGAAGTAATTGCCATTTATTAGTCCTCCTGACCATCAATGATGGTTTCGATTTCGTCAAACTGGGTCTCGTCGATCTGACCCGCATCTTTACGCCCGCGTAATACATCGCGGATCAATTCATCCGTCAAAACCAGCTTGGCATCTGACAGCCATTCAAATTTCAAACCAATCGTACCCTCGGGAATGGTGATCAAAATCTCGTCACCCTCAACACCCGCAAGCGGACCTTTAAAGCGGCGGCGCCCGTCAATCAATTCTTCGGTCTCGACCTTGGCTTCAAAACCTTCCCAACGGGCAAAATCTTTTAACCGCGTCAACGGACGATCTACACCGGGGCTAGACACCTCCAAGGTATAAGCATCCAGAATAGGATCCTCGACATCCATCACTGCCGAAATCGCGGTACTGATTTTCCCGCACTCATCAACCTCAATGGTGCCATCGGCCTTCTGGGCCATGACTTGCAAAACACTTTCCTTGCCCGTCATCAAACGAATCCGCACGATCTCGAACCCCATGTCTTCAACAACAGGGACGATAATCTCGGCGATCCGACGATCAATGGCAGCTTTGGCAACTAAGTCGTTCATTATTCTCTCAAGCACAAAAAAACGGGCTCACGGCCCGTTACAAATTTCCGGTTGGGCGCTGGGTTTGGACCCCAGCACGCCGCTGTTGAATGTCATATAGCGAAGGTCTGCCGAGTCTGCAAGCACCCTTTACGTTTCTGACCGCGACCGCCGCATCCCATGGCATTTCAACCAGTTGGCAACCGATAAACTGCGAGACCAAAAGAAGACGCGAGCAAGACGTAATAAAGACAACGAAAAACGCCCCGCAAATCGCGGGGCGTTCTCTATTCAAACTAGCCGATTTACGCCACAGACCAACGCTCTGCCATGCGCCCGTTATCCATCTGCCAGATCGCACCGACCTGCTCGGGCGAGTGGATGCGGTTGTTCACAGCCTGCACATTGTTCGCAAACATCGGGATAATTACGCCGCCATCGTCACGCAGAATTTGCTGCATCTCAAAGTATTGCTCACGACGCTTGTCACTATCCAATTCGGCACGCGCAGTCAGCAACAACTCCTGGAAACGCGCACTATCGTCGCCATCCCACTGGCTGTCATTCCATGGCACACCTGTTTCATAGGCAGACGAAAACATCCAATCCTCGGTCGCACGGCCAGACCAATAGGACGCACAGAACGGCTTCTTCAACCAGACGTTTGACCAATATCCGTCCGCCGGTTCCTGAATCACATTGATGTTAATGCCACCAGGCGACATCGACGCCTGCATCAACTGAGCCGCATCAATAGCCCCTTCAAACGCGGCATCCGACGCAGATAGGTCAATGTCGAGCGAGTCTAAACCAGCCTTTTTTAAATAAAACTTCGACTTGTCCAGATCATAGGTAATCTGCTCCATCTCGTCGTTGTAATACGGGTTTGCGTGACCAATCGGGCTGTCATTACCAACAGTACCGTGACCCTGTAGGATCTTGTCCACCATCTCTTGACGGTTCACACCATACTTGATCGCGCGGCGCACATTAACGTCGTTATATGGCGCAGTATTCGTCAACATCGGGAACGTGTAATGCTGGTTGCCCGCGACCTCTTGAATACGCAAAGCAGGGTTCGCCTTCAACAGCGCTTCGGTTTTGAAATCGATCCGGTTAATCGCGTCAACCTGACCCGTAATCAAAGCGTTCATCCGGGCCGTGTTGTCATTGATCGCGATAAACTCGATCTCGTCAAAGAAACCAGCGCTGTCACCTTTATAGTGATCGTCAACGCGTTTCGCGACCATGCGCACACCTGGGTCAAACGATTGCACAGCGTATAGACCTGTACCAATCCCGTTAGCGATCGCTTCGTCAATCTGGCCCGCAGGGAAAATATTCAGGTGATAATCGGACATCAAATAAGGAAAGTCAGCATTGCCAGCCGCGAGCGTGAACTGCACTTGGCTATCCGTGATTTTCTTCATCTCGATAATAGCTTCTACAATTGGTTTTGCAGCCGACTTGGACTCTTCACCAATGTGCATTTGCAACGATTCAATCACGTCATCTGCACCAAACGATTTACCGTTGTGGAACACCACACCAGTGCGCAAATTAAATGTCCAAACCTTGGCATCAGCCGACGCTTCCCAGCTTTCCGCCAACTCACCCTGAAGCGACCCGTCGGCAGCAACTTCGGTCAGGCTGTCAAAAACGGCACCCTGCGCACTTGCAATCATAAACAGGTCAGAGTGCGTACGACTGTCCCAGCTATCAGATGTATTCGCGCCATTTAGTCCCGCAGTAAATTTCCCGCCGCGCGTTGGTGCCGCCCGCAATGGCATTCCCGTCAGGCCAAGAACTCCCGCCGCTACACCGGATTTCATCAATCCACGTCTGCTAATTCCATACATAATCATAATCCCTTGTTGGTCATACAGGCGTTAACCGCCCTCATTTTCGCCGCTATCAGCGGTGATTCGTATCTACATCTTATCCAATGCTGCGTCGCCGATGTTATCAACTCCGCGTTCCTGCAATAGGTTGGTTAGCCAGTCAGGGTCCATTTCAGGCACCGAGGACAGCAACAGATCGGTATAAGGATGATGCGGCGGCTTGAACATTTCGGCCTTTGGCCCCGCCTCGACAACCGTGCCATCCTTCATCACAACCACCTCGTCGGCAATCGCACGCACCGTCGCAAGATCGTGAGTAATAAACATATAAGACAGCCCAAGTCTATCCTGCAGCCTCGCCAAGAGCCGCAGAATCCCCTCTGCCACCAGCTGATCCAGGGCGCTTGTCACCTCGTCACAGATAATAAACTTCGGTTCTGCCGCCAAGGCACGCGCAATACCGATCCGCTGTTTCTGCCCGCCCGACAATTCCGATGGCAAACGGTTGTAATACTCCGAGGGTTCAAGCTCGATCTGATCCATCAACTTGTCCACACGCGCACGTTTTGCCTTGCCGGTCAGCCCCATGTAAAACTGCACAGGCCGCGCAATGATCTCGCCGATCGACATGCGCGGGTTCAGCGCGGTATCAGCCATCTGATAAATCATCTGCACTTGGCGCAGCTGATCCTTGGACCGCTTGCGATAATCGGCAGGCACCACCTCACCGTCAAAGCAAATCTGCCCCGACATCGGCGGCAACAATCCCGTAATGCAACGCGCCACAGTCGACTTGCCCGATCCGCTTTCGCCCACAACAGCCACCGTGCGGCCCTCGTGCATGTCAAAACTCACATCATGCAAAACCGGCACTTTACCGTAAGCGGCCACAACATTCTGCACAGACACCACAGGCACAGCGCTGGCAATCACCGGCGCCTTCAACGGACGCTCGAAACTGCGCACAGCCCAGAGCGACTTGGTATATTCCTGTGTCGGCGCGGATAGCATGGTGCGGGTATCAGCCGTTTCCACCTCGTCACCCTTTAGCAAAACCTTGATGCGATCGGCCATTTGGGCCACGACCGCCAAATCATGCGTGATATAAATTGCAGCCGTATTAAACTGCTCTACAATATCACGAATAGAGGCCAAGACCTCGATCTGTGTGGTCACATCCAGCGCCGTCGTCGGCTCGTCAAAAATGATCAAATCAGGACGACACGACATCGCCATCGCCGTCATCGCGCGCTGCAATTGCCCGCCGGACACCTGATGTGGATAACGAAACCCGATATTTTCAGGGTCAGGTAACCGCAGCTTGCGATATAGCTCGATCCCGTCCGCTTCGCTTTCCGCCTTCGACATCACACCGTGCCGCGATGGCCCCTCGACATGCTGATCCATCAAACGGTGCGCCGGATTGAAACTCGCCGCTGCTGACTGCGCCACATAAGCAATGCGTTTGCCCAGCAATCCGCGCTTCACCGCGGCAGAAGCTTTCAGTAAATCGATCCCGTCAAACTCGACCGATCCGGCAGAAATGCGCACACCGTCACGCGTGAACCCCATCGCGGACAAGCCGAGCGTCGATTTCCCCGCGCCGGACTCGCCGATCAGCCCCAGCACCTCACCACGCGCAAGCGTCAGATCAATACCGTTGATGATCGGGTTCCACGTCTCGTCAGAACGACCCTCAAGCTTTACGCCGCGCATTTTAAGCAGAGGTTCAGTCATTCTTTTAACCCCGATGATTTATGCAGCATCCAGTCGACGACAAAGTTCACCGCCACCGTCAGCAAAGCAATCGCACTCGCCGCCAGCAATGGCGCCGTCGCCGCCAGCGGTGCAAACTGCGCAAAGTTAATGAACGCCGCCAGATCGCGCACCATCGTGCCCCAATCGGCCAGCGGTGGCTGGATACCAACGCCCAAGAACGACAATGCCGCAATCGTCAAAAACACAAAACAGAACCGCAATCCGAACTCTGCCAGCAAGGGTGCTGTCGCATTTGGCAAAATCTCTCGGAAGACCAGATACCACATGCCCTCACCGCGCAGCTTTGCAGCCTCGATGTAATCCATCACCACAATGTTTTGCCCGACCGCGCGCGCCAGTCGAAACACCCGTGTACTATCAATCACTGCAATAATCAGCACCATAAACACCGTCAGTGGCACACCCAAGCGTGACGACCAAACACTCGCAATCGTCATCAACAATAGCGCAAAAATCAAAGACGGGATCGCCATCAGCACATCAATCGTGCGGCTTAGCAACTCATCAGTCCAACCACCAACAACCGCCGCCAGAAACCCCAGACTGCCCCCCAGAACAAACGCCAGCAACGTGGTCGCAAAGGCAATCCCGACAGTATTTTGCGCGCCGTAAATCAAACGGGACAGAATATCGCGCCCGATTTGGTCAGTTCCCAGCGGAAAGTCGGGGTTGCCGCCCATAGCCACATCGCCGCCCGGCGTAATATTCGCGGCGACCCCCCTGATAATCTCGTCCTGCCCGTATGGCGCGATCACGCCAGCAAAGACCGCAAAGATCGCGTAAATCAAAATCGCCAAAATCCCGAACGACGCCGTTAACGGCATGTTACGAAACAACTTGCGCGTCCCTGCCGTGCCAACATTGCGGCCAAATAACCGGAAAATCCACGCAGCAATCGAGAAAATCACGAAGCCCTTAATCGCAACACCGAGAAAGAAAAACTTGTTCGCAACAGCCTGATCTGCGCTCATCGACTGCATAAACGCCCAGAACAGCCAGGCCAGAACAACGGCCCCCAGCACATAGCCAAAGGCCACGCCAAACGACATATCGCGAAAACTGGGGGCATTTCCGGTGACTTTCTGTCCTGCGAACCGCAGCACCCATCCAGCGACACCCATCACGCCAAACGCCACTATAATCGTAACAACAGTGTTCATTTTGGATGCCTCAGACGCGGGTTGGACAGAATGGACAAAATATCCGCCGTCAGGTTCAACAAAATATAAGCGGCCGCAAAAATCAAACAGCATGCCTGCACCACAGGAATGTCGCGAATTTTCACACTATCCACAAACAACTGGCCAATGCCAGGATACACAAACACCACCTCGACCACGACAACGCCCGTCACAAGATACGCAAGGTTCAGCGCGATCACGTTGATAATCGGCGCCAACGCATTGGGCAGCGCATGCTTCACAATCACGCGTATCGGCGACATACCTTTCAGCCGCGCCATCTCGATATATGGACTGGCCAGCAAGTTAATAATCGCGGCACGCGTCATTCGCATCATATGCGCCGTCACCACCAACGTCAGGGTCAGCGCGGGCAACAGCGTCTTTTCCAGACGTTCAGAAAAATCCATACCCTCGTAAATATTCGACAACGATGGCAGGATCGGGTTCAGCACCGCAAGGAACAGGATCAACACGTAAGCCATGAAAAACTCCGGGCTACTGATCGAACTCAACGTCAAAATATTCGCCGCACGATCAAACATCGTATTGCGGTAAAGCGCTGCTAAAATTCCCAAGGTCACCGCAATCGGAACCGCAATCATCGCCGTCACACTGGCAAGGAATATCGTATTGGCAAATCGCGGCGCAATCTGCTCTGCCACGGTCACACCACCACTGCCACCCATATTGGTCTGGAAATTCAACTGCGCAAAACTAGTGCCAAGATCACCGGACAGCATCCCGCCAAGCCATGTGAAATACCGCGAGACCGGCGATTGATCCAATCCCAAATCAACCCGAATTTTCGCAACAGATTCGGGCGTAGCCCCCTGCCCCAAAATCAATTCGGCGAAGTCACCCGGCAGCATATTCACTGCGACAAAGATAACAATGGAAACCACAAGAAGAGTCAGAAGGCCAAGACCTAGCCGCTGAATGACGATCGATAGGACGTTGCCCAAAATTTCATTTTTCCTATTAGTTCTAGCCCAGAGTTACAAACTGACGTCCTTGTGTAAAGGTTAAAGGTTCAGTTCATTCGCCTGCGCGCCGATCTGATCCATCGCGCGAACCAACTCGCCAGCGATCCCCGGTTCCGACAACGCATGCCCGGCGCGGGCAATTATCGAAAGCCGTGCAGCAGGCCACAACGACGCCAGTTTATACGCCGAGGCAGGCGGACAAATCATGTCAAAACGACCCTGCACAATCACCGCCGGCACATGGGAAATCTTGTGCATATTGCTTAGGATTTGCTGATCCTCCGACAGAAAACCGGCATTCTGGAAGTAATGGTTTTCCAATCTCGCAAAGGCCCGCGCATAGTCCGCCGGCCCCTCGCCCACAACTCCGTCACTCTCGATCGAAGCAAGCGCATTTTCCCACTTGGCCCACGCCCGCGCATATTTCACTTCCTCCGCCCGATCACCCGAAAACAGCCGCTTGTGATAGGCCGCAATAAAATCGTCATGTTCGTCATCTGGCACCAGATCCGCAAAACTTTCCCACAAATCAGGCCAGAATTTGCCAGCGCCACCGCCGTAAAACCAATCCAACTCGGGCTGGGTCATCAAGAAAACGCCACGTAACACAAGCGCCGCCGCCCGCTCTGCATGTGCCTGCGCATAGATCAGCGCCAGCGTCGCCCCCCAACTGCCGCCAAACACGATCCAGCGATCAATCGCCAAAACCTCGCGGATCAACTCGATATCCGCCACCAGATGCCATGTTGTATTCGCCTCGACACTGGCATGGGGGCGTGATTTGCCACAGCCGCGCTGGTCAAACAGGATAATCCGGTAAACGGCAGGATCAAAATAGCGGCGCATCGCAGGACTACATCCGCCGCCCGGACCACCATGCAACACAACCACAGGAATGCCCGCCGCATTGCCACATTGCTCGACATAGATCGTATGCCCGTCACCCACATCCAACATTTGCCGCGAAAATGGCTCGGTTGGAGGATAAAGATGCGCACCCGCGCGCTTTTGACCTAAGACCTTGTGCATAAACACCCTATATAACCTAACAATCGAAGTGACCACGCGAAAACCGGAGCCAATATCATGCAAACCAACACCGTTGACCCATCCGAAATCGCTAAATTCGAGGCCATGGCCGCAGAATGGTGGGATCTGGAAGGCAAATTCAAGCCGTTACACATGATGAACCCCGTGCGCTTGGACTATATCACCAGTCAAATCGCTGCGGAATATGGTCGGGACCTGAACGGCCCCACCCCCTTCAAAGGGCTACGCATCCTCGACATCGGCTGCGGGGGCGGACTGTTATGCGAACCAATGGCACGGCTAGGGGCCACAATCGTGGGAGCAGACGCCGCCGCGCGCAACATCCCCGTCGCGCAAATCCACGCTGAACAATCGGGCCTGACCATCGACTACCGCCACACAACAGCAGAGGCCATGGCCGAAGCAGGCGAACAATTCGACGTGATCCTCAATATGGAAGTCGTCGAGCACGTCGCCGATCCGCTTGGCTACCTGACCGCCTGCCAGCAACTCCTCAAATCAGGCGGACTTCACCTGTGTTCCACCATCAACCGCAATCCGAAATCCTTTGCCATGGCCATTGTCGGCGCGGAATGGGTCATGCGATGGTTGCCAAAAGGCACCCACGAATGGTCGAAATTCATTACACCGGAAGAGTTGTTCAAACTGCTTACCAAAGCAGGCCTCGACCCCGTTGACCGCAAAGGTTACGTTTTCAACTTTGCACGTTTCACATGGTCGATCTCTGACAAAGACCTGTCCGTCAACTACGTCACAGCCGCCATAAAACCTGAATAGCCACGATAGGTGTTCCACATTGGCCTCGGCCAACCTGCTGCATCACAACCATATCGCTGTGCAGCCCAAGCGGCGGCAACATCACTCGACCTTGGACATATTCAATCGCATTTCGCGCAACACCGGCAAAACCGCACGGACCTTGTCCTCGCCCAACTTTGCCACAACATCAGAGACAACAGGCGCAATCGCAATCACGGCGGCATCGCGCGCGCGCAAACCAGAGGGGCTAATCGCGACCATCTTGCGGCGCGCATCATCCCAATCGGGGCGCACATGCACCCAACCCGCCCATTCCAGCTTGCTCAACGTATTGGTCATCGCACCGCGTGTCAGGTGAAACGTGCGGGCAAGTTGCGCTGGCGACCTCTCAGCCCCCGTGTGCGCCAAATGGTTCAGCACCGAAAAATGCGATAGCTCCATCCCCTTGGGCAACACAGACGCGACCAGACTGCGGGCCAATTGGTCCACAACAAGGATTTCGCTGAACAGCGTTACAGCAAGGTTTTGGTTCTGAGCTACCATTAGGGGCCTTCAAAAGAGCGATCATGCGAGAGCGCGGCAATACGTTTGCGCGCATTTGATACCTCTTTGAGATTAAAATCAATGATTTCAATGGTTTTTTCAACGCCAGCATCAATTAACACCTCACCCCATGGCGAAATTACCATGCTGTGACCATACGTCTGGCGCGATTTCCCCGCAGTGGCCGCATGCGTCCCCGTCTGCGCAGCCGCCACAACATAGCACCCCGTCTCAATCGCGCGCGCCTGCAATAGCGCCTGCCAATGCGCGGCCCCCGTGACGGGTGAAAACGCCGACGGCACCGTCAAAATCTCAGCACCCGCTTGCGCCAAAGCACGGTAAAGATAAGCAAAACGCAGATCATAACAAATCGAAAGGCCGATTTTCCCATAAGGCGTCTGCGCCAAAACCGCCCTCGTCCCGGGTCGATACCCTGCACTCTCGCGGTAGGTCTCACTCGGGCTCACATCCACATCAAACATATGAATTTTGTCGTATCTCGCAACAACCTCACCCGCAGGGTTGATCAGAAACGACCGATTGGCAAACCGCCCATCGACATCGTTCGTTTTCAGCGCAAGCGACCCGATCGATACCCAAACGCCCAGCGCATGCGCCTCTTGCCGCAAACCTGCCAGCGTCAGATCGTCCGCCTCATGCTGTAAAACATCCACCTGATGTGCGCGACTGACCGACACACAATTGGTCACTTCCGGCGTAAACATAAACTGCGCGCCACGCCCTGCCGCCTCGCGTATCAATTCACGCGTGACGGCTAAATTGCGGCTTGGATCATCGCTTGAATTCAGCTGCAATACAGCCGCTTTCATCCCTTCAACAACGCATCCAGCTTGCCCGCACTTTCCAACGCAAACAACTGATCGCACCCACCAACATGGGTCTCGCCAATGAAAATCTGCGGCACCGTCCGTCCGCCATTGGACCGCTGCACCATCTCGGCCCGCTTTTCGGGCTTCTTACCAATATCAACCTCCGAAAAACTAACGCCCTTAGACGTCAAAAGTCGCTTTGCCGCATGACAAAACCCACAAGTGTTTTTGGTGTAAAGTTCAACGTTCTGCATGATATGCTCGTCCTAGAAATTGCTATTCCCTCCTATCTAGGCATCTTTCACGACCCGTGCCAGTGTTAGCACATTCACAGCCTTGGCACCCGCGACCATGCAGGCCTCCGTGCACGCGGCTAAGGTAGCACCCGATGTCATCACGTCATCAACCAGCAAAACATGCCGACCCTTAATGATCTCGACGCGCTTTGGATTGGCGCGAATAGCATCCGACAAGGCCGCGAACCGCGCCTCACGACTGTGACCCTCCAACGGCTTTGTGCGTTTCACGCGCACCAATGCATCGGCGCAAACCCCGCGCACCACCTGTTTGCCCAGCACATTCACCAAGGCCGCCGACTGGTTATAGCGCCTGCGCAACAATCGCACCCAATGCAACGGCACAGGCACAATCAGCGTATCATCATGCAGCAAGGGACCCGCAGCGCGCGCCATCCAACGTGCCGCTGGCTGCGCCAGATCTGTGCGATCCCCGTGCTTTAGTGATAAAACCAGCTTTCGGCCCACCCCACTATACGCCATCACCGACCGCCCGTAATCCCAAGGGCGCGCAATGGTCAAACACTCGTCACAAATCAGATCATCGGCCAGACTATCGCCGGGCAAACCCGCCCCACATTTGCAACACATGGTCCCGCTGATAAACTGCGCATCGCGCCAGCAAACGCCGCAGAGACCAAAATCACCCTCCGTCGGCGCATCACATGCGACGCATTGCGTCGGATAAATTGCTCGAATGATGCTTTGCATCCGCATGATTGCATCCTAAATGACCACTATGGAAAATATGCCCAAACTTACCGACCGCACTGCCTTGCTCATAAACCGCGCACGATCTGTTACAGACGCGCTATTTTTGCATGACATCGTTGCCGACGAGATCAAAGAAAGACTCAAAGAGGTTAACAGAACCTTTACGAAAGTCGCAATTGTCACAGGCTTTCCCGATCTGTGGCGCGGACACTTCCCTGATGCCACCATTGTGACCGACGACGAGACCCTCGACTTGACCGCGCACAGCTATGATCTGGTCCTGCATATGATGGCGCTGCACTGGGCGAATGACCCCGTCGGGCAACTGGTGCAATGTCGCCATGCGCTCAAACCTGACGGCTTATTCCTCGCCACCTGCTTGGGCGGGCAAACCCTTCACGAATTACGCGCATCCCTCGCAGAAGCAGAAGCAGTGGTCGCAGGCGGGCTATCACCACGCATCGCCCCCATGGGTGAAATCCGCGATCTGGGCGCACTCCTGCAACGGGCGGGCTTTGCGCTACCCGTTGCCGACGGCACTCCGCTCACTGCCGACTACGCCAACGCGTTCCACCTGATGCACGACCTGCGAAAAATGGGCGAAGGAAATGCATTGATGCACCGGCCCAAACACTTCACCATGCGCAATATCTTGACCGAAGCGGCCACCGTCTATGCTGATAACTTCACCAATGACCAAGGACGGGTTGACGCAACATTCGAGATTATTACACTCACCGGCTGGGCGCCCGACGACACCCAGCCCAAGCCATTACGCCCCGGAAGTGCAACAACACGGTTTGCAGACGTGCTTGGAACTACCGAAAAACCTTTGAAAGATTGATCCCAAGAAGTTTCCGACTAAGTTAAGATCAAAATGGATAGAATGATGACCAATATGAACACCGCAGTCTGCCCCGCGCACGCACCCGCAGATCACCCGACAGTAAAGCCCGCAAAGGTCGGTGTTCTGGTCGCCAATCTCGGCACGCCCGACGATACCGATTATTGGTCGATGCGGCGCTATCTGAACGAATTCTTGTCCGACAAACGGGTCGTCGATACCCCATCGTGGATCTGGCAACCGCTGCTGCAACTGGTGATCCTGACGACACGTCCTTCAAAATCAGGTGCCAACTATCGCTCGATTTGGAACGAAAAAGACAACGAAAGTCCGCTTTTAACGATTACCAAACAGCAAACCGCCGCCATTAAATCGACAATGGCAGAGCGTTACGGCGATAGCGTTATGGTCGATTTCTGCATGCGCTATGGCAACCCGTCTACCAAGTCCAAAGTACGCGAAATGGTCGAGGCAGGTTGCACCAAGATTCTGTTCTTCCCGCTTTACCCGCACTACGCAGGGCCAACATCTGCGACCGCAAACGACCAATTCTTTCGCGCGCTTATGGACGAAAAATGGCAGCCCATCGCACGGATCGTCGAACCCTATTTCGAAGACCCCGCCTATATCGACGCGCTCGCGCAATCCATCGAAACAGCCTACGCAGGTCTCGATAAAAAACCGGAACTGCTGATCTGCTCATACCACGGCATGCCACAGCGATACCTTACCGAAGGCGATCCGTATCACTGCCAGTGCCAGAAAACGACGCGGTTGTTAAAAGAGCGGCTTGGCTGGAAAGACACCGAAATTCGCACAACCTTCCAATCGGTGTTTGGACGCGAAGCCTGGCTCAAGCCCTATACCGTTGACGAAGTGGCGCGATTGGCCAAAGAAGAGGGCGTCAAAAACATCGCGATCTGCGCGCCTGCCTTTTCTGCGGATTGCATTGAGACACTCGAAGAAATCAACGAAGAGATTAAAGACAGCTTTGAAGATGCAGGCGGCGAACAGTTCACGTATATCCCATGCCTGAACGACGATCCCGCACACATCGCAGCACTCTGCGGCATGATCGACCAGAACCTGTTAGGCTGGGTTAACCGCTAACGTAAACGGCAGGGTTATGCCCTGCCGCACACCCTATAGCACCAAAACCTGTGTGCCTGCGCCCGTCATGCTATATAGCTGCGCGATATGCTCGTTATACAACCCGATACAGCCATTCGACGAGCGGCGACCGATTTTGCGCGTGTCATGCGTGCCGTGGATCCGGTAATATTGCCATGACAAATACAACGCATGTGTGCCTAGCGGATTCTCGGGACCCGGCCCGATACGCGCAGGCCATTCCGGATTGCGCTTACGCATCGACGGCGTCGGGCTCCAGCTTGGGCCTTCAACCTTGCGAATGACCTCCGTGCGACCGGTACGGGTCAACTCATCGGACAACGGCACGGACGTCGGATACAGTTTATAAATGCTCTGATCCGCTGACCAGAAATGCAACGCACGCGATCGCAAATCGATCAGAATCGCACCGCCGTTCAAGTTGTTGAAATACGGCTGCCAGTCCAGCGACCGGAAACTGGAAATATTCCGGACAATCCTGCTATTGATACTGGCTTCAACTTCGGTGCTGTTCCCCGTCTGGGCATATGCGCCAGTCCCGATTGTCGCCGCTGTCGCCGCCAGAAAACCACGGCGCGTCAGATCGTTTGAATTAAACTTATCCATAAAATACTCCATCAGACCAAATTACTGATCAATTACCATTGTATTTAGGCCACATTGTGAAACCATGCAAATTATACGACCGATAATAAATCCAGCGGTTTTCTCAACAGCATTTGAAGTGTGTCTATATAACCGTTAAGAAAGAGCTGAATTAGTGAAGCAGGATTTATGATGTTACGACGCCAGATGCTAATCGGCCTATCCCTTGCAGTGCTCTCTGCATGTTCCTCTGGCTCTGCTGCGCGGATCGGCCCCGACGGGCTGCCCTTGCCGCAAATATATCAAATCTCTGCTGGCGACACCGCTGATATCCAATTCCGTATGCTCGATAGCGTGAATACCCTGCGTCAGGCGGCGAACCTTTCGCCTGTGCAACTTGACGCACAACTCAACGCCGCTGCGGCAACGCACGCCCGTGACATGGCCGCACAAAACCGGCCTTGGCTGTTTGGATCCGATGGGTCATCACCACTGGACCGCGCCCGTCGCGTCGGTTTTCGTGGGCGGATCGTTGGCGAGAACATCTCTGAATCCTATGAAACCGAGCTAGAGACGCTGGCCGCATGGATGAATCAGGCCGATACACGCAGCGTGATTCTCGACCCGCAAGCTCGCCGCTTGGGCATCGCATGGTTTCAGGAACCGGCTGGCAAATTGTGGTGGACGATGAACTTGGGTACCGACACTATTGCCGATGCCCCCGTAATGCAGACCGCCGGAACAGGTTAAGCCCCGTTCCAGCTCGGGTCGCTCTAAGGCGCGATCAACACCAAAGCATTATCCGCGACCATGGCGTAAATCTCTTCGATTTCCGGATTCGACACAGCAACGCAACCCCACGTCCAATTGGGTTCACCAACATAGGCCTCAGGCGTGCCGTGAATGAAAATGTCACCGCCCGGCGATTTCCCGATAGAGCGTGCATAGGCACGGTCACGCTCGTTGGGATAGGAAATGCCCAGCGACAGGTGGAAACGACTGTTCGGATTGCGACGGTTCATCCGGTAAACACCTTCCGGCGTGCGCCCGTCACCCTCGACCTGCTTGTGGCCAACGGGACTGAACCCCAATTGAAACCCGTAGCTTTTCATCACAGACGTGCCGCCAACCAGCTGCATAACGCCACGTTCTTTGAAAATCTGAATGCGATCAGCTTTGGTGCCTGAATAGCTTTGGAATTTGCTCGTCGAGCAACCTGCCGCCCCTAAGGCCGCACCAAACATCATTAGTCGTCTAGAAATCATTGTACTGCTCCGGTCTTCGCCGCTTTCTTTTACCAATACACGATTCTCGAAATAAGGTAGCAAAAATTTACGTCGGAAGATTACTTTCGCGTAAAACTGCCGACAACCTCGACATGCGCAGACCAGCGAAACTGATCCACAACCTGCACCCAATTCAACGCAAACCCCGCCTTTTGCAGCGTTGTTGCGTCCCGCGCAAAGGTTACGGGGTTGCACGACACCATTGCGATCACTTTTACGTCAGACGCCGCCAATGTCGCGATTTGCGCCTCGGCGCCCGCGCGTGGCGGATCGATCACAGCTGCATCAAATTTACGCAACTCATCTGGCTCTAACGGCCGACGGAACAGGTCGCGCGCTTCACTTGTGACCCGCTTCAAGCCCTTACCTTCACGCCAACCACGATCAAGCGCCGCAATCATGTCTTTCTCGCCCTCGACCGCATGGACTTCGGCACGCGCGGCCAAAGGCAACGTAAACGTGCCGGACCCCGCAAACAAATCCACGATTCGGTTCGCGCCCGCGGTGATCTCTTCAACCACACCCAGCAGCGCCAGTTCACCATGCTTGGTCGCCTGCAAAAACGCGCCGGCGGGCGGCACAACGACAGTATTGCCAAATTGCTGCACAGGTGGATGCATCGTCACCACAGGTTCATCAACCCAGACCAAACGCGCAATATCATTGTTCTGCGCAAAAGCGGCCAATTCTGTGCGCAACTCGGCAGTTAGCGGCTTTTCGGTATCAACAACAATATCCATGCCCGAAATCGTCTCGGTCACCGTCAACGCAATCTCGGCCTTGCGCGACGCCGCAATCACCACAAGCGCCTCTAGCATCGGGAATGCCGCCATCAAATTCGGCGTTAGCAACTGACACTCGGGCACAGGAATTAGCGTATTTGTGCCCTTGGCATGAAAGCCCAACATCGCCCCGCTCTTGGTACGCTTACCCGCCAGCTTTGCGCGACGTCGTGAATTGGGAGGGCTAGTCAACACATCGCGGAACGTGGTCTCGATACGCTGTGCGGACAGCGCTTTTTGCACAATCCCCAGCTTCCAATTTGCCACAAAGGCATCATTGGCGTGCTGCATCGCGCAACCACCACAGGTCTTGAAATGCTTGCAAGGCGCTGCCACACGATCAGGCGACGGCGTGACAATGCGCACCGTCCCGTCTTGGGCCACGGCCACCTCTTCACCCGGCAAAACGCGCGGCAACAACGTGCGCCCGTCATCCACTTTGCCTAGTCCCAGATGGGTCAGCCCTTCAATCATCGCCATAATTTATTCCGCCGCATCTTTTACATTAATAAATCCGCCCGACTGCCGGTTCCAATAACGCGCATAGAGCCCGTCTTTCGCCAGTAGTTCAGCGTGAGACCCCTGTTCCTTGATGCGCCCCGCGTCAAGCACAATGATACGGTCCATGCGGGCAAGGGTCGAAAGGCGGTGCGCAATTGCAATGACCGTCTTACCCTCCATCACACTTTCTAACGCATGTTGGATCGATGCCTCGACTTCGGAATCAAGCGCGCTTGTCGCCTCGTCCAACACCAAGATCGGCGCATCCTTCAAAATCGCACGGGCGATCGCGATGCGTTGACGTTGACCACCCGACAGCTTCACACCGCGCTCGCCCAAGTGCGCATCATAGCCACTACGCCCCTTAAAATCACTTAACACGGTAATGAAATCATCCGCCTCGGCCTGCTTTGCCGCCGCGACAATCTCGTCTTGTGTTGCGTCAGGTTTGCCGTACCCAATGTTATCGCTGGCAGAGCGATTGAACATCGCCGTTTCTTGGGTAACCATACCAATCTGGCGGCGCAGACTTTCTTGCGTGACATGGGCAATGTCCTGTCCGTCGATCTCTATCGCACCACTTTCTGTATTATACAGCCGCAGAAGTAGCGACACGAGCGTCGACTTACCGGCGCCAGACGCCCCCACGATCCCCAGTTTTTCACCACCAGAAACCGACAGATTCACGCCCTGCAAACCACCCGCGCCACCGCCGTAGGTAAAGGTAACATCCTTGAAATCAATCGCCGCTTTCGTAACGGCCATCTCGACGGCATCCGCATCATCCACCAACTTGTGCGCAGGGCTTAAGGTGCGGATCGCATCCTCAACCTCACCCACATTGGCATACATGCCCAAAAGCGTGAAACTGACCCAACCGGTCATTTGCGCAAGGCGTAAACCAATTGTGCCACTCACCGCGATATCGCCCGCACTTGCTGATCCGGTTGTCCAGAAATACAGCGTCGCCCCGACCATAATCAGCGGCAAAAGCCCCGCCAGCGTCATCAGCAGAAAACGAAAACTGGCTGAGATCATGCCAAATCCGACAGAAGCCTGACGCATTTCTTCCATCGCATCAATCGCGGCGCGGTCCTCGAAGCTATCATGCGCAAACAGCTTGACTGTCTTGATGTTCGTGACCGTATCAACCACCTGCCCCGTGACCATTGCACGGCTTGCAGCACGTTTTTTCGACGACGCCCGCACACGCGGCATATAAAACCGGATCAACATCCCATAGGCTACGACCCAAACTGCCAGCAGCAGCGCACTGCGACCATCAATCGTGAACATCAAAATGACCGAGCCGATCAATGACGCCGCAGCAAAAATCACAGTATGGATCATCTCGACCACTAGGTCAGTCGCAGCCCTTGCCGCCTGACCCTGCTTTTGCGCTATGCGCCCCGCGAAATCATCGTCAAAAAACTGCACCGATTGGCCCAGCGTGTGACGGTGCAACCGCGAATAAATCATGTTCATAATCGCAGGGGCCAAAACCACCGACTGCATCAGGCCAGACAGACCAAAAATCACGGGCCGCAACAGTACGAAAAATGCAGTGACGCCGAGCAATAGGCCCATATTCGTGTCAAAAAATGTAACCGAATTTGACGCAAGTGCTGCATCGATCACCATACCTAAAATCAGCGCAGACATAACTTCGACCAAGCCGCCCAGCGCGGACACAACACCGCCCAACGCCATGTAGCGATAGCTGCCTTTAAAGCCCCACTTCAGGAAGGCCAGCAAGCTATGCGGTGGCGGCCCGTCAGCAGGGGAAAATGCGTCGATCAATTTTGAAATCTGTCTCATGTCTGTCCTAAAAATCCACCGGACTGACGCGCCCAGAATTTTGCGTACTGCCCGCCACGCGCAAGCAAACTGTCGTGTGTGCCGTCTTCGATTATACGGCCATTTTCCATCACAATGATGCGGTCCATCTGCGCAATCGTTGAAAGTCTGTGAGCAATCGCGACGACAGTTTTGCCTTCCATCATGCCATAGAGCGTTTCTTGAATTGCGGCCTCTGCTTCTGAATCTAGTGCGCTAGTCGCCTCATCCAATAGCAGGATCGGTGCATTTTTCAACATGACCCTCGCAAGCGCAATACGTTGCCGCTGCCCGCCAGATAACTTGACGCCTCGCTCGCCGACACGCGCGTCATATCCTTTGTTTCCTTCGCTGTCTTGCAGCCCAAGAATAAAGTCATGCGCGGCGGCTTGTCTCGCGGCAGCAAAGACCTGTGCGTCAGATGCGGTCGGATCACCAAACAGAATGTTTTCACGCACGGTGCGGTGCAACAGCGCGCTGTCTTGTTGAACCATGCCAATCGCAAGGCGCAGGCTGTCTTGGGTCACGCCGAAAATCGGTTGATCGTCCAGCAAGATCGCGCCTTTCTCTACGTCGTAAAATCGCAAGAGCAGCTTGACCAAGGTCGATTTTCCAGCGCCGGATTGGCCGACAAGCCCTACTTTTTCGCCGGCCTTTATTGTCAGGTTGATATGATCCAGCCCGCCCGCATCCTTGCCGTAATGATGCGACACATCGCGAATTTCGATTTTGCCTTTAGTCAAGTTTAACGGTGTTGCGTTCGCTGCATCAAGCAACGTAATCGGCTGCGCGATTGTTTTCATCCCTTCGGCAACGACACCCAATTCGCGGAAAAAGATGGTGAATGCCCACATGATCCAGCCCGACATCGCATTTAACCGCAGCGCCAATGTGCTGGCCGCGGCAACCACGCCAACGGTCGCACTTCCGTCCATCCACAGTTTGATCGCCCAGCCTGTGACGCCCACGATCAGGAAGCCATTCAAGATCATCAAAGCCACGTCCATGATGGTGTAATAGCGCATCTCGATTTGGAATGTGCGGCGGGTTTCCTCAATCGCCTCTTTGGCATAAGCCACTTCGTTGTCGTGATGCGCGAACATTTTGACGGCGTGAATGTTGGTGTAGCTGTCGACCACACGGCCCGTTACCGCGCTGCGGGCATTTGAAGCGGCCTCTGATGCGGGTCCGATTTTCTTGACCACCCAGCGCAGCAAAAACAGATAGGGAATAAGCCACACCATCATCGGGATAATCAGCCGCACGTCAGCATCACCGAGCAAAATTGCGGCGCCGACGAGGTAAGCCATCGCGAACGTGATCGCGTCGAAAAGTTGGAACACCACTTCGCCCGCGGCGGGCGGCGTTTGCATGATCCGGTTGGCGATGCGCCCTGCAAAATCGTTTTCGAACCAGCCAACCGATTGCCGCAGGACATGACGGTGGGCGCGCCAGCGCACGAGAGTGCCAAAGTTAGGCAAGATTGCGTTGTTTAGTAGGGCCACTTGGAAAATATGCAACGCGGGACGGCAGGTCAGGATGAATATTGCGACCAATATCATCTCGGTGCCGTGGAGCGCCCAAACGTCAGAAACCTTATCCGCGGATAAGGTATCGACCAAGCGGCCCACATAATAAATCAGCCAAACCTCGACGGCGGCGATCACGACGGAGGCGATACCCGCCAGCCAGAACACACGGCGAAAGGGCCGCGCATATTCGCGTAGAAAAGCTAATAATTTGGTAGGGGGCTGATCGGTCTCTTCATAGGATATATAAGGATCGACGAGGTTCTCGAAAAATCGAAACACGGTGGGCTGCCTTCGTTGGTTTTGGGTGATGTTAACGCGAACAATCGGAAAGGCAAACCATCTGAATGTTATCCGAGCAGGTCTTGTTTTGTGAGCTTGAAACCGGACGCGATCCAGTCGTCTTGTGCGTTTTTGAGGGCCGTGCCGAGTGCTGCGCCTTGGAGGGCGGGCATCAGATCAGCCGCTTTGAGTGGAAAGGTTTGGCTGGCTGCAAATTGGGTCAGTTGGATGGTGGCTGGATCAAGCTGCTGACCCAAGCTGGCTGCCTCTATTGCGGCGCGATCAAGTGCGATGTTGGCACCGTGGTTGTATGCCAATGTGGCGAGGCTTTGCGTGCCGGATAGTTGCGTTATGAGTTTTTCGTGCTTGGTGGTCAGCCGTAAACCGTCGCGCATACCGCCCATTGCGACCAGTCTGCGGATGGGGTCGGGCGATAAACCTGCCTGCTGCTCGACATGTACCAGCACCGCGATAATTTGTGACGTGGCACCGGGTAGGATTTGCCCCAGAACGCCCGCCGCAGCCATGGAGGCGAGTGCTGGTGCGGGATCGGGTGCGGTTAGCAGTTTGAGTAGTTCGGAGGTAATGCGTTCTTTTGACAGGCCTGAGAGTCCGTCGAGGTTGGCGGCGCAGGCGGCCAGTCCGTCGGCATCTATTCCGCCAGCGGGGTCGCCGTACCATGCGTGGAAGCGGAAGAAGCGCAAGATGCGCAGGTAGTCTTCTTTGATGCGCTGGTCGGCATCATTAATGAAACGCACGTGTCGTTTATAAAGATCGGGTAGGCCATTGAGTGGGTCGGAAATTTCGCCCAGCGCATCGCAGTAGAGCGCGTTCATGGTGAAGTCACGGCGGCCCGCGTCTTCTAGCATGGTGTCGGCGAAGGCGACTACGGCGCGGCGTCCATCGGTCGCAACATCGCGGCGGAAGGTTGTGATCTCGAACGGGATACCATTCGCGATGACGGTCACGGTGCCGTGGTCGATGCCTGTGGGAACGGCTTTGAGGCCTGCGGATTGCGCAAGGTCCATCACGCGGTTCGGGCGGGCGTCAGTGCTAAGGTCGAGGTCGGAAACGGGTGCGTTGATGAGCGCGTTGCGCACACAGCCGCCGACGAACCATGCCTGATGGCCTGCGTCAGTGAGCATGGCGCAAACTGTTTGAGCGGGGCCGTTGAGCCAAGGTGCGGTTAGGCGCGTCATGTCATGCGGTCCGCAAGGGCGCGCAGGATGCGGGCGGTGGCGCCCCAAATGTAGTAGGGACCGAAAGGCACAACATAATATCTGCGCATGTGTCCCTGCCAGCGCCGTCCCTGCACGTTGAAATTCCCAGGGTTTGTGACGTGGGCGAATGGGACTTCGAATACTTCGCTGACCTCGCCGATTTCGGGGATTGCGAGGAAGGGGCCGTGTACGACGGCGAGAACGGGGGTAATTGCGTAGCCTGTCACAGTTTCATGGCAGGGCAATGTGCCTATGACTTGGACCTGTGCAGGATCGAGAGCGATTTCCTCGTGCGCTTCGCGTAGAGCGGCGGCGGTGGGTGTGGCGTCTATCGGATCTTGCTTGCCGCCTGCGAACGCGATTTGACCCGGATGATGTTTGAGCCGAGCAGACCGTTTGGTAAGGATCAGGTTGCCGGTGTCAGCGCGGAAAGCAATCAGAACGGAGGCGGGGGTCAGTTTACGGTCCGCTGGCAAAATGATGCCTTTGTTCAAGTCGTAGTCCGTCGATGCGCCGCCTGTTTTTGACAGCGCATCGGTCAGGTTTTTGATCAGGTCAGGCGTCGTCACTTTTCGCCTCGAACCCAAGTGTCTCGGGCTGGAAAACATAGTGCGAGCCGCAGAACTGGCAGTCAGCAGTGACGGTGCCCTCATCGGTAATCATGTGGCCGATGTCTTTTTGAGAATAGATCGACAGGGATTGGCGCACGCGATCCTCCGAGCAGGAGCAACCGAATTTCACGGGCTGGGAGTCGTAGATGCGCGGCTGTTCCTCGTGGAACAGGCGGATCAAAAGTTCGCTTGGTGTGACGGTTGGGCCGATCAATTCGAGTACATCTACAGTGTCGAGAAGAGCGTTTGCGCGGGTCCAGTTTTCGCCTTCGACTTCGTCGAGGATGTCCTCGGGCAGTAGCAGGCCGTCTTCACCAGAGCCGCCGTCGCCTTTCAGGTCGATTGACCCTTTTGGCATGTGCTGAAGCAATACGCCGCCTGCGCGCCACTGTTCATTTTCACCGCGAATCTGGCTACGCCCGAAGGTCAGCTCGAACCGTGTCGGGATTTGTTCGGATTGCGCAAAATAGGTTTCGGCGCATTTTGATAGGGAATCGCCAGATAGCGGTGTGACGCCTTGGTAGGGCGTCATGTCAGGACCTTGGTCGATCAGGATCGCGAAGTAACCTTTGCCGATTTGGCTAAATGGCACCGCTTTCAGGTTGATGGTATCTGGATCATAGCTGGCGTAGGCGCGGATGCGCGCGGGTGCGCCGTCGTCGGTCGGGCCGTAGTAATCAGTCGCAATAAAGCGGATCGGCCCGTCGCCGCGCACTTGCAGGGACAGTTTCCAGCGAAGTTTCATGGATTGCCCGATCAGCGCGGTCAGCAAACACATCTCGGCGACCAGCCCCTCGATCTCGTCGGGGTAGCTGTGTTGACGCAGGACCTCTTCCAAGGTGCCGTCAAGACGCGCCACGCGACCGCGAATATCGGAGGCGTCGAGTTGAAATGGCAGGACTGTGTCGTCCCAAGCAATTTTGCTGGTCGTCATGGGCTTTCCTTACATGTGCGGAATTGGCATACCCCGACTATATAGGTGCGGCAAGGCCGTGTCCAAGGGGTGAAGCTATGATCAAACGGTATGGAAACGCGCCAAAGGCGGGTGTGCGGTATAAAATGCGGGCAGGGGCGTATGCGATTTTGCCAAATGCGGGGCAGTTGTTGTTGACATATCAGGGCGCACCCCACTTTGAATATCAGCTACCTGGTGGCGGGATTGATCCGGGTGAAAGTCCTATTCAGGCGCTGCACCGCGAAGTGTTTGAGGAAACCGGTTGGCGTATTGCCAAGGCGCGTCGATTGGGTGCGTTTCGACGTTTTGTCTGGATGCCGGATTACGAACTGTACGCGGAAAAGATGTGCCATATTTATACAGCTATTCCTGTAATGCCGCACGGCCCAGCAACCGAGACAAACCATCAAGCGGTTTGGATGTATGCCAGCGACGCCATTCAGGAGCTATCCAATGATGGCGACGCGGCCTTTGTTGCGAATATGTCGTTCTAAAGCGGGCGTTTTTCGATCAGGTGCCCGTAAAGTGTGGTCAGGATCGAAAGGCCCAGCATGATGGTCAACCATTGCAGGAACACGTCCAAGACGACGCCCACAAGCGAGCCTGCTGCGTAGAAGTTGCCCAGTATATATGCAGGCAGGACGTTGATCCCCATCAAGATAAGAGCCACACCAAAGATCGTTTTAGACATCGGCGCAGTTGCGGCCCATGCCTCTGACATCGTCATCCCGCTACCAATCGCTGTTGCTGGCAGAGCGATGGCCCAGCGCATCCAGAGGTAGGCCAATGCTGTAAGTCCGCAAAATAGGGCGAGCAATGGCACGAGGAGTGATCCGCTGCCGGCGAAAGGCGCAGCAATCAGGCTGGTGAGCAGAAACACGGGGATTGCGGCGAGTGATACAATCAAACCCAACCACATGCTTTGCCCGACGTAAGACCAGATCGGCCGGTTTTTGTAGACGGGAACAAGTGCTGTGTATTCTTCTTTGAGGATAAACCGGTGCCATGACACGGCGACCCAACCGAAAACGAAAATCGCGAAGATCGCAAGCGGGATCAGGAGGAAGATTGCATAAGGAGAGTATGTCTCTGGCAATACTGTCGGGCTCATCGACACTGGTAACCCCATGAGCGCAAAGCTGGTCAACACGGTGGCAACAAGAATACCGTAGGGGATCAGCGAGACCTTTAACGCTTGTCCCAAGTTGCCAAAAATCATCGCAAACGCGTGCCGCACCAATTGCCAAGCCATGTCAAAACCCCTTTTGCATTAAAATCTGGCTATTCGTTACACCACCTCATGCCGTGGTCAACGCCATATCCTTGCGCGGTCTCGTAAAAGGCGATATCGCACGGGTGAAATTCCGCGTGATATAAAGGCTAATCTTATGACTGCTCCGAAAAAAGTTGTTCTCGCATATTCTGGTGGTCTGGATACCTCGATTATCCTGAAGTGGCTACAAACCGAATATGGCTGTGAAGTTGTGACGTTTACTGCTGATTTGGGGCAGGGCGAAGAGTTGGAGCCTGCGCGCGCCAAGGCAGAGATGATGGGTGCATCATCGATTTATATCGAAGATTTGCGCGAAGAGTTTGTGCGCGATTTCGTGTTTCCTATGTTCCGCGCCAATGCGGTTTACGAGGGTGTTTATCTGCTGGGCACATCGATTGCGCGTCCGTTGATTTCCAAGCGTTTGGTTGAGATTGCCGCACTTGAGGGTGCTGATGCTGTGGCGCACGGCGCGACTGGTAAGGGCAACGATCAGGTTCGGTTTGAATTGGCCGCTTATGCGCTAAACCCCGAAATTAAGGTTATTGCGCCTTGGCGTGAGTGGGATTTGACAAGCCGGACGCGCCTGTTGGAGTTTGCGGAAAAGAACCAGATTCCTGTGGCCAAGGATAAGCGCGGCGAAGCGCCGTTCTCGGTTGATGCGAACCTGTTGCATACCTCGTCCGAGGGTAAGGTTCTGGAAGATCCAAGCCAAGAAGCGCCGGAATATGTTTATCAGCGCACCGTGTCCCCAGAGGATGCGCCTGATATGCCAGAGATGGTCGAAGTCGGGTTTGAGCGCGGCGATGCAGTGTCTATTAACGGCGAAATGATGTCACCTGCCACGATCCTGACCAAGTTGAACGAGCTGGGTGGCAAGCATGGTGTGGGTCGTTTGGACCTCGTTGAGAACCGTTTTGTGGGCATGAAGTCGCGCGGGATTTATGAGACGCCAGGCGGCACGATCTTGCTGGAAGCGCACCGTGGCATCGAGCAGATCACGTTGGATTCTGGTGCGGGTCATTTGAAAGACAGCATTATGCCACGTTATGCAGAGCTGATTTACAATGGTTTCTGGTTCTCGCCAGAGCGCGAAATGATGCAGGCGCTGATCGACAAAAGCCAAGAGCATGTCAGCGGTACAGTGCGCGTGAAACTGTATAAAGGCACTGCGTCCACTGTGGCGCGTTGGTCGGAAAACAGCCTCTATTCCGAAGCGCATGTGACATTTGAAGAAGATGCCGGTGCGTATGATCAGACGGATGCGCAGGGCTTTATTCAGTTGAATGCGTTGCGTTTGAAGTTGATTGCTGCGCGAAACCGTCGTGTGAAGTCCTAAATTTTATGCGCTGCCAGTTTTTCGTAATGTGGCAGCGCATTTTCCAACAAGGTTAGATCGCGCCCTGATAGAGTGGGCAGCGGCCCTTCTGTTCCCGCAAAACCTGTTGATTTATGCACCGCATTGTACCAATGCGCGGCCCAGATGCCGTCGTCGTCTCTAGGGCCTGCGGACCATGATAGCATGGCGGAATCGAATGGCAGATCAATGGCTTTGCACAGTTTTCTCAGTGCATTTTCAGGCTCTTGGCGGATGTCCGCGCTATCGATAACCAGCCCGCCGATCCGATCAAAAAGCGCTGCTTGCTGACGGAAGCCGATGTCGTCGTCGGTGATGTCTGCGCGTTTCACGCCGTAGCTTGCAATGACGTAAGCGGGATGGCGGATCAGGTGGATATTAACGCAGTCGCGGGTCCAATCGAGCGGGAAGCCGTCAATCATGTGATGAGGCATATGTTTCATGTAGAGATGCGGCTTTTGCGCTGGAATAGGGTCGATGCAGCGTTGGGCGACGGCATTGGGATCGTTTTCGTGGCCAGCGATAATCTCTGCGGCCATCGGGTGATCTAAGCCTGTTTTCGCAAGATAGGGTGCATAAAAGGGCTCGTCCCAGATCGCGAAGTCGGGGCGGTTGCCGAAGGCATACATCATTGCTGTCGAGAGATTGCGGGGGCCGGACCATATTGCGATTTTCATGCGGATACCTCTTTTGCGATAAGGTTTTTATAAAGCGCGCGCAGGCGAGTTGTGATTGGGCCAAGTTCGCCTGATCCAATCACGCGACCGTCGAGTGAGCCGACGGGGGTCTGTGCGCCAAAGGTGCCGGTGAGGAAAGCCTCGTCTGCGCCGTAAGTGTCAACAAGGCTGAAATTACGCTCGAACACTGGAATGTCGTTGGCGCGGCACAGATCAATAACCTTTTGGCGGGTGATGCCATTCATGCAGTAGTCGCCTGTGCTGGTCCAAACCGCGCCTTTTCGCACGATGAAAAAGTTACAGGCGTTAGTTGTGTTCACGAACCCGTTGATGTCGAGCATCAGGGCTTCGTCGGCGCCAGCTTTCGTAGCGGCGATGCAGGCGAGGATGCAGTTGAGTTTGGAATGGCTGTTGAGTTTCGGGTCTTGGGTCATTGGCAGGCCGCGCAGATGTGGGACAGTTGCGAGGGTGATTGGGCGTGGGAGTTTGGGGCGCGAGTGTTCCATGATAATCACCATGGTCGGGCCAGATTGCGAGAGTGACGGGTGTTGGAAGGGTAGAACTTTTACGCCGCGCGTAATCATCAGACGGGCGTGGACATTATCGGTCATGTCGTTCGATTTTTGTGTGTCTAACAAGGCAGAAATGACGCCATTTCGGTCCATTCCTATATCGAGATCAATTGCTTTTGCTGCCTCGAACAGCCGGTCCATGTGTTCGTTCAGGAAGGCCCATGTGTTGTTGTAGAGGCGCAGCCCTTCCCAGACGCCATCGCCGAGCATGAAGCCGCTGTCATAAACGCTTACTTTCGCGTCATCTCTGGGGACGATTTTCCCGTCAACGTAAATCAGGATTTCGGCGTTGCGCGCGTCTTCTTGGGCTTGGTGAGTTGTCACGTGTTCGGTCATGTTGGTCCCCTTTTGGTCAGGCTATTGCGACTGTTTGAATGTTCCAAGTGGTAAAGAGCGCGTGAACTCACCCTTGCGTGAATTGCTTTGCGCTGAGTGAACGGTGAATGTGGGGAAAACAGGAGTAGAGAAATGAAGATTTCAACGAGAACTGCTAAGACGGCGGCATTGGCCATTTTGATTGGCACTGGTGCAATGCTGCAAGGCACAACGGCAGATGCGGAAGATATTCAGCAGATGGTTGTTGCTGGTGGGTGTTTTTGGTGTGTGGAAAGCGACTTTGAAAGTGTAGACGGCGTGTCGGAGGTTTTGTCTGGCTATGCGGGTGGCACGACTGTGGACCCGACCTATAAGACGCTACGCGGCACAGGGCATTATGAGGTCGCGCAGATCACTTATGATGCGGATGTTGTGAGTTACGCGACGCTGCTGAACATGTTCTTCAGGTCTGTTGATCCGACCGATGCCGGTGGTCAGTTCTGTGACCGTGGTGATGTGTATCGCACGGCGATTTTTGTGTCTAACCCTGACGAAGAAGCGACTGCGCAGGCGGAACTGGCAGCGGCCCAGAGTGAGTTGGGCCAGCAGATCGTGACCCCGATTCTGCCTGCTGCGCAATTCTATGTCGCCGAGGATTATCATCAGGATTATTATCTTGGCACAAACCGTGTGATTACCCGTGGGGGTGTGAAAACCCAGGCGGAGGCTTATGAGTTCTACCGCGAAGGTTGTGGTCGTGATGAGCGTATCACTGCGTTATGGGGGGCCGAGGCCCCATTTGTTAACCATTAAACGCGCGGACCTCCGAGAGGTCGGGGATCACGTCTGACGTACCTTGGCGGGTGACCATAAGTGCGCCCGCCTTGGTAGCGAGATTGATTGCCTGCGCCATTGGCATCCCTTGATCAAGGCCAGCCAGAACGTAGCCCGTGAAGGTATCGCCCGCGCCAGTTGTGTCGATGGGCGTGACTGGGATGGCGTCGAAATGCTGTTTACCGTTTGGCCCATACCAGTCAGCCCCGTCACTGCCTAATGTAACGATCACGTCTGGAACGCCCAGCGCGTCGGGGGTTTTGCCGGTGGCTTTTGCAAGTTGGGCCGCCTCGACCTCGTTCAGGATCAGGAAATCAAGATGTTCGATTACGGCTTGTGTCCGTTCGGCAGAGAAGGGGGCGGCGGCGTAGGCGACTTTTAAACCCATTTTCTTGGCTAAGGCTGCGCCTGTGCGTTGCAGGTTTGTTTCATTTTGCGTCACAAACCAGTCGCCTGTTTGCGCCTCTGACAAGGCGGTTTGCAGGGCGGTTTGTGGGATTTCACCGTTCGCACCTGCGTGCAGCAGGATTGCGTTTTCGCCTTGTGAGTCGACCATGATAACGGCGTGACCTGTTGCCGTTTCGACCAGTGCGATATGTTGTGTGTAAACGCCGTATTCGAGCAGGCGCTCTGCTGCCCAGACGCCGTCAGGTCCAAGTGCGCCGATGTGGTTGATTCTACTGCCCGCGCGCGCGATGGCGACGGACATGTTGGCACCTTTGCCACCCATGTATACTTTGCGGTCTGTCGAAGACAGTGTTTCGCCGGGCGCTGGGATGTGCGGAACAGTGTAGACGAGGTCGACGTTGATAGAGCCGAGATTCCAGATTGCCATGAGTGACCTACCTTGCGGGCCGTGCTGACGGCCATATTGAGATTTTCGTTGTCGGTTGAGTCAGTCGATCAGATTTTCACAGATTTGCCAATGGCCGACAGGATCGTGGTGATGATGGTGGCGGTTTATATTCCTGACTTTGATGGGATTTTCAGTTCGGGGAAAAGTCTATCTTTATCACTTTCGCAGCCAAGGTGAGGCGGTTAGTATCGGCCCGATTGATCGGGGGAACCATGAGCACCGCAAAACCAACCACGACACCGATGATGGCCCAATATTTGGAGTTGAAGGCGGGATATCCTGACGCCTTGCTGTTCTATCGTATGGGCGATTTTTACGAGATGTTTTTTGATGATGCGGTTGCTGCGGCGGCGGCGTTGGACATTGCGTTAACCAAGCGCGGCAAGCATTTGGAGCAGGACATTCCGATGTGTGGTGTGCCGCATCATGCAGCCGAAGGGTATTTTTTGACGCTGATCCGCAAGGGATTTCGTGTTGCCGTTTGCGAGCAAATGGAGAGCCCCGCGGAAGCGAAAAAGCGCGGTGCAAAGTCGGTAGTGCGGCGCGACGTTGTGCGGCTGGTAACGCCTGGGACGTTGACGGAAGATTCTTTGCTAGATGCGCGGCGGCATAACTATTTGGCAGCCTATGCCGAAGTCCGTGGTGAGGGAGCGTTGGCGTGGATTGATATTTCCACTGGCGCGTTTCACGTGATGAACTGCCCTCGTGTGACCCTAGGCCCTGAGTTGGCGAGATTAACGCCGCGAGAGGTGATTGTTGTTGATGGATTCGAGGGTGATTATGCTGCGTTAGTGTCTGAATCGGGAGCAGCGTTGACCACATTGGGCGGTGCGGCGTTTGATAGCACGGCGGGCGAAAAGCGATTAACGGCGCTGTTTAAGGTTGGGTCGCTGGATGCGTTTGGTAGCTTTGATCGTGCGCAGGTTTCCGCGATGTCGGCGGTGGCAGAGTATTTGGAGATAACGCAGAAGGGGAATTTGCCGCTGGTGCGCCCGCCTGTAATTGAGGGTCAGGCCACGTCGATGCAGATTGATGCGGCGACGCGCAGGTCGTTGGAATTGACGCATGGGACGGGTGGTGGTCGTCAGGGGTCGTTGTTGTCGGCGATTGATCGCACGGTGACGGCGGGTGGGGCACGGTTGTTGGAGCGTCGTTTGGCGAGTCCGTCATGTGCCCTGTCGGTGATTTCTCAAAGGCAGGAGAGCATCGCATTTTTGGCTGAACAGAGCCGGCTGACCGCAGATTTGCGTGATGGATTACGCGGTGTGTTTGATTTGGACCGTGCGTTGTCGCGATTGGCGTTGGAGCGGGGTGGTCCGCGCGATATGACAGCTATTCGCAATACGTTTGGACAGGCGGAGGCGATTTTACGTCTGTTACCGGAGGAGTTGCCGCAAGAGCTGGATGAAGCGCGGTTGGCGTTGCATGGGCATGATGCGTTGCTGGAATTGCTGGATGATGCCTTGGTTGCGGAGCCGCCTTTGCTGGCCCGTGATGGTGGGTTTATTGCGCCGCAGTTTGACGAAGAATTGGATGATGCGCGTAAATTGCGCGATGAGGGCCGTTCGGTCATTGCGGCGATGCAGGCGGATTTTGTGCAGGTCACGGGGATTTCAGCGCTGAAGATCAAGCACAACAATGTGTTAGGTTATTTCATAGAGACCACCGCGACGCATGCGCAAAAGATGTTGGCGGCACCACTGAATGAAACCTTTATTCATCGTCAGACCACGGCGAACCAAGTGCGGTTTACGACGGTGGAACTGTCGGAGATCGAGACGCGGATTTTGAATGCGGGTGGTCGCGCACTTGAGATTGAAAAACGGCTATATCAGACACTGACGCAGGCGATTATTGCGCAAGCGGGGCCGATTGGGGCGCTGGCACGGGCGTTGTCTGTTATTGATGTGGCAACTGCTATGGCGCATCTGGCAAGTGCCGAGAATTGGGCGCGGCCTGTGATTGATGATAGCCGCGCATTTGAGATTTCGGGTGGCCGGCATCCTGTGGTGGAGGCCGCGTTGCAGAAGGCTGGCACGCCGTTTGTAGCCAATGATTGTGATTTGAGCGGCACGCCAATTTGGTTGCTGACAGGTCCGAACATGGCGGGTAAGTCGACGTTTTTGCGGCAAAATGCGCTGATTGCGATTTTAGCGCAGATGGGTGGGTTTGTCCCTGCAAAGGCCGCGCATATCGGGATTGTCAGCCAGATATTTAGTCGTGTTGGTGCGTCGGATGATCTGGCGAAGGGGCGGTCTACGTTTATGGTTGAGATGGTCGAAACGGCGGCGATTTTGAATCAGGCGGATGATCGGGCGCTGGTGATTTTGGATGAGATTGGCCGTGGTACGGCGACGTATGACGGGCTTTCGATTGCTTGGGCCACGTTAGAGCATTTGCATGATGTGAACCGATGTCGTGCGCTGTTTGCCACACATTATCACGAAATGTCGCAGCTTTCCGATAAGCTCGATGGGGTGGATAATGCCACTGTGACGGTGCGTGAGTGGGAAGGTGACGTGATTTTCTTGCATGAGGTCAAGAAAGGTACGGCGGATCGCAGTTACGGGGTGCAGGTCGCGCGTTTGGCTGGCTTGCCGCAGGTTGTGGTGGAGCGGGCGAAGGTGGTTCTGGCGGCACTGGAGAAGGGCGAGCGGGAAGGTGGGTCGGCGCGGAAAGCGATTGTTGATGATCTGCCATTGTTTGCGTCGGTGCCTGCGCCTGTTGCGGCCAAAGTTGAGGCGTCGAAAGTGGAGGGTCGATTAAATTCGGTTTTGCCTGATGAATTGACGCCGAAAGAGGCCTTGGCTTTGATCTATGAGTTGCGGGATATGTTAGGGAAGTGATTACCAGCTGCCCGATGCGCCGCCACCTGAACTGCTACCACCTCCGCCGGACGATCCACCACTATCGGAGTCGTCATCTGCGAGGATTGGCAGAACTGTGTAGGTCGAATAGCGTTCTTCGCAGTGGTTGCACTGGAAGTCTGTGCGCATCTCGCCAGTCAGGCTATAAGTTGGCTCAACTGTACGTTCAGAGTTGTAGCTTTCTAACGTGTGAAAGCCGCATTTCGTGCAAAGTTCTTGCTTGGTGAACCAACGAGCGAAACCTTCGATGGTGACGTGGTCGCATTTGCGACAAATCCAGACGTCGTATTCCTTTGAGGCGAGGTCTTCTTCTTTTTGCTGACCTGTACTGAGATGTTTATCCTCGAACTCCTCTAGAACCCGCGGCATCCATGATCCATCAACGGGACAGCGGCGTGGGCGGCGGCGCATTGCTGCGTGATGGACACGGTAGACTGCCAAGGCAATTGGCGCGAAAATGATGAAAATAAAGCCGCCGAGAAATGCGTTGATATCGGTCCACCAGCGGGTGATGGCACGCGCGTTGTATTGGTCGGGCCAAACGCCTGCAAATTCGCGGATAGTGTGGTCGATGCCGAATGAAATGCCTTCGGCGTAACGGTCTGCCGTGAAATTTGGGATCACAATGGTGTCGATAATGTCTTTCAGAGGTGCATCTTTGGTGGTGCCATAGCCGCTGCCGACTTCAATGCGCATATCGCGGTCAAAACGTGAAACAACAAACAACACGCCATCATTGCGCTGGCTGTCGCCGATACCCCAAGCGTTGAACAAGTCGGTTGCGAATACCTCATTGCTAGAGGTTTGATTATAGTCGCTACGTTGTGTGATGGTCAGGACCGTCATTTCGATGTCACGGTGTTCTAGCAGGTCAGCGAGCTTGCGGCGCAGCTCTGCTTCTTGTGCATCATCAAGCAGGTCCGCGTAATCATTTACGTATGGATCACGTTCGATGGGAAAGGTTTGCGCTGTGGCGGGCAGGGAGGTTGCCAGCCACAGCGCAAGCGTCAGGAGGGGCCAAAGGGTGTAGCCCGTCACGTTAAGACGCTGGTGTTGACGATACGCCGACTTGCGCAGGCCGTAGCAGGCGGTCGTGGAGCAGGAAGCCTTCGGAGGCGACCTGGATAATTTCACCGGCTTTTGTGCCCGGGACAGGGGCCTCGAACATTGCCTGGTGAATTTGCGGATCGAACTTGTCGCCCACTTCGGGAGTGATCGGGTCAATGCCGTGTTTTTTGAAAACAGAGATCAATTCGCGCATCGTGAGTTCAATGCCGTCAAGAAGGGCTTTGTTCACGTCTTTCTGGGTTTCTTCGACGGACTGAAGCGCGCGGCGCAAGTTGTCGTAGACAGGAAGCATGTCGCGGGCAAGTTTTGAGCCGCCGTAGTTTTCGGCCTCGCGGCGGTCCCGTTCGGAGCGTTTGCGCATATTCTCGGTTTCAGCCAATGCGCGCATGAATTTGTCACGAAATTCGTCGCGCTCTGCTTCCATGTCGGCAATCCGGCCAAGGATATCGTCTTGCATATCACCTTCTGCGGCGAGGTCATCCAAGCTTTGCGGTTCGTCGTTAGCCATAGTTTCAGTCCTGTCTTGAGCGATCGGCAATCATCTTGCCAACCAGTTGGGCGGTGTAATTTACGATGGGAACGATCCGCCCGTAGTTAAGGCGTGTCGGTCCAATGACGCCAACGGCGCCAATAATCTTCTGATTGGCGTTCATATATGGAGAAACAACCAAAGAGGAACCCGAAAGTGAGAATAATTTGTTTTCGGAGCCGATAAAAATGCGCACACCGTCGCCGCCTTCGGCCAATTCGAGGAATTGAGCGATATCGCGCTTGCGTTCGAGGTCGTCGAAGAGGGTTCGGATGCGGTCGAGATCGGCCTCGGAGTCGCGATCGGCGAGTAGGTTTCCCCGTCCGCGTACGATAAGACGTTCGTTTTTTTCGTCGGCGTTATCCCATGTGGCAAAGCCGCTTTCGACCAGTTCGGCGGCAAGTGCATCGATTTCTTGGCGCCTTGCTTTGATTTCGCGGGTGATGACGGAGCCGAGTTCGGAGAGAGTGTGCCCTTCGGAGATAGCATTCAGAAAATTTGCCGCTTCGCGCATAGAGGACGGGGTTTGGCCAGCTGGCGGTGTGAATAGCCGGTTTTCGACGCGTCCGTCAGCGAGGACCAGAACGACGAGGGCGCGGTCACGGGAGAGAGATACGAATTCGATGTGTTTGATCGGTGCTTCTTGTTTAGGAGTGAGGACGAGGCTTGCGCCGCGTGTCATGCCCGAGAGAGCCGAGCCGACACGGTCAAGGAGAGTGGCCACGTCTTGCTGGGTATCGCCAAAGGTGTTGTCGATTGTTTGGCGGTCGGGCTCAGTCAGATCGCCGACCTCTAAGATGCCATCGACAAACATGCGCAGGCCAAGTTGGGTTGGCACGCGACCGGCGCTGATGTGCGGACTGTCGAGTAGACCAAGATGTTCGAGATCTTGCATTTCGTTGCGGATGGTTGCGGCGCTGACTTTTTCATTGAGGGTGCGGGAGAGGGTACGTGAACCGACGGGAGTGCCTGTTTCCAGGTAGCCTTCGACCACGCGCCGAAAGACTTCTCTCGAGCGTTCGTTCATGTCGGTGAATTGTGGCGGCGGCTTTGTCATGTCGACCAATCGTTTGGGGCGGTTTCATTAAAGCGATATAGTGGGCGTCGTCAATCGGGCTTGGATTTTATAGATGGGCAGCGTAGGCAGAAAAGGCAACCATAGACAGGAGTTTCCCCATGCGTCCATCAGGCCGTCAGATTAATGAAATGCGTAAAATTGAGATCCAAACCGGTGTGACGATGCATGCCGAGGGGTCGTGTCTGATTAAGATGGGGAATACGCATGTGCTGTGTACTGCGACAATTGAAGATCGGCCGCCTTCGTTTTTAAAGGGGTCGGGGCTCGGTTGGGTGACGGCAGAATACGGAATGTTGCCGCGCGCAACCAATACGCGGATGCGTCGTGAGGCGAAGACGAGCCAATCGGGCCGGACGCAGGAAATTCAGCGGCTGATTGGTCGGTCTTTGCGAGCGGGCGTTGATCGCGTTGCCTTGGGTGAGCGCCAGATTGTTGTGGATTGCGATGTTATTCAGGCAGATGGCGGGACGCGTTGTGCGGCGATCACTGGCGGCTGGGTTGCGCTGAAACTGGCGGTGAACCAGTTGATGAAGGCGGGGTTAGTGAAAAGTGATCCGCTGGTTGATCCTGTGGCTGCGATTTCTTGTGGGATATATGCGGGGCAGGAGATTTTGGATTTGGATTATCCTGAGGATTCCGAAGCTGGTGTTGATGGCAATTTTGTTATGACCGGCGGTAAGTTGATTGAAGTTCAGATGTCGGCGGAGGGGTCGCTTTTTACACGCAAGCAGATGGACGGGCTTTTGGACCTTGCCGAAATGGGCATCAACGAGTTGGTTGCGGCCCAAAGGGCGGCGGTGTCCTGATGCGTCGCTTTGAAGGGAAAGAGCTGGTTGTTGCGACGCATAACAATGGCAAGTTGGATGAAATGAAGGCTCTATTAGGCCCGTTCGGCATATCTCTGTCGTCTAATGCCGATCATGGGCTGCCTGAGCCAGAAGAGGCGGAAACCACGTTTGCCGGTAATGCGCGGATAAAGGCGCATGCGGCGGCTAAAGCGACTGGGCTTCCTGCGCTGGCAGATGACAGCGGGATCGAAATTGATGGTTTGGATGGTGCGCCTGGGGTTTATACGGCGGATTGGGCAGAGACGCCGCACGGGCGTGATTTTGTGATGGCAATGACGCGCAGTTGGAATGAACTGGAGGCGGTGAACGCACCAGTTCCACGGACGGCGCGGTTTTGTTGTACGTTGGTTTTGGCGTGGCCCGATGGTCATGACGAGGTTTTTGCGGGCGTGATGGATGGACAGATAGTTTGGCCAATGCGTGGCGAGCAGGGCCATGGTTATGATCCGATTTTTCAGCCTGAAGGGTATGATGTTACATTTGGAGAAATGGATCGCTGGGAAAAGAACAAGATTAGCCACCGCGCAAATGCATTTGAGAAATTGATTGCGGGTTGCTTTGCCTGAGGATTGGGAAAACGCTGGCTTTGGGCTTTATATCCATTGGCCGTTTTGTCAGGCGAAATGTCCGTATTGCGATTTTAATTCGCATGTGGCTGCGAAGATCGACCAGTGGGCGTGGGCTGAAGCCTATTTGAGTGAGATTGAGCGGGTTGGCGTGGAAACCGAGGGTCGGATTTTACGATCTGTTTTCTTTGGCGGCGGCACACCAAGCATGATGGATCCCGAGATTGTTGATGCGATCTTATCCAAGGTTCGCGCAACGTGGGGTATGGCCAATGATGTTGAGATTACGCTTGAGGCTAATCCGACATCAGTGGAGGCGGGTCGATTTGCGGGGTATCGCCAAGCAGGTGTAAACCGGATTTCGATGGGCGTTCAGGCCATGAATGATGTTGATTTGAAAGCGTTGGGGCGTTTGCATACCCATGCCGAGGCTTTGGCAGCGTTTGACATTGCGCGACGTGAGTTTGACCGCGTAAGTTTTGATCTGATTTATGCGCGCCAGAACCAAAGCTTGGAGGCGTGGCGTGCAGAGTTGTCCACCGCACTTTCTTTGGCAGTTGATCATCTGTCGTTATATCAATTGACGATTGAGAGCGGCACGGCCTTTGGCGACCGTTATGCGGCTGGGAAGTTAAGGGGTTTGCCTGACGATGACCGCGCCGCAGATATTTATGAGTTGACCCAAGAGTTATGCGAAAACGCTGGGTTTCCAGCATATGAAGTATCTAATCACGCTAGATCGGGAGCAGAGAGCCTTCATAATAAAATTTATTGGAAATACGGCGATTATGCAGGGATTGGTCCGGGTGCGCATGGGCGTTTAACGGTTCAGGGCAAAAGATCTGCGACCGAGGCGCCGCTTGCGCCCGGTTTGTGGCGTAAAAAAGTTTCTGAAATTGGGACTGGTGAGAGCGTTAGAGTAGAATTGAGCACCACTGACGCTGCGACCGAGTTTCTATTAATGGGACTTCGTCTGACCGAAGGGGTTGATTTGGCCCGTCTAGGTCAGAACGAGATCGCTTGTTTTAAAGTAAAGATAACCGAGTTAGCCCAGATGGGAATGGTTTCACTGGATGGTTCTCAGTTACGGGTCACCCCGAAAGGACGGCCTGTGCTAAATGCGGTACTGCGGCATTTACTGGACGATTAACCGCCAGAAAGTGCACGCAGGATATCGTCAAGCTGATCAAGATTCTGGTAATTGATGCTCAACTTGCCTCCTTCTGTATCTGCTTTGTGATCAATCGTGACCTTCATTTTTAATGTAGCAGATAGCTCGCCTTCTAACTGAAGTGTGTCGGCGTCCTTTTGTGAGGGTGCGCCAGCCTTTTTGGTCGAATTTGGCTTTGAAAGACCCTGTTTCGCCAGGCGCTCTGCATCGCGGACTGAAAGTCCTTTTGCGACGATATGGTCAGCCAGTTTTTGCGCGTCTTCATGTCCAATCAATGCACGGGCATGGCCCTGCGTGAGCTTACCTTCGACAAGGTAGTCGCGGACGCCGTCAGGAAGGTTGAGGAGGCGCATCAGGTTTGCAATATGGCTACGGCTTTTACCGAGAACACTGGAGAGTTGCTCCTGCGTGTGGCCAAATTTTTGCATGAGCTGACGATAGCCTGCACCTTCGTCGATCGGATTTAGGTCAGCGCGCTGAATGTTCTCTATAATTGCGACTTCGAGTACTTCTGTATCAGAATATTCGCGAATAATGACTGGAATTTCATGCAGTTGCGCGATTTGTGACGCACGCCAGCGCCGTTCGCCCGCCACAATTTCAAAGACATCAGGTTCGGTAGGATGTTTACGGACGATAAGCGGTTGAATTACGCCTTTTTCGGCGATTGAACTTGCGAGTTCATCAAGAGCTTCCTTGTTGAAGGCGCGGCGGGGTTGCTCAGGGTTAGGCCGAACACGTTCGACCGGCACAAATAGGTCTGGCCGCCGCGGTGTCTGTGTGCTTGGTGGCGCAATCTCTTGGGTGACATCAGACATCAGCGCCGATAAGCCGCGTCCAAGCCCGCGTGTTTTTTGTTTTTTATCAACCATTTAGATCACCCTCTCCCTACAGATTTGTTCTTTTCGAGCAGCTCTTTCGCCAAAGCGCGATATGCCAAACTGCCCTTTGATGTAGGATCATAGGTCAGAACTGGCACGGCAAATGAAGGGGCTTCGCTAAGCCTTACGTTTCGCGGAATGACTGTTTTAAATACAAGTTCACCGAGATTATCGCGAGCGTCGGCTTCGACCTGCTGGGATAAATTATTTCGTTTGTCATACATCGTAAGCGCGATGCCCTCAATGCGTAGGTTCTTGTTTGCGGTCTCACGAATATCGCGGATTGTCAGCATTAGTTGCGACAGTCCTTCGAGCGCGAAGAATTCACTTTGCAGTGGAACCACAACGCCATCTGCCGCAACCATTGCATTAACTGTCAATATGTTGAGAGAAGGAGGGCAATCAATCAATATGTAGTCGAAGCCGTATGCGTCCATCGCAGTTTGTCGTAATGCGTCACGCAACAGATAACTGCGTTTTTCGTTTGAAATGAGTTCGATGTCGGCGGAACTAAGATCAGTTGTTGCGGGAACGATCCAAAGGTTCTGGACTTCTGTGGTTTGAATTGCTTCAGCGGGTGTCGCGTCACCGGCAATAAGCTCGTAAGTTGTTATACCGCGTGCGTCTTGTTCGATGCCCAAGCCTGTTGACGCGTTTCCCTGAGGGTCCAGATCAATCAAGAGGACGCGCTGACCTACCTCTGCAAGCGCCGCGCCAAGGTTTATTGTCGTGGTCGTCTTACCAACGCCACCTTTCTGGTTTGCAACAGCAAGAATTCGAGGCCCGCGAGAGCGGCTAGGATCTAACACGAATGATATCTTTCACAACTAGAATACGGGCGTCTGGCTCTGTCATACTTGCATGTGCGCTAAGATCAAAGCGCCAATTTTTTTCCGCCTGGCTGATTTCAGATTCGAATGTCCGCCCCTTTGGCAGAATTGCGCAGGCTAAGGGCGTCATATGTTTTTGAATCAGAGCGAAAAGATCGTCTAAGTTACTTAACGCACGTGCGCTAACGACGTCAGCCGACTGGGGTGCTACGTCTTCGATGCGGTCCGCGAGGACGGTGACGTCGAGTGATAGCTCTCGCGATGCAGTGCGGAGAAACGTTGATTTCCGCTGATCACTTTCAATCATTGTGATCCGCGTTGCTGGACTAAGCTCTTTGGCCATTGCAGCGATCACAATCCCGGGAAAGCCGCCACCACTACCAACATCGACCCAATGTTTCAGCAATGAGGGTGCGTATTGGAAAAGCTGAGCAGAATCAACAATATGTCTTTCCCAAAGATCGTCTAACGTGCTGCGTGCAACGAGGTTAATGGTTGGGTTCCATTTTTTTGTAAGTGCCTCGAATAGTTCGAGCCGCTCAATTGTTTCACGTGAAACATCCATACCTGCGATATTTTGCATTTTAGACCTCTGCAATACTGAGTTTATCACGCTTAAGCCATGCAACGATCAACATAAGTGCTGCGGGCGTCATACCCTCGATGCGCCCGGCTTGAGCTACGTCGCGTGGTTGCGTTTGCTGTAACTTTTGAACTAACTCATTGGAGAGGCCGACAATATGACTGTAATTCATAGCGCTCGGTAAGACGTGTTTTTCGTCCCGTTCCATAGCTGCAATATCTTTTTCCTGACGGGAAATATAGTTTTTATAAAGCGCGTCGTTCTTAATTTGTTGAAGGATATCAGCAGGTTCGTTCAGGGGTGCCCCACTTAGGCTTTCTAGATGGGAGAAATTGAAATCAATTAAAGACAGGGCATCGAGTGCGCTTCGCTTTGGTCCATCGGGAGCCAACTTGACCCCAGATGCGGCGATTTCTCGTGCGCTAAACATGAGCGCGGATAGCTTTGTTTTAACTGCGTCAATCGTAGTTTTTTTGCGTTGGTAACTATCCCAGCGAGCGTCGCCGACGCAGCCGATATCCCGGCCCCATGCGGTGAGCCGCTGGTCAGCATTATCAGCCCTAAGGGACAAACGGAATTCTGCGCGAGACGTGAACATTCGGTACGGCTCTGTGACGCCCCGCGTCGTCAAATCGTCGATCATAACGCCTATGTAGGAGTCGCGGCGTTTGAAAAGGAGAGGGTCTTGGTTTTTAATTGCGCGTGCTGCATTTAGCCCAGCAACAAGGCCTTGCGCTGCCGCCTCTTCATATCCGGTTGTGCCGTTGATTTGTCCTGCAAGGTAAAGGCCTGGCACGTCTTTAAGCTCGAGCGTTGAGCGCAATGCGCGAGGGTCGATATAGTCGTATTCGATCGCGTAGCCGGGTTGAAGGATCGTTGTGTTTTCCAATCCGACTATGGAACGGACATAACTTTCTTGAACATCAACTGGGAGCGAGGTTGATATACCATTTGGGTAAACTGTATGATCATTAATCCCCTCGGGTTCAAGGAAGATTTGGTGCGAGTCTTTATCAGCAAAACGCACAATTTTGTCTTCGATTGATGGGCAGTATCGTGGACCGATGCCGTCTATGTGACCGCCATACATCGCGGAGCGTGAAAGGTTTTCCCGAATAATATCATGGGTTTGTAAATTTGTATGGGTTATGCCGCAGCTGATTTGTTTGGCTTGAACGGTTTTTGACAAAAAAGAAAACAGCACAGGGTCATCGTCGCCCGGTTGCATCTCTAGAATGTCCCAGTTGATTGTCCGCCCATCTAGGCGAGGTGGTGTGCCTGTTTTTAACCGACCGAGGGGAAGCCCGAAACTATCGAGTCGCTCGGCCATTTTCACTGCTGGATTTTCGCCCATGCGTCCGCCCGGACGTGATACGTCGCCGATGTGGATGATACCACGAAGAAATGTGCCCGTTGTCAGGATAACGGCTGTAGCGCGCAATTCCGAACCGTCACCTAGAGTGATACCGGAGACGCGGTTGCCATCCATGATTAGGTCGGTGGCTTCACCAGCAATTACGCAAAGGTTTTCGGCGTTCGCGATTTCATATTGCATCGCTGTGCGATAAATTTTCCGGTCAGCTTGTGTTCTCGGGCCTTGAACGGCGGGGCCTTTCTTCCGATTGAGGAGACGGAATTGAATGCCGGCTGCGTCAGCAACCCGCGCCATAGCCCCGTCGAGTGCGTCGATCTCGCGAACAAGGTGTCCTTTTCCAAGACCGCCAATCGCCGGATTACATGACATAACGCCAATTGTTTCCTTTGAGAGGGTAACAAGCGCGGTTTGCACACCCATTCGTGCCGCTGCGAGAGTTGCTTCAGCGCCTGCGTGCCCGCCGCCAATGACGACTACGTCAAAATGTTTCACGTGAAACAATCCTTACTTTCCAATGCAAAAACTGGAGAAAATTTCCCCCAGCACGTCTTCTACGTCGATGCGACCAACCAAGCTATCGATGGCGCGTGTAGCTGTTCGAATATCTTCTGCTACCAGATCTTCCATAAAGCTAGAGCTACCCATAGCAGCTTGTGCCGATTCCAAAAACCCAAGAGATTTCTGCATGGCGAGTCTGTGCCGTTCTCGCATTGCCACGCCGACAATTGCCACACGCGATGTAAGAGTGTTCGTCAGGTGCGCAATGAGGTGATCAATGCCATCCCCGGTCATTCCCGAGATACCGATATTTTCACCGTCATAAAGGTCGGATTTGGCGCGTAGGACCAGATCGCCTTCTAGAATTTTGATTCCAACTTCGTCATTTGGAAGTTGTAAGTAGACCCTGATGTCCGCTTTTTCCGCGCGATCGCGTGCAAGACGTACACCGATCACTTCGATTTCATCGTCGGTTTCGCGCAGGCCTGCAGTGTCAAGGATTGTGACAGGCAGCCCATTCAGGTCCATTCTAACCTCGATCACATCACGGGTCGTTCCCGCAATGGCAGAGGTGATTGCAGCCTCACGTCCGGCTAGTCGATTGAGCAGTGTTGATTTTCCTGCGTTAGGTGCACCAACAATTGCGACCTCAAAACCAGTACGTAGTCGTTCGGCGATTTTCACACCTGTTGATTCTCGTTCCAGTTCGGTGCGAACGTTTTGCAGTAAAGTGATTACTTCAGGGCTGACGTCAACAGGGACATCTTCGTCGGCAAAATCGATTGTGGCTTCCAGAAGAGCTGCCGCGCGCAGCAGTTTTTGACGCCATCCTTCGGCGAGTTTGCCAAGGTCGCCTGAAAGGACACGTAGGGCTTGGCGTCGTTGTCCTTCGGTTTCAGCATCGATGAGGTCAGCGAGGCCTTCGACTTGGGCAAGGTCGAGACGTCCGTTGTCGAGAGCGCGTCGTGTGAATTCGCCTGCTTCTGCGGGGCGGAGGTCGGGCATGTCGCCGAGTGTGCGAAGGACGGCGCCGACGACGGCGATTGAGCCGTGCAAGTGCAGCTCGACAACTTGTTCGCCAGTAAAGCTTTGTCCTTCCGGGAAAACGAGAATTAGTGCTTCGTCGAGATGTTCACCGGAACTATCGACTAAAGTGCGTAAACCGCGCCGAGATGGCACGGTTTTCATCATTTTTTGGGCCGCTCTCGTCGCGCTGATGCCTGATAATCGTATCACAGCAACACCAGCGCGGCCCTGCGCAGTCGCTAAGGCGAAGATCGTATCCATTAGTGTAACCCGTTGTTTTAAAACGATAACTTAGGTGTTCATTGAGTCAAAGAAGTCGGCGTTTGACTTGGTTTGCTTCAACTTGCCAATCAGGAACTCGATTGCGTCGGTTGTGCCCATTGGGTTGAGGATCCGGCGCAGAACGTAAGTCTTGGCCAAGTCTGCTTTGTCGACCAGCAGTTCTTCTTTACGTGTGCCTGACTTAAGAATGTCCATCGCAGGGAAGACGCGCTTGTCGGCGACTTTGCGATCGAGCACAATTTCCGAGTTGCCTGTGCCTTTGAATTCTTCAAAGATCACTTCGTCCATCCGCGAGCCTGTGTCGATCAGAGCGGTCGCGATGATTGTGAGTGAACCGCCTTCTTCGATGTTACGTGCTGCACCAAAGAAACGCTTTGGCCGTTGCAGAGCGTTGGCATCGACGCCGCCTGTCAGAACTTTACCCGATGAAGGCACCACGGTGTTATAGGCGCGGCCAAGACGGGTGATTGAATCGAGGAGGATCACAACGTCGCGTTTGTGTTCCACGAGGCGTTTCGCTTTTTCGATAACCATTTCGGCGACAGCGACGTGGCGTGTGGGAGGCTCGTCGAATGTCGAGGAGACAACTTCACCTTTGACCGAACGCTGCATGTCGGTGACTTCCTCTGGCCGCTCGTCGATGAGCAGAACAATGAGGTAGATTTCCGGGTGGTTCTTTTCCAAGGAATTCGCGATGTTTTGCAGCAGCACGGTTTTACCAGTGCGCGGTGGAGCTACGATCAGGGAGCGTTGCCCTTTGCCGATCGGTGCCACGAGGTCGATAATTCGTGCGGATTTGTCTTTGATTGTCGGGTCTTCGACTTCCATTTTGAACCGCTCGTCCGGGTATAGCGGGGTTAGGTTGTCGAAGGCGACTTTGTGTTTGGTTTTCTCTGGGTCTTCAAAATTGATCTTTTCAACGCTTGTGAGGGCGAAGTAGCGCTCTGCATCATTTGGTTCTTTCATTACCCCTTCGACGGTGTCGCCGGTGCGCATGGAGTGGGCGCGGATCATGTCGGGGGAGACGTAGATGTCGTCGGGTCCGGGCAGGTAGTTTGCCTCGGGGGAGCGCAGGAAGCCAAAGCCATCTTTGAGAACTTCGAGGACGCCGTCACCACCGATGATCCATTCTTCGTCAGCACGTTCCTTGAGGATCGCGAACATCATGTCGCCTTTACGCATGGTGGATGCGTTTTCGATCTCTAGCTCTTCGGCCATTGAGAGGAGCGCTTTTGGGCTTTGTGCTTTGAGGTCGGCGAGGTTCAGGCGGTCAAGGGTCATAAAAATATCCAACTGCCGCACACAGGGGCGCGGAGTTTTTTGTGATGAGATGGAAAACAGCTATCCCGAACGGGAAGTGAGGGCATGTTTAGGGGGGGATTTGACTTTTGTCAATCAGAAGGGGCGCACGACGACCATGATGACGATTATGAGCATGAGGACGGTGGGGACTTCGTTTGCTATCCTGTAGGTCCGCCCAGTGCGTGTGTTGGTGCCGCGAGCGAACTCTTTGCGGCGTGTGGAGAGCCAACCGTGAAATGCGGACATCAGGACGACGGCGATCAGTTTGATCCATGACCAAGCCGAGCTAAAGTCAAACGCGCCTTGCCAGATCATGATCAACCCGCAGATCCATGTTACAATCATTGAAGGATTAATGATTACCCGCAGCAACTTTTTTTCCATGATTTGGAAGGTGGCGTCGAGTTCTGAGCCAACTGTTGCCCGCTCTGCGTGATAGACAAACAGGCGAGGGAGATAGAACATACCTGCCATCCAAGAAATCACTGCCATGATGTGAAGTGATTTTATCCATGGGTAGAGTGAATTGATAATGTCCTGCATGACGACCTCTCTCTTAATATAATTAAGTATATATAAAGAAAGATGATGAAGAGGTAGGGGGCGCGTTTTCTGTGGATTGTTTTTTTATCCGCAGGGTTATCCCCGGTTGGGGATTGTGGGAGAGATGGATAATTTTTTACTCATCATTTATTTTATCTTTATAAATCATATAGTTATTTATAACTTAACAAGTTGTTAAAATTTAATTCATCATCTTGACGAGGTTATGCGTCTGATTCCTCCACAGGGGAAAGTTATCCTTGTCCACCGTGGACATTTGTAGGTGAACCTTCGCATAAAGGGGAGAGTATCCACATGTTGGAGGGAGGGTGTAATCACCCACCCTTTTGTCCATGCGGAAAAACAGAAGTTGTCCTGAGAGTTATCCCCATGTCCCAGCCCATTATTCTTGCCTCTGGTTCCGATATTCGCGCCACACTTTTACGCAATGCAGGTGTGCCGTTTGAGGTTGTTGTGCCGCGCGTTGACGAGCAAACTATGAAGCAGTCATTGATTATTGAGGGCGCCAGTCCGCGTGATATTGCCGATGCTTTGGCCGAGATGAAAGCGTTAAAGGTAGCGTCGAAACATCCTGATAGTTTAGTAATTGGCTGTGATCAGATGTTGGCACATGGGCGTGAGTTGTTGTCGAAGCCTCAAACGCCCGAGGATGCTATTGCGCAATTAAAGTCGTTGCGTGGTCAGACCCATCAATTGTTATCGGCGGCGGTGATTTATGCCGATGGCAAGCCGCAGTGGCGACATGTGGGGCAGACCCGGTTGTTTATGCGTGATGTGTCAGATGATTATTTGGCAGAGTATGTTGATTGCAATTGGGAAAGTATTCGTCATTCTGTTGGGGCATATAAGTTAGAAGAGGAGGGGGCGCGTTTGTTTTCCCGTGTCGAGGGCGATTATTTTAATGTCTTGGGGATTCCGCTGTTAGAACTCTTGTCATATCTGACGCTTCGCGGGACACTTGCCGGATGATGAAACAGATCCCCCTTGCTGGCGTTTTAGGTAATCCCATTGCGCAATCGAAGTCGCCAAAGCTGCACAAGCATTGGTTGGCTAAATATGGTTTGGCGGGGGATTATGTGCCGCTGCATGTTGCGGAAGGCAATTTGGAAGCGGTGTTGCGCGCCATGCCAAATATGGGGTTTGTCGGTACAAATGTGACCTTGCCGCATAAGATTTCCGCGCTGCGGATTGCTGATCAGGTCAGTGATCGCGCCACGTTGATCGGGGCGGCGAACACGCTGACGTTTCGTGACGATGGCTCTATCTATGCTGATAATACAGATGGCTACGGTTTTATTTCGAATTTGAAACAGAATGCGCCTGCATGGGATCCGACGGCTGGCCCAGCTGCCGTTCTGGGCGCAGGTGGTGCGGCGCGTGCGATTATTGTTGCACTTGCCGATGCGGGTGTGTCCGAGATTTTACTGTCCAATCGTACCCGTATAAAGGCGGATGCGCTGCGTGCCGAGTTTGGATCGCGAATTCATGTGGTGGAGTGGGTGCAGGCGGGGGGCATGTTGGCGGATGCGGCGACTGTGGTGAATACCACGGCGCTAGGTATGGTTGGTCATCCTGAGTTGCGTGTTTCGTTGGACGGGTTGCGTAAAGGGACACTGGTGACGGACATTGTATATAGTCCGCTGCGCACCAAACTGCTTGATGATGCCGAAGCGATGGGCTGTGTGACGGTGGATGGGTTGGGTATGTTGTTACATCAAGGGGTACCGGGGTTTGAGCGGTGGTTTGGTGTGCGTCCTGAGGTTGACGAAGAGACCCGCGCGGTTGTGTTGGCATGAGTTTTTTGTTGGGGCTGACCGGCTCTATAGGGATGGGCAAGTCGACTACAGCGCAGATGTTTCGCGATTTGGAGGTGCCCGTTTGGGATGCAGATGCCGCCGTCCACCGTCTATATGCCAAAAACGGGGCTGCGGTTCCGCTATTCGCGCAACATTTGCCTGAAGCCGTGGTTGACGGGGCTGTGTCGCGGGTCGTTTTGAAGGCGATGATCGCTGCGGATCGTGACATTTTACGCCAGATCGAGCAGATCGTTCATCCCTTGGTTGGTGATGATCGCGCTGTTTTCATTGCTAACACACAAGGCGATTTGTTGGTTTTCGATATACCATTGTTGTTTGAGACGCAGGCTGATGTTTGGCTAGATGCGGTGGCCGTTGTTTCAGCCCCGATAGCAGTTCAACGAGAGCGCGTTTTGGAGCGTGATGGTATGACAGAGATGCAATTCGCATTGATTTTATCCAAGCAGATGCCTGACGCGGAAAAGCGTGCGCGGGCAGATTTTCTGATTGAGACGGTTTCCATAGACGCGGCACGCTCAGCGGTGCAAAAGATCGTCACCAAATTGAAAGGCTTGCCCAATGCGTGAGATCGTTCTTGATACTGAGACCACGGGTTTCGAGCCCGCCGAGGGCGATCGTATCGTCGAGATTGGCGCAATTGAACTGATTGGTCATATGCCGACAGGCCGCACTTATCATCAGTATATTAACCCAAAACGGATGATGCCGGCGGGGGCGTTTGGGGTGCATGGCATTGGTCCTGATTTGTTGGAGCCACCACAACCTGTGCAGCCCGGTCAGGTTACGTTGCGCGACAAGCCTGTGTTTGCCGAAGTAGCGCAGGGATTTATTGATTTTGTCGGTGATTCCAAAATGATCATTCACAATGCTGCGTTTGATATCAAGTTTTTGAATGCCGAGTTGGGATGGTTGAACCGTCCACTATTTTCGATGGATCAAGCTGTGGATACGCTTGGAATTGCGCGGCGCAAATTTCCAGGGTCGCCGGCGTCATTGGATGCGCTTTGCCGTCGCTTTGGGATCGATAATTCTAATCGGACGTTGCACGGCGCACTTTTGGACAGTGAAATTTTGGCGGAAGTATATCTGGAGTTGATTGGCGGTCGTCAGCCCGACTTTGCGCTGGCGACTGATAGTCGTAAATCGAGTTCAGCGGCTGATATCGGTGCGTGGCGTCCGACGCCGCGTCCGACACCGTTGGGATCAAAGATCACGCAAGAAGAAGCCGCCACCCATAATGCTTTTGTGCAAAAGCTGGGCGACGGCGCTGTCTGGAAAAAACTGGATAGAGCCTAGTTAATTTTGACTTTTTCTTTTTCTGCGTCAACACGGCGCGAGATTTCGTTGCGGTATAGCGCCATGAAATCGATAGTTTCCAAGTTCAGTGGTGGAAAGCCACCGTCGCGTGTTACGTCGCTGACGATACGGCGCAAGAACGGGAATGTGATGCGTGGGCATTCGATCAAAAGGTAGGGATGCATCTGGTCTTCTGGCACGCCTGACACTTCAAAAACGCCCGCATATTCCAATTCGAGGACGAACAACGGGTCACCCTTTTCTTTGGTGTTGCTGTCGATCTTCAGCTTGGTGATGACTTCGAATTGCCCTTCGGTGCCGCGTTTGCGGGCGTCGAGGTTCACTTGTACTTTGATTTCTGGCTGAGCGTCACCTGACACACCTTTTTGTGCAAGGATGTTTTCGAACGACAGGTCGCGAACATATTGTGCCAGCACGCGGCTGGTGACTTTTGGTGCAGCGGCTTCTGCGCCTGTTTCGGGTGTATCGGCCATGTTTTGCTCCGGTATTTGAAAAAGGTTGAGCTGTTGTTATCAGGACTTTGCCGGTCCCTCAATCAGGTTTAATCGCGCGTCCAGCGGGAGGGTCCGCTTTGTTTGCTGGGCACCTCTTCAAACTCGCCTTCAATGACCCGATCTGAGGGTGCGTGCGGTTGGTTAGGCGGTGTACCCATCGAGAATCTCTGCACTTTGATGCGCGATTTTGCCCATTTGAATGCGCCTGCGCGAACTGGTGGGAAAAGCAGTGCAAAGCCAATGGCATCGGTAAAAAAACCGGGTGTGAGAAGCATTGCACCTGCGAACAGAATCATTGCGCCATTTGCCAGAGGCTCGGTCGGGTCATTGAGAGCGGAAAAGGAGTTTTGAAGCTTGGATAATTCCCGCGCGCCTTGACTACGCACCAGCGATGAGCCGATGATTGCGGTCACAAGCACGATGCCAAGTGTCGGCCAGAGGCCAATAAACCCGCCAACCTGGATGAATAATGCGATTTCGATCAATGGAATCGCGATAAATGCTATTAAAAGCCACATTGGTGGGCCCTTTCTTATGTTGTTGCGGGGGGTAAGGTGGACTTGGCCCCGCGCCCCACCTACATAAGAGACGCAACCATACGTTTCCATGCCCTATGTATAAAGAGGCCCTGATGAACTCTCCGATTATCCAACTTTTAGTGCTTGCCGGCATTGCTGTTTTTCTGATTCTGCGACTGCGTGGGGTTTTGGGGACGCGAGAGGGTTTTGAAAAACCGCAGATCAAGACTGATGTGGCCAAGAGCCGCCGCAGTGATTTTGAGGTGATTGAAGGTGGTCCCGATCACGATATCATCGATCATGCCGAGGAGGGGTCTGATACGGCGATCGCTCTTGCTGCAATGAAGCGGGCCGATCCGAGTTTCAATGTGGGCGAGTTTTTGGGCGGTGCGCGTGGCGCATACGAGATGATCTTGATGGCATTCGAGCGCGGCGATTTGGCCAGCGTGTTGCCGTTTCTGTCGGAAGACGTTTATGAGGCGTTCTCAAGTGTTGTTGATGAGCGTGACCAGAAGGGTTTGACTGTCGAGGCAACGTTCGTTGGCATCTCGCATATTGGTCTGAAAAGTGCGACTTTTGATGCGGTAACGAAAGAGGCCGAGATCACGATGCGGTATAAAGCCGAGTTGACCTATCAGGTTCGTGATGCCGGTGGTGACGTGATCGAGGGCAATGCTGACGAGATCAAGCACCAGAAGGATATCTGGACTTTTGCCCGTGATATGTCCGCAAATGATCCCAACTGGCGTCTCGTTGCAACTGGCGGGTGACCTCTTAACTGGCTAGGGCGTTCATGGCGGAACCGAGTTACACATTGTTGTCGTTTGATGATTTGGCCGATTGGTCGGCTGATGATCATCAGGCGGCATTAAGTGTTTTTATAGAGACATGTGGCGAGTTGGATGGTCCTGAGTGGGTGGATATTTGTTCGGTTGCTAAGAAGACTAAGGATGCCCAAGCGTTTTTTGAAACGTTTTTCCAGCCTGTTTTGATAGAGGATGGTGAGCCAATGTTGTTCACCGGATATTTTGAACCAGAGTTGCGTGGTGCGCCGACGCGAGGTGGTAAGTATCAGTTTCCAATTTATCGTTTGCCAGATGATCACGTCGTAGGTGAGCCATATTTGACCCGAGAAGAGATTGAGGACGGTCGTCCGCTTGCGGGTCGTGGCTTGGAGATTGCGTGGCTGGCTGATCCTGTGGATTTGTTTTTCTTGCAAGTGCAGGGATCTGGTCGCATCCGGTTTGATGACGGCAACGGTATTCGTGTGGGGTATGGCGGCAAGAATGGACATGAATATTCGTCGATTGGACGCGCATTGGTGGATCGCGGGGTTTACCAGCCAGATGAGGTGTCAGCGGACGTGATCCGAAAATGGGTGCGTGATAATCCCGATGAGGGACGCGGGTTGTTGTGGCTGAACAAGAGCTATGTGTTTTTCCGTGAAGTGAACGAGGTGCCTGCCGGCAAAGGCCCGCTGGGTGCGATGAACTGCTCGATTACCACGGAGCGTTCGTTGGCGGTTGATCCTGAATTTACCAAGTTAGGGACGCCGGTTTGGATTGAGAAAGAGGGCGCCACGCCAATGCATCGTTTGATGGTGGCGCAGGATACCGGGTCGGCGATCAAGGGTGCGCAGCGCGCTGATATTTTTTATGGTACGGGTGAAGATGCAGGTCGTAAGGCGGGTCGGATTATTGATGGCGGTCGTATGATCCGGCTTTTGCCGATGCAGATGGCTTATGCGATGTTTCCTAAAGCGATTGAATGAGACGTCCTCGTCATCTTTCTGCCGAAGAACGCGCTTTGTGGGATCGTGTCGCGGACACGGCAAGGCCGTTGGAGCCTGCGCGACCTGTTGAGCCAGCGCACGTGACGAAGCCTGTAAGCAGACCTGTCGTGCGCGAAGTTGATCCGATCCAGCATTTTATGATGGGTGAAAAGGCGAAGCATGGTCGTGCGAATGATATTCTGCCAAGTATGGCCGCCCGTTTGACCCATGCGCCTGTGCAGATGGATAACAAGGCTTACGGCAAGATGACCCGTGGCAAGCTGAAGCCAGAGGCGCGGATTGATCTGCATGGGCTGACGATGGCCGAAGCGCATCCCGATTTGATTGCGTTTATACTGGGATCGCATGCGATTGGGCGGCGTTTGGTTTTGGTGATTACTGGCAAGGGCAAGCTGCGCGATGATGGTGGGCGGCTGGGGATTCTGCGTCATCAGGTGCCGCAATGGATGGCATTGCCGCCCCTATCGCAGGCGATTTTGCAGGTGACGCCAGCGCATTTGAACCATGGCGGGCATGGTGCATATTATGTCTATCTACGCCGTAGCCGTTAGTCGTAGATACATGTTTGCAGCAATTTTGAGCAGGATCGCACAGAGTCCAAAGCAGGCTGCGTAGGCGAGCAACTGTATTTCCAGCCCCACGTTTTTGTCGATGAGCCAGCCACTAATGCCTGGTCCAAGGGCTGATCCGAGAACCATCATTGCAGTCGCGGCTGATTTGATTGAGCCGATGAACTTGGTCCCGTAGAATTCGGCCCAGACTGCATTGAGTATCGTGCCGTGCCCGCCGCCGGCTATGCCCATAAGGATCACACCAATCGCTGTCCAAGCGAGGTTGGGCGCGTACCAGTTCATGGTAAACGCTGCGACATATGGCAGGATGTAAAACGGTAACAGCCGCACCGCGCCCAACCTGTCGATGGCCCAGCCGTAAGCGATGGTGCTGATGGCAAGGGCGATCGTGCCAAGCGGGAAAACCGCGACGAGCGAGAGGTGCGACCAGCCTTTTACTTCGGCAAAGTGGGCTTGGTGGAACCAGAAGACGGTGCCGAATCCGGCAAAGCAGATGATTGCAGGGGTCAGAAGCCAGAAAAGTGGATGGGACAGGGCTTCGCGGCGGGTCCAGTGTTTGTCGCCAATGCCTGTCGCGCTGTTAGATTGGGCTTCGGATTTTGGGGTGCGCTCCAAGCGCAGGAGCCAATAAAGGACGGGGCACGTTGCGAGACAGAAGAGCGCGAAAAAGACCCAGAGGGTACGCCAGTCGACGATAGTTTTAAGGTAAACCATGGTGAGAGGCAGTGTTGCTTCTGCCAGCATAAAGCCGAGGCCTGCGACAGCGAGCGCCCGTCCGCGCGTGGCGATAAACCAGCGTGACATGGCGATGGCGGACATATGCGTGGACATACCTTGACCGAGGAAGCGCAGTGCGAAAATGACCGCGATGAGGCCAATGAGTGAGTTGTTGAATGCCATGGCGAGACACGCAAGGGATAGGCCGCCTGCGACGAGAATGCCAAGGGTGCGCACGCGGAATGTATCGGCGAGGCCGCCTGCGAAAACCATGACTGCTGCTGATCCCATGGTCGCGATCATATAGATCACGCCCCAGTCGCCGTTTGACATGCCGTAGGTTTCGCGGATTTCGCCGCCGAAGATCGAGATGAAAAAGGTTTGCCCAAAACTGGACATGAAAGACAACAACGCGCCCGTCGCAAGGAAGGGCGCGTTTTGTTTAATGAAGGTGATGTAGCCTGTTTTCATGATGTTACTCATGGGCATGAATGACGCCGACGAACAGCCCTAAAGTACGTAGCGCGAAAGATCCGTTGAGCGTGCGAGTTCACCTAAGTGCTGCTCGACGAACGCGGCATCAATGGTGATTTCCTCGCCTGCCATATCCGGAGCGTTGAAGGACATGTCTTCGAAAACGCGTTCGATCACAGTATATAATCTGCGCGCTCCGATGTTCTCGATGCTTTCATTCACTTCGGCGGCGATTTTGGCAAGTGCTTTGATCCCGTCTTCGGAGAAGGTCACTGTGACTTTCTCGGTCGCCATAAGGGCAGAGTATTGTAGGGTCAGTGCGTTATCAGTTTCGGTCAGGATGCGTACAAAGTCAGCTTCTGTAAGGGCGCGAAGTTCGACGCGGATTGGCAGGCGGCCTTGCAGTTCGGGCAGCAGGTCAGAAGGTTTTGCTACGTGGAATGCGCCTGATGCGATGAACAGGATGTGGTCGGTTTTGATTTGGCCGTGTTTGGTGGCTACGGTTGTGCCTTCGATCAAGGGGAGAAGGTCGCGCTGCACGCCCTCACGCGATACATCGGCGCCACGAGCGTCCGATCTTGCGCAAACTTTGTCGATTTCGTCGAGGAATACGATTCCGTTTTGCTCGACCGCTTCCAGCGCAATTTTGGTCACAGCTTCGTCGTCGAGTAGTTTGTCGGCCTCGTCGGCGATTAACGCTTCATAGCTGTCTGCGACGGTCATTTTCTTTTTGATGGTGCGCCCGCCCATTTTGCCGAACAACTCGCCCAAGTTCATCATGCCGCCCATGCCGCCGGGTTGGCCGGGCACTTCAAAGCCGCCCATCGGGTTGGAGGTATCTGCGAGTTCAAGCTCGATGATTGTGTTATCGAGTTCGCCTGATTTGAGTTTTTTGCGGAAAAGTTCGCGGGTGCCGCTGCGCGCGTCTGTGCCTGCGACAGCTGTGATCACGCGCTCTTCGGCGGCTTCGCGCGCTTTGGCGTTCACGTCTTCGCGCATGTGTTCGCGGGTGTCGATGATCGCGGTCTCAATCAGGTCGCGGATGATTTGTTCGACATCGCGGCCGACATAGCCGACTTCGGTGAATTTTGTTGCTTCTACTTTAATGAAGGGTGCGCGTGCGAGCTTTGCCAATCGCCGCGAGATTTCGGTTTTGCCGACGCCGGTTGGCCCGATCATCAGGATGTTCTTTGGGTAGACTTCGTCGCGCAGATCGTCGCCCAATTGCTTGCGCCGCCAGCGGTTGCGTAGGGCTACAGCCACGGCACGTTTGGCGTCGTTTTGGCCGATGATATAGCGGTCGAGTTCAGAGACGATTTCGCGGGGGGTTAGGTCGGTCATGATTGGATGCTTTCCACTGTGAGGCGGCCATTTGTGTAAACGCAGATGTCAGATGCGATGGCCATGGCTTTGCGTGCGATGGCTTCGGCGTCGAGGTCGCTGTCCATCAGGGCGCGGCCTGCGGCGAGGGCGTAGTTTCCACCGGACCCGATTGCGGTCACGTCATGTTCGGGTTCGAGAACGTCGCCTGCGCCTGTGATGACGAAGAGTTCGCGGCCGTCAGAGACAATCAACATCGCTTCCAGTTTTTGCAGGTATTTGTCGGTGCGCCAGTCTTTTGCCAGTTCAACAGAGGCGCGGGCGAGTTGGCCGGGTGTGGCTTCGAGTTTCTTTTCAAGGCGCTCAAGCAGCGTGAATGCGTCAGCGGTAGAGCCTGCGAAGCCAGCAATCACGTCTTGGCCACCTGGGGAAAGGCGTCGCACTTTGCGCGCGGTGCCCTTGATCACGGTTTGGCCAAGGCTGACTTGACCGTCACCTGCGATGACGACTTTGCCGCCTTTACGCACGCCGATGATTGTGGTGCCGTGCCAGCCTGGAAATTCGTCTTTTGCCATGATTGCATCCTTTCGTTTGTTGAAACCTATATGGCGGTCGATTGGGTTTGCTACAAGGCGGACACAAAAAAGGGCGCCACTGGGGCGCCCGATTTCGCGTATTTCATTGGGTTAGATGGACTCTTCGATCCAAGATTTCAGTGCTGCTTTTGGTGCTGCACCTGCTTTGTTGGAAACCACTTCGCCGTCCTTGAACAGGAACAGCGCAGGGATGCCGCGCACGCCCATTTGAGCAGGGGAATTTGGGTTGGTATCGACGTCTACTTTGACAATTTTGACCTTGCCTTCGAATTCAGCGGACAGCTCTTCGAGTGACGGACCGATTTGTTTGCATGGGCCGCACCATTCGGCCCAAAAGTCGACGACGACTGGGATATCTGACTGGCGCACTTCGGCGTCAAAGGTTGCATCGGTTACTGCTAGCGTGGCCATTGGGGTATCTCCTTGGCGGAATTTGATATGAGGGAACCTAAGAACGTGGCTCCAGATGGTCAAGGTGTGGTGGCGCGTTCCAGTGCATCGAGGATCAGTTTTGGCGGCATTGGCATGAGAGTGGCGGTTTTTGTCCATAAAATTGCCACTTCGATGCTGTGATCGGGGAACACTTTTGCGAGAGCAGCTTGATACGCGCCCATTTGCCGTAACAGCCCTTCGGGGGTTTTATCGGGGGTGGTTGGGGTGAGATGGTTCGATTTGTAGTCGATTGCGAGCACAGTCTTGTCGGTGATGAGCAGGCGATCGATGGCGCCGTGGAAGCGGGTGGTGTCGACCTGTGCGCTGATGTCAACTTCGGTGAGGGCGTCGTTTGTCCAGAGGTGCTCGAGGTTTGGCTCGTTGAGAACCAGTGTGACGTGATCGAGGATTTCGGTGTCGTCGGCGAGGCCTGCGTCCATGCTGGACAGGAGCGCCTTGGCGAGTTTTTCGCGGTCGGAAATGGGCGCGAGAGGGAGGTGTTCGAGTAGTAGGTGGATTGCGGTGCCGCGCGCCATGGCGTTGTCTTCGTCCATTTTGCTGGGGTCGCCGAGCAGGATTTTTGCACCTTTGAGGTCAGACGGAGAGATGGTTTTTGGCGTTATGATTTCGGGTAAGTCGCCAAAGGTTGGGCGAGTTGTGACTGTGAGGTCGGGCGTTCTGCGTGGCTGCAATGTGCCGCTGGCCCAGTTTTCAAAGGCGAACCGTTTAATGGGCAGGCCAAAGCTGTCGGCGTCGACTGCGCCTGCGTGATCCATGCCACCTGAGATCATGTTGTACCAGCTATCGTCGGTTTTGCCTGTGTCGCCCGCCGCCGCGACGATCAGCCATTTTTCGGCACGGGTCATGGCGACGTAGAGCAAGCGAAGACGTTCTTCTTCCAGCGCTACTTTGATCGGGTCGGTCATGGCAGTGACGCTATCGGAGGATGCATCGGCGTTTGGTCGCCAGATGATTTGGCCATTTGCGGGCACAAGATCATCCACGGTTGGTGCATTCTTTTTGGCGCAGTCGGGCAGGATGACGATGGGGGCTTCAAGGCCCTTTGCGCCGTGCACGGTCATGACTCGGATGCGGTCGCCCTGGTTGTCCATTTGCCGTTTGACTTCAAGGTCGTCGGTTTGCATGGCGGCCAAGAATCCTGTCAAGCTGGGTACGCCGTTGGATTCGTAGATGAGGGCCTGCGAGAGGAGGGCGTCGATGCCGTCTTCGGCCTCAATGCCGATCCGCGCGAGCAGATTTTCGCGCCCTTGGTGACGGGTGAGGATGCGCTCGATCAGGTCATAGGGGCGGAGGAAGTCGGCTTGTTTGCGCAGATCGAGTAAGATAGCGAGCGTTTCTGCGTGGTGTTCTGCGTGGCGCAGGGCCGACCATAGGTAGCCCTTTTCGGGGCGATGGTGCGCGAGGGTGAAAAGATCTTGTTCAGACCAGCCAAACAGCGGGGATTTGAGGGCGCAGGCGAGTGAGAGGTCGTCCTCGGGTAGGGCGAGAAATGACAGGAGTGCGACGAGGTCGCGCACTGCGAGTTCGGCGCCAACGCGCAGGCGGTCGGCCCCTGCGATTTGCAATTCAGCGGCTTTGCAGGCACGGATGATTTCAGAGAATAGGCCTGTTTTGCGGCCGCGCACTAGGATCAGGATGTCGCCTTCAGTGATCGGGCGGTGATTGTAAACACCAGAGTTTTCGATCTCGACGGGCAGGGTATCGTGGGTAATCATGTGTTTGATCTGGCTTGCGATTTGGTTGGCAAGAACGACGATTTCGTTGGTTTGTGACGGTTGATCAACGGGGGCGAACCAGTCTTTTGGATCTTCGACCTCGGTTTTTTCGATAACGGGCCAGAGGTCGACGCGTCCAGGCATATCGGCCTTGAAGGCGAGGTGCTTTGCGTCTGTTTCAGGGTCGATGTTTTTGGGGCCGACGAAGGTTTCATCGACCACGCGCAGGATCGCGGGTGATGACCGGAAAGAGTAGTTAAGTTGGCGGTTTGCGAGGCTTCGACCAACGTGAGTGAGCGCGTCATCAAAGTGATGGCGCATTTGGTCGAATGCTTCGGGCGCAGCACCTTGGAAGGAGTATATTGATTGTTTGCGGTCGCCGACGACAAAGATTGTGCGCACGTTATCGGGATTTGCGCCGACGCCTGCGGTGAATTCGTGGGTGAGTTGGCGGATCACGGCCCATTGGTTTGGGCTGGTGTCTTGGGCTTCGTCGACAAGCACGTGGTCGATGCCACCGTCGAGCCGGAACAGAACCCAAGCGGCCACTTTTTCGTCGGTCAAAAGTAGTTTGGTTTTCACAATGAGGTCGTCGAAGTCGAGCAGTCCCATGTTAATTTTGCGTTGTTCGTAAGCAGGGAGAAAGACGGCGGAGAAGGCGTGAAGGGCGCGTGTTCGCTCATATGTAACGAGTGCGAGGCGGTCTTGGCGGCAAGCCTCTACTGCTTCCATGATCGGGTGTAAGTCTTCGATGAGTTCGAGGTTTGCTTCGCGCGTTGCTTTGGTCGGGAATGACGTGAGTTTGGCGGTGAAGGGCGTTTTTCCTGACTTAAACAGGAAGACATCTTCGAGGATAATTGCATCGGACAATCTTGGTGGATTTGACAAGTCGATCTGCGCCAATGCGTCTGCAGCTTTGGCGTCTGTGGTGGAGCCTTTGCGCAGGGCGGGGATCAGGTTGGTCAGGGTTTCTGTGGCGCCGACCATGAAGATTGTTTTGAGCAGGCTGGCGCGAGTGACGTCTGGCGTGAGATCGAGTGTATTGCGCAGGACTTCGTCTGAAGGGCGCACAGAGAGGATCTCGCGTTGGCGCGTGATGTCGGCGGTCAGGTCGGCGAGATCTGCGCCGGAAAAGTAGCGTAGCAAATCGTCGACCAGCGCGGCGTGATCGCCCATAATCATGTCGTCGACTACTTCGGCGCGCAGGTCGCGGGCAGTGCCGTCTTCCATTTCGCGAAACTGTGGACTGATACCTGCCTCTAGAGGGAAGCGCCGTAGAACGCCGCCGCAAAAAGAGTGGATCGTTTGGATTTTCAGTCCACCCGGGGTTTCGATGGCGCGGGCAAAAAGCTGGCGGGCATTGGCGAGGCGTGTGTTGTCGATTGACCCTTCGGTGCCAAGTTCGATTAGGTCGCGGCGCAGCGCGTCGTTGTCCATCATTGCCCATGCGCCTAGCCGTTTGAACAGGCGGTTTTGCATCTCGGCGGCGGCGGCTTTGGTGTAGGTCAGGCAGAGAATGTTTTGTGGCTCGACCCCGTCGAACAACAGTCGCGCCACGCGGTCGGTAAGCACGCGGGTTTTGCCCGAGCCGGCGTTTGCGGAAAGCCAAGTTGAGGATTTAGGATCGGCGGCATCGACCTGTCGTTGGGTGGCGTCATTGCGGATCATGTGAGGTCCTCTGGCACGGCGTCTTGGCTTGTGTCCCATTCGCCGAAGCGCGACAGGTGGTCGAAATAGCTGGTATCGGCTCGCGAGAAGGTTGCGATGCGCGCGCTATAGCCACGCGATTTTACGTTGTATTCATTTAGTAATTTGACGAAATCGGCCCAAACTTGATTGCTTGGGTTTTCCTCCAAGGGGGCGGCGACGTCTTTCATCGTGGTGTTCATGGCGACAAAGGTGGCGGCATCGACCTGATGTTTACCGAGCTTTTCAAATGCGCCGCGTTCGACCATTGCGGCCTCAAGGAGGAGTTGCTTGTCGAACCGCTCTTGCATTTTTGTCGTTGGGATTTGCCCTGTTTTGTAGTCGTAGATCAGCGCGGTGTCTGCGTCGGTCAGGTCGATCCTGTCTGCTTTGCAGGTCAGTTTTACGCCGGTGTCGCCGACCATGATGTCGCCTTCGGCCTCTAGAACGGAGAAGTTGGCCAAAGATTGGCGGTCTACCTCGCCTTTCAGGTAGGTGTCGGCGATCCGGTCTATTCTAGAGAGCCATTGTGCGCGGATTGTCGGCCATGGGCAGTCGCGGGTGAAGATTTCGCGGGCGATTTGCATGAGAATTTCGCGGGCGTTTGTGTCGACCGCTTTGGTGCCGCTAGCGATGAATTTCTCGAGGATTTCGTGCACGATGATGCCGCGAAGTCGGAAATCGACGGTGGGGATCAACGGGTTGAGTTCGTTGAGGCGCAGCACTTTTTGCGCGTATATTGCGTAGGGGTCGCGGATCAGGGTTTTGACTTGGGTGACAGAAATACGTTTTGGACGCGCGGCGATGGGTGGTTGCGGGGATGGTCGTTTTGCGGGGGCGACGGTGTGTTGTGGGGTCGAGAGTGATGCCGCCTTTGCGAGCCATGTGTTGCCGTCGGCGCGCATGCGGTCGAGCGCAATTTGGCCACTTTGGTTAGGAAGGCCGCCGAGCAGGTTTACCAAACGGTTGACCCAGCGCGACGGCACGGTTTCCGCCTCTGCCGAGCGTTTGGCGCGGCTGATCCAGACCTCTTTGCCTGCGACGGCTTGCTGGTAGTCGTGTGCGGACAAGCCGATGCGGCGCTCTGGCAAAAGCAGCCCTGCTTGTTTGCGCATTTTGCGGTTGAGCCATGGGTCGGGGGTTGCAGCTTCGGGACAGATCCCTTCATTCATGCCGCCAAGAATGACCAGATCGGCACCTTGAACGCGGGCCTCTAGGGTGCCCCAGATCAAGATGTTGGGCTGCGCACCATCGGGGTTGCGCACGGTGCCTTCGTTCAGGATTGCGCCGAACATTGCCGCATATTCGCGGGTATCCAGTTCGCCGCCAGCGTCGGCCTGTGCGGTGAGGTTATCGCAGATGCGACGGGCTTCGCGGCCAGCTGCCTCGTCCCACAAACCCCCTGCGCCAGATGTGTTTGGTCCTGCGCAGAATTGTTCGGCGAGGGTGATATGTGCTGTGATGTGATCAGATAAGTCGCGCGTGATGGGGGTGTCGATGTCGGTGATAAGCTGGCCAAGCCATGCGGCCCAATCAGCGCGAGCGGTGTCATGCGACCATTTTTGGAGGGTGAGCGCCGTAGGAAATGGCGGGCCGTTGCGGCGCAGTTCAAGTTCGAGTTCACGGGCGTTGAGAAGGTGCGTGTTACGATCATTGCCGCCTGTGTTGCAAAGCGGATGTTTGAGAAGTGTGAGAAGGCTTTCGCCCGTTACTGGCTTGCCAAAAAGATCGGCGATATGGCGAAGCATGCGGCCAGGGGGCGAGAGCGGCAGCGGGGTACCTGCGCTATCGTCTGGCCGAATATCCCATCGCTCTAGGGCGGCGGTGACTTGGCGGGTCAGCATTCTGTCGGGGGTTATGAGCGCGGCGGTTATTCCGTCTTGTGCGGCGGCGCGCAGGCGGAGTGCGATTGTTTCTGCTTCAGCTCGTGGTGATGGAGCCTCGATCAGCGTGATGCCTTGTGTTGCAGCGATAAGGTCGCCCATCGTTGGTCCGTCGCGCAGCCATTGATCGGTGACGGGAGCGGGGCGAAGCGAGAGGGAAATTAGTGAGTTTCGCGCGGGGTGTGGCGGTGGCGTTAGGTCCCATGCAGTCACGTCGTGGCGGCCAAATCCGATGAGATCCATGAGTTTGCGAAAGCGGTATTGTGGGTGATCTTCCGAGACCAGGTCTTCGGTCATTTGATCCCAGACGTCGTGGGGTAGGTCAAAATCGAAACCGGGCAGGATGACGGCGCCTTGAGGGAGCGATGCCACGGCTTTCATAAACAATGCGGTGGCGCCGCGCGACCCTGTCGAGCCCGCGACGATAATTGGGTGGGTTGGTGGGGAGTCCGTCCAGCGCGCGGCGAGTTGGGTGACGACGCGGCGTAAACGCAGGTCTTTGTCGGGGGCGACATTGTGCTCAAAGAATGGAGCAACGATGTTAAGGAATTTGAGCGCACGATCCCAATGACCGGATTCGTCACTGACGTCGAGATCGGCAAATTTGCTTGGGTCGACACCTTCGCCGTGCATTTCTTCCATGAGTTTTGCGAGGCTGTCGGATAGGTCGTAGAGAGCGGCGCGGGGTGCGAGGGTGGGGTCCTGAGTCAGCAGCGCTGACACGAATTGTGAAAGTTCTAGTCTGCGCCGTAAAGGGGAAACGGCGGGTGGACCGACGTCGGCGAGTGGATCATTTGCGAGGTCAGTAATGAGCCTGATACGTGGAAGTAGTCGCGCGGGGCCCCCGTCGAACATATCGCGGATGCGACGTCTCATGCGGCTGGTGTTGACAAAAATTTCGACACGGGCCCAATCGGTGGGGGCAAGATCGGTTGCTTTCTCTTGCAAACCCGTGACGAGGCTGCTGGCGAAATCAGCGCCAAGCGGCATGCCGAAAATGCGCGGTTTGTCGGTGGCGTTAAACATTGTGATGCGCCAACATGTCTTCAGCGAGCGGGATACTCGCGGCGTGGCCAACGTCGCACCAATGACCGTTGTAGGAATGTCTATAAAGCCCGTTGCGTGCGATCATGCGGTCCCATAGCAGGTTCATCGAAAATGCAGTTTCAGTGATGTTTTCAAGATCATCCGTGCGGATAATTTGTAGCCCTGTATAGATTTCACCCGTGCCGCGTGTCAGGTTTCCGTTGGCGTTGGCGATAAAGTCGCCGTTGCCTTTGTGGCCGATCGCACCTTTGTGCGGGATGGTCAGCAAGAGTGCCTCCATGTGGGGTTTCCAAGCCGCCAGAAGTGCCTCGATAGGGTTTTCACCACGCCAGACCGCGTCTGTATTTAGAGTGATGACTGTGTTGTGGTTCAATAGCGGTAATGCGTGACGCAAGCCGCCGCCAGTTTCCAAAAGCATACCTGTTTCGTCGGAAATGAGGATGTTGTGCGGGGCGAGGTGGGCGCGGATCTGGTTTGCTTTGTAATGCACATTTGCGACGACCGGGCGCGAGCTTGTTGGATCGAGCAGATCAAGTGCATGATCAATCAGGGACCGTCCTGCAACTTTGATCAGTGGTTTTGGCTTGTCATGGGTCAACCCGCCCATGCGGGTGCCAAGGCCTGCGGCAAAGAGCAAAATGGGAAATTTGGTCATGGTTGCAGCCTTTGCAGTGTTGTGGCGTCGGGTGGCGGTAGGGCGAATAGGACTGTGTTTCTTAGGTCAGTTAATGCGGGATGTGCGAGGTCGGTCATCAAGTGGGCCCAGACCCTCGGTAGGAGGGAAAGGTATTTTGTCTTGCCGTGTTGCTTGGCGAGTCGTGCAAAAATACCAAGTATGCGTAGGTTGCGCTGGGCTGAGATGCAGGCGAGTTGGGCTGAGGCGATGTTGATTGATTGGCAAAACTGGGCGATGCAATGAGTTGCAATGTCCGGATCGACGTCACGCCTTGCATCGCGAAGTAGCGACATGAGATCGTAGCCGGCTGGCGCGAAGCAGGCGTCTTGGAAATCCAGTAGTCCAACGCGGGAAGGTCCATGTAAGTTGGTCCGCCAGATAAGATTCTCTGCGTGGAAATCGCGCAATGCGAGATGGAGTGTCGGATCAACGTGGTTGACGAATGCATTTTGCATTGCGCGGTGTAATGTGTCTAGATGAATCGGCGTTGGCGCATAGTGCATCGCGGCGACGTTGATCATTTCCGGTGCAGTGGTCTTGTCGATTTTTCCGAGACTTAGTGCAGGTCTAAGTGTGTGGATGACGCTCAAAATGTCGGTCGCGGCGGTGTAAAGGGAGACCTCGTCTTGCGGCGTGCTTATGATGTGCGTGGCGAAATCTGTTTGGCCGAGATCAGTAATTATCATCACGCCGTCGTTCGGGTTATGGTAAAGGATTTCAGGAGCGCTGAGTCTGGACGCTGTCAGGAACTGTGCAATGTCAGCGAAACGTTGGGTGTCACGGGTGGGATCGTCCATCAAAATTGCAGTAGGCTGCCCGTTTTGACTTAGGCGAAAGTAGCGGCGGGAGGATGCGTCACCTGCAATTGGCGCACGGGCCCAAGAAGCCCAGACGCTTTTTTCGAGAGCTAGAGCCAGTGTTTCGTCACGCATTCTGTAACGCCTGAAGGAGCCGGTTTTTCATGTCGCCGTACATCGTTATAGATAGAGAATGGGATATATCCCCAGCAGTAAAGGCGAATTTCGCTGCGTTTGCGGGAGTATCTGCGCCAAGGCGGTCGGGCCATTCGATGAGGCAGATCGCGGATGTAAATGCGTCGTCAAGACCAAGTTCAATCGCCTCGTCGGGGTGGGTAAGGCGGTAAAGGTCGCAATGCCAGATGTCGCCATCGGGGTGGTCATAGGTTTGCACGATTGTGAAGGTCGGAGATGGCACGTCCTCTATGCGGCCCAATCTGGCGCGAATGAAAGCACGGGCGAATGCCGTTTTTCCCGCGCCAATTGCCCCCTCTAGTAGAATGGTGTCGCCCGAACGCAACAGTGGGGCGATGCGCGTTGCTAGCGCTACCGTGTCATTTTCGGTGCAGAGAGTGATGATAATTTTTTCGTTTGTCATACCCCAAGATATGTTGTGGGGCAGCGTCTGCAAGTCAATTGGTTATTCCTCCAAAAATTAGTGGAGTTCAGAAGTAGAATTTTCTCGGCACGATATCTGAAAAAGTTTTGATGAAGATGACGAAACATAAGTACTCCAAATTCTTTCGATCCTGCGCCATGTCGAGGGCGGTGTGCGTATCGGAGCTGTGCTGCGAGGATTTGGTCATCGGCGGCATAACGCCCGAAGAGAAACTAAAAATGGCCGCGTAAATTCTACCGTTACAGCCCTTTAAAAAATAGGGGATTAACAATTCAACGCGTCACTGCCCTGATTGCGGGATCGATTTGTGTTAATTTTTGTATCGTCGCTGATGCCGAGCTTTGGAATCGAAATCTGATCATGGTCATGCCTCCCGAAATTGGATCAGCGTGGCAGCTAATCCAGCGGCCGTCATCCAAAATGGCTGTGTCGATCCATGGTTTTCGTTGGCCTATTTGTGAGTTGAATTCGCGCAGGTTTTTCCAGATGCGCGACGGCGTGCAGCGCTCTTGCCATTTTCGCAACTCACCTCTCAGATCGCATTGTCCGAAGCCTGACTTGTTGTCGTTGTCCCATAGGCTGTTATAGGCGGCGTTGGCGAGGACCAGGTTTCCGCCGTTCGAGAAGACTACGATCGCGTCGTCAATTTTGTCAATGACGGCTTGACCCGTCTCGATTTCCGAGCGGAACCTACGTGTCAATGAAATTTCGGCGCTTATATCCTCGAAAAGTAGCGCAAATGCGCCATCCGGATGTGGCCTTCCGGTGACGCGGAATGTTTGTCCGTCGGGCAGGTTCCAGTTTTCAGTGTACGCACCTTTTTGAGAATCTTTTTCGATTGCGACGAATTGTTCTCGCCATGATGCGTAGTTTTTTGGTTCTGGCAGCATGCGCAGTTCGCGCAATCGGTCGAGGAAGGAATCCAGAGTTGGTCGACCCGAAATAAACTCGATAGGTAGTCCTGTCATGTCAAAGAGAGCAGGATTGAAAGTTACCAGTTGTCTGCGTCGGTCGAAGATCGCGAGGCCAATGGAAAGCTGTGCAAAAGTCTGGCTGAGTGTTTGCATAAATTTTCTTTGGGCAAGTTCGGCGCGTACAACGGGGTCGGCGTCGATGGCATATTGCGATGTGCCTGCATCCGATTTGTAGGTGGTGATGTCGTACCAGTGTGCCGCGCTGTTTTCGCCTTTGGTAGCTGATGCGCGTGTTGTTGATGTTCCAAGTGCTGCGTTCTCGGTGATCCCTTCAAAAAGCGATTTGCATGGAACCGTTGGTAGCGTATTGGCGGTCTTTGATTTTGCGTCATGGACCGCGAGATAAGCCTCGTTAGCCCAAACGAGACGACCGGCGGAGTCTGTGCGTGACATGATAATCGGTGCTTGGTTGGCGATGTCTTGCAACAAAGTCAGCTCCGCATTCTCGCGATTGGTTTGAATTCCTGTCAGTATTCCACCGGCAGATCCATCGGTTGCGCCGACCGTCAAACGAATACGACCTTTTATAGGTTGGAGATTGATCCACGCTGCGGTGCCGTCTTGAGCGTTAATGACTGTCGGGGTTGAAATAGTGTTAAGCAGTATTTCGTCTAGGGTTGGGAACGTGTCTATTAGAGCGCTGATCACACAGTCGCGTGTTGGTCGGGCCAAAGCATCGGGACCTAGTAGTGCTGCCGCCTTTGGTGTCGCGTCAACGACATCGTTATCTTCCAGCAGGAAAGCGATGTCATTGATATCTGGCGATCGGGTGAGCGCCGGTTGCTGCCTTGTTTTTCTGGTGGCGTAAAGAATACCCCAAAAAAGTGCTGATGCCGCAAATGCGGTCGCGCCAATAGCGCTTAGATCTAATAATCCCAATGACATAACTTGCCTGTCCCAATGTGCCCCGAGATCAAGACTGCGCTAGTAAGGTTAATGCATCGTTAAGTCACGATTAGTGCGTTGCGAATTTTTGATTGTCGCCCAAAGCTGTTGCAATGGGCATTTGGATTTTGGCGCGCGGCCAGATCACGTCGATTGTGGCACCGTTCATGGGGGCTGTTGCCTTTGATCCATTGCGAAATAAGAGACGCGCGCCTGACCTTTCGAGCAGAGTTTTCGCGATAAACAGTCCGAGCCCCATGCCCGCATAACCGGGTCGTTTTTCGCCATCCATGTTGTCGCGTCGTCTACGGACAAAGGGATCACCGATTCGTCCGATGACTGAGGTTGGAAAGCCATCGCCATCGTCTGAGATGCGCACTCGCAGATCCGATCCAGACCAGCTAATGGATATTTCGACGCGGGAATGTGCAAAGTCGACGGCGTTTTGGATGAGGTTGCGTAGCCCATGCACTATTTCGGGACGCCGTGGCACGATGGGTTGCCGTTCATCGCTTTGGTCTTCGGCGCCGATAAAAAACACAACGGTTTTGCCACGGTTCATATGTGGGTCTGCGGCTTCTTTTACCAAGGCCTCGATTGGCGCTTGCCGCAGATGCAGGTCATCCTTGCCTGCTTGCCCCATAGATTGCAGGATTTCACGGCAGCGCGAGGCTTGGTCATGGATGAGGTCAATATCCTCTAACAGATCTGGGTGGTTCGCCATTTCGGGACGCAGTTCGCCGCTAACCAGCATGATCGTGGCGAGGGGTGTGCCTAGCTCGTGGGCTGTCGCCGCGACGAGCCCGCCCAAGTCGGTAAGCTTTTGTTCGCGCGAAAGGGCGAGTTGTGTGGCAAGTAGTGCTTCACCCATGTTGTGCATTTCTGTGGTGACTTGGCGCGCATAGACGCCAAAGAAGACGACACCGATTACAAGTGCGAGCCAGAAGCCGAATTGGTAAAGGTCCGGCAGCGCGAGGAGCCCACCGCTCGCGGTCTCAATAGGGAGGCTGAATTGGCTAAGGAATGATGTGAGCAGGATGACGAGGACGCCAAGTAGGATGGTCCGGTGCAGGTTTAGGACCGTTGCGGCGATGGTAACGGGAGCGAGCAGAAGCAGTGCAAATGGATTGTTCAATCCGCCCGTTATGTAAAGCAGGGTGCTGAGTTGGACAACGTCGAAGATCAGCATGAGGAATGCTTCGCGCTCGATCAGCCGCTTGTTTTCGGGGTAGACGACGCGGAAGATCATGTTGGCGATGACTGAGGCGCCCACGGTCATCGCTGCTAGTCCAATTTGGATTTGCAGCTCGAACATATAGACCGAAACGATTAACGCCAACGTTTGCCCGATAATCGCGTACCAACGTAGCCGCACCAATGTGCGCAGACGGACCCAATCGCTGCGTTGCCTTTCCTGAAACATCTCGAATTCGGTTGTGGACATCGGTTTATCCTTTTTGCTGCGCGCTGGGCTATTGTTAAGTCGTGCGTGTTGGATCATCAATGCGACGACTTATCAGGGGGCTACTATGTCAAAGATGATAGCGATTTCTGCAAGTATTGCGGTTGTTGGTTTGATTGCCGGGACGTTTGCAGTGACGCAGTTGCGCGCACCTAGTTTAGAGGATTGCAGTGCTTCTGTTGCATCGGGGTCCGCGATTGGTGGTCCGTTCGAGTTGGTTGACCAGACGGGCAAGACCGTAACAGATGTCGATGTGATTACGCAGCCGACGTTGATTTATTTTGGCTATACGTTTTGCCCTGATGTGTGTCCGCTGGATGTGGCGCGTAATGCGGCGGTGGTCGATATATTGGCAGAGCGCAGTGTGCCTGTAACCCCTGTGATGATCAGTATTGATCCGGCCCGCGACACCCCCGAAGTGATGGCAGAGTATGCGAATAATTTTCACCCTGACATGATCGGGCTGACGGGAAGTGATGCGCAGGTGGCTGTTGCGTCAAAGGCGTACCGTACGGTTTACGCTAAGCAGGATGATGATCCTGAATATTATTTGATGCAACATTCGACGTTCACATATCTTGCGATGCCTGATCTGGGTGTCGTGGAGTTTTTCCGCCAGACGGATAGTCCTGAAAAAGTCGCTGATATTGTTGCTTGTTTTGCAAAGGCGGCCTGACATGTTGATGTCGGTGCGTTACAAGCTATCTGACGCATAATGAAGCGGAAAGGCTGAAGCCGATGGAAGTAGATCCAATAGAGCTGGGCGACGACAAGACGTTGCTGTTGGTCGATGACGACGAGGCGTTTTTAAGGCGTCTGGCGAAGGCGATGGAGAAGCGCGGGTTTTCTGTTGAGACGGCTGATTGTGTTGCTGGCGGTAAGGCGATTGCGACGGCCCGCCCGCCTGCCTATGCGGTTGTGGATTTGCGCCTGACGGATGGAAACGGTTTGGATGTTGTCGAGACGTTGCGCGAGCGCCGCCCTGATGCGCGGATTGTCGTGCTGACGGGCTATGGTGCAATTGCCACCGCAGTTGCTGCGGTGAAGATTGGTGCCACAGATTATTTGGCGAAACCTGCGGACGCGAATGATATTACCAATGCGCTATTAGCGCGGGTCGGTGATTTGCCGCCGCCGCCCGAGAACCCGATGAGCGCGGATCGTGTCCGTTGGGAGCATATTCAGCGGGTTTACGAGTTATGTGATCGCAATGTGTCCGAGACTGCCCGGCGTTTGAATATGCACAGGCGGACCTTGCAGCGGATATTGGCGAAACGCAGTCCGCGCTGACTACAGATCAAACCTCTTGCGAATCCGGTCAACAGGGGTGCCATCGTTCAGCGGCACTTGAGGTATCACCTCGTAATCGACGAACCCAAGGCCGCCGTAGTATTTCAGCCCACCTACATTATCGCCCCTGATTTTGGCGTCTATGGATTTGACGCCTGCCTCTTTCGCCGCAAACCGCGTGGCGGAAAACAGTTTCTGACCGATCCCCATCTTGGCCCGATCAAGACCGACAAACGTGGCAATAACAGCCCAGCCGTCGCGGTCCGTCGCCCATCCAAGAAACTGAAACCCTGATAGCCGCCCATTCGTTATGGCAACGTGACACGCAATCAGATCGGGTGGGGAAATGTAGTGTGCCAGCATGGTGTCCACGTCTAGTGGTGTTTCGTGTGCGGTCGTGCCGCCTGCCAAGATGACGGCATTTAGCAGTGTTACCATTTGTGGTGCATCACCTTTTACCGCCACGCGCACGCGGGTGTTGAGCATAATCATATCAAGTCCATGAGTTGTTTATGTTTCATCGTGAAGTCGTGGCGGACTTCAACTGGGGGGCGGAGCTGAATTTGTAGCATTTTCGCCATGTCAGGGTCAATTTTACCGAACAGCTTGTCGGCTTCTGTGGCAGTGAAACCTGCTATTTGGACCGCTTCCAACCAAGCAGATATTTTGTCGGCCGCCTTGATTTGCTTTTTTATTGTTGCGGGTAGCTGGGCAGGAAGGCCAAACCGGATGTGGATAGCAGCCATCAGTTTGTCATCAAGCAATCCGTAATTGGGACCGACAGCGGCTTTTACGGGAGAGATCATGTCACCGATCACATACTCGGGTGCATCATGCAAAAGAGCTGCCAGTTGCCATTTGACAGGGGCTTTGGGGTTTTTTGCGGAGAAGATATCCGTCACTAACAAAGAGTGTTCGGCGACTGAATAGGCGTAATCACCGATCGTTTGGCCGTTCCAGCGCGCCACAAACGCAAGGCCATGTGCGATGTCTTCGACCTCGATATCCATTGGGGTCGGGTCAAGTAGATCAAGTCGACGCCCCGAGAGCATCCTTTGCCAAGCGCGTGGTTGTGCCATGTTTTGTCCATTACCTTGTCGCAGTGACTTGCCAGTGCTAGATGATCCGTCGAATAGATGACAGACAGGATGGCCCATATGGCAACCGACTACATTGTAAAAGATATCGCACTCGCAGCCTTCGGCCGCAAGGAGCTGGACATTGCTGAAACCGAAATGCCGGGGCTAATGGCGCTGCGCGAAGAATTTGGCGCGAGTAAGCCCCTGAAGGGATCGCGCATTGTTGGGTCGTTGCATATGACCATTCAGACCGCTGTGTTGATTGAAACGCTCGTGGCGTTGGGCGCTGATGTGCGCTGGGCGTCTTGCAACATTTTCTCGACGCAGGATCATGCGGCAGCGGCGATTGCAGAATCTGGCGTCCCTGTTTTTGCGATTAAGGGGCAAAGCCTGACCGAGCATTGGGATTATTTGGATCGCTCGTTTATGTTCTCTGAGGGTGCAAACCTGATCTTGGACGATGGTGGTGATGCAACGCTTTATGTGTTATTGGGTGCGCGTATGGAAGCGGGCGAAGATGTGCTTTCGGTTCCGCAATCCGAGGAAGAAGAAGCGATCAAGGTCCAGATCAAAAAGCGGATTGCCGACACTCCGGGTTGGTTTGCCAAGACAAAGGCTGCGATTGTTGGTGTGTCAGAAGAAACGACGACAGGTGTGCATCGCCTGTATGATCTGCACAAGAAGGGCCAACTGCCGTTCCCTGCGATTAACGTGAATGATAGTGTGACCAAGTCGAAGTTCGACAATAAATACGGCTGCAAAGAGAGCCTTGTCGACGGTATTCGCCGCGCGACTGACACGATGATGGCGGGTAAAGTTGCTGTAGTTTGTGGGTATGGCGATGTTGGTAAAGGGTCGGCTGCGTCATTATCTGGCGCTGGTGCGCGCGTGAAGGTGACTGAAGTTGATCCGATTTGTGCATTGCAAGCGGCGATGGACGGCTTTGAGGTTGTGACGCTGGAAGATGCTGTTGCGACGGCGGATATTTTCATCACAACGACAGGCAACAAAGACGTTATTCGTATCGAGCATATGCGCGAAATGAAAGACATGGCGATTGTTGGTAACATCGGTCACTTTGACAATGAAATCCAAGTGGCGAACCTGCGCAACCACAAGTGGACCAATATCAAAGATCAGGTTGATATGATCGAGATGCCAAGCGGTGCACGCCTTATTTTGCTGTCAGAGGGACGTTTGTTGAACCTTGGTAATGCGACTGGTCATCCGTCGTTTGTGATGTCTGCCTCGTTCACAAACCAAGTTTTGGCACAGATTGAATTGTGGACGAAAGGCGATGAATACCAGCCTGGTGTTTATATTCTGCCCAAGCATTTGGATGAAAAAGTAGCGCGTTTGCACCTTGCGCGGATTGGCGTGAAGCTGTCCAAACTGAACAAAGAGCAGGCGGATTATATCGGCGTGACCGTTGATGGTCCGTTCAAGCCAGAGCACTACCGCTACTAATTCGTGGCGGAGGATAAGCCACCAAAGATGAAGCGCGCCAGCATTGTTGGCGTGCTTTTTCGTTTGGTGTTGGCCGCGGTTTTTTGGGCGATTTTGTGGGTTGGGGTAAACCCAGAGCGCATTCCTGCGGGGTGGAATCCGGTTGCGCCGTTTGAGGTTGCAGACCCGATTACGCCGCTAACTGACTGGCGTATGGGGCGGGCGTTGGCGGATCCTGTTGCCTGTTTAGCGGCACTGGAGGGTGGGGCCGCGTTTCAGGTTTTGGCCGATTTTGAAGCGTCAAATCAGTGCCATATCAAAGGACGTGTAGTTTTACAGGGTGTTGGTCAGGCGCAGATCAGGCCTGTTGAGACTCGTTGTGCTGTCGCGTTGCGCTTGGCTATGTGGGAGCGACATAGTTTGCAGCCAGCTGTAGAGGTGCTGGGCACGTCACTGTCTGGTATTACTCATATCGGCAGTTACAATTGCCGCGAAATACGCACGAATTCAGGTTCATCCGGTCGTATGAGTACCCACTCAACGGCGGATGCGATAGATATTTCCGGCTTTGATTTTGCGGATGGCCGCGAAGTGCGATTGATCCGTGATTGGGAAGGGGATGATGAGATCGCACGTTTTCTCAGAGTGGCAAAGGAGGGTGCCTGTAAGTGGTTCCGTTTAACGCTATCGCCCGACTACAACGCATTTCACGCCGATCATTTTCATTTGCAGTCTAAGGGCTGGGGCACTTGCCGTTGATAATAGTCGGTTAATTTTCCCCCCTATTTTTCTTTACCTTGGCGTGCGTTGCGCACTAGGCTTTGTTCAAGCGCAGCTTTTTTGGCCCGCGCTCAACCAGGCCTGATGTGGCCAAAGAATAGAATTGGGGATTTTTGATGGGTAAGAGAGACGAATGGATCGCGAAATACGCGGAAGATTTGACAGCGAAATGCGGCATGACGCCAGATATGGATCTGCTGACTAAGGTCACGATCGGCTGTGGTCCGGCGATTTATAACAAAGATGCGCAAACTGTCGCTGGCGGTCAGGCGGCCGAGCTTGAGACCGTAAAAAATAACTTTCTCGTCAAGAAGCTGGGTCTTACTGATGGGCCAGAGTTGATGGAAGCTGTTGAGAAGGTCATCGAGGTTTATGGTAAATCCGAGCGCAATAAATACCGCGCTGTTGTTTATTACATGCTGACAAAGCATTTCGGAAAAGAAGCTGTTTACAGCTAAATATTTGTTGGTTGGGGATAAAAACGCTCGCCAAGTTTGGCGAGCGTTTTACATTAAGGTGTGGTTTGACCTAACGCGCAGACGATGTCCCATTCTGCGTCGCTCACGGGTTGCACGGATAAACGTGCGCTTTTGACGAGTGCCATGTTAGCAAGCCTTGGGTCGGTTTTGATTTGCGCAAGGCTGACGGGTCTTACGAATGAACATACCGCTTTGATATCGACGCAATCCCAACGTGGGTCTTCCGTGGTGCTATCGGGATGCACAGCGGCGCAGATTTCGACAATTCCGACGATTTCCAGTCCTGATCGCGAGTGATAAAAGAACCCGCGATCGCCGACTTCCATCGCGCGCATATTGTTGCGCGCTTGGTAGTTGCGCACGCCGTTCCATTCCTCGCCAGCGTCACCTTTGGCGACTTGCGCGTCCCAGCCCCAGACGTCGGGTTCAGATTTAAACAGCCATTTTGCCATTAGCCGATGACCTTTTTCCATGCTTGCAAAGTCACGGATTGGGACAGGCCTGCTTTGTTGTAGGGATCGTTGTCAGCCCAAGTTTGAGCGGTGGTCATGTCGTCCACCTCAAGAATTATCAGGCTGCCGCACATCGCACCGTCGCTATCAAGGAAGGGGCCTGCCATTTCTACGACGCCAGTTTCCGCAATATAGGCCAGATGTGCCTCGCGGTTATCCAGTCGTGTTTGCAGAGCGCCGTCTTTGTCTTTGGTGATCAATGCAATGCGCATTTTATTCTTCCTTTAGTGGGCGCGAAAGCAGCCTTTCTAAGGCGGTTTTCACTGTTGTTTCATTTTTTGTCAGGCTGGCCACTACCGAACAGATTGGCATGTCGATGTTAAGCGTTTGCCCAAGTTGGCGCACGGCACGTGCGGTTGATGCGCCTTCGATAGTTATTGTTGGGTCAAAGTCGTCACCGCGTCCAAGGGCCAACCCATAGCGATAGTTGCGTGATTGGTCGGAAGTGCAAGTGAGGACCAGGTCGCCAAAGCCTGATAATCCGCTGAGTGTTTCGGGTGCTGCGCCAAGTTTGGCGGCGAGGCGTTTCATTTCGATAAACCCGCGCGTGATCAGGGCTGCGCGCGCGCTTTCGCCATAGCCGGCGCCCATACAGACGCCGCAAGCAATGGCCATGACGTTTTTCAAAGCGCCACCAAGTTCGGCGCCAATAGTGTCGTTTGTGCGGTAAAGTCGTAGCGTCTGGGTCGATAACTCGGCTTGCATTACTGCGCATTTTTCATCGTCGGCGCAGGCAATTGTGAGGGCTGTTGGAAGGCCGCGCGCAATATCGGCCGCAAAGCTAGGTCCTGTTAGCACAGCCGCTGTTGCGCTTGGAACGCAGTCTCGAATTGTGCTCGCAGGGCCTGTCATGGTCGTCAGATTGATGCCCTTACAGCAAGCCACGAGTAATTTGCCTTCGAGCGCGTCTTTGTGGGCTTGCAGAAAGTCGCGGAGTGTCTGTGCAGGCGTGGCGAGTAGGATCACATCGGCGGCGAACAGGTCATCGAGATCGTTCGTCACGGTCAAGCCATTGGGCAGGATCACACCAGCTAGGCGAGGGTTTGTCTTTGTCTGCTGCATGGTCCTGACAGCGTCGATATTGCGTGCCCAAAGTGTTACTTTTTTCCCGTCAAGCACAAGGGCGACACCAAGAGCCGTGCCAAATGCGCCACCGCCTGCCACTGCAATTCTCATGCCTTTGCTCCTTTTTTGCCTGAACCTAGCATGGGCGCTGCTGTCTGATCGAGCGGCCAGCGGGGTCGCGCGGACAGGGTCATGTCATCTTGGTATCCCGCCGCGAACCGCTCTAGCCCTGCATATGCGATCATTGCCGCGTTATCTGTGCAGAGGGCCAGAGGTGGTGCGATAAAATCAGTATCTAACAAAGCGCAAAGTGCTTCGAGTTGCGATCTGATTTGCGTATTTGCGGCGACGCCTCCAGCGACAGCGAAGCTGCGTAATTCAGGGTTAAGCGCGAAATATTCTTGCAGTGCGCGGCGCGATTTTTCCGTAAGTATATCGGCGACGGCAGTTTGGAAGCCTGCGCTAAGGTCCGACTGATCTTGAAGAGTTAATCCGCCTTTATCGGCTATCACTGCATCGCGTGCGCGGATCATTGCGGTTTTAAGCCCTGAGAAAGACATGTCGCAGCCCGCTTGATTAAGAAGCGGGCGTGGCAGTTTGAACCGTTTGGCATCGCCCTTTTCACTTGATTTTTGCACCGAAGGTCCGCCCGGTTGTGAAAGGCCAAGGATGCGCGCGGTTTTGTCAAAAGCTTCACCAGGCGCGTCGTCGATTGTGCCGCCAATGCGTGTGTAGTCGTTGTGGCTTTTGACCAAAAGAAATTGGCAATGCCCTCCAGATACGAGCAGCATGAGGTAGGGGTAGGGAGTTTGGTCGGTCAGTCTCGGGGTTAGCGCATGGCCTGCGAGGTGGTTCACGCCGATCAGCGGAAGTCCAGTTGCCGCGCAGATGCCTTTTGCCAACATAACACCAGAAACAACACCGCCGATAAGACCCGGACCTGCGGTAACCGCGACACCGTCGAGGTCAGAAAAGTTAACTTTTGCTTGTGTTAGAGCCTGTTTTACACTGATGTCGAGTTTTTCAACATGTGCTCGCGCTGCTAATTCTGGCACGACACCGCCAAAATCGGCATGAAGCATAGTTTGCCCGAAAACCACGGATGAAAGGATGGTCGCTTTTCCATCCTCCATGCGCACTACGGCGGCAGCGGTGTCGTCACAGCTGCTTTCAATTCCAAGGATGGTCAGGCTTTGTGTCATACGAAGTCCGGTTGCGGTTTGTGATTATGCAGGTAACACTTGGGCCTTCTGCAAACAATGGTGCTACGGTGAAGCCTGTATTGATAATTACACGTCCTGCCCCTGATGGCGACCGCTTTGCCCGTCAGGTTAAGGCGCAAGTTGATGTGTCGATTATTGTTTCGCCACTGCAAAAGATCGTGCCTGTTGACGTGAGGTGCGGCACGGGGGCTGTTGTGTTCACTTCGTCCAATGGTGTGGCGCAGGCCGTTCGCATGGGGCTGAGCGGGTCGCGTGCGTGGTGTGTCGGGAACCGCACGGCGCAGGTGGCGCGGGATGCTGGATTTGATGCGGTATCCGCGAGGGGTGATGCAGAGGATTTAATAAGGCTTGTTTTAGCGCAGAAGTCAGTCGAAAACCTGACGCATATTCGTGGACGGGAGGCGCGCGGGGATATTGCGCTGCGGTTGAGCGCTGCCGGTGTTCCTTGTGCGGATGTGATTGCCTATGAGCAAGAGGTGCTTGCGTTGTCGGATGCAGCGAGGGCCGCAATCGAAGGGGCGAATACCGTGATTATTCCACTGTTTTCCCCACGTGCTGCAACGTTGTTATTGCAGCAGGCGACTGTGGGGCCGCGTGCGCGTGTGATTGTTATAAGTAAAGCGGTTGCGGAACGTATGGGCGGTTTGCGGGTTCAGATAGTGGACAAACCGGATGGTGATACAATGTTGGCTGCGGTGATTGATGCCTGTTGTGATTTACAGTCATTTTGAACGGTCGCTTGAGGGTCTGCCGTTGGCCCTATAGGTTATATTTGTGCCTGACGTTTAACGGGCAAAGTGTTGAAAGGGTTTGAACGTGGCAAAACAACCAGCCAAGGGTGGTAAGCCCCATGCGAAATCTAAGGTACAAGCGCCTAAAAATATGGACGTAACTCCAGAGCTCGACACGGTTGAGGGCAGTGTGCCTACTGCCGAGCACGAGGAGCCTAAGGTCACACCACGTTCTGAATCGGAGGTCGTGGATACGACGACTGTGGAGGAACCAGTAGTCGAAGTGAGATCGGAAACTTCTATTCCTCCTGTAAAAGAGCCGGAAAAGAAAAAAGTGTCAGTTATACCCGCTATCTTTGGCGGCCTTGTTGCAGGCGCAATCGGATTCGGTGCCGCATATTTGGTATTGCCACAACCGGATATGCTGTTGCCTGATCGCGTTTCGGCACAAGGCGCAGAGATTGCTGGGCTGCGTGATCGTTTGGATACGTTGCCGACGGTTGATTTATCGGGGGTTGAGGGCGCGCAAGCCGAAACGGTAAATGCGGTTCAGGCGCTGGATGATCGAATCACCGGACTGGAGACGACTTTCGCCGACTTAAGGAGTCGTGCTGGCGATGCAGGGTCATTGGCAAATGCAACTTATGCCCAAGAGTTGGACGCTCTGCGTTCCGAGATGGAAGACCTGCGTGGGACCGCTGTCGCGGAGTTGAGTGCTGCGCGAGATGCTGCTGCGTCAATCGAGGCGAATGCGGAAAAGGCGGCTTTGGCTGCTGCGGGCCGTGCTGCATTGTCGCGCATTGATGGTGGGCTTGAGACCGGAGCGCCGCTTGGGGCGGCACTTGATGATTTATCCGCTGCAATTGGCGGTGATGTGCCTTCCGAGCTGACGGCTGTGCGCGATGGAGTGCCAACACTTGCGTCATTACAGGCATCTTTCCCTGACTATGCTCGCGCCGCACTGGCAACCGCGCGTAGAGAGGGTGCGGCTGGTGAAGTTGAAGGCGGGTTTACAGCGTTTTTGCGCGATCAGCTGGATGTGCGGTCTGTCGCGCCAAAAGACGGTGACGGCGCCGATGCTGTTTTGTCGCGTGCAGAGGCTGCTTTGAGGCAAGGTCGTTTGACCGATACGCTAGCCGAAGTCAGTGCACTGCCGGAGGTCGCGCGCGCTGAATTGATCGAGTGGCAGGGTTTGGCGGAGGCCCGCGCGGATGCGCTGGCTGCTGCTGCGACCCTCGCTACATCACTTAACGATAATTAGAGGCGCCGCAGATGTTATTTTCATTGATTAAGATTTTGCTATTCGTTGCTGTCGTGATTGCGGTCACTTTCGGTGCAACCCAATTGCTGGAAGTTGCGGGCGGGGCAACGATTGCCATTGCTGGTATCGAGCTGACGCTTTCGCCGCTGCAACTGACCTTTGCGATGGTCGTTTTAGTGGTTGCTGTTTGGTTGGGCTTGAAGTTGCTCAAGTTTTTGGTTGCAGCGTTTAAGTTTCTCAATGGCGACGAAACTGCTATTTCCAGATATTTTGATCGTAACCGTGAGAAAAAGGGGTACGAGGCATTGGCGGAAGGCATGATGGCGCTTGCGTCTGGCGAGGGTCATTTGGCGATGAGTAAGGCTCAACGTGCCGAGAAGCTGTTGAAGCAACCGCAGTTGACTAATTTACTGACCGCTCAGGCTGCTGAGATGACCGGCGATAGCCGCACCGCCGAGGCGACGTATAAAAAACTGCTGGATAATGATAAAACTCGCTTTGTCGGTGTGCGCGGCATTATGAAGCAAAAGCTGGCGGCAGGTGATACCGAAACCGCGCTCAAGCTTGCCGAGAAAGCGTTTGCGTTAAAGCCTAAACACGAAGAAACACAGGATGTTTTGTTAAAGCTGCAGGCCGAGAAGGCCGATTGGAAAGGGGCCCGCACGACATTGGGTGCCAAATTGAAATCGGGGTCGTTACCGCGTGATGTTCACAAGCGTCGTGATGCGGTTTTGGCATTATCCGAGGCCAAGGATATTATGGATGAAGGAAGTTCAATCGAGGCTCGCGAGGCGGCAATTGAAGCGAACCGTCTATCCCCTGATTTAATCCCTGCCTCTGTAATGGCTGCGCGTGGATATATTGCGGCGGGCAATGCGCGTTATGCGTCGCGTGTTTTGACGAAAACCTGGGCGGCGACACCACATCCTGATATTGCTGCCGCGTTTGCGGCAATCGTTCCTGACGAAACACCGCAGGCGCGCCTGAAGCGGTTTAATGCGTTGATCAAGCAGCAGCCGGACCATGCAGAAACGAAGATGCTTTTGGCTGAATTGAATATTTCGGCCGAAGATTTCCCTGCCGCGAAGCGAGCGCTTGGGGGGGTGGTTGAGACTGATCCGACCTCTCGCAGTTTGACATTAATGGCTGCAATCGAGCGCGGCATGGGTGCAGACGACATAGTAGTGCGTGGCTGGCTGACCCGTGCATTGACTGCGCCGCGCGGTCCGCAGTGGATTTGCGAAAAGTGTCAGACAATTCATGCAACGTGGGGGCCGACCTGTGGAAATTGCGGTTCGTTTGATACGCTTGCATGGAAGACCCCAGCAACGGGTGAAATTGCGATGCCGGCGGGCACTGAAATGCTACCACTTATTGTAGGGCAGATTACCGATCAGACCGAAAATGATGCGGATGTGGTAGAGGCCGAAGTTATCGACATGACACAGGAGAAGTGACGGCGTGAGAGGTGCGCCGTGCCTCACGTGACACAGTTGTGAACAAAATAAGCTAGTTCTTGCTGGCGATTGGTGGTTTCATTACGAAATTACCGCATGTCTGACCGAGTAGGGGAATACGCGTTGACAGGTGAACTGGAGGCAGTATGAGAAATTTAATGGTTTCAGGGTAACCGCGCCTTGCACATCTAAGTATTGGGAGTCACTAGAATGACAAATTCAGCGAAAAAGAAATCACGCAAGACGGCTGGCACCAAGAAGAATGCACCGGATATTGCGATCGTACCGGATTATGTCGCGCCGAGCCTGACAAACGCCTCTTTGATCGCGCGCCGTGACGCTGCTGTTCCGCGCGGTGTTGCCTCTGCGACGGCGATTTTTGCGGATCACGCCGAGAACGCCGAGTTGTGGGATGTTGAAGGCAATCGCTATATCGATTTTGCAGGCGGGATTGCGGTTCTGAACACTGGCCACCGTCACCCCAGTGTAATCGCCGCGGCCAAAGCACAAGAAGATCATTATACGCATACCAGTTTTCAGGTTGTGCCATACGAGCCGTATATTGCGCTTGCTGAAAAATTGAATTCACTGGCTCCTGGCGACCATGCGAAAAAATCTCTTTTAGTCACGACAGGTGCAGAAGCTGTCGAAAACGCGGTCAAGATTGCGCGTGCGGCCACGGGTCGTGCGGGTGTGATTGCGTTTACGGGGGGCTATCACGGCCGCACGCTTTTGACGCTCGGAATGACCGGTAAAGTTGCGCCTTATAAGAAAGATGTGGGTCCGTTTCCTGCCGAAATCTATCGCGCGCCGTTCCCTAGTGTGCGTGACGGTATTTCCGTGCAGGATGCCTTGACTGGTTTGCAAAACCTGTTCCTGACTGACGCAGCGCCGGAGCGGGTTGCAGCAATCATTATCGAGCCGGTTTTGGGTGAGGGCGGCTATACGCCTGTGCCGTTCGAGATGATGCATGCGCTACGCACAATTTGTGACGAGCATGGCATTATGTTGATAGCAGATGAAATCCAATCCGGATTTGGCCGAGCAGGCAAATGGTTTGCAATTGAGCATTCGGGTGTTGTGCCTGACCTGATTACTGTCGCAAAATCGATGGCTGGCGGCTATCCGATCGCGGGCGTAATTGGTCGTGCCGAGGTGATGGATGCTGTGATCCCTGGTGGATTGGGCGGTACATACGGCGGCAATCCGGTGGCTTGTGCCGCTGCATTTGCTGCAATCGAGGCAATTGAAGAAGAAGGATTGCTTGCTCGCTCTCTTGAGATGGGCGAAACCTTCCGCGCACGTTTTGCCGAGATTGGCGCGCGTGTTGCGCCGTTCCGTATGTGGGATATTCGTGGTTTGGGCGCAATGCTGGCGGTTGAATTTGTCACCGATTTTGACAGCGCTGCGCCAGATGCGGCCTTGAATAAAGCGCTAATTTCGCAGGCATTAAAGCGTGGTTTGATTTTGCTGGGCTGTGGTATGCACGGAAATGCGCTGCGCTTGATGGTGCCACTCACTGCGTCCGACGAGATTATCGAAGAAGGCTTGGCGATCTTCGAAGCGTCCTTGATTGCTGCACTCGCGGAAGTTTAAACACCTATGAGACGGGCAAGCTGGACTGCTTGCCCGTTGAAACCGGTACTCGCAATATATTGTGGTATGATCGGTAAATTGTCGCCTCCGCTTGCATGGTATGGGCGTTATGGAAATTTCGTAGAGCGACAATAAGCCCGATGTGGGCAACTCTGCATTCACGGAGACCGAAGAGCATGACACCTTTCGCAATTGCCGGCGTCCAAATGTACGTCAACGCCTTGCACCCTAACGTCGAGGGGATGATGCAGCGGCTTGATGTCTTGATGCTGCGGTTTCCTTGGACGCAGATGGTGCTGTTTTCAGAATTATCGCCGTTTGGTCCGCTTGAGAAATTTCAGCTGCCTCAGGAAAATGAGGTGATCGAGAGGTTTTGTGCGGCGGCGCGGCGTCACAAGATTTGGTTGATCCCCGGTTCGATGTTTTTGACGCATCCGGAGGACGGACGGATTTACAATACATCGCTTGTGATCAATCCGGATGGAGAGATTATTCGTCGCTATGCCAAAATGTTCCCGTTCTTACCCTATGAGGCGGGTGTCGCTGCCGGCACGGAGTTTTGCGTTTTTGATGTGCCTGATGTCGGTCGCTTCGGTTTGTCGATTTGCTACGATATGTGGTTCCCTGAGACAACGCGCCAGTTGACCAGCCAAGGTGTCGAGGTGCTTTTGCATCCGGTTTTGACCGGCACGACGGATCGAGATGCAGAGCTCGCAATTGCCCGCGCGACCGCCGCGCAATTCCAGTGTTATGTCTTTGACGTCAATGGCTTGGGATCGGGTGGTATTGGTAAATCTTGTGTTGTTGACCCCACGTCACTGGTCTTGCACCAGTCTGGCGGGCAAGAGGACATGTTCCCAATTGAGGTTGACTTGTCCGTGGTCCGTCGCCAACGTGAGACAGGGATGAAAGGTCTTGGGCAAGTTCTGAAAAGCTTCAGGGATCGTTCTGTTGATTTCGACGTCTATGACCGCAATAGTGGCACGGATGACTATCTAAAGCGGCTTGGTCCGCTCGCAATTCCGACACAGGGTTCACGCGCTGGTTTGTTCGTCGAGGAGCCTGCGAGCGTTGAAGAGGGGATAGGGCTGATGTCGTCGCCTGACACTGACAAGTTCCCTTATCTGGGCAAAACGACTGGCGGCTAAACCACGTGGGACTTACAGGTCCAATGTTCGTGATGAAGCCCAATACATAACGGGAGAACGAACATTGGATTCGGTCAGCGATTACTACTCCGCAACGCAACTTCGCACCGATAGGTGGAGTACGTTGCGCGAGGTGACGGGATCACTTGCGCGCAATGTGCCTACGAAAATTTCTGCTAATGAGCGTGCAAAAGCAGAAGAGCTTTTCGAGTCGCTCTCGCTGATCGAGCCTTATTGGGCCTTTCCTGGCATGGCTGCATTTGAGCACATGCGTCGCCAGTTAGAGCATAACAGTTTCGAAGATCTGGCGTTTTCAGTTCACCGCGTGACGCGGGCTTTAACGACTGGTGCATATCGTCGTCGCCGTATTCCGTTAGAGCGTGATACTGCCGATAAAGAAGAACATGACGACGAGGCACTGTTGTCACCGGAAGCCCGCGCGATGACAAAGCCTTACTTTGAGGTTTTGATCGTCGATAGTGTCAGCGAACAGCAAGAACGCTGGCTTAAGGCCAATGTTGCCCGTATGCGCCGGACTGAGGACCCGTTTATCTATGAAGCCGTGGTTGTTCCGAGTCTTGAAGACGCGCTGATTGCAGTTCTGTTTAATCACAATATCCAAGCGATTGTTGTCCGCCCCGGCCTGACTCTGAAATCGGAATTCGATAATGTTATTCTACACAAGTATTTGAACCGCGCAGGGTCGCAAGAAGACATTGATGGGACCTCGCCAGAAAACCTCGGGCCCGAATTGTGCCGCTTGATCCAGCGCGTGCGCCCCGAACTAGACGCTTATCTGGTTACTGATCGCTCTGTGGAAGACATTGCTGGGCTAGATTTGGGAATTTGCCGTCGCGTTTTCTATAATCAAGAAGATTTCATGGAGTTACATCTCAACATCATTCGCGGTGTTGAAGCGCGTAACAACACACCATTTTTCACCGCGCTTGTGAATTATTCAAAGCAGCCGACTGGCGTGTTTCATGCGATGCCGATTAGTCGTGGGAAATCGATCACGCGCAGTCACTGGATTCAGGACATGGGTGCGTTTTATGGACCTAACATTTTTCTTGCTGAAACCTCGGCGACGTCGGGCGGGCTGGATAGCCTACTAGAACCGCACGGCCCGATTAAAGAAGCACAAGAGTTAGCCAGTCGCGCGTTTGGATCCAAGCAGACATTTTTCGCGACGAATGGCACGTCGACTTGTAACAAAATCGTCGTGCAGGCGCTGGTTCGTCCGGGTGATATCGTTCTGGTGGACCGCGATTGCCACAAATCGCACCACTACGGCATGGTCCTTGCGGGAGCGGAAGTTGTTTATCTCGATAGTTATCCGCTGAACGAGTATTCGATGTATGGCGCGGTTCCGTTGCGTGAAATCAAGCAGCAGTTATTAGAGCTGAAGGCAGCAGGAAAACTGGACCGTGTTCGTATGCTTTTGCTGACGAACTGTACGTTCGACGGTATTGTTTATAACGTAGAGCGCGTCATGGAAGAATGTCTCGCCATTAAACCAGATCTGGTATTTTTATGGGACGAGGCATGGTTTGCTTTTGCCCGTTTTAGTCCGACGTATCGTCAACGGACTGCGATGCGCACGGCCAATAACTTACGCAAACGGTTTCGGACCGACGACCATGCAGCGGCCTACGACGCGCAGCAAAAAGAACTTGAGGGCGCGTCGGATGAGGTATGGTTAAATACCCGATTGATAGCCTCGCCGGCTTCGCGCGTTCGGGTCTATGCTACTCAATCAACGCATAAAACTTTGACGTCGTTGCGCCAGGGGTCGATGATTCACGTCAGCGATCAGGACTTTAAGGGTGAGGTCGAACAGTCGTTCCACGAAGCCTATATGACCCACACGTCAACTTCGCCAAACTATCAGATCATTGCATCTTTGGATGTTGGCCGCCGTCAGGTTGAACTTGAAGGGTTCGAGTTTGTACAGCGCCAAATCGAGGCGGCAATGTCTATGCGCCGTGCGATTAGTAAACACCCGCAGCTACAAAAGTATTTCAAGGTGCTGACAGCTGGCGATATGATCCCCGACGCTCATCGCCAAAGCGGTGTGACCACGTATTTCGACAACGAGCAGGGTTGGACGGATATGTGGGATTGCTGGGAGCAGGACGAATTTGTTCTCGACCCAACGCGTGTCACCTTGTCAGTTGGCGGCACGGGATGGGACGGGGATACATTCAAGACCGCCATTCTGATGGATCGTTACGGTATCCAGATTAATAAAACTTCGCGCAATACAGTTCTGTTTATGACCAATATAGGCACCACGCGGTCTTCCGTTGCGTATTTGATTGAGGTCTTGGTCGAAATTGCAAACGAGTTGGATGATCTTTTGGATGATGCGTCCAAAATGGAGAGGTTGTCGTTTGATCGAAGGGTCAAAAACCTGACAGAGAATTACCCACCACTACCTGATTTTAGTCGGTTCCACGATGCATTCAGGCCAGATCATGTGACGCCGGAGGGTGATATTCGCACCGCTTATTACCTAAGCTATGACGACACGAATTGCGATTACTTTGAACTTGACGGTTCACTTAAAATGAAACTTGAGGCGGGAGAAGAGGTGGTTTCCGCCAGCTTTATCATTCCATATCCACCGGGTTTTCCAATCTTGGTCCCAGGCCAAGTCATCAGCCCTGAAATCCTCGCGTTTATGCGTGCGTTGGATGTTAGTGAAATCCACGGCTACCGGGCAGATTTGGGTTTACGGGTGTTCACCCCCGAAGCGCTCGCTGCTTTGCCGCTTGCGAATAAGATAAAACCAAAAGCAAAGATTGAAAAGAAATAGGGAAGGGACACCAAAAAAATGGCAACTGTACTTAGAAATATCTCTGAAATCAGACGGTTTTTTCATCGCAACGAAGATCCGATTTACTTTATTTCAGCGACCAACTTTAATCTGTTGGGACTTGATGAGTGGGTCAAAAACTTTAAATATATTTGCTATATTGATTGTTACGGTGGCAAACACCCAAACGTATTTTGTCCTTCCGAGCAGCCGCATGCAGAATTTCAATCTATCGAAGACATTAACAATTACCTGTTGCAGCACAAAGAGGTTATCGACTTTATCAAGCGTCGTGGCGGCAAGCCCAAGTTTGTGTTTCTCATGTTCGACGAAGAGACCGAGAGATTGTCCAAAGAGTTGGGTGCAGAGGTTTGGTTCCCAAAGGCCAAGTTGCGCACGAGCATGGACAATAAGATCGAGACTGTTCGCATCGGCAATAAGGCGGGTGTGCCTTCGGTGCCGAACGTCTTGGCCGAGGTCAAATCTTATGGCGGTCTGAAGGCGATTTGCGAAAAAGCGGGTATCGGGCACGATGTTGTCCTGCAATCCGCTTTTGGAGATAGTGGCCACACAACGTTCTTTATTAACTCTGAATCTGATTTCCGTCGTCACGAGCATGAAATCGTCGACGAAGGTGAAATCAAGATCATGAAGCGGATCGATTGTCGTGGCTCTGCGATTGAGGCATGTGCGACCAAAGAGGGCACAATTGTTGGCCCGCTGATGACAGAGTTGGTGGGGTTCAAAGACCTGACACCCTATCGTGGTGGTTGGTGCGGAAATGAAATTCTCTCCACGGCATTCCCGCCAAAGGTGCGTCAGCGGGCTCGTGAATTGACTTTCAAATTTGGTGAGCAGCTTCGCAAAGAAGGATATCGTGGTTACTTTGAGCTCGACTTCTTGATCGACAAAAAGACCAACGAGATTTGGTTAGGGGAATTGAATCCGCGGATCACTGGTGCGTCGTCAATGACAAATCATGCAGCTTTTGCTCATGCTGATGCGCCATTGTTCTTGTTCCACTTGCTTGAGTTTTCGAAAAAGAAATTCGAATTGGATACGACCGAGTTGAACAACCGTTGGGCTAATCCCGACATGATCGATAGCTGGTCGCAGATGGTGATTAAACATACAGCAGATTCTGTGGACATTTGCACGCAATCACCTGAGACTGGCATCTATAAGATGTTGGATGATGGTCGCGTCGTGTTCGACCGATTTGATTACCACCGTCGTGCGGTCGAATCCGAAAACGAAGCATTCTTCCTGCGTATTCTGCAACCTGGCGATTACCGTTATGAAGGAGCCGACATTGGTATTCTTGTGACGCGCGGCAGATCCATGACCAAAAGTTTCCAGCTGAATGATCGGGCAAAGAAATGGATTCACGGCATTAAGCGATCGGTTGAAGGTCAGCCATTGGCCGTTGCAAATGCGGGGCCTACGTCAGAGGAACTCGCGTTTAAGTTGATGTAAGGGCAGAGATGTATTGGCGAGCAGTTAGTGAGGATTTGCCCGGCCCTAAATGGGCCGGGCTTTTCAATGAGTATTGGCCTCATTATCAGCGCTGGTGGCTAAAAGAAGGCAACGCTGCGCGACCAAGTTATCTGGAGTGTAGACGTGCGCTCAAAGAACATATGCCCGAGATTGTCCCACTCTATGATGAGTTGTGCGAAGTCGCTGGTGGTGGTGATCAGGCAGCGAGATTTCTTTCATTCTATTGTCCTCCGCCTTACTTGTCGGGGTGCAGTCAGGCAATCTGGCATGGTAAAGAGCCCGTCATGGTGCGGAATTACGACTATAATCCAAACGCATTTGATAGCCTGACATTGCGAACGGCGTGGCAGGGGCGGCAGGTGATCGGCACGTCAGACGGTTTATTTGGTCTCGTGGACGGAATGAATGATGCAGGACTTGCGATCTCTCTGACCTTTGGTGGACGGCGAATTGTCGGCAAAGGCTTTGGGGTACCGCTGATACTGCGCTATATTTTACAAACCTGCATAACGGCAGACGAAGCGGGCGAAGTTCTGGCTCGGATGCCGACCCATATGGCGTATAATGTCACCGTTTTGGACAGAAAGAGAAAATATCTGACCGCGATGCTAGCTCCAGATCGACCTGCGATTATCACGCGCGCGGCTGTTGCAACCAACCATCAGGAAAGCATTGATTGGGTCAGTCACGCCCGTGCAACGGCCACAGTCGAGCGTGAGCGGTATTTGCTTCAGCGGTTAACCCTACACCGTGATCCGCAAGAAAAATTTATCGGCGCATTTTTACGTCCGCCCCTTTATTCGACCGCATTCCGGGCAGGGTTCGGCACGCTATATACAGCCATTTATCGCCCCAGAAGAGGCGAGATGGAAATACGCTGGCCGGGAACGACATGGGTGCAAAACTTTGGCACGTTCCATGAAGGGGGGCGCCATGTTGAAATACCCGAAGTCACCTGATTGATTTAGGTAACGCTACTTTATGATCTGCTATACTCGGGTGTGTTGGCGACCTTCTCACCAAGGGTGGACTTTGTTGGAAACACCCGCCGAAGCCTTCAACGAAGGATTCCCAGATGAAGCCGCATTAAATCGCAAAATTATCCGCTCTTTGCTGGGCGGACTCTACAAAAAATTGAAGGATTTTAGGGGCTCTGCTCAATCAGATCGAGCGCGCCGCTGCTACCTACGATTAGACAAAAGCCACGCGATAGATAGACCGATTACCGCGATGAAAAACGGTAATACGGTATAAATAACGCGGTAGATTGCAATGGCCGCAAGGGCATCCGACCGCCCAACCGCGCCTAAACCTGCGATCAACGTAGCTTCAAAGACGCCCAATCCTCCAGGTGAATGGCTGATGATGCCTAGCCAAAACGCAGCGGCAAAAATCACAAGAAAGTAGACGAAGTTCTGCGAAAGGTCTGCTGGCATCAAGAAATAGAGCGTTGCTGCCATTGCAACGATGTCAATCATCGAAACTGCGGTGAGTTTGAGCCCGTCTTTTGCGGCAGGAACCTCCATATTGATCGGTCCCGCCTGCACGCTTTTAGGGCCGTTACGTGTCCACCAAAAGAAGAGGCCGAGGGAGGTTATCATTAACGTACCGATAAGTTGTTCACTGCCCTGAAAAATGGTAAAAAGTTGCGAAACACCGGTCGGGCGCAGTAACATTAGTAAACCGAGCAAGGCCCACAGGCCACCGGTAAATGCCACCCATGAGATGGCAATCAACTTGGCGATTGCTGAAATTTTTACTCCAAACGCCGAGTAAACACGAAGCCTAACCGCGGCACCCGTCACCCACGTAAACCCTAACATGTTTGAAACTGCCATGCTTGATCCAGCGGTCATCAATTGAATATGCACCGGTAATTTTATCGGCGTCACGCTTGGCATGATGAGGATATCATACATCGAAAAGGACAGATAGCTGACCATCATTGCGACTAAAGAGGCGAGCAATAACCGCGCTGGATAGGTCATTGCATCATAAATTACGTCATTAAAATCAATATCTTGAGACATCGAATGCAGCACCCAGAATGCGGCTGATGCAACAAGAATTGGTAGGAGTAAATGGCATGCGGGGTGTTTGAAAATTCTCGCGATCACATTGCCATTGGTGTCGATCTGATCGGCAGATGGCATAGATGTATCCTTGCGTTTAGTCCGTCACAGTAGGTGGTTTTGAACTACCTTTTATCCATACAGTCCTGAACTCTTAAGAAGTGAACTTATCCTCAATAAAACCAAATTAGTCAAATTCAGTGTCCTGCCAGCAAAGCAGTCATATTTGGTCGACGGGTTTTAAGCGGGCTCAATCCCCCCCCCCCAACGTAATTGCGGTGTCGAGGGGGAGTTTTTGCGTACTTATGCGATGTCGAAACGGTCGAGGTTCATGACTTTCGTCCACGCAGCAACAAAGTCGGTCACGAACTTGCCTTGCGCGTCGTCGCTTGCATAAACTTCCGCAAGCGCACGCAGGATCGAGTTCGAGCCGAACACCAGATCAACAGATGTTGCCGACCATTTTGCCGCGCCGGTTTTACGGTCTGTGCCTTGATAGCTATTCTTGGACGTCGCGGTCCAAACAGTGCCCATATCCAGCAAGTTGCTGAAATAGTCATTGCTTAACGTGTCCACTTTGTCGGTAAATACGCCATTGTCGGACCCGTCAGTGTTTGCGCCAAGCATGCGCATTCCCCCAACAAGCACTGACATTTCAGGGCCGGTGAGTGTTAAAAGCTGGGCTTTATCCACCAACATTTCCGCAGGGGTCGCACGTACGGGCTTGCCGTGGAAGTTACGGAATCCGTCAGATTTCGGCTCAAGCCACGCATAGCTTTCCGCATCTGTTTGCTCTTGGCTTGCGTCGGTGCGACCGCTTGTGAATGGCACGGTGGCCGCATGGCCAGCGTTTTTCGCCGCTTGTTCTACTGCAGCAGACCCGCCAAGTACGATCAAATCAGCAAGTGAGACTTTATCAGCGCCGAACTCGGCTTGCACAGTCTCGATGGTTGTCAATGTAGCGGCCAATTCCGCTGGGTTATTCACAGCCCAATCTTTTGCAGGTTCAAGGCGAATGCGAGCGCCATTTGCACCACCGCGCTTGTCTGAACCACGGAAGGTCGCTGCAGAAGCCCAAGCTGTTTTCACCAGTGTCGCGATAGGGAGTGCCGCAAGCAATTTTGCCTTCAGCGTCGCAATATCCGCGTCTGAAAGCGGTGCTGCTGTTGATGTCGGCACCGGATCTTGCCACAACTCCGGTTGTGCAGGAACCAACTTGCCAAGGCCCAACTCATATGGACCCATATCGCGATGTGTCAGCTTGTACCATGCTTTTGCGAATGCTTCTGCGAACTCGGCTGGATTCTCGTGGTAGCGCTTGGAGATTTTTGCGTATGCAGGATCTTCGCGAAGGGCGAGGTCGGCAGTGGTCATCATTGGTGCGTGCGTACGGGAAGGGTCGTGCGCATCTGGCACTGTGCCTTCGCCGCCAATCGCAACCCACTGATGCGCGCCCGCAGGGCTTTTGACCAGCTTCCATTCAAAGCCAAACAACGTATCAAAATAGCTATTATCCCATGTGATCGGCGTTTTAGTCCAAGCGCCTTCGATGCCTGACGAAATGGTATCAACGCCGTTGCCTGTGCCCATAGCGTTCTGCCAGCCAAGCCCTTGCTGCTCAAGCGGTGCCCCTTCTGGCTCTGCGGTCACATACGCGACGGGATCGCCGGCGCCATGGCACTTACCAAAGGTATGACCGCCCGCAACGAGAGCAACAGTTTCTTCGTCGTTCATCGCCATGCGCATGAATGTATCCCGGATGTCATGAGCGGACAGTTTTGGATCAGGGTTGCCGTTTGGCCCCTCTGGGTTCACATAGATCAGGCCCATTTGCACGGCGCCCAATTCACCGATCATCTCGCGTTCGCCTTCATAGCGCTCGTCGCCTAACCATTCGGTTTCCGGACCCCAATAAATGTCTTCTTCTGGCTCCCAAATATCAACGCGGCCACCGGCAAAGCCCATGGTTTTAAAGCCCATCGATTCAAGTGCGACGTTCCCTGTGAGGATCATCAAGTCAGCCCAAGACAGCTTGCGGCCATATTTTGCTTTGATTGGCCAGATCAGACGGCGGGCTTTGTCCAGGCTGACGTTATCGGGCCATGAGTTAAGCGGAGCAAACCGCTGGCTACCAGATGTTGCACCTCCGCGACCGTCACCAACGCGATATGTGCCAGCAGAGTGCCACGCCATGCGGATAAAGAACGGGCCATAGTGACCGTAGTCAGCAGGCCACCACTCTTGGCTGTCGGTCATCAGCGCGTGTAAATCTGCGATCACGGCGTCCAGATCAAGCGTTTTGAACTCTTCGGCATAGTCAAAGTTGTCGCCCATCGGGTTTGACAGCGGCGTATTCTGGTGAAGCACTTTGAGATTCAATTGCTCTGGCCACCAATGGTGGTTACGTGATGCGCTTTTCGCGGACTCCGAGTGGCCTAATACGGGGCATTTACTGATATCGTTGCTGTCCATGGTGATCTCCAATCAAGTTCGAATTTGCTTCGACATACCAAACCATATCGATTAGTTAAGTTGAATAAACTGATAGTATTGATAAGTATAACTTATGCCCGACATCACACTGAAACATCTTCGCTATTTTGAAGCACTCGCGCTGCACTTGCATTTTGGAAATGCAGCGGACGTCTGTGCGATCACCCAACCTGCTTTATCAATGCAAATAAAAGAGCTCGAAGAAATAATAGGCGAGGCGCTGTTTGAGCGCAGCGCACGGCAGGTCCGCTTGACCGGCTTCGGTGTTGATTTTGGGTTGCGTGTACGAGATATCCTAAGAGGGGCAGATGATCTTGTTGAACTAGCGCGCGCCTCGGGGGATACGCTGACCGGGAAATTACGACTGGGTATTATTCCAACTGTTGCACCCTACTTATTGCCTAAGTTGATAGGTAACCTCCAAGTGAAGTATCCGAGTGCGGACTTGCGAGTCCGTGAAACGCTGACCCCCAAATTGATCGAAGAGGTTGGCAATGGAAAGTTGGACGCGGCTATTGTCGCCTTACCAATCGACGAGCCTTCGTTTGAAGAGGTGTCCTTGTTCGAGGAGGAATTTGTTCTGGTACGTCCGATTTCCGAAAGTGACAAACCGGTGCCTGCCCGCGATACATTGCGCGAGATGCGCTTGCTTTTGCTGGAAGAAGGGCATTGTTTTCGCGACCAAGCGCTATCATTTTGCAGCACACCCACCGCGCGACCATGGGAAGGGTTAGACGGCAGTTCGCTATCCACGCTTGTGCAAATGGTTGCGGCAAACATGGGCATTACGCTGCTACCCGAAATGGCTATCGCGGTAGAGTTGCGCGCAGCACCTGTTGCAATTTCGCGGTTTTCGGGTGTTCCGCCGTCACGCATGATCGGCATGATCTGGCGGAAATCTAACCCGCTGTCCGAGAGATTTGCAGAGATTGGTCGGGTTGTTACAGCGTCTGCGAAAGAAGGGCATAAAATACTGTAGGAAATTCAGACTGGCTACATATAATATATGCGCTAAATGTTGTATGCGGGCGAAATGTAATACTTGTCTTGGTCAAAAGGGGGCACAGCATGCGCTTTTTGCAACGTAGCCTCACCGGGCTATTCCTGATGTCTGCAACCTTAGCGCTTTTTGGTGTTGCTTTTTCTATGGTCAATTCTGCTATCCGCGCCCAAATGGCCGATGAGCCGCGTCAAAGACCTGCCACCGAACAAGTCCTAACCGTTAATGCGATTACCTTTGAGGCTACGACACTCACGCCCGAACTTTCGGTTTTTGGTGAAGTGCAAGCAAGGCGAACCCTTGATATAAGGCCATCTGCAACTGGGCGTGTCATCGAAATTTCGGACAGTTTTCAAAGTGGCGGTGTTGTTGAAAAGGGCGAAATCTTGCTGCGGCTTGATCCTAATGACGCGCAATCCGCACTGGATCGTGTGCGTGCCGATGTACGCGACGCCGAGGCAGAGACACGCGACGCGCAACGATCATTAGCTTTGGGGCAAGATGAATTTGACGCGGCTACCGAACAGGCTCGTCTACGTGAGGCTGCATTGGCTCGGCAAGTTGATCTGCGAGAACGTGGCGTTGGCACAACGGCTGCGGTGGAAAATGCCGAGCTTGCGGTGTCGGCAGCCAATCAAGCGGTACTGTCGAAGCGGCAATCTATCGCGCAATCGGAAGCACGGCTGGATATGGCAACGACGCGCGAACAGCGCATGCAGATCAACTTGTCCGAGGCGCGGCGTACGCTTGCTGACACCACTGTCATCGCGGACTTTGCGGGCATTCTGGCCGATACGTCAGTGGTCGAAGGGGGGCGCGTCACGGCAAACCAATTGGTTGCACAGTTAATTGACCTCAGCGAGCTAGAGGTCGCGTTTCGTGTCTCGACTGCACAACACGCCCGTCTGCTAGACGCAGAAGGGCGTTTAATTTCGGCACCAGCAACTGTGCGGTTAGATGTGTTGGGCGGTGATCTGACGACAACTGCCACAATTAGTCGTGAAGGCGCATCGGTTGCGGGAGGGCAGGTTGGCCGCTTGATCTTTGCCAGGATGGACTCATCTCCTGCATTTCGGCCCGGTGATTTTGTCACTCTGACCGTTGCCGAGCCGACGCTTGAACAGGTCGCTTTACTACCGTCGATGGCTCTTGGCGCGGATAACACAGTGCTTGTAATTGGTGATGACAACCGACTGACTGTTGCTGTGGTTGTTGTGTTGCGAAGGCAAGGCGACGCGGTGATCGTGCGCGCACCTGCACTGCATGGCGCCAGCATCGTCGCAGAAAGGTCGCCTATCCTTGGGGCAGGGATCAAGGTGAACCCATTGCGCGGTGCAGATGATGGAGTGGTTATTTCCGAAGCAGAGGCGATGGTCGTTTTGACGCCTGATCGCCGCGCTAAGCTCATTGCATTTGTTCAGTCAAATTCGCGCATGGCTGATGATGCCAAAGCACGGATTTTAACGCAATTAGAGGCGGATGAAGTGTCTGTCGAAACCGTGGAACGGCTTGAAACCCGTATGGGGGGCTAAGGAATGCGGCGTTCCGAGCAAGTTGGCGGAATTATCTCGTATTTCACGCGGCACAAAACGGCGGCAAATTTGTTGTTAGTGATATTGATCACGGCAGGTGTCATTGCATTTCCGCGAATGCGCGCGCAGTTTTTTCCCGATGTCGTTATCGATACGGTCACGGTTTCGGTTAGCTGGGACGGGGCAGGAGCTGGCGATATCGACCTTGCTGTTGTGCAGGTTCTCGAGCCTACATTGCTGTCGGTGCAGGGGGTTACTGATACAACGGCGACATCCACTGAGGGACGCGCAAGTGTGCGGCTTGAGTTTGAGCCAAACTGGGATATGGCGCGCGCTGCTGATGACGTGCAAAAGGCCGTCGATAGCGTCGGTAATCTGCCAGAAGCGGCCGATGATCCAACTGTCAGAAGAGGTCAGTGGTCTGACCGCGTGACTGATTTAGTGATCACAGGACCGGTCGGGGTAGACCAGCTGGCGCGCTTTGCTGACGAACTGATTGTGCGCTTGTTTGCGGCAGGCGTAACCCAAACAACAGTGCAAGGGATCGCGGCAGGCGAAATTATGATCGAGGTGCCATCGCAGGCGTTGATCAAGTACGACGTGACAATGGCTCAGATCGCGGATGCTGTCAGAGCAGAGGCGGATGCAAGTCCGGCAGGCGATGTATCAGGCGCCTCGCGCGTAAGAACCGGATCGCCCAAACGCACCGTTGAAGAGATCGCGAATATCGCGTTGCGCACCAATGATGATAATTCCATCTTGGCTGTGGGTGATGTGGCCCGCGTAACTGCAGGGGGAGTTGATCGTGACCGTTCATATTTCGTAGGCATGGATTCCGCAATCAAGATCCGCGTTGACCGGTCGGATCGGGGTGACGCAATCGACTTGCAGGAACGCACACAAGAGGTCGCGGACGCGTTCGAGTTGACGGTCCCGCAAGGCGTGTCAGTTGATCTGATCCGCACGCGCGCAGAACAGATTACGGGTCGGCTTAACATCTTGATGGAAAACGGCCTGATGGGGCTTACTTTGGTCGTGGGTCTGCTGTTTCTTTTCCTGAATGCACGGATTGCAATTTGGGTTGCGGCGGGCATTCCTGTGGCGATGCTGGCCGCGATTGCCCTGATGTATGCGGCGGGGCTGACGATCAATATGATATCGCTGTTTGCGCTGATTATTACCTTGGGCATCGTTGTTGATGATGCAATTGTCGTAGGTGAACATGCTGATTTTCGGGTGAGGAGGCTAGGCGAGGATCCGGTTACCGCTGCTGAAACCGCAGCAAGGCGTATGTTTTCACCGGTGTTTTCCGCCACATTGACGACCATCATTGCTTTCTTTGGTCTGGTCGCGATTGGGGGGCGATTTGGCAATTTAATCAGCGATATTCCTTTTACCGTGATCGTAGTGCTTGCCGCGAGTTTGGTAGAATGTTTCCTGATTTTGCCCAATCATATGGCTCATGCGTTGGCACATTCTCATAAAGAACACTGGTATGATGCGCCTAGCCGCTTTGTGAACAGTCGTTTCGATTGGTTTCGTGAAAAGGCGTTTCGCCCCTTTGTTGCGGCAGTGATTTGGGCGCGCTATCCCGTGTTTGCAGGTCTGATCGTATTGCTGAGCAGTCAGATCGTTTTGTTCATAAAGGGCGATGTAACATGGCGGTTCTTTAGCTCGCCAGAGCAAGGCTCTATCAGCGGTAATTTTGCAATGGCGGCGGGTGCTGACCGCGCCGATACAATTGCGATGATGCGGGAAATGCAGCGGGCCACCGAAGCCTTGGGCAAATCCTACGAAGAGCGTTTCGGCGCCAATCCGGTCGATTTCGTAATGGCTGAAATAGGCGGCAACGCAGGGCGCGGGATTGCCGGTGCAGATAGTAAAGATGCATCGTTACTGGGAGCGATTTCAATCGAATTGATCGATGCCGACCTGCGGCCCTATTCTAGCACAGCGTTTGTGGGTGAACTGCAAGAGTTGGTGATAAAACATCCGCTTGCAGAGACCGTCAGTTTTCGCAGTTGGGGCAGCGGGCCGGGCGGTGATGCGCTTGATATTCAGATTTCGGGGGCACGCTCAGAGACCCTAAAGGCGGCGGCTGAAGCGTTAAAGGTTATGCTAGCTCAATTCCCAGAGGCTTCAGCGCTAGAAGATAATCTTGCTTACGATAAAGAAGAATTGATTTTGCAATTGGCGCCGCAAGGGCACTCGCTTGGGTTCACCATTGACGCGCTGGGCCGGACCTTGCGCAATCGCTTGGGCGGGATCGAAGCGGCAAGTTATCCTGACGGCCCGCGCTCTGCGACGATCCGTGTGGAATTGCCCGCAGGTGAGTTGACCGCCGACTTCCTTGAACGGTCGATGATGCGCGCCAACGACGGCAGTTATGTGCCGCTCGCGGATATCGTATCGGTAGAACGTCGCACAGGTTTCTCAACAATCCGACGCGAGAATGGTGTTCTTCTCATTTCTGTCACTGGCGACTTGTCTGATGATGATGCGGCGCGGGCAGTTGAGATTATGGATATTGTCGAACAAACTATTTTGCCCAAGATCGAAGCCGACTTTGGGGTGCAAACGACGCTTTCCGGTCTGTCCGAGCAGTCCGACAGGTTCTTGAACGATGCACGTGACGGGTTGATTTTATGTCTGATCGGGATCTACCTGACTTTGGCATGGATTTTTTCGAGTTGGACGCGACCACTGGTCGTCATGGCGATAATTCCTTTCGGGCTGGTCGGAACAATTTACGGCCATTACCACTGGGGCGTCTCGATGAGCATTTTCTCGGTAGTGGGGATGATTGGCATGGTCGGGATCATCATAAACGATTCAATTGTCCTGGTAACCACAGTGGACGAATATGCCCAAGAGCGAGGGTTGATTCCGGCAATCATCGACGGAACATCGGACCGCTTGCGACCGGTATTACTGACAACATTGACCACCGTGCTTGGGCTGCTGCCGTTGCTCTATGAAGGGTCAAGTCAGGCGCAGTTCCTTAAACCTACGGTTATCACCTTGGTCTACGGACTTAGTTTTGGCATGGTGCTTGTCTTGATGATTGTGCCCGCGCTTATGGCAATGCAGGCAGACGTAAACCAGCAAATTAGTGCAGTGCGACGCGCGTTGAGCCATCCGCAGAAAAGTGGATTTGTTGGCGGCGCGACCGTATTCGGGGCACTTGGAATTGCAGCGCTGTTTGCCGCAACAATTGGCGCACAGATTATTCAGGGTGCGCCAATGTTTACGCTTGGAGAGACAGATATCACGATGACGGCTCTTACCTTCCTTGTCGGGGTTGCGGGGTTGTTGTTGATCACATTCGCGGTCGGTGCGGTGATGCGCCTAAATGCGGACCGAAAGAACAGCTCCAATTAGGAACGTTTGGGGGCGTAAAGGAAACGCTCAGACCATTTTTGCACACATTCGGAACGCAAGCTGATGCCCGAGTGTCGTATTTGCGCTGTCGTTAAAAGCAGCAGACAGCTAAACATTTGAATCAAGGGCGGAACTAAAGGATGTAAGGAAATGGCATTGGATGATCTCAAGGGCGTTTGGAAGTCGGGCAAGGGCAAGGGACGCCACACGACGAAAGGCCGCCAACTCGACGATACCGCCCATACAGAAGTTTGCGCGTTATTGGGCGACAAGCCGCGCCGCCGCGACCTTTTGATCGAGTACTTACACCTGATTCAAGACGCACACGGTTGCCTTTCCGCAACACATTTGCGCGCCTTGTCAGAAGAAATGCGCATGTCCCAAGCCGAAGTTTACGAGGTTGCCAGTTTTTACGCCCACTTTGATATTGTGAAAGAGGGCGAGGCGGCGCCACCGGCCCTGACTATCCGCGTTTGCGACAGTCTGTCGTGCGAATTGGCGGGCGCCCAAGAGTTGAGAAAAGCCTTGGAAGGCGGGTTGGATGCCAGCGAAGTCCGCGTTTTGCGTGCGCCATGTATGGGCCGTTGCGATACCGCGCCGGTGCTAGAATTGGGTCACGCGCATATAGACGAGGCCACCTTTGAAAAAGTTAAAGCAGCGATTGCGGGCGGCCACACTCACGCGACGATCCCCAACTACGAAAATTTTGGCGCTTACGTTGCAACTGGCGGTTATTCCGAGCTGACAGCGCTACGCACAAACGGCAATTGGGAAAATGTGCAGGCAAAAATTAAAGAAAGCGGGCTTCGCGGTCTTGGCGGCGCTGGCTTTCCGTCAGGCACCAAGTGGGGTTTTGTGCGGGCGAACGAGGGTACTCGTTACTTGGCCGTAAACGGTGACGAAGGCGAACCTGGTACATTCAAAGATCGCCACTATCTGGAACGCCATCCGCATCTGTTTCTTGAGGGCATGCTGATTGCTGCATGGGCGGTCGAGGCGGACAAGACGTTCATCTATATGCGCGATGAATATCCTGCCGTCCTGCACATTCTGGCCGTTGAAATCGCCAGACTGGAAGAGGCGGGCATTATCGAAAAGGGTTATATCGATCTGCGACGCGGGGCCGGCGCCTATATCTGCGGCGAAGAGTCTGCGATGATCGAAAGTATCGAAGGCAAGCGCGGTATTCCGCGCCATCGTCCGCCGTTTGTCGCGCAAGTTGGTATTTTTGGAAAACCTACACTGGTCCATAACGTCGAAACCCTGATGTGGGTTGCCAAGATCGTGCGAGAAGGCCCTGACGTTCTGAATAGTGTCGAAAAGAACGGGCGCACAGGTTTGCGCAGTTTCTCGGTGTCGGGTCGTGTCAAAAATGCGGGTATGTATCTTTTACCCGCGGGGTCTACCATTACCGATATTATTGAGGCTTGCGGCGGTATGGCGGATGGAGAGGTGTTCAAAGCTTACCAGCCGGGTGGGCCCTCTTCTGGTTTGCTTCCTGCATCCATGAATGACATTCCGCTAGATTTTGACACGCTACAACCGCACGGCACCTTTATCGGTTCCGCTGCAGTGGTCGTTCTCTCAGAGCGAGACCGTGCCCGCGATGCTGCCCTAAATATGCTGCGGTTCTTTGAAGACGAAAGTTGCGGGCAATGCACCCCTTGTCGTGTCGGTTGTGAAAAAGCGGTCAAGCTAATGCAAGCTGACACATGGGATCAGGCGCTTCTCACAGAACTTTCAACCGCGATGGTCGACGCCTCGATCTGCGGGTTAGGCCAAGCCGCCCCCAACCCGATCAAGATGGTCATGACCCATTTCAAGGATGAAATCTGATGTCAAAAGTTACATTTACACTTGATGGTAAATCGGTCGAGGCTGACGCAGGCATGACGATCTGGGAGGTTGCCAACGGACGTGGCTTGATTATTCCGCATCTCTGCCACAAACCTGAACCGGGCTACCGGTCTGATGGGAACTGCCGTGCCTGTATGGTCGCGATTGAAGGCGAGCGAACATTGGCCGCATCCTGCATTCGCGAACCTGCCGACGGCATGGTTGTGACCACAAGTCAGCCGCGTGAAGTGCAGGCGCGCAAAATGGTCATGGAAATGCTTTTGGCTGATCAACCGGCTCAAGAGACCGCACATGATAAATCTTCGCATCTTTGGGATATGGCTGATGCACAAGGTGCCACAACCAGCCGTTTTCCAAAATTAGAGACTGACTTCGTGCCGCTCCTCGATTCCTCGCATGTTGCTATGTCCGTCAATCTTGATGCGTGCATTCAGTGCGGGTTGTGCGTGCGCGCGTGTCGGGAGGTGCAGGTCAACGATGTAATTGGTATGGCGGGGCGCGGCCATAATGCCTATCCCGTTTTCGACATGGATGACCCAATGGGCGATAGCTCTTGCGTGGCGTGTGGCGAATGTGTGCAAGCTTGCCCAACGGGGGCCTTGATGCCTGCGACTGTCACTGACGAAAACCAGGTGGGTGATAGCGCAGATTTTGATAGCGAGACCAATAGTGTTTGCCCGTTTTGCGGCGTCGGTTGCCAAATTTCGCTTAAGGTCAAAGACGGTAAGGTCAAATTCGTCGAAGGTATCAACGGCCCCGCAAACGAAGGGCGACTGTGCGTTAAAGGACGTTTTGGGTTCGATTACATTCATCATGATCACCGCCTGACAAAACCGCTAATCCGCCGCGATGATGCCCCCGCAAAGGGGTTGAACGTGGATCCGGGGAATTACACCGAATTCTTCCGCGAAGCATCGTGGGACGAAGCCCTCGATTTCGCAGCAAAGGGCCTGTTGGACCTGAAGGCAGTCAATGGCGGCGCATCTGTTGCGGGCTTTGGCTCGGCAAAATGTACCAACGAGGAAGCATATCTATTCCAAAAGATGATCCGCCAAGGATTCGGACATAACAATGTCGACCACTGTACGCGTCTTTGCCATGCTTCATCTGTCGCAGCGCTGATGGAGAATGTAGGATCGGGCGCAGTAACCGCGACATTCAACGAGATCGTAAACGCCGATGTGGCGATTGTGATTGGTGCAAACCCGACCGAAAACCATCCAGTTGCAGCGACATATTTCAAGCAGTTTGCCAAACGTGGTGGCAAGTTAATTGTGATGGACCCGCGTGGGCAAGCGCTCAAACGCCACTCCTCGCACATGCTGCAATTCCGGCCCGGAGCAGATGTGTCGATGTTGAACGCGATTTGCCATGTCATCGTGGAAGAAGAGCTATATGACGCTGCCTATATTTCAAAGTTCACGGAAAATTGGGAAGCCGAAAAGGCCCATCTCGCCAACTTCACCCCTGAAAAAATGTCCGCAATTTGCGGCATCGAACCGGAAGTTTTGCGTGACGTGGCGCGCACATTTGCAGGCGCCAAGGCAGGTATGATTTTCTGGGGCATGGGCGTCAGTCAACACATCCACGGCACTGATAATTCGCGCTGTCTGATCAGTCTCGCCTTAATGACGGGCAACGTGGGTCGGTCTGGCACCGGTCTGCATCCACTTCGCGGCCAGAACAACGTGCAGGGTGCCTCTGATGCGGGGCTGATACCGATGTTCCTGCCTGACATGCAGTCCGTTGCTGACGATGGTGTTCGTTCGCGGTTTGCTGATGTCTGGGCGCGTGATTTAAACAGTGATGCGATCAACGAGCCGTTACTTGCGCAAAAAGGTCTGACCGTAACCGAGATTATGGATGCCGTGCATGACGGTGATATCCGCGGCATGTATATTTTGGGCGAAAACCCCGCGATGTCCGATCCTGATGTAGAACATGCGCGTGATGCGCTTGCAAAACTCCAACACCTGATTGTGCAAGACATATTTATAACTGAAACGGCCAACTACGCTGACGTAATTTTGCCTGCCTCAGCGTTTGCAGAAAAATCCGGCACTGTGACCAACACGAATCGTCAGGTCCAAATGGGCCGTCCGGCTGTTGCGCCGCCGGGTGAAGCGAAAGAAGATTGGTGGATTGAAGTGGAGCTAGCCAAACGCCTTGGGCTTGGCTGGACCTACACGCATCCTCGCGAAGTTTTTGCGGAAATGGCCGAATTGATGAAATCGTTTGAAAACATCAGTTGGGATCGTTTGGAACGGGAAGGCGCGGTGACCTATCCGTCGCTTTCTGCCACAGACCCCGGGCAGCCGATCGTATTCGCAGACGGATTTCCGCGTCAGGACGGGCGCGCAAAATTCACACCTGCGAATCTGATCGCCCCTGACGAAGCGCCAGATACCGAATACCCGATGATCCTGACCACTGGACGGCAGTTAGAGCATTGGCACACAGGGTCGATGACGCGGCGGTCAAAGGTGCTTGATGCAATGGAGCCGGAAGCAAACTGCTCGCTTCATCCTTCAACGCTGCGCAAGCTAGGCATCGAGCCGGGTGGCATGTTACGGTTGACGACGCGGCGTGGAACCATCGCCATTATGGCGCGGTCTGATCGTGCGGTTTCGCCTGATATGGTTTTCTTGCCGTTCGCTTTTGTCGAGGCAGCGGCGAATATCCTGACCAACCCTGCGGTTGATCCTTATGGTAAAATTCCCGAGTTTAAGTTCTCAGCGGTGCGCGTGGAAAAAGTGGATGATCGCGTTTCTTCAGAGTAAGTGCCAGCGCAACGGAAATTAGCCCTGCGACGCTTTGGCGCTAATGTCGGGGTGGTATGAGGTGGATTGCTGGGTTATTTTGGCGATGTAAAGGACATCAAATGACAGCGAACATACTACTTTCCATAGCGCTTATTTCCTTACCGGCAATCACAGTGGCACATGACTACAAGGTGGGGGATCTTGTGATCGACCATCCTGTTGCGCATGAAACCATAAAGTCTGCCATGTCGGGCGCAGGTTACTTTGGCGTGACCAATAACGGCGATACCGATGACCGTTTACTTACAGTGACGGCCGATTTTCCGCGTGTGATGATGCATGACACCACCTTGGCTGATGGTGTTGCCACGATGATGCACCTTGCTGAGGGTATTGTGGTGCCAGCGGGGGGCAGTGTGACGTTTTCACCAGGCGGTAAGCATGTGATGTTCATGGGTCTCAAAGGGGACCCTTTTGAGATCGGCGAAGAAATCCCTGCGATATTGACGTTCGAGAATGCAGGCGATGTCGCAATTGTTTTTAATGTCGAGGCAATGGGCATCGCACATGACCACTAACTTGCTATTTGATATCGGCATATAGGCCACTAAGTAACGACTCAAGCGGGGATAGTCCCTGTGGTCGTTTGATTAAAAGGAAAATGGACATGAGAACTCTCCCTCTTGTTGCAATCTTCACGGCTCTTGCCGTTCCTGCATTTGCCGAGGGCGATATTGCCGCTGGCGAAGAGCAATTCAACCGCCAGTGCGTTTCTTGCCACGTTGTACGCAATGAAGCTGGCGATGTGCTGGCAGGCCGCAACGCAAAAACAGGTCCTAACCTGTACGGCATCGTTGGTCGCGCACTTGGCTCCGAAGAAGGTTTCCGTTACGGTGATAGCCTTCTTGTTGCTGGTGAATCTGGCATGGTTTGGGATGAAGAAAGCTTTGTCGGCTATGTTCTAGACCCGACCGGTTGGTTGCGCGAAGTAACGGGTGACCCACGTGCGCGCGGTAAAATGGCCTATAAAGTGCGTGATGAGCAAGAAGCCCTCGATATTTATACCTATATCGCCTCGCTCCAATAAGGTTTCTATCTGACGATTGAAATGGGCCGCTTGCATCACGCTGGCGGCCTTTCTTATTGGCCAATGCAAGACCCCCTTGAACCATTTGAAAATCGGTGAAACATTTGGGGATGGAAAACATCATGAAATCTTGGGCCGAAGTTGCCCCCCGCTTGGTCGCTGTTGCAGCAGGGCGTAGTCCCGCAGATCTGGTCGTGCGAGGTGGCACGCTGGTGAATGTGCAAACCCGCGAAATACTGGATGGCTGGCAAGTGGCGGTGGTAGACGGGCGTTTCGCTTATGTTGGTCCTGACGCGTCCCATTGCATTGGACCGGATACGGAAATCATCGAGGCAAACGGCCGCTTTCTGATCCCGGGTCTTTGCGACGGGCACATGCATATCGAATCTGGCATGCTGACACCCGCGGAATTCGCTGCCGCTGTCATTCCGCACGGCACAACAACAATGTTTACCGACCCGCATGAAATCGCAAATGTGCTTGGGCTGGCTGGCGTGCGTATGATGCATGACGAGGCGCTGATGCAGCCCGTTAACATCTACACCCAAATGCCGTCCTGCGCGCCCTCCGCACCGGGCCTTGAGACGACAGGCTTCAAAATTTCCGCCGAAGATGTGGCTGAGGCAATGATGTGGCCTGGCATTATCGGGCTTGGTGAAATGATGAATTTCCCGGGTGTCGTAAACGGCGATCCGCAGATGCTTGCTGAAATGGCCGCGACCATGAACGCAGGTAAGGTTGTTGGCGGTCACTATGCCAACCCCGACAAGGGAATAGCATTCTCGGCCTATGTTGCCGGTGGCCCCGCTGATGATCACGAAGGAACCGCCGAAGCTGACGCAATCGCCGGTGTTCGCCTCGGTATGAAGTCAATGATGCGTCTTGGCTCGGCATGGTATGATGTCAAAAGCCAGATAACCGCCGTAACTGAAAAAGGGCTCGATCCGCGCAATTTCATCTTGTGTACCGATGACTGTCACTCTGGAACGCTTGTGAATGAAGGACATATGAACCGTGCCGTGCGCCATGCAATCGACTGTGGCTGCGACCCGTTAATCGCGCTTCAAATGGCCACAATTAACACGGCCACACACTTTGGATTAGAGCGGGAGTTGGGATCAATCACGCCGGGCAGGCGGGCTGATATGATCCTGACGTCGGATCTAAAAACACTCCCGATTGAACATGTCATCGCACGCGGCAAAACCGTGGCGAAAGACGGTAAAATCACCGTGAGCTGTCCGCACTATGCATGGCCCGACAGCGCACGCGAAACTGTGAATATGGGCAAAACTCTTATCGACACTGATTTTGAAATCTACGCCCCCAACGGGAAAAACACAGTTACCGCCAAAGTCATCGGTGTTGTCGAAAACCAAGCGCCGACAGAGGCGTTAACTGCTGATTTACCTGTCACCAATGGCATTGTTGAAGGCGTAAATGGTACCTGTCAAATCGCATTGGTCGAACGGCATCGGGCAACGGGCGATGTCGTAAACGGCTTTGTGTCCGGTTTTGGATACACTGGCGATATGGCTATCGCATCAACAGTTGCGCACGATAGCCACCACATGATTGTGGTCGGTACAGATCGCGTAAACATGGCCTTGGCCGCGAACCGCTTGGGCGAGGTTGGTGGTGGCGTTACGGTCTGGAAAGACGGACAGGAACTTTCGCTTGTTAAACTCCCAATCGCGGGGCTCATGTCAGATAGACCCGCATCCGAGGTCGCAGCAAAAGCCGATGAGATGGTCGCGGCCATGGCGACTTGCGGTTGCACCCTGAATAACGCTTACATGCAGCATTCGCTATTGGCGTTAGTTGTCATACCCGCGTTACGTATTTCTGATCTGGGCTTGGTTGATGTGACAAAGTTTGAGATCACGTCTCTATTTGAGGACACTGAATGAGTATCAAAATCCGGACGCCCGATGCGCCCGCACACGAGACCTACATGGACGCCAACGCCGCCGTCAAACGCCTGCAAGAGCTTTATGATATGGCGACCAAGTTTTTAGGCGAAAATTTCAACGATGCGATTACCAGCGGCCAACCTGACGCTCGCATTCGTGCCTATTATCCAGAGATCCGGTTTACCACGACAAGCCACGCTAAAACCGACTCCCGTCTGTCATTTGGACATGTCGCAGAACCGGGTGAGTATTCTACAACGGTCACACGGCCCGATTTGTTTGAAAATTACCTCATACAGCAAATCGGCCTGATCATAGAAAGCCATGGTGTCCCTGTTGTGATCGGCGTTTCCACGACTGAAATGCCCGTTCATTTTGCAGTGGCGAATAACGCGAGCATATCTGTTCCCCATGACGGCAGTCTGGATTTTACGCTTCGCGATAGTTTTGACGTTCCAGACCTTTCCACGACCCATGACAGCATCGTAAACGGAAACGGGTTTGTCTATCCCGACGGCGCGCACCCGCTCGCACCTTTCACGGCACAACGGATCGACTATTCACTTTCGCGACTGTCACACTATACGGCCACCGCAGCTGAGCATTTCCAAAACCACGTGCTTTTCACCAACTACCAATTCTATGTTGAAGAGTTCGAATCTTATGCGCGACATGTTCTGGCTGACCCTCATAGCGGCTACACCAGTTTTGTCGGTACCGGCAACATCGAGATCACCGACCCTAGCGCGCCCATGCAGTCTCCTGCCAAACTACCGCAAATGCCGACCTACCATTTGAAACGAAAGGGCGGCGGCGGTATCACATTGGTCAACATCGGTGTCGGTCCGTCAAACGCCAAAACCGCAACCGACCATATCGCAGTATTGCGACCGCATGCGTGGTTAATGGTCGGACACTGCGCTGGGCTGCGCAACTCGCAACGGCTAGGTGATTATGTTCTAGCGCACGCTTACCTGCGCGAAGATCACGTGCTTGACGACGACTTGCCTATTTGGGTCCCAATCCCTGCATTAGCTGAAATCCAGATCGCTTTAGAGACGGCGGTGGCAAACGTGACTGAACTGCAAGGGTTTGAGTTGAAGCGGATCATGCGCACCGGAACTGTGGCGACGATCGACAATCGAAACTGGGAATTGCGCGAACACTCTGGCCCCGTACAGCGGCTCTCTCAATCTCGTGCTATTGCGCTGGATATGGAAAGTGCGACAATCGCGGCCAACGGATTTCGGTTTCGCGTTCCCTACGGAACCCTGCTGTGCGTCAGCGACAAACCCCTTCACGGCGAGTTGAAACTGCCGGGAATGGCTTCGGATTTCTATAAAACACAGGTCGCAAGCCACCTTCGTATCGGTATTCAGGCGATGGAAATTCTACGCGAAATGCCCCTTGAGAGGATTCACAGCCGCAAGTTGCGTAGCTTTGAAGAGACAGCTTTCCTTTGAAGTCGTAAAAAGCTGCAAAAAAATGCTAAAACGGGCGTTTTTTTGCGCAACACTCGTTGTGGATGGGCACAAGATGCCGTTAACTGTGCGCACATGAGGCCCAATAAATCGGGCGAAAAGATGGAGACCAGAAAATGGCAAAACCAATGACGAAAGCACAGCTTGTTGCAGCACTTGCAGAAGATATGGGCGTAGACAAAAAAGCCGCAGGCGCAGCGCTTGATGCCGTTTGTACTCTGATCACACGCGAAGTGTCCGGCGGCGGCGCGGTCACACTTCCAGGCGTTGGCAAGATTTATTGCCGTGAACGTCCAGAGCGCATGGTGCGTAACCCTGCCACTGGCGAGCAAATCAAAAAAGATGCAGACAAAGTTGTCAAAATGACAATCGCGAAGGCACTGAAAGATTCAGTTAACGACTAAGTCGTGATTTATAGAATTCGTAAGAAGGCCGTCCAGATTGGATGGCCTTTTTGCATTCTCGACCATCATAATATTTGAAATAGGTGCGTGCGATGGACATGAAAGCAATCCTTATGGGCCTCGCCTTTGCCGCGATGTGGTCGTCCGCGTTTACCTCGGCGCGCATCATCGTCGAATACGCACCACCTCTTACGGCATTGAGCCTGCGGTTTCTGGTGTCGGGGATCGTCGGTATCATCATCGCTAAGCTGCTTGGACAAACCATGCAGCTTAGCCGCAAACAGTGGGTCGGCGTTTTCATTTTCGGACTTTGTCAAAACGCACTCTACCTCGGCATGAATTTCATCGCGATGCAAACGATCCAAGCCTCGCTTGCGGCGATTATCGCCTCGACAATGCCACTTCTCGTCGCACTTGCGGGCTGGCTGCTCATGGGGCAGCGCATCCGACCTCTGGGTATCATAGGATTGGTTGCAGGCGTCATCGGAGTTAGCATCATCATGGGCGCGCGGCTTCAAGGCGGGGTTGACCCGTTTGGTTTGGCGCTCTGCATCTTTGGTGTGATCTCACTTACAGTCGCGACACTCGCTGTCTTAGGTGCAAGCTCGGGCGGCAACGTTCTTATGATCGTAGGGCTGCAAATGCTCGTCGGCAGCGCGCTTCTGGCTGGTCCAGCCATTGTATTTGAAACATTTGAGGTGACATGGAGCTGGCAACTGATCGTGGCCTTCCTTTACACAACGCTGGTGCCAGGACTACTTGCAACTTGGGTCTGGTTCCTGCTTGTCGGACGGATGGGCGCGGTTAAAGCGTCGACATTCCACTTCCTCAACCCGTTCTTCGGCGTCGCAATCGCAGCGGTTTTGTTGGGCGAAACCTTAGGTCGGGCCGATATATTGGGCGTTGCCGTTATTGCCGGCGCGATTTTGGCGGTGCAAATATCCAAGCAGCCGCCTCCCAAGCCCTCACCAACCGCTGGCTGACACATCTAACTCGCTTGCCAGTTGATCTAGAAAATCGCGCAAAACATTGGCGCGATCTTGCGCTAGCATCCGTCCGGTTTTAGTTTGCATTGTCGCGGGCAAGCCGAGCAGCTTGACCTTAAAATGATCGACGGCATAGGCCTTTTCATTCAACGGGCGCGCCGTGCCAAATGGGTCACCACCATGAAACAATGCACCACCCAAAACACCTGTTGTCGCAAAGCAACGCGCGATCCCAATCGCACCAAGTGCCTCGATACGATCCGCATCTTGTAAAACTTTGGCTTCTAAGGTCTCGGGGGTAATATTCGCCGAAAAACTATGCGCTTCGATAGCGTGGCATGTCGCGTTAATCTGCTGATCAGTCAATCCAAAACCAGCCAACGCAGGGCGCGCGGCCTGCGCCGATAACCTAGAGGCGCGCGTCCGCTCCGGGCTATCTTTCGGCACTGAAACCAAATCATGCAAGTAACATGACGCCAAAAGGACTGCCATATCACAGGGCTCCTCGCCGCCCGAAATGACCTTCGCATTCGCCCAGACCCGATCTGTATGCGACACATCGTGCGCCGCATCTCCACTCCCATTTGCATTCAGATATGCTCGTAGAGCAGTGCGTAGCATCATCCGATTTTACCCCTGACGCCACCTGTTTGGCCGCGATCTAACAGCAGGTGATCAAGAATCACACAGGCCATCATCGCTTCCCCAACAGGTACAGCACGGATGCCGACACACGGATCATGACGGCCCTTTGTGATAACTTCCATCGGTGATCCGTCCATGCGGATCGACTTGCGAGGGCTCAAGATCGAAGACGTCGGTTTGACCGCAAAACGCACTACAATATCTTGGCCCGTGCTGATCCCGCCCAGAATACCGCCAGCGTGGTTGCTGGAGTACTTGGGATGCCCGTCGTTCCCCATGAAAATCTCGTCAGCATTATCGCGGCCCGTCAGAGATGCCGCATTCATACCTTCGCCAATTTCGACACCTTTCACAGCATTGATCGACATCATAGCGGCCGCCAGATCAGTGTCTAACTTGCCATAAACTGGGGCACCGATGCCCGCAGGCACGCCGCGTGCAACAACCTCGATTATTGCCCCGACAGAGTTGTGATCATCTTTCCGAAGCCATGCCAAATAGTTATTCCACTCCGCCGCAGCGTCAGCATCAGGGCAAAAGAAATCATTGCGATCAATCTCGTCCCAATCAACTTTGGCGTGGTCAATTTTCTTTGACCCCATCTGGGTCATGTAGCCTCTGATCTGAACATTTGGCGCCATGGCGGCAATCGCCTCGCGTGCCACACCGCCCGCCGCAACGCGCGCTGCGGTTTCACGAGCTGACGAACGACCACCGCCACGATAATCGCGCACACCATATTTTTGGTGATAGGTAATATCTGCATGACCAGGACGAAACGTATTCGCGATATCACCATAGTCCTTGGATCGTTGGTCGGTGTTGCGGATCATTAACTGAATAGGCGTTCCAGTCGTGACACCTTCAAACACGCCTGACAGAATCTCGACCTCATCAGCCTCTTGGCGCTGGGTCGTATTCTTATTCAGGCCGGGGCGGCGCTTGTTCAACCATTGCTGGATCATACTCGCATCAATCGGCACGTTCGGCGGACATCCGTCAATCGTCGCACCCAATGCTGGCCCGTGGCTTTCGCCCCAAGTAGTGAACCGGAAAAAATGGCCAAATGTGTTCATCGACATGGGAATGCTCCTTTGTATTCGCGATACGGTAAAGTTGCTCCTTGGAAAAGCCCAGCAATCTAACGCACAGCACAATTGTGGCTATTTTCCCTCGACATCGACACCCACTTGCCAATCCGACACATTCATCCTACCAAAGTGACACCTCGGGGGGCCATTTTGGCTGAGATGCGCAAGCGGACCCGTTGAACCTGAACCGGTTAAGACCGGCGGAGGGAAGGTCTGGCAATCATGCTGTCCCCCAATCCGCTCGTCGCATTTGGAGGATACGATGGAAAAACCAATCATTCTGACAGCTGCTGCGGCATTTGCTTTGGCAACACCTGCCTTAGCTGAAATGCCAGTGCTGACTGTCTTAACATATGACAGCTTTACGAGCGAGTGGGGTCCTGGTCCCGCGATAGAGGTCGCATTTGAAGAAATCTGCGCCTGTGACCTGCAATTTGTGGGTGCAGGTGATGGTGCTGCCTTGCTGGCACGCTTGCAACTGGAAGGGCCACGCACAGATGCAGATATTGTGTTGGGTTTGGATACAAACCTGACCGCAAGCGCGCGCGAAACCAATCTATTTGGGCCACACGGTGTGACCGCGGAGTTCAACTTGCCAGTCGCTTGGGATGACGCAGAGTTTTTACCGTTTGACTGGGGCTACTTCGCCTTTGTTGGCAACAAGGGAGAGACGGCACCAACGTCTTTGCGGGCGCTTGCAGACAGCGACGTCAAGGTGGTCATTCAAGACCCGCGTTCCTCGACTCCGGGCCTTGGCCTTTTGATGTGGGTGCAGGCTGCCTACGGCGATGATGCGCTCGCGCTTTGGGCAGATCTTGCTGATAACATTGTCACTGTGACCCCCGGCTGGTCTGAGGCTTATGGACTTTTCTTGCAGGGAGAGGCGGATGGGGTTTTGTCTTACACAACATCGCCCGCTTACCATCTGATTGCGGAAGATGACGGCAGTAAAGTTGCGTGGCTCTTTGACGAAGGGCACTACATACAAGTCGAAGTCGCAGCTAAACTAGCAGGCACAGACCAACCGGAATTAGCAGATCAATTCATGGCATTCATGGTGTCCGACGCGTTTCAATCGATCATTCCAACAACCAATTGGATGTACCCGGCTGTTATGCCGGCAGACGGTTTGCATGACGGTTTTGATGATTTGGTGACGCCTTCCAAATCACTGCTCTTCTCGTCCGAGGATGCATTGGCTTTGCGCGCAGAGGCACTGGACAAATGGCGCACAGCCCTTTCTCAATAACGCCGCGCTGGCCCGGTGGCATTGCTGCCGGGCTTGTGCTTGCGTTGACGTTGGGAACGCTGGGGGCCGTGCTGTTTCGTGCTGACCTGACATCTGGTCTAGGTGCGGCTGACTGGTCTGCCATCCGCTTTACAATCAGTCAGGCATTCGTCTCGGCTGCCCTGAGCTGCCTGCTGGCCGTTCCTGTGGCGCGGGCATTGGCGCGTCGCACTTTTTTGGGGCGATCTTTGCTGATCACGTTGTTGGGCGCGCCTTTCTTATTGCCTGTCGTGGTGGCTGTTCTTGGTATTTTAGCCGTGTTTGGGCGTGGCGGGATCGTGAACTCTTTGCTTGGTTGGGCCGGAATTCCGCTGATTAACATCTATGGTTTTCATGGGGTCGTGCTGGCGCATGTGTTTTTCAATTTGCCGCTGGTCACACGACTTATTCTCCAATCGTGGCTCTCGATCCCGTCAGAGCGGTTCCGGCTTGCGGCCAGTCTTGGCGCACCCGTGGGGACCCTGATTGAGCGACCGATGTTGCGCTCGGTGCTTCCCAGCGCGTTCCTCGTGGTATTCCTGATTTGCCTGACCAGTTTTGCCGTAGCGCTTACTTTAGGTGGCGGGCCACAAGCGACGACGGTGGAGTTGGCCATCTATCAGGCGCTGCGGTTTGATTTTGACCTTGGACGGGCGGGATTGCTGGCAGCCGTGCAGTTCGGGATCTGTGCAGGCGCGGCGATTCTGGCATGGAAATTCAGTATCGCTGATATGTCAGGGGCAGGGCTGGATCGCAGCGTGCGGCGATGGGATGGAAGCCCTGTGCATGACGGAATTTACATTAGCCTCGCAGTTTTATTCCTGATCCTCCCACTCGGCATGGTCATATGGCGCGGATTGCCGGGGTTGGCCGAGCTGCCACCAGAGATATGGCGTGCGGCCTGGCGGTCGATTCTCGTCGCAATAGCATCGGCGACGATCTGCATGGTGCTGACACTGGTACTTGCGCTGCGTGGCGGGCGGATGGTCGCAATGGTCGGGGTGCTGCCGCTTGCGGCATCGTCATTGGTTATTGGCACGGGCTTGTTTCTGATGATCTACCCATTCGCTAACCCCGCAAAGCTTGCACTTGCGGTGACCGCAGTCACAAACGCAACCTTGGCGCTGCCTTTTGCGCTTCGAGCTGTGAGCCCTGCTGCCATGAAAGTTGAGGCAGATTTCGGCAGGCTCGGTGCGTCGCTCGGGTTGCACCCATCGGTTTGGATTATACGCATTATGCTACCACGATTGCGCGCACCGATCGGATTTGGCGCAGGATTGGCGGCGGCACTTTCTATGGGTGATCTTGGAGTGATCACACTTTTTGCAGGGGACGCCCAAGAAACCCTTCCACTGGCGATGTATAGGTTGATGGGAGCATATAAAATGGACGCAGCAGCCGGAGCAGCCCTTTTGTTGCTATCGCTTAGCCTTGGATTATTCTGGATCTGCGATAAAGGAGGACGCGGCAATGTTGACATTTGATCAGCTTGAATTGGTGCAAGGCGAATTTCGACTGCGGGCCGATATTGTAATCAAGCCAGCGACGATCACAGCACTGATGGGCCCGTCCGGAGCGGGAAAATCTACGTTTCTTTCTGCAATCGCGGGTTTCTTGCTTGTAGATTCCGGGGAAATAGTTTTTAATGAAACCCGTATAGATGCCCTAGCCGTGGCAAAGCGGCCTGTTAGTATTTTATTCCAAGATAACAATCTTTTCCCACATCTCACAATCGCTGATAATGTTGGTCTGGGTCTGCGCGCGACCCTGAAACTGAAAGCAGCTGAACGAAAACATGTTGAGGATGTGCTCGCAGATGTCGGGCTTTCAGGGCTAGGTGGACGTAAACCCGCTGGGCTTTCAGGTGGGCAGCAAAGCCGTGCCGCACTGGCGAGGATACTGCTTGCAGGGCGACCTATCGTGCTGCTGGACGAGCCGTTTGCGGCACTTGGGCCGCGGTTGAAAGAAGAAATGCTGGATTTGGTGAAATCGCGACTGGCGGGTCGCGCGGTGATTATGGTGACACATGACCCAGCAGACACAAAACGCATTGCTGATAATGTCTGTGTTGTCGCTGACGGGCTCGTATTTGCACCTGTAAATACAGTTGATATTTTCGCCAATCCTCCGCCGGCCCTGCGCGACTATCTCGGAGAAATGGGTTAAAACCCATCCCACCACAAACGCAAAAGGCCCGCCAAATTGGCGGGCCTTTGTAACAGTCTAGGCAATCTTAGTCTTCGTGCTTATGCTTGTGTGGCGCCCACAACCGCTTGTTTGTGAGATACAAAAGCACGGACAAAAGAGACAAGAACAGAACGCCGGTCAAACCAGCTTGTTTGCGTGCCATCATTTTTGGTTCAGCCGCCCACATCAAGAATGCAGCAACATCTTCTGCTTCATTTTCAATTGAGTTGGAATGACCATCGTCAAAGTCCAGATCTTCGCCGTAAAGCGGCTGTGCCATCGCGATCCAAGAGCCGGGTACCATATGATGACCCTCCTCGTCGATGCACTCTTCGGGAAAGCCGCCGGCTGCAAATGCCGCGTTATACGAGCCTTCAAAATCTTCAGGCGCGCACGCAGGCGGTTCTTCGTAGCCGATCATGAGCGATGCAATATATTCAGCTCCGCCCATCCCGTTAAACAACTGGCTTAGTCCTGTTCCATATGGGCCATGAAAGCCTGCGCGCGCTTTCGCCATCAAAGACAGGTCAGGTGCGGCTTCAAGTCCCGAACCCGGGAATTTATCCGCAGGAGTAGCATTGCGGAAATCGCCATTGCCATCGTCAAGTGCTGGGTCAAAGACCTCTAAACCGTCTGCATAGGCGCGCATCTGGTCTTCGGGTAGCGCAGGGCCGCCTTCGTCATGAAGGTTGCGAAATGCGACCAGTTCCAAACCGTGACATGCACTGCAAACCTCGGTGTAGATTTTCAGGCCACGTTGTAGCTGGTTTTGATCAAAGGAGCCGAACGGGCCTTCGAAAGAGAAATCGAAGTCGACGAGGTGCACTTCGGATTCAGCAACCGCAGTGCTGGCGGAAACCGCCAGAACAGTTGCTAGGGTGAGTTTACGGAACATCTTCATTTGTCCTTTCCTCACTCGGCCGGTTTGACGGTTGAGCCGTCAGTTTTTGGACCGTAGTGCGCGTTGAAATCATCTTCGATTGTTGCTGGCGGTGTCAGCGGCTTCTCGATCACACCCAAAAGCGGAAGGATGACAAGGAAGTATGCAAACCAATATGTTGCGCCAAGCAAAGAAATGTACGGGTAGATACCATCCGTTGGCATCGCGCCGACCCACATAAGCACAACAAAGTCGACTGACAGTAGGGCGAACCACCACTTGAACATCGGACGGAACCGACCAGAGCGAACCGATGATGTGTCCAACCAAGGTGCCAGTGCCATCACAAAGATAGCGCCAAACATCGCCAACACACCAAAGAACTTGGCATCAATAATGCCGAAGCTGAGGAAGTTAACGATCTGAACAACCCAGACGTCAGCGGTGAAGGCCCGCAAGATCGCGTAGAATGGCAGGAAGTACCATTCTGGAACGATGTGCGATGGGGTGACCAGCGCGTTTGCCGGAGTATAGTTGTCAGGATGACCAAGGTAGTTCGGCATGAAGCCGACAACCGCCATAAAGATAGCCAGGATAACAGCTAAGGCGAACAGGTCTTTGATCACAAAGTAGGGCCAGAAAGGCAGTGTGTCTTTTTTGGCTTCATCAACACTGCCGCGACGCACTTCAACACCAGTCGGGTTGTTGTTGCCTGTGTGGTGGAACGCCCAGATGTGCACGATCACAAGACCAGCAATGACGAACGGCAGTAAATAGTGCAGCGAGAAGAATCTGTTCAATGCAGGTTGGCCAACGGCGCCCGCACCAAGCAACCAAGTCTGAAGCGATTCACCGATGAATGGTATCGCGCCAAATAGACCTGTAATAACGGCCGTCCCGTGGAAGGACATCTGCCCCCATGGAAGAACATAACCCAAGAAACCAGCAGCCATCATGAGAACATAAATCAACATGCCGATGATCCAAGTAATCTCGCGTGGCGCTTTATAAGAGCCATAGTAAAGGCCGCGGAACATGTGAACATAAACAGCAAAGAAGAACAGTGATGCGCCATTCATGTGGAAATAGCGCAGCATATGCCCGCCATTAACGTCACGCATGATGTGTTCAACAGAGGTGAACGCCATATCAACGTGCGGCGTGTAGTGCATGACCAGCACGATACCTGTCGCAATCTGCAAAACAAGTGTGAAAGCAAGGACAATGCCCCAGATCCACATCCAGTTAAGGTTTTTCGGGGTCGGGGCGGTTAGCGTGCTGTAAAGCAGGCTGATGATCGGAAGACGGGATTCAACACCTTTGGTGAAGTTCGACTTCGGCTCATAATGGTCGTGGGGAATACCAGACATATTCTGCTCTCCTTAACCGAGTTGAATTGTTGTTTCGTCCACGAAGGACGCAACAGGAATGAGAAGGTTGCGCGGTGCAGGGCCTTTGCGAATACGACCGGATGTGTCGTAGTGTGAACCGTGACATGGGCAGAACCAACCGCCAAAATCACCGGATTCACCTAAAGGTACACAGCCAAGGTGCGTGCAAATGCCCATCTGAACCAACCAGACACCGTCCTCGGACAGGGCGCGGTTTTCATCAGATGCATCCGCACCGACAACAGCGTTTTCATTCTCTGCACGTTGATCGGGCAACTCGGACATATCAACGGCGCGAGCGGCTGCGATTTCGTCCTCTGTGCGGGCGCGGATAAATACCGGCTTACCCTGCCACAGCACGGTTAGCTGTGTTCCCGGGTCAATAGCGCTGACGTCAACGCGGATAGAAGCCAACGCTAGGACATCCGCGGATGGATTCATTTGGTTTACGAGGGGCCAAACAGCCGCGCCTGTAACTACTGCACCCGCACCTGCGGTTGCATAGTAAATAAAGTCGCGGCGAGTGCCTTGATGGTCTTCTGCATGTGACACGAGGTGCATCTCCGGTGGTTGGGGCCCGTCGACCCACACGAAAAATCAAATAATGTTTACCCATTATCTATTCTGGCGGTGTTTAGCCACCAAAACCCTATCCGTCCAGCGGACAATAAGGCGCAGGTGTGATAAGACTACACTCATGCACAAAAATCACAAACAGATCATGAACGGAAATGACGATCGCTGGAGGTGAAATTCACTTGCGCCGAAAGCACAGCGCTGGCGGACATGAGGGTGCGGCGCTTTGACTGGGATGACACTTAGGCAATTGGTGATTAACAGTATTGTTACACCCGCTTGTCATGATCCCCGCACAGGCATACTAATCTTACGAATACTCAATGAAAGCCATGCGCGATGTTAAACAAGACTATAACAGCAACTGCCCTCTTATGCTTGGCGCCACTTAGCGCGTCCGCAGAAGTAGAACTTAGCTTTTACAGCGGCGCCCAAAACTCGCCGCATTCGGTTGTTTCGGTCACTGGCGATCCGGACATCCCTAGCGATCGGTTTCGGATGGGGTGGGTCGGTAAATCTATGGACGCGCCTATCTATTACGGCCTGCGTGCGACAATCTGGAAAACACCGTCCTTCGGTTACGGCCTTGATTTTACACATAACAAAATTTACCCCAATGAAGGCGATCTCGAAAAGGCGGGTTATAAAACGCTCGAATTTACGGATGGGCTAAACACACTGACTGTAAACGCATATCGGCGCTGGCAAAACGCAATTGGCAATTTCACACCCTATGTCGGTGGCGGACTTGGGGTCGCGATCCCACACGTTGAAGTCACCTACGGGGCAAGCGAAACATTCGGCTACCAAGTGACTGGCGCTGCGGTAACGTGGTTGGCTGGCGCAAGCTATCCGATCAACGACAAATGGTCCGTATTCGGCGAATACAAAGGCACATATAGCCAAAACGTCGCTGACCTCGACTCAGGGGGCACGCTCAAAACCGACGTCGTTACCAACGCGGTTAACCTCGGTCTTAGCTTTAAGTTCTAAACGTTACGGGATGGGTTAAAACCCATCCTACACCTTCGTGGCAACCATACTATCACGCGCCTCAAACGCCGCGAACCACTCTGCTAACGCTGCATTTCCGTTGCGCCAGCCACGGGCATCATGGCGCAGGTCCAAATATCCCAGCGCACAGGCAACGCCTACCTGACCCATATCCAGGGGCCCAGCCAAATGGCTCATCCAACGCCCATTGATATCGGCGATTGCGCGAGCAATCTTACCCCAATGCGCGTCCGTCCAAACGGCATACTGCTTATCCTCCGGGCGCAACCGTGATTCGTAGACGATCGACACAGCCGAGTCCATGATGGCATCAGCCAAAGCTTCTAGCGTCAAAACCTCCCAGATTCGTCCCTCTGGATATAATCCTGCGCCCGCGTGATCATTCAGAAATCTTGTAATCACACGACTATCAAAAATTGCTGGTCCATCCTCGCGAATCAACGTGGGAATTCGCCCTGTCGGATTTGCCGCCACGACCGATGCATCGGTGTTTAACGCACTTGTCGACACTTCCACTTCTTCAACCGTATCGTTCAGGTTGGCCTCACAGATCAGAACACGGACCTTACGCACATAGGGTGAGGAGGGGGACATCAGTAATTTCATAGGACGGCTCCTTGGGGGTTGCTAGAATAAAACGTCATCTTGACCGTCTTGCCAAGGCTCATACTTTTCCATCACTGACGTAAACGCCTCGGATTTCAAAAATGCATTCAACCAGCGCTGCAAATGCGGCCAATCCTGTGCATCAAACCACGCCCGATCGGTATTCGCAAACTGGCGCACAAACGGCAATATCGCCATATCAGCCAAAGATTGCGCTCCATATAGCCAATCCTGCCCATCAAGCATCCCATCCAACGTTCGCAAAAACGTAGCCCCCTCGGCGCGGGCGACCTTTCGTGTGCCATCCACATGACGCACATGGTATTTGTAACGATCTAGCGCAGATTTAAACGGCCCATCCGACTGCGCAATCAAATCAAAACCGCCTTCTGGCAGGTTCAGCCAGCCTTCTGGATCATTTTGCGCAAGCGCCCAGCGCATAACATCAAGGCTCTGGTCTATGACGTAGTCGTGCGCTTGCACCACCGGAACGGTACCCTTGGGAGAAGCGAGCAGCATCTCGACCGGTTTGTCACGTAACAGGATTTCCCTTAACCGGACCTGGACCCCGCTGGCCTTAATCGCAAGCCGCGCGCGCATCGCATAAGGGCAGCGCCTGAATGACCAAAGAATAGGTGGCTGTGGCATATGTCGAAGCCTCCGGCGGGACTATTTAAGAAAAAGCGAGGAGTTGCTTGCCGCGAACTCCGGAGATTTGCGTTGCGACTATCTGGCTCTCTGCTTGTGGGGTGTCAAAGATGACCTCAGCAAATTGTGCCGTGCGGCCCATGGTAGGACTCTCCATCAGAACTTGATGGTCCTTTCCCACCTGAGCGCTCAGGTGCTTGCTCACCTGCGCATCACCAGCCGCGCGCAATTGAGCAGCGCGCTCCTTAATAAACTTACCATTCACCGCAGGCATTCTCGCCGCAGGGGTGCCGATCCGTGCAGAATAGGGAAACACATGTAGCCACGTCAGATCGCACTCGCGCACAAGCGCCAGCGAATTTGCAAACATCGCATCGGTCTCAGTTGGAAATCCCGCAATAATATCAGCGCCATATGTCATATCAGGACGCAACTTACTTGCCTCTTCACAAAACCTGATCGCATCATCGCGCAAATGACGACGCTTCATGCGCTTAAGAATCATATCATCACCATGCTGCAACGATAGATGTAAATGCGGCATCAAACGCGGCTCAGTGGCAATCGCGCACATCAGGTTCTCATCCACCTCTATGCTATCAATCGAACTGATCCGCAGACGGGGCAAGTCGGGAATCAACTTCAAAATGCGCATCACCAGATCACCAAGCTTGGGCGTGGCGGGCAAATCAGCACCCCAAGAGGTCAAATCAACGCCCGTCAGCACCACCTCGTTATAGCCTTTATCCACCAACCGCTTGATCTGATCGACCACAACACCCGCAGGCACCGATCGCGAATTGCCACGACCGTAAGGAATGATGCAAAACGTGCAGCGATGATCACAGCCATTCTGAACCTGCACATACGCACGCGACCTTGTGCCAAACCCGTCAATCAAATGACCTGCCGTTTCAGTCACTGACATGATATCATTCACCTGAACGGCTTCGGTCTTGCCAATCAAATCAGGCGCCAAGCCAACCCAAGTTGCAGGATCCATCTTTTCCGTGTTGCCAATGACAATGTTCACCTCGGGCATATCCGAAAACGTCTTAGGCTCTGTCTGCGCAGCACACCCTGTCACAATAATCTGCGCATCAGGATGGGCGCGACGCTGCTTGCGGATGTCCTGCTTGGCCTTACGCACGGCCTCGGCAGTCACTGCGCAAGTATTGACGATAATCGCATTCTGAACGCCAGCCGCGCCCGCCAATTCCTTCATCGCCTCAGTCTCATAAGCGTTCAAACGGCAGCCGTGATTGGAAAATATCGGCGCGCTCATAACCGCCACATCCCGTCAAACACATGCGCCGTGGCGCCCGTCATCCAAACGCCATCGTCACGCCAGTCAATCATCAACGTGCCACCGTCCAAATCAATGCGCACCTGACGGCCTGTAAGGCCCCGCCTCGCCGCACCAACCGCAGTCGCGCAGGATGACGAGCCAGAGGCAAGCGTGACGCCCACGCCGCGCTCCCACACGCGCATACGCAGATGGTCTGGGCCAACCAAGGACGCAAACTGCACATTCGTGCGCTGCGGATACAGTGGATCATGCTCGGCCACCGCACCACGCGCCACCAAATCAATCGCGTCGGCGTCATCGACAAAAAAAGTGCAATGCGGATTGCCCATACCCGTCGCCACAGGGCTACCCTCAATCGGTAAGGCCAAAGTATCGACCTCGTACGCCAAAGGCACCTCGGACCAATCCAACTGCGGCTGGCCCATGTTAACTGAAACCGCGCCGTCACCCGCATCAACCGCAAACAACGTGCCACGATCCGTGGTGATCGTAAGCGCATCCTTACCAGTCTCATCCATCAAATACCGCGCAACACAGCGGGTCGCATTGCCACAGGCGGCAGACTGCGATCCATCAGCATTCCAAAACGTCAGATGCACATCCGAATCAGCACGTTCCGACAAAACGGCCAGCTGATCAAAGCCAACTCCGCGATGACGATCTGCAATCGCAATTGCTATCGAAGAATCAATGATTGGCAAAATTCCACGTTCATCGACAACAACAAAGTCGTTTCCAAGTCCGTGCATCTTCATGAATGGTAGATTTGTGGTATTTTTTTGGGTCATAAACGCGCATATAGACGCTGATCTGAAATGAATCCAGTACCAGACGCATTTGTGGGTTGACCGCGGCGCTAGGCTTTTCTAGATAGCCGCCTAGTGGGCCGGTAGCTCAGTTGGTAGAGCAACTGACTTTTAATCAGTAGGTCTCGGGTTCGGATCCCGACCGGCTCACCATTTATCTTTATATTACAGATACTTGCGTGGATTTTGAATCTAGCAACAATCGCGTAAAAAATCCGGAAGCTTATAGAAAGCGGATTTGGCATGTGTCGTTTGAAACACGGCCCAATAATCTTATCCCTCGTGTGTTGAGCGAATCGATCCGGACTGTTCGGCCCAAAGCATGCGTAATTGGGCTACCCTCTGTTCTGAGGTCGAGCTCCCGATAAGATCACAGGATGACTGTGAACAAGGGAGAAAGAAGATGGAATATTTTGCCGGAATAGACGTATCGCTTCGATCCTGTGCGCTTTGCATTGTTGATGGCAGAGGAAAAGTGCTTCTTGAACGAGAGCTGCCCTGCGAGATCAGCGATATCACTAAGTACCTTGCTGAGTTCGCACATCCGATTGAACGGGTGGGCTTTGAAGCGGGCACGATGAGCCAGCACCTGTACTTCGGTTTGACAGCAGAAGGCTTCGATGTGGTTTTCATGGAGGCGCGACAGGTCAATGCGGCGCTATCAGCAATGCGGAATAAAACTGACAAGAATGATGCTCGCGGGATAGCTCAAGTGCTACGCACGGGCTGGTTCAGCCCGGTACATATGAAGAGCCGAGAGGCCCATGGCGTCCGTGCCTTGCTTAGCACGCGCAAGGCATTGCTAAAGAAGACAATGGATCTAGCCAATGAAGTGCGCGGTTTATTAAAGATATTTGGCATTCGTCTGCCCAAGACTGTGCAGCACGGCAGTTTCGATGGTGTTGTCCGACCGATGATCGAGATGGATGACGTTCTGGCCCATGCCTTGGTGCCACTATTAGATGCACGTGTTGTGTTGTATCAGCACTTTCTGGAACTGGATCGGCGTGTCAAACGCGCCGCCAGCCAGGATGAGGTTTGTATGCGAATGATGACCGTTCCGGGTGTTGGACCGATTGCATCATTGACCTTCAAAGCCGCTGTGGACGATCCTACGCGCTTCAAACGGTCACGAACTGTAGGCGCGCATTTTGGGCTAACACCGCGACGATATCAGTCAGGTGAGCACGACAATCCTGGTCGTATATCGAAAGCGGGGGACAGAGACGTTCGCGCAACTTTGTATGCAGCTGCAAACGCTTTGCTGATGCGGACGATGGCCGGATCGCAGATCAAATCTTGGGGTATGCGGCTAATGCGCACCAAGGGTCGTCGTCGCGCCGTTGTAGCTGTCGCACGTAAACTCGCCGTCTTGCTCCACCGGATGTGGATAGATGGCACAGAATTCCGTCAGGACCAAGTGGGGGGCAAGGCATGACCTAAAGCCCAAACACCAATCCTAACGGGGTCGTCCCTCACCGGACGAGGTTCGTGGAAGAAGCCGAAAATGTCTGCTGCGCAACGTGAAGCGCGTCCCAAAGCAAGGCTCTCCACGTCCGATCCGACATATGCGTGCAGCGGTGCCATCACGGCATCAACCAGACTGCGAAGAGAAGCGTGACCCGGATGAGTGACAAAGACCCGGAAGAAAGAAAGAAGGAAAATGAGCTTGACCCAAACGCCCAATTAGAGAAGCCGACACTCCCTGTGATCAGTGTGCTCGGTTGGGGCTCTTCAAAGCAGCCGTTCGTTCAGCGTTTGGTTGCTCGCGTCCATGAATGGATTTTAGCTGCAACGTTTTGTTAACCGTGATGTGGGAAGAGTAGGCATGATATTACAGGTATGGAAAATTGAAGTCCCCTCAGCAGCCGCCAACAGCCTATCTATCCACGGTTGGGCATTGGCGCATACTGCGGACGAGGCGAAGTCACTGTCAGGCTTTAAAAACGCGATCATTCAACAAAAACCGGAGCATATTTGGGTCGCGCGAGAGCGTGTCGTATGGGAAAATCAACTTACCGGTTAACGTTGATTGGCAATTTCGGCCCATTGCAGACATTGAAACTGCTCCCTCGCGCCGCGCTGCAGACTTAAGTGGGTGGAACTCAAATTATAGGATAAATCGTAGTATGAGGTGAGCTGGATTAGCCACCCTTGACTGATTAGAATCTTGTCATTTTTCTCGGTATAGTTGACCTTGCCCAAGGTGGCAAAAAGGGCAAGAAAAATGAAGTTACGTAGCATTAAAAATTGGAAGAGCCCCGACACTTCTAAAGGATTACTCTTTTTTGCCTAAAGAATGGATGAACTTACATTTAGCTATACTCTTGATAGCTACCGAGCTCCGACTACGACAGCGCCTTTTTTGTTACGAGAAGCGATACGTTCTTTTGAACTGTGCGAGGAATTGGGCATATCTCCAAATGGATCACTGCACATTCTCGATGAGTTGGAGACTCGCTTGCGGAAAAATCCAATCGTGTCGGAGCTTTTAAGTCTTCGGTTAGAGAAATACCTCAATTATGATCGAAGCGATATCGGCGCCATTCTCCGGAAACTCCGTGTTTTGCAGGCTGAGTTGGATGCCAGAACATATACTATGACTGCTTTTGACCTAGTCAAAAATGCAGTAGAGACCGAGAAAAAGTTTGAAATTGACTTTCTCGCCCGTGAGATTGCTGCAAATTTGCAAAACCAGGGCGTCAGCGAATAGCACTTAAACAGACTGTATTAAGCACTTTCTTTTCCGATAATGAGGTTTCAGGCCCCGATATCCTTGTCAAATTGTTACAAGAGCTTTTCCCACACTCACACAAATATGACATAGCTTTGAAAATTACGACAAGCGTTGGCAACGTAAGGAAGGAAATTCTCAAGATTTTCAGCATGGAATTGACTACCAAACTTCCCGAGGAGTTCCATGAAACAACCGTTAGAAAATCGTTCCTGACCCTCGATTTAGGCGAAAATTACCTTATCCTCAAAGATATAAGAGCTCCAGACAGCAGTTCCGCGATGCAAACAGCAAATAATAGGGTTGAACGGCTTCACGACCTATTTGGTCTTTATTATCACAAAGGCTCCTTTTTCCTGAGCCCATTTGGGATAACGAAGAAAACGTGCTGTGACAAATCGCAAGTTTCCATCAGAACCGCAGTGAACCGAATGCATTTTGTAAGCGACAACCGGTCGGTAATCCCCCCATTTTTAACGGGGTGCGGCTGTAGAACTTACGCGGCCATTTTTAGTTTCTGTGCGGGTGTGATGCCGCCGATGCCCATATTCGGGCGGTCATTGTTGTAAGTCGAGAGTATCCGTCTTGATCAAGCGGTTTTTGGTGTCCATTTGCGATTAGCTTTGACAAGTGCATTTGCGATTTCGATTAGCTTCCGCATTATAGCGACAATTGCGACCTTGGCGGGTTTTCCCACGTCTCGTAGGTGTTCGTATTTTGCTTTGAGGTCTGGGTTCCAGCGCATGGCGACTAATGCGGGCATGTAAAGGGCATCGCGCAAGGGCTTGCGCCCGCTTCCGATGGACGCTTTGCCCTGCCATAATCCAGACTGGCGTGTGATGGGGGCGAGACCAGCCAGGCTGGCCACTTGTTTGCGATCTAGCGTGCCGAGTTCGGGCATCAGGGTCAATATTGCGGCAGCAGAAACAGCGCCGACACCGGGCATGGAACGCAAAATATCATGCGTACGTGCGGTGCTCTCCCGCGCCTGGATCAGCGCTGCTATCTCGGCGTCCAACTCAACGATCTGGCGTTCCACTAGCGTGAGACGCGCTTTGGTTTGGCGTTTCAGGAGAGATAACCCCTGAATTTGAGCACGGTTGCGCAATCTGGTGCGATCCTTGACCAACCCAGCCCGCGCAACATGCAAGTCTTTGAGGTCAATTGCTTCTTTCGGGAGAGGCACTTGTGGTTCAAGATTAAATGCCGCGCCCATAAGCGCCAACATTCGAGCATCGACTGCATCAGTCTTAGCTCTCGTACCATGGGCCTGCGCAAAACGGCGCGCCTGCAAAGGATTTACCTTGACCAATGGTAACACCTTCCCAAGTGTCGCTTCAAAGGCTTTGTGATACGATCCTGTCGGCTCGTAAACGACCCTCGCTACACGGGTCGCCTTGCCCAACCATCTGATAAGAGCACGGAAGCCTGTGATTGAATTATCGAAGCGTTTAGCCATGTCGTCTTCCAATCGAAACACGTCCAGATGGGATTTAGAAATGTCCACGCCAATGTTATGATCTGTCATATTCTCCATATCCTATGCTTGTCATACGTGACTTGTTGCACGCGTATCCGTTCAGGCCTTTGGGGAAGACGGCGGTTGATCAAACTCTGGAGCGGTCCATCATGACCCAGCCATTTACGATCCAACCGCCGCCACTGCCTGTCACAAATGACGTGGCGGGCAGTGGCCCCATTATAAAGCAGGAGCCAAGTTCATTATAAGACAAGCCATTGTGTGGCGAAGTCTTGCGCCTCCTCGATGTTTTCAATGATGTGTTGGTCCAACCATTCATGCCTGACCGTGCGATTGTAGCGCTCGATGTAAGCGTTCTGCTGCGGCTTTCCGGGTTGGATATGCTGGATGCTAATACCTTGTTTTTCAGCCCATTCTAACAGCTTGCCACTGATATATTCTGGGCCATTATCAACCCGAATAGTTTCTGGTTTGCCGCGCCATTCGATGATCCGGTTGAGGCTGCGAATAACCCGTTCGGCTGGCAAAGAAAAATCAACCTCGATGCCCAAACCCTCGCGGTTAAAATCATCCAGCACGTTCAAAAGCCGAAACGCCCGGCCATCCCCGAGGCGATCCGCCATGAAGTCCATCGACCAGGTCACGTTTGGTGCGTCCGGCACTGCCAGCGCATCGGGTTTGTCCCGCTTTAACCGTTTCCGAGGTTTGATCCGCAAGTTCAGTTCCAGTTCGCAGTAGATGCGGTAAACGCGTTTGTGGTTCCACGGATGGCCCTGCACATTGCGTAGATTCAGGAAACATAGCCCAAACCCCCACGTCTTCCGGGCGGTCGTTAGCCCAACCAGCAGATCGGCGACCTCTTCGTTCTCGTCGCTCAAGAGCGGGCTGTAACGATAGCAGGTCTCACTCACGCCAAAGGTGCGGCAGGCCAGCGCAATGCTGACACCGTGTCGCGCCACAGCTTTCTCGGCCAGACCCCGACGCAGGGCTGGCCGGATCACTTTTTTCCAAGGGCTTCCTTCAGTAACTCAGCTTGCATGCTCATCTCGGCATACATCTTCTTGAGACGCCGGTTCTCGTCTTCAAGGGCCTTCATCTGGCTAATCATCGATGCGTCCATCCCGCCATACTTCGACCTCCATTTGTAGAATGACGCGTTGCTCATGCCGTGCTCGCGGCACAGCTCAGAGACAGGCACACCGCCTTCGGCTTGGCGCAGGATCGCAAGGATTTGGGGTTCGCTATATCTCGTCATCTTCATCAAAATCTCCTCAGATATCTTGCCGAGAAAATTCTACTTCCGCATCCCCTTGGTTTTGGGGAGGATTACCCCCGCACAAAGCAGCGCAGAAACTTGATGAAATGATTAAGAAGGTAAACTTTCCTAGAGGAGAAGACCGTGAGAAATTTTTCCGCGCGATAAGCTTTCATGGAAAAAGTATACAAACTGAATCAGTAGAAAACGAACTTATCAATCTCTGGACATCCTTGGAAACTATTGTTCCAAGAAGAAAAGGCCAATCGGTCATCAAAGAAGTGGTCGATGGTGTGTTGCCATTTTTAGGTCTACAGTATTTTAATAGAATATTCTGGCGACTTGCTACGGATTTAAATCGGTGGAATCGAGATATTGCTCTTGAGCTGTTAGATAACGTCGAGGCACCTGCCGGCGCGGATTTGAGCGAAAAGGCATTCTCTCTTGTAGCAAATAAAGAGAATTCCGATAAACTTAAGAAGCTCTTTGGAGATTTGGGGCATTTCGAACTATTAAAGTATAGGACGTTCTGCCTCTGGTAAGCGTTTGATGACCCGCGCCGTGCCCATCAAATTTTGGCTGAACATCAAAAGCGTGTTGAATGGCAACTTCATCGAAGCTACCGAGCACGAAATTCCATTGTACACTCTGGACTGACACCCGCTTTTACTCCGGTTCTGGTGGTAAATGCTCATGACTACTTTGATCAAATTTTTGACCTTTCTAACGAACTATCTAGCGGTAGAAATGGTCAAAAAAACTATTCAAGCTGTTTTGATTACGCGGAGTGGCTTTTTGCACAGTACCAGTCAGACTTGAAGAAAATTATTACTATAGATGTCGATAGTTGTAGCTCCGTAATCTGGAAAAGGAAGCCAGTGCTGCAAAAATTGGACTTCTTTGAATTAGGCGACAAATAGTTGTTTCTTGTGAGTACTGAGACGGATGAATATAACTATTATGTTGACCTCAGACTGACACAAAACATTGCTTGTCCTATAGTCGCGCCTACAGAGAATGGCAGCTCTCCGCCCTAATTTATATAGTTGAAGCTCCGCCACGCAAAAGCGCCCTACGTGATGTAAGGCGCTTTTGACTGCCGTATATGCCTATGTAACATTACATAGGCGCTTCCGGTTTTTGGATAAACACATACCGCTCTTTAGCCTCGCGCAATTGCCGCTCGGTTTTGGCTGGATAAGACTGCACCGCGTCTTTCAATTTTTGCGCAGTCGCTTCAAAGAAGTCAGGCAGGTCTGCTGGTTCTTTACCCTCTAGCGCCGCCAACGTGATGCTACAGCCTAGCACGTTGCGAAAGATGGTCGCGATGTGCTGTTCGCGGTGAACTGAGGTGCCCCTAGATTTGTAGACGCTTTGCTTGGTAATTTTGGAACCAAGGAGAGACGGATATGAACAAAGGAATACGGTTTACAGACGAGTTCAAACAGGACGCTGTGGCGCAGGTTGTTGAGCGTGGATATGCGGTCAGCGAAGTCGCCGAGCGGCTGGGGATAAGCACCAAGTCGCTGTACACTTGGAAGGCGCAATTTGCGAAGTCGCCACGTGTCAGATCGGAGGTTGCGGAGCAGGCTGCTGAGATCAGACGGTTGAAGCGAGAGCTGGCCCGCGTCACCGAGGAACGCACAATCTTAAAAAAGGGCGCAAATTGTCCGCCATTGGTCCGAGGACAATGCCGCGCGCGTACTTCGCGCGAGAGTCTCAGTGAGGTACGCGTTTATTGAGGCTCATCGTGCGGAGTTTTCGGTGCGGTCGATGTGTCGTGTGCTGGCTGTGCATTTCAGCGGGTTCTATGCATGGCTTAAAGAACCGTTAAGCGTACGCGCGCTTGAAGATGCGCGGCAGACAGAGCTGATCCACCAAGCATGGACAGATAGCGGGAAGGTCTATGGCTATCGGAAGCTGGCCGATGATCTACGTGATGCTGGCGAGACCTGCTCCGAGAACCGTGTGGCACGATTGGCTAGCCTTGCGGGCATCACAGCACAGATCGGATACAAGCGTCAGCCTGGTCGCTATGGCGGCAAACCTGCTGTTGTCGCTGACAACACGCTGGACAGACAGTTTGAGGTTGCGGCACCTGACGCGGTTTGGGTGACCGACATTACCTACATCAGAACCCATGAAGGCTGGTCATATCTCGCTGTGGTCATCGATCTGTTTTCACGACGTGTCGTTGGTTGGTCGAAGCAATCTCGCATGACAACTGACCTGGCCTTGCAAGCCTTGTTGGCTGCTGTTAGAGGTGGTCCTAGATTTTAGACCAGTTTACATCCTTGTTAAGGTGGATCTGGGTTTTATTTAGGCTGCTAATCTCATTGGTTCTGTTTTGCTGACATAGGCCTCATCTGGGGTCAATATGCCGTGAGTTGAATGCGGGCGCTCAGAGTTGTAATACGTCAGCCATTTGCCGATCCCAGCCCGCATTTCCGAGCCTGTCTCAAAGGCATTCAAATAGACGCATTCATACTTCAACGATCGCCAGAGCCTTTCGATCATGCGATTGTCGCGCCATGCGCCTTTTCCGTCCATGCTGATCTTGATGTCTGCGTCGACCAGCACGTCGATCCAAGCGCCGCTGGTAAATTGGCTGCCCTGATCGGTGTTGAAGATTTCCGGCGTGCCGTGCTTGGCGAGCGCCTCTTTCAAAGCCTCGACGCAAAAGTCTGCATCCATACTGTTGGACAGCCGCCACGAAAGCACTTTGCGGCTGTGCCAATCCATGATCGCCACGAGATACAGGAAGCCGCGTCGCATCGGTATGTAGGTAATATCTGCGCACCAAACCTGATTTGGGCGGTCAATTGCCGCATTCCTCAGCAAGTAAGGCCAGATCTTGTGATGCGGATGCTTTTTACTTGTGTTGGGCTCCTGATAGATCGGAACCAGACGCATAAGCCGCATCAAGCGCCGGATCCGGTGGCGGCCACATTGGTGATTGTTGCGCTTCATGTACCGGGCCATCTGACGCGATCCATACCAAGGCGTTTCCAGGAACTGTTTGTCGATGATTTCCATGAACCGCAGGTTCTCAGCGCTCTCGCCGACGGGCTGGTAGTAAAGCCGCGAACGCGACAACTGCAATAGTTCGCACTGTTTACGCATGCTTAACTTATGATCTCGGCTCACCATTTTTTGCCTCGCATCCCGAGCAACTGCTGCGAGGCATCCGCCAAAAAATCTCGCTCCACAACAAGCTGACCTATCTTGGAATGCAGCTTGTCGACGTCAACGGCACTTACCCCATCGGGCGCTGAACCTTTGCGCGTAAATGCCGTCGCCATATTCTCTATCGCCGCCCGTTTCCAAGTCCCTATCTGGGTCGGATGAACGCCATATTTTTTGGACAGTTCCGCCATCGACATCTCCTCGCGGATTGCTTCAAGCGCAACCTTGGCTTTGAAATCGGGCGAATGGTTCTTTCGTTTTGTCATTTGGGATCACTTCTTTCGTCATGCGATCCACCTTAACAACTGGTCCGAAAATCCGCGACCACCTCTGTTTGGCGGCGCAAACCAAAGCAAAAAGTCATGATCCATTCAGACCAAGGTTCACAGTTCACTGGCAAAGAGTGGCAGTCGTTCCTTAGCAAACACAATCTGGTTGCCAGCATGAGCAGACGTGGGAATTGTCATGACAACGCGGTCGCAGAAAGCTTCTTCCAGCTTTTGAAGCGGGAGCGCATTAGGCGGCGAACATACCTCACACGCGACGCCGCAAGGCAGGATGTGTTCGATTACATCGAGATGTTTTACAACCCTACACGCAAGCACACGAACAACGGCATGCTGTCACCGGTTGACTATGAAATGAAACAGCAGAAAATGAACGAGGCAGGCGTCTAGGAAGTTAGGGGCACCTCATTCAACAGGGTCTTACCTGCCCGTAATTCGACGCGCCACACGCGGCTTTGGTCGGGGTCTGACGGGTCCAATTCATTAGGTATCGTATACATAGGGGAAGCCTGATCCCTATGTAATGTAATGTAAGAGGGCTTTTCCTGTTTTATCGCCCGTAAGGTGTGGTTCCAAATGTCCCACCAATGCGGTTTATTGGTCGCAATAATCTGCGCACGCTTGTCATAGATAATCACTTGGCGGTTCATAATATTGCCAACAGTTACCGAGGTCACGCGCCCCGATTTTCCGTTCACCGACACATCATCGCCCGTAATGTAATCGCGCCGTCCTGTGCTGCTATGCATAACAAAATGATCTGGGGTCAGTTGAAAATCTGGGGCCAACAAGTCCACGCAAAAATCAATGCGCGATATGCTGATATCGGACGCGCCGAACTTGATCCCAAAACGGTCCAAGACGTGATCGACATGGGCCTTTGCTGCGCCAAGACCATGCACCGCCATAAAGTATGACCCAAACGACAAACGGATGCCCCACGGGTCTTTGCTGTTTGGTTTCTTAAAAAACCACGTCGCGCCATTCATGCGGCCGCTTGCGATAAAGAGGTAGCCGTTACCGCCATGCGCCTTCAAGTGCAAGTTGCACGCCGTTGAAGTCGATCAAGACTTCGCGCCGCTCTTCATCAGCTCGCGCTTTCTCGGTTTCGAGATAATCAAAGAGATCGCTTGGGATGTTCACCTGAACGGCCAGTGCCAACGTATCAAAGTCACGGTGTAGCACGATTGGCAGGTGCGCAGGGTGCTGTGTATTTCTGGAGGGGGAGGGCTACTATCCCCCGCTTTCATCGCGACCTGCGTTCTGTTTGGGTTTGGTTTCGATCTTGTGGGTCAGATTACCTCTGCCCCTGGCGCAACTGGTCATGATGATCCGAATGGAATACGCTCGAAGCTATCCATACCGCAGTGACTGTGTGTCTTTGCAGCCACGATGTTACCTTAAGAAAGCGCAATATCTAAATAAGGTACGTCGTTCCGTATTTACGCGATTTCGGGTTTCGGAAAACTTGTTTCCAAAACCTCTATGAATTTGGTTTGTAAAGCAGCGTGATAACAATCCGCCTTTTGAAATACGCCAATGCGAACTGAGGGGAAAATGCCGGACACGTCGCGCGAAACAAGGGGCAGATCTCGCAGCGGGTCAAACGTCGGGGTTGCTACGATTGCCACGCCTAGACCCAGCGCCGCGTAGGCTTTCATAACGCCGGGATTGCTTGTGGTGATGGCCGTATTGATCTTTATTCCGCGTTCCTCGAAGGTGTCCCTTAACGATATTGTAGGTGTCTCGAAGGCAATTATCGGTTCTGCCGCGATGGCTTCCAGTGTCAGCGCATCGTCCGTGAACAGGGTGCAATCAGGCAGTCCGATCAATAACCGCGTCCAGTCAGTCAAATGCTTGACCGTCAGATCAGGAAACGTCGTTTTGCCGATTGGCACGATGGCAAAATCACTGGCGCCGTGACGCAGGGATTCGATGGCTTTGTCTGTCTCCTCGACCTGCACTTGCAGTTGGACACGAGGATGCATCTGCGTAAATTTCTTGACCGTGTCCGCAAGGAGGTAGCGCGCCAATGTCGGGGTTGTGGCTAAAGTCAGGCTTTCACGTTCGGCGATGCCTGCTTCGTGACCAATCGTTTCGATGCTTTCATGATCCCGCAGTATTCTTTCGGCATGAACGATGATTTTCTGGCCTTCGGCGGTTAGCCCTGTCAGTCGCTTGCCCGTGCGTTCAAATATCTTGGCCGTGAAAGCGTCTTCGAATGATTTCAAGTGCTTACTGACGACAGATTGAGATGTATTAAGTTTTTTTGCCGCTCTGGAGACATGAAATCCGCAGCGGGCGACTTCTACGATGGATCGAATTTGGACAAGTGAATATCGCATCTATAGTCCATTCTGGAATAAAGTATGTAAATCTTATGTTTGTTTATGAATGAACATTTTGCAAGGATTTTTGAACGAATGAATGAATCGTTCGCAAGGATTTTCTAATGAACACAGCAAACCAGACCCCGCAAAAACGCCAGGATGGCTCCGCATCTTTTGATCTATGGGTGGCCAATAACCCGACCGGCACAAAGGGTCTTATCGCGATTGATAAGGTTGGTGATGCAATCCGGTTCTTTGATCCGGTGACCTTGGTCGAGCAGAAAGTCATCGAACACAAAAACCACCACGAGGTTGCGGTTTCACCGGATCACAAACGTGCGTTTGCGTCGGAGTTCGGAAAATTTGCAGCCGGAAATTTCGTTGAGTCAGGGACGCATATCTCGGTTCTGGATCTGGAAACCCAAACCATCGTTCACCGCATTTCGACCGGGCGCTTTAAAGGTCCGCATGCGATGCGCTTTGACGCAAATGAAAACCTGTGGGTGATCTTTGAAGAGACCGGCGAGCTAGGTTTGATCGATACCCAATCATTGACGCTCACCGAGGCTTACCCGATTGGCGCCGAGAACGGGCGTCCGCCATTTATCGAGATCACACCGGATGGTCGCAAAATCTATGTGTCTTGCAAGCTCGGAAACATCATTGTTTTTGATACCGTCGAGAAAAAAGTTCTGACAGAAATCGAAGTTCCGAAAGGCACTGAAGGTATCGCGATGAGCCCGAATGGTGATCGTCTGATCGCGGCAGAGAATTCCAAACAGGACCTGCTGGTTATCGACACGGCAACAGATAAAATCATCGACACGATTGCACTCAAGGGCGCTGTTTTAAGCAATCCGAAAACAAGCCGTCTAATTCGGCTTCGGTATTCGCCCGACGGGAAATACCTGGTCAGCACGAATTACCCGTCAGGAGTCATGCATATTCATGATGCAAATAACATCGCCGATCACGTTATGATCCCGATTGCAAAGGGTCCGCAGGGCATTGCCTTCACGGCTGATGGAAAACACACGATTGTGTCAAACCACGATTGCGGACTGTTTACGCGGGTGGATTTGGCCACAGCGACGGCGATCGAATGCGTTGTGGCCGGCAAGGGTATCGAAGCGATGACGTTCTACTAAAATTGCTAAGATTATAGATAAACAATGGGGAGGAGAGACCATGATGAAGATCAATACTTTCAGCCGTAGGCTGATGTGCAAGGTGGCTATGGCTGCGACGTTGGGCGCTATTCCATTCGCAGCAGCTGCACAGGAATATCCTGAAAAAGCGATCACAATTATCGCTCCTGCAGGTCCGGGAAGCGTTGTTGATATTCTGGCCCGCTTGATCGGGGACGGAATGACACAAGAATGGGGGCAGCAAGTTATCGTCAGGAATGTCGGCGGCGCAGGCGGCTCGATCGGTGTGACACAGCTGGCCGACGCGGATCCCGATGGTTACACGCTTGGATTTGTTCCAGCCAACCTGACGACGCATCCTTATCTGTACGACATCACTTACGATGTTAGTGCCGATTTTGCACCGATCGTTCGGGTCGCAGGTGCGTCGATGGTTCACTATGTCAACAACGACATGGGCATCACATCTGAGGAAGAGTTCATCGCTTACGCGTTGGATCATCCGGGCGAAGTCACCTTTGCGACTGCGGGCAGTGCTAGCTCGGCGAGTTTGGCAGCCGAGCTATTCCAAGTTCGAACCGGTATTGAAATGACCCCAATTCCATATGAGCAGCTTAACTTAGGTGTTCTTGACGTTGTCGCAGGGCGGGTTTCGACAGTGTTCGTTTCTGCGGCGCAGGGCATGCAATTTGTGAACGACGGTCAGTTGGTGGCTTTGGGTATTACCGGCCTGACACCAAATCCGGCCGCACCGGATTTACTGCCCATCGCTGAATTGGGCGTCGAAGGGTATGAATTCAACTCGTGGTTCGGTTTGATCGCACCCGCAGGAACGCCGCAAGACGTCATCGACCGCATCCACGCGGAAATTGAACGTCAATCGCAAACGCAGGAATTTCAGGACGTGCTCGCCGGTGCTGGCCTGTCTCCGATCGTCGGGACGCCTGATGATTTCTCTGCTGTGATCGCCGCAGAGTTGTCGGACTGGGCAGCGATTCTGGTAGAGTAAACTGAATAGAGAGCCTGTCGCTGCGCGGCGGGCTCTCTTAACTATGATCACGTAGTTTCGTGTTGGGAGGCGGAAAATGAAACACCTTTATGATAAAGACGTCGTGTCGGGCTTGATGTTTGTAGCCATCGGCATTTTCAGCCTTAGCATGTCATTCCAGTTCGATTTCGGAACAACTGCACGGCCCGGTCCGGGTTTCTTTCCGACAATCCTGTCGACTCTTCTGATCGCGATCGGCGCAGGTGTGGCGTTGGTAAGCATGCGCAGCCCCGTCATTGCCTACGCAAATTTTGTGTGGCGGCCGTTCTTTTTCATTACACTCGCAGTGGTTCTGTTTGCATTTACCATTAACCGTTTCGGGCTCGTCCCGTCCGTGGTTCTTGCAACGATCACAGCAAGTTTCGCAATGCCGGGCTACGGCACAGTCCCGCGGCTTGCGGTGGCGGCATTACTCGCCCTGTTTAGCGCGGGCCTGTTCGTTGGTCTGCTAAACCTGCCCATCGCAATTTGGTCATTCTAGGACGCACACATGGAACTCATAAGTAACCTTGGCCTCGGTTTTGTGACCGTTATGACACCGCAAAACCTGCTGTATTCCTTTTTTGGCGTGCTTCTTGGAACCATGATCGGGGTTCTTCCCGGTTTGGGTCCGCTAGTTGCAATCGCGGTTCTTTTGCCATTCACCTTTGCCCTCGATCCGGTATCGTCGATGATCATGCTGGCGGGCATCTTTTACGGTGCACAATACGGCGGGTCCACGACCGCAATCCTGATCAATCTGCCGGGCGAAGCGTCGTCGATTGTCACCACCCTCGACGGCCACGAAATGGCCAAACAAGGCCATGCCGGCAAGGCGCTTGCAACGGCCGCGATCGCATCCTTTTTTGCGGGCTGTGTCGCAACGGTACTGATCGGGCTATTTGCGCCACCCTTGGCCTCACTTGCATTTCAATTTGGTCCGGCAGAATACTTTTCACTGATGGTGTGCGGGCTGGTGGTATCGGTTGTCCTCGCCAGTGGTTCGATTGCAAAGGCTGTCGGCATGATGATTTTGGGTCTTTTGTTGGGGATCATCGGGACAGATAGTCAGACGGGTTTGCAACGCTTTACATTCGGGACGCCCGAGCTCGCCGATGGTCTCAGCGTCGCTGCAATTGCAATGGGTATTTTTGGTCTCGGTGAGATCATCCGCAACCTTGAATCCATGAAAAACGGTGAGGTAAAGGTATCTAAAATTACCAGCCTGATGCCCACCCGAAAGGACCTGAAAGATATATTTGCGCCGATGGTGCGCGGTACATTCCTTGGATCTTTCCTGGGGGTACTGCCCGGCGGCGGTGCGCTTTTGGCCTCGTTTTCAGCCTATGCTCTGGAAAAGAAAATATCAAAAACGCCCGAGAAATTTGGTCATGGTGCAATTGCTGGCGTGGCCGCACCTGAGGCCGCCAATAACGCTGGCGCACAAACCTCTTTTATTCCGATGCTTACGCTCGGTATCCCGTCAAACCCTGTCATGGCGCTGATGATCAGTGCGCTCGTCATTCAAGGTATCGAGCCGGGCCCGGCCGTTATCAGGGATCACCCCGAGTTATTCTGGGGTATCATCGCGTCTATGTGGGTTGGTAACCTGATGTTGCTGGTTCTCAATCTGCCGCTCGTCGGATTATGGGTAAAGCTGGCTTCAATTCCTTACAAATTCCTGTTCCCGATTGTCATCGTCTTTGCCTGCATCGGTGTCTTTAGCATGTCCAACACATCCATTGTGGTTCTCACGATGGCTGGCTTTGGCATGTTCGGATACATCCTGAAGAAACTTGAGTGCGAAGCAGCACCAATGATTTTGGGTTTCATTCTAGGCCCGATGATGGAAGGCCATATGCAGCGCGCTCTGTTGATTTCGCGTGGTGATGTCTTGGTATTTCTGCGCGAACCCATTAGCGCTGGCTTGCTGATTTTTGCCGCCGTGTCACTTGCTCTGGTAATCCTCCCATCAATCAGACGAACAAGAACAGTCGCGTTAGTAGATGAAGATTGACGTAGTCCTGCTTCTCGGGACGGGTTTCCAGAAATTTGAGAGCGTCATGCTACGAGCCCATCCCGCACTGCGGGCAGATAGACAGATTCCTGTTTAAAAGAGCCGCCAGAGACGTTTAACGAAGATTGTTGTCGGGATTTTGACGTTATCCCCTGTCAAAGTGAAAATTTATCAGTCATATAAAAATCGATTTTATTGGACAAATATGAAAAACCACGACACTTTTAGGATAACCGAATCCGATGGGGACTTCATATAGGGCAGTCAATAACGAATTTGTCCTAAAATCCGATACCTCAATATGCTGATATGAAAAGGAAATAACATGCGCGAAACCTATCAAGAAGATGGCAAATGGTGGGTCAGCCCCTATAACTTCGAGCCTTCGGTGCGCGAAGGGTTGATGTTGCCGGAGAAGGTCGAGATCCACGACGCAACACTGCGTGATGGGGAACAGACACCTGGCGTTGTGTTTTCGGTAGATGATAAAATCGAAATCGCAATGAAGCTTGACGAATTGGGTGTGGATCGCATCGAGGCAGGCATGCCAGCCGTTTCTGTTGACGACCAAACGGCTATCAAAGAAATTTCTAAGCTGGGCCTGAACGCCAAGATTTTCACCTTTGCGCGTGCGATGAAAAAAGACATCGACCTTGCACTGGAATGTGGCGCGGACGGCGTTGTGATCGAAGTGCCGATTGGCTATCCGAAACTGGTAACCCAGTTTGGGTGGACATGGCGCGATGTGGCGGAAAAAACCGCCCCGATCATCAACTATGCCCGTGAAAACGGACTGCACGCGCTGTTCTTCCCATATGACACTACACGCGCGCGCAAGGATGATCTGGAAAATCTGTGCAAATACATCATGGATCATTCGGTGCCTGATTCCATCGGTATCGTTGACACAATGGGCTGCGCGACCCCCGAAGCGATCAAACATATGGTCCGCTGGGTCAATGACATGACCGGCCTGCCGATCGAAATCCACACGCACAACGATTTCGGCATGGGTGTCGCGACTGAACTCGCCGCTGTGACTGCGGGCGCTGTTTGCGTTCATAGTTGCGCTAACGGGTTGGGCGAGCGCACTGGCAATGCAGCACTCGAAGAACTGATGATGGGTCTGCACCTGCTTTACGGCTACGATACCAACTACAAACTGGACAAGATTCCAGAACTGGCCGAAATGATCGCGCAGAAATCCAACATTCCAATTGCACGCAACAAACCTGTTCTTGGCCACGGCAACTTTATCCGCGAGTCCGGTATCGGTATCAACTATGTGATGAACGACCCGCTGGTCATGTTTGCGACACATCCATCGCTTACAGGAAAAGTCGGCGAGGTCGTTTTGGGCAAGAAGTCCGGCAAAGCGTCAATCATCTACAAGATGGGTGAACTTGGCATGGGCGAACTGGCAGACGACAAGATTGCGCTCATCCTTGAAGAAGTCAAAGCGGCCGGCATTGCAAAACGCGATGTGCTGACGGACGAAGAATTTGCCAATATCGTCGCGTCCGTAAAAGGCAAGTAAAACACCATTTTCGCTGTTTGTCCTCGACTTCATGCGTAAAATATAATGCCTGACAAACGAAAAAGGCCCCTGCGAATGCAGGGGCCTTTTGTTTGCAAAACCGATTAGTGTTAAAGTTTTGTCATACGCAAATACGGCAAGACTTCATTAAAATCGCCAAACTTTTCTTTCGCTGCGTCAGCGCTGAACGATGTCGGGATCACCACGTCGTCGCCGACGTTCCAGTTTGCGGGCGTCGCAATCGTGTGTTTGGCCGCTGTCTGCAGGGCATCTAGCGCACGCAGCACTTCGGCAAAGTTGCGGCCCACGTTCATTGGGTAGGTCATGGACAATTTCAACTTCTTGTCCGGCCCAACGATAAAGACTGCGCGTACAGTCGCGCTATCGGCTGGCGTGCGGCCGTCGGGCATGTAGGCCTCTGCTGGCAGCATGTCGAAAGCTTTTGCAACTACCAAATCTTCGTCCGCAATGATCGGGAAGCCGGCCTTGGTGCCTGCGACTTTCTCGATGTCGGTCTTCCATTTCTTGTGCTCTTCCGCACTATCCACAGAGATGCCAATGACTTTGGTGCCGCGCGCGGCCCATTCGTCAGATAGCTGTGCCACTGCGCCAAACTCGGTGGTGCAGACAGGCGTAAAATCTTTAGGGTGCGAGAATAGGATCGCCCAGCTATCACCGATCCAGTCGTGCAAGGTCAGTGTGCCTTGGTCTGTTTCGACAGTCAGGTTCGGGATCGTGTCGTTAATACGCAAGCTCATGGCGCTACTCCTTCTGTTGTAATTCTATATTAAGGATATAGGTGTTGTGAACTGGCCTTGCTAGACCGCTTGCTTGAAACGCGACGCAATGCCACGATGCGCGAAACACTTGGCCTTGGAGCGACTTCATGATTACGCACCGCGATTTCTATATTAACGGCGCTTGGACGGCTCCTGCCGCCCCACGCGACTATCCTGTCATTGATCCTGCAACCGAAGAGCAGGTTGCTGTCATCTCGCTCGGTGATCAGACCGACACCGATGCAGCCGTGGCTGCGGCGACCGCTGCATTTCCTGCATGGGCTGCGCTGTCAGTGGCCGAACGTGTCGCGCATGTGCAAAATGTGATGAAGGTCTATGAGACCCGCGCAAAGGATATGGGCGAGGCGATCCGTATGGAAATGGGCGCGCCGCACGATCTGGCACACGGTAGCCAAGCCCCCTGCATGCCTTGGGCACTGAACGATGCGGTTGAAGCGTCTAAGCAAATTGAATGGGACCGCCCTCTAGGCGATCACGCCCCGACCGACCGTATCTTGATGGAGCCAATTGGTGTCGTCGGCATGATCACCCCGTGGAACTGGCCGATCAGCCAGATTGGCTTGAAAGTATTTCCAGCAATGATCGCGGGCTGTACGATGGTCTTAAAACCTTCCGAAGAGGCCCCGTTATCCGGCATCGTCTTCGCCGAGATTATGCACGAGGCAGGCATTCCTGCTGGCGTGTTCAACCTTGTGAATGGCGACGGCGCTGGCGTTGGCTCGCAACTGACCGCCCACGAAGATGTGGCGATGATCAGCTTCACTGGCTCAACCCGCGCCGGTCGCTTGATCACCAAAGGTGCCGCTGAAACGCTAAAACGCGTTGGCCTGGAACTTGGCGGCAAAGGGGCAAACGTGATCTTTGCCGATGCCGATGAAAAGGCCGTGGCACGTGGTGTGCGCAGCTGCATGAACAACTCCGGCCAGTCCTGCAATGCCCCGACCCGTATGCTGGTCGAGCGGTCACGCTACGCCGCCGCCGTACTGGAAGCGACCGAAGCTGCCAATAATATCAAGGTCGGCCCAACCACCGAAGCGGGCCGTCATATGGGCCCCGTCGTGAACAAATCCCAATGGGAAAAAATTCAGGGCATGATCCAGGTCGGCATCGACGAAGGTGCGCGCTTGATTGCGGGCGGCACTGGCCTGCCGGAAAACGTGAACCGCGGCTTTTATGTAAAGCCGACGATCTTTGCTGACGTGACCAACGACATGCGCGTCGCACAAGAAGAAATATTTGGCCCAGTTCTGGTGATGATCCCGTTCGAGGATGAAGCTGATGCAATCCGTATTGCCAACGATACGCCTTACGGTTTGACCAACTATGTGCAGTCCACTGACGGTGCAAAACGTAACCGCATGGCCCGTGCACTTGAGGCTGGCATGATCGAAATGAACGGCGAATCTCGTGGCGCTGGCTCGCCCTTTGGCGGGGTGAAACTCTCGGGTCGTGCGCGTGAAGGCGGTGTTTGGGGGATCGAAGAATACCTCGAATCCAAAGCAATCTCCGCGTGGTCCATCGACTAAACATCTCAGCGGGCGCACCAATACTGTGCGCCCCTCGCTGTTTTATACAAATGATTAACCACTATGTTTGGCACACCCATTCAGGAGCAATCATATGTTAAACCAGATCAAAGGCCTGCACCACGTCACATCACTGGCGAGCAATGCACGCACAAATAACACCTTCTTTACTACCGTTCTGGGCTTGCGCCGCGTCAAGAAGACGGTGAACTTTGACGCGCCCGAGGTTTACCACCTGTATTATGGCGACGAGGTTGGCACCCCCGGATCCGTCATCACATATTTTCCGTTCAACAACGCTACGCGCGGGCAACGCGGGACGGGCGAGGTCAGCGTTACATCTTTCAAGATCCCGACGGGAAGTGCGAAGGCATGGATGCACCGCCTCGCCACCTTTGAGGTCGCAAATATTGCGCAAGATACCCGCTTTGGCCAAATCCGCGTTTTGTTTGACGGGCCTGACGGTGAACGCCTTGCGCTCGTTGAAACCGATGACAATCGTGCAGCTTGGACGGGCAACGGCATAAGTGTCGACATGGGAATTGGCGGATTCCAAGGAGCCGAGATGCGGTTACATGACGCCCGCGCCACATCGGACCTGTTGCAATTCATGGGCTACGAAAAATTTGACACCCATAACAATGTGACCCGTTTCGTCAGGCCCAACGGCAATCCCGCGAATGTAATTGATGTCGAAACCTTGCCCTACGGGCCGCAAGCAACGTCCGGCGCAGGGTCGGTGCACCACATCGCCTTTGCTGTCGAAAACCGTGCGCGCCAATTAGAGGTCCGCGAGGCGCTGCTTGATACGGGGTATAATGTCACACCCGTGATTGATCGCGACTACTTCCATGCAATCTATTTCCGCGCACCCGGCGGAGTTCTGTTCGAGATTGCCACCAATGACCCCGGCTTTGACCGCGACGAAGATACCGCGCATCTAGGCGAGGCACTAAAACTGCCGTCCCGCCATGAACACCTGCGCACACAGCTGGAACGCAGTCTACCGCCTCTGGACTAAAACGGCGCTTTCGCCGTGATCCGCGTGCCAGCCCCGCCATCAGGGTGCCGGAATTGGAATGTCTCCGAATGCAACATCAAGCGGGGATATGCCAATGCTGCCCCTTGCGCATAAAACGGATCACCCAAAATCGGATGCCCCAGCGACAGCATATGCACGCGCAATTGATGTGAGCGCCCTGTTTTCGGCATCAATCGCACGCGAGTCTCACCGTCCCCGGCGCGGATCACCTTCCAATCGGTCTGCGCCGCCCGACCATTCTCATGATCAATCTTCTGACGCGGACGGTTTTCCCAATCAACGCAGATCGGCAAATCAACAGTGCCGGCTTTTTCCGTCATCTCACCCCAGACCCGCGCAATATAAGTTTTCTTTGTCTGGCGTTTCTCGAATTGCAGCCCAAGGTGCCGCTGGGCATGTGGCGTCAGCGCAAAAATCATCACGCCCGATGTGTCGCGATCCAAACGGTGCACCAATAGCGCCGTTGGAAACACCATCTTAACCCGTTCCATCAGGCAATCGGACAGATGCTCACCCTTACCCGGAACAGACAGCAACCCTGCGGGTTTATTGACCAGCACCACCTGATGATCGTCGTGCAAAAATTCCAGCGGCTCCTGCGGCGGGTTATACTCAGTGCTCATGGCTACGTTCACCAAATATCGCGGACCCAACACGCACATGGGTCGCCCCAAGCGCAATCGCAGTCTCGAAATCACTACTCATCCCCATCGATAACCCCTTCAACCCATTACGCGCCGCGATTTTTGCAAGCAGCGCAAAGTGCATCGCAGGTTCGTCATCCACAGGCGGGATACACATCAATCCGCGCACAGGCAGGTCCAGCGCAAGCGCGTCTTTGATAAACGCATCGGCCTCGCGCGGCATGATCCCCGCCTTCTGATCCTCTTCACCGGTGTTCACCTGAATGAACAAATCAGGGCAATGCCCTATCTCTTGCGCCAACCGCGCAAGGGTTGTCGCCAACTTCGGACGGTCCAATGTATGGATCGATTGCGCCAGCTCCATCGCCTGACGCGCCTTATTGGTTTGTAACGGGCCAATTAGGTGCAACTCGATGTCGTCATAGACCTCACGAAAATCCGGCCATTTGCCAGCGGCCTCCTGCACCTTATTCTCGCCAAAGATTCGATGCCCCTGATCCAGAATCGCCGCGACTCGGGCATTTGGTTGCACCTTAGAGACGGCGATCAGGGTCACGTCCTGCTCTGCACGCCCCGCTTTTAGGGTTGCGGCGGCAATTGCGTGGCGGATTGTATCGAGGGACATCGCGGGCTCCTGAAAATGCTTGCTGTATTAGGGATATAGTCGAAATAGGCTGAATTTGAGGGGTTGTCATTGCTGAATTCGCAGAAACGGTGTGTGACCTTGATGCATCATTTCCAAGGCACTGCCCCGCCCGCCAGCCAAAACCCTTGAGTGTGCGGTCCGTTAGGCGCAAATACACCCTAATGCTGGTCCAATCTGGCATTCTTGGGAATGCACAACACACGAGGGTTTTATACCATGAAAAATATTCTTCTTACTTCCACAGCTCTGGTCGCCTTCGCTGGCGCCGCTTTCGCTGAAAGCCACGCTTCCGACGACGGCGTTTCTTTCACAGGTACTGCGTATCTTGGTTTCAACGACGATGACGTTTGGGGCGAAGACGGCTTCTATTGGGCTGCAAACCTTGCAGTAACAATGTCCAAAGCATTGGACAACGGCGTAACAGCTGCTGCAACCTTCAACATCGAAGTCGATGATGAAAGCGGCGAAGGCGACTCTTTTGAAGGCGACGCAAGCAACGACTATAGCCTTGCTTCGAGCAGCTACGTTCTGTCTTTGACAAGCGAAACAGCTAGCCTGTTCTTCGGCGACACAAAATTCGCTGCAGAAACTCACTGGAAATCTGCTGGCGATATGCACGGCGACGCATTCTCCGAATCTGATGGCGAAGTTGTATTGCGCGGCGACATCGAAATGGCCGGCGTTTCTGCCTCGGTCTCCATGTTGGTCGCTGACGAAGCTGGCAACTACACTAGCGATGCTGGCGAGAACTACGACCAGTTGTCTTTCGGTCTGTCCGGCGACATCGGCATGTTCAACTACTCTGTTGCTTACCAGGATGAAGCTGTTCTCGGCAACACTGGCGGCAACGGCGACTTCGAAAGCGCAGAAGCATTCGGTATCTCCGGTGGTGCATCTTTTGCTGGTGCTGACGTAACTGTTGCTTACGCTCAACAGAGCGCATACATCGGCGATGACGAGCTTCAGTCTTTCGGTGTTAAAGTTGCGTACCCATTCGGTCCAGTAACTGCGACTGTTTACTACGTAGCAGAAGACACAAAGAACTCCGGCGATGCAGACGACAACTACGGCCTGCAGCTTGATTACGCAGCTGGTGCATTCACAGGTCTGTTGAAAGTACGTAGCGAAGGTGAAATCAACACCGCTGCGACTGAGACAGAGTGGAACATCGAAGGTGCATACGATCTTGGCAACGGTCTTGTTGTTCTTGCTGGTGCGCTTAACGAGAACGAAGGCGACGACGCTGACTTCTACGTTGGTGGCACATACGACCTTGGTGGCGGTGCATCTATCTTGGCAATGTATGCTGAAGACAAAGATGGCGATCAAGAAGACGAAATCGGTTCTGCAGAGTACCTTCCAGGTACAACTGTTAAAGTTGCATTCACATTCTAATTTGAATGTAATTGCCTAAGTTAGAGCGGTCCTTCGGGGCCGCTCTTTCTTTTTGTGGTGTTGTGATCGCGATCATGCCCCGTTTTGCGTCAAATGCCTTGTGACCCGGCGACCTGTTCGCTACATATTTCGGGAATGAAATCCCTTGGGGGACCCTGCTTTGACCACTTTTTCAAATTTTGCAAAAATCACCGTGATATCCACGGGTTTGCTAGCGATGCCCGCCTGCGCGAGCCTGAACCCGTTTTCCAGCGGCGCAAGCTCGGAAACTTCTGCTACCCGACAAGCTGCCCGCGTGCGCGGCGCCGAAAATGTGGCAGTGAACCGCTACATCTGGTCTGCCGCACTGGACGTGCTGGATTTCCTACCGATAGAGAGCATTGATCCCTTCACGGGTGTGATCGTGATGGGCTATGGCACCCCACCGGGCGGAAATCGCGCCTACCGCGCCACAGTCTACATCACCGACCCCGCGCTTGACGCCCGTTCGCTGAATGTCGCGTTGCAGTCCCGCAATGGCACGGTATCCGCCGAAACACAGCGCGCAATCGAGGATGCGATCCTCAGCCGCGCCCGCCAACTTCGTATCGCTGACGGAGCGTTATAAGCTCCCGGCATCCCGCCCGAATACGACCATCGCCGGGCCTGAACGGCCCGGCGTTTCTTTTGAAAGTTCCCGCACATGAGCACCTATACCCCCGCTGAAATCGAAGCCAAATGGCAGGCCACTTGGGCCACCGCCGATACGTTCAAGGCCGTTCGCTCCGACGACAAACCCAAATACTACGTGCTGGAAATGTTCCCTTACCCCTCGGGCCGCATCCACATGGGCCACGTGCGCAACTACACAATGGGCGACGTGATCTCGCGCTATAAAATGGCGACAGGCCATAACGTGCTGCACCCGATGGGCTGGGATGCATTCGGAATGCCCGCCGAGAACGCGGCAATGGCGACGAACAGCCATCCCAAAGACTGGACCTACCAGAACATCGCCGCGATGAAGGCACAGATGTTGCCGCTTGGCCTGTCCATCGACTGGTCGCGCGAATTTGCAACCTGCGACCCCGAATATTACGGCCAGCAACAGGCGCTTTTCATCGATTTCCTCGAAAAAGGCCTGATTTACCGCAAGAAAGCGGTAGTCAACTGGGACCCGATCGACATGACCGTGCTTGCCAACGAACAGGTAATTGACGGCAAGGGTTGGCGCTCTGGTGCCGAGGTCGAGCGCCGCGAACTTGTGCAATGGTTCTTCAAAATCTCCGACTATTCCGAGGAATTGCTGACCGCACTAGATAGCCTTGATAACTGGCCCGCCAAGGTCAAACTAATGCAAGCAAACTGGATCGGCAAATCGCGCGGCTTGCAGTTTTCGTTTAGCTTGGTCGATGGCCTCGCCGGGCATGATCGCGTCGAAGTTTACACCACCCGCCCCGACACATTGATGGGCGCGTCCTTTGTCGGCATTTCCCCCGACCACCCGCTAGCGCGTGAACTAGAACGCGATAACGCAGAGATTGCCGCCTTTACCGCCGATTGCCGCAAGGGTGGCACCACTGCCGCCGAGTTGGAAACCGCAGAAAAGAAAGGCTACAATACCGGCCTGACCGTGCGCCATCCCTTTGATACCTCATGGGAACTGCCGGTTTATATCGCCAACTTCATCATGATGGATTACGGCACGGGTGCTATCTTCGGCTGTCCCGCGCATGATCAGCGCGACTTTGATTTCGCGACCAAATACGATCTGCCAATCATCGCAACTTACCTGCCTGACACCGGTTCATCCACCAATCTGACAGAGGCCTACGTGCCCCTCAAGACCGAAAAAGTCGCTTATGTTAAAGGCTTCGCTGGTGAAATCGAACAGACCGGCGAAGAGGCGATTAATGCCGCGATTACGTTCTGTGAAGCCAATGGCGTAGGCCACGGCGTGACCAAATTCCGCCTGCGCGACTGGGGCCTGTCCCGCCAGCGCTTCTGGGGCACACCGATCCCCGTTGTGCATTGTGACGACTGCGGCCCTGTTGCGGAAAAGAAAGAGAACCTGCCGATCGAATTGCCCTATGACGTGTCGTTTGACGTGCCGGGCAACCCTCTGGATCGTCATCCGACATGGCGCAATTGCGCTTGCCCGAAATGCGGCAAGCCTGCGCAGCGCGAGACCGATACGATGGACACATTCGTTGACAGCTCGTGGTATTACGCGCGCTTCACCTCGCCCGATGCCGCAACGCCGACCGACATGGCAGACGCCGCCTATTGGATGAACGTCGACCAATATATCGGCGGGATCGAGCATGCGATTTTGCACCTGCTCTATAGCCGGTTTTTCGCCCGCGCGATGAACATGACAGGCCACCTGCCAGATACGGCAACAGAGCCGTTTAACGCGCTATTTACCCAAGGCATGGTGACACACGCGATCTATGAAAATGCCGAGCGCAAAACCGAAAATGGCCGTCCGATCTACCACTATCCCGAACAGGTCGAAGACCGTGATGGCGTGATGGTCGTGACTGAAACTGGTGAAACGGTGAACGTGATCCCATCGGCCAAGATGTCGAAATCAAAGAACAACGTCGTTGATCCAGATGACATTTTGGCGAAATACGGCGCGGATACCGCCCGTTGGTTTGTGCTCTCCGATAGTCCGCCAGAACGCGACGTGGAATGGACCGCCTCAGGGGCCGAGGCGACCTATAAACACATCAGCCGCGTCTACCGGATCGCTGTTGATATTGCCGCGATGGATACTGCGAAAACCACGGACGACGACGCCCTGCTGCGCGCCATGCACAAGGCAATTGTCGACGTAACCGCTGGCATCGAAACCTTCGGGTTCAACGCCGCAATCGCCAAGCTTTACGGCTTCACAGCGGTGCTTTCCAAGTCCAAGGCTGGCGCAGATGCCAAGCGCGAGGCGATGCGCACCTTGGTGCAGCTGATGGCCCCGATGACCCCGCACCTGTCCGAAGAAGTCTGGACAATGCTCGGCGGTGAAGGCCTGATCATCAATGCACCGTGGCCAGTGGCTGACGAAGCTATGCTGGTCGAGGATACAGTCACCCTGCCAATCCAGATCAACGGCAAGCGTCGGTCAGAAATCGCCGTGCCTGCCGATATGCCAAAAGACGAGATTGAAAAACTGGTGCTCGCGATGGATGCTGTGGTGCGCGCCCTTGACGGTGCGACCCCTAAGAAACTGATCGTTGTGCCGGGACGGATTGTGAACATTGTCATTTAGATCGCTGCCTCTTTTGCTCTCCCGCCGCAGCGTCCTTTTGGTGGCGCTGGGGCTGGCTGGCTGCGGTTTTTCACCCGTCTATGGTACGGGCGGCAGCGCCACGGCACTGCGCAGCGCTGTGGCGTTTGAGGTCCCTGATACGGTCTCTGGCTACCGGTTACGCACCCGCTTGGCCGAGCGACTGGGCGACACCCGCGTTGCCACGTACCGGTTGACTGTCGGAATATCACAGGCCACGACGCCGGCTACGATCACAACCGACGGTGACACCACGCGGTTCAATCTGGCTGGTATGGCGACATGGGTGCTGCGTGATACTGCGGGTGTGGCGTTGAAAGACGGCACCGTTGACGCATTCACCAGCTATTCGGCAACAGGCTCAACCGTCGCCACAACCGCCGCCGAAACCGACGCACAGGCGCGCTTATCAGTCGCTTTGGCTGATTTGATCGTGGCACAGGTAATCATCGCAGCACCAGAGTTCACCCAATGAAACTGGCGGGATCGGGCGCGCAGGCTTATCTGCGCAAGCCTGACGCGACACATACCGCCTTGCTGATTTACGGTGCTGATCCAATGCGGATCGCCACCGCGCGCCAGTCTGCGATTACGGCACTGGTGGGTCCCAGGGGCGAGGAAGAAATGCGCCTGACCCGCCTCCCTGCTAGCGATCTGCGCAAAGATCCCGCGCTGCTAGACGACGCGATCAAAGCGCAAAGCTTCTTCCCGGGGCACCGCGTTGCCTTCATCGAGGACGCAACCGATCTGCTTGCTAAATCCCTCACCGCCGCTCTGGTCGATTGGCAGGCAGGTGACGCTCAGATCGTGGTGACAGCCGGACAGCTGACCGCCAAATCAGCGCTGCGCAAGCTGTTCGAGGTCCACCGTAACGCGGTAGCCATCGGCATCTACGACGATCCACCAAACCGCGACGATATCATGTCTGCGCTGCAAGCCGCTGAATTGCAGGTGCCATCCAGCGATATCATGGATGCGCTCTTGGGATTGGCGCAAACACTCGAACCGGGTGATTTTCGCCAGACCATCGAAAAGGTCGGCCTCTATAAACGCGGTGACACGACGCCGCTGACCATGGCTGATGTGCTGGCCTGTGCGCCACAATCTGCCGAGGTCGACGTTGACGATGTGCTGGATGCGGTCACGCAGGGGGCGGCGAACGAACTTGGCCCCGTGCTGCGTAATCTCTACGCGCAAGGTGTCACGCCTGTGACGCTTTGCATTGGGGCAACGCGCCATTTCAAGCGCTTGCACACAGTTGCCAGCGATCCGGGTGGGGCAGGGGCAGGGATCGGGCGGTTGCGTCCTCCCGTATTCGGGCCGCGCCGTGACAAGATCGTGCGCCAAGCCAGTGCATGGGGCAGCGACAGGCTAGAGCGTGCCTTGACCGCGCTGACAGATGTGGACCTGCAATTGCGATCGGCGGATACAGCGCCGCAAAACGCGCTGATGGAACGCACCCTGATCCGTCTTGCGATGATGGCACGCCGCTAAAGCAAGCGCTTCAAACGAACCCTCAAACGCAAAAAGACGGGCCTAAGCCCGCCTTTTCAAAATCTTTAATTCTAAGCGTTAGCTTAGAAAGAACCGGATGCTGCAACAAGTGCTGCAAGCAGGCCAAGTACGATGTAACCTGGCTTGATGGAACCAGCTGGTGCTGGCTGCTCCATAACGACTGGCGTGATCATCACGTCAGGGGTTGCCTGTGCAAGGCCGCCTGCGGAAGCCGCTACACCGGATACTGTGAGTGCTGCTGCTGCAGCGAGTGTTGTTGAAATACGCATTGGTATTCTCCTTTAAACTGAGAGGAAAAGCTGAACGTGTTCAACCTCTCCAGAACTTAACGCTTTCTAAGTGAACTTAGAAAGAGCCGGATGCTGCAACGAGTGCTGCCAGAAGGCCAAGCACGATGTAACCTGGCTTGATCGAACCAGCTGGTGCTGGTGTGTCGATCATAACCACTGGTGTGTCGTTGACCACAGGGGCGAGGCCACCAGCGTTAGCGGCTACGCCGGATACTGCGATTACTGCTGCTGCAGCGAGAGTTGTTGTAAGGCGCATGTCGGTACTCCAATTAAAATGCACAAATTTGACGATCTAGGGTTTTCTACCCACGTTAAGGTCATAAAACAAGGTGGTATTTGAAATCTGAAATTGCGCAACCGTCACTATGGGCAGATTAATTCCAGATATCCGACCCCGCGCGACACCAGCTGACGGCTTTTCACAATCACACCTGCGTCATTTATCCAATAAACATTGGTGAATCTGACGGACTCCGACACACAAGTCTCGTCGAAACGGTCAACTTGACTAGTTTTTCCTAGCGTTTCCACTGTTTCGATTCCCACAGAAGCGATGCTGCACTGCAACAGTTGTGTCGAAATTTGATCCAAACCGTCCAAATGTTCGACGCGTCTAACAGCTGTACCGCCACCGTCAATCAGTGCGTTCATCACTTGCGAAATATCGGCCGCCATCATGTCTTCGGCGAATCCCCGTGTCGCCACAAGCAGCCCGTTTTCAAGCGTAATAGAGATTTGGTCGGTGCCAATCCACGTCACTTTTGTCCCGTTGACACCTGCGGTGACCAGCGACGCTTGCTCCGGCGCCCCCGCCAGTGACATCAACATGAATGCGCCCGGATTGGCGTCGGCCGCCTCGCGTGTCAGGGCAGGTGCGGGCGCCGCCACTGGCTCCGCTCCCCCCGTAAACCGTGCTTTTACCATTTGCGAAAGGCCCGCAGCCGGCGATTCTTCGTTCAGCGGTCCGCAGGTGGCAAGGCTTGTGAGCGCCACGATACAAACCGCGCCGCGGATAAGGTTTTTGCAGATCATCGCCAGAAACGCCCCCATGAATCGGATAAATCCGCCACATGACCACCGCGTACTGTCTCGTAGAGCCGCCCGTCAACCGACAGCCGCGCTCCGCCGTCACGCGACAACGATTGAAGTGTGGTGCTGACGTCCTTGCGCGACGGTGAACCAATGAAATAGTCATAAGGGATAGTAACCTTGATGCCCTTATCAAACGAGCCCTCGCCAAACTGATCAAACGGCATATCGGTCAGCGTAAAGTAACCACCAACGCTCCAGCCATTCTGAAACTCGCGGTCCAGCGCAAAGGTCGCGCCCCAGTCACCCGCGAGGTATCGCCCGACATCAAGCTGCGCCTGATACCCCCCCACCGACATCGTAGTAAGCAGACAGATGCCCGGTCCCGACAGAATAATCATATTCGTCAAACTCGAACCCCATGTCGCGGTTACGCATCGCGGTATAATTCACCTCTGCACCTACGGCTAAACGGCTTCCAACAGGTTTCCACAATAGCTCCGCTGACACCCCGCCATGCATCTGTTCAAGGTAGCCAAGCGTGACCCGGCTATACACGTCAGGCGCAACCCGCCCGTAATGTGCCAAGGTCAGGGTTTGCAGCGTCGGATCGCCATCGCGCCCGTAATACGCCCCGTCGGTGCGCACGTTTTCATAGTCATTCGGGTTGTCGGTAAATGTGCTGGCCTCTTGCGCGCCTAACGCCGATTGCCGCACGCTTCCCGAAATAATCAGGTTCTTGTTTAAGGCATAGCGCCCGTCAAACTGCACACCGATATCCGCCTTCACAGGATCGGACCCGTTAAACAAAACCAGCGCCATGTAAGGGACGATACCCCACTGCCACTTGTCCTCCGCTTCCGGCCCGTCCAGCAAACCCGCATCCGGCCCCGCAGCCGTAAATCCGGCACGTTCCAACATGGCCTCGGAGGCACCAACAGTATTTTCTAGCCGTTCCAGATCACTACGGCGCAATGTCGTCTGCGACACAGCCACACCGCGCTGCATGGGTTCTAGGATAAATGTCTCGATCGAGGCAGGCATCACCTGGCTCATCATCCGTGAAACACGCCCGATGGCCTGCGCTTCACTGCGGTAACGAGTGTTGTTATAGCGCACCCGCGCCTGACGGTCGCTGACTTCAAGCCCGTCCAGCGTGATTCCCTCAACCACCAATAGCTGCGCCAACGCGGCACGCAATGCGGGCTCGTTTGACCGATCCCAAGTGGTCGCAGCACGCGCATCTTGCGGGCGCACTTTCAACGGCGCGGGCGCAAGATCAAGCCCACTTAATCCGGGCCGCTTTTCAGGGTTCAGCAGTGTGGTAAAGCTCAGGTAATAGTCTGATCCATAAATATAGCCCGCGTTCAGTTCCATGTTCGAACGCGGACGATAGGTCACGCCAAAGTTAAAAGGCGAAGCATGATCGATCGCAGGCGCAGAGGATTCGACCGGATAGCCAATCGATGACTACTCGGCCTTCACGCCCAGATTGCTAGAGATCTGATATTCCACACCGCCAAAAAGCGCCGCATCACCACGGAAAAACTGTTTGGCCGAAATCGTGCCGCCTGTGCTGCCTTCGCTTGTCGCATCGCGATCATCGTAAACGGGTCGATTATCAAAGTAGTCTGAAATCGCACTCAGCGGATTATCAAAGCTGTTCTGGGTCCCCATGCGCCCCCAGCCGATCCCGCCCGTCGCGATCAGATTGGGACCAAAGGATTTGGAAGCCACGAAATACTCAGACCCAAACCGCCCCGTGCCGAGGAAATCGCGGAGACCAAAGGCAACGGCGGGTAAATACGTCGTCTCGTCGCGCAACCAGTATTGCAGATCGAAACTGCGATCAAAGGTTTCGACGACAGGGTCGTTCAGGTCTTCGCTATAAACATCAAACCCTGCGTAACGAAAACTACCCGATAGATTTGGCGTCAGTTGATAGGTGAATGACGTCCGGTAGCCACCGTTCGGGAATAGGCGAAGGTCGCGGCAATATCACTTGGATCCGCGCTTTCAGCAGTGGGCATTTCGATCAAACCAGGCGTGCCGAAGATAGTATAGCTTGGGCCTTGCTGGGCCTGCGCGGACGTGGCCGCAGCAAGGGCAAACACCCCCACACTATTGCGATAAACTGAACGTGCCATAGTTGATCCCCCGACAAAATACTGCGCCAAGGTTAACTTGGCCGGCATGGAATTGGAAACCCGAATGTCACGAATTGCCCGACGCATGACGAAATATGCCGACAAACGCAAAACATCCAGTCAATGCCGTAAAAAATGCACAGTTTATTAGGACCTTAACTGCAATGATCGCGCTATGATCGTGTCACATAAATGTAGATTTGTCCTTTTCGCTGACCCCTTAGGTGCGGGTGCGCAAGTTTTGCGCGCCTTTTCACCTTGGGCAGATGTAACTGTTGGACCCCGCCCCGACCGCAATCAGGGACATATGTTTTTTCAAAACATGACCCCGCACGAGGCTGAATGGGCCTTTGATGCATCGGGACTGGCGTTCCGAAGCTATCTGCGGATTTCAATCACCGAACATCCGTTCACCCGCCTTGCGCGGCTTTATGATCGCATCGCGCAAACCGATATGGTGTGGCAGTTGCGTCATCTTGCGGGCATGAAACCGCCAGAGTTTAAGCAGTGGCTGCACCGCACCCGCCCCGACGGAATTGGCGCAGGAAACCGCAATGGTCCGCGTTGGCGTCAACACGGCGCATGGTCTGCAAAAACATGGGAAAGCGGTCGTATCGACCACACAATCCGCGTTGAATCCATCGAGGACGATCTGCTGCCGGTCTTGGCCGAACTCGGCATCGCTCCCGGCTTGGACGAAATCCAGACCGAAACACTGGACCGAGAAAGCTGGATGAGCCGTTTTGACCCAGAGGCCACTGCCCTGATGAGCAAGCGATACGCGTGGGATCTCGCGCAATACGGATATGCAGCACCAAGGTTTCGTAAGGTTGCTTAAGCGAGGTATGCCGCCGCGTGTTGACCTGCGGCGCGCCCTGTCGCAAGGCAGGCGTTAATAAGATAGCCGCCTGTTGGTGCTTCCCAGTCAAGCATTTCACCTGCGCAAAAGACCCCTGCTCGGTCGCGCAGCATGAACCCGTCGAGCGCATCAAACCGGACACCGCCCGCCGTCGAAATCGCCTGATCCATCGGGCGCGGGCCGTTGTGTGTGATCGGCAGAGCCTTGATAAGTATCGCCAGATCGTCGGGGAAAGGCCGTCCGAATTCAGACATTAACGCGATTTGCACGGGATCCAGTTTCAGCGTTTTACGCAAATGGTTAGACAGGCTGTTTTTACCGCGTGGTCGCGCCAGCGCCTTGCGAATACCCGAGATTGTCCAGTCTGGCATCAGGTCCAGCATCAGCGGCGCGCCTTCACGCATTGCACGGCTGACCATATAAATCCCGCCGCCTTCGATCCCCTGTGCGGAAATCACGACCTCGCCGCGTGATGTTTGATTGCCCGCAGTTAACGCCACCGACTTGAGTGGCTTGCCGAAATGTGCGGCCATGTGATCGGACCAGTCCACCACAAATCCCATGTTCGCAGGCGCAAATGGCGCAACACTTTCGGGCAGATAATCGGCCCAAGCTCCATCAGAACCAAGCCGCGCCCAGCTTGCCCCACCCAGCGCCAAAACCACGCGGTTGGCGGGTAAGGCGACACGCCCGTCGGGTGTGTCAAAAATCGGCACATCCCCATCCCAACCGACCCAGCGATGGCGGGTTTTCAGGGTCACACCTGCCGTGTCCAGTCGTCGTATCCATGCCCGCAACAGTGGTGACGCTTTCATCGATTTCGGAAAAACGCGCCCTGTTGATCCGGTGAATAACGGCTGGCCCAACCCCTCTGCCCAAGCCATCACGGCCGTTGGTCCAAAGGCGGCAAGTGCGCCTGTCATTGCATCTGACGTCTTGCCGAAATTAGCGAGGTAAACTGCCAAATCTTCGTTTTTTGTCAGGTTTAGACCCGATTTTCCAGCCATCAGAAACTTGCGCCCGACAGATGGCATCGCGTCCACGATTGTGACCTTTAACCCTGCGGCGGCCATGGTTTCAGCAGCCATCAGCCCTGCCGGACCAGCCCCGATCACGAGTGCATCATTCATTGTGGCAGCCCGCCTTTGATTTCCACAACGCGGTGCGGATATGGGATTTCAATATTGTTGTCTTTCAGTGCGTTCCAGATCAGGAACAGCACGTCAGAGGTGTATTTGTTATTGCCGTCGTCGATCCCGTTGACCCAGAATTCGACGGCAAAATCAATGCCGCTATCGCCAAATCCGCGCAGCTCGCAATCGGGTGGTTCGGGTGTATTTAACACGCCCGGATGGGTGGCGACTGCAGCTTCGATAATCGCGGGGACCTTGTTGATATCTGTGTCGTAGCTGACAGAGAATGCCGCTTCTAGACGGTTAGCAGAGCCGCTGTCGGAATAGTTAACGACGCGCGTGGTGATGAAATCTTCGTTTGGCACCACGATCCAGCGCCCGTCGAATGTCTCCAGAACCGTTGCGCGCGCTGTCATTTTAATGATCGTGCCTGCCTCGCCGCCGTCGAGTTCAACGTAGTCACCGACGGTTGCCTGCCCCTCGATTAGCAGAATCACGCCAGAGATAAAGTTCGACGCGATCTTTTGCAGGCCAAAGCCAAGCCCGACACCAATCGCCCCGCCCAAAAGCGCAAGCGATGCAAGGTTCACGCCCATGATGTTCATCAATAGCAGGAACGCGAAGCCGAAAATCGCGAATTCGGCAACTTTGGTTAGCAGTTGCCTGATCGCGGGGCGCATCCGTTGCCGTTCGATATAGGCCACTGATTGGCTGTTGGACCAGTGCCCAAGCCAGAAAAGCAGACTGCCCGCGATGACACCGCGCACCAGCGCCAGCACGCTGAAATTAATGTTGCCAATCGAGACGCCTGTCTGCGCAAGCCCGAGCATCACAGGATCAAGGACGCCCAGCGCGTAAAGCGCACCAATCGGGATGATGACATATTTTCCGAGCAAATGCAGGAACGGATCGGTCAGGATATCCCGCACAAAGGCCCGCAGCACAAGAAACAGGAACACCCGTTTTCCGAATGCGATGATCGCCCCAGATCCGAAGAGCGACCGCGTGACCTGTTCGCCAATCGCGGTAAATCCGTAGGCGAATAGCGGCAAAAGCAGCGGCAAAAGAAAGATCATAAAGCGCCGTACTTTTGACAGCAGCGTTGCGCTGTCTGATCGGGGTGCAAGCAAGATCAAAAGTTTGGGGGTGACAATCCGGTTGACCAGAACCGCCAGCAGATAAGCCCCCACAAGCAGCGCGAATTGCGTCCATGCGGCTGGCGTCAAAAGCCATTCAAGCGCGAGTTTGTATCCTTGATCAAACAGCGCTAGCCCTTTTTCGATAATCGCGTTTGACTGTTCCATAGTGGCGTTTTCCCGTTCGGCTTAACCCCTATTGCCTGTTGCGCCCGTTTAGAGCAACGCTTTGATGCCCGCGACGTGATCTAGCGTCGCGTCGCGTGTGTCTTGGACGAGTGTCTTGACGCTATCCGCCAATCCGTCAGGCGCACATATTTGGTCGATCAGCCCCCATCCAAGCGCTTGTTCGGTAGGGATTTTTGTCCCCCCATCAGGATCATTTTTGTCCGCGCTGGCCCGATCAGGTTGCGCATGCGTCCAGGGTCACTTGGCTGTGGCAGATAACCCAGCTTCATCACGGGATAGAAAAAGTTGGCCCCCTGCACCGCGATCCGCAGGTCACAGGCCAGAACCATGCCAAATGCGCCACCTGCCACAGTGCCGTTCAGCGCCGCGATTGTCAGCCCTTTGTGCGCGGCAATTGCGCCTGACAGCTGTTCCCATAGCGGGCTCGTCGCCAAACCTGCGCGCGCGGCATCAAGGTCGGCACCTGCACTAAACACGCGGCCATTTCCGGTGAGGATCAGCACCTTTGCCGCTGTAGCGCCCTCAACGATATCAATAAGTTGTGTTAGCATTTGGGGTGTCAACGCGTTGGCCTTGTCGGGGCGGTCGAGCGTGATCGTCCAGCAGTCGCCGTCTTTGGCGAGCCCGATCATGACAGGCCCACTGCGTCGCGTACCGCCTGTTCGCGCAACGACACATCCTGGCCAAGATAGCTGTCTGCCGCAGGCGAGCACATCCAGACCAGTGCTTTTGCGACCCATTCAGGTGGAATGTGTTCGGACCAGTCGAGTTTGCTAACGGCGTTCATACCCGATGCTTTGATGTCGCGCTGCATCTGTGTTGCCACGGTTCCGGGCGACAGGCCCATAACGCGCACGCCTTTTTCGCGCGCCTCCAGATCAGCCATACGGGTCATCATATAGGCGCCGGCCTTTGAGCTACAGTAGGCAGACCAGCCCTCTACAGGACCATGCGCAGCGCCTGATGACACGGTTAAAATCGTGCCGTGTCCTTGGGCAATCATGCCGGACAACACTGCGTGCATGCCGTAGAAAACGCCCTTGAGATTGATGTCGATGACCCGTCCCCATGCATCAGGGTCGGTGTCGGTGATGTGTCCGATGGGGTCTAGCGCGCCTGCGTTGCCGATATAGACGTCCAGCCCGCCGAATGTTCGTGCTGTGGCGGCAACGGCGGCTTCCACCTGTGCATGGGTGGCGACATCGCAAGGAATTGCCAGCGCTTTGGCCCCGATATCGCCTGCGATTTGCGCAATCTCATCGACCGAGCGAGCCAGAAGGGCTACATTTGCCCCCGCTTTTGCAAATTCATAAGCTGCCGCCTTGCCGATTCCACGGCTTGCGCCAGTAATCATGACCGTTTTCCCGCTCATTTCGAAGTTTTTCATGTCATGTCCCTTTTTGTCCGCGCGCGGTACCGCTACGTTATGGCTAGAATTCCCGACCTTGACACAAAGCGCAAGGCGCACAACATTTTCAAAAGGATCAAGACATGACCCATATTACCCCCTTGCGAAGCGCCGTAAGCGCGATTGCTTTGCTTTGCGCCACCACGGCATCTGCTGACGTAACCGCTGCCGAAGTTTGGGCGGACTGGCAGGAGAGCCTTGCGATGTACGGCAACGGCGACGTTACGGTCGGGGCGGAAGCAATGGACGGGGATACCCTGACTGTATCAGGTATCGCGCTGGCGTTTGAGGACGAGACCGTGAAGGTGGCTGCCGACGTGGGCGACATGCAGTTTCAGGAACTCGGCGACGGCACTGTTTCAATTACGGGTGCAGCCTCCTTTCCGATGGTCATCACCACGGACGAAGGCGGCGATATCAAGGTTACGATCACACAGACCGGCTTGAAAATGATCGCCAGTGGTACAGCCGCCGATTTGAATTATGCGCTTAGTGCCGATCAATACGCGTTCAATATGGACGAGGTGATGGTCGATGGCGAGAAAGTCGAAGCTGATATCCGCTTTGCAATGAATGACGTGACCGGTGGTTATACTGTGAGAACCGGCGAGATGCGCGATATTGCATATTCGCTGGACGTGGCGTCGCTGGATATGTTGGCTGATATTATCTCGCCGGAAATCGCGGGCGATTACGTCACCTTTAGCGGCAAAATTCAGGACCTTTCAACAACGGCTGAAATGACCCTCGCTTTGGCGGAAAACATTGAATCGCCTGAGGATATGTTCGCAAACGGTTTTGCGTTGGATGCGGCCTATGAATATACTGGTGGCGATTACATCTTTGATGTGAGGTCCGAAGGCGATCAGGCATCCGGCACAGCCAGCACAGGTGCTGGTACACTGGCGATGAAAATGGATGCCTCGGCAATGTCTTACAACAGTTCCGTGAAAGACCTGGACGTTGCGTTGAACGGTGCCTCTATGCCGTTCCCCATCGAGGTCAGCATGGCTGAATACGGGTTTGGCGTTGACATGCCAGTGGCCAAGACCAAAGAGCCCGCCGATTTTGGCTTGCGCGTGAACCTGACTGATCTTGCTGTGAACGAAGCGATCTGGGCGATGGTCGATCCTGCGGACGCAATTCCGCACGACCCTGCCACGATCCTACTGGACCTGTCGGGAAAGGCATCGTTGTTCTTTGACCTGTTCGATCCGGCCCAAGCCGAGGCTATTGCAGAGGCGGACGTTCCGGGCGAATTGAATGCGCTGACGCTGAACGATCTTCAGCTGAAAATGGCGGGTGTTGATGTGCAGGGCAGCGGTGATTTCACCTTTGATAACACTGACACAGTGACATTCGACGGGATGCCCCGTCCTATGGGTGATGCGACAGTGAATATCACCGGTGCAAATGCGCTGATCGACAGCCTTGTGCAGATGGGCTTGTTGCCAGAAGAGCAGGCGATGATGGGCCGTATGATGATGGGCATGTTTGCACAGTCAACAGGCGACGATGCGTTGACCGCCACACTGGAAATCAACGAAGAAGGCCATGTGATCGCAAACGGTCAACGTCTTCAGTAAGCCTAACTCGCGTGGTCCATGACTTGCACAGGACCACGCGGGCGACTACCTGAAAGAGGAACAAAGGATATCTTATGACTACGCCTCTTTCTGATCTGACCCAACAACTGCTTGATCTGGCCCGCCGTGCGGGCGCGGATCACGCCGATGCCATCGCCGTTGATGGCACCTCTGTTTCCATTGATGTTCGTGCTGGCGCGCTTGAACACGCCGAACGCTCCGAAGGGGTCGAGGTAGGTTTGCGCCTGCTGGTCGGCCAAAAACAGGCCTGTGTATCGTCGTCTGATACCAAACCTGATACGCTGGCGCAGATGGTCGATCGCGCAATGGCCATGGCCCGCGAGGCACCCGATGATCCCTATGCCGGGCTTGCCGATCCGTCCCAACTGGCTGCAATGACTGATAATAGCGGGCTGGAATTGTTTGATCCCAGTGCCGAACCTGACCCCGCCGAATTACAAGAACACGCTGCCCGCGCCGAGGCGGCGGCACTTGAAAACAAGGGCATCTCGCAGGTCCAATCCGCCTCTGCCGGTTATAGTAAAAACCGGATCCACATGTCTGCCAGCAACGGGTTTTCCGCAGGCTACACCCGCACCAGTCGCGGGCTGTCATGTGTTGCGATCAGTGGCACGGGGTCCGCGATGGAGCGGGATTACGATTATGATAGCCGCATTTTCCAAAACGAATTGCGTGACCCTGTCGAGATTGGCCGTATAGCTGCGGCACGCGCTGTTGAACGCACCGGTGCGCGTCGACCCAAGACAGGCGCGTATCCTGTGCTGTTTGATGAACGCATTTCAACTGCGCTGATCGGGCATCTTTTGCAGGCGACCAATGGCGCGGCTATCGCGCGTGGCTCTAGCTGGCTGCGTGATGCGCTGGGCGAGCAGGTTCTGCCAAAGGGTCTGTCGATCATCGAGGATCCGCACCGTTTGCGCACCTCGTCGTCGCGCATGTTTGACGCCGAAGGATTACCCACCGCGCGCCGCGCGATTGTTGATGATGGGGCGTTGACGGGTTGGACGCTTGATCTGGCAAACGCGCGTAAACTGGGAATGAAAAGCACCGCAAACGCGTCGCGCGGCACCTCTGCGCCGCCCTCGCCAAGCCTGAGCAACATCGCCTTGACCCAAGGCGACCAGACCCGCGCAGAGTTGATTGCGCAGATGGGCACCGGGTTGCTGGTGACCTCGATGATCGGGTCCACAATCAACCCCAATACCGGCGATTATTCGCGTGGCGCGTCTGGTTTCTGGATCGAGAACGGCGAGATTACCCACGCCATTAACGAATGCACCGTTGCCGGAAATCTGCGCGATATGCTGATGCGGATCACCCCCGCAAATGACGCGCAGACGCATCTAAGCCACGTTGTGCCGTCGCTATTGGTCGAGGGGCTTACCCTTGCTGGCGACTGACCTTGCGCTATTGACGCAAGCCGCACAGCGGTCGGGTGACATTGCAACCAGCTACTTTGGACAAAGCCCCGAAGTCTGGGAAAAAGCTGATGATGGTGGTCCGGTAACCGCAGCCGATTTGGCGGTTAACGTGATGTTGCAAGACACGTTGACCTCTGCGCGCCCCGACTACGGCTGGCTGTCAGAAGAATCCGAAGATAGCGTCACGCGCCTTGGCACCGAGGCGCAATTTGTGATCGATCCGATTGACGGCACACGCGCGTTTATCGCGGGCGCAAAAGACTGGTCCCACTCACTGGCCGTTGTGCGTGGCGGGCAGGTCACCGCAGCGGCGGTCTATCTGCCGATGCGCGATCTAATGTTTACGGCCGCACTGGGGCAGGGCGCCTTTTTAAACAACGCACCGATCCGCGCTTTGCAGAACACGCAGCTTTCGCAGGCCAAAATCCTGACGAACAAGGCGAGCCGCGACAAGAAATATTGGCGCGACGGAAAGTTCCCCGATAGCAAAATCGCATTTCGTTCGTCGCTGGCCTATCGTTTGTGCCTTGTCGCGCAGGGGCGGTTTGACGCGATGATTTCCTTGCGCCCAACTTGGGAATGGGACGTAGCAGCGGGGGCGTTGATCCTGTCCGAGGCAGGCGGCATGGCAACAACTCAAAAAGGCAGCCCAATCCGGTTCAACAATCCGCACCCCCAAATCGACGGTTTGATCGGCGGCGGCGGTATACACGGACCGCTTTTGGCGCAACTCGCTTGAGCGCAGGCGTTCAACAACATAGCATAAACATAAACCAACAACTTTTTTGAAAAGGGTTTCACATGACACAACGACTTCACCTCGTCTTTGGCGGCGAACTGATTGATCCATCCAAAAACGCGTTTAAGGATGTGAACGATATCGACATCGTTGGCATGTTCCCCGATTATGACAGCGCCTATAATGCGTGGAAAGGCGCCGCGCAGCGCACCGTGGATAACGCACATATGCGGTATTTCATTGCGCATATCCACCGCCTGCGTGATGAAGAAGCCGCGGCCTCTTCGACCGAAGAACTCGGCTCCTAAACCCGCCATGGCGCGTTTGCCGTTATTTGCCGCACTGCAAGCAGCAGTCAGTCCGACAGAGCGCGGTATGGTTGGTCCCGACACGCGGCCGCGCCCGAAAGGCACGGTGGTCTGGGCGCATTGCGCAGATGCTAAACAATTACCCGCGGTGAACATGCTGGCGCGCAGGCTGACCGAGGACGGCGAGGTGGTGACGATCATCGCGACCCTGCCTGACGCAAGCGAACCGGACGTGCAAATAAGCCCAAATACAAAACGCAGCACCCGCGCGTTTTTAGACCACTTTCGGCCCCGGATTGTCCTGTGGGTGGGTGGCACCATTGAGGCGGCGCCGCTGTTGGAAATTACCTCTGCGAAGATCCCTGCGATTTTTATCGAGGCCAATAGCGCCGATTTTGATGCGCCAAAAGCGCCGCGGATGCCACGCAGACCGCGCGCTGCACTTTCCAGTTTTGTGGAAATTCTGACCGTCAATCAGGCGACCGTTCAACGGCTTGTCAAGCTAGGTGCGGATCCGAAAAAAATCCGCATTATCGGACTGTTGGAGGACGGGGTGACGCCCCCGCCCCATAACGAAGCAGAGCGCGCGGATCTTGTCAGCACCCTGCACACCCGTCCGCTATGGCTGGCCGCTGATGTGCCGATGGACGAGCTGGGGTATATCACCGAAGCGCACCGACTTGCAGAAAGGCGCGCCCACCGCACGCTTTTGTTGTTGGTTCCGCGTGTCGCATCGCAGGGTGCGCAAATGGCCGAAAACCTGCGTGAAGCGGGGTTCACGGTTGCCTGTCGATCCACCGATGATCCGCCAAAAGATGCCACGCAAATATATATTGCCGATACCGGTGACGGGCTGGGCCTGTGGTGCCGGTTGTCGCCGATCACCTATCTGGGCGGCAGTTTAACGGACGGCGTAATTCCGGATCCGTTTGCGCCTGCCACGGTTGGGTCGGCGGTTCTGGTCGGGGCAAAAGCCCGCCAGTTTCACACACATCTGGCGCAGTTAAGGAAAGCGAATGCGCTGCACATGATCGCAGCACCTGCCGCATTGGGCGCCGCAGTCGAGATGCTTTTGTCTGCTGATTATGCCGCCCAACTGGCCCACGCTGCGTGGGACGTGACATCGCGCGGGGCGGATGCGACCAATGAACTTGTGACATTGATTTACACTTATCTTGATCAGGTGAATGCCTGATGCGCGCGCCCGATTTCTGGTTCACCGCCCCGGATAAACCCCGCCTGATAGCGCGGCTGCTTGCGCCTTTGGCTGCAATTTATGCGGCGGCCACGGCGCGGCGATTGGCAAAGGGCACGCCCTACCGCGCGCCCGTTCCGGTGATCTGCATTGGCAATATCAATGCAGGCGGCACCGGTAAAACGCCAACCGCCATTGCTGTCGCCCAGATTTTGGCCGAGATGGATGTGTGCGTGCATTTCGTCAGTCGCGGGTACGGCGGGTCATTGACTGGCCCTGTGCAGGTGCAAGACAGCGTTCATAAAGCGAGCGAAACTGGCGACGAACCGCTTTTGCTGGCGGGTTTTCACCCCACATGGGTCGCCAAAGATCGTGCTGCTGGCGTGCGTGCCGCGGTGGATGCGGGCGCGCAGGCGGTTATTCTTGATGACGGGTTTCAGAACCCGACGGTCGCCAAAGATTTGAATATCGTAGTCATTGATGCCGCGCGCGGGTTTGGCAACGCGCGGGTTATCCCTGCTGGACCGCTGCGCGAACCTGTTGATGTTGGCCTTGCGCGTGCCGATCTGGTGCTGGCGATTGGGGCGGGCGACGTGCCGCAAGCCACAATGCGCGGTCATCTCATGCCACTTAAAACAGGGATGATCTGGCAGGATATGCCCGTTCTGGCCTTTGCGGGCATCGGCAATCCAGCCAAGTTTTTCGCCTCTCTGAGGGCGGCAGGCGCAAATGTGATCCACGGCGAGGCCTTGGGCGATCACCAGCCGCTGACCTCTGCGTTGATGGTGCGTCTTGAGGCCGAAGCGAAGTTACGCCGCGCCCAACTCGTCACGACCGAAAAAGACGCAGTGCGCCTGCCCGACAGTTTTCGCGCTAAGGTGCTGACGTTTCCGGTGCGCCTGGCCTTTGATGATGCGCAACCGCTCTATGCCGCACTTGCCAAAATCGGGTTTCAGTCCAGTAAATCCTGATGCTCGCCCAGTTTTGGGGATGCGGTTTGCGTGACACTGTCGGTGTCCGAAAACACAACCGGCAACCGCACAGAGGGCACCCCGTCAAGATCAACACGCATACCGCGCGCTACGATTTGCGGATCGGTAAACACCTCGGCCATATCGTTGATAGGGCCTGCTGGCACGCCATGTTTCTCGCAAGCGTCAAGCAGGTCGGCCTTGGTCCAAGTTACGGTTTTCGCTTTTATAAGAACGGTCAGCGCGTCACGGTTTTCCAAGCGATCGGCATTCGATGCAAACTGCCCGCGCACATCCAGATCAAGCAAATCACACAGCTTGCCGAATTGCCCGTCATTGCCAGAGGCGATGATAATATACCCGTCCGCACAGTCAAAAACCGCGTAAGGCACGATGTTCGGATGCGCGTTGCCCAACCGCGTCGGCGCCGTGCCAGTCGCCAGATAATTCATGCCCTGATTTGCCATAACGGCCGTCGCTACGTCAAACAGGGCAATATCAATATGTTGTCCTTTGCCAGTCGTGTGCCGTTGCTGGACAGCCGCCAGAATTGCGGTGCTTGCATAAAGCCCGCTGAACAGATCCACGACCGCGACGCCGACTTTTTGTGGTTGTCCGTCCGGTTCGCCGGTAACCGACATCAGCCCCGACATACCTTGGATGATATAGTCGTAACCGGCGCGGTGCGCATAGGGGCCGGTTTGTCCAAATCCCGTGATCGAGCAGTAAATCAGGCGGGGGTTCAGCGCGGCGAGACTGTCATAATCCAAACCGTATTTTGCCAAGCCACCGACTTTGAAATTCTCGATTAGAATATCCGCATCTGCAATCAACTTGCGCAGTTGGACCAGACCTTCAGGGGTGCGAAAGTCGATGACAACCGACTTCTTACCCCGATTGCAGCTATGGAAATAGGCGGCGGAACGGTCGCCCTCGCGTGCGATAAACGGCGGCCCCCATTGGCGTGTATCGTCACCTGCGGGGGCCTCGATTTTTAGAACCTCGGCCCCCATATCGGCCAGCGTCTGACCAGCCCAAGGGCCAGCCAGAATACGCGCCAACTCGATGACTTTAAGACCGCTGAGAGGCTGCATTAGCCGCCAATCTTTTCGTCGATGATCTTTTGAAACTCGGAATAAGCCATGTTGGAATACTTCTCGCCGTCGATCATGAATGACGGGGTCGAGCTAATATCATCCCGCTTTGAATTTTCCTCGAACCAAGCAACAAGGCTTTGCGCCATATCGGCATCGTTCATACATTCGTCGAGCATTTCGTCGGTCAAGCCCGCCGTTTTTGCCAGTTTACGCAAGTCAGCGACGATGGTTGCCGGATCACCGCTTGCGGTCCATTCACGTTGCTTTTCATATATCAGACCGATCAAGCCATAGTAGCGCATTTCACCGCCGCACCGCGCAATCATCGACGCCCACAGACCAAAGCGGTCGAAAAAGATTTCGCGGTGGATGAACCGCACTTTGCCGGTATCAATGTAGTCGGCTTTCAATTTTTGGAACGTATCGGTGTGGAACGACGCGCAGTGCGGGCAGGTGAACGAGGCGTATTCAATGATCTCGACAGGCGCGTCAGCGGCACCCAAAACCATATCCGCAATCTCGGAAATCTCGCCAGTCGCCTCTTGCGCGTTCGCGGCCATCAGTGGTTCAAAATCGCCCGACGGACTACGCGTTAGCATATAACCGCCAAGGCCGAATACGGCTACGCCACCAAGAATAAAGTTTCTACGTTGCATTGGAATTCCTTTGTCTGTTCAGGATTTAGCTTTGGAAAGCACGTTTGCGCCCAAGGCCGCGAGGGCCGCACGCAAATCGTCGCTTTTCACATCACGGGAGAGATCATCAGAGATCGCCTGGATCGCTGGATCGGGTTGTTTGGGTTGTGCGGGAGGAGCGTTGAAATTGGCGCGTCCTTCATGGAAACCAACGGGCGCGGTTTGTGTGATCCGCACGGCGGCAATCGCCTTATACCCATAGCAGGCATTCACTTTCTCGCGGATCTGTTCTTTTTGCATTTCGAGCATCGGTGCCTGTGCGCCTGTGGTCAGAACGGTCAATGTCGCACCCAAGCCGCCCTTACCATAGCCCACCTTTACGGGGGTCGCGATGTTCGCCGTTGCCTCGCCCACGATCTCGGACCAGTGGGTCAAAAGGCGGGTCACGGCAAAGCCACGGCTTTCAGAAGCCGTTCTGATGCGGGTCTGCATCAAGGACGCTGCACGGGAAAATCCGCGGGTGGTGCTGGTGTGACGTGGCTGTTTCATATCTAAGCGCTAATCTAATGGTTTGCGGCTGTCATGCCAGCGAAACTAGGTAACAGGATGAATAAACATTGCGTGATCTGTCTGAAGCAATTTTAGAATGGTACGATGTGCATGCCCGCGAAATGCCGTGGCGTGTTGGCCCGGCTGCGCGCAAATCGGGGCAGTTGCCCGACCCCTACGCGGTATGGTTGTCAGAGGTGATGTTGCAGCAAACAACGGTGGCTGCCGTGCGTGCGTATCATGATAAGTTTATGGGGCTTTGGCCGACTGTTGCCGACCTTGCCGCCGCTGCAGATGCGGATGTGATGGCCGCTTGGGCGGGTCTGGGGTATTATGCCCGCGCGCGGAATTTGCTGAAATGCGCCCGTGCGGTCGTGGCGGATCATGACGGCGCGTTTCCACGTACCAATGACGCACTTCTCACACTTCCGGGGATCGGGCCGTATACTGCGGCGGCGGTTTCATCCATCGCGTTTGATCAGCCGTCTGTGGTTGTGGATGGCAATGTTGAACGGGTTATGGCGCGGCTTTATGATGTGCATGATCCGCTACCCGGTAGCAAACCTGCGCTGACGGCCTATGCGGCGATGCTCACGCCTGACAAACGTGCGGGCGACTATGCGCAAGCCGTCATGGATCTGGGTGCCACGATCTGCACGCCGCGCAATCCGGCCTGCGGCATCTGTCCGTGGCGTGATCCCTGTGCGGCGCGTATGGCTGGCACGGCGGCGGGATTGCCCAAGAAAACCCCAAAGAAAAAAGTGCCGACGCGGTATGGTGTGGCCTATGTTGCGCGGCGCGCGGATGGGGCATGGCTGTTGGAAACCAGACCCGAAAAAGGGCTTTTGGGGGGGATGCTGGGGTTTCCAACGACGGATTGGGGTGACGATCCGCAGGCTGATCCGCCGCTGGATGGGTCTTGGACAACGCTAAATGACGTGGCGCGCCATACGTTCACGCATTTTCATTTAGAGCTGACGATTCAAACGGTTACGGTCACAAACGACGCTGAACCTTTGCGCGGGTTTTTTGTCGCAGACACCGGTTTTGACCCCAAGAGCCTGCCCACCGCAATGCGCAAAGTCCACGCGCAAATAGCCGCGACGCTACGCCATGATTGAGATATTCATCCATTTTTCATAGGGTTGCCGTAATTTGTTGGTAGGTAAATATATGACACTGATTCCAAGCGAAAAAATCGCCAAATTCTCATCCGCGTTGCCGTTCTGGTTATCGCTTTTGCTGGTGCCACTGGTAGCAATCAGTGCTGCTTTCGGCGGCTGGATGGTGCTGATTTTGCCATTAAGTGCGTGGTATTTGTTTTCTGTAATCGACTATTTCACGGGGCTAAACGAGGCTAACGCGGATACCAACACGACCGATGATCAACTATATTGGTATCGCGTTATCACGATGATTTGGGCGCCCGTGCAGTTCGTCGTGATTTTCGGGATGATTTTTTATGTGACCCGCGCGAACCATTTAAATGGGTGGGAACAATATGTCTTATTCATTGGCCTTGGGGTGATTAGTGGCACAATCGGGATCAATTATAGCCACGAGTTGATGCATCAAAAACCAAAGCTGGAGCGGCATTTGGGTGATGTTTTACTGGCGATGGTTCTATACTCGCATTTCCGGTCCGAGCATATGTTGGTGCATCACCGCTATGTCGGCACGCCGCGCGACCCTGTGACCGCGCGTTATAGTGAAGGGTTCTGGCGGTTCCTGCCGCGTGTTTTGCGTCAAAGCTATCTGTCGTCTTTCCGCGCTGAAAAAGCGATGCTTGCGCGTAAAAACCTGTCGTGGAGCCACTCTTCCAATCCGTTTTGGAAATATTGGGCGTTACAGGGATTTATGCTCATTCTGGCCTTTGTGATTGGCGGATGGTGGGGGCTATTTCTGTTCACAGTTCAAGCGACGAGCGCGATTTTTCAGTTGGAGCTGGTGAATTATATCGAGCATTACGGGTTGACCCGCAAACACTTGGGGGATGGCAAATACGAGCACGTCATGCCGCGCCACTCGTGGAACACCGCTTACCGCGCATCCAATTGGCTACTTATCAATTTACAGCGCCATTCCGATCATCATTACAAGCCGGACAGGCGGTTTCCGCTTTTGCAAAACCATAGCGCCGCCGACGCACCGCAATTGCCATACGGCTATCCATTGATGACACTTGCGGCGCTGTCACCAACCCTGTGGCGGCGCATGATGAACCCGCGTGTGCGCAAATGGCGCGCGATGTATTATCCCGAAATCACCGATTGGGCCCCATACAAAGACGGGACCCTGCCGTTGCCTAGATAGAGCGTCAGCGCACGTTCAAGCCTGCGGTGCCTTTTTCTTCGCCGTTTCCGCCTTCGCAGAACATGTCGCCAAAGATCGCAAGTTTGATGATGATACGAAATTCCAAGTGTGTTCATCGAAGGTCTAATATGCATCAATAGTGATGTCTTTTTCGCGTCTTCCATGCGTATTCTTTGCGTATGGCAAATGTAGTTTTAATCTAGGTCGGGTGAGCGATGCAGTTGAGATGTGCCTGCGGCCAAACGTGTCTGGAAATCATAGGGGCGCCAATTGCGAGTGTTGAGTGTTGTTGCGTGTCGTGCCGCACGGTGGCCGAGATCATTCAAATGCGGGACGGCGCGCCGCAGATTTTGACTGAATTCGGCACGGTGCCATATGTGATGTATCGCAAGGATCGCGCGCAGATTGTCAGCGGTCAGGATCACCTTAGAGAGCTTAGGATGTCGCCAGAGGCCAAGACCAGACGGGTTGTGGCGAGCTGTTGCAACACGCCGATGTTTCTGGAATTTGCCCATGGACATTGGTTAAGCATTTTCGCGGGGCTTTGGCCTGACGATGACCGCCCGCCCGTCGAGATGCGAACGATGGCCGTGGATGTGCCTGACGGTGTGGTGCTGCCGGATGATGTGCCAAACGCAAAGTCGCAGAGCCTGCGGTTTTTCAGGAAGCTACTTGGCGCATGGATCGCGATGGGGTTTTGTGTGCCAAAGGTTGCGGCGACAAAGACGTTGGATGGGTAACACGGCAGGTTTCTTTTTTATCATGGCCTCTGCGATAGTGTCGGTATCAACGAGGTCCGCAAAAGTTGTTCGGCACTATATTCGGGGTCTGTTTTGAAGCGTAAATTTATTATTCTAGGCTTGGCAGTTTCTGTCGTGGCCGGCGCAGAGGTCGGGGCAAGGTATTTTTTAGGTCTCGGCACCCCGCCGCTTTCTGTGGCGCATCCGACGATTGAATACATGTTCGCGCCAGACCAAAATCTGTACCGTTTCGGGAATTACCAAGTTTATAACGAATACGGGATGCGAAGTGGTCCGATGGATCAGGTGCCCCAACCGCGCCGCGTGCTTGTATTTGGGGATTCCGTGTTGAATGGCGGCAATCTATCGGACCATAACAACCTCGCGACCACGCTTGCCACTGACGCTGGCATTTTTTATGGAAACGTGAGCGCCGGAAGTTGGGGGCCGCAGAACATGGTCGCATGGATTGATGAGTATGGACTGCTGGGTGCAGGCACATTGGTTATTTTGATCAGCTCGCATGACCTGTATGACGTGCCTAATTTTGCGCCGCTTGACCCGCAAACTCACCCGACTGAGCGGCCATTTTCGGCGCTGACCGAAGGGATTGCGCGGTATGTGCCGCGGTATTTACCTCGTTTTTTTGCAAGTTCAGCGCCTAAAATGTCCCCACCGGACCTGACAGATCGCGTTAGCGCGGCTGGTTCAGTAGCAGATTTTATAGATCGTGCCGAAGACGCGGGTGTTAAGTTATGCGCTATACAACACAAAGAACGTGATGAGATCGGTATCGCCCCGACATCAAACAGCCAAAACATCCACGCCATATTTGATGCGCGGGGTGTTCCTGTTCTCGACTTTGGTGTGGCTCTGTCTGCGGCACGTGAAAACCCGTTTCGGGATGACATTCATATCAATGATTATGGGCAAGAGTTATTGGCAGAGGCATTGCGGGACTGCGTCGAAATCGCGCGCATACCGGATTAGTGCCGCGTTACGTTCGTCGTTTCACACTATCGCGGTGACGCATAAAAAAGGCCCCGACGTTTCCGTCGAGGCCTGATTTCGTAAGAATGACTAAGGATTTACTCCTCGTCGCCTTCTTCTTTTTTCGCTTCTTCGCCAGTGTCCTGATCGACCACTTTCATCGACAAACGTACTTTGCCGCGATCGTCAAAGCCCAGAAGCTTGACCCAAACTTCTTGACCCTCTTTGAGGACATCAGAAGGGTGGTTCAGGCGCTTGTTTTCGATCTGGGACACGTGGACCAGTCCGTCGCGCTTGCCAAAGAAGTTCACGAATGCGCCGAAATCGACGAGCTTCACGACTTTACCTTTGTAGACTTTGCCTTCTTCTGGCTCGGCTACGATGGAATAGATCATGTCGTAGGCGATCTTGATGGCATTGGCGTCGTTTGATGCCAGCTTGATCACGCCATCGTCGTTGATGTCGACTTTTGCGCCGGACACTTCAACGATCTCGCGGATCACTTTACCACCAGAACCGATAACTTCACGGATCTTGTCAGTCGGGATCTGCATTGTCTCGATCTTTGGTGCGTGAACGCCCAGATCTTTTGCGCCAGTCAAAGCTTTGCTCATCTCTTCCAAGATGTGCAAACGGCCCGCTTTCGCCTGTGCCAATGCTTTTTCCATGATCTCTGGCGTGATGCCCGCGATCTTGATGTCCATCTGCAAGGACGTGATGCCCGCAGCTGTACCAGCAACTTTAAAGTCCATGTCGCCAAGGTGATCTTCGTCGCCAAGGATGTCGGACAGAATGGCGTACTGGCCATCGTCTTCCATGACCAAGCCCATTGCAACACCAGCAACAGCCGCTTTCAACGGCACACCAGCGTCCATCATGGACAAGGAGCCACCGCAGACAGATGCCATCGAGGAAGAGCCGTTGGATTCAGTGATCTCGGACACCAAACGGATGGTGTATGGGAAATCAGTTGCCGCTGGCAGAACCGCCTGAAGCGCACGCCAAGCCAGTTTACCGTGACCGATTTCACGACGACCCGGGCCAGACACACGACCAACTTCACCAACAGAGTATGGTGGGAAGTTATAGTGCAGCATGAAGTTCGACTTATACATACCAGTGAGCGAGTCGATCATCTGTTCGTCGTCGCCGGTGCCGAGTGTCGTCACAACAAGACCTTGAGTCTCGCCGCGTGTGAACAGGGCAGAACCGTGTGTACGTGGCAAGATGCCGGTCTCGGAAACGATTGGGCGGATAGTATCGAGGGCACGACCGTCGATACGCTTGCCGTTTTTCACAACGTCGCCGCGCAGAACAGCGGACTCAAGACCCTTAAGCGCTGGGCCAAGGTTTTTGTCTTCTTGCTGCTCTTCAGTCAAAGACGCGATGATTTCGTCTTTTGCTGTGGAAACCGCACCGGTGCGCTCTTGCTTGTCAGTGATCGCATAAGCGGCACGCATTTTGTCTTCGCCAGCGGCCTTCACGGCTGCGGACAGCGCGGAGTAATCTTCTGGTTGGAAGTCAAACGGCTCTTTTGCGCAATCTTCGGCAAGATCAATGATCAGGTCGATGACTGGCTGGATGCTGTCGTGGGCGAATTTCACCGCACCAAGCATTTCAGCTTCGGACAGCTCGTATGCTTCGGATTCAACCATCATTACGGCGTCTTTTGTGCCGGCAACAACAAGGTCGAGACGCTGCTCTGGCTGCAAGCGCAGGTTGTGCATGTCGTCGATTTCAGGGTTCAGGATGTATTCGCCATCTACAAAACCAACGCGGCAAGCAGCGATCGGGCCACGGAACGGTGCGCCGGAAATTGTCAGTGCTGCGGAAGCCGCAATCATCGCAACCATGTCCGGGTCGTTAACCAGATCGTGCGACAGAACTGTACACATCACCAGAACTTCGTTTTTGAAGCCAGGGACGAACAATGGGCGGATTGGACGGTCGATCAGGCGGGATGTCAGCGTCTCTTTTTCAGTTGGACGCGCTTCACGCTTGAAGAAGCCACCTGGTACTTTACCGGCAGCGTAATACTTTTCTTGGTAGTGCACTGTCAGGGGGAAGAAGTCCTGACCAGGCTTTTGCTTGCGTGCAAATGTCACGTTCGCCATGACGCTTGTTTCGCCAAGCGTGGCAATCACGGAACCGTCTGCTTGACGGGCGACTTTGCCTGTTTCCAGTGTCAGCGTCTCTTCGCCCCACTGGATTGATTTTTTAACTTCGTTAAACATCTATGTTTTCCTTTGGACCTTGGGCCCGAGTTTTGCGTAGGGGGCGTATTCCCCCTCATTCCGGTATCTTGCTTGGCGCTGGAATGCGGGCGCCTGTCGTCTCAAGATGGCTGGGCCATACAGGATTTATTGGCGTTTGGGAAGTGTTGTGACGTGGGGCTGGGAAAACGCTGGCTCGCTTGGAACTGGTTTCCTGTTTGAGGTTTACGTTGCGCCGTACGCGTTTCAGTCGAGGCGCGCGTAACGCGATTTGAGCAGAGCCTCGGCATATTCGTCAGCGGCGATGCTGTCGTGAACGACCCCGCCGCCTACGTTCAAACGCACGGTGTTGTCGTCAAAACAAGTCAGTGTGCGGATCGCCACGTTGAAAGACATCGCCCCGTTTGGTGCGATCCAGCCGATAGCACCGCAGTATGCCCCGCGCGGTGCAGGCTCTAACGCGTGGATGATTTGCATGGCTCTGATTTTTGGGGCACCCGTGATTGATCCACAAGGAAACAGCGCGGTGATGATTTCGCCCAGACTGGTGTTTTCTTGCAGGGTCGATGTGATGGTGGAGGTCATTTGGTGCAGGGTTTCATAGGTTTCGATGGCAAAAAGTGCGGGGACCTTTACTGATCCGATGTCGGAAATCCGGCTCATATCGTTGCGCAACAGGTCCACGATCATCAGATTTTCGGCGCGGTTCTTTTCCGACGTTTGCAACCAATTCGCGAGGGCCTGATCCGCGTCGGCTGTGTCGCCGCGTGCAGCGGTTCCTTTCATGGGCCGCGCCGTGATCTGCCGCTTGGCGTCGATGGCAAAGAACAATTCGGGTGATCGCGATAGCAGGGCAGGGCCGCCAAGATCAACGAGCGCCCCGAATGGCACAGCCTGCTTTGCCTGCAATCCGGCGTAAAGCGCATCAAGGGTGCCTGTGCGTTTGCAGGTTAGCGGAAATGTCAGGTTGGCTTGGTAAATATCGCCCGCTGCGATGTAGCGTTTCACGGTATCAAAAGCGGTGGTGTAGTCGGCAATAGACCAAACGGGGATTGGCGCTGTCAGGGTGGCCCCTGTGCCTGTGATGCATTGGCCAATGTCCGGCGCATCGAAAACGCCAAAGTGCAGCAGGGGAACATCGCGGTTCTGCGGTATCAGGTCGTGCAGTTTGTGCGAGACGGTGTAGCCCAACTCGTAGGACGCAGCCCCCGCCAACCAATACCCCGCCGCCTTGGCTGCTTCCATTTTGCGGAGTGCAGGGCCAATCTGATCGGGCGTATCGGCGCGAATGATCTCGCGCGGCGCGGCAAATGTCAGGCTGTCGCCTTGAGGCCCGCTATCGAAATATACGCGCTGGGCCAAAGGTGGCTCCTTAGAAGTCTGCCGCGATCCGCATGTCGCGCAATGGTTTTACCACAGAAGTCGTGTGTTCATAGAGCGGGTCTGCTTTGTAGGCGGCAAGGGCCGCTTCGTTTGCGAATTCGCCGTAAACGATCACGTCGACTTCGCGGGACCATTCATCGCCCCTAATATTTTCGCGCACTTCGAACACGTCGGAATGGGGGATTTTTGCAAGTTCGCGCAATCCTGTCAAAATCGCGGGAATGTCTGCTTTGTCTTTGGCGCTAAAGAATACGATGTGCCGGATTGTCATGCGGTTGCCTTTCGTCGACTTTGCCCGTGTCAGATCATATCTGAAATGCCGAGGCAAGGTGGTGGAAGGAAGCGGGCCGCAACTCTTACGAATGATGCGCGCGCCGTGCCTCTGGCACCGCGATCACCAGTAACACGGCCGCCGCGATCACGAACAACCAGCTTCCGACGAATTGAAACAACAGCGCACCGACTAAACCGCCTACGGCAAAGCAGGTCAGTGTCAGGCTATGGAGTTTGAGTTTGGGCAGCGCGTCGGTGCGTGACTTTGTATCACCTAACATGGCCGCTAGTTCTATGCCGATATCGGTGGCCATGCCCGAGACATGTGTGGTCCGCACCCTTGCTTGTGAAATCATGGTTGTTACTGCGTTCTGAAGCCCCATCACAAAGCTAAGGACGAACACCAGAAACATCTCTGGGGTCGTGGGCGAAAGCAGCCCAAGCGTGAGGCCGAGCAGCAACAGGATGATCGCCTCTGCGGTAATCGCCAGCGCATAGACGCCGCGGATCTGATGTCGTTCACCGGTTTGAATTGCGAGTGCAGCGACGCCCGCCCCGCAGACAAAGGCAGCGACCAGTCCGGCAAAGGACAGTGAGATGAGGATTTCCCCGTTTGCGAAGTAGTCTGCGAGGGCCGATACATTGCCCGTCATATTTGCCGTAAAGGAGCCTGCGATGAGAAAGCCCACGGCATTGAGTGCGCCCGCAATCGACGACATCAAGCCCGCCAGAACCAGATCAATATTTGTGGTGCGCGCGTTGCCGACCTTGATAAGCATGGTGGTTCCTTTTGCCTATAGTCCAAGCACGTCCATCATGTCGTATTCGCCGGGGGATTTGTCTTGGCCCCACAGTGCGGCCTTGAGTGCGCCGCGTGCAAAGACGGCGCGGTCGGTGGCGGCGTGGCGTAACGTGATCCGTTCGCCTGCTGCGGCAAAGAGCACGTCGTGTTCGCCCACAATGTCGCCGCCACGGATGGCAGCGAACCCGATGTCGCCGCGTTTGCGTGCGCCTGTTATTCCGTCTCGTCCGCTATCAGTCACGTCAGACAGGGTCACACCGCGCCCTTTTGCAGCTGCTTCACCAAGCATCAGCGCAGTGCCTGACGGCGCGTCGACTTTTTGGTTGTGATGCGCCTCGATGATTTCGATATCAAAATCCTCGTCGAGGGCGGCGGCGACTTTTTGGGTGAGTTTGACCAACAGGTTCACGCCAAGCGACATATTGCCCGCCCGCACAATGACGGCGTGATGCGCCGCGAGATTGATCGCATTCAGATCGCCGTCCGATAGCCCCGTGGTGCCGATCACATGCACTGCGCGTGCTTGGGCGGCGAGCCCTGCAAAGTCGACGGTGGCGGCAGGGGCGGTGAAATCGATCACGGCTTGGGCCTTTGCGAACATCGCTAGCGCGTCGTCGCTGACCGTGATGCCTATCGCAGGTCCGCCCATGGCTGTGCCCGCATCCTGACCGACCCACGCGTGTCCGGTCCGTTCCAGCACCCCTGCAAGGTGGCATTTGTCCGAGGCCATCACCGTCTTGATCAACATTTGCCCCATACGGCCAGAGCCGCCAGTGATTACGATTCCGGGTGTGTTGGTCATGGGGCGCTCCTGTTTTGTGTTGCTTGTGCTTATAGGCAGGAACGCTGCGGGGGAACAGGTGTCAGGTGTGGAGCGCCGCGTTGATCGATGCCTCTAAAGTGTTGGCGTGTTTTGACGCATTAAGCGCCTGGTGCGATTTGACTGCCAAAGGATGAACAATCCTGACAGTACAATCAGTGCGGAGCCTGTGACCATGGCGGCGCTGATTTCTTCGCCAAAGACCAGAACGCCAAGGGCGATGCCAAAGATCAGCCGTGTGTAGCGGAACGGCGTGACGGTTGCGACTTCGCCGGTGCGCATCGCGGTCATCAGGCAGGTGTAGGCCGTGACCCCCGCGATAATTGCGCCAAGCAGTGTTAGGCTGGTTTTTGCGTCGGGCATCACAAAGGCGGCCCCTTCCCATATTGCAAATGCAGTGCCTGCGACGAGCACGGCAAGAAAGCCGTAGATGCCAAGCAGTGTCGCGCTAAGTGATTTTGGCGCGGCGCGGCTGGCGAGGTCGCGCCCCGCGAAACCCAACATGCCGATGACCGCGAGGATCGAGAGCGGCGAAAAGCTGTCCGCGCCCGGCTGGATGATTGTCAGCACCCCTGCGAGCCCGATAAAGATTGCCGTCCAGCGCCGCCAGCCGACTTTTTCGCCGAACACGATGGCGGCCCCTGCGACGACAACAAGCGGTGTGGCTTGCAAGATCACGGTGGCTGCCGAGAGCGGGATCAGCGCGAGGGCGAGAAAATAGAACAGCCGCCCGAAAACCTCGAAACAGACCCGAATACGCATGGGTTTCGACAGCACGTCAGGGTTGAGGATCGCCTCACCTTTTGCCCGTGCGATGAATGCGAAAATTGCAGCACCTATACCCCCGAACAGGATCATGATCTGACCGACCGGCAGCGTCACCGAGACCGCTTTGACCAGCGTGTCTTCGACGGCAAAGATGGCCATTGCCACGATCATCCACAGGCTGCCGTGCAGGTTGTCGCGTGAGGTGGTGTCAGAAGTCATGCTGTGTCCGATGCTACAGAGTGCAACGGCGGGTGTGCGTGCATCTGCGTCAACGTATAGTCGCACCGCCAAAGATCGCAATGTTCGCTGCTTGGCAAAGTCACTATGACGCATTACATGACGTTTATGGCTAAAAATACATCAAGAGACGGGCGCGCGCCCACGCAGCGTATGTTGAAGGTCGGGGAGATGATCCGCAGGGATCTGTCCGCGATTTTGCAGCGTGGCGAAGTGCATGACCCAGAGTTGTCACGCTACATGATTACCGTGGGCGAGGTGCGCATGTCGCCTGACTTGCGGATTGCGACGGCGTTTGTGCTGCCTTTGGGTGGCGAGCAAAAGAACGAGGCGTTATTGGCGCTGCGTCAGAACCGTCACGAGATCAGGCATCTGGTGGTGAAGGGCGGTAGAATCAAACACGCTCCTGAATTGCGGTTCGAGATCGACGGCACCTTTGATCAGATGGATGCCACCGCAGCGCTATTGGCCGAGAATCATGTAAAGCAGGACTTGGACGAGTGAAGTGGGTTGCCTTACTGGCGTTGATCTGGACCAGTCCCGCAGCAGCGGTGACATGCGAAAGTATCACGTCTAAAGGCAATAAGTTCACGGCCTGCACTGTTGATGTCGCGACCGAGGATTTGCGTCTGTTCTTGCGGGATGCGGACGGCAATATCTTGGGCAATTTCGCAAATGTGAATGGTGTGCTGGGCGATAAAGAACTGTCGTTTGCCATGAATGCCGGCATGTATCATGCGGACCGTGCTCCTGTAGGTCATTATGTGCAGGACGGCGTTGAGGTCATGCATGTGGTGCCCAATGCGGGTCCGGGCAATTTCGGGTTGCTGCCTAATGGTGTGTTTTGCGTGAATGACGATAACGCGCAGGTCTACGAGACGCTGCGGTTTCTTGACGAAGACCCCGTCTGCCGCGACGCGACACAGTCCGGTCCGATGTTGGTGATTGACGGTGCGCTGCATCCACGGTTTTTGAAAAGCAGCACCTCGCGCTTTATTCGCAACGGGGTTGGCGCCAGCAGCGACGGGCAAACAGCGGTGTTTGTGATCTCGAATAGTCTGGTCTCATTTTACGAATTCGGCAGTTTGTTTCGGGAGGTTCTGAACCTTCCAAATGCGCTATATTTTGATGGTAAGGTCTCGCGTTTACACGCGCCTGCGATGGGGCGTTCTGATCTGGGGTTTCGTCTGGGGCCGATTGTCGGCGTGGTCGAATAGTTGACGCGGCGTGCAGGCGCGGATAGCTGCCCTGCAAATAGAGAATTTAGGTGACATATGGGACGTAAACGCAAAGGCCGCGATTTATCGGGTTGGTTAGTGATTGATAAACCTGCGGGCATCACGTCGACATCTGTGGTGAATAAGGTGAAATGGGCGCTGGACGCCAAGAAGGCGGGCCATGCAGGCACCCTTGATCCCGAAGCGACGGGCGTTTTGGCGATTGCACTTGGCGAGGCGACGAAGACGGTGCCTTACATCACTGACGCGCTTAAATGTTACACATTTACGGTGCGTCTGGGGCAGGCAACAAATACTGACGATGCCGAAGGCGAAGTGATTTCGAGCTCTGATCTGCGCCCGACAGACGATGAGATTAAGGCCGCGCTGGGCGCGTTTGTAGGCGATGTCATGCAGGTCCCGCCGCAGTTCTCGGCTGTGAAAATCGACGGGGTGCGCGCCTATAAGAAAGCCCGCGAAGGCGAGGAAATGGACCTTGCCGCCCGCGAGTTGTGGGTGGAAGAGCTATTGCTGATTGGGCGCCCCGATGCCGATCACGTTGAATTGGAAATGACCTGCGGCAAGGGTGGTTATGTCCGTGCGATTGCCCGCGATCTTGGCGCGGCGCTTGGGTGTTATGGACATGTTTTGCAATTGCGCCGCATTTGGTCAGGTCCGTTTGACGTCAAGGATGGTGTGACGCTGGATCGGGTCGACGCATTGGCTAAAACCCCTGAATTAGACGGATTTATTTTGCCGCTTGAGGTTGGTTTGGCTGATCTGGAGCAGGTGACTTGCCCGGCATCGAGCCTGACAAAGCTGCGCAATGGTAATGCTGCAACCGTATTCGCCAGTGGCTTGGATTACGATCAAGAAGTTTGGGCCAGCCATGATGGGCAGGCCGTTGCTGTCGGTAATTATCGCAGCGGTGAACTGCATCCGAGTCGTGTTTTTGTGCGGCCCGATTGATGGGGCAGGCCCCATCCTACAGGTGACCCATGATTGTGCGTGATCATACGACGTCGCAGTCCAGTTCCACCGCGATCTATTCGGATTGCGAGCGCTATCGCTATGCCTTGACCCGTGAATGGGATGCGGACGGCAAACGCGCGTTGTTCGTTATGCTGAACCCGTCGACCGCCACCGAAGTGCAGAATGATCCGACGGTCGAGCGTTGCGAGCGCAGGGCGCGTGCCTTGGGGTTCGGTGCGTTTCGTGTGACCAATATCTTTGCATGGCGCGATACCGATCCGCGTAAAATGCGGGCGGCCGTAGAACCTGTTGGGCCAGCCAACGACGTAATGATTCGCGAAGCTGCCGTTTGGGCGGATACCGTGATTGCCGCGTGGGGTACGCATGGCGTGCATCTGGGTCGCGGTGCGCAGGTGGCGGCCTTGTTACGCCAGACCGCTCAGCCGATTTTTACGCTTGGATTGACGAAGGACGGTCACCCCAAGCATCCGCTTTACATCAAATATACCCAGCAGCCGGAGCTGTGGGGCGCATAATCTTTTGCGTTTTTTTAGCCGTTAACCTTCTGGTGTGAATTAACGCGGTGGTGCGATGTTCTGTGTTATTACGCAGGTATTAACGTGGTCGGGGCGACCTAATATGCGGAACATAGACAATGTTTGCGATTCTTGGATTATTTAGCTTGGCGCTCTCTGCGGTCATGCTGACGGGCACTGAATTTGATGACGACAGTGCAGCAGAGCAGGATGCGGCCGATACAAAGGCTGCGCAGGATGAAGAATCATCTGAAATCATGACGATTGACCAACTGTTGGGCGATGCTGCATCCGGTGAGGTCGATCTGGATATCGAACCTGAACCGGTGGACGAGGACGTGGTTATGTTTGCCGGTCCGGATGATGATTGCCTCTCGGCGGGCTCTGGCAACGACCTGATTAGCGGCGAAGATGGCGACGATAACATTGATGGCGGCAGCGGCGACGACGAATTGCACGGCGGACGCGGCAATGACATGATCTACGCTGGTGCTGGCAACGATGGTATTTTCGGCCACGTTGGCGATGACAGTCTCTATGGTGGCGATGGGGATGATGACCTGAATGGCGGCGCTGGTGACGATGTATTGATTGGTGGCGATGGCAACGATTCATTACTTGGGTCACTTGGCAATGACACACTTAGCGGGGGCAATGGCGAAGATGTGATGTTTGGCGGCTCTGGCGATGATGTGCTGGACGGGCGTGACGATGGTAGTCGCGATTTTCTGAATGGGGGCGCTGGCAACGATATTTTGATGTCCGGTGTTGGCGATCATTTGAATGGTGGCGATGGCGCGGACACATTTTTGCTAGAAGTGGCGAGTGGTGCATTTGTTGATGACTTCAATCTGGATGAAGACACAATCGAAATTGCATACGATCCGGCAGGTGGCGAACCTGTTTTACAATTTATTGACAAAGATGACGGTGTTTTGCTGATGGCGGATGATACGCCTGTTGCAACATTTGCCGGTTACACGGCGCTTGATTTGTCCAGTGTACCAATCGTGCTCACTGCTGCATGACAAAAGGCTTTCATTTTTGCGCAAATTGACCTAAACGCACCCATCTGCGCGGGGAATCCCTGCGCTGATACTCCACGGGCTTTTCTGGACGACATCCCGGATCGCGCCATTAACCCTTAGACAAGGAGACCCCGATGTCGATTACTGCTGAAGAAAAAACACGCCTGATGAAAGAATTCGCAATCAAAGAAGGTGACACAGGTTCACCCGAAGTACAGGTTGCTATCCTTTCCTCGCGCATCGCGACACTGACCGAGCACTTTAAAACCCACAAGAAAGACAACCACGGTCGTCGTGGTCTTTTGAAAATGGTTGCTCTGCGTCGTAAGCTTTTGGATTACGCCCGCGGCAAAGATGAGGCCCGTTACCAGGACCTGATCAAGCGTTTGGGCCTGCGTCGCTAACCCGACCAGCAAATGTCTTCGGAAACGCTCACCCATTGCGGTGGGCGTTTTTGTTTTTAGGGTTTGTTCTATATCAAAGTCGTTGACGATGCCGGGCCGTAAACATGCGCCATGAAACATGCATCGCTTGCCGCACTTGGCCTTTTTGACGCGCGGGTTCCGCGCTATACCAGCTATCCGCCCGCAACGGCGTTCTCGCCCGAGACGGGTGTTGATTTTCAAGAAAAATGTATCCGCAGGCTCGATCCCGCAGAGCCGGTTTCTGTCTATATTCACATTCCATTTTGCGAACGACTGTGCTGGTTCTGCGCCTGCCGGACCCAAGGCACCACCACCCTGTCGCCGGTCGTTCACTATATTGACGTAGTGAAAAAAGAGCTGACGCAGTTGCGAAAACTACGTCCCGACGGATTGCAAATGGGGCGATTACATTGGGGCGGCGGCACACCGACAATCCTGCCACCTGACTTAATTCGCGAACTGGCTACCGCAATTAAGCAGGTTTTCCCACCCGCTGACAACTTTGAATTTTCGGTAGAGATTGACCCGACGATGGTTGATGCCGACAAAATCGAGGCCTTGGCAGAGGTCGGCATGACCCGCGCCAGTATCGGCATTCAGGATTTTGCGCCCGACGTGCAGGATGCAATTGGCCGCCATCAAAGTTTTGAACAAACCAAAACCTGCGTAGATTTATTACGAAATGCGGGGATTACATCCTTGAACGCCGATCTGGTTTACGGCCTACCACATCAGACACTTGCGAAAATGGACGCCTCGATTGATCAGGTGCTTAGCCTCGATCCCGACCGTATCGCGTTGTTCGGCTACGCCCATGTTCCGCATATGGCCAAGCGTCAGAAATTGATCAAACAAGACACATTGCCCGACGATTATGCCCGCCATGATCTATCCGAACTGGCGACTGAGCGGTTTGTGACCGCGGGCATGGCGGAAATAGGCATCGATCATTTTGCAAAGCCTAACGATACGCTTGCCAAGGCCGCAAAATCAGGTGCGTTGCGGCGTAATTTTCAAGGCTACACCGTTGACAGTTGCCCGACACTTATCGGCATCGGGGCCTCGTCAATTTCGCGGTTTAGCGATGGCTATGTGCAAAACGCAGCCGCGACAGCCGCCTATATCTCGCGGATCGAGACGGGGCGATTGGCCGGCGCGCGTGGCTTTGCGATGACACCCGACGACCAGATGCGCGCGCGTTTGATCGAGATGATCATGTGCGATTTTTCGGTTGATCTACTGGAATTGCGTGACACCTATGGCAGCCTGCTGGACAGCGTAATCCCCGATCTGGACAAGGCGCTTGCGCAGTTTAAGGCCGTGACCCGGCGCACCGCGAACGGGTTTGAAATCATCGACCATGCCCGACACGTGGCCCGACTTGTGGCCAATGTATTTGACACATACCGGATCGAATCGGCGCTTTACTCAAAGGCGTCGTAAGGCCGATGTCGACCGTGTGCCCGTTTCCAGTTGCGGGATCGGGCGCAAGGTTTAAAGGTCTTGCCCGCCTACGATGGCCGCGTTGACGGTTGCAATATCGGCGTCACCTAACCCGTAGTCCTGCCGCGCGGTTGCTTCGGAGATATATCCCCGTGCGAGATCGCGCATCACGCTGGATTTTTCGCGCAACGCAGGATCGCCGTAGCCCGCACCACCCGGAAATGCCATTTGAACGCGTCGACCGTGGGACACAAATTGCTTGCCTTTGCCTTGCATTTTGGTGCCGTCATCTTGGTTGATTGTCGTGGCCGCACCGGCACCGCCGCCGCGACGTCCAAGGGCCGGATGTTGCACGCGATCGAACATGGCCTGCAGGTCGAATTCATGACCATCGCGCGCGCCGATTTCCATGAATTGCCCCAAACCGCCACGCTGTTGACCTGCGCCGCCGCTGTCGGGTCGCAACTCTTTGCGCCAGATTATGACGGGGCCTGCATGTTCGGTTGCTTCGACGGGCATGGTCATCACGCCAGAGGGAAAGGCGGTTGCGTTTAATCCGTCGTGCTGCGGTCGTGCGCCTGAGCCGCCCGAGTTGAACGTCAACACCTCGGATCGAACTGCGTCATCCGGTGCGGGCGCGTCGGTGCGTGGGCGCACCGAGACCTGAAAGTTGCACAGGCAGCCGGCCCCTTCCGCAGGGACCAGACCGGGCATAATTTTGTCGAATGCGTTGAACACCACATCGGGTACAAAGTGGCCCACGATGTGCCGCAAGGCCACGGGGGCGGGATGCACCGCGTTTACAATCGTGTTCTCAGGGGCCGTGACCTCGAACGGAGCAAGCGAGGCGGCGTTGTTGGGGATTTCGGGCGCAATCGCGACCTTCAACGCGTAGCAAGCATAGGCTTTGGCATAGACCAATGGACAGTTGATTCCCTTTTTATCAACGCCCGAGGTGCCGGCAAAATCGGTGACAATGCGGTCAGCGTGGATCGTCAATTTGACCTTCAACGTAATCGGCACATCAAAGCCATCAACCGTCATCTCGCCAGTGGCGCTGGTGCGGGGCAGGGCGGCGATGCGTTCCAATGTCGCGCGCCGCGAATTGTCGAGGATGAAATCGGAAATGCCCGTCAGCGTTGTTAGGTTGAATTCCTGCATCATTTCGATCAGCCGCCGATGCCCGATCTCATTACACGACGAAAGCGCGTAAAGGTCGCCAATCAACTGATCCGGTTCGCGCACATTGCTGCGCAGCATGGCGACGAGGGTTTTATCAACCGTGCCTTGATCGGCAAATTTCATGATGGGGACGTGGATGCCTTCCTCAAAGACGCTAGCGCCATCAGCACCAAATCCGCGGCCGCCAACGTCAACAACATGGGCGGTGCATGCAAAGAACCCGACATGGATGCCATTGTGAAACGAGGGGGTCACAACGGTGAAATCGTGCAGGTGGCCGGTGCCTTCCCACGGGTCGTTGGTGATATAAACGTCGCCTGCGTGGATGTTGTCGCGACCGATGCGCCGGATGAAATGCGCCACTGCGTCAGCCATCGCGTTCACATGTCCAGGGGTGCCTGTGACCGCTTGCGCCAGCATCAAACCGTCGGCGTTATAGACCCCGGCCGACAGATCGCCCGCTTCGCGTACCGAGGTCGAGAATGCGGTCCGCACGAGGGCTTGCGCCTGTTCTTCCACAACCGAAATCAGGCGGTTCCACATGACTTGATATGCGACATTTGAGGGGGCGTTCATTGGCGGTCTCCTTTGCGGGTCACATCGATGGTGCCATCGGGTTGGGCGATGGCTTGGCGGGTGGAGGGTAGGATGATCGTGGTCTCGTCCTCGACGATAATCGCGGGGCCCTGCACGGTCTGGCCCGCAGTCATGTCGGTGCGGTTGATGATCTGCGCCGGGGTAGTGTGGCCCAACCCTGCGTCGAACAAGTCGCGGGTGTTGGTTGACGGGGCAGGCCCGCTTGCGCTTGCGGTTTTGATCGCGGCGACCTGCTCTGGCGGCGTTGTGGCGTTGACCGACCAGACGGTGATTTCAATGTCCATGCCCGTAACCGTGCGTCCGAAAAGTTTGGTGTAATCGGCCTCGAACAAGCGCTGGAATGTGGCTGCGTCAGGCGACATGGCCTGCGCCTCTGTCAATACAATCGGGATTTCCCAGCCTTGGCCCGCATAGCGCATGTAAACCTTGAATTCGGACAATATATCAGCCGTCGCATCGCAGGTCCGCACAAACCCTTTTGCCTCTGATTGCAACTCGCCCAGCAGCGTTTTGATGACATCTGCGTCAAACCCTGACAGGCGCATATAGACAGAGCGGTTCGCCTCGAAACTGAACGGCGCGCGCAGGAACCCGATAGCAGAGCCCACCCCCGCGCCGGTCGGCACGAGTAACCGGTCAACGCCTAGTTTTTCACAGAGGCGGCCAGCATGAAGCGGCGCCGCGCCGCCAAAGGCGATCATGGTATAGTCAGCAAGATCCTCGCCGTTTTCGACCGCATGCACCCGCGCAGCGTTTGCCATGTTTTCATCAACAACCTCGGCCAAACCAAACGCAGCGGTTTGCGCGTCCATGTCCAGAGGGATGCCTAAAACAGTCTCTAAAGCCTTGTTAGAGTCCGTTTTGGATAGTTTTATCGAGCCGCCAGCGAAATTGTCAGGGTCGAGTTTGCCCAAGACTAAATCCGCGTCGGTCACGGCAGGTCTATCGCCACCGCGTCCGTAGCAGGCCGGTCCCGGCTCTGATCCCGCACTTTCTGGGCCCACACGAATTTGGCGCATCGCGTCCACATGTGCGAGTGATCCGCCGCCTGCACCAATCTCGACCATGTCGATCACAGGGATGGAAATCGGCATGCCTGACCCCTTTTTGAAGCGGTACGTGCGGGCAACCTCAAACACGCGCGAGGTCTTTGGTGTCTGGTTCTTGATCAAACAAATTTTGGCGGTGGTGCCACCCATGTCAAATGACAGCACCTTATCTAGACCATAGCGCGCCGCGATATTAGCCGCAAAAACCGCACCGCCTGCGGGACCGGATTCAACCAGACGCACGGGGAAATCTGCCGCGCTCTCAATGCTGATAATGCCGCCACCAGAGTGCATCAGGAAAATTGGACACCCTGCACCTTCATCTTTCAGGCGACCCTTCAGGCGGCCTAGATAGGACTTCATCAAAGGTTTGATATAGGCGTTGGCGACCACGGTATTAAACCGCTCGTATTCGCGCATCTGCGGGCTGACTTCCGAAGAAATCGAGACCATTATTTCTGGCATCAGTTCCGCCAGAACATCGCGGACCATTTTCTCGTGGGTATCGTTCAGATAGGAATGCAGCAGGCCAACCGCCACCGATTCATATCCGGCTGCCTTGATCTGCTCGACCACGGCCACCACCTCTGCGCGGTCCAGTGGGATCAGGATATTGCCTTTGGCATCGATCCGCTCTGAAACGGTATAACGCATTTGCCGCGCGAGCAGGGGCTCTGGCAGCGTCAGGTTCAAGTCGTATTGTTCGAAACGCGACTCGGTGCGCATCTCGATCACATCGCGAAATCCGGTGGTTGTGATCAACGCGGTTTTCGCGCCGCGCCGCTCGATCAACGCATTGGTGGCAAGGGTCGTCCCATGGATAATTTGCACGATATCACGCGGGGTGATGCCCGCCTTGGCGCAAACCTGGTTCATACCGTCGATAATTGCGTTTTCGGGGGCGGCGTAGGTGGTCAACACTTTGGTCGAAAACGACGCACCATCCCGTTCCAGAACAACATCGGTGAATGTTCCGCCGATATCGACTCCAAGCCGTGGATGAGTGGTCTTCATGGGGCTATCCTTTGTAAATGAAGGATAGGTCGTCGTGTTGCGGCCTACCTATGCCAGCACACTGGCATATCTTAATCGCAGTCATCAATCCCTTGTGAGCGTCTAAAAATCGACAGCGATGCCCTTTTTCTCCCAATCGCCATAGCGGACAGGTTCAGGGCCTTTGCGGCCCCCCAGTTCCGTTGGCAATTTAACGTCGCCACTCTCACGTCGTCGGGTCTCTGCTTCTGCGAGAGCACGTTTTGCGGCGTCTGGAAATTCATCGGTCATTTGCGCTGTCCTTGTGGGGTCGTGTTCTTTGATATACTGCCCATGCTTGTGAAAACAAGGGAACACCCATGAGCCAATCAGGTCTGCCACCGCGCCGCGCCGCGCATCATTTGCTGGAACATATTACAGGCGAGGGCCGTTTGATGTCCGAGTTGATCAGTGGTGGCGCTTTAGAGCATCTGGCCCCTGACGATCGTGCGCGTGCGCAACGCTTGGCAACTGATGCATTGCGAGGCTTGGACCGCGCCGATCGCATGTTGAAACCTTATTTCAAAAAAACCACGCCGCCAGATTACGTGATGAATGCCCTGCGTTTGGGCGTGATCGAATTAACAGGTGGCGAGGCGGCACATGGGGTGGTGAACGCCTATGTCGAGATCGTCGGTCGCAACCAGCGCACCGCCTCGATGAAAGGCATGACCAACGCGGTTCTGCGCCGCATCGCCGAGGAAGGCCCCGCCGCGTGGCATAAGCGCGCCGTTCCTCTGATGCCGGGATGGTTGCGTCAGCCGCTCGTCGCCGCGTGGGGTCGTCCCGCGATGGACGCGATGGACGTCGCACATTTTGCAGGCGCGCAGCTTGATTTGACCTGTAAAGGTGACCCCGAGAAAATCGCTGAGGCGGTGGGCGGAGTTGTCTTGCCGACCGGCTCGGTGCGCGTCGCCGATGCAGGCCAAGTCAGCGCGCTGGCAGGTTTTGATACGGGTGATTGGTGGGTGCAGGATGCTGCCGCTGCGATCCCTGTGCTGATGTTGGCCCCGACAGAGGGCATGACAGTTCTGGATCTGTGCGCCGCGCCGGGTGGCAAAACCATGCAACTCGCGGCCGCTGGGGCCGTGGTGACAGCCGTTGATATCTCGCAAGGTCGCGTGATGCGTGTCTCTGAAAATCTTGCGCGCGTGAAGCTCTCGGCCGAGGTGATTGTGGCAGATGCCTTTGACGTCACGGGGCAATATGATGCGGTCCTTCTTGACGCGCCATGTTCGGCGACCGGCACAATCCGCCGCCACCCTGATCTGCCCTATGCTAAAGACGGCTCTGAATTTGCCGCGTTGATCGAACAGCAATCCTCGCTGATCGACCACGCGCTGACCTTGCTGAAATCAGGCGGCAAGCTGGTATATTGCACCTGTTCTTTGTTGCCCGACGAAGGGGAAGTGCAGATCGAGGAAGCCTTGGAGCGCCATGCAGGTCTGACCGTTGACGTCACCGCCGCAAACCGCACAGGCATCGACCCCGACTGGACCACCTTTGAGGGTGGCGTGCGTTTGCGCCCCGATTATTGGCCCGATCGCGGCGGCATGGACGGTTTTTATATTGCTGTGCTGACAAAGCCGTAAGACGCGGCTATTGTCTCGGTAATAATCAAGCGTAACAGCGCGAAGCCGAGGCAGCAGACAGTGGCAAAACCACAAACATGGCGTGCGAAGCGCGTCCAGATCATGCACCGCGTCCATGCGCGTGTGGCGTCTCATGCACGTCCCGCGACAGGGTTCGTCAGCCAGCCAGAACCGCGCACCATTGGTCATTTTGCGCGAGGTCGTCAGATGATCGCGGGAAATTTCCTGTTTGCAGGCGCCTTGACCGAGGCCAAAGGCGCAGTGATTTGGGATATTGCAAAAGACAACGATGTGGTGGCCGAAGAACTGCAAGGTTGCATCTGGCTTGATGATCTGGCTGCCGTTGGTGATGCTAAGGCGCGTGCCTGTGCGCAGACGTGGATCGCGGCGTGGATCACCCGTTATGGCAACGGGCGTGGTTTAGGCTGGACCCCTGATTTGGTCGGGCGCCGCCTGATCCGCTGGATTCAGCACGGATTTTTTGTGTTGCGCGGCTTGGAGAAATCCGAAAGCCAAGCGTTTTACCGCTCGCTGGGTCAGCAAACGATTTTCCTGTCACGGCGCTGGCAAACAACCGCGCAAGGGTTGCCGCGCTTTGAGGCTCTTACGGGCATGATCTACGCGGGGCTGTCGCTAGAGGGTATGGAAGAACACGTTGCCCCTGCGGTCAAAGCCTTGGCGCGAGATTGTGCGCGCGAAATTGATAAGACCGGCGGCATTCCAACGCGTAACCCCGAAGAATTGCTAGAAGTCCTCACCCTTTTGACATGGGCCACGGCGGCGTTGACCGAGGCAGGCGAAGAGCCCCCTGCGGCGATTGCAATGGCGATTGCGCGAATCACGCCCACCCTGCGGGCCTTGCGTCACGCTGACGGTGGCTTGGCGCGGTTCCATGGCGGTGGGCGTGGGCTGGACGGGCGGCTTGATCTTGCTTTGGCCATGGCAGGAGATCGCACGCGCCCGACCGACAAGCTTTACATGGGTTTTGCGCGGATGCATGCAGGGCGTACTTCGATTGTGATTGACGCAGCACCACCGCCAAGCGGGCCGATATCAGTGAACGCGCATGCCAGCACGCTTGCGTTCGAGGTCACATCGGGGCGCAGGCCATTGATCGTGAATTGCGGATCAGGTCGCACCTTTGGCGAAGACTGGCGGCGCGCAGGGCGCGCCACACCAAGCCACTCTACCCTGTGCATCGAAGGATATTCCTCGTCCCGATTGGGCGCACCCAGCCGTGTGGTCACATCTCGGCAGGAAATGTTGGACGACGTGCCGCACGAGGTAATCGCCGAATTTTCCGCACTGCATGATGGCAAGCGCATGGAGATGTCGCACGACGGTTACCGCGTCACCCACGGCTTAACACACGCTCGCACACTAGATCTGGCGACGGACGGACGCGGCATGGTGGGCGACGATGTGCTGACAACGCTGACTGACGCCGACAAAAGACGGTTCGCGCACGCGCTGGACGAAAGCGCACTGCAAGGCATCCCTTACGCGCTGCGCTTTCATCTGCATCCCGACGTTGATGCGACCCTTGATATGGGCGGGGCCGCGGTGTCGATGGCGCTTAAATCCGGCGAGGTCTGGATCCTGCGCTACGATGGACATGCCGATTTGGCACTTGAGCCTTCAGTTTATCTCGAAAATGGCCGATTAAAGCCGCGTCCGACGCAACAGGTGGTTTTATCTGGCAGCACAATGGCCTATGCGACACGCGTCCGCTGGTCGTTGGCCAAAGCGCAAGGCACGCCCGAAGGTGTGCGCGATTTGGTCACGGACGATTTGATGGACCCAAATGATGAATGATCGGGGGATCACATGACTGACCTTGCACCACTGAAACGCGCACTGCTTTCTGTCTCTGATAAGACGGGGTTGCTTGAACTTGGCCGTGCCTTGGCCGCGCGCGGCGTCGAACTGTTGTCCACCGGCGGCACAGCCAAAGCACTGCGCGATGCAGGCCTTGATGTAAAAGACGTAGCAGACGTCACGGGCTTTCCTGAAATGATGGACGGGCGCGTAAAAACCCTACACCCCGTTGTGCATGGCGGCCTGTTAGCGCGCCGCGATCTGCCCGCACATGTTACAGCAATGGACGAGCATAATATCGGCGCAATCGATCTGTTGGTCGTTAATCTTTACCCGTTTGAAGAAACTGTAGCCAAAGGCGCGGATTTCGACACCTGCATTGAAAACATCGACATTGGCGGTCCTGCGATGATCCGCTCTGCCGCGAAAAACCATGCGTTTGTGAACGTAATCACAGACGTGCAAGACTATGACGCGCTGCTCGGTGAGCTTGATGCAAACAACGGTCAGACGACATTGGCATTCCGTCAAAAGCTTGCGCAAACCGCCTATGGTCGCACCGCCGCATACGACACCGCTGTCAGTACTTGGATGGCCTCGGCGATTGATCTGGCAACACCGCGCCGTCGCTCGATCGCGGGCACCTTCAAGCAAGAAATGCGTTACGGTGAAAATAGCCACCAGTCCGCCGCCTTTTACACCGATGGAACAGACCGCCAAGGTGTTGCGACCGCCGTGCAACATCAGGGCAAGGAACTGTCCTATAACAATATCAACGACACCGATGCCGCGTTCGAGTTGGTTGCAGAATTCGACCCTGCCGATGGCCCCGCAGTCGCGATCATCAAACACGCAAACCCCAGCGGTGTGGCGCGCGGCGCGACCTTGCTTGAGGCTTATAAAAACGCTTTCAACTGTGACCGGACCTCTGCGTTTGGCGGCATTGTGGCGCTGAACCAGCCGCTAGATGTAGACACTGCAAAGGCGATTGTGGAGATTTTCACCGAAGTCGTGATCGCGCCGGGCGCATCCCCTGAGGCCCGCGCCATCTTTGCCACCAAGAAGAACTTGCGCCTGCTCACAACAGACGGATTGCCCGATCCAAAAGCCGCGCAAATCACCATGAAGCAGGTCGCTGGCGGCATGTTAGTGCAAGACAAAGATGTCGGATCAGTCGATCTTTCCGATCTCAAAGTCGTGACAAAAGTCAAACCGACAGATGCGCAAATGACCGATCTTTTGTTCGCTTGGAAAGTGGCGAAGCACGTCAAATCCAACGCAATCGTCTACGTCAAAGATAGTGCCACAGTTGGCGTCGGCGCAGGGCAAATGTCACGTCTCGACAGTGCCTTGATCGCGGCCCAAAAAGCCGAGCGTATGGCAAGTGCAATGGACCTGCCCGAATCGCTCGCCATAGGATCGGCGGTGGCCTCCGACGCGTTCTTCCCCTTTGCTGACGGGTTGTTAGAGGCCGCAGCCGCAGGGGCAACCTGCGTCATTCAACCCGGCGGTTCCATGCGCGACGACGAGGTCATTGCAGCGGCTGACGAGGCTGGCATCGCCATGGTCTTTACCGGCATGCGCCACTTCCGGCATTAAGGAGAAATTGATGCGGCTTCTATTCTGGACGGGATTTTGGGTGTTTCTGGTGGATCAAGCCAGCAAATATTATATCCTGCATATGCTGCAACTCAAAGAAGGGCAGCCTGTCGCGATTTTTGACCCGTTTCTGGTCTTCACGATGGCATGGAACAGAGGCGTGAACTTTGGGATCGGCGCAGGGTTCGACATGCGTTGGGTGCTGATCGGGGTTGCCTGTGCGATCTCGGTCGGCGTTGTGATCTGGCTGTGGCGCAGGCCCGCCGACAGGTTCACCTATATCGCAGCAGGGTTCCTGATCGGCGGTGCGCTGGGCAATGTTGTTGACCGCCTGATCTATGGCGCGGTGGCCGATTTTCTGAACATGTCTTGCTGCGGATTTCAGAACCCTTATGCATTCAATATTGCGGATATCGCGATTTTTATCGGCGCAATCGGCATCGCATTTGCCGATAGCCGCCCATCTAAAAAGAAACGGACGTGACGACCGACGATGGTTCGTCTAAAAGGGGCCGTGAAAAGATCAAAGGTTTGACAATGCGCAAGACGATTTTGGCAGTTCTGACAGCGGCGACACTGATGGCATGTTCATCAGGCCAGCGGCCATTGCATGACATGCGGTCCTCTACGGGCGGTCCTGACGAGTTTTCGGTGATACCTCTCGCCGCGCTCCAGATCCCCGCGACAATGACCTTGCCGGCGCCCACGCCAGGCGGTGCAAACCTGACGGACGCAACGCCAAAAGCCGACGCGATTGCGGCACTTGGCGGCAATGCAGCGGTGGCAAACACGGGCGGTATTCCAGCAAGTGACGCGGCGCTGGTGGCACGAGCGGGCCGCAACGGCACGCAGAGCGATATCCGCAGCACTCTGGCAAACGAAGATGCACGGTTTCGCGCAGGCAAAAAACGCTTGGGGTTCTTGTCGATCTTGAGCCGCGACCGGTATTTCAAAGCATACTCAGGTAGCGCACTCGATGCCTATGCCGAGCTTGCGAGGTTCCGCGCCGCAGGTGTGGCAACCCCAACGGCGCCCCCCGCCAACTAACCGATCACATCCGCGTTTGTGCCACTTGCGCGATGCTGTTTGCGGCGTAGGTTATGCCTAACGCCACTGACAAAGGATCGCCCATGCGCCGCCTGATTTCTTCTGCTTTACTGATGTTCACTGCCTTGCCTGCTTTGGCCGCGGACGTGACAACCTACACCCTTGATAACGGCATGGATGTCGTCGTGATCGAAGATCACCGTGCCCCTGTTGTGGTTCACATGGTCTGGTATCGAATTGGATCGGCGGACGAACCGGTTGGCGCGTCTGGTGTCGCACACTTTCTCGAACATCTGCTGTTCAAAGCGACCGATCAATTGGAAAGCGGCGAGTTTTCTGCGGTGGTCTCTGCCAATGGCGGCGCTGACAACGCCTTTACCAGCCACGATTATACCGCCTATTACCAGCGCATCGCGGCCGACCGCTTGCCGTTGATGATGGAAATGGAAAGCAACCGGATGAACAATCTGATGCTGACCGAAGACGACATTGTCACCGAACGCAATGTGATCCTTGAAGAGCGCAACCAGCGCACCGAGAATAATCCCAACGCCTTGGCGCGCGAACAATTCGACGCCGCCCTGTACCAAAACCACCGCTATGGCGTGCCGGTGATCGGCTGGAAGCACGAAATGGAAGATCTGAGCCTGCAAGACGCTCTCGATTTCTATGACCTCTACTATTCGCCCAACAACGCGGTTCTGGTTGTCGCGGGTGATGTGAAACCCGAAGACGTGCAAGCCTTGGCTGAACAATACTACGGTGTGATCCCCGCAGAGGAAAACCTGCCCGATCGCCTGCGCCCGTCTGAGCCACCGCAACGGGCGGAACGCCGGATCACCTACGTCGATCCACGCGTCAGTCAATCCTACCTTTCGCGTTCGTATCTGGCCCCCGAACGCGATGCAGGCGCGCAGAAAGAAGCCGCCGCATTGGTCTATCTCGCTGACCTCCTAGGAGGTTCGCCGTTCACGTCCGCCCTCGGTCAGGCCCTGCAATTCGACACACAAACCGCCATTTACAGTTCGGCTGGCTACAGCGGATCGAACCTTGATATCGGCAGCTTCGGCCTTAGCGTCGCCCCCTCCGAAGGTGTAACTCTTTCCGAGGCCGAGGCAGCAATGGACGAAGCAATCGCCGCCTTCCTCGCCGCCGACATCGATTTGACCAAAATGGAAAGTCTGCGCACACAACTGCGCGCCTCTGAAATCTACGCCTTGGATAATGTCGAAGGTTTGGCCAACCGCTACGGACGCGCCCTGACCCAAGGGTTAACCGTGCAAGACGTGCAAGACTGGCCGCAAGTCTTGCAAGACGTGACCGCCGAAGACGTAAAAGCCGTGGCGCAAAAGGTTCTAAACCGCGATCAATCCGTGACAGGATGGGTCGTCTCAGCCGCCGAGGAGGCCCGCTAATGTTCCGTATTGTTTTGACAGTCTGCTTTGCGCTTGGCGCAACAGTCGCCTCCGCGATCGAGATCGAAGAAGTCACCTCCGCAGGCGGCATCAACGCATGGGTCGTCGAGGAACCGTCGATCCCGTTTACTGCTCTTGAAATCCGCATGCGCGGCGGCGCGTCGCTTGACCTGCCCGAAAAACGCGGTGCTACCAACCTGATGATGGCGCTGATCGAGGAAGGCAGCGGCGACATGGACGCCCGCGCGTTCCAGACCAAACTCGACGCGCTCGCCGCCAGCTTTTCGTTCCGCGCCTACGACGACACCATGTCTATCTCGGCGCGTTTCCTGACCGAAAATCAAGACGAGGTTCTGGAACTACTACATGGCGCCCTGACCGCGCCGCGCTTTGACCAAGACGCCATCGACCGCGTGCGCGCGCAAGTCCTGTCAGGTATCGCCAGCGACGCCAAAAGCCCGAACCGCATCGCAACCGCCTATTTTGACAGTGCTGCATTTGGCGATCACCCCTACGGTTCGTCCAGCGATGGCACCGTGGAAAGCGTGTCCGCACTGACCCAAGATGACATGTTTGACGCCTACCGTAATGCATTAACGCGCAGCGATATCTATGTGTCTGCGGTCGGCAATATCACCACTGCCGAGATTGGCCCGATCCTCGACACGTTGCTCGGCGACCTGCCTGCCGATGGACCGCCGCAAATCGCGGATGTGCCTTTCGGCCTGTCTGGTGGCGTGACCGTGATCCCGTTTGACACCCCGCAAGCCGTGGCCCTGTTTGGCCATTCCGGCATCAAACGCGACGACGACGATTTCTTTGCCGCCTATATTCTCAACGAAATTCTGGGTGGGGCAGGGTTCGAATCCCGCCTGATGAACGAGGTCCGCGAAAAGCGTGGCCTGACCTATGGGATCGGTGCCTCTCTCGTGCCGAAATTCCACGCTGAAATGTGGATTGGGCAGGTGGCCAGCAGTAATGCCACCATCGCGCAGGCCATCCAAGTGACCCGCGATGTCTGGTCCGATCTGGCGACAAACGGCGCGACCCAAGCTGAATTGGACAGGATCAAAACCTACCTGACCGGCGAATATCCCCTGCGTTTTGACGGCAACGCCGAAATCGCGAATATCATGGTGGGCATGCAGATGATCGGTCTGCCAACCGAATATGTCATCAATCGCAACGACTACATCGAGGCCGTTACCCTGTCCGATGTGAACCGCGTTGCGACTGAATTCTTACAGCCCGAAAACCTGCGCTTTGTCGTGGTCGGCCAACCCGAAGGGTTGGAAAGCACGGATTAAAACAACCCGTCGATGCGGCTGTAACTTTCCTCCATGCCCTGCTCCATGCCGGTATCTAGCATGGCTTTCAGGCTTTCTTCGTCGGGCAGTTGCATCCGCAGGGTCAACAACGTGCCACCGTCTTTGGCCTCGAATGTGGTGTGGCACCGGTTGTCGGGCGTCGGATCAGGGATATGCATCCGTTCCACATGGCGGATCTCGGAATAGGGCGTCACGACCTCATATTCGCCGGTAATCTCAAACGCATGTCCCTCTTCATTTGCCCAGCCGTAGCCTAGCTTGCCACCGGCGCGTGCGTCAGAAATACAATGCGTCATCTCCCATCCCTCCATGCCGCCCATCCAAAGACGGATCAGATCAGCCTCGGTATGCGCGCGGAAAACCTGTTCGGGCGTGGCCGCAAATTGACGGGTCGCGACGGCGCAGCCGTCACCCGTCAGGTCGATTTTCAAAGTGGTCATGACGTTTCCTTTTCTGAGGGCATCGCGGCCAAAACCGCATCTAGTCGGTCATAATTTTGCACAAGTGATCTGCGTAGCTTGGTCGCCCATTGCTCAAGTTGCTCTATCCCTGCGGGCGACAAGGCGCAGGGCCGCTTTGCACCGTCCACACGGCGCGTGATCAGCCCCGCAGTTTCCAGCACCTTCAAATGCCGCGAAATCGCAGGCTGGCTCATGGTAAAACGATCAGAAATATCCATCACCGTCATCTCACCCGCCGCCAGCATATCCAGAATGGAACAGCGCGTAGGATCGGAAAGGGCGGCAAAAGTGGTGTGCATTTCTATCATACGTATACTGTTATATAACATTAAGCTTATGTCAATAACTCCTATTTCAAGTCTCGCAGAATCGCATAATGACGTGCTATCCCTTGTGGCATGATCAGTTCAGACCCCCAGATAAAGCCTCAACCTGTTATCAAGCAGCTTGACGATGCCGCTGTGAACCGTATTGCCGCAGGCGAGGTGCTTGAACGCCCTGCGAGCGCGGTCAAAGAATTGCTCGAAAATGCCATCGACGCAGGGGCGACGCGCATCGAGGTGGTTATCGCTGATGGCGGCAAAACCCTGATCCGCGTCACCGACGACGGCTGCGGCATCTCAGGCTCCGACCTGCCGCTTGCACTATCGCGCCACGCGACCAGCAAAATCGACGGCTCTGACCTGCTGAACATCCATTCCTTCGGCTTTCGCGGCGAAGCCCTGCCCAGTCTCGGCGCGGTCGGTCGCCTGACCATCACCAGCCGCGCCCAGGATAGCGAGGGCGCCACCATTTCCGTCACAGGCGGCAAACACACCGAAGTTCGCCCTGCCGCGCTCTCGAACGGCACCGTGGTCGAACTGCGCGACATGTTCTACGCCACCCCCGCACGGCTGAAATTCCTGCGCACCGACCGCGCAGAAGCACAAGCCGTGAGCGATGTCGTCAAGCGCTTGGCCATGTCCGAACCTTTCATCACCTTCATCCTGCGCGATGCGTCGGGTGGCGATAATCGCACAACCTTTCGCGCCGACGCCGAAACTGGCGACATGTTCAACGCGCTGCATGGCCGCTTGCGCACCGTCATTGGCCGCGATTTCGCAGATAACGCGCTGCCCATTGATGCGCAGCGCGAGGGTTTCCACCTGACAGGCTACGCCGCGCTACCAACCTATTCTCGCGGGGCCGCAGTCGCACAATATCTGTTCGTAAACGGACGCCCCGTGCGCGACAAAATGCTGCTTGGCGCATTGCGCGCCGCTTATATGGACGTGCTTTCGCGCGATCGTCACCCTGTTGCCGCGCTGTTCGTTGATTGCGACCCAACGCTGGTCGACGTCAACGTGCACCCCGCAAAATCCGAAGTCCGGTTTCGTGAACCCGCTATCGTGCGCGGCCTCATCATCTCGGGCCTGCGCCACGCCTTGGCAGAGGCAGGGCACCGCGCCTCAACTACCGTGGCCGACGCAACCTTGGGGGCTATGCGCCCCGAAGTGACCGAACCGCGGGTCTACCAAATGGACCGCCCGTCATTCGCGGCGCGCTCCATGTCGTTCCAAGCGCAATCGCCCGGCTTCTCCGAAGCCCCCTCCGCACGCATAGAACCCGTTTTTGAAGACGAGCCAGCGCATTTACCCTTGGGGGCGGCCCGCGCGCAGGTGCATGAAAACTACATCATCTCGCAAACCGACGCGGGCATCGTCATCGTCGACGGACACGCGGCCCACGAACGCTTGGTCTATGAAAAACTCAAACGGCAAATGGCCGAAAACGGCGTCGCAGCGCAAGCCCTACTGATCCCTGAAATCGTCGAAATGTCCGACAATCAGGCAGCACAACTGCTCGAAATCGCTGACGACTTGGCGCGGTTCGGCCTGACCATCGAACCCTTTGGCGGCGGCGCAATCGCCGTGCGCGAAACCCCCGCGATCTTGGGCGAAGTCAACGCAGGCGCCATGCTGCGCGACATCCTCGACGAGTTGGACGACACTGGCGGCTCTGACCGCATGCAATCAAAAGTCGAGGCAATCCTGTCCCGCGTCGCCTGTCACGGCTCGATCCGCACAGGGCGACGGATGCGCGGCGAAGAAATGAACGCACTGCTGCGCGAGATGGAAGCAACGCCAATGTCAGGCCAATGCAACCACGGACGGCCCACCTATGTAGAGCTGAAACTTTCCGACATTGAACGGCTCTTTGGCCGCACATGATCACGATCGGCGATTATACCTTTGCGCTTGGCGACCCGTTGTTCGTCGCCGGTCTCATCGTTGCGCTCATTCTTCTCGCGATGGTTGTTTTGTTGATTGTGGCGGTGCGCCGTGCCGGTAAATCAGGCGAAATGGCGCAGATCCTCGCTAGCCAAATGGGCGGCCTAGGCAATCGCGTGCAAATGCTCTCTGATGGGCAACACCAACTCTTTGGCGGTCTGACCTCGGTCACAGAGGCGCAGGCGCAACAGCAGGCAAAAACCCTGCAACTGATGGAACGGCGGCTGAGCCAAGTCACCGAATCCCTTAATCTGAACATGTCCCATTCGGCCCAACGCACCGCGCAATCGCTTGGCGAATTGCAGCAACGGCTGCTAACCATCGACAAAGCACAAGAGAATATTACCAAGTTATCTGGCGACGTTTTGTCCCTGCAAGACATCCTGTCCAACAAACAAACACGCGGCGCATTCGGTGAGATCCAACTCAACGATATCGTCAGTAAGGCGCTGCCCGCCGACGCCTACACGTTCCAACACACGCTCTCAAACGGCAAACGCGCCGACTGCTTGATCCATCTGCCAAACCCGCCGGGGCCCATCGTGATCGACAGTAAATTTCCGCTGGAAGCCTACGAAGCCCTGCGCCGCGCGAAAACCGATTGGGAGGCCAATGAGGCGGCCAAATTCATGCGCACATCGGTCAAAGCGCATATAAAAGCGATCTCGGAAAAATACATCCTCGACGGCGAAACCGCCGATGGTGCGCTGATGTTTCTGCCATCCGAGGCGGTCTACGCCGAACTACACGCCAACTTTCCCGAACTGGTGCGCGAAGGGTTCGCCGCCCGCGTTTGGATTGTCTCGCCCACGACCTGCATGGCCACATTAAACACCATGCGCGCGATCCTCAAAGATGCGCGTATGCGCGAACAGGCGGGCGCAATCCGTACGACCCTGCGGCTGCTGCACCGCGATGTCGAGCTGATCTCGGAACGCGTTGCAAAACTGAACACGCACTTTGGGCAAGCGCGCCGCGATCTCGAAGATATCGGCGTCGCCTCCGAGCGCGCAGGCAAACGGGCCGCAAAGCTCGACAATTTCGATTTCGAAGATGTGACGCCAGAGGTGTAACCAGCCCTGCCGCCTCTCAATAGCTAGGTCGCGGCGACAAAAACCTGTTTCGCCCGCCCCCAAACGCCACTTTCCAAATCGTCAAGTTGGCCAAGATATGCAATCAACTGCCCCGCAAAATCTTCGCTGCTTTCGACAGGCAAAAGCGACGGCAGATTATCAATCGCGGTCACGTCTAGCGGAGGATCATCATGCACGCGCAATGCGGGCGCACTCCATGTCGTCTCTAAATCATAGACCTTGATCGGTGAAAAATCACTCTGCGGATCGCAAGCAATATCCCCAATCACCGTCAGTTTCCGCGTCGCCGTCTTGGCCGACATCGGCACAAACACAGGCGTGCCATCGCGGGCCAGAATACAGTTCAGGAAGATATCATGCTCTAACATCTGCAGGAACGGGCCACCCGACGCAGTTTCGGCCATATCCCACTTGGTCACAGGCAGCCCCAATGCCTCAAACAGATCCGCCGCGCCTGTGCCAACACGGCCCAGCGCCCCGATAATTAACGCCGACGGCTTTGCACCTTTCAAATGCGTGGCCAATTCATCACGCATCGCACCCGCACTGGCATAGGTTTCCACAGGCCCCGCAAGGTCACCACGCTGCTGTGCAATCCATGCAAGCAAACTTACCGCCGCCCCCGCATATCCCGCCCAATAGCCAAACGCGGCAACGCGCCGCCCGTCTTCATCCACCAGATACTCTAGATCAAATAACGTGCCACCGCCCGCCACGAAACGGTCCAGTAGGACGCGCCCCGCCGCTTGCCCCTTATAAGCGTGACCAAACATGATATGGCGGTGCGGCAACGGTGTGCCATCTTCTGGTAACTCTTTCAGCCCGAAAATAATCGCGTCACGCGGGGCATCGACCCAGCCGCCTTCAGGCGCGGTGGCGCACCCTGCTGCAATAAATCCGTCCAGCCCAATCGCGCGCTGCACACTTTCCTCAACCGTCACCTGAAACCCTGCGGCCAGCAATTTCGCCGCCCCCTCAGGCGTAATCCCGATCCGCTCTTCATGTGCGCGACTTTCGGCGCGAACCCATAGATGTGTCATATTCGATCCTTAATAATGCGTGCGCGCCGCTAAACGGTCCACGTGATCCAGATGCGGAGCCGCGTTAAATGCCCCCAAAATCGGTCCCTGTGGCGTGACATGAATCCGGTGCACCGAGGTGTTCAAAATCGGCAAGGCAATCTGCGCCATCTGCGGAATATCCAGATGCAAAATATGCGCCACAGCACGGGCAATAATCCCGCCAGAGGTCACACATAAAATGCGCTTGCCTGGTTGTGCTGCCTCGTTGATCACGTCCTGCACGCGCTGCGAATAATTGGCATAGGTCTCGCCACCTGCAATCTTGCCATCACGCCATGCGGTCAATGTCGCGGGAAAGTGAACGGCGAAATCGTCGGGCCCCTCGCGCGGCGCAACCAACCCCAAGGTATCCATTTCAGCCGCCAAATCGTAATAGGTGATTTCGTTTAACCGCTCGTCAACCGACACATCTTCAAACCCCATCCCTGCAATAGTCTCGCGCTGACGGCGTAAACTGCCTGAATAGACACTATCAAAGGGGCCATCGTGGGCCTTGATCCAGTGGCCCAGCCATGCGGCCTGCTGATGTCCCAGCTCGGTCAGCCGGTCATAATCTGCTTCATTGGTCGCCGCAGAATTGGCCTGCCCGTGGCGGACCAGTGTAATTTCACCCAACGTATATCTCCTTTGCGTTGCCACATGGGTAGCTATGCAAGCCCGATGGCGCAAGCGTCGCCTTGGCCCTTGTTTGCAGATTCCGCATGTGGGATTGTGCGCCGACCTGACACGGAAAGTAACCCTTATGAGCGCCGCCCTTTTGCTGAAAGATATCTTTGGCTTTGACGCGTTCAGGCCTGGTCAGCAAGAGATCGTCGAGGCGGTGATTGCGGGCGAAAATACACTTGCGATCATGCCCACAGGCGGCGGTAAATCGCTTTGCTTCCAACTTCCTGCGTTGGCTCGGACCGGTGTCACAGTCGTCATTTCCCCCCTCATCGCGCTGATGCGTGACCAAGTGCGCGGTCTGCGCGAGGCGGGTGTCGAGGCGGGCGCGCTGACCTCTGGCAACACCGAAGAAGAGACCGACGCCGTTTGGGCGGGGCTTGAGGCTGGCACATTGCGCCTGCTCTACATGGCCCCCGAACGGTTGGCGTCTGGCGGCACAATGCGCATGTTGCAGCGCGCTGGCGTTGGCATGATTGCCGTCGACGAGGCGCATTGCGTTAGCCAATGGGGGCACGATTTCCGCCCTGACTATCTGAAAATCGGCGAGTTGCGCCGCCTGTTGAACGTGCCTCTTGCTGCCTTCACCGCCACCGCCGACGCCGAAACCCGCGCCGAGATCGTGCAAAAACTGTTCGACGGTGCCGAGCCTTCGACGTTCCTGCGCGGCTTTGATCGGCCGAATATCCATCTGGCTTTTGAAGTCAAAGATGGCCCCCGCACCCAAATCCTGAACTTCGCCAGCGCACGCAAAGGCCAGTCAGGGATCGTCTACACCGGCACCCGCGCCAAAACCGAAACCCTTGCAAGGGCGTTGAACGACGCGGGACACACCGCTTGTTTTTATCATGGCGGCATGGACGCAGACGACCGCCGCATTGTCGAGCGCCGCTTCCAGCAGGAAGACGGGTTAATCGTTTGCGCAACCGTTGCCTTTGGGATGGGCATCGACAAACCCGATATCCGCTGGGTCGCCCATGCCGACCTGCCCAAATCGATCGAAAGCTATTATCAGGAAATCGGGCGGGCAGGGCGCGATGGTGCGCCCGCTGAAACCCTCACACTTTTCGGTCCCGACGACATTCGCTATCGGCGCCAACAAATCGATGAAGGGCTCGCCCCACCCGAACGGCGCGCCGCAGATCATGGGCGGCTCAACGCCCTTCTTGGTTTGGCCGAGGCATTACACTGTCGGCGCGTGAACCTTTTGCGCTACTTTGGCGAAGACCCAGCCCCCTGCGGCAACTGCGACCTCTGCGATAAACCAGCCGATATTTTCGACGGCACAACCGCCGTGCGCATGGCGCTTTCCGCCGCTCTGCGTACCGATGAATACTTTGGCGCGGGCCATCTGATCGACATTCTGCTTGGTGCTAAAACCGACAAAATCGCACAGCGCGGCCACGACAGCCTGCCAACCTACGGCGTCGGCAAAGACTACGATAAACGCCAATGGCAGGCGATTTTCCGGCAAATGATGGGCCACGATCTGATGCGCCCCGACCGCGAACGCCACGGCGCACTGCGTATGACCGAACACGCCCGCCCCATTTTGCGTGGCGAAGCCAAAATCGAACTGCGCCGTGACAGCATCAAAGCCGCCAAAGGATTCAGCCCGCAAATTCGCCAGATGGTGAGCGAAGACGACGCGCCACTGCTGTCAGCTCTAAAGGCCAAACGCCGGTTCTTTGCCGAACAACTCGGCGGCCCCGCCTATATCGTGTTCAACGATAAATCCCTGATCGAAATGGCTGAAAAGCGCCCGATGAACCTCGATCAAATGGCAGGAATTAGCGGCGTTGGCGCCAAAAAACTCGAAAGCTACGGACGCGCCTTCCTCGAAGTGATCGCAGGCGCGGTCGAAGACGTGCATCCAATGCGCCGCAAACTCGCTGGCCGCTCTGAGGGGGCCGTTTATGACCGTCTGCTCGCCGCCCAAGCCGACCTTGCGCGCGGCCCCGAAGGTACCGATAAACCTATGTCGCTGAACGCCGCGACATTGTCCAAAGTGGCGCAACTGCGCAACGCTGACATGACAGGTATCGCGCGGCTGATCGGTGAAAAGCAGACCGAACGCTTTGGTCCCGCATTCCTTGAAATTCTGACTAGTGGTTAACCCTGTTGCGCGTTTGCGCATGAATGCATACCTTTATCATAACGCGATATTATAGACGGATCCTGACTTATGTTTTCACGCATCTTGGCGCTTTTTGGCGGCGAAGCAGAATTTGAGACGAAACTGCCAGAGGCGGACGCGCGCAATGCACTCGGCGCGTTGATGGTGCGGGCGGCCAAGGTCGATCACGCCTACCTGTTTGAAGAAGTCGAGCGGATCGATGCCGTTTTGGGTAAACTCTACAACCTCAACCCTGTAGAGGCTGCGAAAATGCGCGCAGGTTGTGAAAAGCTGGAAGAAGAAATGCCAGCCACCGACGAGTTGGTAGCGATCCTGCACGACGCAATCAGTCTGGCAGATCGCGAAGCGGCAGTATCCACCCTGTGGTCAGTGGTGTTCGCCGACGGTATCGAGCACAAGGAAGAAGACGAGTTGCTTCTTGCCATCGTGGCCGCACTTGGCGTGTCACCCGAGGTCAGCAAGCAATTGCACGATATCGAAAAGGCCAAGTTGCCCAAAAAGCGCGACTAAGCGGGTTTGATGCAGACGGATAATCAGGCAGATGACGCGACAAGCGCCGCGCAATAGCGCCGGCGCTTGGCCAAAACCCCAATCTGTCCAACGACCGATACGATCACGAACCAGCCTGCGAGCAACGGCAACAGAACGTCCCATGGGGCGGCTTTGAACACAACGCTCGACCCCAGAACAAGGCCTGACGTCCAGCAAAACACGCTAATCGAGGCGATCTGCGTGGCCCCTATAAGCTTGGGCAACGACAGGTCAATCACGCGATTGCCCAAGGTCTTGCGCATCATCGGTAGAATAAATGCGGCAATAACCAGCGAGTTCACCGTCATCGCAACCATCACCGCAACTTTCGCCCACAACTTGGGCGAAAACGCTGAAAATTCAAAACCGGTGCGTACATAAATCAACGACAATCCGGTGATCCAAAGCCCCGCAAACGCCACAGCAATCCAGAGGTGAATGCGCTCTATGTCGCGAATATCGGCGTCGCTATTCTGGGTCTGGATCGACCAGAACGACAGGAAATCGAGGTATAATGCGGTCCCCATTCCCGCGGCAAAAAACAACAGGTGCGCAGCGCGCAAAAGATCAATGTATGTTTGTGAAATTTCCAATACGCGGACTCCGATAACAAAATAGTGACCTAATTATTATTTTTCCTAGCCCCCCCTTTTTCGACCTCGCAAGAAAAAGTTGAGTGGAAAGTCAATTTTGTAACGCGAAGTGGACCCGATGCCGCAATGGGGCTTGCCTTTGCCCCCCTCCACTTGGTCTAAGTTGCCCAACCATAAGGACCGTCTACATGACCGACATCGCCACCCGCGTTTGGAACCACAAATGGAAAATCGACCCCATCGTGCGGTCGCTGATCGACACCGACTTTTACAAACTCTTGATGTGCCAATCGGTGTTTCGTAACAAACCCGACACCCAAGTCACGTTCAGCCTGATCAACCGTTCCAAACACATCCGCCTTGCCGATCTAGTAGACGAAGGCGAGTTGCGCGAACAACTCGACCACATCCGCTCGCTCTCTCTGACACGCGGCGAAAGCACGTGGATGCGCGGCAACACATTTTACGGCAAACGCCAAATGTTCACGCCGGAATTCATGGACTGGTTCGAAAACTTGACGCTACCACCCTACCACCTCGAAAAAGTCGACGGTCAATACGAGCTGACATTCGAAGGCTCTTGGCCCGAAGTCATGCTTTGGGAAATCCCCGCCCTCGCGGTCCTCATGGAACTGCGCGGCCGCGCGGTCCTCGGCACAATGGGCCGTTTCGAGCTGGAAGTCCTCTACGCCCGCGCAAAAACCAAAGTCTGGGAAAAAGTCGAAACACTGCGCGGCGTCGAAAATCTCGCCATCGCGGATTTTGGCACACGCCGCCGCCATAGTTTCCTGTGGCAGGACTGGTGCGTGCAAGCCATGTCCGAAGGACTCGGCGACAACTTTGTCGGCACATCAAACTGCCTCATCGCCAAAAACCGCGACCTTGCCGCCATCGGCACAAACGCCCACGAGCTGCCCATGGTCTACGCCGCCTTGGCCAAAACCGACGAAGAATTGCGCCAATCCCCCTACGACGTTCTGGCCGACTGGCATGACGAACACGTGGGCAATCTGCGGATCATCCTGCCCGACACCTACGGCACACAAGGCTTCCTCGACGGCGCACCCGATTGGCTGACCAGCTGGACAGGCATCCGCGTCGACAGCGGCGACCCCGCAACAGGGGCGGAAATGGCGATCAACTGGTGGAAATCGCGCGGCGAAGACCCGACCAAGAAACTGGTCATCTTCTCGGACGGGCTAGACGTCGACAAAATCGTCACCCTGCAAGCGCAATTCAAAGACCGCTGCCGCGTCTCATTCGGCTGGGGCACGATGCTGACCAACGACTTCAAGGGCCTCACCGAAAACGACACCCTCGCGCCATTCAGCTTGGTCTGCAAAGCCATCTCGGCCAACGGCGCCCCCACCGTAAAACTCAGCGACAACCCCAACAAATCCATGGGCCCCGCAAGCGAGATCGCACGGTACAAGCGGGTGTTCGGGGTTGGGGAGCAGGAGAAGGTCGAGGTTGTGGTTTGACCGAATTAATCGAGCTTAGCTATTGAAGAGCAATTTACGCAAATAGATCTCCTCGAAACCTTCCCCCTTCAAACCCTAATCACGTACTCCTTCACCGTGGTCTCAATCACTTCCCACTCCCCGACAAATCCGGGGCGCAGGACAAAGCTGTCGCCGGCTTTGACCTCAAGGCGGCTGCCGTCTGATCCGTGCAGCACCGACACACCCTCTAGGATGTGGCAGTATTCCCATTCGTCATAGGAAATGCGCCAGCGGCCCGCCGTACTTTGCCAGATGCCTGCATAAAGCCCGTCCACGTCCTCGACGTTCCATGTGGTGAACACGGGGTCGCCGGACACGATTTTTTCAGGCGCAGGGCGGCTGATTTCAGGGTCGCCAGTGCGGGTCATGCGATAAATTAGCGTCATTTTATCCTCGGTTCTCAATATCTTAACATTCCGTCACACCACCGAACGCCTTATCCGCGGATAAGGTTTTCAGTCGTCTTCGACTTTCCCGCGCAGTTTCTTCACCTCGCCGCGCTCTTTTTTCCCCGCCAACCGCCGTTTCACCGATCCATATGTGGGTCGCGTCGAAATCCGTCGTTTGGGGGTTTTGGTCGCTTCCAAAACCAGATCATGCAACCGCGCCAAGGCAAGCTCGCGGTTGCGCGCCTGCGACCGCGTGTCCTGCACAAACAGCACAATCGCGCCCTCGTTTGTCCACCGCCGCCCCGCTAACCGCTTCAACCGCCGCTTCACAGGATCAGGCAAGTTTGGCGACCGCTCGGCCTCGAACCGCAATTCGACCGCCGTGGACACTTTGTTCACGTTCTGCCCACCCGGACCAGAGGCGCGGGTGAAGGATTCGGTCATTTCCCAGTCAGCAATTTCGATTTGGTCGGTGATTTTCATGAGGCCAATCATACAGGCAAAACCGCAATAAAAAAGGGCTACCCCGTTTGGGATAGCCCTTTCCTGAATAACGGAGGTGAGTCGGTTAGGAACTCCACCTTGGGTTAAATAAACCTAAAGATTGCTCTAAGTTTGCTTGCCCCAAGTTGTCCCGACTGCCTTCTCCAATACACACTGATGCACTAGATCACCTCCTTTCAAATGTTTCACTTTGATCAGGTTCGCATATCTGGCGTATATGTCAAATCGTTTTTGAGGGGGCGGTGATCTTGCTGATGATGATCCGGAACGGGATCAAGGCCAGCAGTGCGATGGTGATTTTCACGCCCCAATCCGCAACCGCGAGCGAGACCCACAGCGGGACGATTGGTCCTATATTCAGGAATGGCACCGGGTCTTGTGCCCAGATGATCTGCTCTGTTGCTGTTGCGTTTACACTGTTGAAAAGGCTGGAGAATGCGATGGTGAAAAAGATGATCGTGTCGACAATTGAAGAGATGAATGTCGAGACGAGCGGTGCTTTCCACCACGATCCTGCGCGTAATCTGTTGAACACGGCGATGTCGAGAAGTTGCGCGATGAGGAAGGCGCATGCCGACCCGATGGCCACCCGTAGCGCTACGGCGGGACCGAATTCGAGCATGATCTGCGATCCGACTAACGAACATGTGATTCCTGTGATCAGGCCGGTGTAGACCACGCGGCGTGCTGCTTGCGCACCGTAGATGCGGTTCATGATATCGGTCACGAGGAAGGCGAGCGGGTAGGTGAACGCGCCCCATGTCAGTAATCCGTCGAGGATCAGGAATTGAACGAGGATGTTGGAGGCGACGACAACGAGGGCCATGGCGATCACGCCGGGGAGAAGTTTGGTCATTTTATTACATTATCCGTTTTAACAAGGGTGCGGCACTTGGTCCCCGATCAGTCGGAGACGCGCCGCACTACCATTGCCAAAGGTGGCCGGTCAATCGTTGATCAGGTATTCGACGATCTCGGTGCGCTGGAAGAATTTGAAGTTATCGTCGGAAATAAGTGTCATACGCAGCTGGTCTGTTGCGTCTTGCCAGATGCCGATCGCTTCTAGGTTGTCATGGGTGCCGTTGGCGGTGTCGAGAAGGGTTTTCTCGGCTGTGCCGTCCAGATTAAACCGTCGCACACGCGATTGGAAACCGATGCCTGTGAAATGCCGCTCAAGGATATAGAGCCGGTTGTCGGGGCCGATATCTGCGCCAACGGCAAGGTGATTACCGCGCCGCGGGATGTGAAACGGGATATCCCATGTGCCGTCTTTGTAGCGATAGATCGGGAAGGGGTAGTTGGCGCGGCCCGAGCGTTCAGGCAGGGTGTAAAGTGCGCCATCCGGTCCGATTGCCAGCGCCTCAAGCGAACTGTTACTTTGCAAGCTTGCGAAATCGGGGTGTTGTGGCAGTACGATTGCCTTTGCAGCGTCGCGGCTGTTGTATTGGAAAATGCTGTGCTGCGGTCCTTCGCTGGAGACAAAGATGGTCCCGTCAGCGGCGATGGCGAGCCCCTCGCTGTCGATCCATGTCTCACCTTGTTTACCGTCCGGGCGGCGCAATCGCGTCATTTCGGGTGCGGAAATGGCGGTGATGATCCCGTCTTTGCGGGTTAATGTCGCTGTTGCCAGCATTGCCCCACGGTCGCTAAGCGCGTGAAAGCTGCGGCCGTCTTCGGCGATTTCAAAGCCGGAGAAGCCGCCGAAAAACGGATCGGGGTCGGTCCATGTGGTCGCACTTAGCAGTGTGGGCGCAGCCGTTAGGTGATGCCCGCAGGCTGCGAGCATCATGAATATCAGGGCAATCCGCATTTTATTTTTCAATAACGCCCATGCATTGTGCGGGCAGGCGCGCCAGCGTCAGGGGGCCGCGAGGTGCGGTTGGTACGGCGTTCGGATCTCTGGGTTGCGGGGGCGGCGGGTTCAGGATGTTGTCCACCCATGCCTGCGCGTCTGCGCAACCGTCACCTGCGGGGGGTGGCGCCTGATTTTTGCAATCGGCAGCACCCGGCGCGCAGTTAAGCCGCACATGGAAGTGGTAGTGGTGTCCGGCCCACGGCCTGATCTTGTTCAGCCAGCTGCGGTCGCCTGTTGCGTTTTTGCACATTTCGACCTTGGCACCGGGAAAGACAAAGATGCGGGCGACGCGCGGATCAGAGGCAGCGGCTTTCAGGATTGCTTCGTGTTGCGGGGTCCATCTGCTGTTGGTGAAGGCACCAGAGGCGCGGCGCATCGAAATCGACGACAGATTTTCACGTTCAGAGGCGTTCAGGTTCAGGCGGTTAGGGGGCAGCATCCAGATATCGGCGTCGAGGCCCGATTGGTGGCTGGCGTGTCCTGTAAGCATTGGGCCGCCGCGTGGCTGGCTCATGTCGCCGACGTATAAACCGTTCCAGCCTGCCTGGGTTGCAGCAAAGCGTGACAGGTCTTGCACGAAGCCGACAGTCACGGGTTGTGCCCAGTTTCGGTTGCGTGACAGGCGCATAGCTTGCCATGTCGGACCGGTTTCAGGCAGTTGCACAGCGCCCGCCTGACAGCCGCGCGCATATTCGCCGATCGATTCCGCGCGTCCCGACGAGGCGGTCGAGATATACCCAAACACGTCTTTGGCGACCCGCGTATCAGTCACGGTTTGTGTGCTGACATTTGACTGGCTGGCAGTGTCGGGGGTGTTGTCGCCGCCGCAGGATGCGAGGGCGGCGATGAGGGCTGCTGCAATACTTATGCGGACCATTCTGCGCGATCTCCGTCTTTGTTTACCCACCGTAGCATGACTAGCCCTATGAGGAAAAGAAAGATCACGGGCAGGAAGCCGAGTTGTGTGTTGCCGGTGGCGAGGGTGAAAATTGTGATCAGTAAGGGCGCGAGGAATGCTGTGGCTTTGCCGGTGAGGGCGAAAAGGCCAAAGGCTTCGGTCGGGCGGTCGGGGTGAGTATGGCGCACCATCATGGAGCGTGAAGCGGAATAGAGCGCACCGCCTGCACCGCCGATGGTTGCGCCGCAGATGTAGAAGATGGTGTCGGGAAGGGATGAGCCTGCTGGCAGTGTCATAAAGAACAGATGCTCGCGCGACATGCCCACGATGAGTATGCAGACGATAATCAGGGCGAGGATCGAGGTGACAATCACGGGTTTCGGACCGTGTTTTTGGTCGCATAACCCACCGATCCATGTGGCGATGGCCGCTGCGATGGCGGCGATGATGCCGAACACACCAATCTGGATGGTTTGCCAGTCGAGCACGAGTGCGGCGTAGACCCCGCCGAATGCATACAGAGCGTTGAGAGCGTCGCGGTAGACCATCGAGCCTACTAGAAAGTTGAACAGGCTTTTGCGTTTGAACACAGATTTCAATGTGGCCCAGAGGTTTGTGAGGACGGTGCCTATGGCCGGAGTTGCGTCCTTGGTTGTCGGGGTGTCGCGCACCCACAGGAAGAACGGGATCATGAAGACGGCGAACCAGATGGCAATAAAGGGGCCGACGGAGCGGGTGCCTTCGCGCAGTTCAGGGTCGAGGCCGAAGAGTGGTGCGTTGCCAAGCAGCGTCACGCCTGCGTCGTTTTCCGCGAGGAATAACAGCATGATGAAGAGTGCGACGACCCCGCCCCAATAGCCGAATGCCGCGCCAGAGCCGGAAATGCGCCCGACTTGTTCGGTGGTGCCAAGCGATGGCAGGATGGCGTTGGAAAAGTTAAGCGCGCTTTCTGCGGCAAAGAAGCCGACGTAGAAAATGACGAGCATGAAGATGAGGGATGTGCCGTCGGGGGTCAGCCCCCAGAGCATTGAGGTGGCGACCACGTAGATGATCGAGAAGAAGATAAGCCATGGGATTTTGCGCCCCGATGTGTCGGCGAATGCACCAAGGACGGGAGCGGAGAGCGCGATCAGCACCCCGGCGATGGATTGTCCGATGCCCCAGATGGATTGGGCTTGGGCATCCGCGGCGGCTTCGGACAGGCCGGTGCCGAGGTAGTGTTGTGCGGCGACGGCGGCGAAATAGGGGCCAAAGACGAATGTGAGGCCTAGGGTGTAGAACGGTTGAGTCGCCCAATCGAAGGCCATCCAGCCCCAGATTCGTTTCTTTTGTGTGATCGCCATGCGCCCCGCCCTGTGTTTTTATTAACCGGATAAGACACCGCAACAGGGAGTTCATGCAAGGGGTGGTTTAGGTGGCGGGTAATTCGGGCGGCCAAGGGCGTGTGGCGTCGGCGTCGACCCAGTTGGTGACCCACGCGGGCAGGTCCGGCGAGGGAGTGTTGACGTTGATCTGTTCCAGCACGCGATCGGGTGTGACGATGCCGTTTTTGTCGGTGACTGCCGAGCGGTAGAGGGCTTGGGCCGCGCATTCGCCGTTGATCCAGATGGATTGGTCGATGTAGAAAAACCGGTGATCCCAGCCGATGGCGCGGCTGAGCATTTTGAAGCGCACAAAAGGTCTGATCCGTTTACGGTAGCGCACGGATGTGCCGGCCATGGTTAACCCCCAACGGTTTGCGCGCAGGATTGTCAGAAGCCCTGTGCGTTTGGCCAAGACGGTACGCCCCAGGTCGAGGATCGTCAGGATACGTCCGTTGTTCATTTCCATGAAGCCGTCGATGTCTTGCGGCCAGCACCGGTGATACGACACATGTAGCCCGAGGATCGGCAAGGCGGGTGCGTTGCGGGCGAGAATCATATCTTTGATCAGGCGGCCGAAGGGATACATGTGTGGGGGTGCTTTCAATGGTTATCTGGCATAGTTAGTGATGTTTACCTAAGCGTCAACTTGTGACCTCGCGGCAACCGCCCCCTTGTTCAGAAGCTGTTCTGCCTTTACTTGCAGTAAAACCTTATGAAAGTCGTAACTAATGCAATCTATTTTCGAAATCCTGATGCTTGTTTTGAGTATTGCCCGCACGCTAATTTTTGCTCATTTTATCATGAGTTGGTTGATCAGCTTTGATGTGTTGAATGTGCGTCAGCCGCTGGTCGGGCAGATCTGGTATACATTGCAGCGGATTTTGGAGCCGATCTATGGCCCGTTGCGCCGTGTGCTGCCGAATTTGGGCGGTATTGATCTGTCGCCGATTGCGGCGCTGCTGGGTCTGGAAGTGATCCGCATCTTGTTGGTGAATAACGCGCAGTTATTCTTTTAGACGCAGATTACCCCGCCCCGTCGATGATCGAGGGGGCGGGGTGTTTTTGTCAAAGCGGCGTTATTCCGCAGGCACGTAGCGTTCAAAGATCAGGCGGATCATGCTTTCGTTGCTGCTGCTGACTTGTTTGACGCCTGCGATGTAAGAGCCGGGGTTCACACGCGCGGTGATCTGGCTGTTAAGCCCGTCATTGTCGTCATTACGCTGAATTTCGCGGCCCAGATCGTCATAGAGGATCAGCCAAGGATCGCCGTTGTCGCCTGCTGCGATGGCTTCGATCAGGAGCAGGCCGGTTTTATCCACGTCAAAGCTAAACCATGTTGTGTTGTTGCTAACCTGTGCATCGTGGCGCATCCGGTTTGGCAGCAATCCCAATGCGTTGATTTCAACAGTGCCGTCGAGTGGTGGTGAGGCTTCGCCCTGAGCGTAAAGCGAGGCGGTAGCAGCGGCGGGGTCATAGACCGAGATTGTCACGTCAATCGGCAGCGAATCGTCACCATATGACCGCACGTTCAGGCAGTAGTCACCTGCGGCAAGTGGGCTGGATTGGTCGATCCGCGAGTTCAGCCCGTCGGCGTCGTCGTTTTCGGCAATCGTGTTATCATCGTTATCGAACAGCGTGATAATCGGATCGGCCGCAGCGTTATTGGCGGTGATCGAAATCGCGGTTGGTTCGGGCAGGGTGAAGGACCAGAAACCTGTCTCGTTTACCGATGCGGAATTGGTGGTGCCAAGTGCGCCAAAAGGAGTTGCTTCGGCGCAGCTGCCGGTGGGTTCATTGCCGCCGCTGATTGCGCCTTCGGTGAGGGCCTCGTGTTCGTTGCGTCCGATCCGCACAAAGGCGGTCATTGGCGCGTCGTCATAGCTTTTCATGCTCATGCAATAGTTGCCTGCTTCGAGCGAAATTTCGGAGCGCGCGGCTCCGCCACCACCCGAATCATCGTCAGAGGTGATGATGCTGCCAGCCGCGTCAAAAATATCGATAAGCGGATCACCTGCGCCGCGACCTGCGGCCTCGATCCGGACATCGGTGGCCTCGGAGAGTTTGAAGAGCGAGACGTAGCTATTGCCGCCAAGCACCAGCGCCATTTGTTCGCGGTAAGCGTCGGATGTGGAGATGTCGGACGCGTCTTCGTTGCCGCCGATCCATTGTCCGCCTGTGACGCCGCTACAAATATCCTGCGCTGCGAGCGGGGCTGCGAACGCAAAGGCGAGTGCTGTTGATGTCAGTAATGTACGTTTCATGGGGAAACTCCTTGGACCACGATGTTTGCATAAACCTAGACCCAAGGAGGGGGCCATTGCCAGTGAGATAATAGGATTTCCCCAATAAAAAAGGCCGCATCCGGTGACGGATACGACCAATTCTAGATCAATGCATTGCGGTGGTTTAGCCCTGACGAGCTTTGAACCGACGCTGCGTCTTGTTGATTACATAGACGCGGCCCTTACGGCGCACGATGCGGCAATCGCGGTGACGCTGCTTGAGCGAGCGGAGGGAGTTACGAACTTTCATGAGTTCATTCCTTCTTTTTTCGCGGCGCTGCGATTGCGCCTTGGTTGCATTAACGACACACGGGTGTGTGCCGGTGAATTCTGGTGGACGATACTGGGATCGAACCAGTGACCCCTTCGATGTCAACGAAGTGCTCTACCGCTGAGCTAATCATCCTTTGTCTGCTTTGGTGTCAATCCTGCGCCCTATAACAAAATAGGACGCGGGGTGAGCCGCGTCAGTCGTGCGGTCTATAAAAGGGTTCGCGGGGGGGATCAAGGGCTTTTGAAAAACAGATTTATCAGGTTAAGATATTTGGCAAAGGAGCCACTATGCTTGAAGCCCCATATCAGTTGATGATGCCCGATGCACGCACCACCAGTGTGATATTTGCGTCGCCGCATAGTGGCCGCGATTATAAGCTGTCATTTTTGCAGGGATCTGTGTTGGACGATATGGAGATCAGGTCGTCCGAGGATGCGTTTGTGGATGTTTTATATGCGGATGCGCCGAAGTTTGGTGCGCCTTTGTTATGTGCGACGGCGCCGCGCGCTTATCTGGATTTGAACCGTGGTCCTGAGGAAATGGATTCGGGGCTGATTGAAGGTGTGCGTCGCGTGTCACAGAATTCGAGGGTTGCAAGCGGGTTGGGTGTCGTGCCGCGCGTTGTGGCGGGCGGACGCCAGATTTATCACGGGAAAATTTCGCTGGCGGAGGCGCAATACCGGATCACGCGGTATTGGCGACCGTATCATGATGCGTTGCAGACGTTGGTTGATGAGAATCATCGCGCCTTTGGCCAGTCGATCCTGATCGATTGTCATTCGATGCCGCATGAGGCGTTGGAGAATGTGAGTGTTGCGGGAGGTCGACCTGATATTGTATTGGGGGATCGGTTTGGAGCGGCGGCGTCGGGTGGTGTTGTGGAGCGTATTGAGGCGGCGTTTGCGTCGGCTGGGCTAAGGGTGGCCCGCAATATGCCGTTTGCCGGGGCGTATATTGTGCAGCATTATGGCCGTCCGTCGCGCAGCCAGCACGCTGTGCAGATTGAAATCGATCGCGGGCTTTATATGGATGAGGCGACATTGCAGGTGAACGATAACTTTGAGCCTTTGCGTAAGGTGTTGTCGGGGGTGATGGCGCAGATTGCCGAGATTGGCCGTGATACCGGGGCGGTGTTGGCTGCGCAGTAGGATGGGTTTTAACCCATCTGTGCTGCAAAGAAGTGTTCGGGGTCCTCGACTTCGACCAGTCGCCGTCTGTCGATCCACCAGAAACGATTGCCGACATTGCGGACAAAGCTGCGGTCGTGGCTGACCAGTAGGCAGGCGGCGTCATGGCGTGTCAGTTCTTCTTCCAGTGCTTCTTGCCCTTCGATGTCGAGGTGGTTTGTCGGCTCATCAAGCAGGTAGAAGTTCGGGTGTTGTAAGCGCAGGAGCAGCATCGCGAGCCGCGCTTTCTGGCCGCCTGAAAGTTTGCCCAAGGGGGTGTCTTGCATTTGGATTGTGACGCCTGCGGCGGCGAGGAGGCCGCGTGCTTTTTGATCGCCCAGTCCGAAGCTGTCGATGGTTTGCATCGGGGTATCGGTGGGGGTGAGTTGGCTGAGGTGTTGGTCAGAGTAGCCCAGGCTGACGGAAGGCGCGCATTTCACGGGGCTGTCTTGTAGGGTCAGGGCGCGGTGCACCATTTCGACCAGTTGGGTTTTGCCAGTGCCGTTTGCGCCGAGCAGGACGATGCGGTCGCCGGGGGTGATCCATTTGGGGCCGGTGTTGTAGAGCCAGCGGTTGTCGGGCGTGTTGACCGCGATGTCGTCAAAGGTGAGCAGGGCTTTTGCGTGGGTGCCGGAGTTGCCGAGTTTGATTTCGCCTGCGCCTTTTTCGCGGTGCGCGGGTTTGGCGGCAGACTCGATCTTGGCGGCGCGTTCGTTGAGTTGTTTGGTTTTGGTAATCAGCAAATCAGAGCCAGAGTTGATGCCGATGTTTTTGAGTTTGGCGGCTTGTTTGCGCAGCTGGCTGGCCTTGTTCAGGTCGTTGGCAAAGCGGCGTTCATCGGCGGCATCTGCCTCGTCGAGGGCGAGGCGCGCGTGGCTGAAGGGGGTGGCGAAATCGCGGCTGCTGGTTTCACGCAGGAATAGGGTGCGGTTGGTGGTGGCGTCGAGAAAGGCGCGGTCGTGGCTGGTCATAATGACGGCGACATCACGTGGCAGGTTGCCTAACCAAGACTCTAATAAGGCAATTCTATGCAGATCGAGGTGGTTTGTCGGCTCATCCAGCAGCAGCACGTCGGGCTGGGTAATCCAAGCGGCGGCGAGCATGGCGGTGCGTTGCCAGCCGCCTGAAAGTTCCCGTAATAGAGTCTGTTGAAGGTCATAGGGCACGGCAAGTTCGTCGAGGACGACATCGACCCGCCAGCCCTCAAAGTCGACTTGTTCGGGGGGCAGGGCTGAGAGCACTTTGTCGTAGAGCGTGAGGGAGAGGTCGGTCTCTGGGACGTATTGCGCGACGAGGGCCACACGCAGGCCGCGTGCGCGGGTAATGTCGCCACTTGTTGGCTCGAAGGTGTTGGCGATGCAGGACAGGAGTGTGGTTTTGCCGCGTCCATTGGCGGCGACGAGGCCCAATCTATCACCTTTTGAGAGGGTGAGTGTCAGGTCGAAGAAGAGGGGATCGCCAAGGGTGACGGATAGGTTTTGGATGTTGATCAGGCTCATGGGTTTCCTTCAGCGCAGCGCGCGTCCTTTGATGATGGCGTCTTTGCCGAATTTGGCACGGATTTTGTCGGCAGCGGCTTCGGCTTGGGCTCTTTTCCCTGCGTTAGGGTCTAATAGGTCGTGGGTGCGGTCGGCGTTTTCGGCGCTGCCTAGATCGCTAATACCGACGCCAATGAGGCGGAATGGCCCTTTGTCGCCTGCTTGGTCAAACAGGCTGCGGGCGGTGCGGTAGATGGTGTCGGCGAGTTGGGTGGGGTGGTGCAGGGATTGGCGGCGGGTCAGGGATTTGAAGGTGGCGGTTTTGAGTTTGAGGGTGACGACGCGGCCTGCCATGTCGCGGGCTTTTGCGCGGTCGGATATTTTCTCGGACAGGCGCCAGATATGGCCGTCGAGGATGTCGGGGTCGCTGGTGTCGGTGTTGAAAGTGGTCTCGTTCGAGATGCCTTTCACGGGGGCGTTGGCAGAGATTTTACGTCCATCTTCGCCGCGTGCCAGCGCGTAGAGCCGTTCGCCTGTAGCACCAAAACGATCATGTAAATCGCGCCGGTCCCAGCGCAGCAGGTCGTCGAATGTGCGGATGCCTGCGGCTGACATGCTGTCTTGGGCGACGGGGCCGATGCCCCAGATCAGCCGGACGGGTTTGGGGCGCAGGAATTCGGTCGTTTCCGCCTTGCCGATGACCGAGAAGCCGCGGGGCTTGTCGAGATCGGAGGCCACTTTGGCGAGGAATTTGTTGTGGGAGAGGCCGATGGAGCCGGTGAGACTAAGTTCGGACTTCATGCGTTTGATGAGTTTTGCCAGCATCACGGCGGGTGGTGCGCCGTGGAGTTTTTGCGTGCCTGTGAGGTCCATGAAAGCCTCGTCCAGCGAGAGGGGTTCGACGATTGGCGTGAGTTCGTCCATCATGGCGCGGATGGCGCGGGATGCTTCGACGTAGGCGTCCATGCGTGGTTTTACGACCACTGCTTCGGGGCAGAGTTTGAGGGCTTGGAACATTGGCATCGCGGATTTCACGCCTTTGATCCGTGCCACATAGCAGGCGGTTGAGACCACGCCGCGATGGCCGCCGCCGATGATGAGGGGTTTGTCCGCGAGTGCAGGGTTGTCGCGTTTTTCGACGCTGGCATAGAAGGCGTCGCAGTCCATGTGTGCGATGGTGAGCGTGAAAAGTTCGGGGTGCGATATCTTGCGTGGGCTGCGGCATGACGGGCAGCGGGTTCCACTTTCAAACGTGGTTAAGCAATCTTTGCAGAGTATCGGCATGGGGGTGAAGATAAGGGGCGCGAGGGGTGGCTACAACGGTTAAGGTGGCGGCATGGATGATGATTTTACAGGCGCGAAAGCGGCGCTGTTTATTGGTGGCGAATTGTTAATTACTTTGCGAGATGATTTTGCGCATATCCCGTTCCCGAATCTATGGGATTTTCCGGGGGGTGGGCGCGAGGCGGGCGAGACGCCTTTGCAGACGATGCGCCGTGAGGTGATGGAGGAAGTCGGGCTGGTGGTGCCTGATGCGTCGCTTGTGTGGCGCAGGAAGTATGAGCGAAACTGGTTTTTTGTGGCGGTTTTGCCTGTCGGGGCGGAGCGCGAGATTGTGTTTGGTGATGAGGGTCAGGGGTGGCGGTTGGTCGATTTGGAAGCGTTTTTTGCTTTGACGGATGTGGTGCCGTTTTTTCCGCAGCGTGTGCGCGACTGGCTGGCGTATGATGCGTTGAAAAGCGGCGCTGATCTGGGTATTTAGATAACAGGTTTAACAGGAGATATGTTTTTGGATCAGGTTCTTATGAGCGGCGGCGGGCAAGGTATTTTGTTTTTGGTGCTGGCGGTGTTTATTGTCATTTGCATCATGGCCGGTGTGCGGATTGTGCCGCAGAGCGAGAAGTTTATTGTCGAGCGGCTGGGGCGGTTGCGGGCGGTTTTGGGACCAGGGATCAACTTTATCGTGCCGTTTTTAGACCGCGTTCGTCACAAGGTTTCGGTGTTGGAGCGTCAGTTGCCTGCGATGTCACAAGATGCGATCACGTCGGATAACGTGTTGGTTCAGGTCGAAACTTCGGTGTTTTATCGCATTATCGAGCCTGAAAAGACGGTTTACCGGATCAGGGATGTGGATGCGGCGATATCGACAACTGTGGCGGGGATCGTTCGTTCGGAGATTGGTCGGATGGAGCTGGATCAGGTGCAGGCGAACCGGTCGCGTTTGATTGAGGCTGTGCGTGATCAGGTGGCGCAGCAGGTGGATGATTGGGGTATTGAAGTGACCCGCGCCGAGATTTTGGATGTAAATCTGGATCAGGCGACGCGCAATGCGATGTTGCAGCAGTTGAATGCGGAGCGTGCGCGTCGCGCGCAGGTGACGGAGGCCGAGGGCACAAAGCGCGCGGTCGAGTTGAATGCGGATGCTGAGTTGTATGCCGCAGAGCAGGCGGCCAAGGGGCGTCGCGTTTCTGCCGATGCGGAAGCTTATGCGACGCGTGCTGTCGCGGCGGCGATTGCCGAGAATGGTTTGGAGGCGGCGCAGTATCAGGTGGCGTTGAAGCAGGTTGAGGCGCTGAACAAACTGGGGTCGTCGGCTGGCACACAGACCATTGTTTTGCCTGCAAATGCGCTGGACGCTTTCGGGGATGCGTTCAAGATGTTGAGGGGCAAGTGATATGATCCTTTGGGACCAATGGTGGGTTTGGATGTCGGGGGCTGTGTTGCTCGCCACGCTTGAGGTGCTGGTGCCCGGATATATTTTTCTGGGGTTTGCGATTGGTGCTTTTGCAGTTGGTGTGTTGCAGGTGCTGCATGTGCCGCTTGGCGGATTGCCGTTGACGTTATTGGTGTTCGCGATCCTGTCGTTGGTGGCCTATCTGGGGATGCGTCGTGTGTTCGGGTTGAAAACCGGATCGGTCAAAATTTGGGACCGCGATATCAACGATTGATCAGGCGCGCGCTGCATCAGACATGTGCAGTGCGTGTTTTGCCAGACCTGCAGCAATTGTCGCGGCGTCCAGTGATTGTGGTCCGCGCAATTCGCAGGGGTAACGGAACAGGTGTCCGTCGCGGCGGAGTTCAACGCTGGCTTGAAAGACGCCGGACTGCGCGTTGTAGCGAAGATCGTTGATAAACATGGGCTTTCCCCTCATCGCGTTACTATACTAACGCTGATGAAGGAAAAAAGTTTCTGAATGGTTGATCCGGCGACTGGTGGCCGCAATTTTTTGCTATGCGGACGCGAGCTCTGCGGTGATGGCAAGGGCTGCGGCGCGCGGGTCTTTGGCCTGCCAGATCGGGCGGCCCACAACGAGGTGGTCAGCCCCGTCTTTGATCGCTTGTGCAGGAGTTGCGACCCGTTTTTGATCGCCCAGAGCGGTGCCTACAGGGCGCACGCCGGGGGTCACGATGAGTTTGCCGGCTGCTTCGGGGAGGGCGCGAATGAGCGCTGCTTCCTGAGGGGAGGCGATGACGCCGTCGGCCCCTGCGTCAAAGGCGCGGCCGGCGCGTTCTTGCACGAGGTCGGTGATGTCGCCTGCTTTGATCAGTGAGCCGTCGAGGTCGTTGCGGTCCAGCGATGTGAGGATTGTCACCGCGAGGATTTTCATGTTGGAGTCTTTGGCCCCGTTGCGTGCCGCTGCAACGACATGCGGGTCGCCGTGGACGGTGAGCATATCGATGTCGAATTGGGAAATGCCGCGCACCGCGGCTTCGACGGTCGCGCTAATGTCGAAGAGCTTCATGTCGAGGAAGATTTTCTTGCCGTGCTCGCCTTTGAGTTCATTGGCGAGGGCAAAGCCGCCGCCCGTCAACATGCCAAGCCCGATTTTGTAGAAACTGACGGCGTCGCCGAGTTTGCTGGCAAGGTCCATGCCGGCGACAACATTTGGCACATCAAGGGCAACGATCAGGCGGTCATCAGACATCTGGCTCTCCATTATGATTTTGAGCGGTTTAGCCTGCGAAATCATGCGGTGCAACTGGTGTGAAAGCGTAAAATCCGCAATCGGAGTGTGGTGGGGATCTTGCAAGGGTGGCGGGTGCTACCCATATTTATTGTGAGGCCCAAAAGGGTGTGCGCCGCACTGCGGGCATGTCCATCAACGGGTGCTTTATAGGAGAGACAAGATGAATTTAGATAAATTTACAGAGCGGTCGCGTGGATTTGTGCAAGCGGCCCAGACGATTGCAATGCGCGAGAGCCATCAGCGATTGATGCCCGAGCATTTGCTAAAAGCTTTGATGGATGATGATCAAGGGTTGGCTGCTAATCTGATTACGCGTGGCGGCGGTGACGCCCCTGCGGTCCGTTTGGCGATTGATTTGGCGGTTGGTAAGATTGCCAAGGTCGGCGGAGATGCGGGTCAGGTCTATATGGATTCGGCGACTGGCAAGGTTATGGCTGAGGCGGAGCAGTTGGCGCAGAAGGCGGGCGACAGTTTTGTCCCTGTTGAACGTCTGTTGATGGCGCTGGCGATGGTGAAGTCCAAGGCGAAGGATGCGTTGGATAGTGGTAAGGTGACGGCCCAAGGGTTGAACGCCGCGATCAATGATATTCGCAAAGGTCGCACAGCGGATAGTGCGAGTGCTGAGGACGGCTATGATGCCTTGGCAAAGTATGCGCGTGATCTGACCGAGGCTGCCGAGCAGGGCAAGATTGACCCGATTATTGGTCGTGACGAGGAAATTCGTCGTGCGATGCAGGTTTTGTCGCGTCGCACAAAGAACAACCCTGTGCTGATTGGTGAGCCGGGTGTTGGTAAGACAGCAATTGCCGAAGGTTTGGCGTTGCGCATTATCAATGGTGATGTGCCTGAGAGCCTACGCAATAAAAAGCTGATGGCGCTGGATATGGGTGCCTTGATTGCGGGTGCCAAGTATCGTGGCGAGTTTGAGGAGCGCTTGAAGGCGGTTCTAAAAGAGATCGAGGATGCGGCTGGCGAGATCATTTTGTTTATTGACGAAATGCATACGCTTGTTGGTGCGGGTAAGGCAGATGGTGCGATGGATGCCGCCAACTTGATTAAACCTGCGCTGGCGCGGGGAGAGTTGCATTGTATTGGTGCGACCACGTTGGATGAATACCGCAAGTATGTTGAGAAGGACGCGGCATTGGCCCGTCGTTTCCAGCCGATTGTTGTCGAGGAGCCGACGGTATCGGACACGATCAGTATTCTGCGTGGTATTAAAGACAAATACGAGATGCACCACGGTGTGCGGATTTCCGACAGCGCCTTGGTGGCGGCGGCGACGCTGTCGCACCGTTATATCACGGATCGGTTTTTGCCCGATAAGGCCATCGATTTGATGGATGAAGCGGCGTCGCGGTTGCGGATGGAAGTGGACAGCAAGCCCGAGGAGTTGGATGCGCTGGATCGCAATATCTTGCAGTTGCAGATTGAAGCGGAAGCATTGAAGAAAGAGGATGATGCGGCATCCAAGACCCGTTTGGGTAAGCTGGAAGAAGAACTGGCGAACTTGATGGAGCGGGCCGCCGAGATGACCGCCAAGTGGCAGGCCGAGCGTGACAAGTTGGAAGGTTCGCGTGAGCTGAAAGAGAAGTTGGACCGTGCACGTGCGGAATTGGAGATTGCAAAGCGCGAGGGCAATTTGGCCAAGGCTGGCGAATTGTCCTATGGTGTGATCCCCGAATTGGAGCGCAAGGTCGGCGAGGCAGAGAATGCGTCGGATCTGATGGTTGAAGAGGCGGTGCGCCCTGAGCAGATTGCGCAGGTTGTCGAGCGTTGGACAGGTGTGCCCACGTCCAAGATGTTGGAAGGCGAGCGCGATAAGTTGCTGCGCATGGAAGACGAGTTGGGCAAGCGCGTGATCGGTCAACGTGCGGCGGTCAAGGCTGTGTCGAATGCGGTGCGCCGTGCGCGTGCGGGTTTGAATGATGAGAATAGGCCGCTTGGCTCGTTCTTGTTCCTTGGGCCAACGGGTGTCGGTAAGACCGAGTTAACCAAAGCTGTGGCAGAGTATCTGTTTGATGATGACAGTGCGATGGTGCGGATTGATATGTCGGAGTTCATGGAGAAGCACGCGGTGTCGCGTCTGATTGGTGCGCCTCCGGGGTATGTCGGTTATGACGAGGGCGGTGTTTTGACGGAAGCTGTGCGTCGTCGTCCGTATCAGGTTGTCTTGTTCGATGAAGTCGAGAAGGCGCATCCTGATGTGTTCAACGTGCTGTTGCAGGTTTTGGATGACGGCATTTTGACTGATGGTCAGGGTCGCACCGTGAGCTTTAAGCAGACGTTGATTATTCTGACGTCGAACTTGGGTGCGCAGGCATTGAGCAACTTGCCCGATGGTGCCGATGTCGCGGATGCCAAGCGGGATGTCATGGACGCGGTGCGGGCGCATTTCCGTCCTGAGTTCCTGAACCGATTGGACGAGACTGTTATCTTTGACCGTTTGGCCCGTGAAGACATGTCGGGGATTGTGACAATTCAGCTTGGTCTATTGGACAAGCGTTTGGCGGGTCGCGAGATCACGCTTGATATGTCTGAAGGCGCGCTGAAGTGGCTTGCCGATGAAGGCTATGACCCTGTGTTCGGCGCGCGTCCGCTGAAGCGGGTGATCCAGCGTGCGGTGCAAGACCCGTTGGCCGAGATGATTCTGGCTGGTGAGGTGATGGACGGCGCTGTGGTGTGTGTTGATGCCGGACCTGACGGGTTGATTGTAGGTGATCGGGTGTCGGCGTCTAATAGGCCAAAGCCCGAGGCGGCGGTCGTGCATTAAGCGCTGCGAGACAACTAAACGGGCCGCGTCAGGGATGATGTGGCCCGTCATTTATTAATAGGATCGATGTGTTCAAGGATTTCGTCGCATCAAGGACGGGTTTGGTGGGTTACGTTTTCAGTAGGCTTATACGCGTCGTATGGAATGCGGGCATCTGTGATGTAGAGCCGTAGTTCTATGACATTTAAATTGCGGATGCGGTGGGTCTCGCTACAGTCGCGAAAGACGAAAATGTCTTCGCAGTTAGTGCAGAGCGTGATGCGGGCGGTGTTAGGCGGCGCGGTAGTCAGCACTACTGTACAGTTGAGTGTGTCAGGCGAGCTTTGTCAAAAATTCGAGGCTCTGATCTATACTATATATATACACAGAAAATTTGGATCGTGTTTGGGCACTCTGTCGAGCTGTGTGTGTTGGTGATTCCGTCGATTATTGAGGTGCCGAAGCTGACAGGTGATGAGGGGGGGCCTTTTAGAGGGGAGGATTCCTAATTTGTGCTATTTCAGATTCGTGTTCGTGAAGAATCGCGATTGCGTGGCTTTTGCCAGGGATATTCGGGGCTGTTTGGGTATCGAATGTCCTGGAATCGGAGCGAACCGCAGTGATTCATTGTAGGGCTCACAAGGGTGTCCTGTGGGTAAGTCTAGATGTAGTGGTGTGGGTGTGGTCGACACCTAGAAGAGTTGCGTTTTGACCTAAGGTTGTAGATCGGAAACTGCCCTAACTATGCTAAATCATGAGGAAAAACGGGTTTGTCTTAAAAACTTCACATTAGATCAATTTAGGGGTTGCGGGTAATGATTACTAACCTTAGAACCCCCCTTACCGGAGAGACACACAGTCAGACACGGGGCGCCAGACGGGCGGGACGGAACGGAAGCGGGACTGGAAACGGGAAGCTTTGGGACTGAACTGCTAGCGAGACGCGAGACGATATTTGGAGATACTGTTGGCGGGGCGCGCTGAGTAATTAGCGCATCTTGTTAGTTTTTGTCTCCACGCTTTTTGAAATTGATATATCTGAAGAGATATGTGGGCGGTTTGGTTCAGTTCGATGGATCAGACGTCTGTATATCAACGCTACTAGGATTTAGGTCCGATGATGTAGTGTCAGCTTCACTGTTTGTATGGCTCTTGGTTAACTTTGTTAACTGAAAGTACATCAAACAGAATTAAGACGCCATGTGATTTCAGTAAGATCATGTGGTGGATGTGCAGAGGTTCGAACGTCAAGGACAGCAACGTAAGTTGCTTTCAACTTGAGAGTTTGATCCTGGCTCAGAACGAACGCTGGCGGCAGGCCTAACACATGCAAGTCGAGCGCTTACCTTCGGGTAGGAGCGGCGGACGGGTTAGTAACGCGTGGGAATATACCCTTCTCTATGGAATAGTCTCGGGAAACTGGGGGTAATACCATATACGCCCTTCGGGGGAAAGATTTATCGGAGAAGGATTAGCCCGCGTAAGATTAGATAGTTGGTGGGGTAATGGCCTACCAAGTCTACGATCTTTAGCTGGTTTGAGAGGATGATCAGCAACACTGGGACTGAGACACGGCCCAGACTCCTACGGGAGGCAGCAGTGGGGAATCTTAGACAATGGGCGCAAGCCTGATCTAGCCATGCCGCGTGAGTGACGAAGGTCTTAGGATCGTAAAGCTCTTTCGCCAGAGATGATAATGACAGTATCTGGTAAAGAAACCCCGGCTAACTCCGTGCCAGCAGCCGCGGTAATACGGAGGGGGTTAGCGTTGTTCGGAATTACTGGGCGTAAAGCGTACGTAGGCGGATTAGCAAGTAGGGGGTGAAATCCCAGGGCTCAACCCTGGAACTGCCTCCTAAACTGTTAGTCTAGAGTTCGAGAGAGGTGAGTGGAATTCCAAGTGTAGAGGTGAAATTCGTAGATATTTGGAGGAACACCAGTGGCGAAGGCGGCTCACTGGCTCGATACTGACGCTGAGGTACGAAAGTGTGGGGAGCAAACAGGATTAGATACCCTGGTAGTCCACACCGTAAACGATGAATGCCAGTCGTCGGGTTGCTTGCAACTCGGTGACACACCTAACGGATTAAGCATTCCGCCTGGGGAGTACGGTCGCAAGATTAAAACTCAAAGGAATTGACGGGGGCCCGCACAAGCGGTGGAGCATGTGGTTTAATTCGAAGCAACGCGCAGAACCTTACCAACCCTTGACATCCTTGGACCGCTAGAGAGATCTAGTTTTCTCGTAAGAGACCAAGTGACAGGTGCTGCATGGCTGTCGTCAGCTCGTGTCGTGAGATGTTCGGTTAAGTCCGGCAACGAGCGCAACCCACATCTTTAGTTGCCAGCAGGTTAAGCTGGGCACTCTAGAGAAACTGCCCGTGATAAGCGGGAGGAAGGTGTGGATGACGTCAAGTCCTCATGGCCCTTACGGGTTGGGCTACACACGTGCTACAATGGCATCAACAATGGGTTAATCCCTAAAAGATGTCTCAGTTCGGATTGGGGTCTGCAACTCGACCCCATGAAGTCGGAATCGCTAGTAATCGCGTAACAGCATGACGCGGTGAATACGTTCCCGGGCCTTGTACACACCGCCCGTCACACCATGGGAGTTGGATCTACCCGACGGCCGTGCGCTAACCTGCTTGCAGGAGGCAGCGGACCACGGTAGGCTCAGCAACTGGGGTGAAGTCGTAACAAGGTAGCCGTAGGGGAACCTGCGGCTGGATCACCTCCTTTCTAAGGATGTTTCTAGCAGTTTGAACTTGTTCTTACTCGTGAAACACTTAGCAGTGTCTGCAAACAAAGCAGACCAAATCAGGCACATCGTTTTCCTTCGATGTGACCTAGAGCCAGGCCGTCCTCATATCTCTTCAGTCTTTGTTCCCACCAAATGGAACATAACCTAATGGGGCGTTAGCTCAGCTGGGAGAGCACCTGCTTTGCAAGCAGGGGGTCATCGGTTCGATCCCGATACGCTCCACCAAGTTGGGTCGGTAGCTCAGGTGGTTAGAGCGCACGCCTGATAAGCGTGAGGTCGGAGGTTCAAGTCCTCCTCGACCCACCACGACGTTTGTTTGCAAACGGCGACGGGTGGCAGGTGAATGCGTCGCAATCACCGAGAGCCCTACAACGCGTCTTCAGGTAGAACAGAAAAACAAAAAGCATACAATTTGACCGTTAAGCAGCATCGCTGCTTTGCCGTCCAATTGGACGTTTTGATCTTCGGATCAAGTGACATCGTAAAGAGAGATACAACATCAGAATAGAGGCGCTCCGCGTTAGGAGTTAGCCAGATCTGGGGAGGGATCCGCATGGACCCCAATGATCCTTTGAAAATCTATTTTGTTCAAGTCAAGTACACTAACCGGAATGAGAGTAATCTCATTCGAATATTGACGGATACTGAACCAGTGGCCGTCAATACAATGTATGCATTTTTGATTAATGGGTCCTTTTACGTACAAAAGGGAGGACCCGCAGAAGAAGTCTGACTTTTTCTGGATCAAATCAAGCGCGAAAAGGGCGTTTGGTGGATGCCTTGGCAGTAAGAGGCGATGAAAGACGTGATACTCTGCGATAAGCCATGGGGAGCTGAGAATAAGCTTTGATCCATGGATTTCTGAATGGGGCAACCCACCTAATACTTTGTTATTATTGCAGCTCGCTGCACTTAATAACTTGGTAAACTAGGTATTTTTAACCTGAATACATAGGGTTAAAAAAGCAAACCCGGGGAACTGAAACATCTAAGTACCCGGAGGAAAGGAAATCAATAGATACTCCCCTAGTAGCGGCGAGCGAACGGGGACCAGCCGAGCCATGAGTGTGAATAGAATGTGTTGGAAAGCACAGCCATAGTGGGTGACAGCCCCGTATATGAAGCATGATTGGACGTATTAAGTAGGGCGGAACACGTGAAATTCTGTCTGAACATCGGAGGACCACCTTCGAAGGCTAAGTACTCCTTACTGACCGATAGCGAACCAGTACCGTGAGGGAAAGGTGAAAAGCACCCCGACGAGGGGAGTGAAACAGTTCCTGAAACCGAACGCCTACAAACAGTTGGAGGGTCCATGAGACCTGACAGCGTACCTTTTGTATAATGGGTCATCGACTTGGTCTCACAAGCAAGCTTAAGCCGTTAGGTGTAGGCGCAGCGAAAGCGAGTCTTAATAGGGCGAATGAGTTTGTGGGATCAGACCCGAAACCGAGTGATCTAGGCATGTCCAGGATGAAGGTAAGGTAACACTTACTGGAGGTCCGAACCCACACCTGTTGAAAAAGGTCGGGATGAGGTGTGCCTAGGGGTGAAAGGCCAATCAAACTCGGAGATAGCTGGTTCTCTGCGAAATCTATTTAGGTAGAGCGTCGGACGAATACCCTCGGGGGTAGAGCACTGAATGGGTAATGGGGGCCCACAGCCTTACTGATCCTAATCAAACTCCGAATACCGAGGAGTAATATCCGGCAGACACACAGCGGGTGCTAACGTCCGTTGTGGAGAGGGAAACAACCCTGACCTACGACTAAGGCCCCTAATTCATGGCTAAGTGGGAAAGCAGGTGGGACGACCAAAACAACCAGGAGGTTGGCTTAGAAGCAGCCATCCTTTAAAGATAGCGTAACAGCTCACTGGTCTAAATAAGTTGTCCTGCGGCGAAGATGTAACGGGGCTCAAGCCATGAGCCGAAGTCTAGGATGCAATTTATTGCATGGTAGCAGAGCGTAGTGTGACATAGTTCCATGCGTCTTTAGCCTTCTTCGGAAGGTGTTGGACGCAAGGAGCTTTCTGTGAAGCCGGCCTGTGAGGGATCCGGTGGAGAGATCACTAGTGAGAATGATGACATGAGTAGCGACAAAGGGAGTGAGAGACTCCCTCGCCGAAAATCCAAGGGTTCCTGCTTAAAGCTAATCTGAGCAGGGTGAGCCGACCCCTAAGGCGAGGCCGAAAGGCGTAGTCGATGGGAACCAGGTTAATATTCCTGGGCCATGGAGTGGTGACGGATCCCGGAAGTAGTTCATCCTTATTGGATTGAATGGGCTGCCAAGGGGTTCCTGGAAATAGCCCTCCTATAAGATCGTACCCTAAACCGACACAGGTGGATAGGTAGAGAATACCAAGGCGCTTGAGAGAACCACATTTAAGGAACTCGGCAAAATACCTCCGTAAGTTCGCGAGAAGGAGGCCCGGTAGATACGCAAGTGTTTGCCGGGGGCACAAACCAGGGGGTGGCGACTGTTTACTAAAAACACAGGGCTCTGCGAAGTCGTAAGACGACGTATAGGGTCTGACGCCTGCCCGGTGCCTGAAGGTTAAAAGGAGGAGTGCAAGCTCCGAATTGAAGCCCAGGTAAACGGCGGCCGTAACTATAACGGTCCTAAGGTAGCGAAATTCCTTGTCGGGTAAGTTCCGACCTGCACGAATGGCGTAACGACTTCCCCGCTGTCTCAAATGTGGACTCAGCGAAATTGAATTACCGGTCAAGATGCCGGTTACCCGCGGTTAGACGGAAAGACCCCATGCACCTTTACTATAGCTTCGCATTGGCATCAGACACAGTATGTGCAGGATAGGTGGTAGGCTTTGAAGCGGGAACGCCAGTTTCCGTGGAGCCACCCTTGAGATACCACCCTTATTCTGTTTGATGTCTAACCGCGGTCCGTTATCCGGATCCGGGACCCTGCGTGGTGGGTAGTTTGACTGGGGCGGTCGCCTCCTAAATTGTAACGGAGGCGCGCGAAGGTTGGCTCAGAGCGGTCGGAAATCGCTCGTTGAGTGCAATGGCAGAAGCCAGCCTGACTGCGAGACTGACAAGTCGAGCAGAGTCGAAAGACGGCCATAGTGATCCGGTGGTCCCGAGTGGAAGGGCCATCGCTCAACGGATAAAAGGTACGCTGGGGATAACAGGCTGATGGTGCCCAAGAGTCCATATCGACGGCACCGTTTGGCACCTCGATGTCGGCTCATCTCATCCTGGGGCTGGAGCAGGTCCCAAGGGTACGGCTGTTCGCCGTTTAAAGAGGTACGTGAGCTGGGTTTAGAACGTCGTGAGACAGTTCGGTCCCTATCTTCCGTGGGTGTAGGATACTTGAGAAGAGTTGCCCCTAGTACGAGAGGACCGGGGTGAACGATCCACTGGTGGATCTGTTGTCGCGCCAGCGGCAGTGCAGAGTAGCTATGATCGGACAGGATAACCGCTGAAGGCATCTAAGCGGGAAGCCCCCTTCAAAACAAGGTATCCCTGAGAGCCGAGGTAGACCACCTCGTCGATAGGCCAGAGATGTAAGCGCTGTAAGGCGTTCAGTTGACTGGTACTAATGGCTCGATAGGCTTGATTTGATCCAGTAAAAGTAAGACTTACTTTTGCTAGAACAAAGATACATACACACACAACACCATAAGCGTGTTTGACTTGAACAACGTTGTCCTCCCCTGCATAAGGGAGGGCGGCACTCTGATGTTGGCTTCTTTTTTGGTGTGGTGATCATAGCGCGAGCAAAACACCCGATCCCATCCCGAACTCGGCAGTTAAGTGCCGCTGCGCTGATGGTACTGCGTCTTAAGGCGTGGGAGAGTAAGTCATTGCCACACCTAATAAGAAGCCAAAACGTATCTCTCTACGATGAAAACAATACCTCTGTCGCGGGATGGAGCAGCCCGGTAGCTCGTCAGGCTCATAACCTGAAGGTCGTAGGTTCAAATCCTACTCCCGCAACCAATAATTCCACAATAAAATCAACACGTTACACGCCACCTTCGGGTGGCTTTTTGCGTTCCAGAAAAACACGGTGCTACGCTGGTGCTACGTTTGGAACGCAGCGGCCTCGGTGAGGAAAAGTCACGGTTGTCTTATTTCGCATACCGATTAATTTGCAGAATGATGCAGAGTGTATCCCCCCTTGGGGAGGCCGAGCATTGGCGATTGGGTAAAATGATGATTAGATAATATAAATAATCAGTACCCAAGAATCTGATCGTATTAAAAATATCATTTCGCCCAATTTAGTTAGCAAGGTTCCATTATGAAGTTAGTTGCGCTCGAGATAGAAAACTTCCGTGCTTATAGGGACAGAACACGAGTTGAATTCTCAAACCTAACCACGCTAATCGGTAAAAACGATATCGGGAAGTCAACGCTGCTCGAAGCACTCGAAATTTTCTTTAATAATGATATCGTAAAAATTGATAATTCAGATGCATGCGTCGACTCCGCTCACCAAACGGTTTCCATTTTGTGCGAGTTTTCAGATTTCCCTGAGAAGATCACCCTTGATGCGGGTGCTGATACTACATTGGAAGAAGAGTATCTGTTGGCCGAGAACGGTAATCTCCAAATTGAAAAGGTTTTTGATTGCTCAAAAGCAAAACCTTCAGAACAAGTATTTTTAGTTTGTAACCATCCGTCGGCCGAAGGTTTCTCAAACCTCCTGAGTCTGAAAGAAAAAGAACTTCAGTTAAAGATAAAGGAGCTGGATTCGGACGCGGTACTCAAAGGTAATCCGACTATGCGTAAAGCAATTTGGGGGAAATCGGCAGATCTTAAGTGCGTGCCCCAGAGATTGGAACTATCCAAAAGTAAAGAGGACGGGCGAAGGGTCTGGGACAAGGTTGATAGCTATCTTCCTATGTTTGCTTTATTCCAAAGCGATCGTGCGAGTAAAGAGAGCGACGCCGAAGTTCAAAATCCGCTTAAAGGCGCTATCAAGGCGGCAATTGCAGAGGCTACAGACCACATTCGAGAGATCGAAGCTCTCGTACGCGCAAAGTCTGAAGAGATAGCAGCCCTCACACACGCTGCACTTAAAGAAATTGATCCTAAGCTCGCGGCATCGTTAAGTCCGAAGTATAATCCACCTCAAGACTCAAAGTGGGCGGGATTGTTCTCACTTGGGATGGAAACCAACAACGGCATACCATTAAACAAGAGGGGGAGTGGTGTTCGCCGAATGATACTGGTCAGCTTCTTTAAGGCTGAAGCTGAGCGCAGGATGAAAACCTCAATTAAGTCAAACATCATTTATGCGATTGAAGAACCTGAAACATCTCAACATCCTGACAATCAGCGGGTTCTTATTAGTGCATTTCGTGATCTTGCATCCATGCCGGGTTGCCAAGTTGTATTGACCACCCATAGCCCCGGTTTAGCCGCAGAACTACCAGCGGACAGCATTCGATTTATTCAAAATACCGAGAATGAGAAAACTCCGGCGATTTATTCAGGGGCCGATGTTTTTGGTGAGGTAGCTAGCGTCCTTGGCCTTGTGCCTGATAACCGTGTAAGGGCTCTGATTTGTGTTGAGGGCTACACTGATGTCGAGGCATTTAAGGCTATCAGCCGTGTTGTTCATTTGAATAACCAAGCCTTCCCAGACCTAACATGTGACCCACGCTTTGCGTTTGTAGTTCTTGGAGGAAGTAGCCTTAAGCACTGGGTAAACAATCATTACCTTGGAGCGCTCGGCTTACCCGAGGCACATATTTACGATGCAGATGTGCCCGCGTATAAAGCCTCTGTAGATAAAGTGAACGCTCGTAGCGATGGATCATGGGCTTTACTTACTGAAAAACACGAAATTGAATGCTACCTCCATTCCGGAGCTATTCACGATGCTTTCGGGTTTGGCTGCGATGTTGTCGATATGCCTGACGAGCAAAATCCAGCTGTGCCACGAGCGTTTGCTACATTGTGGAAGGAGAAAAGCGGTTTGGATGGTCTTCCTTCAGATACAAAGGCTAAGACGCGTTTGATTTCAGCGTTCCCCCATATGACCTATGAGCGGTTCACAGAACGTGGTGCGATAGAAGAAATAGAAAATTGGATGTCACGACTAATCGAGATGGTTGAATAATTCATACAGGAGCTGGGTTTTAGCCTTCCTTGATACGCAAAATCGAATATCTGGCAAATGCTGACATTCGTGCGCGACTGCTCAAAATGGGGCGCGGTACGTTGCCACCACAACTAGTAATGGCTGGGATTCTATCGTCAGTATCGTCAGTATCGTCAGCGCTGACGGTTGCTGACGATACTGACGATCAATTACGCTCTTTCTATTCTGAGAATACGCTCTCCAGACGCGCCACGACGGTCAAAGCTGATCTCGACCCCCATGCGGCGTAGGGGTGGCATGATCCGGCGGATCGCTGCTGAGAGTTTATTCTCTTGGCGGGGGAAGCTGTAGGGATCATCGGTGAGTAGCGGGTAACGATTACGTAGGGTGGTTTTCAACTCGGTCATTGTGCCGGACCAGCGCACATCGTCTTGCACCAGCTTTTGAATAGCCAAGCCAACGGGGTTGCCCTCAACCGTTGCACGGTCGCCGGAATCCCTGTTTGCCGCGTAAGCCTCCAGAAACGCCCCCTGAGTCCACCCTAGGGCGGGTTCGGCTGCAGATACCCATTTGGCAAAGTCGGCCATCCTAGGCCGCTCTGAGAGTCGCACAGAGGCAAGGTTGGCCAGCGCCGTTGAGACCGCGTCCAGTAAACCCGCCAAGATGCGCGGCATGGCAGCGTCTAGGGCTTTGTTGAACTCGCCTTCAAAAGCGCGATCCGTTGGCGCGATGACGGGCAGGGTGACGACGATGGCGCGATCTGCCAGATCAGGACGCCCCGCCAAGTCTGGAATGCCGTTGAGCAAGCAAGGCCGCGTGGCGCTGAACAACATTTCATCTGCGTCCGTGTGTAGTTTGCGTGTTCCAAATCCGCCGCCCGTTGCGATCCGGCAAAAGGCGTCTGCCATCATTGGTTTGATGGTCGAGAGATTATCAAAGGCCAGCACATGATTGTGCTTTGCTGCAATGACCAAATCTTGCTCCGAATTTGGCGCGCTCCGCGCAATTGGATTGGCAGGGTCTATAAGATTACGTAGGACACGCGCCGTTGTGCTTTTGGCGCTGCCCTGTTCGCCGTTCAGGATCAAAATGGGATACGGGCCTTTAGGATGGAAACAGCCAATCAGCCACGCGATCAGCATTTGAAAGTCAGCTTCATTGGCGGTGTTCAGGAACGGGCGCAACAAATTGATATCGCCGCCGCTCATGGCAGGGTGTGGCAGTGGTTGCATTGATCTTGCGCGGGTAAAACGGGCAGGAGGGTGATGAATGACCTGCCAGCCCTCGCTGTTGATCGCGATCGCTTTCCAATCGTCGCAGCCGAGGTCTACGTAAAGCGTACGGCCCAAAGTCCCAATGCGGTTGAATACGGGATGCGTGTCACTGCCAAACAACGCTTGGCCCTCGTAGGTCCGGCGCTGATCGTCGAGCGCGGATTGCGACAACATCTTTTCCGTGGCTTGGTAGTGCTGGAATGACAGGTATTTTTTGAATGTCGGTGACGCAATTGGCCAGTGCTCAAAATGGCCATCCAAGCGCAGCGTTACATAGGGTTCACCGTCCGGTGTTTTCCAAACCTCAATATCAGCTAAATCAGATGCCGCTGGTGACGCCGTGTTGTTCGCGTCGGTTGGTGCGGTATTCGTGTTCGCCGCGTCCAGCGGAGCAGCGTAAGATAACAGGCGATCAATGAATGCATTGCCCCAGCCCTCAGCAATCGCATCAGCCGCGTCCCAGCCTTTACAGTACATAGGGGAATGGGCGGGTAAATTGCCCCCGCTATCTATCATTACATTACATAGGAGCGTTTCAGTGATTGGAACGACCTTTGGGACCGCCTCAAAATCCCTATGTAATGTAAGCGCGGCTTTTTCTACGTAAGATAAGCTAGGCGCGTCAAAATCAGGCCATAACATTACATTACGTTTACATAGGGGAGACAGGTCCGCTTTACGCAACGCATTGCAGCCGCCGTAGGTCGTCGTGGCAAGGTATCCAAGCGCCGTTAAAGCGTCGGCGCATTTCTCGCCTTCGACCAAAACAACAGGTTCCGCCGGATCGGCTTGCAAGAGCTTGTCGAGATTGTAGAGCGGTCGTGTCTCCGGCGCTTTCCATTCATTGCGGATCACATCAAACGGCACAAAGAACTTGCCCCCGTCCGGCTTGTTAAAGCGATTGGCGATCAAGACGGGTTCGCCGTCCTGATCGCGGTAAATGTAGCTGGTGTCAGGCTTGCCAGCTTTGGGGTGTGAGAGCGTTGCAAAGTTATTGGTCATGCGGCAACCCCCAATGATGTTGCAAGCTCTCGTGCAGCGGCAACTTGTGACAGGCGGTTGAGGTATGCGTAAAGGCTGATCGGATCGCCGCCACGGTCATCAGTTGCAAAATCGGCCCAAAGCCCGTTCTCCACATTGATGCGGAAAGAGCCAGCGTGACGATCTGCGCGGGTGGGGTTCAAAGCGACCCAATCATGCCCCAGCAAGCGACCTTCTGGCAACCATTGCGCGACAAGACTTGGCAAGCGCGGCAAGCACACGGCGTTCACAGCGGCAAATTTGATATGTGTCCAATTGCGGCTCATGACAAATCCCCCTGTAGGCGGGACGTCACAAAAGTCGTTACGTCTTCAGGGCGGTAGCGCACCAAGCGCCCCGTTTTGACATAGGGCAGGTTGTAGCGCTTTGTGCAGCGCCAAACATTCAGCGTTTCTTTTGAAACACCCAAATATGCCGCAACTTCGTCGGGCGTCATCAGGTGAGGTGTTTGTAGTTTAGCCATGTTAAATAATCTCCATTATGGTTGGTTTATGAAGATTATTGTGAATGTTTTGATGCGTTTAAGCCAACAAACCTGATCGCAAAAGTGGGGCGCTAAACCGCTCCTGACTCCTGCGATACGTAAAGCAGAATAGAAAGTGCCACGTGCGTTACGTCATTTTCTGAGTGCTGTCACAATCCGTTGTCGGGTCACGTCACCGTCGAAGGGGCGCAATACAAGCTCTACAACATCAACAGCGTTTGAGATGGTTTGGCCCTGATCTCGATGGTGCATCCCCTCTGTAAACGGGTGCGGTGAGGCTTGCTGCCAGTATTCTTTGAACGCCGTCAGGAACTGTTGCAATGCATAGTCCTTTGGTATCCGCCGCTCTGCGGATCGCTTGCGATAAGCAAGCATATCTTCTGCAAGTTCTTCATCGGTATCAAAACGAATATCGGGTTCATCACCGATATCTTCTAAAATATAGGGCTTCGGCTTGCGTAAAATTGCATCTTCAACGCCGATTTGCAGATCAACGAGCAATTCGCAGAAATGACCAAACGAGCGGCGATCATTTCCAACAAGGTCGGCAAGCGTGTCACCTTTGGGTAAGTTGTGAAGCGCCCCTAAATTCCTCACAGCCTTTTGCACACGTCCAACAAGGTGTCCGTCGTCAGGGTTTTTGGCACCAAAGGCGGCCTAGACTAAGAGAGAGTTCGGCTCATCTGGTTGGTTGCATTATGCGGCGTGTTGTCTGTGATGCAAGCGTCGCGTTTCGAGCGTCTTACGTTTGATCCTTTCCCGTTGCTGTAGAATGGCTTTGTCGCGTCCGAAGTATACGTCGGCGGGTGTAACGTTGTTCAGGCTCTCGTGGTAACGCTGGTGATTGTAGTGGTCTACGAAGGCTTCGATCTGAGCCTCAAGATCGCCGGGTAGGAAGTAGTTTTCCAGCAGGATGCGGTTCTTCAAGGTCTGATGCCACCGCTCGATCTTGCCCTGCGTTTGAGGATGATAGGGCGCGCCACGGCTGTGCTTCATATCCTTGTCTTGCAACCATTCCGCCAGCTCCCCCGAGACGTAGCTGGAGCCGTTATCACTCAGCAGGCGAGGTTTGTGGACGACATGAACTTGGTCACATCCCGACGCTGCCAAAGCCAAGTCCAATGTGTCCGTCACGTCTTGGGTTCTCATGTTGGTGCAAAGTTTCCACGAGATTATATATCGGCTGTAGTCATCGAGGATCGTGCTGAGATAAAACCAGCCCCATCCGATGATCTTCAGATATGTGAAGTCCGTCTGCCACAACTGATTGATGCCCGTGGTTTTGTCTTTGAACTCGCTCGCCGCCTTTATAACGATAAACGCTGGGCTGGTGATCAGATCGTGCGCCTTCAAAATCCGATACGTCGAAGCCTCTGATACGAAATAGCTTTCTCGATCCGTGAACGTCACGGCCAGTTCACGTGGCGACAACTCGGTTTCTTTCAGCGCCAACTTCACGACCTTGCGCCGCACCTCGTCAGGAATGCGGTTCCAGACGTGTTTGGGCTTCGGCGATTGATCCTGCAGTCCAACTTCGCCACGCCGCAAATATCGATCATACCAACGGTAGAATGTGGTGCGGGGAATGCCCAGCTTTGCCAACGTGAGCCGTGCTGACAGGTGGCTTTCCTCGACCAGCCGGATGATCTCCAGTTTCTCAGATGCAGGATATCTCATTCGTGGTTGCCCCCATCGCCCAGCATGCTTTTTTTAAGCAAACGGAGTTCGAGCGTTTGTTCCGCCACAACTTCCTTGAGATCATGGGCCTCACGGCGCAGATCCTTCACCTCGTCAGTGTTCGCCGCACGTGCCGTATCGCCCGCAAGGCGCCGCTTTCCGGCTTCCATGAAGTCCTTGGACCATTTGTAGTAAATGCCCTGAGAGATACCCTCACGGCGGCACAGCTCTGCAATGCTGTCTTCACCACGCAGACCATCCAGAACGATCCTGATCTTCTCTTCGGATGAGTAATGCTTGCGCGTGGCGCGTTTGATGTCTTTGACGATCTTCTCGCCAGGGCTCGTCGTTGTTTGTCTCATCTTCCACTCCTCAGTGGTGACGATGAGCCAGAAACACTCTCTTATCAAATAACGCTATTTGGTCCCATAGGCGCTGACGTCAGACACGAGCGTCTTACGTTTGATCCTTTCCCGTTGCTGTAGAATGGCTTTGTCGCGTCCGAAGTATACGTCGGCGGGTGTAACGTTGTTCAGGCTCTCGTGGTAACGCTGGTGATTGTAGTGGTCTACGAAGGCTTCGATCTGAGCCTCAAGATCGCCGGGTAGGAAGTAGTTTTCCAGCAGGATGCGGTTCTTCAAGGTCTGATGCCACCGCTCGATCTTGCCCTGCGTTTGAGGATGATAGGGCGCGCCACGGCTGTGCTTCATATCCTTGTCTTTCAACCATTCCGCCAGCTCCCCCGAGACGTAGCTGGAGCCGTTATCACTCAGCAGGCGAGGTTTGTGGACGACATGAACTTGGTCACATCCCGACGCTGCCAAAGCCAAGTCCAATGTGTCCGTCACGTCTTGGGTTCTCATGTTGGTGCAAAGTTTCCACGAGATTATATATCGGCTGTAGTCATCGAGGATCGTGCTGAGATAAAACCAGCCCCATCCGATGATCTTCAGATATGTGAAGTCCGTCTGCCACAACTGATTGATGCCCGTGGTTTTGTCTTTGAACTCGCTCGCCGCCTTTATAACGATAAACGCTGGGCTGGTGATCAGATCGTGCGCCTTCAAAATCCGATACGTCGAAGCCTCTGATACGAAATAGCTTTCTCGATCCGTGAACGTCACGGCCAGTTCACGTGGCGACAACTCGGTTTCTTTCAGCGCCAACTTCACGACCTTGCGCCGCACCTCGTCAGGAATGCGGTTCCAGACGTGTTTGGGCTTCGGCGATTGATCCTGCAGTCCAACTTCGCCACGCCGCAAATATCGATCATACCAACGGTAGAATGTGGTGCGGGGAATGCCCAGCTTTGCCAACGTGAGCCGTGCTGACAGGTGGCTTTCCTCGACCAGCCGGATGATCTCCAGTTTCTCAGATGCAGGATATCTCATTCGTGGTTGCCCCCATCGCCCAGCATGCTTTTTTTAAGCAAACGGAGTTCGAGCGTTTGTTCCGCCACAACTTCCTTGAGATCATGGGCCTCACGGCGCAGATCCTTCACCTCGTCAGTGTTCGCCGCACGTGCCGTATCGCCCGCAAGGCGCCGCTTTCCGGCTTCCATGAAGTCCTTGGACCATTTGTAGTAAATGCCCTGAGAGATACCCTCACGGCGGCACAGCTCTGCAATGCTGTCTTCACCACGCAGACCATCCAGAACGATCCTGATCTTCTCTTCGGATGAGTAATGCTTGCGCGTGGCGCGTTTGATGTCTTTGACGATCTTCTCGCCAGGGCTCGTCGTTGTTTGTCTCATCTTCCACTCCTCAGTGGTGACGATGAGCCAGAAACACTCTCTTATCAAATAACGCTATTTGGTCCCATAGGCGCTGACGTCAGACATCGTTGGAATCGATGATGATGTCCCGAAATTTGTGCGCCCCAAGTACCTTGAGGATAAGCACGGCATGACCGCTGGCCCCGAACAAACTGTCGGCGGAACTCCGATAATGCTTGGCGACGAAGAATTGGCCCTGCTGCTTGAAAGGCCGAAAACCCAAAAGCTCTATATTTTTAATAGCGTGAGTTACTTCGACATTTTTGAAGATAAAGTCAGGCTGTCCGAATACTGCGCCGAATTCGCTTACAGCGGCATTGAAACCGACACTAGGACGGGCGTATCTGTCCGTGCCTATCAAGTTGTGCCAATGGGCGACCAAAACGGGGCTACCTAAAAAGATGCCCTGGATCAGCCCCAGAAAGACCAAGGTCTTAATCATGCCTCACACCCCGCTTGGTGCGTTTGATACATAAGGCCGGAACTGATGGACAGTTTGTCAGCGCTAAAAAGCTACACCTTGCTTTGCCCTAACTGTCCAATTGTAAGCATAACTTTTAATCAGTAAATTCTTGCACGTGACGATTGTTGAACTTTTCAGGGTCGTATTGATGTGTGATGCGGTCAATTTCCTTGCAGCAAAATTTCGGCAGTAATCGAGATCGGTGCGCCGCCATGCTGCACGGTGCCACTATAGATATCCTTGGAAATATCGACGGCGGAAAGCGTGATATCTGCTTTGCCGTTCACCAATACCCCGTCGCTGATAATGAACTCAGTGATAGCACTTTGCATTGGTGGTGCGTTCTTGAAGCAGGCGCCATTGATACTCCCAAGCCCATAGATTGTGCCGTTTGAAATGCTGTGCGCGCGGGCGGCATCCTCGATTGTGGTGCATAGATCCACGTTCGGGCGCAGCGATAAGATGATCGCGTTGGGCGATTTCGGCGCGGTTTTTGCAGGGCATGCACGGAATAAGTCAAATCGGGTTTCTTCGTCAGGTAGTCGATCAAACCGCCCGCCTTTATACGCCACAGCCTTCAACCTAACAGGCCGTGACACGGCGCAGATGGGAGCCAACATATGACCCAATGCGGTGCCCTCGTTTGCGGTCCATAACCCGTGGCAGTGCGTGAAATTATCCGCGCCTAAATGCCCGACTGTCATGCCACCCATATCAACACGGGTCTCGCCCACTGGATTATAGGTCTCGCTATACCACGCGACGCGGGTGCCGTCGGGGGATTTGTCGGGCATGACGTAGTGAAAAGGATCAGCGTGAAGTCCGCGCATATCGACCCACGCGCCGTCATACCCAGCATCAAAAATCGCCGCGCAAATAGCTTGCTCTACCAGTTGTCCTGCCACGAGGTGAATTTCCACATCACAGGCTTCGACCGCAAAAACCTCTGCTCGTTTCGGGCTCACGGGGCCGGGGTGAACCATAGGGGCGTTCATGTCGCACGATCAGCGCTAAGAAACCCGCGTTCTATCAAGGTCTCTTTGATGATTTTTTTGGTAATTTTACCATACGCTGACTTGGGCATTTCTTCTAGAATGATGAACTGTTTGGGCATTTTGTAACTAGATATCTTGGGCTTTAACCACGCAAGAAGGGCTTCTGGTGCGGCTTGCGCATCCGGGCGCAACACACAAACCGCAATCCCAACTTCGCCCCACACCGGGTCAGGCACACCCAACACAGCAGTTTCGCTGATCGCGTCATGGGTTAAGATTTTCTCCTCGATTTCGCGGGGGTAAATGTTTGATCCGCCAGAAATATACATGTCGGATTCCCGACCTGTAATGAAAAGATATCCATCGGAATCCAGATACCCCAGATCGCCGGTGCGGAACCAGCCATTGCGAAAGGCTTTGGCATTAGCTTCGGGGTTGTTGTAGTAGCCCGCGAATACCGCTGGACCAATTACGCAAATTTCGCCTTGTTGACCGTTTGGCAATTCGGTTCCGGCATTATCTTGGATCGAAATTTCGATCCCCGTGCGCGGATACCCGCAGGTGCCAAGCCTCATATCTGCATCGTCTTCAAAGTGTTCGACGACCGGCAAAACGGTGATAGCTCCGGTAACTTCGCCAAGCCCGAAATACTGTACCAATACCTTGCCAAGAACGGAAATCGCGTATTTTTGATCTGCTCGATACATCGGCGCACCGGCGTAGATCATATGTTTTAACGACGAGATATCGTATCGCTGTACACTGTCATGTTCGACGAGCATTTTTACGATCGTTGGTACGGTGAACATGTTGTCGATCTTGTAATCCGCGACAAGTTTCCATGCGACATCAGGATCAAAACGGCCCGTTGGAAAGAGTACTGTTGCAGCACCGGCCGCAACTTGTGTCATCTGGTGAACACCCGCGCCGTGACTAAGCGGGGCAAGGCAAAGCGACCGCGACGTATGCGTGGTTCCGGGCATCAGATCGTTCAGGTGATTGAGCAACACAAAGGCCATTTGCCCATGTGTCAAAACAGATGCTTTTGGGCGGCCCGTTGTGCCTGATGTAAAGAAAAACCAGCAAGGATCGTCGCGACTTACAGGTGCGTTTGGCACGGTCTGCCCTATGTGGGTCGTCACGAGCGTATCGAAGTCCGTGTCGTCCTGTGCGGGATCACCGATCAGGATCGTGAATTTGCGATTGGGGGTATCACAAGCGTCGGCATGTTCAGGGAACTCTGCGCCACAAATCATGCCGACAGCACCCGAGGATTGCGCAAGCCATGACACCTCTTCGGGGGTTTGCCGAAAGTTGGCCGGCACCCAAACCGCGCCAAGCCGAAAACACGCAAGCATAGATTCAAACATCTGGTTACAGTTTTGGGACTGGATCAAAATACGGTCGCCTTTGGTGACGCCGAACTTATCTTTCATACCAGAGGCCAGCGCATTAACGCGCGCATCCATCTGTGCCCAAGTCCACTGCTGATCACCCCAGACCAGTGCAAGCTCATCCCCCAGGCGCAAGGCGTTGCGGGTCAGGTGAAAGGCAAGGTTTGAGACACGGGTAGACGCGGGGGCAAGGCCGCCCTTGGGATCCGGAAATGTAGACGACCAGGTGCTCATTTTACGCGCTCCAGAACCGACATGTAGTTAGCGACGGCGGCGCCGCCCATGTTAAACACACCTGCCAATTGCGGCGATTTTGCCTGCACACCCTCGGGGGCTTCGTCGGCCAATTGCATGGCGGCCATCACGTGCATGGAAACACCAGTCGCCCCGATGGGGTGGCCCTTCGATTTCAGTCCGCCTGACAAATTCACAGGTAAGCGGCCATCGCGACGCGTAATACCGTCACGGATCACATTCGCGCCCTTTCCAGGCTCGGCAAGGCCCATTGCCTCGTATTCCAACAACTCTGCAATGGTGAAGCAGTCATGGGTTTCGACTAAATCCAGATCGTAAACACCGAGGCCCGCCGCCTCTAAAGACCCCGCCCAAGCCCTGCGCGCGCCGTCAAATTGCGTCACGTCGCGCCGCGACAATGCGAGGACATCATTGCAATGGGTACGCGCCCGAAAAGCGATTGCGCGTTTCAAGTCAGCCGCGACATCTGCCGAGGCGACAACCATCGCCGCAGCACCATCCGAAACCAGTGAACAATCGGTACGGCGCAGGGGCGGGGCAACATACGGGTTGCGATCAGAGACTGTATTGCATTGCTCAAAGGAAAAAGCTTTTTGCATATGTGCATAAGGGTTGTGGACGCCGTTTTCATGGTTCTTGGATGCGATCATTGCCAACGCATCAGAACAGTCACCGTGGCGTTGAAAGTATTGCTGCGCGATCTGACCAAAAAGACCTGCGAAACCACCCTCAACATCAGCTTCTTCACTACGATAGCTGGCCCCCAAAAGAATATCGCCAATCTCGACAGTCGGCATTGCCGTCATCTTTTCTGCGCCAACGACCAGTGCGATTTTACCGCGGCCTGACTCGATGAAATCGAGCGCGGAATAAAGTGCCGCAGATCCCGTGGCGCAAGCGTTTTCCATGCGCACGGATGGGGTCAGACCCAGTTCTGGCATTGCCATGCCCACGAGGGCACCTTGAAAATCTTGCTTGGAAAAGCCGTTATTCATGACGCCAACAAAGATGCCGTCAATATCAGATGCATCTACCCCTGAATGCTCGAGTGCGGGCGCGATAACTTCGGCCATGAGGGTTTCGGTATTTGGGGCATCGGATTTACCAAATTTGCTATGTGCCCATCCAACGATTTGCGCTTTTTTCATGTTTCCAAGCCCTTTCGAAAAAGTCATATTATGATCGAGTTTTGCATCTCTCTTAGATGCAGTTATTTCGCGCGCGGCAGTGCAAATTTTGTTGCTATCCGTGCTTCAATTTTAGCGGTCTCAATCGTCAGTGCAGTGCCCAGTGCGACCTGCCGATCGGCATCCATTCTGCTATCAATCGCAGCAATGCTAATCGCACCCGCGACAGCACCTCCAGGCAGGCGAAACGCAGCACCAATGGCCCAAGAATTGGTCAGCACAAGTCCTGGATTTAACGAATACCCCCTCTCAATTGCTCGGTGAATATGCTCGTCAAGCATATCTGCGGAGCAGTTCGGAAAGCTTTCTGCAAGCGCGGTTTCGTTTTCGGTCAATGCGTCGGCGCGTTCAGTTGGCGACAAAGCAGCGAGCATCGCAAGGGATCCCGCACCAACGCCCAATGGGTGGCGTTGCCCGACCTGAAGTGCGTGGGTGCGGATCGGAAATGCGCCTTCTTCTTTTCGTAGGCAAACAGAATACGACGCGCGACGCACTGACAAGAATACAGTATCACCGCTCAGGGCCGCCAAACCGGTTAGGCTATTGTGCGTTAATTCCATGAGATCAAAGCGCTGTGCAGCGAGGACACCAAGAACATAGGCCTCCTCACCCAAAAAATACCGCCGACTGATTGCGTCCTGTTCAGCCATTTGAGCACGCATCAGCGCAAGTAATATGCGCCGCGCAGTCGGGCGGCTAAGCCCTGTCTCGTTCACAATGGTGGTCAGTCCAACGCCTTTAGTGGCGTGACGACCGATTAGCGATAGCAGGGCTAACGCGCGATCAACGCTTTGCGCGCCGACGTTTTCGCCAAGGGTTGCCAGTCGTGTCACGTCATTCGTCCATATACATCCACATTATGGACACTATTGTTACAATTATTCTTTGCATCCACAAGTCAGCAAATCAGTCTTTACGAAATTCTACCTTATCGAGCTCAATCTTGAAAGAGTTTGTCTCGGTCGAATGCAAGGCCATAAATTTATTCTTGCGCTACCGTCCAAAATATGGACGTTTAGGCGAGGAGGGTTCCGGAGGGAGCTTACGAATCTTGGAGGAGATGTTATGTTTAATGCAAAACTTTTTTGTGTAGCGGCGCTTTCGGCGGCGACTGCATTTGGATCAGTGGTTTCGGCCGAAACGCTGCGTTTGTCGCACAACACCAGCGACACAACATCATGGCACCAAGGTGCTGAGCGGTTCTCGGAATTGCTGGATGAAGCCACAGACGGCGATTTTAATGTACGGGTTTTCCCCAACGCGCAGCTTGCTGGTGGTGACCAGATGAAACAAGCCGAAATGGTCGGCCGCGGCGCGCTGGATTTTGTTGTGACATCCGCGATCAATGTGACGCCGATTGTTCCTGAAATGGCTGTTTTCTCGTTGCCGTATCTTTACTCGAGTTATGAGGAAGTCGATGCGACCACGTCAGGGGCCGCTGGTGATCGCATGAAAGAAATCATGGCCGAGCACGGTATCGTCGTTTTGGCGTGGGGCGAAAACGGCTTCCGCGAAGTGACGAACAATGTTCACCCAATTAAGACGCCTGCAGACCTTGAGGGTCTGAAGATGCGCGTCGCTGGCCCAATGTATATTGATGTCATGACCGCGCTTGGTGCGAACCCACAGCAGATGCAGTGGGCCGAAACATTCAGCGCACTACAGCAAGGTGTTGTTGACGGCCAAGAAAATCCCGTCGGCGCTGTTATCGTTCCTCAGCGTGTGTACGAAGTCCAAAAATACATCACGACTTGGCACTACTCTTATGACCCGATCTTTCTTGGCGTAAGTCAGGAGCTCTGGGATAGCTGGGATGCAGACATGCAAGCCAAGGTTCAGACTGCTGCGACCGACGCGATGAGCTTCCAAGTAGAAGCCACACGTGATGGGACGGCGGCTGGCTTGGATACCTTGCGCGCTGAAGGCATGGAAGTGTACGAACCTTCCGCCGAAGAACTGCAAGTCTTCCGTGACGCGACCCAAGCCCCCTTCGATGTTTGGGCTGCGAAAGTTGGTCCGGAACTGGTAGGGCTGTTTCAGGAAACAATCGACGCTGCAAACTAAATAACTGGCAGCGCACCGCGCCATTGTGTGCGATGCGCTGCCTCACTGAGACAGTGTGTGGACCATCTTGCGTAGCGAGTTTACAAACCCACGCAAAAAGGTATCCGCTATGAGAACCCAAATCCTGAAAATCGCTGACCGGATAGAAGAATACATCTGTGCCGTCGTGTTTTTGCTGATGACGTTCATTGGTTTTGCGAACGTGCTCGTTCGCTACCTTTCTAATTATTCTTTTGCGGCCACGCAGGAACTTTTGTTGAACGGCTTCTTGCTGCTTACGGTTTTTGGTGCGGCTATTGCTGCGCGGCGCGGGCAGCATCTCGCGGTGACGCTGTTTACGGATATGTTGCCAAAGAAATTCCAACCTGTCGTGCGCTGGCTCGCAGTGGGCTTGGGTGTCGCGCTCTTGATGTTGTCGGCGTGGTATTGCGTCGAATTGATCGCTAACCAGCGCCGTAGTGGGATTGTCTCAGCTGGATTGCAGGTGCCATCATGGTATTACTCGCTTGCGTTGCCGTTAGGCTTTTCGTTGATTGCGCTGCGTTTGGTGCAAGGTGCATTGATTGCGGCAAAGGATGATAGCCATGTTTGATTTCGACACTGGCACCCAAATGCTGATGGTCTTTGGCATCTTACTCGTGATCCGCGTACCGGTCGCATTCTCGTTAGGTTTGTCTGCGCTATATGCGATGTGGATGATGGGCTTTGGTTTGGATTTGGTCGGCGATTTGCTGGCGAGTGGGATCGCAAAATTCTCGCTGCTCGCCATCCCGTTTTTCATTCTCGCAGGTATCTTGATGGGCACGGCTGGCATGGCTGACCGCATGATCAGGTTTTTCCGTGTCGCTATCGGTAGCCTACCTGGCGGTATGGGGCTTGTTGGTGTTGTCGTAAGCCTGTTTTGGGGAGCTGTATCGGGGTCTGGCCCCGCTTCAGTTGCCGCAATTGGGCCGATGATCATCCGTGGCATGGAAGAGGATGGGTATCCCAAAGCATTTGCCGCTGCGATGGTTTGCACAGGTGCCGCATTATCAATCGTTATTCCGCCTTCGATCGGATTGGTGATCTATGGCGTGATTGCCGAGGTTTCCATTGGTGATCTGTTCATTGCCGCCATTTTGCCCGGAGCTCTTATGGGCGCGCTGATGCTTATGGCGCTGCCATTTGTCAGCCGCCAAAGAGCCGATACCAAAGCATCTAATCTCGCCACACTTGCGCCGATGCCTTTCGCCGAGTTTGGCTATGCAATGCGCCTGTGGCTCAGCTTTAAGGACGCGATATGGGGTTTATTGACCCCCGTTGTGATCCTCGGTGGTATTTATTCAGGTATTTTCACACCAACTGAAGCGGCCGTTGTTGCCGTTGTCTACGCGTTATTCGTAGGCTTTTTTGTGTACCGCAGTCTGACAATTCCAAAGCTGTTTGACGCACTAAGCGACGCATCAGCATCCTCGGCGGTGGTGATGTTGGTCGTAACATTCGCGAGCCTGTTTGGGTGGGTCGTGACCGTTGACGACGTCGTCGGGCGGTATTCCGAGGGCTTACTTGCACTGGGCGATTCTCAGTGGACCATTTTACTGGTTATGGCGATCATTCTTTTGATTGCTGGGATGTTCATGGATGCGGTGACCATCATGTTCATCACATTGCCCATTTTCTTGCCTGTTGTGCGGGCATTAGGCTGGGATCCCGTCTGGTTTGGCGTGTTTTTGATGGTAAATCTGGCAATCGGCCTGTTTACACCACCCGTCGGGATCAATCTCTTCGTTGCGGCGAATGTGTCCAAGCTTTCCTTAGAGAAAATCGCAACTGCTGCGGTGCCATTCTTGTTTACCAGCTTCATAGGCCTCGCCATCATCGTTATATGGCCTGAATTGACAACCTATCTGCTGATCTACATGAAGTAAGCTTTTTTCAAGGTTGTGACTTCAAATCAGGTTGGGTTGTGGAGTGTAACGGTGGGGAAGTAAGTAGCTGCTACATATCAAATGTTTGAATCAATAGGCTTACTTTTAGTTCGACTTACAGGCACGATAAACGTGCGGATAAACTGGATGCCATTACTTGTTAGACATCTTTTCGTGGTTCCAAAACTCACAAGCAGAGCGAATACAAATCCGAGAATCATCGGCTATCATTTTTTCGATGTTCGAGCCGTCCACTTTTACACACGTGAACCTTTTGAGGGTAAACGCAGCGAATGACCGGTTTCCGCCCTTCGTGAAGGCTCCCGCTTCCGGCCCTTAACCGACCTTCACTTAAGTGTGGGAACGCACTGTTCGACCAATGGAACCCTTTACGGGAAATTGCGCACGTCGAAAATCAGGTCAGTTCACCGAGAATATCGTTGAGAACACTTATGATCATATCTGCGTCCTCAGCTTCTATTGTAAGCGGAGGGCGGATTTTAAGGATGTTGTCTTTCGGCCCTTCGCTGCCGATGAGAATGCGGTGGTCACGCATGCGATTTTTGACATAGGAGCAAATCTCAGTGGCTTCACTGCCATCAGGCCGGATCATTTCAACCCCCAGAAACAGCCCCATCCCCCGCACGTCACCGATGCAGCTATGTTTCGACTGCAAAGTTTTCAATCCATCAAACAGCTGGCCGCCGACGATCTTGGCGTTGTCCTGCAGGCACTCGTCATCCACGATCTGAAGCACTTCCCTCCCAATGCGGCAGGACAAAGTCGAGCCACCAAAAGTTGAAAAGAACTCGATCCCGTTGTCAAATCTTTCGGCGATTTCTTTGGTCGTGGCCAGCACCCCAAGCGGGTGCCCGTTGCCGATCGGCTTGCCCATGACGACGATATCGGGAAGCACATCCTGATATTCGAAACCGAAATAATGATCCCCGAGCCGACCAAGCCCAGTCTGAACCTCATCCGCGATGCAGATGCCACCTGCCGCGCGGATTTTCTCATAGACGGCAGCCAAGTAGCCCTTGGGCGGAATGATCTGACCACCGACCGACGGAAATGTTTCTGCGATGAAACCAGCGATACCATGTCCTTTGCTTCGCAGGGACGTGATAGCCAGATCCACTTGATCGGCAAATTTTCGGGCACGATTGGGGTCATCTCGCCTATAGGAACCACGGTAATCATCTGGAATTTCGACAAGCTCAACCCAGTCCGCTTGGCCTACGCCGCCTGGTTTGTTGAACTTGTAAGCTGATATCGAAACCGCACCGGTAGTGTTGCCGTGGTAACCATGATCGGGCGTGACCATGCCTTTGGCACCAGTGTTTGCGCGCGCAAGCCGCAGGGCCAGTTCGTTGGCCTCAGACCCCGAATTGACGAAATAGCAAACCTCAAATTGATCGGGGAGCTTGGAGAGAACCTTCTCAGCAAATGCAGTTTGTGCAGGATGGAGGTAGCGGGTGTTCGAGTTCATGCGCTTTAACTGATCGGCAGCGACAGCCTGAATGCGCGGGTGCGCGTGGCCAACATGCGGCACATTGTTGTAGGCGTCCAGATAGGGGCGACCCCATTCGTCAAACAAGTGGTGTTTCCAGCCGCGCATCAACATAAGCGGATCATCATATGACAGGCTCAGATTACCACCGAAATGCGCCTTTCGCCCCTTCAAAACATCTTGTTTATTTGTGGGGACATACCCCACTTTTTCATCTGGCAAGTTTAATAGAGCCGCCGGGTTAGGGCAAAGCGCACGCCACAAATACATCTCGTCGGGGTCACCAACGCCGGGCCAGTCGGCCTCAATCCCCTCGGTGCTAAGCGCCAGTTGAAAATGGACATGTGGTGCCCAGCCGCCGTTCATCGACGGGTCACCAAGGCGGCAGAACTCCTCGCCTTTTTCTATGACTTGCCCGACTTTCACCCTGTCGAGAAACTCAGGATCAAGATGACCATAGAGTGAGTAGAACGGATCCCCTTGCGGGGTTTCATGACGCAAGATGATTACCCCGCCGTAGTCGAGGTGCCCGTCGCGGTATTCAGCGATGAATACTTCGCCACGAAGAGGCGCATACATTGGTGTGCCGGCCGTTGTGAATACGTCCACAGCCAAATGGACTGTACGTCTGTCACTGGCTTTCCACGGCCCTTTTCGAAATGCAGCTTCGGTGTAAATCAAACGCGGTTCGTGATAATAGCCGAGCCAGATCCGGCCTTGGTCCTCAAACTCTTCTCCCACGCGGGCCGCTTCCTCACCGGACAGGTGAAACGGGTTTTGAGGCCATGTGGAGGCTTCAACTGAAAGTGATCCCATGGGCGAGTCGTCAATCGGCCTACCCATCAAGGACGCGAAAGCCCCCCGTGTCTCATCCAGCCACGCCATAACACGCTCGGCACCGTCGACGACGGGCAACCCACAAGCCGCGCGCAAGCGCGCATTGATGAAGCCGCGGTGAAAATCGGTCCCCTCAAGGAACCGCCACGCGGGCGCTTCTGAGATTGTTACATAAGGATCATCGGGGTCTTCAGCCGCCATCAAAGTCGAGTTCACGATGCTTACTGCGAGGCGCGCCCGCATAAGAGGCCAGACCAGATCCACCTCAGCCGAGGTAAGCGGATAAGCCGCGTGATAGCCCGCCACCAGCGCCGCGAGCACGGCCTCGGGGTTCGCGTGATCCAGCACGATATAGGCCGCTGCGATTGCTAAATCACAGACGCGCGGAGCAGCACACATATCGCCCAGATCAATTAAACCAGACACGTGGCGCGTTTCGCTTAATGTACCTGTCACTAGAATATTGTAATCATTGGCGTCGTTGTGAACGGCTTGCCTTTGCAGAGCCAGCAGATCATCCTTGATCTCGGTGAAGTCCTGATAAATGTCGTCAATGATCTGATGGCGCGCAGGCGCAGTGATGCAGCCCATCTCACTCTTTATCCAATCAGCGCGAATCAAGTCCCATTTGAAATCGCGGTCCAATCCCGGATGTTTAAAATCGGCCAAGGCGGCTGCAGACCCACCCAAAACAGTTCCAATCTCATGGATCAGCGCAACACTTTTGGGGTAAACTTTAGCATAGCATTGCCCCGGTAGCCGTTCGAGCAGCCAGACAAGACGCACTATGCCTTCTTCGTCATCTAACGTCAGCAAAAGTGATTGGTCCGAGGCACAAATAACCCTCGGGCACGGGAGGTGCGGCTGGCGCTGTAAGATATGCTCAAAGGCTTTCACCTGCATATCAACCAACCAAGTCTCGCAGCCAGCACGCATAACTTTCAGGATATAACCGCCACCATTTTGATCGGTCGCAAGGAAGTTCAGGTCATACTCGCCATCAAGACGGCTGAGGTCCGCATCAATATTCCAATAACATTTGAGTGCGGTCTGCCAGTGCTGGAGTTGACGCTCTTTGCTTATATCAGACACCATGACTCACCCTTTTTAGTAATGATCTATCCAATTTTGATGATAGTGAAAAAGACCGTTGTCAATGAACCAAGTCAACGGTGAATAAATCATTAACCGATCAACGAGATAGAACCCCTATCCGCTTTCCACCAATCTTTGCCGCTTCTGGCTGGGGCATTCAACTTCAGCTTTCATCGGTAGGAGCGATTGATCACGCACCCGCAGCGAAGGTCCGGAACCCGGCAAACGAGCTAAAGATTGATGGTCCAATAGCATACGATCTCCGAAGCTAATTCTTTCACCCGAAACTTTCGACCATTCAAATTATGGTCTGAAAATTTGCGTATCCATTTTCTCGCCTCCACCACCAAGGAGATGAAAAATGGATGGTTTACACTTCGATACACGTTACCCAGTTGTCCTGCGCTTTGAGGGCATTGGCCCAGAAAACCTTGCCGGGTATGAGAAACATCGCAAGCGGGTTGGGGGCGACCTTGGTCATGTCTTCAAGTATCCGCCAGCGCCCAACGGTCGCCTGATTGGATCTGAGGATTGGGCAACTGAAGCTTTGGCTGAGATTGCCGAGATCAAGGCGCAGAACTTTGCGGCTGAGTTGGAGGCGCTGGAAAAGCGGAACCGCAAAAAAGATATCCAACAGCGCTTGGCGGAGGGTCCGCACAATCCGTGGCGGCCAACGCGGCACGGGCCGATGCGCGAAGTGATTTTGACAGCCAACAAGGAATGGTTCGATGCTGACCCTGCAGCAGTTCTCGATGAGGGCGTCGATAAAAACCAAAGGATCGCGGATTTTCAGCGCCTGTCCATCGCGTGGTTGAAAAAGCAGTTTGGCAATGACGTTATTCACGCCCGCGCAGACCTCGATGAAGATGCTTATCACATCCACGCTGTGGTTATGCCGCGTGCGCTTGTCGAGATGACGCGTATGGATAAAAAGACCGGCGAGAAAAAGGTCATTGCGACACGGCTGATGTTGCAGCCATCGAAGTTCGATGTGATCAAAGAATACGAGCACGCCCAAGATAGCGTAGGCGAATGGTTCGCTGAGATCGGGCTTGATCGTGGCGAAAAGCGCAAAGAGGCATTTCGTCAAGCTGTCGCTAAGGGCGACACGCCGCCGCCAAAACGAATGCATACCAAAACGCGAGAATGGCGGCGCAAGAAGGACCGTGAGCTTGCAAAGCGTGAACGCAATCTTGATATCCGCTCAGTTGCTGTCGAAGAAAAATCTACAGAGGCCGACGCTATTATCGAAATCACCGAAGCGATTGCGCAAGGCGTGGTTGATCCTGCTGCGGAAGACGCGGAGTCCACGATTACCCCTGTGAAAGGACGCGAGAAGGATGAGGCATTCTTGCGGGCGCAGCGACTTGCAAGGCGCTCGCCCAAAGGTGCCTCCCGCGTTGCCAAGGCCTTCCGAGGTGGATGGGCTGCGATGTTCAAAAAGGCACGAGAGGATGCGCTTGATAGGGTCAGTGATAACTTCAAGTTGGCCTTCAAGACGCTCGAAGATGTGACCACTCACTTGACCAAAATCGGCGCTGCTTTTGGGGGCGGGTTTTCCGAGCACCTCGGCACGTTGTCGAGCTTGACACAACGTCTCAAGAAAACGGTCTCCGCTGGTCATATTGCACATGAAAGATCACGCAAAAAACCTAACAAAAACAGAGGCCGGGACGAGTGATGGCAACTTTTTTTGGTGGCGCGCTACCAGATGAAAAAATGCGGTTCTATCTTTTTTATACGGTGCCCAGACAATCCCGTCTTGGGCGTAAAACACGAAACCAAAGGACTACAAAATGAGCAAACGTATGCCACGCAAACCCGTCAAAGCCACACGCAAAAACCGCAACGAAGTGCCGATGAGCGCCGCAATGAAAGCTGCGATGTTTAAGGTCGCGAATGTTGCCGCGAACATGTCCAGAAAGGACGAAGCCACGCAACAAGCCGCGCGCAAGGCGATCGCCGATACGATCGAAAAATGGATTGCATTCTTATCGGAAAACGATGCTGAAGCCGTTGAAGATTTCTATTATGAAATCAATATGCTCGCGACGGCTGGCAATCGCCGCCGCATCGCAAAACACGCGACTATGCCCGAGGGCGTCTTCGAGCGCGTTGAAGGTGATCTGCGCGAGCAGAAGGAAGAAGCGGAACGCGAAGCCGCGAAAGCTCAGGCCAAAGATAAAGGTGACGATAGCGCAGAGCAGGTTCCAGCGTAAAACTTAACTGACAACATTGAAGAAAGTTCGCCAAAGTCCTAATCCCCCTCCCGAAATCAGCAATATCAACACGTTGCACGCCACTGCAAGGTGGATTTTTGCGTTCTATATCTCAACGTTAGGTTATTAAAGCGAACACTCAATGTTGCGCACCGCAAGTTGGCACAATTTTATAGGCGCAGTTTCAAATTGTCAATTAGGCCACGACTCACAGATTACCACGGGATGCCATCCCAGTCCGTCGCGCTGTGAATGAGGAATGGCAAAGTCGCTGACCAGTTTTTCCAAACCAGCGGCGCGATACGTTTTTGCTAATGATGGGCAGGCGCAGTGGGAAAGATTAGGTTTCCTTATGTAAAGTAAGGTAAGGGGCGGGTTTTTGAGCTTGGCGCTGAAGCTGATGAACGCCGCGTGGTACACAAATAACCGCCAAAGCTGGGTCAAAAACCTTTAACAACAACATAGGTTTGTGGTAGCTGTAAATGGAGTAGTTTGCGGCGGTGCCAAAAGCGAGCGTTTGTTATCATCATCGTTAACTCTATGATCAATCCGTCATAAGAATGAAAGAAAAAGTCTTGGTGTTGAACTTTAACTGAGAACCACCTAACCTCTTAAACCTCTTAAACCTCTTAAACCTCTTAAACCGCTTAACAAGATGTGCCTTTCTAGCAGCCTGCGAATAGGTGCGCATCGGCAGTAAATGAATGTCTCCAATCCCATCAACTAGTACAAACTTTAGCTTTCCGCTTACGTCTTTTCCCAGTACTATGTTACTTGAATGCATATCATTTGTTGGAATTCCTGAAATTAACAAATCTGAGGCGAACTGATTAAGAGCAGAAAATTCTTGGTTTCCAAATTTCCCATCCTTTAAAAGAGCGCTTAGTGTGGGACCAATGTTCTTTCCATCAACGCTAATCTTCCGGACCACTTGAGCCGTACCTTTGTCAGAGTCAACGAAGCCGTATAGGGGTGACACTGGGATCCTTTCGATGGGAAGCGATCCATTCATGCAAAGATTCACAAAACCTTTATTTTCGCGTAAAACAATATAGTTTTTAAAGCTTGGAATACAGCGTAAGAGCACACTTTTCAGGTCCCACTTTTTAAGCTTCCTCTGCGATGTTTCTTTCTGAACCTTAAACAGCAAATCCGGATAAAAATCGGACTGAAATACAAGCCTTTCTCCACCTTGAGCAACGAGTTGACACTTTGAAAGCTCCAGTGCTCCTTTGGGAAACGCTATATAATGCAATTTTGTCCGCTTTCATGAACTCCGTTTTGTTGGACGCATAGCATTTTCAAAAGGCCCACGATAGTATGTTATAAACATCCCAAGGTAATCCCCCATTTTTAATGGGGTCCAGCCGTAGAATTCATGCGGCTGTTTTCAGTTTCATTGCGAGTGTGATGCCGCCGATGCCCATGTTGGGTCGCTCGTTGTTGTAAGTCGAGAGCCATTCAGTTGCTTGGTCCTGCGCCTCCTCGATGGTTTCAAAGATGTATTGCCCCAACCACTCACCCCGAACCGTGCGGTTGTAGCGCGCGATATAGGGTAAGCGGTGCATATGCCGGTGAAAATCGTGTTTGTGTGGTATTGCAAGAATACCCCTATTTGGGAAAAGCCCCCTTTTTTGGTGCAATCCATCTGATTCGTTATTTTCATTTCGACTGGCAATCGGGCTCGTTAACTTCACTTGTATTGTAAATCTCATTCCGCTGCGGCCATTGTATCCCTGCGATTGAAGATAGGACAGACCGCAGCATAACGTGAACGGGTTGCTGAAATGCATGGTCGCATGCCCTCTTCCTTTGTGATGGCTCATGTTCCCCAAACATTGAAAGTTACGCTATGCCCAGTGAAGTCGACAAAGCGAAGAAAACGAAGAGACGCAGGGGCAATACTCTGGAGAAGTGGGAGGTCGGGATCGTAAAGGCCATGATCGACCGCGGCGGCCCGGCCACCAACGATCAGGATATCCTTGCGTATTTCACTCGCCCAACTAGGTCGATCAACCATCGCCTTATCAGCGAGATCCGCACGGGGGCCAAGCACAAGACCATCAAGCAGGCCTCTGAGGAGGATTTGGACGCATTCGTCTCGACCTGGCCCGATATAGACCACCAGACCGGCTTGAGCATACGAGGCGACGAGCTCTTGATAAAAGGTCGCGAAGCGATGATCGCAGCTGTCCAGACCTTCAATTCAGCGGGGCTTACCTTCCGCGCTGAGCTGTTCATCGTGACCGCAGTCATCGCCTGGACATACCTCCTACATGCATGGTTCCGGCGAGAAGGGATCGACTATCGGTATCCAGGTCAAAAGACGAAAGAAGGGGCAGATAAATTCTGGGAGGCCGGTCATTGTCTCAAGCATGACAGGTGTCCCGTAAAAGGGGGCGCCGCGAAGAACCTTCAATTCCTGATCGAGATCCGCCATGAAATCGAGCACCGGTCCACAAACAGGATTGATGACGCTCTGGGGGCAAAACTTCAGGCTTGCGCCCTTAATTTCAATGAGCTTCTGAAAAAAGAATTCGGCGTCCAGTATGGCCTTGAAAAGCGTCTGCCCCTTGCGCTTCAGTTTGTCTCCTTCGGTGCTGAACAACGAACGGTCCTCAAACAGGCGTCGGGCTTGCCCAAGCATATCGAAGCCGCGATTGACGCGTTCGAGCATGGCCTGAATGATGAGCAGCTGAAGGATCCGACCTACAGAATGACATATGGCTTTGTCCCGATGGCGGCCAAGAAACCGGGAGCAGCGGATACAGCGGTCCAGATCATCAGCCCCGGCAGTGAAGTGGCTGGTGAGATTGAGAAGATCATCTTCAAGGAGGTGAACAGGGAACGATATCCGCCGGGCAAAGTGGTCGAAAAAGCTCAAGCTGCCGGATTCCCGGAATTTCGCATGCATGACCACACACTGCTTTGGAAGAAGCGAGGCGCAAAATCGATTGGCAAAGGCTATGGGTGCATCGGCGACTACGGTCACTGGGTCTGGTTCGATCGATGGGTGGATCAGGTCCTCGAGCATTGTGAGGCAGAGGGAGACAGGTATCGATAAAGTTGGGCGCTTCACACCCACTCTCATGGCCTGAAGCGATGTCATCGCAGTTTTAGTGCGAACAAGCCTTTTGGGCGGGGACCCTGTGCTGGAACCCGGCCAAGTGAAGTTGAATCAGATCCAGCCGAGTGCGGCTGTAGCCCGTAATGTCAGTCTTTGATGTGACCGTTCGGACAGTGCCACGGCATAAGCAGACCGTAATCAATCTCCCCGCGTGTGCTTTCGATTTCACCCACAACCCAGTTCATATAACTGCGGGCGTTGACCTTGTTCAGAGGTGGTCCTAGATTTTAGACCAGTTTACATCCTTGTTAAGGTGGATCTGGGTTTTATTTAGGCTGCTAATCTCATTGGTTCTGTTTTGCTGACATAGGCCTCATCTGGGGTCAATATGCCGTGAGTTGAATGCGGGCGCTCAGAGTTGTAATACGTCAGCCATTTGCCGATCCCAGCCCGCATTTCCGAGCCTGTCTCAAAGGCATTCAAATAGACGCATTCATACTTCAACGATCGCCAGAGCCTTTCGATCATGCGATTGTCGCGCCATGCGCCTTTTCCGTCCATGCTGATCTTGATGTCTGCGTCGACCAGCACGTCGATCCAAGCGCCGCTGGTAAATTGGCTGCCCTGATCGGTGTTGAAGATTTCCGGCGTGCCGTGCTTGGCGAGCGCCTCTTTCAAAGCCTCGACGCAAAAGTCTGCATCCATACTGTTGGACAGCCGCCACGAAAGCACTTTGCGGCTGTGCCAATCCATGATCGCCACGAGATACAGGAAGCCGCGTCGCATCGGTATGTAGGTAATATCTGCGCACCAAACCTGATTTGGGCGGTCAATTGCCGCATTCCTCAGCAAGTAAGGCCAGATCTTGTGATGCGGATGCTTTTTACTTGTGTTGGGCTCCTGATAGATCGGAACCAGACGCATAAGCCGCATCAAGCGCCGGATCCGGTGGCGGCCACATTGGTGATTGTTGCGCTTCATGTACCGGGCCATCTGACGCGATCCATACCAAGGCGTTTCCAGGAACTGTTTGTCGATGATTTCCATGAACCGCAGGTTCTCAGCGCTCTCGCCGACGGGCTGGTAGTAAAGCCGCGAACGCGACAACTGCAATAGTTCGCACTGTTTACGCATGCTTAACTTATGATCTCGGCTCACCATTTTTTGCCTCGCATCCCGAGCAACTGCTGCGAGGCATCCGCCAAAAAATCTCGCTCCACAACAAGCTGACCTATCTTGGAATGCAGCTTGTCGACGTCAACGGCACTTACCCCATCGGGCGCTGAACCTTTGCGCGTAAATGCCGTCGCCATATTCTCTATCGCCGCCCGTTTCCAAGTCCCTATCTGGGTCGGATGAACGCCATATTTTTTGGACAGTTCCGCCATCGACATCTCCTCGCGGATTGCTTCAAGCGCAACCTTGGCTTTGAAATCGGGCGAATGGTTCTTTCGTTTTGTCATTTGGGATCACTTCTTTCGTCATGCGATCCACCTTAACAACTGGTCCGAAAATCCGCGACCACCTCTTTCAGACGTGCGCTCTCGATCAGGGAATAGTAGATGGCCCAGACATCCGCCGCCTCATGGGTCCCGGCGAAAAGAGAGTTCTTTTTCGTCAAGGCGATCCCGCGGATACAGCGTTCTACCGGATTGTTGTCGATCTCGAGCTTTCCGTCGAAAATGAAGTGCCGGAGGCTGTCGAACGAGTTCAATGTATAATTGATCGCCAACCTCAAACCACCTTGCGCTTTGTCCCTATTTTTCAGCAATTCGGCATGAAGCTGGTCGACGATCGGAAGGCTGTATTTTTGGCGCAAGGCCTCCCGTTCGTGGGGCAGCTTGCCATAGGCCACTTTTTCTACTGCATACATCTTCCGGAACATCTGCACAGCGCGGTTTGCCAAGGGGCTGGCGGTGGCAAGCGAGATTTCGAAAAACTTCCTGCGTGCATGGGCCGAACACCGAACCGATGTAAGGCCGTCATTCTGACCATCGCTTTTGAAGAGACAGTTATATGCCGCGTAGCCATCGGTTTGCAGAAACTGCAAGGATGCGCCCTGAAGAAGATTTTGTGCTACCGCACCGGCACGAGAATGCGCGTAATGATATACCACTGCGGGCTGCGCTTCTGGATTCCAACGATGCTCGTCCCGGCATGTTGCCCAAATGTATCCGTTGTCGCACTTGCCTTTGCCAGGATTCAAAACCGAAATTGGCGTCTCATCCATGTGCGCAACATAGCCAGCATTTACGTGCGCCTGAAGTGCATCCCTTACTGGGGCGAGATGTTTTGACAGATGAGCAATGTTTCTACCGATCGTTTGGCGACTCAAATTCACATTGACGTTCGCCAGCCGGCGTTCCATCCGAAATGATGGAATATGCTCGAAGAACTTTTGACAAGCAGCTTCCGCAGCAAATTCGGCCTCCATTCCACGATTCTTCATGATGAAACCTTGGGCTTTGGCGGCTACTGGCTTATTCTCCTTGCACAAGCCACGATTACACGCGCAGGTATGATAGACGTCCTTTACCAGAACCACATGTTCGGGAATGATCCGAAGTCTTCCCACGCGCTCTTCGCGTTTTATTGATTTGAGAGCATGCCCGCAGCCGCAGGTCATATTCTCGGGGTAATGGTGCGTCATAATTGTCTCAATATCGGCCGGAAGCTTTCTGGCCTTTTTTCCCTTCAATTCTTCTTTCGCCTCGTCTTCCTCATCAAAAAGCGCAAAGCGAGGGTCCTCGTCATCAAAAGATCCCTTGTCCTTCTCAGAACTTTTATCGAAATGTTCCTGTCTGAGAACGGCCAACTGCTCTTTGGTCCTGCGCAATTCACCTTTAAGGCGATCAATCTTTTGCTTTGCAGTCCGAACGCCGCTTTCGGTTTCCAAGAACATGGCCAAGATACCACTGATCCGATCTCCGATAGCGGTCTTCGTTGCTGTCGGAAAATCCGGAACGTCGTTGAAAGCTGCAAATATCCCATCGCACAGAATGGCGATGGGGCTGAGTTCGCCCTCGGTTACATCATCGGCGACGCTGACAGAGCAATCCGTGGTCATCTCTTTTGACGGTGGAACTGGCAATCGCGGTGGGCGCACCGAAGCCTCGTGTTTTTTGGTCGTCATTGATTTGGTTCCTCATTAGAGATCGATCCCGCCCATCATCGGGCGAGACCGTCACGCACTGGACCATCGACGTGGTCCGGATGAGGCACCTGCCGCAGGTCGGACATGGCAGTGGCGTTCCCGCACAACCGAATTTACGGTTCCTGCAGGTTGGCTCTGTCAGTCCGCCCGAAGGGGGCGCCAGATGGAATGAGGAGTGCCGTCGTCCAAGCAGAACTCTTGCGGCAATTCGCAAGTTCTGCTATCTGACCAGTAGTGATGCTGGTGGATTTCGGTCTGCCTCAAAATGATCGCGCTGGAATGTCTCACGTTCCGGTGCGATCGTTATCTCTGATAAATCTACATCGTATTTTTCCCTCTTAAAAGTTGCGGCCTTGCTGCGATAATTGTCCTGTGAGCCAACAACTCGCGAATGATATCTATCATGTCCACACCGCAGAAACGAGGCGTAGATTCTGTTATTATTAATTGATAACAAGATGTTACATGATTTATTTTCGCACCAAGGTTCGGAATTTCCTCAAGGCTGAGCCGTGACCGTTCGCTAAATGTCGTTTCATTTGGCGAATGGGGCACAAGTGGTGGTTGCACTACTGGAGTCGTCGAATGGCTCTTCGCATCAGAAAAAACTGCACGTGAATAAACAATTCTGAGCACTGCCAAATTTAGCATCTCAATCAGACGGAGCGTCGCTGGTGGAATGCAACGTGATTCCCCCGATGGCAGCACCCTTAAAAACTCCTGCACCTGAACGGGCGGAGGGTTTGATCGACGATCACTTTTCTGATTTGCAATAACTGTGCGCCACGACCAGAATTTGACTGGAGCGCCTGGCGTAAAGCAAGAGTCTGATATCGACATAGAAAGAAGCATAGCGAAAGCCCGCCGAATAAATTTTTCGGATGACCTCACGCCGGTGGCTGCACAAGCCGGGCTCGAGGGTTGGGAGCTCTGTTACGCGGGATTGCTCCCGATCACTTGCCAACGCCGTATAGGGCGATCCCGCTTTAAGCACTATGTTGATATCCACCCGCAGACCGCGCTTTGGCAATCTACCCAGGTCGAAGCTGTGCAAGCTTCCTGATTGGATATTTATACTACAAATGCTTGACCCGTTTCAAACCAATTGTTTTTGAAAATTGGCAGAACAGGAACGCGATGCGGACTAATACCTTGAATGTAAATAGAAAATATATTTGAAAAAATTTTTAGACGAATGGACCCCAACCTATTGAAAACAATCAAGATTCAATGTTTGATTTTGCCGGAATTTGGCAATATGCAACATATAAGACCCTTTATCTGACTTTATGGGATGAATGAGTTACACATGCGCGACCTACGCTTAACCAACGGCTTCCCCGCAGATCTTCAGCTGATCCTTCAAGAAATTGGCTCGGATATCGCTTCCGCGCGACGCGTAAGACGGTTGACACAGATAGAACTTGCGCAGCGAATGTGCGTGTCCCGCCGTATCGTCGGAAAAATGGAGAAGGGTGATCCGTCGGTCAGTTTGCGCGCATACGTTGCCGCTGCATGGGTAATGGAATTGGAGTATAGTTTTGCCGAAATGTTTGCTCCGGAAAGAGATCCAGGTTTTTTGCGCCGTGTTCGTATCGAATTGCCAAAGCGGGTCAGACATAGGGTTTTTTAAAAAAAAGTTAAAATGGACTCTTAAGAAGGTATTTACGGCAATACAGAAAAATCGCCGCTGACAGTATCAAGGGATTAGCCCATTGGAGCAATTCAACGCTACGTTTGATAGGCTTGTTCTGATGGGCTAAAAAGACGGCTCAATTTCCTTGCTTGGATGCTGGCAAAATCTCATGCTACTGTTCAACCAAAGCGTGAGAGGGAATTTCCCCAAAAAACAAAACGGTATGGGCGATCATTCTTCATGAGCACAGATATCAAATCACTTGGATCCTTCGTCTGGTCCATTGCTGAACTACTACGCGGCGATTTCAAACAATCTGAGTATGGCAAGGTTATCTTGCCGTTCGTCGTGCTGCGCCGTCTGGATTGCATTCTCGAAGGGTCCAAGCAAGCCGTCATCGATATGGAGGCCTCGCTACCCGATGACATGGACGACGATGCGCGTGACACGCTGCTTTCCGGTGCTGTCGGCCAAGATATTCGGATATACAACCTGTCCCGCTTCACTTTTGCCTCACTGAAGGGGCAGGAAGCAAAGGATATTCACAAGAACCTGCTCGACTATATCACCAAATTTTCAGGTAACGTCCGCGATATCTTTCTCGACAAATTTTTGTTCACTGATCAACTTAAACGGCTGAATGACGCGGGCTTGCTCTATCAGGTGTTTGACAAATTCAGCCAGATTGATCTGCACCCAGACATCATTTCAAACCTCGAGATGGGCTACTTGTTCGAAGACCTCATCCGCCGCTTCTCTGAAATCTCGAACGAAACGGCTGGGGAACACTATACCCCGCGCGAGGTCATCCGCCTGATCGTCTCGCTTTTGCTTATCAACGACAAAGACGCGTTGACTGGATCTGGTGTCATTAGGCAAGTCTATGACCCCGCCGCAGGAACGGGCGGGATGCTGGCGATCGCCGAGATGGAGATGAAGGCGCTGAATGATCGTATCCGGGTCGAGTTGTTCGGGCAGGAGCTGAACCCTGAATCCTTCGCGATTTGTAAATCCGATATGCTGGTGACCGGCCACAACCCTGAGAATATAGCTTACGGAAACACCCTTACCCAAGACGCTCATGCGTCCAAGAGCTTTCATTACATGCTATCCAACCCACCCTATGGAGTGGACTGGAAAAAATACGCTGATCCAATCAAGGATGAGGCAGCAGAGCAAGGCAAGGACGGCCGCTTTGGTGCAGGGCTGCCGCGTATCTCTGATGGGCAGCTTCTGTTCTTACAGCACATGATCTCCAAGATGCGCAACGACGAACAGGGCTCGCGCATCGGCATCGTTATGAATGGGTCGCCCCTTTTCACAGGCGGTGCCGGGTCGGGCGAAAGTGAAATCCGCCGCTGGATACTGGAGAATGATTGGGTCGAAGCGATCATCGCGCTGCCGACTGACCTGTTCTACAACACAGGCATTCAGACCTATGTCTGGTTGCTGACCAACCGCAAAGAGCCCGCCCGGCGCGGCAAGGTGCAGTTGATCGACGCCAGTGGTGAGCGGTTCTGGAAATCCATGCGCAAGTCGCTGGGCTCCAAACGCCGCGAAGTCCCGGATGAGGCCACCGAAGAGATCGCCCGTATTTATGCCGACATGCTGAACGGTGATAGCGATTGGTCGGACGTCTCCAAGATATTCGACACAACCGATTTCGGGTATCGCGAAATCCGCGTCGAGCGCCCCCGCAAAGTGATCTTTAGGGGAAACGCGGAGCTACGTCAGGCACTGGAAGTCACCAAGCAATTCCAGAAATACGACCTTGGCTTTCAAAACCGTGTGATGGACACGCTTTACGACAAGTTCGACGACGCCGTTTTTGATGAGCGGGAGCACTTCCTCGAAAAGCTGAAACTCTGTTTGGACGTGGATGGCGTCGAATACGACGCAAAATTGATCAAGTTGATTACCGCCTGCGCCGAAGTGCCCGACGAGAACGGAGAAGTTCAGCGCGACACGAAGGGAAGTCCGATTGCGGATACAAGCCTGCGCGATCACGAGTTGGTGCCGCTCTCCGAGGATTGGCGGGACTATGTGAAGCGTGAGGTTCTGCCTTTCGTGCCCGACGCTTGGGTCGATGAGAGCCACACCGACGCTCAAGATGACGGCGTCGGCCGTGTCGGGTATGAGATCAACTTTAACCGCTACTTCTACAAATACGTTCCGCCCCGCCCGCTCGAAGAGATCGACGCCGAGCTAAAGGCGCTGGAAGCGGAGATTGCCGGGCTGTTGCAGGAGGTGGTCGAGTGATTGCTGTGCTGGTCCGTTCGGTTTCTTATTGCTTTGGTAAGGGGCACTCCCTATATGTTGTCTCAACAAGACCCGCCACGCCTCGGACGGAACTTCGGTTTCGCACTGCGCACCCCGGCGGGTTACTTGTTTCTAGGGTATCCCTTCATCAGCGGAGTGTCGCTGTATGAAGTTTGAAAAACCCTCCACATCGATCCCCGACCAAATCAAGCTTTTGAAAAACCGTGGCATGGTTGTCGATGACGATGCGCGCGCGCAGCATTATCTGCGCTTCATCTCCTACTACAGGCTTCGCGCCTATTGGCTGCCGTTTGAGGTTCCAGCCAAGGAAGATGGGCAGCACGCTTTTCAAGACGGCACCAACTTCGAGGATGTTCTCACGCTCTATATTTTCGACAGGGAGCTGCGGCTCCTTGTTCTGGACGCCATTGAGCGGGTCGAGGTCGCCTTGCGCGCGCAATGGGCGCATTACATGGCGATGGCGCATGGGCCGCATGGATACCTTGACCAAAGCCTCTATCACCGGAATGATCGCCACGCCAAAGCGGTGACGACCCTAACGGACGAGTTCAGACGCTCCCGCGAAACCTTTGCCGAACACTACCGGGGCACATACACATCGCCCAACCTTCCTCCGATCTGGATGGCGGCAGAGACGATCTCGTTCGGGCAATTGTCCAAATGGATTTTCAACCTCAAACGCCGATCGGATCGCAACGCGATTGCCAAGCCGTTCGGGCTGGATGAGAAGGTTCTGACGTCCTTTTGCCATCACATGAGCTATATCCGGAACATCTGTGCGCACCACGGGCGGCTGTGGAACAAGCGATTTACGGTCACAATGGCTGCGCCGAAAAGCCCGGCAAAGCTGGCGCTGGCGGTTAAGGGCGCCGACCCACGTCACCTGCACAACACTCTGGCGATGCTTGACTACCTGTTATTGATGATCGCGCCGGAAAATGAATGGCGAAGCCGCGTTGTTGCCTTGATCGACGGGTGCCCTCTGGCGGACCCTGCCAGCATGGGGTTCCCTGACGGTTGGGATACCAGACCTTCGTGGAGGGTCGCTCGATGAAGAGCCGGATTATTACCCTTCAAGAACGCGTCCATGCGGCCGCAAAGCCAGACAACTGGCAGTTGGATAAACTTAATAAAGTATTTCGTGTCCGTCGCGGCCACAAAAACACCGGTATGAAAGAAAAGAACCTGCTGTCGCTGAGCTATGGGCGGATTATTCAGAAGGACATTGAGACTGTCGGCGGCTTGCTCCCTGAGAATTTTGAGGGGTATCAGATCGTTGAGTCGGGAAATCTTATTCTCCGGTTGACCGACCTTCAGAACGACAAACGCAGCTTACGTCAGGGTCTGGTGACCCAGCGTGGCATCATCACGTCTGCATATGACGCGGTTGAGGTTCAGTGCGACAACGATCCGCGGTTCTGGTTCTACTCATTGCTCGCCCTCGATTTGGCGAAGCATTACTACTCACTCGGCGGCGGTGTTCGTCAGTCCGTAAAGTTTGCAGACTTCCCAAATGACTGGATCTACCGCCCCGACCTCGCGGCCCAACGCCAGATTGCCGATTTTCTGGACCGTGAGACCGCAAGAATAGAGCTGCTGATCGAGAAAAAGCAACGGTTGGTGGCGTTGCTGGGAGAGCAACGCAGCGCAGCCATCTCATCCGCTGTCACCGTGAGTCTTGACGACGATGCCAATCTGGTTCCCACAGATTCCCAATACCTACCTCGAGTGCCTGCATCGTGGCGTGTTTGGCGACTGAAGCACCTCGCTCAGATACGCGGAGGCTTGACGCTTGGAAGAACAATTTCTGATAGCGTCGAAACAACCCAAACGCCCTATATGCGCGTCGCAAACGTGCAGGCTGGCTGGCTGAATCTGAATGACGTTGCCGAAATTCCGGTCACTGAAGTCGAGAAGAAAAGATACCAACTTAAATACGGCGACGTTCTCATGAACGAAGGCGGCGACAATGATAAACTTGGACGCGGCGCGGTATGGAAGTCTGAGATCGAAGCCTGCGTTCACCAAAATCATGTCTTCGCTGTTCGCCTCTACGACACCCGATATTCTGACTGGGTGTCAATGGCGACGAATGCGCGTTACGCCCGCGACTTCTTTTATTTGCACTCGAACCAGAGCACCAACCTCGCATCCATCTCAAAAACGAACCTCGCCCGCTTCCCCATCGCCTTGCCACCGCTGGACGAGATGAAAGCCGTGATGGACACTTTGTGGCGTCGCCTCGGTAGGCTGGATCGGATCAACCGGAAGACCAACGCCTCCATCGACCGCCTCAAAGAATACCGCTCCGCCCTGATTACCGCCGCCGTCACAGGCCAGATCGACGTGACAACCTACGCCCAATCCGGCACCCCCGACCGCCGCCTTGATGCGATACAAGAGGAGATGGGCGCATGAGTTCTCGTTGGGCTGCTCCGGTCGATCTTGACCTTGATGTGCTGGATCGCGTCCAACGCGGTTTGACGGTCGGCATGATCATGGCTCCCCGAAATGAACTGATGACATGCCAACGGGACGAAATGATCACAGATGTAATGAAGCGCAATACCGACAGGTTCAGTTATCTGCCAGTCGCCGGAGAGTCCGATAGTTTGATGGGCCTGTTCCATGCCTATGAATGGTTTGATAAAACTGCACGTGATGGGCCAATAGGCGATGACTTTGAGACGTTTTCCGAAGCCCTCGTGATTGGTGCAGATGCGAGCATCTATGAGTTCGTGGTGCAGGCAGACGTGCGCCCCACGCGCCTTGTCGTGTCTGGCGACAAGGTATCTGGTCTAATAAGTATCTCCGATTTGCAGAAACTCCCTGTTCGGGCATCTTTATTCACGCTCATCACAGCAGTGGAAATGGCGATGGGTCAGCGGATCGAATCGGAGTGGCCCGACTCTGTTGATGCGTGGAAGACGCTTCTGAGTGCTGACCGGCAAGTCCAACTGCAAAAACTGATTGCTAGAGCACATGAAGGAGACAGCCATGTCAGCGACATAGCGCTCACGCAGTTTTGCGACAAGGCTACCATCATCCGGAAAGCACGGCTCATTGATGGTTCAAAGAGCGAGCTCAAAGACAAATTCCGAAAAACGGAGGATTTGCGTAACAGCCTTGCTCACGCGAATTTCTATGCCGAGACGCCAGAGGCCGCGAACGATGTATGCGCGACGGTTCGCCTGATACTCCAAGTCAAAAAGGCGCTGTTAGACGGCATTGCCAAGATAAAGACTGAGGTGACCGACTTATGACATCCGCCACCCACACCACCGCTGACATCCATCAGGGGAAAGTTTTCGAAGCGCATATCGTCGCCTCCATTGACCGCCTCAATCAGGGTCGATCCGCCCTGTTCATCGCCCCTATCACGGGGCAGATCGACGTGGCGACCTACGCCAAGTCCGGCACGCCCGATGGCCGCCTTGACGCGATCCAAGAGGAAATGGTCGCGTGATTGCCTCCGCTCGTAGAATTTTCGCTAAAAGGGGCTCCGGATCATGTTGAGGCCTGACCACATTAGAGAAATTGTGTTTGATCGCGGTATCGAGCACCTCCTGCATTTCACATTTGAAAAAAATTTGCCGAGTATTTTTTCGCACGGTCTCCTGCCCCGCGACGAGCTTGAACAGCGGGAAGACATTATGGCTTTTGGCAGTGACCCCTATCGCGACGATGGGCATACCGACGCGACCTGCCTGTCCGTCACACGCTATCAAGGGCCTATGCTTCGAAGGGTGCTGAGGGATCATCCGAAGGATGACTTCGTGATCCTTGGTGTTCACCCATCGGTCCTTTGGGAAAATCTCTGCTTGTTCTGTGATGCCAATGCTTCTTCGAACTGGATCAAGAGAAGCAGCCGAAATCTCTCCACCGCTTATGCATTTGAACGAATGTTCGAGGACGCGACGGTTCCCAAATCCGAGAATGGCAAGTGGGTCAATGTCTCGACACGACAGAGAGACGGCCTACCAGATTCCGTTCCAACCGATGCCCAAGCGGAAATACTGGTCAAAGGGCATATCCCTCCTGACCGTATTCTGGGCATTTGGGTCGAGACCATCGCACAACGTGATAGAATAAATGCGATGTTTCAAACCAATTCAGAAAGCAGCCAACCAGATGTGTTTGTTGCAGAGTATTCATTTAATGCATGTGAGGGCGAATGACCGACAACCTCGACAGCCGCCTCGACGCGATTCAAGAGGAGATGGGCGCATAATGGCACGAAAGCTAACCACTGATCAGGAGATCGACGCGTTCATAGCTAAGGTCCTCGGCGAAGCGCGCCATCACGGCGGAAACGTTCGACATGTAATCCAACCGCTTTCGGATGAAGTTCGGAAACGCCTGAACCTCAACCTCGACAAGGTCGAGGTCTACGAGCGGAACGGCAATCTTGCGAGAACATGCTGGGTAACCCTTCAGGGGACGCGATACGCTTTTTCATACAACTACCAGACACAGAAGATCGAACTACGCGACAGGAGCACTCAGGGTGCCGTCCGTTTCGAGTTTGATAACGCAACCACCAGTGCGGACATACATACAGAGGTGGGGAAATTATGACCGAGCCGACACTAACGAGTTCTCGCCTATTTTCCGCAAACAACAGCGTGTTTCCTTGCGCGCCAGAAATTGCAGCTTTGCCGATCGAGAAGGGCCGGGCGAATGACGTCTGAGATAGATGAGCTTAGGAAATTTCTACGCAATTACCTTGATCAACATCCTGATGTAGAGGTGGTGCCGTCAAAGTCGGTCAATTCAGATAAAGTCCATCTGTCTGTCTATAAAACTAAGGCTGGAACGCCAATTGGCATCGAATTTGACAAGGAGACCCTTCAAAATATCTGGATGCGCAAAACTGAAGCGACAGGCGAGCCTTCTTCGGACGTGAAAGTAACGACGAAGAATTGGAACGGTGTCGAGTGGAAGGACGAGGACGGCAAGGGTGCCAACCATAATCTAAAGCACTACGACGACTTTCCCGGGCACAACCTTGTCCGGTTTGGCGTAAAGACAAAGCAAGATGCGCTGATGATTCTAGACCGCTTGGTCGCGGGAGACACTCAGAATCGCTTTCTGTTAAAGGTGAATGGTGAAATTCACTGTCCGAATGGCATTTGTCGCCCCACTATGTCCGCTGACTGGGAAGGTGGTGAAATCTTTATGCCCCTTTCGGGTCCTGCTCTGGCTAGAAAGGGAGCAAGACAAAGTGCCCCGGACGTCAAAGAGGGTGACGAGCTTTGGATATGGACCCATGAAGATGATAAGTTCGGACGTGGATGGGGGCTGACGGCAAAGGCTATCGCGGGGGCTCAGGTGGAAAAGAATGAGGGTATTGCAGTCACACTGCGAAAGGTCGAACGGCTGCCTCGTCCATTTGGCCTTCGAAACCTACTGCCGAGCTCTGCTGTTGGTAACACGGGTTCTCGTCTCTTGGACCACATCAATGATGACCGATGGTTTAATGCGTATCTGATAGAGGACGATGACTACCCAGACTTCACAGCCGTAGTCCAAAAAATGTCGGACGAATTGCCACACGATGTTCGCGTTAGCCATGCCGAAGGGTGGGAGCTTGAGGTCCTGAACCACAAGGACGACCTGCTTGCCGGACTGGTGGACAGAAAGACGACGTCACGAAAGGCGAGGCCTGGTCAGGTGCAGTTCCGTGATGCTTTGATGAAGCAATACAAGGGGCGATGTGCCGTCTCGAAATGTGCGGTTCCGGAAACATTGGAAGCAGCACATGTCATGCCGCACACAGGCGATCCGAAGTGGGATCATCCAGACAACGGGATGATGCTGCGCCGTGACTTGCACGCGTTATTTGATGCGATGCTTTGGAGCATTGATCCGAAGTCCAACAAGATCCGCGTAGCAGAAACGCTGAAGGTCAGCCCCTACCGCAAATTGGATGGGCGAGAGATCGACCACCAAGTTGCGCCGGAACTGCTCCAAGTTCATTTTAGACAATTCAAGAAAGGTGGATCAAATGGCTGATACCCACACCACCGCCGACATACATCAAGAGAAGGTCTTCGAGGCACATATCGTCGCTTGTTTGACCTCTGAGCAAGGCTACATCGAGCGCGAACCGGCGCAGTATGACGTGGCCCACGCGCTCGACACCGAGCTTTTGTTCGGCTTCCTCAAGGACACGCAGCCCGAGGCGTGGCGGGTGTTGGAAGACCACTACAGCGCACAGGCCGAGGCGGAGGTGCTCAAGCGTTTAGAAAAAGCGCTGAAGGAAAACCCGACTCATGTGGTGCTGCGACAGGGCATCAAGCTGGTTCCGAACATCAATTTCACGCTGTGCTACTTCAAGCCTGCGTCAAATCTGAACCCCGAGCTAACGCGCCTTTATGAGGCCAACATCCTTTCTGTGATGCGGCAAGTGCTTTATTCCGCGAAAAACAAGAACGCAATTGATCTGGTTACCTTCGTCAACGGCATCCCTGTGGCGACGCTGGAGGTGAAGAACCTGCTGACTGGGCAGAATGTTAAACATGCCGAAAACCAGTATCGCAAGGACCGATCACCCGCAGGCGAGCCATTGCTGACTTTCAAACGCGGGGCCATCGTGCATTTTGCGTTGGACCAGGACAACGTGTCGATGTCCACCCGCCTGATGAACGGCAAGACACGGTTTCTGCCGTTCAACCGGGGTCGCGACGGCGGCGCGGGCAACCCAGATGTGGAGGGCGAAAACAGGGTCGCCTATCTCTACAAGGATTTACTCGACGGGCGCGCGGTGTTCTCGCGCGAGGTGCTGCTGGACGTAATCGGGCGGTTCATCCATCTTGAGCGCGCGGGCGGCAAAGAAGTGCTGATCTTCCCGCGGTTCCAGCAGTTTGACGCCGTGCGCAGGGTGCTCGCGGATGCGCGCGCGAACGGTGCCGGGCAGAACTACCTGATCCAGCACAGCGCCGGATCGGGCAAGTCGAACACCATCGCTTGGACCGCGCACCAGATCATCAACCTGCATGACGAGGGCGACACGCCGCTGTTTGACACCGCGATTATCGTGACCGACCGCCTAGTGCTTGACCGGCAGTTGCAGAACACCATCGGCGGCTTTGCTCAGACCGAAGGGGTGGTGAAGAAGATCGACGGCACGTCCCGTGACCTGAAGGAGGCGATCCTGAAAGGTGCGCGGATCATCATCACCACGATCCAGAAGTTTGGCACCGAGCATCTGGCGACGATCTCGGGTCAGGCGGGGCGCAACTTCGCCGTAATCATAGACGAGGCGCATTCCTCGCAATCCGGCAAGGCGGCGCAGTCGATGAGCGACGCGTTGACCCGCGATGCGAACAGCTCCGAGGATATTGAGGACATGGTTCTGGCGTTCCAGAAGGCCCGCGGACCTCAAAGGAACATCTCTTTCCTTGCCTTCACGGCGACCCCGCGCAACGTGACGCTCGAACGGTTTGGGCGCACCGGCACCGATGGCAAGCCGCACCCTTTCCACCTCTATTCGATGCGCCAAGCGATTGAGGAAGAGTTCATCGTCGACGTGCTAAAGAACTACACGACCTATGGCGCTTATTATCAGCTCGAAAAAACCATCGAGGATGACCCGGCATTCAAAGGTCGCAAGGCACAATCTCGTGTTGCGCGCTATGCATCCTTGCATCCGACGGCAATCGATCAGAAGGTCGAGGTGATCGTCGAGCATTTCCGACGTCATGTTGCAGGCAAGCTGAACAGCCAGGCTAAGGCGATGATCGTGACCCAAAGCCGAGAGCACGCCCTGCGCTACTGGCAACAGTTGAACGGCTACATCGAAGGCAAGGGATACACAGGCCTGAAAGCCTTGGTAGCGTTCTCGGGGGATCTGGAGGTGGATGGCCACGTCTGGACGGAGGCAACAGCCAACGGCTTCGCTGAAACAGAACTGCCAAAAAAATTCGACACGGATGAATATCAGGTGCTGGTCGTGGCGGAGAAATACCAGACAGGGTTCGACCAACCGAAACTTGTTGCCATGTATGTAGACAAGAAACTCGCTGGTCTGCAGGCGGTTCAAACTCTCGCCCGACTGAACCGTTGTTCCGGCAAAGAAAAACCAACTTTTGTCCTCGACTTCCAGAACAGCATGGAAGACGTGAAAGTAGCGTTTGGTCCCTTCTTTGAAACCACCGCACTCGAAGAGCGAACAGATCTGAACCAAATTTATGACCTTGAGCAGCGCATATCTTCCTCGACATATGTTCACCAAGACGAAGTGGAGCGTTTTGCCGATCAATTCTTCAAAGGTGGCCTGACTTCACAGGACCGGCTCTTGCTGGAGGGCACCGTTCGGCTTGCCGTTGGCCGCTTCGAACTTGATGAAGATGAGGCGCAGAAAGAAGAGTTCCGGCAGCTTCTGAAGAGCTTCCAGCGGTTTTACGCGTTCGCCGCGCAGGTTGTATCGCTCAATGATGCTTGGTTGGAAAAACTCTACGCCTATACATCCTGGTTGACGCGTCTGTTGCCGTCCCGTGACGTCCCTGCAGATATTACTATTTCCGACGACATGCTGAACCTGTCTGCTTTTAAGTTGCAAAAGGGCGAAGATGGCAGTGCGTCGTTGAACCCCGGTGAGACTGCAGAATTGAAACCCATTAGTGAGTTTGGTGCCAATGCCTACACTGAGGAAGAAGAGCAGTCGCTATCTGAGATCATCGACGCGTTCAATGAGCGGCACGGCACCCGATTTTCACGTGAGGACTTCCTGAGATTTGAACGCGTAACGCGGGACATAATGGACGACGACATGACAGAAATGGTGAGAAACAACCCTGCGGACGTCGTCTACAACGCGTTCTCCCAGGCATTCTTCCAAAGCATGGTGAAAATGTTTCAGCAAGACAACGAGATGCGGAACATTGTCATGACTGACAAAGAAGCGCGTGAGCAAGCTACGCGGCACTTTTTCAAAAGAGCGCAGCGGCAGGCGCGGGAGGCATAGCTGCATTCGACATTGGAAATGAGTTCGACAGCAAAGGTATTACGATTCAGTAACGGTTGCGAAAAAGTCATTTAATGCAGCCTAAAACCATCCGCTTGTTGCCGTTCGGCCAGTTCGATCATTCTCAGGATTGTTCGAAGGCTAATGCGCGTTTGTTGCGTGTTCCTTTGAAGGGTTTCGAAAATAACATCGATAGACAGCGTATCCAGACCTTGTCGTCTTCCTTCCCGTCGGGCGAACGTCATCAATTCTTCTAAGGATAGCGAGCGTAACCGGATCGGTGGGCACCGGCTGAGCAATGGCTCCGGTAGGCGCTGGTAGTCGTTTGAGGTCATCACCCAGATTACAAAGCTCATATCGAACTTCACCTCGAAATAGGGGCAGGACCAATTCGCCGCGCTGAGCGGTTCCAGCAACGGCAGCAATGCATCTGTCAGGCTGTATGTCTGGCCTTTATTTGACGTCGCACACCCTGCCTTCTCCAGCTCGTCAACAACGATCACAGGGTTACCGATACGGTGAGTTAGGATCGCATTGATCAGACGTCCTGGTCTTGCACTCCCCCAGCTACGTTGATTGCCAACAAGGCCAAATGATGCGTTCTCGTTCGTTGCCTCATATGTCATCGTCGGTGCATTGATTAAGTTGCCGAGCGAGCGCGCCCACGCGCTCTTACCGATACCTGGCGGGCCGTCGAGAAGGATGGGCGGCATGCGAAGCCCGGGATCGCCGGCCCGGACAGAACGACGCATCGCGTGCCAGACTGTTTCCGTAGCTGGCCCCATCCAAGGAAAGTCGGCATGTAGTGCGCCGCAAATTCATCGGCATGATGCTCGGACTCAACCCGAGCCAACCGGACGCCATGCCGGAGCAATTCGAGTTTATTGGAATCGTCTGTTTTCAAGTGTGATAAGCCGGACGCTGCCTCGTGGCGTTCACTAATGATCTGCGCCCTACGCTCGATCTTCTTCTGGTCGCGCCAGGATAGGCGGATGTCGTCCAGCAGATCCTGCCAGTTCTGTTCGTCAAATGTGCCGTCCTCCTTCAACGGATGCTGCCATTCCCTATTAGCCGCAATGAGGTTGCGTTTGTGAGCGGTAAGTCGCATTGCGACCTAATCTTTCGAAAAAGCTGGGTCGGGAAAGCGCGCGTGGATTAGGTGAAAATTGGTCATGATGATAATCTCTTAGGGCATAGCGATGCTGGGTCTGGAACGGAACCGTGCCAACGGAGCCGTCAGCGTTTAGATGATTGAGGGTTTGCGTGTTTTTGAAGACCTAATATTCCGCCAGTCGATACCCTCGAAAAGAGCATCGAGTTGCATCTTGGTGAGGATGACAGGGCCAGACTGCGGTTTTGGCCAGACAAACCGCTTGCCGTTCAAGCGCTTCATGATGAGCACGAGCCCTGTGCCATCCCAGACAATCATCTTGAGACGGTCGGCCCGGCGAGACCGGAATACATAAATAGCACCGTCAAAGGGATCGAGATCAAAATGCGCGGCGACGTATCCGGCAAGACCATCCATCCCCTTGCGGAAATCGACCGGCTCGGCAGCCAGAAAGACCCTGAAGTTTCCAGAAGGGGTAATCATTGCGCTGCCCTCACTGCGCGCAGGAGCTCGGCTAACTGTGATGTCGGATATCCAGGATGAACGCTCAGCCGGACATCACCGAGATGAATTTCGCAGGATGCGGCGCTTGGTCCTGACATAGGTTCCGGCCCGACGCCATCCAGCGCGATGACTTCGACGAAGCTGCCTGGGCCTTCGGTGGTCCCCATGCTCCTCTTGTGATCAGAAACCCATTTTGCCACCAGAGATTGGTTGGCGCCGATCTCCATTGCGATGGCGACGCCCTTATCTCCAGCAAGGATGCGTTCCACAGCTTTAGCCTTGATCGCATCCGGCCACCGATACCGACCACTTGCATGGCGCGGGACGGGGATTCCCCAGACCATATGGTCTGCATTCTGCTCTTCGTCTGACACAAACATCTCCTCATGATGAACATGTCAGTTATCGCATAACCCTTATTTTACTGAAACATGGGGTCTTTGCACCGCTTACGATATAGGCGTTCTGCCGGGGCTTGCCGGGCTGGATGTATTCCAGCCGAACATTGCGCTTTTCAGCCCATTCCATCAATTTGCCACTGACATATTCCGGGCCATTATCTACACAAATTGTCTGCGGCTGACCGCGCCATTCAATGATCTGGTTCAAGCTTCTGACAACCCTCTCAGCAGGCAGCGAGAAGTCGACCTCGATACACAATCCCTCGCGATTAAAGTCGTCCAGCACGTTCAACGTCCTGATCGACCGACCGTCCGCAAGCTGATCCGCCATGAAGTCCATGGACCATATTTCATTTGGCTGCTCAGGCACGGCCAGTGGTTCTGGGTTGTCTCGCTTCAAACGTTTCTTAGGTTTGATCCGCAGGTTCAGTTCCAGCTCGCAGTAGATCCGATAGACGCGCTTGCGGTTCCACCCATAGCCCTGGACGTTGCGCAGGTACAAAAAGCACAGGCCGAAGCCCCAGTTCCGCTTGTTGGCCGTCAAGCGTTCAAGCCAATCCGCGATCTCTTTGTTCTCGTCACTCAAATGCAGGGCTGTAAAGATAGCAAGTCTCGCTAATCTCGAACGCACGGCACGCCAACGCGATACTGACACCACCCCGCGCGACTGCCTTCATGGCCATCTCTCGCCTTTGAGACGGCCTCAGCGCTTTTTTCCAAGCGCCTCCTTCAGTAAATTGTTCTGCATGCTCATCTCCGCGTACATACGCTTCAGACGGCGGTTCTCCTCGGCCATATCCTTCATCTCAGAAATCATCGACGCGTCCATACCGCCAAACTTCGCGCGCCATTTGTAAAAACTGGCGCTGCTCATGCCATGTTCGTGGCATAATTCAGAAACCGGCACACCGCCCTCTGCTTGCTTCAGGGTCGCCATGATCTGCGCGTCGCTGTATCGTCCGTTCTTCATCGTAAATCTCCTCAGATATCTTGCCGAGAAAATTCTACTTTTGAACACCACTAATTTTCGGGGGGATTACCCCACCACGGGTTCAAGGCGTCAATGAGCGGCAAAGGAAATTGCTATGATGTGAGTATGGTATTGCGGCTTGATGGCCTGACCCATGCTACGATTGACTGCGTGTCATTGCGTTGACGTGTCGACCGTCAAGTCGCCCCGGCAACGGGCGAGATGTGACTTTATAGGAGCCTGACGGTCAGCGTACCATCACAGTCCTGTCCCCTCGGATCGGTGCCTGGGCATTCTTAGCAATGAGGGCATCATGAAGACTACACATCCAATCATTATTGGCATCGACACACACAAAGCAACACATGTTGCCGTCGCAATCGATACGCAAGGCACCCGTTTGGCCGCATTATCTATACCCACCAATCCCAAAGGGTATTTGGATCTGGAACGCTGGTCACAGTCTTTTGGGGACGTTCTAGCATTCGGAATCGAAGGGACTGGTTCGTATGGTGCGGGCCTATCCCGGTCTTTGTTGGCTCAAGGCCACAATGTCATTGAGGTCACACGACCAAACCGACAGCTGCGATACACGCAAGGTAAAACAGACAGTTTGGACGCAGAGGGCGCTGCACGATCCGTTCTTTCTGGGCAGGCAACAGCGCGACCCAAGACACAAACAGGGTCATCCGAAATGATCAGACATTTGAAGATTGCACGCGATACTGGCGTTAAATCACGCTCACAGGCGATGGTAACGCTGAAGACGTTGATCATTAATGCACCTGCTGATCTTCGGGAAACACTGGATCCAATTCGAGGGAAAGTCGCGTTGATCCGGCATATTGCGGCCTTTCGGCCTGGCGATATCGACACGCCATTGGCCTCAGCAAAAGCCGCCATGCGGGCATTGGCGCGCCGGTGGCTGTGGCTGCATGAAGAAATTATTGCCCACGACAAGGAACTGGAACGCCTTGTCACCGAACGCGCACCAGACCTGATGGCATCTCATGGGATAGCAACACTGACAATCGCAGAGATGCTAATCCTCGTTGGCGACGACCCAACGCGCATCCGTTCGGAAGCAGCATTGGCAAAGCTCTGCGGTGTTTGCCCAATCCCAGCTTCCAGCGGCAAAACACACCGCTTCCGGTTAAACAGAGGCGGCAATCGACAGGCCAACGCAGCACTCTATCGTGTTGCTATCGTTAGAATGCGAAGCCACCAACCGACACTTGCATATGTCAAGAAACGCACGAAAGACGGGAAGAGCAAAAGCGAGATAATTCGATGCCTGAAACGCTACATCGTCCGCGAAATCTACAGCCAGCTCTGTGTATCGAAAACAGATCAAATCGCAACTTGACGAATATAGGAGCTTCAATGCGGCTGTTGAGACGTCCTTCAAAACCATCAAAGCGGAATTGATCTGGCGCGATACATGGGAAACCCGCAGAAAGGCTGAGATGCCATCTTCGAATACATCAATGGCTTCTACAATCCGCGACGCCGCCACTCAGCATTGGGTTGGAAAAGCCCGGTCGCCTTCGAACGCAAGGTGGCTTAAACGAGCACTTGGGGCGGCACGAAAGCGCGACAGGTCCAATTCGCGCTATGTAATGTTACATAAAGTATAGCGCGCCGAGATCGGCTGCTCTTAGTAAGTCGGTAAGCTAGAAGAAGGGCGTTTCATCCTATCGAAATTCTCCATGGTGAACGTTAATGGCTCGCCCGTTGCCCAATCGAAAAGATCACGTTTGAGCTTTGAGAGGGGGCCCATATAAACGTGAAGCGATAGTGAAGGTTTGTCACCGTTGCCAACAACCGCATGCAAACCATCCTCGTCCAAGGTGAAGACTTCACCCGTTTGAACGACATGAGTTTTGTCATGCCGTAGCTTCCCGGATTCACGTTTGAAAAGTATGTTTTTTTCACCACCTGAGTAGGTTGCTATATGAACTTCCAATTTATGTTCATGAGGTGGCATCGTTATGTGAGGTTGAAATCGACACCACCATATGGATAGGTTTTCGTCCTCAAACAGCATAATTTCATCATCACCGCCACTGGGTGTCGCATCAATGATTGGGGCTGGGTCTGAAACGTATTGTTGAAGCACTGCCCTTACGGCTCGGCTTCGGTCCGGCTCTCCAGCCGCTGTGCGGACGTCCTTAACTAAACCGTCGAAAGTAAAGCTCATGATACTCACCTTATCTGTTTGCGCGTTTCGTATACACGCATTCTCAAATCAAAACAGTAAACTAAGGTACATTTAAATTCGCGCTACGGGCATGTGTTATTTGCCGAATTATGCTTCAAAAGCTAGCAGACCACCCGCAAACACGCGCCCGACCCAGCCTTTGCTGGCGATATCAACCCGCTAAGCTGTGCCGCGTTTTGCTGCGCCGCTTCTAATACAGGTCCGTTATCAAGGTGGGCATAGCGCATGGCTGTTTGTAATTGAGTATGGCCTAGGAGCGGTCCAGCCATTTGAATAGGCATGCCGCCGGAGACTGCCATTGACGCATGGGTATGGCGTAGATCGCGAATGCGGGTCGTCGGCACTATGAACCGCTCCTCGTTTGCCGGAGGCAGATTACTTCGTCTCACGCGACCATATCTAACGCATTGAATTGTGCATAGTACCTCTCTTCTGCTTTTGCTGGCGGGATGTATCCGACGGGCTCAAGTAGGCGACGGTTGTTAAACCAATCGACCCATTTGAGAGTTTCCCACGCGACCGATGCCATGGTTTTCTATGGACCCAGCGGGTGGATGACCTCGGCTTTGTAGAGGCCGTTTATGGATTCGGCCGAGGCGTCGTTATCATAATAGTCACCGACGCTGCCAACAGGGGGTTCGATGCCCGCGAGGGCCAGCCTCTCAGTATCGCGAATGGACAGATATTGCCCGCCGCAGTCGGAGTGATGAATGAGGCCACCGTAGTGAACGGGGCGGCGATCATGCAGTGCTTGTTCCAGCGCATCGATAACAAAATCCGTTTTGGGCGAACTGGAGGCGCGCCAGCCCACGATTTTGTCCGCGAAGACATCATGATGAAGGCGACAGACACGAAGCACTGCCCCCTCTCACACATGCTATGCATGTGCTGCCGGGCAGTGGTCGAGACGTAAGTGAAATCGCTCACCCAAAGCATGTTTGGCGCAGGCGCTCGGAAATTGCGGTTCATCTTGTCTTTTGGACATGGTTGGCTCTTGTCCAGCACTGCCGTTTTCTTTGCCCTTCCACGAATATCCGCCGAACAGAAGTTGGAACTCTGGACCCGTTGGAATAACGGAGAGTCGCTCAGCGAGATCGGCTGCGCTTTGGGCGAACATGAAGCTTCGGTTTTTACCATTGTCGTGGCTATCGTATGATCGCCGGGTTGCCGAACAACAGTGGCTGGCATGTAAACTATAAGCGCATAGAACGAATCTGGCGGCGTGAAGGGCTGAAAGTCCCGCAACAGCAACCCAAGAAAGGTAGGCTCTGGCTAAACGATGGCTTGTGTGTCCGACTGCGGCCAGAGCGTAGAAACCCTGTTTGGTCTTATGATTTTATCCAAGATCGAATGTATGGCGGGCACGTCTTTCGCACACTGAATATCATTGATGAATTCACACAGGAGGCCGCTCAAAAAATCACGCCACAACGCACAGCGTATGAAATCAAGTTTGTATCACACCATTTGGGGGGGGTTATGTGGTTTACACAATGAAAAATCGGAATTTCTCTTTCAAAGAAGATTAGGTTTCTGTTGGTCGTCAGGTCGCTACCATTTAAGAAAGAATAGCCAACAGACATGCGCTAAGAACCATAGTATTTCAGATCAACCATACTTGGAGCAGTGATTTAACGACGCGATATAAAACACCGTTGCCTCAACCACCCATGCGGCCGGTCAGGTAAAGTTCAAGTTGTACGAGTGCATCATAGATCAACACCGCAAAGAGCCCGACGATCAATCCGCCCTGTAATACGTACGCGGTGTTGTTGGTTAAGAGACCGGCTATGATAACCTCTCCTAGTGTTCGGGCCGCGACAGTAGAGCCTATCGTCGCCGTGCCCAAGGCGATGACGATGGAGAGCCGGATGCCGGTCAGGGTCACTGGCAATGCCAGCGGCAGTTCGACGCGCAAAAGGCGTTGCCAGCGGCTAAGACCAATACCGCGTGCGGCTTCCATTGTGGTGCGGGGTAGATTGGTCAGCGCAGTGACTGCGTTTTCGAAGATCGGCAGTAAGCCATACAGAAAAAGCGCCACCAACGTCGGTCCGGCACCGAAGCCCAAAGCAGGGACAGCAAGCGCCAGAACGGCGACGGGCGGGAAAGTCTGACCCATATTGGTGATCGTGCGCGACAACGGTCGAAATGCAGCGCCAGCCGGACGCGTCACGAGAATGGCGAGCGTCACAGCAACAACCGTCGCCGCAGCGGAGGCAAGTGCCACAATTCCAAGGTGGCTGAGGGACAAGGACAACATCGATGCCCGCTCATAGATCACCGGACCACCCTCGGGTGCAAAGGGCGTGAATATCGAAATAAACCATTCGGGTCGCAGCACCAATGCCAACAGAAGCGCGATTAGCACAGGGCGAAGGATCAGGCCGATTTTCATATGTGTGCCCCGGCGCGTGCGCGAATGGCTTTGAGTGTCACACGCCCTACAACTACGCCCTCTCTTGTGGCGGGCAATGCATCGCGCCCTGTCCATAGACAGGCTGAGAGGGCGTCGCGTAAGCTTGCGGTTTCTGGCAGGCCTTCGCCATCTGCTTCACCTGCCTCGATGATTTCGGACACTGAGATCAATGACAAAAGCCGCAGGGGCCGCTCGACATCTCCGACCATATTTGCCACGAAATCTGTCGCGGGTCGGGCGATGATTTCGGCTGGGGGCGCATATTGGACCAGTTTTCCACCGTCCATCACTGCCACGTGGTCCGCCAGACTGATGGCTTCTTCCATGTCATGGGTCACCAACATGATCGTAGATCCCAACTTGCGCTGGATGTGTCGCAGGTCTTCTTGCGCACGGGTCCGGATGATCGGGTCCAATGCGCCAAAAGGTTCATCCATCAGCAACAGATCAGGACGCGATGCCAGTGCTCGCGCCACGCCGACACGTTGTTGTTGTCCGCCGGACAGTTCGGCTGGAAAGCGGTCGCGGAATTCTGAGGGGTCCATTGAAAACAGCGCAAGCAATTCATCGACGCGGGCATTGATCTTGTCGCGGGGCCATTTCAGAAGTTCGGGAACAGCGCCGATATTGCGAGCGACCGTATGGTGCGGGAACAGTCCGTGGCCCTGAATGGCGTAGCCGATGCGCCGTCGCAGAAGGTGCGGTTTTACCGATAAGGTGGATGTGCCGTTGATCCGAACTTCGCCTGAGGTCGGTTCTTCAAGGCGGTTTATCATCCGCAGTAACGTAGTTTTGCCAGACCCCGAGGTGCCAACAATCACGGTGATTGATCCGGTTTCCACAGTCATGGACACGGCATCGACCGCATTTACTGTGCCATAGGTTTTGGTGATGTGGTCTATCTCGATCATACTGCCTCCTCGGGTGTTTGACGGGTGAGTTCGACCAGAATATCCATCAATATCGCTGCCGTTAGGGCCAGCACAACTGTGGGTAATGCGCCCAACAGGATCAGATCAGTCGCGGTCTGGTTCAGCCCCTGAAAGACGAAAGTCCCAAAGCCGCCACCACCAATTAGCCCGGCAATGACGGCAAGGCCGATGTTCTGGACAAGCACGATGCGCAGACCGGTCAGGATAATCGGCAGACCAAGAGGCAACTCAATGCGCAATAGACGCTGGCCCGGCGTCATTCCCATGCCGCAGGCGGCCTCCAGCGCGGCGGGCGGCGTAGAGGCGAGGCCGGCAACCGTGTTCCCAACGACGGGCAGCAGCGAATACAGTAACAGGGCAAGAAATGCAGGAGCAAATCCGATTCCCGCGATGCCGATTGCTTGCGCGCCCGGTACGTTATTTCCGACCCATCCAAGGATTGGGATCATCAGCCCGAACATGGCAAGCGATGGAATGGTCTGCAAGAAACTGAGCACTGGCAGGGTTGCACCCCGTAGTACCGCGCGGCGATGGCACAGGATGCCAAGCGGAAAACCGATCACCGCTGCCGCTACGAGTGACCCGAAAGCAAGCCCCAGATGCCGCAAGAATTCCGTAAAGAATGCGTCACGACGGCTGGAAAATTCCTGAAGGACTGACAAGTCGGATAGAAGGTCTGAGCGAAGGATGAGGACCAATGCAACAAGAACCGCGATCAATAATATACCGCGCGTGTACGGCCCCGGTTTCATAGCGGCCAACGCATCAGCCATCAGCAGCATGAAAATGACCAGCAGGCACCAAAAGCCCACCGCCGGTGAAACACGTGCATATTCTCCGGCTTGCGACAGAAGGACGGGTGCACTCTGAGAGAGCAACCAGATCAGACCCGTTAATCCAAGAACAGCCCCTAGCAAACGGAGACGTGTCCACCCTGCGGCAAGACCCATACCCAAACCGATGACCACCGCCGCCACACCGGGAGCGGTGATTTCAGGACCAGCAATGCGCCACGTAACAATACCATCACCCGCAACAATGCGATTGGCTGCAAGTGTCATAAAAGGGGCCAGCAATGCGGCCAGCCCCAGAATGGCAAAAAGTAACCCGGGCGGTGATAGGTGTGTGCGTATACCTGTCATGCTCCAGGCTTTACGCGATCAATCCAGAACACCCGTTTCAGTAAGGTATTGGCGCGCCACGTCTTCAGCAGGTTCTCCGCCGACTTGGATACGACCGTTCAACTGCTGCAGCGTCTGCATATCAAGACCTGCAAAGATCGGATTCAGAATTTCCGGTATGGAAGGATACTCTGCCAAAACCTCAGCCCGCACGATTGGAGCGGGCTCATAAACCGGCTGCACACCTTTGTCGTCTTCCATCACCACAAGTCCAGTCGCCCCGACACCCCCGTCAGTGCCGTATACCATGGCTGCGTTGACGCCCGATGTGCCGCGTGCGGCAGCTTGGATCGTTGCAGCCGTATCGCCACCGGACAGGATTACCGTTTGATCGGACGTCAGACTAAACCCGTAAGTGTCCTGCATTGCAGGCAGGACCGCGGGAGAAGAAACAAACTCTGTCGAGGCCGCAAGTTTGACGTCGCCGCCACCCGCAACCCAAGCGCCAAAGTCAGACATCGTCACTAAGTCATTCTCCGCAGCAACTTCACCAGTCACCGCGATCGCCCACGTGTTGTTCGCGGGCGCGGGATCAAGCCATGTGACGTTGTTCTGCTCACTATCCAACTCCGCTGCGCGCGCGTGAGCGGCGGCGGGATCTTTCCAAACGTCACTGTCTGCTTCGTTAAAGAAAAACGCCGCATTGCCGGTATATTCGGGGTAAATATCGATCTGGTTGGTCAGCAGTGCTTCGCGCACAATCTGCGTGCCGCCAAGCTGCAAGCGACGCTCGACTGGTAGGTCTGCGTTTTCCAGTGCCAGAGCGATGATATTGCCCAGCAAGCCGCCCTCTGTGTCGATTTTGGAAGAAACAGTAACGTCGGCAGTAGCAGCGGTCGCCAGAAGGGCGGAAAGGCTTGCTATTGAAATAAAATGGCTGTTTTTCATGATTAACTACTCCGATATAGTAGGGTTGTGGTTACAGTAAAACTACGTGTCGTTTTAACGTAGTTCAACATGTACCGAAACCAAGTCCTGTCTCATTTTACACGTCCCAGTAATCACGATGAGCCGAGAACACTTATTCTAATACACCACTTATGCAGACTCATCGGCGCGAGCGTCAGTTAGTGCAATCCTGTTCTGACGCAGTCTTTCAAGGTTTTGCTACGAAGGGCAGCTTCGTTCGGCGTTTTTGACGGGCCGGCGCAACGCTTTAAACTTTGAGCGAGATGGAGCGTAAATTATCGCCTACCGGAAACGAGTATTTTTCAAATATAATCAGAAAGCGGTGATCTTGTATCGCTGGTAGTGCGAAGCACCGATGAGTTCGATCGGACGCGTGTTTGATCGTGGGTCTTCATCAGTCGTGACGTTCACCGCAACGGGGACCCAAACAACACCGTGCGACCCCCTCTATCCGGCGCTTGCGTCACGCGGCCTTGAAGCGCGGCGGTTTGGACAAAATTAACGACGCGGTTTCTATCAGAGAAAGGCCCGCAGATGTTGAGGATCGCGCGGTGCCGGGGCGCTGGGAGGGCGATCTCATCGCCGCCTTTTCTGTGCGATCCAAAGGGCTTAGATTTGTTGATACATAGTCAAGCAAAGGTAATTGCCATCGCAATACAGCTCAACGAACGATCAAGAAAGACGCTGGCATACGAACCCCAGCAGAACGTTTTAACGCTACGCTACCTCAGCCATTCAAAATGGCGGCCGCGGCCTCAAGTATGACGCCGTTGGTATTCAGATCGGAATAGTCGACCATAGCAAGGCCGGTTGCCGTATATATCCCCGGCGAAAAGCCAAAGCCTTCGATCCGGGCGCGTGCGCGAACGTAGTCGACCAAAGTACTGGAATAGCTGTGAGGGTGCGTCGTCGCCCAGAGATAGGCCGCCTTGACGCTGACGACCTCGATCGATTTCAGGAATGCGGGCTGAGTGTACTTTTCGTCGACGGGACGGACCTGAACGTTCCATGGCTCTGCGAAGTTATTAATGCTGTATCCTTGATAGGTGAACCACGGCGCCCGATCCAAAGGACATTCAGAAACACAGCGCATGTTTCCTGTCTTTCGATTGTCTTCAACCTGAGCGGCAAACAACATATCGGCAAGGTATTGCGTCGTCTGAGAGAACCCAAGCTCGATGCCATCTAGGAGCAAAGGTTCGGCACCAATACTTCCAATGTCGGACGCACCGTAGAGCAAGGCGATCAAAGCATCGGCGTCGCTCGGACCGACTAGCTTCGCATAGGGGCTATCGGCCGTTACGCCAAAAGCGGCATAGCCCCGCGCCGCGTAATCGGTGCAATGGGATATGAAGCGATCCATCGTACGATTCTTCGTGACATCTTGCATCCGTCCGTCGTGGATGGTCTCTTGAAGATCCCAGCCAGCGACTTTGCTTTCAATGACGTCTTTCAATGCTGGCGAAAAGGCTCTGAGACGATGAAAGGCATTGAGCAGCCGCCCGACGTCGCAAGTTGTGAAGGACTGATCGGGAATCTCTTTCAGGTCCACGTGAACAATCGAACTTGGGAGCCGCAATCCTTGTAACACGACAGTCGACAGACCTCCGATCAAGCGTTCGGCCCAGCCATTGAGTTCGGCCTGTGTCATAAGGCCAAGCTCGACCGCCGCGATCATGCCGAAGATCTGGCTCCCGACATCCCACATCGTCGTATAATTATAAAGCGTGGTTTTTCCACCAACAAGAAAGGCCGTCGAGGGTATCAGACCTGTTTCCGCGTTTTTGAGATTCTGGAAATACCGCCACGCAAGTTCAGCATCACTTCGGAGGAGGTCGTGATCCAATCGTTCATTTGCGGCAAGTGCTATGCGTTCGCGGTGCATCACCTCTTTGGTTTGATGGTAAATCAGCTGTATTGAATCCGGAGTCTGGATCCGATCGGCTAGCGACGCCACGTCAGTCACTTCAAACCCGCTTCGCTCGTTGAGCATCCGGATGATAGCAGTCGCTTTCGTTCTTTGTGCCACCGAACTGTGCGAGCTTTGATCAAGGACCAGAACCGTGTCCTGAAGTGCTTTGATGTCAGAAACGGACTGCCTGGCAGATTTTCTATCATCAACAAAAGCGACCCTTGGGGGGTGAAGGGTTGCGTTTTTATCCACGCCAGCGATCGGGTCTATGATCGGCGTTGTGGTCATCGCAACTCGTGGCGGCAGCGAAGCCATGCTTGGCGGGTCAAAATTAACATCACCAAACATACGACAGCGGCTTTGACGCTCGTCCAGACCTTGCACCTCGGTCTGGCAAACGTCTGTGCCATCCTCAATCCAGAGATCGGCATCAGGCCCGGCGACAGTGAACGAAATGTCCCGCGCGCGAAGCCACCGAACGAGTTCAAGTGCGGTTTCACTCACTGGATCATCCGGCTTGCCCGGCACGTCCAATCGCAGACCAATCACTGTATTTGCCTTCGTTGACAAACGGGAATGGAAATCTGTTGGGGTCGTCGGGACAATCTGTCCGGCCCTCGAAAGTTCAGAGATCAGTGACGCAATTTGGGTCATGCGCACGACATCCACAGACATATTTTCTGGCGCAAGACCGGCAACAGAAAGGATGAGCAACGACCGCGGGTCATCGCGAACGCTCGCGGTCAAAGCCTGTTGGATTGTCTCAAAGGGCTCGGTCAGACCGAAGTGCATGCCGCCAAACAGGTGCAGAGTGCCGTCGAGCCAACGGCTGTCCACTAGTTCTGCCCCTGACCGCGGGAGGCTCAGAACGGTTCGGAAACCGGCTGCTCGAACACCACGGGGATCAAACTCAATCGTGTCGCCGTAGTTTGCCAAAGTCAGTATCGACCGTGCAAGTTGATGGTCCGAATGTGCGTCCAAAAGCCCGTCTTCCAAATCCTGGCGCGCCTGCGTCGCCAGCCGGCCTTGGAAATAATGTGGTTGATCCGTCAGATCGGGCACCTCGAGAATAACCTCGATCTGAGCCGGATAGTCGGTGATCATCCGGCGTAAGAACCCCGCGAGAGCACTATCAGGATGAAACGCGTCCGCGCCGGTTTTCGCGGAAACGATGCAACTGATGGGAACCCGAGCTTTCACGAATGGTGCAAGAACAGCCAGTAGCCCATCCGGTGGTGTTGCTGCGGTGACGTCGGAGAGCACCAATTGGAATGACTTGAACGGAGATTCGGCAAGAATCGATGACGGGATTGCAATCATAGCGGTAACTTGAATTCCCAGATTAACCAGTAGGTTGCGCCGCGTTGTTTTCATCTTTTCCCCAGTCCCGTTATTTACAGAGCAAACCACCCAATAATGTCTTCAGTGTGCTGTACTTTTGGCCTGAGACTAGCAAACTCGGCCAAGATATGGTCTGTTATTTTTGGGGGAATTGAAATTTATCAAAAAAATAGCACCCCAGAAGTCGTCCAACAAGACACCATTCTTAATGCTGGAGAATGGCACTTTGATATATCTGCTGTTAAATTTTTACGAGTGAAGCAATATCTCGATCTATGATTTTGTAGAGAATTTTCGGGCCATTGCTGACTTCTTTCGGGAGGGGGGGATTCAATGTTCGGGCATCGCAATTGCCGCGACCTAAAACGTGATGCGGTCGCAAGCCAACTACCTGTTTTTTCAGATCCGACGCGGTCAAGATCACGTCGCATCAAGCTTCTTGCTGGGGCTACGGTTGTCACCGTTCTTTTGTGGGTGGTCACCCTGGGGCTGCATGTTTTCAACTTGGAGCCCGTCGATTTTGTTGTCCCGTCGCCGACCGAACAACCTTTTGAATCTCTTTTTGAGCCCAACACCGCCGCGTTGGATCTTGAAAATATCTTGAATGACGAGAGCTACCCAAGCTCTATTCCAATTCCCCGACAAGTTGCAGTGCCTGACTGCCAAGGTTTACGCGGGCGGCAAGATGCGTTCACGCAGGGAATGCGGGATACATACGCGTTTTTGCCGAACTCACCGATATGGTCATATGTTTCGCTCGCGGCGCATTGCGCGCAAGTCGATGTGCTTGTGCCCGCTTGGTATGAAGTCTCCGCCTCCGAAAACGGCGTGATGGATGTCGATTTCCAATTTGACGACCGGATTAATGCCCTTATCGGGGCGAACCGAAATGATTTCGCCCTGATGCCCAGCGTCTCCCTCCCGCTGGGGATTAACGCGGAAGAAGTGCAATTGCTTGTTGGGTCGGCCGATATGCGTCAAGCTCTCGTGGATGAGTTGATTGGAATTGCAGTTTCGAACGATCTTGACGGGATTTGCCTTGATACAAGTGGTTTTCCGGCCAGTACGATCGACCTTGCCGTTGACGTGATCCAACGGCTCTCGGATGCGCTTGGCCGCGTGCGGAAAAAAACCTGTTCAACAATGAGCTTTGATAGCGAATTCTGGATGAACGCTGAACTTGTCGCCGCGTCTGATCGGGTGATTGTCACGATGATACGTGAGCCTTTCGCAGGTTCCCGTCCCGCACCAATAGCTCCACAACAATGGTTCGTTGAATCTGCCGCCTTCGTCACGAGTAAGGTCCCTGCTGACAAACTCGTTTTTGCTCTCGGGACCGGAGGGTATGATTGGGAAAGCGGGAATGACGAACCTACTTGGACTGATTACACGACTATCGTCAACCAGACGGCCTTGAACGACGGCCGGCTTCATTATTTCGATATCGATCTCAACAGTCAGGCGACCTATATCACCAGCGAGCAAGACCGGCACGTCAGCTGGTTTCTAGATGCCGCATCGTTCCACAATCAAATGCGGGAGCTCGAAAAGTTTGGCCTTGCTGGTGTCGCGGTCTGGACTGTCGGACGCGAAGACCCCGGGGTCTGGGACGTTCTGGCCCTGCAAGGCGAAACCTATGCAGCCGTAACGGATAGACTTGGAACCGTTTCGGTCGCCAGTGATGTTCGTTATTTTGGCAAAGGGGCGTTTTACGAACTGTCATCCGAAGCCATCGCAGGCCGGCGCAGTTTTTCAGATGATATCGGGGACGGCCTGATCCATACTCAGGACTACGCCGTCCTGCCCAGACCGATCCTAGTCGAGCGTTTTGGCCAATCTCAAGGGAACAAGATCGCGCTGACCTTCGACGATGGGCCAGACCCGGTTTTCACCGAACAGATCCTTGATATTTTGCAAGACAGAGGGGTCGAGGCCACTTTCTTTGTCGTTGGACAAAATGTGGCGAAGTCACCGGACGTGCTCCAGCGGATTGTGCAAGATGGCCATATCGTTGGCTCACATTCTTTCTCTCATCCGCGTTTGGAAGAAGTGTCGGTCAATCGCGTGAACCTCGAACTGAACAGTCTGCAACGGATTGTTGCCGGTGTGACGGGGCACCGCATGGTACTATACCGGACGCCCTTTGGAGGCAGTGGTGGTCCGTCCACGGCACACGACGTCCAACCTGTTCGCGTTGCTACCGCTTTGGGTTACGTTGAAATGGGTAGCGACATGGTGACTTTTGACTGGACCAACATCTCTGCCGACGAGATTGTAGAGCATGTCCGCCAAGGCGCTTACGAAGGAGGCACCGTGGTTATGCTGCATGACAGCGGGGGTGATCGAAGCGCCACTGTCGAGGCCTTGGGCCGCATGATTGATGAGATGCGGGCCGAAGGGTTCGAGTTTGTCTCTGCACCGGATCTACTCGGTCTCGATTTCGCCGATCTCATGCCGTTAGATGATAGTTTTACGGCAAGGCTGGACGGTTTCTCATTCAGTTTTGCGGTGACGGCTACAAACACATTTATTTTTATTTTCTGGATGACAGTCCTATTGGGCCTTTTGCGCTCTGCCACAATTCTGATACTTGCTCTGTCTCGGCGTCGCGCTGTCGCTCGGGCAACGGACTACGAACCTTGGGTGACGGTTGTTATTGCGGCCTATAACGAGGCGACCGTCATCGAGGAATCTATCCGAACAATACTTGCGTCCGATTACACGAAACTGCGAGTCCTGGTTGTGAACGACGGGTCGACTGACGACACGGTAAAAGTGATCAGGAAAGCGTTCCGCAACAACCGTCGTCGGGTCCAAGTGCACAGTCAGGCAAATGGCGGGAAATGGCAGGCTCTCAACGCTGCCTACAGGCTTGTGTCTACGGACATTGTCGTGGCGATCGACGCGGATACGGTCCTTCACAAAGATGCCGTCAGAAAACTTGTAGCCCCCTTCGGTAATCCAAAAGTGGGTGCCGTCGCCGGCAACGTGAAGGTCGGGAACCGGCTCAATCTTCTGACACGACTACAAGGCCTTGAATATATCACGGCCCAAAACTTGGAACGCCGTGCATTCGACAAGATCAACGGAATGCTTGTCGTCCCGGGTGCAATCGGGGCCTGGCGTGTCGCAGCGGTCATGGACGCCGGAGGTTACTCGGGTGACACTCTCGCAGAAGACGCCGATCTTACGGTCTCGATCCAGCGGCAGGGGTACAAAGTCTGTTTTGTTGAGGATGCAATTTCGGTCACAGAGGCGCCGGCTACGCTCGTGCCATTCCTCAAACAACGTCTTCGCTGGACCTTGGGTATGATGCAGATGGCTTGGAAACACCGTGGCTCCATCGCCGAGCAGCGGGTCATAGGATTGGTGTCGCTGGTCGATCTTCAGATATTTGGTGTTCTATTCGCCCTATTTGCGCCATTGGCCGACTTCGTCCTGATCACGACTGTCGTCGTTGCGGTGAGCGAATACCTAGCGGGAAGACCGCCACTGGACCAGAATGCCTCATACGTACTGCTGGCGGGTTACGTCATACTGCCACTGATGGATGTCCTTTTGGCGGCGACCGCCGTCTGGCTAGAACGGCGCGACAGCGGTTCGGAATCCTATGCGCAACTTTGGGTTCTTCCGTTCCAGCGGGTCTTTTATCGCCAACTGCTTTACTTCACCGTGTACCGGTCTGTCCTGCGCGCACTCACCGGTCGATTGGCCAAATGGGGAAGCCTAGAGAGGATGGGTACAGTCAAATTGGCCCGCGGGACCTGAGACAGGATATGATTAGCTGTTCAAGATCTGGCAGTTGTTTGCAAGCTCTCCGGCCACCACGGGATATCCGCGACGTGGATTGATGATAAACGAATGAACTGCCGTGATCCGCCGCATACATTCGTTGGCAACTTCAGGGCCCGTACTCGCCCCCCCGACATAGATATCGAGCCAAGGTAGGCCATTGCGACCGCTGTGGCAGGGGCCATTTTGGGGCGTCGCGCCATCGCCACAAACGTCCTCGACAATCGCGTATTTCTGAATGGAACCGATGTAAAAGACAGTGGCTTCAGGGAAATCAAGGGTCTGCCTGCCGCCGACGATCGAGTGACCGACAGCAATCGTGATCGGATCATTGTAGGTTCCGGTGCCGCCCGCGCGTCGGTGAATGACTGGCCGTGCGATCGCGGCCGAACCTGGAGGGGTGTTATCCCAATAGCTATAGCCCGTCAGATACGCGTTAAAGCGCCGTTCTTGACCATCGTTAATATAAGCTACTGACGTCAAAGCCTCGCTCGACGTGTTTCCACGGCTAACTGTGCCGATCTGATCACCAATTGCGGCACCGCCGACAAGAACTGTCAGGCCACTTGCTACCATAAAATTTCTCATCGTCTGCATCGTCATTAGCTTCATCCCTTAATCAGCACCTTTTTCTTCACAGAAACGTGTTTATATCTCGTAAATATCTGTTCTTTCGGACAAAAATATGGCGGCCGAGATCAGCGTCCAAAAACCCACATTTAGTGTTTTGCTTAATAGTCCAAACAATTGCTAGTGTATACGAACAATAAAGCGCTTATACGTTTGTGGCATTATCTTGCTTGCTTGGACAATTTCTCGCCTATTGCGCCCTAAGGGGATGCGGTCGAAATAAGCTGATTCACTTTGGCTTTAGTCAGTTGACCGGACCATTGCCCGACCAAAGCGTTATCAATCAGCGCGGGCGCTATGGCTCGCGCAAGGGTGTAATTGGTCATTCAATGCTCTTGAGGCGTTGATTTTCAATCTCGAGTGCCTTCAGCCGTTTCAGTTGATCACGCCTCAGGCCGACATACTCTTTTGCGCCATCTGTATTAAGCTTGGACCGTTACGCCGACCTGCCGCATTTAGCACGATTTCCGCAGGCTTCTCTCGTTTTTATTCCAACGATTAGTCCTCCTAAAAAAGAGATAATCATATCCCAATTGGGGGACCACTTCTGTGGAGGGCATTCCATATCCATGATAATGGCTTGAGGACTTCCCATATTAAAAATCCGCAACCCGTGTTTTGGTGGCCTACGGGACCAAATCCATAGAGCTCATCTCGTATTCAAATTCAGATTTCAGGTGCGTCATCATAAAAAGGAAATTCATTCGACGCCTTTTTTTCATGCTGCTTTGTGTAAAATTTCAGCATGCGGGCAAAAGATCAGCTTTCCGAACCTTATCCTAGTCCATCGCTTGCTTCCCCTGAAAAAGCTAATCACAAATTCTTTGTCTAGCCGCAAAGAGGCCGTCGTGACCGCATACGCAACTATTTCCTCGTCGCCCGCGCTTCAACGTGCAGTTGGGGAATTGAACATCAGCGCGCAACGCGCATCCGGCGATATCACGCGCCTCAAGAACCTGCGACAGCAAGGGTCGTATCGTGCTATCTTTCCGCGCTCCATTAATGGAAATGTTGACGCGGTGATCGTCAACACAGCAGGTGGTGTGACTGGCGGCGATCAATTTTCGATAACCGTTGCTGCCCACGAGGACGCCCAAGTCAGCGTCACAACCCAAGCAGCCGAACGCATTTATCGAGCCTCCGGCACGGCTGCAGGTGTCATGCAAACTAAACTTCGCGCCGAAGCAAACGCACAACTATATTGGTTGCCTCAAGAAACGATTCTCTTTGAAGGATCACGATTACAGCGTCACCTTGAAGTTGACCTGCACGCCAGCGCCAAGTTTCTGATGGTTGAGCCACTGGTTTTCGGGCGATCGGCATCGGGCGAAACCCTGCGGTCTGGCGGATTAGACGACCGTGTGTCGATTACGTCTGGTGGGCGGCCAATATATCTCGACCGAATTATTCTAAATGGCGATATTGCAAAACAACTTGGGCGTCCTGCCGTGGCAAACGCTGCAACTGCCGTGGCCAGCATTGTGCTGGCTGATCCTGCGGCCAAGCGCCTACTTGAGCCGGTGCGCGCCTTACTACCGCCTCACGCGGGTGCCAGCCTTTTGTCAGAAACGGTCCTTGTTGTGCGCATCTTAGCCTCCGACAGCTACGCGCTTCGCACAACGATTTTCTCGATCCTGAAATTGCTAAGCAACAATGCCGTTCCCAAAAACTGGAGACTTTAACCCATGCAATTAACGCCACGTGAAAAAGACAAACTGCTGATTGCCATGGCCGCAGAAGTTGCGCGCAAGCGGTTGTCACGCGGCGTGAAGCTAAATTATCCAGAGGCGATTGCACTGATCACAGATGCCGTCGTCGAAGGGGCACGCGATGGCCGGTCTGTCGCAGATATGATGGAGGCCGGCGGACATGTGATCACGCGCGATCAATGCATGAGTGGCGTGCCCGAGATGATCCACGACGTGCAGGTCGAGGCCACATTCCCCGATGGCACCAAACTTGTCACTGTCCACAACCCGATCAGATAGGAGAACACCATGATCCCCGGCGAAATATTCCCCGCAGATGGCGATTTGATCCTGAATGAAGGCCGCGAGGCCATCGCCCTTATGGTGGCCAATACCGGCGACCGCCCTGTGCAGGTCGGCAGCCATTACCATTTTGCGGAATGCAACGCGGCCTTGGATTTTGACCGCAATGCTGCCTATGGGCGTCGGCTTGATATCGCGCCTGGCACAGCCGTGCGTTTTGAACCCGGTCAACGCCGAGAGATCAATTTGATCGAGATATCAGGCGCCCGCCGCATCTTTGGGTTTAACAACAAAGTAATGGGAGACCTCTGATGGCCACATCAATAAGTCGCGCAGATTACGCTGCCATGTTTGGTCCCACCGTGGGTGATCGGATCCGTCTTGCTGACACCGAGTTGATTATCGAGGTCGAGCGAGACCTGACAGCCGAGCGCGCAAATGGTGGCGACGGCATGACCTACGGTGAAGAGGTTAAGTTCGGTGGCGGCAAGGTCATTCGGGACGGAATGGGCCAATCCCAAGCGACCCGCGCCCAAGGGGCGGTTGATACCGTCATCACCAATGCGCTGATAGTAGACCATTCGGGCATCTACAAAGCCGATGTCGGCCTACGCGGTGGACGAATCCACAAGATCGGTAAGGCGGGTAATCCTGATACCCAGCCAGGCGTCGACATCATCGTCGGCCCCGGCACCGAAGTGATCGCTGGCGAAGGGCGCATACTGACTGCCGGTGGCTTTGACAGCCACATCCACTTTATTTGTCCGCAACAGCTCGAGGACGCATTACACTCTGGCGTAACCACGATGTTGGGCGGTGGTACTGGCCCGGCGCACGGTACGCTGGCAACCACATGCACCCCCGGTCCATGGCATATCGGACGGATGTTGCAGGCTGCAGATGCCTTCCCTATGAACCTCGCGTTTGCGGGCAAAGGTAACGCCAGCCAGCCTGACGCTTTGATTGAGATGGTCAAAGGCGGCGCATGTGCGCTGAAATTGCACGAGGATTGGGGCACCACACCTGCGGCGATTGACTGCTGTCTGTCTGTTGCTGACGACATGGATGTGCAGGTGATGATCCATACAGATACCTTGAATGAATCCGGCTTTGTCGAAACCACATTGGCCGCGATGAAGGGGCGCACCGTTCACGCGTTTCACACCGAAGGAGCAGGTGGAGGCCACGCCCCCGACATCATCAAAATTTGTGGTGAAGAGCATGTGCTGCCATCGTCAACGAACCCGACGCGGCCGTATACGGTCAATACGCTGGAAGAGCATTTGGATATGCTGATGGTCTGTCATCACCTCGACAAATCCATCCCCGAGGATGTGGCATTTGCCGAAAGCCGTATTCGGCGCGAGACCATCGCCGCTGAGGATATCCTACATGACATGGGCGCGTTTTCGATTATCGCATCTGACAGCCAAGCCATGGGACGCGTGGGCGAGGTGTTGATCCGCACATGGCAAACCGCCGATAAGATGAAAAAGCAGCGTGGTCGCCTGCCGGAAGAAACAGGTGAAAACGACAACTTCCGTGTTCGCAGATATATTGCGAAATACACCATCAATCCCGCTATTGCCCATGGGATCAGCCGTGAGATCGGGAGCATCACCGAGGGCAAGCGTGCCGATGTGGTGCTCTGGAAACCTGCATTTTTCGGCGTAAAACCGGAAATGGTCCTTATGGCAGGCACAATCGTCTGTGCGCAGATGGGCGACCCCAATGCCTCTATTCCGACACCGCAACCCGTGTATTCGCGACCCATGTTCGGAGCATTTGGGCGGTCGGTTGAACATTCTGCCGTTTGCTTTGTCTCTGCCGCGGCACAGGCGAATGGGATTGGAGAAAAATTGGGATTGGCCAAGAAAACCGTGGCGGTTGAAAACACCCGCAACATCGGCAAATCGGACCTGATCCACAATACCGCAACCCCCAATATGGAGGTGAACCCCGAAACTTATGAGGTACGTGCCGACGGAGAGTTGCTGACCTGTGAACCCGCCACGGAACTGCCTATGGCCCAAAGGTATTTCTTATTCTGATGACTGATTTTAATACACAAACAATCCGTAAAGCCGGCACATGGTCCAGCGCGTTCGAACGTTGTATCCTGACATATGAAGATCGTTTTTTGCGGCGAAAGGTCATTGAGACCGCGCAAGGGGCCAAGCTATTGGTTGATCTGGAACACACAACGTCGCTTGACCACGGTGATGCGTTCGAGCTTGCCGATGGTCGCCTGATCGAGGTCATCGCCGCCCGGGAAACTCTACTGCAAATCACTGGCGACTTGGTGAAACTGGCTTGGCATGTCGGCAATCGCCATACGCCTTGTCAGATTGAAACAAACCGTTTGGTCATCCAAGCCGATCCCGTCATCGGCCATATGCTGGAACACCTTGGCGCCACTGTGACCGATGTGTTTGAACCATTTACACCCGAAGGTGGCGCTTACGGCCACGGCCGCACGCATAGCCACGATCACGGCCATACTGCAGATGACCATTGACACCTTAACCCTGTCACAGCTTTTGTCGGCCAGTTTTCCTGTGGGGGCATTCGCCTATTCGCATGGATTGGAAGCCGCGACCAATGGCGGGGCAATTCACGACGCGACCAGTTTGCAGGAGTGGTTGCAAGACCTGATGGATTATGGCGGCGCGCGTTCAGATGCGGTTTTACTGAATGCCGCCTACGGGTCAAATGATCCGCTGATTGATGCCAGTGCCCGCGCATTCGCTGCATCTTCAGAGCGGCTTATGGAAACTGACCTGCAAGGGGCTGCATTTTGTGACACAGTACGTTCGGTTTGGGGCCACGAACTGGGGCAGCTTTGTTATCCTGTCGCCGTGGGCCGGGCTGCAGCCACACTGCATTTATGCGCGGAACTGACGACGGCGATGTATCTGCAAGCAACTGTCAGCAACTTGACTGCAGCCGCCATGCGTTTGGTTCCTTTGGGCCAAGTCGACGGTCAGAAAACCCAAGCCGCCCTAAAACCGCAATGCGTCGACATCGCCGCACATTTAAGTGGCGCCACCTTGGATGATTTGCACAGCGCAGCATGGCTGTCGGACATTGCGGCTATGCAACACGAAACCCAATATTCACGCGTATTTCGGAGCTAGAAAAATGTTGTCAAAACACGGACCTTTACGCATTGGCATAGGCGGTCCTGTGGGCGCCGGTAAAACGACACTGACCGCTGCACTTGCCCGCATCTTGCACCCGCACCTGTCGATTGGTGTCATCACTAATGACATTTACACCCAAGAAGACGCCGAGGCCCTGATGCGCATGCAAATCCTACCTCAAGGCCGCGTCATTGGCGTTGAAACCGGCGGTTGTCCCCATACCGCAATCCGCGAGGATGCTTCGATCAATCTGGCTGCCATTGCGGAAATGCGCAAACGACACGATGACCTTGAAATTGTTCTGATCGAAAGCGGCGGCGATAATTTATCGGCAACCTTTAGTCCCGAACTGGCCGATGTGACCATCTATGTGATTGACGTGGCCGCTGGTGAAGAAATCCCGCGTAAGGGTGGGCCTGCGATTACAAAATCAGATATTCTGGTAATCAATAAAACAGATCTGGCGCCATATGTCGGCGCGTCACTCGATGTGATGGATCGCGATGCGAAACGAATGCGTGGTGGCAAACCGTTTGTGTTCACCAGCCTGCGCGGCGGCAAAGGCGCGGCAGAGGTGATTGTTCTGCTGGCAATTATTGGCGGGTTCGAGCCACCAGTCTAAATCATCACCGCATCATTAGGGAGCGCTGAAACCAGACATTTCCAGAAGCGTGCTCAAGGCTGTTCTCCTCAGGGTGGATAACAAGTCAAACAGGCTACCGATCTCTTTGTGACGAAGTCGCCAATAAGGTTTCCAATGGCCGGTAATACAAGCGGCGGATCACCAACTTTTCTATCACAACGCTTGCACGAAATAGCCTGTATAGACGCCCATCATGGTGGATTCCCCGTGCGCCCTGTTAATCAACCACATCATCCAAAGAAGATCGCAAGACCCGTGGCCGAAAGAAAAAATCGACGCAAGCGACAGCTCACCAAGCAGTAAATCCACGATCTGGCCCGTCGCCATACGCGCATCGACCGCATCACGCACTCATACCCGCATCTTTGATTGTTGTCAGCGCCTCGCTGGGCTTAAAATCAATCACTTAGGTGATTTGGTTCACCTTGCGGTAATTCGTGTGGTTGACGTTCGCCATCCATAAAGTAGGGTCCATTCACATATGAATAGGAGCCTGACTCATGACAATTGATCCCGTAAAATTAGACCGCTTGGCGCAAGTCGCTGTGCGCACCGGTGTGAATTTGGCGCAGGGGCAGGAGTTGGTGATTACCGCGCCGTTGGAAGCCTTGCCGCTGGTTCGCCTTATCGTGGTGCATGCTTATAAAGCGGGCGCATCTTTGGTGACCCCGATTTTCAGCGACGGCGAGATCACCAAGGCCCGCTACGAGCATGGCGCGGATGCCAGTTTTGATGTTGCAGCCGGCTGGATGTTTGAGGGCATGGCGCAAGCATTCAAATCGGGTGCCGCGCGTATGGCGATTACCGGCGATGATCCGATGCTGTTGGCGGATATGGACCCTGCCAAGGTTGCCCGTGTGGGTAAGGCCACGTCCATTGCGGCCAAACCTGCGATGGGGCCGATTGTTGGCTTTGAGGTGAATTGGAATATTGTGGCATATCCCGGTGCGGGTTGGGCCGCCAAGGTGTTTCCAGATGTGCCCGTGGAAGAGGCGCAAGGGCGCTTAATGGATGCGATTTATGAAGCGTCACGCATTGGTGGCGATGATCCTGTGAAGAACTGGGCCGAGCATACCGCCGAGTTGAAAAAGCGGGTGAAGTGGTTGAATGATCAAGGGTTTGATGCATTGCAGTATACGGGCGCTGGCACGGATTTGCGGCTTGGTTTAGCCGAGGGGCATATTTGGAAAGGCGGGGCGTCGCCTGCGTTGAACGGGATTGTCTGTCAGCCGAATATTCCGACCGAGGAAGTTTTCACCTGTCCGCATGCCTATAAAGTGGATGGCACGGTGTCCGCGACAAAACCCTTGGCGCATCAGGGGTCGGTGATCGAGGAAATTGTTGTGCGCTTTGAGGCGGGCAAGATTGTTGAGGCCACCGCCAGCAAAGGTCAAGATGTGTTGCGCGCATTGTTGGCGACGGATGAAGGGGCGTGCCGCATTGGCGAGGTGGCATTGGTGCCCCACTCCAGTCCGATTTCGCAGTCGGGTGTGCTGTTTTACAACACGCTGTTTGACGAGAATGCGTCGTGCCATATCGCACTAGGCCAATGTTATGCCGATACGATTGAGGGCGGCAGTGAGTTGTCGCCGGAGGAGTTGAAGCAGAAGGGCGGCAATGGTTCGTTGATCCATGTTGATTGGATGATTGGCGCGGCGGATACCGACATTGATGGCATTGGCAAAGACGGCTCGGTGACGCCGGTGTTTCGCAAGGGGGAATGGGCGTTTTAAGCCGTCGGGACATTCTGTCTAATTGAAATAAAGGTCATTGCGCGTTAGATCAGCGCAATGATCAACCGTTGCCGCGCCATAACTGCCGGCAGTTTGGAGACAGATGATGGCAGATTTACGCACCAATCCGTTTCGCAAGTCCCCACGTTTCTTGGCAAAACTGCCGCGTATTGTGCGGCTTTATATCTTTCATAGTTTGATCGGCTTTGCGATATCGGCGGTGTTCACCGGATTTGTGCTTTATGCCAATGTGGCCAATATCGGCCATTTGGTAACATCTGTCGAAGGCGGCATGATTATGGCGGGCATATTTTTCATGCTAAACGGCATCGTCTTTGCCAGTGTGCAGACCGGTATCGTGATCATGTCGTTGGGTGAAGCTGACGACCGCCCGCGCGGCGGTGGAGTAAAAATTACACCTGTTATGCAGCCCCTCGCAGTCCGCAAATCGTCGAAGTGAGTTATTTAGTCAGACGCGCGCGGTTATTACTGACTTCGCGCTGAAGGGGTTCCATGCCTGCCGCGATGATCTGATCAGGCCGGTAGCCGCAGAGGGCCGCATTGGTCAGCGCGTTCATGGCGGCAGTGAAGGCAGGGGCTTTTTCGTGCATCATGCGTGTGTTTTCGTCAGCGTCGGTTGCGATCAAGCCGACCATACCCATCATGCGCAGGGACATCACGGCGTGGGTATCCATCATTAAAGTGGTGAACGAGGTTTGCAGGATTATCATTTGTTCAGCGGTCATGGCTATTCCTTTCAGGAAAGCAGGTGTTGCAGCTATAGCGGAATGCTGCACTGCAGCATAGGGGGAATTTATCCCCATCTTGCGCTGTGCGACAGATTTGCCGATAAGGGCGGTAACAAATCGGAGATCATCATGCGCGCACGAATCTATAAACCAGCGAGAACTGCAATGTCGTCAGGCACGGCGAAAACACATCATTGGGTTTTAGAGCATGTCGCAGAGGCCGCGCGCTCGGTTGATCCGCTTATGGGTTGGACATCCAGCGACGATACCCAAACCCAAGTGCGAATAACATTCGAGACAAAGCAAGCGGCCTTGGATTATGCCAAAAACAAAGGGATTGAGGTGTCTGTGCAAGAACCAAAAGAGCGCAAACCGAATATCCGCGCGGGTGGTTACGGCGAGAACTTCGCCACCAACCGTCGTGGTGTGTGGACGCATTAACACCTGTGAATCGTGATCAAGTTAACGGCAGGTTGCAGTAAAGTTGCGGCCAAATCCCCTTAAGTCATACCTTCATGTTGTCGGTCACTTGAGGCCCTTAGCTACCGTTCCGCGGACGAAGTGTGCATTCGTTGCAGCTGCGTCAAGGTCGCTAGAGATGCGCCTGACTACAAGCGCGTCCCCGATCGCCCAGCCTTAGACGCGATTAAGCGTCCATGGTCGAGCCTATTGCATCAAGGATTGTTTGCGCCACCACATCACATTCTTCAAGGTTGAGGCGGGAAGGAAGGCGCACGTCACAAGCACGATTGAGCATGGCACGCGTTTTAGGTTGGTCGGGATTACTGCTCAAAAAATTCCAATTCCAAAACGCCCGAGCATTATCAATAGAGCGCCCAAAAACTTGAGCCTTCAAACCCAAATTCGCGGCTTGGGCAATGAATTTATCAACCTGCAAACCCGTCATTTTAAGTAGATTAAACTGAATGGAATCTGGCGCTCTTTGCTCAGGTGGCAAGGAGTTTGGCACCTCTATCCACGGGCACGTTCCAAGAATTTCCGCAACATGATCGTGATTGCGACGCCCATTTTTCACCCGATCTGGCAAAGCATCCAGTTGAGGTCGGATAAGAGCGGCAGAAAGTGTGTTCAATCGTAGATTATACAACGGTAATTTATTTTGCCACTTTGCAAATGACGCACTTAGGACCGGATGCTTTTGCCAGTTGTGCTCATAGGCACCCGACATGATGACGGCCTGCGCGATAAGGTCCTCGTCGTCAGTGATCAAGATTCCCCCTTCGCCTGCGTTCAGCAACTTATAAGATTGAAAGCTAAAACACCCGACTTTCCCAATTGTTCCGATATTTCGACCGTTCCAGGTTGTCCCAAGACTGTGGGCTGCATCTTCGATTACAGGAGTATTGGAAGCATCACACAACCTCATGATAGCATCCATGTCAGATGTATGGCCGCGCATATGGCTAATGATGACTGCGTCGACTTCCGGAAGCTTGTTTTCAAAGTCTTCAAGGTCGATCCGATAGTCACTATCACATTCGCAAAGCAATGGAATGCACTCCGCATGTACCACTGCAGACGGAACGGCTGCAAAAGTGAATGCTGGAATTAAGACTTTGGAATCGCGTGGTAGCCTTAGAGATTTGAGCGAAAGAAATAGTGCTGCTGAACAGGAAGAAACGGCCAGCGCGAACTTGCTTCCAAGCGCCCGTGCGAACTCGGCCTCTAGCAACGCAACAGGTGAATGATCAGAACCGTACCGAAACAGATCACCTGTTCGCAATATCCGTTCGACTTCTCCCATAGCAGCATCTGGGATACCTTCTGCGTCAGTCAAATTTGGAAAAATAGGCATATCACCATCTCATCTATATTGGCCGGAGTGTTGAATGACATCAACATGAGGCGCAGTGTAAACAACTCCCGCACCTTGTTGCAGACAACTAGAGATGAGAAAACCACAATTTGACCAAACGGACATTGTTAGACAGTGCAGCATTGATCAACCGAGCTAGAAGCAGACGTTCGCGTCGCACGCCGATGACCGCTACGCGGACAAACCAACCATTAGCGATCCGCTGCCAAAGGTCGCTTTCCGACTCTGAAGCTATATCAACTCAAGCTCAGAACGATCTTTCCAATGTGCTCTTTCTTGGCAAAGGCGTCCTGAGCAGTGCTAATCTCCCGAAGTGGATAGGTCTCAGCTACCAGTGGTGCGATTTCGCCGCGTTCGATCCGCGTAATAAGGTTTCCAAATACCTCTGGCCCCAACACCGTGCAGCCAAAGAAGCTGAGATCTTTGAGGTAAAGCGTGCGCACGTCCAACTCGACAATAGGTCCGCCTATCGCACCAGCAACGGCATAGCGGCCGCCAGGACGCATGACGTCGAGCAGCGCGGGCCACTGCGGACCTGCGACCAGATCAATGACGACATCGATCTGTTTTCCACCGAGAGTGGCCAGATAATCATCTTTTCGGCCAAGCGTTTCGCTTGCGCCAAGGGCTATCAACTTTTCGGCCTTTTCCGCACTCGTAATAGCAATGACCTTCGCACCGCGTGCCGCCGCAAGTTGCACAGTTGCCGATCCGACCCCACCAGAGGCCCCTGTCACCAGCACGGTTTCACCCGCCTTTACGCCGGCACGTGTCAGCATGTTTTCGGCGGTAGAATAAGAACAGGGGAACGACGCCAATTCGACATCGCTGAGATCGCTTTTGATCGGATAGGCATGCCGCGCAGCGACCCGTGCAAATTCGGCAAAGCCACCATCGCATTCCGACCCAAAATACCAAGGTGTCTCCAAAACCTTTCCATCAGCTTCACGGATACACGGTTCAATCAATACACGTTCACCGATGCGCTCTGGGTCGATTTGGTCTCCAACGGCTACGATACGTCCGCAAACGTCAGCGCCCTGAATGCGGGGGAACGATAGTGGTTCCCCTGACCAGCTTGCGTCGTCCGCATTGGCCTCGCGTTTCGAATACCAAGCGGTCCGAGTGTTAATGTCGGTATTGTTCACCCCGGCGGCACTGACCCTGATCAACACATCCAGCGGGCCGGGCGTCGGGACAGGCAAGTCGTCACGCCACTCCAGCATTTCGGGACCGCCGTGCCCGGTCAACACGACGCCGCTCATTTTGGTAGGTAATGACATAGTTTTTCCTAAGGTAGAATGATAACTCTACTTGCCGAGGTAGAGGGGTCACTCTACAGAGTCAAGAATGAACGATTTGCAAAACCAGATTGATGCCGGGTTAGAACAGGCTTTCGCGACCCATGGCTTTACCGAGCCTAACATCGAGACCTTGCGCAAAGCGTCGGGGGTTAGCCTTCGCACGCTCTACAAGTATGTCCCTTCGCGTCAGGATATGATTCTGCGGGCGCTGGAATATCGGCACCGCCGCTACATAGCACTTGTCTTCCCTGAAACGTCGCATCCGGTCGCTATCTCTTTGGACGGCATCGTTGATAGAGTTGAGCAGTGGATGAAGACGGAAACGACCCACGGCTGTCTATTCCACGCAGCAGTTGCCTCTGCACCGCAGGATGAAAGGTTGCGCGCGTTGCTGGGTCGTCACAAAGCCGAAATGGCCGACCGCGCCGCTATTGTTTCGGATTTGCAGGGACAGGAAGACGAAATATCCGTCATTATGGAGGGATTGATGCAAAGTTGGCCACTACGTGGTCCCGAGGCTGTCACTGCTGCGAAGTCACTGTGTGTGCTGCTATCGCGGACAAATCACTTGAGCAGTGGTCCTGCGAATTCGTGAAGACTGACGTTCGTGTCTGCGCAGTATCCTGCACATGACACGAACCAGACCTAAGACGCAGGCAATCCCAATACTTACTGAGCGGGCAAAGAGAGGTGGTCCTAGATTTTAGACCAGTTTACATCCTTGTTAAGGTGGATCTGGGTTTTATTTAGGCTGCTAATCTCATTGGTTCTGTTTTGCTGACATAGGCCTCATCTGGGGTCAATATGCCGTGAGTTGAATGCGGGCGCTCAGAGTTGTAATACGTCAGCCATTTGCCGATCCCAGCCCGCATTTCCGAGCCTGTCTCAAAGGCATTCAAATAGACGCATTCATACTTCAACGATCGCCAGAGCCTTTCGATCATGCGATTGTCGCGCCATGCGCCTTTTCCGTCCATGCTGATCTTGATGTCTGCGTCGACCAGCACGTCGATCCAAGCGCCGCTGGTAAATTGGCTGCCCTGATCGGTGTTGAAGATTTCCGGCGTGCCGTGCTTGGCGAGCGCCTCTTTCAAAGCCTCGACGCAAAAGTCTGCATCCATACTGTTGGACAGCCGCCACGAAAGCACTTTGCGGCTGTGCCAATCCATGATCGCCACGAGATACAGGAAGCCGCGTCGCATCGGTATGTAGGTAATATCTGCGCACCAAACCTGATTTGGGCGGTCAATTGCCGCATTCCTCAGCAAGTAAGGCCAGATCTTGTGATGCGGATGCTTTTTACTTGTGTTGGGCTCCTGATAGATCGGAACCAGACGCATAAGCCGCATCAAGCGCCGGATCCGGTGGCGGCCACATTGGTGATTGTTGCGCTTCATGTACCGGGCCATCTGACGCGATCCATACCAAGGCGTTTCCAGGAACTGTTTGTCGATGATTTCCATGAACCGCAGGTTCTCAGCGCTCTCGCCGACGGGCTGGTAGTAAAGCCGCGAACGCGACAACTGCAATAGTTCGCACTGTTTACGCATGCTTAACTTATGATCTCGGCTCACCATTTTTTGCCTCGCATCCCGAGCAACTGCTGCGAGGCATCCGCCAAAAAATCTCGCTCCACAACAAGCTGACCTATCTTGGAATGCAGCTTGTCGACGTCAACGGCACTTACCCCATCGGGCGCTGAACCTTTGCGCGTAAATGCCGTCGCCATATTCTCTATCGCCGCCCGTTTCCAAGTCCCTATCTGGGTCGGATGAACGCCATATTTTTTGGACAGTTCCGCCATCGACATCTCCTCGCGGATTGCTTCAAGCGCAACCTTGGCTTTGAAATCGGGCGAATGGTTCTTTCGTTTTGTCATTTGGGATCACTTCTTTCGTCATGCGATCCACCTTAACAACTGGTCCGAAAATCCGCGACCACCTCTAAGTAAGGTCTTTCTGCAACTGCGCCGATGTCTGCAAAGAAGAATTCCGCACCAGCGGCTACACCCGCTTTCGTTGATTCTTACGCCAAGCTGCGGGGGTCACTCCGTAGGCTTTCCGAAATTGGCGGATGAAATGTGTCGTGTCCTGCCATCCGATGTGTGGGGCTATTTGATCGACAGGCATATCGGTGTGCTGCAAGAGCTGCGCTGCCTTGGCGACGCGGGCGGAAGTGATCCATGTGCCGACGGTAAAGCTAGTCTCGGCCTTGACGACAGTCGCAACATGAGGCGCGGTTCGGCCAACTGCGGACGCCACATCACTGAGGGAAATGGGCGAAAAGCTATGTCGTTGAATGTAGCGCAATGCGGTAGCAACGAGCGGTGAGCGTTGCGTATCCTCATCGGCTTTTGGCATCGCTCGTGACACCTCTGACAGGATTAGGGTAATCAGGCTGCGTTGCACTTCTGCAGTAAGCTCGGTTTGCCCTTCTGCCTCGCACGCCAAGGTTTCGAACCAGAGCTGCAAACGCGTCTGTGCTACATCATTCAAATGGACGACGGGGGACGCTCCAAGGCGCACTTCTGCGAAAGGCCGCATGACCGCCTGTGTCTCGTCGAGCCCGAAGCCACCTGCAGAGAATCCCAGAAGCCAATAATCAAGATCTTCGCCTGCCAATGGCCGGTGCGGCACACCGGCCGGAACAATCGTCACGCTACCCGCCAAGGACAGCGTTTCGTATTTCTGCTCCATCGTGAACCAACCCGCACGGGTAAACACCAACCCATGTTCGGCGAGAACGGCGACAGGTGCCGGCTGCGTGCTGACGCCCGTCTCGTGAATCACATAGCAGGAGGGATGTGGTGGTTCGGTGTGCTGAAGGTCTGTCATGCGCAAATCTCGAATATCATAAGATCAGCCGATAATACCGAAATCCACGCTCTCAAGCAACGGCGCCTACGGGCCTATGTTGAGGTCAACGAAACCATCAGCTTGAATTGGGCATAATATGTCAAACCAACAGTACGACCTTATTATCATCGGTGGTGGTCCTGCCGGACAATCCGCTGCTTTGATCGCTGGGCGAACACGTATGAAAACTGCGTTCATCAACGCCGAAAGCCCCCGCAACTTTGTGACCACAGCCTCGCACGGGTTTTTGACCCGCGACGGTGCCCACCCCAGCGAGCTTTTGGCGGTGGCCAAGGAACAGCTGCGCAAATATCCAACCGTCAATTACATTGCCGATAGCGTTTCTGACGTCGCGCGTTTGGCCGACGGGTTTTCGGCGACGACAGCGCAGGGTGCAACGATGACCGCGACCCGCATGTTGATTGCGACGGGGCATCGGGACCACCTCGACCAGTTGGATTTACCCGGCATCGAGGACGTCTACGGCAAATCGGTCTACCCATGCCCGTTCTGCGATGGATACGAGCATGCCGACGAGGCGTTGGCCATTTTCGGCCATAGCGCGATCGAACATTTTGTGCCGATGATGCGGATCTGGTCGCACGATATGATCGTGTTCACCAACAGCAATCCGCTGGACGCTAAGGTGAAGGCAGAGTTGCAGGCCAAAGGCGTGCTGGTCGAAGAAGGTAAGGTTGCGACCTTGCGGTCGAAAGGCGGCACGCTCACCCATGTCGTATTGGAAGACGGGCGTGAGATTGCGCGGCAAAGTGGGTTCATCATCGAGGAATTTTCGTCGCCTGCGACCGATTTTGCCGAGCATCTGGGAGTTATCGCGAACGACGAAAACGATTGGGGAATGTCCGAGCTTGCCAGTGCGTCGGGCACGACCAATATCCCGGGGCTCTACGTTGTCGGTGACGCACGCATGGGCTTTGCGGGAATCGCGGCGGCGGTCTCAGAGGGTGGTTTCTGCGTAGAGATGATGGCCCATGAGGTCGCGATGGAACGTTGGACCGCGCTACCGGAGGAACCAAAATGAAGGACAAGACAAAGAAACTTTGGGAAAAGCAGGATCAGCATAAGGGCGACCGCTGGCGGCTGTTTCAAGCGGTGAGCGTGGCCGTGCCTGCGCATCGTGTGCTCTATGCGGGCAGCTATGTCGATATTGCGCCGTCCTTCGTTTATGACGATGTGAACTATGCGGACGTAGACAAGCGGGCAGCGGCGTTTTTTGCCGATACCGAAGGTGTTCGACAAATCATTTGCGACCATGGCGGCAATGTGAACGGGCGGGTCGCGTTCGCGCATGGCGACTATAGGGCGTTGGATTTAGAGCCGGAAAGCTTTGAACTTTTGATCTCGCTCTATGCGGGGTTTATATCAGAGCCCTGCGGCCATTTTCTGCGCATCGGGGGGCATCTGCTGGTCAACTCAAGCCATGGTGATGCGGCGCTTGCGGCACTCGATCCACGGTTCAGGTTGGTGGCGGTCGTCACATGCGCAAACGGTCGCTACAGAGTTATCGATCAAAATGTCGACAGCTACATGGTGCCGAAAAAACCGCAAACGATCACCCGTGACAGCCTGAAGAAGTCGGGGCGTGGCGTTGCGTATACCAAATCACCATTTGCCTACTTGTTCAAAAGGGTGCTGTGAACGTTTAATTGATAATGCCGTGGTTAAAGCAGCCGTCGGCGGGACGCAGAAACGCGGTGAAGACGGCTCTAGCCGGACGTTACCTGTAACGACGCGGTTCCAGTACATGTCGCAAGGAGGCGCTGATCTGTTATCCCACTTGTTTCGCTGCCATTGTTACGCTCAGGGCCTCAGCGAATGCACGCACACGCCGTGGTTGTGCCCGACCAGGCGGGAACATCATCTGGAGAGGATTGGGCTGTGCTGCAAAACCTTCTAACAAAGCGACAAGTCTTCCAGCCTGCAGATCCGGCGCGACATCAAGTTCTGATTTCAGAATAATTCCGTGCCCCTCCAATGCCCATTGCCGTACCAGAGAGCCGTCATTGACAATTTTGTTGCCGCGAACGGTCACGGATTGCGGTTTGTTGCCAGCTTCAAACCGCCAGACATTGTCTAAAGTGGTGCCGAACCGCATGATCAGGCAATTATGCCGTATCAGATCTGCGGGGACCAGCGGTGCGCCGTTGGACGCGATATAGGACGGTGCCGCGCAAACGATCCTGCGAAAATGACCAAGGCTGCGTGCGCGCAGTGTGCTGTCGGTGACGGCACCAAAACGCAAGGCCAGATCGAACCCCTGACCGACGAGATCGACATAGCCGTCAGACAACAACAACTCGATCGAAATTTCTGGGTGGTCTGCTGTGAACGAAGATATCACGTGCGACACGATGCTGCGGCCAATATCAATTGGCGCGCTGATCCTGATCGGGCCGGATAGGGTCTCTGCTCCGTGCCGGATCCGCGCATCAAGGTCTTCGATCTCTCCCAACACAATCTTGGCCCCACTCAGCAGAGTACGGCCCTCATCTGTCAGGCTTAAAGACCGCGTCGTGCGGTTGAACAGGACCACGCCATAATGCGCCTCAAGCGCGGCCAAACGTTCCGAAACTGTTGTGGCAGAAAGCCCGACCTCTCGCCCCGCAGCGACAAGGCTACCTTTCTCGGTGATGGTTAGGAACAAGCGAATATTGTCGATCAGCATTGCACGGATTTTCCGGATTATCATTTTGAATGAAGCTTGTTTATCCGCTTATTCCTGCGCTGTATATGATTGTTAGAAAAACAGACATCCAAAGGAAAACACCAATGTCCAAGCTTACGATCATCGCGAACATTCACGCCAACGCTGACAAAATCGAACTGGTTAAAGCGGAGCTGCTAAAGCTGGTTCCGATCACACGTTCTGAAGAAGGCTGCATCAATTATGACCTGCATCAGGATAACGAAAATCCCGCGCATTTCACATTCTTCGAGAACTGGGAGAGCCGTGACCTGTGGCAGACACATATGAATGCGCCGCATCTTGCGGCTTACATGGCCGCGACCGACGGCGCTGTTGCTGAATTCACTCTGAGCGAGATGTCTCACATCGAGTGACCGCTACCTTTCGAAAGTAATCACCGGGTTAAACCCAGACTTTAATGCGGGACATCTTTGGCGGGGTCTCGCAACATATTTCAATTCGGAGAACGAACATGAAAGCCATCGGATACACCACAAACGGCGCCATCGATCGCGCCGACGCCCTGATCGACCTTGAGGTCGATAAACCGACTGCTACCGGCCACGATATTTTGGTCAAGGTTGCTGCCGTGTCGGTCAACCCTGTCGATACAAAGGTGCGCCAAAACCGCCCCGCAGAAGGCGAAACGCCCGTGATCCTCGGGTGGGACGCCGTGGGTGAGGTTGTGGAAGTTGGCGACAAGGTCAACCAGTTCAAGACTGGCGATAAGGTCTGGTATGCGGGCGCTATCAACCGCTCTGGCGCGAATGCCGAATATCACCTCGTTGATGCACGCATCGTGGGCCACGCGCCGAAGTCTATCGACGCTTCTGCCGCTGCGGCCCTGCCTTTAACCACTTTGACGGCTCAGGAAATGATTTTTGACCGTTTAAAAGTAACAGACCCAGTGCCGGGTGCGGCAAATGCCATCGTGATCATTGGCGGTGCGGGTGGCGTTGGCTCTATCGCGATCCAGCTTCTGCGCGAACAGACTGACCTGACGATCATCGCCACGGCGTCGCGTCCTGAAACCGAAGCATGGGTCAAAGAACTTGGCGCGCATCATGTTGTGGATCACTCTAAACCGTTGGCGAAACAGATTGCCGACCTGAACATCGGCGCGCCTGCGTTTGTATTTTCCACCAACTATTCCGACACTTATGTGCAGCAGATTGCCGAATTCATCGCGCCGCAGGGGCGGTTTGGCTTGATCGACGACCCCAAAGCGTTCGACATCATGCCGTTCAAAGGCAAGGCCGTTTCGATCCATTGGGAGCTGATGTTTACGCGGTCGTTGTTCACCACCAACGACATCGCGCGTCAGGGCGAAATCCTTGATACTGTTGCGAGCCTGATTGATGCAGGCAAAATCCGCTCCACCGCGACCGAAAGCTTCGGGACGATCAACGCCGAGAACCTCAAACGCGCCCATGCGCTGATTGAAAGCGGTAAAGCCAAGGGCAAAATCGTTCTGGAAGGCTTCTGAAATACAGGTGCACAGGCTTGATCACGTCAACATCCAAACCACTCAAGTTATGACGATGGTGGATTGGGACAGTGACATTTTAGGCCTGCGCACCTGCCGACGCTCAGATCTTTCATCCGGATGCGCGGCTTTATGCAGGGGATTGCGCCAAGATCCGTTTAATCGGGCACGACGGTGATCCGGCGGTTGGTTGTGGGGAAAAACTTGAACACTTTGCGCTGACCGCCGGAGGTAGAGCGGGTTTTAAAGCAAAGTTGCGCGATCAGGCCATTCATCATCAACGTTTTTTCTGAGCGAGATGAGTATCGAGCAGTTCCACCTGTAATCCCCCTAAAGTTAAAGGTGTTCAAAAGTCGAATTTTCTCGACAAAATATCTGAGGAGATGTTTGCTGAAGGAGGCGCTTGGGAAAAAGCGTTAAGGCCATCTCGACGGCGAGATATGGCCTTAACTTCGGTCGCACAACACGGGCTCAGCATTGCGCTGGCATGTCGTGCGTTTGAGATCAATGAGACCTGTTATCGGCACAGCCCCATGCTGAGCGATGAGAACAAAGAGATCGCGGATTAGCTTGAACGCCTGACGGCAAACAAACGCTCCTGGGGCTTTGGCTTATGCTTTTCGTATCTGCGCAACGTCCAACCAGTTCAAGCGCACTGTCGAGGTACGCCTTGAAGCCGCTTTTGACCTCTGCGACTGATTGTATTTTAATGGTGGCGGTAAGGTTCTGGGTGGTCCCTCGGTCTTTCAGGAATGACGCCAAGAGGGCCTCTTGCTCGCCGAGCCTAGAAAATATGCGGTGGCCTCATCAGCGATGCTTCTTGTTGCTCTCAGGTCGCAATGGGCGCGATCATCTAGCGGCCCGTATGCAGAGATCTGTTCTCGGAGTGCACCAAGCCGCGTTTGAAAATGTTCAAGGACGTGTCGACGCATTCGCCATAGCGCATGGTCTGTGGCCTACCTGTATATCTAGATGCAATAATCCGCCCACCGCCATCGCCCGTGCTAACATCAACGCAACAGATGGTCGCCGGGTGCGAAGGGAGAGCCTGACTTCTGAGCGGCGATTCTCAGGATGTCGAGAGGCCGGGAGAGGCCAACGGAAGTAAAAGACCCCGTGCCGAGATAGAACTAGATAGGTTGGATTGCGCATAACTGTGTGACCCTAGTGCGGCGCACCGTGTTTCACAGCCTATCAAGGCATTGTTATTAAGGGTGATGGTGGAGCCTAGCGGGATCGAACCGCTGACCTCCTGCATGCCATGCAGGCGCTCTCCCAGCTGAGCTAAGGCCCCATCATTGGGTGCTGTCTATGCAGCTAGTCGGGCGAGATCAAGAGATAATCTCGCCCAACGAATAGAAAGTTTAGTCGTCGTCGCTTGTCGGTACATCGGCCAGTTCTTCGAGGCTGACAGTATCATCATCATCGTCGTCCAGAACGTCATCGGCGAGGTCCGCATCATCGTCGTCTTCTTCGTCGTCGAGCACCAGATCGTCCTCGTCGTCGTCGACTTTCATCTTGGTTGTTTGCGCATCTTCTGCGTCAGCAACCATCGTGCGGGTCTTGGAGGTGTCGATTGCCACTTCCTTGCCGGTATAAGGGCTGATCACAGGGGTCGCATTCAGGTCATAAAAGCGTTTGCCGGTTTCCGGGCAAAGGCGCTTCGTGCCCCATTCTTCGTTAGGCATATGTTACCCTTTCAAAATCTGGTCGCGCTTGTGGCGCATCAAGGCCTCGTGCCATATGAAGTGCAGCGTGTCAAAGGCTTTGGCGTTTGTTCAATAAGAAAGCGGGATATGAGTGTTCATAGGCTAGATGGCAACCCCCCAATTGACGTGGCGATCCGCAAATCAGCACAGGCAAAGCGCCTCTCGCTGCGGGTATCGCGGCTTGACGGGCGGGTGACATTGACGATTCCCAAACGCAGTGCGCTGCGCGACGGCATCGCATTCCTGCAAAGCCGCGAAATCTGGCTGCGACAGAACCTTGTAAAACTGGCGCCCGTGGCGGTTGTGCGCGCAGGAGGCACCGTACCGTTCCAAGGCGACGCATTGCCTGTGGAGGCGGGGCAGGTCAAGCGGACAGTCTTGCGCGACGGTACCTTACATGTCGCCGACGCAGCAACAGCGGCAACAAAGGCGCGCGCGTTTCTGAAACTGCGGGCGCGGGACGAATTGGCCGCGGCATCCGACCATTACGCGGCGCTTCTGGGCCGGTCTTACAGCCGCCTCAGCATCCGCGATACGCGGTCGCGGTGGGGTTCCTGCTCGTCGGCAGGTGTACTGATGTATTCGTGGCGGCTGATCATGGCGCCGCCCGAAATCCTCCACTACGTTGCCGCCCACGAAGCCGCACATCTGGTCGAGATGAACCACTCCGACGCCTTCTGGACTGTGGTAGCTGGAATCCATCCTGACTACCAAATGCACCGCGACTGGCTACGGCAAAATGGTGATAGCTTGCACCGCGTCGATTTCGGCGATTGACCCGCCGCACGCTTGTGATCACAAAGGGCGCATGATGATTCAGGCACGCCCTCTCGACCCGTCTGCCGCCGCCCACGAGCGGGTATATCGCACATTGCGCACCCGTATTATGCACGGCGAAATGGGACCGGGCCAAGCACTGACCCTGCGCGGGATCGGCAAGGACTTTGGCGTCTCGATGACCCCTGCTCGCGAAGCAGTGCGGCGTCTGGTGGCCGAAGGCGCGTTATTTTTATCCTCGTCGGGGCGGGTTTCGACACCCGAACTGTCCAACGAGCGGATTGAAGAACTGGCAACCCTACGCGCACTTCTTGAACCTGAACTGGCTACCCGCGCCCTGCCGCGTGCACATTTCGCGTTGATCGAGCGGCTGGAAACCATCAACAACGCGGTCAGTCAGATGGTGACGCGTCACGATCCGTCCGGCTATATCCGCATGAACCTCGAATTCCATCGCACGCTGTATCTGCGCGCCCAAGCCCCTGCAATGCTGGCCATGACCGAAACCGTCTGGCTGCAGCTGGGGCCGACGATGTGCGCACTTTACGGGCGGTTGAACCGGACTGAACCACCACACCACCACCGGCTTATCCTTGCTGCCCTGAAAGCCGGCGATGATCCGGGGTTGCGATTGGCCGTGCGCATGGACGCGACCCAAGGCTTGCGGATGCTTAAAGGGTAAGATCGTGTTTTTTGGCGAACCAGAAAAACAGCGGTGTTTCCATGATCAGCAATGTGACGATTGAAAATACCGCCCAATTACTGTTGAAAAACACCATGCGAAACGGCGTGCCTGTTCCCCAAAATAATAGCCCGGCCACTGTGAGGCAGGCGGCACTAATAATCAGGTCGTAGCGCATGGCACGGGCGATCGTGATCGGCGTCAGGTTCGGGTAAACCCAAAGGTAGGCAAACGCCAAAAAGATGGCGTTCACCAGCAATATTGTGGCTTCTGGCGTCACGCGTGAATGGCACCGTCGCCGCAAGCAAGCGCGGCTTCGCGCACAGCCTCCGAATAGGTCGGGTGCGCGTGGCAGGTGCGGGCGATGTCTTCTGCTGCGGCACCAAACTCCATGCCAACGCAGATTTCGTGGATCAGATCACCCGCCATCGGGCCAATGATATGCGCGCCCAGAATCCGGTCAGTTTCCGCATCCACAAGCAATTTGACAAAGCCGTCACCCATAAAGTTTGCTTTGGCCCGCGCGTTGCCCATAAACGGGAATTTGCCGACCTTATAGGCACGACCTTCTTCCTTGAGCGCGTCTTCGGTCTTGCCAACCATACTGACCTCGGGGTGCGTATAGATCACGCCGGGGATCACGCCGTAGTTCACATGCGGGTGCTGGCCCGCAATGCCTTCGGCGACTGCCATGCCTTCGTCCTCGGCTTTGTGCGCTAGCATCGGGCCGTCAATTGCGTCGCCGATCGCATAGATACCCGCGACATTCGTGCGGTAATGATCGTCGGTTTTGATCTGGCCGCGCTCGGAAATCTCGACGCCCAACTCTTCTAGACCGAGACCCTTTGTATATGGTTTGCGGCCTGTGGCGACCAGCACGGTATCGGCTTGCAGCGTGTGCTCGCTCTCGTCCTTGCGCAGTTTATATGTGACTGTAGCCTTGCTATTCTTGACCTCTGCGCCTTGCACGGCGGCACCAAGGATGAATTTAAGACCTTGTTTTTGCAAAGTTTTCTTAAGCGCGCGCACGATGTCCTTGTCCATGCCCGGCGTAATTGCATCAAGGTATTCAATCACTGTGACTTCGGATCCAAGACGGGCATAGACCGACCCCAATTCGAGCCCGATGACGCCTGCGCCGATCACAACCATGGACTTGGGGATTTTGCCAAGTTCAAGCGCGCCAGTCGAGGTCACAACGGTTTTCTCGTCCACCGCGACGCCCTTTAATGACGCAGGCTCGGACCCTGTGGCTACGATGATATGCTTTGCCTCATGCACGTCATCGCCGACCTTGACCTGACCTGCCGCAGGGATCGAACCCCAGCCTTTCAGCCAGTCTATCTTGTTCTTTTTCATCAAGAATTCGACGCCGCCGGTGTTCTGGCCAACGACGTTATCCTTATAAGCAAGCATCTGTTTCCAGTCGACAGAAGGTGCCTTACCTTTCAGGCCCATCTCGGCGAAATTATGTTCCGCCTCGTGCAGCATTTCGGTCGCGTGCAACAGTGCCTTGGACGGGATGCAGCCGATGTTCAGGCAGGTGCCGCCAAGGGTGTCGCGGCCTTCGACGATTGCGGTTTTCAGACCCAGTTGGGCGCAGCGGATTGCGGACACATAGCCGCCGGGGCCTGCACCGATGATGATGACGTCGTAGCTGGACATATGTGTCTCCTTTGGGCGTATTTTTTACGTCTTTAATGCGTCTTCTTTGCGTATTGCATTTCTACAAAAGCGCAGTGATCAGAATAAGCAGTGTTGAGAGAAACCCGACAAACCAGATCGCGGACCGCCAAGGGGTCCAGCCGAAATAATAGGCGGGGATGTAGAGGACGCGCGCGCCAAGATAGGTGTAAGCGCAGGCAGTGGTAATACCGTTGGTTTTGTCAGTCAGCGAGATCACGGTGATCGCGATGCCAAACAGGATCAACGCCTCGAAATGATTGTCCATCGCGCGGGCAAGGCGGGCGGTTTTGACCGAGAGCAGTTCGATCATCGGTTTGCCCATACGGTCAAGATCGCGTGGAGATGCCGTTTTGCCGGTGCCAAGTTCCATGTTCGCAGGCACCGCCATGAGGGCGAATTGAATGCATTGCAGGAGGGCGGCGAGGGTGAGGGCGGTGAGTTCGGGGGTCATGTTTCGCTTTCAGTGGTGCGCATGAAAATCGGTGCGCATGGACGCGCACCCTACGGGTTGTGGATCATTTTTTCCGTTCCATATGTATCTGGACATCGGCCCCAATACATATGTCCTCAATTCTACGCCCTTTTAGCTGTTAAGCAAAGCCGGTGCCGAACAAATGTATGCTTAGCGCAACCCTTCTATCACCAGCGTGGTGATGCGAACTTTTCAATTCTTCGGAGGGTTGCGCTTTAGTCATAGTTTTGGTCCTACAAATCCATCAACAGACGACGTGGGTCTTCGAGGGCTTCTTTGACGCGCACGAGGAAGGTGACTGCGCCTTTGCCGTCGACGATCCGGTGATCGTAGGACAGGGCGAGGTACATCATCGGGCGGATCACCACTTGGCCGTTGATCGCCATTGGGCGGTCCTGGATTTTGTGCATGCCGAGGATGCCGGATTGTGGCGGGTTCAGGATGGGCGAGGACATCAGCGAGCCGTAGACGCCACCGTTGGAGATGGTGAATGTGCCGCCTGACATGTCGTCCATCGACAGTTTGCCATCACGTGCTTTTGCGCCCATTACGCCGATCGCTTTTTCGATTTCGGCGAAAGACATTTGGTCGGCGTCGTTCAACACTGGCACCACGAGGCCTGTTGGCGTGCCAGCCGCGATGCCCATGTTGACGTAGTTTTTGTAAACCACATCTGTGCCGTCGATTTCGGCGTTCACTTCGGGAATTTCTTTCAGGGCGTGGATACAGGCCTTGGTAAAGAATGACATAAAGCCGAGTTTCACGCCATGTTTCTTGAAGAACAGATCTTTGTATTCGTTGCGCAGGTCCATCACCTCGGTCATGTCGACCTCGTTGTAGGTGGTGAGCATGGCGGCGGTGTTCTGGCTGTCTTTCAGACGCTTGGCGATGGTCTGGCGCAGGCGGGTCATCTTGACGCGCTCTTCACGGGGATCATCAGAGGCGGCGGGTTTATTTGAAGAACCGGATGCGGCAGGCGCAGGGGATTTCAGCGCGCTGAGCACATCTTCTTTCATCACGCGGCCATCTTTGCCAGTGCCTGTAACGTCCGACAGGTTATTCTCTGCCATCAGTTTTTTGGCGGATGGGGCATCCTCGATGTCACCGCGCGGTTTCACCGGATCGGGACCAGCGGCAGGCGTTTCGTTCACTTTGCCGGGGTCGGTCACTGTTTTGGCAGGTGCGGATGCTTTCACCGCAGCGGCGCCGCCTTCCGAGATTTGCGCCAAAAGTGCGTCAACGCCAACGGTTTCACCCTCGGCAGCAACGATTTCGGAAAGGGTGCCAGCCACGGGGGACGGCACTTCGACGGTGACCTTATCGGTTTCCAGCTCGCAAAGCATTTCATCAACAGCAACAGCATCGCCGGGCTTTTTGAACCATGTGGCTACAGTAGCCTCGGAAACGCTCTCGCCCAGGGTTGGGACGCGGACTTCAGTGCTCATTATTTTGATCCTTCGACTGTCAGCGCATCATTCACGAGGGCTGCTTGTTCGGCTTTATGTTTGCTGGCAAGACCTGTTGCAGGCGAGGCAGATGCCGCGCGTCCTGCATAGACGGGCCGTGTGTTTTTGGCTTTGATACGTGTCAGAACCCATTCGATGTTTGGTTCCATGAACGACCAAGCGCCTTGGTTTTTGGGTTCTTCCTGACACCAGACCATTTCGGCGTTCTTGAACCGTTCGAGTTCTTTCACGGCCGATTGCGCGGGGAACGGGTAGAATTGTTCATAGCGCAGGATGTAGACGTCATCGATGCCGCGCGCGTCACGCTCTTCCAGTAGGTCGAAGTAGACTTTGCCCGAACACATGACGACGCGTTTGATTTTGTCGTCAGGCGCGAGTTTTGTGTCGGAGTTGCCGTGCTGTGCATCGTCCCACAACACGCGGTGGAACGAGGAACCTGTGGTGAACTCTTCGGTTTTTGAAACCGCCAGCTTGTGCCGAAGCAGCGATTTTGGCGTCATCATGATCAGCGGCTTGCGGTAGCTGCGGTGCAACTGGCGGCGCAGAATGTGGAAGTAGTTGGCCGGTGTGGTGCAGTTTGCCACGATCCAGTTGTCGCCGCCGCACATGGTTAAAAAACGCTCGAGACGGGCAGAGGAATGCTCTGGGCCTTGGCCTTCATAACCGTGTGGCAACAGGCAAACGAGGCCTGACATGCGCAACCATTTGCTTTCACCAGACGAGATGAACTGGTCAAACATGATCTGCGCGCCGTTGGCAAAATCGCCAAACTGGGCTTCCCACAGGGTCAATGCGTTAGGCTCGGCCAGCGAATAGCCGTATTCGAACCCTAGAACAGCATATTCTGACAGCATCGAATCGATGACTTCATACTGCGCCTGACCCTCGCGGATATGGTTCAGCGGGTAATAGCGGTCTTCGTTATCTTGGTTAATGAAGGCCGAATGGCGGTGGCTGAACGTACCGCGTGTGCAATCCTGACCCGATAAACGCACGCCGTAGCCTTCGGTCTGTAGCGATCCGAACGCCAGTGCTTCGCCGGTGGCCCAGTCAAAACCTTCGCCGGTTTCGAACATCTGCGCCTTGGCTTCCATCAAGCGGCTGATGGTTTTGTGCAGCGGGAAATCAGCGGGTGGTGTGGTCAGCGCACGGCCGATTTGCGCCATTGTTTCGGGCGCAATTGCGGTCTTGCCGCGCTGGTATTTCTTTTCGTTCCGGCGGTCCAGATGCGACCATTTCCCGTCAAGCCAGTCGGCCTTGTTCGGTTTATAGTCTTTGCCAGCTTCGAATTCTTCGTTCAGGTGAGCCTGAAACGCAGTTTTCATGTCTTCGATTTCGCCCTCTGGAATAAGGCCGTCCTTGATCAATCGCTCGGTATAAAGCGTCAGAGTGGTCTTTTGTTTTTTGATCTTTTTATACATGACCGGATTGGTGAACATGGGCTCGTCGCCCTCGTTATGTCCAAAGCGGCGATAACAGATGATGTCCAGAACCACATCTTTGTGGAATTTCTGGCGGAATTCTGTCGCGACGCGGGCGGCATGAACCACCGCTTCGGGGTCGTCGCCGTTCACATGGAAAATCGGTGCTTCGACCATCAAGGCGATGTCGGTCGGATAGGGGCTAGAGCGCGAGAAATGCGGCGCGGTGGTAAAGCCGATCTGGTTATTCACGACGATATGCATGGTCCCGCCGGTGCGGTGACCTTTCAAACCCGAGAGGCCAAAGCCTTCGGCGACAACGCCTTGACCTGCAAAGGCCGCGTCGCCGTGCAGCAGGATCGCCAGAACCTTAGTGCGGTCAGTATCGCCTTTTTGATCCTGTTTCGCGCGCACTTTGCCCAAGACAACGGGGTTCACTGCCTCGAGGTGGGACGGGTTGGCGGTCAGCGAAAGGTGAACCGTGTTGTCGTCAAACTGGCGGTCACTGGACGCGCCAAGGTGGTATTTCACATCGCCAGAGCCGTCGACATCTTCGGGTTTGAACGATCCGCCTTGGAATTCGTTGAAAATCGCGCGGTAGGGTTTCTGCATGACGTTGGCGAGCACCGACAGGCGGCCACGGTGTGGCATACCGATCACAATATCCTCGACGCCCAGCTGGCCGCCGCGTTTGATAATTTGCTCCATCGCAGGGATCAGCGACTCGCCGCCATCAAGGCCGAACCGCTTGGTGCCCATGTATTTCACATGCAGGAATTTCTCGTAGCCTTCGGCCTGCACGAGACTGTTCAGGATCGCCTTGCGCCCGTTTTGGGTAAAGGTGATTTCCTTGCCGTAACCCTCGATGCGTTCTTTCAGCCAGGCCGCTTCTTCGGGGTTGGAAATATGCATATATTGCAGCGCAAAAGTGCCGCAATAAGTGCGGCGCAGGATCGCGATGATCTCGTTCATGGTGGCGACTTCAAGGCCAAGCACGTTATCGATGTAAATCGGGCGATCCATGTTATCAGCGTTAAAGCCGTAAGATGCAGGGTCCAGCTCGGGGTGTGGTTCGTTTTCGTGCATGCCCAACGGGTCGAGGTCGGCAATCAGATGCCCGCGAATACGGTAGGCACGAATAATCATCAGCGCGCGTAGGCTGTCGAGCACGGCATTACGCACCTGCGTCTCGTCCAGCGACACACCTTTTTCGGCGGCTTTAGCTTTGATCTTTTCGCCTGCGGCGGCGGGTTCCAACGGCCATTGCCCGTCAAGGGCTGCGGTCAGATCATCGTTTGGCACAGGCGGCCAATCGGCGCGCCCCCACGACGGACCTGCGGCCTCTGCCTTTGCATCGGCGGGCGCGTCGCCCAAAGACTTGAAAAATTCCTGCCAGCTTTCGTCAACCGCATTCGGATTGTCGGCATAACGGGCATAAAGCTGCTCGACATATTCAGCGTTATGTCCTTGCAAAAAGGAGGAAGCGTGGAACTGTTCGTTTGGAGAGTGATCGTTCATGAGAAGCTCCGATTGGCCATGTCAGCCTAGTTGGAATGTGACATCCAAAATGGAAAAGTGGTTAACTGGTAAGAGGTGTACCAAACAAGAGTTAGTGCTAGAAACGCCAATAGGCACACAACCGCTGGTATCCATTTGCCCTGACCAGCAGATTTTCTCCAGCTATATGAAGCAAGATCCGCTGTGAAAGGGGTCGTGATACTGTGCCCGTTTGACGTTTCTAGCATGTGTTTTAAGCCTTACCCAATTGCCTTGATCACGGCTTCGCCGAGAGTGGCTGGGCTGTCGGCCACGATGATCCCTGCGGATTTCATCGCTTCGATCTTGGATTCCGCATCACCTTTGCCGCCTGCGACGATGGCACCTGCGTGGCCCATGCGTCGGCCTGGAGGGGCGGTGCGACCTGCGATGAAGCCAGCGGTTGGTTTCCAGCGGCCTTTTTTGCGTTGGTCTGCGAGGAACTCGGCTGCTTCTTCTTCTGCGGAGCCGCCGATTTCGCCGATCATGATCATCGAGTGTGTTTCGTCGTCGTCGAGGAACATGTTGAGGACGTCGATGTGTTCGGTCCCTTTGATCGGGTCGCCGCCGATGCCAACAGCCGTGGATTGGCCGAGGCCCAGATCAGTGGTCTGCTTGACCGCTTCATAAGTCAATGTACCAGAGCGGGACACAACACCGACGGAGCCGCGTTTGTGGATGTGGCCGGGCATAATGCCGATTTTGCAGGCATCAGGCGTAATCACGCCGGGGCAGTTTGGCCCGATCAGGCGGGATTTTGATCCCTCCAGCGCACGTTTCACGCGCATCATGTCCAGCACAGGGATACCTTCGGTGATGCAGATAATCAGCTCCATTTCGGCGTCGATCGCTTCGAGGATCGAATCCGCTGCAAAGGGAGGCGGCACATAAATCACAGAGGCATTCGCGCCTGTTGTGTGGCGCGCCTCATGCACCGAGTTGAAAATCGGCAGGTCAAGGTGGGTTTGCCCGCCTTTGCCTGGCGTTACGCCGCCGACCATTTTGGTGCCGTAGGCAATCGCCTGTTCAGAGTGAAAAGTGCCCTGCGAGCCGGTGAGGCCCTGACAGATCACAAGGGTGTTTTCGTCAACGAGAATGGCCATATGGGCCTCCTTGGTTCGCAAATCGGACGCGTTTTGCGCCGTCTGCTTGTGTCATGTTTGCCTGCGCCGATTTCACCTGTTTGTCGGCGTTATCGGCGCGGTCGCGGTCAAAGGGCGATCTTAGCGGGTGAATTCAAAGATACTGCCGTTGGTTTGTGCCGGCGCGGTTGTGACCGCCGGACTAGCGACATTCATTGGAGCACTCACCATTGATGTGCTGTCGTCGATGATCACGCGGGTCGCCGCCGCTGTGCCGATTGGCAATTTGCCGCCCGGTGCATCCGCAATCGGGCTTTCGGCCTGCGGACCGCTACGCACTGTGCTTGGCTCGCGACTATCTACGCAACCTGCCATTACCAGAACGCCGCATATGGTCATCACGAATGTTGCTTTCGTCATCGTTTTACCCTTTCACTGCGGCGACAATTTTTTGTGCGCCATCCTTCAGGTCGTCAGCCGCGATAACGTCGAGACCGGAGTTGTTGATGATGGCTTTGCCTTCGGCGACGTTGGTGCCTTCAAGACGGACAACCAATGGCACTTTCAGGCCGACCTCTTTTACGGCCGCAACTACACCCTCTGCGATCACATCGCAGCGCATGATACCGCCAAAGATATTGACCAGAATGCCTTTGACCTGTGGATCAGAGGTGATGATCTTGAAGGCTTCTGTGACCTTTTCTTTGGTCGCACCGCCACCAACGTCGAGGAAGTTGGCAGGCTCGGCGCCATACAGCTTGATGATGTCCATTGTGGCCATCGCAAGGCCTGCGCCGTTCACCATGCAGCCGATTTCACCGTCAAGGGCGATGTAGTTCAGGTCAAATTTGGACGCTGCCAGCTCTTTTGGATCTTCTTCGGTTTCATCGCGCAATGCGGCGATATCCGCGTGGCGGTAAATCGCGTTGCCGTCGAATGACACTTTCGCGTCAAGCACCTTAAGGTCGCCCTTGTCGGTCACGATCAGCGGGTTGATTTCCAGCATCTCCATGTCTTTTTCGGTGAATGCTTTGTAAAGCTGACCCATCAAGGTCACGCACTGCTTGACCTGACCGCCGGTTAAGCCCAGCGCAAATGCGACGCGGCGACCATGGAATGCCTGATAGCCTGTCGCCGGATCAACGGTAAAGTTGATGATTTTCTCAGGGGTGTTTGCGGCCACTTCTTCAATGTCCATACCGCCCTCGGTCGAGACAACAAAGCCGATGCGCGACGACTGGCGATCAACCAGCAGTGCCAGATACATTTCTGTTTCAATGCCAGAACCGTCTTCGATATAGACGCGGTTCACGACCTTGCCCGCAGGTCCGGTCTGGTGTGTGACCAAGGTGCGGCCCAGCATTTTCTTGGCCTCTTGCGCGGCCTCTTCGACAGATTTGGTCAGACGTACACCGCCAGCTTCACCTGCATCGGCTTCTTTGAATTTGCCTTTGCCACGGCCACCTGCGTGGATTTGGGCCTTCACAACCCAAAGTGGGCCGTCCATTTCGCCTGCGGCTGTTTTGGCGTTTTCGGCCTTCAAAACGGCGCGTCCGTCGCTGACGGGTGCCCCGTAGGAGGCCAGTAGCGCTTTGGCTTGGTATTCGTGGATATTCATCAATGCGTCCCTTGCGTTGCTGGGTGTTGACCATTTGAACCACAGTCCGACACCTAAAAGAACAAGGATTTATGAACAAAGCGAAAAAAGTGACATTTGTGATCACACGCGAAAATGCTGTGATCACAAATGTCAGCTATTGGGCGTTAACTGTGATTCGGATAATGGAATAAGTCGGAGAGATGCGACGTTTTGGCAAAGGATTCGACTGTAAAATGCCTACTTTTTGCCCAGTTTAGTGTGTGTCGGGTTATGCATCAGATCGCGATTTTGGACACGCGATGATGTCTTTGAAGAAATAATTTCGACCGAGGTGAGGTGATCTAAGCGCGAGAAAGAAGCGCCCATTTTGCCAAGGTGACTGCTTGCTTTGGCCGTGATTTTTGCAAAACGATTTGAGACAGTAGTAATGAGCGGCTAGGAGTGAAAAGCCAGCAGATTTGGAAGCTAGGTCAAGACATGTAGCAACGTGGCTCTACCCTCAAAACGCAAAAAGCGCCCCAGAAGGGACGCTTTTCTTGGGTGATACTTAATGGTTTACGCCAGCGTGCTGTCGATGTCTTTGCAGGCTGCAACCAGACCTTTGACCGCGTCGACAGATTTGTCGAACATCGCTTGCTCGTCTTTGTTCATCTGGATTTCGACAACGCGCTCGATGCCACCAGCACCGATGATTGTTGGCACACCAACATAGAACCCGTCGAGGCCGTAAGCGCCGTCAACGTGTGCCGCGCATGGCAACAGGCGCTTTTGATCTTTCAAGAACGCTTCGGCCATTTCGATTGCGGATGTTGCTGGTGCGTAGAAAGCAGAGCCTGTTTTCAGCAAGCCAACGATTTCTGCGCCGCCGTCGCGTGTCCGCTGAACGATTGTGTCCAGCTTCTCTTGCGTGGTCCAACCCATTTTCACCAGATCTGGCAAAGGGATACCCGCAACTGTCGAGTAACGCTCTAGCGGCACCATTGTGTCGCCGTGACCGCCCAGAACGAACGCGGTTACATCGCGCATCGAGACGTTGAATTCTTCTGCAAGGAAGTGACGGAAACGTGCCGAATCAAGCACGCCAGCCATGCCGCAAACCATATGTGGGGGCAGGCCCGAAAATGTCTGAAGCGCCCAAACCATCGCATCAAGCGGGTTTGTGATACAGATGACGAATGCGTTTGGCGCGTGGGCTTTGATGCCTTCGCCAACGGATTTCATCACTTTGAGGTTGATCCCCAGAAGGTCATCACGGCTCATGCCCGGCTTGCGCGGAACGCCAGCGGTCACGATGCAAACGTCTGCGCCTGCGATATCAGCGTAGTCATTGGTGCCTTTGAACGACCCGTCGAATTTAGCCGAAGGGCCGGATTCTGCGATGTCGAGAGATTTGCCTTGCGGGAAGCCTTCCGCGATGTCGAAAAGCACGACGTCGCCGAGTTCTTTTACGGCTGCGAGGTGTGCAAGCGTACCGCCGATTTGTCCGGCGCCGATGAGGGCAATTTTAGGTCTAGCCATTTGATGCGTCCTATTTGGGTTGAATTCTGCCGCTTTGGGTAAGGCTTTGTCCGTCGCAAAGCAAGTGCGCCGCGGTGCAGCGTGGTGAAAACGTTATAGTTCCTGACAGCTGTCTCAGCTAAAGAGTGCTTAATAAGAGAACCATAGCAGGACATCGGATGATCGAATTTGGTTGGCAGTTTTTCGCGATAGGTATTCCCGCGATCATTTTTGGTGGAATTTCCAAGGCCGGTTTCGGATCGGGTGCATCATTTGCTGCGGGTGCGATTCTGGCGTTGGTGGTGCCACCTGGGGCGGCGCTGGGCATTGTGTTGCCGCTATTTATGTTGGTGGATGCTGCCGCGTTAAAACCCTATTGGGGCAAATGGGATTGGCCCGCCGCCAAGGGCATGATGCTGGGCGCTATTCCGGGGGTGCTGGTCGCGTCTTGGGTTTATAGCGTTGTGGATGCCAATGTGTTCCGCGTCTTGATCGGGCTTATTTGTCTGGGGTTTGTGGTGTTTCAATTGTCGCAAAGTTGGGGTTTGATGCAGGTCCGTCGTTTGCCTGCGCTACGGCGTTATGCGTGGATTGCAGGGGCTGTGTCAGGTTTTACCAGTTTTGTCAGCCATGCAGGCGGCCCGCCGGCTGCTGTGTTTATGTTGTCGCAGGGGTTTAGTAAGCTGGTGTTTCAGGCGACGACGGTGATTACCTTTTGGGCGATTAACTGGATGAAGTTTGTGCCGTATTTTTTCCTCGGCATTTTCACGCTGGATACGTTCAAGGGGGCGTTATTGCTGGCGCCGTTTGCATTGATTGGTGCGTGGATCGGCGTGAAGATGCATCATTTGGTGCCCGAGCGCGTGTTCTTTGGTTTGACATATGTGTTGTTGACGCTGACGGGTATCCGCCTGATCTGGATTGCGATTTAGGCATTGAATGGTGGGGGTATCGCCGCAGTTCAGGCTAGGGCTTGCGGCGGCATAATGTGTGGTTGCAAAGAGTGCGCGAGAGCCGTGACAGTGTTCGTATCACCGCGACGGTGGCTCATTGCGCGTGGTTTATGCTGCGTTGCGGCGCGTTTTTGGTTGATTGATTGCGTGTTTTCTGTCCAATCTGGCGCAACATTATTGCGAGGAAGAAGCTATGTTTGACCGCCCCTACCGATCTGCGCTGTATATCCCTGCATCAAAGGAGCGCGCCTTGGAGAAGGCTCGCGGCTTGCCTGTTGATGTGATCTTGTTTGATTTGGAGGATGCGGTCGGCCCTGATGCCAAGGTGGAGGCGCGTGTGACATTGGCCGCAGCATTGGCTGCTGATTACGGTCCGCGTTTGAAGGTGGTGCGGATGAATGCGCTGGATAGCATGTGGGGTGCGGACGATGCGGCGGCGATTGCGCAGATGGACTGTGATGCGGTTTTATTGCCCAAGGTGAATAGCACGGCGGATTTGGATGCGTTGCAAAACCTTATCCCGGATAAGGTTTTCTGGGCGATGATCGAGACACCGCAGGGGGTGATGAATGCCGCAAGCATTGCGGCGCACCCTAAAATGGCGGGGTTCGTTTTGGGGACCAATGATCTGGCGAAGGATCTGAACTCGCGGACGCGCGGAGCGTTAATGACATCGTTGCAATTGTCTGTTCTCGCGGCCAGAGCAGCGGGAATTGTTGTGTTGGACGGTGTTTATAATGCGTTCAAGGATGATGACGGGCTTGCGGCAGAATGTGCCGAGGGCCGCGATATGGGGTTTGATGGCAAGACTTTGATCCATCCTGCGCAGATTGCGATTTGTAATGCCGCGTTTGGCCCCAGTGCGGATGAGGTGGATTTGGCGGCGCGGCAAATCGCGGCGTTCGAAGCGGGCGACGGTGGTGTAGTGGTTGTTGACGGCAAGATCGTTGAGAACTTGCATATCGTGACGGCACAGGCGACGTTGCGCAAAGCTGCGGCAATCGCCGCTTTGGAGGCTTAGATGTTTTTACTTGTTCTGGGTGTGGTTATTTGGTCGGCGGTCCATTTGTGGAAGCGTGTCGCGCCCGAGAGCCGTGCAAAATTTGGCGATAAGGGCAAATTGTTTGTGGCGATTGCCTCTGTTCTGGCGATTGTGATGATGGTGCTGGGGTATCGTGCATGGGATGGCACCATTTATTGGGGCCGTACCCCTGCGATGGCGGGGATTAACAACCTGCTGATGTTTTTGGCGCTATATCTCTATGCGACGGGTGCGCCTGGTCCGGGTCGTCCACGGGTTTGGCTGGGCCGCAAGCTGCGGCATCCGCAGTTAACCGGATTTTCGGTTTGGGCGGTTGCGCATTTGCTGGTGAATGGTGATACGCCATCGTTTGTGTTATTTGGCGGCTTGCTGGTTTGGGCTGTTGTGAGCATGGTTTTGATCAACCGTGCCGAGCCTGTATGGACCCCTGCACCAGAGCGTGCGCCGATTAAAGAATTGATCCCGATTGTCGTGACTGTCGTGGTTTTTGTTGTTGTCTCGCTGATCCACTCATGGCTCGGCTATAACCCGTTTGGATAAGATATGATTGTTTACCGTATGATAACCGAGGACGACACGTCCGAGTTTTGCCACCGCGTGACGGAGGCTTTGTCTAAGGGCTGGTCGCTGCATGGCTCGCCTGCCTATGGGTTTGATGCCGCTAATGGCGTGATGCGCTGTGCACAGGCAGTGACCAAAGAGGCTGACGTGGAGTATTCGCGTGAGATGAAGCTGGGCGCTGTGTAATGAGCAAGACGAATGCGGGGCGGTTTTTTGAGGATTACGGCGTTGGCGATGTGATCACACATGCCGTGCCGCGTACGATCAAGATGGGCGAGAGGGCGTTATATCATGCGCTATATCCTGCCCGTCATGCCCTGCATTCGTCGGATATGTTTGCGAAGTCTTGTGGTTTGCCGTTCAGTCCGCTGGATGATTTGATCACGTTTCACACGGTGTTTGGCAAGACTGTGCCTGATGTGTCGCTGAATGCGGTGGCGAATTTGGGTTATGCAGAGGGCCGCTGGATTGCGCCGTTGTGGGAGGGTGATACCGTTACCGCGACGTCGGAGGTGATTGGCGTCAAGCAGAACTCGAATGGCAAAACCGGAATTGTTTGGGTCCGCACCACGGGGCGCAATCAGCATGGTGATGTGTTGATGGAATATGTGCGTTGGGTGATGGTGAAACGCCGTGATGCGGGGGCAGCACCTGAGGCGGTTGTGCCTGAGTTGCGTGCTGTGGTGGATGCGGCCGACTTGGTGATTCCTGACGGGCTGGATTTCACGCGTTATGATTTTACGCTGGCGGGCGAGCCACACCGGATGGCGGATTACGCGGTGGGCGAGATCATTGACCATGTGGATGGTGTCACCATTGAAGAGGCCGAGCATATGTTGGCCACGCGGTTGTGGCAGAATACGGCCAAGGTGCATTTTGATGCAACCAGCCGTGCCGATGGCAAGCGGTTGATTTATGGCGGTCATGTGATGTCGATGGCGCGGGCGCTATCGTTCAATGGGCTGGCGAATGCGCAGATGATTGTGGCGTTGAATGGTGGCGCACATGCCAATCCTTGTTTCGCAGGTGATACCGTGCGGGCGTGGTCGCAGGTGCTGGAAACGGCAGAGACGAATGCGCCGGGCGTTGGGGCTATTCGTTTGCGGCTGGTGGCGACGACCGGTGCTGCGGGTGATTTGCGCGGTGATGACGGTAAATATCTGCCAGAGGTTTTGTTGGATCTGGATTACTGGGCGTTGATGCCAGTTTAGGTAGGGCTTGTGATCACAAAAATTTCGGCTGTGATCACAGAGCGCAAGAATTAGCGCTAACGCGACGCTTTTTCATGATTTATCAAGGTGTGGCTGCGTGACTCTGGCAGCGATATGGTGCAAAACAGAGTTAATCGCGCGCTGCGCTGTCTGAAGGGAATTTAGGAATGGCTGATGTGAACCGGGGCAATCGCCCGCTTTCGCCGCATTTGACGATCTATCGTCCGCAACTGACGTCGATCACATCGATCTTTGTGCGTTTGACGGGGAATGCGTTGTTTGTCACGGCGTTGATGATCGTTTGGTGGTTAACGGCGGCAGCGACCGGGCCTGATGCATTTGCAACTGCGGACGGGTTTGTGCGTAGTTGGTTTGGTGATCTGGTGCTGTTTTTGTCGACATGGGCGATTTGGTATCACATGGCGGGTGGTATTCGTCATCTGATCTGGGATTCGGGTCATATGCTGGATGTTAAACGCTCGGAGCGGGCGGGGCTGGTAATGATTGCGGCCTCGGTTGTGCTAACTATTTTCACTGTAATTGTATTGTAAGGGGCCGTTGATATGGGTTTTATGACAGATCGCCAACGCGCCGTCGGCATGGGTTCAGCGAAGTCTGGTACGCAGCATCATTGGAGTATGATGGTTAGTTCTGTGGCGCTTGTTGTGCTGGTGCCGTTGTTTATTTTCACATTTGGCGGCATTCTGGGCCAGCCTTATGCGGAGGTCGTCGCTTATTATCAGCGTCCTGTACCGGCGACGATTGCCGTGCTGACGCTGTTGGTCGGATTTCACCATTTTCGTGGGGGTGTTCAGACCTTGATCGAGGACTATGTGAGAGGCACGGCCCGTAAGGTCCTGCTGATTTCGATGATTTGCCTTTCTTATGGTGCCGCAGCGCTGGGCGTTATCGCCGTGCTGCGCATCGCGCTTTAATTTCGCCGGAGATGATGACGATGGCTGCTTATGAATATGAAACTCACACTTATGATGCCATTGTTATTGGCGCGGGCGGTGCGGGGTTGCGTGCGACGCTGGGCTTGGCCGAGCAAGGGTTAAAGACCGCGTGTATTACCAAGGTTTTCCCGACCCGTTCACACACTGTTGCGGCACAAGGTGGCATTGCTGCCTCGCTTGGTAATATGGGACCGGATAGCTGGCAGTGGCATATGTTTGACACTGTAAAGGGCTCTGATTGGCTGGGCGATACGGATGCGATGGAGTATCTGGCGCGTGAAGCCCCCAAGGCGGTTTACGAGTTGGAGCATTACGGTGTGCCATTCTCGCGCACTGAAGAGGGCAAGATTTATCAGCGCCCGTTTGGTGGTCACACAACAGAATTCGGTGACGGCCCGCCTGTGCAACGGACCTGTGCGGCGGCTGACCGTACTGGTCACGCGATTTTGCATACGCTTTATGGCCAGTCGTTGAAGGAAAAAGCCGAGTTTTACATCGAGTATTTCGCGACTGATTTGATCATGTCCGAGGACGGGCAGTGTCAGGGTGTAGTTGCGTGGAAGCTGGATGATGGCACCATGCATGTGTTTAACGCCAAGACGACTGTGTTGGCGACGGGCGGGTATGGTCGTGCGTATTTCTCTGCGACGTCTGCGCATACTTGTACAGGTGATGGTGGTGGCATGGTGGCCCGTCAGGGTCTTGCTTTGCAGGATATGGAATTTGTGCAGTTTCACCCGACGGGGATTTATGGCGCGGGTTGCCTGATCACCGAGGGCGCGCGCGGCGAGGGTGGTTATCTGACCAACTCTGAAGGCGAGCGTTTCATGGAGCGGTATGCGCCGAACTATAAAGATTTGGCGCCACGCGATTATGTATCGCGCTGTATGACGATGGAGATGCGCGAAGGGCGCGGTGTTGGTGCGGGCAAGGATCATATCCACCTGAACCTGAACCACTTGCCAGCCGAAGCGTTGAACCTGCGTTTGCCCGGTATTTCTGAAAGCGCGCGTATTTTTGCGGGTGTTGATGTGACCAAAGAGCCGATCCCTGTTTTGCCGACGGTGCATTATAACATGGGCGGTATTCCGACGAACTATCATGGTGAGGTTTTGAACCCGACCCAGGGAGACCCGAACGCGGTTGTGCCTGGTCTGATGGCGGTTGGTGAAGCAGGTTGTGCGTCTGTGCATGGTGCGAACCGTCTTGGATCCAACAGCCTGATCGATCTGGTCGTGTTTGGCCGTGCGGCGGCGATACAAGCGGGCAAGGTTGTGGACCGGAATGCAGCGAACCCTGTGCTGAACCAAGCGTCCGTGGACGCGGCGTTTGACCGTTTTGACGGGTTGCGTCATGCCAAGGGTGATATCTCGACGGCGGAATTGCGGTTGGAAATGCAGAGAACCATGCAGGCTGATGCGGCGGTGTTCCGTACCGATAAGACGCTGAAAGAAGGCGTCGTAAAGATGACCGAAGTCGCCGGTAAGATGGGCAATATCAAAGTGACTGACCGCTCTATGGTCTGGAATTCCGACTTGATGGAAACGCTTGAGTTGACCAATCTGATGCCAAATGCGCTGGCGACGATTGTTGGTGCTGAGGCCCGCAAGGAAAGCCGTGGCGCGCATGCCCATGAGGATTACGCGACCCGCGACGACGAAAACTGGCGCGTGCATACGATCAGCCGCGTTGACGGTGTGAAGGTCGCGTTGAGCCACCGTCCTGTGATAACCGAACCGCTGACGACGGAGAAAGACGGCGGCATAAGCCTGAACAAAATTGCACCAAAAGAACGGACATTCTGATGCATAAGTCATTAGGTATCATGGCGTTTTTAGCGGTTTCGGCTTGCGTGGGTGCAGAAGAGATTATCGAGGTTTCGATGCGCGATCAGGCCAAAATGGTAATTAACGGTCAAGTTGCGCAGCGGTTTCCGGGCGTGAATGCCGCGCCGATTACCGATTGCATTGTTGATGCGGCGTCAGGCGAAGAGATTGCAATGATTGCGGCCAATGCGGCGGTAGGCAGCACGGCCGCGTCGACGGAGATCATTTTGCAGGTTGCCCAGCGGCCAGCGGCCAATGCCTGCATTTTGGGTAACGGTCTGAGTATGTTGTCACGATGATCTTTGCTGCCGTCAGACACTTACCATTGCTTGGCGCAATGATGTTGGGGGCTTGCACTGCGCAGGGTCCTACGCTGAACGCGCAGGCAGAGCAGATGGAATTGGCGATCGTGAATTGTAAGGCGCAGTTGGGGCTGGGCGGTCAGTTGCAGACTGAAGTGTCGTTTGATGGTGGTGTGGCGCAGGCGCGCGCTGTGCCGTTTGACCAGATCACACCGACGGATGCGGATCGCATTAATATTTGCGCAGGCCAGCCGGTGACATTGGCAGATGGTATGGAAGTTGTGCCATTGGGTGCTGCGCCGCTGATGCCTGTGCCTGTGGCGCGCGTTGAGACAACTTTGCCTGTTCAAGCGACCCCTGCGTCTGTGACGGGTGGTTCTTGTCCGGCTGGATATACTGGCATGTATGCTGGCACGCTTTATTGCACAGGTGGGCCGTTATGATCCGCTTGGCTGTAGTTTTGCTGATGTTGGGGGCTTGTAGCACCACGATGACGCCGCAGCAGGCGGCAGATCATTGCGAAAAGCGCGCGCGTGATGCGCAGGGGCCGACCGGTGGTGTGACCTTTGGCGTGAACAATAAATCGGGTGCGTTTACCGAGGCGGAGATTGGCATTTCGAGCGATTTCCTGCGCGGGGCTGATCCTGATGTGTTGTATGATCGTTGCGTTATCGAAATTACTGGTGAGGGCCCAATTCGTCGCCCTGTACTGCGGAATATGTAAGGTTTTGGGGCATTTGCCCTTGAGGAGACACGATTATGGTAGAACTGACGCTTCCTAAGAATAGCCGCATGGTGACGGGCAAAACATGGCCGAAACCTGAGGGCGCGAAAAATCTGCGTAAGGTGCAGGTGTATCGTTGGAGCCCTGATGATGGAAAAAATCCGTCGTTGGACACTTATTTCATTGATATGGATAATTGCGGTCCGATGGTTCTGGATGCGTTGATCAAGATCAAGAACGAGATTGATCCGACGCTGACGTTCCGCCGCTCTTGCCGCGAGGGGATTTGCGGGTCTTGTGCGATGAACATCGACGGGATCAACACATTGGCCTGTATTTATGGCATGGATGAAGTTTCCGGCGATGTGAAGATTTACCCATTGCCGCATCTGCCCGTGATCAAGGATTTGATCCCTGATCTGACGCATTTTTATGCCCAGCACGCGAGCATTATGCCGTGGCTTGAGACCAAAACAGCGGCTCCTGCAAAGGAATGGCGTCAGTCGATTGAGGACCGCGAAAAGCTGGACGGTCTTTATGAGTGCGTGATGTGTGCCTGTTGTTCCACGTCTTGCCCGTCGTATTGGTGGAATGGCGATCGGTATTTGGGCCCAGCTGCGTTGTTGCATGCGTATCGTTGGATCATTGATAGCCGTGATGAGGCGACTGGCGAGCGTTTGGACGAGTTGGAAGATCCGTTCAAATTGTACCGTTGCCACACGATTATGAACTGCGCCAAGACGTGCCCTAAGGGATTGAACCCTGCCAAGGCGATTGCGCATATCAAACAGAAGATGGTTGAGCGCGTCGTTTAAGGCGCGATCTATTTGATGTATTTGAAACGGCGGCGCGGTGGCGTCGCCGTTTTGCGTTCTGCACAAGAACTGCGAAAATAGTCGTGGGGCTGTGTGCGATGTCCGGGTTAGCACTGGGTCAGTGAAAAAGAGAAGGATTGGTTATGTTGAAGTCTACTGGTGCGCGGTTCCTGATTGTCGGGGTTTTGGCGCTGTTTATGGTGATTCCGCTGATGATGGTCAGCTCTGTGATTGATGCGCGCGCGCATTATTCGCGCGAGGCAATTCGCACAGTGGGTGACGAATGGGGTGGCCGTCAGAGTATTTATGGTCCCATTCTGGTGTTGCCCGTGCAGGGTCCTGTGACGATCAAGGAAAGTCGTGAGGCGGTTGATCCTGTCACGGGTGCGGTCACGGTCGAGATGTTCGAGGTGACAAAAATTCAAGCGAAAAGGCCGGTATTTGTGTTGCCGATGTTGTTTGATGCGGATTTGGGCACGCAGACCGAGCAGCGAAAGCGCGGGATTTTTCAGGTGCCGGTTTATACGGCGGATCTGTCGATCGCGTTTGACTATGACACCGCCGGTGTGGATGCGCAGTTGCAGGCGGGCGAAGAGATTTTATGGAGCGATGCCTATTTGCAGGTGGGACTGACCGCAAATAAAGCGTTGCGCGGAGTCGCGTCTTTGACGGTGGATGGTGCCGATTTTCCGCTGGAGCCGCGCGGCGCGGATGGCACTGGCGAGAGCGGGATCAGGGCGGACTTGGGCGATCCGCGTTTGCATCAAACCTATCAGCTGGCGTTAGGGTTCAATGGGGCAGAAAGCGTGATGGTGTCGCCTGTTGGGCGCACGTCGAATGTAACCATGCAGAGCGATTGGCCGCATCCAAGTTTCAGCGGTGCTTATTTGCCCAATGAGCATGAAGTGACGGAGGCGGGGTTCGAGGCAACTTGGTCGATACCGCATCTGGCGCGGAATTTGCCGCAGGTGTCGCGCAGTGATACGGGCGGCATGGAGGAGGCTGTTGCCTTTGGTGTTCGGTTTTATCAACCCAATGATTTTTATCAAAAGGCGTTTCGGGCGGCGAATTACGGCATTTTGTTTGTGTCGTTGACGTTTCTAACGGTGCTGTTGATCGAAATGCGGCAGAAAAAGCAGGCGCATCCGGTGCAATATATTTTGATCGGTTTGGCGCAGGCGATATTTGTGTTGTTGATGGTGGCCTATGCCGAGCAAATTGGATTTGCCTATGCGTATTTGCTGGCGTCGGTGGCGACGGTCGGGCTTTTGATTGTTTACGGGGTCACGGGGTTGAAGCTGGGGCGGCGTGTCTGGGTGTTGGCGGCGATGTTGGTCGTGCTTTACGGGCTTTTGTATATGATTTTGCGGTCGGCGGATTATGCGTTACTTGCGGGTGCTACGCTGTCGTTTGCGGCTCTTGCTGGCACAATGATCGCGACGCGCAATGAGGAATGGAGTGCGCCCGAAGGGACGCCGCGCCTTTTTACACGTAAGAAGAAATTAAGCGTTGAGGAGAAAACAGAGTGATGAATGAACCTAAAGATGCGGCAGCGCGCCGTGCGGTGAAACCTGTGATTTGTTATCCTGTGGAGACCTTGCCGCAGCCTGATCTGGCGCTTTATGCGCGGGCGCGGGAGGGGGCCGCTTTGACGGACGAGGTGCTAGTGCCGCCGCGAGAGGCCGCGGTGATTGAAGTGCCTGCGGGGTCGTTTTTGCGGATGAGTTCCGTGGATGGACCGCAGGTTGGCGACTTAAACTTGTTTGCCAAGGGGGATTTGGCAGAGCGGTTTTATTCGGGCAAGACCCGCGCATTGCATGGCACGCATATCACCACAGGGGACCGCATGTGGTCGTGTTTTCCTTATTTGCGGCCGATGGCGACGGTGTTTGAGGATACGCTGGCGTGGTATGGCATCGATGAGTTTGGCGGTTCTGTGCACGACGTGATTGGCACGCGCTGCGATCCTTATACCGGCAAGTTATTGTCGGGGGATGATTATCATCATTGCTGCCATTCGAACCTGACGCGGGCCTTGGCGGATTATGCGGGGCTGAGTTTGGTGCAGGCTGAGGCGCATGTGCATGATGTGATGAACCTGTTTATGTGCACCGGATTTACCCGCGATACGGGGCAGTATTTCATGAAGGCCAGCCCTGTGCGGGAGGGTGATTATCTGGAATTATTTGCCGAGATTGATGTGGTCGCGGTATTGAGTGCGTGTCCCGGTGGGGATTGCAGTGATGAGCATTCGAGTGACACTGCTGCCTGTTATCCGTTGAAGATGGAGGTTTTCACGCCTGCGGATGGGGCGTTGGAAGGGTGGGTGCCGCCTGCGGTGAACGCCTATGACCGCACCCACGGGCGTTAGCAGTACCGTTCGGCGGTCGCTGATTGTGCCTCGCTGTAGCGGTCGCCCCATGCCCAGCCGACGGGCAGGGTCGCGTCGATTTTTGCGGCGAGATCGGGGCTGATTTTGATTTGATCGGCGGCGGCCCAGTCGTGCAGGTGGTCTACGCTGCGTGTGCCAGGGATGGGGATGATGTGGTCGCCTTGGGCCATGATCCATGCAAGTGCGAGGGCCGGTGCGGTGTAGCCGTGGTCGCGGGCGAGTGTGTGGAAGGCTTGGGCGGTTGCCGCGTTTTGGGGCCAGTGTTCAGCGTGGAAGCGTGGCATGGCTGCGCGGAACGTGCCGAAGCCTGCGTCGTTGACGTCGATGATATCGCGCCCGAAAACGCCCCTCGCGAGGGGTGAGAAGGCGACGAAGGTGACGCCGAGGCTGGCACAGGCTTGGATCAGCCCGAGTTCGGGCTGGCGTGTCCACAATGAGTATTCGTTCTGCACGGCGCTAACGGGGGTGACGGCGTGGGCGCGGCGTAGGGTTGTGGGCGAGATTTCGGAGATGCCCCAGCCTTTGATTTTGCCTTTGGTGATAAGGGTGCCCATGAAGCCTGCGACGTCCTCGATGGGGACGGATTTTTCGTGGCGGTGGATGTAGAACAGGTCGATTGCCTCGGTGCCTAAGCGTTTGAGAGAACCGTCGAGTTCTGATTCGAGGTAGGCGGGATCGTTGTTGACGGGGCGGGCGGTGTTGCGGGTAAGGCCCGCTTTGGTGGCGATCACAGGTTGGTGGGGGCGCGAGGCGAGCCAGCTGCCGATGACCTGTTCCGAGATGTGTGGGCCGTAAATGTTGGCCACGTCGAGAAAATTGATCCCTGCATCCCATGCGGCGTCCAATGTTGCGTGGCTTTCAGCGGTGGTGCTGTCGCCCATCGCGCGCCCAAACGACATACAGCCAAGGCCAATTGCAGAGATGGGGATGCCCGTATTTCCTAGGGTTTTCATGATGGGAACGCGGCCTCTAGAGCGATTTCGACCATTTCGCCGAAGCTGCTTTCGCGTTCGGAGGCGGGGAGGGATTCGTGGGTGATCAGGTGGTCGGAAACGGTGAGGACCGCCAAGGCGCGGCGTTTGTGCCGGTGGGCAAGGTTGTAGAGTTCGGCGGCTTCCATTTCGACGCCCAAGATGCCGTGCCGGATCATTTCTTTGTTCAGGTCGGGGCGTTCGTCATAAAAGACGTCCGCCGAATAGATTCCGCCAACGTGGGTTTTCACACCTTTTGCGATGGCTGTTGCATGGGCGGCGGAGAGCAATCCGTAGTCCGCGCAGGGTGCGAAACTGAATTCTTTGAAGATGCCGCGAGAGGGGGTCGAGATGTTGGACGCGGTCATGGCGAGGATGACGTCGCGGATGCCCACGTGGTCTTGCATGCCGCCGCAAGAGCCGATGCGGATCAGGGTTTGGGCGTTGTAATCCGAGATCAGTTCATTGGCGTAGATCGAGAGTGATGGCATGCCCATGCCCGACCCTTGGATCGTGACGGGATTGCCGCGCCATGTGCCTGTGTAGCCAAGCATCCCGCGGACTTCGTTCACGAGGCGCGCGTCGGTGAGGAAGGTCTCGGCCGCCCATTTTGCGCGGTAGGGATCGCCCGGCATGAGGACGGTTGGGGCGATGTCGCCGGATTTTGCGCCGATGTGGATTGTCATGATGGCTTCCTTTCAATGTTGCGGTTAGTTTAGCGTGAATGAGGCAGCGGGTAGAAGACAAATGCGTATCGGTAGTGTGATTTTTGCGGCGGTTGTTGGCCAGGCTGTCGCGGCGCAAGACGCGGTCGAGCTAGAGATTGCGCGAGAGATTTTAACGGAATTGCAACTGAAGTCGTTTGAAAAGCAGCGCGAGTATTGCGGCTATATCGGCTATGACGAAACGGGTGTGATGGTGGCGACCCCTGCTGTGGCTGGCACGCACGACGGGTGTACTGCGCCGTTTCCGCGCAATGTGGCTGTCACTGCATCGTATCATACCCATGGTGATTATGATGATGGCTATTTCAACGAAATCCCCAGTGACATTGATATGGAGGGCGACCGCGCGTTTTATTTGAACGGCTATGTCGCCACGCCTGGCGGGCGGTTGTGGTATATTGACAGCCGTTTGATGGTGGCGCGGCAGGTATGCGGTATTGCCTGTTTGCCGGTGTCGGACGGGTTTCGTAAAGAAACCAACGGGGAAATTGCCGAGAGTTATACCTATGATGCGCTGGTGGAAAAGTTGAACAATTAGGGCGCGCGGTTATCGGGATCTACGAGGGTGATGATGTCGGCCATGATTTTGTTCAATTCGAAGTCTTTGGGGGTGTAAACCGCTGCGACGCCCATTGCGCGCAGTTTCGTGGCGTCGTCTTCGGGGATGATGCCGCCTGCGATGACGGGGATGTGCGAGAGGCCCGCAGCAGCAAGTTTGGTGATGACATCGCCGATCAGCGGGATGTGCGAGCCAGACAGGATGGAAAGGCCGATAACGTGCGCGTCGTCGGCGGCAGCGGCGGCAACGATTTCGTCGGGGGTCAGGCGGATGCCTTCGTAGGCGATGTCCATGCCGCAGTCGCGCGCGCGGGCCGCGATTTGTTCAGCACCGTTGGAGTGGCCGTCGAGGCCCGGTTTGCCGACGAGAAATTTCAGGCGGCGTCCTAGCGCATGGCTGACGCGGTCAACGTTTTCGCGTAAATCGTCGAGGCCTTCGGTGCGGTTGGAGGGGTTTTTGCTGACGCCAGTGGGTGCGCGGTATTGGCCGAAGGCGGCGCGGATCACGTCGGACCATTCGCCGGTTGTCACGCCAGCGCGCGCGCAAGCGATGGAGGGGATCATGATGTTTGTGCCATCGGCGGCGGCGGCGCGCAGGGCGGTGAGTGCGTTTTGCACGGCGGTATTGTCGCGGGAGGTTTTCCATGCGGCAAGGCGGGCAAGTTGGTCGGCTTCGGCGCCCTTGTCGGCGACCATGATCGCGTCGTCGCCAGCGGTGAGCGGCGAGGGTTCGCCCGCTTGCCATTTGTTCACGCCGACGACGGTGGTGGTGCCGTTTTCAATACCTGCGATGCGGGCGGCGTTGCTGTCGACGAGGCGTCCTTTCATGTAGGCAATCGCGTTCACGGCGCCGCCCATGCTGTCGATTTGGGCTAATTCTGCGCGCGCGCCTTCTTTGAGTGAGGCGACTTTGCGGTCGATTGCGGGGTTGCCGTCGAACAGGTCGTCGAATTCTAACAGATCGGTTTCATAGGCGAGGATTTGTTGCATGCGGAGCGACCATTGCTGGTCCCATGGGCGGGGCAGGCCGAGGGCTTCGTTCCAGGCGGGCAGTTGCACGGCGCGGGCGCGGGCGTTTTTCGAGAGGGTGACCGCGAGTGTTTCCAAGAGGATACGGTAGACGTTATTTTCGGGTTGCTGTTCGGTGAGGCCAAGAGAGTTGACCTGCACACCGTAGCGGAAGCGGCGGTATTTGGCGTCTTCTACGCCGTAGCGGGTGGCGCAGATTTCGTCCCAAAGCTCGACAAAGGCGCGCATCTTGCACAGTTCTGTCACGAAGCGGATGCCTGCGTTCACGAAGAAAGAGATGCGGCCAACCATTTCGGGGAAATTTTCGGGGGGCACTTTGCCGCGCAGATCGTCGAGGACGGCGCAGGCGGTGGCGAGGGCAAAAGCGAGTTCTTCTTCGGGTGTCGCGCCTGCCTCTTGCAGGTGGTAAGAGCAGACGTTCATCGGGTTCCATTTGGGCAGGTGTTCGCGCGTATAGGCTGCCACGTCGGTGATCATGCGCAAGCTGGGTTCAGGCGGACAGATGTAGGTGCCGCGCGACAGGTATTCTTTGATGATGTCGTTTTGCACGGTGCCTTGTAGGGTTGTTGTGTCGACGCCTTGTTCCTCGGCTACAGCGATGTAGAGCGACAACAGCCACGGGGCGGTCGCGTTGATCGTCATCGAAGTGTTCATTTGTTCAAGCGGAATGTCATTGAAGAGGGCGCGCATGTCGCCAAGGTGGCTGACGGGCACGCCGACTTTGCCGACCTCGCCACGGGCGAGGATATGATCGCTGTCGTAGCCGGTTTGGGTCGGCAGATCGAAGGCTACGGAAAGACCGGTTTGTCCTTTGGCGAGGTTGCCACGGTAAAGCGCGTTCGAGGCGCTGGCAGTGGAGTGGCCCGCGTAGGTGCGGAACAGCCATGGGCGGTCTTTGATCGGGTGCGACATTGGGCGGCTCCAGAATGGGTGGCGTAATTTTGTTTCGTATTAGTGGGTATTATCCGACATTTTATGGCGCTGTCAATTCGCTGCGTTGCGGCATGACGGGATTTACCTCTGCGCCGTTCCCTGTCAATGTCGTTCTATGACGCAAACTGTTTCGATGCCGCTATGGGCCTTTGTGCTTATTTTACTGTTTGCAGTGGTGACGTTTGCGTCGCATTTTTTGTTTCCGTCAGTGCGCTGGTTTTTTCGGAAACGCGCCGAGCGTGTGATTGCGAGGCTGAATACGCGACTGCAACGGCCTATCGAGCCATTCAAGCTGGCCAAGCGCTATGACATGATCCAGCGGTTGATTTATGATCCCGAGATTACCCGGGCGATTGTGGCATATGCGGCAAAAGAGAATGTGCCGGAGAATGTGGCGTTCGAGCGGGCGCGGTCGTATGCCCGCGAGATTGTGCCATCGTTTTCGGCAACTGTTTATTTCTCGGTCGGGATCCGTTTGGCGGAGTGGTTGTCCAAGTCTTTGTATCGCATTCGCATTGGCAGGTTCGATCGTGAGGCGCTGTCCAAGCTGGATCCGAATGCGACTGTGATCTTTGTGATGAACCACCGCAGCAACATGGATTATGTGCTGGTGACGTATTTAGCGGCGCGTGCGGGGGCTTTGTCCTATGCCGTGGGCGAGTGGGCGCGGGTCTGGCCGTTGTCGGGGATGATCCGCATGATGGGCGCGTATTTTATCCGGCGTCGGTCACGCGGGGCGTTATACCGTGTGGTTTTGGCGCGCTATGTGCAGATGGCCACGGCGGGTGGTGTCAGTCAGGCGGTATTCCCTGAAGGTCGTTTGAGTGTGACCGGGGCGACTGCGGAGCCGAAGCTGGGGTTGCTGAACTATATTGTGTCAGATTTCGGACCCGACAAGCGTGATGTTATTTTTGTGCCTGTGGCGTTGAATTATGACCGTGTTCTAGAGGACCGGTTTTTGATCAAGGCCGACAAGACCGGCAGGCGTAGTTTCCGTCCGCCATTCTGGCAGGTGGCGAAGGTCACGATAGGGCATTTTGGGGCGCGGATCACGGGACGGTTCAACAAGTTTGGCACGGCGGCTGTCAGCTTTGGCACGCCGCTGGATCTGGCGGCGTTTCTGGATGGGCGTCGTGGTGATTTTACCGATGAGGTGGCTGCGGAATTGATGGCGCGTATCCGCGATGTGATCCCTGTCTTATCTGTGCCTTTGGTCAGTCGTGTGTTGTTGCACGAGGGGCCGATGGACCGCGCGGCGTTAATTTTACGTGTGGGGGAGTATACGCAAGATCTGTTGGAGCGCGGAATTCCGGCACCGCGTCGCGGGGCGGAACTGGTGGTGAAAGAGGCTGTTGCCGACCTTTTGGCGCGCGGTGCGGTGACAGAAATTGACGCCAGGATTTCGGTTAATCCTGCTGACGTGGACCTGCTGGCGTTTTATGCAAACTCGATCGAGCATCATCTAAAGGCTAATGTGCCGGTCAAAACTGTTGCCCGGTAAATTTCCCTAACGTAATCTTTTTGAAGCGGTATCATTACGACCGCGCTTATAAAAAAGGGAAGTATTATGTTTTTTAAGTCTATTTTGACTACAACAGCATTTATGGTGACCATGGCCGGGTGTGTCGATGCCACCAATACCGGTACTACCAGTTCGGTTGCGCCAAACCGTAACGTATTGATTGTGAACCAGACCGGCCGTCCGATCTGGCGATTTTATGGATCAAATGTTGGCACAAATTCGTGGGAAGAAGATATTCTGGGTGCTGACGTTCTGGCGAGCGGTGGATCGGTCAATATCAATTTTGACGACCGCACCGGCCACTGTAACTTTGACCTCAAGGCCGAATTCCAAGATGGCAGAAGCATTGTGCAGAACAATGTGAACGTTTGCACGGCTTCGGCAGTGACATTTAGATAAACTTAGTCCCGCACGTGACGCTGCGATGCGGCAGAAATTAAATTACAAAATTTAACGTCTGGTTGTTGCAATGTTGCGTGCGGGAAACTATTCCTCAGGGGGCGCATTGATTCTGCAGTGCGGCAAAACGGTAATTTCGACCTGAGGAGGCCGACATGGCTTTAGACACGCAGACTGCTCCGATCCCTTATGACGCTCCTGAAAAGCCGCTGTATGAGGTGGGTGAAATGCCGCCTTTAGGGTATGTGCCCGCACAGATGTATGCGTGGACAATCCGCCGCGAGCGGCACGGCGAGCCGGATAAGGCGTTCGAGATTGAAGTGGTTGATTGCCCCAAGCCTGACAGCCATGAAGTGTTGGTGATGGTGATGGCGGCTGGTGTGAATTACAACGGCGTTTGGGCCGGTCTTGGGATTCCGATCAGCCCGTTTGATGTGCATGGTGCCGATTTTCATATTGCCGGATCGGATGCATCGGGGATTGTTTGGGCCGTAGGGGACAAGGTCAAGCGCTGGAAGGTTGGCGACGAAGTTGTTATTCATTGCAATCAGGATGATGGTGACGACGAAGAATGCAACGGCGGTGATCCGATGTTTTCCGAGAGCCAGCGCATTTGGGGATATGAGACGCCTGATGGCTCATTTGCCCAGTTCACATCAGTGCAGGCACAGCAATTGATGCCGCGCCCCCGTCATCTGACGTGGGAAGAGAGTGCCTGTTATACGCTGACGCTAGCCACGGCGTATCGCATGTTGTTTGGCCATGAGCCGCATGATTTGAAGCCCGGCCAGAATGTTCTGGTTTGGGGTGCGTCTGGTGGTTTGGGATCTTATGCGATCCAGTTGATCAATACGGCAGGTGCCAATGCGATTGGTGTGATTTCGGATGAGAGCAAGCGTGAGTTTGTGATGTCTTTGGGAGCCAAGGGCGTGATTAACCGCAACGATTTCAAGTGCTGGGGGCAGATGCCGACGGTGAATACGCCCGAATATAAAGAGTGGTTCACCGAGACGCGCAAGTTCGGCAAGGCGATTTGGGAGATTACGGGCAAGGGCAATAATGTTGATATCGTATTCGAACATCCCGGTGAGGCGACGTTCCCAGTGTCGACTTTCGTATGTAAGCGTGGCGGTATGGTTGTGATTTGTGCGGGGACTACGGGTTATAATCTGACGTTTGACGTGCGCTACATGTGGATGCATCAGAAGCGTTTGCAGGGCAGCCACTTTGCCAATCTCAAGCAGGCGTCTTCGGCTAATAAACTGATGATCGAGCGTCGTTTGGACCCATGTATGTCGGAAGTATTTACATGGGCAGATATTCCTGCGGCCCATACCAAGATGCGCCGTAACGAGCATAAGCCAGGCAATATGGCGGTGCTGGTACAAAGTCCAAAAACCGGGCTGCGCACGTTTGAAGATACGGTTATTGAATCGCAATCCTGAACGGGTTTGACAGGTTGATATGGAAGCGCCGGCCAAGTGGTCGGCGTTTTTGTGTTTCAACTGTGCTTTTTAGGATCAATGGCTTAAAAAAATCAGCCCCGCTATAAATGGGGGGGCAAAGGAGCGGGTTTTTGCTTCCATATGAAAATGCTACCATAGGTTGATGATGATTGGTTGATGAATTTTTGGGAGCGTAACCATGGGAAATGACTGGATTGTGGGCGTACTCGCAGACCTTAAAAGCTTTGCTCTAAAGAACGGACTGCCCTTATTGGCGGATCATCTTGATGAGACCTCGGAAGTGGCTAGGGCGGAGATAACGCAGACATCCAAAATGGCACCGGTGGTGGTGCGAGGAGATTGCGCTGAAACTGGATCGATTTTTACGAGCGTTGGAGCAGGCAGAGACGCTGGATCAAATTCAGGAGTTGATTGTCGGGCTGCGCAGCAGTCTGGCGGTTGATAATATCGTTTACCATTGGGTCAGCGCCGATGGTGAGCAATACGGATTTGGCACCTATGATCCCAAGTGGGTGCAGCGGTATATTGATCAGGATTATCTGCGCGTTGATCCCGTCGTTTTAGGGTGCTTCCAGCGGTTTCATCCTGTGGATTGGAAGCGTCTGGATTGGTCGTCGCGTGCCGCGCGTGCGTTTCAGAAGGATGCGATTGCCAATGGTATTGGCAATCAGGGGTTTTCCATCCCGATCCGTGGGCCGAATGGCCAGTTTGCATTGCGCAAGGGACGGGGGCGCATGTTGCAGGTGCGTTGATGTTGGCGGGTGGTGAGTTGATGCGCGCCTTTGGATTAACCCGTTTGTTGGGGGTGTTCGATGCCCGCATAGTGCGGATTTATAATATGATCGGGGCCGCGCCAGAGGTGCTAGGGAGCATGGGTGAAGGGCGTGACAGGATTAGCGTTGGGCTGTGGTCGTTTAAGCCGCAGGACCGTGTGCGCGTCTTGCGCCGTGCAGGCGTGTCGTCTGATATTTCGGAGCATTGGTTCGAGCGTGCGTTCGGGCATCCGATTAGGGCTGCGATCGCCGCATAATCGCTGGCAGCTGACGGGCGGGGCGGGTAGTGTCCCGCCATGAGCAACCTGATTACATTTTCTGACGACCAAACCGAGGCATGGGACAACGTGGCCGCGATGTTGCGTCAATCCGGCGTTGATTTGGATGATAGCCTATTGATGTCGCCGCCCTCTGAAACCTCGTCAGTGATGGCCGTGATTGGCAAGGCGGGGTCGGGCAAGACGATGTTGCTAGCCCGTTTGTATAAGGCGATGGAAGAGGCGGGTGTTGATGTTATCTCGGGCGACTGGGAAGGCAAAAAGAAGAAGGATCGCAGGACTTTAGCGATTTTAGCGCCGACGAATAAAGCGGCTTCTGTGTTGCGCAATCGCGGCGTGCCTGCCACCACGATCCACCGGATTTTGTATACGCCTGTCTATGATCCCGAGTATGAGAAAGTGGCCGAATGGTTGGCGGGACAAGGCGAGCGTCCCGAGATTGAAGGGCTGACGGATATTGCGCTGGACCGTGCGTTTTCGAGTTTTCAGACACATAAGTCGGTGCCTGCGGCCTTGGCTGCGGCGGGGTTGCGCGGGTCGGATTTTATCACCGGATGGAAGCGGCGCGAAGAGGGTTTGGACATTGGCTTTGTTGATGAAAGTTCGATGTTGGATGCCAAGCAGTTTGAGGATCTGCAAGAGATTTTCCCGACCTTAGTGTTGTTTGGTGATCCGGCACAGTTGCCGCCGGTGCAAACGTCGGGCGGGATGGTGTTCGAGACATTGCCGCCTGAGAAGGTCATGGTTTTGTCGCGGGTGCACAGGCAGGATGCGGGCAATCCGATTTTGGATTTGGCCCATGCACTAGCCGACCCGATGGTTGATTTTTATGCCTTTGAAAAGATGGTGGCCGAAGCTGCATCACGCGACGAGCGTGTGGTGATGGCGCAACGTGTTGAGGCTGATTTGATGGCGCGCAGTCCGGTTCTGGTTTGGCGCAATGCCACGCGCATCAAGTTGATCCATGCGTTTCGCACCGCCTTTGATGCTCCGATTGACGAGCTGCTGGAAGGCGAGCCGTTGATTTGTGACGGGATTGAATTGCCGATGAAGCACCGCAAGAAACGGCTTGATCTTGAAGCGCGTGGTTTGATTAAGGGCGCGCAGGTTGTGTATTTGGGACCTGGGCGCAAGCCCGGATTTTCGCGGTTGCATGTCATGGGCGCGGAGGATCCGCAGGTCAGTGCCGCGTCGATTGTGAAGATCGAACAAGAGGGTGACGCCGAGCCGTTTATTCCGTTTGCGGCCCGTATGGGGGCGACGTTTTTGCATGGCGCGGCGGTTACGATCCATAAAGCGCAGGGCAGTCAGTGGGGGACGGTGCAGGTTTTTGCGCCTGATATCGAGATTGCCGCACGCATGGGCCGTGTCGAGGCGGGGCAGCCTTTGTGGAAACGTTTGGCCTATGTTGCGATTACGCGGGCCGAGACCCAGCTGCGCTGGGTTGTGCGCAATCGTTTGGCGCGTCCGACGTCACCTTTGACGGTGAATGATTTGCATGTGTCTGCGGTGGCGTTGGAGTTGACCGCGCCCGAGATGGATTAGCGGCGCAGCAGACCAAAGACGGCCGAGGCTAGCCAGCCAGAGGCGATGGCGATGGCGAGTGACATCAATCCGTACAGCAAGGCTTGTTCGTGGGCCAAATTGTAGAGCCAGCGCTCTAGCCCGACTTTTTGCACAGGGATGGTCGTGGTGTAGCTGTCCACAATTGTGCCGTCGCGCGTCAGGAAAATACGCGTTGTATAGGTGCCTTCAATCAGGTTTGCGGGCATGGCGATACTGGTGTTGAACAGTGTATCACGTGACAGGTCCACCGCCCCTTCCAGGGTTTGGTAGAGGTTGTTTTCCAGGCGAATGCGAATAAGGGCGCGAGAGAAGTTGCGGCTGTCGAGCACGTTGGTGCCGATTTGACGGACGGCTTGTCGGATGCTGATCTGGTTGGTCAAATCTTCGGAGGCGCGCAGGATATCGCTGAACGGGGCGCTGGTGGCGACGGCGTAGAATGATGGTGCGGAGTTGATTTTCACATCGTCGACGTTGACCCAGATGCCCAGACGCCGTTCTTTGCGGAATACAGTTGTTGGCACGTCGGGGCCAGCCACGGTGACGATGACCCCAAGCTCGCCAGCGGGCAGCTGGGTTTCGCGCCGGATCGCCCCGAATATCAGGATTTCGGACCCTTTAAAGGTGGCGGTGATGGCGACGGATTCGTGACTGAGGCCCAGCACGATTTCTTCTTGTGCGTAAGCGGGGGAACCGAGGGCGCAGAGCAAGGCGAGGAGGCGCAGCATCAGGTGCCCCCCATGCCAATTGAGTACAGCTCGGACGGTTGAATAAGCAGGTCCAAACCGAGTTTGAAGCAAACCGCCAGCACGAGAAGCGCGAGCAGGATGCGCAATTGTTCGGCCTTCATTTTAAGCCCGATGCGTGTGCCGATTTGCGCGCCGATGACGCCGCCGACGAGCAGTAGCACGGCCAGAACGATGTCGACGGTAAAGTTAGTTGTGGCGTGCAGCATCGTGGTGAAGGCAGTGACAAAGATGATTTGGAACAGCGAGGTGCCGATCACGACTTTTGTAGGCATACCCAGCAGGTAGATCATCGCGGGCACCATGATGAAGCCGCCGCCCACGCCCATGATGGCCGACATGATCCCGACCAGTAAGCCGACTGTGATGGGCGGAATGACCGAGATATATAGTCCAGAGACGCGGAATTTGACTTTGAACGGCAGGTTATGGACCCAGTGGTGTTTGCGCCGCTTAGGGGGGCTGCCTGATTTGAGGATTGCGTTCAGGCTTTCGATGAACATCAATGTGCCGATGATGCCGAGGAAGACGACATAAAAGAGCGTGACCAGTAGATCGACTTGCCCTAATGAGCGCAGGTAGTTGAAGATCACGATGCCGATGGCCGCGCCGATAAGGCCGCCGATCAACAGTACAGACCCCATACGCAAATCAACGGTTTTGCGTTTAAGATGTGCCAGCAGGCCCGAGACGGAGGAGGCCACGATTTGTGTCGCCCCTGTTGCCACGGCGACCGCTGGCGGGATGCCGATGAAGAACAGTAGTGGTGTCAAAAGGAACCCGCCGCCGACGCCAAACATGCCCGAAAGAACCCCCACAAGCCCGCCAAGCCCGAGTAGTAGGAACGCATTTACGGCCACTTCGGCGATGGGAAGGTATATTTGCATGCGGTGTCCCGGCGAGAGATTGGGTCGTTGCACCAAAACCCTTTCACGCGAGTATGTCAAACCCCACAGGCCGGAAACCTGTCGGGGTTGGGGTATTGGGTCATTATGAGGTGATGATTACGACTTTTGTATGCGATCGCAGCAAATAATAGGTCGTCGGGGCAATGGCTCGCTAAGAAGGGGGGCTTTTTGAATGTCCGCGATGTTTGGCGTGCATGCGCAATCGCCGAAGTGGGGGCGATTGCGCATGCACGTATATGTTGGCAGCTATTTAGCGTTCTTTGACGTAGGGTTCGCCGCCGGCGCGGGGTGGGACCGCTTTGCCGACAAAGCCTGCGAGGATGATCACGGTCAGGATGTAAGGCAGAACGTCTAGCAGTTGTCCGTTGACTTTGAAGCTCAAGACACCTTCGATCACGTCCGGACGCAGGGCCAGCGCTTGCAGAAAACCGAACAGTAGACAGGCGTAGAGCGCATACCAAGGGCGCCATTTTGCAAAGATCAAGGCCGCGAGGGCGATATATCCGCGTCCCGCACTCATGTCTTTCACAAAGCTGGCTTGAAGTGCGGTTGCAAGATATGCACCTGCGATGCCGCAAAGAATGCCGCAAATCGCGACGGCGGCAAAGCGCATGCCGACGACCGAGACGCCAGCCGTATCAACGGCTGCAGGGTTTTCGCCGACTGCCCGCAAGCGCAGGCCAAATCGGGTGGAGTAGAGCACCCACCATGTGAGTGGCACCATGGCGAGGGCAATATAGACAAGTGCGGTGTGGCCCGAGATCAGTTCGTAGTAGATTGGTCCGATGACCGGGATCTCGCGCATACTTTCGGCGAAGGGCAGGGTAATTGGATTAAATCGCGCGTCGCCTGACAGTTGCGGTGTGCGTCCGCCTTGTGCAAACCAGCTTTGCGAAATGACGACTGTAAGGCCTGCGGCGAGGAAGTTGATGGCCACGCCCGAGATCAATTGATTGCCGCGGAAGGTAATCGAAGCAAGGCCGTGGATTGCGGAGAGCACGAGCGATGCCATGATGCCCGCGCCAAGGCCGACCCAAGCCGAGCCGGATGTGTAAGCCACGGCGGCGGACATGAAGGCCGCAGCGAGCATTTTGCCTTCGAGCCCGATGTCAAAGATGCCGGCGCGTTCCGAGTAAAGCCCTGCCAGACAGGCGAGCAGCAAGGGGGTTGCAAGGCGCATGGTGCTGTCGAGCATCTGCAGAAGTGTCAGGAGATCCATGGCTTAGATCCTTGTTGTTGCGAGTTTGAAGGCGGCGAAGGCAAAAAAGACGCCAAGCGCCCCTTCGATCCAGCGGCGTGCTGATTGGTAGGCGGCGCGAAAGGGCCGTGCCGAGAGCAAAAGCGCCCAAGCACCGTGGCAGCCGAACGAGATGAGGAATGCGCCTGCGACGAAGGCTGTGATGACGAGCAGACCGCCGCCTTGTGTGGCCCCGACCGAGGCAATCGCGAGCCAGAATAAGATTGCTTTTGGGTTGGTGACTTGCAAAAGAAACCCTGTGGTGAAGTGTTTCCAGCTGGCGGTTGTGTCTACTTGGGCTGCTTTTATCACCGGTGTTGACGCGGCTTTTTTGAAGGCGCCATAAGCGAGATAGACGAGGTAGGCCGCGCCGACAAAGCGCAGGGCGGTCATGGCCCATGCAACTTGAGAAAGCAGCAGGCCAACGCCGATTAGTGTGCCTACGTTAATGACGACGCTGCCCGATGCGATGCCTGTGGCGGCAATCAGGGCTGGCGTGCGTCCTTGGGTTGTGGCGATGCCGAGCAGCATGGCAACGGCGGGACCGGGCGAAGACGCTGCGACAAAAAGGATCGAGAACGCGGCGAGAAAGCCGGGCAGATAGGGCAGAAATTGCTCCATCATGCGGCGCTCTTTTTGCGGCGGGCAGCGGCGAGGAACATGCGCTCTAGTGGCATGCGCACCATGTTGTCCAGCGCGCCTGTAAACAGGATCACGAGCGCTTGGATCACGACGATCATCTCGCGCGGGATTTTTGTCCAGAGCGCCAGTTCTGCGCCGCCTTGATAAAGGAAGCCGAAAAGGATCGCGGCGAGGAAAACGCCAAACGGGTGGCTGCGCCCCATGAGCGCGACCGCGATGCCGATGAAGCCTGCGCCTTCTACGGCGTTCAGGACCAGGCGTTCGGCTTCGCCTTGCACGTTGTTGATTGCCATCATGCCGGCAAGTCCGCCAGAGATCAGCATCGAGACCATGATGATTTTGGTCGGGCTGATGCCGGCGTATTTAGCGGCTGATTCCGAGTGGCCGAAGGCGCGGATTTCATAGCCGAGCTTGGTTTTCCAGATCAGCGCCCAAACCGCGAAACAGGCGGCGATGGCGACGAAGAACGAAATATTTGCAGGCGCTGAGCGAGAGAATTCGATGCCGACGGTGCCAAGGATATCATGTAAGGTTGGTAAGTTTGTTGCCTCGGGGAACCGGCCTGTTGCGGGTTCCATCGAGCCTGCCGGTTTCAGTATGCCGATCAGCAGATAGTTGAGCAATGCCGCTGCGATGAAGTTGAACATGATTGTGGTGATGACGACGTGGCTGCCGCGTCTGGCTTGCAGGAACGCGGGGATTGCGGCCCAAGCGGCACCAAAAAGTGCGGCGGCAGCGGTGCCGCCAAGTAGGGCGAGCGTCCAATGTGGCCAAGGGATGTAGACGCAAACCAGTGCCACCCCAAGTCCGCCGATCATCGCCTGACCTTCGCCGCCGATGTTAAACATGCGGGCGTGAAAGGCGATGGAGACGGCGAGTCCCGTGAACATGAAATTTGTCGCGTAATAGAGTGTGTAGCCCCAGCCGTAAGTGGAGCCGAGCGCGCCGTCGATCATCAGTTTCAGCGCGTTCATCGGGCTTTCGCCGATCGCGAGGATAACGAGGGCCGAGAGGATTGCGGCAAGGATCAGCGAGATCAGCGGAATCAGGACCACATCGGCCCATTTTGGCATCACGTCCATTACGCAGCTTCTCCTTTGGTCATGCCGGCCATCATCAGGCCGAGTTCTTTTTCGTCAGTCTCGGAAGGCAGACGTTCGCCCATCATTTTACCGTCGAACATCACAGCGATGCGGTCTGACAGAGACAGGATTTCTTCGAGTTCGACCGAGATCAGCAGGATCGCTTTGCCTTGGTCGCGCAGGGCGACGATTTGTTGGTGGATGAATTCGATAGCCCCGATGTCTACGCCGCGTGTTGGTTGGCCGATCAGCAACAGGTCAGGGTTCCGTTCTATTTCGCGGGCCAGAACGATTTTTTGCTGGTTGCCGCCAGAGAAGCTTTTGGCGGGGAGTTTGGGGTCGGGGGGGCGCACGTCAAAGCGTTCCATTTTGGCGATGGTGTCAGCCTTGATTGCGGCGTTATCCATAAAGATACCGTGTTGGTATTTCGGGTCGTGGTGGTAGCCGAAGGCCATGTTTTCCCATGCGGAATAGTCCATGATCATGGCTTCGCGGTGCCGGTCTTCGGGGACGTGGGCGATGCCGCGTGCGCGTCTTGAGCGTCCGTCGGAATGTGCGCCTGTCAGGTCGAGGGCTTGGCCGTTCAAGGTGATTGATCCGGTGGCTTTCTCGTAACCGCCCAAGACTTCGAGCAGTTCGGACTGGCCGTTGCCGGACACGCCTGCGATGCCAAGAACTTCGCCCGCTTTTACGGTCAGGTTGATCCCCTTGAGGCGGTGAACACCTTTGTTGTCGGTGACGTTCAGGTCCTTGATTTCAAGGATGGTTTTACCGATTTGCGGCGGTGCTTTTTCGACCCGCAACAGCACTTTGCGTCCGACCATAAGCTCGGCAAGTTCGGCAGGGCTGGTGTCGGCGGTTTTTACGGTGGCGGTCATTTCGCCGCGCCGCATCACACTGACGGTGTCGGTGGCGTTCATGATTTCGCGCAGTTTATGGGTGATCAGGATGATGGTTTTGCCTTCGGCTTTTAGGCGTTCCAAAATGCGGAAAAGCTGGTCGGCCTCTGAGGGGGTCAGCACGCCTGTCGGTTCGTCGAGGATCAGGATGTCGGCCTTGCGGTAAAGCGCCTTAAGGATCTCGACGCGTTGTTGCATGCCAACGCCGATGTCTTCGACGATTGCGTCAGGATCGACGTTTAACTCGTATTCGTCAGCCAGCGCTTTGAGCTCGCGGCGGGCGCGGGCAAGGGAGGGGCGCAAAAGCCCGCTATCCTCGGCGCCTAGCACCACGTTTTCAAGCACGGTGAAATTTTCGACCAGTTTGAAGTGCTGGAACACCATGCCGATACCCGCCGCAATCGCCGATTGGCTATCAGGGATAAGGGTCGGTTTACCGCCGATAAATATCTCGCCTTTGTCCGCCTTGTAGAACCCGTAAAGGATGGACATGAGCGTGGATTTACCCGCGCCGTTTTCGCCGATGATTCCGTGAATTGTGCCGGGCATCACGCGGATCGAGATGTCTTTGTTGGCTTGCACGGGGCCGAAGGCTTTGGAGATGCCTTTGAGTTCGATAGCTGGGCTTTGGGTCATGTGATGGGGCACCGTTTTAGGGTAAAATGCAGTGGGCCGCACCGGAATATCGGCGCGGCCCCTAGTCTTGGCCTTAACGCGATGACTTAGAAGTCAAGCGCATCGCAGGTTTCGCTGGTGTTGTAGTTCTGGACAGTGATTTCGCCTGCGATGATCGCAGCTTCAGCGGCGTCGAGGGCCGTTTTCATGTCCGCAGTAATCAGCTCTGCGTTGTTTTCGTCCATGGCGTATCCAACGCCGCCGTTGTTCAGGCCCATAGTGGTCATGCCTGATTCCAGCGCGTCACCAAGGGTGAATGCATCGTAAACAGCGTTATCAACGCGCTTCATCATGGATGTCAGCACTTTGCCAGGGTGGAGGTGGTTCTGGTTGCTATCAACACCGATCGACAACATCTCGTTGTCGGCTGCGGTTTGCAAAACGCCAACGCCTGTGCCGCCAGCGGCTGCGTAAACAATGTCAGCGCCTTGGGATTTTTGCGCGAGAACCAGCTCGGAGCCTTTGACCGGATCGTTCCAAGCCGCAGGCGTTGTGCCGGTCATGCTGGACAGAACTTTGATATCTGCGTTTGCTGCAATCGCGCCTTGGGCGTAGCCGCAGGCAAAGTTGCGAATGAGCGGGATATCCATGCCGCCGATGAAACCAACGGTGCCGGTCTTGGACGCCAAAGCTGCTGCCATGCCGACGAGGTAAGAGCCTTCTTCTTCGGCGAATAGGATCGAGCGCACGTTTGGCGCGTCGACAGCGGCATCAATGATCTGGAATTTGGTGTCAGGATAGTCGCCAGCCACTTCTTCCAGAGAAGTTGCAAAAGAAAAGCCCGCCATCACAATCGGGTTGTTGCCGTTTTCAGCAAAGCGGCGCAACGCTTGCTCGCGCTGTGCGTCGGACTGAAGCTCGACTTCGTCAAAGGAACCGCCGGTTTCCTCGGCCCAACGTGACGCACCTGCAAAGGCGGATTCGTTGAAGGATTTATCGAACTTGCCGCCAAGGTCGAAAATGATCGCCGGATCAGCAAGCGCTGCGCCAGTTGACAGTGCCAGTGCGGCAGTAGCGCTAAGCATTTTGTGCATAAGGGTCATAAGGTTAGTCTCCCAGGTCTTTGAATACATAGGGGACTGCACCTTGCCTTCCCCCCAAAAGCCGAGCCGATTTATCGGTTCATTGACTGATAAAGCCTTGTCGCGGGGCGGCGGTCAACCGATTTATCTTTTGATCCGTCTTGTATTTAGTCATCTGAACAAGATACGGGCGCAGAATCGGCAGTTTGGCGTTTTAGAGTGCACGTCGCAGAACATTTGCATCACATTTTGTGCCGTCCGGACGTGTGTAATAAGCGGGTCTATGGCCGACCTTTTCAAATTTATTATTCAGATACAGATTGTTGGCTGGAATATTATCGGATGCGACTTCTAGAAACGCTGTGGTAGCGCCTTGTGTTTTTACGTGGTCTAAAAAACCGGCAAGGTGGGTTTGCCCGTATCCTTGGCGCTGAAAATCGGGGTGTGTCGCGAGCGTTAGCACCTCGGCTTCGTCAAGGGTGACCCGCCCGAGCAGGAATGACCTCGCGTCACCGCGTAGAATCATGCCGGTTTGCGCAAGCAAGCTTGTAAATTCGTCCGCGGTCCATGGTCGCGTGTCGGTGAATGCCGCAGCGTGCGTACTGGCGAGGTCGTCGGGCGTCATGGCAGGATGGTTGGCGGTGCGTCGCGTGGGGGGGCGGCGTCTGCATCGCGCAAATAAAGCGGGGCGGGGGCTTCGGTTGTGCTGTGCAAGCGTATCGCCGCGATCCGTGCGATGGCTTCGATGATCGTATATTTGGGTGTGGCGGTTTGCAGGCCCAGGATTTCGCTTACGGCTTGGGCGGCGTTTCCTACCAAAACGGGTTCGGATTTGGGGTCATACGGAGGCAAATCCTCTGCTGTTAACTCGCAAAGTGCCGCGACGCCATTCACCGATTGAATGTAGGCGCGTCCGCGCGGGGCGGCGAAGCAGGCGATGCTATTCTCAGTTTCCAGCGAGAGCGCGTCGAGTGTGGACACGCCGACCGCTTTGATCCCAAGGCCAAGCGCAAGGCCGCGCGCGGCAGAGACACTGATGCGGATTCCTGTGAAATTCCCCGGCCCGATGCCGACGCCGATGCCGCCCAGATCGTTCCAAGTCAGGCCCGCGTCTGCGAGGACGGATTCAAGCATCGGGATCAGGTGTTCGGCCTGTCCTTTTGCCATCTCATCCGTGCGGGTGGTGATCTGGCCTTGGTGGAATAGGGCCGCTGCGCAATGGGCCACAGAGGTGTCAAAGGCCAGAATTGTTGGAAATGTCACGTTTTGGACCATGACAGCGGTTTGGTCGCGTGCCGCAGGATCGTGCCCTTGGCTTCTTGGTCCAATTGCACCGATTTGATCCACCAACCTGCGGTATTACCTTCAGGAAAGTGGGCGTCTGGCAAAAGCGGCAAGACGCCCGCCTTGATTTGGGCGTAAGTCATTGGTTGGTCGGTCAGCACGGCCATCATCGCGTCAAGCATAGCGCCGTATTTGTCGGCGTTCAGGTTGACCTTGTGGTCGGGCGCGTTGGCGTTTTCGACTTGGATTTTTGCCATCGCTTAAACCGCGACCGGACGCACTTCGACCACTTCAGGAATATAGTGGCGCAGGAGATTTTCGATACCCATTTTCAAGGTTAATGTTGACGATGGGCAACCCGCGCAAGCGCCTTGCATGTGCAGGTAAACTACGCCGCGATCAAAGCCGTGGAATGTGATGTCGCCGCCGTCTTGGGCCACCGCAGGGCGGACCCGTGTGTCGAGCAATTCCTTGATCTGATCGACAATTGCGCCGTCTTCGCCGGTGTGTTCGGCGTGGCCGGATGCGGGGGCGTGATCGTCGGCCATGACCGACTGGCCCGATTGATAATGCTCCATGATCGCACCAAGGATCGATGGTTTGATGTGATCCCATTCCGTGTCATCGGTCTTGGTCACGGTCACAAAATCATTGCCAAAGAATACGCCCGTGACGCCGTTCGTCGCAAAAATGCGTTTGGCCAAGGGCGAGGCCTGGCCAGCCTCGGATGTTGGAAAGTCAGCGGTGCCGATTTCCAGAACGGTCTGACCCGGCAGGAATTTCAGTGTCGCAGGGTTTGGCGTGGATTCTGTTTGGATGAACATTGGATCAACCTTTCTATTTATATTCTAAATATGCGCCCGCATGGCTGGCGCGTCAAGGTTTGGAATGATTCTAAAAGGAAAACGGGCTGGCCTTGGGAGGAAGGCCAGCCCGCTTGGGAGGGTAGAAAGAATAGTTTAGTTTTTGATGTCGTAATCTTTGGTTGTGACGGCTTGGCCATCAACTTCCAGAACTGCGAGAACTGCGAAGGCATTGTTGTTGCCTACGTTGACGCGGACATCAGAGTTTGCACCAGCCAAAACTGCTTTGGAACCCAACAGAGCGCCTTGCTGGCCGTTGGAGTAGTTATAGATGCGTACAACGCCGTTTGCTTCGGATGTGACGTTGCCAAGTTCGAGTGTTGAACCTGCTTCACGGTTTTCACCGAAAGCGAAATAGTTGCCAGCAGTTGCTGTAGATGCTGTTGCGACAAGTGTTGCTGCGATAAGTGAGAATTTTTTGATAGACATGATGTGACCTTTCTAAGGTATTGAATTGTTTGCCGTTTGCGGTGTTACCCGTTGTTGGTGATTGAGAGATGCGCCTTTCAAACCGTGAAGAAAAGAGCCCTTTCGATCACGAAAAAGAGAGCACAATGTGATCGATTTTGCCCCTTGAAAACCGGACGCGCGTACCGTGTCTGACTTTGGTGAATGCATGCACAACTGCCCTGCGCAGGTGCGCTGAAACTCCCCCTGAAGACCTTACTTTTGGGTCAATAGGCAAAAAAGTTTCATTTCCGTCGTTCACATTTGGAGATATTTCAGGGCAGGATTATTATTAATTTTTCTGCTTTATGTCGTGCAGATTACGGGCCTGTGATCTGAAATGGTATTTTTGACACAAAAAACGGCGCATGCGCCGTTGGGTGTGTGTCGAGTCGTGATGGAAATGCGGATTTAGGTGATCGCTTCCAGGCGTTCTTTGGAGATATCTTCAGGAACGATGGTGATTGGCACTGGCAAACTGCCCGATTGGCGCGTCAAAGCAGAGACAAGAGGGCCGGGACCGTTTTTATCGCTGGCAGCCCCAAGCACCAAAACGCCGATTTCGGGGTCTTCGTTCACTTGGGCCATGATTTCGGTGAGTGGCTCGCCTTCGCGGATCACCAGTTCGGGGTCGATGCCCTGTTTGTCGCGCATCCATTTGGCGAAAACCTCAAAATGGACCTCGATGCGCTCGCGGGCTTCTTCGCGCATGATGGCACCCACGCCGATCCAGTGATTGAATTCGTCTGGCGGAATAACGGACAGGATCGCCACGGCACCGTTTGAATGGGCCGCGCGCATCGCGGCAAAGCGCATTGCGTTCAGGCATTCGCGGCTATCGTCCAAAACCACTAGAAACTTGCGCATGATCGCTCCCTATTTTTGACGATAGTGCAGGAACGAATGCGCGCTGGCAACTCTTGAGTTAGCTGCGCAGCATGCCGACAATATCATAAGTCTTGTGCAAGATCGGCTGTGCAATTTCGCGTGCGCGTGCCGCGCCATCGCCCAAGATGCGGTCGATTTCTGCAGGGTCGGACATGAGGCGGGCCATTTCCGTCGAGATCGGCGCAAGTTTTGCCACGGCAAGGTCGGCCAACGCCGGCTTGAACTTGCCCCACTGCGCGCCTGCATATTCTGCGATCACATCGGCGGGGGTCACGTCGTTCAACGCGGCATAGATATCGACCAGATTGCGCGCTTCTGGGCGGTCTGCCAAACCTTCGACAGTTTCGGGAAGAGGTTCAGCGTCGGATTTGGCTTTCTTGAATTTTTTGGCAATTTTGTCGGCATCGTCCGTCATGTTGATGCGTTCCATGTCGCTTTCGCCGGACTTGGACATCTTCTTGGTGCCATCGCGGAGGTTCATCACGCGGGTTGCCGCCCCTTCGATGACGGGGGTCGTTTCTGGGAAAAAGTCGACCTTATAGTCGTGGTTAAATTTGCGTGCGATGTCGCGTGTCAGTTCAACGTGTTGTTTCTGGTCTTCGCCAACGGGCACATGGGTCGCGTGATACAACAAAATATCAGCGGCCATCAGCGCGGGGTAGGCGTAAAGCCCAAGCGAGTGCTTTTCTGCATTCTCGCCTGCTTTGTCTTTGAATTGCGTCATGCGGTTCATCCAGCCCAAGCGCGCCACGCAGCTGAAAATCCAGCCAAGCTCGGCATGTGCAGCATTTTGCGATTGGTTGAAAAGAATCGATTTCGTCGGATCCAGACCTGCGGCAAGGTAGCCTGCGGCGACTTCGCGTGTGGCATTGGCCAGTGCCGCGGGGTCCTGCCAGACGGTGATTGCATGCATATCAACGACGCAATAGAGGGTTTCCATCTGTCCCTGCATGCCGACAAACCGCTTGATCGCACCAAGGTAATTGCCAAGCTGCAAACCGCCGGAGGGTTTGATTCCTGAGAAAACGCGGGGGGTAAATGTCGTGTTTGTCATAAGCGCAGGTCCGGTCTGGATATTAATGTTAGTTCGGCTTACCCATGCACGAGCCGACCGTCAACTTAAGGATACCCTAGGAATGCAATCTGAAGCCGCCGTAAACCCGATCCCACCTGTTATTGTGGTGTTGTGCTTGATTGTTGTGGGGGTCGAGTTGGCGCTGTCGGCGGCTGCGGCGGGAATGATCGGTGGGCAGCTAGGGATCGGCTGGCGTTTGACCGCGATGCAGGACTACGCGTTTTCGCCCGCAGTGTTAGAGCGGATTTTAGGCGTTGGCGATTTCAGTTTTAATATCGTGAAGCGTTTTGTGACTTACGGATTTGTGCATGGCAACTTTACCAGTGCGCTATTTGCCGCCGCTTTGATGTTGGCGCTGGGCAAGTTTGTGGGTGATGTGTTTCGTGCCGGTGCGGTTTTGATCGTGTTCATTGGGTCGCTGGTATTTGGCGCGTTGGTGTTTGGGATGTTTGTCGGAGGGAACGTGCCACTGTTGGGGGCTTATCCCGCGGTTTACGGGCTGATCGGGGCATACACCTATATCATCTGGCTCCGACTCGGCACCACAGGCCAAAACCAGCTGCAAGCATTTCGCCTGATTGGTGTGTTGTTGGCATTGCAGCTGTTGTTTGGATTAATCTTTGGCGGCAGCCCTACATGGATTGCAGAGCTTGCAGGGTTTGTGTTTGGCTTCGGCGTGTCGACGGTAGTGGCCCCAGGCGGTTGGAGCGCGTTGTTGGTCAGGTTGCGTCAACGGTAATCGGCAGCGATTCCCGACGTTAGGGCGGCAATCTTAGGCGATCGAGTAAGTCTGTTCTGTGGGCGCTGCTATGAAACGTGCAGTCAGTGATAAATCACTGGCTTCACTCCAATCCTTACGCCAAAGATCGCTTTGTTTGGCGTAGGTTTGTAAATGTATCAGGGCTTCTTACGCGCCGCGCCGTAGCGCCCGCTTGAATTCACCCAGCCGGAACGCGCCGATCATCTGGCCGATGCCGAAGTAGCTGATGATCCCGATAACGATGAGGGCGATGAGGGCGAGGTAGCGGATTGTAGCTGTTCCGAGGAACGGCGTCAGGATGCTAGAGGCCAAGAGCAGGCACAGGCCCATGCCGCCAGAGGCCATGATGATCCGCCAGAGCCGCACCCAGAACCGCGCGTCGAACCGTGCTGCATCGCCCATGTTGCGAGAGGCGGCGTAGAGCATGATGACCATGGCCCAGCCTGTCAGTGTGGTGCCGATGGCGGCTGCGATGAAGCCGATATAGGGGGACAAGCCGATGGCGAGGCCCGCGTTGAGGATCATCGCGGCGAGCGCAAAGTAGAACGGGCGTTTGGTGTCTTCGCGTGCAAAATACAGTGGTTGCAGAGTTTTTTGCAGCACGAACGCCGGCAGGCCAAGACCGTAGATCGCGACAGCCATGGCGGTTTGGATGGTGTCGTCGGCGGTGAATGCGCCGCGTTCGAACAGGACCGAGACCAGTGGTACGGGAATCACCATTAGGGCAACGGCGGCGGGAATTGTCAGAGCGAGGCTCAGCTCGCTGGCACGGTTAAAGGCGTCTTTCCCGCCAGCCACGTCATCGGCGCGAAGCCGGCGCGACAGGTCGGGTAGCAAGACCACGCCGATTGCGATGCCGACCACGCCTAAAGGCAGTTGATAAAGGCGGTCGGCGTAGTTTAGCCATGCGACTGCCCCGTCGAAATAACTGGCGACTTGGCGGCCGACCAGCAGGTTGATCTGCACAACACCGCCTGCAAGGGCGGCGGGGGCGGCGATGAGGGCCAGGCGTTTCAGGTCGGGGGTCATTTTGGGCAAGCGAAGGCGCATCGGGAAGCCTGCGCGTTTTGCAGCGACCCAGACCAGCGCCATTTGCACCACGCCACCGACCGGCACGGAAAAGGCGAGCCATTCGCCAAAATGCAGGCGCAGGGCGTTTTCCATGCTTGCGGCTGCGGTGTCGCTCCATGCCCAGACGAGGGCTGCGAGGACCATGGCGCTGATGAATATGATATTGAGGAACACGGGTGCAGCGGCGGCCGCGACAAAGCGGCCATTGGCGTTCAGCACACCTGACAAAAGTGCAGAGAGCGATATGAACAGGATGTAGGGAAAAGCGATGCGTCCGTAATAGACCGAAAGGTCAAAGCGGCTGTCGCCGATGAACCCGCTGGCCATGGCTGTGACAAGGAGTGGCATGAAGATGATGCCGATCACGGTGAAGATGGTGAGGACAAAGGCCAGTCCGACAAAGGCGTCTTGTGCGAACTTCAGCGCGTCTGCTTTGGCATTATCACCGTCTTCGAGTTTTTTGGAGAACATCGGCACAAAGGCCATGTTAAACGCGCCTTCGGCAAAGAAGCGGCGAAACAGGTTGGGCAAGGAAAAGGCGACGAGGAACGCTTCGGCGATCGGTCCTGTGCCAAGATAGCTGGCGATCATGATGTCGCGCACAAACCCCATCAACCGGCTGAGGAGTGTCCAGATGCCGACGGTGAAAAATCCTGCCATCAGCCTGATCGGTTTCATGTATGTGCCCTTTCAGAGCCTTGTGTAATTGCATCGCGCAGCTTGCGCTCTAATGCGTCGCGCTTGTCTTGGCTATGGAATTTCAAGCCCACCATGTCTTTTACATAAAACGTATCCACAACCTGTTCGCCGTAGGTCGCGATGACGGCGCTAGAGATATAGACGTTGTTATTGGCCAACGTGCGGGTCAGGTCGTAAAGCAGCCCCGGGCGGTCACGGGTATCGACCTCGATGATTGTGTAGATTTCCGAGCCTGTGTTGTCGAATATGATATGGGTTGGCACGCGAAACGCCCGTTCGCGTTTCTTGATCTTGTCACGGTCTTTCAGCGCCTCGCGGGCCACGATTTCACCGCGCAGGGTGCGCGAAATCATTTGGCGTAGGCGGGGCAGGCGGGCGGTCTCGTAGGGGCGTTCTTCCGCGTCTTGCACCCAGAAGGTTGCGGTCGCATAGCCGTCTTTTGAGGTATAAGTCCGCGCGTCGACCACATTGGCGCCGACCAGAGCCAGCGCGCCTGTCATCCGGCTGAACAGGCCGGGATGATCGACCATTGCAAGGCAGATGCGGGTGGCGTCGCGGTCCTCGTCCAGAACAACATCAATGCTGATTTCGTCGTCGTTCATGTCGCGCAACAGGGTCGCGAAAATCTTGTGTGCAGCCAGCGGCAGCCCTTGCCAGTAGGGGCCATAATGCCGCCCCGCCTCGATACGCAGGTCTTTTGTGGGCCAGTCTGCCAACTCGCTGCGCAGGGCGCGTTTGGCTTCGGCCTCGCGGGTATCGCGGTTGATCTCTTCCAGCCCGTTTTCAAGCGCAAAACGTGTTGCCTTATACAGGTTGCGGATCAACACCGCTTTCCAGTTGTTCCATGTGTCCGGCCCCACGCCGCGAATGTCGCAGACGGTCAGCACGGTTAAAAGGTCCAGCCGTTCAACCGATTTCATCGCTTTGGCAAAATTACGTACGGTGCGCGGCTCTGATATGTCGCGTTTTTGCGCCACATCGGAGAGCAAGAGGTGGTTGCGGATCAACCATTCGATCGTATCGCAATTCTTATTGGACAGGCCCAAACGGGGGGCCACTACGCGGGCAATCTGTGCGCCAAGGATCGAATGATCCTCGCGACGACCCTTGCCGATGTCATGCAGCAAAAGTGCGACGTATAGCACTTTGCGGTTCACGCCGCTTTTCAGAATTGATGAGGCAACGGGCAGTTCTTCGATCAGCTCTTCACGCTCGATCCGCGCAAGGTGGCTGATGCATTGGATCGTGTGCTCGTCGACGGTATAATGGTGATACATGTTGAATTGCATCATTGCGACGATAGGGGCAAATTCTGGCATAAACGCCGATAGAACACCCAACTCGTTCATCAATCGCAAGCCCCGTTCGGGGTTGCCGTATTTGATCATGGTGTTGAGGAAAAGTTTGTTGGCAACCTTGCTTTTGCGCACGTCGTCGTCGATCAAATGTAGATTGGCGGATAGCAAACGCATCGCGTCGGGGTGCATCAGCGTCCCTGTGCGGATTGCTTCTTCAAAAATGCGCAGCAGATTGATCGGGTCGGCCAAAAATGCCTCGGTATCGTCGATCGTCAGCCGGTTTTGTAAAATCGCGTAGGGTGGTTTTGCTTTTTTACGGCGCTTGAGCAGGCGCGTCAGCATCGGTTCGGGTTTGGTAAAGGCGGCTTCTTGTGCGGTTAAAAAGATGCGGGTCAACTCGCCGACTTGCGTGGCGCGGAGGAAATAATCCTGCATGAAATGCTCGACCGCGCGTCTGCCGCCATGATCGGTATAGCCCATGCGCGACGCGACCTCGACTTGCATGTCAAACGTCAATTGATCCACCGGTCGCTTTGCGATCAGGTGCAGGTGGCAGCGGACCGCCCATAGAAAATCTTCAGCTTTGTGAAAGGTTTCGTATTCGGCGTCGGTGAACACCTTGTGCGCGACCAGTTCAGAGGCCTCTTTCACGCCGTTTACATATTTGCCGATCCAATAAAGCGACTGCAAATCGCGCAACCCGCCTTTGCCTTCCTTAACGTTTGGCTCGACCATATAACGCTGGCCGCCTTGCTTGATGTGGCGCGCGTCGCGCTCGGTCAGCTTGACCTCGATAAATTCGGCAGCGGTTGATTTGAACAGGTCAGACCAGAGCCGCTTGCCCAATTCATCCGACAGCGCCTTGTCGCCCGCCAGAAAACGGTATTCGACCAGACTGGTGCGGATCGTGTAATCTTCGTCCGCAAGACGCAGGCAATCTTTGATCGTGCGGCTCGCGTGGCCGACCTTTAACTTGAGATCCCATAATATATAGAGCATCGATTCGATCATGCTCTCGGCCCAAGGGGTGATTTTATAGGGCATCAAGAATAGCAGATCGACATCTGATTGCGGGGCCATTTCACCGCGTCCGTAACCGCCGACAGCAATCAGCGACAAGCGCTCGGCCTGAGTTGGTACAGACAACGGGTGCAGGTATGTCGTCGCGACGTATAGCGTTTCGCCCACCAGTTGATCGGTCAGGTAGCTATAGGCGCGGATCGTGGGGCGGGCATCAAACGGGGCTAGCTCGAACGCCTGCCGGATTGCCTCGCGTCCTGATTTTTGTGCGGCCATCAGAATATCAACGGTCGCCTTGCGTATCTCGCGGGCATCGCTGAGATCTGAAACGGCCATATCAATCGCGCTGCGCGTTTGCACAGTGTCAAAAATCAGTGACGCCGGACAAATTAGATTGTCCGGCGTGCTGTCGCATGTGGTGCTTTGGGCCGGTTTAGAAACCGGCGCCAGCAAAGGTTCTTGGGGCTTGGGCAAGGACAACTACCTGATTGTTACGGATGGTCGCGACAGCCATGCCGCGCTCGTTCAGGCCATTTGGCAGCAGGCGGAAAATGCCTGATGTGCCTTGGAACCCTTGTGGGGAGGTCAGCGCCGCTTTGGTCAATGCGTTGACGTTGTTCGATGCAACCAGCGCACCAATAGCAGCGATGCCGTCATAGGCAAGGCCTGCGAGAGGATGCGGTTTTGCGCCATATGCGGCATTGTAACGGCTCTCGAACAGGTTCGCCATATTCTGGTCAGGCAAGGCAAACAGACCGCCCTGCAATCCCGGAAGGGCTAGCGCCTGCGGCGCCGCGTTCCAACGGGTAAGGCCGATATAGCGGGTGTCGGCAGGGTTCAGGCCTGCATCTGGCAATGTTGTTGCTAGAATTGGCAGGTCGGCATTCACGCCAGCGGTCATGAACACCGCATTTGCACCGCCCGCTTTTGTAGAGGCGGCGATCCGGCCAGAGGCAGACACAATACCCTGCTGGGTCAATTCGTAGCTCTCGATCCCTGAGACCTCTGCACCGTTCGCCCGCACTGCATTTGCGATCGCGTCACGTCCCAACTGACCGCCAAGATCGTTGCCGTGCACAATCATGAAGCGGTTGATCCCCTGACCTCTGGAGTATTGCACCAAGCGGTTGGCGGTGTTCTGGAACGTCGCGCCCAAGATAAACACGTTGCCGCCCGCAATTGTCGGGTTGTTCGAAAACGCCAGCACATTCACGTTGCGCGACGCCACTGCGACACCTGCGGCGTTTGCAGCTTCCGCAAAAAGCGGCCCAAGAATGATTTTAGCGCCGTCGTCGACCGCGCGGCTTGCGACAGAAGCCGCCTGCAACGGATCAGCGCCAGTGTTATAGATTCGCAGGTCGATTTTCACACCATTCAGGTCAGAAATTGCGAGTCGCGCCGCGTTTTCCAGATTGGACGCAAGCAAACGATCGCTGCCGGCACCAGATCCGCCCGGTACCAAAAGCCCCACTTGGACGGGTGCATTTGGGTCAATACGCAATCCTGTATTGTCATTTACACCAACAATTCCAACGGGTTCACAGGCCACAAGCCAGATCATCGACATAAGGGCGAAAATTTGTGCAGCCGCCTTGCGGACACTAGAGAAACGGGCAAACATGGACAAACTCCCTAAAGTTTATTGCGACTTTTTCCGATGGCGGTTTGTCCGTCCATAGGTCATCACTTGGGGCTATAATAATGTCTTAGCCAAAAGGGTCCAGCTATGAATTTCCTGACCAAGCCGCTGACTGCCGGTCTTTATTTCGTTGCCACCCCGATTGGGTCGGCGCGAGACATGACGTTGCGCGGGCTTGATATTCTGGCCTCTGCTGATTTGATTGCCGCCGAAGATACACGCACAGCGCGAAAACTCATGGAAATTCATGGGGTTCCGTTGAATGGTCGCAAGGTTGTTGCGTTTCATGATCATACCGGCGATGGGGCGACCAAAGGGTTTGTTGATGCTATTCTGGCTGGTAAATCGGTAGCCTATGTTTCCGAGGCGGGGACGCCATTGATCGCCGATCCGGGCTTCGAGATGGGCCGCGCGGTGATTGCGGCGGGCTTGCCGGTGACGACGGCACCGGGGGCATCGGCGGTTTTGGCGGCCTTGACCGTGTCGGGTTTGCCCACAGATCGCTTTGCTTTTGTTGGGTTTTTACCTGCCGCTAAGGTGCAGCGCGAGACCGAGATTGCGCTGTTGCGCGACACGCCTTTCACGTTGGTTTTTTATGAAAGCCCCAAGCGCGTTAGCCATATGTTAAATAGTTTACGCGACGTTCTGGGGGGTGAACGGCAGGCGGTCGTTTGCCGTGAGTTGACGAAAAAGTTCGAGGAAACCCAGCGTGGGTCACTGGATGAGTTATGCACGGCCTTTGACGGGCGAACAGTAAAGGGTGAATTGGTGGTCCTTGTGGGCCGTGAAGGGGCCACAGACGTTGCCGAAATGGATGTGACAGAAGCATTGCGCGAGGCGATGAAAACCATGCGCGTAAAAGATGCCGCCACGATGGTCGCGGGCGCAATGGGCTTGCCACGCAGGCAGGTCTATCAAATGGCCTTGGGCTTAGGAGAAGATGAGTGACAGGACAGACCAGTTATCATGCAGGCCGCGTTGCAGAGGACATTGTGGCACGTGATTATCTGGAGCGCGGGTATAGTTTGGCCGCGACGCGTTGGCGCGGCGCAAGTGGCGAGGTCGATCTGATTTTGCGTAATGGACCGCAGGTTGCGTTTGTCGAAGTGAAGAAAAGTGCGAGTTTTGCGCGCGCCGCGACGCGGTTGGGTCGCAGGCAAATGGACCGCTTGGTTGGTGCGGCATCCGAGTTTATTGCGGATGAGCCGAATGGGCAGTTGACTGATTTGCGTTTTGATCTTGCTATGGTGAACGGGCAGGGGCAGGTGCAAATTATTGAAAATGCATTTGCCGAAGCGTAACGCTGGTTGAAGAGTGCGCGTAGCTGCGCCATGTATTACGCAACAGTTTATAACCCCGAGGTCTGCTATGTCGTTGAAAGTTGCTATCCAAATGGACCCGATTGGTCCGATTAATATTGACGCGGACAGCACATTTCGCATCATGGAAGAAGCGCAGGCGCGCGGCCATAGTCTGTTTTACTACACGCCTGACAAGCTGGCGTATCAAGAGGGGCGTGTCACAGCCCGCGGTTGGCCGGTGACGGTGCAGCGGGTCAAGGGCGATCACTATACACTTGGTGACGAGGTCGAGGTTGACCTGTCTGATTTCGACGTGGTTTGGCTGCGTCAGGATCCACCGTTTGATATGGGCTATATCACGACAACGCATATTCTCGACATGATCCACCCGGATACATTGGTGGTGAATGATCCGTTTTGGGTGCGCAATTACCCCGAAAAACTGTTGGTTCTGACGTTCCCTGACTTGACGCCGCCAACGATGATTGCGCGGGATTTGGAGACGTTGAAAGCGTTCCGTGCGCGCCATGGTGATGTCATTCTGAAGCCGCTGTATGGCAATGGCGGCGCGGGTGTATTCAAGTTGAACAAGGGTGATAGTAACCTCGCGTCGCTTCACGAGCTGTTTTCTGGCATCAACCGCGAGCCGTTGATTATGCAGAAGTTTTTGCCTGATGTAACCAAGGGCGACAAGCGCGTGATCTTGGTTGACGGTGAACCCGTCGGTGCGATCAATCGTGTGCCAGCCGAGGGCGAAACGCGCTCTAACATGCATGTTGGCGGACGTCCTGAAAAAGTTGAGCTCACAGCGCGTGACCGCGAAATTTGCGCGGCGATTGGCCCGCTTTTGCGTGAAAAAGGACAGGTTTTCGTAGGGATCGACGTGATCGGCGATTGGTTGACCGAGATTAACGTGACCTCGCCCACGGGCTTGCAAGAGTTGGAGCGTTTTGACGGCACCAACGTGACTTGCAAAATCTGGGAAGCGATCGAGCGGCGACGCGCGAAGTGACGCAAAGCCTGCAACTGCGTTTGGCGACACGGGGCGCACGTCGATTTGTGCGCCCCGGCCTTGCGCGGGCAGGCACGCCCGAAAAGGCGAAGGTCCAATTTGACCGTGCGTCGGCCTGGTTTTTCAGGGAGCCACCGTTTTTGTGCCATTCGGCCACGATGATTGATGGACAGAGGTTTCATTGGATCAGGGTTGGCAAACCTGCGTCGCGCAAAATTATCCTTTACCTGCATGGTGGCGGATATTTGTCGGGAAGCGGTGCAACGCATCGCGGTATGTTGGGGCGGATTGCCAAACTGTCGGGCGTTGAAATCTGCGCGCCAGATTACAGGTTGTTGCAAGAGGCGCCATTCCCTGCGGCCTTTGATGATGCGCGGGCCGCGTGGCTGCACTTGATTGCGCTGGGCTATGAACCTGCTGATATTATTCTTGGCGGTGATAGTGCGGGTGGTGGTCTGATGCTTGCGCTTTTGGCTGATTTGACCCAGCGCGACCAGACACCTGCAGGGGCATTTACGTTTTCACCTTGGACCGATTTGACGCTTTCGGGGGACACATTGTATTGCGCCACCGAGGCGATTTTGCCGATGGCACGTATCAACGATGCGGTAGATCAATTTTTGTGTGGCGCTGCGCGCAATGATCCGCGTGCCTCGCCGTTATTTGCGGAATTTCGCGCGCCGCCACCTGTTTTGATACAAGTGGGAACTGGCGAAGCATTGGCCGCAGATGCGCGTCGCATGGCGGCAAAGCTGGGTGACGCCGCTATTTTGCGTGAAAAAGACACTGAGTTGCATGTGTTTCAAATCTTGGATGGCTGGTTGCCAGAGGCGCGTGAGGCGTTGCTAGAGGTCGCGAGTTTTGTTCAGACTTCTTTTGAAAGCGCCAATCGGTAGCTGACGGCTTCAGCGACATGTGGGTGACGGACGCCATCTGATCCTTCCAGATCGGCGATGGTGCGCGCGACGCGCAAGACGCGGTGATAGCCCCGTGCGGATAGGCCGAAGCGTTCGGCAACTTTAGTGAGCAAGGCGCGGCCCTGTTCGTCGGGCGTGGCGATATCTTCGAGGATTTTCCCTTCGGCATCGGCGTTCACGCGCACATGATTAACCGCTTTGAACCGCGTGGTTTGAATGTCGCGGGCGCGCGCAACGCGGACGGCGACGCTCGCAGAACTTTCGCCGTTTTGGGGAAGGTCGAGGTCGGTGAAGGCGACGGGCGGCACTTCGACCCGTAGATCAAAGCGGTCCATAAGCGGGCCGGAAATGCGGCCCATATAGTCTTCACCGCAGATTGGCGCGCGCGAGCAGGCCCGCGCAGGATCGGTTAAGTAGCCACATTTACAGGGGTTTGCGGCCGCGACCAGTATAAATCGGCAGGGGTATTTGATGTGTGCATTGGCGCGCGCGACGATGACTTCGCCAGTCTCAATCGGTTGGCGCAGGGTTTCAAGAACGGTACGCGGAAATTCCGGGAATTCGTCCATGAACAACACGCCGTTATGCGCGAGGCTGATTTCGCCCGGTTTTGCGCCGCGTCCGCCGCCGACAATCGCGGCCATGGATGCGGTGTGATGTGGTTCGCGAAACGGCCGTTCACGGCTGATCCCGCCTTCTTCGAGCAGACCGGATACCGAGTGGATCATTGACGTTTCCAAGGCCTCAGTTGGGGTGAGGGGCGGTAAAATGCCGGGGATGCGGGCGGCGAGCATTGACTTGCCTGACCCCGGAGAGCCGACAAGCAGCAAGTGGTGGCGTCCTGCGGCGGCGATTTCCAAAGCACGTTTAGCGCGTTCCTGACCTTTCACTTCCGCAAGGTCGCGGGTGCCTGATTGCATGCGTACTTCGCCCGGTTCGGAGGGTGCCAAAACGGCTTGGCCGTTGAAATGGCGGATCACGGCGGCGAGGCTGCGCGGGGCGATTACCTTGGCATTGCCGACCCACGCCGCCTCTGCGCCACAAGCATAGGGGCACAGAAGCTGGCGGTCTTCGGTTGCGGCCGCCATAGCTGCGGGTAGAGCACCGACCACCGGGACAAGATCGCCGTTCAAAGAGAGTTCGCCCAAAGCCACCGTATTCGCGGCGTCATCGGCGGGGATGATGTCCAATGCGGCAAGCAGGGCCAGCGCAATGGGCAGGTCAAAATGCGAACCGATTTTGGGCATGTCGGCAGGGGACAGATTGATTGTGATCCGCTTGGACGGCAGCGCAATTTGCATCGAGGATAGCGCAGAGCGCACCCGTTCGCGCGCCTCTGATACGGCCTTGTCGGCTAGTCCGACGATTGTGAACGCTGGGATGCTTGGTGTGACCGCGCATTGCACCTCGACCATGCGCGCCTCGATGCCTTCGAATGCGACTGTGTATGCTAGCGCCGTCATGCCGCCCCCGTTGTGATCTGGTTAACGGGTAGCGGTAGACGGTTTAAGAAAGGTTAACGCGGCCTAAAGGAGGTTCATGAATTTTGGCCACGCGGCGGGGTCGTTCACGGTTTTGTCGCGGCAAGATGCATTGCAAAAACCAAAGATGCGGTCGTTGATTTCGAGCAGATGCGTGATTGCGCCGCCAGAGTAGGGGCAGGTTGTATTTTCGGGCGTGCCTGTTGCGACGGGTTTGGCGGATAATAGCGGCGGGCCGCGCCATGTGACCTCTGTGAAATCACGCTCAAAGGCGGGGAGTGTCGGCTCGCTTGCCAAGCCTATTGCCCGCCAGCGCCGCAAAGATGGATCAGCCAGGTGAGCCGCGACATAGGCTTTGCTGGTGGGGCGCGTGTCAAAGCCGTAGGTCGCGAGGCGCGTGGCCATGGGCGCAAAAATCGCATCGACCAGAGAGTAATCTCCGCAAAGCCATTGGGTTTTGCTGCCTGTGACGTGGCGCGCGTGGGTCCAGATTTCTTCCAGCCGGTCCAGTTCTGACGCAATGTCGTCGGGTGGGGTGACGGTCGCGTAAGCCGTCCGCAGGTTCACGGGCCAAGCGCCGCGCAACCCGCCAAAGGACGAGTGCATTTCGTTGGCCAATGCGCGTGCTGTGCCGCGCGCCAGTGGGTCGGTGGGCCAAAACGCGATGTCGGGGTGGCGGCTTGCCAGTTCTTCGGCAATCGCCATGCTGTCGTTTAGCAAAGCGCCGTCGGGCGTGATTGCAATGGGAAGTGTACGCGCCGGTGCGAGGTCTTTGAGCATCGGACGCAAGGCCGCCTCGCTGTCTGGGCGCAAAATGGTCGTTGTGACCTGATCCCCTAGCCCAAAGCGGTCGAACATCAGATAGGCCGCAATCGACCAGCTGAAGTAAAGGCGGTTTCCGAGGTAGAGTTGGTAGGTCATCAAAGCAGTCTCACTGTGAAAAGGGGCGACCCGCTTAGGTTACGCGACACCGTATCTGGCGGCCAATGACATATGGTCAGGTGGGCCATCACAGAAAGTGATCGCACAAAATAACCACTAATTGTGATCCGAGCGCAACCAATCCACGTAATAATAGTTATCAAGTCATTAAAGGGGTGCAATCATGGGTGACGTCAAAAATTTTGACCAGACACACACGCGCAAGGCAATGAGGGCCGAGATGCTGGATGCTGATACCGAATTGGCACTGGCATATGCATGGCGTGATAACCGCGACGAACAGGCGTTACACCGTCTGATCACCGCCTATATGCGGCTGGCAATCTCGATGGCGGGTAAGTTTCGCCGCTATGGCACGCCGATGAATGATCTGATTCAAGAGGCGTCTGTCGGCTTGATGAAGGCCGCTGAAAAGTTTGACCCTGACCGCGGCGTGCGGTTTTCGACCTACGCGGTCTGGTGGATAAAAGCGTCTATCCAAGACCATGTGATGCGGAACTGGTCGATGGTGCGGACGGGAACCACATCATCGCAGAAATCGTTGTTTTTCAACATGCGCCGTGTACAGGCACGCATTGAACGTGAGGCGACCAAGGATGGCGTGACAATAGAGGCGCATGTTTTGCACAAGTTGATTGCTGACGAAGTTGGTGTGCCGTTGCACGATGTGGTGATGATGGACGGGCGGTTGTCAGGCTCGGATTTCTCGCTGAATGCCACCCAATCCGCAGAGGACGAAGGTCGCGAATGGATTGATGCGCTAGAGGATGACGGGCTGCAAGCCGAGGAAAAGGTAGGCAACAATCATGATACTGCGACCCTGCGCCAGTGGTTATTGACCGCGCTGACATCGTTGAATGATCGCGAGCAGTTCATTGTACGCGAGCGTAAAATGCGCGACGAGCCACGCACGTTAGAAGATTTAGGTGGCGAATTGGGATTGAGCAAAGAGCGCGTGCGGCAACTAGAGGCGGCAGCGTTTGGCAAAATGCGCAAATCACTAGAGGCTGAAGGGCCAGAGTTGATGGCAATGCTGCACTAACCGCCGCTCATTGTGTTTCGGGTGATTTGTGCCGTAAAGTTGGGCCAAATTACCGGAGGTCGAAATATGCTCGCTGACAAACACATCTTGCTGATTATTGGTGGCGGAATCGCGGCGTTCAAATCACTGGATTTGATCAGGCGCCTGCGCGAACGCGGCGCAAAGGTGACGCCGGTACTGACCAGAGCGGGCGCTGAATTTGTGACCCCGTTAAGTGTGTCGGCGTTGGCCGGCGAGAAGATATTTCAGGACCTGTTTGATCTGACGGCCGAGGCCGAGATGGGGCATATCGAACTGTCCCGCGCCGCTGATTTGATTGTTGTGGCACCTGCGACCGCCGATTTGATGGCGAAAATGGCGGGTGGTTTGGCAAATGATCTCGCCTCTACAGTGCTGCTTGCGACCGATAAGCGCGTGCTGGTTGCACCTTCGATGAACGTGCGTATGTGGGAGCACCGTGCGACGCAGCGCAATGTCGAGACCTTGAAATCGGATGGTATTTTGACGGTTGGTCCGCGCGAAGGCGACATGGCCTGTGGCGAATTTGGCTACGGGCGTATGGCCGAGCCGCTAGAGATCGTGGATGCGATTGATGCGGCACTCGGGGGCGGTCCGCTGCAGGGCAAACATGTGCTGGTCACCTCTGGTCCAACACATGAACCGATTGATCCTGTGCGCTATATCGCGAACCGGTCCGCTGGTGCGCAGGGTACGGCGATTGCGCGGGCGCTGGCAGATTTGGGCGCTGATGTGACTTTTATCACCGGTCCTGCCGATGTGCCGCCGCCCCAAGGTGTGCGTGTGATCAAGGTGCAAACTGCTGCGGAAATGTTGGCGGCAGTGATGGATGCGCCTTCGGCAGATGCAGCGATTTTTGCGGCGGCTGTGGCGGATTGGCGTGTGGCGAATGCGGGGGCGAGCAAGATTAAAAAAGACGGGAATGGCTTGCCGACTTTGGAATTTGCGGAGAACCCTGATATTTTGGCGACATTCTCCAAACTCGAAAAGGGACGGTCGAAATTGGTAGTGGGGTTCGCTGCTGAAACAGATGATGTCATTGAAAATGCCACAGCAAAGCGGCTGCGCAAGGGGTGCGACTGGATCGTTGCCAATGACGTGTCACCTGCGACGGGCATTATGGGCGGGTCGGAAAATGATGTGACCTTGATCATGGCCGACGGATCAGAGGATTGGCCGCGCATGAGCAAAGATGCGGTGGCCGCGCGCTTGGCTCTCAAAATTGCAGAGGCGCTGTTATGATCGTGCAATTGGCGTGGGCAGAGGGTGCGGATCGCGATATTGTGTTGCCCGCATACGAGACTGCAGGGGCGGCGGGGGCTGACCTGCGCGCGAATTTTGCTGACGGCCAAGCGGTGACACTAAAAGCGGGCGCGCGGGTTTTGATCCCGACTGGCTTGCGCATGGCGATTGCCGAGGGGTTTGAAGTGCAGATCAGGCCGCGCTCTGGTTTGGCACTGAAATACGGGATCAGCATGGTGAATGCGCCCGGCACAATTGACAGTGATTATCGCGGGTCTGTTGGAGTGATTTTAATAAATATGGGCGATGCCGATTTTGAGGTCACCCACGGGATGCGTATCGCCCAGATGGTCGTGGCGCCTGTAGTGCAAGCGCAATTCGCGCTTGTCGATGTATTGAATGACACCGTGCGCGGTGCGGGCGGTTTCGGGTCAACAGGCGCATGATTACTGTTCTTGCCATGATGGGTGTTTTGTGGGGTATCGGGGCCGCGATGGGTACCCCTAGACGTGCTCGTATGGTGATGGTTTGCGTGCTGATGGCGGGGGTGATTTTTATTCAAATCGAACTGCCTGACGGGCATCCGTTGCGCGAAGCGACTGGCGGCGATGTGCGGCTATGGGCGTTGTTGTTGGCGTTTGTGGCGATCGGCTATGCCTACCGCGCGGGGTTGCGTCGTGTGAAAGCAATGGCCGTTGCGACCCATGCGAAGCCTGTCAAAACAGGTGCATTTGAGAGCGACGAACTGGATCGGTATGCCCGCCATATCATGTTACGCGAAGTTGGTGGACCGGGGCAAAAAGCGCTGAAAAATGCGCGTGTGTTGGTAGTAGGGGCGGGCGGTTTGGGTGCGCCTGCGCTGCAATATCTGGCGGCGGCCGGCGTTGGCACGATTGGCGTGATTGACGATGATGTGGTCGACACCACGAACCTGCAACGCCAAGTGATCCACACCACCGCGCAAATCGGCAGGCCCAAGGTTCACTCTGCTGTCGATGCGATGGCGGCGCTGAACCCGCATGTGACGCTACGCCCATACCACCGCAAGTTTACGTCGGATATCGCGGCTGAATTACTGGCTGATTACGATCTGGTGCTGGACGGGACCGATAATTTCGAAACCCGTTTCGCGGTCAATCTTGCGTGCGCAGTAGCGGGTAAACCCTTGATCGCGGGCGCGTTGACGCAGTGGGAAGGGCAGATGAGCCTTTATGATCCCGCGCGCGGCGCACCGTGTTTTGCCTGCATTTTTCCCAACGCGCCTGATCCTGTTTTGGTGCCAAATTGCGCCGAGGCAGGTGTGATCGGGCCCTTGCCAGGGGTGATCGGCGCGATGATGGCGCTGGAGGCGGTCAAGGAAATTACCGGCGCTGGCGAGGGTTTGCGAGGCAAACTACTGATTTATGACGCACTTTACGTGCAAACCCGCGTCATTTCAGCCAGCAGACGCGATGATTGCGAAGTCTGCGCTGGGCGTCACGCGCCTGCGTAGCGCAGTGATATTTAAACCAACAAACGGTGGACGTCGCGCATGAAGTTGGTCGCTAGCTATACGCGAGCCATTTGCGCAATTTCGAGCGCAGAATGCACAAGCGTTAGGTCAGCACTGGCGCAACGCGGCGGCGCACCCTAGGTTGTGGAAAAAGGAGATTTCCCCATGACCAATCCGCTTTTGTCCGACTGGGACACCCCGTTTCAATTGCCGCCGTTCGAGGCGATTTCTGACGATGATTTTATGCCTGCAGTTGATGCCGCGTTAGAAGCGGCGAAGGCCAATATCGATGCGATTACGGGGAATACCGAGGCCCCGACATTTGCCAATACGATTGAGAAATTGGAGATGGCCGAGGATCTGTTGGGCCGTGTTTTGGGGACGTTTTATACCGTTGCAGGGGCGGATAGTAACCCCGCGCGCGAGGCGTTACAGCGTGAGTTTGCGCCTAAATTGAGTGCATATGGGTCGTGGATCACGGCGAATACGGCGTTATTCGAGCGGGTTGAAACTCTTTGGGATCAACGTGATGACCTTGGTCTGAGTGATGAACAAGCGCGGGTGTTGATGTTGACGCGGCGCGGGTTTGTGCGGGCGGGGGCACAGTTGACGGGGGCGGCGGCGGATCGTTTGCGTGATGTGAAGTCACGGTTGTCGGTTTTAGGCACGCAGTTCACGCAGAACCTGCTGGCGGATGAACGATCGTGGACGATGGCGCTGGACAAGGACGGGTTGGCGGGGCTGCCTGATTTTGTGATTGCGACGGCAAAGGCGGCGGGAAACGAAAAGGGTGCTGATGGGCCTGTTGTGACGCTGTCGCGCTCGTTGATCGTGCCGTTTTTGCAATTTTCGGAACGTCGTGATTTGCGCGAGAAAGCCTATGATGCTTGGACCGCGCGTGGGGCCAATGTGGGCGAGACGGATAACCGTGGGATTGCGGCGGAAACTTTGGCGTTGCGTCATGAGCGTGCGCAGCTTTTGGGCTATGACGACTTTGCGAATTACAAGTTAGAGACTGAAATGGCGGGCACGCCTGAGGCGGTGCGCGGGTTGTTGATGGAGGTCTGGAAACCTGCCAAGGCGGCGGCAGAGCATGACGCTAAGCAGTTGGAAAGATTGCTACATTCGGATGGATGGGAAGGGCCGTTGCAGCCTTGGGATTGGCGGTTTTATAGTGAAAAACGCCGCAAGGAATTGCACGATCTGGATGAGGCCGAGTTGAAGCCTTATTTGCAATTGGATCGCATGATCGAGGCGGCGTTTGTCTGTGCAAATCGTTTGTTTGGCTTGGAATTTGCGCCGATTGAAGCACCGAAATACCATGATGATGTGCGCACATGGGAGGTGACGCGTGGCGGTCAGCATGTGGCGGTTTTCATTGGCGATTACTTTGCGCGGGGCTCAAAACGGTCGGGCGCGTGGTGTTCCGCGATGCGGTCGCAGCAGAAATTGGCGGGGGATATCAGGCCCCATGTGATTAATGTTTGCAACTTTGCCAAGCCCGAGGATGGCGCGCCTGCGTTGCTGTCTTACGACGATGCGCGCACGTTGTTTCACGAGTTTGGTCATGCGTTGCACCAGATGTTATCGGATGTGACTTACGAAAGCATCAGTGGCACATCGGTCGCGCGAGATTTTGTGGAATTGCCCAGTCAGTTGTACGAACACTGGTTGGAAGTGCCTGAAGTTCTTGCAGAATTTGCGATCCATGCGGTAACGGGAAAACCGATGCCAGAGGATTTGTTGACCCGTATGTTGGGGGCAGCGACCTATGATATGGGGTTCTCAACTGTCGAATATGTTGCCTCGGCGTTGGTAGATCTGGCGTTTCACGAGGGTGCCGCGCCCAGTGATCCGATGCAGAAACAAGCGCAGGTTTTGGAAGATATTGGCATGCCGCATGCTATCGGGATGCGCCATGCTACGCCGCAGTTTGCCCATGTATTTGCGGGTGACGGGTATTCTTGCGGCTACTACAGTTACATGTGGTCCGAGGTGATGGATGCTGATGCATTTGCCGCATTTGAAGAGGGGGAGGGGCCGTTTGACCCGATCCTGGCAAAGCGGTTGGAGCAGACCATTTTGTCGTCGGGCGGGTCTGTGGATGCGGCGGAATTATATACCAAATTCCGTGGGCGGATGCCGGGCGTTGAGGCGTTGTTGAAGGGGCGCGGCTTGGCTTAACCGCCTGTCTTTATCGCGTCTTCTTTGCGTCTTGCACGTGTCTAGACGATTTAGCGCGTGTCCTCGGGGTGTTTTTCGACGCCGGCCGGGTCTTTGTGGATAAGAACATCGGCGCGGGGGTACGCGTCGGTGATCGCGCGGCGTAGGGCTGCGCTGATACGATGCGCGTCTTCAAGGGTTTGAGTGCCGTCAAGTTCGATATGCAGGTTCACAAACACCGCAGACCCGGCGACCCGTGTTTTCAGATCGTGGTAGCCATGCACCCCTTGGAAGTTTGTGGCGATGTCTGCGATGCCCGCGATCATTTCGGGGTCGGCTTGCCGGTCCATCAGCGCGTCAAATGCGGCTTTGCCGATGCGCGATGCACCGAACGCAAGCAGGACGGCGGCGGCGAGTGCCACAATGCTGTCGATCTGCCCGATGCCAAATTGTGCCGAGGCCCAGAGTGCCAGCAGCGCGCCGACGTTAGGGATGAGGTCGCCCAAATAGTGCAGGCTATCGGCAGCCACCACGCGGTTGCCGGTGCGGGCCGCGACGCGCCGTTGCCAGACCACTAATGCGAGGGTGAGAACGATCGACAAGGTGATGATGGCCATGCCGCTCGTCTCATTTTCCGGGAGAGCCACCGTGTCGTCGAGCAGACGCATGATCGCGGCAGAGGCGATGACGACGGCCGAAATCATGATGAAGACGGATTGGCCGAGTGCCGCCAGATCTTCGGCGCTGGTATGGCCAAAGTTGTGATCGTCGTCGGCGGGTTTGGCGGCGTAGGCAATGGCGACCAAACCGCCAAGCGACATCATCAGGTCCATCGCGCTATCGGCCAATGTCGCAGCAATCGCCAGCGAGCCGGTTTGCCCCAGCGCCCAGAGTTTGCCGATCACAAGGATCAGCGCCACAGTCACAGAGAGCGTGCCGGCCGAGAGGTTGAGGCGGGTATCAGTGTTCAGGCTCATGTGCTTAGTCGAGTATTTCAGTGTCGGTGATGCCCCAGAGCGTGGATTTTGGCGCCCAGCCGCGATAGCCCTCTGCGTTGAGGCGGCACCATTGCAGGGCGCATTCCTCTATTTTGGCGATGACGCCTGCTTCCAGTTCGGCGTTTTCGCGAGAGGCGTTATCGGCGCGGGCGCGCAGGATCAGGTGGTCTTGGTCGACGATCACAGTACGGGTGCCGGAAATCATGGTGTAATGCACCCAGCCACCCAAGCCCTCGCGGTCAATCACACGCCGCCAGTGTCCGTATTCTGCGACCACTTGCAGTGGCATGTTTCTGCGTTTGAACACCCAGTCGATTCTGTGGGTCAGGGACGGGCCGCGCCGCACGTTGGCCTCGGACGCCTTGAGCGAGACGAAGCGTGGCATCGGCAGATTGGTTTCGGGGCCGATTGTGCTGGCGTCCTGACCGACTGCGGTGCTTGCGCATAACAGTGCCACACATACCCATTTTGCCAATGAAAACATTGCCTGATCGCCTTTATCACTGCATTTCGCGCGCATCGGTTCTTGTGCCTTGCGTCGCTTTCTTGCAACCTGACATTTAAGTGCTGATTTGAAAAGCAGGGGAGTGAGTTTCATGGCAGGTAAACGGCTAAGTGTTGTTGTGACGCGACGATTACCGGATGTTGTCGAGACCCGGTTGAGCGAGTTATTTGATGTCAAACTGCGGGATGACGATTTGCCGATGAGCCGCGAGGCCTTGGCCGAGGCGATGCGGACCGCTGACGTGCTGGTGCCGACGATTACCGATCAGATTGATGCGGGTTTATTGGCGGGTGCGGGCGAGAAACTGCGTTTGATTGCCCATTACGGTGCAGGAGTGGACAACATTGATGTGTCGACCGCCCGTCAGCGCGGGATTCAGGTGAGCAACACGCCCGGTGTGACGACGGATGATACGGCAGATATGGCGATGGCGCTGATGCTGGCGGTGACGCGGCGTATTCCCGAGGGGTTGCGTGTGATGCAAAGTGGTGAATGGCAGGGCTGGAGCCCGACCGCGATGTTGGGTGGCCGTATTGGTGGCCGGCGTTTGGGGATTTTGGGCATGGGCCGTATTGGTCAGGCTGTCGCGCGCCGTGCTGCGGCCTTTGGTATGCAGGTGCATTATCACAATCGCAAGCGTTTGCGCCCTGAGGTCGAGGAAAAGCTGAATGTGACTTATTGGGAGAGCCTTGATCAAATGGTGGCCCGTATGGATGTGGTGTCGGTAAGTTGTCCGCATACGCCGTCGACGTTTCATTTGATGAATGCGCGCCGTTTGAAGTTGATGAAGCCGGATGCGGTTTTGATCAACGTGTCGCGTGGCGAGGTGGTGGATGAAAACGCGCTGACCCGTATGTTGCGTAATGGTGAATTGGCGGGGGCCGGACTGGATGTTTTCGAGAATGCGAGCGATATCAATCCGCGCTTGAAAGAGCTGCCGAATGTTGTGCTGCTGCCGCATATGGGGTCTGCGACCGTCGAGGGCCGGATTGAGATGGGTGAAAAAGTAATCATCAACATCAAGACGTTTGCCGATGGGCATCGTCCGCCAGATTTGGTCGTTCCAGCGATGTTATAAGGGTATGGTCGGGCCGTGGGGCCCGATCTATTTATGTATGCTGCAGGCCCGTCTAGCGTGCGTTATCCTCTAGGGTGAGGACATAGTTAGACGCAGAAAAGCGCAGCATGGAATTGTCGTCGCGCGTCGATATATGCTTGCCCTGCGCGTCCGTACAGGCGCCCAAAACCGACATCATGACGAACGCGAACACGGTTGTTCGGGCCATTGTCGTTATCCTCAATAGTCCACTTCTAGTGAGTGGTAGCCAATATATAGCACATCTTGTGGCGAATTGCGAGAGGGGAAAGAAGAAATACTCTTCCCCGTCAAACGTTTAACGCGGGTGGCATATTTAGATATTTTGGATGCGGAGCTGACTATAGATAGAAAGGCCGTGTGGATTTAGCGGTACACCTCGTCTTCGGACGGGAACGAGCGGTCTTTGACGTCGGCGGCGTAACGTTTGACCGAGTCTTCGATCATCGGGCCGAGGTCGCCGTACACTTTCACGAATTTTGGGGTCCACGGGTTCATGCCAAGCATGTCTTCGAGCACCAGAATTTGTCCGTCGCAGTCCGCAGATGCGCCGATGCCGATGGTCGGGATTGCAATCTCTTTGGTGATTTTTGCCGCGAGTGGTTCAACCATGCCTTCAAGGACGACTGCGAAGGCACCTGCGTCAGTGACCGCGTGCGCGTCGGCAATATGTGCGGCCCATGTGTCTTCATCGCGTCCTTGGGTTTTGAAACCGCCCATGACGTGTGACGATTGTGGTGTCAGGCCGATGTGGGCCATGACGGGGATGCCGCGTTCGGTCAGGAATTTGATGGTTTCGCCCATGCGTGACCCACCTTCGAGTTTGACTGCGCCGCAGCCGGTTTCTTTCATGATTTTGGCGGCGTTGCGAAAGGCGATGTTGGGGGATTCTTCGTAAGAGCCGAAGGGCATGTCGACGACGATCAGCGCCTTTTTGGTGCCGCGCACAACAGCTTTGCCGTGCATGATCATCAGGTCAAGCGGGACGCCCACGGTGCTATCCATGCCGTGCATGACCATGCCAAGGCTATCGCCCACAAGGATAAAGTCGGCGTATTTGTCAACGATGGCGGCCGTGTGCGCGTGGTAAGAGGTCAGGGACACGATTGGTTCGCCGCCTTTGCGTTTTGCGATTTGCGGCACCGTGTTGCGGCGGATTTGCTCGGTTTGAACGCTCATGGTGTGACTTCCTTTTGGTCGATCAGTAGGATTTCGCCGAATTGTGCTGACACCATGATCCCCACGGAGGTGGTTGGTTTGCCAGTGACGGGGGCGAAAGTGGTTGAGTCTACGATATCGACCACGGGGGTGTGCGCAAGGGGTTCTGTGCCGATTGTCGCGAGGATTGCGGCGCTGGCGGTCTGGGCGGTTTCGCCGGATTTGAGCAGTGCCTCTGCGGCGGTTAGGGCGGTGATCAGGATGGGGGCTGCTGCGCGGTGTTCCGGAGTAAGCCGCACGTTGCGCGAGGACATCGCGACGCCGTCTGCTTCGCGGACGGTTGGGACGCCGTGGATTGCGATAGGGTGGTGCAGATCATGGACCATGCGCCGGATCACCGCCAGTTGTTGATAGTCTTTTTCGCCAAAGTAGGCCGCGTCTGCACCGATGATGTTAAAGAGTTTGGTCACGACTGTTGCAACGCCACGGTAATGGCCGGGCCGTGTGATACCTTGCAGCATATTGGCGAGGCCTGTGGTTTCCACGATAGTTTCGTCGCCTGCACGATAGATTTCATGCACGTCGGGCAGGAAGACCGCGGCCACGCCTGCGGCGCGTAGCATGGCCAGATCGGCGTCTTCTGTGCGCGGATAGGTTTCGAGGTCGGCGGGATTGCCGAATTGTGAGGGGTTCACGAAGATCGTCGCAACCACATTGGGATGCGCGTCTGTGCCTGCTTTGACCAGTGCCATGTGGCCCGCGTGCAGTGCGCCCATGGTGGTGACAAGGCCAACGCTGCCTTGCCGACGTAGGTCACGCATGGTGTTTCGAATGTCTTGGACGGTGCGGCAAATCTTCATCTTGTGGCCCTGTCTGAGTGGTTAAGCGATTAATAGACAGCGGGTGCTTGTGCAGTCTAGGTCGTTTTTGCGGCTGCTGTCGCTATTGTGCGCTGACTGGTCGGCTGGTTCTGGTGTTGGGATGCGTTTTTGCGCAAATTGGCGGTAACGCATAGTCCCAGAGGAATCGCAGCCCATGAAAACCAATGTCAAAGCTCTTGTTGTCGGTGGTGGTGCCGTTGGCACGTCGATTGCGTATCATCTGGCCAAGGCGGGCTGGGATGATGTGATGCTCTTGGAACGCGATGAGTTGACGTCGGGGTCCACGTGGCACGCGGCGGGATTGTTGCCGTTGTTTAACATGTCGTTTGCGACCACGCATATTCATAAATATTCGGTCGAGTTTTATAAGGCGTTGGAGGCCGAGACGGGTTTGAATGCGGGGTTTGCGGTGGTTGGGAATTTGCGCATGGCGCAGACCGACGCGCGGATGGACGAGTTTATGTTGTATGCGTCCACAGCCGAGACTTGTGATGTGCCGTATGAGTGGATGACGCCTGATCAGATCAAGGCGAAGTGGCCGTTGATCCGCACCGAGGATTTGAAGGGCGCGCTGTATCATCAGACGGATGGGTATATTAACCCTGCGGATGTGACCCAAGCGATGGCGAAGGGGGCCCGTCAACGTGGTGTGATGATCGAGCGTAAGTGGCAGGCGGATGCGTTTCATTGGACTGGCACACATTGGGAAGTGACTTGTGTGAAGATGGTTGAGAAGGGCGGGAACCTTGTGCCGTCTGACGAGACTGTTGTGATTACGGCTGAACATGTTGTGACTGCGTCAGGGAACCATGCGCAGACGACGGCGCGCAAACTGGGGATCAAGATCCCAGCGATCCCTGTCGAGCATCAGTTCATTGTTATGGATCAAGACCCTGATCTGGTGAAGTTCCGTGCCGAGGGGCATGTCGAGCATCCTGTGGTGCGCGATGCCGATGCGCAGTCGTACGTGCGTGAAGAACGTGGTGGCTGGATTTTGGGGGTCTATGAAAAGGGGGCCCCTGCGTGTTTTGAATATGGCGTGCCTGATAGTTTCCGCGCTGATCTGTTCCCGCTCGATCTGGAGCGGATCGAGGCGCAGTATATGGCGATGATCCACCGGATTCCGTCGTGTGAAGAGAGTGGCTTGAAGGACGACTTCAACGGACCGATTTGCTATACGCCTGATGGCAATCCGTTGGTCGGACCCGCGCCTGGATTGCGCAACATGTGGCTGGCTGAGGGGTTCTCGTTTGGCATTACTGCTGCGGGTGGTACGGGGTATTATTTGGCGCAGTTGATGGTTGAGGGGGAGGCCGAGATCGACATGGCGTCGCTTGATCCCAAGCGGTACGGCGACTGGATGACGACCGAGTATGCGGCGCGCAAGAACGAGGAATGTTACGACCACGTTTATGTATTGCATCACCCTGATGAGGAGCGCCCTGCGTGTCGTCCGTTGCGCACGGCGCCTGCGTATGATCGTCAAGCCGCGCGTGGTGCGCAGTTCGGGTTTGTGAATGGTTGGGAGCGTCCGAATTATTATGCGCCGATGGGGTTTGATGACCATGAGGCGCGTAGTTTCCGCCGTGGTGGCTGGTGGCAATATGCTGTGGACGAGGCCAAGGCTATCCGTGAGGGCGTTGGTCTGATTGATGCTACGGCGTTTACGAAACATGTGGTGAAGGGGGCGGGTGCGACGGCGTTTTTGGATTGGTTTACGACGAATAAACTGCCGAAGATTGGCCGGATTAACCTGACTTATGCGCTGACTGCGCACGGCACGACCCGCACGGAATATACGATTGTGCGGATGGCGGAGGATGAATATTATCTGGTGTCCGCAGGGGCTTGGACGGCGTACGATGCCGATTTCTTGCGTAAGGCTGTGGAAGATAAAGAGGCTGAGTTCGGTCGTATTGATGTGCAGAACGTGACGACCCAGTGGGGAGTGTTTGCGATTGCGGGGCCAAAAGCCCGCGCGGTTTTGATGGATGTGATTAAGGATGCGGAGCCTGAAACGGCGCTGTCCAATAAGCGCTTTCCTTGGTTGTCGGCCAAAAAGATCGAGCTGGGCATGTGTCCTGTGAACGCGATCCGCGTGGCTTATACGGGCGAGTTGGGTTGGGAGTTGCATCATCCGATGGAGATGCAGAATTACCTGTTTGATCTGCTGGAGAAGGCTGGTGAAAAACATGGCATGAAGCTGGTTGGTGCGCGTGCGCAAAACTGGTTGCGTCAGGAGAAATCCTACCGTGCGTTTGGCACTGAGCTGGGCCGTGATGCCACGCCAGTTGAGGCCGATTTGCCGCGGTTCATTGATATGGGTAAAGAGTTTCATGGCAAGGATGCGATGGTTGCCAAGGGGGTGCGGTCGAAATGTGTAACCGTGCTGATTGACGGGCCTGATGACGCCGATCCGTGGGGGCGTGAGGCGCTTTATGATATGAATGGCAACCGCATTGGCCGTTTGACGTCGGGCGGCTATTCTGTCGCGTTCGAGAAATCGATTGGCATGGGGTATGTGGCCCCTGCGTTGGCCGAAGTTGGCACACAGGTGCAGGTCAAGATGCTGGATAAGTTGTGGCCTGCGGTGATTGTCGAGGATAGCCCCTATGATCCGAAAAACGCGACGATCCGCATGGACGGGTAGCTGCGCCGATAGCATACTTATTTGTTGGAAGCATAATCCCTTCGAGATCATACGTCTTGGAGGGGTTTTCATGTCTGATGGCAGCGCACCCCCCGGGGTTCCGCGTTTAGCGGAACCTTGCGGGTGAGAGGGCTGTAACGCTGGCGTCGTCGATGCGCGGGGCGGCGTTGTTGACGAGGTCGGCGAGAAGTTGTCCTGCGGCGGGGCCGGATTGCATGCCATAGCCGCCTTGACCTGCGCACCAGATGAAAGTGGGGTGGGTCGGGTCGGGGCCGATCACGAGGGTCCGGTCGGGAGAAAATGTGCGCAAACCTGCCCATGATGCGACCAGACGGGTTACGGGTTCAGTCACACATTCTTCGTAGCGCGCCATGCCTTCGGCGAGAACCATGTCGTCGACAAACGCGTCGTGCGGGTCCATCAGGTGTTCTTCGGCAGGGGATACGATGAGCGCGCCTGCGTCGGGTTTAGCATACCACGCCTCTTTGGCGGCAAAGATCATTGGCCATGTCGAGACGTCAAAGCCGCCCGGTGCGGGGATGCGTCCCATAGAGCGGCGCAGCGGCTTGAAGCCGATGGGTGTGATGCCCGCCATTTGGGCGATGTAGTCGACCCATGGTCCTGCTGCGTTGATTAACATTGCGGCGGAATGGGATTCTGTTTTTGTGCTGACAGTCCAGCCTGACGCTGTTTTTGCGATGTCTGTGACAGCGGATTTTGTCTGGATGGTGCCGCCGTTTTTGCGGATGGTTTTCACAAAGGTCTGGATCAGCAAATCGGTGTCCATATCCCATGCATCGGCGTGGTAGCCTGCGCGGTCGATATGGGTCGTGTTCAAGATCGGCACCATAGCTTTGGCCTCTGACATGGTCATCGCGTCGAGACCCATCTGGGCGTGTTCGGCGTCAAAGGTATCAGCGTCGTTTGGTGTGCCAACGAGCATCAGGCCGCGCGGCGTAAGGATATTGTTTTCAACGTGGTAGTCGCGCGATGCGGCATTCAGCACAACGGTCGCCGGTTTGCCGTAGCTTTCCTCGAACAGCGCGGCAGAACGCCCTGAGGCGTGGTATGCGAGGTTGGGTTCCGTCTCTAGTAACAGGACCGTTCCGAGTGATGAAAGGTAGGCGGCTGCTGAGGTGCCCGCGACGCCGCCACCGATGATGATGAAATCTGTCATGCGGTGATGTTGGCATGAGGTTTTGAGGGGTGCAAGCATTGGTGTCGTGATCCTGCAGAATTCGTGAAGATTGCGGATGAGGGACAGCGGTGTCGTTGTGGCTGCTGCGTCAGATTGATGAGGATGGGTTTTGGCCGGAATCGGGAAAGTGTTGCGAAATTTTAGCATTATTGGGAAATTGTTCTGATTGGCTGGTTTGACTTTTGTGCAATCGGAATTGATATCCTGCGGAGTGCTTTATTGAGGGTTTCGCGATGCTGTTGGAGAGTTTTGGTTTCGGGCTAGATGCCCTGACGTTGCAGGTGATTTTTGGTCTGGTGATCGGGCTGGTCTTCGGGATTGCGGCGCAGGTGTCGCGATTCTGTTTGCGTCGCTCGATTGCGGGCCAGAATGCAGAGCGCGGACCTGCGGCAGCGGTTTGGCTGATTGCACTGGCGACCGCAATTACCGGGTTTCTGGTGGCGGATATCTTGGGGTTTGTGGCGCTGGACGGGCATCGATATCTTGATCTGGACCTGCCCTATCTAGCGATTATTGTGGGCGGGCTCGCCTTTGGTGCGGGCATGATTTTGACCCGTGGGTGTGTGTCGCGGCTGACCGTTCTTAGTGCGACGGGCAATATGCGCGCGGTTACGGTGTTGATGATTTTTGCGTTTGTCGCCCATGCGACGATCAAGGGTGTGTTTGCACCGTTGCGCACGGCGTTGGGTGCAGTGACTGTGCCGCTGCCGTTTGGATCGTTTGCTAGCTTGCCGCTGGGTGCGCCGATTGCGGCGGCTTTAGTGATTGCGGCGGCGCTATATCTGGTGAACCGTTACCGCCCAAAGTTGCGTGACGGAATTGCGGGCGTGTTGATTGGCCTGACGGCTGTTGTGGGTTGGTCGGCGACGAGTGTGTTGTTGTTTGACGAGTTTGATCCGCTGACGGTGCAATCGGTCGCGTTTACCCTGCCGTGGACTGACACGTTGTTCTGGTTCATTGCGTCGACCTCTATTCCCGCCGGATTTGGCACCGGCTTGATCGGTGGCGTGCTACTGGGCAGTTTTTTCAGTGGATTGCTGCGCGGGGGGTTGAAGCTGGAAGGGTTTGAAGGACCGCAGCAGTTTGTGCGCTATGCGCTGGGCGCCGCGTTGATGGGTGTTGGCGGGGTTCTAGCGGGTGGTTGCACGGTGGGTGCGGGCCTGAGCGGATCGGCGACGTTAAGCGTGGCGGCGTTGCTGGCGCTGGTCAGTATTGTGGCGGGCGGCGTGTTGGCGTCGCGCGTCACCACGCGGGTCGGCGTGCCGGCCTTGGCGTAAGCCTAACCGCCCAACTGTGTGCGCATCGCTTGGTAGATCACAGCGGTGGCCACATTGGCGAGGTTGAGCGAGCGGACTTGTTTGTTGTGCATTGGCAGGTGGAAAATGCGGTCTTGCAGGTCATCTAGGATCGCGAGGGGCAACCCTTTGGATTCGCAGCCGAAGACGAGGTAGCAATCGTCTTGGTAGGTGGGGGCATAGACGCTTTCTGCGCCGTTTTCTTCAAAGAAGTAGAGGTGGTCGCGCGGTGGTTTTCGCAGCTCAAGAAACTGGTCCCAGCTATCGTATTCGCTGAGGTGAACGTGGTGCCAGTAGTCGGTGCCCGCGCGGCGCACGGATTTTTCGTCGAGTGAGAAGCCTAAGGGTTTTATCAGGATCAGTTCGAGGTTGAGTGCCACGCAGGTGCGTCCGATGGCGCCCGTGTTCCACGGAATTTCAGGTGTCACGAGGACAATTTTCATGTGGGGTGCGGACATCCGGTAACTTTCGACGTTTGTGGGCGGGGTTTGTTGCTAGTAGCCTACCCGAGCCCTGTGCGACAGTGCCAAGTTTTCAGGCGGAGCTATCGTCGCGTTAGTAGAGTCTTGTGTCCAACGCAAAAGGCCCGCCATTGCTGACGGGCCTTTGTGGTGTGATGTGAGTGCAGGTTACTGCGGGATGTCGCCGACAAGACCTTCGACGTAGAAGTTCATGCCTGCCAGTGTGCCGTCGTCTGCAGTCTCGCCTTCAGCCAACCATGCAGAGCCGTCTTGTTTGTTCAACGGACCTGTGAAGGCGTGGTAGGAGCCGTCGCCAAGGCTGTCGCGCAGGGCTTCTGCGGAAGCTTTGATGTCGGCTGGCACCGCGTCGGAGATTTCACCGATGGCTACCATGCCAGCGCCAATGCCGTCCCAAGTGTTGCCGCTGGTCCAAGTGCCGTCGATGACAGCCTTGGTGCGTGCGATGTAGTAGGGTGCCCAGTCGTCGATGATCGAAGAGACGCGTGGGTGTGGTGCAAATTCGGACATGTCAGAGGCTTGACCGAATGTGATCACGTTGCCAGCGGCCTGCGCTGCGGCTTGTGGTGCCGTGCTGTCTGTGTGCTGCAAGATCACGTCTGCGCCTTGCTCGATCAGAACGGTGGCTGCTTCTGCTTCTTTAGCTGGATCAAACCATGTGTAGGCCCAGACGATTTTGAATTCGACGTCAGGGTTTACGGCTTTTGCCTGAATATAAGCTGCGTTGATGCCGCGGATAACTTCGGGGATCGGGAAGGAGCCGATATAGCCGATGATGTTGGATTCGGTCATCGAGCCAGCAATGTGGCCTTGCACAGCGCGGCCTTCGTAGAAACGTGCCGAGTATGTCGCCACGTTGTCAGACTGTTTGAAACCTGTGGCATGTTCGAATTTCACGTCAGGAAATTTTGCGGCAACGTTCATTGTCGGGTCCATAAACCCGAAAGATGTTGCGAAAATCAGGTCTGCGCCGCCAAGCGCCATTTGTGTCATGACACGTTCTGCATCTGGTCCTTCTGGCACGCTTTCGACGTAGACGGTTTCAATCGCATCACCGAATTCTTCTTCGATGGCCAAGCGTCCTTGGTTATGTTCATGTGACCAGCCGCCGTCACCGATTGGCCCGACGTAGATAAAGCCGACTTTGGTTTTGTCTTGTGCAAATGCTGCGGTGCCAAGTGATGCAATCAGAACTGATGCTGCGGTCGTTGCGAGTAGTGATCTTCTTTTCAAGGTCTTTTCTCCCGTTGGTGCCAGTGTTGGTCTGGCGAGTTTGCCCCTAGCGTGAGGCGTGAAAAATGCGGCCCAGTGAACCTGGTGCGCGTCCTGCCGACATGATGACCAGAACGACGATGGTGGCAATATACGGCGACATGGAAAGGTATTCTACAGGGATTGCGAGCCCCGCTGCTTGCAGGTTGAGCTGTAGAACAGTCACCCCGCCAAAAAGATAGGCACCGAGTAAAAGCCGCAGTGGTTTCCAGCTGGCGAAAACGACGATTGCCAGCGCGATCCAGCCTGCGCCTGCGGTCATACCTTCGGTCCATTGTGGGACGCGCACCAGTGACAGGTAAGCGCCACCAAGGCCTGCGCAAGCGCCGCCGAATGCGATCGCAAGCATCCGTACCCGCACCACTTTGTAGCCCAGTGCATGGGCCGCGTCGTGGTTTTCGCCCACTGCTCGCAGGATCAATCCGCCGCGTGTTTTATTCAGAAAATACCATGTTGCGGCCACCAGAATTAACCCAACGTAGATCATCGGGTCGTGTTGGAAGATGATCGGGCCTATGACGGGGATATCGCCCAAGAGCGGGACGTGGATGTCGGGGAAACTTGGTGCTTTCACGCCGATGTAGCCTTGGCCAATCAGAGCCGAGAGGCCAAGCCCGAAGAGGGTAAGCGAGAGGCCTGTGGCGACTTGGTTTGACAGTAGGTATTGGGTGAGAAAGCCGAAGAGCAGGGACAGGATTGCGCCGCCGATTGCGGCCCCGATAAAGCCGAGCCACGGCGAGCCTGTGTTCACTGCCACCACGAATCCGCAGACGGCCCCTGTAATCATCATGCCCTCTACGCCGAGATTCAAGACGCCCGAGCGTTCGACGACGAGTTCACCGATTGCGGCGAGAAGGATCGGGGTTGCGGCGACCATAAGCGAGGCGAGCAGAAGGATCGGGTTGATTGAGGATAGGTCCATTATGCCAGTTCTCCTGCGCCGAATTTGATTTTGTAGTTGGTCAGCACGTCGACCGCGAGCAAGAAGAATAACAGCATACCTTGCAGTAACTGGATGGCCGCACCCGGCAGGCCGAGGTTGGATTGGGCGATTTCGCCGCCGATATAGGTCAGCGCCATTAGCCCGCCTGCAAGCAGGATCCCAACGGGGTGTAAGCGCCCGAGGAACGCCACGATGATCGCGGTGAAGCCATAGCCCACGTTGAAATCGATGCTGACCTGACCGGCGGGGCCCGACACTTCGAACATGCCAGCGAGGCCTGCAAGACCGCCAGAGATGCCCAAGCAGATGAGAACGAGAGCCTTGGGGTTCACGCCTGCAAAGGCGGCGGCGCGTGGTGATTGGCCAGAGAGCCGGACTTGGAAGCCGAACATGTGTCGCGATAGGGTGATGTAGGCGAAGATCACAGCGATGAAAGCAGCGACAACGCCCCAGTGCATGCCCGAACCCGAGATGATTTCCAAGTTAGCCGCAGAGGGGTATTGCGAGAGGTTGCGCGAGCCGGGGAAGCCCATCCCTTCGGGGTTGCGCATTGCGCCGAGTGCCATGGAGGCCAGTATTTGTTCGGCGACGTAGACGAGCATCAAAGAGACGAGGATTTCGTTGGTGCCGAATTTGACGCGCAGGATGCCCGGGATCATAGCCCAGAGGGTGCCGCCGATAGCGCCTGCGAGGACCATGAGCGGGAAGATGAACCAAGCATCGGTGGGGTAGAATGCAAGTCCGACACCTGCGCCGAAGAGGGCGCCCATGATGTATTGACCTTCGGTCCCGATATTCCACACACCCGCGCGAAAGCCGAACGAGAGGCCGATTGCGATCAGCACCAGCGGTCCGCCTTTTATCAGCAGTTGCGGGCGGTAATACCATGCGAACTCGGAGAAGAGCGGATCAAGAAAGATCGTACGGATGGTTTCAAACGGGTTCTTGCCCAAGGTCGCGAACAGGATGCCGCCGAAAAACATCGTGAGGATAACGGCCAGAATTGGGGTGGCCAATGTCCAACCTTTTGACGGGTTGGCCCGTTTTTCAAGCGTCAACATGTGCGACCTCCATATCGTGTGCGCCGCCAAGCATCAGCCCTATTTCTTTGATTGTCAGCCCTTGGGCGGGTCGTGGGTCGGACAGCCTGCCTTCGTTAAGCGCTGCAAATCTGTCGGATATTTCCATCAGTTCGTCAAGGTCTTGGCTAATGACGATCACGGCGGCGCCTGCGTCGGCGAGGTCAATGATCGCTTGCCTGATCGCGGCCGCAGCAGAAGCATCGACCCCCCATGTCGGTTGGTTGATGATCAGCACATCGGGGCTTTGCAGGATTTCGCGGCCGATGACGAATTTTTGCAAGTTACCGCCAGAAAGCGAACGTGCCGCGCTAGAGGCGCCGGGCGTGCGCACATCGAATGTGCTGATAATTTCTTGGGCAAATGTGCGCGTTTTGTCCCATTGCAGGAAGCCGTTTTTAGTCAGGTTCTTGCGCGTGGCGCCGGTCAGTAGGGCGTTCTCGATCAGGCTCATGTCGGGGGCGGCAGCGTGGCCGTTGCGTTCTTCGGGGGCGGCGCAAAGTCCGAGTGCGCGGCGGGGGTTTGGCGCGAGGTGGCCGATGGGATGGCCGGTAAGTTGCACCATGTCGGGGGCGGTTTTCATTTCTCCGGAGAGAGCTGCGACGAGTTCGTCTTGTCCGTTGCCTGCCACGCCGCCGATGCCCAGAATTTCGCCTTTGCGCACTTCAAGTGAAATGTCGCGCAGAGCGGTTCCAAACTGGTGCGGGGCTTTGGCCGTCAGGTTTCTGAGCGTGAGGATGACGTCGCCTTTGGGTTTGTCGGATTTTTCGGGGACGTGCAGGATGGTGCCGACCATCAGTTCGGCCATGTCGCGTGCCGAGGTATCGCGGGGCACGCACGCGCCAACAACTTTTCCCAAGCGCAGCACGGTGGCGTTATCGCACAGGCTGCGGATTTCTTCGAGTTTGTGTGAAATATAGAGGATTGATGTGCCTTCGGAGGCGAGTTTGCGCAGGGTTTGGAACAGAATGTCGACCTCTTGCGGGGTCAAGACGGATGTCGGTTCGTCCATGATCAGGAGTTTGGGATCTTGCAGCAGGCAGCGGATGATTTCGACCCGTTGCCGTTCGCCTGCGGATAGGTCGCCGACAGTGCGGTCGGGATCAAGCGGTAGGCCGTATTGGTCGGAGATGCGGCGGACGTCTGCGGCAACTTGGGCCTGTGGGGGGGGATTTTCTAGGCCGAGCGATATGTTTTCCGCTACGGTCAATGCGTCGAATAACGAGAAGTGCTGGAAAACCATCGCAACCCCTGCAGCCCGTGCGGCGCGCGGCTCGGCGGGGGCGAAGGGTTTGCCGTTCAGCGTCATGCTGCCCGCGTCCGGTTTGACCAGACCGTAGATCGCCTTGACCAGTGTGGATTTGCCCGCACCGTTTTCGCCCAAAAGCGCGTGAATTTCGCCTTGTTCGATTTGGAGCGAGACGTCTTTGTTGGCGATGACGCCAGGGTATGCTTTGGTCAGGTTTCTGACGGTCAGAAGGCTCATGCGGTTTTGTCCTTTGGGCGTGTAATGGCGGGTCCTGCGGTGCGGGTAAATTGGATGGTGATACTATTCATGTGCGCACCTTTTTGACAGCAGCGAGGATGCGTTCGGCTGTGGCTGGTGCGTTGAGGGAGGGGTAGGTATTGCCGCAAGACGCAACCGCGTCCGACAGCGCCATGAGGGCCGAAATGCCATGCATGAAGGGCGGTTCGCCGACGGCCTTGGACCGGTAGACGGTATTGGCGGGGTTGGGTTTGTCCCAGAGCGTTACGTTGAAGATGCGGGGTCTATCAGAGCAGGCGGGGATTTTGTAGGTCGCGGGAGCGTGGGTTTTAAGCATGCCTTTTGCGTCCCAGACCAGTTCTTCTGTGGTGAGCCAGCCCGCACCTTGCACGTAGCCGCCCTCGATTTGGCCGATGTCCAGATCGGGGTTAAGCGAGGTGCCTGCGTCGTGCAGGATGTCGCAGCGCAGGATGCGGTTTTCGCCGGTGAGCGTGTCGATCACGACTTCGGTGAGGGCAGCGCCTTGGGCGAAGTAGAAGAAAGGTTGCCCTTGTCCTTTGATCCGGTCCCACGCGAGGTCGGGGGTTTTGTAGAATCCCGTGGCCGAGAGGCTGACGCGGTTGGTGTAGGCCAGCATGGTGGCTTGGGCAAAGGTGAGGGTGATGTCGCCTGCGGTGACCTGATTGTTTTTGAAGGTGACGTTGGAGGGTTTGCCGCCGTGGGTTTGCGCCACGATTTCAGCGATACGTGCAATGATGGTGTCGCAGGCGTTTTGCACGGCCATGCCGTTGAGGTCGGTCCCTGACGAGGCGGCAGTCGCGGAGGTGTTGGGGACTTTGGCGGTATCAGTGGCTGTGATTTTGATCGTGTCCATAGAGACGCCAAAGCGGGAGGCGGCGACTTGCGCGACTTTTTGGAACAGCCCTTGCCCCATTTCAGTGCCGCCGTGGTTAAGGTGGATCGAGCCGTCTTGGTAGACGTGCACCAGTGCGCCCGCTTGGTTGAGGTGGGTCAGGGTGAAAGAGATGCCGAATTTGACGGGCGCAAAGCCAAGCCCTTTTTTCAAGATCTGGTTGGTGGCATTCCATGCGTCGACGGATTTGCGCCGCTCGGTGTAGTTGGCGGAGGTAAGCAGGGCGGTGGTGATGTCTTGCAGGATAAAGTCGTTGACCTTCATGCCGTAGGGGGTGGTGTTGGTGGCGTCGGCGCTGTCCATGTGGGTGTAGTAGTTGGCTTGGCGCACGGCAACGGGGTCGAGGTTCAGGTGGGCCGCGATGTGGTCCATCACCCGCTCTATGCCAAGCACACCTTGGGGGCCGCCGAAACCACGGTAGGCAGTGGCGCTTTGCGTGTTGGTTTTGAGGCGGTGCGAGGTGATGCGCGTGTGGTTCAAGAGGTAGGCGTTGTCGGCGTGCAGCATGGCGCGGTCGGCCACAGGGATGGTCAGATCGAGTGCCCAGCCTGCGCGGGTGAGTTGCGTGAAATCGACGCCAGCGAGTTTACCGTGGTCGTCAAAGCCGATGTCGTAGTCGATGCGGAAATCGTGCCGTTTGCCGGTGATGATCATGTCGTCGTCGCGGTCGTAGCGCATTTTGCAGGGCAATCCTAAGGCGCGTGCTGCGATGGCGCAGCCTACGGCAAGCGCGTTGCCCTGGCTTTCTTTGCCGCCAAAACCGCCGCCCATGCGCCGCACTTCGACCCGCACGGCGTGCATCGGGACGCCGATGGCTTCTGCAACTTTGTGTTGGATTTCGGTCGGGTGTTGGGTGGAGGAGTGCACGATCATATCGCCGCCTTCTTGCGGCAGGGCGAGCGCGGCTTGGCCTTCGAGGTAGAAGTGTTCCTGGCCGCCCATGTCGATGCTGCCTTGCAGGCGGTGTTTGGCAGAGGTGAGTGCGGTGTCGACGTCGCCTTTTGACCAGATGCGCGGGCCGTCTTCAAAGCGGGAGTTGGCGGCGATGGCGTCTTTTATTGTGAGGATTGGCGTGCGTTCGGTGTAGGTGGTTTTGGCGAGACGCGCGGCTTTTCTCGCGGCCAAGTGGGAGGTCGCCGCGACCATAAAGATTGCTTGGCCGAGGTAGTGGACCTCGCCTGTCGACAGCAGTGGTTCGTCATGCGCGCCGGGCGATACGTCGTTATCAAACGGCAAGTCGCTGGCGGTAAAAACGGCGACGACCCCAGCGGCAGCGCGCACTGCGTCGAGGTTGAGATCGGTGATCGTGCCGTTTGCGATTTCGCTGAGCCCGAAAGCCAAGTGTAGTGTGCCAGTGGGGGTAGGGATGTCGTCGATATAGCGCGCGCTGCCTTGGACGTGCAGGGGGGCTGTATCGTGCGGCAGGGATTTGTGAACGCTCATGGCTGCACCTCGAGGATGGAAGTGGGGTGGCCTGCGAGGTCACTGAAGTAGCGGATGAGCATGTTCGCGGCGGTCTCTAGGCGGTAGTCGGCGCTGGCGCGCATGTCGGACATCGGGGTGTAGTCGTCTGCGAATTCGGGCAGGGCATTTTGCACGGTTTCCATGGTCCACGGTTGGCCGAGCAGGGCGGATTCGACATGGGTGGCGCGGGCAGGTGTGCCGGCCATGCCGCCGAATGCGATGACGGCAGATTGCACTTTTCCATCTTTTATCGTCACGTTGAAGGCGCCGCAGACCGCAGAAATGTCTTGGTCGAACCTTTTTGATAATTTGTAAACCCGCAGGTCAGGGGCGGATTTGGGGATTGTCACGCCTGTCACAAGTTCGCCTTTTGCGCGATCTTGTTTGCCATAAGAGATGAAGAAGTCGGCAAGCGGGATTGTGCGGCTTTTGGTGTCGTGACGTAGGTGGAGTGTTGCGCCGAGTGCGATCAGCGCGGGTGGGTTGTCGCCGATGGGCGAGCCGTTGGCGATGTTGCCGCCAATTGTTGCCGCAGCGCGGACTTGTTCCGAGCCGTAGCGCCGCACCATTTCTGCGTAGGAGGGGTGCAGCGGTTTAAGGGCGTTATGGACGTCGGACATGGTGACGCCCGCGCCGAATGTGATGTGGGTGTCGGTTTGCGTGATTTGTTGCAATTCGGTGCAGCGGTGCAGAAAGATTACCTTGTCGAGATCGCGCAGTTGTTTGGTGACCCAGAGGCCCACGTCGGTTGCGCCAGCGATGATGGTCGCGTCGGGGTTGGCGGCATACCAAGCGGCGATGTCATTGAGGGAGGTTGGCGCAAAGGGCACCTCGGGGGCTGGTGCGACGTTTTCTTTCATCCATGTGGGGACGGGCATGTCCTCTGATGCTTTTGCGGCGCGAATGATCGGAGCGTAGCCGGTGCAGCGGCACAGGTTGCCCGCAAGCATATCGTCGTGGTCGGTGCGCCCGTTGGCGTGGCCCGCAGCCATCGAGGCGATAAATCCAGGCGTGCAAAACCCGCATTGTGACCCGTGGTGGTCGATCATAGCCTGTTGCACCGGATGCAGGGTGCCGTCCGGCGCGCTAATGCCTTCAACGGTGCGCACGGATTTGCCGTGCAGTTGTGGCATCAAGAGGATGCAGGCGTTCAACGCGCGTTTGGAATGGGCGTCGGTGACGATAACGGAACATGCGCCGCAGTCGCCCTCGTTGCAGCCTTCTTTCGTGCCAGTGAGGTGTTGGGAAATGCGAAGCCAGTCTAGCAGGGTTTGCGTGGCCGGTGTTTCCACTTCCACGGTGTTCCCGTTCAGAAGAAACGAAACTTTCATCGGTTAACCTGCCGCGGTACTGGTTTAATCGGGACATGGATGACGTCGATGCGGCGTAGACGCGAGCCTCCGTTTGGGTGATGAAACCCGCGCTGTGTTTCGAAAGCAAGCTTTTTCGTAAAGTTTTGAACGCTAAGGTGCGGTTTTTGGTGGGGATACACTGGCTGTCGTATTATTGTGGGTCCAGCGAAAGCGGCAGTTGATCGAGTTCATCGAGTTGCTTTTCCCACAACAGGCGTTGCCAAGCGAGCCAGCCTTGAACCTCTAACAAGGGCGAGGCTTCGATGTGACAGGTGCGCACGCGGCCAGTTTTTTCCGATCGCACGAGGCCGCATTTTTCCAGCACCGAAAGGTGGCGCATAAAGGTCGGCAGAGCCATGGCGTGTGGTGCGGCCAAGGTGCTGACGGTTGCGGGGCTGCGCACAAGGTGTTCGATGACGGCACGGCGGGTTGGGTCGCTGAGGGCTGCGAAACAGGCGTCGAGGTGGGGTGTCATTTTGTGCATAGCAGGGAATCGCCTTTCGTAGGTTAGCAGGGTCGCTAACAAATCAAGTGCCTGCAAGAGCAAAGTGCCGCTTGGCCCCGCGCGGCGCAGCCCGTAAGTTGGCCGCATGTCAAATGATCCCCGATTCATCCACCTGCGCGTACATTCTGAATATTCCCTGTTGCAGGGGGCTGTTCATGTCAAAAAACTGCCTGAAATGGCGGCGCATATGTTTATGCCTGCGGTGGCTGTGACCGATACCAACAATATGTTCTGTGCCTTGGAGTTTTCCGAAGGCGCCGCAAAGGCCGGTGTGCAGCCGATTATTGGCTGTCAGATTGATGTCGGGTTCGTGCCTGTCGAGCCGGGGAAGCGCCCCGAGGATCCTGCCGCGGTGGTTTTATTGGCCCAGTCGGAAGCCGGGTATATGAACCTGATGAAGCTGAATTCCTGCACGTATTTGCATCAGGACGGGTTGTTGCCGCAGGTCACGTTGGAGGATTTGGAGCGGTATTCGGGTGGGTTGATTTGTTTGAGCGGTGGCCCTGATGGGCCGGTAGGGCGGTTTTTGCGACAGGGGCAGAGGCCCAAAGCCGAGGCGTTGATGGACCGTTTGGCTGCCGCTTATCCTGATCGGTTGTATGTCGAATTGCAGCGCCATCCTGATAGTGACGGTTTGCCGGAGGCGGAGCGTTTGTCCGAGCAGGGTTTTATCGAGATGGCCTATGCGAAGGGCTTGCCGCTGGTCGCGACGAATGATGTATATTTTCCGAAAGCATCGTTGTTCGAGGCGCATGATGCGTTGATGTGTATTGCTGACGGCGCTTACGTCGATCAGCAAGAGCCGCGCCGCCGCCTGACGCCGCAGCATTATTTCAAGTCGCCGCGCGAGATGACGACGTTATTTGCCGATCTGCCGGAAGCGATTGAAAATACCGTCGAGATTGCTAAGCGGTGTGGGTTCAAGGTTTATAAGCGCGATCCGATTTTGCCGAAGTTTGCGGATGACGAGATTGAGGAATTGCGCAGGCAGGCCAACGAGGGTTTGCAGGCGCGTTTGGCGGTTATTCCCCATGCGGTGAGCCTGGAGGAATATCAGGCGCGTTTGGATTTCGAGCTGGGGATTATCGAGGGTATGGGGTTTCCCGGCTACTTTTTGATCGTTGCCGATTTTATCAAATATGCCAAGGATAACCGCATTCCTGTCGGGCCCGGGCGGGGGTCTGGTGCGGGGTCGTTGGTGGCTTATGCGTTGTTGATTACCGACCTTGATCCGCTACGATATTCTTTGCTGTTCGAGCGGTTTTTGAACCCTGAACGTGTTTCGATGCCCGACTTTGATATCGATTTTTGCATGGATCGCCGCGAGGAGGTGATCCGGTATGTGCAGGAGAAATATGGCCGCGATAAGGTTGGGCAAATCATTACCTTTGGTGCGCTTTTGTCCAAGGCGGCGGTACGTGATGTGGGCCGTGTTTTGCAGATGTCGTATGGGCAGGTGGATCGCCTGAGTAAGATGATCCCTGTAGAGGGGGTGAAGCCGGTTTCGATCGAGAAAGCCTTGGCCGACGAGCCGCGTTTGCGCGAAGAGGCGAAGAACGATGAGGTGACCGCGCGGTTGTTAAGCTATGCCCAGCAGGTCGAGGGGCTGTTGCGCAACGCGTCAACCCACGCGGCGGGTGTTGTGATTGGCGACCGTCCGTTGGATGAGTTGGTCCCGCTTTATCAGGATCCACGCTCGGATATGCCTGCGACGCAGTTCAACATGAAGTGGGTTGAGCAGGCGGGGTTGGTCAAGTTCGACTTTTTGGGCCTGAAGACGCTGACGGTTATTCAAAATGCGGTTGATCTGGTGGTGAAATCGGGACGTCCGCTGCATCAGGCGGCCGATGGCACTACGTTGTTCATGCCGCCCGAGGGTTTGTTGAACGACATTGGTACGATCCCGCTGGATGATGAGGCGTCTTACAAGCTTTATGCCAGCGCCAAAACTGTTGCGGTGTTTCAGGTGGAATCCAGCGGCATGATGGATGCGCTTAAGCGCATGAAGCCGACCTGTATCGAGGATATTGTGGCGCTCGTGGCGCTGTATCGTCCGGGGCCGATGGAGAATATTCCGACCTATTGTGAGGTCAAGAACGGGGTCAAAGAGATTGAATCCGTGCATCCGTCGATTGACCATTTGTTGGCCGAGACGCAGGGGATTATTGTTTACCAAGAACAGGTTATGCAGATTGCGCAGGTCATGGCGGGCTATAGCCTTGGCGGCGCTGACCTGTTGCGCCGTGCGATGGGTAAGAAGATCGCCGAGGAAATGGCCAAGGAGCGGCCCAAGTTCGAGAAGGGCGCCATGGAGAATGGCGTTAATAAGAAGAAGGCTTCTGAGGTTTTTGACCTTTTGGAGAAGTTCGCGAACTATGGGTTTAACAAATCGCACGCAGCGGCCTATGCGGTGGTCAGTTACCAGACCGCGTGGTTGAAGGCGAACCATCCTGTCGAGTTTATGGCGGGTGTGATGAACTGCGATATTCATCTGACGGATAAGCTGGCCACGTATTTTCAAGAGGTCAAAAAGGGTCTTAAGATTGGTTATACGCCGCCTTGTGTAAACCGCTCGATGGCGACATTTGATGTGAAAGATCAGAAGTTGGTGTATGCGCTGGGCGCGTTGAAGAACGTGGGCGTTGAGGCGATGAAGCTGATTGTCGATGGGCGCGGCGAGAAGCAGTTTGTGACGTTATTTGATTTTGCGCGGCGTGTGGATATCAAGCGCGTGGGCAAGCGTCCGTTGGAAATGCTGGCGCGGGCTGGTGCGTTTGATGTGCTTGATCCCAACCGTCGGCGTGTGCTTTCAAGTCTTGATGCGCTGGTCGGGTATTCGGCGGCGATCCATGACCAAAAGTCGTCAAATCAGGTGTCGTTGTTTGGTGAGGCGGGTGATGATTTGCCTGAGCCACGTTTGGCGGGGGGCGATGATTTTTTGCCAGCCGAGCGTTTGGCAGAAGAGTTCAAGGCGATCGGGTTTTATCTGTCGGGCCATCCGCTGGATGATTATATGGCCGCGTTGCGCCGCAAGCAGGTTTTGACGTTGGATGAGGTCATGGTGAAGGCTGCGCGTGGGGCCTGTATCGTGAAAATGGCAGGCACGGTTTCGGGTCGTCAGGAGCGCAAATCGGCGCGGGGTAATCGGTTTGCTTTTGCGCAATTGTCTGATCCTACCGGCCAATATGAGGTCACGTTGTTTTCTGATACATTGGAAGCCGCGCGCGATCATCTGGAGACTGGCAGTCAGGTTGTGATTGCCTGTGAGGCCACGATGGAGGCCGATGTGTTGAAGTTGCTGGGCCGTTCGGTTTCGCCGATTGATACGGCTGTGGCGGATGCGGGCAGTTCGGGATTGCGGGTGTTTTTGGAGAGCCCTGATGCCATTGGATCGGTTGCGACGATTTTAGAAAACGCGATGCGTGACAAAGTGCGTGGTGGCCGTGGTCCGGTGTATTTCTGTCTTCTAGACCCTGATTTGCCCGGTGAAGTCGAGATTGATTTGGGGCAGGATTACCCTGTGAACCCACAAATCAAAGGTGCGCTTAAGTCGTTGAACGGCGTGATGGAAGTCGAGGAAATCTGATCGGCGAAATGCCGCATCGTGACCTTTTTGATACGTGGACGGGGCGGGTTCGGGTTGTTACACCCTCCCAATACCTAACGGGGGGCGCTTGTGACAATGAGCCGTGGTTTGATTCTGATCTGTATGCTTGGTGTTGCGGGATGCAGCCCCGATCCGGCAATTCCGCTATTGTCGGACGTGTCTTTGGCAGATGATGATGTGTCGATGGCCTTGGCCGGGGCGACGGGCGAAGATGTGTCCAGCGCCGTTGTTGAACGCGCTGTGGCACAGGTTGAGACGCCAAAAGCAGGGTTTTTTGGCCGGATGTTTGGCGGTCCCACACAGGGCCCCGGCGTAGAGGTGCGTAGCGGCCCCGATGCGCAAGAGGTGGCTGTGGGCACGAAGCTGCCTTATGGTCAGATCGCCCGCAATTGTAGCGTTTCGTCCGGTGATCTAGGCGCGAAAGTGGATGAAAACGCGGGTTATTCGCTTTATGATAGCGCGCCCACCCAGACCGGATTGCGCACACATTATGTCACTGGTTTCAAAGATAATTGCGCACGTCAGTTCACCGCCGCGACCTCTTTGATGGGCGATATCGGGACCCATGAGGTGGTGCGGTATATGCCGACTAATCGTGATGTTGCTTATAATGTAACCGACGCAGCCTATGAAACGATGAAGTCGGCGTTTTGCCGTGTGGGGCATGGTTCGCCCTGCGGTGCCAAGCTGGATCGTTTAGCGCGGAGCACGACGTTTATCACCGCCTACGAGCAGTTCGGGTCGAACCCGACGTGGTCGAATATCTTGCTACATGATGGTGGGGTTGTGGCGATGGGGCCGTCGGATCACTGATTTATCCCAGTAATCTATCCCGTTAATTTACCAGTGTGGGGGGCGTTGATCGGCCAAGGGAATTGATCCGCCTGCATCCATTTCGCGCCCTGCTTCGCGCTCCATCAGCATCGCAAGTCGGCGCGTTGCTTTGTCGAGCGCGGTTTGCTGCGCTGCCACGATGTCGGACAGGTCTTCGACGGTCCGTGTCAGGTGGGCGATTTTTTCTTCGAGATGTGTGATGTCTGTCATGGCGCTGTCATAGCACGCGGGTATTGGCGCGGGGAAGCCCCGAAACATAGCGTTGCCCCAATGGGCGCAGGGGTGTAGACGCGGGCGCATATGGTAGATTTTTACGCGAGGCGATGATGGCCAAGGACAAGAAACAACCCCGCCCAAAGGCACAAACGCCTAAGGGTTTTCATGATTATTTTGGTGCGCAGGTTGAAGCCCGCACTGAAATGTTGCGCAAGATTGCGGGTGTTTATCATCGTTACGGGTTTGATGCGCTGGAAACGTCTGCTGTTGAGACTGTTGAGGCGCTGGGCAAGTTTTTGCCTGATGTGGACCGCCCGAACGAGGGTGTGTTTGCGTGGCTGGAAGAGGACAAAGATTGGTTGGCGCTGCGCTATGATCTGACCGCGCCGTTGGCCCGTGCCTATGCCCAGCACCGCAATGATTTGCCGAACCCTTACCGCCGTTACGCGATGGGACCTGTTTGGCGTAATGAGAAGCCGGGACCGGGTCGTTTTCGCCAGTTTTATCAGTGTGATGCGGATACCGTTGGGGCGTCATCTGTGGCGGCTGATGCCGAGATTTGTGCGATGCTGGCGGACTGTTTGGAAGTGGTTGGGATTGAGCGCGGCGACTATGTTGTGCGCGTCAATAATCGCAAGGTTTTGAATGGTGTGATGGAAGTTGCTGGGCTGTCGGGTGATGACAAAGAGGCCGAGCGCGGGATTGTTTTGCGGGCGATTGATAAGCTTGATCGTCTTGGTGAGGACGGCGTGCGCGCCTTGATCGGCGAAGGTCGCAAGGATGCCAGTGGTGATTTTACCAAAGGTGCGGGCTTGGGTGATGCTGAGGCCGATATTGTCATGGGCTTTATGAATGCCAAGCGGGATACGGGCGCCGAGACGGTCGCCCGTTTGCGCGAATTGGTGTCTGGGTCTGTTGTCGGTGCCGAGGGCGTTGACGAGTTGGAGACGATTGCCAGCCTGCTTGAGGCGGGTGGTTATGGACCTGATCGTATCGAGATTGATCCGAGCGTTGTGCGCGGGCTGGGTTATTATACCGGGCCTGTGTTTGAGGCTGAGTTGACGTTTGAGGTGTTGGACGACAAGGGTCGTGCGCGGAACTTTGGATCTGTGGCTGGTGGGGGTCGTTACGATGATCTTGTGAAGCGGTTTACTGGCCAAGAGGTGCCTGCGACGGGTGTTTCGATTGGCGTGGATCGCCTGTTGGCGGCACTTGAGGCGAAGGGGCGGTTGGATACGACGGCTGTTGGGCCTGTTGTTGTGACGGTGATGGATCGCGACCGTATGGCGGATTATCAAGGTATGGTTGCAGAATTGCGCAATGCGGGAATTCGCGCCGAGGTATATTTGGGCAACCCCAAGAATTTTGGTAACCAGTTGAAATATGCGGATAAACGTAACTCTCCTGTTGCGATTATTGCGGGTGGTGACGAGTTTGACAAAGGTGTTGTGCAGATCAAGGATTTGATTTTGGGCGCGAAGATTGCCGAGAATGCGACCCTTGAGGAATGGAAAGATCGCCCGTCACAGTATGAAGTGGCGCGTGGTGATCTGGTCGGACGTGTGCGTGAGATTTTGGACGGGCAGGGCTAATGAGCACAGCGATTAAGGACGAAGCGCAGCGCATTTCGGATGTGTTTGTTGCGGCGGGGGCGATGCCTGTTGAGACGGATATTTTGCTGCCTGCGGATGTGTTGCTGGACCTTTACGGCGAGGATATTCGCGGGCGGGCATATGTGACGGGTGATCCGCTGCGCGGTGAGATGATGTTGCGGCCTGATTTCACGCTGCCAGTTGTGCAGATGCATATGGTGAGCCGTGCGGACCCTGCGCGCTATACTTATGCGGGCCCTGTTTTTCGTAAGCAAGAGTATGATGAAGCCCGTGCTAACGAGTTTTTGCAGGTGGGGTTTGAGGTGTTTGATGGCCACAATCCTGCGCAGGCCGATGCCGATGTGTTTGCCGCGATTGCGGGGGCGCTAGAAGGTCTGCCAGTGCATGCCGCGACGGGTGATCTGGGGATTTTAAAAGCAGCGGTGCGCGGGTTGCGCACGACAGATGCGCGCAAGGCGGCATTGGCGCGGCACATTTGGCGACCTCGTCGGTTCCGCGCGTTGATTGATCGTTTTGGCGGTCGCACGCCGCCACCTGCGAGCCGAGTCGCGCTGTTGGCTGCTGATGATCCGTTCGAGCATGCGGGGCCTGTTGTGGGTTTGCGCAGTCGCGAAGAGGTGCAGTCGCGGGTTGATGTTTTGCGTGTCGATGCGCAAGCGGCGCCGATTTCACATGAAGAATTGGGGTTGATTGATGCGCTGTTGTCGGTCCGCGAAGTGTCGCCTAATGCGTTGAGCGTCCTGCGCGATATTGCGGTGGATATGCCTGCGATCGGGTCGGCAGTTGCGGTGTTTGCTGCGCGTTTGGATGCCTTGTCCGCGCGAGGTGTCGATGTTGATGCCCTTCCGTTTGAAGCCAGTTATGGTCGCACGACGTTGGAGTATTACGACGGATTTGTGTTCGGCTTTAGTGCGATAGATCGTCCTGAATTGCCTCCTGTGGCGACAGGTGGTCGCTATGATGCGTTGACTGCTGTTTTGGGGCAGGGCACGACGTTGCCTGCCGTGGGCGGAGTTGTGCGCCCGGATTTGTGCCTGTTGTTGAAGGAGCCGGTGTGATGTTGAAATTGGGTGTGCCGTCCAAGGGCCGTTTGATGGAAAAGACGTTTGACTGGTTCGGCGCGCGCGGTGTGACCTTGCGCAAGGCGGGGTCAGAGCGCGAGTATTCTGGTGTTGTTGATGGCATTGACGGTGTTGAACTGGTGCTGTTGTCGGCGGGTGAAATTCCGCGTGAGTTGGCGGCGGGCCGTATTCATTTGGGTGTGACCGGCTCTGATTTGGTGCGGGAAAAGTTGGCCCATTGGGAGACTCGCGTGCACGAGATTGCGTTGATGGGTTTTGGTGGTGCGGATTTGATTATTGCTGTGCCGCAATCCTGGGTTGATGTGGATACGCTGGATGATCTGGATGCGGCGGCGGCGGCGTTTCGCGCCAAGCACGGGTTTCGCATGCGGATTGCGACCAAGTATCACCGTCTGGTGCGCGAGTTTTTGCGTGACAGTGGTGTGGCGGATTATCAGCTCGTCGATAGTCAGGGCGCGACGGAAGGCGTGGTCAAGAACGAGACCGCAGAAGCGATTGCCGATATTACCTCTACTGGCGAAACGCTGCGCGCCAATGGATTGAAGATCATCCATGATGGCTTGATCCATGCCTCACAGGCCACGTTGTTTCGTGGTAAGCGCGATGGTTGGACGGATCAGCAGCGTAAGACGTTGTTGGAATTGGAAGATCGGTTGGGCGTGTAGCCCACAGTTGATGGTTGGGCGTGTAGCCCACGAGGATAGTTGGGCGTATAGCTCGCAATGAATATGTGCGGGTTTAGCGCACGCCGATTGCTGCCAGTGCTTTTGACAATTCCGGTGGCAGGGATTCTTCGTTTTGCACTCCGTCGGGTAGGTCTTCGGGTGCGTCTGCGGGTTTCAGATAGCGCCAGCCTTGGAAGGCACGTTTTGGGGTTGCTGCGACGCGGACCAGTTGTGGATCGCTGACGATTGCGCAGCGCCGGATGCCGTCGTTGCCGATCCGTTCGTCAAGGCGGATGATCCGTTGTCTGCATTGAATGATGCCTTTGATCACCCAAAAGATGGAACCGCCGTTGAGCACTTCGTCGCCCCGTTTGGGCCACATGCGCGTGACGTGTTGCGGGTAGCCGTCGGGCGTTTGCACTTGTGGCATGGCCTGCCACGCAGCAAGCCCCGCCATGTCATCGGTGCCGACGGAAAGTTTGAGTAGGTGAACGGTTGCCATAGAATCCTCATTTAACCTGGTGTAAGCTAGGTCATAGTGGCGGGATATCAACGCGGCTAAATAATTTCAACATATATGTGAGTTTCTCGTTTACGCTACCACATGTAGTGGATACATGGTGTTCAATACCGACCCGCTTTGCCCGTTTCCGAATCTGTGTAGTTCTATTCTGCACCTCTGACCACAAAAGAAGGCCTGCCTATGACCCGTTTTGCTGCCCCTATCGCCGAACAAATTTGGGATATGAAATATCGTTTCAAGGAAGCTGACGGTACGCCGATTGACGCGACTGTCGAGCAGACGTGGGAGCGTATTGCGAATGCTTTGGCCGAGGCCGAGGCGGACCCGAAAGCATGGGCGCCAAAGTTTTACGATGCCTTGGAGGATTTCAAATATTTGCCAGCGGGCCGTATTACCGCAGGTGCGGGCACGGCGCGTCAGGTCACATTGTTCAACTGCTTTGTGATGGGCACAGTGCCTGACAGTATGGGCGGTATTTTCGATATGTTGAAAGAGGCCGCGCTTACGATGCAGCAGGGCGGCGGCATTGGTTATGATTTCTCGACGGTGCGCCCGAAAGGTGCTGCGGTGAAAGGGGTTGCTGCGGATGCCTCTGGCCCGCTGTCGTTCATGGATGTCTGGGATGCGATGTGCCGCACAATCATGTCTGCGGGTTCGCGCCGTGGTGCGATGATGGCGACAATGCGTTGTGATCACCCCGATGTGGAGGATTTCATTACCGCAAAATCCGACCCTGCGCGTCTGCGTATGTTCAACATGTCCGTGCTGATTACCGATCCGTTTATGGAAGCGGTGAAGGCTGGTGGGTCGTGGGATCTGGTGTTTAAGGGTGAGGTTTACCGTACTGTGCAGGCCCGCGATTTGTGGGATGCGATCATGACCGGCACCTATAATTACGCCGAGCCGGGTGTTATTTTCATCGACCGGATCAACCAAGATAACAACCTGAATTACTGCGAGACGATTGCTGCGACGAACCCTTGCGGCGAGCAGCCATTGCCGCCTTATGGGGCCTGTTTGCTGGGCTCTGTGAACATGGCGCGTTTGGTGGCGCACCCGTTTGAGGCGAATGCGGGCCTTGATGTGGCTGCGATGCAGGAACTGGTCGCAACTGCGGTGCGCATGATGGATAACGTGGTGGATACCTCGCTGTTCCCACTGCCCCAGCAGAAAGCCGAAGCGCAAGCCAAACGCCGTATCGGCCTTGGCGTGACGGGTCTGGCCGATGCCTTGCTGATGGTTGGCCTGCGCTATGGGTCGGAAGAGGCTGCGGCCCAAACTGATACATGGATGCACGCGATTGCCCGCGCTGCGTATCTGGCTTCGGTGGAATTATCGAAGGAAAAGGGTGCGTTTCCACTATTTGATGCCGAGAAATTTCTCGCCTCTGGTGCGATGCAGAACATGGATGCAGATGTCTGTGACGCGATCCGCAAGCACGGTATTCGCAACGCATTGCTGACCTCGATTGCTCCGACCGGGACGATTTCACTTTATGCGGGCAATGTGTCGTCGGGCATCGAACCCGTGTTTGCCTACGCTTACACGCGTAAGGTTTTGCAGAAAGACGGGTCGCGCACAGAAGAAGAAGTTGTTGATTATGCCGTGCAGATGTGGCGTGATTTGAAAGGCGACGAGCCTTTGCCCGACTACTTTGTTAACGCGCAAACATTGGCGCCGCTCGAGCATGTTCGCATGCAGGCAGCTGCGCAAAAGTGGATCGACAGTTCGATTTCCAAGACAATCAACTGCCCTGAGGATATCGGCTTTGATGAGTTCAAAGAGGTTTATATGGCCGCTTGGGATCAGGGTTGTAAGGGCTGCACGACGTATCGCCCCAATGATGTGACGGGGTCTGTTTTGTCGGTGTCAGAGGACAAAACCCCTGCCGAGGTTCCCGCGCAATTGCTGGTGGACGATGAAGGCGCAGAGGTGATTTACATGACCGAGCCGCTGGATCGTCCCACCGAGTTGGATGGTGCAACGTATAAGTTGAAGTGGCCTGACTCGGAGCATGCGATTTACATCACCGTGAATGATGTGGTGATCGCAGGGCATCGTCGTCCGTTTGAAGTGTTCATCAACTCCAAGAATATGGAGCATTTTGCCTGGACGGTTGCCTTGACGCGTATGATTTCGGCGGTGTTCCGTCGCGGTGGAGATGTGTCGTTTGTGGTTGAGGAGCTGAAGGCGGTGTTCGATCCGCGGGGTGGTGCGTGGATTAAAGGCAAATATGTGCCGTCGATTTTGGCCGCAATTGGTGGTGTGATCGAAAAGCACATGGTCGCGACGGGTTTCTTGGCGGGCGAAGGCATGGGTCTGAAATCTGACCCCCAAGCCGACGTTGTCGCGATTGGCGGAAAGCCCAAGGGCAAGGCCTGTTCGTCGTGCGGCGAGTACGGGGTGCGCATGGTGGAAGGGTGCATGACGTGTGGGTCGTGCGGGTATTCTAAGTGTTCCTGATGAAATACTAAGTTCAGTTAGGTGTAAAACACAGCATTAAATGTCCATTATGGCCGATTTTTTGTCCATCAAAAACAAGGTAAGTGTCCACTGAAAAATCCATATTTGGGTTAAGTGTTTTATAACAACACCTTATGGGTTCGTTGTCGCGGACAGACCTATGCATACCCAAGAAAAGCAAGTTTCGCCGCGCCAAAGGGTGCGGCGTTAGCTTTTGATTGGCCCCAAGGGACGGCCCATTGCAGACCTCCTGCTCATGATCGCAATACTGCGGTTCGGCCTGTCGAATCGGCCATTCGCTGCAACTGCAAAAACTGAGATGGCCAAATTCAGACTGCCGACCTTTCCATACCTTCGCTGCAGGTGGACCAATGGCCGGTTCAGCGAACCGTCCAAAAACTGTGGATACTGGTGAAAAACTCCGTCTTATCTGAAGCGGGCCTTTGAAAGCGGACAGGCGTTCTATTTTAAGCTTTTTCCACCCCCGAACTGGCCCTATCGCTCAACTTAGAAGGGCGGTGTTCTGTAAAATCTACCACGAAAAATGTCCAATTTTTTCACCAGTATTGGTATTTTTTGGAGAGGGCCGATCGAAGCCTTAGGTGTTAAAACCGCAATGGCCGTTGGCCATGTTGATGTGTTCGCCATGATTCCTGTGGGTTTCTGAGCTATTAAATTTGCCACAGGTGGGGATCAACACGCGACTGCCACAAAATCTCCTTGCTCATGCCAGAAGTGTTGGCCAATGATCCGGCGATCTGCAGCTCCAAGGAAAACCCAACATGTCCTATTTCTCCATCCCCCGCAGCATCATCACTTTGTTTAGCTGTTTGTTCATGTTGTTCGCCTTTGCAAATGGGCCGGTGCTCGCCCAGACGAATTTGGGATCAATTGATCTGGCGGGCATTTCTGTGACGCCGCCTGCAACAGTCGAACGGACTGTGATGCTTGGCACTGGCACCGTTACTCAGTTGCAGGTGTCTATGGAGGTACAGCACTTTGTGGATTCGGCTCCGAGCGAGACACGTCTCACAATTACGCCGCCAAGTGGGGCTCCTATTACAATATCCGGAGGTGACATGGGGCTTCCTTCAGGTGGTGGCGTGTTAGCATCGACGAACAAGACGATTATATTTTCTACTCCCAGGGATGCCTCAGGAACGTGGAAAGTCGGTTTTTCCGACAGTAATGACGACCTCGGAGATCCCGATTACACGATTAACAGCGGAACCCTGACCTTTCAGCAGACGAACACCAGCCAGAGCATCACGGCCGCGCCGGTCACTGCGACCTATGGCAACAGCGTGACTTTCACGGCGACAGCATCCTCCGCGCTGCCAGTGAGTTATAATCTGTCAGAATGTACAAACATTCTCGCATCTAACGGTAGTAATGTGCTAAGCGCGGGCTCTTGCACCGTCACCGCCTCTCAGGCCGGAAACGCAACTTATTCCGCCGCGTCGGACGTCAGGTTTGACCTTACGGTGGCCCCACGTGCGGTCACCATCACAGCCGACGCGCAATCCAAGAGTTATGGGGATACACTTGCTCTCGACAATACCGCCTTCACGACTTCGGCGCTCCCGAACGGCGACAGCATCGACACCGCGACCTTTCTAGGTAGCACCGGCGGCCCCTCAACTGCGGATGTTGGCACCTATACTGACGATATTAAGATCGGCTCGGTAAACGGGTCTTCGGGCTTTGATATTAGCAACTATGCCGTGACCTATGTCGCTGGTGATCTCATCATAACTCCTCGTGCGATCACTGTGACTGCCGACACGCAGTCCAAAAGCTATGGGGATGCACTTGCGCTGGACAATACCGCTTTCACCGCTCCGATTTCACCCAACGGCGAGAGCATCGATACCGTGATCTCCAGCAGTGCCAGTAGCATTGACACGTCGGGGACAGTGGATGTTGGTACATATATTGACGAGATCACGATCAGTGGTGCCAGTGGGGTGGGTGGTTTCAACCCGAGCAATTATAACATCAGCTATATCTCTGGTGATCTCACCGTAACCCCGCGCGCCATCACCGTGACCGCAAGCACACAGTCCAAGGAGTTTGGCGAAACGCTTACGCTCGACGATACGGCCTTCATCGCTCCGCTGCTGCCCAACGGTGAGCAGATCAGCCAAGCAACAATGACATCGGCGAATGCAGCCGATAGCAACGCCGTAGTAGGGACCTATACCGACGACATCGTCATTACTGGGATCACTGGAAGCAACGGGTTTTCCGCTGCAAACTACACAATGAGTTTCCTTGCTGGAGACCTCGTTGTTGTCGATACCACGGCCCCCACGGTGATCATTGGCGCACTGACGGCAACCGGAAACGGCACCTACACCGCCGCGATTACTTTGTCCGAAGCGGCGACAGACTTTGCGTTTGAAGACCTGACGCTGACCAACGCCATTGCTACACTCGCGGGCTCTGGCAGCAGCTACATCGCGACACTGACACCGAGTGCGGACGGCGAGATCCGGCTTTCGGTCGCCGCCGACACCTTCACTGACGCGGCAGGCAACGATAACACTGCCTCCATCGAAGTCACCGCGACCCACGACAGCACAGGGCCTACGGTCAGCATTGGCGCACTGACGGCAACCGGCAACGGTACCTATACCGCCGCGATCATCTTGTCCGAAGTGGCGACAGACTTTGCGCTTGAAGACCTGACACTGACCAACGCCAGTGCGACACTCGCGGGCTCGGGCAGCAGCTACATCGCGACACTGACACCAAGTGCGGACGGCGAGATCCGGCTTTCGGTCGCCGCCGCAACCTTCACTGACGCGGCAGGCAACAATAATACTGCCGCCACCGAAGTCACCGCGACCTATGACAGCACGGCCCCAACGGTGAGCATTGGCGCATTAACGGCAACGGGCAACGGCACCTACACTGCCGCGATCACCTTGTCCGAAGCGGCGACAGACTTTGCGTTTGAAGACCTGACGCTGACCAACGCCATTGCTACACTCGCGGGCTCTGGCAGCAGCTACATCGCGACACTGACACCGAGTGCGGACGGCTAGATCCGGCTTTCGGTCGCCGCCGACACCTTCACTGACGCGGCAGGCAACGATAACACTGCCTCCATCGAAGTCACCGCGACCCACGACAGCACAGGGCCTACGGTCAGCATTGGCGCACTGACGGCAACCGGCAACGGTACCTATACCGCCGCGATCATCTTGTCCGAAGTGGCGACAGACTTTGCGCTTGAAGACCTGACACTGACCAACGCCAGTGCGACACTCGCGGGCTCGGGCAGCAGCTACATCGCGACACTGACACCAAGTGCGGACGGCGAGATCCGGCTTTCTGTCGCCGCCGGCACCTTCACTGACGCGGCAGGCAACAATAATACTGCCGCCACCGAAGTCACCGCGACCTATGACAGCACGGCTCCAACGGTGAGCATTGGCGCATTAACGGCAACGGGCAACGGCACCTACACTGCCGCGATCACCTTGTCCGAAGCGGCGACAGACTTTGCGTTTGAAGACCTGACGCTGACCAACGCCATTGCGACACTCGCGGGCTCTGGCAGCAGCTACATCGCGACACTGACACCGAGTGCGGACGGCGAGATCCGGCTTTCGGTCGCCGCCGACACCTTCACTGACGCGGCAGGCAACGATAACACTGCCTCCATCGAAGTCACCGCGACCCACGACAGCACAGGGCCTACGGTCAGCATTGGCGCACTGACGGCAACCGGCAACGGCACCTACACCGCCGCGATCACCTTGTCCGAAGCGGCGACAGACTTTGAGTTTGAAGACCTGACGCTGACCAACGCCAGTGCGGCGCTCGCGGGCTCGGGCAGCAGCTATATCGCGACACTGACACCGAGTGCGGACGGCGAGATCCGGCTTTCGGTCGCCGCCGACACCTTCACTGACGCGGCAGGCAACGATAACACTGCCTCCATCGAAGTCACCGCGACCCACGACAGCACAGGGCCTACGGTCAGCATTGGCGCACTGACGGCAACCGGCAACGGCACCTACACCGCCGCGATCACCTTGTCCGAAGCGGCGACAGACTTTGAGTTTGAAGACCTGACGCTGACCAACGCCAGTGCGGCGCTCGCGGGCTCGGGCAGCAGCTATATCGCGACACTGACACCGAGTGCGGACGGCGAGATCCGGCTTTCGGTCGCCGCCGCCACCTTCACTGACGCGGCAGGAAATGATAACACTGCCTCCACCGAAGTCACCGCGACCCACGACAGCACAGGACCTACGGTCAGCATCACAGGGGCTCCTACGTCTTTTAGTGACGCCGAAGTATTGACAGTAACGGTGACATTCTCGGAAAGCGTCACAGGTTTTGAACCGTCGGACATAACTACGATGAATGCGACAGTGACTGGAATAAGCGGCTCCGGCGCGATCTATGCCGCGACGTTGCTGGCCACTGGAACTGGAGATGTCACCCTGTTTGTCCCGAGGGATGTTGCCTCTGATGCCAGGGGCAACGGTAACTTAGCCTCGAATACGGTCAGCATCGCCAATGAGACCGCGGAGCACACACAAGAGCTTATTGCGGGCTATATGCAGAGTCGTGCCAACCAACTTGTCAGCAGCCAACCGAGCTTGATCGGTTTCCTGTCGGGCAACACCAGCAGAACTCTTGATCTAACCGCCTCGCGCGGAAACGGGTCTTTTGATTTTGCGTCCGGTGAACAATACCCGATCTGGGTGCAGGCCAACGGATCATGGATCAACGACGGTGACAGTGAGAGCCGCTACGTGTTTGGGGCTGTTGGTGGCCACCACACTGTTAATGAGAACTTGCTCGTCGGAGCGATGCTACAATTTGACCACATGGACGAAGATACCGGCGCGGCGTCTGTCGCAGGCACGGGTTGGATGGTCGGCCCATACTTCGTTGCACGCGAACGTAACCAAGCTCTCTACTATGAGGGGCGGTTGCTTTACGGTCAAACGCGCAATGAAATCCGGCCATTCGACACCTATGAGGATAACTTCAAGACCAAAAGGATGCTTGCGCAGTTGAAGGTCGCGGGGGACATTCGCTACGACACGACGACATTCAGCCCGTTCATGGATGCGTCTTACACCACCGACGATCAACAAAATTACACCGACGGTTTGGGTAACGCGATTGCTAAACAGGGCATTGCACTGGGCCAGATAGAAATCGGGATCGATTTCCGTCATAACCTCGCCGTCAGAGACGGAGAGCTGGAAATTTGGGGTGGGACATCGGGCATCTGGTCACACGTCAGCGGAAGCGGCTTTGCTTCCACGGTCACACCCAATTTCGAAGGTAGTCGCGCACGCATTGAACTCGGCCTGAACCGAAGCCTGTCTGTCAACAAAAGCTTCTCTCTGACAAGTCACTATGACGGGATCGGGGCCGGTGACTACGAAAGCTATGGCGTAAGCATCGGCTTTGAAACGCAGTTCTGAATAGGTCGGATCGAGACGAAAACGTCTCGGTCCGGTTGCTAAACTGTTTTGAAAAGAACCATGGAGGACAAAACGTTTAAGCTGCCATTAGTTCACTCCGCAACATCATTCATTGTGGGCTCAATGCCGCCGTTCGACAGGTCGCAGCACTCTTGGGTTTGACCGCTCGATGAACTGCAGATTTCGCGGGGCTTCCCCTGAGACATTGCAAACGCAGCGACGTTCCGGTTTCCGCCCCCTGTCTCGATCGACGCTCACGGCCCATTGCCGACATTGGCTCGTCGTTGGGCATGCTGCGGTGCGGCCCGTTAGACCGGACATTCGCTGAGCGTGCCAAAACGGTGGATGGTCGAACTCACACACTGCGGAAGAAGCTTCCGTCTGACTTGCGTTCATGAATGACTGCTATGGAAGATTCAGCAGAACTCTGAAAAAGTGTCGAAAAACCAAAATGGGCTTTCAATCCAATGTTCCAGAACCGTTCAATACCTGCAATTTCCATGGGGCTGCTCGCTGCGTTTGTAGGATATTCAGCGTCCTTCGCCATTGTGCTTGCGGGGCTTACGACGATGGGTGCCAGCGATGGGCAGGCTGCGACCGGACTGTTCTTTGCTACCATGGGCATGGGGATTGGCAGCATCTGGCTGCCTGCCGTGACGCGTATTCCCGCTGCCGTGGCATGGTCCACGCCGGGCGCCGCTTTTCTTGCGGCAACAGCTACTTTGCCGGGTGGTTTTGGCGAGGCTGTCGGTGCGCTGATCCTATGCGCCGGATTGATCGTCCTAACCGGTTTCATTCCAGCCCTTGGCCGGATCGTAGCCGCAATCCCGAAACCTATCGCGAATGGGTTGCTGGCAGGTGTTCTGCTCAAGCTATGCCTGGCTCCTGCGCTTGCGCTCGGCACTATTCCATTATTGGTCCTGCCGGTGCTGGTCGCGTGGCTCATTGGGCTGGCATGGAACAGGCTGGCCGCGATGCCGTTCGCGATGATTGCGTTCCTTGTGGTGCTCTATTTCGCCGTTGATACGTCGGGGAACACCATTGAAGCAGACATAGCATGGTTGCCGGCCGTTGCCCCCGTCGCGCCGATCTTTACGATCCAGTCATTCTTTTCCGTCGCCCTGCCGCTTTATCTGGTGACAATGGCGGGACAGAACATCCCCGGCTTTGCTGTATTGGAGCTGAATGGCTACGCAGTTGAGCGGCAGCCGCTGATCCGAAACACTGGCCTAATAAGCCTCGCGTTTGCACCGTTCGGGTCGATCCCCGTCAATATGTCCGCGATCACAGCAGCAATGATGACAGGTGAGGACGCAGGCCGTGATCCGACTACCCGCTATTGGGCTGCGATCACATCAGGTATCGTTTATGTTTTACTGGCCTTCGCCGCAGCGCTTGTAACATCCTTGGCCAGCCTTGCGCCGCTCGCTCTCATCACTGCGGTGGCTGGACTTGCGCTTATCCCAGCTTTGGTTGGCTCGATCTCGGCTGCCTTCAGTGAGCCCACCCAGTTGGAAGCGCCATCACTCACGTTTTTAATTGCAGCAAGCGGCATGACGCTGTTCGGTGTAAGCGGGGCATTTTGGGGTGTTATTGTTGGTGCGCTCATTTGGCTGGCAAAATCGATAACGACCCGGGCAATCGATCAATAGTCAAACCTCATTCAATGAAACCAGACATTCGTGCATCTTGCAGCATTGGTTACATTGGGCTTTCTGCCGGATTGCAGCATTTTTCCCATTAGGTGCCTCAGCCCCCAGTAAGGACGGCCCAAAGCATGCGTAATTGGGCTACCCTCTGTTCTGAGGTCGAGCTCCCGATAAGATCACAGGATGACTGTGAACAAGGGAGAAAGAAGATGGAATATTTTGCCGGAATAGACGTATCGCTTCGATCCTGTGCGCTTTGCATTGTTGATGGCAGAGGAAAAGTGCTTCTTGAACGAGAGCTGCCCTGCGAGATCAGCGATATCACTAAGTACCTTGCTGAGTTCGCACATCCGATTGAACGGGTGGGCTTTGAAGCGGGCACGATGAGCCAGCACCTGTACTTCGGTTTGACAGCAGAAGGCTTCGATGTGGTTTGCATGGAGGCGCGACAGGTCAATGCGGCGCTATCAGCAATGCGGAATAAAACTGACAAGAATGATGCTCGCGGGATAGCTCAAGTGCTACGCACGGGCTGGTTCAGCCCGGTACATATGAAGAGCCGAGAGGCCCATGGCGTCCGTGCCTTGCTTAGCACGCGCAAGGCATTGCTAAAGAAGACAATGGATCTAGCCAATGAAGTGCGCGGTTTATTAAAGATATTTGGCATTCGTCTGCCCAAGACTGTGCAGCACGGCAGTTTCGATGGTGTTGTCCGACCGATGATCGAGATGGATGACGTTCTGGCCCATGCCTTGGTGCCACTATTAGATGCACGTGTTGTGTTGTATCAGCACTTTCTGGAACTGGATCGGCGTGTCAAACGCGCCGCCAGCCAGGATGAGGTTTGTATGCGAATGATGACCGTTCCGGGTGTTGGACCGATTGCATCATTGACCTTCAAAGCCGCTGTGGACGATCCTACGCGCTTCAAACGGTCACGAACTGTAGGCGCGCATTTTGGGCTAACACCGCGACGATATCAGTCAGGTGAGCACGACAATCCTGGTCGTATATCGAAAGCGGGGGACAGAGACGTTCGCGCAACTTTGTATGCAGCTGCAAACGCTTTGCTGATGCGGACGATGGCCGGATCGCAGATCAAATCTTGGGGTATGCGGCTAATGCGCACCAAGGGTCGTCGTCGCGCCGTTGTAGCTGTCGCACGTAAACTCGCCGTCTTGCTCCACCGGATGTGGATAGATGGCACAGAATTCCGTCAGGACCAAGTGGGGGGCAAGGCATGACCTAAAGCCCAAACACCAATCCTAACGGGGTCGTCCCTCACCGGACGAGGTTCGTGGAAGAAGCCGAAAATGTCTGCTGCGCAACGTGAAGCGCGTCCCAAAGCAAGGCTCTCCACGTCCGATCCGACATATGCGTGCAGCGGTGCCATCACGGCATCAACCAGACTGCGAAGAGAAGCGTGACCCGGATGAGTGACAAAGACCCGGAAGAAAGAAAGAAGGAAAATGAGCTTGACCCAAACGCCCAATTAGAGAAGCCGACTTTAAGCGGCCCACAACTATGCTGCGGTGCGGCCCATGGAAGGAGACATTCGCTGCGCCTGCTAAACTAGGTGATCAGCAAATTCACACTGTGTGGACTTAGCCGACAATTGCAGCACGTGCGTTAATGTCGGGTTAGTCGGGCCGTTCAACAAACGGTCGTTTTTGGGAGGATTTTGATGATTTGAAAGAAGTCTAAAACTACCGAACTAGATGGGCATTGCGAAGGTTAAGTGTTCCCTCTATGTTCCAATTAAGCACCAGATAAGGAATATGTTCATGGCAAAAATTGCAGTCGTTCTCACGCAAGGGTTCGCAGACTGGGAATATGCTTTGATTGGTGGAACTGGTGGTCCATTTTATGGACTGGATGTGCAATATTTTTCACCTGAAGCTGGGCAATTGACTTCCCAAGGAGGGCTTACCGCTGTTGTCTCTCAGGACTTAGATGCGCTTTCAGCTTGGCAGCCAGACGTAGCTGTAGTCGTCGGTGGCACTGTCTGGGAAACAGAAAAGGCGCCAAATATTAGCGATTTCCTCAAGACGCTGCATGAGAGCGGCACATATATTGCAGGCATATGCGGCGGAACGTTGGCATTAGCTCGTGCAGGTTTACTAAATGATGCGCCGCATACTTCAAACGATGCCGATTTCCTAAAGCAAAACGCGGCTGACTATGCGGGGGATACGCATTATCAGGCGAGTCCGTCAGCAATTTCGTCTGGGCGTTTAATTACCGCACCCGGCACAGCACCAGCAAGTTTCACTGCTGCTGTGTTTGAAGCTGCTGGCTTACCGAAAGAAACCTTAGCTCAGTTCAAAGGTATGATGGCTGCTGAACACGCATAAACGTGTTAATGGCGAGAGAGTCCTTCAGGCTTCTCAAAAACGCTCGTTTTTGGAACACCTTTTCAGGTGTTGTAAATATTGTTAGGCCTACGCTGAAGAGCGAGGGCCGCAACTGTGGAATTTACTGACATGCATCGTCTTGCGTTTGACGACCTACTTAGGTGGCGGCGCGATGTCCGGCACTTTCGAACGGATCCGATAGATACGGAACTTCTTGAAAAGCTACGACAGAGGATGGATTGCGCTCCCTCCGTTGGGAATGCACGCCCTTGGCGCGTGTTGCAGGTAGAAAAACCTAATTTGCGAGAGGACATCATTGCGAATTTCGAAACCTGTAACTCTTTAGCGGCGGAATCCTATACGGCTGGCCAGCGACAGAGTTATCATGCGCTTAAGCTGGCTGGTTTACGCGAGGCGCCAGTTCATCTTGCTGTGTTCACAGATAAGAAAGTTGAAGAAGGAAAAGGTCTAGGACGACAAACGATGCCCGAAACATTAACGTATTCAACCGTGATGGCCATACATACATTATGGCTTGCTGCACGAGCAGAGAATATCGGAATGGGTTGGGTTTCTATTTTGGATCCTGCAGAAGTCGCAGCGACGCTTACTGTCCCGCCCAGCTGGTCGCTGACTGCCTACTTATGTCTGGGCTATCCTGAAAAGAGTTCAGACACATCGTTGTTGCATGAAGTTGACTGGCAGAAGAATACGAGACATTCGTGGCAGATAAAATGACATCATGGTCGTTTCTTAAAATCTCCCCAATAAGCTCCTTTTTGGAACACGCCAAAACCGCCCCGATTGACGCTGCCAATAACCCCGTTCAAAACCTAAGTGGTTGTTGGAGGTTTTTGGAAGGCCTCATGATAGCGGACAATCGTGCAACGCGCAGCATTTGTTAAAGTGGGCTCTCACCTCCCATTCTCCGCCTCGCAGCATTAAGACGGTTCTGTCCAGATCACGTCGTTACGGACGGCCCAAACCTGCCGTTCACGTCCACCTCAAGATGCTGAAGTGCGGCCCGTCATTGCGGACTTTCGCCGCAATCGCGAAATCGAGTGTCGTCTGGATTCACACAATGCGGACTAAGTGTGAATTCGCCGCACCTGCACCGATGTCCGCTTTAGACTATTCTACCGCTGATCCGAAAACGGCTATTAGGATCCGGCCAACCCCAACACTGCGAATGCTATCCCCTTGCGACTGCTCGTATCCTCGTAAAACGCGCCCTTTGCCGCAATACATGCCTGGAGCGCGTAGTAGAGCGCGAAGGCGCGAGAAGCATAACTGATGATCTCAAACACGCTCATGGTCCATGTCAGGCACAAACCAGCTGCACACAAAACAGTATAACCACCGCGCGGCGATATATACTTGGCTGTTAACTCGCTCAACAACCCACCAGACCCACCTGCATCGGCAACAGCAGCGCTGAATTGAGCACTGATTGCGGCGACAATCAGAAGCCATGGCAGGATGGGCGCGACGGTTGCCATCAGGTCAATAATGGCAGTTTCATCAAGCTCCAACCCGCTTGGTAGAAAGACGTAACTGAGCAAGAGGATATAGATCATATAGATGGCCGTCGCCGTCCATTGTGCAAGACGCATCGACTTTATCCTGATGTGCGCGCTATACTCATCTCCGAGATAGCGTGACGTCTCGAAACCCTGAACCGTGACCAACAATCCGGCTGTCAATGCAAAGGCTTGCCATCCGCCAACCGTCGGCGGATTGGCGACAAGGCCACCCAGCGCGGCTTTTTGCACAAAGAACCATCCAAGGCCAAAAAGAAGCCCGATGATGATCGATAGCTTCACCCCAACAGAGATTTGTTCCATCCGCTCGAGAGCGTGGAACCCCCGTGTCCATCCGACAATCAAGATGATCAAGAATACTGCGCTTGTTACCAGCTTCGCATAATAGGGCTCATCAAAGGGGATCAGGCTGACCGTAAATGATCCAAGCAGGTTCAAGTAGTATGCAACTGAAATGATGTAGGCGAATGCCAAGGCCCAAGACGCAATCGCCTCTAACCTGTCTTCTGTTTTGCTGCGCACACTATTGATCTGTGCCAGCCTTGCAATATTGAATCGAATTGCGCCACCGAAGGCGTAGGCAAGGACACAGAGTGCCGCCATGATCAGGGGTGCGTATTGACCGAACGAGGCATTCAGGATTGGTCCGAGCACCAGAAACCCGCTACCGATAATCGAAGCCAATGGGGTGATCGCTGCACGCCAAACCTGGCAATTGGCCAGCTTAGGATAGAGTAGCACTCCGCCAGCGAGGACGGTGAAAAGAACAATAAACACATTCAGCATAATCGCATGTTTATCGGGGGCAGGTGGGAAGCGATACAGCAATCGGCGTTGCGCGACGCTTCAATCATTGACGACCTTCGCCATGCCGCAGAAAATCGGTAAAGAGGGCTCTCTGTCGCCATTAGATCGATCGCAGCATATTCGCCAGACCCATCGCACGCCCCAAACGTGGACCGGCCCATTGCTGCCGTTCGCGAGGGTACTCGAATGCCGCCCCAGCAACCCGCATTGCGGACATTAGTGCAGGGTGCAGCATTTCAGCCGACTTGAACTCACACAAGGCGGACTTGGCCGACGTTCGCAGTAGGCCGTCCAACGGCTGCTCCACTGCCCTAGCTGAGGTTTAACCACAGAGAAACCAAAGGCATGACCTCCACAAACTTAGGTGTCATTCAGTCTCTCATGCGAGATCACGCCGCCTTTGGCCTACTGAAAGATCAAGGCGATCTCTTCTTCACTCAACAGCTTCCACTGACCGGGAACCATGCTTTTAGGAAGTGAAAGACCGCCCAGACGTTCGCGGCGCAGTTCCTCGACGTGGTTGCCGGTGGCAGCGAACATGCGGCGGACCTGATGATATCGGCCCTCGGTCACACTGAGTATAGCTTCGGTCCCCAAAATCATTTCCAATTCGGCAGGCGCCAGCGGCTTGTCCTCGTTATCCAACATCAAATGGCCCGAGGCAAACAAGTCGCCCTCGGTGCCATTGAGCGGGCGGGCCAGCTTGGCGCGGTAGGTCTTTTTGACGTGGCGTTTGGGGCTGATGACACGGTGCAGCAGGTCGCCATCATCGGTCAGCAACAAAAGACCGGACGTCTGCTTGTCCAAACGACCGATGGTCGAGATCGCCGGATTACGCGATTTCCAGCGCTGGGGTAGAATGTCATACACCAATGCACCGCCTTCCTTGTGGGAACAGGTCATGCCCAAAGGCTTGTTCAAAAGGATCACCATGCCCGCGACGGGATCGAGCGCCTCGCCGTCGATCTTCATCCGGGTCGTCAAGTCTGGAGTGACTGGGATGCGTTTAGTGACGTCCAGCAGTTCAGCGCCGTCCAGGATTAAACCGCCGGCCTTAGCCATTTGCGCCATTTCCTTGCGCGACCCATAGCCCATAGAAGACAGGAGCTTGTCGACGCGCGAGATTGAAATCTTGGCCATTGTTCTTTGCTCCTCAATTAGAGGTCCGATAACGGAGATGAGGATCCAACCGAGGGGTGGGGCAGAAGGATTGAGGGGCAGTTGATAGGGAACACGGTGAACTTAATGAAATTTGTGTTCTTTTTGAAGGGCACATTTGTACGCTCCGCGGCATTCGACATAATGGGCTCTAAGGCGACATTGATCGGCGATAACCCGCACCAAGTTTCTCGCCCTTTCGGCAGATGTTAATCTGCGGTGCTGCGAAGTTGTAAAATCTGCATCCCAATTGCCATTGCTGGTCCGATACCCAAGGCAAAGAAAACCGTGCCCAAGCCAAGCGTGCCGCCCAAGGCCCAACCGATCGCAACGACAGTCAACTCAAGAAACATGCGCACGAGTGCGATGGGTTGATGTGTGATTGCCTGAAGACCGGTCATGAGACCATCTCGAGGCCCTGGGCCTAAGTTTGCGATCAGGTAAATCGCCCCGCCGAACCCGGTCACCAACACACCAAGCAGTGCCAGCATGGCATTCGCAACATACGACTCAAATGTTGGCAAATAGGGCAGCACGTATTCCAGGACCAACGATATTATGATCGCGTTGAGGATCGTTCCGATCCCAGGTGTTCGCTTGAGTGGAATCCACAAGACCAAGACGCATGCGCTGATGATAAAGCTCGCAAACCCCAAGCTCCAACCTGTCATATTGGTCACGCCTTCCGCAAATACGGTCCAGGGACTCACGCCAACGCCGGCTGTGACCAGCAATGCTTCTCCAAGGCCAAATACTACCAGGCCAATCACGAGAAATGCGACTGACGCCAATGGCGGTTTCATTGTGAGAGCCGATGGCGAACTCCATCGGAGCTTTGGAACGGACGTGACTGAAAGAAAACTCAAAGCTGGATCCACGCAAAATTGTTAAATGAGTAAGATTTGTGCCCGTTTGGGCAGGACAGGGCAAGACTAACATTCGCAAAACACGCGTCCTAGCTATGTTGCTCAGCATACAGTTCCAGTGTTGTGGTTCTCATCCTTCAGGTTGCTTCGTCGAAACACAGCAGCCAAAATCCTGCACACCGCTGCATTCGTAAAAATAGGCTCATTGCCGCCATCGGATGCAGCGCAGCATTCACCCGATCGTGGCTTTGATTGGTGGCACGAGCGGCCCTTAGCAGCCGTTCGCCCACGCTCGGCCATGCCGCAGTGCGGCCCGTCAGACCGGCCATTCGCTGCGACCGCGAAATTTGGGGGTGGTCGGATTTATAGCCTGCGGACTTTTCCGACCTTCGCTGCGGCTGCACCAGTGACCGCTTCGACGAACCG